>NZ_LT906453.1 GCF_900187045.1 Dermatophilus congolensis
ATGATCACCACCCTGCCCGCAGAACCCATCACCCCCCAGCACATCGCCACCGCACACGAAGCGCTGCGCGCCAACAGCCCCCTGGTCCACTACCTCACCAACATCGTCGTAGCCAACACCACCGCCAACATCCTCCTCGCCGCCGGCGCAGCCCCCGCCGTCATCGATAACCCCCACGAAGCTGCCGCCTTCGCAACCATCGCATCCGGAGTGCTCATCAACCTCGGCACCCCCTACGAAGAAACCGTCACCGCCATGCGCGAAGCCGCCAACGGTGCACACAGCGCACACACCCCGTGGGTTCTTGACCCCGTCGCCGCAGGTGCACTGCCCTGGCGCACCAACATCGCCCGCGAGCTAGCCACCCACTCCCCCAGCATCATCCGCGGCAACGCCTCCGAAATCATGGGCCTCACTGGCGGTACAGGAGGACGCGGAGTCGACTCCACCGCTGCCACTGACGACGCCATCGAAGCAGCCATCGGCGCCTCACGCCAATACGACACCACTATCGCCATTTCCGGCGCCACCGACATCTTCATCACCACCACAGCAGAAGAAACCGCCGTCGTGCGAGGCAACAATGGTGTCCCTATGCTCGCCCGCGTCATCGGAACCGGCTGCTCTCTAGGAGCGCTGATGGCCGCATACGCCTCAGTAGCCAGCCCCCTCCTCGCCGCCGTCGCAGCCACCACCCATCTGAACATCGCGGGCGAAATCGCAGCCGAAAACAGCTCAGGGCCCGGATCCTTCGCCGTCAACCTACTCGACGCGCTCGACAACATCACCGCTGACCACATCACTAGCGGCGCCAACATCACCACCGAAACCATTCCCGCATGACCCGCCCCGACCTATCCGTCTACCTTGTCACTGACACCACAATGGCCGGTTCACGGCGCCTGCACGACATCGTTCAAGAGGCCGTCGCAGGCGGGGTAACCATTGTTCAAATACGTGACCCTCACGCTGAAGACCGTGCCTTTACTGAACTTGCCCGCAGTGTTGTGCACGCACTCACCGGCACCGGCATACCCGTCATCCTCAATGACCGTGTACACCTCGTTGCCGCCACCGGAGCAGACGGCGCCCACGTCGGACAATCCGACATGCCTGTCACCGAAGCGCGCACCATCCTGGGCCCCGACGCCATCCTCGGCTTGTCCATCACCCGCCCTGAAGATCTGGCCGCCGCCATGAACAAAGGTCCCGAGGCACTGACCCAACTCGACTACATCGGCGTAGGACCCATCCGCGACACCACCACCAAACCAGGACACGCACCAGCCACCGGTCTGGCCACACTCGCCGACATCATGGCCAAATCCCCGTGGCCTGGCGTAGCCATCGGCGGAATCACCGCAGCCGATGCCCCGGCCGTCCACGAAGCCGGAGCACACGGACTATGCGTCGTCAGCGCCATCATGAACGCGCCCAACCCGCACTCAGCTGCAAAAGAACTCGCCGCCGCCTGGCACACAGCCACCCACTAACCGTTTCCCCAAGGGACCCCATGAACACCCACCCAACCGCACTGACAATCGCTGGCTCTGACCCCTCTGGCGGCGCAGGAATCCAAGCCGACCTCAAAACTTTCTCGGCTCTAGGCGCTTACGGAAGCACCATCATCACCGCGCTCACCGCCCAAAACACCTGCAAAGTCACCGACGTACACCCCGTACCCGCCGACTTCATCCGCGCCCAATTCGACACTCTCACCAGCGATCTACACATCGACAGCATCAAAATCGGCATGCTCGCCACCCCAGCCATCGCCGATGAAGTCACAGACCTACTGGCCACCTACCAAAAAACCCGGGCCCGCCAACAACAGCCCCCCGCCTACATCGTTCTCGATCCCGTCATGGTCGCCACCAGCGGAGACAGCCTCATGGCCCCCAACACTCTGGAGGCACTCAAACGCCTCATACCCCTGGCCGACGTCATCACCCCCAACTTGCCCGAAGCAGCCACCCTGCTCAACACCACCCCTGCAACCACTATCGAAGCCATGCGGCACCAAGCAACCGCTCTGCTAGACCTGGGCACCACCGCCGTCATGCTCAAGGGCGGCCACCTCATCACTAACACCAGCGACACCACCGTCGACGTCTTCACCGACGCAACCGGAACCAGCGAACTGACTGGACCAGCCATAGCAACAACCAATACCCACGGCACAGGGTGCAGCCTCTCCTCGGCTCTAGCAGCTCTTCGCCCCCAGCAATCCGACTGGCATACCACCGCGGAACACGCCAAAACATGGCTTACCCACGCCCTCGAACACGCAGACGCCCTCGACATCGGCAACGGCCACGGCCCCGTGCATCACTTTCACGCCTGGTGGAACTAATGGACTCCACTGTTACCCAACAATGGTGGCAAGACACCGCTACCATCCGCGCAGAAATCGACCGGTTACCCTTCCTCAACGCCCTGGCCGATGGCACCCTTGAACACAGCATTTTTGTGGAATACCTCGCCCAAGACGCGCACTATTTACGCGACTACGGCCGAGTCATGGCGATGCTGTCAGCGATAGCACCTACCAGGAAAGCCTCCGTTTTTTGGGCCACAACAGCTGCAGAGTCTCTCGAGACTGAACAGCTTCTACACGACTCACATTTGTCCTACATCACTGCAGAAAGCTTCCCCGCACCCTCGCCCACGTGCGTGATGTACACGAGCTTCCTCCTGGCTGAAGCAACCCGTGGAAACTACGCAACTCTATCAGCAGCTGTGCTTCCTTGCTTCTGCGTCTATGACGATGTCGGTCGCAGACTCGCCGCGCGCGTGCGCGCAACGCGACCTCATGAGACGGATCTTGCTTGGCATCCTTACGGCGATTGGATCAGCACCTACGAAGATGATGCTTTCAGCGCCTCTGCTGCGAATGCCTCAGCTTTAGTGAATGAAGCTGCAATAACAGCCACCGCAGCAGTACGTGCGCGCATGCGCGAGGTCTACATCATGGCTACTCGATGTGAATGGATGTTTTGGCAAGCAGCTTGGCGGCAAGAACGGTGGCCGGTCTAACTGACTGTCCTGTAAGTCCTCATGACGTAGAGAGGCTGCCCACCCCGTACTACGGGTGGGCAGCCTCTCTAGCAGTTGCTAACTGAGTTGATTGTTAGTTCAGATCAGCCTCGGGCAAAGAATTTCTGCACCGTCTTCTTAGCGGTGCCCCACGCGTTCTTAGCAGTGGCGCCCTTACCAAGCTCCCATGCGATGACGTGGGTGCGTCCTGCAGCAGAGGAAGCCAGCTTGCTTGCGGTGTTGACGTCGCCGATCTTCGCGCTGGTTTTGGCGTTGATCGCTTTCATGATGTCAGCGTGGCTAGCGTTGGCTGGCACCGTGACAGTGACGATCTGCCAGGCAGAGCGGCCCCACATGAACTTGTCCTCGCGGTACTTCAGTACACCGTCGTTATCCAAAGCGGCGACACCACGTGCCTGGACCGCGTTCTGTGGCATGTAGCGGTCAACCTGGAAGGTGCGAGTCACCATCGGGGTGGCTGCTTTACGAACCTTCTTGGGCTGTTCGGCGCGGTTTTTTTCCTTGCGTGGGGCTGCTGGTGCCGGGGTGGAAGGAGCAGGAGTGGTCGGGGCGGTGGGCTCGACCGGAGCAGGGGCAGCCGGGGTGGTTGGCACAACTGGTGCCGGTGCTGGGGTGGTGGGCTGGACCGGTGCCGGTGTTGTAGGAACAACTGGTGCTGGGGTGACAGGGGCAGTCGGTGCCGGAGTGGTTGGCTCAACTGGAGCAGGAGCAGCTGGTTCTGCGGTCCAGTTAATCGTGGTTTTTGCCATGACGTGTTGTGTTACTGCCTTGGCTGTGATGAGGGACTGGCTGCCCTTGGCGTACCAGACTGTTCCAACTGGTGAAGGCTGTCCTTGGGCATCGGCTGAGATTTCCACTGATCCTGCGGCAGCGCTGCTTGGAACTGCTAGCTGCATCGTGGTGCCATCGGTGACTGCGGTGAGTTTGACGTCTCCGGTGTATTCCTTGCCCGAGACGGTAAGGGTCGCGCCTTCGGGCAGAGAGACGTTGACGTTGGCGGGTGCAGTGGATTTGAGGGTGAGGGGTTTGAATACGTTGCCAGCGACGTTGGTGCTGTTTGCGTTTTGGAAGAAGATTGAGGGAGTGACGTTCTCGACGACGGGAGCTTTTTCGGCGCGCTCGATCAGACGCTGGTAGGCCTCGTAAATGTCGATCTGGCTGCCGTCGGCGAAACGTCCGATGCGGGTGTGGTTTGCCTCGTCGATCCAGTTGTCGGAGAGGTCAATACCGTTCGCGAAGTGCCAGATAGCCAGCTGGGTGGCGTCGCGCATGGCGCGGTTGAGGTCTTTTTCGCTGTAGGTGCTGCCGTCGGCGTAGGTGGGTAGTTCCATGCCGAGTGAGGCGAAAACCTCACGTGCAGGCTTTTGGGGGTAGGAGTTAGCCAGGAGCCACAGGACTTTGTGTTTGTTTGCAGACCAGGAAGCGCGACGCTCGGCGGTTTTTGCTTGTGAGGTGTAGGTTTCCCAGTCTTGTGCGGAGTAGGCGCCACGGACGCCGGCGATGCTGTCCAGGATTGGGGTGTCGACTTCGATGCAGTAGGCGTAGATTTCCTGGCCGGAGTCATCGCCACGCAGCTGCAGGATCAGTGGTGCGACAGCCTCGTTCATTGCTTTGTCTTGAAGGATGTACTGGTTGCCGTTGCCGAGTGCTTGGAGGAACGTGGCGGTGTTGTCTGTGGCGGTGGCTTCGGCAGCGTGAGCGTGGGGTGCGAATTGGCTGTTCATGCCGACCATGGCTGCGGCGATGCTTAGGGCGGCGATAGCGCGTTTGCTGGTGGTGATGGCTCGTGCGTTGGTGGTGATGCTCATGGTGTTCCTCTTTCGTGCGGGCGGGTGGTCGCCCGCTGTGCTGAGTGTTCGGTGTCGTGGTAGCCACGACACCGTGGCTTCCCCCTGTGGTCGGCGTGGAGTTTCCGCTGCCGGTCGCTGCGTTTTTCCCCTCTTGCGGCGACACCAACCTGATCGACCGTCCTGATCGGGACTTGAGCAGTCGTCCGATAAAAAAGTGAGGAAAGTTGTTCACTCGTCCTACTCGGCGGCCATAAAAATGGCTTGATTTATCGAATTCGCCTGTGCTGGATGTTTTTTGTTTTTCAGGCCGGAGTGAGTGACTTGTGTCTAAGACGTGCGTTCAAGTCGCGTATGCGCTCATGTGGTGGCGGGTGCTGTACGTCTGTCTTATTGACGAAGGTGGCGGTCGGCTTACTTCGAGGGGTTGGGGAACATAGCGAGGGCGCCCATCCGGTAGTGGATGGGCGCCCTGGTGTGATGGTGGTCGGGGCTGTTAGGCCGTGGGTTGGGTTTGGGGGGTTTGTGTGTCCTTGTTGGTGGTGTTTTTGCGGACAAAGACCCAGGCCACGCCGAGGAAGAGGAACCAGAAGGGGGTTACTAGAAGCGCTTGGAGGGTGTCAGTTTCTTGGGTGAGTAGGACAAGAACGAATGCGAAGAAAGCCAGCACTACCCAGCACATGGGGACGCCACCGGGCATTTTGAATGCGGATGCTGCGTGTGCTTCGGGGTGGCGTTTGCGGTAGACCATGTAGCTGCACAGGATGAGCGTCCATACGAAAATGAATAGGACGGCTGAGATGGTGGTGACGACGGTGAAAGCTCCCATGATGGTGTCGCTGGCGAGTAAGAAGACTGCGCAGGCCACCAGGGCAACGGAGAGGAAGAGTCCATTTTGGGGGACTTTGCGGCTGGAGAGTTTCCCGAATGCTGCTGGGGCCATTTTGTTGTGTGCCAGGCCGTAGAGCATTCGTGAAGTGGAGAAGATGCCGGAGTTCGCGGAGCTGGAGGCAGAGGTGAGAACAACGAAGTTCATGATGGAGGCTGCTCCGGCAAAGCCGACGAGCTGGAACATGTTCACGAATGGGGATACGGCGGGGTTGATCTGGTCCCAGGGGGTCACGGTCATGATGGCCATGAGCGCGAAGACGTAGAACAAGACGACGCGGATCGGGATGGAGTTGATGGCTTTGGGCAGGCTGCGTTGCGGGTCGGCTGTTTCGGCGGCGGTGGTTCCTACGAGTTCAATTCCGACGAAGGCGAATACGGCGATCTGAAAACCTGCGAAGAATCCGGGCAGGCCATGGGGGAAGAGGCCGCCGGGCCGGTCCCATAGGTGGGTGAATGAGGCTTTGATGCCTTCGGGTGAGGTGAATCCAACAACTGCCAGGAAGATCCCTAGCGCGATGAGTACGACGATCGCGATGACTTTGATGATGGCGAACCAGAATTCGAGTTCACCGAAGAGTTTGACTGTCAGGAGATTCAAGCCCAGAAGGCCTAAGAGAGTGATGAGGGATAGGGCGATTGCTAGTGGGGTCAAGACGTCGGGGTCGGGGCCGTGGACCCAAAAGTTCCAATAGCCAGCCACGGCGATGACGTCGGCCATGCCGGTGACGACCCAGCAGAGCCAGTAGGTCCATCCGGAGAAAAACCCAGCCCAGGGGCCGAGGAATTCGGCAGCGAAGTCTTGGAATGACTTGTATTCGAGGTTGTGCAGGAGTAGTTCGCCCATGGCGCGCATGACGAAGAAGAGCATCACGCCGATGATGAGGTAGACGAACATGATGGATGGTCCAGCGACGCTGATGGTTTTGCCTGAACCCATGAACAGGCCGGTACCGATAGCGCCACCGATGGCGATGAGTTGGATGTGGCGGTTGGTGAGGCTTCGCTCCAGGGTTATCTGGGCATCGCTGTGGCCGCTGAAGTGGTGGGCGCTGTGGCTGCCCTGGGGTGGGGTATCAGTCATTTGCCATCGCATTCTCGTGAGGGCACGGCGGGTGCACCGTGGTGGGGGTCACATCGTTGTGACACCAGTAACACGCATTAAATAACGAATGACTGGTTGGTGGCACGAAACTGCGCAATGAGATATCTGGGTTTCGGTGATGGTGTGTATGCATGAGAACGGGCCCGTCTCGGGAAAGGAGAGGTGTTCTCCCTAGAGACGGGCCCGCGTTCTCGAGCGCGTGTCAGCGCAGTTTGTCGGCGGCTTTGAGCGCGGCCGGGGCGTTTACTTCACCGTGTCCGAAGTAGTTGGTGAGTTTTCCTTTGGCGCGGCAGGGCTGCTCGGTGCTGATCTTCCCGGACTTGGCGCAGGTGCGGGGCTTTGCGCTTTCTTCGAGGATCTTCTCGATTTGGTCTGGGGTGGCGTTGGGCAGTTTCTGCTTGACCAAGGCAGCGACAGCGGACACTGCTGGGGAGGAGAAAGACGTGCCCGCGTTCTGCTCGTACTCCCCCGGGACGGTGGCGAATACGCCGGATCCGCGGGCGGTGAGGTCGACGACTCCCAGGCCGGAGCTGGAAGAAACAGCGACGGTGCCGTCTTCATCGAGTTCGCCGACACCAAGGACGCCAGGAACCTCAGCAAGGAGTGCTTTCAGGCGCGAGGACAGCGGCGGCAGGTTGCGCTCGGCGTTCGACGGCGGAATGTGGGGCTTGTCGGAGAGGTCTTCGCCGGAGTTTCCGGTGGCGGCGATGTTGAGCACTCCGTGCTTGCGGGACCAGTCGTATGCCTTGTTCACTGCGGTGATGGCGGGGCCTTGGTCTGGGTCTTTGGGGTCCCAGAGGGCGCGGCGGGTGGCTTTAACGTTGTCCAAGCCGTAGGAGTGGTTAACGATGGGCAGTTTGTATTTGACTGCTTGCATCGCGGCACAGATGGAGGCTTCGGGGTAGATGTTGCCGTTGTCGGAGACGACGCGCATGGCAACTACCTGGGCTTTAGGGGCAATGCCGACCATGCCAGCACCGTCTCGCACGGCGGTCATGATGGAGGAAACCATCGTGCCGTGGGTGTCTCCCTTGGCGCTGGGGCGCCAGAGGTCGTTGCCGCCTTGCCACACACCTGCTGCGGTGCACGAGCCGGAGCGGGTTTTGTCGATGCGTCCGGCGAGTTCGTTGTGCTCGTCGTAGACACCGTCGTCGGCGACGCCAATGGTCACGCCGGAGCCGTCAGCTCCCTTAGGCAGGGAGGTTGCTCCAACGAACTGGGTGAGTTCGCCAGGCTTTTCAGCTTTCTTGGGTGGCGCGACTTTTTTGCGGGGCTGGCGTGGTTTTTCCTTCTGGACCGCGCCTGCTGCACCGACGGACTGGATGCCGGGCACCTTGCGGATCTGCTGGACGATGCTCTTGACCTTGGCTTCGGGGGCAACACCGACGGTTACACCGATTTCTGGCCAGGAGGTGGCGTAGGTTGCGCCAGCTTTCTTGATGGCTTCGGTGGCGGTTTTAGTGCCTTTTTCGCCGGGTTCGGTGTTGATGATGAAGCTGTGGCCAGCCGGGATTTTGCCAGCGGTTTTCGTGGTGTGCGCGGCTGGCGGAGCTTCTGGCTGGGAGGCAGCTCCGGCCGTGGGTGCGAATGCCAGGGGTGAGATAAGAGCAACAGCGGAGGCGATCACTAAGGATCTGCGGATCATCTTCATGAGGAAAACTCCTGTGGGAGAGTGCGAATAGCTATATGTTCGCCCACATTGCTCACACTATGTTCACAGTGGACTCACACTCGTGGGTCACACCGGTTTTTTTGCTGCGTACAGCATTTGGCGCTGCGAGTTTTCTGCTCGCAGCGCCAAATTCGTTACTGCTCGATTGCGCGGTCTTCGACGATTTCGGCATCGACGACGTCGTCTTCGGCAGTGGGATTGGTTGGTGTGGTTTCGCGGGGTTGTGGCAGGAGCACTAGTCCGTTGAATTCATTGTTGGGGTCGCTGTCTACCAGGACACATTGTCCGTCTCGTACCTCACCGGCGAGGATGAGCCGTGCTAGTGGGTCTCCGATTTCTTTTTGCACTAGGCGTTTCAGCGGCCGGGCTCCGAAGGCTGGGTCATAGCCGGTGAGTGCGAGCCATTCACGTGCGGCGTCGCTGACTTCGAGGATGATGCGGCGGTCTTTCAGGCGTGCGGCCAGGGAGTTGACTTGCAGGTCGACGATGTTGCCGAGCTCTTCGGTGTTGAGGGGTTCGAAGATCACGACTTCATCGAGCCTGTTGACGAACTCGGGTTTGAAGGCTGCTCTAACGGCCCCCATGACGGCGTCGTGTTTGGCGTCGTCGGTCAGGGCGTCTTCGAGGAGGTATTGGCTGCCCAGGTTTGAGGTCATGACGAGGATGGCGTTGCGGAAGTCGACGGTGCGTCCTTGTCCGTCGGTGAGGCGTCCGTCGTCGAGGACTTGCAGGAGGATGTCGAATGTTTCGGGGTGGGCTTTTTCGACTTCGTCCAGGAGGATGACGCAGTAGGGGCGGCGGCGGACGGCTTCGGTGAGTTGTCCGCCTTCTTCGTAGCCGACATAGCCAGGGGGTGCTCCGATGAGTCGGGCTACTGCGTGGCGCTCGGAGTATTCCGACATGTCGATGCGGACCATTGCGTGTTCGTCATCAAAGAGGAAGTCGGCCAGAGATTTGGCGAGTTCGGTTTTGCCTACGCCGGTGGGGCCTAGGAAGAGGAAGGACCCGGTGGGGCGGTCGGGGTCGGCGATGCCGGCGCGGCTGCGGCGTACGGCGTCACTGACGGCGGCGACGGCTTTGTGTTGGCCGATGAGTCGTTGACCGATGTGGTCTTCCATGTGGAGGAGTTTTTCTGTTTCTCCTTGCAGGAGGCGTCCTGTTGGGATGCCGGTCCAGGCGGCGATGACTTCGGCGATGTCGTCGTAGGTGACTTCTTCTTTGAGCATGGGCTCAGGTGTTTCGGTGTTTTCTTGGTTGCGTTGTGCTTCGTCGATTTGGGCTTGGAGTCGTGGGATTTGGCCGTAGAGCAGGGGGGCTGCTTCGTCGAGTTTGCCGTCGCGCAGGAGGATGTCTGCTTTGATGCGCAGGTCATCGAGGGTGGCTTTGAGTTCGCCGACTTGGTTGAGTCCTGCTTTTTCGGCTTCCCAGCGGGCGTTGAGTGCGGCGAGTTGTTCGTTTTTGTCGGCTAGGTCGCTGCGTAGGCGGGCGAGGCGTTCTTTGGATGCGTCGTCGTCTTCGCGGGCGAGGTGGAGTTCTTCCATTTTGAGGCGGTCGACGTTGCGGCGCAGTTCGTCGATTTCTTCCGGTGAGGAGTCGATTTCCATGCGCAGGCGGGAGGCTGCTTCGTCGACCAGATCAATGGCTTTGTCGGGGAGTTTCCGGTTTTGGATGTAGCGGTTGGATAGAGCGGAGGCTGCTACGAGGGCAGAATCGGCGATAGCGACTTTGTGGTGGGCTTCGTAGCGTTCTTTGAGCCCGCGGAGGATGGCGATGGTGTCTTCGACGGTGGGTTCACCGACGAAGACTTGCTGGAAGCGGCGTTCGAGAGCTGCGTCTTTTTCGATGTGCTTGCGGTATTCGTCGAGTGTGGTGGCGCCGACCAGGCGTAGTTCACCGCGGGCCAGGAGTGGTTTAATCATGTTGCCGGCGTCCATGGCGCCTTCTCCGGACCCGCCAGCACCGACGATGGTGTGGATTTCGTCGATGAAGGTGATGAGGCGTCCTTCAGATCGGCGGATTTCGTCTAGGACGCTTTTGAGGCGTTCTTCGAATTCGCCTCGGTATTTCGCGCCGGCGACCATGGAGGATAGGTCTAGGGCGATAAGTTTCTTGTCGCGGAGGGATTCGGGGACGTCTCCGGCGACGATGCGTTGGGCTAGGCCTTCTACGACGGCTGTTTTCCCGACGCCGGGTTCACCGATGAGGACGGGGTTGTTTTTGGTGCGGCGGGAGAGGACTTGGATGACGCGACGGATTTCGGCGTCACGGCCAATGACGGGGTCGAGTTTCCCGGCGCGAGCGACTTTGGTGAGGTCGGTTCCGTATTTTTCGAGAGCGTTGAAGGTGTCTTCGCCTGATTCGGTGGTGACTTTGCCGCCGCCTCGCATCTGAGGGATGAGCTGGTCGATGGTTTCGGCTGCGAGGCCGAATTGGCCGGTGCGGGCGATGGCCAGGAGTAGGTGGTCGGTGGCGATGAAGGTGTCTCCCATTGATTCCATGATTTTTTGGGCTTGGTCGAGCATGCTCATGGCCGCGCGGGAGAGGTTGGGGTTGGCCAGGCTGCTACCGGAGGCTGTGGGAAGTTTGGCTAGTTCGCGTTCGGCGGTGGCGCGGGCGTCGCGCAGGGATGATCCGCTTGCATCGAGGAGCGGTCCGGTGGTGGTTTCGGGTTGTTGAGCCAGAGCGAGAAGGAAGTGAGCTGGCTCGATGTGGGGGTGTCCCGATGCCGCAGCGTTGCGAGTGGCGGCGGAGAAAGCTTCTTGGGCTTTTGTGGTGAGTTGAAGGTTCATGAGCGTTTGGCTCCTTCTGAGTGAAAGTTCTAGCCGCGCCACTTCTGCTCGGCCAGGTCCTTCTGCGCCTGGTGTTCTCAGAATAGCGCTCCTGTTGGCATCAACCTCAAGCAAGTTGCGTCTATTCCGCTCAACTTTGGTTTTTTTGTGATTCAGGCTCCACACGAACGCGGTGTGGCGCGGAGGTTTCCCTCCGCTCCACACCGCGTTCACCGCCACACGCCCCCTACTTAGACCGCTCCACTCACGAGTAGAACGAAGGCATACAGCACTCCTGCAGTTGCGGGGACAAGCCCCCAGAGATTTACGCGGAATCCGTCCCATTCTTCATCACGCATACAGACCCAAGAACGGTATGCGGCAATAACGAATGCGAGCATGAAAAAGATGACAGCGATTTTGGAAATACCGAGATAGTGCAAAATAGCCGCCAGTGCTACCACAGTTATCGGATAAAGCCATCCGTGTTGGTTTTCCTGGACTGCGTCCCTACTCATCACATTGTTTTCCACCGCGACCAAAACTCCCACAGCCTTCTTCAATTGAGAAATTCAATTACCGAGGATCTGACGCATAGATCCTTCGGAGGCTGCCTCTTGTGCCCTGCCCCGCATGCAACGACCCCACGCCACGCAGGCAGACACCCCCGACTTGACGTCAAACCTGGCAAAGAGGGGTTCAGTCTATCTAGTTCCCTTGCGGCTCATCAACGCTGCCGTCCCCCTACTCAGCGCACCTCACCCTGCACCAGCACTGCCGCGCACCTAGTCCGCCATTACCGTTACGCAACCCCACAAACACCCCTCCACCCGCGAATATCTGATTTCCAGTTCCCCAATGCGGAGAAAGCGCACCACCCACTAAGAACAGAAATACACCAAATTCCCATCCAGGTATCAGGATAAAAACAGGTTTTCTGCACAATGCCAGCTGTACCGAAAAAACACACCAACAAACAGATCAGAAATCTGCCATGAGCTGCCCCATCCCAGCATCAGCGAGATGGGGCAACTCCCCCACCCGTTCAGCGCACCCCCAAACCTCCAACAGGAAAAGCAGGCGCTTCATACGGCGTACCTTGGTAAACACAGTGGTTAAGCCAGTTCGCATAAAGAAGGAAGGCATGCGCTCGCCACGAGACAATCGGGTCACGCGTCGGATCATCGCCAGGGAAGTACCCATGCGGCGGACGAATAGACAACCCTCTGGCACGGTCCCGCTCCCATTCACCGCGCAGGGTGTCACGCTCGTACTCCGGGTGCCCCGTCACGTAGAACGCACGCCCATCCTTGCGACCTGCCAAGTAGAGACCGGCTTCATCGGACTCGGCAAGAATCTCCAGCTCATCCACAAGCGCAACATCGTCGGTACGCGTGGCCGTATGCCGAGAGTGCGGGGCAGGAAAGTATTCGTCGAACCCAGATAGCAGCGGCGAGGTTGGCTTCACAACACGGTGTTGAAACACCCCAAACATCTTCTCAGGGAGGTCGTATTTGGGGATTCCATAGTCGACATACAGGGCCGCCTGTGCACCCCAACAAATGTTTAACGTTGAATAAACGCTCTCTTTGGACCACGCGAGAACTTCAGTCAATTCACCCCAATAGTCCACCGCCTCGAAGGGCATTTTCTCCACTGGCGCACCAGTGATAATCAGACCATCGAACCACTCATCTTTGACCTGCGTGAACGTGCGATAGAACGCCCGCATATGTTCTGGCGGAGTGTTGCGGGTGTGGTGCGAGCTCATGTTGAGCAGAGAAATCTCTACCTGCAGTGGCGTGTTGCCCAGCAGGCGCAACAGGTGGGTTTCGGTATCGATTTTTAAAGGCATGAGGTTGAGGATCGCGATCCGCAGCGGACGGATGTCCTGGCGCGCGGCGCGCTCCTGGGACATAACGAACACGTTCTCTGCTTCGAGCACCCTGCGCGCTGGCAAGCTGTGCGGAATATTGACCGGCATCGTTCCCCCTCGACGATGCACCCCGTATCTCGGCGTGCAGTGGCATCCCCAGTGTTCTCATCGGTTGCGGAGTCATTTTCCCGCGATCTACGGGCCACTTCGAAACCACATGTGTTTCGCCTATTCCATCTTGCTTACCCCGTGGATGCAGTGGAGCCCGCCTCAAATGTTCGAGGCGGGCTCCACTAGGGCACATGGTGCGTGTGGTGTTATCGAGTGGGAGGCAGCTGCTCTCCGTCGCTGTCCGGGTTCCCCAAACGGCCTGGGTGCTCCTGAGCAACAGGCGGCTCCACTCGCGGCTGGGAGCCTGTGGCGGCGCGCTCTTCGTGCTCATCAAGATGGGCGCGTGTCTCGGCCAGCTCAGCTGCTTGTTCACGCTCGCGACGTTCCATTTGGCGACGCTCACGATGCGACTGATAGCGGCGCTTGGTTGCAAAAAACGCCATCCATACGCCCAACATCATGAGCAGCATCGCGATAGCGCCGAGAACAAACATGGTGGCCGGGGTGATTGACAACGTGTTGCTGAACAGGTCAACGGTCACGGCGGGTGCTGTCTCACCTGAGGCAGCCCACAGGCAAAAACCAGCGATGCCAAGGGCCAGAAACATGAGAACCGAACCGAGTACTGCCATACGTGTCTCCTTGCGGGGCTGAGCGGACAAACGACATATCCGCGAACGTGAGGTGGGCGATCGCGACCACAGTACCGACCTTCATGAGCAACATCGCAGACCCGCGGCCGTTTCTTGGCGCCGTTGTTGTGCTTTTGTTCAGACAGAGCTGAGGACCTCTTCGAACGCCAGGCGCTTGTTTCGTGGGTGGTATGAGGATGTTTCGGGGTAGCCGACGTTGGCGACGATGAGTGGTTCTACCCGCTCGTCTGGGAAGAATTCTTTTGCGATGGAGGGGAAGTCCGCGCCTGTCATTGGGGCCACGGCTAGCCCGGCAGCGCGCAACGCCACGATCCAGTAGGCGATCGACAAGGTGGCGTTCATGTGAGCTGTGGGGATTCTTCCTTGACGCCCGAGTTTTTCAAACATGGTGTGAGCGTCTTTGTAGGCGGGGAATTGTTCGGGCGCGTGTTCGTGGAAGTCTAGGTCGGCGGCGAAGATGAGCGTTAGCGGCGCGGTTCGTGTTTTTTCTTTGTTGCCGCCAGACATGTGCTCAACCAGTGCGTCCCGACGTTGTGGGGAACGTACTGCCATAACGCGCAGGGGCTGCAGGTTCATGGAGGTGGGGCCCCATTTTGCCAGCTCATAAACCTGGCGGAGTTGTTCGTCGGTGACTGGCTGGTCGGTGAATGCGTTGGGGGTGCGAGCTTGGCGGAACAGAAGGTCTTGTGCCGCCGGGTCAAGCTCAAAAACGGTTTGGGTCATCCCCCACCATAACTCCAGCTTTTTGAGTGCTCTGGCTGGTTGGTTACTGGCGGATCTAGGTGGGGGTAACTATCCAGCCCAGGAGTTACCTGCGTGGTTGGGTGGGGCACGCTCGAAAGTTGAGTTGTGGTGGTTGTGGGTGTGCTGTTGGAGGGTCAGTCGTTGTGTTCGGCGGGGACGGTGGTGACGTCTACGCCGCAGGAGCACAGTTCGGCGAGTGCTTCTTCGCTGATGTTGGCGTCAGTGAAGACGCGTCCGACGGCAGTGGGTGAGCATAGGTGAATTGGTGCGCGTGTTCCGAATTTGCTGGAGTCGGTGAGGACGACGATTTCTTCGGCTTGGGCTGCCATGGCGCGTACTGCTTCGGCGCGGGCGATGTCGCGGCCGCAAAAGCCGCGACCTGTATCGAATCCGTCGATGCCAATGAAGCATGAGGTGACGTGGAAGTTTCGTGCTGCTGCAGCGACGAGTGGACCCACCATCACTTGGGAGCGGGTTTGGTATTCGCCGCCGAGGACGATGATGTGGGGTGCGGTGGTGTCGCGGACGAAGTCGGCGATGAAGGTGGAGTTGGTGATGATGGTGATGTCACGGTCTGCAGCACAGAGTTCTTCGGCGAATAGCGCTGCGGTGGATCCTGATTCGACCAAAATAGTTTCGCCGTCGGGGACGGTCTGTGCTGCGGCTCGCGCGATTCGGGATTTCACTGTGAAACCGGAGGCGAGGCGGGCTCGTATGTCGTCGCCGGCGTTGGCGACGGCGGCTCCGTGTTCGCGGCATAGTAGGCCTTGTCGGGTGAGTTCGTCGAGGTCTTTGCGGACGGTGACTTGGCTGACGCCCAGGAGTGCTGCGAGTTCTCCGACTTCGATACGGCCTCGTTGGGTGACGATGTCTAGTGCGCGGTCACGGCGTCCATCAAGGCCTCGGGATGCGGAGGCCGTTGTGCCTCTTGTTCGCTCCATAGCAGAAGCATAAACTTTCGCTTGAAATCAAAATTGTTTCGAGTGCAGTGCCGTGTCGGTGGAGATGGGGTCACGACCACCGCCCTTACAGTGGCCGGCCCGGTAGGGAAAGGCACGTAATGACCGACACCATCAACGACCTGCCACCAATACCTGCTTCGGCAGCTCCCACCGATGTCAAGGCAGCAATCCGGGCTGCGAAACACGTCATCTGCGCTGAAATCGGCGATCCGCAGGCCGCGTACGCCGCGATGATGGCTCACCTACGCCCTGGCTTGGAAGAGATCATTGCTGCGCGGGACGCCGGGAAACCGGTATGGCCTGAACTGACGTACAGCCAGATCGCTACTGGAACAGTCAGTAATGCCGAACGTGCACTGATCCACGCGCGTGGCTGCCTTGTCATACGCGGCCATTTCTCCCCAGAGCAAGCTCTGGACTGGGATGCCCAGCTCGAGGAATATGTCGACTCCAATAATTTCGCTGGCATCTACCGCGGCGCTGGAGACAACTTTTTCGGGAATACCTCTGCCTCTAAACCTGCGATATACCCCATCTACTGGTCTGTTCCGCAAATGCAGGCGCGTCAGTGCGAGCGCATGGCCACTGCCCAGTCGTTCCTCAACCGCTTGTGGACCTACGAGTCTGCGGGGACACGATGGTTCGATCCGGACTGCAGCATCATCTATCCCGATCGCATCCGTCGCCGTGCTCCTGGCACTGATAACGGCGGCTTGGGCGCCCACTGTGATTCCGGATCGCTTGAACGTTGGCTGCTGCCTGCCTACCGGCGGGTGTATGCCGACCTGTACAGCGGTCATCCTGAGAATTACGACCCGTGGAACGCTGCCCACCGGACACAGATACACGAATATGAAGGCGGCACCACTAAATGCTCAGTGTTCCGCACTTTCCAGGGGTGGACAGCTCTATCTGACATGCGCAATGACCAGGGTGTACTCCACACTGTGCCTATTCCTGAGGCGTTGGGCAGTGTCTTGTTGCGGGCGCTGTTGCCAGATGTTGCTGATGACGAGCTCTGTGGTGTTGAACCCCGCATGGTTTTGGCTGTTCTTCAAAAGTGGCATCCGGAGCTTCATGCCGCGTTGACTCCTATCCCTGATCTGCGTGCTGGGGATTCGGTGTGGTGGCACGCTGACCTCATCCACTCTGTCGCTGCAGTGCAAAACCAAGTTGGTTGGGGCAACGTCATGTACATTCCTGCTGCCCCGCTGTGCGAGAAAAACATCATCTATGCCCGCCATACCTACCGCGATTTTCTTGCTGGTCGTTCACCACGTGATTTCCCGGCCGAGCATTACGAAACGAATTGGTCTGGCAGGTTCACCGCCGATCAGCTCACTGCGCTCGGGCGACGCGCTTTTGGCCTGGAGCACGAGTGAGGAGGCTGTCACTGGGTGAGGTGTGCGGGCAGCGTTGATCCGAAAGGATTTTTTCTTCGATAGGCGCACACCTGGCAGAGTCCACCTGCATCGATAGGCGTGGGGGCGCAGCAACGCACGCACGCAGTCACTGCCTGTTGGGCAACGGGCAGGACTCCTCCCCGTAGTTGATCACTCCAGCGGGCGTGCCGACGCACCGTGAGCACGTGGGATGGGCAGGCCTGGACGCAGTGACGGCATCCAGAGCAGGCCCCGATGCTCTCGGTCAACACTGCGGTTCCCTCGCCAACAACCTGCAGGTCTAGGGCTTTTTCCGGGCAGGTTCGTACGCAGGTGCCGCACGCATTGCATCCGGGAGCCGCCAGCATCACTGCTGGGGCAGCGGTGGCGGCCGCGGCCGCGGCGTCGGGCAGTCGCTGCCCGGTGGTTTCATGCAAGTTCATAAGAGCGGTGATGAGGTCGTTGTGCTCGGATGCTTGTGGGTGGGGCAGAGCGCTCTGGGCTGGTGCGCCAACGAGGGTGCGGCGCGAGACCGGCATGGATTTGCCTTCGAGCAGCGGTATCGGCGGGGTGGGGCGGCTGGTGGCAGGTGGCAGTGATGTCCACACCTGGAGCAAAGGTGTGCCTGGAATTTTCTGCTCTGTTTCGGGCGAGGTGGTGTTTGTGTCACGCATGAGGGCCAGGAGGTCATTCATTCGTGCATGCACTTGGTCAGGGCGAGTGCATCCGTCGATGAGCAGGCGCACGCCGGCTGCGCCATCGGCCAGGATGTGCACCACCTGGCTGCGGCGCACGTGGGCTAGGCATCCTGGTGCCCGGATGACAACCGCTTCTGGGCGGGCACGGGTAACCGCATATGCGGTGTCGTGCGGGTGTGGATGTTCTGCACATATCAGCACCACTTCAATTCCGGCTGATCTGCTTTGTAGCCACTGTCGTACTGCACCGAGTTCTGTCGTCGCAGCAGCAGGAGCTTGCGGGGTGGTGTGCAGGGTTGGCATCACAGTGGCCTGCTGGGCTGTAGGAGGGCTGGGGCTGCGTCCAGGAGTGCAGCGGTGGCAGCGGCCACTGCTCGGTAAAAGGTGGTGTGGGCGCGGGCGCGCACTAGTGCACAAAAGTCTGGAGCCCACGGCAGCAGGTGGGTGGCGGTGAATTGGCGAGCGCCTTGAGCGTAGATGGCTGCGGACTGGGTGTCACCTTCTTCTAGGCAGTCTGATGCCCATGTGGCTAGGGTCGCGAGGAACTCTAGTTCGAGGCCGATGTGGTCATCGGGTTCTTTGCCTTGTCGGGGTGCGCTGAGCCCATAGTGCTGATACCAGGCGCGCACATCGAGGGTTTCTGGTTCGAACAGCAACCCTTCGGCAGATGTGTGTACTGATTCGTAAGAGGCGGCTTCCATACGTCCCGGGCCAACGAACAGGCGCTGGTGATCGGCGGCTACGGCGTCTACGTCATGCGGACCGGCGAGGTCGTGTAGTGCTGCCTGGCTTGATGCGTCTGTAGGCGGTAGTGGCCAGGTGTGTGGGAGGTCTTCGGCGTGGAGGTTCTCCAGAACGTCAGCGCCAGCTGGTGCCAGGAACCAGCGAGATAGGGGTGTTGCTGTGGCGGCGAGCTGGATCAGGTTCTCAAAGGCAGGTGGGGCGGGCAGCGGCCCTGTGGGGGTGTCTGAGCCGAGGGCTGGCCAGGGTAGCGGTGTCGGGGGATTCATATCCCGACCCGGAACATCGAGGTGTAGAACTGCGATCGGGCGATGAACTCGGCAACGAACACGAGGACGAACGCGACAGTCATGACCAGTGCAACCTGCTCAGTGTGCCCCCATTGGAGCTGTGCTTTCGAGGTGAGAGTGTCTCCTCCTGATGAATAAGTTCCTGTCTTGGGGTCTGCCAGGCGGAAAAGGAACAGTCCGAGCAGCCCTGCCCCTAGAACAGTCATCGTGAATCGGACGATGGCTGCTGCTCCGGTATAGGCCTGTGCGCTGTTCAGAGCGATCTGTGTGGGTTCAACTGTCAATAGGTGCGTGAAGATAAGCACGTACCAAGCGATTTGTAGAACGAGTAGCACGATCCCGGCGACAGCGATGCCACGCAGGCAGCTGAGAATGAGGCGAGTGCCTGCTTCGGAAGTGGCTTTGCCGCCGAGGCGTTCAACGATTGACAGGTGGGCCCGTGTGCGGGAAATCTCTTCCAGGCGAGTCACCATGGGGCTGCTATACATTCCGCGGCGACGCAGCATCGTGACCGTAACGAATGCGGTACCGATAGCGAAGGCACCCAACAGCAGTGTTGTTGTAGCGAATTGAGCGAACGTCAACCATGTGGCCCATACCGGAACCGTGGGCAAAGAGATATAAACCATGCTCATCGAAATGATGAGCAGCACCCCACAGGTCGCGGCAACGAATGCGAGCACTTGCCGTACTGCGGCTGACCCGATTCGGAAAAGTTGGCAGGCTGTGTAGAGGAAGCCTGTGCCGGCGAATAGCATGCCCGAGACGATTTCTCGGCTCAGCCACGATGTTTCTAGGTGTCGGAACACATTGAAGACGTGGAATACGTCGTTCATGTGGAACATGGAGGCTCCTAGCCCAAGGAGCAGAGTTGCTCCGACAGCTAGTACGGCTGGATCGCTGATTTCTTCGACTGCGTGGGTGTCGTAGCCGCGTAGCCGGGCAACGGTGTTGATCACGCCGAGCACGATGAACGCGCCCACGGACATCTGTGCCAGGACGGTGAACGTGATCATGGGCAGTTCGTGCATGTTCATCGGTTCAGATCTCCTCGAGGTTGGCTATCTCACCGGTTCCGGCGTTCCATTCCTGCGCGTTCTTGTGAGGTTTGACAACGAGGTTGGGGCGGGTGGTCGAGGGGTCGGGCAGGGGCGCGGTGGCCATGCCTGGCCCGAATTTCTTTTTCAGTTCGCTGATTTCTCCCCATGCCAATGCTCGGGATGGGCAGGCTGCCACGCAGGCGGGGTCTTTGCCTGCTTGGCGGTAGTCGTAGCAGCCGTCGCATTTGCTCATGTGGCCGCTTTCGGCGTTGAACTGGGGCGCCGAGTAGGGGCAGGCCCATTCGCAGTATCGGCAGCCGACGCATTTGCTTGCTTCGACGTAGACGATGCCGTCTTGGCGCACTGTCATGGCAGTGGTTGGGCAGACTTCAACGCAGATCGGGTCGGCGCAGTGGTTGCACGAAATTGAGGTGTAGTAGGAGAACACGTTAGGGGTGAGCGTTTCGCCTTGTCTGGACCAGCTTCCCCCGGTGTATTCCACAACTCGTCGCCATTTCACGCCTATGGGCAGGCTGTGTTTGTCTTTGCAAGCGATTTGGCACGCCTTGCAGCCGTTGCAGGCGCTCTGGTCGAACGCGAATCCCTGCATGAGAGGCCTCTTTTTCTTTCAGTGCTGCGGTTTTAGACGGGGGCGCCGTAGCGCGGCGATGGTGCACCGGCTTGTGCTGGCGCATCGGTGGCTTTAGCGACTTGGGCCAGCACTGTGTGCTGGGCGTTGCCTTTGGCGTAGGGGGTACGGTGCATGCTGGTCAGGACGTTGACGGCGCCGCCGTGGTCGGTTCCGTCTGGTCCGCGTTCCAGCCAAGCGCCTTGGGGAACGCTGAGGACGCCGGGCATGATCCGTGGGGTCACCATGACGCGGAGGGTGATTTTTCCGCGGTCGTTCCACACTGCGATGCGGTCATCGGTTTTGATGCCGCGCTCGGCTGCATCCAGCGGGTTCATCCACGCTTTCTGTGGGTGGGCTTCGCGGTTGTTGGCGAGGTTTCCGTAGGTGGAGTGGGTGCGGCCTTTGAAGTGGTGACCGATGACTTGAAGCGGGTAGCGCTTGTCTGTCTTCGCGGCGGTCGCGCCCTCCCAGGTGTCGATGTGCATTGGGATGGCGGTGATGATGTCGCCGGGCAGTCGCGGCTCGGGGAAAGTCCAGGTTTTCGCCATTTCCCATAGTTGGGTGGAGAAGATCTCGATTTTCCCTGATGGGGTGGGAAGTTTGTTTTTTTCGGGGTCTTCGCGGAAGTCTTTGAGCGCTACGGTCATGCCCTCGGGGTTGTGGTAGCGGTGTACGCCTTTCTTACGGAGGGTGTCGAAGTCAGGGAAGTCGGGGTGTTCTTTGACTGTTTCGGCTTGCATGTGCCGAGCCCATTCTTCGAGGGTGCGGCCCTCGGTGAATTGTTTTTCGATGCCCATCCGCTTAGCGATCTCGGTGCACATTTCGTAGGCGGGTTTGGAGTCAAAGAGTGGCTCGATGGCTTTCTCCGCCATGATCAGGTAGGCCATGTCGCCGGTGTATTCGCTGGGAACAAGGTCCCAACGTTCTGCTGTGGTGGTGTCTGGCAGGACGAGGTCGGCCAGGTGCGCCGAGGCCGTCATCTGGTTATCAACAACGCAGATGAACTCTGCAAGTGACTCGTCGGTAAGGATTTTTTTGGTGCGGTTGATGTCGCCGTGTTGGCTGGCGAGCATGTTGCCGCCGTAGGACAGGATGAACTTAATGTTCGATTTCAGGCGTTCACCGCCGCGTACGCCATCTGAGATGGCAGTCATTTCGGTACCGCGGGTGATGGCATCGGTCCAGCTGTAGAAGCTGATTGAGGTTTTGACGGGGTTGTCGCCGTCGGGGAACCACTTCGTGACGGGCCAGTAGTAGCCTTCGCGTCCGCCGGTACCGCCGCCGGGGATGCCGACCTGGCCAATCATGGCGGCAAGGGTGTAGATGGCGCGGGCTTGGTTCTCGCCGTTGGCGTGGCGTTGAGGTCCCCAGCCTTGGGTGATGTTGGTTGGTTTGGTGGTGGCGACTTCCCGAGCGAACGCGATGATGGTCTGTTCGGGGACGCCGGTGATTTTCGCGGCCCAGGCTGGGGTTTTGGGGGTTTTGTCTGGCCCTTTGCCCAGGATGTAGCTCTCGTAGGAGTTTCCTTCGGGGATGCCTTCGGGCATGTGGTCTTCGTCGAAGCCTTGGCAGTAGGTGTCAAGGAATTCTTTGTCGTGAAGCTTCTCGGTGATCATCACGTGTGCCATCCCGGCCACGAGGGCGGCGTCGGTGCCTGGGCGAGGGGCGATCCACTGATCAGCCAGGACGGTCCCGGAGTCGGAGTAGCGGGGATCCACGAGGATTACTTTGAGTCCCTTTTTCTTGGCCAAGAGTGAGGTGTAGGTGTTTCCGCCTCCAGACATGCGGGTTTCTTGGGGGTTGTTGCCCCACAGCACGAGCAGCCGCGAATGTGTGGCTGCGTCTTCGAAGGAGTTCGACATCTGCTCATCGGTGTTACCGAATTGGAAGATCGAGGCCGAGTTGAGGTTGCCGTAGCTGTAGTTGGCGTAATAGCCCAGGTGCCCGCCAAGCAGGTTGAACAGGCGCGGCCACCCGCCGGAGTAACCGAGGTGGGCGTTCCATGTACCCGATCCGTAGGTTTTGAAGATTGCTTCGTTGCCGTAGGTGTCGATGGTGTGCTTCAGCTTCTTGGCGAAAAGGTCAAAGGCTTCGTTCCAGGAGATTTCTTGCCATTTGCCTTCGCCGCGCTTGCCGACACGTTTAAGGGGTTTTTTGATGCGGTCGGGGTTGTAGATGCGCTGGCGCATGTTGCGTCCGCGTACGCAGGCCCGGATCTGCCGGTTGAGTAGTGAGTCGTCGCCGGTGTTGTCGGGCAGAACCCGCACCACCGTTCCGTTCTCTACTTGCAGCCGCAGAGGGCAGCGCGAACCGCAGTTAATTACGCACGCTGACCAGACAGTACGGCCGTTGACTGCTACGCCTTTAGCTTCGTCTGGGATGGGGGCAGGGCTGGCGGGGGCCTGCGGGCGTGCGCACCCGCTCATCAGGGCGACTCCACCCCCAGCGATCGCTGACCATTTCAGGACAGAGCGCCGGGCGATTGGCGTTTTTAACGGGCGGGTTTTGTCCATCTGTCCGCATCCTTCACTGACCAGACCGCTGCGTGTTTGCACGTCAAGCTTTTGTTGAACCTGTGAGAGGTTTCTTGATTCTGAGAGTAAAGATGCATTCGGGCTGTAGATCCCGGTGGGACAGCTTTGAGGAGATGTTGAGAGATTCTTCACAGGCACCAACTGCAGTGGCAGCCTGTCTGTGTGCTGGCCGCTCAGGTGGGCCTTGCTCACCCACACTTCCGCACGTCTCATACTCCTCATAGCCTTGTTCGCTCTTGAACACGACCATCAGCAAGGAGAACTCGATGACTGACGCCCCCACCACCTGCACCGGCGGATCCGCGCAGGGGCTCACGCCAGATGGCAAAGCCGAGGTCGGCGTCATCGGTATGGCAGTCATGGGCAGCAGCCTGGCCCGCAACATGGCTCGCCACGGCTACGCGGTCGCTATTTATAACCGCACCTTGGCCAAGACCGACGAGGTTGTTCGTGAATACGGCCACGAGGGCACCTTCGTGGCCGCCCAGACCTTGGAAGAGTTCGTTTCTTCACTGACCAGCCCACGACGGATCGTGATCATGGTGCAGGCTGGGCGAGGCACGGACGCCGTCATTGACGAGTTGATACCCCTGCTGGACAAAGACGACATCGTTGTTGATGGCGGTAATGCCTTTTTTAAAGACACCCGCCGCCGTGAGAAAAAGCTCGCCGATGCCGGGTTCCGTTTCATTGGTGCGGGGATCTCCGGTGGTGAAGTCGGTGCCCTTGAAGGCCCTTCGATCATGCCTGGTGGCCCAGCTTCCAGCTACGCACTCATGGGCCCCATCCTTGAAGACATCTCCGCCAAAGTTGATGGGCAGCCATGCTGTACCTACATCGGTGCTGACGGGGCTGGCCACTTCGTGAAAATGGTGCACAACGGCATCGAATATGCCGACATGCAGTTCATCGGCGAAGCCTACGAACTCCTCAAAGCCCTGGGCCTGTCCGCCGATGAAATGGCCGACACTTTCGCCTCGTGGAACTGCGGCGACCTGGACTCTTACCTCGTTGAGATCACCTCCGAGGTGCTGCGACACAAAGACCCGAAAACGGGCACGCCCCTGGTGGATCTGATCGTTGACGCCGCCGGGATGAAAGGCACCGGCACGTGGACTGTCCAGTCCGCTCTGAACCTGGGCACGCCGGTCAACTCCATCAGCGAAGCCGTGTTTGCTCGCGCTATCTCCAGTCACGGTGAGCTGCGTGAGCATGCACAGGCAGCTTTGGAAGGCCCGGACCGCACTTTGCCTGCCGACCTGGATCGAGAAGCTTTCATCAATGACATCCGGGACGCCCTATGGAGCGCCAAAGTCATCGCTTACGCCCAAGGCCTCGACGAAATCCGCACCGCTGCCCGCGAATACGGGTGGCAGATCGACGTGGCTGCGGTTGCTTCGATTTGGCGAGCCGGGTGCATCATCCGTGCCGCGCTACTCCAACGCATCTCCGATGAGTACGCCGCGAACAATCTCATCACTTTGCTCGAAGCTCCCTCTATCGCCGCTGGCCTGGCCAAAAACCAGGACGCGTGGCGCCGAGTTGTCGCAACTGCCGCGAGCGCTGGCGTGCCTATTCCTGGGTTCAGCTCTGCCCTGGCCTATTACGACCAGGTCCGTTCCCCTCGCCTCAATGCTGCGCTCACTCAGGGGTTGCGTGACTACTTCGGGGCACACACCTACCGCCGCATTGATGGCGGTGAGGCTTCGTTCCATACGTTGTGGTCTGGTGACCGCAGCGAGATCAACACCTCTACCGGCCACTGATTCCCGGTTTTCTCTCGTCAATAAGCTTGTACATATACGAAGGGCCCTGTCCGTGACGGACAGGGCCCTTCGGGCGGATGAACTAGTGCACGGCTCAGCTAGAGCGACGTGATTCCACACGAACCGGCACCGGCTCGGGGCGCGGCGCGGCGGCAACGACAACAACTGCGGTCGCTGTCGTGACGACTGCGGTAATGACTGCCATGTCATGTCCTTCGTGTTTGGTCCGCGCGGCGGTCATGAGCACACGCGGTGTCACATCCAGACTATCGCGGCCGCCGCACATCTTGTGTACACAGGAAAAAGTTATTCAGCCACGCCGAAGGCGAACAGCACCTTGTTATCCCTAGATCTATGACCGGCTGCCCCGCCGTAACAACGAAATCTACTCAGGTACAAACATGCTCGCCCGATGAGAGCAGCAGGGGAAAGCTATGTCACATCGCGGGGAAAGGTCGTCATGAAACAATCCACCCTCATCAGAACTGGATATTTGGCGACCCTGACACTGACCGCACTTACTCTTTTGGCCATTGCCGCGCTACTGCTCAACACCGGCACCCCTACCCAGGACGACGGCACCCCCACGACCGCAGCTACCAGCTCCTCGGGGACTTCCCCAGAAACAACAACAGGAATCAGCAACGCCGCCACCATCTTGGACACAATGCGTGCCCTGACCGCTGACGCACGAGGATTCGCCACCACTGGCGACCGCGCATGGCTTACCGATTACTTCGCCATCAGCGAGAACTCACGCACCATCGACACCACCCTCGAATCCTTGCGCTCAACCAAGACTGCCCCCCCTCTGGCCGCTGCAGCCGCTACCGCAGCTGAGGCACACAAAAAACTCACTATCGCCGATATCCGCTCCATGCGACTACGCCTGGAAGCAGACAACGTCCCCGAAACCCAAATGCCTGTCCGGGTCGCCGAATACCAACTGATCCCCGCAGATAAAGAACTCACCGCTACCGCCAAACGAGAACTCGCAGCCACCGTCGTATTGGGCCGCGACTACCGCAACGCCTCCGAGGCCATCACCACCCCCCTCAAAAAGGCCATCACCAGCGCCAGCACCACTACTGCCCCAGCTGCGGCTTCAGATCCCATCGTCCCAACTGCTAGCGAAACCACCTGGGTCAAGAGCTGGGCCGCCATCCCCGCGATTGCCTGCGCAATCGTGTGCCTCATCACCCTGATTGCTCTCGTGCGCCTATGGCACACCCGCACCGCAGCACCGCTGAACCGCTACACCACTGCGCTCACCAGCGCAGAACCTCACGATCTCAACCTCACTCTCACCCCCGAAGGCACTGACACCACCCGCGCTCTGGCCCACCACTTCAACACCCGCCAAGCTGCGTTAACTACCTCTTTAAACCTCATCACCAGCGATATTGACCGCATAGCAGCCACAGCAGCTGAACTCGATACCAGCGCAGACCGGTTTGCTACCACCTCCGCAGCGACCAGCTCAGCTGCAGAAGACGCCGCCGGTACCGCCACTCAGTTGAGCGACAACGTCAACACCGTCGCCACTGGCACTGAAGAGATGAATGTCTCTATTCGCGAGATCGCCACTGCAGCCACCCGCGCCTCTGAAGTGGCTTCCGAGGCGGTCACCTCTGCCCAGGGCGCGGTGAGCATCGTTGAAAAACTTTCTGAGTCCTCTGCCCGTATCGGCGAAGTCATGAAAACCATCACGTCGATCGCTGAGCAAACCAACCTGCTGGCCCTCAACGCCACCATCGAAGCCGCCCGCGCCGGAGAAGCAGGCAAAGGCTTCGCCGTCGTGGCCAACGAGGTCAAAGAACTGGCTTCCCAGTCCGCGGCGGCCTCCGACGACATCTCCGAACGGATCCTGGGCATTCAAGGAGATGCTGAAGCGACCTCGGCAGCGCTGACCAGCATCGGCGAAATCATTGCCCGCATCAATGAAACCCAATCGACAATTGCCTCGGCTGTGGAAGAGCAGACCGCCACCACCACAGAGATGCGACGTTCGGTCCAGGAGGCTGCTACCGGAGCCAGCGGTATTGCCCAGACCGTTTCTCAGGTCGCTGATCGTGCATCCGCGGGGTCAACAGCGGCGACCGAAACCCGTCAAGACATCGCTACCTTGAGCGAAATCGCCGCCTCTACAGCCCAATCTCTGCGCATGTTCAACACCCATCAGTGAGCCGCGACACGCCCCTAGACACCCCGCAGGCATGTTCTCTTCATTTTTGCGCATATCGTCGATACCCCAGCATTGGGCTCAGACGGACTGCGAAGGAAGACTCCCATGTCGCCACAGGACATCGAAATACCCGTGGACACCGGCGTCCTCGCCGTCAGAGACCACGGTGGTGTTGGCCAGCCACTCATCCTCGTGCACACCCCCGGCTGGAGCCTAGAACTATGGACACCACTAGCTGAGCTACTCACTGACCAATTCCACGTCTACAGCTTTGACCTGCGCCGCCACGGTCATTCCACCGCCGTGCACCTACCCGCTTGCACCGCGTGGCATGACCTCGAAACCATCAGCTACTACTTCAACCTCGGCCCTGCGATTCTTCTGGGCCATGACATGGGAGCGTTCCTAGCCTGCGTCGCCGCTATTAAACGCCCAGACTTGTTCACCTCGGTCATTGGTGTTGACGCAGCAGCAACACTGACTCGCCGTGAAGTAATAAAGACCTACAGCACTATCACTGACCCCGAATTCCATGCTGGCCTGAACACCAGGTTCGCTCTAGACACCAAACTGCCCAGCAAGCAACACGTCGAGGCATGGGCAGAAAAACAGCTGGATCGGTACCGGAAAGACTGGACTCTCAAGGGGTTCAATGAGGATGCGATGCGCGCCGATATCGACCGCACTATCCGCCTACACCCTGATGGAACATTCCGGACAGCGGCCAGTATCGAGGAGATCCTGGCGCTGTACACCTTCACCCTCGCCGATGAAGTGTTCCCCTCAGTCGACCTCTACGAGAAGCTGCCGTGCCCGTCATTGACGATCCATTGCCGAACCGGGCTACACAGTGAAAGCCACCAGCGTCTGCTCAAACTCATGACACAGCACCCTTTTATGGAAGTGGTCACCATCAATGCTGGCCATATGGCGATTCATTCATCATCACGGGACATCTCCACTCTGGTCAAGGAGTTCGCTTCTGAGGTTTACTCGGCAAAGGTTCTGTGCTTTTCGTAGATTCACCGCTCAACAGCACTTATCGCACGTCTAGCGCTGTATCAACATGTCTGCGCATTATTTCTCGCACTGTCTTGGCATTGAGTCGCTCTGGGCCGTAGAGCAAAGCCACCGCTAAGCCATCTACCGCCACCGCAAGACATTCGGCACGCAGTTCAGCCTCAGGGACACGCGCATACTCCACTAAGGGGCGCGTCACCATCCTTGCCCCTTCGATCATTTCTTGGGCTTGTGTCCGCAAAGACTTTTGAGTTCGAGAGCGCTCACTCAAAGCTAGCCACACGGCAACTTCACGACGCCGCGTGGCGTCCAGCGGCAGCAGTTCTTCTAAGACATCCACGGCCATGTCTCGGAATGCAGGTGAAGTAGCGATGGCTCGCTCAGCTTTGAGCGAATCTTTTGTGTTTTTCAGCTGTTCTTTTTGGAAATCCTCTACTCGTGCCCAAATGCGTTTCTTGATGCGTTCCCCCATGACCTGGAGGGATTCAATGAGCATCCCTTCATGGCCTTCTATGTAATGACGCACTGATCCAACGTTAAGTCCAGCTTCGGTTGCGACGTTACGTAATGACGCTGCCTCCACTCCGCCTCGCTCAATAAGGGCGAAAACGGCGTCAGCAATGCGCTCTCGCCTGTGGATGACGTCGACGATTTTGGGCACGTTCCTTGTCTATCACCTGCACACCAGATCTTTTTTATCTCATCTGTGATAAAAAAGCCATGTTCTCACCTAAGCCTCGCTATGCCGCCCTGGACATCGCCCGCGGTATCGCGATCTGTGGCACTCTGGCCACCAACATATGGATCTTCTCCCACCCCAGCGGCCTACTCGGCTACTTCGACTCCCCCACCAGCAGCAATGCCGCCCCCTGGCAGCAAACAATCGAAGCCATTCTTCAAGCTCTGCCCAACGGAAAATTCCTAGGACTCCTGACGCTTCTTTTTGGCATCGGCCTGGCACTTCAAGCAGAAAGCGCATCCCGGCGTGGCCACACCTGGCCTGGGCCCTATCAATGGCGCATGTGCATCCTGTTCCTCGACGGAATCCTGCACTACCTACTCGTAGTCGAATTCGACATTCTTATGGGGTACGCAGTGACCGGCGGTATTGCCGCCTGGGTTATTACCTTCAGCGAACGCACCCGAAAAGCATGGTTCACATGCGCACTAGCTGTGCACGCTTTGCTCGTTCTCGTAGCATCGATGGCCCTCATGGCCTCCATGAACACCCAGAGCACCCCCGCTGCCTCTGGAGGCAACCCTTACCGCGATGGCTCCTGGTGTGACCTGGTGCTTCTTCGCATTGATTCAGCATTTATGTTCCGGATTGAACCAGTTTTCATTCTTCCGATGAGCATCGCGATGTTCCTGCTCGGCCACCGCCTATACCAATCAGGAATACTCACCGAAAAAGCCACACAGCTGCGCCGGCGATTAATCATCATCGGTCTCATCACTGCGCCGATTGACCTGGCCCTATCCCTGTCATCCCCCGCCTTGAACGTCCTCACCCGCTACGGCACTGCACCAGTAGTAGCTGTAGGAATGTTCGCACTGATCGTCAGCACCGCACATTCACTCAGCTCTGGAATATCCCGCTCTCTAGCCGCACTCGGGCGCGTCTCCCTCAGCGCATACATGCTGCAAAATCTCGTTGCTTCAGCGCTTTTCTACGGATGGGGCCTGAACGTGGGGGCGATGGATCCGCAGTGGCGACTGCCAGTCACAGTCGCAGCGTGGATAGGCATCAGCGCGCTCATGCTTGTGATGGCTCACTACTGGCTACTTCATTTTCGCCACGGCCCCATGGAAATGGTCACTCAAAAGTTGTACCGCAGCATTGTTGGAGCTCCGGAAGCGACCTCAGCGGCTGGGAACACGCCGCGGATCCCACACCACGAGAGCACGTGAAGCAACGTTGCGGCGCGGGCGTTGCCCAGCCCGCACCGCAACAACATCACCGCTGCTGGCTGCCGCGAAAACCCGCCTGGCCTGATCACGGCGCTCCCGTGCCTGCTCAACCTCGCGGCGCAGCTCCTCGACCGTGGCATTGAGCTCTTCAATACGGTTTTTCAGCGCCAGGATGTACCGAATCCCTGACAAGCTCACGCCTTCATCTTGTGAAAGCCGCTGAATCTCCCGTAACTCCATCACATTCCGTGCTGAATAACGTCGCCCTCCCCCGCGTGTACGTGCAGGTACGACCAATCCAAGCCGGTCATACTGGCGCAGAGTTTGGGCGTGCATTCCCGCCAGCTGCGCAGCCACGGAGATCACGAACACAGGAGTGTCATCATCAGGGGAAAACGATGAGGGGTTCACGGCGGGCACTTTCACTCACCTCGCGCCCGAGTGAGCAGCTCCGCCCTGGGATCGAAGTCGCTTTCCTGAGCGCGCAGGGCTTCAATAGCTGCACGTGCTTCATCTGTGAGCCGCTGCGGCACCGTCACCTGGATGCGTGCTCGCAAGTCACCCGGAGTTCCTTTAGTTGGCACTCCCCTGCCCCGCACGCGCAAAGAACGCCCACTGGGGGTTCCGGCAGGCAGTTTCAACTTCACGGGGTTGCCGCCAAGAGTTGGAACAGAGATCGTGGCCCCTAGTGCGGCCTCTGCGAAAGTAACGGGAACATCAACGACGAGGTCGTTACCTTCGAGCCGGAACACCGGGTGCGGTTTCACGGTCACTTTGAGGAGAATGTCACCTGCTTCTCCCCCTGCCATGGGTGAGGATTCCCCTTTACCGCGCAATCGGATGGTCGCTCCGTCTTTGACCCCGGCCGGAATGCGCGCGGTGATTGGTTTACCGCTGACTCCGTTAACAACAACCGTGTCACCGTTAACGGCTTGTTTGAAACTCAGTGTGGCGGTGGCGTGCACATCACGTCCTTTGGGTGGACGTGTCCCAGCAGTACCGAAACCCATGTTGCCTGTGCCTGAGCCTTGTTGACCGAACATGCCCAGAAGATCTTCGAGGTTGGGTGCTGCTCCAGCGGTGCGACGCGCCCCGCCAAAACCTCCCGCATTACCGAACAGGCCACCGAGCAGATCGTCGAATCCTGCTCCCCCTCCTGGCATACCGCCGGGGCCGCCAGCTGTGAAACGGGGGCCACCGCCCCCCATGGCGCGGATGGCGTCATATTGACGACGTTGTTCAGCGTCGGAGAGCACCGCGTATGCTTCGCCGATTTCTTTGAATTTGGCCTCGGCGACAGGGTCGTTTTTGTGGGTATCGGGGTGATACTCACGCGCCATTTTGCGGTACTGCTTTTTGATCTCTTTGTCGTCCGCGCCCGGTTTCACACCGAGGACAGCGTAGAAATCCTTGTCCAACCAGTCTTGACTGGCCATGTTCCCTCCTTAACGTTCTGTGTCGGGTGAGTTGTGCCCGAAGCTGCTGTGTGAGGCGCCGTGGCGGGCGCCACTACACGAGGGCGGCGCGGACGACGATCAGCGCTGGGGTATCCCAGTCACTTCGGGTCAGCGACACCCACTATTGCTGGGCGTACTACCCGCTCACCGATGCGGTATCCGGGCTGCATGACCTGCACGACAGTGGTGTCGGTGACACCTTCGGGCAATTCCCGAACGTCGTGCGAAATGGCTTGGTGAACGGTGGGGTCGAAGACGTCTCCTTCAACCCCGAATCGTTCTACGCCTTGTTTGAACAAGGAGGTTTCGAGTTTTTCTGCGATTTTCGCCAGTGGGCCAGTTTCGAGGTCACCGTGAGCTCGGGCGAGACCGATCTCGTCAAGAACTGGAAGTAGCCCTTCGAGGACTTTGCTGGTGCCACGCTGGGCTGCTTCTTCAAGGTCGCGTTTCGAGCGCCGCACGTAGGCGTGGTACTCGTTTTCGAGGTTGGTGTATGAGGCGCTTACGCGCTGTAGCTGGTCGATGAGTTCCTGTTCGCGTTCGCTAGTTTCGTTTTCGAACGCGACAGCGAGGCCTTCAGGGGAGTCATCCATGGCTTGCGCTTGGTCAGACTCTGGCTGCTCGGCGGTTGTTTCTTCGCTTGCCTGCTCCACGGTTTCTTCACTGGTTTGCTCGGCGGGCTCTGGAGCCACAACGTGTTCTTCTTCAGGGATAGCCGTGTCGGGACGGTTTTTTTGGGCGCCTTCGTAGGCGGCGCGGGCGGCGGCTTGCCCCCCTGGCCCGGAGACCGGTGATGTCGGCCCTGGAGCGAACTCAGTTCCTTGTTCGGGTGCGCTGTGGCGGGCTTGGTATGCGCCGAACTCGTTGTCTTGCGGCTGTTCCTGCGACACGTTCCATCGCCTCCTGTTGAGGAAAAACTACTGCTGCTGCACGCCGTTTGTGGTTGTAGGGCATCGCTTGGCGTTGGGTGATACCCGGTGCGGCTCTGGGGCCGCCGCGTGTTGCGGCGGCCCCAGAGGTTACATTCGGTCGGCGACTAGCAGGTCACTTCTTGTCGTCTTCGACGACCTCGGCGTCAACGACGTCGTCGTCTGCCTTGGCCTTGGCGCCCGTGGCGGAACCTGCACCAGCACCAGCGTTACCTGCCGCACCAGCGTTACCGGCCTGTGCGCCCTCGGCCTGGGTAGCCGCGTACATTGCTGCGCCCATCGCCTGAGAAACCTCGTTCAGTTTGGTGACCTTGGTGTTGAGCTCTTCAGGGGAGACTTCGTCGTCACCGGTCTTCGCGAGAGCTTCCTTGAGGTCCTTAACTGCTTCTTCGACCGGGGCTTTCGTCTCGGCAGGAACTTTCTCACCATTGTCGGCGAGGAACTTCTCCGTGGAGTAGACGAGTTGTTCAGCCGTGTTACGGGCCTCAGCGGATTCGCGGCGCTTCTTGTCTTCTTCGGCGTGCGCTTCAGCTTCCTTGACCATGCGGTCGATTTCTTCCTGCGGAAGAGCCGAGCCACCGGAGATCGTCATGGACTGCTCTTTGCCCGTGCCGCGGTCTTTAGCGGAGACGTTCACGATGCCATTGGCGTCGATGTCGAAGGTGACCTCGATCTGCGGGACGCCACGGGGCGCTGGGGCGATGCCGGTGAGCTCGAAGGTGCCCAGAGACTTGTTCGCGCTAGCGAGTTCGCGCTCTCCCTGGAACACCTGGATTAGCACCGAGGGCTGGTTGTCTTCAGCAGTGGTGAAGGTTTCGGAGCGTTTGGTGGGGATGGCGGTGTTGCGCTCGATGAGCTTGGTCATCAGGCCACCCTTGGTCTCGATACCCAGGGACAGCGGCGTGACGTCAATGAGAAGAACGTCTTTGCGCTCACCCTTGAGGACACCGGCCTGCAGGGAGGCTCCCATGGCGACAACCTCGTCTGGGTTGACGCCCTTGTTGGGCTCTTTGCCGCCGGTGAGCTCCTTGACGACCTGGGTGACGGCTGGCATACGGGTGGAACCGCCAACGAGCACGACGTGAGCGATGTCGCCTACGGAGATCCCTGCATCCTTGATGACCTGGTGGAACGGCGCCTTGGTGCGCTCAATGAGGTCGGCGGTCATCTGCTCGAACTGGGTACGGGAGAGCGTTTCGTCCAGGTGGATGGGGCCGTTCTCGCTCATGGAGAGGTACTGGAGCGAGATGCTGGTGGTGGTGGCGCTGGAGAGTTCTTTCTTGGCCTGCTCGGCGGCGTCACGCAGACGCTGCATGGCGATCTTGTCGGTGGCAAGGTCGATGCCGGTGTTGTTTTTCACCGTGGTGAGCAGGTGCTGGACGATGCGGTCGTCCCAGTCGTCGCCACCGAGCTTGTTGTCACCGTGGGTGGCGCGGACCTGGATGGTGGAGAAGCCATCTTCGGGGTCTTTGCCGACTTCGAGGAGGGAGACGTCAAAGGTTCCGCCACCGAGGTCGAAGACGAGGATGAGTTCGTCTTCTTTGCCCTTGTCCAGGCCGTAGGCCAGAGCGGCGGCGGTGGGCTCGTTGACGATGCGCAGGACGTTGAGGCCCGCGATTTCACCGGCTTCTTTGGTTGCCTGGCGTTCGGCGTCGTCGAAGTATGCCGGGACGGTGATCACTGCGTCGGTGACAGTGTCGCCGAGGTAGGCCTCAGCGTCGCGCTTGAGCTTCTGGAGGGTGCGGGCGCTGATTTCCTGGGGCGTGTATTTTTTGCCGTCGATTTCGGTGGTCCAGTCGGTGCCCATGTGGCGCTTGACAGAGCGGATGGTGCGGTCGACGTTGGTGACGGCCTGACGTTTGGCGATTTCACCGACGAGGATTTCGCCGTTCTTGGAGAACGCAACGACGGACGGGGTGGTGCGGCCGCCTTCAGCGTTAGCAATGACGGTGGGTTCGTCGCCATCGAGGATAGAGACGGCCGAGTTGGTGGTTCCAAGGTCAATACCTACTGCACGTGCCATGTGTTGGCGCTCCTTCACGTTGGGCGGTGGCCTTAAGGGCCAGCGGCAACCCGGTGGCTGCTTGTTGCGTTGGCGGAATGCCACCTGCTCGGGGACGTAGCCATCTCTGCGCGAGAGAGGTTCGTACCGGCGTTGTTGCTCGGGTTAATGAAAGACGGACCCGAACGAGAGGCACTCCGCCCTGGCAGGTCAAGCACCTGCTTCGGATTGATTGCTACACACTCAACTTTGAAACTTGAGTTGAAGGTTGTCAACTGCCACACCGAAAACTTGCGCATACTCGACTCAACTTTGAGCTAGGCACCCCTTCATGCGCGAGATGCATGCAGCGAGCAAGAACCCCTGAGTGGCATTTTGTTATTATCTGCGTATGAATGCAGATAATAAGGTTTGCGGACTCTCTCCCTCATCGGAATACGTTGATCTAGCAGCTGAAGTCTTCCGCCTGCTTTCTGACCCCACCCGAATCAAAATCATCCTGGCCCTGCGCGCCGCCGAAGAGCTCTCCGTTAACTCTCTGGCCGAAATCGTTGACAAAAAACCCTCCGGCGTTTCTCAACACTTAGCTCGCATGCGTATGGCCCGCATCGTCACCACTCGTCATGAAGGCACCAGCGTGCGCTACCGACTCACAGACGAGCACGCTCTCGCCCTGGTTATCGAAGCTGTCAAACAAGCCGAACACGCCACCGCCAACGGCCAAACACCACGGCACCACCACTCCCCCGCCGAGTAGCCCACATACATCACCTCAGCGAACGACTCACCCCATGCTGCGCGTCCTCACCCACCGCACCTACGCGAAGCTTTTCAGCGCCCACGTCATCGCATTAGTCGGCACTGGACTGCTCACGGTCGCGCTAGGCCTACTAGCTTTCGACATTGGCGGCGGTAACGCTGGCCTCATCATGGGCACCGCCATGACAATCAAAATGGGTGCCTACGTGTTCGTTTCACCCATCGCTACCGCCTTCGTTTCTCGTCTTCCCCGCAAGCCTGTTCTCATTGGGGCAGAGATCACCCGAGCCGCAGTAGCTCTCTGCCTGCCTTTCGTCACTGAAGCATGGCAGATCTACATCTTGATCTTCTTGCTTCAATCAGCTTCGGCCGCATTCACCCCCACTTTCTCGGCCACGATCCCCGCAGTCTTGCCTGATGAGAATGAGTACACCCAAGCGCTTTCACTCTCTCGTCTCGCCTATGACCTGGAATCACTGATCAGCCCGATACTGGCTGCAGCACTGCTGACCATCACTGGTTTTCATAATCTGTTTTTTGGCACGTTTGTTGGGTTCATTGCCTCTGCTGGGTTGGTCATAACAACTCACATTCCTGCCACTGCACCCTCATCGATAGAGAAATTTCACGACAGACTCACTCATGGGTGGCGGCTCTTCTGGTCAACTGCTGAATTGCGTGGCCTGATAGGGATGAATCTTGTTGTTGCCGCAGTCACGCCCTTGGTGATCGTCAACACTGTCGTTCTGGTGCGAGCCGAACTTGGTAGACCACAGCACGATGTTGCGGTGCTTCTGGCAGCGTATGGAGGCGGTTCCATGTTGATCGCACTTAGCATACCGAAGCTGATCAACCGCCTCACAGATCGCAGCATCATGCTTGCTGGAGGCATCTCACTACTTCTGCTTTTGATCGCCGCCGCGGATGCGATCGCTTGGACGACTCATTCTGCCCAATGGGGTGCACTTCTACTGGTGTGGACGCTGATGGGTGCCGCCACCTCGGCTGTGCTTACACCCTCGGCACGAATCCTGCGTAGGAACAGCACGGATGAGAACCGAGCCGCTGTGTTTGCGGCTCAGTTCTCGCTGTCTCATGCATGTTTTTTATTCACTTACCCGCTAGCTGGGGCATTGGGAACGGGTGCGGGGGTCTCGACAACCGCTTTGACACTTGTTCCGCTGGGATTGATCGGTGTGCTTACCGCAGCAGGGATGTGGATGTCTTCATCGGTGGCGAAGTTAGCGGCTAGCTAGCAGCCACATTCTGGTGCAGATCAGCACGATGACGTCGGGCAGTCTTCTGTCAATTAGGTGGTGGCCGGTCACGTCATCACAACCGGCCAGCGGTCAGAACATGTGGCCATGGTGGTATTGCACGATCTCACTGCTCTGTAGGTGCATCCGATGTGCTTTTTAGGAAACAGAGCTGCTCGTGGTGCATTCGGCGGCTTGTTGGCTGGCGTCTTGGCGAGCGCGCGACAGCCAACGGCGAGCAGTGCGGTCAGCGACATGGTGGCCTAGGTGCGACATAGCTTCCTGGACGTGACGACCTGTCGCGGCATCGCCGTACAGATCGAGAACTTTTGCAGCGACGGTGCTGATTTCTTTGTCGCTGTCCGCAACGACAAACTGTGGCACCCAGCCAGAACCTGCGAGTGCCAGCTGAGGGGCTGTTTGGGGTGTATTTTCAGCGTCTTCGTTAGGGGCGAAGGAGGCATGTTTGGTCGTGGCCAAGGCAGGTAGTGAGTCAACAGCTGCGACCTGGCGCATCGCGGATGCGAGTGCTGCTTGATCCAAGTTGGGTTGACTCCGGCAAAGGCGTAGGTAGATGGCCTCCAGGCGGGCGCTAGCTTTGACGCGTTCACGGTTGGTTGCAGATGCGGCGGCCTGCCTTGCAGCTACTGCCACGTCCAGGGTGGCGTTATGGCGGATGCGGTCAGCCCAGGGCCATGCTGCGCGCTCTTCGGCGTCGGCAAGGACGTGGTTGTGCCATAGCCAGGCGGCGATCAGTGGCGCAGCGAATCGGACTGCGATAGCTAGGAACACCGTGATGGAGGTAGCTTTGGGCGCTGCGGTGGTGAAGATTTCGTGAAGGGCGGAGAAAATACCTGTGCCCAGGGCGATAGCCCAGGTTGCAATGAGGTCATTGCGTGCACAGCGGCCGGTGGCGATGGCTTCACGCGCGGACAGCGCTGCGACAACGAAAGCAAGCTCGCAGAAGATGGCCATAGCGATGGCTATTTCAACAGGGAAGTTGAGAGCTTGGATGCCAACGAGGGCGATTCCGTGGGCGGAAAGAACGAGGGGTATCGCGATTGTCAGCACGGTCACGATGAGTACGGTGCGGGATCGTCCGGTGGCTGTTGAGGTAGCTGCCTGTGGTGGCTTGGCGTTTGTCATGGGGACTAGGTCCTTTGGGTTAGCGATGGTTTAGGTATGTATTCGTTGTGTGGCGGCCAGATCCAGTAGCGCTCGGTCACGGATGTTTTGCGTGCGGCGCTGCGCATGTTCGCCCTGAATCGGTGTCGCCGTGTTGTGGTTTTGTGGGTGAGCCTTCTGCGGGCTCGCGTTGCCGGGCGCTACGTCGACGATTCGCTTCCGGGAGGCGGATGCGAGTGACATGCGGGGTGACCGTCGAGCCGTGAAGAAGGCTCAGCTGGTTTCGGCGTTGTCAGGCTTCGAAGGTTCGTGGAACGGAAGTCAGCGGTGGTGCTGCAGTCATGCCGTATGCACGGCTGCGTTGCGGCCAAGCCAGCTGTCCGCCTGACCGGCCATTGCTGTGAGGGTGACCTGTAGCGCAGGTCCTGATGTTCCGAGAGCCGTTCACATGAAACGGTTTCGATGCCTTTTGAAAGGATACAAGGGTGGTTGAGTGACCGCTGAAAAAGTGGTAGTCCCACATGGGTGGTCACCACATCGCAGGCATGGCCACACGCGAGGCAAAGGCAAGCCGCAGGCGACTGGAAGAGTTTTCTACGACATTCAATAATTTTGCCAGATCCCTGCACTTGCAATGTTTTTCGAGGTCACCGTGATGTCTGCACGCATGTGGTGCGACTACTGCTTCCGCAGTCAAAAGGGAGTTTTTTCTTAGGCTTGAAAAACAGCACCCACACCAACCACATCGCGAGACATGCAGGCCTTGCGCTCCCCCCACTGCCCTGGACCACCACACAAGCAGCGCGGGGCATCATTGCATTCGTGACGAGAGCAAAAAGAATTCGGGCGAAGCACCTCAGTGTCCTGCTCGCCGCGACACTGACATTGACATTAGCGGCTTGCGGATCAGAGCCTGCAGAAGAATCAGCACAGCCACAGGCTGGAGTAACAGCAGACATCGCCAAGCGCATTGACGAAGAAAAAGCTCACAAAGAACAGACGGAAAAAACTATTCCGGGACTTTCTGCAGCACAAGTAGCAGATGATGACCCTAATCGCCCAATATCTGTGAAATATCCGCAACTTAATACTTACAAACCATTTAACGACTGGATATCTAAACAAGCCGAGCAAACCGCAGAAACTTTCCGCTCCGACAATCCAGCCAAAGGAGGCGTCGCAGCCCCAGAACTCACCCAAAACTGGAGGCTCCTCGCAGCCTCAGGGACCACCGTCGGCATACAGCTTGAAACATATACTTTCTCCGGGGCCTCCGGCTCAACGGAAAGTCGAACGGTATGGGTTGACTCCGCCAACAACCAACCTCAGCAAGGACCAGCCCTTCTGACCCCCGAAGGTCAAACGGAAGTCCGCAAACGCATTATCGAGGCAATTAAGAAAACAGGCGCTGCCGCCAACGGGCCAGACCCCCAGCACACGGAAGCCGTGATCGCCGGAACAAGCTTCACTCCCGCTGGTGACCTGCACATTATCGTTTCTCAAGGAATGGTCACCTCATACTCTGAGGGACGTTTCGAAGTCACCCTTCAAGGAGACCCCACCTCCAAACTCACCCCGCTCGGTCAAGCAGCCCGCAAAGCCTCACTCCAAGGCGCCCCTGGGTTCACTGAGCCAGCAGGAAGCAAACCTGCCGCACCAGCCACCACCGCAGCCCCCGCCCCCAAAACAGACTGCAACGTCGAAAAGTGTGTCGCCCTGACCTTTGATGATGGCCCTGGTCCCGGAACACACAAGGTCCTTGATGCCCTTGATGCTCACCAAGCCAAAGGCACGTTCTTCATCCTCGGCGAGCACGCACCACTACACCCTGACGCACTCAAACGCATGGCTGCCGAAGGGCATGAACTGGGCAACCACACCTTGGACCACAAACTTCTCACGAAGCTGACCCCTGAGGAACAACGCCGGGAAATCGAAACTACAACCGAGACGATCAAACGCATCACTGGGCAAGCCCCTAAGACCTTCCGCCCACCGTACGGTGCCTACAACAAAGACACCCGCGCCGTGAAGATACCGATCATTCTCTGGAACGTTGACACCCAAGACTGGAAAACCCGCAGCACCGCAAAAACTGTGGAAAGCGCAGTCAACAGCGCACGTCCAGGCGCTGTGATCCTCATGCATGACATTCACGACTCGACTGTTCAAGCAGTACCTGAGATCGTGCAGAAGCTCACCGAAAAGGGCTTCAAGCTGGTCACTGTTTCTGAGCTTGGCGGAGAGAAAGTCCGCCCTGGAGAAACCTTCTCCGGCCGCTAAACACCTCGCACGCTCTGGAGGCCTTCGACGATTCGTCGAAGGCCTCCAGAGCGTCAAGCACCTACACGCTTAGGGTTGCAGCGACTTTGTTGGCTCCGCTTCACCTTCTTGCACAGCCGTGACCGCCTCACGATCCAAAACCTCGACAATCACCTCATCTGGCACGTTTGATTCGCGCGCAGCCGTGCGCAACGCTGCCGCCTCTGTACGCCCGAAACGACGCTTTGGGTGTGCACGTGAAGTCAACAATGCTTTTATGCGGTGCCGACGTCCAGTCTCTTCACGAATAGGGGTGCGACTACGTATCCACGCAACCAGCATCACAGCAATCATCGCTAATCCGATGTATCCGATAACGGGATACACGTAATTCATCAATGTACTGAATCCGACAAAGCTCACACCGTAGCCAACTACACACGTGGCAAGAAAAACTATTCGATAACGCTCAGGGCACGAAGCTGTTAGACGCCGCCCTAAGGCATAAAACATCCCGATGGCAGTGTTGTATATCATCGCAAAAACAACAAAAACCATAATATATGCGAAAGCCGGATGAATTTCTTCAAACAAACGCAACATAGGAACATCCGCGGAACCAACTCGCGCAATATTCAGATATAGAACAATTGCAGCCATGAGCAAAAGCACCATGTAAGCGGCGCCGCCAGCCAACCCACCCCAACCAGCTTCACGAGGATTGGGGTAATTGCCACCAATAACCAAACACATTGACACACCGAGCATCAATGCCAGCCCCGTGTAATTCAGCGAGGCGAGCCACCAAGGCTGCACCGGCGATTCGGTACTCAATGCTACGTCCTGCAATGCCCAAACATCCGCTGGCATGTGAAACATCGTGTAGCAGAACGCAATCACCACAGCCACGATGATCAACGGCGTAATTCCCGAGATAATCCCAGAGACCTTATCTACATCCAGCATCCCTGTAGCCATGACCAGCAGCAACATCACCCCTGCCCCCACCCATGATGGCAGAGAGAACTGCTGCTCCAACGTAGATCCCGCACCAGCGAGCATCACAAATCCCACCGCAAATAGCGTTAATGTCACTGCACCATCTAAAGCAGCAGAAACTATGGGGTGCGCCACATTTCGAAAGACCATGTTGTGTTCGCGCGCCAAAAAATAACTACCCAGTTGAATGATGACTGCACCCATGACCGTCATCAACACGCCTGACAGAACCGCACCCCACAACCCCGTGAGACCAAACGACACGAAGTATTGGATCACCTCCTGACCGGTCGCGAACCCTGCCCCAATCAATAGGCCCACAAAAGCTAGGGCAATCTTCACAGTCGTACTCGGTGACACGTCCGCTCCTCCGCGGCTCGACGACAAGTGTCCGCCCAGCACGGTAACCGTCTGTGATCGAAGAGATGGCCTCCAACGACGTTCGGCACATTTTTAGCACCATCCAACCAGCACCATCGAAGGCCTTGAAAAACTTTACTTCACAGCTCAGAGAGGTTTCGCTTAGAGAGAACTTGGCTACTTCATCACAAATTACATTCGTGTCCCACGTAGTGAGCAAAACGCATCTTCACGACCCCACAGAGAGAACCAGCATCGGTAGGGCTAGCCACTCATTTGCGTGCTCGATACCACGCACTCCACACAATCGATCCCGCAATAATCCCCGACGAAGCCAGCATGCCCCCCGCCAAACGCCGCGTGTCCCGGTCACGTTGCCGCCTCATTTTCTGCAGCGAATCCCCCGCAACCGTCACCTCACTCTCACCAGATTCGATCACATCCAGTACCCGACTGACCCGCGCTGGCAAGTCATGAGCGAACACCATCGCATCACCAAGCAAGTCAGTCGCGATCTGCCTGAGCTGCTCTGGGCGCATATCAGCACCGAAAGCCTCTCTGGCCTGCACTGCAGCCAAATCGGGTAACGACAAATGTGGAGACAGCCTACGCACCAACCCCTCTGCCACGCTCATGGCCCGCAAAGCCACCGGAATCGAAGGATCCAGTCGAAGCCGATGTGCCCTCACAATGCGAGTGATCAACCCACCAACTTCAGCAGCTGAAAGCTCAGACAATGTCGTGCTGCGCAGAATATGGACTAACTCGCCGACATCGCGACGCAACTTCGGGCGGTCAAGATGACGACGTGGCGTAGCCAAATCCAACAGTGCAGAAATCAGCAACCCTTCATGCGGAATCGCGAAACCAGCGATGAGCCGCAGCAGCGCACGCCGCGTAGCTGTATCGACATGTCCCACCATGCCCCAGTCAATAAAAGTGAGATGCCCATCAAGGTGCACATAGACATTGCCTGGATGAGGATCAGCATGGAACCGCCCGAAGGTAAGCAACATGCGCATCAAGGCATCGACATAACGTCGTCCTGCACGGTCAGGATCAATACCCGCTGCGCGCATGGATTCAAGATCATCAAGCCGAATACCGCCAACTATCCGCTCTTGGGTGAGCACGTCAGCGGTGGTCAAATCGCGGTACACAGCTGGAATAGCTATCGCTTCATCACTAGCAAAGCGGGAACGCATTTCTTCGCAGTTGGAGGCTTCGGTTCGGAAATCAAGTTCGGCGCGCAAGGTGGCGGCGAAGGTTTGCATTGTCTCGATAACACCGAGTTCTTCGAGTTGAGGACGCGCCCGGCACATCGCTTTAACTAGTCGTTCCATCAGTTCCAGATCAATATGCACATTCTCGAGCACCCCTGGTTTGCGGACTTTGACAACAACCTCACGCCCGTCACTAGTAATAGCGGGGTGAACTTGACCAACGGAAGCCGACCCCAGCGGCACGGGGTCGATGTGGCGGAAAAGAGCACTCGGATCGGCCCCTAAAGAGGTAGCTATCGTGGCGCGGATATCAGCAAAAGGCGCTGGGGCAGTGTGGTCGGTGAGGGCTTCGAGTGCGTCGCAGTATTCGGCGGGAATGAGATCACGGCGGGTTGCAAGGGTCTGCCCCAGCTTTATCCAAGCGGTACCGAGTTCAGTGAGGGTACTGACCAGGACTTCAGGACGGGTATTTTCAACTGCGCGAATACTGGCGTCGCTACGAGGTGGGTCGCTGGGGCGTCGAGAAAGCCCAGCACTGTCGGCTAAGGCACGCAGTCCGTTGCGGGCGAGTATTTCTCCTACTTCACGCGACCGGGCGAGTCCGCGTTTCACCGCCACCTCCATGCGTTCGTATGCGTACTTCCCTGTTACATCTCCTTCTTGTTTACATGTCTTGGCGAGGATGAAGGCATGTGAGTGGGCCTATCAGCCTGTTTCGACTGGTGCTGTGAGGATCTGGGCTGACGGGACGGGACGGCCGTAAAAGAACCCTTGAACGCGGGGGCAACCGAGCTGGGCGAGGGCCTGGGATTGTTCAGGGGTTTCGATGCCCTCGGCGGTGACGCGGTTGATTCCTACGCTGGCAACCAGGTCAAGCACTGCTTTGACGCGTGCAGGGGCGGCAGGGTCGTCATCAAGACGTTTAATGAGGGATCGGTCAAGTTTGACACCATCAATCGGCAAGTTCAGCAGCGTAGTGATTGATGCGTATCCAGTGCCGAAGTCATCCAGACTGAGGGCCAGGCCTGCCTGACGGAGGCGGTGGAGCGTATCAAGAGCAGGCGAGTCGTCGTCGACGAGCATAGATTCGGTGATTTCCAGGACAATCCGACAAGGGCTAAGACGCACCTGGTCGAGAGTTTCTAGAACGGTGTCAACGAAGTTGGCTTGGAGGAGTTGAGCGACAGAAACATTGACGGAGAGGGAAACATCTTCTAGCCCTAATGCACTGATTAGGTCACTGAATTCGGCGGCGGATTTGCGGAGTATTAGGTCGCCGAGATCGCAGATAAGGCCAAGTTCTTCGGCCAGAGGGATGAATTCATTGGGCGGAATGGGACCTAGTGTGGGGTGCTGCCAGCGGGCAAGAGCTTCCCAGCCAGCTAGTTCGCTGTAGTTGTTCCCGCGAAAGATGGGTTGGAATGCTACGGAGAGCGCGTTACGACTCAAGGCCTCGCGCAGAGCCTCGGACATCACGGCTCGTTTGACGGCTTGCTCTTTAAGGACGCTGTCGTAAAGGGTGCATGTACCTCGGCCGGTGACTTTGGCTCGGTGTAGAGCTAAGTCGGCGTTACTAAGCAGCTCGGCGGCAGTGTGCTGCTCGTGGGGGCAGGCCAAGGCAATCCCCATGGAAGCGGTGACAGTGTGGCCGCGGCGGGCGCCAATGGCGACGGGGGCGCTGAACAAGGCTTGCAGCTTGGCGGCGAGGGCAAGCGCTTCTGCTTCGTCGGTGACTTCGGTGACGAGTGCGAATTCGTCTCCGCCGTGGCGGGCGACGGTGTCTTCTGGTCCGGTCGCTTCGCGCATTCCGGCGGCGAGGTGTTGCAGGACTTTGTCTCCGACGTCGTGTCCCCAGGTGTCGTTGACGTCTTTAAAAGCATCGCAGTCCAGGTAGATGAGGGCGATTGCTGGGCTGTTGGAGCGTTGGTGGAGTAGGCGGCGGTTGAGGTCGTTGTGCAGGGCGAAGCGATTGAGTAGTCCGGTCAGTTGGTCGTGGGTGGCGCGGTAGCTGCTGTCGCGTTCGGAGAGGGCTAGGTGGCGGGTTGCTGCGATAAGTCGAGAGATGAGCAAGAGGAGGAGGGCGACGACGAGCAGGGAGCGGATGCGGTAGTCGAAGGTGGAAAGCATGGGGGTGAGTAGGCCGAAAGACGTGGCCGTGACGGCAACGATGACGTACACGTTTCTCAGCGTCATGTTGTCTGCGTCGAGGGGTTTAACGAAGTGGTTGCCCCAGTCTTTGATGTGGGGGTGGGTGCTACCTGCTACGAATGATGCCCAGGAAAAAGGTTGAAGCCCATCACCCAAGAAGGTGGCCAGGCGTCGTGGTTGATGGCGTAATAGGTGACGATGCCGTGGACGGCAAACATGATGAGTACGCCAGCAAGAAACCAGTTCAGACCAGGGGTGGGGCCTTTGATGCGGAAAAGTACTTGGCCAGCAAATCCAAGGATGGCCAGATCAACGATGGGGTAGATGGCCCAGGCAAGGTCGGCGGTGCGGCCGGTGGGTTGTATTTGTTGGGAGATGGCCCAGGTGGCGATGACGATGCCGATGGTTGCTGCGCTGGTGTCGAAGACGGCGTAGGTCAGGCCGCGGAATCCGGTGAGGTGCCAGGTGGCGTAGAGCACCCATACTCCGGCGATAACGTAGCTGGCCAGGCTCAGAACGTCGAAGAGAGCGATGTTGGCGATGTGGGGGTCTGGTGAGCCGGGGTAGTTCCGGACGAGGGTAGCTCCGACGGGACAAAGCCATGTGAGGGAGAAAAATATCCAGAGTCTGCGGGGGCGGTATGCGGCTAGCAGTGGGGTTGCTGCCACGATCGTAGCTAGGACCAGCATGAAGGCGTTGGTGGCCACGAGCTGGGTGGGGCTAGCTCGGTCGCCTAGCCAGATGATGTAGGGGATGAGAAAAGTGAAGAGGAGGATGAGGCCGTATTGTCGGCGGGTAGCGCGACGTAAGAGCGGGCGTTTATGGCCCACTCCTTCCGCCTCTTCCGCTATCGACACACCCATCTCCTCGACCTGGCGCCCCCGAACCTAAGTTCAAGCGTATTGAAATAGTGCTGTTCGGGATAACGGCGCGGGTTGTGCAGTCGTGTATGTGAAGTTGTGTTGTGTTCATCCACGTCGGTGGTGTCGGTGGAGCCCCCGGGGTACGCCGCGGTGTAGCCGGTCTCATGTGGCGTTGAAGCTGCTCGGGTAGAGAACCGGCTGATCCCGCATCGACGGTGACATGAATTTTCCTTGGTGACAAGGGCATTCTTAATCACGCTGAAAGGTTAGTCCGTTTCATAGCCACAACGTTTCTTCATGGCGGTTAGCGCAAGGTGGCTAGCTCGCTGTCAGGGCGGCTTTGGGTGGTAGCTATCCAGTTCAAGGCGCGGGTGCGGTCACTGTCTGTCGCCCAGGCGTCACGGCTGCTGGGGCCGTGTGTCCAAACGCCGGGGCGCTCACGCAATGCTCGGAACGAACGCGATACAGAGTGTTTCCAGCCGATGGCGTAGCGGCCGTTACTGGGGTCCCAGCGTCGATACTCTTCGGCAGCGTGGAGGACTCGCCCGTCGGTGGAGGGTATCCAAACGCCGATAGGGGTAGTGACAGCGGTGGTGATGGCGTATGAGGGGGCATCAGGCTGGTAGGAGCTGTACTGGTAGAAATGGCATTCAGGCCCGTTGCCTTCGCGGCACTGTCGGTCGAGGTGGTCGGCGAGGTGATAGTGGGCAGGGTTTTTGTCGAGCCAGCTCATGGAGTTGTATGCGGCCTGGAGACCATAGGTGTTGATGATCCGATCTATGGCTGCGCGGAATGGTTGTGGCTCATCGGTGTCTTCTACGCCGAGGAAGTGAATGTTCTGGGTTTTTACGCCGAGTTTTTTGGCGGCGGAGATGAATTCTGCGTTTCTTCCGGCTTGGTATTGAGCTTGTGTGATGGGTGGTAGCCCTGCGCGGGTCAGGGCATTGTTAACAACGCGGTGACCGCGGGCGTTGTTTCCTTGCGTGACCAGGATGAGGTGAACGTCTTTACCTGCCGCGGTGTCGGCAGCAATGGCTGCCCCCATGGAGAGGGTCTCGTCGTCTTGGTGAGGAGAGATGTAGACCTGAGTGTGCGCCCGGTGTTGTAGGCGGGAACGAACACTTTCGCTTCGGCGTGCTGAGTCAGCGCTGCTTGCGCTGGGCGCAGCAGAGGCATCCACGTGGCTGGGTGAGGTTGTCGCTTCGGTCAGAGGTAATCCGGCAGCAGGCAAGCTTGTTGTAGCCCACATGCTGAGGAAAAGGACAGCGGCGAAGGTACGTGCAGTGGGCGCGGCCATGCAGGACTCCATTCCAGGCGGCCCTTTGTGTACTCACCCCGACACGGACTCCATCCGTGCCGCATCGGTGCGTCCGCCTCATTGGGCAGTAAAACGCCCACCTGTGACCCTGCGCACGTCATGTGGGCTGCTCATTCATGCATAGAAGCAGCCCTGCAGCTGTGTGTTTTCGGATTTTTATGTGACAGCTATTCGCTGCTGAGCATGGCGGAAAAATCGTGGTTACCTCGCCCTGCGCTCTGTTGGCTCTCTAACGAAGCAAGCGCTGCGCGTAGTGCCCGAAGGTCTGCGCCTGCATGCTGATCACTGCGGTGAGCAGCCGCATCCATTTCGGCAATCATCAATCGAACATCTTTGGCGATGGCATCAACAGTGAAGTCACCCTGGGCGGTGTCTCGCTCGCCGCGAATAAAGGGCGCCTTCATGTTGGCGATGAACTGCAATCCCGTTGACTGCAGCATCGTCAAAACGTCTTCCTCCCCCACACCTAATGCGTCACCTAATGCGAGCGCTTCCCGTAATCCTTGGGCGGATATGGCTAGGGCGAGGTTGGCTAGGAGTTTTCCGGTGGCGGCGCGGGAGGCGCTGTCAACGCCGATGAGGCGCTGCGGGTCGGCCCATGGGCGTGCGATGTCTAGGGCCAGGTCGCGTAGTTCGGCGTGGGGGGTGCCAACGTAGACGCCGAGTTTGCCGGCACGGGCTGGGCCGAGCGTGCCGATCACTGGGGTGGCGATATAGGTGTCGCAGGTAGCGGCGAATTCTTCGGCGTCATGCGGGGAGACGGTGGTGGCATCTAGCCAGGGGGTCCCCTGGGGAATGAGCTGGGTGTCGATGACGATGTCGCGAACGGTGTCTGGGCCAAATAGTGCTGTCACGAAGGCATCTGCGTTTTTGACTGCTGCTTGTGGGGTGTGCGCCCATTGGGCTCCTGCAGTCAGCACGCGTTGGGCGTTGGCTTCAGTGCGGTTCCAGACGGTGAGGTCATGGGTTTGTAGTAGGTGTAGAGCTAGTTCGGTGCCCATGCGGCCGGTTCCGAGAAAAGCGATCCTCATGGTGGTCAGTCTCCCACTCCGCGCAGCGCATATGCCGGAATAGTGAGCTGCACACTCCTACAATTGAATTCATAGTCCAGATGCGTGAAGTGCCATATCCAGGTGAGCCTCCCGGCCCAAAGCCATACAAGGAACGGTGACGGCGGTGACCTATCCCATCACAGGGAAAACCACTCCACCTCACAACAGGTGTGCCGAACACTCTGTTCTTACCGGGTTAGTTGTCGTTGCAGTCGTTCTCTATCTCGTTTTGCCATCGGATTTGGCCACCCCCGTCAAGAATGCGTGGATCATTCTTTGCGGGATCATCGCTGTTTTTAGTCCTCTAGCGAAACGTTTACGGAAAAAACGACTGTGGGCCCAAGTGCCTATCGGGCTGTGTTTTTACCTCTACACGATGATTGACCGGGGCAATGGACACACCATCGGCCCTTTCCAAGTCAGTGACGGCACCTACATCGCCGGATACGTCATCTTGTGCATCTGGCTCACCAGCCTCAACGCACAAGTAGTGGGAAAGCATCTTGCACTACGTGTTTTCCTCGACACTGCAGCTTCAACCAGCGCAGCCGTCCTAGCCCTGTGGACTTTCGCTGTGACTGTTGTCCCCACCCATTCGCTGCCTCCCAGCCTTATCTGGACCGCATACCCGATCCTGGACATCATTGCCTTATCGCAAGCAACGCACCTGACGTACCGCAGCAGCGGTAGCCCTTCAGCGTGGCGATGGCTACTGCCTGCTTTTGTTCTCCTGTTCATCACAGATGTGGCGTATGTTCTCCTGACCGTTTTCCAAGCCCAGGACGGCATTGAACCTATTGCCGTCAACTACATGATCGCTGCCTATTTCCTGGCTGTCGGCGGCCATCACCCTTCAATACGTGGCCTCCACCAGCCGCCTGCGCCTCAAGAGACGCGTTCTACACAGTTCATACGCATCTCACTCATCTTCACAGCCGTCCTGCTCGCCGTTATTTCCTTGGCTTTCCCTGTACATCGCCACGAGGATGAAGTCGCTCGCTCTGGCCTCATCGCGTTCCTTCTCATTGCTCTGTTCGCTCGGCTTCTCATGACCATGAGCGACTTGGCCCACGCTGAACAAGAAAGCCGGAACCGTGCCACCTACGACGCCTTAACTGGCCTTGTCAGCCGGCAAGAGTTCATCGACCGGCTCCACCACCGGCTCATGTCAGACCACCACGACGGCCTTCACACCGCATTGCTTTTCATCGACTGTGACGATTTCAAACTTGTCAATGACACCTGGGGCCATGCCGCCGGTGACTCCCTTTTACGTGAAGTCGCGCTACGTCTACGCAACGGAATCCACGGCGACCGCGTCCTAGGACGCCTAGGCGGCGACGAATTCGTTATCGCTATCTCTTTGAGCGACCCAACCGAAGCCAGCGACCTCGCCCACACAGTACAGGCCCTTTTCAACGAACCAATCCCCGTCCTGCCACACCACCTACACAATGTCCGCATCTCCCTTGGCGTCGCCACCACCGCAACCACATCCGCTATCCACCCCGACCTGCTCAGCATGGCTGACGCTGCTCTCTACGAAGCCAAAGCCCGCGGACGCGCCCAATTCGTGGTTTACGACGAAGAACTAGACCAGGCAATTCATCAACGAAATGCCCTAGCCACATCACTACGTCAAGCCATCAAGCACGACAACCTCACCATCACCTACCAAGAAATACGTACCGGCCCCGGGTACACCCGTATTGCTGGCTGGGAAGCACTCGCCCGCTGGCACCACCCCACGCTCGGCGATATCCCTCCAGCAGTTTTTATCCCACTGGCTGAGGAACTTGGCCTCATCAACGCTTTAGGCCACACAGTTCTCTTACGTGCCTGCCGTGAATTCGCCACCCTACGCACCAGCCTGGACCGCGCCGACACCTTCATCTCAATTAACGTTTCGGCACCACAACTGCACGAACCTGGCTTCACCACATCCGTTCTTGATGCTCTCAACCTCGCCGGGCTATCTCCCAAAGACCTCAAACTCGAAATCACCGAGACGATGATCGTGACCGAAGAATCCCCGGCCGTCGAAACCCTCACCGCTCTGCGCACAGCTGGCATACGCATCTGCATGGATGACTTCGGCACCGGCTACGCATCCTTGGCCACGCTCATCCGGCTCCCCTTGGACACCGTCAAACTCGACCAGTCCATCACTGCGCGACTTCAGCACGACCCCCAAGCCCCCGCCCAAGCAACCGCCATCCTCGACCTGGCCAGAAGCCTACTCATCGCAGATATCGTCGCCGAAGGCGTCGAGACCGCCGAACAAGCTGCGCTTTTGGAATCAATCGGCTGTCCCATGATTCAAGGATGGCTATACGGACACCCGCAAAGCCTCACCGACATCATCGCCTCTGAGAAACACCAAAAACCCACCTCAGATAGGCAAACCTAACCATCTTCTACCAGCACCTTTTCATCTACAGAACGCCCTCTTCTCAGCAAGGCCCTGTTTGGAATACTGTCGAAATGCCACCCACAAATCAGCCCAGCCGAAGTCTTAGTACGGGCAACTCACTCCTGGTAGGTTCACTGCTCTTTGGACTGTTCTTCGGAGCAGGAAACCTTATTTTCCCTGTTCAACTCGGCCGCGACGCCGCTGGAGCCACTCCTGCAGCCACCGCAGGATTCCTCATCACCGCGGTAGGACTACCCATCATTGGCGTGATTGCCTCCGCGCTATCCCGCTCCTCCTCCATGCTCCAAATGACCAGCAACGTATCGCGCTGGTACGCCGTCGCATTCACTTGCGCGCTCTACCTGACTATCGGTCCTTTGTTCGCTGTGCCACGAACCGCGACCGTCTCCTTCGAAGTAGGTTTCGCCTCATACCTTCCCGAAGGCTCTGAGCACCTCTGGTTGGCCGTCTTCACCATCGTCTTCTTCACCTTGACCGGACTGGCAGCCATCCGTCCTGGCCGCCTTATCGACTGGGTAGGCCGCTACCTCACGCCCGTCTTCCTTGTTCTGCTTCTTGCTGTCATCGCCGCAGCCGTTATCTTCCCCATGGGCCCCGTCGAAGGAGCCCCCAATGAGAAGTACGCTCAGAACGCCGCAGCCGTCGGATTCATCGACGGCTACGCCACCATGGACGCCCTAGCCTCCCTGGCCTTCGCCATCGTCATCATCGAAGCTATCCACCGTCTGGGCGTGACCTCACCTGGACGAGTAGCCGCCGAAACCGCTAAAGCAGGCATCTACTCGATGATCGCCATGACTGTCATCTACGCAGCCCTGGCCTACATTGGCGCCACCTCGCTACACCTACTGCCCACCGCCAAAAACGGTGGCACTGTCCTAGCAGCTGTGTCCTCTCACTACTTCGGCCCAGCAGGGACCGTCCTCATCGCCGCGATCGTGCTAGCTGCCTGTCTGAAAACATCCATCGGGCTTGTCACCGCCTGCGCCGAAATGTTCTCCACGATGTTCCCCACCGTGCTTGGCCACAAAGGCTGGACCATCCTGTTCACTGTTTTCTCCGCTGGCGTTGCAAACATCGGCCTAGCCAGCATCGTGAAAATCTCGGTACCAGTGCTGCTGTTCCTCTACCCCCTGGCAATCACCGCGATCATTCTCGGATTGCTCACCCCCTGGCTAGAAGGACGAGCATTGGCAGCCCAATTGATGACAGCTTTCACCGCCGTTGCTGCGCTCTTCGACATGATTAAGGCGCTGGAATTCCCCATCCCAGGTAAAGACGCTCTCGTCAATTTCGCCTCCGCCGTACTACCTGGCTACGACCTCGGTTTCGGATGGGCTCTGCCTGCCCTCGTAGGACTAGCTGCTGGATTTGCCATCACGCACTTCCGTAGCGCTCCACCCGTAGCCGCTGCCTAACCTGCCATCACCAAGAACCTCACTCTTGGTGATCAGCAGAGATGCCCGCACGCACCCGCCGCCCGGCCTCCACCCGGGCGGCGGCGCGTTCATCAGCACGATCAGCTGCCACCGTGGAGCGAGGAACAAGCTGCAGCTCATCCTCAGCTGGTAGCCCTCGGTTCAGCTGCCTGGTTCGTTCAATTTCGAAATCCACCACTGCCCCGAACAACATCGCCACATTAAGAATCCACAACCACAGCAAAAACAGCACTGCCCCGGTAAGAGTGCCGTACATAGCGTCGTACTGCGCGAAATTCGATACGTACACACCGAATCCCACTGACGCGCACGCAGCCGTAGCCAATGCGATAAAAGCCCCTTGAGACGGAAAGCGTCTGCTTCGAGAATGCACATTCGGGGTAAATCGATAGAGCAAACTCAACGTCGCGACCACCAGCATCACCAAAACCGGCCACTTTGCCACGGCATACATATCTATCCCGGCACGATCCAAACCAAGCAACGTACCGACAGCCTCTGCCACTGGACCAGAAACCACCAACAACGTCAGCACCGCAGCGGCCAAAACAAGAATCACTGCCGTCAATAGGTACATGTCGCTCCAGAACCGCACGAGCGTACGACCCTCTTTCACCCCATAGATTTGGTTGACGAACCGCGCGAAAGCACGCACGTACATCGAGGCCGTGAAGAACGCCACCACCAATCCAACTCCTGCACCTGCCCCCACACCCTCGTGTGGGTAACACAGCATCGATCACGGCGAGTACCGCCGTAAGCGTCTGGGGAGTCACCACATGGGACAACTCCCGCAGCAGCTCTTCGACGAATGAACGCAGCAGTTGCGGGTCTTGCCCCAACAACGTCACAACAGACACAAGCGCGATCGCGGCCGGAAAAATGGATAGCACCGCGTAATACGTCAGTGCCGCGGCAGCATCGATAAGCCCCTGCTCCACAAACAAAGCTGCCGCGCCGCGCAGAACGAACCGCACCCGTGCCCTGCCGTGCAAAGCAGTTGACTGTGCATCTGCATGGCAGGGCTCAGAAGCTTCAATGGCCTCATCCATGACGATTCTTACCAGATGCACCCCGTGCCCCGACACGGCGGAACACAGGCATGTCCGGCCTAGAGACCTCCGGGACAAACTGATATCCCCCTTCATCGAAGTCCTCAAGAGCACGCACTGACCGAACCCGGTTTTGCACAATCCACCCGGCCATCAAGCCACGCGCCACTTTCGCCGAAAAGGAGATGACCTTCCACTGTCCACGAGAGTTACGGTCCTCGAAACGAGGAGCAACAACCCGAGCATCCAGACCATCCAGATCCACTGCCGTCAAATACTCAGCTGAGGCGAGGTTGATAACAACATCGGGTCCCGGTGAGGCAGCCAGGTCCTCGATGACCAGATCAGTGATCTGGTCCCCCCACCAGCGATACAAGTTATGGCCTCGTTCAGTTGCCAGGGACGTACCCATCTCGAGTCGATACGGCTGCATCAAATCCAAGGGACGAAGCAAGCCATACAGGCCCGAAAGGATGCGTAGCGTCTTTTGCGCCTCGGTATGGTCACGAGCATCAAACCGCTGTGCGGCATTCAATCCCCGGTACACATCACCTGCGAACGTGAAAATCGCTGGTCGTGAGTTATCTGGGGTAAAAGGAGTGCTGATCCTGGCGTAACGCTCGGCATTGATTTGAGCGAGCTCAGAGCTAATACGCATGAGTTCAGCCAGATCTTCTGGCGCTTTTGTGCGCATCACTTCAATGAGGAGTTCTGCCTCATCAAGCAGCCGCGGCAAGGTGTATTTACGCGTAGGTAGCGGTGATTCAAGATCAAGAGATTTTGCTGGAGAAATCAGGGTGAGCACACACAGAAGGTACTCTGCCCGCGTCTGAAGTTACGTTGCTGTGAACTGCGTACCAGGGCGTGCCGCTGCATGTGGACGTTGTCGACCTGGGACATGAGCTGGCAGCGAGCGAAGAAGGAGCGAGTATCGAGTGCGAAGCGAGGAACAGGTGGCAACTGCGGCGGTACCCGACCCAACAGGTTCCCCGGACGGGGGTGGTCTCCCGCGAGCAGCCTCGCATGCAGCAATGCTGCGCCAGTTCCTTACTTTCGGGATCATTGGTGGCTCTGGGGTGCTGGTGAACATGGCTGTGGTGATTTTGTGTAACCGCAGCGGCCCTGACGCCACTGGCATCGTGTGGCCGATCGTGTTCACGCCATGGTCCGTGCGCTGGTATCACGTGTACTCAACGTTGGCGTTTCTTGTCGCGAACGTATCGAACTTTTTCCTGAACCGGCGTCTGACGTTTTCCGATTCACGCCATATGACTGTTCGTTCCCAGTTCTGGCCGTTCTTCTGTGTTGGGGCGATTGGGCAGCTATTTGTACTGGGCATCAATACGCTCCTATTGAATCCAACCTCTCCCCTGTTCCTGGATTTCGCATGGATGGACAGCGCCACAGGGCTTCGCAAACCCGAATACTGGGCACAACTGACGTCACTGGTGGTAGTGACCCCACTCAGCTTCATCTTGAACAAGGTATGGAGCTTTGCTTCCCATCGCGCACACCGCTGCCCCAAGAACCCCACCGACTCCTAATGAAGACACCTCCGGCCAGGACAAGCCAGAGCGCTATTGACCTCGCACACCGTGCCGATGAGGGTGTGTGAGCGTTTCCGGTATCGAAGGACCTGACCCTAGCCGGGCAAGCGGCGTGAGTCCTGCCCCGGCCACCTCCGCGAACCTGCCCACCAGCCCAGTGCAACCTGTGGCACGCACAGCCGCAACTACTCCTCGCGAAGCTAGGGCAGGCCGCGAACAGTTCTACTCCCCCGAACTCATCTCTGGCCTACTTTCAGACAATGTGACTGGCTGGCAACGAGAATCGCTTGGCAGATTGGCACGCATGCTGCGGATGCAACCTCGAGCCGTATTAGCTGCTTTGCGCGGCGGACTTCACGCTCTGCCATCCCTTTTGGCCTCTCGACGCATGAATGTCGCCGACCTCAATGGCATGTTCGATAAAGGGCTTCTTGTCGACGCTATGGCGTGACCACGGCATTCACACCACAAAAACTACATATACAGTGCCTCTGCGCTGGCTTTTCTCAGCCTCCATGGGACGAATGCCCAGTTAGCGCCCAGTTATGGCACTCTGCTGCCACGCCGTGAATACCGGCGGTCCCTCTTCCCTGAAAGGGCCTCGATGGCTGATCTTCTTACCGCCGTGAGCGACGTGTTGTACAAGTACATCCTCATCGCTCTGCTCATTGGAGCCGGACTCTATTTCAGTGTTCGTACTGGATTTGTGCAGCTGCGGCTGCTGCCCGAATCGGTTCGTGTTGTAACAGAACCGAAAGAAGAAGGCGAATCGCTTTCTTCCTTTAGCGCCCTCATGGTTTCCACTGCTTCGCGCGTTGGCACAGGAAACATCGCAGGCGTAGCAGTCGCGATCGTTTTAGGTGGCCCTGGCGCGTTGTTCTGGATGTGGCTCATCGCTCTATTGGGAGCTTCATCAGCATTCATTGAGAGCACCCTGGCCCAGATTTACAAGCGTCGAGGCGAAAACAACGTCTCTTACGGGGGGCCTGCCTACTACATCACCACCGCGCTCAAGGCACGCTGGCTAGGAGTGGTGTTCGCATGTGCGTTGATCTTCACGTACATGGGTGGCTTCAACATGGTTGCCTCGTACAACACAGTCGATTCATTCCGCACCTACGGCTTCTTCTCCGAAAGCACCACGCCACTGATTCTCGGTGCTGCTCTGGCCCTGCCCGCTGCGCTACCGATTTTCGGTGGTGGTCAGCGCTTGGCTCACATCACATCGATGCTTGTTCCTTTCATGGCAATCGCTTATCTGCTCGCTGGCTGCGCGGTGGTGTTCACGCACCTGCACCTAGTTCCTGACATGTTCGCCGCGATCTTCTCCAGCGCCTTCGATTTCTCGGCAATCTTTGGTGGCTTTGCCGGCTCAGCGATGATGCACGGCATTAAACGTGGCCTTTACAGCAATGAAGCTGGCGTTGGTTCGGCGCCTAACGCTGCCGCCTCAGCGTCGGTTTCGCACCCGGTTAAGCAGGGTCTCGTTCAGATGTTGTCTGTGTACATCGACACGTGGTTCGTGTGCACCATCACCGGTTTCACAGTGCTGGCCTCAGGTGTAGTCCCGGACGAGAAGATGGCTGGCGTGGCTTACGTTCAAGCCGCGGTGGCTACCGTATTTGGCGCTTGGGGGCCACCCTTCATCACCATGTGCCTGGTGTTGTTCGCCTTCACCACCCTCATCGGCAACTACTACTACTCGGAAGTTAACCTGCGGTTCCTTTGCCACGGGGAGCCTGCCGTGTGGTTGCTGCGGAGTTTCCGCGCCGTCGCGGTACTCATCGTGTTCTGCGGTGCACTTCTAGAGTTCGAAATGGCGTGGAGCATTGCCGATATCTTGATGGGTTTGATGGCCCTGATCAATATTCCGGTGATCATCTTGTTGGGTGGCCACGCCATCAAAGCCAGCAAGAACTACATCGAGCAGCGCAAGCAGGGCGTGAACCCCACGTTCCGCGCCGCCGACATCGGCATTACCGAAAAAACTGACTACTGGGGGCCAGAGCCGCAACCGGCTACCAACTCGCCTGCTACTGCCTGATTCTCTACAAAGTCTTGGGTACGCAGATCGCCTGGGTCGTTGTGAAAACGACCCAGGCGATCTGCGTACCCAACGCGTGACTAAGCACAAGGCTCAGCTGCGCGGATATCAGAACAATCCGGTCGGCTTACCAAAGTTAGTGTGCGTGTTCCCTGCAACAGTCGAGTCGACGTTTTGGTCGTTAGCGTTGGGGATATCACCTGGCAGGCGTCCCTTTTGAGTAGTGACGATTTTCTGAATGACACGACCCTCACGGGTAGCGCCGATACCGAAGTAGAAGCCCGCGATGTTCATCCCTTTGGTGCCACGCTCCACCGGGTTAGACAGGATTACCCGGTAGGTATGGGTTGAGGTTGCTTCATCGAATCCGAGGTCTTCCACATGCGAGCCGTGGAAACTGCGGGTACCGATATTACGGTTCACGCCTTTGGGCCCTTTAGCCGTGATGATTTTGACTTCAAAAGTCACGAGAGGAAATTCACCGTAATACCGGTCTGTGCCTGCGTTAGTTAGACGCAGAGCCACCAATCCTGGATACCCAGGAATTTTCGCTCCGGACACGGCATAGCTCACCGCGAGGTCTCGTTTGGGAGCAGTATCTACAGCTGAGGCGGGCACTGCCGCCGATGCCACTACCGCTGCAGCAGCTCCGGCTGCGAGGAACCTGCGTGTCATTCTTTTCATCGCTGTGACGTCCTTGTTTTTCACTTGGTTCCGGTCGCCTCGGAGGCGCTGTTCTTGTAGACCTTGACGACAACGGCGTTGCTTAGCGGCGCCAATCCTGAGTAGGTCCAGGGGTTAGACCATGTGCCGTTGGCACGGCAGCGCTGCTGCGTTCCTTTAAATGACAGCTGGCGGAACCCATACGTTGCTTTACCGGTGTGGCCAGCAGGTACGTTGAATGGACCGATCGTTTGTCCAACTGTCCAGGCAAGTGAGTACGAGACGCTGGGCCGGATGTTCAGCGACTCCGTAGGTGAGGTGGCAGAAATGTTGCCGGTGAGTTTTCCCACCACGGCACTGAGCCCGGAGGAGATGTTGCCGAACGTTTTGCCGTAGTCACCGCTGACGGACAGGCTGATCGTTTGGGTTCTGCTCAGCTGTTGGCTCAGGGGGATGTCCCCCTTTGAATCGTTGCGAGTTTCAATCGCCCCCATAGGAGTGAAGTGGTCCTGCACGCGGTAAATGACGGTGCGGTAGTCCTGGTGGGCGTTGCAGACCGGGTGCGGATTGAAAATGTTGGGTTTGAGGCGGGTATTGGGGCGTTTGACGTTGACGAGTGGGAGCAGAGGGTTGTTGTCAGGGGTGTTGGGTGTGGTGATGTTGCCGGTAGAAGGATCCGACCCGTTACTCTCTGGTGCGGCGTGGACTGTGGGTAGAGCTGTGACCATCAAAGCGAGAGCGGTCAGCCCTGCCCCCGCGACACGCGCGACACTGCGCTTATGCATTTGTGCTCCTGGGGAGTTGAGTGAGGCATGATGTGCCTCACGGCGAGAGTGGTGCACAGTTCGACATAAATCGAAAACCATTGTGCCGAACTGGTTTTGACGCTAAAGCGAGCGTTAACCGACTTCAATACCTCACCCACGCGTTGGGATTTCTTCCAGCATTCACTGGAGTAATTCCCAAAAACGAAGAGCCCGCAGCTCATAGCTTTTTTCGCGTGCAAAATGTGCGCAAATACACCGGTGTCAAGATGAGATAAATCACTTTTTTCACATTCCGTTAGTGTCTACACAATCACCTACTTCACACTGACCCACCCCCAACGCGGCCACGCCTCACACCCGCAACTCTCACGAATCCGACTCCAGCACGCCTAATCTGGCCGCATGAAGATCGCCGTAGCAGGACTTGGATACGTCGGGCTCGCGAATGCGGTGATCCTGGCACAGCACCACGAAGTCACCGCCGTGGATCTCGACAGCACCCGCGTGGCCGACATCAACGCCCGCCGCTCCCCCATCGTCGACCCCGACATCAGCGAATACCTCACCAACCATCAACTCAACCTCACCGCCACCACCGACCCCACCGCATACACCGGCGCTGACTTCGTCATCATCGCCACCCCCACCAACTACGACCCCAACCTCAACTTCTTCGACACTTCAAGCGTCGACACAGTCCTAGACCTAGTAGCCCGCCACAACCCCGGCGGCACAGCAGTCATCAAATCCACCGTCCCAGTGGGATACACCGACCAAGTACGCACCACACACCCCGACATCACCATCCTTTTCTCACCCGAATTTCTTCGTGAAGGTCGAGCGCTCCACGACAACCTGCACCCCTCACGCATCATCGTCGGAGCCGACCCCAACTCCCCTACCGCCAGCGACAAAGCAAAAACCTTCGCACACCTACTTCACACAGGCAGCCTCGAAGAAAACACCCCTGTCCTACTCACCGGAACCACCGAAGCCGAAGCCATCAAACTCTTCGCCAACACCTACCTAGCCATGCGAGTGGCCTACTTCAACGAACTCGACACCTACGCCGCCCGCCACGGCCTAGACACCCGACAAATCATCGAAGGCGTCGGACTAGACCCACGCATCGGAAACCATTACAACAATCCAAGCTTCGGCTACGGCGGCTACTGCCTCCCCAAAGACACCAAACAACTCCTAGCCAACTACGACCAGGTCCCCCAAACTCTCATCCGCGCCATCGTTGACTCCAACACCACCCGCAAAGACTTCATCGCCTTCGACATCATCGACAAAAAACCACATGTCGTCGGGGTCTACCGACTCACTATGAAAACCGGCAGCGACAACTTCCGCTCCTCCTCCATCCAAGGAATCATGAAGCGGATCAAAGCCAAAGGAATCCCCGTCATCGTCTACGAACCCACCCTGGAGGCCACGGAGTTCTACCGCTCCGAAGTAGTCAAAGACCTCAACGAGTTCAAAAGCCGCGCCGATGTCATCATCGCTAACCGTCACTCTCCAGAACTAGCCGACGTCGCTGAAAAGGTCTACACCAGGGATCTCTTCGGCTCTGACTAAAACCCCCAGCACCTCATCGGCTACCACCCATCGGCGCCAAAAGGAGCCCCGAAACCACGCTGATAATGATCGAACCGATCAACGCACTCCAGAAACCATGCACCGCAAAAGCCAACCCAACCGCGTTAGCCAACCAACCACTCAACAACAACATGAACGCGTTGATCACCAACAAGAACAACCCCAACGTGAGAAACACCAGGCACCCAGACAAAAACGTGACAATCGGTTTGATCAAGGCATTCACCACACCGATCACAATCGCCACCCCAATAAGGGTGAGCACTTTGTGTCCAGTGGAGACCCCACCAACGGCGATACCCGGCACAACCCACGCAGCCACGGCCGTCGCGGCAGCAGTGGCTCCGACTCGCATGAAGAAATTCATACCCACATCCTGGCACCCGTGCAGCACACACCCCACACCACGCAGCCATGCCCTCTACTGAATTGCGACCCACGCGGGCAGGGAAGATGGTTCATGCATGCCGTGTATGAAGCCACGCACCTCACACCCACCCAGCGAAAGGCCACCCATGGATGAGCGACCTACCGCCAACGACAGCTACTACGTTCGCCGCCATAGCGATCCAATCGGGCCGTACTCCTTCTCAGATCTGGCCATCATGGCTAAAGACCGCACCCTGCGCGGCAGCGACACCGTGATCCTGCCCGATGGCCGTCAAATGTTCGCTTCCCACGTGCCCGGCTTGTTCTCGGATAAAAGCTGGCTAGTCGCCATCTTGCTGTCGATTTTCTTTGGCGTCTTCGCCCTGGACCGCTTTTACCTAGGAAACATTTGGCTAGCTATAGGCAAACTGCTGTTCGGCTGGGCAACCTTCGGTATCTGGCACATAGCAGACATCGTCCTCATCGCGCTGCGCCGTGCCCACGATGGCCGCGGAAAACTCCTGGACTGAGTCACTGCGCTGACCACGTACAAGTGGCTGCCGAATTGTTTACCCCACGCGCGAACGCTCTCGCGCAGCAGAAGCATCCTGGACAAGAACGAGTTCGCGTCCTTGACGTTGCACCTGTCCGCTCGCCACGAGATTTTCGATAACCGGCCAAAAAGCTGGCCGCAACTGTGTCGCCAGGAAACCGAAGCCGAATATCTCCTTGACTCCTCTGAGCACGGTGGACTCTCCTGCTTTCCCACCTGACTCAGCAAGTGCAAGTAGGACAGCGTTGGCGCGTTCTTCAGGCGCAATCTCGGTGGCGCGACGCTCAGCCCGATTCTGTCCCCGCACCACGCGGTATTTGTCTCGGTCGACTCCCTCACCCCATACGAACTCTCCCGAGGTGTCAACGACTCGTTCTAGCTCAGGGGGCATTGCGGCAACGATGGCATCTCGTTCCACTCCCGGCATGCGTCGCCACCCAAACCTACGGGCAACGATACGGGCAGCGCGGTCGATGTGGACGGGGCCCTCAATCTCGACAATTTCACGCCATTGCGCTGCTACCTCTTCAACAGCGGCGTGCTCTGGCAAGGCGTTGATTGTTTCACGCGAACCACGCTGCTCGGCCTCAGCAGCTTCAAAACGAGTGAGCACCGGTGCCTGGTAACCGATGGGGGTGGCTCCCATGCGCTCAACAATGTCGGCTTGTGTTTGAGCTTGAGCGGCGGCAGCAGCAAGGAGCGGGTCAGGTTCGACTACTGACCCACTGGTTGCTGCTGTGCTGCTAGCAGCATCGGCGATGGGTGCTTCATCAGCAAGACGAACAAGGTCGGCGATGACCTGGTCGGGATTGTTACTCCATTCGCTGCGGTACAGCTGGTAAGCCGCTGCCCATCCCATCTGGCCCACAAGTACACGTTGCGGGATCTCGTCACGATCGGTGGTAGCTAGCCGGCGGGCCCACTGCGGGGTGTCCAGGCCAACAGCAACCCAGCTTCGCCCGGGTCGACGAAGTGCCAGGTCTACCCGGAAGGCACTGACACCCACGTCTTCGACTGCTTCAAGACCCTCAGCACGTAACCGCGCAGCAATAGGGGACGCAAGGCAAGAGGTCTCCGTTGCGGCGGCAGGTTTTTCTGCAATCTGCCCATAGCGAGCAGCGCGTAAGTAATCGCGCAGGTCAGCCAGCCCGTCAGGAAGAGCGTCAATGTGGTCGAAGACGTCCGGGTCGTAGCTAGCAAAAAGCACGTTGCGCACGCGGGCGCGAGTGATAGCGACGTTGAGACGACGTTGGCCGCCGTCGTGACGCAAAAGCCCGTAGTCACGGGAGAGCCTGTCAGCATCATGAAGGGAGTAGGTCAAAGAGAAAAGAATGTGATCGCGTTCATCACCCTGGACGTGTTCGATGTTCTTGACGAAAATCGGTTCGTTTTCTCTTCGCAGCGCGGCCCGTACCTCCGGCGCGGACTCATCGGATTCAAGTTTGTCGAGGATGTCGTCGCGTTGAGCTGCATTGAAGGTGATCACACCAACGGAGACGTCTGGATCTAAGGCGACCATCTCGCGGACTGTGGCAACAACCTCGTTGGATTCGACGATGTTCAGTGGTGGCTTGCGGCGGGCTGCCCCGAAAAAGCCACCTTCGACACGACGGAATTCAACACCAGAGGCAGCTGTACCCGGAGGTGTGGGGAAACTTGCGAGTTCACCGCCGTAATAGCGCTCGTTTGAGAAGGCAACGAGTCCTTCAGTGCGCGACCGGTAGTGCCAGGTGAGCCGTAGACATGGGATGCCGCGCCGTACAGCTTCGAGCAGGATCGATTCAGCTTCATCAGGACGGTCGGCTTCGTCTGCTGCGGCAGCGCCAAACAGGTTAGTTGGAGGCATTTGTTTGGGGTCGCCGACGATGATGGCCGCATCTGAGCGACCTAGGGATCCAACAGCGTCAGCTACGCGGATCTGGCTGGCTTCGTCGAAAATGACTAGGTCGAACAGGTGTGCGCGGGCAGGCAGATAGCGGGCAACGGTGGCCGGGCTCATGAGCAGACAGGGGGTGAGGGTGAGGATGGCATCGATGTGTGTGTCGACGAAGTGGTGGAGGCCTTCGATTTCACCTGCGGTGAGTTCGGTGGACAAAGCTTCCATCGCGGCGGGTGGAGCAGGATGGGCAGGCTGCATGTGGGGTAGGGCTGCAGCCAGTTCGCTGCGCAGTGTGTCTGCGCTGTAGCGGAATTGTTCAGCTTGTTCCCGTCTGGCAGAGGCGTCTACGGCGATGGGTTCGGTTCCGTGCTCGCGGATGGCTGCGGGATGGCGGGCTAGATCGGTGACGATCTCGCGGTGCATGTCGCGGGCTGCGGTGAGGTCTTCGCTGGTGGGGATGGCGTGCTGAGCTAGGCATGCAGACAGGTGGGTAAGGATGCCGCGCAGGGTTTGTTCTTTGCTGCGTAGGTCTAGGCACCGTCCATGCAGGCCGATGGCCGCTAGGCGGCGGGCAACAACATCTAGAGCAGCGTCTTTTTCGGCTACGAACAGGACGCGGCGTCCGTTGGCGAGTGCGTCGGCGACGATGTTGGTGATGGTCTGTGATTTTCCAGTGCCAGGTGGGCCTTCGAGGACAAAGGTGTGTTGGTCGTGGGCCCAGGCAATGGCGCGCTGTTGGGCGCCATCGGCTGGTAGGGGTGCGGTGAGTTCGGTTTCGGCTTGGAGTGGCTGGGTGGCTAGCCCGTCGGTGGGGTTGGCTGGTGGGGCTGTGTCTTCACTGCTGGTGAGGTGGGAAAGGAGTGGATTAGTGAGGTATGTGGCCCAGTTGTCGTGCAGATCTCGCCACATTTCGAGAGTGGAGTACTCCAGCAATGCGATGCGGGCGTCGGTGGTGACCTCGGCGTCGATGCCTGCTTGGGTGATGGCTTGACGGATGCGCTCCAGCGCGCCGGGCAGGTCGAGGGCATCGTCGCTGGTGTGCAGGTCGCGCAGGGCTTGGGGGTCGATGCTGTGGTTGCGGCGCAGCCGTTCGAGCAGGCTTTCGTTGATGCGTAGGGTTCCTTGGGTTTCGAGCTGCATGGTCCAGGACCCGTAGCGGCGTCCTTCAAGTGTGATGGGTAGGAGGTAGAGGGGAGCGGTGTCAGTGCTTCCGTTGGTGTGGGTGGTCAGTGCACCCAGGGTGAGGTAGAGCGGGCTGGCTCCGGATTGGTCACGGATAACGTGGGCACATCGGCGTAGGTCGGGGAAGCGTTTGCGGATGGTGGCGGTGTCGTCGACAGCGAAGATGAGGTTTTCTTCGTCGAGGAGGGTGGTGTGGGTGCTGCTGTCTAGGTCAGTGGATTGGTGGACCCCGGTGGGTAGGTCTAGTTCGTCGAGGTCATCGGAGCCTCGGATGACGATGGGGGTGCCTGAGGTGATGGCAGTGATGAGGGTGGGGAGGGTGTTTTCGCTGGTGTGGAGGGCTACTGCGGTGCTGGGCAGGCAGATGAGGGGGTTGCGTCGGGTGAGGTCGAGAAGGTTGGAGAGCCAGGTGTGGACGGCTGGTGGTGTGGTGGTGGGGTGCCCGGTGGTGTTGGTGGTGGGCTCGGCGTTGTCGGCCACGTGGTGTTCTCCCTTGTGTCCTCCCAGGGTGCCCGGGGTGGGCAGCCGGGTTTGGTCGTGTATCAGAACAGTTGGGAAGGCAGATAGGGGCAAGGAGGGCACACGGGTTTGGGGAAATTTTGACTGATTGAGGGGGGTGTTCTGGGGCGGGTTATACGTGTTCGTTGGATGGGCACAGCTGTGACCTCAGTAGCGTTATTGCTGTGAAGAATTAGTCGGGTGGGCGAGTATTTTGTTTTCTTAATAGTTTTCGCGTCATGAGCTTTGTATCGAGTTCACGGCGTTGAAATGATCCGCGACACAGTCGAACATTCTCGACAGCTTTGTTTACCCTGCTAAACAAATAAACCCATGTGTTTTTGCTCTTTACACCCGTGGGTCATCCCCACGAAGCTGCACGACATCTCACAGGTGTCATAGGGTTCGCGGAAGCCGGGGGGCAGGGGGTACGAGCAGAGCTATGAGCTGCATGTACATACGTGCCGCTCGGTGTCCGCCACACCGAAAGGCCTCCATATGACACTTCGACGAGCTTTCGTAACGCTCACTTCAACAGCCCTCCTCGCCGGAGCCGCCATTACCGCCACACCGGCTAACGCCACCACAACACCGGCGAACAACAGCATTAAAAACACCGCTGTGGCCAAACCTGCCCCCAACAATCTGGCCAACCAATATTTGGGTAAACCCAGCTCCGGAAATAAATGGCACTCTGGAGCATGGGTAGGCGGTTTCATGTCTGGTGAACGCGCCACTCGCTGGGGCACTTGGCGCGGCGCTCCCAGTGACGTCACCCCCTCATTCCCCGGCTGGGATACCTGGAAAGACCTCAACGACCCCAGCTGGGAAATCAACACCTTCAAAGACTTCAAAGGTGTTCTTCTATGGGGACAGCCCATCCTGCCCCGCGAAGCTAAGCCCAGCGACCTGAAAAATGTCGCTGCAGGAAAATACGACGAAACCTACCGTCGCACCGGACGCGAATTGCAAAAAGCAGGACGCGGTAACTCTGTGGTGCGTATCGGCTGGGAAGGCAACGGCACGTGGATGCCCTGGAGCGTAACCGCCACAACCGCTGGCGAATACAAAACCGCGTATCGACGCATCCACGATTTGATGAAAAAAGAAGCTCCTGGCCTTAAATTCAGCTTCGACATTAACTGCGGCACTGTGATGCGCGGCCAAAAAAACCGCCTAGACAGCCTCAACCTCATGTACCCCGGTGATGACGTCGTCGACATGGTCGGCTGCTCCCACTACGACTGGGGCCCTCTGCGAGCCCGCAACGAAAACGAATGGCGCCGTTCTATCGCTCCTGATTCCAGCGTTGGCCTTTCTGACTTGGCCCGATTCGCGCGCGAACACAAGAAAGGCCTTTCGGTCTCCGAATGGGGCTTGGCCAGCCCAGGCCGTGACGGCAACGGCGATAATCCTTATTTCATCCGCAAAATGCGCGAATTCTTCCAAGGCAACAGCGATGTTCTCGTCTTGGAGAGTTACTTCGCCGAAGCTGGCACTGATATGAAAAACCACATTTGGGACGCCGATCCCCTCAACCCCAAGTCGGGAGAGGTTTATCGCAAGCTTTGGTGACCTTCGGTGACCTCCTAGCGCCCACGCTTTTGGATCAGCCGCAACTGTGAATAAGCTGATCGAACTTCGCGTGGGCGCGAGGCGGGCCACAGGAGGCTCTACCTCCTGCCCCGCCGGACCCCCTCGTTAGGAGGCCACCTTGAGCAAAACACCGCCCACCAAGGTCGCAGGACACGACCATCATGAACTGCACCAGGTCATGGGCCCTGGGCTGCTTCTCCTGTTCATCCTCGGAGACATTCTCGGAACAGGTGTATACGCCCTCACCGGCAAGCTGGCCGCCAACGTTGGCGGCGCTGCCTGGGCTCCTATCTTGTTTGCCTTCGCGGTAGCGACACTTTCTGCCTACTCCTACCTCGAACTTGTCACCAAATACCCGGGAGCTTCCGGGGCTGCCCTTTACGCGCACAAAGCGTTCCACAAGCAATTCCTCACCTTTATGGTGACTTTCGCTGTGCTCTGCTCTGGCCTCACTTCGGCAGCAACCACCTCCATGGCTGTGGCCAACAACATCAACCTTGGATTTGGCCTGAACTGGAGTAAAACCGCCGTCGTTGCCTTGGCTATTGCCTTCCTTATCTCGTTGGCAGGCGTGAACTTCTGGGGTTCCTCGGAGTCCGTGAAGCTCAACATGGTTCTCACCCTGATCGGTTTCCTCGGACTGGCGCTAGTCATCGGGGTCGGCATCTGGGCAACCATCAACGGCAACGTTGACTTCTCACGCACCGTTATTTTCGAAGCCCCCCAGGACAAGTCCATGTTCTTGGTCTTGTCTGGTGTCACCGCTTTGGCGTTCTTTTCTTTCGTTGGCTTCGAAGACTCCGTCAATATGGTCGAGGAAGTAAAAGACCCCCGTATTTTCCCCAAAGTGATGCTCAGCGGCATGGGGATCTGCCTGGCCATCTACGTTGCCATCTCATTGTTCACTGTCGCTATCGTGCCCATCGGTGTTCTGGCCAGCACAGAAACCCCCTTGTTCGAGGTGATTGCCCGCGGTGCGCCTGGCATCCCGATTCACACTCTCTACCCATTCATCACCATTTTCGCTGTCGCGAACACAGCGCTGCTGAACATGATGATGGCTTCACGGCTCGTCTACGGCATGGCTAAACAGGGCGTTCTCCCGCGCCCTCTGGGGAAGATCCACCGCGGACGCCGCACCCCATATGCCTCCATCATCTTCACCACCGCGCTGGGAGTGGGCCTACTCGCCCTCGTTGGGCTGGGCCTGGGGGCGGACACCACTTCGGCCTTGGGAAGCACCACAGCGCTGCTCCTTTTGGGTGTGTTCACTGTTGTGAACATTGCCTGCATCGTGCTGCGCCGTGACACCGCAGCCGAGAACCGTAACCACTTCCGCGCTCCCCGGTGGGTTCCCTACCTGGGCGCAGCTTCCACCATTTTTCTTCTTGGCCCTTGGGCCCAGAAACCGGTGGTCTACTCCATCGCTGCGGTGTTGCTCCTCATCGGAGTGTTGCTGTCGGTTTTGAACTGGCTCTACCAGCGCAACATCAAACACACCGACGCCCACCTCACCATGGGAGACACCCAAGTCATCGCTCAGATCGTCGCTGACGTTCCGCCAGAGGAACTACGCAACTAACCCCACGCTGAGGGGGCTCTGCTCGCATCTGATGCAAGCAGAGCCCCCTCACTACATGCCGCTGCCACCAATGTCCTTTGCTGGCTGATAGAGGCAGCAGACCAGCGAGCGATAGAGAAATAAGGGATGCCCCGGAGAAGAAAAAAATCTTCTCCGGGGCATCCCTTATGTTTACCGCGCAGAATCAGCCTTTGACAGCCTCATCAAGGGGCTTCTCGATGTGGTCAAGCACGTACCCCAAGCTGAGCACTGTTTGCCATCCGAAGGCTTTCTCAAGCTGGTCTTCAAGGAACAGCGCATGCTTGTCCTTCATGGCTGGCAGTGAAGACAATGACTGCTCAGATTCGATCGTGGAACGTCCCTTCGGGGCGTAAGAAATCTGATCCCAGACCAGCACATCGGAATCGAGCTTGCGGGCTTCTTCCAAAGAGAGCTCTGTGTAGAACTTGCCCTTTGCTGCGTCGTTAACTTCTTTGTTCGCTTCAAAGCCAAGCGAGGTGAAGAACCGTGTGCGCATGTCGTTGGCAGCGAAAGCAGATAGCGCTTTGCCGTCATAGGTAGCAACAGTGGCACTCTTGCCCTTCCACTCAGGGTGACGGGCAGCTAGCCCACTGATGCGCCCCTTGATGCCGTCGACCAATTTCTTGGCCTCGGCGGGGCGTCCTACGGCAGCGCCAATCTCTTCAGTCGTGACATCCCAGGGCTGCTGGTAGTCCTCGTAGTCACCCTTTTGCACGATCACTGGGGCGATCTTGGAAAGTGCCTCGTAGGTGGGTTTGTCGACGTCGGAGTAGGTAGCGACGATCAGGTCAGGCTTGGCTGCTGCCACTGCCTCCGGGTCAACGGTTTCTTTCGTGTACACCTGGGGTTTTTCACCCTTGATGCGGTCTTTGGCCCATGCTCCTGCAGCCTCACCGGAAGGGGTCATCCCGTCCCAGTTGCGCACCATCACCGGGGTGACACCGAGAGCCAGGAGAGCGTCCTGGTCGTTATACCCCAGGGATACCACCCGAGTAGGCGCTTCTTTGACCACCGTTTGGCCGAATTTGTGGGCAATCGTGGCTGGGAACGCGCCAGCCTCCGTGGCCGCAGGCGCTGGCTTGGAGCTCGCCGAAGTCGAGGAGTCAGATGTGGAGCATCCGACCACTCCGCCGGTCAAGCACAGTGCGGCTGCGAGAAGGAAAGCCCTCCGGCGTAACGAGGACAGTTTTGTGGGCATGGTGTAGTGATCCCCCGGATAGTTGGTGCTTTGGGTTTCCCCGTGGCTGTGTGGGTTAGGGCAAATCGATGTAGCCACCGTCACCGAGAATTTCGGTTGCGGCTACTTCGCGACCGTCATCAAGACGGAGCGTTTCTAGGATGAGTGCAGGAGCTGGCGCGTTGCGTTGCGCAGAACCACAAACTACGGCTACTCCCCCCTCATACGGGACCGTGACACGGCCCGGAGTACCGCCGAATCGGCTACGTGAGACGTGGGCTCGCAGCACACGCAACCGCTGCCCGCGGTAGTTGAAGTACGCGTTCGGGTAAGGGTCGCTGTGAGCACGGACCTGCAACTCCAGGTCGGCGGCGCAGGCTCGGAAGTCAAGGTATGCCTCCCGCTCGGAGCGCTTATGGAAATAGGTGGCGCGGGCTGGGTCTTGCGCAGTAGCGGTGAGTGTGCCTGCGGCCAGGTCTGCTAGCGCACGGGTGACCAGCGGCTCAATCAAAGCGACGGTCGCGTGGAAAAGATCAGTGGTGGTGTCGTTAGGGCCAACGGGTACTGCCTGCTGCGCGACGATGGGGCCAGCGTCCAGGGTTTCATCCATGCGGTGCACGGTGACTCCCACATGGGTTTCACGGTTCAGCAGAGCCCACATCACTGGTGAGAAGCCGGCGTATTCAGGAAGTAAGGAGTCATGCACGTTGAGGGTGCCGTGCGGTGGGGCGTCGTAGATCTCCGGAGGTAGCCAGGTGCGCCAGTTGTTAGCGACGATGACGTCTGGTTTTGCTTCACGCACGGCATTGATGAGGGCTTCATCGGGGCGGCGCGCTTCGTAAACAGGGATGCCGTGAGCGGTGGCCAGGTCGGCTACCGAGTCGCTCCACATCTGTTCGTAAGGGTTGTTGCTCGGCGGGTGGGTGACGGCCAATGGCACCTCATGTCCGCCTGCGAGAACAGCCTGCAAAGTCCGGTGGCCCCAGGTCTGGTATCCGAAGGTAACGACGCGCATAGATTGAGGTTAGGCTCACCTAATATGACTGTCAAAGCAGTTTCATCACCACAAGAAAAACACCACGACCCCACCCCCCAACCCGGCCTACACGACGTCCCCCACCGCTCCCCCGGATGGCCCCTCTACCGACTCCTACCCGACGGCTCAGCCCTAGGCATCGTCACTGCCCCCCACGGCACCCACATCCTGTGGGAACACAAACAATCAACCCCCATCACCAACCCCGACCCCACCCTCACCCAAGAGCTAGCCACAGCAGGACACGAAATCCCCCCAGGCTTCGGAATCGCCCAAATACCAATCCCACCCCAAGCCTGCGTAACCTACCGACTCAGCAACAACGACGGCCCACCCAGCGCCGACCCGCTCAACCACGACGCCACCGGCGAACTCGGGTCACTTCTCACCCACCCCACAGCTCCCCGCGACGGCACCGCCGGCCTAGACCGATGGCCACCACGCAGCCCCCTACACATCTGCCCCCACCCCGCAGATCGACTACGCCTAGACCGCAACGTACTAGGACGACGCTGCACACTACGCATATTCACCTCAGGCCAACTCACCAAAACAACACCCGTCCTCTTCCTCCTAGACGGCGACCACTGGCTCCACCTACACGACGCCCCTAGCGCCCTCACCACAGCCGTAACCGACGGACTCCTGCCACCCCACGTCCTCGTCCTAATCCCCTCCCCAGCAGACCCGCAAGCACGCACCGACTTCCTCACAAGCCCCACCCTGACCAGCGCACTACCCGGACCAATCCTGACCATGTGCGACACCTGGCTATCCCAACACGGCTCCCAACGAACACACACCGTCATAGCTGGACAAAGCCTCGGCGCCCTAGCCGCAACCCGAGCCGCAGCAACAACGACCCAATTCGACGCACTCCTAGGCCAATCCCCCGCATTCTGGTGGACCGACACCAACCCCACCGACCCCCTGAACGCACCACCTGGAGGAGACACCGCACGCCACCTACCCGACCTACACAACATGCGTATTCGCTTCACTGTCGGCGAAGACGAAAAAGCAATGCATCCACACGTCAACGCAGTCACCAAAGCACTCACCGAAGCCAACATCGACGTGCTCACCCGAACCGTCCCCGGCGGACACGACCACGCCTGCTGGCGCACCACCCTCTTTGAGGAACTGGTGACCCTCTGGACATAACCCCCAGAGGGTCACCAGACCCACCCTGGGCGTCTTTACATCACCAGCTTCTGGGCCATCCTCTCCACGGTACGCAGCGCATACACATCACGCACCGCCAACTCAGAAGCACCCTCAGCACGCAGCAACGCCACAAGACGCACTGCCGCCATCGAATGCCCACCCAGCGAGAAGAAATCAACATCCGCTGGCACCTCATCCTCATCCAGGTCGAGCACCTCAGCCACGAGCTCAGCCACCAGACACTCCTGCTCACCGCGAGCAGGACGCCCCGTGCTACCCACCGGACTACCCGAACCCAGCTGCGCCGTATCCACCTTGCCATTAGCAGTCAGAGGGAACTCCGACACAACCGCATAACGGTCCGGCACCAACGCCTCTGGCAACACCGACCGCAACCCATCACGCACCGCACGCGCCACACCCTGCGAATCAGCCACCCGAGCAGCTAGATGACACACCAACGCACCATTGACCACTGTCGTGACACAGCCATACACCTCAGCCACATCAGAAGGCGCCTGCGCACCGCGATCCTGTTCAGCCAAAGTGAGCACAGCCGCAGAGACCTCACCCGGATCCACTCGATGACCTCGAATCTTCACCTGGTTGTCCGTACGCCCCAAGTACTCCATGAGCCCATCTTCAACACGACGCCGGACCCGGTCACCGGTGCGATACATACGCGATCCTGGCTCGCCCCAGGGGCATGCCACAAACGACTCAGCTGTACGTCCCGGCATGCCGTGATAACCACGAGCCAACCCAATTCCCGTCAAATACAGCTCACCAGGAACACCATCAGGAACAGGACGCAACCAACGGTCAAGCACCAACGCCACCGTATGATCCACCGGCGCACCAATCACCGGGTCAGCACATTCATCATCACCCACCCCCAACGCGTTGATCGTGTACTCCGTCGGGCCATACAAGTTGTAGCCACGCACACCAGATGTCTGGCCCAAACGACGCCACAACCGCACAGACACAGCCTCACCACCGAGCAAGACGAGCGAAGGAGCATGCATCCCCTCGTCCAACAACCCTTCAGCAATCAGCTGCTCTGCCTGCCCCGGAGTCACATTGATGACATCAATACCGTTCTGGCGGGTGTACTCAACCAGACGCTGCGGATCACGACGCAGATCCTCATCACACAAATGCACCTCGTGCCCATCGGCCAACCACAGCAGCTCCTCCCACGACATGTCGAAAGCAAACGACAACGCGTGCGCAACCCGGAACCGACGGTCACCTGCAGCATGAACAGCCGGAGCGAAAATCTTTCGCCGGTGGTTGACCAACATCGAAGCAAGACCGTCGTGTGGCACAACCACACCCTTAGGACGCCCCGTCGAACCAGACGTGTAGATGACATAAGCATCACCTGCGACACTGGCGCGTGACACCAACTCAGCAGTCATCTGCACCGATGCAAGAGCATCAACCTCTATCAGCGGCACATCCGGAACGATTCTGGCCATCCGAGAGCGTGACTCTCCCGTGACCAGCACCACCTCAGGATTCACATCACCAAGCACCGCCGCCAAGCGACCATCCGGATGGGACAGATCCACAGGAACGTACCTAGCACCCGTGCGCAGCACACCCATCAACGCCGCCACTACGTGCGCTGACCGGGGCAACCCCAGCGCCACTGTGGCACCAGGACCAACCCCCCGCCGCTGCAGCTCCTGCGCCACGGCAAGACAACGCCCTTGGAACTGCGCAAACGTCCACCGGTGTTGCTCATCGACCAGAGCCACTGCATCGGGGTTACGTTCAGCTGCTGCATCAAGGGCATCAACCACCGTGAAGTCCACCCGAGCGTTCTGGGCCGCCACCACGTCACCGTGATCTGGACCAGCCTGCCATCCAGGCAAAGACGCCACACAACGGCGGCCACTCTCAGCTGACAAAACACTGTCAGTCAATGACTGCAGCGCCGACACCGCCAGGTGCGCCGCGGTCTGGGCTGCACCCTTGGGAAGCAGTTCAGGCCGGTGCTCAAGCGTGAGCCTCAACCTCTCCCCCGGCGTATACACCCAGGTCAGCGGGAAGTGAGTGGCATCCACGGAGGACTCCGCCGTGATCCCGTGTGTACGTCGTGTTTCCTGCGCCGCCTTGGGGTCCAGGAAGTTCTGCACCACCACGAGCGAGTCGAACAGCACCTCCATGCCTAGGTCTCGCTGAACCTGGCCAAGATCGACCCCATCGAAAGGCATCGACTCCAGCCGCTCAGCCTGAATTCGGGTTAGCAGCTCCATCACCGTCTGCTGGGCTTGCAGCTGCACCCGCGCCGGAACGGTGTTGAGCAACACACCCACGACCGAATCCACCCCGGGGTCTTCCACGAGATTACGGCCAGAGACCGACAGGCCTACGACAACGTCGTCTTCACCAGTGAGAACCCGCAACGAGAGCGTGGTCGCAGCCACGATCAAAGCGGTCAGGGTTACCCCGGCGCGGGATGCCGCTGCGTTCAGCGCGTTAGTGCTCTGCTCATCCAGGTCGATCACTACCGATTCGGGCAGCGTCGGTGTCGTGGCCAGCCGCCCATCGCCGACAAGCGTTGGCCCGTTCAGCCCTTCCAAACGGCTTCGCCAGTGGGCCAGCGCGGCTGCCTCATCGTGCGATGTGGCTTTGCGAGCAACCTCAGCGAAGCTTGGACGCGATGGCTCTGGTAAACAAATGTCCTGTTCCGGCGTGTTCTCACGTAGGCGGAGTCGCTGAAGGAAACTGTTTAGTAGCAGCGCCCTGGACCAACCGTCCATCAGGACGAGGTGGTAGGTGAACACCAGCAGGTCACCTTCGTGCGGGGTACGGATAAGCAGGAACCTAGCCAAGGGCCATTCGCCCAGGTCAAATGGCAGTCGTCGCTGCGCGTCAAGCAGTGCATCGATCTGGTCAACACTGTTGACTTCGTGCACTGTCACCTCTGGACAGATGCGCTGGGTAGCCTCGGGCAGCCACTGCGTCGGTGTGCCGTCCTCGTCCACGAGGAAGCGGGCACCGATGGCTGGGTGAATTGTGACTGTGTCAGCGAAGCTTTCGGCCACGGTCTGCGGATCAAGACGCCGATCGAAGGCCAGCGTGGTTTGCGCCGTGTACGTACCTCCGGGGGCGACCTGAGCCTGGAACAACAGTCCTCGTTGCAGCGGAGTCAGTGCTGCTTGTTCGCCTTGTTCGGCAAGCGATTCGGCCAGGTCAGCGACGGCCTTTTGCCATGCTGGGATGAGGTCGGCCGGATCGACTCCTAGCTCGTTCCAGGCTGGTTCGGCCACACGGAACTCGGCTCGCAGCTCTTGGCTGCTCATCGCCCATATGTCTACCTCAAGCAGGTGCGGGGTTCGCGGCGGGGTGGCTGGGGCAGGTACGCAGAGCACTGCCTCGCTTTCGGCGCGGCCGAGATAGTTGACCAGTACCTGTGCTCCACCGTTGCTGAGCATGCGTGCGCCGTGTGGATGTAGGTAACGCAGCGCTGCATAGCTGGTTGCGGGGGCGGCATCGCTCCCGCCTTCTACGGCGTGGATCACTCGCTGTGGGTCGCTCGATCCAGGTACGCGCACCGGCGCTAGGCAGGTGAACCATCCAACGGTGCGTTCTAGGTCGATGTTGAGACTGTCTCCGTTGTTACGCCCGTGCGTTTCCAGGTCTACCAGTATCTCGGGCCGCTCGCCGATACAGCGGGACAGTGCTGCGACGACAGTCGCGGTGAGCCGAGCTGCGACCTGAGTGCCGGAGGTTGCTGTGAGCAGAGCTTTTGCTGCGTCTGCCTCTAGTCGGGTGGCTAGTAGCCGCACCTGCTCACCTGGCCAGCTGTCAGCTACCACTAGCTGCGGTATGTGGTGCATGCGTTGCCAGTGCGGTAGCCACTGGGTGATTTCGTCGGTGTGGGTGCGGCGCAGCAGTTCCGTTGCGTGTTCACCGGCCGAGACAGTTTCGGGGGCAATGGGCTTGTTTTCGAGAGCGCAGCGTAGGTCGTTCTCGATCACCAGCCAGGACATGCTGTCCACAACTGCGTGATGCACGGCCATTACTGCAACGCGTCCTTCCTTTACTACTGCGGCGGCAAGGAGCGTTCCGTTTTCGGGGTCGAGGGTTTCAAGCAGTGCGGGCAGTGCGTGTTCAGCAGTGTCTACCTGTAGCACGGGGATCGTTGGCGGGGTGGCTGGGATTTCGATGCTTAGCGGCAGTTGGTGCGAGAGGCCGCTGAGCCTGGCCCCGAGCAGCGGGTGTGCTGTGACCACGTGGCCCAACGCCTTACTCAGCTGTTCCGTATTGACGGTTTCATCGAGTTCAATCGTTCTGGCCTGCGCGAAGTCGCTGGGCATACCCAGTGTTTGCTGGCGGTACAGCATGGGCAACGGCACCAATGCCCCGTGCGTTGTTTTCGCGCGAGTTACTGATGTCGCGGGGGCGGGCTGTAGGCATAGGCGAGCGATTCCGGCAGGGGTACGGCCGGTGAAAACCTCGCGCGGGCTGACTGCGATGCCTTCGCGACGCAGTCGGTGGCACAGTTTGAGCGCCAGGATGGAATCTCCACCGAGCTGGAAGTAGTCCTCGTTCGGCCCTACTGCTTGGGGGTCTAGGTCGAGCACTGCAGCTAGCGCTGCCGCGATCGCTGTTACCGCTGTTTCACCCTGTTGCTCAGCAGCGGGTGCGGCATCTGGTTCTGGGTGCATCTCGTGTTCGTTGGATGCCTCGAGCATTGCGCGCAGTGCTGTTTCATCGCGTTTGCCGTTGATGGTTAGCGGCAGCTGTTGTGCTGCGATGAGTAGGGAAGGAACAAGATAGGCCGGTAGGTTGCGCCGTGCGGTGCGTCGAGCTGTTGAAGCTGCCTCGGCCAGGTCGGTGCCTTCGCGGGGCACGACAACGGCGGCTAGTTGGCGTCCTTCAGGGCGGTCGAGGGCCAGTACTGCGGCGTCGGCCACTTCGGGTGCGGTGAGCAGGACTGTTTCGACTTCACCGGGTTCAATACGGAATCCTCGCACCTGTATCTGGCGGTCGGCGCGGCCGATGTACTCCAGCCCACCGTCGGCCCGTACCCGCATAACGTCACCGGAGCAGTACATGCGGGTGCCGTCAGCGGCGAAGGGGTCGGCCACGAACCGTGCGGCGCTGAGCCCTGGTTGTCCGAAGTAGCCACGGGTGACTTGTGGACCGGCTACGTAGAGGATTCCGGTGCCGCCGGGGCGCACTGGTTGCAGCTGGCCGTCGAGGACATAGCCACGCAGCCCATCCAGTGGGCGTCCTACTGGGCTTGCGGTGGTGCGGTTTTGCTGGGCTGTTTGCAGCAGCGTGGTGGTGAGTTTGAGCGCCGTGACATGCACTGTGGTTTCAGTGATGCCGTACATGTTGATGATGTGGCAGTTGGGGTGTCGATGAGCGAATTCAGCGACGCGAGCTATTTCGAGTGCTTCTCCACCGAAGATGAGGTGGCGTAGGGCTGGCAGGGTCGCTCCAGTCGAGTCCAGGGCGACGAATGCTGAGGGGGTCTGGTTAAGAACCGTCACTTTTTGTTCAGCGAGTACGCCAGCGAAGTCGTGGGGTGAGCGTGTCAGGGCGTAGTCGAGGAGAACGACGCAGGCCCCGTACCGCAATGGTGCCCATAGCTCCCAGACGGAGAAGTCGAAGGCGAACGAGTGGAACAGGCACCATACGTCCTGGTTACTCATCTGGATGTGGTTGTCGGCTGTGTGCAGTAGCGCCAGCACGTTGGCGTGGGTGACTACCACTCCTTTGGGGCGGCCGGTGGAGCCGGAGGTGTACAGGATGTAGGCGGGATCGTGGGGAGATGGGTTGCGGGGCGAGAACTGTAGTTCTGTTGTGTTGTCCTGCTGCTCTGTTGTGTTGTCCTGCTGCTGGGGATCGGGCATCACCATGACGGTGGTGCCTTCGGGGGCGATTGTGTGGGCACGCTCAGCGTACTGAGGCCCGACGAGCAGCACTTCGGGCTGGCAGTTATCCAGAATGAGGTCGATCCGATGGTCAGGTGACAGCGGGTCCAGTGGTACGTAGGTGCCGCCAGCAAGGACCACTGCCAGGATGCCGACTACTTGCTCTGGGGAACGGTCAAGTAGGAGAGCTACCCTGGCGGGCTGATCGCTGTGGGGTAGGGCTTGGCTGAGTGTGGCGGCGACGCTGCGAGCGCGGGCGTGCATCTGTGTGTATTCGATGCGCTCTGGTGTGCCTTTATCAGCGGTGACGGCGACGAGGGCTGGGCGTTGTGGGTGTGCTTTCACGCTTGTTTGCCACAGCTGGGTCAGTGTTTCCGGTTCGTTGGTGCTCTGGGCGCCGGCTGCGGCGATATGTGCGGTTACGTGTGCAACCGAATTCGATGAGCACAGTCCCTCGACGGCGGCGGCGAGCATCCGGGTGATGCGTTGTGCGCGGGAGTGGTTGATGGATGCGGGGTCGTAGAGAAGTCGCAACAGGGGTTTTTCGGTGGGGGAAACCACTAGCGTCAATGGGTAATGGGGTGCGCCGTCGTTGATGACTGCGCGGATTTCCACTTCTGCTCCGGGCACGTGTAGTTGTGCTGGGTCGGTGGGTAGGTCCATCACCACGAGGGTGTCGAAGAGGTCACCGACGGTGCTGCCCTGGGGGACGGTGTCTGCTAGTGGCACGTGCATGTGGGCGCGTACGTGATCTAGGTGTGTGCTTACACCGGTGAGCAGCGTGTGTGCTGGGTCGGTGGGGGCTGCCCCTGGGGCTAGGGATGGGACGGTGTTGATCACCATGCCGACCGCGTTTTCGAGGTCTTCTACAGGGGCGTCGCGTCCGGAGACGGTGGATCCGAAGATGACGTCGCTGCGGCAGTCCAGGCCGGCGAGGTCGCGCAGTACTAAGCCCCATGCTGCGTGGGCCAGGACGGGTATTGACCATCCGTGGTTGCGGCAGTGTTCGAGCGCAGCGTCGATGTTGTCGGCGATGACAGGGATTTCTTCGATGTGTGTGGGGGTTGCTGCGCCTGGAGCGACTACCACGGGGGTGGCTCCTTGGAGTGCTGTTTGCCAGAGTTGTTGGTCGGCGTGGCGGTCGCGGGTGTCTAGCCACCGCACAAAGCCTGGGATGCCGCGTTCTGGCCGGTATGCGGGTTCTGGTAGGTCGGGGTTGGTGTAGCACTCGATGAGGGTGCGCAGCATGAGGGGCACTGACCATCCGTCAGCCACGAGGTGGTGGACGGTTTGGATGAGCACGCAGTGTTCTGGTTCGAGGGTGACGAGGGTGCAGCGCATCAGCGGTGCGTGTGTTGGGTCGAATCCGGTGGTGCGGTCGGTGTGTGCCCGTTGGCGTAGCCGTTGTTGGGCTTCGTGTGGTTCTACTGCGGTCAGGTCGAGTTCGGCGAGATGGAGCCGGTCGGCGGCGGCAGTGTCGATCACAGACACTGCTTCTCCGGAGGTGGTGGTGAATACGGCTGCGGATAGGGCTGGGTGGTGGCGTAGCAGCGCGCGTAGGGCGGTTTCGAGGCGGTGGGCGTCGATGGGGCCGTGGAGGTGGACTAGTTGTTGTTCAACGTAGGCGTCGGACTGTTCGCCTTCGAAGACGGAGTGGAAGTACATGCCGTTTTGCACTGGGGTCAGTGGCAGGATGTCGACCAGGGTGGGGCTGTCGAGGCGGTCTAGGTCTTCGAAGCTGATGGGTGCGGGTAGGCCGGGGGCGGAGGCGAAGTCTCCGGGCGAGCGTGATCCTCGGTGGGCTAGGCCTGCTAGTGCGGTGAGTGCTTCGGTCCATAGTTGCGCCAGTCGGGTGATGCTGGTGTCTTCGAGGACGTTGGCTCCCCAGGAGAAGGTAGCGCGGAGTACGCCGCCGTCGGGTTCTACGGTGGTGACGGCGTTGAGTTCTAGGGTGCGTGGCAGTGGTTGTTCTGGGTCGCGGCGCTCGCCTAGCAGGTCGGTGCCTGGTAGGGGTTCGAACTCTGCGTCGTTGGTGGATCCCACGCGGCCTAGGTAGTTGAACAGGATTTGTGGTTCGTGGTCGAGGCCGGCTGCGGCGCCTGGGCGTTGGTCGAGTCGGCGTAGCGCGCCGAATCCGATTCCGCCGTTGGGTACTTCGGCGAGCTGGTCTTTGACTGTTTTTAGGGCTCGTACGAGGGTGTCTTCATCGGCGTGCAGGGTGGTTCCAGGGTCCAGGAGTACGGGGAACATGCTGGTGAACCAGCCCAGGGTGTGGCTGAGGTCGGCTTCGCCGCCAGGGGTGGGGACGAAGCGTGATTCGCGGCCGTGTCCTTCGAGGTCTATGAGTGCTGCGGTTTGGTGGGTTCCGTTTTCTTCTCGCCATGTTGCGAGTGCGAGTGCGAACGCGGTGAGGAGTACGGTGTTGACGCCGGTTCCGAAGGCGGTTGGTACTGCCAGGGTGATGGCTTCGGTGGTGGTGGCGTCGATGTGGCGGGTGAGGGTGCGTTCGTTTGCGACGGTGGGGGTGGGGCCGGTGGCGTTGGTCAGTGGTGCGTCTGGGGTTGCCAGTACCCGGCGGTAGTAGTGGGCGTCGGTGTCGAAGTGTCCGGAGGCGACGGCGTCGGCGAGGCATTGGGTCCATCTGCGTAGGGATGATCCCTCTGGCTGTACGGGGTGTGTTTTTCCTGGTGTTGGGGTGCCGTCGGGGTTGAGTTCTCCGGCGCGCCATGCCTGCATCGCTGCGGTGAGGTCGTCGGTGAGGATTTGCCAGGAGATGCCGTCCATCACAAGGTGGTGGATCACTACCAGAAGTACGCCGGGGCGTAGGCGGGCGCGTACGAGCACTCCGGCTGCTGGGTCTAGGTCGGCGATGAGTTCGTCGGTGTCTGTGTTTTTGTCGCCGCCTGGTCCTCGTTCGTCTACGTAGACGGGGGTGGCGTTTTCTGGGGTGGGGATGTCTAGGTGGAGGCCGTTGTGGTGGCTGACGCGGGCGCGCAGTGCTGGGTGTTGGTGGATGACTGCGTTGAGGATGGCTTGGGCGGCCTGCAGGTTGAGGTCGTGGGGGGCGCGTAGGGGCACGGCTTGTACGAATCCGTCGATGGCTTGGGTTACTTCTGCGAACCATCGCAGTACGGGCAGGTCATGCAGGGTGCCGTGGGGTTTGTCTTCTACGTCGATGGGGGTTGGGAGGTTTTGGACGGTGTTGGCTAGGGCGCGGGGGGTGCGTGCTTTGAAGATGTGTGCGACGCCTATGGGTAGGCCTGCTGAGCGTAGTGCTCCGGCTAGGCGGACGGCGATGAGGCTGTCGCCGCCGATGTCGAAGAAGTCGCAGTCGGGGCTGACGCGTTGTAGGTCAAGAACGTCGGCCATAGCTGTGCATACCTGGGCCAGGCGTGGGTCGGTTATGTCTTCGGTTGTGGTGGTGTCGTTTTCCCATTGGGGTTCGGGGAGGGCGGATCGGTCGACTTTGCCGTTGACTGTGATTGGCATGGTGGGGAGGATCACGACGGCTGCGGGGACCATGTATTCGGGCAGTTGGGAGCGGGCCCAGTCTCGTAGTTGTTCTCCGGTGAGGCTGGAGTCGGCTGTGGTTACTGCGTATCCGATGAGTCGTCCGGATCGGGCGATGACGCAGACGGAGCGCACTTCGGGGTGTTCTGCCAGGCCTGCTTCGACGTCTTCGAGTTCTAGGCGCATGCCGCGGATTTTGACTTGGTTGTCTGCGCGGCCGACGAATTCGAGTGAGCCGTCGTCGAGGCGTCGTACGAGGTCGCCGGTGCGGTACATGCGGGATCCGTCAGCGGCGAAGGGGTCGGCGACGAATCGTGAGGCGGTCAGTGCGGGGGCGCCGACGTAGCCTCGGCCGACTAGCATTCCAGCGGCGTAGAGTTCGCCGGGTTCACCGATGGGGGCTGGGCGTAGGTCGGGGCCCAGTACGTATAGCCGGGTGTTGGGGTTGGCGCTTCCGATGGAGTGTCCCATGCGGTCGCCTTCTGCGCGGTAAACCACGTGGGAGACACCGATGGTTGCTTCGGCGGGTCCGTAGCCGTGGTAGAGCGGGATGTCTAGGGCGCGGCGGAATCGGCGGTAGAGCGCTTGGGTGAGCAGTTCGCCGCCGCACCAGACGTGGCGTAGGTGGCGTAGGGATCCGGTGGGGGTTTGGTCGGTGGTGTTGGTGTCTTCGGCATCGAGGGTGAGGAGCATTTCGAGCATCGATGAGACCAGGTAGGCGAAGGTTACTCGTTCGGTGCCGATGAGGTTGAGCAGGTAGGAGGGGTCGCGTTCTCCGTCTGGGGCTGCTACGACTACGCGTGCTCCGGAGATCAGTGGTAGCAGGATTTCGTTGATGGAGATGTCGAAGGCCAGTGGTGCTTTGAAGAGGGAGGCGTCATCGGTGCGGAAGCCGAGGATTTCATCGCGTTGCCACAGGAGTCGTTCGACGATGGCGGCGCGGCGGATCATGGCGCCTTTGGGGCGGCCGGTGGAGCCGGAGGTGAAGACGATATAGGCCAGGCTGGAGCCGTTGATTTCTTCTGGTAGTGGCTCTGGTTTGGCTTGGGGTAGGGGGTTGTTGAGATCGAGGGTGATTGTTGATGTTTCTTCGCTGGTGGTGGGGTCTGCCACGAGCAGTAGTGAGACGGCTGCGTCGGTGATGACTGAGGCTCGTCGTGGTGCTGGCCATGCTGGGTCTACGGGCACGAAGGCGCCGCCGGCGAAGAGGACACCGAGGATCGCGACGACCATTTCGGCGCTGCGTGGAAGTGAGATACCGACGACGGTTTCGGCGCCTACGCCGTGGTGGCGTAGTTGTGCGGCTACCGCGTCTGCAGCTGTCACGAGTTGACGGTAGGTGAGGCGGTGTTCGTCGCTGACGACGGCTTCGGCTTCGGGGGTTTGTTCGGCCCAGGAGCGGATGAGTTCGGTGATGTCTGGTCGGTGTCGGGGTTGGTCGGTGTCGTTCCACATGGCCTCGAGTGCCACGCGTTGGGTGTCGCTTTGGGCACGTAGGGACAGCAGTGTGCGCTCTGGGCGGGCGATGAGGTCGGTGAGCAGTGTGTGCAGGTCGTGTTCGTCGACGCCTGGGGGTACGTGTACGCACACGGTGGCTTGAGCGGAGCCGGTTTGTGCTGGCTCTACTGTCACGGTGGTTGTTTCAAGGGTGGCGCTCACTCGTCCCGGCGCCCACTCTGCTTGTACTGCCATGGCTGCCGCCAGGTGAGGGAGTCGATCGTGGGCCGTGACCTGTATGTGGTGTTGGCCCAGCGCGTCATTCAGGGTGACGGTGAGGGGGGTGGACCTCACATCGGTTCCTTCTGTGGCGGGGGTGTTTCCGTGTTGCACCCACCACGCTGCTGCCACTGCCAGGAGGGGTAGGCAGATTGAGGTAGCGCAGGTGCCATCGGGATCCTTGCCCAATCGGTTGGCCATTGCGTGGACTTCCTGAGTGGGCAGGTGGATGAGGTGGGTGAGTTCTTGAGTCATCGACGGGTCCTCACAGCGGGTGGCAAGACGGGTAAGGGGCCGACGACGAGGCCGGCTCGCAGAAGTGGGCGTCGGGCGGTGGCGCCGACATTGAGGTCAGCGCGCGGCGAGCACTGACTGTTCGGTGTGTACGTGGTTGGGGTTTTCTTCTTGTAGGTCGGCGCGTAGTGCTTGGCAGAGTTCTCCGGCGCGTACTGCGATGGTGGATAGCAGGGTGGCGGAGAGGCCGTGGCTGCTTTCGGTGGCGCCTTGGATGAACAGTCCGGGTACTTCGCGTCCGTTGACGATGACGTGGTGGTCGCGGGAGACCTGGGGGGTTTCGGTGCCGATGAGGCTGGGGGCTAGGCCGCTGAGGCCGCGGGAGCGGAACCCGGTGGCGCAGACGACGGCGTCGACGTGTGTGGTGTGTTCAGTGCCGTCGATGCGGTTGCGGAGGATGACTTCGACGCGGCCATCTTCGGCCAGGCGTGCGTGCATGACGCGGGTGACGCGGTGGAAGTTCAGTCGGTGTTCGCCGGTGACTTGTTCGCGGTATTCACGGTTGTACAGGTCGACGATGAGGCTTTCGTCGACGCAGGCGTAGTTGGTGTATCGGTGTCGTTGTACTAGGTCGCGGCGTACGTCTTCGGAGGCGCGGTGGAAGTCGTCGACTGCTGCGGGGTCGAAGACGCGGTTGGCGAAGGGGCTGTCGTCGGCTGGTGCGAATCCGTATCCGTGGAATGCTGCCTCGACGTTGGCTCCGGCGTCGTGCAGGTATGCGATGACTTCAGCGGCGGATTGGCCTGCGCCGACGACGAGTGCGTTGCGTGGCAGGCCTTCTGGTAGTGCGGCGAGGTGGTCTAGTAGGCGGTGGTTGTGGAACACCCTTCCGGATTCGGCTAGTTCTGCTCCTAGTGCCCATTCGGGAAGTCGTTCTTCTAGGCCGCTGGCTACGACGACGGTGCGGGCGTAGTGGATTTCGGGCCCATCTGGGCCTTCTGCGGTGATGGTGAAGCGGGCTCCGTTGGGGGCGTCGTCGATGGCGTGGTCGAGTGCGGTGACTGTTCGACCGTAGCGGACGTCGGCGTCGAGGTTGGTGGCTACCCAGCGTAGGTAGTCGGAGAATTCGACGCGTTCGGGGGTGAATGTTTGTCGGTTGATGAAGTCTGGGAGTCGGTCGTGTTCTTTCAGGTAGTTGATGAAGGTGTAGCGGCTTTCGGGGTTACGCATTGTCACGAGATCTTTGAGGAAGGAGATCTGCATGGTGGTTCCGGGCAGCAGCATGCCGTCGTGCCAACGAAATTCGTTTTGTTTTTCGAGGAACATGGCTTTGATGCCTGTTCCTTCGTTCAGGGCGATGGCTAGCCCGAGGTTGCCTGGTCCAAAACCGATGCCGATGACGTCATATACCGCGGTGGAGCGGTTGGATTCTTGGTGGGGGGCGTGGCCGTTTTGCGTAGGTGTGTGGGATTCGCTTGGGTCAGGGGTAAACACGATGACTCCTCCATTCTATAAGGTAAGCCTTACCTTACATGGACATGTGCTCAACTCGATCCGCCACCGTCACCCACTCCGGCCCAGCACAAAGAACCACTGTGGTTCTGCCTGAACGTTTCTCAGCCAGCAGCAGCGAAATGTTCCGCGCTGTCACGGCATCAACAGCAGAGGTCGGATCCACCAAAACCAAAATGTCTGGGTCAGCAGCCAATGCCCTCCCCAATGCCAGCCGCTGCCGCTGCCCACCAGAAAGATTGGTCCCCCGCTCAGTTACCTGCCGCTCCAACGCCGAACCAGCTGTCACATCATCGAGGCGCAACCGGCTACACAACTCGGAAGGTTGATCGGGCTCAGTTTCTTTGCCAGCAAACCGGCCAGCGGGGATGAGGGCCTGCCCCACCGTTCCCTGCAGAATCTGCGGATGCCTCGCTTCGGCAAGCACGAGATCACGCAACTGCTCTAGATCTGCTTCCTGTGTTGGCACGCCACGCACCTGCACATGACACTGCATCGGTGCCGCATCAACACCTGCACGCAACGCCTCTACTACTTCTGTGGCATGCCCAGAGGAGCAATACACCACGGTGAGTTGCCCTTCGGGGGCAGACCACTTCTGCTCGCCATTCCAGGCGGCAATCGCAGCTACTTCTCCAGCAGCAGGCAAGGCACGTCCGTGCACCATCGGTGTGGGCTCCCCCACCGCGGCCAGGCGCCGGGATGAAGCCCGCGCGGCTGCCGCATACTGCGGCATTCGGCACAGTTGTTGAGCTGGATCTGCCACGAACTGGGTTAACCCAACGACCGTGATGAGTTCACCGATCGAAATATCCCCAGCTAGGGCTCGGTAACCTGCAGCCACTCCCACGAGACCAACAAGAAGAGTGCTGGTCAAGGTGGTCACCATCTCGCTCACTCCACCAAGCTTGGCGAGGCCTTCGGCCTGCTCACGTGCATCGGAAGATAACCGCCGGTACCCCTGATAGGCAGCCCCTCTACCACCAATTCCAGCCAATGGGCGCAGCCCCCGCAGCAGGTCACCTACGCGAGCAGTAGCCACCGCTAGGAGACGTTGATGCTCTTGCCCCCAGGAGGCAATACGTCCTGAGATGAGGTGCAGGACTGTAAGCACCACAGCCGTGCCGCCAAGAACCATCGCCCCTAGCGCGAGGTCGATATAGGCCAGCACACCAGCACAGAAAAGAATCCCCACCAGGGCAGAGGCGGCCACCGCAAGAATTTCCATGATGTCGGCAGCGTGACCGGCATCCTCACCTGCCACTGTCACCAAGTCATCCCCGTTAACCTCACCGCGGGAAGGGCGAGAGGCGATGACGCGGGTAGCGATTTCGTCACGCAGTTCTTCAGTACGGCGAGCCGTAGCGGCCTGCAAAAAACGGAAAGCGGTGCGCCAGGACCACGAGACGGTGAAAATAGCTACGCCCAGCGCAACCACTGACAACACCGGAGCCCACACGCTGCGCTGTTCAAGTACGTGGTCAACGATCCACCCCAGCAGCAGCGGAACTGACGCTTCTGCCACCTGATACAGGCACAGGAGCGCACCGGCTCCTAGCAGCGTCCACCTTTGACGGCGCAGGGGGGCGAGCAGGATTTCTCGCGCTCGGGCACGCTCGGGCATGCCAGCGCCTCCCAAACTCATCGCATTTCCTCTTCCCGTCCGGTGCTCCATGCATCCCACAGTTCGGCGTAGCGTCCACCTGCAGCGAGGAGCTGTTCATGCGTGCCGTGTTCGATAACCCGACCGTCTGCCATGACAGCGATGGCATCAGCGGCGCACACCTGATCGAGCCGATGCGCCACCACCACGGCAGTGCGACCAGCTGTGACTGCTTGCGAGGCCGCTTCCAGCACTCCAGCTTCGGCCGATCCGGCTTCAGCGGTTGCTTCGTCGAGCACGACGACTGGTGTGGCACGCACGAGGATTCGGGCGAGGGCAAGTTGCTGGGCCAGCGCAGGGTCGGGGATGAGTCCACCTTCACCGACGCGGGTGTCTAGGCCTTCGGGCAAGGTCTGCATCCACTCTTGCGCGCCAACGGTTTTCAGCGCGTCGTGGAGCGTGGTGTCATCGGCTGTTGGGTCTGCCAGCCGTAGGTCATCGCGCAAAGTGCCAGCGAAGACGTGGCTCTCTTGGGTAGCGACGCTTACCAGCGCGCGCAGCTGGGACTCGTCGAATTCGGCGATAGAGCGACCGTTAAGGGTGATTTCACCTTCAGTGGGGTGCAAACTGCCCGCAAGCAGCGAGGCCAGGGTGGTTTTACCGGCTCCGGTGGCTCCGACGAGGGCCAGGGTGGCCCCAGCGGGGATATGCAGGTCTACACCATCGACTGCAGGGTGTTCTGCTGCAGGGTATCGGTGATGGAGTCCGTGTACGCGTATCTCTACTGCCGTTTCTTTTTCTCGACCAGGCTGCGCGGGCTCAGCGTGTCCGGCCAGGCGCATTACGCCGACAAGGCGCACGAGCGCGGCACCTGCTTTTTGTATGTCGTCGGCAACGGCTAGGACCGCACCAATGGGGGTGAATAGGCGGTGGAATAGCAAGGTCGCGGCAGCAACATCGCCGACGGTGACGTGATCAGCGCGTAGCAGCAGCCATCCCATGAGGATCAGCGCTGCCAGCCCGATGAATTCGGCACGGTTTTCTCTTGCAACGAACCGTGTGAACACCGAGAAGCTGTCGATAGCTTGACGGCGCACTGCGGCAGCGGAGTTGGTTAGCTGGTGGCGGCGTTGTTTTTCTAGTCCGTAGGAGCGCAGTGTGTGCACCGCCTCGACGGTGCCTACCACATCGTTGAGGTATTCGGCTTCTAGGCGTCGCAGCTCCCGGTAGCGAGGCGCGGCCCGTGGCAGGTACCAGCGCACTGCCAGAACGTACATCGGCCCGGCAGCCATTCCAGCAAGAGCGAGTCGCACGTCAAGGGTTGCCATACCTACTAGTGCCACGAAGATCATCAGCGAGGCACCTAAGACGGTGGGCAGAGCGCCGCGCGAGGCCGAGGATAGGACTGCAACGTCGGGGCCCACGCGGGAGAGTGTGTCTCCTCGTCCTGCGTTTTCGAGGGTGGCCACAGGCAGGCTGAGTGTGGCGTGGGTGACGCGTTCGCGTAGTTCAGCGACAACGCGAGCGGCCAGGGTTCCCAGGAGGGTGTGCCCCAGGCCGTTGAGCAGACCCGCCCCCAGGGCACAGGCAATGATGATGCTCAATAGTCCAGGCAGGGTTTGTGCTCCGTTGCCTGCGCGGATGAGGTCAACGATCCGGCCAAGCAGGAGCACTGGCACTACGGCCAGCGCGGCGCCAGCCAGTAGGGCTAGGGCGGCCCCGATTGCTAGGAGTGGACGGCTTTTAAGTGATCGGACCAGTTCGGTGGTTGCCTGTGCAGCGGTGACGACTGGCAGGCGCTCATTGGAGGGGACTGCCACGGTTTTAGGAGCCGATGCGCTGTGGGCGCAGGTCTGCCCAGTGGGTTTCGATGTATTCCAGGGCGGCTTCGCGGGAGGCACCTTCAGGTGCCCCGTGGGCTATGGTCCAGCCTGCAGGGACGTCAGCGAAGGTTGGCCATAGGGAGTGTTGCCCCTCGGCATTGGTGAGGACGTAGAAGCTGCCGGATGCGTCGTCGAAGGGGTTGTCGGCCATGGCGTCTCCTCCAGGGAAGCGGCGGGAATGAGTGACATGTACCTAACTAAGGTAAACCTTAGTTAGGTGTTGTCTCATTTCTTCCCATCAGATGGACGCGATCCGTTCGCTGTGCCGTTCGCCCACGGGAACAATTAACGGCCTGCCCGAAACGGGGTCCTCGATCACTCGACTACGGAGTCCGAAAACCTCGAACAGCAGCTCTTCGGTGACGATTTCCTGGGGTTCTCCGCGAGTGATGATGCGCCCATCGCGCATCATCACCAGGTCGTCGCAGTAGCGGCATGCCAGTGCGAGGTCGTGCAGAACCATGACGACGGTGCGGCCATGGTCGGCATGCAGCCGGTCCACGAGGTCCAGCAGATCTAGGCTGCGAGCTAGATCCAGGCTGGTGGTGGGTTCATCCAGGAGCAGCACATCTGTTTGTTGGGCGAGCACCATCGCAATCCATGCGCGCTGCCGTTGACCGCCGGAGAGGGCATCCAGGCGCCGGTCTGCTAGCTCGCTGACTCCGGTGAGGGCCATCGCTTCACGTACTGCCTCGGCATCACTACTCGACCACTGTCGCAGCCAGGATCGGTAGGGGTGACGCCCGAGAGCAACCAGGTCGGCTACTCGGATCCCTTCTGGGGCGGTTGGGGTTTGGGTCAACATCGCCAACCGTCGTGCCAGTTCTCGCCCTGACAGAGATGCCAGTGGCTGGCCGTTAAGTTCGATGGATCCGCTGATGGTGGGGATCAGTCGAGCCAAGGATTTGAGCAGTGTGGATTTGCCGCACCCGTTTGGTCCAAGAATGGCTGTCATGACTCCGGGGCGGATCTCCAGATCGCAGTCTTTGACCACAGTGTTTCCGCGGTAACCAACGCTGATGCCGCTGGCACGCAGCGCGGGAGTAACCGTCTGAGCAACGGCGGTAAGAGTCATGACATGACCTTCTTGTTAGCGTGAACCAAAAGTGCAATGAAGAACGGTGCACCTGCGGCAGCTGTGACCACCCCGACCGGGACGTTTCCGGCGAGAATCTGCTGGCTGATCAGGTCACATCCGGGCACCATGACCGCCCCGCAGAGCCCGCCGGCCACTGCTGGCGGCGTGGGACTGGCCAGGAGAAGGCGAGCGACTTGGGGGGCAGCCAGCGCAACGAATCCGATAGGGCCAGCGGCAGCGACCGCACCAGCTGTCATGACAACGGCAGCCACCCAGGCCAGTGCTTGGCTACGTCCGATAGGCACCCCAAGAGAGCGGGCTGTGTCATCTCCCAGCGGCAAGACCTGCATTGCTGTCGCGGAAGCGGCCAGCAGGATCAGTCCGGTGACAAGGCAGATGGCTGCCGGAGCTGCATGCTGCCACTGCCGCCCATCGAGGGTTCCGGCCAGCCAGGCCACTGCTTCACTGGCTTGGTGCACATCGGAGCTGGCCAGAACAGCGGAAACTGTCGCTGAGCACAAGGTGGTGACCCCTACTCCGGTGAGCACGAGGCGGGAGGTATCGGTGCCTCCAGGCAAGGTCAGCAGCCATACCACCCCAGCTGCGATCAGCCCACCGACCAGTGCAGCTAGCGGCACCGCGATGCTTGCGAGCGCCCCTGTTGCCAGAAGCATGGGGCCAGGAATGAGAGCCAGCACCGTTACGACAGCCACTGAGGATCCCATGGTGATCCCCAAAAGGTCAGGGCTGGCCAGCGCATTACGTGCCAGCGTCTGGGTGATAGATCCTGCGGTGCCAAGAGCGCAGCCGACCAGCACTGCGACCAGTGTTCGGGGCAGCCTCCATTCCACGACGATGATGTGGTGAATTTCGGGGCCATTTCCGGTCAGCGCAGTGATGACTTCACCGGGGGTGAGTGGGTATGTGCCCTGCCCTAGCGTCAGGATCGACATGGCAGCGACAAGAATGCCCAAGGCGGCGCAGACGAGCACTGTGCGCACTCGGATCCGGGTGCGTGGTAGCGGCCATATCAGTTCACCAGGGCGAAGGCGTGAGTCTGTGATGGTGCTCATGTCGTCACGACCGATCGACGGCGCACCAGGGCGAGGAACACGGGAACTCCAATGAAGGCGATGACGATGCCGCCGGGGATTTCGGAGGGTCGAGTAAGGATGCGCCCGAATACGTCGGCGAGGACCATGAGCAGTGCTCCAGCCAGGGCGCTCATCGGCATGATCCAGCACTGATTAGTTCCCACGAGCAGCCGTACGGCGTGCGGAACAACGAGACCGACGAAAACGATGGGGCCAGCGGCTGCGGTGGCAGCTCCTGCCAAAAGGGTGACGCCGGTCAGACCCAGCAGTCGCGCTACCGGCACGTTGACGCCCAAGGAGCTGGCGATGTCATCACCTGCGCCCAGGACATTCAGTGTGGGGGCTGAGAGGAAGGCCAGCGCTGCTCCCACGAGAAGGAAAGGTGCCACGGCGGCGAGCACTGACAGGTCTCGGCCGGTCAAGGAGCCGGTGTTCCACTGGCGTAGCTCGTTCAATCCTGCCTGGTCACGCAGGATGATCGTGGTGGTGAGGGCGTTGAACAGGGCTGTCGTGGCGGCACCAACGAGCACGAGCGTCAGCGGTGAGGCCGCTCCGGTGCCGATGGAGGAGATGGCGAACACGGTCACGGCAGCGAAGATCGCGCCGAGCAGGGCAAACCATACGAGCACGTCGGTGCCTGTGGCGCCGAAGACGAACACTCCCAGCACTACCGCGAACGCCGCGCCTTGGCTGATGCCCAGGATGCCTGGGTCAGCCAGCGGGTTACGGGTGTGCCCTTGAATGAGCGCTCCAGCCAGAGCCATGGATGCCCCCACAGCCAGCCCAAGAAGTGTGCGAGGTAGCCGCTGGCTCCACACGATGGCACCGATGTCGGTGCTGGCGTCCCATGGACGCCCTAGAGCGGTGAGAATCTCATCGATTGTTGTCGGTCGCGTGCCGACGAAAATGGAAAAAACCACTGCACAAAGAACACCCACCACGAGGAGCGCCGCTCCGGTAAGCCTGCTCCCTGACCACTGCATCACATAGGTCAGGCTACCCTTATCAAGTTTGTGGATGCAGCTTGACGTCTACGCGCTTAAAAACACCGCAACCCCATTCCTACCTGGTATTTGCTCCCCTTCGCAGCAGCAGACCCCAATGGCCCACCGCTTCTGCCTGCCGGCTACCCCACTCGCAGCCGCAAGTTCCGCACCTCGTAGCCCGAAATGAGGTCAGCCCACCCAATCTTCGGTTCGGAGACAAGCTGCAACGGCAATTGCAGCAAACGCGTCAAAAACGCATCTGATTCCTGCAAAGCCACATGCTGCCCAGGGCATTTATGTCCCCCATCACCAAAACTGATCACCTCACCACCAGTGCACGGTGGCAGCGGCCGTCCAGGGCACACCCCCATCGGGGACTCTCCGACATGATCCGGGTCAGCGTTAGCTGCACGGATGCACAAATCCAGCAACGCATTCTCCGGAATCTCATATTTATCCTCGCCATCACAAATCGTGATCGCTGAAAGCGTGCGCCGATACAGGTGTCCCACTACCGGCTCCAGGCGCAGGATTTCTTCCAGGATCGCGTACCTATTTTTCGCCCCAGCAGCAGAGACATCCGCTAAAAATCGTTCCCGTAATGCAGCATCGCTGAGCATGTGCCACGTCGCCATTGAGATGAACTCACGCGTTGTCACCATTCCCGCCGCTGCGTACGTCACGCACTCGGTCAAAATCTCTGCGTCGGTGTATCCCTGCTCGATGCAGTGACTGATCACATCGTTGCGTGGCTGAGCTCGTCGTTGACGCACTGCGGGGCGTACATCCCGCACAAAGAAATCAATCACCGATATTGACCCCCGCAGCGACATCAACAGCGACGTCAACTTGCTCGGCGGAGCCACCAACGGATCCACACCGCCTTGAGCTCCCAATGCCGGAATTGCAAAAAAGCGTTCCATCCGCGCCGACATTCCCCGCATATCTGCCCCACCCAAACCAATTACTTGGGCAGCCACCTCCACAGAGAACCGCATCGCTGGCTCAGCTAAATCCACTTCACCTTCTCGCCCCAACTGCTCAATCCGCGCAACGATCTCCTCGGCTCGCACATTCATGAAATCCCGGTACCGGCTATCGACCGTTTTGGGCGCGAAATACCGAGCTAGCTTGGCCCGTTGCTGGCGATGTTCTTCACCGTCTACGTACAGAATCGGGCGGCGCATCCACGAAAACCCCACACTTTCAGCGTTGAACCCTGCCTGCACGGTGGTGCGCCCTGAGCGCAGCACCTCCCGTACAGCAGGCAGGGAGCGCACATGCCAGACCCCATCAATCTGCTCAATTCGCGGTGCATCAGGAAGCGTTGCCTCCGCTTCCCGGATTGTCTTGCGCGTCCCGGTGAAAGGACATCCTGTCCCACCTGCACCATCATTCATCGCAACCCCTCACCAGAGAGCAGCATGTGCCGCCTATCGATAAACAGCGTGGCACACCCGCCAGAGCCCCTACGCTTCCCCACGTCACACCCATCCATATCGACGGGAGACCTCATGACCATCGGCAGCGCTTTGGCTCCTCTTATGCCTCTCTATTGTGAAAAAACCACTCACGCTCCCTCTGATCCTGTCCCGGATGAAGAACCCCCCGAACGTATCCGCGCCATCCAACTCATCATTAACCTCCCCAAAGATCCGGATCTTGCTCCCGGCTGGCACGCTGCGCTGGCAGCATCGGCGAGCGCTTGTGCTGCCTTGTGCTTGGATGCTCGTGCTGAGCCGGAGGGTGCGTGGTTCGATGCTGTGCATTCCTACAGCCAAGGACATATCCGTAAGGTGACCAGACGCGCGCGAGGTGCGCATTGGCAGGCGGTGCAGGATTTCGCTGGTGTTGGTGTTGTGCACGGAGCAACACACGTGCGGGCTTTGGTGCCGGGGTTGGTGCAGGAGCTGGATAAACGGGTAGCGAAGTTGCAGGTGGGTGGGACTGATTTTCCGGTCAATGACCAGAGCGTGGTGGTGCGCTCTGGTGAAGGGGATGGCCGCATAGTGGCTGCAGATGGGCCTGTAGTCACTGTGCATGTTGCCTCTGGGCACACAGCGCCGGTGATGTCTGCGGGCAAGCTCATGGCGCAGGCTGGGCATGCCGGGATGTTGACGGCGGCGGCGTTGGCGGCCACGGATACTGACTTGGCTCGACGCTGGTTTGAGGGTGGGTGCGCTACCCGTGTTGTTCGTAGCGGGCAGCAGCAGTGGGCGCAGTTGAGCCAGATTGTGCGCGACCCGTATCGAGCCTGGGGTGATCATCGACTTGTGGGGGTCAGGGATGCTGGGTTCACTGAGGTTGTTCCGGGCACCACAACAGCGATCGCGGCTTTGTGTGAAGCGAGTGCGTGAGTCTGGCTCACCCTTGCGGAGGTTGCATTTACACGCTGTTGTCAGGTGTGGGTTTGGGTGCTTTGCGTACAGGTGAGCGGAATAGATACCACCAGGAGAGACCGTCATCACGCACAGCGACATCGGTGAACATCTGGGGGCCATTGGGACGTACTCTCGTTACATGGCCCTCAGCTTTTTTGACCTGTTCAGCATCGGTCTCGGACCGTCGTCATCGCACACGGTCGGTCCTATGCGAGCCGCACACAAATGGGCCGAACGCCTCTTGGCCGAAGGGCTCCTCGACACGGTCGCGCGCATTCACGTTGACTTGTGGGGATCTCTTGGTTCCACTGGCGCCGGCCACCACACTGACCGAGCCACTGTGCTTGGTCTGATGGGTAATGAGCCCGAAACTATTGATCCTCGTGCGGTAGCTCCCAAACTTGATGTGGTGAAGTCCACCGGTCGCTTGTCGATTCTTGGCACCCATGAGATCGACTTTGACTGGGTAGAGGATCTGACTTTGCACATGTTTGATGCTCTCCCCCAGCACCCCAATGGGATGACTATCAAAGCTTTTGATGCCTCTGGTGAGGTTGTTTACGAAAACACTCAGTTCTCTATTGGTGGCGGTTTCATTCTTGACGCTGCAGACATGGTTGTTGATGACCAGTCTGCTGAGGAGAAGAGCGTCGGCATGGACGCTCCACATGAATTCCGCACTGCTAAGCAGCTCCTTGCCATGTGTGATGAGCAGGGTAAGAGCATCGATCAGCTTGTTCTTGAAAACGAGCTGACGTGGCGTAGTCAAGAAGAGCTTGAGAGCGGCGTGATGGCCATTTGGGGCGTCATGCAGGAGTGCGTACAGAATGGTCTGCACACTCAGGGCCGCCTGCCTGGTGGTTTGAATGTGCTGCGGCGTGCCCCGTTGCTACGTAACCGTTTGTCTTCGCAGGATGCCCATGACCCACTGGCTGCGATGGACTGGATCTCTTTGTATGCCATGGCTGTCAATGAAGAAAACGCAGCTGGAGGGCGTGTTGTTACCGCTCCTACCAACGGCGCTGCTGGCGTGATTCCGGCCGTGTTGCATTACTACCGGTTCCACATGTCCGGCGCCAACGATGAGGGTGTGATGCGGTTCTTACTCACCGCAGGCGCTTTTGGCGCAATTATCAAAATGAATGCGTCCATCTCGGGTGCTGAGGTTGGCTGCCAGGGTGAGGTGGGTTCTGCCTGCGCCATGGCCGCGGCAGGCTTGGCTGCTGCCTTGGGCGGCAGCGCAGCGCAAATCGAAAACGCCGGTGAAATCGCGATGGAGCACAATCTTGGGCTGACGTGTGACCCCGTTGGGGGCCTGGTGCAGGTCCCATGTATTGAGCGCAACGCCATTGGCGCGGTCAAGGCTGTAGCTGCGGCGCGCAGCGCATTGCACGGCGATGGCAAGCACATTGTTTCTTTTGATACTGCGGTTCGCACTATGCGTGATACCGGCCGTGACATGCAGACTAAGTACAAGGAGACTTCTCAAGGCGGTCTTGCTGTCAACGTGATCGAATGCTGACCTCGCGTCGCTGCCTGCCAAGACCTGCGCGTTCTCTCTAAACTGTTGCGTAAAGCGTTCCACCGGCGTTGAGTTCACTATGTGAGCTCAACGCCGGTGGATGCATAAGAACGCACGACGGACATTAAGGGCAGGTTCGGCCATGAATTCCGCAGAATCCGCACGTGCGCACACACGTGTCCGGCTCCCTGCCGATCAACGACGAGCGCACTTACTCGATGAATCGGCGCGGCTTTTCATGGAGCGCGGCTATGCCGGTGTCGGGATTGATGAAATTGGCGCAGCGGTGGGGATAAGCGGCCCTGCTGTATACCGGCACGTTGCTGGCAAAGAGCAGCTACTTGCTGAGATCGCGTTGAATTGGCTTGATGAGATCACCACGCGTATTCAGGTTGTTCGCGATGGGGATCCCTCAGGCGCGCAGATCGATCCCGAAGAACTGCACCGTCGTATTCTGCAGACTGGTATCGACTTCTGTCTGACAACAATTCCGCATCTAACTGTGGTTTTGCGGTACGTGCACCCCGGCATCGAGCATGAAGCCTTTGCCCCCCGGGCACTGGCTGATTCTCCTTCACCTGAAGAAACGGTCCAGACCGGGCTGGATGAGGCTCGTAGTTTCGCGGTGCAACGTTTCGCTCTGATGCGTGACACTCTCGGGCATAGCTTGCGTCATTTCAATCCTTCGATGCCTCAAGAATCGATGTCCGTCTACACCCGGGCTGCTGCGGCTTTAGTTCTTGGGGCTGCTTCCTCTGACCGGGATATTTCACATTCGGCACGGTCGAATGCACTTGTCATGGCTGTGATGCGTCTTTTCCGTACTCCTCTAATTGAGGGGGAAATGTCCATCATTAAAAATGATGCGCCGGGTTGGTCGCGCGCTAGTCGTCGTGAACAAATTCTTCGCACTGCGGTTCGTATGTTTCGTGAGCGGGGCTATGGGGGCGTATCTATGGCCGATATCGCTGGCGAAGTCGGTATCACTGCTTCTGCTTCGTACCGTCATTTTGTGAGCAAGGACGACTTGTTAGCGACTGCCATGTTGCGCACTGCTAACCGTTTCGTCAGCGGCTTGGGTGAGGCTCTTTTATCGGCTCACAATGCAGATCAGGCGATGACGAACATGCTCCACAGATATGTCATGGACACTCTGGCTGACCGGGATATGGCGCTGGTTACTGGTCGCGAACGTTTCCATCTGGCCGAGGAGCCGCGCGCGGAGCTGCACCGTTTGGAACGGGTGGTGTTCGACGAATGGTCACTTGCGTTGGCAGCTTTACGTCCAGAATATTCGCCAGCGGAGCGGGAATTACTGATTGCTGCTGCGCATCGCGTCATTGTGGAGATGGCTTACGCGTGGGGAAACGCTTCTGCCGATAACCTCGAAAACATGCTGTTCAGAATGGCGCAATCCATTCTTGGGGTGGGTCAGCCAGTGAGCGCTGGCGAAGCCGCGTAGATGTTTCGCAGCACGGTTTGCGCGCTGGTTGCTGGGCGCCCTAGCACACGTTCAATGTCTCGTGTCACGTCACCGAGTTCTCCTTTTGCCGCAGCGAGAAAGTGAGATACGCGGGCGCAGGCCTGCCATGGCTCTAGGGTGCCAAGGAGCTCATCCATCGTCTCTTCCACTGACGTGTGCTGGTAAGAGATGGCCTGTCCACTCTCTTCTTGCAAGAGGCGGGCTAGCTCGGCCCACGGGAATGCTTGCGGACCGGATAGTTCCAAGCTTCGGTGATCATAGGCGTGTGGATTGAGCAGTACCGAAACAGCAACATCGACGATGTCTTCTTGAGCCACAGGCGCGATTTTCCCTTTACGTCCTGGGCCACGAATAACGCCATCTTCCCCCACGAGCTGCGGCAAGGTGTCTGCGTACATGTTGTCGCGCAGGAACGTCCAGTGGCGGCAAGTTGTGCGTATGAGGCGTTCGGTGTGCCAATGATCCCGGGCGACTGTGCATGTCGCGTCGCGCATTGCGCCAGCAAATGATAGGTACACAACGTGGTTGACACCCGCAGCCATCGCGGCGGAAATGAACCGGTCGTGGGTGCGTAGCAGGTCAGCGTTTTCGTCAGCAGAGACGAAAAACAGTACGTCGATCCCTTGTAAGGCGTCATATACGCGTTCGCTGTCGGTGTATGTGCCTTCGGTAATTTCCACATCGCCTAGTTCAGGCAGTCTGGTGGCATCACGTACAAAAACCCGCAATGGCACGTTCTGTTCTGCCAACTTGCGGGCAACGCTGCCACCGATGTGACCTGTGGCACCTGTCACGGCGATCCGTGTGGAGGACATTGGCCTCTCCTGCTCGACTCTTATATGCACCTGAGGCGCGATGACCGATCGGATAGCACTCACCACCCGACAACGCGAGAAATGCTCTCACCGCTGGGAACCGTAGCGAATTCGACAGTCCGTGTCCGCTGCTTGCGGCTTTCGCTTACTCGCGTCTTTTTTGCGTAAATGTCTGCACATCTGCTTTTAGAACGCCATCACGGTACAAGAACACAATCCGGTGACGATGTGCCCGCTCTCACCCACCACCAAGTCGTCTCCCAGGGGAGTTTGAGGTTTTATTAGAAACCCCTGCACAAAGCTGCGCTGGAATGAAGAAAGTGGTGAGTGGCCATGGCAGATCCCAAGGCCGACGTCCACTCGGGAAACGATCAGTCACCCGAGCACCTGACCGCGAGCGACGCCACAAGCGGACCCGTGGGACAGGAAACCACCAAGGAACCGGAAATCTTCGATACGCCTCGGTGGAATAAGCACGATACGAGCTGGGTCATCAGCTTGTTTGGAACTGCGGTGGGGGCGGGAATCTTGTTCCTTCCCATCCGCGCGGGAGCAGCGGGCCTATGGCCGCTGGTCGTCATGACCCTTCTTATTGGTCCGATGACATATTTTTCCCACCGGGCATTGTCGAGAATTATTTGTAAGTCTCCCCGAATGGGTGACGACATCACTCTTGTCGTTGAAGACTATTTTGGTTCTGCCGCAGGCAAACTCATCACTGTCCTGTACTTTTTTGCGATTTATCCGATTGTGCTGATTTACGGCGTGTCCATCACGAACACAGTGGACAGCCTCCTGGTTAATCAGCTTGGGATTTCATCACCACCACGATGGATCCTTTCAGCAATCCTGATCGCTGCTCTTATGGCGGTCATGCTCTCGGGTGAAAAGATCATCTTGATGGTCACTGGTTGGGTTGTTTACCCGCTCATCGCAATTCTGATCGGCGTCTCGCTTTACCTCGTTCCGCAGTGGGACCTCAGCGGCCTTACCCAACCTCAGCCGCTGCCAAGCATGCTCATGACGGTGTGGCTGACCATTCCAGTGCTCGTGTTCGCGTTCAACCACAGCCCGGCTATTTCACAATTCTCTTTGGCGATGCAGCGCCACTACGGCTATAACTCAGCTGAAAAGGCTTCGAAGATCCTGCGCGCCAACGCAATCATGCTCGTGCTGTTCACCATGGGTTTTGTGTGGTCGTGTGTGCTTGCCTTGGGGCCCACCGAGCTCGGTAAAGCACGCGAGGCAAACCTGCCCGTGCTGTCGTATATCGCGAACGTGATGGCAAACCCAATCATTAGCTATCTGGGTCCCATTGTTGCGATTACTGCCATCGTTTCGTCTTTCTTTGGGCACTACTTCGGCGCTGCTGAAGGGGCGGTCGGTATCGTCCGCGCTGTCACGAAGGGCAAGGTAGAGCAGCGTTCCGCCCAGATCGGCGTCGCCGTGTTCATGTTTCTCACCACGTGGGGTGCGGCTGTCGCGAACCCGAGCATTCTTGGCCTGATCGAGACAATTTCTGGCCCGGTCATCGCATCGATCTTGTACCTCATGCCGATGTACGCGATCCACAAGGTGCCAGCTCTTAAGCCGTACCGCGGCAAGCTCAGCAACGTGTTCATCACTATCGCGGGTCTGTTCGCGGTAGGGGCGATCATCGTGACAATGGTGCAGAGCTTCATGTAGTTCCTGCTCTGTTTACGTAGTTGGCCTCTGCCCCCACTTTCTGTGGGGGCAGAGGCCAACTACGTAATGGTGGGCTATTCAGTCGGCGTCGATCTCTTCTATTGTCCCGTTTTCGACGTGCCATCTGCGAGTCAGCCGCACGGATTCGTGCATGCGCCGGTCGTGGGTGACAAGCAGGATGGTCCCGTCGAATGCCTCAAGAGCTTCTTCAAGCTGTTCGATGGCGGGCAGGTCCAGGTGGTTGGTGGGTTCGTCGAGGACGAGCAGGTTCACGCCCCGGGCTTGGAGAAGAGCTAATCCGGCGCGGGTGCGTTCTCCTGGAGAAAGCGAGAAGGCAGACCTGTTGACGTGATTAGTTTTGAGGCCAAATTTGGCCAGCAGGGTGCGTACGTCGGCGTCGGGCCAGTCGGGTACTTCGAGGGAAAAACGTCTCCCTAGCGTTTCTTCTCCCTCGAATGCGGCTCGTGCCTGGTCGATTTCACCAATAACAACTCGTGAGCCAGCCGAGACAGTTCCTTCAATCGGTTGAATTCGCCCCAGCAGTACATTGAGGAGGGTGCTTTTTCCGGCGCCGTTGGGTCCAGTAACCGCAACGCGGTCGCCGTAATGCAGCTCGATAGTTAGTGGGCCGAAGGTGAAGTCACCACGGCGGGCGATGGCCTGTTTTGCCTGGGCGACGATATCGCCAGAGCGGGGGGGCAGCGGCGATACTGAATTGCAGCTGCCATTCTTTGCGTGGTTCCTCAACTGTTTCGAGACGTTCGAGAAGTTTGTCAGTGATTTTGATTTTTGCTGCTTGTTTTTCGCTGCTACCACGGTTGTGGTGGCGAATGTTTTTATCTTTTTCTTTGCCATGACTGGCTTTTGCTTTGCGGACAGCGTTTTTGACACCTTTGTCCATCCATGCGCGCTGCATGCGGGCGCGAGCTTCGAGGTCGGCTTTGCGTTTGGCGTAGTCTTCGTAAGCTTCGCGGGCGTGGCGTCGCCGGATAGAACGTTCTTCCAGGTAGGCGTCATATCCGCCACCGTAGGTCGTGATTTTTTGAAGAGATCGGTCGATCTCGACGATGCCGGTGGCTACGCGAGCGAGGAATTCTCGGTCATGGCTAACCAAAACAACGGGAGCGTTGAGTTGGGTGACGAAGTTTTCTAAGTGGGATAGTCCTGCGACATCGAGGTCGTTGGTGGGTTCGTCGAGAAGGTATGCGTCGTAGCGGGATAGGAGCAAGCAGGCCAGACCAACGCGGGCGGCTTGTCCACCGGAAAGGGACTCGACTTCCCGATCGAGGTCGACGTCAAGGCCTAGGTCTTCAGCAACGGAGGGCATACGTTCATCAAGGTCAGCTCCACCCAGGTTGAGCCAGGTTTCAAGGGCATTGGAGTAGGCGTCGCTGGTGGTTGCGTCGGCATCAGGATTTCCAAGAGCTTCAGCGGCGGCGTTCATGTGGGCGGTGGCTGCTGCGACGCCTGTGCGGCGGGTGAGGGCTTGCCTGATGGTTTCGCCAGGGTGTGCATCTGGTTCTTGGGTGAGATAGCCGAGTTGGGCGTGGCGGGGAGTGCGGGTGACGGTTCCGGCTTCGGGGTGTTTTTCTCCAGCGAGGATACGTAGAAGTGTTGATTTTCCTGCGCCGTTGGGTCCAACCAGGCCGATGACATCACCACTGGCGACGGTGAGGTTCAGTCCGGAGAAGAGAATGGTGTTTGCGTGCCCGGCGGTGATGTTGGCAGCGTGGAGGGTTGCACTTGCACTCGCGGTCATGTGAGTTCCTGGATTGTGGGTGGGTTGGCGCCGGCGCGGCTGACGGTGATGCCACTGATACGGCTGCACCGCTGGATGATAGTGGTGAGGGTGTTTTGGTCGATGTTGGCCAGGTCGCTACGGCGGTGGGCGCCAAGAAGGTCGTGGGTCCATAGGCTGTCAATGAGGGCGGCCATGAATGAGTCTCCGGCGCCGACGGTGTCGACAACGTTGACTGTAGGGGTTTCAACAGCGATAGCCACGCCGTTTCTGGTGAGTGCGACTGCGCCTTTGGCTCCGCGAGTGACGACAACCAGGCTGGGGCCGTGACGTAGCCAGTTTTCCGCGACGTTGAGGGGGTCGGTGGTTCCGCCGGTGAGCCAATGAATGTCTTCGTCGGAGACTTTGACTATGTCGGCCATGCCGATGAGGCGTTCCATGTGGGTGTAGGCATGCCGAGGTGTGCCCATGAGGCTGGGCCGAGCGTTGGGGTCGTAGGTGATGGTGGCGGTGGCGCGGGCGGCAGCGATGGCTTCGCGGACGTGGGTTGCTCCAGGTTCGGTGATGGCAGAGAAGGAGCCTGCGTGAACGATGCAGGTGTTGTTAGTGATGTTGATGGGTGGTCGGTCCCAGTGGACATCGAATTGATAGGTAGCTGATCCGGTGGCGTCGATGGTGGCGTGGGCAGTGCTGGTGCGGGCTGCGGTGTTGCTTCCTGGGGTGATGGTGATGTGTTCGTCGGCGAGATGGGTGTGGAGTTGTTTGCCTCGGGTGTCGAGTGCGTAGGAGGTGGCCAGGTGAACGGGGCGGGCTAGGCGGGCCAGGCCGATGGCAACGTTCATGGGTGAGCCGCCGGGGTGTTCCTTGGTGTGGCCGGCTTCGGTGTCGATGATGTCTATGAGGGATTCGCCAATGATGAGTGCGTGGGGCTGGGTGGGTTGCTGGCTCATGTGGGCTCCGTTGCGGGTTGGTGGCTAGTCACACACAAGAGAAGGTCGTACTCACTTTTTTGGGGTGAGACGATGGGATGCTCTTAACAGCTAAGGGTGGGCCGTTCGTTGGTAGGTGTGCTCTTCTCCAGGCTGTGTTGCGGTTGGCTTAGCTGGCTGCGGTGATTCATTGATGTTGAGGAAAGTGAGCGGAGTTCTGTGTCTGTGACGGTTTCGGATCGTGCCCGGTGGCGGGAATGGTGTGCGTTGGGGGTGTTGCTGCTTCCGGTGCTGACTGTATCGATTAGCACGACTGCTCTCGGTTTCGCGGTGCCTGCGCTTTCTGCGGCTTTGCGACCGACCGGTGAAGAACTGTTGTGGATTGTGGATGTTTATCCGCTGGCGCTTGCTGGTTTGTTGTTGACCAGTGGGGTGCTTGGTGATCGTATCGGCCGGCGGAAGGTGTTGGCGATCGGTGCGGTGGGGGTTACGGCCGCTACGATCTATGCCGCTTTCAGCGACAGTGCTCTTGAGCTCATTTTTGCTCGCGCGTTAGTCGGCGTGTTTGGGGCGACTTTGCTTCCTTCTACTTTGTCGCTAATGCGCAATATTTTTCATGATGAGGGGCAACGTCGTTTAGCTATCGCGATTTGGAGCGCTAGTTTCGCTGGAGGCGGGGCGTTGGGCCCCATTGTTGGCGGGTGGCTTTTGGGGCATTTTTGGTGGGGGGCTATTTTCCTTCTTCCAGTTCCTTTGAACGCACTGATGCTTGCAACGATGTTTTTCTTGGTACCCGAGTCTCGCAATGAGGATTCCGAAAGCATTGATGCACTATCAGTCTTCCTCTCGATTGGGGCTATGGTCCCTACGGCATACGGGTTGAAGCATGCTGCAGCAACGGGTTTGGACGCTTTTTCCATCTTGCCGTTGGTATTTGGTATTGCCTGCGGTTTTTTCTTTACGCGCCGTCAGCTTGGCATGGAACATCCTCTTTTGGATGTGCGTTTGTTTAAAAACCGTGTGCTCACAACCGCCGCCATCGGTAACTTTTCTTCGGTTTTTGTTTTCGCAGGTGTCCAGTTTTACGTGTCACAACACATTCAGTTAATTCAGGGGCTTGATCCGGTGACGGCGGGCTGGTGGCTTCTTCCTGGGGCGGCAGCTTCTGTGGCCGTGGGCGTGTTGATCGTCTACCTGACTCGGACTTTTCCACGTTGGTTGCTTATTGGCGCCGGAACTCTCCTCATGGCCGCGGGTGCAGGATTGAGTGTTTTTCTTGACGTCAAAACAGGCATCTGGCTGCCGGTTCTTATGTATGTAGCTCTTGGGGTTGGAGCCTCTGCAGCTCAGGCTTTGAATACTGATGCGTTGATTTCGGCGGCGCCACCAGAGCGGGCTGGAGCTGCGTCAGGCTTGTCAGAAACAGCTTTTGAACTGGGGACTTCTCTTGGTGTCGCGGTATTGGGGAGTGTGCTTACCACTTTTTACGGTCGCGCTCTTTCTCTTCCCGAGGGTTTATCTGCAAGCGACTACCACGCCGTGGTTTCTACCTTGGGGGCTGCGGAAGAAGTCGCCGCTAAACTTTCCCCGGAGGCTGGTCATCTTCTCCACACCGCCGCACAGCAGGCTTTTATTCACGCGGAGCGGGTAACAGGTTTTACCGCGTGTCTAGGGCTTGCTGCGGCAGGAATTCTCATTGCTCGGTCGCTTCGCAAAGGCGGACTGGGTCGCGTTTCTTCTCCTTCGAATTCCTAACTTCCAGGGACGGATTCAACTACCGAGTGATCTACGTTCGGTCACACATCCGCGTGGTTACTGATTTTTGAGGACTTTATGACTTCTACACCGAAACGTCCCTCCAATAGCAGCTCGACCCCTGAGCTTGATCTATTGGCATGGCTACTTGATGACCTTATCCGTATCCCTGGCATTCGGATGAGGATTGGTGCAGATGCTCTCATTGGCCTTATACCTGGGGTCGGCGATGTCCTAGGGACAGCTCTTGGCGGGGCTATTCTTATTGGCGCAGTTCGACAACGCGTCCCCATGTCCACCCTTCTCTGCATGGGATGGAACCTTTTCATTGACCAAATACTTGGCCTTATCCCTGGCGTTGGTGACATCGCAGACTTTGCCCATCGAGCCAGTTCGAAGAATATTCAGCTATTACGCCGTGATATCACTGAAGGCCGCACTGTGAGTACTGACACTCGTGGCTACTTGATCCGTGCTGCGTTTTTAGTGGGCGTGATCTTGTGTGTGCTGATTGTGTTCATGGGTGTTGCTTTGTGGTTCTTATGGCGGATGATTTATCACCTGCTGGGCATGTAACGCTGCCGCCTTCTTATGGTTCCTTCGAAGAAATAGCATCGGGCCCCACCGGTAATTACCGGTGGGGCCCGACACTGAGGGGCATTCTGCTCAGGAAGGCGGCAGTTCCGAGGTGTCTTCAGGTTTTTCTTTGATCGGTTTCCCGGAAGAGTCCAGAATCATCCGCCGTGGTGTAGCTGCTGCCATCTTTTCCGGGGAGAAGTAAGCCAAAGCTTCTTCTGGATCCGGGAAGGTGTGGCTGTCGACGGGGTGTTCTTCGCTCATATTCTGCTGCTTCCTGCCGGGATCGGTGTGATCAGCGACCGCTCGCGTTGGATGCCTTGTTGTAGGTCTGCTGGATGATGCTGCCCCAGTACGGACCAAACATGTAGTCAGGCATCAGGTCCTGACCGTAGGAGTTGACCGAGTTCTGCACGGACGAGGTGCCGGTGTACTTGCCACCCATGAACCACGGACCGCCGGAAGAGCCACCGGTCATGCCACAAGGGATGCCCTGTGCTTGGCCTTCGGGGGCGTACTTGTCGGGGATGGCGGTTCCGGTGCAGGACCAGAGCTTTTCACCGTCGTAGGGCTTACCTGCAGGGTAGCCGAATGCTTTGTACTTCAGGCCGCGTGCCTGGTTGAAGGCAACGCCGGTGGCGCCGACGGTGTCAGCCAGGGTCTGGCCGTTCCGCTTGCCAACGATGACGAATGCTGTGTCAACTTCCATCTCTTCGGAACGGATCCAGTCCGAAGGCGCGAAGGCGTTGATGGCGGTCCACTTGCCGTAGGGAGCTTCACCGTTTTCGTATGCGGGAACGAAGATGAATCGGTTGGCGTAACGGCCGCGCTCGTTAACACAGTGAGCGGCGGTGGAAACCGTGGAACTGTTCTTGGAGTTCACGGAGTTGGCGGAGCAAACGTAGTCTTCACCGTTGACGGTGAAGAAGACCTTGCCGATGGTGGGCAGTGGCTTCTCGCGGACAGCCTTGGCCGATGCGCGAGTCAAAGGCGAGGTTGCGTTGGCAACAGCCTTCTTGGGGCTCTTACCGGGGATGACTGCTGGCGGGAGTTTTTCCTGCTTGGTCGTGCCAGAAGCTTTGGCGCTCTTCGTCTTGGTGAGGTCCTTGGCCTTCTGCATGCGGGCCTTGGTCCAGTAGGAGGCAGCATCCTGCTGTCCCTGGAACTCGTGCACCACGACCTTGTCGTCAGCTGGGGCCGCAGGGGTGGCCTGGGCAGCGACGGGGATCAAGGAGCCGGTCAGTGCCATCAGGGAGACGACGGCGAACATAGAACGCCTGTTGACTGTGCTCATGGATTGCCTTTCGATTTCAGTGAGCCAGAAGTTCTGATTCACTTTTTCGAGATTGCAGCATCGCTTTAGATGCGATGCCGCATCTTTCGCGACTATTTTTTAATCGCGTATCGGCGAGTACACAGGAAAAGTTCCCATGTTTCTACGTCTCCGACGTAAGGGTTCTTCATGTCCTTAGTCAAGAAATCGTAAAAAGTGTTTAAGAAGAGCATTCGTCTATACCGAAGGAACTTTATTTTCTCGGCTACTTCCATATAGGGAAGTTAAAATTACAGACGCGTATAGCCAGGCATCTAAAGATGCCTGGCTATACGCTCCCTTATATGTTCTTCAGCATCAGGGAGCTGAAGATTCAGGGAGTCAGTGGGTGGTGCGGCGTCGAGCGATCAACGTACCCACGACCGCCACGAGACCCAGCGCACCTACACCCCCCAATGCCAACGTCGTAGCAGAAACACCCAGGGAACTGTTAGCACTGGTCGCAGCAGCGGCCGGAGCTGCGCTGGTCTCGAAACCACCAGCAGCACCGCTCTTGTCGTAGTCACTACCAGGCAGCTTGTTCGCGTACTTGCCGTGCACAATTTCCTGGTAACGCTTCAACGACACACCCTCACCAACATTGGCACGGGCCTCATCATTCAGCGGCAACACCCGATCTCCCTTAACCGAGTACCACGCGTTGACCTGCGGCTCGTGCAACACCTGACCACCCTGAGCACGGCTGTTGTACTGCGCCTCCAGGTCACCAGAAGCAGCATTCACGGCCTTCCAGCCCGAGCCGCCCTTGTCCTTAACACTCCACACGCTGGTGACCTGGTCACCTACACGCACCGTGTTCGCCACGTAACCCAACGCACCCACCGGGCCACGCCCAGAAGTAACGAACTCAGGCTGCAACACATTCACCTGCGTCGTCGTACCCGACACCAACGACGGGCTGGGCTTATCCGCAGCAGCACCGCCAGCAGCGCCGGAGTGTTTGTGAGCGGAGGATCCTTGATCCTTGTTTTTTTCTGCGACGCGAGCAGCCAATTCCAGGCCAGATTCGCTGGCTGCAGCCCGGGTAGCAGCCACGCGTTCGGCTCCGCTCAGGGGCGGTGGAGCGACGTGATCGGCGGCGTTACCTGTTCCAGGAGCGACACACAGCAGCATTCCTGCACCAGTGGCTGCGGCGAGCATACGCATAGAAGTACTCATGTCAGCCTCCGATCTGAGTTAGGGAGTGGGTCCAAGCGAATTCGTGGTTGTTGACGTAGAAGTCGTACTTACCGACGTTCATTCGCTTATTGGAGGGCCATGGGTCGTACCACTCAATGCTTTGATCGCTGGAGCTGAAGCCACTGATTACCATCATGTGGCCACCGCCTGCCTTCCAACCGATACGAGTCATGACCGGGCGGTCAGCGTTGATTTCTTTTTGTACGCCCTGATAGCTGACTGCCCTGGAGCTCACCTGCCCGGGGGCAATTCCCAGCGCCCGGAAAGCTTTTTGGTCGTTCTCCAAGGTGGCTTCTTGGTTTGGGCAGTCCGATGTCCTCGGGCGCCCGAATGCGAGATTGCAGAACTCGTTTTGGGAGACGTTGACGCCTTTGTAGGTGGCGATGGTTGTGCCTGTTGCCGACCAGCACCATTGATCGCGCTCTTGGGCTTGGGCTCTGATCGGCAGACGAACTGCATCATCGGCGCGATGGATGGGGGCTGCCATAGCCGAAGGCGCAGCCAGCATCACTGCCGCAAAGAGACCGGAAATTCCGGCCGCCTTGCGAATTGTGTTGTTTCGGAACAAAACTCCTCCTCATCGAGGAATGTCGGTGCGGACAACACGAAAGTAGGACTGCCCCAAGTGCCTTTCCTGCTTTGTCGTTTCAGCGAGTCTGGCCGTGAATAGTCTTCACGGCTTTTACTACCGTTTTCACGGATCGACGCCCCTCTTCTCGTGAACGTTCACACACAGAATCAGCGGGGAGAAAACATGTTGACGAGCCCGCAAACCCCTTTCGGCGAAGCCTTACATGAGGCTGTTCGCCGACGCGGGTTACCGCTTGCGCGCGTGCAAGCCCACCTAGAACAGGCAGGTTTTCATGTGGCACTCAGCACAATCAGTCAGTGGCAGCACGGACACCGCATCCCCCGTTCACCACGCTCACTGGCTGTAGTCGATGAGCTAGAGCGAATCTTGGGAACTCCACCTGGAGCTTTACGCTCTGCAGCTATCGGCACATCTCAGTCTCATAGAAGTGACTTGCATGTTGTCGACTATGCCGAGCGCCTTGAGGCCCTGACTGCTGATCTAGGCGCATTGCCCAGCGCTGCATTTGCAACGCTGGGCAACCACGATCAGGTCACCATCGGCCCTCGAGGGGGCTTAATTCGACGGCGTTCACTGACTGTCATGCGAGTTTTGGAATCGACGGACCGTCTTGTTGTTGCCCATGCTGGGGACAACGACAGTGACATCAGCCAAGCAAGTGTTCATCCGATTCGAGGTGCTCGCCTTGGCCGAGTTTTGCGAGACACTGAGGCGAATCTGATTGCCGCGCAGCTTCATTTCGACCGCACCCTAGATCGCGGGGAACTCATTGTTCATGAGATTGAGTTCGATTTACCTGGGGATGCTCTGGCCCGGGACTATTTTCATTGGGCGACTCATGAGGTCAGCCTTTTAACTGTGGAAGTGATGTTCGATCGGGCATATCGCCCGAGCACAATTACTTCTTTTTTCCGTCCACGCTCTCAAGCTCCCGACACCTGCTGCCACGAGCTGCGCCTTGATCACGGTGATCGCGCAGTTTTAGTGCAGCAACCAGCATCTGCAGGCATTCACGGGATTCGTTGGGAGTGGCCGGGGTGATCTTCGCGAAGAAGATTGGGCCGATCAGGCCTGCTTCACGGCGGAGATATCGAAGGAAAGGGTGACTTCTTCAGAAACGAGGAGGCCGCCTGCTTCGAGGACGGCATTCCAGGTTAGACCGAAGTCTTTACGGTTCACCTTGATTGAACCTTCGAATCCAGCGCGCTCAGCTCCAGTGTGGTCGTTTGCGATACCCGCAAAAAGGAAGTCGATGGTGATAGTGCGAGTGATGTCACGAATGGTGAGGTCACCGGTGACGCGCAGGATGTTGCTACCGCCGGAAGCGATGTGCGTGGAGCGGAATGTGATGTGGGGGTACTTTTCAACGTCGAAGAAGTCAGCCGAGCGTAGGTGGTTATCCCGGTCACCGTTGCGGGTGTCAATGCTGCTGACATCGATGGTCACCTCAATGGCCCCATTGAGGAGGTTGGGCTCAATGCTGGCGGTACCTTCGAAGGTGTCGAAGGAGCCGCGAACCTTGGTGACCATGGCGTGGCGAGCAGCAAAGCCAATCTCGCTGTGAGCTGGGTCGATTAAGTAGGTTCCGTGAAGTGATTCGAGCGCAGTCATGATGCCTCCTTGGGTATTGCATCCCTGAGTGGTGTCATTGTTCCGACCAGAACAGGTAGATGCGTAGGGTCCCGTATATATCCAACCGATATGGTTGAACTTTCATTTTCACCATAGACCTCTTTACTTGATGCGTCAACAAAGATTGGGAGATCCCATGACAACCACCCCACGCCCCACCCCCCTGACTGCAGCTGCGGGTGCTCTAGACGCCGCAAAAAAACGAGAACGCCGCCTCCGCCTGGCCACCCGGCACCAGAACCACGGCCCTGACAGCCCCACCCGCGCCCAAGAAGCAGAAGCCCTAGCCACAGCAGCCCTAACCCTGGCGCGCAACCATGCCCCCGAAGCAGGCCGCATCGCCTCCTTCATTTCCACCGACGATGAACCCCCCACTCACAGCCTCAACGCCACCCTGACTGCAGCTGGATACGACGTCATCACTCCCGTCACTAATGACGACATGACCCTCAACTGGCTCCCCTACGACCCCAACACACCCCCAGCTGTACGCACTCGCGACCTCACCGACACCCAACGCGCAGCACTCCTAGGCCCCGAGGCGATCACAAGCGCACCCCTGCTACTCATCCCCGGCATCGCAGTAGACCTCAAAGGCAACCGACTCGGACACGGCGGCGGCTGCTACGACCGCACCCTGACAACAAAACACCCAGAGGCAACCGTCATTGTTGTCCTTCACGAAGGCGAAATAAGCACGACCCCACTACCCCATGGCCGCTTCGACCAGCCAGTCAACGGCATCCTTACCGCATCCGGACACCAATTCGTCCCTCTCACTGCAGAAGAACCTTCCTTGCCCTGAAAAGAGGACACTCCACCCACACTCCCGTATTTACGGTCGCGCACAGGCGGGAAGCGATGAAACTATATTGACGTGGCCAACGAAACCGGAAGTGTCTCCAACCCACGCCGCCCAAACGGACCCCGCAACCCCGCCGACCAATGGGCCGAAGGCCCCGCCGGACGATTCTGGGGCGCCAACGGCGCCGCCGGACTCCTTGCACACGACCCACCCCGCGGGGTCCTCCTCCAACACCGTGCCGCATGGAGCGACCACGGCAGCACATGGGGCCTGCCCGGCGGAGCCCGCCACAGCAACGAAGACCCCATACCCGGCGCACTACGCGAGGCAACCGAAGAAGCAGGCGTCCCCCACGAAAACCTCCTTATCACCAGCACCTACACATACGACGTCAACTACTGGAGCTACACCACTGTCATCGCCGAAGTAGCCACCCCATTCGAAGCTGTCATCAACGACACCGAAAGCGAAGAACTGCGCTGGGTGCCCATCGACGATGTCGACTCCCTCCCCCTACACCCCGGCCTGGCCGCCTTATGGCCACAGCTGCGTTACGCACTCACCGCCCAGCCACACCTTCTCGTCGACATTGCAAATGTCATGGGGTCCCGCCCCGATGGCTGGTGGAAAGACCGTGTTGGAGCTGCCCAGCGACTCCTGACACAACTCGAAACACTCACCCACCACGGCATCCCCGGACCTTTCCTCGGCCATCCCAAAGAATGGCACTTCTGGCCAGAAATCGAAGCCGTCATCGAAGGGCAAGTAGCCCGCGCAGACAACCTCTTCACCACCACACCGCCCTCTGAACAAACCACGCCAAGCACAGGCGAACTCCTCATCACCCGAGCAAGCGCCGACGGCGACAGCACCATCCTCGAACGCCTCGCCACCTTCCCCGCCAGTACTGACGTAACCGTCGTCACCTCAGACCGACCACTACGAACCAGCGCCGAAAACCTCGGCGCACGCGTCGTCGGATCCGGCTCGCTTCTCTCTTTACTCCCCCACACTTAATCCGGCGCAGCACGCCAGGAACCCCTGAAGCACGCGCATGGACGCCACCACTCCTGGCGTCCATGGCCAAGCTATTCCCGCCTACCTCACAACACCCCTCAACATCACAACGCCACAACCTCAATATCCTCAGGGCGAGCCTGGTCAGGAGTAGGAACCCCCGATCCCTCCAAACCCACCGCAGCACTCCCATACGCCACCGCATGCCGCAAACACCCCACCTGATCCTGCCCCTGCATCTGCGCCAACAAATATCCGGCAATCGTTGAATCCCCCGCAGCAACCTGACTACGCACCGTCACTTCCCGCGCCTGCGCCAACCACGCCCCCTGCGCATCAACGAGCACCCCACCAGCACTACCCATCGTTGCCAACACCGTGTCGATTCCCCGATCCACCAGTGAACGACCAGCCTGCGCAATCACTTCCCAATCCCCAGCGGCAACAGCCTCACGCAACACCCGCACTTTAAAACCACTTGCCTGGGCAAGCTCAGAAGCATTCGGCTTGAAAAAATTCGGCGCAGCCAACTGCAAAGACCGCGCCACCGCAGCCAACGGCGCATCCGAAGCATCCAGCGTGACCTTCACCTGCATCTGCCGCAACGTGCGAATGAGATCCACATAAAAATCATGCGGAACACCTGGCTGAAGCGACCCCGACAACACCACCCAGTCCGCCCGCTCAGCTGCGATAAGTAATGCGCTGCGCAAAGCGTTCACCTCTTGCGGAGAAATCTCCCCACCAGGCTCATTGAATTTCGTTGTCGTTCCGTCAGCCTCCGTCAGCGTCAAATTGGTCCGCACCCCCGCAGCGACATCAATCGCAGAAAAAGGAACACCCCTCATCTCCAACAATGTCAACAACTGCTCCCGCGGCGAGGCAGGTAAAACAGCAACCACAGGCTTACCTGCCAACTGCAACGCACGCGCCACGTTCACGCCCTTGCCACCAGGCTCAATCACCACATCACCCAAACGGTGCATCAACCCCCGCTCCAGCCCACTTCGCAGGTGCGCAGACCGATCAACACTGGGATTTGTGGTCAGGGTGACAATCATGGCGCTGACTCATCCGTTCTGTCGGGGGACACCTCTTACCCCATCATCTCTCACCAACGAAAACAGCAACCAAGACACCCGCACATAGCACCCAACGCACCAACAACGAAGCGTGGCTCCACAGAAGCACTCAGAACCCGGTAGTAGCGTGAAAGGCGTGCAGCTCACATCGAATATCACTGACACGGCCCTCGTCTTTGAAGGAGGTGGACTCCGAGCGAGCTACACCTCCGGCCTCGTCGTGTCCCTGCTTGAAGCTGGTTTGTACTTCAACTGGGTAGGCGGAATCTCAGCCGGATCAAGCCATACAGCCAACTACCTCTCGCGCGATGTGTGGCGCGCCCGAGCCTCCTTCACCGACTTCGCCGACGACCCCCAGTTCGGCGGCTGGTCCACTTTTGTACGCGGCCAAGGCCTCTTCAACGCGAAATACATCTACCAAGAAGCAGGTCAGCCCGGCGCCAACCTCCCCTTCGACGACGAAACTTTCCAGGCCAACCCGGCCCAGATGAGCGTGGGTGCCTTCAACGCATCCACAGGCGAGTCCACCTACTGGGGTCGCTCCGATATCGATACCGCTGGCGACCTGATGATCCGAGTCCAAGCCAGCTCGACAATGCCGATCGTCATGCCCCGCGTCATCATCAACGACCAAGTGTTCCTCGATGGCGCCCTAGGAGAAACCGCAGGAATCCCACTCCTGCCAGCACAACGCGCCGGATACGAACGTTTCCTCATTGTTCTTTCTCGCCCCCGCGACTACATCAAGGAACCTTTCCGGCACACACGTTTGGTCAACCGCTGGTTCCACGGGCTACCCGCTGTATCTGAAGCACTCGCCTCGCGGCCAAAGCGATACAACGCTCTGCGCGAAGAGATTTTCTCTCTCGCCGAGAAAGGAAAGGCTTACGTCTTCATCCCTGAAACCATGCCGATCTCTACCAACCGATCCACAACTGCCCAGCTCATCGCCTCCTACGAGGCTGGATACGCCCAAGCCCAGAAAGAGCTCCCGGCCATTATTGAATTCCTTGGCGATCCCCAAGGCACAAGCAAAAACAGCGATACGCAGGCACAGACGCTTGCCTTAGATTCCTGAGACGACACCCACCATGTATCGTTCGGCTGGAAAAACCTACCGCGGTAATGAAGACCGAGAGCTGCACCTTATGTGCCCGCAGGGCACTCTTGGCCACAGCAGGAGCGGCAATCCAGTGACATGCGTCACCGCCACGCCTAGGATGACCGTTGATCAGGAAAGCCTCGCCAATGCACCCGGCGGTGCGGCGCATCGTCCCTGAGCGTGGACAAGCGCCCGGCAAGAATCCGTGACACGCCCAGCATCCGCTCGCGGCACCATTCCACGGAGGACCTGGGCCGGATACCCCCAACCGGCATCACAGCGAATGAGGAGCAAAACACCATGAGCCAGTACGTCCTTCCAGACCTTTCTTACGACTACGCAGCCCTCGAACCGCATATCAGCGGCGAAATCATGGAGCTCCACCACTCCAAGCACCACGCCACGTACGTTAAAGGCGCCAACGACGCTGTCGAGCAGCTGCAGGAAGCCAGCGCAGCAGGCGACACCAGCAAGATCAACCAGATCACCAAAAACCTGGCTTTCAACCTCGGTGGGCACATCAACCACTCGATCTTCTGGCAGAACCTTTCCCCCGAAGGCGGCGACAAACCTGTCGGCGAAACCGCTGAAATGCTCGACCAGTTCTTCGGTGGCTTCGACAAGTTCCACACCATCTGGTCGGCTGCCGCTGCTGGCATCCAGGGAGCCGGATGGACGATCCTGGCCTACGACACCCTCGGCCAGCGCCCCATCATTGCCCAGCTGAAAGACCAGGAAAGCCAGCTTCCCGCCACGCAGGTGCCGTTGCTCATGCTCGACATGTGGGAGCACGCTTACTACCTGCAGTACAAGAACGTGAAGGTTGACTACGTCAAGGCGTGGTGGAACGTCATCAACTGGAGCGACGTCGAACAGCGCCTCGTGACCGCCAAGGGCCTCAAACTGGTCTGATCTGCAAACCGCTGCAGAATCCCACTGAATTGTGTGTGGCCCCCACCCTGATCAGGGTGGGGGCCACACACAATTCACACATCAGTCAGGACACGCAGCAGCACCAGGACGCTGGCCAGTAGCTGGGCGAGCATGCCCTGCCTCATTCGGCAATACCGACGAGATCGCATCAGCGATGATCATGGTTAGCGGCCGTAGTATCCGCTCCAGCAGTCGCCACGAAAATCCGACCACCCTGTGCCGACCAAGCTCGTGCTCCCTGCGTCGCAGCAGACAGGTACGCCGACTCACCACGACAAACCTGCAAAACCTCGCCCGTCTCGTCTTGTAAGCACACATCACCTTCCACAGCAAGCAAGATCCGTGGACCGGAACCAGGAAGGTCAACCTCTTGCTCAGCCACATCAACGGCATATAGAGCAAACTCAGGAACGGGAACGATATACGCCCAGACCCCATACTCATCAGGCTGCGGACGCAACACCGGTACTGAGACATCCGGATCCAAAGTTCGCATTACTTCAGGAATGTCAATGTGCTTAACCGTCAACCCTGCTCGTAGAACATTGTCTGAGTTGCCCATTACTTCCACGCCAGCACCGTGCAAATAAGCATGCGGCCCAGCCGCAGCCATGAACAACCCCTCCCCCGGAGCGAGAACGAGGTGCTGAAGCAACAGCGATGCGATAACACCGTGGTCGCCTGGATGCTCTTTCTCCATTCGAGCCACTGCCGCAAATGCAGCAGCTTCGTCTCCACCAGAGGCAGCTAGCTGTTCAGCCGCTGCAGCAACTTGGGCTGCAAGCACCTCGGTCTGTTCTTGCGGCATCTCTAACAACGCGCCAAAAGCACGCAGACGCGCTTGATCTCCGCTTTGCTCCAAATCGGCAGCGATCGGTTCTAGCGCAGCGGCACCTGTCATACGCAGCAACCGCGCAGAGTCACAGGCCGGGCGGAATCCCGCCAACACTTCAAAATCTGTCAGTGCAACGAGAACCTCGGGCTTAGGCCACGTGTCTACGTAATTACGTGCCGGATCCTCCAGCGGGATGCCCGCTTCCTCTTCAGCAGCAAATCCACGCTCAGCTTGCACTCGGTCAGGGTGCACCTGGATAGATAGTGCCTGGTCAGCAGCTAAAACCTTCAACATGAACGGCAACCGGTCACCGTAGCGAGCCACGATATCTGCGCCCAACTCAGTGACTGGGTCCTGGGAAATAATGCTGTCGAGACCGCGTGTCGCCCCCTCACGAACGCAGCCTGCAGGTCCGGAAGGGTGTGCCCCCATCCAGAGTTCAGCCTCGGGGCCTTCTGTCGGGACAGGCCGTCCCTGCAGTTCCGCGATGACGTGACGCGACCCCCATGCGTACGTCTTCACACACGGCGAAATGATTTCCATAACACTGCCCAGGCTAGGTCACCCATCACAGAGCTGATAGGCCGTGGGACCAACCTAAGTGTCTATACGTACTCCTGACCTTTGGTTTTACTAAGCAACCGAGATGGAACAGGCACGCTAAACACCCACACAGGCCCCGACCTACAACACTCAGCCCACGACTGTCCTCAACAACAACGACCCCATAACAACCACGCACATGCAGCGCACAACCATCAACGCGTAGTCAACGACTCACACACCTGCCACAGCTGCCGCCCAGCAGCCACGTCATAACTACGCCTAATCGACTTCTCGACCCTAGGAGCCCCCACTACACCAGCAACCCCACCTGGACCCGCATAACTCCCACCCGCCAAATGCGGAACCGTCGCAGCAAACAACTCCGGCAGCGCTCCTTCCTCAGGACTTTGACTGCACCGCAACGTCGATAAGACCGCCCCCATCAACCAGTTCGCATCACGTTTACCCACATGCGAACGAAACAAATCCGTCGAAGCTATCCCCGGATGAGCTGCCATCGCACGCCGAGAATCCCCCGCCTGCAACAGGCGACGCTGCTGCTCATAGGCCAACATCACACACGCCATCTTGCTGTCCGCATACGCCTGCCATGACGAATACCGACGCGAACGCCAATCCACGTCCGTCAAATCCGGACGTCCCATCCGATGCGCAATCGACCCCAACCACACAGTCCGATCCGTCACCACACCCCACAACCTCTGCATCAACGCAAAATGCCCAAGAACATTGGTACCAAACTGCAGTTCATGCCCCTGCACCGTCCGCCGCAGCGGCGTATTCATCACACCAGCATTGTTAATCACCACCGAAATAGGCCGGTCCCCCCAGTCATCTGCAAACCGATGCACCGACTCCAAATCAGCTAAATCCAAATAACGCACTTGGCTCCGTTCATCACCCCCCGGCATCATGTCAGCGCGAACCCTATTCCCCTTCTCCACATCCCGACACGCCATCACAACGAAGGCACCCTTAGCCGCCAGCTCACGCGAAGCCACCAAACCCAAACCTGAATTCGCGCCAGTCACAACAAACACCCGACCCGACTGATCCGGAATATCACTACTGCTCCAACTAGTCATGCCACCTATCCTCACGCCATAAGCCATCGACGTCACTTCGAATCAGCCAGACGCGACATCCGTTTGCACACACCCCACCAGCCCGATAAGCATGAATAATGCGCGCTTTACTTGCCCCCACTGCTGGTCTCATCGCCCTCACCCTCGCTGCTTGCACCACCGGAAGCGGCCCCACACCCCAAAACACTCCCACCGCCACACCCACCGCCACTGCCACCTACCCCAACGACACCATCGGCCAGGCAATGCAATGGTTCGTCGGCCAAATGAGCACGGACAAAACCGATTCCAACCTCGCCCAGCGTCTCTCCTCCGAATTCACAAAACACATCAGCCCTCAACAATTGCTCGTCTTCTTTGGTGAACTGCGCCCCCAAGGCCCCTGGATCACCGAAAACACCACCACCAACGGCAATAACGGCACTGCAACGCTCATGAACAAATACGGGCAGCGCTTCACCCTCACCATGCACGTTGACGACAACGGCAAAATCGCTGGCGCGCTTGTGGACTCAGCACCTAAAGGGAGCCCTGCCACCACCTGGAACGACGTCACCAAACGCGCCCAGCTAGGAATCAAAGACGTCTCTATCCTTGCCGCCAACATCGATGACAACGACAAACTCACCGATGTCCACGCCCACGACGCTGACACTCCACGCCCCGTCGCTTCCGCTTCCAAGCTCTACATCCTCGCTGCCATCGCGGAAAAAATCGCTGACGAGGAACTCAGCTGGGACCAAGAACTCACCCTCACCGAAGAAGACAAAACCCTCCCCTCCGGAACACTCCAAAACAGCGCCGCCGGAACCCGAATCAGCGTCCTTGACGCTGCCACCGCCATGATCGCCACCAGCGACAACACCGCAACTGACCTTCTATACCGCACTGTCGGCGAAGAAGCCATCCTTACCGCCGCTAAAAATGCCAGTAACGATCACCTCGAAGGAATCACCCCGTTCCTCACACCCAAACAAATGTTCTGGCTCGCCTACGGCCCCTCCGAAGAGGCCAAAAAAGCCCGCTCCTCATGGAAGAGTTCCTCCCCTCAGCAACGTAGAGAACTGCTCAAAAACCTCCCCATGCCTGGCCCTGGGCCACAAATTCCCAACAATGCAACCACCGCACAATGGCCCAATGACATCGAATGGTTCGTCTCCGCACGCGACCTCGCCGACGTCCATCTGCACCTACAGAAACTTGCTGACTCTCCCACTGGAAAACCCTTAACCCACATCCTCACTAAAAATGCAGGCATCAAAACCCCCGCCTGGGCTTCCACTGCCTTCAAAGGAGGAAGCAACACCGGCGTACTCTCTTTCTCTTTCGCCGCAACCACCGCGAAAAAGAGCCGACAGATTCTTATCGTCACAGGCCGTAGCACCGAACCTGTTGATCAAAACACTGTCATCGCAGCCACTACCGACGCTGCCAACCTCCTTGCCACCCAACACGACCCTGCTAAGGAGTAACCCGCGCCAAAAAAGGGGCCCCGCCGACTTATCAAAAGTCAACAGAGCCCCAGAAGAGCCAGTTCAGCTATACCGTCACCGGCGCTGCCACTTGATGTCTTTACGAGTCAAACGCGCTTCCACGTCCTGCGGCGACTGCGGAGCTGATGTGGCATAGTCACGCAGCATCTCCTCGATCACCGTTGTCAGCGGCACACGTTCCAGCTCTGCGCGGGCATGCGCGAACGCCATAGTGCGCTCAGGAAGACGAAATACCGATGCTTTCTTTGGGCCTACTGCCGGAGGCAACTCTTCAGGAACCCCCGCGCGCTTCCCACGCGACTTCGGTACCCCAGCCAGCTCAACCCGACGTCGACGCCGCAGCACACCGAGCGCCTCGCCATCCGTGATGGGCCCACGCCCCTCATACCAATCGAGCGGCTTCAACTCTCCGGGCAACGCCTCATCCCTGCGCGGCTCGCGCACGTTCGACATGTTTCCTCCCGATCCCCTGTATGGGCACACCGCCCCTACTGACACCCGACTGGTCGAGTGTCCAACTTTCTGTCGCTGACTCTAAGGGAAAGGCCATGACCACTGCATTCACAGTCACCACCCCCATGTCCCATCACCAACGAAGAAACTAAGCAAAAACGCTGGCAGACAAGGCAATCAAGCCATAAATCGGCTAGTTATAGCCGCTGCAATATCCAGATAGGCTTCTTGCGTAGGACGCTGCAATTTCTCCCACGACAACTGCGCACCATCTGCCACATGCGGATCGGCTGGAACCACAATCAAATCAGCCGCCTTGCGCAGGTGATGCAACACAGCTCCACGATCAACCTGCCCGCTTACCAAGTCTTTGGCCGTCAAGACCACGATGCTCGAACCAGCTAGGCGGGTGAATCCATTAGCCCGCAACCAAGCAATCGTTTCCGCTGCTCGCCGGGCACCGGTAATCGACCACGCCGCCGGGATAACTGCCGTATCAGTGTGTTCAAGAATCCCACTCATTAGCGGGTGAGTAACCCCCGTACCGCAGTCAACCTGCACCAACGAGTAATAAGTCCCCACCACATCAAGAATGCGTTTGAAGTCCTGCGCCCGCAGCGAATCCCCCAATACCGGATTGGGTTCACCTGGCAACATAGTCAACCGACCAGTTGTCACTGTGTATTTCGACAGCGCCTCCAAACTATGAATGGAGTCGATATCGCGAGCTAACGCCGAAATTCCGGCATGAGACTCACCAACAAGACGTTCAGCCAGATCACCCGCATCTGGATTCGCATCGATGGCAAACACTGGATCAGGACGCAGATCTGACAAGGCCAACGATGTGGCTGCCGTAGTTGACGTTTTACTGATGCCTCCTTTGAGACAAAAAAACGCCGTTACGTGACGCCGGTCCAGACGGCGGGCAATGAGCGACTCACGCTCACGCACTTTTAATTCATGCACCGATGGCCCTGGGTTCCATCTGCCCGATGTGATGTCATACGCCAAGGCACGCCACCCCGCACGAGGACGAGGCGATACCTGCGAAAGCATCGGACGTTCCACCGCAGCCACGGCCGAATCTGATGGACTAGCAGATGCAGCACCCGCAGCCGAGCTCAAGCTCTGGTCAGTCGGCGTTATTTCTTCAACTGGGAGCAGATCATTTTTTGCTGGAGGCACCGTCACTAACGACGGTGCACCCTCGACCTCGGCCGCAGGAATCAATGGATTGGGTCGCCCCCGCGCAAGCTGCGCGGCAGGGTCCCACGACTCAGCAGCACTCACATTAATCACTCCGCTCAGGAGGCGGCAGCGCGTGCGCGCTCACGACGACGAGCGGCGGCATTGTGCCCCCGGCACTCGTCACACCGGCACCCACGCCGGTATGTGTTAAGTGAACCGGCACCCTTGGCATGGGTGGGAGTGCGGTCACGGTCAGACCCACCGCGACGAATCGGCACAGATACTGAACGTGCACTGGGGCGAGCCGCAGCGATCAACTCAGGGAAGCGCTCCCTGCGCTGACGCGTGGTCATCGAAGCGCGATATCCGATGTCATCCATGCGCAGCGCTGCAACCAAGCAGGCCTCCCACAGCGGACATGAATCACAGATAGCCCGAAGGTGCCGAGGCATGCGGTCTTCCTCGTACTCCGGAGTCCAGTCATTGGCGGAAATACCTGTCGCTGTAGAGCGGCAAGCGGCAGATCCATCCAAACGGAGCTCATCGGCTTCTACCTTGACCCTCAAAGACGCCATGGAGAGACCACTCCCGGCAGTCGAATCGGCCATAGGTGCCGTTCGTACGTCTGTCATCGTGCGCATTTGTCCCCCGTGAACATGCGTCTGTGGTGCGGCGTGAACGATTTAGAGTTTGGAGATCTTGCGCTGCTGTCGTCAATACGCGTTTCCATACAACCGTCCAGGTTTCGTGTACTCGTGAAGGCTTATTTGCCTTCGCGTGCCGTCCGACACTGCGCAACCGAACCCCCGAGAGGCAATTTCGACAAACAGTGAAGAGTGGCCGTCAAGCCGACCGAATCATCTTGTTGGACAGTTGATCAAGACGATAGTTTGGTTTGCGGTTCTTGTGTTGACACTTTGGACGAGATCAACCACTCGGGACGTATGGACACTTGCGTTTCATGGGGAGATGACACATATCGCCTACCGGCGATGTGATTTAAATCACATAGAAATTCTCGCATCGTGGACATCTCCTCCACCTCCCGAAGGCCCCCTCGACCATCCCTGAACCCGAACCACACCTCGAAGACGAGAAACCCCCGGAACCGAAAGCGAGATACGCGGGCATGACCACGACCCCCACTCCCCCCCACGTCAGCAACGGGTCGACCTCCACAAATCCCCAGGCCAACAAACTCCCTGACGGCTACATGACCGCCGAGATGATCGCCGAGTCACTCGCCCGCATCACCGGCAAAAAGTCCATTCCCGCCTCCACCATCCGCGGAATGGCTAGCCGCGACCAGATGCCCGCCCCTACCGGCCTCAAATGGGGCCGTCGAATTCTGTGGGACGCCGATGAGGTCGGCGAGTGGCTCAAAAAACGAGAAGCTCGCCACGTTCCCCGCGCATTGGTTCGACAGATCCAACGCAACCTTGCCGCCCTCGATGAACAAGCGCGCGCCACCGGAAATGACGCACGACTTAAACAGGGCGTCCGAAACGCCTATCGCCGAGGCCTTTCCTTCCAGCAAATCGCGGACGCCATCCTCGTTAAAAACGGCGACCACCACCCCACCCGAGAAGCTGTCCGCAGCCGATTTGGCCCCTACATCTGATCGCCTGTCACAGTCGGAAGATAAACAAACGATCAATGTGATTGTTCGTTTACACCACCAGGCATCGACACAGTGGCGCCCCTTAGGGCGCCACTGGCGCATACGGACAAGCCTCATGTGGGTAATAAGTTTTTATTTGCCCAATCAACTCCAGTTCCCTCGAAAATCAATATCATTGAATGCATACATGCAGGTCAGAAGCCTTAAATCTTTGAGGCGAGTGAGGCACGTCACCCCGAAATCGAACTAATTTGCGTTGGAAACACCCGTCCATCACAGATGAGGTAATGACGTGTCACCGACGCCTTCCCAAAACCGCCGCCCCTACGTACTGACAGCAGGAGCAGCTCTGGCCCTCTGGCTCTGCGCTGACCCCAGTGCGTACGCGCAAAGCGACTCCCCCACCGTCGAAGGCAGTCAGCGCTCCGATGTCACCACTGCAGCTCCACGACGGGTAACACCAACAGCGGCACAGACGCGACAGCAAACACTCCGCAAGACACACACGTCACAACCCACAACAACTTCAACGTCCCAGCACAAAGCTGCCGCCTCCGCACCAGCTACACCCCAGCCCCAGAAAAACACAACTTCTCCAGCCCCTCAGAAACCAGTCAGCGCTACCCCAAGTCCTGGCAGCTCCACAGCCCCAAAAGCGTCTCAACGCGCGACAGCGACAGCGACAGCGACAGCGACAGCGACAGCGACAGCGACAGCGACAGCGACAGCGACAGCGACCAAGCAAACCACTTCTAAAGCCACGCCTCCCCCTACCCAACGAAAAGCCCCCAGTGGGAACACCACTCAGAGCAGCGCCCCCAAACCAGCACCAGCACCAGCACCAGCACCAGCACCAGCACCAGCAGAAAAGAAACTGACGAAGCCCGCACAACGCAACACCGCCCCGTCTGCACCTTCATCGCGGACGTCTACGTCTTCACCACGCACGCAAACTTCCGCAGAAAGCACGGTTCTCAGAACTAGTGAACCGACAAACAACCGTGCAAACACCTTTACCGGCAAAACAGATGACAGCGCACAAAAATCTTCCGCCGCTACTGCGCAATCTCACCAGGACACTGTTGTCTCTTCTTCCGAGAGCCAACCCACGATTGCGGCCCCATCACCGGATGATAGAAACACCGACCGACTCGGCGTCGCCAACGTCGCCAACGCTGAGTGAATCAGAAGATCAGCAAGACGAAATCACCAATCGTCGAAAGCAGCGTGAAGCTCAGCGCGAGCAAATCATTCGCGACATGGAACAGGCCGCAGCAGATCGTCAAGCACGCCGTGAAGCACGCCGAGCAGAACGTCAGGCCCAGATCGACCTATGGCGTGAACAACGACACGAACGCCAAGAAGCACGGCGTCAACAACATGAAGCCGCACGCCAAGCCATCCGTGAGCAGATCTCTGAAGCTGTAGAGAAGGTTCCTGAGCCTGCAGTGTCGCGGCCTTTCTGGAAGAGCATTGAAGCCGCAGCACAGGAGCAAGAGAGTCAGCAGGTCAAAGAGCCTTTCACCCCGGCAGAAGAAGAATCCCCCGTGCCTGCTGAGCAGGTCACTTCCACCGACGCGGCCAGCCCTACACCATTGATGGCGGTTGCCCCAGCCGCAGGACCTTCAGGCCATCGCTACGAAAACAACAGCGGCGGCCAAGAGATGGCGGGACCATTCCGCGCTGCAGGGAGCACTCCAACACCCTCACCTCAACGCTCTGCCGCCTCGGCAACTACTCAACAAAAATCCGCCACCACAACGACAAATGCATATCCCCTTATCACCTCTACTACTTCGCGTCCGTCATGGGCGCGGGGAGTTGCTCCCATCGCAGACAGCCTCGAAGAAGTAGCCCACGCTGCCACAGTGGCCAAACAGAGCGCGATGGCCCCTGCCGTAGCTAGCATGCGTATCTCTTTTGGTAAGTGGAGCGATCTGCCCCAGGCTGCGGCTGCAGCACCTCGTGGCGCGAAACACACTGTGCTTTCTTTGCCGGCGTTGCCTGATAGTCACGGTTCTTTAACCGCTTGTGGCAAAGGTGAGTACCGCAAGATGTGGGAATCTTTCGCGCAGGCACTGCAGAAAGCGCAGATCGATAACCCCATTCTTGATATCAGCGCACCTACCAAAGAGATGAACCCGCAGGCGTACGCATCGTGTTATCGCCAGGTTGCAGAAGCAGTTAAAGGTGTACTTCCCCGCGCTACTATGCAGTGGACGGTAACGCGCGGCACCGATGGTCCTTACGACGCGGTTGCTGCGTGGCCAGGTGACGGAGTGGTCGACATTGTGGCCCTGGATGCTCTGGATACTGGTGGTAACTGGTCCAAAGCTGTGAATGGGGATCGTGGACTCAACTGGTGGGTGACTTTCGCGCAGCGCCGTGGAGCGAAAATTGCTGTGTCTGCGTGGGGGCCAGGGCCAGGGTCAGATGTTTCGTCAAATAACGCTCCGTACGTGCAAAACATGCACGATTGGCTGTGGCGAGTAGCCCAGAAGAATGCTTTGGTCTACGACCTATACACCGAAGGCAGCAAAGCGGCCGGTGGTCGTGCCGCGCAGGCTTACCGGGCGTTGTTCCGATGAGGAGCGATGATTTCGCCAGACGGCATCCGGAGGTCGCGCCTGAACCGATCGTGCAGGTGACTTTCGATGTGGACAGTGATGGCACTGAGGTTGCGCTCGTCGATGGTCACGTTGTCGTGCCTCACAGCGGTGAAGATGTTTTAGATGCGGCAGTCAGACAGATCGCTGCAATGGTGCCGGTTTTCGCTGGCATTGATGACAATGGCCAACCGTATACGGGGCTGAAAGCGACCCTGGTCGGAGACGATTTATCTCGCTTTGTTGTGGTGTATGGCGACGGGAGACTGTTTGTTCCGGCACAGTCAGATGTTGGGCAGGAGCAGGCCCTTCCCGATGGCGTGATTCCGTTTCCGGGTGGAGCAGATGCATCCGTAGCGGAGTTGGATCTGCAGGATTCTGCTGGGGATTCCTCTTTGCAGCGTCAATTAGAAGATGAGTTCGCAGCTCATTTAATCGGCCCCTCCGTTGTGGTTTCGATGGACGGTGTGGAGATTGGTGGCGCTGAGGCCGATGCTGAGGAACTAGCTGCGGAAGATGAGGCTCCTTGGGCGCAGGAATCTGAGCCTGAGATTGAGGTCGCGAGGCTGATACCACCTGGCACACCGACCGGAGGTTCTTTTTCGGCTGGTCTTGCTACTGCAGCTGACTCGTTACTTGTGACGGGTCAGGAAGTTTCGGCTGCCGAGGGAGAAACTGCGGCGATATTGGCGCCGAAATCCTCGGTAGGTGTGCTGGATCACGATGAGATAGATGCAGACCTTGAGCGCCCGATGTACATCGAGGATGGCAAAGCTGCTGGGTCACGTCTCTGGTCATGGGGGCGTGTCAGTCATCGGTTGGCATTAGGTGCTGCTGGTGGTGTGTGTGCACTGGCGGTAGCTGGGGTTTTGGTGAGTCCAGTTGTGCGGGGGGCTGGTGATGGGAGCAGTTCACCGGCACCCATGGTTTCGGCGCCTCCTGGAAGCACGGTTGAGGGTTCGTGGTCGACGGGGCCTTTGACTACAGCAGCGGGGCCGGTGGTTTCTGTGGGGGATGCTCTGGGTTATGTGAAGTCTGATGGCACGGTGGCGCTGGTCGATGCTGCCACGGGGCGTTCTCGTTGGGAACAAAAGATTGTTCCCGCTCAGGTGCGCGGTCATTTGTCGAGGACACGGATCCGGTCAGTGGATTCATTGGCGATTCATGTAGGGAATCGGTTAGTGGCGTGGTCGTTGGCGGATGGATCTGCGGTAGCTGCGGTGGATTTACCCGATGACGCGCAGGTTTCCTATTTGGGCGCTTCTCCTTTGGTGGGAACGGGCAGTTCGACGGTTTCGGTGCTTGGGGAGGAGGGGTTGTTGCAGGTGGCGGTTCCTGCGGGTGCATATGCTCTGGCTGCGAGGGATGACCGGAGTGTGACTGCGGTGTCGCCGCAAGGCTGGTGGCGTTTGCGGTCAGGGGTTCCGGCAGGTGCGGTGCGTCCGTTTGAAAGTGCTACGCCAGATGCGTTGCCTAAGGGTGTTCGGCCGCGGGTGGTGGGGTATGTGGGTAAGTCGGTTGTGTTGGAGTATCCGGCTTTTGGGAATCGTCGTGCGGAGTTGGTTGTGCATAGCGATACAGGGCCGCAGTTGCAGGTGGCTTTTCGGGGAGTTGCTCCGCCGAAGACGGATAAGGGGGAGAGGCTGATTGGTTCTCCGGCACGGACGTGGGGTGTGTATGGGCGTGCGCTTGTGGATGCGGCGGGGGGTTCGATCTCTGATCTGGGGCAGTGGCGTTCTAGTCATGTGACGGATAGGCATGTGTATGGGGTGAGTGCGGGACGTGCTTCAGTTGCTGGTCCTGGGCAGGGCGTTACGGCGTTGCCTTCTGGGACTGATTTGCCGGAAGCGGAGTCAGATTCGGTGTTGGCGGTGCGTGTGGCTGGTCCAGCGCGTTCGCGTGATGGGGGTCAAGCTTTGGCAGAGGGGCAGCAGGGGGTGGTGGTGTTACCGCGCAAGGGTTAGTGCTGTGGTGTGCAGGTTTCTTTGACGGGTAGCCAGGCCAGGGCGGCCAGGACGGTGAGGATGCCAGTGATGGCGAAAGCCAGGCAGTACCCCTGTTGGGGACTGGTGGTGAGCGTGACGATCCATCCTGCTATGACTGGCCCCAGGATTGTTCCTGCATCCATCATCATCTGGAAGCTGGAGAGAACTTTTCCGCCGTTGCGGTTGGGGCCAATGATGTCGGCTATGGCTGCTTGTTGGGCTGGATGGATTAGGCCTGCTCCTAGGCCTGCGATGAATGAGGCGGCTAGGAAGAGGGGTAGGGCTTCGGAGAGGGCGAGTGCTGCAGTGGCAGCGCCGTTTGTGATGAGTCCGATGATGATGAAGGGGCGTCGTCCGTAGCGGTCGGTTGCGTTACCTGCGGTGGTCAGGGCGAGGGCGTTGCCGATGGCGAAGGTGGTCAGAGCGATGCCTACCCAGCGGATTCCGAGGGTGGGAATGGCTGCTGCGTAGAGGGGGATGAGTGCGACGCGTACGCCGAAATTGGCCCAGCCATGGCTGAAGGCGGTCAGGAGGACTGCGCGGTATGCGGGGTGGTGGAGGGCTTGAGCGGTGGTGATGGTGGGGCGATTGGTGTGGGAGCCGGTGGTGGTTGGTGCTGGTTCAGTGAGGAAGGTCGCGACGACGGCGGTGGCGGTGAGGAGCATTGTTGCGTACACGATGAAGGGGATGCGGTATCCGGCTTCAGCGGTGAGGCCGCCGACGATGGGGCCGGCTATGTTTCCGATGAGGAAGGCTGCGCCGAGGGCGGAGGAGCAGCGTCCGCGGATATTGGCTGGGGCTAGGCGCACCATGAGGGCGGAGGAGGATACGACGAACATGGCTGAGCCGATTCCGCCGAGGGTGCGGTAGGTCAGCAGTTGGGTGTAGTTGGTGGCTAGGGCGCATGCTCCGGTGGATAGGGCGACGATGAGGAGGCCACTCATGTAGATGCGTCGTTCGCCGAGTTTGTCGACGAGTGCGCCGCTGGCTGGGGCGGCTGCGAAGCGGGCGAGAGCGAATGCGCTGATGATGGCGCTGGCTGCTTGGACGCCGACGTTGAAGCTGGCGGCGTATTGGGGCAGCACGGGCGCGACGAGGCCAAAGCCGATGGAGACGCAGAAGGCTGCGCTGACGAGGATCCAGATTTCGCGGGGTATGGGGGTGCGGGATGTGGGCATCGTGGCAAGTATGTCGTGGGGCGGGTGGTTAGGTTGGGTGGTTGGGGCGTGTTGGTGGGTGAGTATGCGTTGTGGGTAAAAGGTTTCACTTTTGGGTGGTGGTGGCCGATGTGGGGTGAAGGACAGGAAGTCCGTACTGATATTCCCCTCTCGGTGTTTGCGCCGAACCGTCCGTACAGACCGGAGCCTTACTATGCGCACCACGTATTCGTCCACTGCTCGTTCGACTAAGCATCAGCCGCGTCGGGCTGAGACTGATGCGAGGTTGGCGCGGCCTACGCGCCGTTATTCGGTGTTGAATGATTTTCGGTATTTGACTGCTGATGATGTGGAGTTGTTGCGAGCGGCTACGGGTGAGGCTGCTGATCGTGAGGATCCGAAGAGTCAGTTTGCTCAGCAGTTGGCGTTGGATCGGCGTCGTGGTGATTTGGAGCGGGATGCGCCGGTGACGGCGACGTATTTGCGGGACGCGTCGGTGCGTATTGAGCGTGAGAATGCCGGTCGAGTGGCGTTTCGTAATCCGTATGCAGGCAAGGCGTATGAGCGTGCGGTGAATTGGTTGGTTAAGCGCGGTTTGGTGGGGTGAGGGGTGTGGGGTGGGTGCCCTTTTAGTCTGAGTTGATGGGTGCCTCTTCGTTGTCGCGGGTGGATGGTCCTGTTGAGCCTGTGCGTCGTTTGGCGGATGGGACTGTGAAGCAGGTGAATCCGTTTAGTGGGACGGAGGTGTGGACGGTTCCGGGCAGGGCGTCGCGTCCGGTGGGTTCGGGGGCGGCGTCGGTGGGGGTGGTTTCGGCTTCTCAGGCACGGTCGTTGTGTGCGTTTTGTGAGGGGAAGAGGTTGTCGACTCCGCCGGAGCGGGAGCGGGTGGTGCGGGAAGGGGGTCAGTGGGTTTTTCGTGAAGGGTTGAGCGCTGGTGAGGTGGCTGAGCAGAGTGCGGAGTTTCGGCGGGTGCCGAATTTGTTTGCGATTTTGGATTGGCCGTATTGGCGGGACAACCATGGGTTAGTTGCTTCGGGTGAGGTGTTGGCTCGGCGGGATGCGTATTTAGCGGATTCGGCGGGGCGGGAGCATGTGGTGGCGGTGTTGCGGGCTAAGGCTGCGGCGATGGGGTGCTCGGTAGATGGGGTTCCTACTGAGGGTGAGCGGGAGGCTTTGGTGCAGGCGGCTACGGGTTTTTTTGCTGGTGGCCATGAGGTGGTGATTGGGCGGCGTCATGTGACGGATGCTGGTGAGGGCGTGTTGGCTGGGTCTGGGACGTTGTCTTTACAGGAGCATGCGGCTTTTATGGAGTTGACGGTGCGTGGGGTGGTGGATCTGTATGAGCGGATTCCGGCGGCGCGGTACGTGGTGGCGTTTCAAAATTGGTTGCGGCCGGCGGGGGCCTCTTTTGATCATTTGCATAAGCAGATCGTGGCGATTGATGAGTACAGCGAGCAGACGAATCGTGAGGTGGAGCGGTTACGGGTGGCTCCGGATGCGTTTTGGACGTGGGGTGTGGGGTATGCGGCCAGGCAGGGGTTATTGATTGCTGAGAATGAGCATGCGGTGGCTTTTGCGGGGTTTGGGCATCGGTGGCCTGCGGTAGAGGTGTTTTCGAAGGGGAGCTCTGGGTTGCCATGGGAGCTGTCTGTTCGGCAGCGGCGTGATGTGTCGGATTTGGTTCATGCGGTGCATGCGGCGACGGGGGTGGATGTGCCAGTGAATGAGGAGTGGCATTATCGGCCGCCGGGCTTGGAGGTGCCGATGCCGTGGCGGGTGGTGGTGAAGTGGCGTATTAGCAATGTGGCTGGATTTGAGGGTGGGACGAAGATTTATGTGAACACGATCGATCCGTGGGGTGTGCGGGATCGGGTGGTTGCGGGGTTGGCTCAGTTACGTGACTCGGGTGGGTTGGCTGATGGGGTGGCGGTGGGGCGGGAGTGTTGGGCGGGGGCATTGCGGTATGTGTGAGGTGTTTATATCCAGGCAATGTGTCCGGCTAGGAAGGTGTATCCGATGAAGGCCACGATGTCGATGAGGGCGTGGGCGATGACGATGGGTAGGACGCGGTGGGTGCGTGCGTAGACGGTACCGAGGATAAGTCCCATGCAGATGTTGCCGATGAATCCGCCGAATCCTTGGTAGAGGTGGTAGGTGCCGCGTAGGAGTGCGGACAGGATGAGGATGGGTAGGACTGCGCGGGCGGCGGGAATCCATTCGCTGGGTGGGGTGGGTGGGATTTTTCCTTTGGCGAGGCGGTCGGCGTTGCGGGCTTGTTCCCATCGGGTGAAGAGGTATCCGATGAGGATGATTTCTTCGCAGATAGCGTTGGCTAGGGAGGCGAGGATGAGGATGGGGATGCTCCACCAGTGGTCGCCGAGGCTGGCGGCTGAGACGGTGGTGTTGATGTTGAGTGCTTTGGCACCCAGGTAGAGGCCGAGTCCGGGGATGCCGATGCAGGTGGCCAGGACGGTTCCCAGGGCGAGGTCGTTTGCTGGGGTGTGGAGGTGCCATCCGATGCGGTGGTCGGTGGTGGTGTCGTCGCGGCGCATGAGGTGTAGGGCCAGCAGGGCGGGGATGATGAGTAGGAGGATGCGTAGAAGCTGGTAGGCGAGGTCGAGCCAGGGCCGGTCGGGGGTGACGGGGGTGTTGAGGTTGCTGGTTTGGGCTGATAGTGCAATGTCGCGGGTGAGGCGCTCGGTGATGGACAGGATGGCGCGGAGGGCGGAGGCGCCGATGCTGACTCCGATGACGAGCCACATTTCGGTGCGGAGTGTGCGGCTGGGCAGGTGGGATGCGGGCAGGCCGATGAGGGGATGTTGGGGGAGGGTGTTGGGGTTGTGCACCTGTCTAGGCTAGTTGTTGGGGTTGTGCTGCTTGGGGCGGTGTTTTGGGTCTTACGATGGCTGCATGTCTGGGGCCGCTGATCCTGTTGAGGTTTCTGCTTCTTTGCGTGCTCTGATTCGTGGTTTGACGCGGCAGTTGCGTTCGGAGACTTTGCATGTGAGTGATGTTCCGCTTCCGCAGCAGGATGTGTTGTTGTTGTTGGCGCGCACGCCGGGGTTAACGAATGCTGAGCTTGCGCGGGAGCAGAAGGTGACGCCGCAGTCGATGGGTGCTTCTGTTACTGCTTTACGTGAGGCGGGGTTGGTGCAGACGCGGGCTCATGCGCAGGATGGGCGGCGGCGTGAGGTGCATTTGACGGATGCTGGTCATGAGTTGTTGATGCAGCTTGGTTCTGCGCGGGATGACTGGTTGTCGGCTCGGCTTGCTTCGCGGTTGTCTGGGGTGGAGTTGGAGGCGGTTCAGGAGGCTGTTGCGCTTTTGCATAGGGTTGCAGACTGATTCAAGGTTTGCGCAGGTTGGGTGGGGTGTGAGGGGTGGTTGTTGTTTTGGTTGTTGAGTGCTTCCTCGATTTTAAATAGTCAGTCTGACTGATAAGTTTTCTTGTGATTTAGGCGTTGATGTTCAACGCGCACAAGAACCACGAAGGATTTCCCGTGTTGCACTCCGAAGAAACTTCACGCGTCCCCATGCGGACCGTGCTGTCACACATGACCATCCCTGTACTCATGACTTTGGTCATGGCCCTGTGCTACCTCGGCGGGTTCCACCGCCCCGAACCTCACCACCTGCCCGTAGCCATCATCGGCCCCGTCAACACCGCAGGCCCCGTGGCTGCCGGACTCCAACAAGCCACCGGCGAGATGCTCGAGGTGCGCACCTTGCCTTCAACCCAAGCAGCCACTGACGCCCTCCAACGCCTTGAGATCTCGGGGGCCTACCTACCCTCAGCCGATAAACCCACCCTCTTTGTCGCTAGCGCTGCCTCCGAACCAGCCGCCAACGCCGCCAACCGCGTATTCACACAGATGGCCGCCAAACAGGGCAAACCACTAACGATTAACGACGTCGCTCCCCTACCCGCTGAAGACCCAATCGGACAGAACGCGTTCTTCTACCTGATCATCTTGTCGATCGGCTCCTACGCAACCGCCATCTCCATCGCCGCCGCCGGGGCTACACGTCGTTTCCGCGAGCGCCTAGCCTTGGTGATCGGCGCCGGAATCACTATCCCCACGCTGATGCTGGGCGTCTCTTCTGTGCTGTTTGGCCTTTTCCCCAACGATGGCGGGACCGTTTGGGCTATCTCGGTGGCTTACTGCCTGACTGTGATCGGTATCAGCGTCGGGCTCCACACTCTCGTTGGCCGCTACAGCACGCTGGTGTTTAACGCCCTCTTTGTGGCGTTGAACTTCACCTCTTCCGGCGGGACCATGCCACCAGCTATGCAGCCTGCCTTCTTCGATTGGCTCCACTCGTTCTGGATCGGTTCTGGTTTCATCGACGTCATCCAGCACGTCACCTACTTCCCCGAGGCCAATGTCAGCCGCGGCGCGTGGATCCTCATCGGCTGGGGATTGTCCGCTGTCGGTAGCCTGGCTATCGCTCACCACGTTGAGCTACGCCGCCGTCACGCCCAGCGACTACGCCGCAGCCACGACTCCATGCGCCAGGCTCTCGACGCCGCCCGCCGTGATGGCCTAACCCCGCAGCAGTCAATGGAACTCCAACTCGCCGAGGACGTCGCCGTATAACAGAAGAGGCGACACGCCGAACGTTTCTAACAAGTCCTGGCAGGTCGCCTCACCTCAACCCACGTGACGGCTACGCTGGCGGAATGGAGATCACCTACCGCCTCGTCAACGTCTTCACGGACGGTGACGATCCTTTCTCGGGCAATGCTGTAGCCATCTTCGAGGATGGTTCCGAACTCTCGACCTATCAGATGCAGTCACTCTCGCAAGAGTTAAATCAGGAAGCGGTGTTCATCTTCCCCACCGACGATCCTGCGAACGCACAGGTGCGTTTCTTCTCTCCTCATCAGGAGAAAGGGTTCGCCGGTAGCGCATCGCTGGCCACGGCTCACGTGGTGCGGGACATGATGGGCAGCACCGGAGACGTGACGCTACACGAGTCACAGTACGGCGACTACCACGTCCAGCACGTCGCCGGCAGCGAAAACAAATGGATGTTCCAAGGTAGCCAGCGCCGAACCCGCGAGCTGAAAGCCTCACCGCAGATCCTTGCTTCTCTGGTTGGTTTGTCGCTGGATGCCATCGCGGCAGCCCCGGCCACCGTCTCTTCAACAAGCGGCACCGGCGGAATCATTCTGCCTGTTCGCACCATTGACGATGTTCGGGAAACTCGCCTGGATGCACGCCTGCTGCACTCATACGCGATGCTGCTCAACACGGTCCCATCCGTATACGTATGGGCTGAGAGCGACGAAGACGAGGTCATCCACTCACGTATGTTCTACGGCCCTCGTGGCGGTGTCTTGGAAGTAGCCGCAACCGGCTCCGGTGCAGCTAACCTCGGCGCCTGGTTCGCCTCTCAGGGGCGAGGCCCAATCAGTCGACACATTCGCCAAGGCCGCCCATTGGGTCGCGGCAGCCACGTCGACCTTACGGTTGATGAATCTGGCGATATCTTCGTGGGTGGACGCACTCTCGAGGTGTCGCGCGGAACGTTCCACATCTGACCGATCACGTCCTGCCGCAATGTGATTGCTGACGGAAAGTCGTCGGTTCGGTGTCATCCTGAGGAGAGGTATGAACGAGAAAATCTTCGACCTAGTCGGTACGGGCGTTGCGCTCGCTGCTGGCGCCGTCGCGAACAAGCTGGTGGGTTTGGTGTGGCGCGGTGTCGTCGGCGAACCACCGGAAAACCCTGATGACCCGGAAGAAACTTCCTTCGCGGAGGCGATGGGTTTTGCGATTTTGTCAGCTGTGTTTATGGCGACATTCAAGCTGGTAGCGAGCCGTAAGTTGCACGCTTACTACAACGACTCGAAGAAGCCACTCGGCGCGCCTGCGGAAAATAGCTAAACCGTTGCTGGCCCCGATGTGGTGTGGCCCGCCGCCCAGTATGGGGGGTGGGCCACACCACATCGGGGCTTGTCTTCGCCGAAACAGCCAGATACCGCAGCTACGGTGCTGCTATGAGCACTCACATCGTCGTGTCAGGTGGCGGAGGCTTCTCCATGTCTGCGGACCACCGCGCTAGCGCAGCAGACCGATTCATCCTGTCCCTGACTGACAAACCCAACCCGCTCGTATGCTTTGTCCCCACCGCCTCAGGCGACAACGGGCTATATATTTCACAGTTTTTCAACGCCTACAGCGGGCTAGGCGTACGAACTAGCGTATTAACACTGTGGACAGGCGCAGCGGACTCCATCGCGCGCATGGACGAAGCAGACGTGTTCATCATCGGTGGCGGAAACACCGTGAATCTATTGGCACTCTGGTCCGCGCACGGAGTAGGCGACAAACTACGCAGCTACACCCAAGATCAGGGACGCGATATCGTCATTGCAGGCAACGCCGCTGGCGCAGCCGCGCTCTACGAAGCTTGTGCCACAGACGGATTCGGTAATGGCATCTCAGCCTTGCCCTTCGGATTGGGGCTGCTGCCTGGAAGTTTCTGCCCGCACTACAACTCAGAGCCCGACCGCGCACCGCGGTACCAACAGCTCGTGGACACCTGCGCCCTACCGGCCGGATACGCCGTCGATGATGCGGCAGGCATTCATTACCTAGACGGCCAAGTCCAATCATTCTGGGCTGAGCGCACCGGAGCCGGAGTGTATCGAGTAGAGCCAGCAGAGAACGGCGCTCGCATTAGTGCCGAAACAGTGCACCCCCTCCCTTCCTAAAAGGAGGGGAAAACCTTACGGAGACAACACTTTTTCGGAAAAAGAATCTCCTTAAGTGGCTCCTACGATGTGCCGATGAGCGCATCGAGGAGGTGGCCACATGTCACATTCACGGCTTTCCCTGCTGGTTATGTCATCGGCAGCGGTGGCTTTATTGACGATCCCTGCGCTGGATCGGGCGTTTTCCGAAGGCAACAGCACACTCTTCGGCCATCCCACGGCCACCCCCTCCCCCACCGTCACTGTGACAGTGCCACCTACTTCAACACCCACGCCAAGTCGGCCCCACCCAACTCCAGCACGCACCCCCGTCACAAAATCACCCGAGGGAAAACGCAAAATCGTTTATCTCACCCTCGATGACGGCCCCAGCCCCTACACCACGAAAGCACTGGAAATTCTCTCTCGCCACAATGTGCCTGCCACCTTTTTCATGATCGGTGAAGAAGCCGCACATTACCCAGAGACTGTGGCTAAAGTTCGCGCAGCTGGACATGCCATCGGAAATCACACCTACACCCACCCATGGCTCACACATCTCAGCACACCCGAAATACGTAAACAGCTACAGAAAACCGATGACATTCTTGGAGAAACTACATGCATGCGCCCTCCAGGCGGCCTCATAAACAAAACCGTCATCGCGCAAGCAAACAAGCTAGATAAAAGTGTCATCAACTGGGATGTTGATACTCGCGACTGGCAGCGCCCCGGAACAGTGAATATCCGCTCTACTGCACTGCGACTCACTACCCCAGGATCAATCATCCTCATGCATGACGGCGGCGGAAACCGCACCCAATCCATCGGAGCACTTGATGGAATCATCAGCACTCTCAAGAGCCGCGGATACACTTTCGCCACTCTCCCGCAGTGCCGCTGAACCCACACAATTTTATTCACTCAGATAGGGCGGAAATTAAACCGAAACGCCCCGTCACTGAGCAGACCCGAATTCGACCATCCTCTATGCCACACTCAAAGCTAATGCGCTGCCCTCCCACACCCTTGACCGAGGGCCCATTCAACACATCACAACTCACACACCAACGCGTACCCTGCGAGGTCTTCTGATGCCTTTCTTCCGCCCCTCTCCCACCGAAAACCCTCCGGAAGAACCACCCGTAGTACACGTGGTCAACGCCGACAAAAACATTTCCCAAGAACTACGCATCGCCGGAGAAATTGCGTGGCGATTCATCGCCATTATCGCTGCGCTCTACCTCGTCGGTCGCGGAATCCAGATCACCTCCTCCGTTACCCTCCCGGTAGCCGTGGCACTACTGTTCACCGCCCTGGGCCAGCCCCTGGTCAACCGCCTACACCGCCACGCCCACATCCCCACCTACGGCGGGGCAGCCATCGCCATCATCCTTGGCATCATCCTTATCACCGGCACACTGGCCATCGCAGGCGGCCAACTCATCACCGGCGTCGCCCAACTTATCGATCGCGTCTCCGGTGCCATGACTCAAATCCAAACCTGGCTAGCCACCGGACCCCTACAAATCGGTGGCGACCAAATCAACGAAGCCATCACCCACTCCCGCGAATGGCTCTCCGCCAACGCCAGCACCCTCACCAGCGGCGCAGTAACCGTGGGCAGCCAAGCCACCAGCCTGGTAGCCGGACTAGTCATCGCCCTCATCGTCACTTTCTTCTTCCTTGGCGATGGCCCCAACATTTGGGGATGGCTGGTGCGCCTCATGCCTCGCGGCGTACGCACCGACGTCCACAACGCTGCCCGCCGAGGCTGGACCACCGTCGGAGCCTATGTACGCACCCAAATCCTCGTCGCAGCTATCGATGCCGTCGGTATCTGCGTCGGAGCGTTCTTCCTCAAGCTGTCACTGGTTGTCCCCCTAGGACTCATTGTCTTCCTCTCCTCCTTCATCCCCATGGTTGGAGCTTTCGCATCCGGAGCCCTTGCCGTACTCCTGGCCCTGGTCACTCAGGGGCCGGTACCGGCGCTCATCATGATGCTGGTCGTTTTGGCGGTGCAGCAGCTCGAAGGAAATGTGCTCCAACCCGTACTCATGAGCCGATCCGTGTCGATCCACCCTCTGGCTACCTTGCTCGGCGTTGCAGTCGGCTCATTCCTTTTCGGCATTGTTGGTGCCGTATTCGCCGTGCCTGCCATGGCTTTCACAAACGTGGTTGTGCTGTACCTCAAGGGTTACGACAAATTCCCCGAACTCGGAGTACAAAGCGTCCCCGGCGGTACTTTCACCGGCGACCGTATGGCCCGCGCGGCAGCCAGCGGAGATGAAGAAGCCGAGAAAACCCAGCGCTCTACACACCACCCTGACACCCCAGATGGCCCATCACAGGCCTAACCCAATCGCCCCTTGCAGATCTCGCTAATGCCGGCGCCCCGCGAACTGGGGCACCGGACGCGGCGACTCAATCGGCAACCCATAGGCATCCAACGACTCATCCCGAATTGCTTGGGGTACCCCTCCAGGGCGGTAACGCAACAGCTCTCGACTCCACGTCGCGTCAACATAAATATGGCTGCACAGAAAATCGTCGAGTACATGCTCAGCACTCAGCCCCCGCAACTGGCCATGCCGCTGCAATCGACGGATCACTCGCACACAGATTGGCTGTGCAACCCACCGCGGCACTCCCATAATGGGGCTGCGCTGACCCAGCGCATCCATCACTACAGAAATCATTTCCCGCCAGGTTAAATCCATATCAGTGAGCGGATAGCGCGCCGCATGCTCCCCCCGCTGAAGCGCACTCATCACAGCATCAACCAACTGCTGCGTTGTGATCACCGAGGTGCCGCCAGTAGGAAACAACACCACTGGCCCCCGCAGCCGATCTAACAAAATCTCCCGCCAGTGATGCCTCTCCCCCGACCCAGCACCAAACACATACGGAATCTCCAGCACACACACCCGCATGCCTAGCTCAGTACCTACCTCGATAGCGAAATCTGCCTCAGCGACCCGAGCCCGCACATACGGGTGACGATCCGCTATCCCCAGACCGGGGTTCGCTCGCTCCCATGCAGCCAAGTACGACCCGATTACCACCACCTGCTCCACCCCAGCTGCGGCAGCCGCTCGAAACGTGCGCCCGACCACATCACGCACCCATTCGACGGCATCCCCACCTTCAACCGGCCCCACGCCGGAAACCCCGACGCCGTAGACAAGTGCATCCACGCCGCGCAAAACCTGCGTGATCACAGCCTCGTCATCGGTGACATCGACTGCCGAATATGTCACTCCCCGATACGGTGAAGCCACACTGCCCTGCCTGCGAGGACGCACCGAGACAACCTCATGCCCGGCGGCGACCAAAGATTCGCACAGCCGGTGGCCAAACAGCCCTTTCCCTCCGAGAACGGCAGTTTTCACGATCAAATCGTGACACACAGACCCCTCTCAACCGAGGACCCGGCTTTAGCTACCGATCCATGTCGCCACAAGAACGACTACATAGACAGAGCCGTCAAACTTGCTACGCATCTGAATTTTTCTACCTGTACCCCTCTTAGACTCTGCTAAAAAATAACCAACACGCCACCACAGGGAAAGATAAGAAAATGACACCGAAAGACCATAAAAAGAAATACGAATATCTTTCGTACATTCTTTCTGGACTGTGCATTCTGCTTTCAAGCAGATACATGATCCAGGCGCAAGAAGGCGGAATCATTCAACTCATCGGATACGCCGCCGTCATCCTTGGTGCTTCTTCTTTCACAGCAGGCGCATTCTTGACCTACAAGCTACACAGGAATAAAACTAGCCAGCAACATTTATAAAATATGCCAGACGACTGGGGATGGGCGACTTATCCATCCCCAACCATCTTCTCCCACCGCGGGGGAACATAGGCACAAAACGGCTCAGACTCAAATGGGTCACCCGTCACCGCGAACGCGCGAGCCCGAGAACCACCACACATTCCTTTGTAATTGCACACTCCACACTTGCCCTTGAGCTTACTCCGATCACGCAGCCCCCGAAACAGTTCAGAACGCTGATAAATATCAATGACATCCGCGTCACGAACATTCCCAGCCTTCACCGGGAGAAAACCACTAGGAAACACATCTCCCGTGTGACTGATAAATAAAAACCCATCTCCATCATTCACGTTACGCGCTCGGCCGATACCATCCGAATCCGAATGATGCTTCCCTGAAGTCAACACATCAATCTGGATAGGTCCCGCATTCGCCACCCGCGGGACTGCCGCATTCTCAGCACGCTTATGTTGAACCACTACCCGGCTGTACTGAGGAGCCGCTGTCGCTTTGATGTCATACGGCACCTCCTTACTCATCTCGTACATAAGGTCAAAAACACGCTCGAACTCGGCTGCGCTTGCTACATCCTCGGGCCTGGCCCTACCCATCGGCACCAGAAAAAACACTTCCCAAAACACGATTCCCAGCTGAGCGTTCAACTCCGCCATCGCCCGCATGTCATTAATGTTGTCGCGCCGCACAACCGTATTCACCTGCGTCGACATCCCCACCTCACGGGCCTGCCGCAAAATACGCAACCCGTGATCAAAAGATCCCTCAACCCGGCGGAATGTGTCATGAATCCCGGCATTCGACCCATCCAAACTCACCGCCAGACGAACCAAGCCCGCTTCCTTCAACTCACGCAGCTTCTCCTTGGACGTCAACGGAGTCGTTGCCGGAGTGGCCGCCATCCTCATCCCCAGATCTGCGCCGTACTTCACCAACTCCACAATGTCCGGGCGCTTCATACAGTCCCCACCAGAAAACACAAACACCACCGGCCCAAACTCACGAAGCCGTTTCATCATCGCCTTAGCCTCATCCGTGGTGAGCTCATCCGGATGACGTAACGGCTGCGCTTGAGCACGGCAGTGCTTACACGCAAGATCACACGATTGTGTTGTCTCCCAAATCACCACAAAAGGAGCCTTATCGAAGTCCATCGGCGCATGCCCCCCACGCATCCGCCGATGCCCGGCCCCTGCCCCACCGGCAGCACCATGACCATGCCCACCCTTGTGCCGAGAACAGCCCGACGAGTAAACACCTGCAGATGCATCAGCCATGCCACCACGCTAAAACCACCCCCACTCCCGCGCTGCCGGTCACACATATGAGATACACAACATCACCACTGCTCACAGGGCCTTTCGACCACCTCAGCATCCCCGTCACTGACAAAAAACCATTCACAGATGATTCCCAGCAACACAACCGGAACAACACAGACCCCTGATGCTGTCCATAATGAATGGGGCATCGGTATCAAGGCACCACAACCGCCCCTACACGCACGCCCCCTCTCTCACATGCCCGTGATGTACCGAAAGGACCCGATGTCCACCCCCAACAGCCCATTCAGCAACCCAAACAACCCACGCTCAGCTGCATCAGAAGAAGTGCTATGCGGCGAAGTCATCTCAGAGAGCAGCACCACCAACCAGCCCCCATCAGCAGGCCCGACCTCCAGCGAAGGCCCCCGCTACATCAAGTCCGAACCACTGAGCAACAACCCCTTCTCGCGTAGCTTCTTCAACCCACCAGGAGCCTCCAGCGCCTACCAAGCCGCCAGCGCAGAACTGGGCGTGGACACCTCCAAGCTCAAAATGAAAAACCCCGTTATCGCCGCAGCACTGGGACTCTTCTTCGGCCCCATTGGTCTGATTTACTCAAACCTGCTCTGGGCCATTTTCCTGGGCATACTTGTCGCCGCCCTCCTCAAAGCGCACGTCATCTTGTGGATCTTTGTGCCCCCGATCTTCATCCTCTGCGCCCTCATCGGATTCGGCTCAGCAATGCGCACCAACTGGAAGCGCATCGTCGCCCTGGTCAACGAAATTGACAACTCCGACCTGACCATCCAGAAAAACCCGTGAGCACCTACCTCGGCACAATCGTGCTGTGCGGTGGCACATCTGCCCGCATGTGCGTTCCCGACAAAACAGCACTGCCTTTTGGGACAGCAACGCTCCTGGACTCCGCGCTCCTTGGGCTCCCATCAGGTCCCGTGGTGTGTGTAGGCCCCCCACGCCCGCTCCTGCGTGATGGCGTGACCTGGACACGAGAAACCCCACCCGGAGGTGGCCCGCTAGACGGTATCCGCGCTGGACTTAACCAGCTCACGAATATGGCAGCCCCCCCTGAGTACGACGCAGGCATACTCGCTGTCATTGCCGGTGACCAGCCTTTCGCTGGGCGCGCAGTCCCCCACCTGCTCAAAGCACTCGAAGCCGCAGCAGCAACCACACACGCCGTTGCTGCCAGCACTGACAGCAACGATCTCTCTGCACGACCTGCACTCCTTTTAGCTGCCTACCGCGTACATGCCCTCGCCCATGCTGTTCGCGGTGATACCCGCAACCAAGGCGTCTACCGCGCCTTGAAAGATCTACACGTCAAGACCGTGCCACTACCCCTTGAACACATCTCAGCGGCATTGGATGTCGACACTCCAGAAGACCTTGACCTGGCACAACAGCACATCAACCGGACACGCACCAATTAACCTTCGCCCCGCCCTGTGCCAGCAGTGGCCTCATCGCTAGGGTGATTCCATGAAGGCCGTCACGATTCCCGAATTCGGCGACGCGGACGCTCTCGTCCTCAACGATGTAGAACCCCCCACCGCTGGCCCTGGAGAAGTACTCATCGACGTCGTAGCCGCAGGCGTGAACCGTGCCGACGTCATGCAACGCCTGGGGTACTACCCGCCCCCACCGGGCATCACCGACATTCCCGGACTAGAGGTCGCCGGTCGCATAGCGGCTTTTGGTGAAGGGGTCGCCCCAGATTCCAGCGGCTACCACATCGGTGAGGAGGTGGTAGCGCTGCTCTCCGGCGGTGGGTACGCAGAGCAAGTGGCAGTACCCATCGGGCAACTCATGCCTCGACCGAGCAACCTATCGCTTACCGAAGCTGCCGGCTTCATCGAAACCGCGGCAACAGTATGGTCAAACCTGTTCATGACCGCCCATCTGGCCAAAGGCGAAACAGTTCTCTTACACGGCGGTTCCAGCGGTATCGGCACCACAGGAATCCAGATCGCTAAAGCCAAAGGTGCAAAGGTGGCAGTAACAGCAGGATCTCAAGCCAAGCTTGAGGCCTGTGCACAGCTGGGCGCAGACATCCTCATCAACTATCGCGAGCAAGACTTCGTAGAAGAAGTAAAGAAAGCGACCAACTCCCGTGGCGCTGACGTAATCCTCGATGTCATCGGAGCGAAATATCTCAAACGCAACATAGATGTACTAGCCCCAGATGGGCGCATCGTCACGATTGGTCTGCTCGGCGGACGCAAAGGCGAACTCGACCTGGGGAAACTATTGAATAAGCGGGGCACCCTAGCGGCCACCTCACTGCGATCACGATCTGTAGAAGGCAAATCTGACATCGTGCGCCAGGTGCGAGAGAACGTGGTCCCGTTGGTGGAAACCGGACACTTAAAACCTGTCCTACACGCGACTTTCCCGCTAGCTCAGGCACCCGCTGCACACCGAGTTCTCGAAGAGTCCAGTCACATCGGCAAGGTCGTATTGGAGGTGCAGTGATGGACCGGATCCGCTTGGTGGTGCGGGTCTTACCCCGTGACAGCGGTTCAAAAACAGAAAAAGAACCGGTGGAAACCGTCGATGCCGTGTTTATGCGGTCAGGGCTTTTCTCGGTTGTGGTACCTCGTATCGGTGAGTTTCTTGAATGTCGCGCATTCGGCGAACACGTAGCGAAATATTTTCCTCGCGCGGTTCCCGTCGTCGCCCTTGAACACCGGATCACAGACATGCGAGAAGACGATCCGCGCGTCTACGTAGTCGTAGACCTGCACGGTGTAGAGGTGACCCCCTCCATGGTGACGGACTTCAAAGCAGATGGTTTCCAGCTCGCCAGCCCCTCGGTGAAGTGCAGCAGATAAACCCCCACTCCCCCGCCTATGTAGTGGTGCCCTCTCCCGATCGGGAGAGGGCACCACTACATAGGTATCAGCACATGAGCGCAGTCAGGCTCACTCACCTTTCAAGGTGAGTGAGCGCAACCGGTCACCGGCGAACCACAATCCCACTACGACCACGACAATCGCAGCACCGATCGCATAGGCCATGGAAATGTTCGGCTCGGTAATAGCACCATCAAAATGCGACCCGACCCGCTCACCCCACTTACGAATAGATACCCAGCTGACCCCCTGCAAGAAACCACCAAGAGTGCCTTCCCACATCAGTACGTAGAGCACACCTGCACTTACCGCATGCCGTGTATACGCAGATGCAGCAACGAACAGTGTGGTGTAAGCGGTGCCCGCCAGCACACCTGCAACGGCCCAACCCACCGCAATGTCTTTAAAGTCCAGACTGAGCGTGATGGCCGCCAATGGCAGCGGCAGCACACCAACAATCATCGTGACTATCCACGCGACAAAAAACTTGCTCACCACCACGACATACCGGTTCACCGGCTTAGACAACAAGTAGACAACCGAGCAGTCTTCCACCTCCGGACCAATCGTGGAGTTCGCGGCAAGCAACGCAACCAAAGGCAACATCAACGGATACGCGATATTCGACAGCAAGGAAAGGCTCGTGTCGCCGCTGCCCACAAGGCGAATAATCCCAGCAATAGCGAACAACACCAGCGGAAAAGCCACCAAAGCCCAGATACGTTTCTGACCGACGATGGACGCAGCCGCAAGCCGAATAATTGTGCGATTCATGAGGCCACCAAGTAGGAGAAGACGGATTCAAGAGACTCATCAGTGGGCGTGAGTTGACGCAAAGTAATACCTAGTTCACGCGCCCAGCCCGGCAAACCTGCAGCAAAAGCACCCAGATCACAGACACGTACGTCCAGACCACCCTCGGGGGCAATCGCAACACCGACAACACTGGGACGGCCAATGAGCGCCGACGCCAATGCTCGATCATCACTGCTGGTGATGTAGTAGTGAACGGGCCGGTCAGTCATCAGACGCCGAATCGCTCCGAAATCTCCAGAAGCGGCGTGGCGCCCCGCAACCATGACTTCGATATGGCGGGCCAATGCCTCTACTTCTTCGAGGATGTGCGAGCTGAACACAACAGTGCGGCCTTCTGCTCCCCGCTCGCGTAAAAGACGCATAAGTTGTGCGCGCTGGCGGGGGTCAACGCCGTTAAAAGGCTCATCAAGCAGAATGATTTCCGGATCGTGGACGAGTCCGGCAGCAAGTTTGATGCGTTGACGCATCCCTTTGGAATAGGTGCCGATTTTACGGTCGGCTGCATCAGTGAGATCCACTGTAGCCAGAACGCGTTCGGTTGCTGCGCCGGGATCAGTTAGGCCGTGCAGGTCCGCAGAAGCGCGAACGAAAGCTCTGCCGGTGAGGTATCCAAAGGACAATTCGCGTTCAGGCACCAAGCCGATGTGGCGGTAAAGGTCGGTGTTCCTCCAGGCAGGCTTACCAGCGACAGTGACCGTTCCGGATGAGGGTTGAAGGAACCCACTGATCATGCCGATGAGTGTGGTTTTTCCGGCACCGTTGGGGCCTAGAAGCCCGGTGACACCGGGGGCGAAAGTGAGGGTGACGTCGTTGACTGCCACGACATGGCCATACCAACGGGATACGTCTCGTAACTCGATGGTGCTCATCGGTTTCCTCCTCGGGTGATGCGGTTTCCGATGAGCCAGACGCCCAGAGCAGGTCCGATGATGCACACGACCCAGTAGAGGGCGTGTACAGCGGCGCTACTGGGGGCAAGGATCATGGAGGTGGTGGGTTCGAATGCGTGGATGGCGCCGTTAGCGGCTGCGTACGGAGAAAAAATGCCGAGCATCTCAGCGGCCGTGCTTGCTTTGCCTGTGACCTGAAGAATCGCTTGAAGCATGGCGACGATTCCGTTACCTAGCATGAACACGGCAAGAGAAAAGACGATGGCTAGGCCAGGACGCAGGGTCCAACTACTGATAATCCCTGCGATGCTGCTGGTGCCCAGGGAGATGAGGAAACACACACCTAGTGCAGGGGCTACCTGTCGGGTCAATTCAGCGGCGTTGAGATTAGCTAGCAAGCCCCCGAGGAACAACAGAACAAGGGGTGCCAGCAGGAACAAGAAAACAGCCACAGTCATGGATGCCCAGCGTGTAAGGGCGTAGATACGTGCCGACAAAGGCCTGGCCATGTACAAGACGATGGAGCGGTGCCGCAGGTCGCGTCCAAAAATGGCGGGTGCCTGGGTTGCGACAAAGATGCTGGGCAGGATGGCGCTACTAGATGGGTAGTTGTAGAGCTTGGTGGGTAGTTCGTTGAGCAACCCGAAGCTGAGGACACCAACCGTGATGAACGCCGGGAGGATGTACATGATGAGCAAGACGAAAGGGATCCATTTTGCGCGGCCAGCGCGGCCGATTCCGTAGGCGCCACCGAGCCCGTTGAAGAAAAGAGCACGAGCGATAGCCGCGTCGGTGTGGCGGGGTCCGTCGTAGTGGCGGTAGCCGAGATCGTGGATCACTCCCGCCGAAGGTGAGGTGTTGCTCATGCGGGTTTCTCCTCGAATATGTCCTGTAGGTGGCGTTGGTCGTTGTCGATGCGCACCAGGCCCAGACCGAGCTGGTCTGCAGTGTCGCGAACGAGATCATGGGTGCTGAAGTCGGTGGCGGCGTCGTCGATGCGCACGCATCGGCCTTCGGGATAGGCGGTGAGGCCAGCTGCGGCCAGGGCTTCGCCCATGTGGTCGCGTTCAGTGATTCCGCCGAGCACCTCGATCAGTAGGGCTCCGGTAGCTTGGGTGAAGTCGGCGGTGGATGATGCCTTCAGCAAGGTGCCGCCGTCGAGGATGACTGCATGGTCGCTGACGCGTTCGAGTTCGCCTAGAAGGTGGCTGGTGACGATGACGGAGATGCCGAATTCGGTACCGATGCGGCGGATGAGGCGGAGCATGTCGGTGCGGCCAGCGGGATCAAGGCCGTTGGTAGGTTCGTCGAGGAACACCAGCTTCGGGTCATGGACGATGGCTTGAGCGAGTTTGACGCGTTGTTTCATGCCGGTGGAGTAGTTACCCATGGGGCGGTATCGCTCTTCAGCAAGACCGACGTGGCGCAAGATGTCGGCGGCGCGTTCACGTGCTGTGGCTTTGGGTAGGCCTGACATGATGCCCATGTGGACGACGAAGGAGCTAGCGCTGACGTCAGGTGGTAGACAGTCGTGTTCAGGCATGTACCCGACTGTGCGGCGGATCTGGGCGCTGTCGGTGGCGGTATCCAGGCCAAGAACAGCGGCAGTTCCGCTGGTGGGGCGCAGCAGTCCGAGCAAGATTTTGATGAGGGTGGATTTTCCGGCGCCGTTGGCTCCGACCAGACCGGTGACGCCAGCGGGAATGGCAAGATCTACGTGGTCCAGGGCGATCACCCTGCCGAAGTCCATCGTGATGCCCGTGGTGGTGACGACCGGGGTTGGTGTGGACGTGGCGGTGGGGTGGGGGCTATGTCTGCTGTGTGCAGTGTCTTGTTGAGGGTTGGTACTCACTGGGCCCACGTTAGGGAAGGGGCTAACGGATAGCTACCTCATGCCGAGATTGTGTCTGTTTGTTCGCATAAGGCTGGTAGCCATGGTTATCGACGCCCAGTAGGCAGTGGTTGGACGCGGCGATCTGCCGTGTCCAACCACTGCCTACTGGGTTCTTAGCCGGTGTTACGGCTGGTCTGGCTTAGTGATCACCAACCGCGCCATGCTGCCCGGCCAGCTTCAAGTCGAGAAACCGGTACCCGGAATGGGGAACAAGAGACGTAGTCCAAACCGATCTTGTGGAAGAAGTGCACCGACTCCGGATCGCCACCGTGCTCACCACAGACGCCTAGGTGCAAGTCTGGGTTCGCAGCGCGGCCAGTGTCAGCTGCGAGCTTCACCAATGCGCCGACGCCTTGCTGATCCAGGGTTTCGAATGGGGAGACACCGAAGATGCCGCGCTCCAGGTAGTTCTTGAAGAAGGTGCCTTCGACGTCATCTCGGGAGAATCCCCACGTGGTCTGTGTGAGGTCGTTCGTTCCGAAGGAGAAGAATTCGGCGCATTGACCAATTTCTCCAGCAGTCATTGCTGCACGTGGCAACTCGATCATCGTGCCGATCGGGGTCTTGGTTAGGTCAACCCCGGTCTCTTCGCTGACATCTGCGGCGACCTGCTGGATCGCTTCCTTCATGATTTCGAGCTCTTGCACCGCCGAGACCAGCGGAATCATGATCTCTGGGCGGGGATCTTTACCCGCTTTACGCAGCTCAGCTGTGGCTTCGAGGATCGCACGGGCCTGCATCTCAAACAAGCCTGGGATGACAATCCCCAACCGGACACCACGCAGACCAAGCATTGGGTTCTGCTCGTGCATCCGCTCCACGGCAGCCATGATCTTTTTCTGGTCTTCTTCAAGGTCATATCCCTTGACCTTGGCGATAGCGCGCTGGGCGATGAGTTCTGCCTGGGCGGGGAGGAACTCGTGCAGCGGCGGGTCAAGCAAGCGGATCGTGACTTCGTAGCCGTCCATCGCTTCGAGGATTTCCAAGAAGTCACCCTTTTGCAGCGGTGCCAGGGCAGCCAGGGCGCTTTCTCGCTCGTCGTCTGTTTCGGCGACGATGAGTTTCTCTACTAGCGGGCGGCGGTCACCAAGGAACATGTGCTCGGTGCGGCACAGACCGATACCTTGTGCACCGAAACGGCGGGCACGGGCAGCGTCTTCGCCGGTGTCAGCGTTGGCGCGTACCTTCATCCGGCGCCGAGCGTCAGCGATGCCCATGATGTAGTCCACGGCGTGTACGAGCTCGTCCGAGGCGATTTCTTCCTCGGAGAGCTGGCCTTCGAAGTACTTCACCACTGGCGGGTCTACGACTGGGACTTCACCGACGAAAACGTCACCGGTGGTGCCATCGATCGAGACCACATCACCTTCACGAAGGATGGTGCCATCTGGCAGGGTCAGCGTGCCCGCGTTGACATCAATCTTCAGCTCTTCGGCGCCACAAACGCAGGTCTTGCCCATACCGCGCGCCACGACAGCCGCGTGCGAGGTTTTTCCGCCACGGCTGGTCAAAATGCCCCGGGCAGCGATCATGCCGACCAGGTCGTCGGGGTTGGTTTCCCGGCGAGCCAAGATCACGTTCTGGCCTGCGTCAGCAAGCTCAGCTGCGCGCTCGGAAGAGAACACCAACCCACCGACTGCTGCGCCCGGCGAGGCGGCCATGCCTTTGCCGACTTTGGTGCGGGGTGCGTCTTCATCGAATCGGGGGAACATCAGCTGCACCAGTTGTTCACCGGTGACGCGCTGCAGCGCATCACCGCGCTCGATGAGACCCTCATCGACTAGCTGGACTGCAACTTTGAACGCTGCTGCCGCGGTGCGCTTACCCACTCGGGTCTGCAGCATCCACAGCTTGCCCTTCTCGACCGTGAACTCGATGTCACACAAGTCTTTGTAGTGGTTTTCGAGCTTGGCCATGATGTCCATCAGCTCGTCGTAGGACTTTTTGTCCACCTTTTCCATGTCAGCCAGGCACATGGTGTTGCGGATACCGGCTACGACATCCTCACCCTGAGCATTGACGAGGTAGTCGCCGTAAACACCTTGGTGTCCCGAGGCTGGGTCGCGGGTGAATGCCACACCGGTACCAGAGGTCTCCCCCATGTTTCCGAACACCATGGAGCACACGTTTACTGCGGTGCCCAGGTCACCGGGGATGCGCTCACGACGGCGGTACAACACAGCGCGTGGGGAGTTCCAAGAACGGAACACAGCCCGCATCGCTTCAAGCAGCTGTTCTTTTGGTTCCTGCGGGAACGGCGAACCTGTCTGATCCGCGATGATCTTTTTAAACTCCTCGACAATGCGTTTGAAATCTTGCGCATCGAGGTCGAGGTCGTTCTTGGTGCCCTTGGCGTCTTTTTCTCGATCGAGGACGTCTTCGAATAGCTCACCATCGAGGTCAAGAACAGTCTTACCGAACATCTGCAGCAGACGCCGGTAGGAGTCCCAGGCGAATCGTTCGTTGCCGGAGACCTTCGCCAATCCCAACACCGAGGAGTCGTTCAACCCCACGTTGAGAACGGTCTCCATCATTCCCGGCATCGAGAACTTCGCACCGGATCGCACAGACACCAGCAAGGGGTCCTCAGGGTCGCCGAGCTTCTTACCCATCTCGGACTCGATGGCGCAAAGATGCTCGTCGATCTGCTCGGACAACTCCACTGGCTCGGAACCATGAGCCAGGTATGCCTTGCACGCCTCGGTGGTGATGGTGAAGCTCGGCGGGACAGGCAGACCCATGTTGTACATCTCGGCAAGGTTGGCTCCCTTGCCACCAAGGAGGTCCTTGGCGTCCTTGTTCCCTTCGGACAAGGCGTACACGTACTTCGGCATGAAAATCGTCTCCCGGAACTTCGTCGTAGCGGTACACAACCTCGCCCCCGGCGAGGCGTGGGGCCATCGCATCTCTTGCGCACAACTTGTCACAAATTTTGCGAAAAGACTCGTTCCGAGGACGTGTCACGTATGTTTGCAGGCCGAACGGTCCCACAGCATTGATTTCTCAAAACCAGATAAGAATCACAATGACCACAGAACGAACACATCTGTGGTCATTGCGACCCACAAACAGATCGAAAATCCCTCAGGCCACCAGACCCGGGGCGCTCACCTCAGCCCCTAAAACCGCCGCCAACGCACGTGTGTATGGCTCCACATCACGCGCAGCCATCACCTCACGCACCGAATGCATCGACAGCATCGCCGCACCTACATCAACAGTGGTCATCCCCAGATTCGCTGCACTGGCCGGACCCACCGTTGACCCGCACGGCAAGTCCGTGCGGTGCACATACACCTGCGGCGTGATCCCGCCGCGCTCACACGCCACACCGAACGCAGCCGCGCCCCCCGTATCGGTGGCGTACCGCCCCTGCGCGTTCACCTTCAGGACCGGACCACCACCAATCACCGGGTAGTTGTGTGGCTCAGAACGATCTGCGTAATTCGGGTGGATCGCATGCGCCATATCTCCCGAAACATGCAAACCACTAGAAAGCGCAGCCAGCACATCAGCCCGATCACCACCACAAGACAAAACAATCCGTTCCAGCACACTGGCCAACAACTGCGAGCGCGCACCCGATGAGGTCTCGGAGCCAATCTCCTCGTGGTCGAACAGCACCAACACCGGCACTCGAGGCCCCTTCCCTGCCCCAGCCACCCGCGCAGGTCCTTCCTCACTAGGGGTCAGCACTGCCTGCTTCATCGCTTCCGTTGCGGCGAATGTCGTGCACAAGTTATCCAAACGCGGTGAAGCCAACAGCTCACGCGAATGCCCCAACAGCGAGGCCGGGAGCAGGTCATAAGCCATCGCCTCAAACGACAACACGTCATCAGGGGCGCAATCCACCTGCTCGGACACCCATCGCGGAAACGACATTCCCCCTGAAAAACCCCACAACGGAGCCAGATGGCTCTGACGATTCATCTCCACACCACCAGCCCCAGAGGAACGGTCAAGGTGGATCGCCAAATTAGCCACCCGCAGCAATGGCTCATCACAGCGGAACAAACGCATCGCATAGCCACCCGATGCCGACGCATCACGTACCGCCACCCGGCCAGCCAAGCCCAGGTCTCGATCAAGCCACGTGGTCAGCAACGGCCCGCCATACACCTCCACCCCCAGCATGTCCCACCCCGCTGAACGGTAATCAGCCTTCGGTTTTAGCCGCAGGTTCGGTGAATCCGTGTGCGCACCCACTACCGAAAACGATGCTTGCGCAGGCCACTGCTGCACTACGCCGCTATCTGACAGGCGCTCGGTTGACCAAGCCACCAGTGACCCACCACGCGTCGTCACATACCGGCCTGGAGTCGAAGGCCAGCGCTGCCCCTCAAAGACCTCAACGAACCCTGCATCACGCAGCATTTCCATGGCCGAATCCACAGCGTGGTAGGGCGTCGGAGCCCCATCCACGAACTGGCCCAGCGCCACCGCCGCCGAAACAGCATCTTTCGAGACCGTCACAGCCAACCTCACTCTTTAGAACGTCAAACTCTGTACGACATCATTCGTACAGGACGTAGAACGGTGAGGGGGTCAGTCCCAAAACCGCCTCCGGCTTCATGATCGGCCCGAACGTAGCGTCTTCTTGGTAAAACAACTTGAATCCCGGATACACATGCTTGGGCTTCATACGCATGATGGAATTCCATGTCGCGATCTTCATATCCGGAGAACCAATACCGTCAACCGAAACCATCTGCACAACACCGTCGCGGGGTTTCATTGGCCCAGTTTCACGCACAATATCCGCACGCAACTGGTGATACAGCATCACCTTTTCCGGAAGGTTATTATCCTTCACTAGTTTTTCAAGATAAGCAGCCGTATCATCTAATTCCTGACCACTCACATGCCCGAAAGTTTTCATCGGGATTTCACCAGGACCCATCCGCCATTCCGGATCCAAAGCCACTCCAACATCAGGCTCTTTCAAAAACTTTTCGTAATACTTAGTTTCCGTCACAAAGTCCGAACGACCCGGCTGAATAGCTAGCAGAAGAATGCCATTCACTTTCCGGACAGCATCCAAATGCTTCTGCACCTGCTGCTCCGACGCACGCCCCCGGTACATGCCATCCTCCCCTGGCTTACCGTGCACGATCGTCGCAATAAACTCACCCACCGGAAGAACCTTCTTCACGTCCTTCTGGTAATTCTTCGTAATATCGACGACCTCTTTCATACGGTCATCCATATTCCCCACACCCAACTTCCCCAACACCGGGCCAGTCCCCTCCGACCCAGCAAAACCCACAATCCGATAATCCGGGAACAACTTTGTTCCACCCATCGGTAACTCTTTCTTTTTCCCCCCATCAGCAGCCTGCGCCGCATCATTCCCACCCGATTTACCAGATATAGCTGCATCACCAGCGCCAGAACACGCAGCTATCACTAACAACGCTGCCGCTACACCAGCAACTCCTACTCGTCGCATCCGGGGAAACTGCATAACAACCTCGCTGATCGACCGACATAGGCAAACGCCCGCCAGAGATCGCCACCACTCACAACCGAATAAGGCAATACCCCTGACGGGACAACAAAACCCACTCTAGGCCGCACAACTAGACGCACGCATCGGAACACGCCCCCCATACGCCACTAGCCGACACACTCACACAATCCGCGCAAAAACCGTCCGACACTGCCCATCAGAGTCCACCGACTCAATCTCGTACTGCCCCGGCACCTGCTGCTCAATCAACATAAGAATCAACTCAGGACGCTCATCAGTAACCACCGCCACCTTCGACCCCAACGCCAACCCCATCACCACACCCAAAATCGCCGCCTGCCGAATCGCCGCATCAATAGGACGCGCATCCAACTCCGGAACCCGGCCGCCCTCACCGCACCCACCCGAACCACACGCACACGATCCACCACACCCACCAACAGACTGCTCTGAAGACATCACAACCACATCCTCACCACTACACAACCATCCGTGACGCCCGAGGCACTCGCCCCGAACCTAACGCGCCCATCATCACTCACCACCACCGCCCAACCACACCCACCAACCACCTAATGACCAAAACACCACATCCCAACCAACCTCCAGAACAAAACCCAAACAAACGTAAAATCACCCCAACCAGCCACCATCGACTCACACCACATAGCAACCCCAGAGAGGGCACCGCATGAACGCACCCGGCGCAGCCCCTAGTCCTCTCTCCCCCGATCAAACCCACCTCGACACCGACCCCATCGCACACCTATCCCCCGCCCAGCGCCGCGTCCTGGAACTCCTCTCCATCAACACGCCCACCAACATCCACGACCTAGCCACCCTCACTGGCCACCACCCCAACACCCTGCGCGAACACCTCAACGCCCTCATCCACCTCGGCCTCGTCCGCACCACCACCAGCAAACCCCACGGCCGTGGACGCCCCCCAACCCTCTACCAAGCACTCCCCTTGCAAAATGCCCGCCCCGAAACCCGCGCCTACCACGCCCTCACCACAGCCCTGGTCAACCAACTCCTGCGCACCAGCACCAACCCCACCCACGACGCCCTCACCGCAGGAAAAACCATCGGCACCCAAATCGCCCAAAAAGCACCCCACCCCCACCCCACCCCCACACACGCGCTCACTCACATCCTCACCCACCTGGGCTTCAACCCCACCCACACCAACAACACCACCGAACTAGGCGTATGCCCCTTCATCCACATCGCTAAAGAAGCCCCCGAGATCATCTGCAACATCCACCAAGGCCTCATTGCCGGATACCTCACCTCCAGCGGCTTCACCCACCAACCACACCTACACCGCTACAGCAACCACAACCCTTGCCAAATCACCCTCAACCCACCAGACACACACAATCCCACCACGGCATGATGAAAAACTAGACACAACAAAACGATTCATCGAGGAGACACTATGCGCGTTCGCGAGATCATGTCCGCCCCCGCTATCACCGTGCAACGCGGCGCCAGCCTCCAAGACGCACTGGAGCTACTCGCCACCCACCACGTCACCGCCCTACCCGTCATCGACGAAACAGGCGCACTGTGCGGCATCATCAGCGAACTAGACCTACTACGCGCAATCATGCCCAACCACGCCGAAGACATGGGCGAGAACCCCCACGAAAAACTCGCCGAAATCTCCGACATCACCCAAACCGAAACCATCGACCCCCTCATGACCACCGACGTCCTCACCACCTACGAAGACGAAGACGTCGCCCACATCGCCGCCCACGTCTCCACCCGCAACATCCGCTCCGTACCCGTACTCCGCAACGAGCGCATCATCGGCATCGTCAGCCGCAGCGACGTCATCGAAGCCCTCTTCCGTCCCGACGAAGAACTCCTCAACGATCTCACCGCCGACCTCGCCGACGAAGGACTCTACGACTGGCACGCCACCGTCCAGCGCGGCATCGTCACCCTCACCGGCAACGGCAACGCCGAAGAAGCACAACAAGCCCTCGCCGTCGCCCGCGCCGCCGCAGGCGTCCGCAAAGTCTCCATCACCACCGCCTAAACCAACCACGCCCCACCCCAACGGCCCGCCCTCAGGATCCCTCTCCTGCAGGAGCGGGCCGTTCAGCTACACCCCCAACCAAACCAACATCCTCCGAACGCGTCTGCGCCAACGCCCGCATCGTCACATTCGCAAACGCCACCAACGGCACCGCAAACAAAGCCCCAGCAATCCCACCCAAACTCGTACCCGCCAACACAGCCATCGCCACCGCCAACGGATGCACCTCCACGTGATGAGCCATGATCAACGGCTGCAACAAATGCGCCTCCAACTGCACCAACACCACAATGACCAGCGCCAAAACAACAGCAGCCCCCACACCACCCTCAACCAACCCCACCAACACACACAAAACCCCGGCCACCGTCATCCCCACCAACGGCACATACGACCCCAAAAAAATCAACACCGACAACGCCAACGCCATCGGCACATCCAACAGAATCAACACAACAAAAAGCGTGCTCGCGTGCAGGAACGCAATAATCGTTTGCCCCCGCATAAACCCACCCACCGTGTGCCACCCCATACGCCCCACCACATCAGCCCGACGCCGCGCCCGCGCCGGCAACAACGACAACGCCCACCCCCACAACAACTCACCATCACGCAACATAAAAAACGTCGACAACAGCAACAACAAACCACCAGCAACCAAATGCCCCACCGTCGACAACGTCGCCAACGCCCCACTCAACAGCACCTCTTGATTACGCGAAAGCAACGCCACCAGCTCAGCAGACAACCGATCAGCCTGAGCCCTATCCACCTTCAACGGCCCATGCTGCGCCCACCACGCCGCATCATTAACGAACGTAATAAACCCATCCGCCAACACCGGCGCATTACTACGAATCTGCCCCACCACGAACGTGAAAACCACGCCAATCGACGTCACCCCAATAAGCACCGCCAAAAAAGCCGCCAACGTATGCGGCACCCGCAACGACTCATGCAACCACCGCTGCACCGGCGTCAACACAGCCGCCAACAACAAGGCGCACACAAACGGAATCGTCACCAACGGAACCAACGACAACGTCTTAACAACAACAAACACCAACGCACCAATAAGCAACAACCGCCACGACCACGCCGCAGCGATTTTCAACCCCCTGGGCACCGGCCCCCCATGAGTCCCCTCCCGAGGAATCTCACGCAACGCATCCACCCACGCAGGCGCAGCACCAGAGCGTGCCCGACCGGCACGTAACTTACGACCCAACGTCTCATCCGCCATCCTGGCGCCTTTCCCTCTAGAGCCTGCGCGGGCTCATCCCCACAACTCGAAAGCGTAGGCCCACCCCACCCACGAACACAGAGCCTGAGCCGACCAGTGTGTCGAGAATGCTGCGCACATCACGCCACACTCACGTGCCCGGCACGCCACCCCACCTACAACAGAGCCACACACCGAAACAACCCATCACCACGACAGGCACGGAATAACTACGCACAACGACGCCGCGTTGTTTCACATCCCATCGGCAACACCAACCAAAACCCCCAAAAAACTCCTCACGCCACCTGACGCACCCGCACTACCCCCGGCGCCATCGCCCGCAACTCAGCCTCAAAATGTCGCTGCAAAGTGAACGTCGAGGCAGCACACTGACCACACGCTCCACTCAACCGCAACAACACCTCCCCCCCAACAACATCGACGAGCTCCACCTCACCACCATGAGAGCGCACATACTCACCAGCCCGCCCCGCAATCGCCTCACGCACAGCCTGAGCAAGCTCAGCATCAAGAACAGCACTCGGGCTACCCGACACCCCAACTGCCCCCTGCGCCAACACCCACCCAGAAGGGTCATGTAATGCCGCAGCAAGCTCTGAACGCACCGCAGCACCCTCACTACGCCAGGAAGCTGGCGGCACAAGACGCACCACCATCGCAGTAGGACGCAACTCGATCTCTACTTGCCCGCGAGCCAAACGCTCTTGCAAAAGCCCCGGAGCCGCAGCAACCAACCCCACGAACGGAAGCACGCCTGCAGGGACCATCCAGCGCAACACATCCGGATCCGCAGTCGTCTCTGGATGCATCGGAACCGGCTTGACCTGCCCCGTCACACGAACACCCCCACCACAGACCGCGTGATGAACGCCGCTACCCACGCGAGCACAAACATGTACCCAAACGCAATCACCGGCCACTTCCACGTGTTGGATTCACGGCGCATCACCACCACCGTGGACATGCACTGCAACGCGTACACAAAAAACACCAGGAGAGCTGCTGTAGTCGGAGCATCGAACAACTGGCGCTCTACCGTTTTCCCCGTGGCTCTATCCACCTGCGAAACAGTCATCCGCTCCAAAGCAGTCGCGGGTTCTTCCGGATCTGAGGCAGCAGCGATCTGACCCAACGTCGCTACGAACACTTCCCGCGCAGCCAAAGAAGCCACAACACCCACATTGATCCGCCAGTCAAAACCCAGCGGCGCGAAAACAGGCTCGATTGCCTTACCAACCGTGGCCGCAGCAGAGTGATCCAACGTGTACTGCGACACTGCGACCTCATCGCTGATGTCAACACCAGCGGACTGCATCTCCAGCAAGCCACGAACCGGAAGATTCAGCAGCAACCACAGCACGATCGTGACTGCCAAAATCACTGTGGTCACTTTCCGCACGAATGCCGCACATGCCTCCCACACCGCCAACGCAACTGTGCTCAGCTTCGGAACCCGATATGGCGGAATCTCCATATAGAACGGCAAGACAGGCTCATCACGGCCGGTGAGCTTTTGGATGACGAAAGCGGCAAGCATCGCTGAAACCGCACCCAGCACATACAAAGCAAACATGACCAGGCCCTGCATGCCGAAAGGACCGACTCTGCTGTCATCAGGAACGAGCATTCCGATCAGCAACACATAAACCGGAAGCCGTGCTGAGCACGTCATAAGCGGGGCAACCATCATGGTCGCGATGCGATCTCGCGCACTGGGCAGCGTACGGGTGGCCATCATTCCGGGGATCGCGCAGGCGAAAGAACTCAACAGAGCTACAAAAGCTCGCCCTTCCAGGCCAGTGCGAGCCATGAGACGGTCCATGAGGAACGCGGCCCGAGATAGGTATCCAACCGACTCAAGGATCGACACCATAAGAAAGAGCAGAGCAATTTGTGGCAAGAAAACTGCCACACCGCCAACCCCACCGATCAAAGCGTCTTTAACAAACGAGGAAAACCATGGTGATGAGATATGGGATCCAGCCCACTGCCCCATCACGCCGAAGGCCTCTTCAACCATGTCTTGCAAAGGTGTGGCCACAGAAAAAATGACCTGGAAGAAAGAGAACATCACCGTGGCGAACACGAGTGTTCCCAAGATGGGGTGCAGCAGCAGTGCATCGATGCGGCGGGTACGTACATCTTGTTCCGGGGCGTGGTAGCCGCTGGCATTCAGGACTGACTCTGCCCAGGCTGCACCCTCGGAAGGCTCCAGCGGCGGCGGCAAGGATGGGAGAGGCCAAGCGGTGGGATCTTCTAAGTGCGTGCGCAGCTTTTTAATACCGTTACCGCCTGCAACGACAGACACCACCGGAATACCCAGGGCGCGTTGTAAATCGTCGATGTTGAGGTTTCCGCTGCGGCGCTGGACTTCGTCGGTAAAAGTCACCACAGCTGTGACTGGTAGACCGGTGGCCATTACTTGGGCGAGCAGTCCAAGAGAACGGCGCAGCGCCGTGGCATCCAGAATGACTAGTAGTGCATCGGGGGTAGTAATAGCGGTGTCTGCTGGATCCAGAACCTGAGAGACGATTTGTTCGTCTGGGCTGATCGGATCGAGCGAGTACGTGCCGGGAAGGTCTTCGATAACGACGGTGTGTCCAAGGCCGCGGGCGGTGCCTTCGTATTTAGCAACGGTGACGCCTGGATAGTTACCCGTTTTGGCGTGGAGTCCTGTGAGCGCGTTGAAGAGGGTGGTTTTTCCTGAGTTGGGGGCGCCGATGAGGGCAATGCGGGTCGCGTTTGCTTCAGCGGTGGGTGTGTTGTGTGGGGTTTTTTCGCAGTGGCTGTTCATGCCTGAGCCGCCGCGCTGGAAGGGGTGTCGATCAGGATGGCGGCTGATTCACGAGCGCGCAGCGCTATCTCTATTCCCCCGACTCGGTAGATGACGGGGTCGTGCAGGGGGGCGCGGCGAACGGGGGTGATGTCTAGGCCTGGGGTAAATCCGAGGTCGAGAAGGCGGCGGGCTACTTGGGGTGCCAGTGAGTTGTTGAATCCTGTGATGTGAGCGGTGGCTCCCAGGGGCAAAGCACGGAGCGGCTGCACTGTTGTGGTTGCTGAATTTTCTTCTCTGTCAGCGGATTTAGCGGATTTTGGGGCAGATAAAGCACGCCGGGACAGCTGTTCAGCAACTGCAGACACGGGATTCCTCCGACATAACGCAGGCCGGACCACGCAGCCCGGCATTAAGTGAGCCTCACCTTATTTGCTGGTCAGGAGCGGTGCAACAGCTGTGTATCTGTTTCTCTGAATAAACTCAGGTGATTTTTTCAACAGGTATACGCGATGCATAAAACTGATTCACGACAGGAAAATTACGAAAATCATTAAGCTTCAAAGAAATACATCTACTAATGTCTGTGTGGCGCGCATTTCAAACTTGCTGACACGCATCGGGTATACACGTGTGCATGAGCGAATCACCGTCCTTCGCAGAGCAACCGGGTCATCAGCAACTCACCGAACCCTTCGCCGAACCAAAGCTGCGCTGCCTGGACTGGATTCGCCGCCTCGTCTCCTACGACACCACCAGCCGAAACAGCAACCTCGAACTCATCACCGCCGTCATCACTGAATGCGAGCGCCTAGGCCTAACTGCGCGTGTTTTTCCTGCCCCTGCGCAGGAGAAAGCCAACGTGGTGGTGACGGTGCCAGACCGATATGGCCGCACCGATGGTGGGGTGATGGTTTCTGGGCACACCGATACGGTTCCTGTGGATGGGCAAGCGTGGAGTTGTGACCCGTTCACGGTGCGGGTGGCTGATGGGCGTTTGTATGGGCGTGGCGTGTGCGACATGAAGGGCTATATCGGTGTGGTGTTAGAGGCGCTTCCTCGGTTCGCGGCGGCGTCGCTGAATGAGCCTTTCCATGTGGCGTTGACTTATGACGAGGAGTTGGCGTGTTTGGGGGCTGAGCATTTAGTTGCTCAGCTTCCTGGGGCGGGGTTGGTGCCTAGGGTGGTGTTTGTTGGTGAACCCACGCGTATGCAGGTGGTGACGGCGCATAAGTCGATGAGTGTGGTGCAGGTGCGCTTTCGTGGGGTGCCGGCGCATTCGTCGTTGCCTTCTGCGGGGGTGAACGCTATCGAGCATGCTGCTGAGCTTGTGTTGTATTTGCGGGGCTTGGCTGATGCTTGGGTGCGTAATGGTCCGTTTGATGATGCGTATGTGGTTCCGCACACGACGTTGTCGGTGAACATGTTGGCTGGTGGTACTGCGCGCAACATTGTTCCGGGTGAGTGCCTCATCACTTTTGAGTTTCGTAGTTTGCCGGAGATTTCCCCGGAAGTGGTGATCAGTGAGGTGAAGGCGGAGGCGGCGCGTATCGGGGCTCGGATGAATCATGAGCATCCGGATGCGGATGTGGATGTGGAGGTTCTTGCGACGGTGCCAGCTTTGGATAGTGATCCTGGTGGGGTTGCTGCTGAGTATGCGCGGTCGTGTGGTGGTGTTGTTCCTGGTCCTAAGGTCACGTATGGCACTGAGGCGGGATTGTTTGCTGGGTTGGGTGCTGATGCGGTTGTGTGTGGTCCAGGTGATATTGCGCAGGCGCACACGCCTGATGAGTGGATTGAGGTTTCTCAGCTTGCTGCGTGTGAGGAGTTTTTTGATGCGCTTTTGCATCGTATGACGCAGTGAAGTGGGGTTAGCTGGCTGGGGGTCGTGGGGCTGCGGTTTCGGCTGGTAGGGCCCATAGTCGGGTGGCGTCGAGGTTGATTTCAACTTCGTCGCCGGCTGCTGTCATGGCGGCGTCGGAGTCGGGTTGGGTGTGGACGGTGATGCGTCCGGCGATGGTTTCGACGCCTACGTGGTGGAAAGCGCCCATGTAGATGTTGTCGGTTACTTGTCCTAGTGCGCCAAGGAGTTGGCGTGCTCGGCGACCGGTGGGGTCGGCGGTTGCGCTGTCTGGGTATCCGATGACGACGAGGTCGTGGGTGCCGGGGGTGAGGGTGTCGCAGGCGGGGACGTTGAGGTGTTGTCCCAGGAGGCATACGCGTGCGGTGGCTGCGCCGAATCGGTCGTGGGTGATGGTGCCGTGTGCGGGTAGGAAGATGCTTGCTCTCAGGTGTCGGGCGACTTCGAGTGTGGCGGGGCGTTCGCGTAGGTCTGCGGGGGTTCCTATTTGCATGATGCGTCCGCCGCTGAGGTAGACCATTTGGTCTGCGACGGAGAAGGCTTCGTCGAGGTCGTGGGTGACGTAGAAGGTTGTGCATCCGAGACGTCGGTGTGTGTGGATGATTTCGGCTTTGAGTTGTCCGGATGCGTAGGTGTCGACGTGGGCGAGGGGTTCGTCGAGGCACAGGACGGTGGGGACGCGTACGAGTGCGCGGGCTAGGGCGACTTTTTGTTGTTGGCCGGTGGAGAGGCGGTGTGGGTGTCGGTTGGCTAGGTGGTCGATGCCTAGGGAGAGCATGGCGACGTCGACGCTGTGTTCGGTGCGCAGGCGTCGGCTGCGGGAGAGGCGGATGTTGTCGCGGACGGTCATGTGGGTGAACAGGGAGGGGGTGTCGAGCATCATGGCGATGGGGCGGCGGTGTGGTGGTAGTGCATTGACTTCGCGGCCGTCGATTCGTACAGATCCGGTGGCGGGGGTCAGGCCGCTGAGGGCGCGTAGGAGTGTTGATTTTCCGGCGCCGGAGCGTCCAAGGATGACGACGATTTCGCCCGGTTCGGCGTCGAGGTTGATGTCGTGCAGCAGTGGTGTTGTTCCGGTGTGGACGTTGAGTCCGCGGATGGAGACACCGGCGTGGACGTCGTGGTCGGGGTGGGTCATCGGCGTCCTTTGGGGCGGGTTGGGGTGTGGGGTTGGATTGTGGCGCGCATTGCTGCGGCGAGGGTGGCCACGAGTATGGAGACGGTGGCTGAGATGCGGAAGGCGTCGGGGTAGTCGGCGGCGTCGAGGAGTTTGAACAGGCGCAGCATGACTAGGGGGGTGTCTGGTGGGCTTACCCACAGCAGGGGGGCTGCGAGTGCGGCGCATTGGGAGAAGACGACGAGGAAGCCGCAGATGACGATGTTGGTTGATCTGGGCAGGACGACTTCGATGAATGCAGCCAGTGGTCGTACGCCTTGGAGGAGTGCGATTTCGTAGTCGTCGCGGGAGAGTACGGGGCCGATGATGACGGTGAGGAGGTATGTCAGGGCAAGGGCTGCGGGTAGGCAGGCTAGGAGGAGGCCGGCCAGGCGGGTGTCGGTGTAGTTGCCGAGGGTGGGGTTGGGATTGTGGATGCTTAGGCGTAGGCCGGTGCCGATTGTTGCGCCGGGCAGGGTGAGCAGGGTGAGGAAGAGGGCGTCGATGGTGCGGCGCGCGTGTCTTCCCCAGGCGCGGCCGAGGTGTTTGCGGATGTGGAGGGCTACTGAGGCTAGTGCGAGGGCTAGGGCGAGGACGAGGAAGGCCAGGCCCATTGTGTTGATGACGACTTCGGTGATGGCTGGGCCGCCGCGGGATTGGCTGCCGATGAGGATCATGACGGTGATGAGGGTGGCGCTGGTTGTTGCGGCGATGGTGACGATGGTGGTGGGGATCCAGGTGTGTGATCCCACGGGGCGGGACCAGTCGGCGGTGGTGGTGTGTAGGCGGAATGATTCGGGCAGTTCTGGGTTGCGTAGGAGCAGGCGGCGGCAGGTGCATAGCGCTGCGGCCAGGACGCAGATGTGTGGGATGACTAGGAGGAGGGCTTGGCCTGCTTCGAGGTGTGCTTGGTCGAAGGCGTGGGCGCGGAACCAGATCTCGCTGGCGGCGAAGGGTAGGCGTGGGGCGACGAGGGCGGGAGTGACGGGGTCGGACATTGCGATGGAGAACAGGAAGGCGATGAGGCATGGGGTGGCTAGGGCGAGGCGGTGGCCGAGGACGATTTTGAGCAGGTGGGGTCCGTAGAGGCCAGCGACGCGGGCGGCGTCGATGTGTGAGGCGGTGATGCCGCGTAGGGCTACGCGGATGCCGAAGTGTGCTGGTGGGGTGAGGGCGATGGCGTAGGTGAGGATGAGGGCTGTGGGGCCGGTGAATTCGGTGGTGGGTATTAGGTGTGTTAGGGGGCTGGTGCGGCCGAGGATCAGTTTGAGGAGGGATCCGATGATGAATGGGGGGATGGTGAGTTGGAAGAGGAAGAGGGCGTCTAGGAGGGTTTGGGCGCGGCTGGAGAGCATGGTTGCGCAGATGGCGGTAGTGGCGCCGATGGCGCAGGCTGCGGTGGAGGCTGCTGCGCATACGAGTAGGGCGGTGAGGATGGGCCACCAGGTGGGGCGTGTTGGTGAGGTGGTGGCGGTGAGGGTGAGGATGGTGGTGGTCAGGGCGGTGTAGGTGGTTCGTGTCATGGCCAGACTTGTTTGGCGATCCAGTCCATCCAGGCTGATCGGGTGGTTTCGGCGCGTTTGGGGTCCAGGGTGAGTAGGGGTAAGTGGGATGTTGTTAGGCGTTGTCCGATGTGGCCGGGGGCTGCTTGGCTGACGGGGGCTTGGTCGAGTCCGGCTTGGCGTGCGGCTTGTTGGCCGGTGGGTGATAGGAGCCAGTTCATGGCGGCGGTGGCGTGGGTTTTGTGGGTGGTTCCGGTCAGGACGCCGCCGGAGGCGATTTCGTAGCTGGTTCCTTCGCGGGGGTGGGTGATGGTCAGGGGGCGGCCGGTGCGGGTGGTTTTGCCGTGGCAGTAGGGCTCGTAGGAGATGGCGACGGCGGCTTCACCGCGGGCGACGATGTCGCTGGGTGCGTTGCCTGCTCGGGTGAAGCGTTCGACGTTGCTCAGTAGGTGGGTGATGTCGGTGCGGGAGAGTCCGGCAGCGTCGAGGGTGAGCAGTGTTGCGTATCCGGTGCCGGAGGAAAGTGGTGAGGGCATGGATATCCAGCCTGGTTGGCGGGGTGTGGTGAGCTCTTTCCAAGAGTGTGGGGTGGGGGCGTGGAGTTTGGTGAGGGCGTCGGGGTCGGAGCAGAAGGCTAGAACGGAGGCGTATACGCCGAACCAGCGGCCATGTTGGTCGCGGAATTGTGGGGGTAGGTCGCTGGCGTGTGGGGGTGTGATGGGCAGGAGGAGGCCTTGGGCGGCTGCGTATCGGTAGTTTTCGGAGGGGCCACCTACCCAGAGGTCGAATTCGGGGTGGGTGTGGCTGGTTTGGAGGCGTTTGAGGGCTTCTTGGGTGGGTAGGGCGACGTATCGAACGTCGAGGCCGAGGTCGCGTTTGAGGCCGGTTTGCCATTGCTCGCATACGCGGGTGTCGTTTGAGCACATGAGGGTGAGGTCGGCGCGGGGCGGGAAGAGGGTGTGGCCCATGGAGATGATTGATACGGCCGCCACTGCGCACAGGGTGGCCAGGCGCAGCCATTTGGCGAGCACTGTTGTCCTTCCGGCCCAGTGAGTTGGATCGGTCAATTTAGCAATCACGGCGTGCAGGGGTTGCCTCGTGGGCTGTTCCCTGCACGCCGTGATTGGTGTGGCTGATGAGGTTAGGCGGTGGTGGCGGTGTGTTCGGCCATGAGGCGTTTTTCTTCGCGCCAGATCACTTGGAAGATGGCTAGGACGAGGACGTTGAAGGCTAGGAATGTCATGAAGGTGACGTCCCATCCTGCGTATTTGACGAGGAATCCAACGCCGGTGGAGGCCAGGGTGGCGCCGAGGAGGTAGCCGAATAGTCCGGTGAATCCGGCGGCGGTTCCGGCGATGTTGCGTGGGGATAGGTCTAGGGCTTGGAGGCCAATGAGGGCGACGGGGCCGTAGATGAATCCACCGATGAGGGAGATGAAGAGTAGGAGTACCCAGGCTGGGGTGCCGACTGGGGCTAGCCAGTAGGCGGCGGTAGAGGCTGCGGCGCCGAGCATGAAGAGTGAGACGGTGGCGGACCGGTTGGTTCCCAGGAGTTTGTCGGAGACCCAGCCGCACAGGATGGTGCCGAGCAGTCCGGCTAGTTCGAAGGCTGCGAAGCCGACGAGTCCTGATCCGATGCTCATGTGGTGGTGTTCGGATAGGTAGGTGGTGATCCAGTGCAGGACGCCGTAGCGCAGGGCGTAGACGAAGACGTTGGCGATGGCGAGCAGCATGATGATGCGGCTGCGCAGGATGTGGGTGACGACGAGTTCTTTGGTGGAGATGCGTTCGGTGCCTTCGGCGGTGGTGTCTGAGACTTTTGCCGGGTCGTTGCGGTATTCGTCGATGGGGGGTAGGCCGACTGCGGGTGGGTTGTCGTGGATGAGGAAGAAGGCCACGACAGCGACGGCCAGGGCGACGAGGGCTGGTAGCCAGTAGGCGCCTTGCCAGTTTTTGCCGCTAGCGCCCAGGCCGATGCCAACGAGTACGGGCAGGACACCTGCGCCAAGGTTGTGTGAGGTGTTCCAGAGTGAGCCTTTCCAGCCGCGTTCGCTGGTGCTGAACCATTGGACGATGATGCGTCCGCAGGGTGGGTATCCCATGCCTTGGAACCAGCCGTTGAGGAACATGACGGTGGCGAAAAGGCCGACGCTGGCGGTGACCCAGGGCACGAATGCGACGACGAGGTTCATCAGTGCTGATAGGGCTAGCCCGAGGGGTAGGAAGTATCGGGCGTTTGATCTGTCGGAGATCATGGCGCTGAAAAATTTGCTCAGGCCGTAGCTGACGAGTACTGCGTTGCCGATGATGCCGATGGCGGGTTTGTCGATGGCGCCGCCTTCGTCGAGCAGGAGGGGCGCGATGGTGGAGATGTTGTTACGGATGAGGTAGAACCCGGCGTAGCCGAGGAAAATCCCCATGAACACCTGGAACCGGTAGCGACGGTACGTGGAGGCAACCGCCTCCGTGGGGAGTGGGGCGGCCGGCGGCGGTGCCTGCAGCCAGGTGAGCATGGGGACTCCTTTGTGCGGGTCGTGGGTGACGTCACGATTCTTCGCTTATGGGAGTAACGGCGGCAGTGGGTGTTGGTAACTGTTGGTGCCAGTTTTGTTACCGAGGTTGGGTTGGGTTGGGGGTGAGTGGTTCGAGGGTGAAGACGTATCCGGCTCCGCGTACGGCGGTGATGATTTCGGCGGGTAGTCCGGCTGCTTCGAGTTTGCGGCGGAGTCGGTAGGCGGTGGATTTAACCATGTTGCGTCCGCCTTGGGTTGCGCTTGTTTCCCATACTTCGTTGAGCAGGGCTCGTAGGGGGACGATTTCTTCTGGGCGGGTGATGAGTGCTTGGAGTAGGCGGCTTTCGGTGGTGGTGACGTCCAGGCGGGTGCCGTTGACGTGGACGGCGTGGCTGGCGGGGGCCAGGGTGATGGGGCCGCAGCAGATGGTGGTGGCGGTGTGGGTGGTGGCTAGTCCGTAGCGGCGCATGATGGCTCGTACGCGCAGGATGAGTTCTTTGGGTGAGAAGGGTTTGGCGAGGTGGTCATCGGCGCCTGCTTCCAGGCCGGTGACGCGGTCGTCGGTGTCGCCTAGGGCGGTGAGCATGATGACGGGGATGTCTTTGGTGCTGCGGATGCGGCGGCAGAGGTCGTATCCGTTGGAGTCCGGGAGCATGACATCGAGGATGACTAGGCAGCAGTCGTGGCGTTCGAATAGTGACCAGCCGTCGTGGGCGGTGTGGGCGGTGAGCACTTCGAGGTTTTCGTTTTCGAGGGCGAACGAGATGATTTGGGCGACTTGGGGTTCGTCGTCGATGGCGAGTACGTATCGGGGTGTTGGTGTCATGCACGGCTCCGGGGCAGGGTCAGAAGCACGGATGTGCCGTGGTGGGCGATGGAGTCCACGAGGAGGCGTCCGCCGTGGACGTTCACGATGTCGCGGGTGATGGACATGCCTAGGCCGGCTCCGCTGAGCAGTCCGGCGCGTGGTTCGTATTGTTCAAAGGGTACGAAGACTGAGCGGCAGCGTTGGCGGCTCATGCCGGGGCCGAGGTCGGCGACGGTGATGACGACGTTGTTTTCGCCGGCGCGGGCGTGGACGCGGATGTCGCTGGTTTCGGCGGCGTAGCGGGCGGCGTTGTTGATGACGTTCCAGAGTGCGTGGCGTAGGAGTACGGGGTCTGCGTGGACGTGCAGTGGGTCGCCTTGGTCGTCGACGACGATGGGGATGGCGCTGGTTTCGCGTAGTTCTTGGGCGGTTTCCCGTAGCAGGAGGCGTACGTCGCAGGGTTGGAGGTCTGGGCGGAAGTCGTCGCTGCGCATACGGGCGGAGACGAGGAAGGTGGCGGCTACTCCGATGGCGCGGACGCTGTTGGTGCGGATGGTGTCTAGAAGTTTGCGTTGTTGGGGGGTGAGTTGTTCTGTGTCGAGGGTTTCGGCGAGCAGTTCGGTGGCGCCTTCGACCAGGGAGAGGGGGGTGCGGATTTCGTGGGCGAGCACTTGGTGTTCTGGCAGTTCGGGGTGCAAGTGGCGGCGGGGTTTCCAGAGTCGGCCGACGGCGACGCCAACGATGAGCGCTGCGCCTGCTATGACGGCTCCGACGACATCCACCTGCTCACGCTAGCGGGCGTGTGGGCAGGGGATGTCGTCGATACCGCCACGGACTGCGCTACAGCTAGGAGCAGGGCCGCGTGATGGCATCATGACCGGATTGACTCGTATAACGCGACAGCCCATAGGCCGAGTGCGAACTGGCATCGAAGTAACTGTGGCTGTTACAGGGTTACGTCCTTCTTGTGGGAATGGCCGCAGACTGGGCCGCAATAATTATCCCGCCCGCCAAATCGCTACCAATTCGCGTGGCCTATTTATGTGCTGGCCTGATCATGTTCGCCTGGTTTGATGCGCTCTACCTGGGAGCTCATGATTGTGCCCAGCCCTGGCATTTCGCGTAGCGGGATCCATGCCATCAGCACGATTAAGGCGATCAGGTTGGTGGCCACCCGAAAGTCCAGCAGATTTGGTGGGTGACGCCTTTTGTCAGCACGTTCCAGCTAGCGGCCCCCAATCCTGAGCGAACGAGGGTCATGACGGCCGCGGAGGGCCATACCAGTCATTCTTTCTACTACCTATTTCGGCAGTCAACGCAGGTGTATCCAGTAGCGCGGGGGGAAATCGCTTGGTGCTGACTCGATATAAACCTGCGGGGACAGCACGAGGCGCGGTGAGCGCATCACTCGCTCACCGCGCCTCGGCCGCCGCGGCAGCCAGGCGCCCCCTCAGGCACCCGGCCTCGCGGCCGTCAGACGTTCATGTGGTCCGGACCGAGTCGCCCCAACTCGCGGCCCACTAAGAACGCTAACGTCATATCGAGAAGGTCTCCCGAGAACGGGTTTCCGTCCGGGCATCCCTCTTCGTACATCGTGTGAATGTGCTCGGCGTATTCGACGCTGATGTCTTCGCCGTTTTTTAACGGACCGGCCAGGCGATCCATCGCGATTTGCAGCACATAGAAGCTGACCCGCAAGCCTTCTTCAGGAATGTCATCAGGAATACGCTCACTTGTTGCCACATAGATGAGCTCTTTGTCGGTTTCGGTCAATCCGCGCAACTCTGCTGGGCTGGCATCGAACCATCGCACGTCACCTGTCACCGGGGCACCGACCTGCACCGCTGCGGCCCGTATCAGAGGGGAAAGCCCGAAGCTGCCCATCATGTCAACCTCTTCCCGACCCGTCCGGGGACCCAACGTCCCGCGTGAATACGCGCACCTATCGGCACCCGACCGAAGTCTCTGAGTCAGCAAACCCCCTCGATTTATTCACCGCTTCCTGCGAGATCAACTGCCTAACAACCACACTGCACCCGAACCCTAGCTGTGTGTGAGATGTTCACAGTTACCGGGCTCCGGCGTGTCGGCCCAGCAGTACGTGGTACTTCCACCTCCACCAGCATCAGCACAACACGGGAACGATATGGAACAGTTGTGCGTGAACCCGGTGGGTCATCGAAGCCACTGAACTGCTGGCACAACCAGCCGCACGGCTACGCCCACATACCACGCCATCACTCACGGGCCACCAGCCCGGAACAGGGGAGAACCATGACGACGCCGTTGCAGCCACCGGAGCCCGTCCTCAAACTGGAAGCCCCTGCGCCACCGCAACCCGTTGCCGCCACCTCCGCTCCCAAAATGGCCCCCGCCGTCCCCGAGAGCGCTATCCCCGCCCTGGACGACAAAGTCAACGAGTTCATGCGCGGCTTGGACGCCGCCGCAACCAAATCACCCGAATTCGAATCTCGCGCTGCCGAAGTACGAGGCATGGGCGACGCCGATATCCGCCGCGCCGCCGAATCCAGCAACCGCCTGCTCCAAACCCCCGTCAAAGCACTCAACGACGGCGAAATCAGCAAAGAATCCAAAGTTTCCAACACTCTGCTTGAGCTACGCCGCACCGTCGAAGACCTCGACCCCGGCAAAGCCTCCGTCGGTAAAAAACTCCTCGGTTTCATTCCGATGGGCGGGAAAATCACCGATTACTTCCGCCGCTACGAATCCGCCCAGAAACACATCGACGGCATCTTGCACTCCCTACGCAGCGGCCAAGACGAACTACTCAAAGACAACGCCGCCCTCAACGTCGAAAAAAACCAGCTCTGGGAGTCCATGGGCAGGCTTAACCAATACGTTTACGTAGCAGAACAACTCGACGCACGAGTCTCAGCTCAAATCACTGAACTAGACGTCAGCGACCCCGAACGCGCCAAAGCGATGCGTGAAGACGTCCTCTTCTACATCCGGCAGAAACACCAAGACCTACTCACCCAGCTGGCCGTGTCAATCCAGAACTACCTGGCCATCGACATCGTCATCAAAAACAACCTCGAACTCATCAAAGGTGTCGACCGGGCCAGCACCACCACCGTCTCAGCCCTGCGCACCGCGATCATCGTCGCCCAAGCCCTGAACAACCAAAAGCTCGTCCTGGAGCAAATCACCGCGCTCAACACCACCACCTCAAACCTCATCCAATCAACGTCCGAGATGCTGCGCGACAACTCCGTCACCATCCAGCAACAAGCAGCCAGCTCCACCATCGGCCTACCCCAGCTACAGGCCGCGTTCGCGAACATCTACCAAACCATGGACGCCATCGACCAGTTCAAACTGGAAGCGCTCGACAACATGGCTACCACCATCGGCACCCTCGAAGGTGAAGTCAGTAAATCCCGCGCATACCTCGACCGCGCCAAAAAAGTCGACGAACGCCACAACAACGGCACACTGAACATCGGCGGCCCCAACCCCCGCCCCTGAACCCCAAGCACCACACGCATCCGCACAAGCCCGTCCCAAGGAGGTGACCACCCGTGTTCGCTGACCTATTCGGCCGCAAAGAGACCCCCACCCCAGAAGAAACACACCCCGGCCCGCCCACCAGCGACCGGCTCCGGGAAGCTCTAGAAGCCACCGAAGCACTCGTGAACACGGGTGAAGTCCCCTCCCCCGTCACCGCACGCGTACTGCGAGTCACCACCGCAGTACGCGACACCCTCCCCCGCCTCGACGCCCTCGGCGCCGGATCAGCCACCGTGTACAACGTCATGGCCACCGCCACCGATTACCTCCCCGACGCCGTCAACGGCTACCTACGCCTGCCCCGCCGGTTCGCCGACACCCGCCCCGTCGACAACGGCCGCACCTCCCTCATGGTGCTCATCGACCAACTCGACCTGCTCGGCGCCACCATGGACAACATCTTCGACGCCGTCTACCGCGAAGACGCCAACGCACTCATCGCGCACGGACAATTCCTCGCCGACAAATTCGGCCACGGCAGCAGCACACCTGCTCTCAACCTCAGCGAAAACACCCCTACCCCGCCACCACCCACCGGCGAACCGGACCGCCTACAACCCCCAACCCCACCCGAAAACCCGAGGTAACCCGTGGACACACCACACACCAGCCCCCACGACCTCGCCCGGGCCCTCACCAACCTCACCGACCTGGCCCAACGAGCCGGAATCAACCCAGACACCGCCCGCATCGAAGGCACCACCATCGCTGCAGCCACCCTGGCCACCAGCCGCCCCAGCAGCGCCCACAACGCCTGGCAGGACGCCACCGGCGCCACCTTGACCGACTTCTTCACAGCCGCGACCCACGGGCGCCGCCACGAACACACCCCCACCCCCCTACTGACCCACCTCATCCACACCGGCTCCCCACACGCCAGCGCCTACGCCCACGCCCTAGCCCACATCGCCACCACCTGCGCAGCCCTGCCCGAAGCACCCGTCACCGCCGCCGGAAAAGCAACCCGCACCGCCACCACCCAAACCAACGCAACCGGCGCACCTGACACCAACGGAACAGCCACCTGGCCCGCCTCCAACGCCCTGGACCTAAGCAACCTCACCCCCTACCAGCCCACTACCGCTGCCCCACCCCCACTCGAAAACACCACCGCGCCCCTACAAAACACCCCCACCGAAACTGTCGAAGAACTCCTGGCCGAACTCGACCAGCTCATCGGACTGACCAGTGTCAAAACCGAAATCCGCCGCCAAAGCGCCATACTCGAAATGGAAGCCAAACGCCGCGCCGCCGGACTCAAAACCGCAACCCTCTCCCGCCACCTCGTCTTCGTCGGCAACCCCGGAACCGGGAAAACAACCGTCGCCCGCCTCGTCGCCAGCATCTACCACGCCCTCGGACTGCTCTCCCAAGGCCAACTCATCGAAGTTGACCGCTCCGAACTCGTCGCCGGATACCTAGGCCAAACCGCCGCTAAAACCGCCGAAATCGCACAATCCGCCTACGGCGGAGTGCTCTTCATCGACGAGGCATACACCCTCGCCGGAGACCAATACGGGCAAGAAGCCATCGACACCCTCGTCAAAGAAATGGAAGACCACCGCGACGAACTCGTCGTCATCGTCGCTGGATACCCCCGCCCCATGCAGGAATTCATCGACACCAACCCCGGCCTAGCCAGCCGATTCCGCACCACCATCACCTTCGAGGACTACAGCGACGACGAAATCGTCTCCATCCTGACCACCCAAGCCAGCAACTGGGACTACGACCTCACCCACCGAGCCCAACAACGCTTCCGCGAAATCCTCGCCGCCACCCCACGCGACCACACCTTCGGCAACGGACGCTTCGCCCGCAACATCCTCGAAAACGCCATCAGCCACCACGCACTACGCCTGGCCAACATCACCGAACCCACCACCGAAGAACTCCGCACCCTCGAACGCAGCGACATCGAAAACCGCGACCACACCCCAGAAGAAACCGCCGCCCCCACCACCACACCCCAGGAGGGCGAAAACCCACAATGAGCGCCACCCCCCACGCCACAGCAACACCCCCCGCCACCACCACACCAACAACAACCCCAGCCACACACACCATCACCACCAGCCCAACAACGCCCACACCACGGCGACGCAACACCCGCGCCCGACTACGCACCTGGTCAGCGGCAGCCATCGCCACCGGCACCCTCACCGGAGTCGTCGGCATGGGCGCACTCGGCCTAGCCTCCCCACGTACCTCCACCTACAACAAAGCCCTCAACAACGCCACCACCATCGCCCAAACCCTGCCCGCCGCCGCCCAACAAGTACGCATCGCCCCCGACACCCACTCCGCACGCAACCACTTCACCGCCGCCGCCACCGACCTCGCCTCCCGCATCCCCCACCTAGCCGCAAGCGCTCCCACCACAGACACCCCCACCTACCAAACCGTCGCCCACAAACTCGCCACCTACATCGCCACCGTCAACGCCGGCACATCCACCACCGACACCGACACCGCCTTCACCAATGACGTCACCACCCCCCTAGTCGCCATGAGCGACAACACCACCCCCCTGCTCGCCACCAGCCTCTACACCCTCACCGCCCTCACCGCCCTTGGCACCCTCATCGGCGCCAGCATCACCCTGGCACGCACCACCAAACGCCTCATCAGCCTGCCCATCCTCACCGGCGCCGTGCTCCTGAGTACCTGCACCGGCATCACCGCCACCAACCTCCTAGGCACCGGCACCCTACCCACCTTCGCCGCAGGCGCCCTTACCCTCACCGGCAGCGTCCTAGCCGGAATCCTCACCGCCAGAGGCATCAACAAACGCGCCCAGGAGTACCGATGACCACCACCGCCCCCACCCCACCAGGCACCCCAGGCACCGACACACCCGCCACCGAACTACTCACCTACCTCAACGACCTCGGCCACTGGTGCCAAACCCGCCGCACCGAACTGGACGAACTCGACGCCACCGCCCTCAAAACCCCCGGCAGCGACCACCTCACCAGCGACATCGTCCTGTCCATGACCCTGTGGCAAGCCATCCACACCCGCTACACCACAATCACCACCCTCTGGGACAACGGCCGCGCCACCGAACCCCAACGCACCCACATCACCAGCCTCATCTGGGGAACCCTCGAAGACAACCACACCAACAACAGCCTGGCCATATCCCTACCCGAAGCTTGCAGGCTCTCCGACACCCTCGTCTCATCCCTACGCGCCAACCTCGGACTCCACGGCCCCAACCCCGCACACCACAACCGCGTCCACGCACTACGCACCTGCATCGAACGCATCCGCGACCAAGTCCATCTCATTCCTGCCCAGCACCGCAGCGACGCCCAAAACACCCTTATCAACCTCGACCGCCGCGTCGTCGACATCACCAACCGATATAACCGCGGAGCCGACGTCGGCGGCCTACTACCCGCCCTCGAAACCGACCTTGCCCTGACCGAACGCAACCTCATCGTCGCCGCAGGCACCCGCGCCAACACCAAACACGCCCACAACGCTGCCCTGACCCGCCGCGAGGAACTCAACACCACCGCCAACGAAATCCGCGCCCTCGCCAGTCAGGCCGCCCACACCCTAAACACCCCACCGCGCCTTGGCATCCCCGACCCCAACGCACTCGGCGAACCCCCAACCGAACCAAATGAACTCGCTAACTACACCGCGAAACTCGACCGTGTAGCCCAAGCACTCGAACACGCCCGCAACACCTTCACCACCGCACTAAGCCACCACCAAAACACCCTCACCCACGCCACCACCACCGCACACACAGCCCGAACCCTCACCACCCCCCACGCCACCGAAGACCTCACCCCCCTGCTGGCCGCACTCGAAACCGCCACCACCACACACCCCGCCGACACCACCCGCATCGCCGCACTCACCGCCGCCATCGACGCCTACACCACCACCTACACCACCCAGGACAGCACCACCCAGGACAGCACCACCCAGCAAGGAAGCTCCCGATGACGGACACCTACCCCTGCACCAACACCAGCTGCCCCGGCCACTACACCGACGGCTACTGCGACTACTGCGGCACCCCCAACACACCCACCACACCAGCCCCACCAGAAAACACCACCAACACTGCTCTGCCCGACGAACGCGCCGCCATCGTCACCCTCGGCTCAGCACGCCACAACGCCACCCGCCGCCGCGTCCGCCCCCAACACACCCGCACCACCGGACTCGGCACTGGCCTGACCGTCGTACCCGCAACACCACCAACCCCACCCGAAGACAACATCCTCACCAACCCAACCGTCCCCGAAAACAAACGCCACTGCTCCACCTGCCAAACCCCCGTGGGACGCAGCCATGACAACACCCCCGGAAACCCCGAAGGCACCTGCCCAAACTGCGGCACCCCCTACTCCTTCACCCCCAAACTCACCCCCGGCGAAATCGTCGCCGGACAATACGAAATCACCGGCCCCCTCGCCCACGGCGGCCTAGGGTGGATCTACCTTGCCCGCGACCGCAACGTCTCCAACCGCCCTGTCGTCCTCAAAGGCCTCCTCAACGCCGAAGACGCCGACGCCGCAGCAGCCGCCGAAGCCGAACAAGCCTTCCTCGCCCGCGTCGAACACCCCCACATCGTCGAGGTCTACAACGTCGTCACCCACAACGACGCCGGATACACCGTCATGGAACACGTCCCCGGCACCAGCCTCAAAGACATCCTCAAACAACGCCTCCGCGAGGCTGGCGGCACATACAACCCACTACCTGTAGAACACGCCCTCGCCTACATCCACGGCATCCTGCCCGCATTCACCTACCTCCACGACGCAGGAATGCTCTACTGCGACTTCAAACCCGACAACCTCATCCACATCGGCGACCAAGTAAAACTCATCGACCTCGGCGGCATGCGTGCCATCGATGACCTCGACTCCCCCATCTACGGCACCATCGGCTACCAAGCCCCCGAAGTCCCCGACGTAGGCCCCTCCATCGCCTCAGACATCTACACCATCGGACGAACTCTCGCCGTCCTCACCAACGAATTCCGCGGCTACCAAACCACCTACGCAACAACTCTCCCACCACGCGACCAACTACCCGCCTTCAGCAACAACGACCCCTTCTACCGCCTCGTCGCCAAAGCCTGCGCCCCCGACCCCGCCGACCGCTTCCAAAGCATCGACGAACTACGCACCCAACTCCTAGGCGTACTACGACTGACCGTCCTCGACTGCGACAACCCCACCACTGCACCCCAATCCGCCCCCTCACACCTCTTCCACTCCCCCCTAGTAACCAACGAATCCCTCGCCTGGTGGGAACTACCAGCCCTACGCCCCGACGAAACCGACCCCTCCCGCGCCGCCGTCGCCTCCATCACCGACAACGACTCCTGGAACCGCCTCAACGCCCTACGCACCATCCCCCGCCGCACCCCCGCAGTCATGCTCGCCGAAGGTTGGGAACACCTCCGCCTCCACGACCACACCAAGATCACCACCACCGTTGAAGAAATCCTCGCCGCAGACCCCTGGGAATGGCGCGCACTATGGCTCCACGCCCTCTCTGCCCTCCACCAAGGCGCCCTGGAGGAAGCCATCAACAGCTTCACCAGCGTCTACCACCAACACCCCGGCGAAATCGCCCCACACCTAGGCCTAGCTCTGGCCCACGAACTCAACGGCGACACCACCAACGCCCGACGCGAATACCTCACCTGCCTACGCACCGACACCAGCTACACCACCGCAGCCGCATTCGGCATCGCACGCACCCACATCCGCGACGGCAACCCCGACCACGCCATCGCCGCCCTCGACCTCATCCCACCGGGCACCACAGCTCACGGCCGCGCCCAGTGGCTACGAGCCGAGCTATCGACACACACACCCGGATACGACGCCCTTGACCACGCGTGGCGCAGCACCGAAAACCTGCCCGTCACCCCCATCGAACGCGCCCGATTCCGCGTACACCTCTTCAACACAGCTCTCCAACGCATCACCAGCACAGGAGAAAAACCCAAAGAAACCCTCGACGGAATCCGCATAACCAAACGAGCAGTCCGCCTCGCTCTATCGGATGCCTACCATAGGCTGGCGACCCTCACACCCAACGAGCGCGAACGCGCCGCACTCATTGACACCGCTAACGAGGTACGTCCATGGACCCTAATCTGAACAAACAAGACGACAACACCACCGAAAACGAAAACACCGAAATGCCCATCCTCGACGGATGCGCACCCACTGTCATCGAACGGTGAGATCGTGAACTCGGCCTCTGTGTCCGTGATGTGCTGCTCAGCCCTTTCCCAGTAGACCCGAGGGTCGTTCCCTGAGCATGAGCACCCCAGCTGAGTACGAGAATGCTTGCTACGCCACCTCAGCCGAGAGATGGCTCTCATAGGAGAGGCACGAAACTCGCGACGCTTTACGCCGCTACCAACCGGCTCTCACAACGGTCTCGCCCACCCCCGTCTCTAGTTTTGGGTCACGACCCGGCGGTTAAGTCACGAGACAGACATCGAACTGCGGGCGACAGGAGCACTAAGGAACTGGTCACTACGACGACAAACCCGCTGATGGCCATCGCGAACCGTGCCTGTTCCGGGGATGAGACGACGAACCCCGCGAGTAATTGTCCCGCAGGCATCGCCGCGAATGAGGCGAAGAAATCGATCGCGAAGACCCTCCCCAGGTGGGACCGCGGCACCTGCCGCTGGATGGCTGTCCGTGTGACGACGTCGAAGAACTGGGTACCAGCGCCAGCAACGAAGCTCATGCCCAGGACGAAATACCAAGGCATCCCACCAGCCAGGGCGAAGCATGCGAGCGAGAAAAGCCCGATTGCCACGACAGCCCAGGTCCCGGGCCTTCGAAGTCGATCCACGATCGCTCCGGCGAGGGGGGCACCAGCCAGACCCCCCACTGCGAAAGCGGAGAGTGTCGCCCCATAACCGTATAGATTTCCACCTCCTTCCGCTGCAACAAACGGCAGGAGAACCATCCACGGGCCGACGGCGAGAAGGACATGGACCAGAGCCATGAGCTCGAGAACCCCTGGCCATTTCAGATCAATCACTACTCGGAGGCCATCGAGCGCTTCTCTGACCATGGAGACGGGTTTATCCCCTCGCGATTCGGCCAGAACCTCCAGACGATGCCTACCTGCGATCAATACCGCCAAAGTGGACACCACGAACGTCGCTGCGTCGATGGTCAATGCAGCATTAACCCCAAATTCAGTGACTACCACAGCACCCAGCGCCGGCCCAGCGAATTGCCCCGTACCACGCAGCACGTTACTCGACGCATTTGCCGATGCAAGCGCAGGATCAGCCACTAGCTCGGGAATGAACGAGTCATAAGCCGGTTCGAAGATGGCCTCACCGGCGCCCATGATAAACGTCATGACTGCCAGCACCCACAAGGGAGCGTCTAAGCCCATCGCCAGGAGACCAAGGATGGCCGCTGCGCGAATCGCATCGCTCACCATCAGCAGCTGCACGCGACTCAGCCGATCCGCTACAACTCCGGCCGCGACGATAAGCAAGCTGAGCCCCAAGAAGCGTGCGCCGAACACAACGCCCAGAGACATCGGAGTTTCATCACGGTGCGATAGGACCGCCACCATGGCAATCGGGAAGAGCTGATCCCCGAGGAGCCCGACCAGCTGCCCGGACCAGAGCCACCGAAAACCCGGAAACGCAAATGCTCGCTTTCCGTTTGGTGACCTAGTAGTCATGCGTTCGCCCACGCCCACGATCACCAGTCCTTAGAGGCCTCAAGCGCGTCATCAACTTCAGCGAGGAGGACCGCGCCGACGGGGGTCAACTCCGCCGTGTTGTAGAGCACATCAAGAGTACTTCGGACCACCGCTCTCCACTCTTCCAGATGTTTGACTATGTCCGTACTCGGCACGGCCGGCACCCCCTGCCGCAACATTCGCGCCCAGCGCAGTGTCCAGCTGTCAGCAGATAGGTGTTGCGGCCCTTGCGGGCGGACAAACCCGGCCGTGCACCAGTACCCGATGCCGGCGGTAGGGGACGCCCTTGACCACGCGTGGCGCAGCACCGAAAACCTGCCCGTCACCCCCATCGAACGCGCCCGATTCCGCGTACACCTCTTCAACACAGCTCTCCAACGCATCACCAGCACAGGAGAAAAACCCAAAGAAACCCTCGACGGAATCCGCATAACCAAACGAGCAGTCCGCCTCGCTCTATCGGATGCCTACCATAGGCTGGCGACCCTCACACCCAACGAGCGCGAACGCGCCGCACTCATTGACACCGCTAACGAGGTACGTCCATGGACCCTAATCTGAACAAACAAGACGACAACACCACCGAAAACGAAAACACCGAAATGCCCATCCTCGACGGATGCGCACCCACTGAACCCCTGCCCGTCCTCGAACAAGAAGACTGTGACGAATGCGACGGCGCATACGAGGACGAATACTGCAACACCTGCGGCACCGCACGACCCGACGACCGCATGCACTACACCATCAATGCAGGTAACGGCGTCGCAGCAGCCTGCGACCGCGGTATTCGACACCTCACCAACGAAGACGCAGTCGCCGCCTGGAGCCACATCGACGACGACGGCAACCGCCGCATCGCCATGGTCGTTGCCGACGGCGTATCCACCGCACGCAGATCCGAACGAGCCAGCGAAGCAGCCGTCAACGCGGCCATCGACGTACTCCGCAACTCCAGCTCTCTTGGAGTCGGCGAACTCGACGCCGCATTCACCGACGCACTCGAACACCGACTCACCGACGCAGCCCAAGCCGCATCCGACGCCGTGGCCACCATCAGCCACAACATCGACGACTCCCCTGAACTATCCAACATCCCCAAAATCGGCGAACCCGCCTGCACCTTGGTCACCGTCGTCGTCGAAGGCAACCACGTCGCAGCCAGCTCCATTGGCGACAGCCGCGCCTACTGGCTGCCCGACATCAACGACGACAACGAAGAAGAAGCAACCCTTCTCACCACCGACGACTCCTTCGCCAACGAACAAATCCGCCGAGGCATGTCCCCCCAAGAAGCCATGCGCGGCCCCCAAGCCCACACCATCACCGCCTGGCTCGGACTCGACGCACCCGACATCGAACTCGCCGTCACCCACTTCACCCTCGAATCATCCGGATGGCTCATCGTGTGCAGCGACGGACTATGGAACTACGCGGCCGAACCTCGCCACATCCACGCAGCCCTACGCCACGCGACCAACACACTCTCCGACGACGCCGCACCCGTGGACATCGCTGAAGCACTCGTGGCATGGGCAAACGCCCACGGAGGACACGACAACATCACTGTCGCTCTGGCCCGCATCGACTGCTGAAACCACCCCTCCCGGCATTAGCGCCCTGCCGGGACTCACCCCACCACACCCGCCCAGGAAGGAACCACTGTGGCTGAATTCACCTGCACCGTCTACCAAAACGAATTCCTTCCCGAGCACGGCACCGATGTCCACGCCATCGTCACCGTCAACTGCGCCAACGCAGGAGCAGCCGGACAAACCGGCAGCGGCGATGCCGGCGAAGTCATCGTCGTTGACACCTCCGGCTCCATGGAAGAAACCGGTGTGGCCGCCGCACGCATCGCCGCAGCAGCCGCCATCGACCAAATCCTCGATGGCGTCTGGTTCGCCATCGTCGCAGGCAACCACCAAGCCCGCCTGTGCTACCCCGACGGCCACAGCGCTGCCATGGTGCAAATGACCCCCACCACCCGCGCCGCCGCCAAACAATCACTCGCCCGCCTCTACGCCGACGGCGGCACCGCCATGGGCACCTGGCTCCTAGCCGCAGCACAACTGTTCGACACCGTGCCCGCCCTAACCCAACGCCATGTGCTTCTACTCACCGACGGCGAAAACCAGCACGAAACCCCCGAACAACTCACCCATGCCATCGACCTGGTACGCGGCCGCTTCCAAGTCGATGCCCGAGGCCTCGGCGCAGCCTGGGTCGTTGACGAACTACGACGCATCGCCAGCGCACTCATGGGCACTGTCGACCTCATTCCCCACTACAACGACATGGCAACCGAATTCGAACAGCTCATGCGCACCTCCATGAACCGCGGAGTCGCCGACGCCCGTCTACGCCTCTGGGCCCCACAGGGAGCGGAAATCCTGTTCGTCCGCCAAGTCGCCCCAACTCTGGAAGAACTCACCAACCGACGTGAAAGCATCAACCCCCTCACCGGTGAATACCCCACCGGTGCCTGGGGCGATGAAAGCCGCGACTACCACGTCGCCATCCGTCTGCCTGCCAAAGCCATCGGCGCCGAACAACTCGCCGCCCGCGTCCAAATCGCCATCGGTGGCACCATCGCCACCCAAGGCCTGGTCAAAGCTCGCTGGTCTGCCGACAACACCCTCACCACTCACATCAACCCCGAAGTCGCTCACTACACCGGCCAAACCGAGATGGCCACAGCCATTCAGCAGGGCTTGGCAGCCAAATCCATCGGAGATGACCACACCGCAGTCACTCGCCTAGGTCGCGCAGTGCAGCTCGCCGAACAGTCCGGCGATGCCGCAGCCGCCGAACGCCTTTCCCGCGTAGTCGATATTGACGACGCGGCTACTGGCCGAGTCCGTCTCAAACGCAGCGTCAACAAGCTCGACGAAATGGCACTAGACACCGCCTCCACCCGCACCGTCAGGGTCAGAAAATGACCTCCTGCCCAGCTGGCCACCAGTCAGCCTCCACCGACTACTGCGACACCTGCGGCTGCCCTATGCGAGTCGTGCATCAATCAGCAACAACTGCTGCGCCACCTACTGCCCCTGCCACGTGCAGCGCACCGCAGACCGTTACATGCCCCCATTGCAAAACCAGCAACCATGCTGCCGATTTCTTCTGCAAACACTGCGGCTACGACTTCACCACTGGCTCGCTACCCACTACGCTCCCCCAGGCAGAAAACACACCAGCAACTCCCTCACCTGCTTCTGTTGCACAGCCATCAGGAGCGCGCGAAGCCGCACCAGAACCGCCTCAACCCACGCTTTCCTCACCAGCAGCGCCGCAACCACCATCAGCACCTGAACAGATCGCGCCCCAGCCCGCCCCGCCTGACCCCGAACCCACCACGCATGTCCGCCGCCCGGCCTTCCGCCCCCCGAACACCCAACCTGCGCCCCGCCGCAGCGACTGGGTTGCCGAGGTTTGGGTTGACCCGGCCTGGTTTGCGCTGCAAGAAGGCGAAGGAGTAGCCCCATCACCAGGGCCACCAACAATCGTCTCGCTGCGCAACACCACCGCGATGATCGGACGCACCTCGGCCTCACGTGGAATCCACCCAGAGATTGACTGCGGCGTCGACACAGCCGTCAGTCGCTCTCACGCCAAACTCACCACTGACGGCAGACGATGGTGGCTTGAAGATCTTGACTCAGCCAACGGCACTTTCATCGGCGACGCCACCGGCACACCGCCGGAAAACGCGATCCCCGCGGGCCGCAAAGTCGAGATCGATATTGATGATCGTGTGTGGCTTGGAGCGTGGACCCGGATTGTCGTGCGCCCTGCTACGTCCATGGAGCGAGATCTTTCCTGAGAATCAGGACGCTCCGTGATGCCCACAACGCCTCATAAATATGCGCTGCAACTGTCAAGTGACGCGTTTCACATTCTGTGTTTTTGGAGACAATAAGGCCTCGCGTGCCCTATGGGCATTCACCTCGCCAGCGCTACCTACCCCTCTAAAACACTCTCTTAAATCCTTGTAGGTCAGGCGTTTTAGACGTTGGTTTCAATGCGATAACAATCCAGTGAGCCGAACGCTGTCCATACGCAAACTGACCTGCACGTCAACACAAACACCACATGTGTCATGACACATGTTCAGTACCCCCTAACGACCCTCACCCACGCCAGGCGATTGCCGAACAATACGCAAGAACACGCGTCAAGCGCCGCCGCACCCCCGGCCCGCGCGATGTCGCCGTTCAGGCACCCGAAGAGAAAGAGCCGGCATGGACGTACTCGACCTCGCGAGATGGCAGTTCGCGATCACCACCGTCTACCACTTCCTATTCGTACCGATCACGATCGGCATGTCCGGGATCGTGGCCGCGTTCCACACTGCCTGGGTACGCACGCACAACCCCCAGTGGTACAAACTCACCAAGTTCTTCGGGAAACTCTTCCTGATCAACTTCGGCCTGGGCCTAGTCACTGGCATCGTGCAGGAATTCCAATTCGGCATGAACTGGTCGGACTACTCCCGATTCGTCGGTGACATCTTCGGCGCGCCCCTAGCATTCGAGGCACTCCTCACCTTCTTCCTCGAATCCACCTTCATCGGGCTATGGATCTTCGGCTGGGGCCGCATCCCCGAAAAAATCCACGCCCTATCCATGTGGCTCGTCCACATCGGCACGATGATGTCCGCTTTCTTCATCCTCGCCGCCAACTCCTTCATGCAGCACCCCGTCGGCTACCGCTTCAACCCCGAAACTCACCGGGCTGAACTCACCGACTTCCTGGCCGTGCTGCTTAATAAAGTCCAGCTCGTCACCTTCCCCCACGTCATCTTCGCCGCCTACATGATCGGCGGAGCCGTCGTCATGGGCGTATGCATCTACCACCTGCACCGCCACACCGTCGAAGCCAACAGCAACCGCGACGCAGGCCTTTACCGCCGCGCAGCCCGCATCGGCGCCGTCATCACCCTCGTAGCCTCCCTGGGCGTCATGATCACCGGCGACCTGCAAGGCAAAGTCATGACCGACGTCCAGCCCATGAAAATGGCCGCGGCCGAAGCCCTCTACGAAACCGAATCCCACGCCCCCTTCTCCGTGTTCAGCACCGGCGACCTGTCCGGCATGAACGCCACACACTGGATCCAGGTCCCCGGCCTGCTGTCTTACCTCGGTAAAGGCGACTTCAACGCCCAAATCCAAGGCATCCACAACCTCCAAGCAGAGATGGAGCACAAGTACAGCGGCAACAAAATCACCACACCGCCCAACGGCAGCTACTCGCCCTACGTCCCCGTCACCTACTGGACCTTCCGCCTCATGATGGGGCTGGGCTTCGTGGGCACCTTCTTCTCCCTCGTCGTACTCTGGGCCACCCGAAACAAAGCCAAACCGAACACCTTCGCGAACAGCTTGTGGGTCTGGGCCGCAGTCCTGATGCCTCTATCCCCCCTGTTCGCTAACTCTTTCGGCTGGCTCTTCACCGAAATCGGCCGCCAACCCTGGGCCGTTTACGGACTCATGACCACCGGGTCAGCCGTATCCCCCAGCGTCACCACCACATCCGTTCTCATCTCGATGATCGTCTTCACACTCCTCTACGGAGCCCTCGCGGTCATTGAGGTCAAGCTGTTCCTCAAATACACAAAACTCGGCGCCGAAGCAGCCGGAGAACCCGCCGCCATCACCGACCGCAACGACGACGACCAGCTCGTCTTCGCCTACTAAAAGGCACGGAGAAAGCGCCATGGAACTCTCGACACTCTGGTTCATCCTCATCGCCGTCCTATGGATCGGCTACTTCGTCCTCGAAGGCTTCGACTTCGGCGTCGGCATGCTCCTTCCCTTCCTCAGCAAAGGCGAAGACGAAGCCGACACCGAACGCCGCAAACGCGTCCTGCTGACCACCATCGGCCCCCACTGGGACGGCAACGAGGTATGGCTCCTCACCGCCGGAGGCGCCACCTTCGCAGCATTCCCCCACTGGTACGCCACCCTGTTCAGCGGCTTCTATCTCGCCCTGCTCCTCATCCTCGTAGCCTTGATCATCCGTAACCTCGGCTTCGAATACCGCGGCAAAGGCTCCACCGACACCTGGCGCCGCAACTGGGATCTAGGCATCACCATCGGCTCCTTCGTCCCGGCATTCCTGTGGGGCGTCGCTTTCGCCAACATCGTCAACGGCACCCCCATCGACGAAAACATGGAGTACACAGGCAACCTATTCACCCTGCTCAACCCCCTAGGCATCATCGGCGGCCTCACCACCCTGACCCTGTTCCTCACCCACGGAGCCATCTTCGTCTCCCTCAAAACCGACGGACAGATCCGCCACGATGCCCGCGCACTAGCCACCAAAACCGGCATCGCCACCGCAGTCCTAGCAGTCATCTTCCTGTCCTGGACTAACCTCAACACCGGCAACGCCGCCTCCTGGGCTTTGACCGTGATCGCCGCACTCGCCCTTGTTGCCGCACTCGCCTGCAACTTCAAAGGCCGCGAAGGCTGGGCATTCATCGGCACCACCGTCACAACCCTCACGGCCGTTGCCAGCCTGTTCGTGGCGCTGTTCCCCGACGTGATGCCCTCCACCCTCAACCCAGAGTGGTCCATCACAGCTGCCAAAGCCGCCAGCTCCCACTACACCCTGGTCATCATGACCGGAGCAGCGGTACTCTTCGTGCCCATCGTCTTGGCCTACCAAGCCTGGACATACTGGGTGTTCCGTAAGCGCATCACCACCGCGCACATACCCGAACACGCAGCAACCTACTGAGCACCATCTAGCGCTGAGGCCCGCTCCACCTGTCCTACACAGGCGAAGCGGGCCTCAGACACATCACCCAACCGCCGATTCCACACATACTCCCCCAATAACCCAGTCCACCACGCCGGAGAAGGAACTGCGGATGCGCCCCCTCGACCCACGCCTACTACGACTGGCACCCGCCGTCCGTGGCCCCATCCTCGGCCTCATCCTCCTGGGACTCATCAACGGCCTCGCCGCCATCGCCCAAGCACTCACCGTCGCCGGACTCATCCTCGCCGTCGTCCGCGATCACAACAGCTGGAGCGACATCGGCACCGCCTCACTATGGGTAGCCCTCGCCTTCGCCACCCGCGGCCTAGCCACCGGCGCCACCGAACTACTCGCAGCACACGCCGGATCCACCGCCTCCACCCACCTACGCGACCGCCTCCTGGCCACACTGCTCACTCAACCCGCCGACGACCGACCCGACCCAGCCACCGCGCTCCTACACTCCACCAACGGCGTCACCGCTATCGAACCCTACGTAGCGCGCTACCTACCCTCACTGGTAAACGCCACAATCCTGCCCGTAGCCACCATCGCCGCCATGCTCTGGCTCGACTGGCAAACAGCCCTCATACCGATCCTTACCCTTCCCCTCCTACCCCTCTTCGCCGCCCTCATCGGCGCCGCCACCGCCGAAGCCACCAACGCACGCCTGACCACCCTCTCCCGCCTCTCAGGACACTTCCTCGACGTCATGCGAGGACTGCCCACCCTGGTCACCTACGGCCGCGCCCACCGCCAAGCCGACGTCATCTCAACCGTCAGCCACAACAACCGCCGCGCCACCATCGCCACCCTCAAAATTGCCTTCCTCTCCTCCGCCGCCCTCGAACTACTTGCCACCCTCTCGGTAGCCATCGTCGCCGTCTGGACCGGCATCGCCCTGGCCGACGGACGCATGGAACTAGCCATCGCTCTTCCACTCATCCAACTCGCCCCCGAGGCTTACTGGCCCATCCGCCGAGTCGGCACCGAATTCCACAACGCCGCCGATGGCGCCAAAGCCCTCGAGACCATCGCTCACCTCATCGACAACACCACCAACACCCCCACCACCAACACCTCCACCGCTGCCCACACAGACGCCCTCACCTACCGGTACGCCCCCCACCTACCCACCGTTGTCAGCAACATCACCGCCACTTTCCCCACCGGCCTGACCGTCATCACCGGCCCCAGCGGCGCAGGAAAAACCACCCTGCTCGAACTCCTCGCAGGACTACGCCGCCCCACCAGCGGCACCGTAACCGCACCACCAGCACATCTAGTCACCCAACGCCCTTTCCTCATCAACGCAAGCCTGCGCGACAACCTGCTTCTCGGCACCCCACCGACCACCACCGACAATGAACTACACACAGCTCTACACACTGTCGGACTCGCAGACCTACTCAGCTCACTCCCCTGCGGCCTGGACACCACCATCGGTGATGACGGTTTCGGACTGTCCGCCGGACAACGCGCTCGAATTGCTCTAGCCCGAGCTCTGCTATCCACCGCGCCGCTGATCCTCCTTGACGAACCCACCGCCCATCTCGACGCGACCGCTGAAAAGTACGCCCACGACGCCATCGTCAGCCTCGCCGCGGATCGCATCATCGTCGCTGTCACTCACCGTGATGGGCTCGTCAACTTGGCCCAGCACACCCTCGACATCACCCCGGCCACCACGGAGAAAACCCCATGAACCGCCGTATCGTCCCCGGCATCACCGGCGCAGCATTCACTGGTGGTCTCGCCCTCAGCAGCGGGCTCGCGCTGACTGCCGCTTCCGGGTGGCTCATCGTGGCTGCGTCTTTCAAGCCTCCCATCCTCACGCTCCTGGCCGTCATCGTGCTTGTGCGCGCATTCGGTATCGCCCGTCCACTCTTGCGATACGTCGAACGTATCCGTAGTCACGACGCCGCTTTGGCCCAACTTGCCGAAGAACGCACCCGCGCGTATCGATCCCTCATTCCGCTGACCCCCGCACGGCTAGGGCGACGTGGCAGAGGTGACATCCTCGCCAGCATCGTTGAGGATCTTGATGACGTCGTGATGGCACAGATCCGCGTCGTGGTGCCTATTGTGTCGCTGCTCGTCACTGGAGCTGTCGCTGCGCTGGTGGGCGCTGTGTTTCTTTTTTCTGCTGCTGCTGTGGTCGTGGGTACTGTGGTTGCGTGCGCCCTCGTCGGGTTCCTGGATCACCTCATTGAAAAACGCACCCAGGGTTCTGTCGTGGCTGCTCGCGCCCGTGTCTATGAGCTAGCTACCACCATCACCACTCACGCCGATCAGCTCACCGCCATCGGCGGTACCGGCGCGATGCTCACTCGCTTACGGCAAGCTGAAGACCGCCTCACATTCGCGCTGCGGGCCCAGGCAGCTGGTCGTGCTGTGGGGGCTTGTTTTGCCCCCGTCATCACGGTCGTTGGGGCTATCGCTATGGCGCATGTGGTTACGCCTTACATCGATCGGGGCCTGCCTACACCTGTAGCGGCGCTGTTGGTGTTGATCCCTATCGCTTTGGGTGAGGCTGTAGGAGCCATTCCCGATGCGATGGGTGCCCTTGCCCGAGCACAAGCTGCCCGAGCCCGCCTCGGGGTGATTTTGAACCAAACTCCGGCTGTTGCTGCAGAAGAAACTGCGCTGGCGGCTGAGAAAGCAGGAAGTAGCCACGAGGAGCATGTGGCGCCTGTACGTAATGTGGCAGGTATTTCGTTGGCAGTCCGTGATCTCACCGCGAGTTGGGATGGCAAGCGCACTGCTCTGCCTGCGCTGACGACTTCTGTTGCTCCGGGTACTTTTCTTGCTGTCACCGGGCCCAATGGCTCTGGTAAATCTACTTTCCTAGCGGTTCTGGCTCGTCATTTGGATCCTTCGTCTGGTGTGTATTTGCAAGACGGTTCGGATGTTCTTGGGCTGCCTTTGGCGGCAACGCGTGCGGCTATCGCTGTTGTTGATGATGAGACCCATATTTTGGCTAGCACTTTGCGTGAGAATCTTCGTTTCACGTGCCCGGGTGCTGATGATGTGGCGCTTGTTGATGCGTTGCGTCGGGCTGGGCTTGGTGTGTGGTTTGAGGGGCTTCCTGAGGGGCTTGATACGCGTCTTGGCACTGGTGGCCAGGGTGTTTCTGGTGGGGAGCGTACTCGTTTAGGTATTGCTCGTGCGTTGGCTTCGGGGCGTGCGTTGTTGCTTCTTGATGAGCCGACGGCTCATCTTGATCATCCGACTGCGGTGGCGGTGCTTGCTGATGTTCGTGCTGCTCAAAAGGATCAGACCGTGGTTCTTGTCTCGCATAGGAGTGAGGGCGTTGCTGAGGCTGATGCGCAGTTGGAGTTGGGGGCGGTGCGGGGTTAGGGGTTGAGGTCGTTGTGGAGGTCGCCGAGGACGGGGTAGAGACGGTTTTCGTTGGGTAGGGGGGTTCCTGGGCAGACGATATCGGTGGCGGGGAGTTTTCCGGTGGTGAGGTAGGTGTTGATGAGGGGGGTGGCGCAGGGGTTGCCTTGTAGGTAGGTGCCGTGGCTTCCTTCGTCTTCGATGCCGATCATGCGGGTGGCTGGTTCGGCGCGGTGGGCGGTGAGGGCTCCTTCGAGGGGGGTGGCTGGGTCGAGTTCGGCTTGGATCATGAGCAGGGGTGGTAGGGGTGTGTTTGGGGTGGGGGTGGGGCTGGTTGGCCAGTAGGCGCAGGGATTAGTGAGCCATTCCCAGCCGATGAGGGGGTAGGCGCGGCCGAGGGTTTGTCCTTCGTGTGCGTAGGAGTTTTCGTTGTCGTGGTGGGGGGTGTCGTTGCATTGGATGGCGTTGTAGAGGGTGTCTTCGGGGGTGGCGGGTCGTTGGGTGGGGTGTGGGGGTGGGATAGGGGTGGGGGTGGCGGGTGTTTTTTGTGTGTGTTCTTTGAGTTTGGTGAGTTGTTGGGCGAGGTTGAGGAAGCCTTCGTTGGAGTAGAGGTTGGTGATGGTTTGTTGGTCAAAGGCGCGGGCGGTGGTGTTGGGGATGTGTCCGTTGGCGATGGCTGTGCGGATGGTTGTGTAGGTGGTTTTGGTGGCGTGGGGGGTGTTGCCGAGGTGGTAGGTGGTGTGGTGGCGGGCGAGCCAGGGGAGGAATTGCTGTTCGAGGCGGCGTTGGAAGCCGCGGGGTTGTTGGGCGAAGCTGTTGCGCCAGGTGGTGGTGAATTGGGTGTTGCCGTCGAGAATGAATCGGCCGGTGGTGAGGGGGTGTAGGCGTGCGTAGGTGGCGCCGAGCCAGGTTCCGGCGGAGATGCCGTAGAAGTCGATGGTGGGTGTGTTGAGGATGCGGCGGGTGAGGTCGATGTCGTGTGCGGTGGCGGTGGTGGATAGGTGTGCTAAGAGGTGGCCTTGTTGTTGGTTGCAGAGGTGGACGGTGGTGCGGACGGCTTTTTGCATGTTGGTGATTTGGGTGGGTGGTGCGTTGCGTAGTTCGGTGTAGCCGTCGTCGATGGTGGGGCAGTGGATGGGGGTGCTGTTGTCGCTGCCGCGGGGGTCTATGGCGATGATGTCGTGGGTGGTGAGGAGGTTGGGGTGTTTTGTGGCTAGGGCTGGGGCGAGCCATGCGGCGGGTGCGCCGGGTCCTCCGGGATTGACGATGAGGGTGCGTTTGGGGGGTGTGGGGTGGTTGAGCAGTTCGGTGGGGGTGCGGGTGTGGTTAGGGGGTGGTGGGGGTTGGGTGCTGCGGACGCGGGTGAGGTGGATGGTGATGGGGCCTTTGGTGAGGTTGGTGTGGTCGAGGGGGGTGCGGATGTTGGCGCATTCGATGTGGAGGTTGGTGGTGGGTTGGGTGGTGATGGGTGTGCAGTTGTTGGGGTTCCAGTTGGGTTTTTGGGTGGTGTAGTGGTTCCAGGTGGTGGGGTGGGCGATGGTGGGTGTGTGGTGGTTTGGGGGTGGGGTGGGTGCGAGGATGGGGGTGGTGAGTGTGGTGGCGATGAGTACGGCGGTGAGTGTGGTGTGGTTTTTGGGTGGGGTTGGCATGTCACCTCCTTGGGGTGTGCGTGGTTGTTTTGGATTGTGTACGGCTCGTAGCTTTGTATATACCCACTGTTTTTGGGGGTTTTGGTTGCTGGCGTTTTGGTTGTTGGCTGTTGTTGGTAGTTGCGTTGGGTTGTTGGGTTTGTCGTTGTGTGTTGGGAGGTCCTGATGGCTGTTCCGTCTGAGGGTGAGAAGGCTCGTTCGCAGCGTGGTGTGTCGTTGGGTTCGGTTTCGGATGTTTCGGGGGCGGGTAAGGGTGTGTCGGGTTCGTCTTCGGTGTCTGAGGGTGGTGTTGAGGCTTCGGGTTGGGCTGCCCCTGGTGGTGTGGAGGGGTCGGGGCCTGCTCCTGGTGGGGAGGGTGATGTGGTGGTTGAGCCTAGTGGAGCTGAGGGTCGGGGGGTTTCTGATGGGGCGACGTTGTGGCATTTGAGTGGTGCGCCGTTGCCTTCTGGTGGTGATGGGTGGGGTGTGAATGCGTCGTCGGGGTGGTTGCGTCCGCGGGCTGATCCGTTTGTGTATGGGAAGGGTGTTGGTGGTCAGCGTTCTGGTGTGTCGGTTCCGGTTGAGGATTCGGTGCCGGCGGGTGATGAGGCTGGTGTGTGGGCGTTGACGGATTTGTCTTTTCAGGTGCGTTCGACGCGTGCTTTGGCGCCGGTGGTGTATGTGGCGGCGTTGGTGGTGTTGGTGAGTGTTTTTGTGGTGAGTGTGTATGTGTCTGCGATGGATGCTGCGGCTTCGGGTAGTGGTCTTTTGGGTACGGGTGTGACGGTTGTGGTGGGGTTGGCGATGGTGGTTTTGGGTGGGGCTTTGATGAGGTTGGTGTTGGAGTTTTTCTGCAATGTGGCTGATGTCGCGGCGTGGGTGGCTTCGAGAAAGGAACGGTAGTGGGGGTGTGAGGGTGGTTGGCATCGGTTGGGGGTGCGTGTACGTGGCAGGATGTGCGTATGCAGTCGTTGGCCTCGATCACCCCGCCCATTGCTCTTGGAGCTCTTGACGGTCGTTACCGTCCTGCCGTTGCGCCTTTGGTTGATTACCTGTCGGAGGCGGCGTTGAACCGCACGCGGGTGCAGGTTGAGGTGGAGTGGTTTATTCATTTACTTGCTGATCGTGTTGTTCCGGGTACTCGTGAGTTGAGTGCGGGGGAACGTGATGGTTTGCGCGCTCTGGTTGATGAGTTCTCTGCGGTGGATATTGCGGAGTTGGGTGAGATTGAGCGTGAAACTGTTCATGATGTGAAGGCGGTGGAGTATTTCATTAAGCGTCGGCTTCCGGAGATTTTGGAAGGTGGCGCTGATGAGGCGGCACGGTTGGGTGAGCTTGTGCATTTCTGTTGCACGAGTGAAGACATCAATAACTTGTGTTATGCGTTGATGGTTCGTGGTGCCATGTCGAATGTGTGGTTGCCGAAGGCTAATGAGTTGGTGGACTTGTTGGCTTCTCTTGCTGATGGGTTGTCGGATCAGCCGTTGTTGGCGCATACGCATGGTCAGCCGGCTACGCCGACGACGATGGGTAAGGAGATTGCGGTTACTGCGCATCGTCTTCGTCGTCAGTTGCGTCGTATTGAGGCGGCGGAGTATTTGGGTAAGTTGAATGGCGCTACGGGGACGTATGGGGCGCATGTGGCTGCGGTGCCGGGGGCTGATTGGCCGAAGGTTTCGCGTTCGTTTGTTGAGGGTGTTTTGGGGTTGACCTGGAATCCGTTGACGACGCAGATCGAGTCGCATGATTGGCAGTCTGAGTTGTATGACGATGTGGCGCGTTTTAACACGATTCTGCATGCGGCATGTGTGGATGTGTGGACGTACATTTCGAAGGGGTATTTCGCGCAGGTGCGTGGTCAGGGAACGGTGGGTTCTTCGACGATGCCTCATAAGGTGAATCCGATTCGTTTTGAGAATGCTGAGGCGAATCTTGAGGTGTCGAATTCTCTTCTTAATGTGTTGAGTTCGACGTTGATTGAGTCGCGTTTGCAGCGGGATCTGACGGATTCGTCGATGCAGCGCAATATTGGTACTGCATTGGGGCACAGTGTTTTGGCTTTGGATAATGTGCTTCGCGGTTTGAATGGTTTGGATGCGGTTCCGGAAGCGATGTTGGCTGATCTTGACGCTAACTGGGAGGTTTTGGCTGAGCCGATTCAGACGGTGATGCGGGCGTTGGCTGCTGCGGGTACTGCGGGTATGGAGAATCCGTATGAGCGGTTGAAGGAGTTGACGCGTGGGCATCGGGTGGGTGCGCAGGAGATCGCGGTTTTTGTGAAGGGGTTGGGGTTGCCTGCTGAGGTGGAGGCGCAGTTGTTGGCGTTGACTCCGGAGAAGTATGTGGGGCTGGCGCCGCAGCTGGTTGGTGACTATTTGTCCTGAGGGGCATAGGTTTTGATGAGTGGGGTAGGTCTCGCTCGTAGGTTGCTTGAGGCGGGCTTTGCGTTGTGCGGGCCCGCTTCTGGCGTATATGCAGGCTCCTAGACTGATACCCCCTTGGGGTATACGGTGTCGTTGTAGTCGACCTGTGAATGGAGTTTTGATGAACACCACTGACATCACGATTTCGGGTATGACGTGTGGCCATTGCACGTCGGCGGTTACGAGTGAGTTGCTGGAGGTGGAGAACATCAGCGGGGTGGATATTGTTTTGGTTGCTGGTGGTGATTCGTCGGTGAAGATCACGCATGAGGGCTCTCTTGATGAGGGTGCGGTGCGCGCGGCGGTGGCTGAGGCCGGGGATTATTCGGTGTCGTTCTGACGTGCTGCTCTCCACGCGGGCGCCGTGGCAGGGCGTGGGTGTCTCTGGCCGTGTGTGTTCTGTAAACGCAACCCCTGAACAGTGAGAAAGGAATCGCCCGTGTCTGTCGAGACCACTCCCAGGGAGGCGGAGTTCGCCATCGCAGGGATGACGTGCGCGTCGTGCAGCTCTCGCGTGGAGCGCAAACTGAACAAGCTTGATGGGGTTGAGGCTTCGGTAAACCTCGCTACGGAGAGGGCTCATGTCACGTTCGGTGAGGGCGTGACGGTGGAGGAGCTGATTGAGGTAGTGGAGAAGACTGGTTATTCAGCGACTTTGCTTTCTGGGGATGCTGATGGCCAGGTGGGTGATTCTGCTGGTGTGGGGCAGGGCGCGCCCGTTGATGTTTCGGCGGGCATGTTGATTGCCCCCGGTGGCAGTGTGTGGAAGCGGTTGTTTGTGGAGCCGTCGATGCAGACGCGTGCGGTGGTTGCGTTGGTGTTGGCGATTCCGGTGGTGGTGATTGCGATGGTGCCGCCGGTGATGGCGGCGTTGGGTGGGGTGCGTCCGTGGGTGGAGTTGTTGTTGACGGTGCCGGTGTATTTCTGGGCGGCGTTCCCGTTCCATCGTTCGGCGGTGGTTAATGCTCGTCATGGTGGGACGACGATGGACACGTTGGTGTCGATTGGTATTAGTGCGGCGTTTTGGTGGTCGTTTGTGGCGACGCTCTCGGGTGGAACGCAGCATATGTATTTTGAGACTGCTGCGGTGGTGACGGCGTTTTTGTTGGTGGGTAGGTCGGTGGAGCAGAAGGCCAAGCATCGTGGTCAGTCTGCGTTGCGGTCGTTGTTGGAGTTGGGTGCGTGTGAGGTTTCGCTGTTGGTTCCTGATGGGGCGGGCAGTTATGCCGAGCGGCGTGCGGGTGTGGCTGAGTTGAAGCCGGGGATGTTGTTCCGGGTTCGCCCGGGTGAGAAGGTCGCCACCGATGGTGTGGTGGTTGATGGGCGTAGTGCGGTGGATGCCTCGTTGGTGACGGGTGAGTCGATGCCGGTTGATGTGGCTGGTGGTGACGAGGTGACGGGTGGGACGTTGAATACCTCGGGGACGCTGGTTGTGCGGGCTACGCGGGTGGGGTCGGAGACGACGTTGGCGGCGATTACGCGTTTGGTGGAGCGGGCGCAGACAGGTAAGGCTCCGGTTCAGCGTCTTGCTGATCGGGTGTCGTCGGTGTTTGTGCCGGCAGTGTTGGTAATTGCGGTTGTGACGTTGTTGGGGTGGCTTGGTACGGGGCACCTGTTTACGGAGGCGTTGCAGGCTGCGGTGTCGGTGTTGGTGATTGCGTGTCCGTGTGCGTTGGGTTTGGCGACACCGACGGCGTTGTTGGTGGGTACGGGGCGTGGCGCTGAGTTGGGGGTGTTGATTAAGGGTCCAGAGATTCTGGAGAGCACGCGTGCGGTGGATACGGTCGTGTTGGATAAGACCGGGACGGTGACGTCTGGGTCGATGCATGTAACGGCTGTGGAGACTGCGGGGAAATTGACGAAGACGGCTGCTTTGCAGGCTGCAGCGTCGGTGGAGGCTGGTAGTGAGCATCCGGTTGCGGTGGCGATTGTGGAGGCGGCTAAGGAGCGTGGGGTTTCTCCGGTTGCGGCTTGTGATTTCACGGCGTTGCCGGGTGCGGGTGCGCGGGCGGTTATCAAGGGCACGGAGGTGCTGGTTGGTAAGCCTGGCTTGTTTGATGTGGTGCCCGATGAGTTGGCTGATGTGGGTGCTGGGGTGGCTGGCACGACAGTGTTTGTGGGGTGGGGCGGTAAGGCTCGTGCGACGGTGACGGTCACTGATGAAATGCGGGTGAGTACGCCTGCGGGTGTGGATCGGTTGCATGAGTTGGGGTTGGAGACGTATCTGCTGACTGGTGATAACGAGTTCACGGCGAAGTCGGTTGCGGCGGAGGCGGGTATTGCTTCGAGCAATGTGATTGCAGGTGTGCGTCCGGAGCAGAAGCATGCGGTGGTGCAGCGGTTGCAGCGGCAGGGCAAGGTTGTCGCGATGGTGGGTGATGGTGTTAATGATGCGGCGGCGTTGGCTCAGGCTGATTTGGGTTTGGCGATGGGCTCGGGAACTGATGTTGCGCGAGAGTCAGCCGATATTGTGTTGATGCGCACAGAGGTTGCTGCGGTGGCTGATGCGATTGGTTTGTCGCGGCGGACGTTGATGATTATTAAGCAGAATTTGTTTTGGGCGTTCGCGTATAACGTGGTGGGTATTCCGTTGGCGGCGTTCGGTGAGTTGGATCCGATGTTTGCTGGTGGGGCGATGGCCGCGTCGAGTGTGATTGTGGTGATGAATTCTCTGCGGTTGCGTGCTTATGCGCGTGAGCGGGAGGCGGTTGCGGCGTAGTTCTGCTGTGGGGTGGGGTGTTTATTGGGTGTTTTTTGCGTTTTGTTGATCTATTTCTTTATTGAGGGCTTCGCGTTGCTCTTTTGATAGTTGTGAGATGAGTTGGGCGTTTTCTTCAACGGAGCGGGAGAGGTATTCCTCGACGGTTCCTAGGGAGGGCGCGGAGGTGAATGCGGGTTTTTGAGGGAGGGTTGTTTTTTCGTTGGCGTGGGTGGGGGTGTTTTCGGTTGTTGTGGTGGGGGTTTCTGCGGGGGTGTGGGGTGTGGGGGCGGTCATGATGACTGTTGTTGCCAGGGCGGCGGCGGTGAGGCATCCGGCGACGATGGGGAGAGCTTTCATGTCGTTTTCCTTCACTTTTCTGCCCCAGGGGAGCAGGTGTGGTGGTTATGGGAAAACGATGAAGGTTTTGGGTGTTGTTGTCGGATATATGCGTGCTGTGGGCGCGTCGCTGTGTGGCTAGTGGGTGGCGGCGCGTTGGCGGACTGCTTCGTAGATGACGATGGCGGCGGAGGTGGAGACGTTGAGGGAGTTGGCGTGGCCGTGCATGGGTATGCGTACGCGGTGGGTGGCGGCGGCGAGCATGCGTTGGTCGAGGCCGGTTTTTTCGGTGCCGACGGCGATGGCGATGGGGCCGGTGTAGTCGATGTCAGTGTGGAGGGTGTCAGTGTCGGGGGTGGTGGCGATGAGGGCGATGTTGTTCTCGGTGATCCATTCCAGGGTGGCTTCGGTGGGGTCGGCGGCCACGGGTACGGAGAACACGGTGCCTTTGGAGGAGCGGATCAGGTTGGGGTTGCCCCAGTCGGTAACGGGGTCGGCGGCGATGAATGCGTCTACTCCGGCTGCGTCGCAGGTGCGGAGCATGGCGCCGAGGTTGCCGGGTTTTTCGACTGCTTGGGCGATGAGGGTGAATGTGGTGTTGGTGGGGTGTAGGTCGGTGAGGTTTCGGTGCAGGCCAGGGACGATGGCGAGTACTCCGTCGGGTCCTTCACGGTAGGCGATTTTTTCGAATGCGTTGCGGCTGAGGCGGATTGTTTCTGCGCCGGTTGCGCGTGCGTCGGAGACGATGCTGGTTGCTTCAGGGGCCATGAGTTCGGGGCACCAGAACAGGGTGCGGGGGTGGACGCCAGCGTGGATGGCTAGGGAGAGTTCTTCGAATCCGTCGATGAGGGTCAGTCCGCTGTTGTCGCGTTCGCGGCGTCGGCGTAGGGCGTTGACGTGTTTGAGGCGGGGGTTTGAGGGGCTGGTGATGGTTAGTTCTGGCACGGCACTCTCCGAGGGGGACGTGGGGTTTGCCCCATCGTAGGTGCAGGAGGGGGGTGGTGTTAGGCCACGGGTACGGCTAGTGGCCCGCCGGGTAGGGCGTCGCCGTCGGCGAGGTGGGAGGCGAGGTCTCGTAGTGCGCGTTGGTAGCCGAGCATGAAGTCGGTTTCGCTGCGGGGTTCGCGCCGGTCTGTGATGTCGTTGACGAGGGCGTTGGCCCAGCTTTCGAGGTATGTGGCGATGAGGCGGTGGTTTGTGGCCAGGTCGGGGGTGTTGTTGTGGCCGAGGGGGTGTTCGGCGTGTGCTGCAGTCATGGGGGTGGAGTCCTTTCCTGTCTGTGTGCTGTCGCGGGGGCGGCAGCCCGCTCAGTCCTCGAGCGCGACATCAGGTGAATCGGCTGGGCTGTGGCGGGAAGTATGAAGCTGGACAGGTGAAATGTGGCGGGCTGTGTGGGTTGGACGCCCGGCCCTGGAGGGTTTTTGTTGGCGTGCAGCGTTGTGGTGGCGGGGGTTTCGGTTTGGTTGATGGTTTTTGTGTCAGACGTCCATGAATGGGGTGGTTGCATGCATGTGGGTGGGTTTATGCGTTGGGTAGGAGGTCAAGTACGTCGGCGAGGCCGTCGTTGTCGACGTGTGCGGTGACGTAGTCGGCGATGGCGGCGACTTCGTCGGGGGCGTTACCCATCGCGATTCCGCATGCCGCCCAGGTGAGCATTTCGATGTCGTTGCGTTGGTCACCAACGGCCAGGGTGTGGGTGGGGTCGATGCCTAGGTGGGTGCGGATGTTTTCTAGGGCGGATGCTTTGGAGACTCCGGTGGCGGTGATGTCGAGCCATGCGGTGAATCCGATGGCGTAGTTGACTCCGTGGAGCCCCATTTTGCCGATCCGGTCGGTGAAGTGTTCGACGTCGGCTTCGGGGTCGTTGAAGGTGACGCGGGTGGTGGGGTGGGTGAAGAGGTCTTCCCAAGCAACGGTGTGGATCTGTCCGTCGAGTTCGCTGCGGGGGAAGTCGCCGTGGATGTCGAATCCGACTCCGACTCGTTCGACAGCGAGTGCGCCGGTGGGGAATTCGCGGCGCAGGGTGTGCAGGATGGGGGCGGGATCGAAGGTGCGTTGGTCGATGATTTCCCAGCCGTGGGGTAGGTCAGGGTCGAGCCGGAGGGTGACGGCTCCGTTAGAGGTGACAGCGTATCCGCGCTGGAGGCCAAGTGCGGTGATGATGGGGGCTGCGGACAGGATGGATCGTCCGGTGGCGATGATGATGTGGTGGCCGTTGGTGTTGCTGCGTTGGATGGCGTCGCGGACGCGGTTGGTGAGGGTTCCGTCGTGGCCGATGGTGGTGCCGTCGATGTCTAGGGCGATGAGGTGGCTCCCTGCGGGCAGGGGAAGCTGGGCGGGCAAGGTGCAGGGTTGCTGGTGGGTGGGTTGGTAAGTGTTCACGTGTGTTTCTCCCTTGTGTGCCCGTCTTCTGGTGCGGCGTGGCTGTGCTGTGTGGTGGCCGCGTGTGGGCATGTGTCCTTTTATTTGCGTTTTTTCAACACTGGGTGAGGTGGGTGTGGTTCCGCAAGATCGGATGCGTCAAGCGCGTGTTTTTTGGGTGTCGGGGTGGTGAATTTACGGCGAATCGCCCCTGTTCACAGAGCAGCCGGGGCGGGGTGCTCTGTGAACAGGGGCGATGGGAGGGTCCAGTTGGTGTTGTTTAGTTAGTGGTTTTGAGTGCTTGCCGGTAGGTAAGGCGAGGTGCTTTGTGGGCGCTTTCACGATATGGCGAGGTGACCTGCCTGGGATCTCTCTGTTGGTGGAATCACGGGGAGGATTTTCGAGCTGTCGAGCAGCTAAGTCAGGTGTGTACTCCCCCACGCGGATGAGCACGATCCGGGCAGGTCCCGGCGGGGCGATACAGCTGAGGGGTAGGCCCTGGTCATCGAGTAGATGTGCGGGGTGTTAGGTGCGTGGCAGCCGGTCGAGAAATTCTCGCTGCCCAGCTAAAAGCCGCGCTCGGGCCTGTTCACATGGCATCCATTCAGCACGGTCCACTTCAGGAACAGTGATGATGCGTCCTGAGCCGCGAGGATGTTCGGTTTGGCAGGTGTTGCTGGCAACGAACATCAACGTGGCGGGCGCGTGGACAGCGTAGGCGTGAACAATTTTGGAAGGGTTCTGGCGCACTTTCCCCAGATCAATCCATGCTTGCGGGTTACCGGGGGCAGGAGCCCCTGTTTCTTCGGTGAATTCACGTCCAGCAGCTGCGCGGGCATCCTCGCAGGCAGGGTCGTATTCGCCTTTGATGATGGACCACACACCTTCATCTTTACGCGCCCAGAAAGGACCCCCCGGATGGGCGATAAACACCCACAGCTGATCGTTATCGACGCGGTAGGGCAGCAGCCCGGCACTGTGCTTCGGCATACCTTCTACCCTGCCACCGGCAAGGCCGCAGGCATTTCATCGCTGCACCCCAGCAATTTCTGGTGTCCACTCCCCCGGCCTGATAAGCCCGGACTCATACGTAACCCGCCCGCCACCGGCGAGTTTGGCCACCTCCACCGTGAGCGCCACTGACGCCTACACGCCAATTACACACACATCCCCATTAACCCGCGACGGCGGCCGCCACACGGCCGTACAGTTGCACCGTCATGACGCAAGCACACCCACCCCACGCCAATACCGCCACCGCCGCAATCCGTGACTCCATCTCCATCGGGCTGGGCTACTTCACCGTATCCCTGGCCTTGGGTGTTTACGCCGACCAAGTCGGCATGGACACCCTACTTTCGGGGTTTATGAGCGCTTTCACGCTCTCTTCTTCTGGAGAATTCGCGGGCCTGAACACGCTGGAAACCAACGGCACCTACCTGCAGCTAGCCATCGGTGTCATCCTCGTCAATCTGCGCTACGTCCTCATGGCTATCTCTTTGGGCCAGCGTTTAGGCCCCGAGGTCAAAATCCGACATCGCATTCTCATGGCGTGGGGCATCACCGATGAGATCTACGCCCTGGGTATGGCCCGCCGCCAGGTAGGTTTCCTGGACTATGTCGCTTCGATGGTGCTGCCGATTCTTGGCTGGACCTCTGGCACCATCGTGGGATCCCTTGTTGGCGCGAGCCTTCCTCCGCTGCTGACCTCAGCAGCTGGCGTGCTTCTTTACGCAATGTTCGTGGCGATCGTCATCCCCACCACCCACGGCTCCCGCCCCATGCTTGCTGTGGTTCTTGGCGCTGCGGCATTGAGCGTGGTTCTTTCTTACCTTCCGGGTTTGGATGCCGGGTGGCGCACCATCATCGTGACCATCGTGGTTTCTGCTATCGCTGCGACTTTCGCGCCTTGTCCTGATCCTGAACCTGACTTGCCTACTGATCCCGGCTCCATCAAGGAGATCCACGCATGACCCCTCTGGGAGCTGTTGTCGCTATGGCCGGGGTGACGTACCTTTTGCGTGCTATCCCGCTCATCACTGTCCGCCGCCGGATCACGAACACGTGGATCTTGAGCTTTCTGCACTATGTTCCGTCAGCTGTTTTGACCGCGATGACTATCCCTGCCGTGGTCACCGCCACCAACACTGCCGTCTCTGGGGTGACTGCTCTTGTTGTCGCTGTGGCGTTGGCGTTGGCTCGCCGCAGTCTCATGGGTGTGGCTTTGGGTGCGGCTTTGTCGGTGCTTGCTGTGGAGGGCGCTATGTCTCTCATGTGAGGACCGAGCCACAGATATTTCAGGCTGGGTGGTTTTCAACAAATGCTTTGTTTGTTGAAAACCACCCAGCCCGTTTGTTTGTGCAGAAATATTTTCAGGTCAGCGTTGCCCTGGGGTGAGAACGTCGGTGTGCATGTAGGGCCGCAACGCCTCGGGGACTCGCACAGAACCGTCGGCTTGCTGGTGGTTTTCTAGGATCGCGACCAACCAGCGGGTTGTTGCCAATGTTCCGTTCAAGGTGGCCACCACTTCGTTACCGTTTTCGCCTTTGCTGCGGATGTTGAGGCGGCGCGCCTGGTAGGTGGTGCAGTTTGAGGTGCTGGTCAGTTCGCGGTACCGGCCTTGGGTGGGAACCCACGCTTCGGAGTCGAATTTGCGTGCCGCGGGGCCGCCCAAGTCACCTGCGGCGACGTCGATGACGCGGTAGGGCAGTTCCATCGCGTCGAGCATTGCTTTTTCACAGTCCAGGAGTCGGGTGTGTTCGGCTTCTGCTTCCTCGGGGCGGCAGTAAACGAACATTTCGATCTTCTGGAATTGGTGCACGCGCAGAATGCCGCGGGTGTCTTTGCCGTAGCTTCCTGCTTCTCGGCGGTAGCAGGTGGATTGGGCGGTGTAGCGCTTTGGCCCTGCGGACAGGTCGATTACTTCATCGGTGTGGAATCCGGCGAGCGCGACTTCTGAGGTGCCGGTGAGGTAGAGGTCGTCGGCGGCGAGGCGGTATACCTCGTCGGCGTGGGCGTCGAGGAACCCGGCTCCGGCCATGGTGCGTGGGTTGACCAGGGTGGGGACTTGTAGCTGGGTGAACCCGAATTCGTAGGCTTTGTCGAGCGCCAGGTTCAGCATGGCTTGTTCTAGGCGGGCGCCTTGTCCGACGAGGTAGTAGAACCGGGATTCGGCGACTTTGACGCCGCGTCCGGTGTCGATGGCGCCGAGGTGTTCGCCCAGGTCGAGGTGATCTTTGGGTTCGAATCCTTCGGCGGCGAAGTCACGTGGTTGTGGGCCGCGGTGTTCCAGGACGGTGTAGTCGTCTTCGCCGCCGGCGGGGACGCCGTCGATGATGACGTTTCCTACGCGGCGGAGGGTTTCGTCCAGTGTTGTTTGTGCGGTGTCGGCCGCGGTTTGGAGTTCCTTGACGCGTGCGGCGATTTCGGCGCCTTTGGCGCGGGCTGCGTCGGCTTGGTTTTGGAGTTCGGTGGTGTCTTCGCCGGCTTTTTTGGCTTTGTTGAGTTTGCCCATGAGGGGGCCGAGTTCTTTGCTGACACGGTTTTGTTCTGCGCGTGCCTGCTCGAAAGCTTGGAGTGACTCGCGGCGTGTCACGTCGGCGGCGAGGACCTGATCGACCAGGCTCTCGTCCTCGCCTCGGGCGTGCTGCGACCGCTTGACGGCGTCGGGGTTTTCGCGGAGGAACTTGATGTCGATCACCCTGTTACCCTAGCGCGCACGTTGAGGTGGCAGATGCTCTGGGACGTTTTCGAGGCCTACATGTGATGTAGCTGCTTAATCGTGCGGGTTTGGGGGGTGGGGTTAGGGAAGGATGCGATCTTTTCCGGCGTAGATGTTCATGCGGTTTCCGCGAACGAATCCGGCCAGGGTCAGTCCTGTTGCTTCGGCGACGTCAACGGCTAGGGATGAGGGTGCTGAGACGCCCGCGAGGATGGGGATCCCGGCTAGTGCGGCTTTTTGGGCTAGTTCGAAACTTGTTCTTCCAGAAACCATGAGGATGTGGCCCCGGGCTGGGCGGATCCGGTTTTGCATGGCCCAGCCGATTACTTTGTCGGTGGCGTTGTGGCGGCCGATGTCTTCGCGGGCGACGAGCAGTTGCCCTTCGGCGGTGAAGAGACCGCAGGCATGTAGGCCACCGGTGGTCTCGAATGCGCGTTGGGTGTGGCGGAGTTTTTCGGGTAGGTCAAGGATGCAGCTGGCGGTGACGGTGGTGGTATCTGCGCGTAGGTCGAATTGTTGTTCGCTGGTGAGTTGTTCGATGGAGGCGGTTCCGCAGACTCCGCAGGCGGAGGTGGTGATGGATGCGCGGATTTTGTTTTCGGGGAGGGTGAGGCCGGGGGTTAGGCGCACGTCGAGGACGTTGTAGGTGTTGCGGGGGGTTTGGGTTTCTTCGTCGGTGATGGCTCCTGCGCAGTAGCGGATGGTGGCGATGTCGTTGTGGTCGCTGATGATGCCTTCGGCGGCTAGGAGTCCGTGGACGAGTTCGAAGTCGTGGCCGGGGGTGCGCATGGTGAGGGTGTATGCGGTGCCGTTGATGCGGATTTCGAGTGGTTCTTCGACGGCGAGGGTGTCGCGGCGGGTGATGCCTTGGGGGTGGGCGGGGTCGTATGCAGTGATGGCTTGGCGGCGGGTGATGCGGTTCATCGGTTGTTGCCTCGGATGATTTCGCGGTGTCCGGCGTCGATGCGGCGGGTCCAGCCGCGGCGGTCGAGTTCTTCGAGTAGGGGGATGATGACGCGGCGGGTGGTGCCGAGTTTTTGGCGGGCTTGGCTGGTGGTGAAGGGTTGCGGGAGAGTGGCTAGTTCGCGCATAGCTAGGGCGGGTGCGCGGGGTGTCAGGACGATATTGTCGCCGAGGTCGATGAGGCGGCCTAGGCGCACGGCGGCGGCGATGTGTTTGGGGCTGAGGTGGTTGGCGGTGAGTTCGTCGCGTTCGGGTGCGGCGAAGGGGTTTGTGGCTAGGCGGTGTTCGATGTGGGCGAGTCCGGGTTCGGCTGCACCTAGGTTGGGGCCGCGTCCGGGGATGTGGAGGTAGCCGTCTGTGAGTTTGAGGGTGTCGGTGGTGGCGATCAGGTGTGGGATGAGCTGTGGGGTGGGTAGGTCTGCGGCGCGGGCGGCTGCGGGTGCGGGGGTGCGGGCTTGGAGGGGGTCGGTGTCGATGGCGTGGTTGACGGTTTCGGTCAGTCGGGTGATCCAGGTGTCCCATTGGGTGGGGCAGATGAGTAGTCCGCAGGTGTGGATGAGGTGGGGGTTGTTGGTGGTGATGTCGGTGTCGGTGGCGCCGAGGGCGCGGGCGTCGGTTTCGGTGAGGTAGCCGCGGCGGGTGACTTCGGTGGTGAGGTCGAAGGTGGTTGTGGCTTGGGTGAGTTGTTGGGCGCGGGCGCGGGCGGCTCCGCGGCGGGTGAGTGGGGGTGGGTCGGTGTCGAGGATGGTGGCGCCTGCGGTGATGGCGCGGCGGCCGGGGTCGCGTAGGACGAGTCGGTCGCCGGTGGCTAGTGGTAGGGGGTGGGGCCAGGTCAGGCGTGCGGTGGTGTGGTCTAGGGGGCGGATGCGTACTTGTGCTGCGTGGGTGCCGACGTGGGCCATGAGGTATTCGGGTAGTTCGGTGGTGTTGTTGATGGGGTGCAGGCGTATGTCGGTGGTGGTGGTTGTGTGCCAGGTGTGGGGGGTTAGGAGTAGGTCGCCGCGGTGGAGGTCGGTGGTGGTTAGGCCGCGTAGGTTCAGGGCGATGCGGGCTACGGCTGGGACGGTGTCGCGGTCGGTTTCGAGGGTTTGGATGCCTCGGACAGTGGTGGTGTGGTGGCTGGTGGGTGTGTGGGCGGTGAGGGTGTCGCCGATGGTGATGGTTCCGGATTCGAGGGTTCCGGTGGCGATGGTACCGGCGCCGTGGATGGTGAAGACGCGGTCGATCCATAGGCGGATGCGGCTGTTGGTGGTGGGGGCTGGGAGGGTGTCGCAGAGGGTGGCTAGGGCGGCGCGTAGTTGGTTGAGTCCGGTTCCGGTGCGGGCCGAGCAGGTGATGATGGGGGCGTTGGCCAGGCCGGTGTCGGTGAGGTGTGCGCGGGTGTCGGTGATGGTGGGGGTGGGGTCGGCGAGGTCGGTGCGGGTGATGACGATGATGCCGTGGGTGATGCCTAGGGCGTTGATGGCGTCGAGGTGTTCGGTGGTTTGTTCGCGCCATCCTTCGTCGGCGGCGATGATGAGCATGACTGCTGGTGCGGGGCCTATTCCGGCGAGCATGTTGCCGATGAAGCGTTGGTGGCCGGGTACGTCGACGAAGCTGATGGTGTGGCCGGTGGGCAGGGTGGTCCATGCGTAGCCCAGGTCGATGGTGAGGCCGCGGCGGTGTTCTTCGGCCCACCGGTCGGGGTTGTGGCCGGTCAGGGCGGCGACGAGGGTGGTTTTTCCGTGGTCGACGTGTCCGGCGGTGGCGATCACCCTCATGTGTGGGGTTCCGTTTCGTGTGGGGCGGGATGGGTGAGGGCGGTGTGGATGGCGTGGGTGAGGGTGGTGTCGTTGGTGGGGTCGATGCAGCGTAGGTCGATGAGTACGCGGTTGTCGTTGATGCGGGCGAGGATGGCGGGGGTGCCGGTGCGTAGGGCGTGGGCGAGGCTTTCGGGGGTGTGGTGGGGTGGGGTGGGTAGGGCAATGGCCAGGCTGGGAATGGGGTGTTCGGGTGCGCCTCCGCCGCCGATGTGTGCGGTGGTGGTGATGGTGTCGCCGCCGATGGTGGTGGCGATGGTGGTGGTGCGTTTGTGTAGGTCGGTGGGGGTGAGTTTGCGGGCGCGGGTGACGGGTGGTTCGGGTCCGCGCAGGGTGGCTTCGAGGGCGGCGAGGGCGAGTTTGTCGATGCGGAAGGCGCGGGCGAGGGGGTGTTTGCGGAGTTGGTTGATGAGGTCGGTGCGGCCGATGAGGATGCCTGCTTGGGGGCCGCCGAGGAGTTTGTCGCCGCTGGCTAGGGCGAGGTCGGCGCCGTCGCGGATGGCGGTGGACAGGTCGGGTTCTTCGGGCAGGGTTGGGTCGTGGCGTAGGAGCCCTGAGCCGACGTCGACGATGAGGGGGATGTGGCGGGTGGGGCTGGTGGTGGTGATGAGGTCGGCGATGGTGGCGGTGGGGACGGTGCTGGTGAATCCGTTGATGCGGAAGTTGGAGGGGTGGATTTTGAGTATGCAGCCGGTGGTTGGGGTGATGGCTTGGCTGTAGTCGCTGGGGTGGGTGCGGTTGGTGGTGCCGATTTCGCTGAGGTGGGCGCCGGTGGCGGTGATGAGGTCGGTGAGGCGGAATCCGGCGCCGATTTCGACCATTTCGCCGCGGGAGATAATGATGTCGGGGGTGGTGGGGGTGGTCAGTGCGGTGGTGGCTAGGGAGAGGGCTGCGGCACCGTTGTTGAGCAGGAGGACGGAGATTCCGGTGGTGATGTCGGGGTCAAGGGCGTTGAGGATGGCGTTTTCTGCTCCGGTGCCGCGGCGGGATCGGCGGCCGGTGTGCAGGGACATTTCGAGGTTGGTGGTTCCGGCGGCGATGGTCAGGGCGTGTTGGGCTGCTGCTGAGAGCGGGGCGCGGCCGATGTTGGTGTGGATGATGATGCCGGTGGCGTTGAGGATGGGGGTCAGGGAGCACAGGGGAGGCAGGTCGTTGGCGGCGGTGGGGATGACTTCTTCGGGGGTGATGTGCCCGGTGCGTGCTGCGTGTTGTGCCCGGTTGATGGCTGCTTTGACGGTGGCGTGGTCGTGGGTGGTGAGCGCTTGGGCTAGTTCTGGTGCGGCCATGGCGGCGTCGGTGCGTGGGATGCGGCGCCGGGGGTCGCTCACAGGGTCTCCTCGTCGATGAAGGGTGGCGGAGGGGGACGGGAATCGAACCCGCCAGGCCGAGATGCTCGGCCTCACCGGTTTTGAAGACCGGGGAGTCCACCAGGAGCTCGTACCCCTCCGTTGCTAACCATAGTGGGGGTGGTGATTCTTCTCTCATTGAGGGCGCTTTTTAAGGGTGGTGCCGGGTGTGTTGTGGCCGTTGTGGTGGGGGGCAGGTGACGCTCTGTGGTGGAGAGATTCAGTTTTGGTTTTTCCGCGCCGATGGGGGTCCGGTAAACGCAACACAATTCGTTTCCTTGCGACCGGAGGATCCATGACGTCCATGTTCACTTCTCACGCTGGCAGTTCGGCTGCTGGCGGTTCATCAGAGCCTGGCAGGCGGTTGGGTATCAGGCTGAAGATCATGTCGGTGGGCATGCTTGGCGTGATTGGTGCTCTCATTCTCGGTTTGAGCAATGTGTGGGCGCTGAACTCAATGAGCACCGCCACTGAGGCTATTACCTCTAGCGGTGCAATGAATGTTCTTCTCGGTAAGACCGAGAGCCTGATCAATGACTTGAACGGCCAACAAAATGGGTACGTTTTGGAGGCTGGTCGCCCCGGTGCCGGGAAAGTTAATGACAATGCGGGATCCCGTAAGGACTACCTAGACCGGTTAAGCAGTTTCAAGAAAACTGTCGATCAGATGGAAGCTGGAGCTCGCACAGAAGCAGGCAAGGCAGCTATCGCTGAGCTGAAATCCATCATTCCCAACTGGGAAGCCACAGACGCCAAGGTTGTCGAGGCTTTGAACCGGGGCACGGCCGCTGGCCGAACTGGAGCTTCTCGACTCGCCATCGAAGACGCTTCGGACATCATGGATCAGATGAAAGCCTCGATTAAGAAACTCCGGGAGGCTGCCACGACTCGGACCCAGGATGCGCAGGATGAAGCGACCCAGGCCAAAACAAGCGCGATCATCATTGCTCTAGTAACACTGCTCGCTGTTATTGCAGCGGTCGTGATTATCTCGATGAAGATCAACAAGCAGATCCTTGCTTCGGTGCACGAGGTGCTGACCTCGCTGACCGCTATGCAGAACGGTGACCTGCGTGTTCCTACGCAAGCCCGCACCAATGACGAGATCGGCGACATGGCCCGCGCTGTTGAGGCCACCCGGATTTCGATGCGGGACGTTATCAGTGAGGTCGGTAACGCTTCTTCCTCGGTTGCTGCAGCCAGTGAAGAACTGAACGCCACCGCCACCCAGGTGGGTAGCTCTGCACAGTTGTCCGCTGACCGCGCGGATGCTGCCTCCCAGTCCGCGAATGAGGTTTCGCAGAACGTGCAGACTGTCGCTGCGGGTACTGAAGAGATGACCGCTTCAATCCGTGAAATCTCTAAGAGCGCTAACGACGCTGCTGGTATCGCCGCTCAGGCCGTGGAGGTCGCAGACCGCACCAACTCGACTGTGGCCAAGCTGGGCACGAGCTCGATGGAAATCGGTGAGGTCATTAAGGCCATCACCAGCATCGCTGAGCAGACCAACCTGCTGGCGTTGAACGCCACGATCGAGGCAGCCCGTGCCGGTGAGGCTGGTAAAGGCTTCGCGGTTGTTGCTAACGAGGTCAAGGATCTGGCTCAGGAAACCTCCAAGGCCACCGAGGACATCGGCCGCCGTGTCGAGGCCATCCAAGTGGACACCGAAGCTGCTGTGGCTGCGATCGGTGAGATCTCCAGCATCATTGCTCAGATCAACGACACCCAGGCCACGATCGCTTCAGCGGTGGAAGAGCAGACCGCAACCACCAACGAGATGGGCCGTAGCGTCGGTGACGCCGCTGGCGGTGCTGTAGAGATCTCTCGTGGTGTGGCCGATGTGTCGGCTGCTGCTGCAGAAACCAGCAGCTCTGTTGAAGCTACCGTGCAGGCCGCCGGTGAGCTTTCTCAACGCGCCTCGGATCTGCAGTTACTGGTCAACCGCTTCAGTATCTGACAGTCCCTTGTCAGCGCGGGAGCGCCGCACCCCAATTCTGAGGGGGCGGCGCTCCCTTGCGTTACCGGCAAGCCCACTTCAGAGGTCTCTTGAGGGTAAGGACAGCTGGATGCCGGAGGTGTAACTGCGCGGTGTGCCATCCACCGGGTCAATAAACCGCAACGTTCGGGCCACCAGCCCCAACGGCTGATCAAACCTCTCCCCCGCCGGGGTTAGCAGCTCTTCTTGCACCACCGGGTACAGCGGGTCATTCAGCAACGGGGCACCAAGAGAAGACATATGCACCCGCAGCTGATGGGTTTTACCCGTCACTGGGCATAGCTCATATCGCCCCACCTGCCCACCCGGGCCGGTAGACGTCTGCAGCAGACGTCCCCGCGTGTGCGCGTTCGGCTCCCCCTCAACCTCAATCGCCTGCCACGAACCCCGCGGTTTGATGATCCTGCTGCGCACCTCAAACCCCTCCCCCGCCCCGGCAAGCGGTACCGCGAGCGCCTCGTATGTTTTGGTGACAGCGCCGGTTTCGAAAAGGGTTTGGTAGGGGCGGCGCCAGCGGGGTTCGGTAGTGAACAGCAGGATGCCGCCGGTGAGTCGGTCGAGGCGGTGCGCGGGGGCGATGTGGGGCAGTCCTAGGGTGAGTCGGGCGCGGATGAGTGCTGTTTCGCGGATGTGGCTGCCGCGTGGGGTGGTGGCCAGGAAGTGTGGTTTGTCCATGACGATGATGCGTTCGTCGTGGTGGAGGATGGTTAGCTCGCCGGGCACCGGGCGTTCGGGTGGGGGCGGGTCTTTGTGGAACCAGATGAATCGTGCGGGCTGGCAGGGTTCTTGCCCGGTGAGTGGGTGGCCGGTTTCGTCGACGAATCGGTGGTTTTTTAACCAGTCGTCGATGTTGACTGCTGGCAGGCGCTCTCGGAGGAATTCAGCGACTGTGGCCCATGGGAGTGGTTCGTTTCGTACGCGGGCGGGGGTGCGTACCCAGACTGGGTCCAGACCGTCGCGTTGCGGCAGTGGTGACCTGCGCGAAGACATAGCGGCAGCATCCCACATCCGGGGTTAGCAGCCGCGGTTTCTTTGTGGAAGGGCTAGGGAGATGAGGAGGGTGGGTTGTTCGTAGGGTTTGGTGTGGGCGGGGGTAGGCGTCTATCGGATTCGGGGGTTTTTCGGGGTTGTGCCACGATGGGCGCATGCGAGTGGACCACGTTACTTATGCGGCCGAGCATGACGGTATGCAGGCTACGGCGGAGCGGCTGGCCGAGCAGCTGGGTGTTCAGGCTGTTAACGGGGGTGTCCACCCCAATTACGGGACCCGTAACATGATCGTCCCGTTGGGCAATGACCAGTTTTTCCAGGTGGTTGAAGCCCTGGATCACCCGGCTTCGTTGAAAGAGCCGTATGGGCAAGCGGTGCGTACCTGCACTGAGCGTGGTGGCGGCTGGCTTGGGTGGGGTATCCGGGTTGATGACATGTTGCCTGTGGCGCAGCGTCTGGGGCGTATCCCTGAGCCTGCGCATCGTCGTTTCCCTGACAATCGTGAACTGCACTGGACTCAGATCGGCTACAACGGTCTGCTCAATGACCCGCAGTTGCCGTTCTTTATTTGTTTCCAGAACCCCGAACTTCACCCCTCGGGCGCGATCCGTGATTTAACTAACCCGAAGGTGAGTATCTCTAAGCTCACTATTGCTGGGGATCCGCAGCGGGTCCACGACTGGCTGGGGTTGCCCGCGGATCAAACATCCACGGTGATTGATTTTGAGTTCATCGCCCCTCACGGCAACGCTGGCCTGATGTCAGTGACTTTCGAGACTCCGAACGGTCCAGTCACTATCTAATTTGGGCTGGCTGCTCCCCTGGGCGAGGCGCCGTGGCAGTTGTCAGTGAAGATGACAGATGTCATGACCAAAAGGTGCAGGCCTCAGCGGTATCGGTGCGTAGATTCACCGGTGCGGCAGCGAAGCTGAGCCTACGGTGAAGGCATGACAACGCCGCTGCTCACCGCCACTGGACTCCGTCGCCGCTATGGCCACCCGGTCAACGGTTTCGAAGCTGTCTGCGGTGTCGATCTACACGTCGATCCGGGTGAAATATTCGCGCTTTTGGGCACCAACGGGGCCGGGAAGACCTCGACGATGGAGCTGCTTGAAGGTATGGCTCGTCCCTGTGCTGGGACAGTGCGCGTCGCAGGGCTTGACCCTTTCACCGAGCGCCGACGTCTGCGGCCACACGTGGGGATCGTCCTGCAAAACGCGGGGTTTTCCGGTGACCTAACCGTGAGCTAGACATGCCCGCATGTGGGCCGGAACGATGGCATCCCCACGGCCCATTGACGAGGCGCTAGCCCTGGTTGACATGTTGGATCGCCGTGAAGTCCTGGTACAGAGCTTGTCCGGTGGTGAACGGCGGCGTCTGGACCTGGCCCTGGCGATCATGGGGCGCCCGCGGCTGTTGTTCCTCGACGAGCCGACTACTGGCCTGGACCCAGAGAGCCGCCACCGGGCATGGGATGTTCTTACCCGACTCGTCGACGGTGGAACATCGGTGGTGTTGACCACCCACTATCTGGAAGAGGCCGAGCGGCTCGCGGACCGTATCGCGATCATGCATGCCGGGCAGATCGCTGCGACTGGCACCCTCGCGCAAATCGTCGCCGACCAGCCCGCCACCATCACGTTCCGCACCCCGGCAGTGGCGGTGCCGCAGTTCGCTGGCGTCCACATGTCTGTGGACGGGCCTCGCACGGTGCTGCGGACACATGCCCTACAGCCTGATCTTGCCCGCCTACTCGCGTGGGCCGGTGAGGACATCGTCTTGGAGGATCTGCGTGCTAGTGCGGCATCGCTGGAGCAGACGTTCCTCACCATCGCTGGTTCTGCCTCTTCGCCTCTCCATGAGGAAGCCGCCTAGGCCCCACCGGCATGCACTCACCGCCTTGGGTAAGTCGCATCGGTGTGCTGCTGCGACACCGATGCGGGGGCACAGCCATCGACCTCACGGCAAAACCTTGGGGATTCAACACCGTATTCGCTTTACCCACGACTCGTTTCAGGAGACAAGATCATGACTTCCAACACCTGCGGGGCTTCAAATGGCCCGGCGCTGCCTTCGGAGCATTTTCACCAAAGCACGTTGGCCTCGCCGTGGCGGCAGATGCTCGCGCTAGCCGGATCGGAATGGCGATTGCTGCTGCGGAACAAGGTGGCGCTTATCAACACGACCGCGGCCCCTGGCCTGCTGGTTTTTATGTTCGCTTCGTTACCAGCAGCGCGGGAGCTGGGGCCAGCGTGCATGGCCCCCGTGGTCCTTCTAGGAATGGTTTTGACGTTTGTCGTCTACTACACGCTGGTGACGTCTCTGGTGGCACGGCGTGAGTCTTATGTGTTGCAGCGGTTGCGGACAGGCGAGGCCTCGGATGTGACGATCTTGGCCGGGTTAGCGCTGCCGTTTGCGCTGATCGCGGCGGCGCAGACATTACTGGGCGTGCTCGGCGTGGGTGTGTTCCTCGGTGTCGGGATGCCTGCCAACGTGGGGTTGATCGCAGTTGCCATTGGTTTGGGCACGCTCGTGTGGGCGATGTTAGGTATTGCCTCGACGGGGATGACTCGCAGCGTTGAGCACGCCCAGATCACAACAATGCCTCTGATTTTCGTCGCGATATTGTTCTCCGGAATGTCGTTTCCGCTGGCGTTTCTGCCTGAGGCGCTGCAGATGCTGGCGAGCCTGACCCCGATGCATCCGGTGCTCGAACTCATGCGTTTAGGCGTGGCCGGGGTCGACGCTCACGGAGCTCAGCTCGACCTCGTCGGCACGTTCGCTGCTGCGGTCAAGCCGTTGCTCATTCTCTTGGGGTGGGTTGTGCTCTCTGGGTGGGCAGTGCGGCGCTATTTGCAGTGGCAGCCGCGCCGCTGACCGCGGCCTCCCGGCATGATCAACTCCATGAGCAGCAATAAGATCCCAGCTGCCCGCCCCTCCGATGCAGAGGCGCGGGCGGCCGGGCCGAGGAAACCGTCCGAGGCCCGAGGTAGGGCGTTGACGGCGTCGCGGGATGCGGACCTCGTCGGCCCCCGCACCGAACGTGACCTTCAACGGTTCGAGGCGTATTGCCGCTGGTCGTTGCACATCATGGTGATGTTGTGCGCCGTGGTGACGGCGATGCAGGTCTTGATGGCTGTTGCAGCACGGTTCGGTGAGGGCAGGGCGCTGTTGGGGCCGGCAGTGGTCGGACCGGTCATCGCGTGGGCGGTGTTTTCCTCGGTGGTTCTCGACCTGGTGTGCCGGGAACGGTCGGTACCCAGGCCGATCCTGTGGCTCTGGGCGGTGGTGTCGCTGCTGTTCACGGTGGGTGCGGCGGCGCTAGTCCCACGGGATGGCATCTACCGTGAAGGCGCGGGGACACTCATCGGGTTGGGGCCGTTGGGGTTGGCTGCGAGTGTCGGCGTGTTGGCGCTGCTCATCTCGTGGCGACGTGCCGTGCTGGTGGCCGTCGCGGGGCTGGGGGTGCTCGGCGCGATGTATGTGCTCGGGCCACCGCAGTTGGGCGTGCCGGGGACTGTGGCGATGCTGCTAATGACGGTGTGGTTCTGTGTCGGCAGCATCCCGATGGCCATGACGACGCGGTGGATGATCGACGTTGTGCGGCGTCTGTGGCGGTCGCGGCAAGTGGCTGCGGATCTGGCTGTTGCGGAGGAGCGTCTCCGATTCTCGCGTGACTTGCACGATGTGTTCGGGCGGACCCTGTCAACGGTGACCATTAAGAGTGAGCTGGCGGCAGAATTCGCGCGCCGCGGCGACGAGCGCGCCGTGGCCGAGATGGAAGCCGTCCGCGAGGTTGCACAGACCGCCCTCGCTGAGGTCCGTGGCCTGGTGCGGGGGTATCGGCAGATCAACCTAAAGCACGAACTCGCCGGTGCCAAAAGCATCTTGCGTGCTGCAGGGTTGACGCCGGTCGTGTCGGGCACGGTCGAGGAAGTCACGGCGCGGCTGGCGCCGGAGGCAGCCGAAGCCCTCGCGTGGGTGGTGAGGGAGGGCCTCACCAACGTTCTCCGACACGGTCGTGGTGGGACGGTGCGCATCAACCTCTTCGCCGACGAACACGGCTGCGGCGTCACCATCGAGAATGACACCTGCGGTGTCACGGGCAACGGAACCGGGGCCGGACTCGTCGGATTGCGTGAGCGAATCGAGGCCGTCGGCGGGGTCCTCCACGTGCAGGCACGGGATGGCACGTTTCACCTCACCGCCCGCATCCCCCAGATGCTCGAAGCGGCGGCATCGTCACCGGCGGTGTCGAAATGAGCAGACGCAAACCGACGAGTCGCAGGCGAGATGATCCTGGCCCTTGTTGCTCGGATGTCGAGAAAGAGAGTCCGCGATCATGTGAGTGGTGCGGGCTTGGGAGGTCGGAATGATCCGGTTGTTGTTAGCAGATGACGAAAACATGTTCCGCGACGCGTTAGCGACGCTGCTCGGCCTGCAAGAAGATCTGCTGGTGGTGGCGCAAGCGGCCTCGGGGCCAGAGGCGATCGCCATGGCCTGCAGTCATGAGGTCGACGTCGCTGTACTGGACCTTCAGATGCCTGGCGCGGATGGCATCGCGGTTGCGGAGTCGCTGCTCGGTGGGGAGCGGCCGGTGGCGTGTCTCATCGTCACGAGTCATGGCCGTCCGGGGTATCTCAAGCGGGCGCTGGAGCTGGGCGTGCGAGGATTTCTGCCCAAGACTGCCACGGCGACGATCCTGGCCGAGGCCATCCGCACTGTCCATGGCGGTGGCCGGTACGTCGACCCGGAGCTGGCCGCAGATGCCATCGCCGCCGGCGCTAACCCGCTGTCGCCGCGTGAGGCCGATGTCCTCGAACTCGCTGCTCAAGGCGCCCCTGTGGACGAGATCGCTGCCCGTGCCAACTTGTCCCCCGGCACCGTGCGGAATTACCTGTCGGCTGCCGTAGCCAAGACCGGCGCCGCGAATCGTCACGAAGCTGTCTACCTCGCCCGAGAGCGCGGCTGGATCTGACCTGCTCAAGCATGGGATGGGTCACTGTGCGGTTTGGTAGGCGTTGAGGTAGGAGTCTTCGCCGCGGCGTTGCAGGGCAAGGAGTTCGCCGTAAACACCGCCGGTTTGTGCCAGTTCGGTGGGGGTGCCGATCTCGTCGACGTGCCCGGATTTGAGGGTGACGATGCGGTCCACTCCGGCGATTGTTGAGAGTCGGTGCGCGATGACCAGTGATGTGCGCCCGGCCATCAATTGTTCTAGACCGGCTTGCACCGCCCGCTCGGAGCGAGTGTCCAGGGCGCTGGTGGCTTCATCCAGCACGAGCACGGAGGCGTCTTTGAGCATGGCCCGTGCCACCGCGATGCGTTGTTTTTGCCCACCGGAGAGTTTCAGGCCACGTTCGCCGATCATCGCGTCGAACTTGCCCTCGAGCTTGTCCACGAACTCCGCCGCATTAGCCCGCGCCGTGGCCTGTGCAAGGTCGGCCTCGCTCGCCTCGGGTAGGCCGTACCGAATGTTCTCGCCCACCGTGTCCGAGAACAGCGACGGGTCTTGGAACACGATCGAGATTTTCTTCCGGAGTTCGTCGTGCGGCATGGCTGCGATGTCGACACCATCGAGACGGATGTGCCCTGATCGCAGCGGATACAGCCCCAGCAGCAGGTTGACCAGTGTTGTCTTACCGCCGCCGGATTCGCTGACGAGGGCGACCTTCTCGCCTTGCTTGATGTCGAAGGTCACGTCGGTGAGAACGTCCGGGCCGTCGCCGTACCCGAAGTGGACGTGCTCGAATTCGAGCACCGCCGCATCGGCGGACCGCTGCGGCGCGGCAGGCAGAGCGGCAGGCGAAGCGACCTCGGGCGTGTTCATCACCCGGAAGTAGTCCTCGGATCCAGCGACGGCGCGTTGGGCAGTGTCCAGGACCCAGCTCATCATTTCTACGGGGGTGCGGGCCATGGTGATGAGTTGGATGAGCAGCACCATGTCACCGACGGTGAAATGACTTTGCAGGGTGCGCCAGAAAATCAGCAGGTACATGAGGGAGAACACCAGGTTCAGTACCGCGCGGCGAAGCAGGTCCATGCAGTGCCAGTGTTTGGACTGTGCCTGCGTGGTGGCATGGGTGGCATCGAAGTGCCCGGTGAAGGTTGCTAACTCGTGTTTTTCCCGCACGAAGGAGCGCACTACCCGGATTTGTCCGACAACTTCAGCGAACCGGCCACCGGCAATATCGACGTGTGTGTTTTTCTCACCTTCAAGTTTCTGCCATTTTTTGGATGTCAGTCCGGTGAGCCACACGTATAGCGGGAACACGATCGCCAGCAGCACAGCTAGAGGCCAGTAGTAGATCGCGCTGATCACGAGCACTGCCGCGGTTTGCAGCAGCATCGCGAAGAACGTGTTGGCCATCGCTTTCATGAAGTTGGAGATCTCGGTGATGGATCGGTTCAGTCGCGAGACGATGGTGCCGGTCATCTCCGAGTCGAACCACGACTGCGGTAGCCGCAGCAGCTTGTCGAGGTAGCGCGTCGACATGAGCGCACGGATCGAGTTTGATAGCAGGTCACCGGAGTAGCCGCCGATGTTCGATGCGACAGTGGCGAGCAGTTGTGTGCCCAGGATCCCGGCTACGAGCCACCCGACGGTTGGCATGACTTCGTTACCTGAGCCAGCTTTGACTGCGTTGACGATGACGTCTGTTGCTCGCCCTACGAGGAATGGTGTGGCGATCCCCGCTGCTGCGGTCAGCAGCGCTGTGACGACAACCACGACGTAGTACCGCCGCAGCGATGATGTGAAGCGCACGATCGCTCGCAGCGACGCGAGGGTTCCTGTCGGGGTAGGTACTGGGTCTGTGGGCCGGGCAGCGGGCATGAAGTTCCTCACCAAACAGAAAAAAGGGGGTTGTTGGTGCCCCACAACGTAAAAGGGGCGAGGCACACGAACTATACGGAAAGTCTGGGAGCACGCCACTGAACTCCCAAACGGCAATAGATTCGTTACGGGGTGCGGTGGGCGCTGAAAACAGGGCGTTGGAGGGGGCCGACGAGGTGAGGTAGGTGTCCCAGGAGCACTACCCCCCATCCGAGGGACCAGATCATCCCGGAGGTGGGGGTGAATCCGGCGAGCCGGACAGGAACCGCGGCCATGAGGATGGCGAATCCGATCACGGATGCGGCGCGGGGGTGCAGGCGGCGGTCACCGCGGCGGGCTGAGGAACGAGCCATGACAGTGACGATCAGTCCGGTCAGTGCCCCCATGGTCAGGGTGTGGGAGGCGGTGATGGACCATACCGGTGCCGGCGGGAGCGGCCAGTTGGCTGGTAGGCGTGTCCATCCCCACAGGATGAGGCCGATGGGGAGCCAGGCGTAGGCGATGAGGGTGAGCGCGGCGAGGCTGTCGTAGCGGGCGTAGCGCAGGCGCCAGGTTGTCATGTGTGCTGCCAGTATCATTCCTGCCAGGCAGGTCAGGGCTGCCGAAAGAGCGGTTCCGGTGGTCAGGACAGCTATCCCCAGCGGAATGAGGATTGGCAGCCGGGCCCATGCTGGTAGTGGTATAGTTGGCAGTCCGAGACGTTGGCCTGCGGAGTTGAGGAATGCGGGGACCATGCGGCCGCCTACTCCGGTTAGGAGCAGCGCAAACATGCTCACGGCGATTTCGGGCAGGATTCCGGGTTTTTCGCCGGTCATGATGGCTGATCCGAACCATCCGCTGACTGCTCCGGCGGCGGCACAGAAGGCTAGGACAGCGCATGGGTATGGTCCGATGCGGCGTGGGCCGCGTCGTGAGCGGTGTAGGTCGCGCACCACGAGGGCAAGAGTCCACCATAGGGGCGCTGCCAGAAATGCAGCGTAAAGGGGGCGTGGCAGTGTCCCTGGTGGTGCGAACATCACTGCGCGTGCGGTGACCCAGAGCACGGCGAGTACTGCTACGGGCCAGCCGCGGCTGGGGGCTAGGCCTGTCCAGCTTGATTGGGCTGTTGGTACGTAGGAGGCGAGCGCTCCTGATCCCATGGCGAAGATCATTTCGTGGTCGTGCCATCCGTATGGCAGCCATGATGCGTTCTGTATCCATAGCGGTATGGCTACTGCTGCCCACAGGCATAGCAGTAGGTAGGGGATGCGGCTGGATGCTGCCCATGGTCCGGTGGCGGGCCATGTGGTTGGTTTTGGGGTCAGGGGGGCAGGTCCCGTGACGTTCACGGTGTGATTGTTGCAGTTTTGTTTTGTGCGTTGGGGTGCAGGTTTGTGGGTTTTGGCTGGTGGGATGTGTGTTTTTGCCCACCTGTCTCGGGGTGTCTCGTGGGGTTAGTGTCGTTGATCTGTCTCAGCGCTTGGGGAGCCAGCGAGCGCGCGGATGGTGTCGATGGTGTCGATGTGGTTGGCTGTTTTGTCGTGGCGGTAGCGCAGTACCCGGGCGAATCGTAGGGCTAGTCCTGCGGGGTAGCGTGTTGACTGTTGTAACCCGTCGAAGGCGATTTCAACTACTTGTTCTGGGCGCAGGTGAACTACGTAGCCTTCTCGGTGGGTTTCTAATTCAAGGAACCGGGTGGTTTGCCAGTCCAGCATTTCGCCTGTCATGCCTTTGAAGGTTTTACCGAGCATGACAAATCCGCCAGCTCCGTCACTGGCGCCCAGGTGGATATTGGATAGTTTTCCGCTGCGGCGGCCGCTGCCCCACTCGACAGCAAGAACAACAAGTTCGAGGGTGTGCCGGGGTTTGACTTTGATCCAGCCGGCGCCGCGGCGTCCGGCTGCATAGGGGGCTTCTAAACTTTTCACTACCACGCCTTCGTGTCCGGCTGCGATCTGTGCAGCGAAGAACTCTGCGGTCTTTTCGGCGCGGTCGGTGATCACGCGTGGAACCAGGTGTGCTTCATCGATGAGTGCGTTGAGTTGGTCGATGCGTTCTTTGGCGGGTAGGTCGAGCAGGTCGTGTCCGTCGCGGTGGAGCATGTCGAACACGAACGTTGACACGGGTGTATTGGCCGCTAGTGCTGCGGGGTCGTTACGGCTGGCGGTGCGGGCAGCGGTGACTTGGAATGGGTGTGGTCGCCCGTCAGGGCGCAGGGCGATAGCTTCGGCGTCGATTACTGCCTTCTGGGCGGGGATCGCAGCGATGACCTCAACGACCTCGGGTAGCCGGTCAGTGATGTCGTCGAGGGATCGCGTGAATAACCGCACCTCGTCACGGTTTTTGTGTGCCTGTAGGCGGATTCCATTAAGTTTGCGTTCTACCGCGACCTTTTTGCCCTCGCCTGCTTGCTGCACAGCTTCAGCCACGTCTGGGGCTGAAGCCGCGAGCATCGGCATCAGTGGGCGCCCCACAACCAGGCCGACACGTTCTAGTGCCTGCACCCCACCAGTGAGGGCGTCTTCGACTACCGCTGCTGAAGAGCCTGCGAGCATCACGGCTCGTCGCACCGCATCCACCGGCACGTCCGCGGCCACAGCGATAGCTGTTTGCAGGACCCCGTCTAGTGCTCCGTGCCGTACCTGACCGGTGAATAAGTCACGCAGCAGGCGTTGTTCGTTGTCTGTGGCGCGTGCGAATAGGTCGATCAGCTTTTCTTTACGGCGTGTGCCTGATCCGGACCCGCTGAGGGCAGCGATGTCGGCGATGATCGCGTCAACATCGGCCACGTGCAGTGTGTCTGTGGCTGCGGGGGCGGGCAGGTTACTTAGCGATCGAGCCCCCACTCCGGTGCGGCGCTGCGGTAACGACCCTGACAGGTAGTGCGCCACGAGCCGTGCCTCCCTTGGCGCGGCTAGGCGCAGGGTGTGTGCAACCGCTTGGACTTTGGCGGTGCGTGACCGGGTGGCAGATATCTGCTGGGATGTGGCCACGACCTGGGAGAACTTCATGCCTTTCAGCATGGCAGCGGCCATCACCAATACCTGACACTCTTAGATTCATCGAGTTATGTTGCCGTTTAAGGATTCCCAAACGTACCTGCTGCCGGTCAGGTACGTTCGGGATGGCCGTGGATCTACCTCGTTCCCTTTCCCCAAAACCATGCCAATCGCTGTGAACTGGCTCCTACAGTGAGCACGTGAACCCCACCACACCTGCACGCCTAACCCAATACGCTCACGGCGGCGGCTGCGCCTGCAAAATCCCACCCAACGAACTCGAAACCATGGTTGCTGGGCTCATCGGGAAAACCGACCCAGCTCTGGTCGTGGGCTTGGATCACGGTGATGATGCCGCCGCCGTCCTGATCGATCCCTCTAGCCCTACTGTCGCGATCTCCACTGCTGACTTCTTCACCCCTGTCGTCGATGACCCTTACGACTGGGGCCGCATCGCCGCGGCCAATGCTCTGTCTGATATCTACGCCATGGGTGGCACCCCAATCCTGGCTATCAACTTGCTTGGCTGGCCCCGCGACATTCTTCCTACCGATATTGCTACTGAAGTGCTCCGCGGCGGCCTGGAGGTGTGTAACCGCGCGGGGACTCCCCTAGCTGGTGGCCACTCCATCGATAATCCCGAACCTGTCTACGGGCTGGCTGTTACTGGTATTGGAAATAGCGAGCAGCTGCTACGCAATGACGCCGCCGAAGCTGGCCTTCCCATCTCGATCACCAAACCTCTTGGGGTTGGCATCCTCAATAACCGTCACAAAACCACTGGGGAGCTTTTTCCTCACGCCATCGACGCCATGGTGCAGCTCAACGACGCAGCATCCAGGGATGCTCTCACCGCTGGAATCACCGCAGCGACTGACATCACTGGGTTTGGGCTGCTGGGGCATCTGCACAAAATGGCTCGCGCCTCTGGCGTTTCTGCCCGGATCGACCCCGGCGCGGTTCCTTATCTCGAGGGTGCGCGACAGTCTTTGGCTGATGGGTTCATTCCCGGTGGCAGTCGTCGCAACCTGGACTGGGTTCGCCCGCACCTGTGCACCGATTTACCTGAGGAAGAACTGCTGATGTTGGCGGACGCCCAAACATCTGGCGGGCTGCTTTTGGCTGGAGAGATCCCCGGCGCCACCGTCATTGGTGAATTTGTCCCCCGCACTGGCAACACCATTAGCACTTCGTGACTTCGTGTGCAACATTCACCTATGCCACCGGACTGGTGGCTGTGCGGTTACGTATCGTGCCAGAGCACAGGCTCAGCACGGCAGGAAGGTTTCTATGAACAACCGCAACTATCACGGCAACGCTGACTGGGAGACCGGCCCGTTGCCGATGCAGCCAGCTGTTCATGATCCCCAGGCGCCTATTCCTTACGTGCACCGATGCGCGGGTAAAGATCGTTTTGTCCGGGTTCTTCTGGTGATCAGTTTGCTACTGCACGTGGTCACGTTGGCGATTATTGGTTTTGTTGCTGTCACTGTTTTGGCTCTGGCCCAACAGGTTTCGGCGACATTGACCGGAATCAGCAATGTGACCAAAAATCTCCAAGACACTCAGAAAAATCTTGGTGATCGTCTCGGAAAACTTGGTGATTCAGTTCCCCGAGCCACTGATTTGCCCACGATTCCCGACGTTGAACCCAGTGACATTCCTGTCATTGGCAAAGTCTGCGAAATCGTGGGCTGCTAAGTTTCTTTCGCTGTGGCTATGCGTAAAGAAATGACGGTCAGTATTTAGCCAGCACCGTTTCGAATGTGTTCGCTGCAGAAACCAGCTGAGACATGTCTTCTTTAGCGACATCTTTGCCATTGATACGCACCGCAGGTGTGCTTGTCACCTGCATCCTTGCGCTCATTTCGTCACTCTTTTTGACGTAGTCGACGTATTTTTTCTTGGAGACACATTTTTCGAACCGGTCGAGGGCTTCACCTTTGACACCGGCACCTTGGGCCAACTTGGTGAACAGGTCGTCGGGGAATCCTTGCCCTTCTACCTCGGGCTGGTTCACGAAAATACCGTGCGCAACCTGCGGGTACACGCCTTCATCTGCTGCACAGTAGGCGGCGTTCGCGGCGGCGTGGGATGGACCTTTTTCGCCTCGGTGCATGTTTTCGTCGAGGAATTTCATGTGGTGTTCGACGAGCTGGATTTTTCCTTCTTTAGCGAGCTTGTTCATTGCTTCGCCATTAAATTTCGCCAGATGCCCACAGAAGGGGCACTGGAAATCGGTGAATACTTCGACTTTTGGTGCACCGTCGGCAAGTTTCACACCGGGGAACGCGTTTAATCCGCCATTAGCGTCGCCGCCTTTAGGCACACCTGCGCTGTTCACTGTGGACTGCGAATCTTGCGAACCACTGCTCACCTGCCACACACCCACCACAATCAGTGCCGCGACAACGAGCAACGCGACAATAACTGCTGGCCCGGGGCCGCGTCGTTTAGGTGCTGCTGCCGCAATTTTGGCCGCTCGGTCCGCTTTCGTCATGCCGTGTCCTTTCGCCGCGAGCAGAGCTGCCCGTCAAACGAACTCTATTGCAGAGTGGTTCCGAGGTGTTTCACCGTGCATGAACACGCAGTCAGGTCATGCCGAGGGCGAAAATTTCGGTTCTGTTGCCTGAAATTTAGATGGTGATGTCTTGCCCGGGCTGGGTGACACCCATTCCTTCGGTTTGCCTGGTGGCGGCACGGCGACGCTGCGGGCGCACCGTGTAGATGGGGTCTTGCGCAGAGGTGATCCCTGCTGAGACCACTGCGAAACGTGTGCATGCCGAACCTGCCATCAACACCAGCCCCGAGACTGCAGCGCCTAGCCTGCCTCGCCCAAACAGCACCGCGCCGATCCCACCAGCAACAGTGAGAACCCGGGCTGCTGTGTGCAACCGGCCACTGCTGCCTTCATGGAGAGGCTGCCCTTCTTCACCGAGGCGGCGTTCCATCGCCACATCGGCGCCAGCTTCCACGCACGCAGCTATGGCGGCGAGCTGACGAACCGGCGCGGTCTGCGCGGGGTTGGTCGTCACCATGGCCATGCCGCACCCGGCGGCGGTGGCTGAAGCAACAAAGAGGAAGGGCAGCTCCCGGTACGCCTGGTTCCACAAGGGGACGGCTGTGTCAGCCAACAGCACGGCCGTGTAGGCCGCCAGGGGCGGGGAGAAGAACGCGGTTCCGGCACTCATCAACGGATCGAAAAAGTCCAACACCATGAGCAGCACAGATTTTTCATGCGCCTTGGCCAGTACCAGTGGCGCTTCGGTGGGGGGAACGAAGCCACGGGAGTGCTCCGCAGCGTATTGGGCTGAACCGGTCACCGCTTGCATGAGCGATTTCAGCATGTTGGGTTCGCTCGAGGCCAGAGCTGGCCTGCCGAACTCGGTCATCACAGCACCACCGGCACACGTGGAAAATCCGACCAGTATCCATGAGCCGACGCTCATCGGCGAGGTCAGTTTCACGGTGCGCATCATGTTGAGGAACCGTTCGGGGCGTCCTAGGTCAGCCACGAGCGCTGCCCCGCCTGCAGCCGCAGCAACGATCGCTGCTAGGCGTGCGTTGCGACGCAGCTCGAAACGGCCAGTCAGGTGGGCGCCAGCTCCGATCAGTCCGGAGGCACCAGCTAGGCCACCGAGGAAGAGGTAGGCGGGGATTTCTTTTTTCCACGGCGGTGCTTTGACGATGTTGCGGCCGTAGTAGCTACCGAATTGAGCTTCGGGGACTGTGGCGTTGGGGTCTGCGCCACGGCGTTTTTTCCGGCGGCCGCCTCGGTGCTGCAGGGTGGGTGGGCGTACTTCATCGAAGGGGTTTGTTGTCACGTCTCATGCCCCTTTGTTCAGTGGCCCGTTGCCCGCGAATACTGCCAGTGCGATACCGATCATGGCGGTTCCGGCGATGCCTGCTTTGGTGAACATTTCTGACAGGTGTCTGGTTGGTACGACTGGGTCTGGTGGTAGTCCGTATGCCTCGGGTTCGTCCATGAGGAGGAACACTGAGCCGGTGCCGCCGACTCCATCGTGGGGGTTAGCGCCGTAGAGTCGTGCTTCTGTGCGGCCTTGTGCATGCAGGTCCGCGAGTCGTTTGCGTGCAGCTTTGACCATGTCGGCGTGATCACCGAATTTGATGGAGGTGGTGGGGCAGGTTTGCGCGCAGGCTGGTTTTTGTCCGTCTTTGATGCGGTCGTAGCAAAGGGTGCATTTTTGGGCGACGCCGCCGTTATGGATTTTTTCTTGGATGGTGGTTCCGTCGCTGGTAGGAACGGTGACGGTTCCGTTTTCGCGGCGGCCGATGACGCCAAATGGGCAGGCGGCAACGCACATGCCGCATCCGTTACACACGTCTGCTTGTACAACGACAGTGCCGAATTCGGAGCGGAAGAGGGCGCCGGTGGGGCAGACGTCGAGGCAGCCTGCGTGAGTGCAGTGTTTGCACACGTCTGAGCTCATCAGCCATCGGACAGCCGGCAGGCCTTGTGGTGTGCTTTGACTGGTGTCGGTAGTGGTGTTGCTGTCGCAGCTAGATGTGGCAGCAGGTGGCGCTCCGATGGAGGGCATGCCCAGTGCTACGGCGCCGCTGGCTTTGGCTTTGGCGAGTTGTTCGGGGCCTTGTTCGATGAAGGCGACGTGTCGCCAGGTGTTGGCGCCTAGGTGTCCTGAGTTGTCGTATGAGGATCCGAGGAGTTGGTTGCCGTGTTCTTTTTCGCCGCGGGCGGGTACACGGTTCCATTCTTTGCAGGCTACTTCGCAGGCTTTGCAGCCGATGCAGATGGATGTGTCGGTGAAGAAGCCTTTGCGTGTGTTTTCGGGTTTCCACCCGGAGTCGGTGATCGGGTTGGTCGGCCCGTATAGCTGGTTGCGCCAGAACCCCATCAGCCCTCCTGTGTCGATGTGCGTGTGCCCGTGGTGGGCGGATTTGGTTTCCGTGGGGTGAGTTGTTCGACGAGGGTTTGGCTTGTGTCGGTGGTGAGTTGGGCTCGCCGCTGGTATTCCTGCACGAGGTCCAGGACTGCTTTTCCTTGGGGTCTGCGCCCTGGTCGAATGTCACAGGATCCGGCTTTGGCTTCTTGGATGTGGACGTTGGGGTCTAGGGCTAGGCCGAGGAGGTCGTTGGCGGAGTCGCCGCTGACGACGGCATGTTCGCCTACGCCCCAGTGGTAGGGCAGGCCGATTTGATGAACGGTGCGGCCAGCGATGTGTAGGGGTTGTACTCGGTCGGTGACGAGCACTCTGGTTTCGATGGCTGCGCGAGGGGAGATGATGGTTGCCCAGCCGCCGTTTTTAAGGCCGCGTTCGTCTGCGAGTTTTCGGGAGATTTCGCAGAACATTTCGGGTTGTAGCTCGGCTAGGTAGGGCAGCCATCGGCTCATGCCGCCGGCGGTGTGGTGTTCGGTGAGCCGGTAGGTGGTGAATACGTATGGGTATACGTCGGATCCGGGGTCACCCCCGGAGACGGCCAGGAGGTTGTCTTGGCGGCGGAAGGTGACGCGGGTGGGGTTGGCTTGTTGGGGGTAGAGCGGGTTCACTACGGGTGATTCTGCGGCTTCGTAGTGGGTGGGTAGGGGCCCGTCGACGAGTCCACGAGGTGCGTATAGCCAGGCCAAACCGTCGGCTTGCATGATGAACGCGTCGGTGCCATGGAGGGCTTCTACTCCGCTTGCGTCTTGGGGGGCGCGGTAGTTGGGGTGTTTGGCTACGGGGAAGTCAGGAACGTCGGGGCCGGACCATTTGCCAGCTTGTTCGTCCCAGTAGATGTATTTTTTGCGTTCTGACCAGGGTTTCCCATCGGGTGCAGCGGAGGCACGGTTGTAGAGGATGCGCCGGTTTGCTGGCCACGCCCAGCCCCAGTTGGGGGCGATGTAGCTACCGTCGCGGTCGGATACGCGGCTGGCGGCGCGGTTAATGCCGTCGGCGTAGATGCCTGCGTAGATCCAGCACCCTCCGGCGGTGGAGCCATCGGCTTTCATTTGAGTGAAGGCTGATAGAGGTTTGCGGTGTTCTTCGCCGCCGATGTGGAATCCGTTGATTTCTGCCAGGACGGATTCTGGGTCGACTTCGCCATGTTCATCTAGGGGGTAGTCCCAGGTCAGGTCGAGTAGTGGCCTGTCGCGTGGGTCTGTTGATTCGGCGAGTTTGGCGCGGATGCGGCAGCCAAGTTGGTAGAAGAAGTCCAGTTCGCTTTGGCACTGTCCGGGGGCGTCGACTGCTTTGTGTCGCCATTGCACGAGTCGGTGTGTTTGGGTGAATGTTCCTGCTTTTTCGGCGTAGGAAGACGCTGGCAGGAAGAACACTTCGGTGCCTACTTCTTCTGGAACGATTTCGCCGGTGGCGACTTCGGGTGAGTCTTTCCAGAAGGTTGCTGTTTCGATCATTTGCAGGTCGCGCACTACTAGCCAGTCCAGTTTTGCTAGTGCGAGTCGTTGCATGCGGGCGTGTGCTGATCCCACGGCTGGGTTTTGGCCCAGGACGAAGTAGCCACTGACGTTGCCTTCGAGCATTCGCATCACGGTTTGGTAGGTGCCGTGTGGGCCGGTGAGTTTGGGCATGTACCCGTAGGCGAAGTCGTTTTCTGCGGTGGCGTGTTCGCCCCACCAGGCTTTGAGGAGGCTGATGGTGTAGGCGTCGGCGTAGGCCCAGAAGCCTTTTTGGTCGGGTGATCCGACGGTGTTGATGTAGTCGGTGAGTGTGTCGTGTACGCCTGCTACGGGCATGGGTAGGTAGCCCGGAAGCAGGTTGAACAGGGTGGGGATGTCTGTGGATCCCTGGATGGAGGCGTGTCCGCGTAGGGCCATGATGCCCCCGCCTGGTCGTCCGATGTTTCCTAGGAGGAGTTGCAGGATTGAGGAGGTGCGGATCATTTGGGCGCCGGCGGTGTGTTGGGTCCAGCCGACTGCGTAGCAGAACGCGGTGGTGCGTTCTGGTCCTGAGTTCGCGGTGATGGATTCGGCGAGGTAGTGGAAGTCTTCGGTTGAGATGCCGCAAACTTCTTCGACCATTTCAGGTGTGTATCGGGCGTAGTGGCGTCGAAGTACGTTTAGGACGCAGTTGGGGTCTTGAAGTGTGGGGTCTTTGCGGACGTGGGCGTGTTCGAGGGTGGGGCCACCTGATCCTGCTGTTTCTGGGTGTGCGGCGTGCGATTGGTGTACGCCTGATTCGGTTGCGTGGCCGCCGCCGCTGACGGGTTCACCGGCGGTGCTGCAGTATCCCCATGAGCTGGTGTCGTAGTGGTTTTTGTCGGGGTCGTAGCCGCTGAAGAGGCCGTTGAGGTCTTCGGTGTCTTGGAAGTCGCCGTGCACGATTGAGGTCGCGTTGGTGTAGGCGAGGACGTATTCCTTGAACCATAGGTCGTTGGTTAATACGTAGTTGATGAGTGCGCCGAGCAGCGCGATGTCTGATCCGGCACGGATGGGGATGTGTCGGTCTGCCTGCGCTGAGGTGCGGGTGAACCGCGGGTCGACGTGGATGATCCGCGCGCCGCGCAGTTTGGCTTCGGTCACCCATTGGAAACCTACTGGGTGACATTCGGCCATGTTGGACCCTTGAATGACGATGCAGTCGGCGTTCGCGAGGTCCTGCGTGTTTTGGGTGGCGCCGCCGCGCCCGAACGAGGCTCCCAGACCGGGAACCGTGGCGGAGTGTCAAATGCGGGCTTGGTTCTCGACCTGGATTGCTCCTGCGGCCGTGAACAGTTTTTTTATGAGGTAATTCTCTTCGTTGTCGAGTGTGGCTCCGCCGAGGGAGGCGATGCCCATGGTGCGGTGGAGGTTGTCGCGCCCGTCGGGGTGTGTTTCTTCCCAGTGTTTGGCGCGTGCGGTGATGAATCGGTCAGCGATCATGTCGATCGCGGTGTCGAGGTCGAGGTCTTCCCATTCGGTGGCGTGCGGGCGGCGGTATCGCACTGTGGTGACTCGTCGGGGTGAGTTGACGAGTTGTTCGCCGGCGGATCCTTTGGGGCATAGGCGGCCGCGGTTGATTGGTGAGTCTGGGTCGCCTTCGATTTGGACGATTTTTTCGTCTTTGACGAAGATTTTCTGGCCGCACCCCACAGCGCAGTAGGGGCAGACGCTTTGTACTACACGGTCAGCTGTGGATGTACGCGGCTGGATCGTCTCGGTGTTTTTGCTGGTAACTGCGGCTCCGCGGCCAAGGAAGTCACCGGTGACGATTTGGAGCAGTGCTGGCCAGTTCAGGGCCACTTTCCGTGCCATGTGAGCTCCTCACCACCTGGCGGGCTTGGGGTGCCCGCACACATAGCGGCCACCTGATGGCGGCCGCAGGGTTTGCGTGCTTCATGGTAGTGCGCGAAGGGGGTTGTGCAGGGGTGATTGGTCAGGTTGGTGTGATTTGTTGTCGGCTGGAAGAGCACATCCGGTGGCCTAGGTGCGTCGGGGAAAGTCGTTGGGGGCGCTAACGTCGTTTTATGGCCGCCTCGTACCAGTCAGCTGAGAGCCTCCCGGGGGTTGCTGTGGAGGGTTCTTGTCCGCGTGTTGCTGTTGTTGTTAATCCTTCTAAATTCTCTGGCGGTGATGCTCTTCGGGTGCGTGGGCAGTTGAGGGATGCGGCGGTGGGGTTGGGGTGGGCTGAGCCGATGTGGCTGGAGACGACGGTGGAGGATCCGGGGCGCGGTCAGGCTCAGGCTGCGTTGGATGAGGGTGTTGATGTGGTGTGCGCGCTGGGTGGGGATGGGACGGTGCGGGCGGTGGCCAGTGCGTTGATTGGTACGGGGGTGCCGTTGGGGCTTTTGCCTGGGGGTACGGGCAATTTGTTGGCTCGTAATCTTGGTTTGCCGTTGGATTCGCCAGTGGAGGCGTTGCGGGTGGCGTTGCGGGGTGTTGATCGCAGGCTTGATGTGGGCAGGGTGCGGTTGGAGTTGCTGCGTGATGAGCAGGTTCCGTTGGATCAGGCTCAGCTGGTGGAGGAGTTTTTTCTCATCATGGCGGGGATTGGGTTTGATGCTTCGATGATTGCGGGTGCGCCGGAGGAGTTGAAGGCGCAGGTGGGTGCGGTGGCGTATGTGTGGTCGGGGTTGCGGCATTTGCGGGGTGAGCGGTTTGAGGTGCGGATGTGGACTGATGGGGGCCCTGGAGTGTTGCGTAAGGCGCGGACGGTGTTGTTTGCGAATGTTTCTGAGTTGCAGGGTGGGATCAGTCTTTTGCCTGCTGAGCCGGATGATGGCTTGTTGGATGCGCTTGTGTTGACTCCCAAATCGTTGACGGGTTGGTTGTCTGTGGCGACGCATGTTTTGACGCGGGGTCGAGCTGGTAGTGAGCGGGTGCACACGTCGCGGTTTCAGTCGATGCAGTTGCGCCTTCGGGTTCCGCAGCATATTCAGCTTGATGGTGATGCGATTGGTCTTACGCGGGCTCTTGATACGAGTTCTTTGCCTGGGGCGTTGGTTGTTCGTGTTCGCACCTAGGGGTGGTGTTGCAGTAAAGCTGTTGAGTTTTTCCCTGGCTACATATAGGCACTGAGCGCAATTGCCCGAGTAAGTATTTCATTACGAAGCAGTAACAAAGGTGCCGCGTGCCGAATGGCCACCTGGGATTTAAGTAGTATTCACTCAGGAAATATTCAGGAGGTTAGAGTGGATACTTACAGCCCGGAAAAAGGGGATAAAAATAAAATAGAAACAGCCAGATCAGGCTGGATAATAACGAGTTTTTTAGCGTTTATAGGACTCGTTCTGGATACTCTTGGTTTTACCATTTTAGGGCGCATATTGTTCCTGTGCGCCGCGGCATGGACCACATACGTCATGTCATACGTAATCCGGTATCGCGTTAAAGAATCCCTGAAGTCGAATATTTTTTCATCGATACTTGCAGCACTTTGCCTGCTCTATACACTTCTTCTTACTTTTTATCCTGCAGCTCAGTAGCGGGCTTACAGTAACCGCGTGAAAAACAGAAACTCTAACCTTATCGACTCAAAAGCATTGCGTTGTGGAGCCGATAAGGCCAGAGTTTTTATGTTGTGATCAGGTTTGCGCGGGGCTTAGCGCAAGGTCAACTGACGGCTGAGCAAACCGGATCGGGCGCGTCGTTCTTCGGGGTTCAATGGCGCATCAGATGCGAGTGCTGCGGTGTAGCGGGTGGAGAATTCGGCGAGTGCTTTTTCGTATGCCTCTGCTCCCAGGGCGGGGTCGAGGTCCCAAACGGGAATGAGTACGCCGTCGGCGCGGAAGGCGCCAAGGAGTCGGGTAGGTGCTCCTTGTTCTGCTTGGAGGGTGTCGGCGCTGGCCGCGTGGAGTCGGGCGAGGGCGTCGGTGGCGCGGTTTTCCTCGTCGGTGAGGATCAAGCGAATGAGGGCTCGGTCGCCCATGAGTCCCCAGTAGGCGATGGCGTTCTTGGGGCAGGCATCTGCTGGCATGCGTGTGGTGGGAACCAAGGATGCGTTTGCTTCTTCAAGTTCGGCTTTGGCGCGGGCGTCGAGGGCGTTGACATCGGGTACCCAGTAGTCGAATCCGGCGCGGAGGTCGGCTGCGAAGGTGGTTGCGGGGTCGATGAGGTCTTGCAGTCGAGGCGTGTCGGCGTTGACCGGGGGCATGTGTGTTACTGGTGCACCAGCTGGGGCGGCTAGTGCGGCGAGGATTGCGGCGGCGATGTCTCGGGATGCGTCGCCGCTGGCTCCGACGGATTGGATGGCGATGAGGCGTTCGCCGTTGTCGCGGTGGAGTGCGGGCCATGCTCCGGGTAGGAGGGTGGTGATGGTGATGTTCAGGTCGGTTTCGCTAGGGTCGTGTCCTAAGGCGCTGCGGATGGGGTCGCAGTCGCGCAGGGTGATGGTGGCCAAGGCGGCGGGTAGGAGTTGGCGCATTGCCACCCAGTCGCTTTCGCCGGATAGGCCCTCGAAGGGGCGTGCGATGAAGGGTGCCGCGGCCACGGTGGTGCGTGCGGCTTGTGCTTCTTTACGTGCGCGTCGTGCTGCCTTACCCATGGTGGTGACCCTACCGGGCGTGGCGGGGTGGATTGGTTTCTGGTGTTTGTGTTGTGGGTGATGTTGGTTGGTTCTTCTCGCTGCCGTGTTGTCGGTGGAGTCGGGTCAGGAGCGCATCGAGTAGGACGTAAAGAACGGGAACGATGACCAGGGTGAGGAGGGTGGAGCTGAGCAGCCCTCCGATGACGACGAGGGCGAGGGGCTGGGAGATAAAGGCGCCGCCGCCGGTAACGCTTGCGGCCATGGGGGCCAGGGCAAGGATGGTCGCTAGCGCGGTCATGATGATGGGGCGTAGTCGATTGCGGGCGCCGGCGATGACGGCCTCACGGACGGGCATTGCGTCGTTGCGGTGCTGGTTAACGCGATCGATGAGGACGATGGCGTTGGTGACAACGATGCCTACCAGCATGAGGATGCCGATAAAGGCGGGTACGCCTAGGGGGGTTCCGGTGAGCAGGAGGGCGAGGACGGCGCCGATGCCAGCGAAGGGGATAGAGATGAGGAGCATGAATGGTTGGGCGAGGCTGCCGAAGGTGGCGACCATGACGACGTAGGTGATGGCGATGGCTGCCAGGGTGGCTAGGCCGAGTTGGTTGAAGGCTTCGGCTTGGTCGGAGGCGGCGCCGCCGATGGTGGCGGTGGCTCCGGCGGGCAAGGTGGTGGTGTTCAAGGCGGTGCGGATGCGGTTTGTGAGTGCGCCGAGGTCGTTGTCGGCGGGGGTGACGGTGATGACGACGGCGCGGTTGCCGTCGATGCGGTGGATGGCTGCGGGGATTGTTTCGCGTTTGAGGTCGGCGACGTCTTCGACGTGGACGTCTTTGCCTTTGTGATCTTTTCCGATGACGAGGTTGGCGATGGCTTCCTGGTCGGTGGGAGCGGTGCCTTCGCGGATGATGAGGTCGTGTTCGGCGGCGCCTATTTCGATTTTGCCGATGGTGCGGCCTTTGACGGCGTCGGCGACGGCTTTGCCGATCTGGGTTTCGTTGACGCTTTTGGCTAGGGCTTTGCTGCGGTTGACGTCGATGTGGAGGCTGGGGACGCGTTCGCCGAGGTCGCTGTGTGCTTGGGCGACGCCTTCGAGGCGGCGCACGGTGGTTAGGAGTCCTTCGGAGGCGGCGTGGAGGGTGTCGTCGTCGGGGCCTTGGATGTGGATTTCGACGTTTTGGGAGTTGGTGGGGCCTCCGGTGGCACCGATGCGGATTTCGCCGATGTCGTTGAGGGTGTCGAGTTTGGCTCGCAGGGATGCAGTGAGGGTTTGGGAGTCGGTGCCTTCTTCGAGGGTGAGGGCGTGTTGGGCGGTGCGGGCGCTGCCGCCGAGCATGCGTAGGCCAGAACCGCCGATGGTGAGCATGGTGGTTTTGACTCCGGGTGTGTTGGTGAGGGTTTTTTCGACGGTGGTTGCGGCGGTGTTGACGGCTTCGTTGGTGGATCCGGCGGGCATGGTTTGGGTGATTTGGATGGAGTTTTGGGCGCTGGATCCGATGAATTGGGTTTTGAGTCCGGTGGCTCCTATTCCGGCGGTGGCCAGGGCGAATAGGGCGATGAGCATGGTGATGATGGGTCGGCGTAGAGCTAGGTGGAGGGTGGGGATGTAGAGGCGTTCCATCCAGCCGTTTTCGTGGTTGTGCGATTCGGTGGGGGTGGCGGGTGTGGTGCGGCGGTGGGTGAGCCAGCGGCGTCGGGGGGCGGTGGTGGGGCGGATGAACCAGTAGGCCAGGACGGGCACGATTGTGAGGGAAACCAGGAGTGAGGCGAGCATGGCGATGCCCACGGTGATGGCGAAGGGGCGGAAGAGTTCTCCTGCTTGTCCGCCGACGACCCCGATGGGTAGGAACACGGCGACGGTGACGATGGTGGAGGCGGTGACGGCGCCGGCGACTTCGCGTACGGCGGTGGTGATCGCTTCGATGCGGGGTAGGCCGAGGTCGAGTTTTCGGGCGATGTTTTCGACGACGACGATGGAGTCATCGACAACGCGTCCGATGGCGATAGTCAGGGCGCCGAGGGTGAGGATGTTGAGGGTGTTGTTGCTGGCTTTCAGGCCGATCATGGCGACCATGAGCGAGGCGGGGATGGAGACGGCGGTGACGAGGGTGAGGCGGATGGATAGGAGGAAGGTGAAGACGACGAGGACGGCCATGCCCAGTCCGAGGAGTCCTTCGTGGAGGAGGTCGTCGATGGATTGTTCGATGTAGGGGGCTTGGTCGAAGACGACGTTCATGCTGCCGTTGGGAATACGGGTGCTGAGTTGGGGCAGCTTGTCGGTGATGGCGTGGGAGATGTCGACGGTGGAGGCGTCGGGTTTTTTGACGACGGATAGGGCGATGCTGGGTTTGCCGTTGGTGCGGGCGATGCTGATGTTGTCGCTGGGGGTGAAGGCGATGGTGGCGATGTCACCGAGTTGGGTGACGGTGGGAGCGGTTGGTGTGGGTTTGGTGGGGAATCCGCCGGGGATGGATGGCAGTCCGCCTGGTAGGCGGGGTATGCCGCCGGGGATTGGGGGGAATTTTCCGGGAAAGGTTGGAAGGCCGCCGGGGATGGATGGCAGGCCGCCGGGCAGGGTGGGTAAGGCTGTGGGGAATCCGGTGGGCAGTGTGGTGGGTGGGTTGGTGGGGGTTGGTTGCGGTGCAGTGCTGGTGGGGGCAGAGGTGCTGGGGGCGGTGGTGTTAGTGGGTTCGGGTGTGGGGGTGTTGGTGCTGGTGGGTGCTGCGGGGATGGGTGCTGCCGCTCCCCCACCGCCTCGTCCGGGGATGGGCATTGCGCCGGTGAGCGCTCCTGCTCCGGTGGCATCGGAGACGGGCAGTTTGCGCAGTTGGTCGAGGCTGGTGATTTTGCGGCCGACCTGCACGTTCAGTTCGGTTGTGCCTTGGGTGATGTTTCCGCCGGGGATGGTCACGCCGCTGGCTTGGAGGGCGGCGGTGACTGATGCGGTGGTCAGTCCGGCGTCTTTCATCTTGTTTTTGTTCAGGGAGATGCTGACGTTTTGGACGCCGATACCGCTGATGGTGACTGAGCGGACTCCGGGGATGTCTTCGAGGGTGGGGATGACGTGGTCGCGCAGGCGTTGGGCGAGGGCATCTCCGTGGAGGGCTCCGGAGGCCGAGAGTTGCATGATGGGGAAGTCAGCGATGCTGCCAGTGATGACGGTGGGGCTGCTGCCTTCGGGCAGGTTGGGCACGCCGAGGACGGCTCGTTGGATGCGGGCTTGGGTGTCGGGCAGGTTGGTGCCGTATTCGAAGGTGACCAGGATGCTGGAGGTGCTGTCGCCGGAGGTTGATTGGACTTTTTTGATGTTGGGTACAGCCAGGATGGCTGCTTCGAGGGGGCGGCTGACTTGTTCTTCGATGACGTTGGAGCTGCTGCCGGGGACGGGGGTCAGTACGGCGACAACGGGCAGTTCGAGGGAGGGGATGAGTTCGCGGCGTAGTGCCCCTGAGGTGAAGATGCCGCCGAGGAAGACAAAGAGGGTTATGAGCGCAATGAGTGCACGGTTTTTGAGGCTGAATCGTGTGAGGGCGCTCACTGCGGGTCCCTTCGAGTGGGGGCATTCTGGGGGGCCGGGCGGGTGCGTTGTGCTGCCTGCCCGCAATACTTGGTTGAAGCCTACGAGTTTCTGAGTAACGGAACAGTGTTGCTGAGGTGCATGGCGCGGTGGCGCGCAGCTGACGTGCGTGGCCCGGGTTTGGTTGTTGTCCTCGTGTGAGTTGGAGGTGTGCTGTGAGTGGTGGCGTCGATGTGTTGCCGGTGTTTGGTCGAGTGCAGGGCGCGTGTGGGGTGGTGACGCTGAACCGGCCGCAGGCGATTAATGCATTGAGTGTGGAGATGGTGCGCCTGGTGACGGGGATGTTGCGGGTGTGGGAGAGCGATGATCGGGTGGAAGTGGTGGTTTTGCGTGGTGCGGGTGAGCGGGGGTTTTGCGCTGGGGGTGATGTGCGTCGTCAGCGGGAGTTGGCCTTGGCTGGTGGTACGAGCCGGTTGGATGCATTGGCTTTTTGGCAGGAAGAGTATGCGTTGGATGGGCTGGTGGCCTCGTATTCCAAGCCAGTGGTTGCGGTGATGGATGGGGTCACGATGGGTGGTGGTGTGGGGTTATCTGGTTTTGCTGATGTGCGGGTGGTGACGTCTTTCTCGAAGGTGGCTATGCCGGAGTTGACGATTGGGTTTTTCCCTGATGTGGGGGCGACGCGGTTGTTGGCGTCGGCGCCTGGGGAGTTGGGGACGCATCTGGCGTTGACGGGGCATGTGATGGATGCTGCGGATGCGATCGCGGTGGGGTTGGCGGATGTGTTTGTGGATACTTCGGTAGATGGTGGTGCGGTGGATGCGCTGGTGGAGCGTTTGGGTGCTGGTCGTAGTGCTCTAGCGGATCTGGTTGGGGATGATCCGGGGCCGTCGGCGTTGTTGGAGTCTGCGCAGTGGGTGGATCGTTGTTATGCGGGTTCGGATCCGGTGGCGATTGTTCAGGCGCTGCGCAGTAGTGGTGTGGAGGCTGCCGGTGTTGCTGCGGATGTGATCGAGTCGCGTTCTCCGTTGGCGGTGCATATTGCGTTGCGCGCGCTTCGTGAGGCTGCGGCGATGTCCTGTTTGGAGGAGGTTCTTGCGCGGGATGCGTTGTTGGCCAGGTGGTTTACGGATTGTCCTGATTTTCATGAGGGTGTTCGTGCCCAGCTTGTTGATAAGGATCGTTCTCCGCGGTGGATGCATGGTTCGTTGAGTGAGGTGAGGCAGGCGGAGGTGGAGGCTGCTTTCGAGGCACACTAGGGGGGTGACGATCACTCCGGATTTTGAGGACGTCTATCGGAACGATCCTGACCCGTGGGATGTGGCTACGAGTTGGTATGAGCGGCGGCGGACGCAGCTGATTTTGGCGATGCTGCGTCAGGAGCGGTATGGGCTGGTGTGGGATGCGGCGTGTGGGACGGGGCATCTGGCTCGTGAGCTGATGGGGCGGGCGCAGCGTTTGGTGTGTACCGATATTGCTGGGCGGGCGTGTGCTTTGACTGCTGCGCAGGTGCAGCAGGCTGGTGACTGCTCGACGGTGTGTGTGGTGGAGCGTTCTGGGTTGCCGCAGGTGCCTTCGGCGTTGGGTGGGCGGGTGCCTGATCTGGTGGTGTTGAGTGAGGTTTTGTATTACTTAGATGCTGGTGAGCGGGCTGCTACGTGGGAGATGTTGGATCGGGTATGTGGCCCGTGCACCGATATCGTGGCTGTGCATTGGGCGCCGCGTCCTGAGGACAGTCATCTTTCGGGTGCTGCGGTACAGCGAGAGTTGAATGCTTTTTTGGGTCATCGGGGTTGGTGGCGGTTGGTGACGCATACGGATATGGAGTTTGTGGCGGTGTTGTGGTCTCAGGATGCGCCGCAGAGTATTGGCCGGTAGCGGGTTGGCTTGTGGAGCTTTCTTCGGGTTGATTGCATATATAGCTGGGAAACAGCTGGAAAGGCACCCCTTACCTGAAAAGTATTTAAGGGCAGTGAATTAACCCATATTCCGCTCAGTGAAATGAGTGTTAATGTTCAGCTCAACAGCTGACATCCACCGATTCGTGGGGCGTGAAGTGTCGTTTCGGTGTGCCAACAGCCGTGTTTCCCGTCCCCTGGATTTTCTGCCGCGGACTCTCCGATCGAAATCATTTCGATAGTGAAATTGTGCCGATCACCATCGATCGAATAATTCGTATATATGCAGAATCCTTTGTAGAAAGGTGCAGACGTCATGTCTTCTCGCGCCATGAAAGTTTCTATCGCCGCCGTTGTGGCCGCTGGCTCTTTCCTTGCCGCTAGCCCGGTTCACGCCGCGCCTGCCACTCCTAGTAACCCTGCTTCACAGCGCCCGGTGTACGCCATCGCTCACCGCGTGCTCACCGTTAAAGGTGTCGATGATGCAGTCAAGCTCGGGGCTAACGCTATCGAGATTGACCTGACGGCTCGTAAGTCTGGGTGGTCCGCAGACCACGATGGCCTACCCACGAGCGCGGGAGATTCTGCCGAAACGATGTTCAAACACATCGCCGCCAAGAAAAAGGCAGGCAGCAACATCTCTTTCATCTGGCTGGACATCAAGAACCCCGATTACTGCAAGTCCGGCGAAGCAGGCTCCAAGTGCTCCATCGACCACTTGCGTGACCTGGCCCGTAACACGTTTGAAAAAGAAGGCGTGCGCGCCCTGTACGGGTTCTACAAGACCGCTGGTGCTGCGGCTTGGAACACCATCACTCACGACCTGAACGACAAAGAGGCCGTGGCGCTCAGCGGGCCCACCGAGACGGTTTTGTCTGACTACAACAAGTCGAAGAAACCTGTCCCGGTTAACAAGCGAATCGCGGACTACGGTTTCTTCAACCTGCGTCTTGGTTTTGGTTCGTGCACCGGGACAGCGAAGAAGACCTGCGACCAGCTTCGTTTGTCTAACGAGGCCAGGGACAAGGGCAAGCTCGGAAAGGTGTTCGGCTGGACAGTCACCGGAAAGCAGAAGGACATCGTTTCGGACTTGCTCGGTAAGGCCCACGTCGATGGCTTGATTGCCGGTTTCAAGGCCACGAACTTCTACGAGCACCCCGACTCCAAGGCGTCATTGAAGAACATCCACGACTGGGTAGCTGCGCACCCGCAGACGCACCGGATGGCAACCGCGAACGACAAGCCGTGGTGATGTAGAGGCCACTCGAGCCTGTTCTTTCTTGCCGCGTCACTAGAACCGTGGGTTCTAGTGACGCGGTTTTTTCGTTTTCAGTATCTGTACGCGGCAACTGTCGGTGGGGCGTGGTGATTGTTTGCGCATGAACGCGTAGCGCATGTTTCCCACCCCTAAGGAGGGGCCTCATTACCACAGTTTGCGTCTATTTGACTCAATCCAGAGCATCTGTCGCCCAACACAACTCAATTGGTCGTGTATACAGATATATGTGACCCGCCATACGGGTTTCACACAGCTTCGGGGGCGAAGACGTCGACCCTACGTCGTCTTCGGAACATCCGGGAAGAGGAATACGAATGCCGGCCAGCACCAGCGGTCATCTTTTCTTGAGTCCGCACGATCTCGCCCAACGCGTACCGTGCCGCATCTGCGCTGCCGAAATTGGAGCCCCCTGCACCGACGACGGCGCCCTTCGTGAGGACCCTCACCACTCCCGCTGGATCATGTACCAGCGATCCATCCGCGAGCGCCCTTTCACCGCCACCATTCGCAGCACCGGAGATGGGTTCACCGAAGACGAAGTCATCATTGTGGTGACCAGTCTTGAAGGGGGTCATTTGGAGGTGCTCAGTGAGCCTCCTGCTGGGGTAACTCGCCCTAGTCAGATTCCTGCGCGCCGTGTGCGCTTCCAGGCTTTCGTTGATGACTCTCGTGCGCGCACCGCGCTACGTCACGCTGCGCGCCGTCCTCGCATCCGTCACACTCTCTAGATCACTTTTTCTTCTCGGTGGCAGCAGTCAGTTTTCTACGTGTGAGTCTGTTTTGTCTCCGTCAAGAGCTGGCGTACCTACTCCCGCAGCGGTCATGCCTATAGAAAGCGCAGCTATTGCTACCCCGGCTGTGGACCATAGGGGACCGCCAACTACGAAAATCATCACCATGGCGGCTAGCACCGGGACTAGGTATCGCATTGTCCACACCATGTAGCCCCCGAAGGAGGGCATGCATACCTGACGTGATTCGGCAACTGACTTCACCATGAAGTTTGGTCCGTTGCCGATGTACGTGATCGCGCCGCAAAACACTGATCCGAGGCTGATCGCCACGAGGTACGGCTCGGGCACTCCTGCGATTCGCAGGTCTCCTGGCAGCTGTGCAGCCATGCTGAAGAACGTGGCATATGTGGGTGCGTTGTCCAACACTGAGGAGAGCCCACCGGAGAAAACGAAGAATGTCACTTCGTTGAGCGGTAGTTTCGGCGCCACTGCTTCCAGGTAGCGCAGGGCAGGCATCATTGTCAGGAAGATCCCTACGAACAAGGCCGCAACCTCGGCTATAGGGCTCCAGGAGAAGCTGTTCTGTTCGTATCTGGTTTCACGGCTGGTGGTGCGCAGTGAGGCGAGCGCAGCGACCGCGAAAATCAGTTCACGTAACGGCAGCCACTGCAGTGGTTCTGCGTGACCAGCTTCGATTGCATGGATGTCTACTGACGGTGCCGCTGCCACTGCTGCGATCACTAAGGCAAACCATGCGAAGTTCACGGCGCCGTCGATGCGTAGTGGCGTTTTCTCTGTTTCGTCGCGGGCTAGATCGGCAGCGGATTCACGGCTGTGCAAGCGACGATCTAGTAAGAAGTAGGTTCCTAGCAGCATCGCGTTGACGAATAGCCATTCCACGATCAGATGGAACGTCCAGGTGAATGGCACTCCCCGCAGGAATCCAAGGAATAGTGGTGGGTCACCTAGTGGTGTGAGCACACCGCCACAGTTGGCCACCACAAGAATGGTGAATACCACTGTGTGTGCACGAAATCGCCGTTCACGGTTGGTGTTGAGGATGGGGCGGATAAGCAGCATCGCAGCTCCGGTGGTGCCGATGAAGCTGGCGAGCAAACCACCGACGGCCAGGAAGGCGGTGTTAGTTGCTGGCCTGGCAGCAAGATCACCGCGTAAGTAGATCCCGCCAGAGACCACGAATAACGCCAGTAACAGCATGATGAACTGGGTGTATTCGATAGCTGTGGCAAGAACCTGCATCCCTGAACCGGCCAGGATGAACCACACGGCAACTGGCACTCCGAGCACCAAAGACAGCATCAGTTGGTTTCGTGGGTTTTCCCATATGTGTGCTGCGGCTGGCACCAGAGGGAACACCGCGATGCTGAGCAACATGAGGACAAAAGGGATCAGGACCCACCATTGAACGATCACTCGACTCACTGTATGACGCTGCAGTGCCCTAACGTCTTGAGTGTGAGCCGTTCAACGCCCGATCAGCAGCCGCCAGAGCGCGCACCCTATGAACCGATGACCTCGATGTTCGCGCGCCCCGATTTCTCTGTTCCTCACTCTCCCAAGGAGTCTGACAAGCCGCAGGACTCTGCACCAGAAGAGATGGAAAACACACCTACAACTTTGTGGCCCCAGGGAACGAAGTTTGGTCGAGCAGATCGGATCTGCTTGGGACTAATCATTGGTGTCACCGTGTTCGGGTTGATCATGATGCCAGCACGGCCAGTGATTTTGACCTGGTCTCCGCTGGTGATTGTCGCCTTAACTGGATCTCGCACCGGGCTTGTTGCGTGTGGCGCGTTGGCATCGACTGGGCAGGCGGGGATGCCCACTCCCCTGGCGATTGCGCTTCCCTTGGTGATCGGTGTGATCAGTATGGTGAAGTTCACACCTATCTATTGGTGGGCGGGCAAGCTGTGGGGTGACTGGTTCATCACAGCGTTGGCTGGCCAGACAGAGCGTCAACAGAAACGTGCCGCTCGCGCGGAGTCTTTAGCACGCAGGTACATGATTCCGGCAATTGGTTTGACCTACGTTCCCTTCGTCCCGATCCCGGCCGCAATTATTCACGCCGTACTGGGGGCATCGGGCACCTCGCTGAAGAAGTTCTTGAGCGTGAACTTGGTCTTCGCCGCGATTGTGCAGTCGATCTACTTCACTATGGGCTGGTACATCGGCGAACCTGCCGTGGCATTGCTCGATGAACTAGCTAAATACTCGCTGTGGCTGGCACTGGGCATTTTCGTTTTCATCATGATTGGGTCGTTCCGGACAGCAGCTCGGACAGAGAAAGAACGGCAAAACCGCCGCAGCGGGAACGCTACTCGCGCAGCGCATGACGATCAGCCCTGATCGAGATGCTTGCCCTGGCGGCGAGGTGGGATGTGAAGGCGTGAAAGAAAAAGAAGTATATATCGACCATGCAGGCCACAATGCCCGCAACAGTGGGTGGCATTGCGTTCGAGCGCGCCTGACCGTTTCGTTCTTGCTGGCTCTCGTGATCCCGCTGCTAGCACTGCTGGGGTTAGCCAGTGTGATGGTGCAGCGCTCACTGGACCGTGAGTTCGGTGGCCGTCTGCTGGAAAACAGCAAGCTCATCGCCGCCCAGTTAGTTCTCGGTGGCCCAGATGCACTCGATATCGAGCAGCTGGGCCCCGACATGCACCGAGTGACCTTGCGGGTAACCGATGAGCGGGGGCGGGTCGTGATCGCTCATCCCTCACAGGCGCAAGCTCCGATTGCTCCCACACAGGTGCCGTTCACACGACGCCCTGTGTTGGAAGGCACAAACATGTTGCCGTGGGGCCCGCAAATGCAGTTGATGTATTCGACTCACGATGTACGCCACGGCAAGCACATCTACCGCATCTCGCTGTCGATCCCTCTTGCTGGTCAAGTCGCGGCCGTACGGGTGTTCACAGAGGTCTCTCTGGCGGTCCTGCCCATGCTGTTGCTCGGTGCAGGTGTGGTGGTGTGGCTAGCGACGGGGCGGGCGTTGAAACCTGTTGAAGAGATGCGGCTAGCCGCCGAGAGAATCAGCGCCCAAAACCTCACCGCGCGGCTGCCGGTAGCACCTCATGACGATGAAGTAACCCGCTTAGCAAACACACTCAACGACATGTTGAGTCGCCTTGAGAAGGGCCGCGATCGTCAACGCCAATTCGTTTCCGACGCGAGCCACGAACTACGTTCACCGCTGACGAACCTGCAGGCTTCGATTCAGCTGGGGCAAGCAGCTGGCAGCGCCCAACGATGGAACGAACTAGCTCCCATCATGGAAGCTGAGTCAGCACGGCTGGCGCACCTGGTCGATGACCTTCTCACTCTCTCGCGCAGCGATGAGCGCGGAGGCATGCAGCTGGAGTTTGAGGACGTCGACCTCGACGATGTGGCTTACGGAGAAGTGATGGCGCTGCGTTCGGCTGGCCAAGTGAACGTGGTGTACGACTTGGTGCCCGCGCGCGTAACTGGTGCCCAGGATGCTTTGGCCCGGGCAGTGCGCAACCTGTCCACAAACGCTACTCGCGCCGCAAAATCTCGCGTACGTATCTCAACCTCCATTGATGGCCAGTGGGCGCTGCTGGCGGTCGAAGACAATGGCCAAGGGGTGCCCGAAAGCGAACGCGAACGAATATTCGACCGGTTTGTGCGATTGGATGAAGCACGGCATCGAGACGCTGGCGGCTCAGGGCTAGGGCTGCCAATCGTCTCAGAAATAATCCGAGCTCATTCGGGCACAGTAAAAGTGGACTCCTCGCCTTCGCTAGGAGGAGCCAGATTCACTCTCCGGATTCCGTTGCAGACGTAAGAAGTTTTCGTCTCAGACGAGGTCGTTGACGAGTCGGTAGCCGGCACCGCGGATGGTCTCGAAAGATGCACGCCCAAAAGCGGTGTCGAGTTTCTTGCGCAGGTAGCCGACGTACACCTCGACGATGTTTACATCGCCGGTGAACTCCGCATCCCACACACCTTCGAGAATCTGCTTTTTGGTCAGGAGTTGTCCTGGGTGGCGCATAAAGAATTCCAGGACTGCGAACTCTTTGGCGGTAAGCCGAACCTCTTTATCGCCGCGGTAAACACGGTGCGTCGAGGGGTCCAAGGAAAGGTCACCAAGCATGAGCGTGGCCGGACGAGCAGGAGCGCCTCGCCGAACAAGCGCGCGCAAACGAGCCAGCAGCACAACCACGTCAAATGGTTTGGTGAGGTAGTCGTCAGCACCTAAATCGAAGGCATCCGCCTCGTCATAGGGACCATCTTTAGCGGTAAGCATCAGCACCGGGGTCCAATTTCCCCGTTCACGCAGCTTCTCGACGATCCGATAGCCAGACAGCCCGGGCAGCATGATGTCGAGGATGACAACGTCATACCCCGTACCGGACGCGGCGGCTAAACCGGCATGTCCTTCATGCTCCATATCGACCGCAAATCCTTGGTCGGTCAACGCTGTCGAGATGAGACCTGCCATAGCCAGGTCGTCTTCGACGACGAGTACACGCACCCCGTCCTCCTTCACACCATGCCGTGGCCGCGGACAGCGGGCACGCGCAAGCACACATATTGGCACTACCACACCCGCAGCGGCGGATTCGGTGGCGATTCGCATGCGCGGCAGGATCATTCCTAACTTGCCGTGGTCATGCGTTCACATTCGCGGGTCTCCGTCCACCTAGTCCTGCGATACACGCTGGGCAGGAGACCCCTATACCCACGACGCCTCAGCACCGCATTCCGTTCCCAGGAAAACAAAAGAATTTAGCGGGCACATCACCGACAGCTCCAGGGGGTAGGTCACCGCGCAGTCGAGGCATGCGCTAGCTACCAAAATGCCCACTAAATAACGGTGGACAGCTACCGACATCTGCCCCAAGATCGCGTGGCGTGACCGGACATCCGCGAAGAACCGTGCCTAGCATGGGCCGTATGCGATCCCGTGCTCTGTGCTCCGGTGCTACCGCTCTTGTGCTCATCTTCAGCGCGACAGCGTGCGCTGGGATCGCGCCTGCTCGACCGGAAACAGCAGCATCAGCTCCCGCGGCGAACAACGCAGATAAAGCTCCCGTTGAAGAACCCACCAAAAACACCCCCGCAGCATTTGGGCAAAAAGCTACGTGGAACGGGATCGACGTCACCCTTTCCCAGCCTGCGGCTTTCACCCCTTCAGGAATGGCTTCCTACCCCAAAGGAAGTAAACAGTTCGTCTCCGTGAACTACACCCTGACGAATACGAGCGACAAGCCGCTGGAAACCATGTATTTCCGCACCGCGACTGATCCGAACGGAGAAACAGGAACAGTTGCTGACAGCGCCAACGGTATTGGCAGCCCGACCACCGCAATTGAACCGGGGCAAAGCCTCTCCTGGAAAGAGGCCTACCCAATGAACGAAACCCTCAAACTGAAACTGACGTGGCAACCGCCTGGTGTGCAGCCACACAGTGAAACCCTCAACCTCGATAAATATCCCGGCCCCAAACCAGCGGCCACTCCTGCCCCACCTGCTCCCCCTGCACCGGGTAAACCGCCAGCTGCTGCCCCGGGCAAGGCACCTGAACCAGGAAAAGCTCCTGATGCGCCCCCTGCACCCAAAGCCCCTAACACTGGCGCAGACAAAATCACTAACCCCATCAAAAAACAGCCTCCCGCACCTGGACCGGCTCCAGCACCGACACAGGCAACCGCATCAGCCGACACCGCCCCCAAAGGCTGAACGACTCTCCCATCCCAACGGGACAAGGAGGTTCCGATGAGGCAAGCAACTCAGACTCAGCCTGAGCGCGAGCGCATTTTTCCGGTGTTTTTCACTGCCGGGTTGACCTGGTCAGTTCTTGTTTTTCTCGGCTTAACCTCAATTGGGGTAACTCTTCTGACAAGTACCCTTCTCAGCTCTTTTGTATACACACTCGGGGTGGCGGCATCACTCGTGGTGCATCTCGACACAGATCCATACTCGTAATCACCACGACTATTCTTCTGTGTGGAATCTTTCTCTCTTAACTCCACAGCTCGTTTCAAAATCACTGTGCCAATGTGTGAGCGTCTTTTCTTCCCTCCGCGTTGACCACACGTTCACGCCACTGATGCCGTGTCGTATCCCAGAACACCCCTTCTCACCTAACTCCCCTACTTCTTCGTTTGAAGAGCCCTAGGAAGGACAGCACGCATGAATGCACGGGCAATCGCCGCAGCCTTCGCGCTCACCCTCTCTTTCAGCGCCCTGGCAGCCTGCCAAGGAAACAACTCCTCCTCCGGACACATCCCACAAAACCCAGCAGGCTCACCAAAACCATCCACCCAAGTTGCTCCGCCCTCCTCCACACAAACCATGCCCAGCTCGCATGCCTACCCCACCAACGGCGGCCCCGCCCCCTCCGGCATCGCCACCGCCTCAAGCGCCCGCTACAAAGTCGGCGACACCGTCAAACTCAACGCCGATCACCTACCCAGCATGAAAGGCGCAACCGCAACGATTAAAGGCGCCTACAAAACCACCGCCTACGAAGTTGACTTCACCCCCTCCAACGGGCGCACCCCCATCCACGAACACAAGTGGGTTGTCCATGAAGAGCTCAAAAACCCCGGCACAGCACCACTGGCCAAAGGCACCTCAATCACCATCAACACCGAGCACTTGCCTGGCATGAAGGGAGCCAAAGGCTCCGTCGATGAAGCCAAAAACACCACCGTTTACATGGTCGACTACCAAGGCCCTGACGGCACAAAATTCACCAACCACAAATGGGTCATCGAAGAAGAGATCACGCCAGCCAAATAACCCACGACAACGACGTGTGTGCCTGCCCCAGCACCACGCCCGGGCAGGCACACACCAAAGACCAGTTACCTACAGCGCAGTTTTAGAAACTGCCATCAATATCGGTAACCACCACGATCTTCTGGTTAACAAACTCATGCAGACCCAACTCGGTCAGCTCACGGCCGTAACCAGAACGCTTCGTCCCACCGAAGGGGATATCCGGCTTAGCACCAGTGGGCTGGTTGATGTACACCATGCCCGTGTCCAAGCGACGCGCGATCTTCTGCGCACGCGCAATATCCTGCGTAATCACTGAACCACCCAGCCCAAACGGTGAAGAGTTGGCGATACGCACCGCATCATCTTCGTCTTTGGCGCGATAGATCTGCGAGACCGGACCAAAGAACTCCCGCATGCTGGTCTTGGAACCAACCTCAATCTCGGTGAGAATCGTCGGCTGGAAGAACGCGCCTTGCTCGGGCACTTTCTCACCGACCTCCTCAACCGTCACGCCCTCCAGACGAGCCTCTTCAACCATCTGGACCAAATCATCAACAGCCGTCTGGGACATCAACGGCGCCAGCGAAGTATTCGGGTCCATCGGGTCACCTGCCACTAGGGCTTTGACACCCTCCTTGTACTTGGCGAGAAACTCCTCATACACGCTGTCCATCACGATGAGACGTTTGGCCGAACAGCACACCTGACCAGCGTTCCAGTGCCGCCCAAACACTGCCCACTTGACCGCTTTATCAATTTCAGCGTCTTCCAGCACGATGTAGGCGTCCGCCCCACCCAACTCAAGCGTGGACTTTTTAAGATGCTTAGCAGCAATCGCTGCCACCGCAGCCCCAGCTCCCTCCGAACCAGTCAGGGCCACGCCACGCACCCGCGGATCAGCGAGGATCTGCTCAGCGGCTTCATGCGAAGCGAACACATTCACCAAAAGCCCTTCAGGCACCCCGGCGTCAGCGAACAGCTTCTCCATCTTCAACGCCGACTGCGGCACATTCGAAGCATGCTTCAGCACGATCGAGTTCCCTGCCGTGAACTGTGGCGCAGCGATCCTGACCACTTGGTAATACGGGAAGTTCCACGGCTCCACCGCATACAAAACACCCAGCGGCTCGTTGACCAGCATGACGTCCTGGTCCCCAAAACCCTTTGCTGACAAGAACCGTGGCGCAAGCTGTTCAGCACCAAACTGCACGTAGTACTCCAGCATGCCGATACACAGATCAATCTCGGCCTCGGCTTCAGCGATCAGCTTGCCCATCTCTAACGTAAGAGTCTGGGCGAACTTGCGACGGTTCTCACGCAAGATCGCAGCAGCCTTAGTCAGCACCTTTCCGCGTTCCTCAATGCTTTTCTTACGCCAGACCTGGAACGCCTTGTCAGCTTTTGTTACAGCTGCCTCAACCTCGGCCTCGCTGGCAGTCTCGAACTTCTTCAGGACTTCACCGGTGTACGGATTGGTGGTTGCGTAACCCATGCAGACCTCCTCGTCATGCCAAGCCCCCCCACCACCACACTGTGACGGGCGTCTGATCAAGGCTTGCTCGTTGCGCCACGCTACTCGCCATCAGGCCTCGTGAGGCCCTTTTAGCCCCAGGCGCGCCCGAGGTTGCTAGCAAAGAGGCATCCCTGTGCCTTGGAGCCACCAATTAAGAAAAAACATCACTGCCGCCAAAGCTGGTAAATAAACTCAAATTTAAACTGAATTCGTTGCCGCACAGAAAGATTCGACCAATACAGCGGAGACCAATCTCGCAGGCCGCTCCATCAAAGCCCCCAGCGACCCCCACCAGGAGACCCCATGACGACCACCGCACCAGCATCCACCCACCGTGACACCACCGCAGAACACGGCAGATCCATGCTCGCCGAACGGTTCAACGCCAACACCGGCAACATCACCATCGAAGAACTACCCATCCCCACACCCGGACCTGGCCAAGTGCGCATCAAAGTTGCCTACTGCGGCATCTGCCACTCCGACCTATCCCTCATCAACGGCAACTTCCCCGTCCGCACCCCCATCATCACCCAAGGCCACGAAGTCAGCGGATATATCGACGCTCTCGGCCCCGGCGTCACCGGCTGGTCAATCGGCGACCCCGTCATCCCCTCCGCAGGCAGAGCCTGTCTCACCTGCCGCAAATGCCGCCGCGGCAACTTCCCGGACTGCCTGGCCGTACAGCTGATGGCATTCGACTTCGACGGCGGATGGGCCGAATACGTCGTCGTCAACGCTGTGGGCCTTACCCGCGTGCCAGAAGGTGTCCCCATGGATCAGGCCGCCATCCTCGCCGACGCCGTCTCCACGCCTTTCGCCGCTGTCATGCGAAGCGGCCAAGTACACCTCGGCAACGCCGTCGGCATCTGGGGACTTGGCGGAGTCGGCACCCACCTACTACAACTGGCCAAACTCGCCGGAGGCATCCCCATCATCGCAGTTGACCTCGATGAAGCCACCCTCGCGCGTGCCCGCCGCCTCGGCGCCGACTACACCTTCCGCGCAGATGACCCGCACCTCATCGACAAAATCGAAGATGCCACCCACGGTCGCATGATCGACGTGGCCTTCGACGCCGTCGGCATCACCGCAACCTGCACCCAAGCCGCCAAAGCACTCGACACAGGCGGGAAACTCGTCGTCGTGGGGTTAAGCGGACAGGACCTCAACCTCGGCACCATCACCAACTTCGCCCTGGGACGCAAACAGGTCATTGGGCACCTGGGCTACAAAGTGCAAGACATCGCCATGCTCGCCGAAATGCTTCGACACAAACGCCTCGACTTGTCCGAATCCATCTCTGCAGTCGTACCGCTGACCGAAGTACAACGCGGCATAGACATGCTCGAAAGCCGTGAAGGAAACCCTATCCGCATCCTCGTTCAACCCTGACGGGGCGTACCTGCACTCGCGCGTCAGCACTCAACGCTTTGACACACCGGCAGACACCGAGTGCAAGCCCCTCACCCGCTGTTCTTACTTCCATAGCCCAACGGTCAAAGAGCATGCCCGGCCAGAAGAACTCTCGCCGGGCAGAATGACGCTCGTGATCGTGAACCAGGCCTACTACCGCGGAGGACACAAAGTCGACTGCGAAGACCCCAGCACCGAACTGCGCCGACTACGAACCCGAACCGCCACACCAATCGACAAGCCCGAAGAAACCTTCGACGACACCACTGAAGAACACGGCAATAACGAGTTCGTATGGATCGGGCTGAAAGACCCGACAGTCGAAGAGTTCTCCGCAATCTCCCAAGAACTCGGCCTGCACCCGCTGGCCATCGAAGACGCACTCACCGCCGGAGAACGACCCAAGATTGATGTCTTCGACGACGCCACAGTCTTGGTATTACGGACCCTGCGATACATCGATGCCACCAGCGATGTAGAAACTGGCCAGCTGATTCTGTTCATCGGCAAAGACTTTGTTCTGACGGTGCGTTACGGGGAAGTAAATGAACTCATCGGTGTACGAACAGCGCTGGAACGTCTACCTCAGCGGATGTCTCTAGGCCCCATGGCTGTAGTACACGGCGTGCTTGACCGAGTGGTGGACAACTACATGACAATTGATACAGAGCTGGCCGAAGACGTTAATAACGTTGAAGAACTCGTGTTTTCTTCCGATGGGCGAGCCGACGTCACTGACATTTACCGCCTCAAACGCGAAGTACTGGAATACAAACGCGCCAGTAGCCCGCTAGTAATGCCACTACATCGACTTATCCGAGGCTCAACTGGGATCATACTCCCCCCGCGGTTACAGCCGTTTTTTAAAGACGTCGAAGATCACCTGCTGCAAGTAACCGAACAGGTCGACGGTTACGACAGTCAGCTATCAGACCTATTGTCTGCACATTTATCGCAAGTCTCTCTGCAACAAAACGAAGACCAACGCAAGATCTCAGCATGGGCAGCAATAGCAGTGCTCCCCACCCTGATTTCAAGTATCTACGGCATGAATTACGACAACATGCCCGAACTTCACTGGCAGTACGGCTATTACGTAACACTCGCAGCGATCGCATCTACCTGCATAGTTCTGTTCATCATGTTCAAACGATCCGGCTGGCTATAAACCTAATACCCCCGGGGGAATTAGACCAACCATCTCCGCCTATAGCCCCCATCAGAGATGCGGGAGTGTAGTAGCACAGCTAAGAAGTCACCATTTTCTGTAAAGAAACTTTCCTATTTTTTACAGAACACCACGACGTCTTCCTCATGCCGGAAATAAGCGCATGTTTCACCGCGACAAAAGCCATCAAAGAAGGCATCGTGATGGCCAAGAGCATCGTTCGAAACCCGGGCGAAGCATCTCCCCCGCGGAAAGGAACATCATGTTCGACGACAACGCGCCCACAAAAAAACCCCGCAAAAACTCTGCACCCACCGTAGAAGAACCAACAACCCCAGTTGCTCCCCCAGCTCCCAACCCCGACCAAAACGCCCCCGAAACAGTCACCGCAACCGGCACCCCCACTGGCGCCGATACCACCGCACGCGCCCAATCAGGCTCATACCTGACCACCCAGACCGGCGCCCGCCTACGCGACACCGACCACAGCCTCAAAGCCGGCCCCCACGGCCCTCTCCTGGTCCAAGACCAACACTTCCGCGAAAAAATCAGCCACTTCGACCACGAACGCATTCCTGAGCGAGCGGTCCACGCCCGCGGCGCAGCCGCCCACGGCATCTTCGAGTCTTACGGCACGGCTGAGAAGATCACGACGGCGAAATTCCTGGCCACAGATGCGAAAACTCCCGTATTCGTCAGATTCTCCACAGTGCTTGGCTCCCGCGGATCAGCAGACTCTGTCCGCGACACCCGCGGATTCGCAACGAAGTTCTACACCGAAGAGGGAAATTTCGACCTCGTCGGCAACAACATGCCCATCTTCTTCATCCAAGACGCAATTAAATTCCCCGACCTCATCCACGCAGGAAAACCACACCCAGACCGAGAAATCCCCCAAGCACAAAGCGCACACGACACGTTCTGGGACTTCGTCTCCCTGCACACCGAAGCACAAGCCCACACCATCTGGAACATGAGCGACCGTGGCATCCCACTGTCGTACCGCACGATGGAAGGCTTCGGTATCCACACCTTCCGGCTCACCAACGCAGAAGGCAAAACCTGCCTAGTCAAATGGCACTGGAAACCCACTGCTGGCGTCCACTCACAACTGTGGGAAGAAGCCCAACTCACCCAAGGTAACGACCCTGACTTTCACCGCCGCGACCTCGCCGATGCAATCGAAGCAGGCGCATTCCCGCAGTGGGAGCTCGGTGTACAAGTGATGCCCGACACCGAAGAGGAAATGTTCGAAGGCATCGACCTGCTGGATCCAACAAAGTTCATTCCCGAAGAGCTATGCCCCATCCAGCCACTAGGGAAAATGACCCTCAACGCCAACCCCACGAACTACTTCGCCGAAACCGAACAAGTCATGTTCAACCCCGGCCACCTCGTTCCTGGAATCGACGTAACCAACGACCCACTGCTGCAAGGTCGTCTCTTCAGCTATCAAGACACCCAGCTCACCCGGCTCGGTGGCCCCAACTTCACCCAGATACCGATCAACCGACCGCACTGCCCCGTCAACGACATGCTGCGCGATGGGTTCCACCAACACGGCGTCCACACTGGACAAGCCCCCTACCGCCCCAACTCCATTGACGCAGGAAATCCCGCCCACACCCCCGAGGCAGAACACCCCTTCATCGAAGTACCCACCAGTGTCCACGGACCCAAAGTACGTGAGCTGTCGGCCTCTTTCGATGACCACTTCACCCAAGCTCGCCTGTTCTACCGGAGCCTGACACCCATCGAACAGCAACACCTCACCCAGGCATACACATTCGAGCTCAGCAAATGCTTCGAAACACCTATTCGCGAACGTCAGCTAGCTCATCTAGCCCTCATCGATACAGGACTAGCCGAACACGTCGCCGCCGGACTAGGCATGGACGTGCCTGACCCCACAAAAGCCGACGTCAAAGACATGAAGCCCAGCCCGGCACTACGGCAGATCAACGAAAAGAGTTACCCGGTCACAGGCCGCAAAATCGGCATCGTCGCAGATGATGACGCCGACCTAACCGCAGTCAAAGAAGCGGTCCACGCAGTACACGAAAGCGGAATGACGCCATTTGTCCTGGCTGGCCACGGCGGCACCCTCGGTAAAGACATCACCGTGGACCGCGCTCTACTGGCCACCCGATCAATCGAGTTCGACGCTGTACTGCTGGTGTCCAGCATCCCTCCCGCGCAACCTCAGACCAGTCCAGAAAAAACGAACCTAACCACCGACCCGAAACTGAGTCTGCTGTTGGAAGAGATGTACCGCCATTGCAAGGCAGTGGCCTATCTGCCCAGCGGTGAAGCAGCTCTTACCGCAGCTGACATCGACACCTCTTCACCAGGGATCGTGGCCAGTAACAACGCTGCCGAAGCCATCACCGAACTAGCTGGCCTGCTCGCTCAACACCGCGTCTGGGAACGATTCCCCGCTCAGGCCTAAAAGGCGAAGAGCCAACCGGTTCATCTTTTACACGTTCACCCTCACAAGCAGCACATTCACGACGGTCGGTGTCATGGCGGATATCTCGCCACGACACCGACCGTTCTATGAAAAAAATCGTTAGAGCTTATGAACAGTCACGTATGTGACCGTTAACACAGCTATACCCGTTCCCGGTACTCTGGAAGACGGTGTGCCGGGAAGTCTGGTCGGCAAGGACCCCCGCAACCTGGCGGTGGCCTTCAAAAACGAACGGAGCTGCTCTGTGCCCGAAACCCCCGCCGCGCCTGCGAGCGCCCTTACCCGCATCCGCGATTGGGTCACCCGAGACACTAGCGCTGGCATTCTCCTTATCGTTGCCGCAGCACTAGCACTCATATGGGCTAACAGCCCACTGCGCAGCAGCTATCACTCTCTGGCCGAGTTCACCATTGGTCCTGAGTCGCTGCATCTGAACCTTTCCCTGGCCGCGTGGGCTGCCGATGGCTTACTGGCCATCTTCTTTTTCACTGTGGGGCTAGAGCTCAAACAGGAATTCGTCACAGGCTCACTGCGCTCCCCCGCTCAAGCTGCACTTCCCATGCTCGCTGCCGTTGGTGGCATGGTTGTGCCAGCTGTGCTGTTCTTCCTCGCTGTCACCAACCTGGGGCAACCAGCTGCAGCCGGCGGCTGGGCCATCCCCACAGCTACCGACATCGCATTTGCTGTCGGAGTGCTTGCCCTGTTTGGTCGCGGTTTGCCATCCGGGCTGCGTCTATTCCTGCTCACACTCGCCGTGGTTGATGACCTGCTAGCCATCATCGTTATCGCGTTGTTCTACACCGCAGAAATTCACGCGATGTGGCTGGCCGTTGCCGCACTGGCGATCATCGCATTCGCTCTAGTTGTGCGTTCTCGCCGTCCGCAATGGTGGTTGATGATCCCCTTCGCTGTGATCGCGTGGGCCTCAATGCACGCTTCAGGTATTCACGCGACCATCGCTGGCGTTCTTCTCGGTTTCATGGTTCCGGCGTTGCGAGTACACGGTGAACACCACGCCCGTACTCACCACTACAACGCAATACTGAACCCCTTCGCCAACGGTTTGATCCTGCCGATCTTCGCGTTCTTCTCCGCTGGCGTGCCCCTCGTCGAAGGAGGCGGCCCCGGCGCAGTGCTTGGACAGCCCGTCGTCATCGGCGTAGCCGCCGGTCTAGTCATCGGGAAGTTCATCGGCGTGTTGGGAACCACCTGGATCTTCACAGCCTTCACCCCCCTGGCTTTGCCCAGCGGTCTAGCTATGCGGCACATGATCCCCGTCGGCTTCCTCACCGGCATCGGATTCACCGTCTCCTTGCTCATCGCCGAACTGTCCTTCCCTGCTGGAACGCCACTGGCCGACGGTGCCCGCATCGCTGTGCTCCTTGGCACCCTCGCCGCTGCCGTACTAGCAGGGATATCCCTACGCATCATGGCCCGAGCAATGCACGCCAAAGCTCCTGCCGAAGGCACCCCAGAAATCAACCGCGTCACTGACGACCCCGACAACGAAGACTGACCCACCACGCCCCTCTAGCACTGCCCCGGTCTTGCCCGCGTAACAACGCGGGCAGGACTTTTTCACTCATCCCACCAACGCAAGCCTGGCTACCCCCAAGGATTACGCGGCGGCACCACCTGCGCTGGCTTCATCCGTCTCCACGGACGCTGCAATACAAATGACCTCCCCGAGACCTCCTGGGGAACAATCACCACCACGTGTGCCTTCTCCCCAGCGAACCACGGACGCAACGGCAAATCCTCCACCTCACGGGCCTCACGCTCACCCAGCTCACGAGCCCGCCCACGCACCATCACACTCCAGGCGCGCTCCTCCCCCACCTCATCAACCTCAAAAACCACATCACCGGCACACGCTCCCATCAACTTGCCCCCAGCCGCAGTACGAAACAACAACCTCCCCTCATCAACCCCTAACCGCTGTGCCACATAGTTCACCGGCACCACCTCCACCCGCCCCTGACGGGAATACCCCAACCGGCCAAACTCAACTGAAGCCAACAAATCCCAACACTGCGCATCCGTGAGACATACCGAGGAATCACTCACCGCTAAACCTCCACACACGCAACACCACCGATGCCCCACCCTAAAACGCCCCTACCCCAATACAAGCGTCACCGCACCAGCGACTCCAACACCTCAGCCACCCCATCGGCATCATGAGCACCCACCGTCGTGTGCGCCAACGCCCGCACACTTGGATGCGCATTCGCTACCGCGAACGAGCGCCCAGCCCACTCCAACATCGGTAAATCATTCGGCATATCCCCGAACGCCCACACCTGCTCAGGCGAAATCCCCTCCTGCGCGCACCACTGCGCCAACGTAGAAGCCTTCGTCACCCCTGCAGGCCCAATCTCAGCCAACCCCAACGCACCCGAAAACGCCACCTGCGCACGAGAGCCCACCAACCGTGCAATCTGGCCGATCACCTCCTCACACGCCCCAGGGCGCTCCAACACAGCCGCCCTCACCAACAACTTGCCCACCACCCCATCCACCTCATCAATCGGACCCACCTGCTCATACACACACAACCCATCCCCCGCGCTGACAGCCAACGCATCACCCGAAGCCAGCTCAGCAAACACCTCATCCACATACGCACCCGTCGTGCGCTCAGCAGCAAAACCCGCCCGCGGCAACAATGACCGCAATTCAGAAGCCAACTGCACCACCAACGCACAATCAATACCGCGCGACCACAACATCTGCCGATCCGCGACCTGATACACAAACGCACCATTAGCGCAGATCACCACCCCGTGCCCATCAACTGCCTCCTCCAACGGCACCAACCACCGAGGAGGACGAGCAGTCACAAACACCGTGCGTATCCCCGCCTCCCACACCCCCTGCAACGCCCTTTTTGTACGCACAGACACCCGACCCCGCTCATCCAGCAAGGTGCCATCCAAATCTGTTGCAATCAAAGAGGGCCGAGCAGCCCCCGCGCCCAAAGAAACCACCACACAACCACCCTAGGCGCTCACCCTGACCATACGCAGACCCAACCGCACTGACGCGGCACCTAACCGCCACACACCCAACAGCCCACATGCCACACTCAAGACAACCCCACCCACCGTGACAGGAGCACCTATGCCCAGCCGCCTCGACCTGACCGCCGCGCTTGCCGAACTGCCCGTCAACTCGGCTGCGGCCGCGGTCATCGGCCCCGAAGGCATCATCAACATCAGCGACACCGGCGAACGCTACAACTGGGCTTCCGTCACCAAAATCGTTTCCGCCTGCACCATCCTCGACGCCTGCATGGAAGGACTCGTATCCCTCAACGACCCTCTCGGCCCTGAAGGCTCCACCCTCGGTCATCTCCTGGCACACACCTCGGGATACACCTTCGACTCCACCAAAACCATCGCCAAACCCGGCATCCACCGCGTCTACTCCAACATCAACACCGATGTTGCCGCCCAGCACCTCGCCGAGGTCACCGGCACCAGCTTCACCGAACACGTCCACGACCGCGTCTTGGACCTTCTGGACATGGACGGCGCCCGCCTCGAAGGACCAGCCTCCCGCGGCATGACCAGCACTATCAGTGACCTGGCCACACTCGCCGCCGAACTACTGACCCCCAAGCTCCTCCTACCCGAAGTCGTGCGACTAGCCTCCACCCCCACCTACCCCGAACTGGACGGAGTACTCCCCGGATTCGGTCGGCAACGCCCCAACCTGTGGGGATACGGCTGCGAAATCCGCGGCCACAAAACCCCCCACTGGACAGCACCAGGCAACTCCCCAAGCACCTTCGGACACTTCGGCATGTCCGGCAGCTTCTGCTGGATCGACCCCGATGCCCAACTCGGATGTGTTTTCCTCTGCGACCGTGACTTTGGCACCTGGGCCAGCGACTCCTGGCCCTCTTTCTCACAAAAAGTTCTCGACGCCTACGCCTAACCCCATCCTGGTGTGCCTACCGCTACCAGCAGTAGGCACACCAGACAATTCCCGATCTGAGAACAGTCCGCTCACCGCGCCGCAGCCACAGGCAAGCCAGGAACCAACGCACGCGCAGCCGCCAACCGCACAGCCCCCACCTCCTCTAGCCAGGCGGTACCCGCCTGAACCTCCTGCGCAGACAAGCCCTGCACCGCCTGGACATACGGCGTGCCTGCCTCAGCTGCCTGGCCCAAAGCAGACAGCACCGTTTCCGGCGCAGCGGGCAGCATTGCTCCCGCGGCACCGCCACAATCAGGCACACACAAACGCTCACGCGCCGTCAACAAATCTGCCTCATCCCCGCGGGGGTTCGTGAGCTTGCTCAGCAAGGTTGACAATCGTTTTGCTCGTTCCTGCCGCGCAGAGCCAAGAGCACCCAACGCCCCTTCCAAAACAAGATCGCCCAACTCCATCGCCGCGAAAAATGGGGCACGAGCCTGCCGATACCACGCCTCCAAGGCATCAAGAGCAGCTAGATACTCCACGTTGCGAGCCACCAAGCGTGCCGCGCCCCTGATCTGCTCGGGCGAGAAATCACGCCGCACCGACGGCGCTGCCCCCGGAATAACCAGCTGATTCTCTTCCACGATGTCCTGCCGCAAGATCTCTCCAGCACCTACCACCGTGCCGTACGCAACCCGAGCAGGGCCCACCGTGCCGCCCTGGCCACCCAAAAAAATGGGACGTTCACGCAGCATCACTCCCCGCGCGACATCTCCAAACATTGATGGCGTCGCTTTATCTCCCGTCGGGGTGAAGTTGAAATGGATATAGCTAGAGCCAACCTCACTGTGATTCTTGCGGCTTGTTCCCCCAGCCATGAGGCAGTCACACATGTTGATGAGGCTGCCCAGCGTGACAAATGGGAACAGGATGGTTTGTTTTAACCCCACCGTGTGAGCCCCACCTGCTTGCTCTTCAAGGATCGAGCCCTCCCGGACGTGGTGGCCCAAACCAAGATTGGCGCCTTGGAGGAACACTGCCTTGGCCGCATATCCACCTTTGAGCTGTACATCGGGACCAATGATGCAATCCTCTACCGTCACTGGGCCTTCCCGCCCCAGCTCGACCCCAGAACTGATGACAGTACGAGCCCCCCGGATACGGGTTCCAGGATGGATAATGACCCGCTCACCGCTGATGCGGTCCGGGTCCACATCCGCATCAATAGTGACCATGGCGGGATGGGGAATCGTGACCCCTTTAGCCACAAGGGTGTTCACCATGTTCATGTCTGTGCGCCCCGTCATATCCGCCTCCTGCTGAGCCCGCGTTTCGTGTACCGGACAGTCTTCTTCGGCAGTCTGCCAGTTCAGTGGTGCAGACGGGCCAACAACACTGGATACAGCTTGCCTGCGCGCAGGTACTCCAAACGCTCCGCGCAGGCAGGGCGTTTAGAGAGCTTTCGCGATGGCAGCAACAACTTCTTCAAGCACCGGCAGGGGGGTAGCAATGTTGATGCGGGCCATCCCCACAGCTGCGTCCCCGAGATCAGGCCCAGCGTTCAGCACGACATTGCTCTTTTCATCAATGATGCGAGTGGGATCATCCCCCAGACCTGCACCGCCACGCGCGCCGCGGAAATCCAGCAAAGCTAGGAAGGTGCCTTCAGGCATGCGATAACGCACCCCGGGAAGTTTATCCTCGACAAGTTCAGCCAGGCGCCGCCGGTTACGGTCCAGGTAGGAAACAAGACCTTCAAGCCACTCATCACCCTGGTCATAGGCAGCGATGTTGGCGAAAATTCCCGGTCGAGAAGCCCAAATCCAGCGGCTGGCTTTCTCCCACGCGGCGTGATGGTCGGGGTTAGTGAGAATGATCTGTGCACATTTGAGCCCAGCAAGGTTGAACGATTTGCTCGCAGAAATGGCGGTGATGCTGTGCGCGGCAGTGCGCTCATCCAGTGATGCGTACGGGATGTGGCTGTGCCCCGGATAGACGATAGGTGCATGGATCTCGTCAGCGAAGACAAGACCCCCCTTGGCTTCAACAACATCGGCGATGGCCAGAAGCTCATCACGGGTGAGGACACGCCCAACAGGGTTGTGCGGGTTGCACAGAACAAGCAGTTCGGCTCCCTGATCAAAAGCAGCGGCGAGCGCATTTAGGTCGTAGGTGTAGTAGCCAGAGTCGTCACAGCTTAAGGGGACTTGGATGACATCCCGGTCAAAGTAGGTGGGCAGAGTCAAGAACGGCATGTATGCCGGAGTGGGGACGATGACGGGGGTGCCAGGAGTGGTGTAGGTCTCAATGACGGCAACCAGTCCAGCCAAGACATCCGGAATGGGCTGGACGTTTCCAGGGTCTGGGGCCCATCCCCAATGACGTTTTGAGAAGTCGGTGTAGGCGCGGGCCAGCTGTGTGTTGTCGCTGTCCGGTGAGTATCCGAGTGCGCCGGTGTTGACCAGATCAGTGACAGCGGCGCGGACCGGCTCACACAGCGGGAAGTCCATCTCGGCGATCCATGCGGCGAGCGCACCAGGTTTTTTCATCCATTTCGCGGTGCCCCAGCTGCGGATCTGGTCAGTGGTGATGGCGTCGTATTGGCTGGTGAGGTCGATGGCCACGGATTCTCCTTGGTGGGCGGGTATGGGTGAGGCGGTGCACCGGCGTGTGGGTGGGCCGGTGCACCGCCTCTCACGAGGTCGGTCAGCGGCGGGTGAGCCAGGCTTCGGCGACCTGGACGGCGTTGAGCGCTGCGCCTTTGCGGAGGTTGTCGGCGACGATGAACATTTCGAGGCCTTTACCCTCGGGGGCTGCCTGGTCTGCGCGGACACGGCCGACAAAAACGTCGTCGGCGCCGGTTGCTTCGAGGGGATTGGGGACCTCGCTGATGGTGACGCCTTCAGCGGTTTCGAGCAGTTCCAACGCGCGCTGGGGGGTGATGTCGCGGGCGAAGGTGGCATTGACGGCTAGGCCGTGGCCGGTGAACACAGGGACGCGTACGCAGGTGGCAGAAGCGCGCAGGTGGGGGATGTGCAGAATTTTGCGGGACTCGTTACGTAGTTTTTGCTCTTCGTCGGTTTCGCCGGTGCCATCGTCAACGAGGCTGCCTGCGATGGCGACGACGTTGAAAGCGACCGGAACTTTATAGACGTTGGGGCTGGGCAGGGTCAGAGCGTCACCGTGCAGAGCGAGCTGCTTGGGGTCTCCGGAGGCGTAGGCGGCACGGATTTGGCTGTCGAGTTCTTCGAGGCCTTTGCCACCGGAGCCGGAGACTGCCTGGTAGGAAGCCACTCGCAGTTCGGTTAGCTCGGCCTCGTCGTGCAGGACTTTCAGAGCAGGCATTGCGGCCATGGTGGTGCAGTTCGGGTTTGCGACGATGCCTTTGGGGATGTTGCACAGGTCGTCGGGGTTGACCTCGGCAACGACGAGCGGGACTTCGGGGTCTTTGCGCCAGGCACTGGAATTGTCGATCACGACGGCGCCGGCGGCAGCAACCTTAGGGGCGTACTCGCGGCTGGCTTGGCCACCAGCAGAGAACAGAGCCAAGTCGATACCGGCAAAATCGGCTGTGGCCATGTCTTCGACTACTACGTCTGTGCCTTTCCATGGCAGCGTTGTTCCCGCCGAACGCGATGAGGCAAAGAAACGCACCTCATCGACAGGGAATTCGCGTTCTTCCAGCAGGGCTCGCATAACCCCGCCGACCTGACCAGTAGCTCCGAAAACTCCAACTCGCATACCCCCACACTAGGCCCACACAAACCACACCATCCACCGTGCGAGACACCCACGCCCACCGTGCGGGACATACCTAAGACACGCTCCACCTGCCCACGCCCCTACCCTGCCCCACATCACAGCCCATCACCACCTGAACACCAATCCCACCGGCACTGACCAACAACACCCTGAGGGCACCGCCGATTACGCTGACAAACGTGACCGCTTCCTACCCGCGCCTCATGGTGCGCCAATTGTCGAAATCGTTTGACGGGCGCGCCGTCTTCTCCGGCGTGGACTTGGACGTCCACGAAGGCGAAATCGTCTCTATCTTCGGCCCCAACGGTGTTGGAAAAACCACCCTCCTACGCTGCCTCATGGGCGCTGAAGAACCCGACTCCGGCGACGTCTTCCTCGACGGCGAACCCATGCACGAAACCGACCCCCAAGTCCGCCGCCGCGTCGCCGCCATCCTCGACGACATGGCCTTCTTCTCCGACGTCACCGTGTGGGAACACCTCGATCTCCTGGCCCGCGCCCACGGATCCGATGAAACCGACATCGTCGATACCGCCCTACGCACCCTCGGACTCGCTGACGTCGCCGATCAAATCCCCGACACTCTCTCCTCTGGACAACGTCGCCGCCTAGGCCTAGCTACCACCCTGGTACGTCCCTTCGACCTACTCATCCTTGATGAACCCGAACAACGCCTGGACACCGCCGGACGTATCTGGTTGGGAGCCCACCTGAACAAACTCGCCAAAGAAGGCTGCTCGGTCCTGATGTCTACCCACTCCAGCGAACTCGCCGCAGCTATCTCCGCCCGCCGTATCCACCTGCGCCACCTCTGAAACCACCCACATGAGCACCGAAAACCCACCCACCAAAACCCGCACCCAACCACCCATCGACCGCACCGCATCCGAAGACCTCGCTCACGAGGCGCTCATCACTCTGCGATCAGCCCAAATCGACACCACCTTTACTCGCGGCGACATTGGCCCCTGGAGCGGACTACACCTAGTCACTCTCCTACTGGTCATGACCGCTATTTTCCTGTGGGCACTCATTCGTGGCGCGGGCGCAGGACTATCCCAATCCGACTTCATCGCCTCACCGCCCTTTCTGGCAACCGGCATCATCCTCCTAGCTACTGGCACTAGCGTCCTGCTCGCCACCGCAGCAGGACCCCTCGGCGCATCACACCCCCTGCGCAGCTGGCTACTCACCTCCCCGGCTGACCGCGCCGCCCTTATCCGCGGCTCCTACCGCGCCATCGGCATCGCCTGCGGAATCATCGGTGCAGTCGCCCTAGGATTCGCGGTCTCTCTCACCGGCCACGGCCCCATCCGTATCCTCACTTCAACCTCCTTAGGGTTCGCTGGCGGGCTAACCCTCACCAAAATCCTCGCCGTCGGGCAGCACCGTCCCGGCAGCGAAGACATCGCACGCCTTGCCGGAAAAGTCCTCATAGCCATCGCCTCACTCACCCTCACCCTGGGCATCCTGCCCGGATGGTCCACCGTCGCTGAGCTCTACGCCGCCCCCACCAACACGTGGGGACCGGCCCTGGACCTGCTCACCACAGTCGTGCTCATCCTGCTCATGTGGCGCCTAGAACAACCCATGCGAGCCTCCGCACGTCACCTATCCGTAGGGGCACTCGCCCGCGGAGGCGATTTCGTTGACGCACTCAGCGTCTCCACCGTCATGCTCGACTCCACCCCGCTACGCGCCATAACCCGCCCAGCCACCCGCCGCCGCCTACACTCCACCCCCACCCGTCGCCGCGGCCTGGGCGCACTGCTAGAAACAGACATCCGCCGCGTCCGCCGCGACAGATTCAGCATCCTTGCCGTCCTATGCGCAATTCCACTGCCCGCCACTGCATCCGCAGTTCTGGGCACCACCGGAGGATGGTGGACCGCACTTATCGTCGGCTACTACGTCACCGCCACCTTCACCGACGGATACACCAACTACGCCCGCTCAGACTCCATCCGTCGAAGCCTGCCCTTCACTCCGCTCAAAGCCCGACTCACCCTCCTAGCCGCCCCCACCGTGATTGCGGCTACCTGGTCACTCATCGCCCTCATCTTGGCCCGAGTGCACCCCCTGACCTGGCCCATCCTCATCACAGCAGCGCTAGCTGGAGCTGTCCGATCCGCCCAACCTCGCGACATCAGATCCGCCTCATCAGCCATGGCTTCCACCCCCATGGGCGTAATTCCCCTAGGACTTTTAGCTCTCATCGCCCGCGGCTACGACACTCTTCTTTTGCCTGGACTTCTCGTCGCCGTTGGTCTTCCCATTCCCGCATTCATCACCGCACTAGCACCCCTTGCTTATTACCTCCTGAGAAACCGACAAACATGAAAAAGAAAAACTCGTAACACAATGCTGTGAAACGCATCACGCCATACGATGTCGAAAGACATCTCAACGACGAGGAGAATCAGATGAGCAATGTGGCTCGCCTGGACCTGGACGGATCCACCTATGAACTACCCATCGTGGTGGGAACCGAGAACGAACACGCTATCGACATCTCGAAACTCCGTACCGAAACCGGCTACATCACCCTCGACGATGGATATGGCAACACCGGATCCACCAAATCCGCGATCACCTACATCGATGGCGAAGCAGGCATTCTCCGATACCGCGGCTACCCCATTGAAGAACTCGCCGAAGGAAGCTCTTTCGTCGAAACAGCCTGGCTCGTCATCTTCGGTGAACTCCCCACCATCGAACAACGTGATCGCTTTAGCGACCTTCTCGCCGAAAACGCCATGATCGACGAGAACATGAAAAAACACTTCGATGGCTTCCCCCCGAAAGCACACCCAATGGCCATTCTCTCGGCCATGATCCAAACGCTTTCAGCCCATGAACCCGAAGTCATGGAAGCCAACGACGAAAGCAGCATCGAAACCGCGGCAGCCGTCCTCATCTCTAAAGTCCGCACCATCGCCGCCGCCGCCTACAAGTCCAGCATCGGCGAACCCATCGCCTACCCCCGCTACAACCTCAAATACGTCGAGAACTTCATGCACATGATGTTCTCCGTGCCCTACAAGCAATTCGAGTGCACCCCAGCTATGTCGCGCGCGCTCAACCTGTTCCTTGTCCTGCACGCCGACCACGAGCAAAACTGCTCCACCTCCACCGTGCGCATGGTCGCCTCCAGCCAAGCCAACATCTTCGCCTCAGCCTCCGCAGGTGTCTCAGCACTGTGGGGCCCCCGCCACGGCGGCGCCAATATGGCCGTCATCAAAATGCTCAAAGAGATCAAAGAACGCGACATCGCAGTCTCCGAGTACGTGAAGAAAGTCAAAAACAAAGAAGACGGCGTCAAACTTCAAGGATTCGGCCACCGCGTTTACCGCAACTTTGACCCGCGATCGAAAATTCTGCGCTCGGCCGCAGACGACCTATTCTCCGAGCTCGAAGTAAAAGACGATCTTCTCGATATCGCTCAAGAACTCGCTGACGCAGCCCTCAACGACGACTACTTCATCGAGCGCAAGCTTTACCCCAATGTCGACTTTTACTCCGGCATTATTCTGCGAGCCCTGGGTATCCCCTTGGAAATGTTCACCGTCATGTTCGCCATAGGCCGCATGCCAGGCTGGATCGCCAACTGGAAAGAAATCCACGACGACCCCAAAGGCCGCATCTACCGGCCGCGCCAGATTTACACAGGTGAGACCGCACGTTCCTGGAAACCACGCACCGAACGCTGACCTATTTACGTCATAATTTCGCACCCCGATATGGCTCCTCCACGGCTGACGCCCAGGAGCCATATCGGTGTACGTTGATCGCGTGAGCAGCGCGTCGACGACCCCCAGCCCCGCCGACTCCGGCCCCGGCAACACCCCAGACACCCGATCGCGACCAATCCCACAATTCGCGCTCATTCTTGGCGGACTAGCCGCCATCTGGGTCGTCATGCTCGGCATCAATGCCCAATCAAGCCTTGTAGGACCGGTCTTTCTGACCATCAACTTGTTCGTTGTTGTCTACCCACTACAGCAACGACTCAACAAACGCGGCTTTCCACCTCTTATCGGCGCACTCGTATCTGGCCTACTCGTCGCAGCGATCCTCATCGCTTTCTTCGGCTCACTAGCCTGGGCAACCGCACGCTTTATCGTCGAAATACCTCAATACCAAGGTCAATTCAGTCTTCTCTACTCTCAGATGATTGACTGGCTCCGCGGCATGAGGATCAGCGAACAACAAGTAATCGAACAACTCGAAGACCTCCAACGCCAGGTATCGCCTTCCAACGCAGTCGCCGTCCTCCAAAGCGCGCTCAGTGGCCTCACCGGCATCCTTTCCGCCTTCGCGGTCCTACTGACAGTAATCTTCGTAGGCCTCATCGACTCGATGAGCACAGACCGCCGCGCAGCGATGCTGCTACGCACCAAACCCTCCCTGACCCACGCGCTCTTGGACTTCGCTCAAGGAGTACGCCGCTACTGGATCGTCTCAACCACCTTCGGCCTCATCGTCTCGGCGATGAACGTTGCGGTCCTGCTCTACCTCGATGTCCCCCTGCCATGGGTCTGGGGCCTGTTCACGTTCCTCACCAACTACATTCCCAATATCGGATTCGTGATGGGCTTGGTGCCACCAGCCATCATGGCACTCCTGGCCAATGACCCTCTCACCTCGCTGATCGTTATCATCACGTTCTCCGTCATCAACTTCGTGATGCAATCAGTCATCCAACCGAAGTTCACCGGTGATTCTGTTGGAGTCACCGCCAGTGTCTCCCTCATCTCACTACTGTTCTGGAGCTGGGCCCTAGGACCTCTCGGAGCGATCCTCGCTCTACCAGCAACGCTGCTTCTCAAAACGATCCTTATCGACATCGACCCAGACCTGCGCTGGCTCAATGTTCTCTTCGCCTCTGACCCCTCCAACGGTGAACCACTGGCTGGAAACCCAGAACGCGACGCCAAAAACACCGACACCGCTTCTGTCGAGGCAACAGCGCCTTCCCGCCCCAGCGAACGTCACGACGCAGCTTCAGCTCAGGGATAACCACCGCGATTCTTTCTACATATTTGTGTTGAATATTGTTGAGGGGATAACACTTTTTAAGTGTTATCCCCTCAACAATATTCAACACAAAGCCAATAAAAGAAAAACTAGCCAAATAAACGATCTAAGAAAGGACGCTCCGGGGGCGAGCCACAACGGTACGCAAGCCAGTGCATAATCGGCTCCCAATGCGAAGCCACATATCGCGTGGTATGACCACCCTTGTCAAAAATAGTTGGTGTCCCCGGCAACGCCGCAGCCATCGCCTTCGAAGCCGCATAAAACGCATCCTGCTTACCGCAAGCAATAGCGCACGGAATCTCACGCAACTGCTCCAGCTTTCCGAACGGATTATTCGCTTCAAAGGCACGCTTGTTATCAAACATCAGCGTGGGATTCTCTAGCGGCGTGCGACGCAGAGCAGGGGCAACCACCCCCACCCCCATCACCCGCGTTGGCCCCAACTGCGCAGCCAAACGCAAAGCACCAAAGCCCCCCATAGACACACCAGTTAAAGCAAAACGGTCCGTATCCAGGCCTAACGCAGCCACCAAGGGCAGAAAATCATCCACCACCATCGCCGCAGTATCAATACCATTGTTATGGCGGTGCCAATAATGACGCCCCCCATCAACCGCCGCCACCGTCAACCCAGTACGCCGCGAAACACCTGGAGCATCCAAGCGCTCCACAAACCAGTTCGCACTCGTACCCAGAGAATGCAACGCAATCACCAGATGCGACGGCCCCTCCGGCCGAGTCACCACCCAGTTAATCGAACGTCCTGGCCAATGCTTAGACGTCAGCGTCCCTCGCTCAATCTTCACCACAGGCGGGTCAAGAACCGGAGCAGGCCTACCTACAAAAGCCGCAGCTGCCGCTGACACCCCTCCCATGAGTACAGCTCGCCGCGAGGGGGCTGACTGCGGGCCACTTGAGCAGGCCCATTCACTGGCGAGGTGCACCTCCCAAGTCTCGCACATGCAGATCGAGGCACAGGCATCCACGCAGGCGAGAAGCCTGCGCACACACACCCACATTCTCAGCTACGACACAACCCCCACTCGAAGGAGATATTCACCACACCCACCCAAAAAACGAATAGTAAACACCCAACCAAAACGACCGACTCAAACAAATGTCCAAATTTGTACAAAAAATAAAAACGATTACTACACCAGCGAAAACGTTAACAACAACATAATCAACACCCCACATGTCGACAAATAGATTGCGCGAATAACAAAACCCCCATCGAATTAGAAGACGATTTGCGCGACACTTAAAACAGAACCGAAATACACACCCAGATCGAGGACACGAATGACCACACACACCAACACCTGGCCCACCCGCACCCAAGCACAAGCCCCCGAACTCACCGACCACACTCTCCACCTCATCGACAAATGGTGGCGAGCAGCCAACTACCTCTCCGTAGGACAGATCTACCTACTTAACAACCCCCTCCTACGCCGCCCCCTCCACCGCGACGACGTCAAACGCCGACTCCTAGGCCACTGGGGAACCACCCCCGGACTGAACTTCCTCTACGCGCACATGAACCGCGCCATCAAAGAACGCTCCCTCTCAGCCATATACGTCACCGGCCCAGGCCACGGCGGCCCTGGCCTAGTCGCCAACACCTACCTCGAAGGCACCTACACCGAGACCTACCCCAACATCACCCAAGACGAAGCAGGCATGCAGCGCCTCTTCAAACAATTCTCCTTCCCCGGCGGCATCCCCTCCCACGTCGCACCCGAAACTCCAGGATCCATCCACGAAGGCGGCGAACTGGGCTACGCCCTCTCCCACGCCTACGGCGCCGCCTTCGACAACAAAGACCTCCTCGTATTCACCGTCGTCGGTGACGGCGAAGCCGAAACAGGCCCACTGGCCACCTCATGGCACTCCAACAAATTCATCAACCCCAACGCCGACGGCGTCGTCCTGCCCGTCCTACACCTCAACGGCTACAAAATCGCCAACCCCACCGTCCTAGCCCGCATCCCTGAAGACGAACTCCGCGACCTTATGCGCGGCTACGGCCACAAACCCCACTTCTTCACCGGCGGATTCGACGACGAAGACCCCATCACCACTCACCGCCGATTCGCCGAACTACTCGACACCTGCCTCGACGAAATCGCCGACATCAAAGCCAAAGCAGCCGAAGGCAACACCGAACGCCCCCTATGGCCCATGATCGTCTTCCGCACCCCCAAAGGCTGGACCGGCCCAGCCGAAATCGACGGAAAACGCTCCACCGACTCCTGGCGCGCCCACCAAGTACCCCTGGCTTCAGCCCGCGACACCGAAGAGCACCTCCACGACCTCGAAAAATGGCTCACCTCCTACAGCACCGACGAGCTCTTCGATAGCAACGGAAAACTCATCGACGACATCGCAGACCAAGCCCCCCAAGGCGACCTGCGCATGTCCGCCAACCCCATCACCAACGGCGGACTCGTCCTACGCGACCTCAAACTGCCCGACTGGCGCGACTATGCAATCGACGTCAAAACCCCCGGAACCCCCATGACCGAAGCCACCCGTCGCCTCGGCACATACTTCCGCGACGTCATCAAAATGAACCCGGACAACTTCCGCATCTTCGGGCCAGACGAAACCGCATCCAACCGACTCCAAGACGTCTACGAAGTCACTGACAAACAATGGAACGCGGAGTACTACAGCACCGACTCCGATGACCACCTCTCCCGCGCTGGCCGCGTCATGGAAATGCTTTCCGAACACCAATGCCAAGGCTGGCTCGAGGGCTACCTCCTCACCGGCCGCCACGGCATGATGAGCTCCTACGAAGCCTTCATCCACATCATCGACTCCATGTTCAACCAACACGCCAAATGGTTGAAAGTCACCAATGAAATCCCGTGGCGTGCCCCTATCGCCTCACTCAACTACCTGCTATCCAGCCACGTGTGGCGCCAAGACCACAACGGATTCAGCCACCAAGACCCCGGATTCATCGACCACGTCGTCAACAAAAAATCCGACATCATCCGCGTCTACCTCCCACCGGACACCAACACCCTCCTATCCACCTGGGCTCACTGCCTGCGCTCACACCAGTACGTAAACGTCGTCGTCGCAGGTAAACAACCCGCCCCGAACTTCCTCTCTGCCGACGAAGCAATGAAACACTGCACCCGCGGCATCGGCATCTGGAAATGGGCAGGAACCGAAGTAGACGGCGAAGAACCCGACGTCGTCCTCGCCTGCGCTGGCGACGTCCCCACCCTAGAAACACTCGCCGCTGCATCGATCTTGCGCGAAGCCATCCCCGACCTGAAAGTGCGCGTGGTCAACGTCGTGGATCTGATGCGTCTACAAGACGAAAAAGAACACCCCCACGGCCTATCCAGCCGAGAATTCGACAACTACTTCACATCCACCAAACCGGTCATCTTCAACTACCACGGCTACCCATGGCTCATCCACCGGCTTACCTACCGCCGCCACGGACACGCCAACATCCACGTACGCGGCTTCAAAGAAGAAGGCACCACTACAACCCCATTCGACATGGCAATGCGTAACGACATCGACCGCTACCACCTCGTCATGGACGTCATCGACCAGGTGCCATCCCTAGGAGCCAAGTACGCGAACCTACGCCAGTACATGTTCGACGCTCGCACCCACGCCCGGGCCTACGCCTACGCCAACGGCGAAGACATCCCCGCAGTCGCGCAATGGGTCTGGCCAGATGCACAAAACCAGGCCGACGGCCAAGCCGTAGAGGCAACCATCGCCACCGGCGGCGACAACGAATAACCACACTCAACACTGTGTTGGGCCCGTGACCGTGTGGTCACGGGCCCAACACATGAAGTCAGCCTCAGCGGCAGTAGTACTCAGCTACCCGAGCAAACCCCTCATCCAAACTCACCTTCGGGGTCCATCTCAGAGCCTGCTGTGTACGGCGCTGATCAAACCAGTGCGCAGTCGACAACTGCTCCACCAAAAACCGCGTCAACGGCGGGTCAGCCTCATTCAGCACACCAAACCGTTCCCGCAAACCCGTCACCACATCCACAGCGCTACCAACCCACAACGCAGGCCGTTTAGGCAACACCTTGGGCGCCGGATCCACACCACCGGCACGCGCCCATGACACAAAAATTTCCGAAACAGGACGTGGCTCACCATTAGTCACCACGAAGGACTCGCCACGTACATCTATACAGCGATCCACTGCCGCAACAAATGCATCCACAGCGTTATCGATATACAGCGTGTCTATGAGCGCAGCACCGTTACCCACCACCGGCAACCGCCCTGCCTGTGCACGCCGAATAACCCGCGCCACCAGCTGAGTATCACGCGGACCCCACACAATATGAGGACGCAGCACCACAACCGCAGGTCCACTACCTGCCTGCTGAGAACGAAGATCCTCTTCTAGAGCCATACGCTCAGAGATCGCTTTGGAGCGGGCGTAGTTACCCCGAGCGTGCTCAGGGCTAGCCGGACCAGCACCCTCACCAACAATCGATGTACCTGCATGTGCCACAGACGGGCTAGAAGTATGCACAAACCGGCAGATGCCATGACGGCGAGCCGCATCCAACATATTCAAAGTGCCGCCGGCATTAATGCGCAGGTATTCCTCCCACCTACCAGTAATGTTCACTTTGGCTGCCAGGTGCACCACAGCCTCTTGACCGGCCATAGCGCGGTCCACATCACCAGGAACAGTGATGTCTCCGAGCACTTCACGCACACCCGGGATATTGCTGACACGGCGCTGCAACACGGTCACCTCGTCACCGCGTTGCATAAGTGCCTCAGCAACACCGCCACCGAGCATGCCCGAAGCACCAGTGACGAGCACCTTCATCGCCGTCCTCCGTTCCCGGCAAGAACATCCTCAGCCCAGCAAGCCAAAGCAGTCCGGTCAATTTTGGATTGGTGTCGAATATCAACAGGCATGCTGTCCCGGACAAGCACCGCAGCAACTGGCCGATCCGCAGCGGCCCGAACAGCGGTATGCAGAGCTTGATCGGCAAGTACCCCACCAGCAGCGCGGGCAAGACCTCTCTCATCGGGGGTGAGCACCACAACGAGTTGTTGCAGGCCACGTGGCCCGACTCCCACGACAGCGGCGTTCGCGACACCGTTGAGCGACTCAACTCGCTGTTCAAGCCCGACCGGAGTTAAAGGCCCCTCAGCTGTATGAATAACGTGAACACGTCGCCCTTCCACCCAGAGGCGACCATCTCCATCGAGGTGCCCCACATCACCTGTGCGATGCCAGCCACGAGGGCTCTTGGAGGCATCATCAACGCCCCACAGCTGGTCGTATCGGTCTTTCATGTGCGGTGCCCGCACACAAATTTCCCCCACTACGCCAGCCTCGGCGGTGAGATCACCATCGGGACCATCAGGAACAGCAGGCAAAGGAGCGACCATGATCTGGACGCTTTCGATTGCGCGCCCCACGCAGACACCATCTTGCATGCGCTCTGGCGCATATACCTGCTCAAGTTCGTCAAGGGTGATGTCCGAGACGGGCAGACATTCGGTCATGCCATACGGCGTGTGCATTTCTGCATGAGGGAAAACAGTGTCGCTCAGGCGGCGCAGCAGCGTGAGCGGGACCGGTGCCCCCGCAGACATCACGATCTTCACTCCTGCCAGGGCACGACGCTGACTGGGTTGAAGCTGCTCGGAGGTAGCCAAGACATTGCGAAGAGCCGCAGGTGAAGCGAAAACAGTGGTGCCTCGCGCGGCAGTGACCGCATCGGCTAGTGCAGCCGCGGTGAGAGTGGCTGGCGCGGTGACTTTCATGTCAGGAACAACACCAGCAACGCCAAGGGCAGGTCCGTACAGCGCGAAAGGCGCAAAAGCGGCGACGAGACGGTCGCCAGGTGTGAGTCGGTAGATATGCCCGAAACCGCCTACCTGAGCGCGGATCTGATCGAGCGTGTAAACGACACCTTTGCTGGGGCCTGTAGCACCGGAAGTGAAAAGCACAGCAGCGTCGTCTTCAGGCTTGCGACTCGCTGGGAGAGTGTGCCCGCCAGCAGCGAGAGCACGCCCCCGAGCACGTAGGTCGTCAAAGGATGCACGTACGCCAAGAGCTTTTCGTGCCAAGCGCGGTAAGTCACCGACGAGAAAGCGAGTTCCAGGAACACGCAGCGCTGGCAACGCTGGCATAGCTTTGCTCATGGCGATGACATGGTGGACGCCCGCGCCGCGCAGAGCACGTCCCATACCGGACAGACCAAGACCAGCGTCAGCGACGACGATGACGCCTCCGGCTCGCCAGGCAGCGTAGGCGGCGACAGTCAGATCGATGCCTGGTTCGACGAGCAAAGCGACGCGGTCACCGGGGCGTAGCCCTGCATCGCGCAGCCCTAAAGCAACATGCTCGATGTCAGTGTCGATCTGCCCGAAAGTGATTCGGCGTCCGGTAGCAACTTCAGCGACACAGAGCGCCTCTGGGTCACGGTGAGCCAAGTCGGTCAATCCAGACCACGGCTGGGCAGGAGTGCCAACAGCGAAAGGTGCCTGGGGTGGGCGTCCGGCATGCGCTGCTGGGTCGCTGTTGATGCAGGCGCCATGCTGATCGACGCGGGTTTCGATCCAGCGGGCGATGTCCTCAGTGATGCGGGGAGCATCTTCAAGAACCAGATGTGATGCGCCCTCGTAACGATGTACATCGGCGTGGGGTAGCCGCGCCTGCAAGTCCCGTAGGTGTGCTTCGGAGAAGACAGAGTCTTTAGGTCCACGCAGCAAAAGCACAGGTACAGGGGCGGTTTCGGACCCCAATGCGCTCAAACCGTCGGCGAGGTTCCTCATCGTGGCGCGGGTTGGGTGTCCCGAAGTGGTGGGGATATCGGCGACGAATTGCCCCACGAAGGATCGGTCACTGCGGGTGCGGTAAGGCAAGGCGTAGGCGTTTTGCACATCGCGAGATGGCCGGGGGCTGCTGACTGCAGTAGTGCCGCGTACGAACGCGGGGGTATCCACCGTGGCTGCTCTGAGGGTGCGCGGTGTGAGACTGAATTTCAGCGCGGTGGGCAGGCCTGCGTCGAAGTCATGGTGGACCGTGGTGTTGGCCAGTACGAGGCCAGCGAGCAGTTCACGGTGTTCAAGGGCCCATCCAGTAGCGACCATGCCACCCCAGTCGTGCCCTGCGGCCACGACGCGTCCGGTGAGGTTGAGGGCTTGGGTCAGTCCGGCGAGGTCTTTGATGCGTTGTGCCAGAGTTCGTGGCTGTGCCATGGAGCCGCGTGGGTTCTCGGAGAATCCCATGCCGAGTTGGTCGACTGCGATGACGCGCCATCCCGGAGCAGGAGCAGCCAGGATGTGACGCCATAAGTAGGACCACGTGGGGTTTCCGTGAACGCATAGAAGAGTGCCGTGGGTTGGCTCGGTTTCCTTGTCGCTCCCGTTGGGGGCGTGGGTGTCAAGGATGTGCCAGGTGCGGTCGATCCCGTCGGCATCGACCGCTGTGACGGTGCGTGACCAGGCAGGGTCTATTCCGGGCAGGCCGGTGAGCTGGCTGCGGATTTCTACCGGTGTCACCACTGGACCTCAACGAATGAGGCGTTGAGTCCGGATCCGATACCCATGAGGAGTAGACGGTCACCGGTAGCGAACTGGTCTTGGAAGGTGCCCAAGGTGTAGGGCATCGCGGCCGGGCCGATGTTGCCGTATTCGGAAATGGTGGTGGGGAATTTCTCCAGTGGTTTGCCCAGCCGTTGGGCGAGGGTGGCGATGTGAGCAGTGGAGGTCTGGTGAGCGACGTACCAGTCCATGTCTTTCCAGTCCCAGCCGTCTTCTGCCGATTCGGTGTAGGCATCCAGAGCCAAGTCGATGCCTTCGCGGAAGAGTTTGCTGGCTTCGGTGCGCATACCGTCCATGCTTCCGACACATAGGCGGTGGTGTTCGGTTCCGGCGCGGGTGATTCCCCCTAGGAGGCGGTGTCCTTCGGGGTGGGCGTCGGTGGGACCGATGAGGATAGCGACGGCGCCGCTGCCAAGGGTCATGGTGGCGAAGGCTTGTTTGACGTCGGATTTGGTGGCGCCACCAGCGTTGAGACGTTTGATGGTGGCTTCTTGCATTTGGCGGGAGCTTTCAGAAGCCACGATGAGGCCGTAGCGGATCTGGCCAGCGTCGATCATGGTGCCAGCGATCTGCATTCCATTGACAACGCCGAGGCAGGCGTTGGTTACATCGAAGTCCATGCAGTTACGGGGTAGTCCGAGTTCGGCGTGGACTTTGGCGGAGATACCTGGTTCGAGGTGCGGCCTGGTCACGGAGGCGTTGATGACAAGGCCAACCTGCTCGGGGGAGATACCGGCGGTGTGGAGAGCGCGCCGGCCTGCTTCGACGGCCCCGTCGGTGAAGTCTTCGTCAGCAGGGAACCAGCGGCGTTGCTTCACTCCGGCGAGGCGTTCCAGTTGTCCGGCAACGGTGCGTGTTTCGGTGTATGCCGGTGCCAGGGCAGTGTCGAGTTCAGCCGAGGTGACGATCTCGGGGGCTTCCACGGTGGTGACCGCGAGGATGGAACAGTTCGACAGATGGTAGGAAGCGTTGCCGCTCATGGAGGGCCTTTCTGGTATGTGGAGCGCCTCGTGCGTTGGCTGTCAGGTCAGCGTTTGTGGTTCATGCCGCGGACGATGGCGTCGCCTGCGGTCTGGACGGCCTGCACGATGATGATGAGGATGACGACGGCTACGAGTGTGATGGCGGCGTCGAATCGCTGGTAGCCGTAGCGGATGGCGAAGTCGCCGACACCGCCACCGCCGATGACACCGGCCATGGTGGAGTAGCCGATAAGGGTGACAAGAGTCAGGGTGGCCCCGGAGACCAGTCCTGGCATGGATTCAGGGATGAGGACTTTGCGGACAATGGCTTTAGTGTCCGAGCCCATGACGATGGCGGCCTCGATTTTTCCGGGGTCGACTTCTCGTAGAGCTGATTCAACGACTCGGGCGTAGAAGGGAACGGCACCGACAGTCAAGGGAACAATCGCGGCGGTAGGGCCAATCGCAGAGCCGACGATGAGTCGTGTGACCGGAATGAGCGCGATGAGCAGGATCAAGAACGGCAGCGAGCGCCCAAGGTTGACCAATGCCCCGAACCCGCCGTAGACAATTTTGTTTGGGGTCAAGCCATCTGGGCTGGTCAGGCGCAGTAAGACGCCGCTGGCCAGGCCAAAAATGATAGTGAGCACGAAAGCCCAGCTGCTCATCCATAGGGTCTGGCCGAGGGCCTCCATGAGCTCGGGTATTGCGTCCTGGATCGTGGTGGTCATCGCGGCGTCACGCTCACTCCCCGCGCTTCGAAGTAGGTGGCGACGGCGCTCTGCGCGGCGGCGACGTCGTCTGCGTTGGTGCCGGGAACGGTGACCATGAGTCGTCCCACGCGGCGCCCGGCGACACGTTCCACGGTGCCGGAGAGGATAGCCAGTTCAATTCCGGTTTCACGGGCGAGGTCGGCAATCATCGGTTCGACAGCGTTTTCGTTAGCGAATCCCAATACGAGGGCGCGGCCTTGGTCAGCGACATCAGGTTGCCCAGTGGGAAGCAGCATTTCAGCCAGTCGCGAGGCGGGGTTGGCGATGAGGTCAAGCAGCTGGCCTGTTTCGACGACTCGTCCGCCCTCCATGAAGGCAGCGGCGTCACAAATACGGCGGACCACTTCGGCTTCGTGGGTGATCATCACGACCGTGACACCGGTGCGAGCGTTGATGTCTTTGATCAGGTCAAGGATCTGCTCGGTGGTGTGTGGGTCCAGCGCGCTGGTGGCTTCGTCACACAGGAGAACTGAGGGGTTACCTGCTAGAGCCCGGGCGATACCGACACGTTGTTTCTGGCCGCCAGAAAGCTGGGAAGGATAGTTACTTCCGCGGTCAGCTAGACCAACAAGTTCAAGAAGTTCAGCCACGCGGGTGCTGCGCTCAGCTGCAGGGACGCCGGAGATCTCCATGGGGTAAGAGATGTTCTCAGCAGCGGTGCGGGCGTGCAGCAAGTTGAAGTGCTGGAACACTGTGCCGATGCTTTGACGCTTGGCGCGAAGTTCGGCGGGTTTAAGGCTAGTGAAATCGACACCATCGATACTGATACGGCCACTGGTGGGGTGCTCAAGGAAGTTCAAACAGCGCAGCAGGGTGGTTTTTCCTGCGCCGCTACGGCCGAGGATCCCGAAGATCTGTCCGGAATCGATGGTCAGGGTGACGTCGTCGACAGCGGTCACCTCTGCAGAGCCACCACGGCCTGGGTAGACCTTGGTGACGGAGTCGATCTCGATCACTGCGTTCTCATTTCGCGGGCGAGGCGGCATAGCCGAGCTCGCTCAAGTCGTTAGTGGGGCTGATTATCTTCTCTCAAGCTTTCCAGACAAGGGCGCAGGCAGGCCAGTCGAGTTCTCACCAGTGGTGTTCTTTACAGCTGCTGCATCTGTGAGATCTGTCAGGTTCGCCAACCGTTGTCGATGGATCTACTTTGTTACTTGATTCTCGCCTCCTACTCCCAAAGGCCGTTGAGTGACCCTATCTGCCTCTGAAATGACCAAGCCTGTTCCTAGCTGGTCAACACGTTCACTTAGGGCACTTATTTCACTGCTGTTGTGGGTGACCAACACCCTCATCGTCTTGTTTGGTGCCAGTGTTCTTTCCTTCGCCTTCACCTACTTGGCCCCCGGGGACTTGGCCCGCCAAACTCTGACAGCCCAAGGCCTACCTGCTACCGCCGAGATGCTCACGGCTATGCGGCACCGTCTAGGCCTGGACCGGCCGTTGTGGGAGCAGTACATCGATTGGCTCAACCGGCTCTTGCACGCAGATCTGGGCACGTCGCTGGCTACCGGGAACGACATCGCCGCGGAGTTTGCTGACCGGCTTCCTCTTACCTTGGCGTTAGCGCTGACCTCCATTGCACTGTCATGGCTCATCGCCATTCCCCTGGGAGTGGCCGCCGCGCTGCGCCCCAGCAGCCGAACCGACATGCTCATCAGAGCAGTGAGTTACACCAGCTCCGCTGTCCCAGCTTTCGTGATCGCTCTGCTGGTTCTAGATGTATTCGGGCTGCGCCTAGCGTGGTTCCCTATCGCAGCTGATGCTGACGCAGCTGGCATGGCAATGCCCACCATCACCTTGGTTCTTGCCACCGCTGGGTGGCATCTACGCCAAGTCCGCACCCTGGCCCTGGAAGCTGCCAGTCGCCCATTTGTCACTGGCTTACGTCTGCGTGGAATGAGCCAAACCCGTATCGGGCTGCACCTGGCCCGCAACATCGCCGCCCCCCTATGCACCCTGGCCGGGACTGGGTTCGGAGCTGTTCTCAGCGGCTCGGTTGTCGTTGAAGCGATTTTTTCGTGGCGCGGTATCGGCGCCTACGCCCTATCGGCCATCACAGCTAAAGACCACCCTGTGATTCAGGCCTATGTGATGTGGTGTGTGCTGGTTTTTCTTGTCGCTAATGCCCTGAGTGACCTGGCCGCATTCGCCCTCGACCCCCGCTTGAAAAACACCCAGAAAATCACCACCAGCGCCACCGCCAAAGGCATCAAAGATACCCACCCGCCTGCTCTGTCCCTATCCATCAACCACGTCAATCCCCACACTCTCCCCACCACTGCTGCCAGCCCGCCACCGCATCCCCGGCGCGTCTACGTGCGCCCTATTTCCTTGCTTAGCTGTCTGCTAGGGCTCATTCTCATCGCCGGTATCGCCGCGCCTTTCCTCACTTCCTACGATCCGGGCAGCACAGACATCACCCGTGCTCTGCAACCTCCGAACTTCAACCACATTCTTGGTACCGACCAGCTCGGTAGAGATATATGGGCACGCACCCTGGTAGGTATCGCTCCTACCCTGGCCATCTCCATCACTGTCGTGTCCCTCGCACTAGTCATCGGGGCGACCGTCGGCATGCTCACCGGAGCCATTGGCGGCATCATCGACACCATCTGCCAACGCATCACCGCGATCTTTCAAGCATTCCCCGAATTCATCCTCGCTCTAGCCCTCGCAGCGATTCTTGGCCCAGGTTTCTGGAGCATCGTTGCTGCCTTGACTGCCCCCACCTGGACGCGCACCGCCCGTTATGCGCGCATCCTCACCCTGGAGCTGAAAAACGCTCCATACATCCACGCAGCACGGATGAACAACGTCCCTACCCCCATCCTTTTCGTCCGCCACATCCTGCCCAATATCGCCGGTCCTTTGATCGCTGTCGCTGCCTCTGACCTCGGCGGTGTCATTCTGAATCTCGCCACTCTTTCCTTCGTTGGTCTTGGGCTGCCACAACCCACCACTGAATGGGGCACGATGATCGCCCAATCCCGCCCCTTTTTGCATACCGCTACGTGGCTTGTTCTCGCCCCTGGCCTGGCCGTATTCACCACCACTGTCACCATCAACCTGCTGGCAGATCACACACACCTGGCCTCGACGCCCGAGCGGAAGCTGCGCCGTAACACCTGGAGAAAGGTCCACTCATGAAGATCTCAAAGACGGCGCTAAGCCTGCTGACCATCAGCGCATTAGCGTTAAGCGCGTGCGGTAATGCCTCCACCGGGAGCAACAACGACCCCAACGCACTAACAATCGCTACCACCGACGAAGTCGACAACCTCGACCCGGCTTCGACCTACACCGGCTGGTTCACTAACCGCGATGGCATCAGCGAGACCCTCGTAGACGTCGACGACAAACTCCAGCTCACCCCCAAACTGGCTACCTCATGGAAACTCCGCGACGAGACCACATGGGAGTTCACCCTGCGTGAGAACGTCATCTTTCACAATGGCTCCCCTATGACTGCAGCAGCAGTGAAAACCTCCATCGAGCACGCCCTGGAAACAAATGTCCGCGCTAAATCCCAGCTACCGATCGAGTCCATCGAGGCTGACGGACAAAAACTCACGATCACTACCACCCGCCCTTTGCCAGCACTCCCCCACGTCATGGCCGATCCGATGATGGGCATCCAAGCAATCGGCGCAGGTATCAACCCCAGCAATGCCCCTATCGCTACCGGCCCCTACAAAGTCAAAGAGTTCGCAAAAGGACAACGTCACGTCCTGACTGCTCACCAAAAATATTGGCAAGGAAAACCTCGCCTTAACACCATCACCGTGCGCACCTACGGTGATGAACAATCCATTTCCTTAGCACTGCAATCAGGTGAAGCTGACATTGTTGTGCGTCCCGACGCCGCTAACCTCAATACCTTCCAGGACACCTCCCGATTCACTACCTGGAACACCAGCTCCACTCGCTCTGATGGAGTCATCATCAACACCAGCAGCCCCACCATGTCTGACCCGCGAGCACGCCAGGCCATCAATGCAGCGCTAGACCGCAACGCGTACGTGTCTCTTCTGCATGGCAAAGCCGAAGCGCTTTACTCGTACTTCCCCGCCAGCGTCGCATTCGGCACTACCGACGGCCTCACGATTCCCGTCACTAAAAAAGATCTTTCTTCCACTAAAAAAACACTCATCGACCTCGGCTATAGCGAGCGCGACGGAAAACTCACTAAAGACGAAAAGCCTCTCACCCTTAAGGTACTCACCTACCCCAAACGCCCTTATCTGGGTCAGTTGGCGCAGGTTCTCCAATCTGACCTGCGAAGCATTGGTGTCACTGTCGAAATCAACGAAATGAAAGACACTACTGAAGCGATGAAGGCTGGCGATTTTGATCTGGCCATGTATTCGATGGCTACCGCCCCTACCGGTGACCCTGAATACTTTTTCGACACGATGCTGCGCTCCACTTCTGAAAGCAACTTCAGCCACTGGAAGTCACCAGAATTTGATAAATCTCTTGACAAGCTCAGCAACACCACAGACAGCAAAGAACGCATCACTGCCACTAAGGAAACAGAAAACATTCTTGTCAAAGAATTGCCTTACATCATGGTCGGTAACCAAAAATGGTGGGCTGTCTCCAAATCTGCAGTGAAAAACCTTCACCTTCGACCCACTGAATATCACCTCATCGGCCACGACACCCATGTCGAATAATTCACTAACTAGCATCACCCCGCGGCATGCTCACACTTCATTGCCTGTTCTCGAATGCACTGAACTCACTGCCGGGTACACACCTGAAACTGACGTCATCTCCGGGATCAACCTGCAACTGGCGCGCGGAAAACTCACCGGCATCATCGGAGAATCAGGAAGCGGAAAGTCAACTCTCCTCAACGCCCTACTCGGCTTCACCCATGATGGTTTACGCATCAGATCCGGAACAGTCAGCTACAACGGCGCCGACATCACCCACCTGCATTGGAGCCAGCGCCGCCGCCTCCTCGGACCGGAGCTGTCAATCGTGTTTCAGCGACCCAGCGCTAGTTTCGACCCGCTTATGCGTATCGGCGCCCAGTTTTGCGAATCTGTTCGTCTCCACACCCCGAAAGCTTCACGCCGGGCTTGCTGGACGGCTGGGCGAGAAATGCTGCAACGACTCCGGTTCGAAGATCCGGAGCGGGTTATGCACGCCTACCCGCACCAGCTCTCTGGGGGGATGACTCAACGTGCCGCCATTGCTATGTCCTTGCTCAGCGAGCCTCGTGTACTACTTGCCGATGAGCCCACTAGCGCTGTGGACGTGCGTTCTCAACAGGAAGTGATCGAGTTACTCGGCGATATTGCCACCGAGTTTGGAACTGCAATCGTGTTTGTCAGTCACCAGATCAAACTGGTGCGGCGCCTCGTCACTGAGCTGCATGTTCTCGCCCATGGAAGGGTGGTCGAGTCTGGGCCAACCGAACAGCTTTTTCAGGCGCCTACGCATGAGGTGACGCGCCGTCTTCTCGAAGCGACGCCGGTATTGAACAGAGGTCTACGTGCTTGAAATCGTGAACGTCTCGAAAACATTCGGGACTACGGCGGCTAAAGTACGCGCCTTGGAGAATGTCACTCTGACAGTCGGTGAAGCACAGTGCTGCGGGATCATTGGTGAGTCTGGTAGTGGCAAGTCAACGCTTGCGTGTATCGCCGCGGGAATCACTGTTCCTGACGCTGGGCATGTCACTCTCGCAGGTGAGCGGCTTGACCCACGACGTGCTGCTTCCCGACGGCGTCACCAGAAGCAACTGCACATGATTTTCCAAGATCCGCGGTCTTCGTTTAACCCTCGGATGAGTATTGGTGAATCTTTGAGTGAGCCACTACAGCACAAACGCAGGCTGAGGAGGGCAGAACGAAAAGAGCTGATTACTGCCGCGTTGGAGGAAGTTGGCCTTACTGCTGATCTCATTCATCGGGGAATTGATAGCCTCAGTGTTGGCCAGGGGCAACGAGTAGCTATTGCGCGAGCTATTCTCGCTGAACCTGATCTTATTATTTGTGATGAAATCACCTCTGCCTTAGACGTAACGGTTCAAGCAGAAATTCTTGACTTACTTGTTCAGCTGCGCAGAAAACGTCATTTTTCGATGTTGTTTATCAGCCATGACATCGCTGTAGTCGCGCATCTTGCTGACCGTATTGCTGTGATGAAGCATGGCCATCTGATCGAGGAAGGCCCAAGCCATGAAATTATTAATGCACCAACCCAGGCTTACACGCGACTACTTATCGACCTGGTTTGATTGCTTGTACAGCTGGACTTCTTCTCGTGTATTTCCATAAAAATGGGCGCTTTGCCCGACTGTGCCAGTTGACCAAAGCGCCCTTGTGAGGGACTAAAGATTACTGCGCAGGAAGAACAGCACCTTTATATGTTGTCTTGATGTAGTCCTTAATTTGCTGGCTCGCGAGTGCTTCAGTGAGCTTCTTGATACGCGGATCATTCTGTAGCTCAGGCCGGGTCACTACATAGTTCACGTACGGATTGTTTTCTGCTTTTTCGAGATGCTTTGCATCTTTTTCAGGAGCCAACCCTGCTTCAAGCGCATAGTTTCCGTTAATAATGCTCATGGAAACTTTAGGGTCATCGAGGGTAGCAGCCAGCTGCGGGCGATCAATTTCGAGGAACTGGATGTTCTTCGGGTTACCACTGACGTTCTTCGTGCTGATTTGACTGTAGTCAAGCTTTGGATCATCAGGCTTGACATTCATTGTGATCAGGCCAGCGTCCTGCAGCAAAAAGAGCGCGCGAGCCATGTTGGTTGGGTCTTGCGGGATAGCAATACTGGCTCCGGAGGGAAGTTCTTCAACTTTCCCGACCTTTTTGGAATACAGGCCCAGTGGTTCTAGGTGAATCCCGCCAGCGGTGATGAGATTTCCGCCGTTCTTAGCGTTCCAGTCGCTGAGGAATGGTTTGTGCTGGAAAAAGTTAGCGTCGATGTCGCCGCTCTTAACGAGCTGGTTCGGGTCGACCGCTCCAGAGATCTCAGTAATTTTTAGTTTAACGTCACCCAACAGGCCGAGTTCTTCAGCTTTTTTGAGCAACTGTGAGTGTGGCGTGACGTCCGCCATGACAGTGAGTGGCTGGTTCGGGTCGGCGGCGCCACCGGACTTAAGTCCGCAGGCCGCGAGTCCAAGGACCAGCGTGGCGGCAACTACGCCGGTGACGAGAACACGCTTGGCTTTCATTCCCCAGATATTACGCGGACAGCTCAGGGATAACTATGAAGATTTCGCGGATAGCTGTTGGCTGCAAGGTGCAAGCGAAGACGGACCTTCGGCTTCTAGCATGTTGTTGTGGACTTGAAACGATACAAAGCTGTGTTGTTCGATCTCGACGGAGTGTTGACTCCCACTGCCGATGTGCATATGCGCGCATGGTCAGACATGTTCAACGCGTTCCTGAAGTCTGTGCATGATAGACGCGAAAAAGGCCTGACCGTTGCGGGAGTGTCCGCCGAGGCCGATTTGAGTCCTTACCTCGATGATGACTATTTCCATTTTGTGGATGGGCGTCCTCGCTATGACGGAGTACGTGCGTTTTTAAGTTCACGCAAGATTGTTCTCCCCGAAGGAGAACCCGATGACTCCCCCGATCGAGAAACCGTTTGTGGTCTAGGAAATCGGAAAAATGATGCATTCAACGATGTCTTGAAACGTGATGGGGTAGCGCCATATCCGGGATCGCTCGCTTTGCTAGACGCTCTTGAGGGAACAGGTATTCATTTGGCTGTGGTTTCCAGTTCAGCCAATGCGAAAGCAGTACTTACTGCGGCCGGGATTATTGACCGGTTTGAGCATGTCGTCGACGGATTAGTAGCCCGCGCTGAAGGCTTGTCTGGTAAGCCCTCCCCTGCCACGTACCTGCGTGGAGCGCAGCTATGCGGAGTAACAGCGGCAGAAGCCGTCGTCGTTGAAGACGCCACATCGGGTGTGGCTGCTGGGCGCGCTGGAGGTTTCGCGCTGATTTTAGGCGTGGACCGAGGCGCAGGTGCAGAAGCATTACGTGCCGCTGGCGCGGATGAGGTCGTTGCTGATTTGGCGGAGGTGATCCCATGACATCGCGTGGAACAGACTATTGCGCCAGCCACTCCGGAGGGCACCGAATGGCAGGGCACGACCCCTTAGACCGGGCCAGGTTTCCTGTTGATCCGTGGCGGCTTGTGGAACGACGCCCCGACATGAGTGACCTAGGCACGACCGAAACACTTTTCGCTATGGGTAACGGCTATATCGGTATGCGAGCAAACCCACCAGAAGGACGTGAAGCTTTCGCACATGGCACGTTCGTGAACGGGTTTCACGAGACGTGGCCGATACGTCACGCCGAAGGCGCCTACGGTTTTGCAACTACTGGGCAAACCATCGTCAATGCCCCCGACTCCAAACTGATGAAGCTGTACATCGACGACGAACCATTGCTGTTGTCAATGAACGACGTCGATGAGTACGAGCGATCCATCGACTTCCGCGAAGGAGTTTTACGGCGCGATCTGGTGTGGCGAACCCCCTCAGGCAAACGAGTAAAAGTCTCTACAACAGCGATGACCTCATTTGCGCAACGACATTTGGCGATTTTCACACTGCAGGTCACTCTGCTCGACGGCGATGCCCCCGTAGCGATCTCTAGCCAAGTCATGAACCGGCAAGACGGGGTAGATGAGTACCACGTGAAGTCCGCTTCAATGGGAGGGGGCTTCGACCCCCGACGGTCACGCCAATTCGCACACCGCGTCCTAGAACCGAAGATGCATTGGCATAGCGACCGGCGCATGCTCCTGGGCTGGAGCGCAGCGAACTCCGGCATGACGCTAGCTGTGGGCGCCGATCACGCAATCCACACGGATAACGAGTACGAGATGTTGATCTCGACCGAAGAAGACCTCGGCAAGATGGTGTACCGCGTAGATGCGCAGATGGGTAAGCCCATCTACGTAACAAAAGCGGTTGCCTACCACACCTCGCGAGGCGTACCTGTACGCGAGTTGTTCGACCGGTGCCGTCGAACCCTAGACCGAGTGCGCCAAACCGGGATCTTCCACTGTGTTGAAGAACAGGCAACATGGCTGCGCGACTACTGGGCCAATAGCGATGTCGAGATAACCGGTGACCGGTCAGCTCAACAGGCAATCCGCTGGAACCTGTTCCAGTTAGCACAAGCAAGTGCACGCGCAGATCAATTGGGTATTCCCGCGAAGGGGTTAACCGGTTCCGGATACGAAGGCCACTACTTCTGGGACACAGACATCTACGTGGTGCCGTTCTTGTCATACACCTCACCAACAGCGGCACGGAACGCTCTTCGTTTCCGAGTACTACTGCTCGATAAAGCACGCGAGCGAGCTCGCATGCTGGCTTCCCAAGGGGCGCTGTTCCCGTGGCGAACAATTAACGGCGAGGAGGCATCCGCGTATTACGCGGCGGGTACCGCGCAGTTCCACATCGACGCAGACGTCACGTACGCCATCCGCCGCTACCTAGACACAACTGGAGACGAGGGATTCCTCACCTCTGGCGGTATTGACGTACTCGTGGAAACCGCACGCATGTGGGCTGATTTAGGTTTCTGGCGGACGGACAAAAACGGAGGCCAGTCATTCAACATTCATGGCGTTACCGGACCTGATGAGTACACCACCGTCGTCAACAACAACCTGTACACAAACGTGATGGCGCGGTTCAATCTCGAAGCCGCAGCCGATGCGGTTGAACACTTGGCCGCAACCAACCCAGAACAGTTCGCGCTACTAACACAGCGACTCAACCTTGAGCACAGCGAGCTTGCCGATTGGCGCGAAGCGGCCTGCGCGATGACCATCCCATTCGATGAATCTTTGGGTATTCACCCGCAGGACGACAACTTCCTGTGCGCCGAGCAGTGGGATCTCTCCACTGTGCCCGCTGATAAGCGACCTTTGCTGCTGCATTTCCACCCGCTAGTGATTTACCGGTTCCAGGTATTGAAGCAAGCCGATGTTGTGCTTGCGTTGTTCTTGCAGGGCAACAGATTCAGTGAAGAGGAAAAGCGGCGCGATTTTGAGTATTACGACCCGATCACCACGGGTGACTCAACATTGTCGGCGGTGGTCCAGTCGATCGTGGCTGCTCAAGTTGGGCACAAAAAACTAGCGATGGAGTACTTCCGTGAAGGGCTCTTCGTAGATCTTGCTGACCTACACAGCAATACCTCTGATGGGGTTCACATCGCTTCAGCAGGCGGTGTGTGGAACGCGCTGGCCTACGGGTTCGCCGGGCTGCGCGATGCTGAAGGGAAATTCGAGTTTGATCCGCGCTTGCCGGAGTCGTGGGAGGACATGACGTTGCGGCTGCGGATCCGCGGTAGTCGTCTTCGTGTTCTGGTGGAGCATGAGGCGATCACGTTGACGCTGGAGGAAGGCGAACCTTTGACGTTGAAGGTTCGGGGTGCCCCTTACACCGTTACCTCGCAAGAGCCTATCCGGGTCAAGCTGGAGGGGCAGGGGCCACAACTGCCTCCTATCTGTGCTCATGGCGTTGCTGGAAGCAAGGGGCCTCTTAGCTAAGGATGCTCTGCGATTTATGTATTGAGGGGAGCCTCCACATGGAGGCTCCCCTCAATACATAAATCGTATTACCTGGTCATGTCCGGTAATTAGCTACCAAACTACGCAACTCTGCTGCCCGGATCTTTAGATCTTCGGCAGACTGTGCCATGTCACGGGTAGTGCCCTCCGTAGCGCGGGCTCCTTCAGTAACACTGGAGATATCGCGGGCGATACTGCTTGCCTCTTGTGCAGCCGTAGCAACGTTGCGGCCCATTTCGTTCGTGGTGGCGGTTTGCTCTTCCACGGCCGAAGCGATCGTGGCCTGGGTGTCGTTGATCTGGGCGATGATCGAAGAAATCTCTGCGATAGCGGTCACAGCGGCCTCGGTGTCCACCTGGATGGCCTCGACACGGCGGCCGATGTCCTCGGTGGCCTTGGAGGTTTCCTGAGCCAGATCCTTGACCTCGTTAGCAACAACCGCGAAGCCTTTACCAGCCTCACCGGCACGGGCTGCCTCGATCGTGGCGTTCAACGCCAGCAGGTTGGTCTGCTCAGCGATGCTGGTGATCGACTTAATCACCTCACCAATCTCCGCAGAGCTGCGTCCCAACTTGGAAACTGTCTCGTTGGTGTCGTTGGCAACCCGTACCGCTGTGGCTACAACATCCGCGGCATTGTTAGCGGATTGGGAGATCTCACGGATGGCTGTGGTCATCTCTTCGGATCCAGCCGCTACTGTGTCGATGTTTCCTGACACTTTGTCTGCAGATTGCGTCATTGATGTCAGTGCTTGGAGCGACTTTTCAGCATCCTTATTCGTGGTGTCGGCTGCGCGGCGAAGCTCCTCGCTGGTGTCATCCACACTGGAGGCATTTGTCAATACACTGTTGAAGGTAGCTGCCAGGACTGACACAGTCTGGTTGAGAGATTTTCCTACTACTGCGATTTCGTCTTTTCCGTTAGCGTCCACTCGGGTGGTGAGGTCACCTTTTTCGATGCTGGCTAAAGCGTTTACGAGACGACGCAAGGGTTCAACAATGCTCGAAACTACGATTGCGGCTGCTGCAGCAGCAAGGAGCACAGTAAGCAGTGTGACTACCACCAGAATGATGCGTGCCATGTTTGCTGTGCTTTGAGCTTCGTCCGTTAAACGTTGAGCTCGACCTTGCTCTTGCTTGATGAGTGAGGTTACAGCTTCGTCAGCAGCTTTCGAAGGACCGATCGCGTTAGCGTCCCGGTACTCTCCGTATGATTTGAAGTCTTTCTTGTCGCCGTATTCCATCAGCGGATCGAGCACAGGGAGATACTGTTGCCAAGCTTTTTCTAGGGCTTCCAATGTGCCTGCATCAACCGTGTTGGGTCGGTATGCAGCAAGGTCTTCTTGCAATTTTGCTTGTGCTTTTTCTTTAGAAGACTTGTGCTTCCCTTTAGCCTCGGGAGAGGTTGACGTGACATAGTTCAATGTCCCAATTCTCACATCTTTCATTCCTGCGCGAATCTGCGACAGCTAACTGATTGGAACAACTGATTTCTCAATGACGGCATTACTAGCCGAGACAACAGAATTGAGATTAACAATCGCGTACACACCTACCAGGACTGTACCTAGAAGAATTACGCCAATCATCGAAAATAGACGCTTCCCAATACTGATATTCGAGAGACGTTCTTTCAGAGTCGATCTTTTGTCACGCTGAGACATAACAGGACTCACAACACTCATTTAGATCTCCTCAACGATGCAGCAGCAGACCCGAGTGGCACCGCCTCCTTCTTATCGACTGGGACACAACATGGTTGAGAGCTTCCTGAGAGCACACGTATGAGGCGGGGTTAGCGCCATCCCCACTGGCGCTAACCCCGCCTCATACATCATGCCCAGGGCAAGACTTCAGCCGTCAAAAGAGGACAGGTCTTCATTCATCGTGTCGAATTCGGGCTGTTCACCGAACACCTCTTCCAGGTGAGCCAGCGCCCGCAATACGTACTGCCGATCCTGCTCATCGATTTCCCCCGCTAGTCGCAAGATCGTGAATCCTGCCGCCACCACGAGGGTTTCCAGGTCGGTGCTTTCTTCGTCTTCACCGATACGGTCCCCTAGGTCGTCGCCGAAAGCCTCAACAAGATCTTCGATGAGTGCTCCGTCTTCCAGTTCGCTACGACGTTGCCCCCAGGTGCGCAGCAGGTCTTCACCTTCGGGGCTACCAAATGGCGCGTAGGCATCGTCTACGTTGTCGTAAATGTCATCTGTGAAGTGAGCAGCGAATACGGAATGTTTTGACGGAAGAGGCGTCTGAGACATGTCCCCAGACTGCATTTCCCTGCCGCCCGATTCAAGCGGCCCGGGAAATCACCACGTACATCCGGGCGTGGTTCGCGTCACATCTGCGATCAGTGGGTGTCCTCGAGACCAGCGATGGCTTGCTCTAGTGCGTGTAGTCCGGAAAGTTCGGTGACGATCTGGTGCATTTCTAGCTCTTGATCCCAGTCCAGGGTTTCGGTGACGCAGTCGATGCAGGAACGTGTGCAGGTGCTGTGCTTGTTGCCTTCTGCGCAGTCCATGCACATGAATCCGTCACAGGTGGCGCAGCGTTCGCCGAGGATGTCATCTGTGTCGAGCACGGCGAGAGTGGCGTTATGCATGCTGGTGGCTCCGGCGAATCCCTGCTCCATGACGGTGCGGTGTGTGGTTTCGTCGATGTCGTCGTGGTGTTTGTTGTTCATTGTTTCCCCCAGGTGTGTTTCGGCGGGCCCAACCGCCGAGCGATGGTTCCCCTTTGTCTGTGTGTCGGGCTGTCTGCCGGACACACACCTCATCGACCCTGGACGGGTGATCAATAGGAATTCGGACGAACTTTTGTGACGTACGTCCAAGACGATGTCCTTGAACATCTATCCGAGTGCTGTAGAAGGTTTTCGGCCCCGCTGGTGCTGTGGAAGGCAAGCGCAGTGGGGCCGATCTTGTCGACAAGTTTGGTTCAGCGGTTTGTTTGGCGGAGCACGTCGAAGGGAGTTCCGACGATCATTCGCTGCTGAATGCCCTGCGTAACAAATTTTTTGGCGACTCTTGCTGCTTCTAGGTGTGTAGCTCCTTGAGCGAGCTGGGCTGTGACAGCCGCGGCGAGGGAGCATCCTGCGCCGGAAACAGCATGCTCGCCTACTTTGGGTTCGCGGAGCACTTCAAGCGTGGAGCCGTCGTAAAAGACGTCGATCGCTTCGGGGCCCTCGAGTCGTACTCCGCCTTTAGCCATGACAGTGGCACCGAAGGCGTCGTGAATGCGTTGAGCCGCTTCGATGAGTTCTTGTTCGGTGGCGATGCTTTCCATTCCTGATAGTGCGGCGGCTTCGAAATGGTTAGGGGTGATGAATGCTGCTTTGGGGAGAATGTGTTGTTTGAGGGCGTTATCTGTGTCCAGCGCTGCTCCTGGCTCTTGCCCTTTGCAGATGAGAACAGGGTCAACAACGAGATTGCTGACTTGTTGTTGCTGAAGAACGTTTGCTGTGGCCTCAATGAGTGCAGGGGTGCCCAGCATGCCGGTTTTGATTGCTCCGAACGTGTGGGTGGCGAACTCAGCTTCGAGCTGGTCGCGGAGAACGTCTGGGTCAATGGTGAACAAGCGATGGTTCCAGTTGTTTTTGGGGTCAAAAGAGACGATGCATGTCAAAGCAGCGACCCCAAAAGTGCCCAGGGCTTGGAAGGTGCGTAGGTCTGCTTGGGCTCCGGCGCCGCCGGTGGCTTCGGAGCCTGCGATGGTTAGAGCTGCAGGAAGGTTGTGATGGGTGTCATGGGTCATGCGCTCATGGTGTCACGCATCGGGTGGGCTGGGTTGTGCTGAGCATGAGGCGCACAGGCCGAATAGTTCGAGGCTGTGTGAGACGTCCGTGAATCCGTTTTCGTCAGCCATAGCATCGGCCCAGCTTTCGATAGAGGTCCCACGAATCTCGACGGTGTAACCGCATTGGCGGCAAACGAGGTGATGGTGGTGTCCTTCGGTGTCGCACCAGCGGTAGATGAGTTCGCCGTCAGCATTGCGGAGGACATCGACTTTTCCGGCGGCACTCATAACTCCGAGAGTGCGGTAAACGGTGGCTAGGCCAGCGCGGCTTCCACCTTCAGTGAGTCTGGCGTGCACTTGTTGGGCTGAGACGAAGTCGCCGCCTGTTTTAAGGAGTGCTTCGATGGCGGCTCGTTGGCGGGTGTTACGTCGGCGGGGCTCAGCCATGGGTACCTCGAAATTACTGGGGGGTGGGGCTGTGCCGCACTTTACGGCGTCGTCGGTTCTCCCTGACGTGAGTGATGCGATGGGTGAGATGGGTGACAAGAGAGATGACGGCGAACAGCGAAATTGCGATGACAACAATAGTCGCCCCTGAGGGAGTGCTGAGATAGTAGGAGGCACTAACTCCGCCGACACTGCACAGCACTCCGATGAGCACAGCCCATGCTGCCGCGCGCGCGTAGCTGCGGGCAAAAAGCTGGCTGGTGGCGTTGGGCACAATCATGAGGGCGCTGATCAGAAGTAGTCCAACAACTCGCATAGAGACAACCACAGTCACAGCTGTCAATACAGTCAGAAGGATGTTGAGTGGGAGCACTGGCAGCCCGACAGCGCGGCTGTATTCGGGGTCGGCTGCGATAGCAAAGAGTCGGCGGCGTAGTAGCACGGCAACGCTGACAACAATCGCGGACAGAATGGCGAAGATAATCAGATCAGTGGGTTTAGTGGTGGTGATGGCGCCGAAAAGGTAGGAGTCAAGGTTTGCACCGCCAGTGGTGACGCGGGCCATAAGAACAACACCGAACGCGATTCCGCCGTAGAACATGAGGGCCAGTGCAGTGTCACCCGAGGTGTGACCGGAGGCGCGCACAATCTCGATGAGGATGGCCGCGATCACGGTGACGATCAGGGCCATGCCGATGGGGTGAGTGGCTGTGAGCAGTCCGATAGCCACGCCAGCAAGGGCGACGTGTCCGATGCCATCACCGATGAGAGAAAGCTGCCGTTGGACGAGGAAGATTCCCACGGTGGGCGCGGTGATACCGACGAGGAAGGCAGCGAGTAGGGCTCGCTGCATGAAGGCAAAGTCGAGCATCTCGATCATCGGTGTTTCTCCAGGCCAGTGATGGGAGGGTTGGGTGGTGTCTCAGGTGAGTGGCCATGGTGATGCTCGGCCCATTCAGAGATGTGCCATTCGTGCGCACGGTATTCCTCAGGGGTGCCATCGAAATCAACGAGTCCTGTTTTGATGGCGACAACCCGACTCAGCAATGGCGCGAGGGCGGTGACTTCGTGCGTGACGATGAGTTGGGTGACCCCCTCGTCGGCGAGGGCGACAAGCACTTCGACGAGTGCATCTTGGTTGGCGGCATCAACTCCGGCGGTGGGCTCGTCCATGATGAGCACTTCGGGTTGGGCGGCCAGGGCGCGGGCGATGAGCACTCGGCGATGTTGGCCGCCGGAGAGATTAGCGACGCGGTGGTCGGCGAAGTCGGCCATATCGACACGGGCGAGGCTTTCGGCAACGATGGCGCGGTCATGTTTGTTGGGTCGGGCAATGATGCCTTGGTGAGGCAACCGGCCGGTGGCAACAACTTCAGCGACGGTGGCTACGACGGAGTCGGAGAGGGTGTGGCGTTGGGGGACGTAGCCGAGTCGATAACGGCGGGTGAGATTGGCCAGGGGCTCACCGAAAAGTTCGACGCGTCCAGATAGGTGCGAGTTCAATCCGAGAAGGCCCCGCACAAGGGTGGATTTTCCACTGCCGTTTGGGCCGAGCAGGGCTACGCGCTCGCCTGAGGTGATGCGTAGATCAACGCCGTGGACGATCTCTTCCTCACCGTAGCCGAAGCAGGCCCTCTCGAGCTCAATGATGGTTGAGGGGGCCTGCTTCGGCGAAGTTGGCGTTGGCACGGTCATGCACAGCCTTGGCCGGTGCGCAGGACGCCTAGGTTGTTTTTCATCCGGTCGATGTATCCACCGGATAGGGAAACCGCGACGTTGTCGAGTTCGGCTCGCTTGGTTTTGGTTTCGTTGGCGACAGCATCTACGGATGCGGATTTTTCGCCTTTTTCGGCATACACAGTGGTGACTTTGTTCGCTTTAATACGGTTGCTGATTTCAGCTAGGCGGGCGGGGTCAGGTTCACCGTCGTTGAGCACTCCAGCCAGGCCAACCTGGTTAAGTCCGTAGCGCTTAGCCAAGTAAGCGAAAGAGGTGTGGCCGGTAACGATGTCTTTGACGGTGCATTTGCTCAGACCTTGCTTGTACTCGTTATCCAGGTCACTGAGTTCTTTTTTGTAGGCGGTGGCGTTGTCGCTGTAGGCCTGTTTGTTGGTGGGATCGATCTCGCTGAGTTTCGCGGCGATCTGATCAACGGCTTGGCTGTAGAGGACAGGGTCGAGCCAGAAGTGAGGATCGTTGGGGCCGTGATCGTGGCCTTCGTGATCGTGCCCGTCGTGGTCGTCATGTGCGTCAGTTTTTGTGGCGCTGGGTGATTCTTTACCGTGGTCGTGACCGTCATGGTCATGACCATCATGGTCGTCTTCTTCAGCTCCGCTCGAGGGAAGTGCGGCGAGTTTAGACAGGTCGAGTACCTGTTTGGCGCCGGCGGATTCGATGGCGCTGTCGGCGGAGGGTTGCATGCCTTTTTCGTAGACGACTAGGCCAGCGTTGCTCACACTGCCAACTTGCTGGGGGGTGAGCTCCACGTGGTGGGGGTCTTGGCCATTTCCTGTGAGGTTGGTGACCTTGACATGTTTGCCGCCGACTTTTTCTACGGCATGGGCGAGGGGGTAGAAGGATGCGACCACTTCGGTTGCGCCATTGTCCGCGTTGCTTGTTTGAGCGTTTTGGCTACCGCCACATGCGGCAGTAAAAGCAAGAGCGCTGGCAGCAGCTACCGAGAGAACCGTGCGAGCGGATAAATAAGGGTTCTTAGTGGTCATGGTCCAATAATCATTTTTATTGGGAATCATTGTCAAAGTTCTAAGGCGCTTTGGAGCGTCGCGTTGCACACCTGAGCACAGCCCCACGCAGACAGTTCCAGGTGTGAGACCGTGAGGTACACAACACTCCTATATACGGGGGCGCTCATGAAGTGGGAACCGCCCGTAAAGCAGATAGGCACCCAGGGATGACGGACACGCCGAAATTGTCGGTACTCGATCTGGTACCGGTTCGCAGTGGACAAACAAGTGGCCAGGCAATCGAGGCTTCCCTGGCATTGGCAAAGGTGGCTGATGAAGCTGGGTTCACGCGCTACTGGGTTGCTGAACACCACAACATCGAAGCTGTCGCTTCAACGTCACCGGCGATCATGATTGCGCTGCTGGCATCGGCAACGAAGCGTATTCGGGTGGGTTCAGGGGGCGTGATGTTGCCCAACCATGCGCCATTGGTCATTGCAGAACAGTTCGCGTTTTTAGAAGCAGCGTTCCCTGGTCGAATTGATTTGGGAATTGGCCGGGCACCAGGCACCGACCCAGTGACGCAGTGGGCTTTGCGTTCTGGAGGCGCTGTTGGCCCTGAGGGGGACCCAGTGGCACGGTTCCCAGAGTTTGTGCAGCAGGTGGTGGCATTCATGTGCCCGGATGGGGCGGGTATCCAGATCGGGGGCCGGCCTTTTCACGTCTCGGCTACGCCGAACGCCGTTTCGGAATCTCCTGTGTGGCTTTTGGGCTCTTCGGATTATTCAGCGCGGTTGGCGGCGAGGTTTGGGCTGCCGTATGTGTTCGCGCATCACTTTTCCGGAGTGGGGACGGCTGAGGCGCTGGCTCTATATCGGGAGAATTATGCCGGTGAAGAGGAGCCACGTTCGCTATTGACGGTGAATGCGGTGGTGGGTGACACCAAAGAGGAGGCGTTGATGTATGCCAGGGCCCAGCAGCACAACATTGCTGCGATTCGTACTGGCGCTCCTCGATTGCCGATCTTCACGTTGGAAGAGAGCATGCTGGCCACACCACGGGTACCTGATGATCAGTTTGATGAGCTGATGGGTTCGTGGCATGTGGGCACAGCTGAGGAAGTTGCTGAATCGATTACGGCGTTGGCGCAGCAGTTCGAGGTCGATGAGGTGATGATTCAACCGGTTGGGTCGGCTAAGGAGTCTGACCCTTATGAACGCGTACCGAATCGTGAGCGCACCGTTCGTGACTTGGGGCGGCTCTTGCTGGGGTGATTCTCCTCGGTGGTCTCAGGTCAGAAGTTTTTCTCGTCCTAGTTCATGCTTAAGCGCTGCGGTGAGCTGGAGGTAGCGGAATTCGTGACCGATTTTGGCAAGCACACCGGGCAAGACGTGTTGGCTGGCAAGGGCAAGTTCGCGGGTTCCTTGACTGCCGAGTAGGAGCGTAGGCGCTTGACCCGGGGTGGGGAGGAAGGCTGGGCGATGAAGTACTTTTCCGATGGTGGCTGCCCAGTCTTTTTGTTTAACGGGGTTGGGCGCGACGGCATTGACGGGGCCGTGGAGGCGGTCGTCGACGAGGGCGCGGTAGTAGATGTCGATAAGGTCATCGAGAGCGATCCAGGGGAGCCATTGCTGACCTCCTCCAAGAGGGCCGCCAAGTCCGGCCTGGTAGAGAGGCCGCTGTAAGCCTAGGACACCGCCCTGGCTGGATTGAACGATTCCGGTGCGTATGTTGACGACTCGCCCTGCTGCGGTGTGGGCGTCAGCTTCCCAAGCCTGGACTACGTCGGCGAGGAATCCTTGACCTCGACAGGAGGTTTCGTCGACGGGTTCGGGGCGATCATGCCCGTAGATACCTACTGCAGAGGCACATATGAAGGGTTTTGTACCGGCGAGGTGGGCCAGAGCTGCTGTCGGGCCAATACGGGAGGACCAGATTGTTTTTTTGTGTTGTTCATTGAAGCGGCCAGCAATGGATGCTCCAGCGAGGTGGACTACTGCGTCTACGCCCTCGAGGAGGTCTGGAGCGGGGTTGTTTGTGTCCCAGAAACGTTCGCTGCGGATGAGGTTGCCGTCGTTGTCGGTAACGAAGGTGGATTGGTCTGCTTTTCTTCTGACGAGGTGGATTACTCGGTGTCCGCCTGTGGTCAGCAGTGCAGAGAGCTGTCGTCCGACTAGGCCTGATGCGCCGGTGATTGCCACTGTCATGGGTTCGGGGTGGAGTTGGCGCATCGTGCGGTGAGTGGTGAGGTCTTTTTCCAGGACAGCGTGTCGGAACGCGAACATGGATCGCAACATCGCGCCGGGAACGTTGGAGAGCACTGAATCGGTGATGCGGGTTCCCTCGCCGACTTCGGTGAAGTCGTGTTGGTGTCTCCAGTGGAAGAAACGTTCTCCTAGGCTGCCCAGGGCTGGGATGGTTCCGACATCGACGAAGCGGTGTGGTGGCCGGTAGTCCTGGGATTGATGTTGTGCAACCCAGGTTGGCCCCCAGGGGCTACCGAAACGTAGTAGTGCTGTTCCGTCTGCAAGTGATTGCGCTTCTTGGTGTGGCTGTATCGGGGCGAATGGCGGTGATAGCCGCAGGAACGCACCGGGCCGCATGTGCCATGAAAAAACTTGCGACAGAGGGAAATCCACGACTTGAGAGGTAACGAGTCCCATGCACCGAACCTACCCGGACACTGCCTGCTACGCATTCGCGCAATAATTCTTATATGGCCCGGCTCCCACTCTTCCCCCTCAACACCGTCCTCGCGCCGGGAGCTGCCCTGCCCCTACAAATCCACGAGCATCGGCATCTGCAACTGATTCGTGACGTTGTCCGTAGTCCAGAAGGACCTGAATTCGGAGTGGTGGCCTTGCGTCATGGCCGTGACCCGGATGAGCGTGCCCGTATTCGCGCTACTGTCACTGGTTGTAGTGCTGTTTTGCAGAATGTCGACAACATTGGGTCTGGCCGCCTTCACCTCGACGTTCGTGGCAAGGATCGCTTTCGTGTCGACAAAATTTTGGATGAACCTCTTCCATACGTCGTTGCCGAAGTGACGTGGCTGTCCGAGCCGGATGGGGATGAGGCAGCGCTGCCCTCATTGGCTCGTCAGGTGCGCTCCCGCCTGTACAACTATTCGACGATGCTTGGCCAAGATGCTCCGACGAACTTTGAGCCGCGTAGTCGCCGTGATGTCGATAGCGCACGCCGATTGTCTTACGGTGTTATTGATCACACCGTTCTCAGTCTTGACGAGAAGATTTCCCTGCTCGAAGCAGAGTCAACTGAGCAACGTCTTATTCGTGCGCGTCGGCTTTTGAGCCGTGAGATTGATTTGATCCGGTTGTTTCACGCGATACCTCAGGAGATTGATCCTTCAGCTATCAACCCGAACTGATTTTCCGGTGGATTGCGTGTTCTCCGGCAGATAGAGGTTCTTTCTGCTGTTAGTTGCGTTGCAGTAGTTTTTCGATGAGTGAGCGGCGTCGGGTTTGTGCGTCACAGTTTTCGTCTTCGCGGTCGAACCAGGCATCGACGTCCACGATGACTGTGGCGCGGGAGGCTGCACTTGAGCCGTCGGCTCGATCAGACCAGGGGGAAACTGCTTCTTCGCCGGTGACGGGGAAAGCTGCGTGTTGGTGTTTCCGTGGGACTTCTGGGGTAGCTGCGTAGGTCACATGCTCGGTCACTGAGGCTGTGTTTTGGGCGCTGCTTTGGCTGGCTACTGGGGTTTCTATGGGCGCGGAGGATTCACCCTGTGAGCTGTTTTTTCCGGTTTCCTCGGTGATGCGGGCTCGGGCTCGGGCACGCGCGGCGGCGATGGCATCAAGATCTAGTGATGCTGTTGGTGTTGTCTGGTCAACAGTGGGTGGGGCAGGAGCTGGCTTTGGTTGTGGTGGGGGTGTGTCAGCAATCGTCATGTCTGCGTGACGGAACACTTGCTCTAAGTGTTCGTGCGGGTCGAATTCGTTTGTGGGGGCGATGAAGGTTTCTCGTACGCCGGCAAACTCACCCTCATCGTCGTCAGGGTCTCCGGGGGCTGATTCGCTGGTTCCTGCGTGTTCGCGGATGATGAGTCGCCCTCCCCCAGCGTGAACCCAATCGCGGCTGAAGGCCGAGTAGCCGACTTCTAGTTCCCAGTCGGGCATGGACAGGAGGTGTTCGTCGGTGAGTCGGCTGCCAGGGTAGATGTGTGCAGCTAGTCGCAGTTCTCGGCCGCGTTCTTTGGAAATGCGCAAGATGTTTTCGAAGTCAGCTTTTTCGGCGCCTTCAAGGCGGGCGAGGTTGACACGGCGTTTTTGGAGTTTGCGGATACTTTTGGCGAGGTGGACAACTTCGGGGGTTCGGGTGGCGTAGAGGTGCAGCATGGCTGCGAGTTCACCAGCGAGGTCCTCGGCTGCGGAGGCTTGCCACAGGACGCCAGGTGGGGCATCTGGTGCTGAGTCGAATACTTCACTGGGGGTGAGCTGCAGGTGCAGCAGTTGCCAGGCGTAGCTCTGGCCTTCGTGTAGAAGGGCGATCCAGCGGGGATTGATGCCGTTGTTCATCCGGGGGGTGGATCCGATAAGGATCGAAGCGGTCACTGCGCTCATCGCGTTCACCTCCGAGGGCGGTTGGCGCCGGTGCGTCGACGGACCCCGGTCGTCCTCTCAGGCTAGGAAGGTGTATGCGAAGCGACAATCGCGGTTGCCGACAACAGGGTTCAGCTGATTGCGTGGCGTTATCAGGGGGTGAGCTCTTCGGGAATTCCTGGGGTTTCTTTGCGGATGAGTAGGTAGGCACCCAACAGGGCGGTAACCAAACCAATAGGGACAAGCCAGTAGGTACCGGCGCGGGGTAGTTCGTTGAGCATGATGAGGCCGTATGCCGCAGGTACAAGGGTGCTCATGAGGTAGTTGGTGGACAAGACGGTGACTCCGTCAGCTTGGGCAAGGCCGCGAGTGAGATGCATTTGGCCAAGAACCAGACCACCCATGAGTAAGATTCCGGCGGCCCATGTGGTCCAGGGCCAGGTCCAAGGCTGGATGAGGTTGAGGGAGTGGTCGGCAACGATGAGCCGAGCTGCGATGGCGCTGATGGCAAATCCGGTGCCCCCAAAGACGCCAGATACTGAGGGCGGCAGGGGGAGAAAGAACGCGATGAGGCAGATCGCGACCACGGCGGCAACGACAGCTAGGTCCTCGATGCCGGTGGGAGGAACGGTGCCAGGCACGGTGGTGGCGGCAAGGATGGTGATGCCCAGAACGACGGCGCCGATGGATGCCCATCCCAGTGGCGCGATGCGACGGCGGCCGCTGGCGTGTTCGATGATTGCGGTAACGGCTAGGCCCCCGACGATGCATGCCTGCACGATGAGCAGGGGCAGGGTTTGGCGGGCGGCGAGGGTGAAGACGAAGCCGAGGCCTTGGCAGCAGGTGCCGATCCACCAGGTTTTAGAGGCCAGAGGGCTGCCCTCATCTTTGGATCCGGTGGATAGTTGAGCACCGCCGATGCCGTAGGCAAGTACACCCAAGGCGAGTGCGGCTGTGCTGAGGATCATGAAGAGGAGCGAGGGCTGTTGATAGGGCACGGTGTGAACCTACCCGGACACGCGGGGGCCACATAGGTGGGGCGTGTCCGGGTGGTTGGTGGGCTGTGTTGGGATCAGAGTGTGCGTAGGCCGTAGGTGGCGCGCATGGTGTGGGAGCCTCCTGCGGGGAGTTGCACGGCTTTGGCGAGTGCGTTGGCGGTTTCGAAGCAGACCATGTGTGTCCATTCGTCGTCGCCGAAGTCGGGCAGTGCTGCGGCTTTGGTCTGCCAGGGGTTCCAGATGACGGTGCTGGCTGAGCCGCTTTTGGTGAGGGTGATGGCGCGGTTGTTGCCGGGGTCGATGATTTCGGCGGTGCTGTCGTGGGCGTAGACGCGGTCGGTTTCGCGAGTGAGTCTTAGGGGGCCGGACTGGGCGTTGACGGCGCGTCCGCCGGGGGCTTTGTCGGCGTAACGGGTGCCGTCGAGGCCTTCGACGCTGATGGTGGTGACGTCGGATACGGCGATGTAGGCGTGGAGGGCTTCTTCGAGTTCGTAGTCTTCGTCGCTGGTGATGGTGAGTGCGAGGTCGAGAGTTTGACCGAAGGTGACGGTGTATTCGCCGCGGATGCCGGTCGGGGTTCCTTCGGGGAGGGTGGCGTTGGCTGCGTCGATGGTGAAGGTGAGGGTGGGTGCACCGTTGTTGTCGGTGGTGGCAGCGCTGAGTTCCCAGGTGTTGGTGCGGAACCATCCGTGGGCGGGTTTTTTGTCGTTGCGTTTGCCGGGGCCGAACCAGGGTGCGCAGATGGGGATGCCGCCGCGGATAGCGGTGCCGGGTTCAAAGGTGGAGTGTTGGCTCATCCATAGGACGGGTTCGGCGCCGGCGGGGGTCCATGCGGTGATGTGTGCGCCGTAGAGGTAGATCTCGCCGGTTGCTGCGGGGGTGTCGATGCGCAGGACGGGTAGTCCGCTTTGTCCCTGGGTGAGGGTCACACCGGTTGGCAGTTGTGCAGGGTCGATGTTCGGCATGTTTTGAAAGTACCCGCGGCATACCTGTTTTGGCGGCTTGGGCTGCATCTCACGGTCGACATCGCTGGTGGTGTCGACCGTGAGGTGGTGTGTTACTGGAAGAGTGCAGCGCCTTCGGTGGTGATGATTTCCCAGATTTGGGCGGTGGCGGCGGGGATGAGTCGGCCGGTGTGCCGGCGTCCTGCGTGGTATTCGGTGCCGTCTGCATAGCGGATGACGCCACCGAGTTCGCGGATGAAGAGACTGCCCGGGGCATGGTCCCAGGGTTTGTCGGACCAGTAGACGATGGCGTCGGCAGTTCCTTCAGCAAGCCAGGGGTAGTCGACACCGCAGCACCAGGCGGAGGAGTAGAGGGTGAGGTCGCCAGAGGGGCCTTCTTTGGCGGGATTGGAGGTCAGGACGCGCAGTTCGGCGGGGTTGTTGCTGCGTGGGGTGGGGTTTAGTCGGGTGTTGTCGAGATAGAGGCCGGCGCCTTTTTCGGCGACGTAGGCGTGGCCGAGTTCGGGTTGCCAAATCCAGCCGCGGACGGTTTCTCCGTGGGCGAGTTCAGCGAGCATGACTGCGTGTTCTTTGCGACCGTTGACGAAGTTTTTGGTGCCATCGACTGGGTCGATGATCCAGGCGCGGGGAGCGTGGGCCAGTTTGTTGAGGAGGGTGGGGTCAGCTGCGGTGGCTTCTTCGCCGACGACGAGTGCTTCAGGGTCGTGGCTGTGTAGCCAGTCGGTGACGGCTTTTTCGGCTTCGCGGTCAGCGATGGTGACGAGGTCTCCTGGTTTTTTTTCCATGACTTCGTCGTCCCCGAGTTTTCGGAATCGGGGGGTGATGTATTCGGTCGCGACGTGTTTGAGCAGCTCTAGTACGGCGTCGGTTTCGAGGCGGTGAGCATCCACTGTCTAAGCGTGGCACAGGTTGGTAGCCAGTGGCGTTGGGTTTGGTGCGGTGGGGTTTAGGCGCGGTAGTCGTGGGTGGAGCGGGTGAATCCTTCTTGGGCGTAGGCGGCGCGGATTTGGCGGGCGCGGTTTTCGCGGTGAGGGCTGGCTGGGCGTAGGGGGCGGGTGCGTTGGTTGGTGGTGCGGCGTCGGGAGGTGTAGGTGGTGATGTCGGCGGCGACGTAGGTGTTTCCTGTGGTTAGGGCGGCGTTGACAGGGCCTGCGTCGAGGAGGTGTTGGCGGTCGATGCTTTGGGTGGGGGTGTCGCGGATGATTGAATGGACGGTTGCTAGTCCGTCGTCAACGATTTCGGCTTCAACGATGCCGGTGTGGCGTGGGTAGAGGGTCTGGGTGTGCGGTCGGCTGATGGTGCCGGTGGTGTGGCTTCGGTTGCCGGTGATGTGTCGTATCACCGTGGCGGTGAGGGCCCAGATGGGGGCGGCGATGGTGATGATGGTCAAGGTGGTGGAGTACCAGGTGGGCGCACCTTCGAGGAGGCAGACGAGGTGGCCGATAACCAGGGCGGCACAGGCGATGGTGATAACAAGGCGTTGGTGGCCGTGGGTGCGTGCTGTGATGGCGGTTGCGGTGCCGGTGAGTGCGGCGGCTGCGGCCATGATGATGTGTGCGGTGTCCATGACGGTTTCCCCTGATTCGATGCCTGGTGTCAGGGGCCGCTCCCCAGCGGCCCCCGACTTTCAAGCAGATCCCCCTGCCTGAACCGCAGCAGCTGTGCCCTGGTCGTGTGGTGTTCACGACCCCCCAAGGGCGGGCGGCCTGAGGAAGGGGGCCGCCGCTGTGTGCTTGGTGCGGTGTAGTCACAACTGTACTGGACGTTCGTCTATACAGCATTTTTGATTTTGGACGGTCGACCGTTAAATTCCCAGTTCAGGTTGTTTTTCAATTGTTTTCGTGCGTTTATCTTGTCGACATTAACTGCGTGGAGAGTCTTGGACGGTGGTGTTAGTTGATTCGCCTGAGCGCATGAAAAGGCCCCAGCCACATGGTGATGGCTGGGGCCTTAGGTCAGGCGCGTACCGGGGTTAGCTGTGCTGGTTGATACTGCAGACTGCGTCTTGACAGGTGTTGCAGGCTGCTCCGAGCGCGCAGGCTCCAAGGCATGCGGTGGCGATGATGGGGTTCAGTCCCAGTGCGGTGGCGAGGGCGAAGATGATACCTAGCAGGAGGATGGCTCCCAGAGCCAGGGTTGCCCAGAGCATTGCGAGGCGGACCACTACTGCTGGTTCGGTGTTCCTTGCTGGGGTGGTGAGTGCATGAGTGTCGGTTACTGTGCCTTGGTAGGGCGTGGGGATGGGTTCTAGAACTGGTTCGAGGACGGGATGCAGTTCGGGGCTACCGGTGGTTTCTTCAGAAGTGACTCCGTGGCGGGCGGACCAGACGATATCTAGTCCGTGGCTGTGACGGCATCCGATGCCTGCTCCGCGGCCTGGGTTGTCGTGGCGGCGGGGTAGTGCATGGCGAGTGGGGCGCAGGCCACGGCTAGCACGGCGGGTGACGGGGCGTGCGGCGTGCGGACGTGTGGGGCGGGCGTGTGCGCGGTGGGGGCAGTTCATTTCGCCCTCCGTTTTGGTGACACGCCGGTGATGGTGACGGTGTTGTTAGGCATCCGTGCCCTCTCTTTCCCGGGTCCTTCCGGGGATCGTGTTCATCACATCCATGGGTCGTGGGGGCGGTTGCCCCTGCCGTGGTTGGACCTGACCTGCTTTTTATCGGCATGGCTCACGGAGCTTGAAGTTTTTAATGAACTTTGTTTCCGCAGGTCAGGCCACACTTTAGGGTGAGTTTGATGTGTGTTGTTGAAGATGAGAAGGATTCGTCACCGTGAAGAGTTAGCCGGATGTATCTGGAGGGGTTTACATGGTGGGCGGGGTTTGATGATGAATTGCTTTGTGTGAGGTGGGCAGGATTGTCGTGGTGTGGCCTGCCTTGCTGGCGACAGATCGCCTACCGTCTTTTCTATGGCTCGACCTCACGCAGCGGCCCGCATCGAAACACGGGTGAATTCAGCAATCACGCGCACTTTGCGTAGACATGGCTGGAAGGGCCGCGCATTGGCGCACACCGGCTATGGGTCGGTGGATTTTGTGCGTGTGATGGGACGCGTGGTGTTGACGCGCGGCGAGGTAGAGCAAGGGCAGGCTCGTCCAGATGTAGGTGATTGGATTCGGTCACCGTTGACAGATCAGATGCGTGGCTGGCGTGCCTTTATCACCGCGCAGCTTGCTCATGCTCCAGTAACTGTGACGTTGAATGGGCAGGATTATTCGACGACAACGGATCAGAACGGTTACGTCGATCTGATCATTACTGACCATGGCCTGGAGCCAGGATGGCACGAGGCGAAGATCCAGCCAGAGAATGGCTTGTATGACGTGGCGCGAGTGAACATCATTTCTCCGGACGTACGATTCGGCATTGTTAGCGATATTGATGACACCGTTATTTCAACGTCGTTGCCGCGTCCGTTGATCGCTGCGTGGAACACCTTTGTTCTCAAGGAGCAGGCGCGCCGGATCGTGCCTGGCATGGCGCCGATGTATCGAAATTTGCTGGCAGAGTTCCCGGGGGCACCGATTTTTTACTTATCGACAGGTGCGTGGAACACGGCTGATACGTTGACGCGGTTTTTGGATCGTCATGGCTATCCGGCGGGGCCCTTGTTGCTGACTGATTGGGGCCCAACGAACACGGGCTGGTTCAGGTCGGGGCAGGATCATAAGCGCCGGAACCTGCACCGGTTGGCTACGGAGTTTCCGCATATCCGGTGGGTTCTTGTGGGTGATGACGGCCAGCACGATCCTCGTATTTACGGTGATTTTGCTCGTGATCGAGCAGATGTGGTTCGGGCGATCGGTATCCGTGAGTTGACCCCGGCTGAGCAGGTACTGTCGCACGGTTTACCGCTGTCTGTTGAAGGGTTTTCACCACGCGTTCATCGTCCTGTCCCGGTGGTGCGCGCTCCCGATGGGTATGGATTGGGTCCGCAGATGCGTGCAGCGTTAGGGATTGAGTCCTCGCGGTCTGCTGTGGCTCCTCGGGTGATTCATACCCGGCAGGATGAAGATAAGCAGGATGGCACCCCGGGGGCTGCCCAGTAGTGGCTCTTGTGAGGTAAATGCTGCGTTGCTGTGATAGCAGGTTGCTTGGACACTGGTGACTATGACGTTCAGTGATGTGCCCGAGGTTGGGCCCGGCGAGGTGCCTGCTGGTGCTGTGGTTGTTGATGTGCGTGAGCCTGAAGAGTGGGTGGCGGGGCACGCAGCGGGGGCCCGCCATGTGCCTTTAAGTGAGCTGCCCGGACGGTTGAACGAGCTTCCTCAGAGCGATCAGCTGTTTGTGGTGTGCCGTTCGGGTGGCCGTTCCGCTCGGGCGGTGGAGTTTTTGCGTGGCTTTGGTTTTGATGCGGTCAATGTGGCTGGTGGGACGTTGGCCTGGCATGCCTCCAATCTGCCGATGGTCAGCGAGAATGGGCAGCAGCCTTCAGCGATGTGATGGCTGCTCGCTGTCACGATGGCGCCGGATGTTGTGCAGGAGCTCATCGGCGCTGAATCGTCCTGCGCCGGTCACAGCGAGAGTGATCGCTACTGCACCGATCATGCCCACCAGTTCCCAGCCGCCATTTTTAATGAAAATCCCGTGCCCCATATGAGCAATCACGAATGCGCCGAACATGTTCGCAGCGACAACAAGAGCTGTGAGCACGGTTGCAGCTCCTAGAACGATGAGAACTCCCCCTATCAACTCGATAGTGGCGGCAGCGGTAGCACTGAGGTAGGGCATGGGAGCACCCATGCGGGTGAAGGCGGCAGCGGTGGCAGAAATGCCATCGAGGAAAAACTTCTGCCAGCCGTGCGCAATAAGCACTACACCAAGGAGGAGGCGGGCAAGAAGAAGTGCGGTGGCGCGAAGAGAATCAGGCAAGCTCATGAATGGCCTTTCTTGAGGATGCTCCTGGTGAAAGCAGGCTGGATGCCCAACTTTTGGGCTAGAAGCTAGCTAAACCGACTTAATGTGAATATTCAACTAACGAAAACAGTACACATGTCAGCGTCGCTGCATTATGGTTCCCATAACGCAGCGACGCTGACATGTTATGTTTCACAACCACATTCACCCCACGCAGGAGCAACACATGAACACGCCCAACCTCACCCTCGTCGAACTCACCCCCACCACCCCCAACGCCGACGCAGCTCTTGCCCTCATCGACGCCGTCGCTGAACGAGCCGCCACCGTCGGAGCGGAAATCATCGAATCCGAAGTAACCCGCACCGGATCACGCATCTTCATCGTCGTGCAAGCCCCCGACCCAGACGCATTCGCCACCGCCTTCACCCAACAACCATTCCCCAACACCAGCGAAGTCAGCGCGCCCACCCCCGTGCGCCTCGTAGGCGCCGACCTCGAAGACCTCAAAGCCCAACGCCCCTCCGCTGGCTACCTCGTCGAATGGGATCTACCCGAAGAACTCGACATGGACACCTACCTGGCAAACAAAAAACGCAAAACCCCGCTCTACGCCAACGTCCCCGAAACCACATTCCTGCGCACCTACGTCCGCGAAGACATGGCCAAATGCCTCTGCTTCTACAACGCCCCTGACGAAAGCGCCGTCAAACGTGCCCGAGAAGCAGTCAGCACCCCCATCGACCGCCTTTTCGCCCTCTCCACCGGGACCAGCCCCTCATGAACACCGCAACGCCCACACTCGGCCGCTCCACCGGGGTAAACCCGCACCTGATCAACCACGAACGCTACGCAACGGCGTTGACCACCGTGGCAGCCCAAGCCACCGACGTCGATGCTCACCGCGTTGACCCCCGCACCGCTATGCATGAAATCCTGCGCAGCGGCATCTTCGAACCCACTCTGACTCCCCTAGCCAACGGCACCACCGCGGTAAACATTCAAGACAGCACACAAGTACTGGCTGATCTCGCCTACGAATGCATGACCACAGCATTCACCACCTGGGCACACCGGATGGTGCTTGATTTCTTTGCCCGCGGCCAGCGCTCACCGTTGGCCGAAGAAATATTCACCGAACTGCGCTGTGGGCACCGCACTGGCGTGACCGCAATGGCTGCAGGCATGAAAGCACTTGCCGGACTAGAACCGTTACCTGTCCAAGGGCGTCGCAACCGTGACGGCAGTATTACTGCCTCAGGGCGAATCACCTGGGCCAGTAACCTCATTGCCGGATCAGTGATCGTGCTACCTGTTGAAATACACGACAAGAACGCGCCGAATCGTTCACCTGAGCAGGTCGTGGCTTTCCTGGATTACGAAACTTCTGGCCTGACCGTGCGTCACATCAGCGGGCTCCTGGCTTTGGAAGCCACCACCTCAGGAATGCTGTTGCTGGAGGATGTACACATCCCCGCCACGCACGTGCTCTGCACAAATTTCACTTCGTTCGCCAAAGCATTCCGGCCCTCATTCTTGCTGCATCAAAGCGCGCTGGCGCTAGGGCTAGCTCAACGCTGCCTGGCTGAAGCCAGCGCGAACACAGGTCATACCCCTAGCCATCCGCTGCAGACAACTGTCGAAAACCTTCACAGTCATCTAGAGACGCTCACCAATAGCTGGAAGCACATGTCGGCCACCCCCGAACGCATCGCCCCTATAGATCTGCTGCAACTACGCCTTGATGCCGCCCTTACGGCCGCACATGCCGCTCACGTGGAGAGCTCTACTGCCGGAGGAGCTGGATACATCGCTACCAGCGGCCCAGCTAGACGCCTGCGTGAGGCCTCATTCTTTCCCGTCCAGTCCCCATCGGAAGGTCAATTGCGGTGGGAGATTTCCTCGCTGATCTCGTCAATGTCCAGCTAAGCAGAGGCGGGCAGCCAGTTCTGCAACATGTTGATCTTCAGGTACAACGCGGTGAATCTCTTGCTCTGCTAGGGCCTAGCGGGGCAGGAAAATCCACCTTGCTGCGCATTCTCGATGGCACACTGCGCCCTGACAGTGGCACCGTCACGCTGCGGGGCAGCTCTGGGGGCGCACCTCGCTGCGCAGTCGCGCTGCAAGATGCTGGCCTGTTTCCATGGCTGACTGTTGCTGAGAATGTGGCTTGCGGAGCATTGTTCGCCCCGCACCATCGTCGGGTGAGCTCTCAGCGTGTTGCTGATCTTCTTACCCGGCTCGGCCTGGCTGCTGTCGCCGATTCTTACCCAGATCGCATTTCTGGTGGTCAGGCCCAACGCGTCTCTTTGGCCAGAGCGCTGGCTGTAGAACCTGAGTTGCTGCTGCTCGATGAGCCGCTGTCAGCGTTGGATCCTCTGACTCGCAGCGAGATTCAGGAGTTTCTGCGAGTTGAGTGCCACCGCATCGCAGCGACATGTGTCCTAGTTACACACGATGTCGATGAGGCGTTTGCTTTGACTGACCGGGTAATTCTGCTTGGTGGCGCCGGGCAACACGGTCGTGTCAGTCATGCGTGGACCTTGCCGCAGGAAACCTCCGAGCGTGCTCACATGCGTGAAGAAGTGCTGGCGGCCTACCGACCTGCCGAGGCAACCACTGCCTATGTCTGAGACTTTTTCCCGCCGAAAGTTACTCACGCTAGGAGGCAGGGCAGCAGCTGCCGGCCTTATCAGTGTGCTTACCCTTAATGGGGGCCGAGCTGCGCTGAACAGCTCAGTCGCTCACACCGCGCACACCAATCATCTCGGGCGCCCGCTACGAATCGGGTACTTACCGATCACTGATGCCGCTGCTTTGCTGATCGGACACGCACATGGTTACTTCGCTGCCGCAGGCACACCTTCTGATCGCCCCGTCATGTTCCGCACATGGGAATCGCTCGCTCAAGCATTACTTCTGGGCAAAGTTGATGTTGTTCACCTGCTCATGCCGTTAGCGCTTCAGATGAAATTCGCCCGTCAAGCGCCTATTCGGGTTGTTGCTTGGGGGCACACTCACGGTAGTGCCTTAACCGTCCGCCCCGACATCACTGATGTACGTGAACTGGCTGGACACACTCTCGCTGTGCCGCAATGGTGGTCAATTCACAATGTGCTTTTGCAACAGCTCCTCCAACAGGTTGGGCTTTCGGCAGCACTGCCGGGCACAAACGCTGGGAATGTTCACCTCGTTGTAATGCCACCAGCAGAGATGGTCTCCGCGCTGGCGGCGAAAAAAATTTCGGGGTTTGTTGTTGCCGAACCTTTCCCCACCATCGCAGCAACCACCGGTGTTGGGCACACCCTGCGCTACCTGGGTGACCTGTGGCAAAACCATGCTTGCTGCGCCATCGTGGTTCGCGAGGAACTCCTGAGCAATCATCCGCGAGCAGCTGCTTCCATCGTCCGCGCCGTGATGCAAGCTCAAGACAGCATCACCGCCGACCTTCCCGCCGCTGCAACGCATCTCACTCACGGGGCGTACTTACCTCAGCCTGGTGCGACGATCACGCAGGCTCTGACCCGATCAACATCTGATGCGATCATCACCCAGCACGCGCACTGGCACGGTGAACGTATCGGCTTCACGGCTTACCCTCGCCCCAGTTACACCGCACGCCTGAGCGAACTACTGCGCAGCACGCGCATTGACGGCGACACAACTTTTCTCAACAACCTCGATCACGTCCACGAAAAACTTGTTGAACCGCGTTTTGTTGAGGCCGAACTACGTCGACTCGCCCGTCCTATTCCAACCTCCACCAAGGAGGTCGCCCCATGAGAAAAACCTCTTCTCGTCTTAGCCCGATACATCCTGCTCTTTTGCCGCTCTTGGGGATCGCCACCGCCACAGCTATCTGGTGGTTTGTGACTGTTGTGCTCTTACCCGAGGTGCCCTTAATCAGCGATCTGACGCCCACGGCCACGCTCAGTGGACTCAATGAACTTACTCGCTCAGGCACGTTATTCACTGATGCCAGTGCCAGCATGTTTCGACTGGTTACAGGTTTATTTATCGCGATCGGGCTAGGAACTGGTCTGGGAATCATCATTGGCCTAAACGCCGCTGTTGATGCTGCTACTCGCCCCATCTTGTTGTTTCTTCGGATGGTCTCTCCCCTATCGTGGGCGCCACTGGCGATCGGTGTTTTAGGCGTTGGAAATGCTCCCGTGATCGCATTGGTGGCTGCTACCGCCTTATGGCCGATTGCCATGGCCACCAGTGAGGGAATCAGCCATATTGACTCCCGGCTCCTGGTTGTTGCCCGAGCTTTCGGGGCCACCAAGGTTCAGGTTGGGCACCGCGTTGTGTGGCCTTCGATTCGTCCTCGTGTGCTTGGCGGGATCCGAAGCGCAATCGGTATCGCTTGGGTTGTACTGGTCCCCGCTGAGATGTTCGGAGTCACTAGCGGGCTTGGTTACCAAATCCTCAATAGCAAAGATCAGCTCGCCTATGACCGGCTCGGAGCCCTTCTTGTTGTGATTGGCACTCTTGGCTATTGCGTTGATGTGCTTGCCCGCTGGCTGCTGCGCACTCCCCGCGAACGTCACGAAGAGTCGCACTCTGCACGTACCCGTCACGGCGACCTGCAAGGAGCGCACCAATGAACAAAATCATTGTTGTTAGTGCTGGCCACAAGCCCCAGTCAGCTACCGAGAATCTCGCGACTGAGATAACTGCGTCCTTGGATAGCAAAGCTGGGTGCACCGTAACGTCGCATCTGGCTCTGAGTACATGGGGCACCGCAATCGCCGCTGGTCTGGTGACTTGTGATTTGTCTGCGGAACTGGAAGCAATTCGGGATGACCTTGGCTCGGCGGAGGGGATTGTGGTGGTCACTCCTGTGCATCACGCCTCATATAGTGCTCTTTTCAAAGCTTTTTTCGATCAGCTTCCTCGTGGGCTTCTTGCTGGCATCCCCACTCTGATGGCTGCATCTGGCGGCTCTGGCCGTGATGCACTCATTCTCGACATGGCTTTACGTCCGTATTTAGCTGCGTTGCGCATGCTCGTTACCCCAACTGGGGTCATGGTTGCTCCGGAGGACAGGAGTCCTCAGGGGCAACTCCTCCCCAGTGTCAGCGACCGTATTGATCGAGCTACAGCGGAGTTTCTCGCCCTTCTTGGGCATCGTTCTAATCGCTTGAAGAGTGATTGCTCATCCGTAAGCAACGCTGTTGGGATGGCGTGCTGATCTGCAGGTAGCTGCATACGCCTTTTTAGGCGTATCGCGAAAGCACAGTGATTCCGCCGTGCCGAATAACTGCTGGTTGATCTTTGCTGTGACCTCAATAACGAACAGAAATTTTGAGTCTGTTCATTTTTAGATGGCATGCCGGGACCTCTCTCTACCGGCTTCCTAGCCTCTTATTAAAGCCACCTTCCCTGCCTCGAATTTCCTGTAATGCGTTGTGACACACGCATTTTCATCAGGAATGATCTCATACTTACGGTGATATGATAATGACTCTCATTAAGGAAAGGGGAGCACATGAAACGACTCACCGCTCTTGCGGTCACATGCGTGACCGCGCTCGCCCCTGCCGCCCTATTTGCGACGCCTGCAGGAGCAATCACAAAGGGAGAGAAGGCAAACCATCCAGCACTGGTTCAAATCCACATCTTCGACAAAGAAGACGGAACTCCGCATCGATGCACCGGGACCGCATTGACTGACGAGTGGATTCTTTCCGCAGCACACTGCGTAGAAGGTGAAAGCCACACATCTCCAGACGTATCAAGCGATGTATTGAAGGTCTACCACTCAAACGACAAAAAGAACCCCGGCCCAGCAGAAAAAGTCGACCGGTTCGTTAAACACAAAAACGCCGACATCGTGCTTCTCCACCTAGCTACCCCACACAAGTCTGCGCACATGAAGGTAAGCAACGGCCCCTCCCCCCGCCCAGGACAACGACTAGACCTATACGGGTTTGGCAAAGGCTTCCAGGACGCTGAAGTGAACTGGCTCCACAAGGCTGTCGTCGAGGTCAAAGGCCTGCAAGATCACATCAGCGCCGGTCAAGTAATCGAAGTTAAAGGCATCACCGGTGCCTCCAACCACGGCGACTCTGGCGGCCCGATGGTTAACGACAAAGGTGAACTCGTCGGAGTAAACGTCATTGGCTCTCACGGCATTTGGGCCGACCCTTACTCGGACTCTAAAGCAGTAGACACTGCCGCTTACCGCGACTGGATCAAGTCCGTCGCAGGCGTCTAAAGACAGCCCTTGTAGAGAACACAAAGATATTCGACTTTAAAAAGCCGAAGCAAATAAGGCCCTGAACGTCTTTCCACCCCAGGCGTTCAGGGCTCGACCATAAGCCGGGTCATTTACGCCCTCACGAGTAATTCACTTTCATGCTTACCTTCCCCTACCCAAAAACACCCTCATTTATCTCCGCACACCAGCGGAAGAGAAGGAGATCATCAATGCGCAGCCGCTTCATTCCCCTTATCGCTGGAACTACCGCCTTATTCCTTCTTTCATCAAGCTACTCAGCTTTTAGCTTCACTGGTTCACCTACCGCAGGCGCCAAAGATTTTCCCGCTGGAGACGAGGCCTACCATACCGTTTCAGAGGTTGAACAGTTCATGGATAAAACTGTGAAAAAGTATCCAGAACTAGCCCAGAAGAAGTCTCTTGGGAAATCTGTTGAAGGGCGAGATCTCTGGACTCTCAAAATCGGAAAAGGAAAAGAAAGCGACCCTGAGGTATTCATCATGTGCAACCAACACGCACGTGAACACCTATCAACAGAGCAATGTATTGACGCAGCATCACAACTTACTGAAAACTATGCATCAACTCCGCGTGTCAAAGATATTCTTGACCACCGAAATGTATGGATTCTCCCTGTAGCTAATCCAGATGGCTCACAGTACGACATCGACTCCGGCCGCTATCTAGGTTGGAGAAAAATCGCTCTAAGAACTCTGACGGATCTTTCGGAATTGATCTAAACAGGAGCTGGGGCTACAAATGGAATTGCTGCGGCGGCTCCTCCAGCAACACCGCATCGAATAGCTATCATGGCCCTAGCGCATTTGCACCACCTGAAACCCGAGCAATTTCAGACTTCATCAAGTCACGCAGCAAAAAGGGAGTGCAAAACATTAAGGGATTCTTGGACATTCACACGTACGGAGAAATGATCCTATGGCCCTTTGGATACACGACTGAAGAAAAGGACGAAGGAAAAACAGCAGAGCAGTCTGCGAAACTAGCAGCCTTAGGCAAGAAAATTGCCTCTCTCAATGGCTTCGCCCCAATGCAGACAAGCAGTAGCTATATCACTGATGGTGAAGCTAGCGACTGGGCCTGGGGAGACCAAGGAATCCCCGCTCTCACCATGGAATTGTCCCCTAAAGAAAAAACTAGTGAAGGCAACGGACCGTTCTATCCAGCAGGGAAACTTATCCCGCAACTCGTGCAACGCAACAGAGAAGCCATTCTCACTTTCATCGAGCTATCCGCCTAAAACTCTTACCCTGAGAGGGCATCAGTGCAGATCAGCGCACCCCTCTCAGGGTAATCTGCATATTTTGCGATACTCACTTTTCGCATGAAATCTGAGAGTCAAACTGACCACCTTCAGCATTAGAAACAATTTGCTCATCAACAAGTTCTTGGGGAAGCACGGCCAACTGTATCTTTGCAGAGTTTTCTACATTACCCTTATCTCCGCACCCAGCAAGAACAATCCATTTTGACGGATCAGCATCTTCTTCTGAATATGTGGCAGGCTTTCCTACATGCACAGAAAGATCAATGACATCAACTTTTGCTGATCCGGATACCCTTTCACGAACAGAAGAAAGCGGATTGCCAACGACTTGCGAGAATTCTAAGCTAGCGGATGCCTGTTTACTCTGCTTAGCTGGCGCGCTCTCTCCATTCGCGCACGCCGCCAATCCATGCAAAGAGAGAACCAGGCATGTAGAGAAACTTATAAACCGGATAGCTCGAGAATGTAAAAAATTATTCTTCGAAAAGTCACTAAGACTGATCATATCTTTCCTGTTCTTTTAAAAGATCTTGATAAAATCGAGTGCACAACAACAGGACGAGCATCCTGCGCACACCCACCCAGACTCACCATTCGATCGGTACAGCATTGCGCGAACTCAGCATCGTGCACCGCCACCAGCACTACCGGACCAGCGCCAGCAAGTCTGCGAAGTAGCGCAGCTGCCGCCAATATTGAACCGTAATCCAGATCTGATGGTGTCCCCACCGAACAGCACCACATCGATCACGACAATGACATGAGTTGACCTGCGACAGCATCTTCAACGCCTAGAGATTCCAGCTCGCTCTCAGCATCTGCCACACCTGGGCACACCCAAAACAAGCCCTACACCAGATCATTCCTCAAGCCGCACATCATTTTCACGCAGCGGCAAAGTCATGTGAACCGTTCGCAGCTTTTCATTTAATGCATCAACTGGATCCGGAAATGACGACAGCACCGTTGCGCCACATTTCTGCCAAAACTGCAATACCCCTGGCACCAGAGAGTTCGTGTGTAAATACGCCGTAGTGAAACCGGTGTCAGCAGCAGCGCGTCTGAGTGCTTCCCGGACTAACCGCACCCCCACTCCTCGTCGCCTCCATCTAGGTACCACCACCAGTCGGACTACCTGCGCCACGTGAGCTCGAGCGGGCAACATGTCTAGCACTTCAGGGGGACCTGCCGGGACCCCTACTCGAATACCGCAACATCCCACAGGCGTTCCCCCAGATCGCGCCAGCAGCATGCAATTACGGGGATTATCTACGTAAACCTCAACGATGCGATCCAGATCCCAGTGCCACTCAGGACGATAGCCATACCCCTGATCCCGATAGACACTATCCATCACAAGATCCCGTACAAGCTCAAGATCGCTGGCACACCTCGCTACCTCGATAACTGGATCGTTTCGACAGCTTGCATCCACGTCGGTGTTCCTTTTAGTCCTTCAGTATCTGCTCTGCCAGCAGCTCGCACGGAAGCCTATATTTTCAAGAAAAATGCCCGCTGAAACACATAACTGCACCTCGTCACCAACTGGCAACGAGGTGCAGTTACTTCTCAATGTTGATGAGAATTTTCAATAAATATGAGTGAGTGAAACGCGAAGATCTCTACCAGATTTATTGAACGTCAGTATTTCAGAGCTTTCAGCTTCCAATGATCTTTTTGTTGATCTCGTTCTGCGTCAACGGAGGCTTGGGGGCTTCCGGCTTAGCACCAGGGCTCGGCTTAATAATAAGGAGTCCATCACCTTTGTTACCGAATTTAGATGGGAAGTGAATTACCCTTCCCGCATCAGGCTTGCTCTCATTCTCAGCTGCACTAGCAGCACTAGCACCAGCCATCATGAAGCCACTCAGGGCAAGGCTGGCCACAGCAGCAGCAGAAAGAAATCGCTTGTAAGTCATTTTTCCTCCCGTCCGCAAGGTCGCTAATGCAACGACTCAAGCAGAACAAAATTAACTATATAAGAAATGCCGCCACATGAAGATCAGACTTCATTCCCCACGTCTTCTGTGGCGACACCAAAAACATTAGCAGAAGCAGAGCCAGAAAAAACGAGCAGTGAGTCACTCATTGGTTATAATTTGAAAGGATCCACAAAATCATTTTTCTTTAAGAAAAAGCGGTAACTCAAACCAAATAAGAGTTATTAACGCGACATAAGAGCTTTCAGTTCCGACTCACGTGCACTTTGAACGCTCCCTGAGATGAGAAAACGTTTTCTTCACGCACTGCATAATCTAAGCAGCGCACACACGTAGACGGTGCAGCAGCCCAGATGCCCACTGCTGCACCGCAACCCGCAGTACATGTGATCACAATCACATGCCAGTCATGGAGGAATTGCCACACCCCTCAGGCCAAACCTGCCGGGCGGAAGTGTCGATCCACTGCCTTACGCCCAAGTAACCCCCCGACGATCCCCACAAGAACAGTGACAACAACGAACGTAACGATGAACTCCGAGGTGTACAGCGAAGAAAATGAATCCGCCCACGCATCCCCCATCTGAACGCGGTACTGCGCCACGAGCGGCTCACGCATAAACAACAAGGGCAAATAAGCTCCCGAGGCCCACACACTCATCACGCCGTACGCCACCGCGGTGGTCAAACCAGCGGTATATCTGCCTTGTCGAGCAAAAGCATCTGCAGCAAAACCACACACGAGGGCAGTTATCAGGGTCACAGGATGATGTCCGGCCACTGTCATAAGAACGCCCAGCAGAACCGTCATGAGCGTAATGAGCCCAAATTTCTGGACGCGACTGAGATAAAGCATGAAAGTAATGCCATTAAGGAGAACAGCAACAGCAGTACCAGCAGGCTGAAGAAGCGGGGAAACTGCTCCAATCATGTTGAGACCAAAGTAAACAACAAGGTAGACAGAAGTGAAGATGCCCAGCTGGACAAGGTCGTTAGCGTTCAGTCGCATGCATGTTCCTGTCTATGAGGGATTTCTCTTGGCTGGAGCTCTGTCACGATGACGACGCTGTAAGTGCCAGCAGCTGGCCCAGGCGCATTCGCGCCCAAGAAACCTGTGCGACCGGCTATCCACGACGAGGAAATCGTCACGAATCGCTATAGCGGCGCCCTGACGGGCAGGCGAGAACTCCGCGGTTTTCGCCTACGAGACATGCAGCAGGGATGGCCGCATCGGAAAGAGCAGTAATGCCGGTAGGGATAGGAACAAGGCAGGGGAAGCGATAGAGGGCAGTGGGGGAAAGGATGGGGGGTCATGGTTATGTGTCCGCAAAGTGGGGGGAGTTGTGGCAATGGGGCGCGGTTGTGAGTGAGTGTGCGTCATGTGTTGGCAGGGTCGATGCCAGTGGTGAGTGAGTGGGTATTGATGAGGTGGTATCAGCCCCTTGAAGTAGTCAGCCCTGCCCAATAAGCAGGAGAAGTTCTGTGGAAGTGACCAAGTATCTCGTAAGGCTTACCTCAGGCCGCTAGGTCACCAATAGCCCCAATTTCAGTCTTGACTCAACAGCTTTCCCTTTTATGAGAATCGTTTTCACGATTGTGGCCTGCATATTTCCGGACAATGGAATGCGCTGCCACTGAGAAGCCAATGTGACTGAGGATACATTTTTGCTGCCCATAACCCTGCACCATCAGAGCGACAAGACAAACATGTGGGGCGAGACACCGCTCTCAGCGGCATCTCGCCCCACATACAACAGCGAGCTTAGGCAGTGCTCACTGCAAACTACTGACCTTGACTCTGCCCCTGGCGAGCTAGCGGAGCCATGATCTGACCCCACAGCGGGGCAGCATAGGTACCACCGTAGAGCTTGTCGTAACTGGCTCCAGAGGTGTCGCCAACCCAGACAGATGCAGCCAATCCTGGCGCAATACCCGTGAACCATGTAGACGTGGAATTGTCATTAGTTCCAGTCTTGCCACCAACAGGCACCCCAGGAACAGCAGCTTTCTGCGCCGTACCCGAGTGCACAACCTGCTGCAGCGCCGAACGCATGTTCGCCGCAGCCTGACCATCCACAGCGCTGTTGCACTTGCTGTTAAACGTGATGTCAACCTCACGACCCTTAAGCGACTTCAGCGGAGTTGGCGCACAGTGCTGCCCATTAGCCTCAGCTGTGAACGGCGCATACGAGGACGCCATCGTCAACGGAGAAGTGATCGCCGTTCCCAACGTGATCGAGGGAACAAGCTCAAGATCAGAACCATCCGTGTTCTTCACACCCAGTTTGTGCGCGGTGTCCCGCACCTCACACAACCCCACCTGCGCCTCAAGCTGCACAAACGCGGTGTTAACACTCTTAGCGAGCGCCTCAACCAACGTCATCGGGCCATCGGGGTCGCCCGGGGCGTTCTTAGGCGCCCAGATTTCGTTACCGACAGGCTTACAGGTTTTGAAGGTTCCGACGTTCATCGGGGTGCCGCTGACAGGAGCGTTAATGATGGATCCTGGGCCATACCCATTCGCCAGAGCTGCCGCCATGGTGAAGACCTTGAACAAAGACCCAGCCTGGTACGCAGCTTTCCCGCCATCGACAGCATCAATAGACATGGACTGTGTAGTGCGCCCCTTGCCATTGCCGTAAGGGACATCCTGACCAATAGCGAGAACCTCACCAGTCTTAGCGCGGACCACTGCGGCAGAGGCGTGCATGGTCCTGCTGGGCAATCCAGGGTTCTTCAGAGTCCGGTCAACGCTCTTTTGTGCCTTCACGTCCATCGTGGTCGTCAAGGTCAGGCCACCGGTTTCCCAGGTTTTCTGTCGGTCTTCACGGGTCTTACCGAACTCCGGTGAAGCCAGCAGACGCGACACCGCGAACTGGCACATCCACGGTTGTTTGGAGTTGGCACAGCCTTGATACGTCGCCGTGGGCTTGAGACCAAGGTCAGACTCCTTGGCCTCTTTGTACTTGTCCTCAGGGATCATGCCGTTGGCGTGCATGGCGTCGAGGACTTGGTTGCGACGGTTAGTCGCGGCCTGTGGGTGCTTCATCGGGTCATAGGCCGAAGGTGACTGGACCAGACCGGCGATGAGAGCGGCTTGGGGCAGGGTGAGGTCGGATGCGTGGGTATTGAAGTAGCGCTGAGCTGCAGCTTCCACACCGTAGGCGCCGTTGCCGTAGTAGACGAGGTTGAGGTAGTCGGTAAGAACTTGTTCTTTACCTCGGCCATCAGAAAGGTGAGCGGCCAGGATGACGTCGTCGATCTTGCGGGACAGCGTTTTGTCTGTAGAGGCCTTGATGCCTTTGGCGGAGTTGTCGAGCTCAGCCTGGAGCTGGGTGATGTTCTTGGCCAGCTGCTGTTCGATAGTGGAACCACCCTGGCCCGTAGCATCACCACTAGTGGCGTTCGCGATCGCGGCGCGTCCGATGGACTGCAAGTCAGAGCTTCCGTGCTCGTAGAAACGAACATCTTCGATCGCGATCTGGGCTTGCCGCATCACCGGAGCGATCTGGTCTGTTTTGACCACAACGCGGTTCTGCCACCACGACTGCGCGATTTCAGTGCCATCTGCGGCGAGAATGCGGCTGCGTTCAGGCAGTTTGTCCAGCAGCTTCGAGACATCAGAAGTGGGGGCGAGCCGTAGAGCTGCATCGAGTGCTTTGCCTGCACCTGTCGACACGGCATTGCGTGTCACGGGGATGGCCAGCAGCGCCACGAAAACAGCGATAACCGCCAGGAAAAACAGCAAGATCCGCTTCAAGCGTCCAGGCAAGCGCCTGAGACCAAACATCCCCAACATCCTCCTGCCCAAGTGGGGGCGTCCTGCAGGACCCCACGCAGCATCGTGTCGCACGTGTATGAAAAAGAGTCACCATCTCAGCCCTCCATCGCGGAGGAGTTAAGAAAGATGCTCTTGTGTGTTGCGCCGCGCGATGGCTTCAAAGCCTTCGCCGCGGCGCATACATGTTGTGTCCGTGGAGGGGTATCGCGACCATACCGTGCACAGTGTTCTGAAGGCGACGGCGGTTGTAGCCGCTCGACGCCCCCGCATGCTGCGGGCAGCGGACATGGGACACGCGTCCTCACGTTTCACAGTTCCTGAACCCCATTACCGCACAACCACATCAAAGGTTGCTGGTGGTCTCGGCGACCACAAGGAGAACAGATAGCAGATCACCAATCGACAAAGTTGCTGGTCAAAACCAATATTTCGGGACCAGGAATGACACAACATCGCAACGGAAAAAGAATCACCACCGCAGCGGCGCTGTCATATTGTCATCGGATTGTCACCGTATGTAACCGCACCAGGTTCGGGTACCTGCTCGTTACAGCCCCATCGCGACCTCGCACATAGCAAGGCTGCACCCACGCAGTGGGTGCAGCCTCAACACCGAAACGTCAGATCAACGCGCGGCGTCTGCAGCTTCTTCTTCGCTGTTGGTGCCACGCGTGACCAGCTGGCCATCAGTGTCTTCAAGGTGGGCACGAATGAACCAGTGGAACTTCTCCAGCTCAGCAGAGTGGCCGATGAGCATGTCCTCCGAAATCGGATCAATCTCACCCACCGTGCTGATCGCTGCACGGTTAGAAGACACAACCCCCTCATACACCTTGTCCAGCGCAGCCAAGTGCGCGAGCGTGGTGTCACGGCCGAGGCTGTAGTCCTCCCAGTCACGGTTTTTCACAATGTCGCCCGGGCGTCCGGCAGGAGAACCACCCATAGTCGCAATACGCTCGGCGACCTCATCAGCCCATCCACGGACAAGCTCGATCTGTGGGTCCAACATCTCGTGAACACCGATGAAGTTACGTCCCACCACGTTCCAGTGCACGTGCTTCAACGTCAGCTGCAAGTCGTTGTAAGCGGCCAGGCGCTTCTGCAGCACCTCAATGACCTTCTCGCTCTCGCCCTCGTTCATACCGGGAACCGTGTAACCAGACTTCACGTCTGCCATGCCGTCCTCCTCGTAATCGACAGAGACTTGCGCCACGAGCCGCCATCGGCCCGCTCTCACTGTGCGCAACGACACCTGCGCTTGAGTTATTCCAACCAGCAGCACAATCGGCCACCAGCGAACTCATTTACAGCAAGACATACCCCCTGTGACCAGGACAAAAGACACCCCGAAGGGTGAAATGAAAGCCCTCATACATCCCCCCTTGAACGCCGACGTGTAGGCAACGTCCCCAGCACCCTGACCGGGGACTCTGCACGAAAGGCCATCCATGCGTCGTCGACACTCCGCTCTAGGAATCGCATCTACTCTCGCCATAGCCCTGGCTCCCCTGGCCACCGCGAGCGCTGCTCCCCGCACCCCCGCCCCGGCCCCAACCCCCACCACCAGCATCACCTACCCCCAAACAACACCAGCAACCACGACATACACCGGTGACATCGTGGTCACGTTCAAAAACGGTTCCCCCACCGAAAAAGCAAAAGCTCTAGCCCGGGTCAACAAGAAACACTCAGCCAGCCTGGCAGTCAAACGCACGATGGCTTCACGCAACCGAGCCGTCATCACTGGCACCAGCACCACCCGCGCAGCACACCTCGCTCAGGCGCTCAAAGCCGACCCGAACATCGCTACCGCCGAACCCGACATCCGTGTCCACGCCTCAGACATCCCCAACGACCCGCTGTACAGCAGCTCACAGTGGGACCTGAAGAACAGTCCCGCCGGAATCAACGCACCCGTTGCGTGGAACACCACCACCGGACGCGGAGTAACCGTGGCCGTTATCGACTCCGGAATCACCCGGCACCCCGACCTGGACGCCCAACTTGTCTCCGGCTACGACTTCATCTCCAGCGCAGACACAGCACGCGACCGCAACGGCCGCGACAGCGACCCCAGCGACATGGGTGACTGGACCACCTACAGCCAATGCTTCCGCGGGAGCGAGCCACGAAACTCCTCCTGGCATGGCACACACGTCGCAGGCACCGTCGCCGCCATCGCCAACAACAGCACCGGTGTGGCAGGCGTGGCCTACAACTCCCGCATCCAGCCCATCCGCGCACTAGGCGCATGCGGTGGCTCCTTGTCTGACATCGCCGACGCCGTCACCTGGGCCTCCGGCGGCACAGTCGAAGGCGTACCCACCAACCCCACCCCATCCAAAGTGCTGAACCTCAGCCTTGGCGGCCCCGGCGCCTGCTACTCCTTCATGCAAAACGCCATCGACGGCGCGGTCTCCCGCGGCTCCACCGTCGTCGTCGCCGCAGGCAACAAAAACACCGACGCTTCCACCTTCTCACCAGCAAACTGCCGCAACGTCATCACTGTTGGCGCGACCGGTGGCTCCGCAGCCAAATCATCCTTCAGCAACTACGGCACCACGGTGGCGCTATCTGCTCCCGGCGGCGAAGCTACCCGCGAGCCGAACAACCAGATCATCTCCACCGTCAACAGCGGCACCACCACTCCCGCCCAGGCCACCTACGGCCCCATGGTCGGAACCTCGCAGGCAACCCCACACGTGGCAGCAGTCGCGGCGCTCATGTACTCGCTGGCTCCATCCATGACGCCAGAACAAATCAAAACCACCCTGGTCAACACCACACACCCCTTCGGCACCCGACCAAACGTGCCCATGGGTAGCGGCATCCTCGATGCAGCCAAAGCTATCGCTGCAGTCACCGGAGACAACAGCAGCTCCACCCCCACCGCTCCGGAGCCCAGCAACCCCACCACTCCAGCGACCCGTCCTGCCGCTACCAACGACACCGTCGTGGTCCACCACTACACCCGGCGTGCTCGCGTGAACGTCCTGCAAAACGACGTCACCACCGCGCAGGTCACCAAAGTTGAACTACTCAACGCCCCCTGCAGCCGCAAACTCTGCGTCACCGTCAACCCTGACAAAACAATCAGCATCCGCGCCTCCCTCTTCTGGCACGGAACCACCGCAGTTCAATACACCTTCACCCAAGAAGACGGTCAAACTGGCACCGCCACCCTGACCGTGAAAGCCTGAGGCACTTACAGCTGGCGTGGGTGTGGCCCGGGAGCATCTGCTCCCGGGCCACACCCACGCCAGAGCTTCTCCACCAATTTCAGACAGATTTCAACCCACGCACGAGAAGATCACACAATAACGATCACCATCGACCCCTCCCTGAAACGGAGACCCACTCGTGAACTGGCTCCACGCCATCATCCTCGGCGTCGTCGAAGGCGTCACCGAATTCCTCCCTGTCTCCAGCACCGGTCACCTCACCGTCGCCGAAAAACTTCTCGGCTACGAGATCGACAGCGTCGGCATGACCGCCTTCACGGCCGTCATCCAGCTCGGCGCGATCCTCGCCGCAATCATCTACTTCTGGGGCGACATCGTCCGCATCGCAATGGCCTGGCTTCACGGCCTGACCTACCCCGACGACCGCGACGACCCGGACTACCGCCTCGGCTGGGGCATCATCCTGGGATCTATCCCCGTAGCCGTGGTCGGTTTGTTGTTCAAAAGCCTGATTGAAACCACCCTGCGCAGCATGTGGGTCGTCGCCGCAGCGCTGCTTGTCTGGTCCATCGTCATGTGGCTAGCTGACCGGCACACCGAAGGCCGCCGCAACATGGAAGACGTCACCATCACCGACGCCCTCGTCATCGGTGGATTCCAAGCCCTATCTCCCCTGTTCGCAGGTATCTCCCGCTCTGGCGCCACCATGTCCGCTGGTCTGTTCCGTGGCTTCGACCGCGTCACAGCCACCCGCTTGTCCTTTTTCATGGGGATCCCCGCGCTCGTGGCAGCAGGCGTACTGGAAGGGATCAGCGCCGCATCTGACATCAGCACCACCGTCGGATGGGTACCCACCATCATCGCCACCATCGCCTCATTCGTGGTCGGCTACGCCTCCATCGCATGGCTGCTGAAGTTTGTTGCTTCCAACACCTTCAGCTCCTTCATCGTCTACCGTGTCCTGCTCGGCCTAGCCCTCATCGGCCTTCTCGCCGCAGGCATCATCACCGCCTAACCACCCCTGCCCTACCCCGGGGTGCGCCGCTCACAAAAGAGCAGCGCACCCCTTTTCAATGCCCGCAACACCAACCACCAATTCACACCCTCCCACCCCACGGGTTACCGTTCGGAAGCGCACCCGCAAGCGTGAGAGAGAACACCATGACCAGTGACACCGGCGAACTCCACCAGAACTACACCGACATCCTCAACCACCCCGCCCTCACCCTCCTCCGCCGCCGCGACGCCGCACTCATCCTCACCATCCTCACCAAAGCCTTCGGAACCTCCGGCACCCCCGTCCCCCAAGACCGCATGCACGGCCTCACCGAAGCAACCCTCATCGAAACCGAAGGCACCGACCCCACCACCGGACGCCCCACCCGCACCGGACGCGAACTCTGCGACACCTGGCTCACCGGAAACACCCGATGGCTCACCCGCATCCTCGCCCCCAACGGCCAAGACGAGGCCTACCGCATGACCCCCGAAGCCGAACACGCACTCGCCTTCGTCACCGAACTCACCCGCACCCACATCGTCACCACCGCCACCACCGTCGAAACCCTCCTCGAAGCCGCCCACCGCTGCGCCATCAAAGCCTCCACCGCCCCCACCGAACGCAAACGCCTCCTCACCCAACGCCGCAACGAACTCACCCAACAACTCAACGACATCGACACCCAACTCGCCACCATCGACACCACCCCCATCACCCCCGAACCCAACCACACCGTCCTCAACGAATACCTCAGCGTCCACAACGGACTCGAAACCCTCCTACGCGACCTACGCAACATCAGCACCACCGTCCGCGCACAAGGCGACCAACTCCGCCACGAATTCCAAACCGACACCCGCGAAACCGGCACCATCATCGACGAATATCTCCAACGCCTCAGCGTCCTATTCAGCCGCACCCGCGAAGGCCAAGGATTCGAATCAGCCCAACGCCTCCTCAACAACCCCACCCGCGTCAACAACCTCCGCAACGACATCGACACCATCCTCAACCACCCCTTCGCCACAACCCTCCCACCCGAACACACCGCCACCACCCGCCGCATGGTCAACGCCATCAACCGCGGCATCGCCGAAGTCATCGACGCCCGCAACCACCTCAACACCACCTTCACCCGCTACCTACGCTCCCGACACGCCCCCAACCACAACCTCCTCCCCACCCGCATCCGCGAACTCGAAGCAGCCCTCACCACCTGGCAAAAAAACCACAAAACCCACCACCCACTCCCCCTCACCAACCCCCTCACCACCACCGACATCACCACCCTGCGCACCCAACCCCCCACACCAAAAAACACCACCCACCCTCCACACCCAAAAACCACCACCCACACCAACAACCACTTCAACCCCACCCACCTACGCCACAACGCAGGCCCCCGCTACCGCGAAATCACCACCACCATCAACACCCTCCTCACCACCACCAACACCCACCCCACCGCAGCAACCATCCTCAACACCCTCCCACCCGACTGCCAACGCCCCATCGACCTCCTCGGCCTACTCACCCTCGCCGCCACCCACGGACACATCACCAACGACGGCACCACCGAAACCATCACCACCACCCGCCCAGACGGCACCCAACGCACCCTCACCACCGACCTCGCCACCATCACCACCAACCCCACCCAACCCCACCCAACCAAAGAAACACCATGAACCAACCCGAAAACCCCCACCGCCTCTTCCCCACCGACACCGGACGACTCCCCCTCCACGGCCGCCGCGCCCTCATCCTCATCCTCAAAAACACACACCTAGACTCACGCCGCCACCCCGAAGAATGGGCCGCCCTCCTCGACAACCAAACCACCATCACCTCCACCCTCGCCGACCTCTTCCTCGAACTCACCATCAACACCGACACCGGCATCGCCTACAAGCACCAAGCCCACTACGAAGGCGACTCCAACTCCTACACACTCCTACGCAACAACCCCCTCACCCCCAACGAAATCCGCCTACTCCTCCACCTACGCCTACTCCTACTCCAATACGAAGCCGAAGGACGCACCACCTACACCACCACCGGCCCCGACCTCCTCACCCACCTCGCCACCCAACGCCCCCACAACACCCCCGACCACACCCGCGAACGCGAACGCGACAAAGCCACCATCCGCAACCTCATCCGCGACGGCATCCTCCAACCCCAACGCGGCCAAACCACCCTCGACATCGAAGACGCCGAATACACCATCTCCCCCATCGTTGAAACACTCCTCACCCCCGAACGCATCACCGAATACACCAACGCCCTCACCAACGACACCACCCCACACACAGGAGACACAGATGAATAACCTGCAGCCCAACAACCTGCAGGACAGCCTCCTCGGCACCGACAACATCACCCCCGGCACCCAACAATGGCGCCTCAACCGCATCCATCTCATCAACTGGGGCGGATTCCACGGCGGCCCCCACACCGTCGACATCAACGGCCACACCACCCTCATCGGCGGCGGCACCGGATCCGGCAAATCCAGCCTCCTGGACGCCTGGACCGCCGTCCTCCAACCACCCCACACCACCGCACTCAACGCAGCCAGCAACGACGTCACCGGCGTACGCGCCCCCGGAGCCCGCAACGCCCTCACCTACCTACGCGGAAAAACCGGCGAAACCGAACACCCCACCAGCCACCACAACCACGACATCGTCCTACGCGAAGGCACCGTCTGGGGCGCAATCTCCCTCGAATTCACTTCCACCGCCGGCGGAATCATCACCATCGGCCGCCTCATGTTCGCCACCGAAAACACAACCCGCCCCACCGACCTCACCAACCGCTGGTTCTCCATCCGCAAACGCATCCCCCTCGACCGATTCCACCCCTACGCCACCCCCACCAACACCTTCCACGCCCGCCGCATGCGTACCGACATGCCCGGCCTAGAGATCTACAACACCTACAAACAAGCCGTCGAAGAAGCCTTCATGCCCGCCCTAGGAATCGGCCGCGGCGGCGACGGCAAAAAAGCACTCGACCTCCTCCACGACATCCAACGCGCCGCCCCCGTCACCTCAATCAACGCCCTCTTCCGCGACCGCGTCCTCGAACGCCCCACCACCTACGAACGCTTCGACGCCGGACTCCACGAATTCGACACCCTCACCCGCAGCCACACCGAATTCACCAGCATCGTCCAACAAATCGAACTACTCCGCCCCATCACCGAACGCAAAAAAGCACTCGACACCGCACAACACAACGCCCACCAAGTCACCTCATTCGGCAACCTCCACGGCGGCGAATCCACCTTCGAATACTGGAAAGCCACCACCTGGGTCAACATCCTCGACACCGCCGACGACGACCTCACCAACCGCCGAAACACCCTACGCACCGCCGAAAAAAAACGCCGACACCCGCGCCCACGACCTCACCACCCAAGCCGAAAACCTCCGCCACGACTGGGAAACCCACGGCGGCGGCGACCTCGACCGCCTCCGCCGCGAAGCCCACACCACACGCCGAGAACTCGAACGCATCCACGACAGACGCACCCGCGCCGCCACCACCACCGGACTCGGCAACAACCTCCCCACCACCCGCGACACCTGGGAAAACGCAACCACACACGCCCGCACCTTCGAACACACCGCACAAACCCACCTCACCCAACTACGCGAAAACGCCAACACCGCCCTCCTCACCTCCGCAGCCAAAGACAAAGAAGTCACCGACCTCGCAGCACAAATCGCCGGACACGAACTACGCGCAGGCAACATCGAAGACAACCTCGACCGCATCCGCCTGCACCTAGCCGAAACCGCAGGAATGACCCGCGACCAACTCCCCTTCGTCGCCGAACTCCTCGACATCGCCCCCGGCGAAGAAAACTGGCGCCACGCCGCCGACTCTGCCCTCGGCGGATTCGCCACCACCCTCCTCATCCCCCGCGACCAACGCGCCCACTTCAACCGCGCTATCGACGGCATCACCACCCCCCGCCGCATCCAATTCCGATCCGTCGACCCAGACCTACCCACCACCCGCAACCCCCACCCCAACAGCCTCGCCTCAAAACTCATCACCAAACCCGGCCACCCCTACGCCGGCTGGCTCAGCCAACGCATCGACGACACCTACACCCACATCTGCGTCGAAACCGCCGACGAACTCACCGACGACAACACCCCACGCATCACCCGAGCCGGACAAGAACGCCACGGCGACCGCGGCGCCATCGGCGGAAACCGCATGCCCATCATCGGATTCCTCAACGAAGCCCGACTCACCGTCCTACGCGAACAACTCGCCACCGCCACCAACAACGCCGACATCGCCCGCGCCGCCCACGCCGAAGCCGACCGCGCACTAGAAAACTTCCGAACCCAACGCCGCCAACACAAAGCCCTCCTCGACCTCACCTGGGAAGACCTCGACCCCACCCCCACCCAACAACGCCTCGACGACCTCACCGAACGCATCACCACCATCGAAAACGGCTCCACCTCCCTCACCGAAATCGACCAGCGCTACCGCGACTGCCTCAACGCCGCCGACGCCGCCAAAAAAGAAGCAGGCAGCCTCGCCGCACAACGACGCACCATCGAAAACGACATCGAAAACATCAGCGAACTCAAAGACCGCTGGCTCACCGCCACCGAAAAACAAGAACGCGCAGGCCAAACACTCACTGACGAACAACGCAACTACCTCGACGAACTCCTCGCTGCCGATGGCCCCAACGCACGAGAACGAGACCAATTCGAAAACGCAACCAACCGCATCCGCCGCACCCTCACCGAAGCCCGCACCCGCGCTGAAGAAGAAGCCGAACGCGCCCGCGCCGACCTACTACGCATCTTCAGCGACTACCTCAGCAAATGGCCCAACAACAACCTCGCCCCCGAACTCGAGGCCTACCCAGACTTCCTCGACATCCTCCACCGTCTAGACGCGCACGGAGTTGAAGAACGCCGCCGTGCCTGGGCAGCACAGATCATGCAATGGATCGGTGAACACATCTACGCCATGATCCGTGAATTCCAGATCGCCTCCGACGCAATCGAAGAACGCCTCACCCCTATCCAAACCGTTCTAGACACACTCCCCTTCAGCATCCGCGCCAACCGGCTACGCATACGCGCCAACTACGCACCAGCCAGCGAAGTGCCCCGCTTCCAGAAACAACTACGCGTACTCGCCGAGAACATGACAGCCACCACCGAGACCCTCGACGACGAGGCCCTCGTTACCTTCGCCGAAGCACAATTCGCTCGTGCTACTCATCTTCTCGCTCAAGTGCGAGAGAAAACTCCTGCCGGCGCAGATAACCGGGTGCGCGATCAGCTCCTCGATGTACGCACTCACCACATTTTCAGTGCCGACGAAGTCGACGCTGAAGGCAATGTTGTAATGAATTACAACAACATCGCTGGCAAATCAGGCGGAGAAAGCCAAGAGCTGATCGCGTTCATCACCGGCGCGGCTTTGCGCTACCAACTCGGTGACGACAACCGTGCCCGCCCTGTTTTCGCTCCAGTGATCCTCGACGAGGCATTTATTAAAGCGGACTCGATGACAAGTCACCGTGGTGCAGAAGCATGGCCGCGTTTGGGATTCCAACCCATCGTGGTTGCCCCTGAAGGATCATTTAATGCTCTAGAGCCTCATTTTGATCAGCTCGTCGCTGTCACTAAAGATCCAGAAGGCCACTCAAGTATTCACATGCTCACAGACGCAGAACGTGCTCATGTCAGGGAAGGCGAATAGCGACATTCATCATCGGCGATGTCGGTTTTCAATCCTGAAAAGAAGACTTTTCGATGATGTTAATGGATTCTAGAAGTGACTTTTGCCGCCTGCCCTTACGGCACCATAGAAGGCCCGGGTAGCAGCCCTACCAGCGAATCCTTTCGTAACGGAGTCCATATCTTTGAGGAACTGAGCATCAATTTTTTTACGCGACTTTTTAAAGTTCGAAGCGCCGAGATTCAGGGGACCTTTAGGGCCAAAGTTCCGGTAGCCGAAGTCATGCCGCACACACGGGTTGTAGAACTTTTTAGACCAACTCTTCCCCATCCCTAAAGGAACACTGCACCCATCGGTAGTCCAAACAAAAGCTTTATTCTTTGGATTACTTAGTTCTTTTTCGCGAAAGCTAATGAACTCAGAAAGCGGTGGCTGAAACATCCAGACATTAGCCTGATTTTCAAGATACTTCCTGGCACCCTTTCCCTCTAGAGTCTCCCCCGAGGACCTATCTATGGTGTCGACAAACCCACTTGGAACCTCTTCTTTGGCAACTTCTTTTTTAAGAGATTCAATTTGCCCACCAGGAAGAGCAGATATTTTCTTCTCAAGCTCCTCTTCACTAAGCGTGAGGATTTCTTCAACTGTCCCTAAGTTCGGTGCACCTTTGAAAGGGACAACATCCTTCAATGAGCCTTTTTTCGATGCAATGTCCCCGGTCTTACTGACATGAGAGTAGGCCTCAGAACCTAGAGCTGGGTGGCTAAAAACTAATAATGAAGCCAGTGCGACAGAAAATGAAGATACAGCTAACTTGAATGCGCCATTCATTTTATTCCCCCAATATCGACTGAGTGTCAACTGAAGATTAACTGAGCACCTCAGTGGGGGCAAATAAGACATTAACGGGATGAGGATCCCTGGAAGATTGGTGAGCTAAATATAATTTTCAATTGTCGATAAGACTATTTGTTTTATTTGACCTACTTCATATAAGTGAAGGCAAAAATGCTGGGTCTGTCACCATTCTGATGACAGACCCAGCTGGCGCCGGCGGGGCGCCTTCACCTGAACGGCGCATCGTGACTCCCCAGCCCACGATGCACCACGCTCAGATGAGTCAACGTCCGTGACAGATGCTCACAACACTCCCGCGTCACGGACGAGCTTTCCCAGCACTGAAGAGTCCAACTTGTCACCAGCCCACTTCCGGAAAGCAGCAGGCCCAGGGATCTCCATCTTTTCGCCGTCACGCAAAGCGGAGGTAGCAGCAAGGAGAGTACGGACGTCATACGTACTGGCGAACGTCTCCGGCACCGCACGCTCAACACCCAGAAGGCGATAGACGGCTTCCATGCCGGTTCGGACTGAATATTCAGTGGTGAAGATGGTGTCTCGGCCTGTCTCTGCAAATTGCCCGAGGAAGGCGAAGTTCACTGCGCCTTCAGGCACGATGTCGGGACGATCACCAGCTCGGCGAGGCATGAAGAAGCTAGTGACATACGGCATCATTACGGGCACGGTCTTAGCGCCGGTGGCAGCGAGTTCATTGATTTCAGCAAGTGGAACACCGAGGTGATACAGCCATTCGGCGGTGATTTCCTCGCCGGTGCATTCGCTCATCGGTTTCTTGATGTAGTCACCAGGGGTGTCGACAAACAAGGAATAGATCCAGGCGACAATTTGATCTTTCGGCTGGTTCTTGAAGTGCGGTTGCCGGTTGACCGTCCAGCTGAGGAGCCATGAGGAATCTTTGACTGTAACGATTCCACCGGTGACAACGCGGCCACTGAAGGGATCACGCCGGGTGATCTTGCGAATGTATTCGGGGATGCGCTCATCGAGGGTGGTGGCGGTGGCTGATTGCCACTTGCTCTCATCAATGGATGAGCAGAACACTTCAGGTCGACCGAAGGATGGGTCTTTTCGGGCGATCTTTTTCCAGAGTTCCCATGCTGGGGCTGGGCCGCGATCAAGCTTTGCAGGGGTGGCATGGTCACCGTTGTCAGAGTTGTCGACCAACGATCCAATGGTGGTCAGAACGAGGTCGTTGGGGGTTAGGTCAATACCACCTGGGGTGCCTTCTTTAACCCAGTGAATACGGGTGGCGAGTTTGCGCTGCGCGGTGATGTCGAAGTCGATATCGAGGACATCGGTCTCGTATTGGAAGGTCACTCCTTGATCGATGAGCCATTTGGTCATCGGAAGGATGAAGGATTCGTATTGGTTGTACTTGCTGAACTTAAGGGTGGAGAAGTCAGCAAGGCCGTCGATGTGGTGAATGAAGCGGTGGAGGTAAAGCTTCATTTCTAGGGCGGAGTGCCAGGTTTCAAAGGCAAACATGGTGCGCCAGAACATCCAGAAGTTGGATTCGAAGAAGTGCTCGTCAAACACTTCGTCGATGCGTTTACCTTCCATCGACTCTCGGGTAGCAAGGAAGAGTTTCACGATTTGTTTCTGGGCTTGCTTATCGAGAGTGAACAGACCGAGGGTGTCGATGGGCTGGCCCTGATTTTGAGTGGCGCGGCAGAGGGAGTAGTTGGGGTCATCTTTGTTGAGCCGGTAGAACTCATCCAGAACGGAGATGCCTTCTTCTTCCAAGGAAGGAATGCTGCGGAAGAGGTCCCAGAGGCATTCAAAGTGGTCTTCCATTTCGCGACCGCCGCGGATAACGAAGCCACGTTCGGGTTCTTTGATGCCATCCATGGCGCCACCGGGGATTTTGCTGCGTTCAACGATGGTGATGTGGTTTGCAGGAACACCACCGTCGCGAATCATGAAGACAGCTGCCGATAGTCCTGCGAGCCCGGCGCCGATAATCCAGGCATGTTTATCGGGGGCTCCTTCGGGGATGCGGGGTTGTGCGAAGGCCTCGTATGTGCCGCTGCTGAATTGCATCGGGGATCCCTTCCTGCTCTGCGTGGTGTCGGGCCGATCAATGTTGGCGGTCGTACGGGAATGTGCGGTGTGTGTTGGTTCAACTTTGAGTCGGCTCAATTATTACGTGTCTATCGTAGGCGCATGACAGGGGACAAAAATGAGAGCTCAGTCACAAAAACTCGGATTTCGAAAAAGTCCGCAGCCACAATGAGCCGACGGGAACGAGCACGAGCCGACAAACGTGCACGTATTTTGTCTGCAGCTGCGGATCGCCTTCGGGCACAAGGGTTTGAGCGAACAACGGTGGCTCAGGTAGCTGAGGATGCAGACGTAGCGGTGGGGACAGTTTTCCAGTACGCCGCGACGAAAGCCGAGCTGCTGATGATGGTTGCGCATGAGCAGTGGGCGACGCTGATTTCGGAGAATTTGGCACGGGTTGAGGCCACCACCGAGGAAAATCCCGAATTGTGGGACGACGTAGAGCGGATGGCTCGGTTGGTGGTGCAACCGCTGGTTGAGTTCGCTTTAGAGCAGCCAGAAAACAGCGCTGCCGTGGCTCGAGAATTGCTGTTCGGCGCTGAAGGACCTCATCGAAGTTCAGTGGTGGTGTTGGCGGCACAGGTGGAGGCTGTCATCGCAGAAGTCTTGCGTCGTGGCGGACGTCCGGAGGGGGCCGAGGCAGCGGCCCGGCTGATTGTCTCGGGTGCTGTGTTGGAGTTGAACCGTACGCGGACGGGGTTGGCTGATGCTGGTTCAGTGGAGACCCGGTTGGCCACGTTGATCGGAGTAGCTGTTGCGGGTGCGGCGCCGCGATGATTGACCAAGGTGAAACAGGGTCAAGGTTTATGCCGGATTACTCGGCAACGGACAGTCAGCGTTCTCGGCGGCGCCGGGCGCAATGTGGCAGGAATGGTGGTGCGGCAGTGGGGTGGCCGTGGCGAGGGTGGAGCGGTATGCGACGAACGAGTGGGTAGAAGGCGTGTCCGACACCGAAAGCGAGTAGGTGCCCAGCGTCAGTAAATGTGCCGGAAAAAATAACAGCGGCGGTCAGGTAAGCGGTGCAGAAAATCATCCACGTATTGCGCGGCCATCCACGTAGGCAGTAGCCGAATAGGGCGCAGACTGCGGCGAATCCGTAGCTAGCACCGACATCTACGGTGAAGGCGATCCCAGGTGAGAGGGCTCCGCGGCGAACATTCCATTCGATTCCGCCTGCAGTCACGAGGGTGGCTCCGACGTGTCCTGCCCAGAACACGGCAAGGAGGCGGGCTTTTCCGATCCATCGTTCGAGGGGTGCTGCAACGAGGGTAAAAAGAATTGTCCAGACGAATAGCTCGGTGGGGGTGACGTAGAAGGCGCTGCGTAGCAGAACAGGAACGGGGTCGGTGTGGAGTTCGTGGAGGTTGGTTGATTGCGCGGCGAGGAACGCGGCGCGCAATTTGGGGCGGGTGTGGCCTAGTAGCCAGGTGGTGAAGGCAAGGAGGCCGAGGTAGGTGTAAGTGACGGGTGCGGTACGGACCCAGTGGGTGAGGTGGGGTAGGAAACTACGCCAAGTGCGGGTGATCGCGATGGCCCAGGGGGTGTGGAGGTGACGTAGGGCGAAGAGGGCAAGGAGCGCCAGAGCGACGGAGGCGGTGAACATGCTTGCTCCTTCGAGCGAGGCGGGCCACGTCTCGGGATGTGGTGACGCCCGCGTGTGTGGGCGGGCGTCACAGGTTTACCGAGGTGGGGCGGGGGTCACCGTTGTCAGATCTGGTTGGTGGGGGTGCGGTTTTTTTCGGCAGCGGCTTTTTTGGAGTCTTTGATGGAGGTCCAAACCTGAAGGGCGACGGGTATGAGGGATATAGCGACGATGCCCACAGCGATGAGGTCCACGTTTTTGGCGATGAATGGGATGCCGCCTAGGAGCGCTCCTGCGGTGCACATGGTGGTCACCCAGAGTGTACCGCCGAAGATGTTCCAGCCGACGAATCGCTGGTATCCGTATTGGGTCATGCCAGCAACGAGGGGCACGAAGGTGCGTACGAGGGGTACGAAGCGGGCCAGGACAATGGACCTTCCGCCGTATTTGGCGAAGAAGGCTTCGGCCTCGTCTAGGTATTTGGTTTTGAGGATTTTGGCGTCGGGTTTGAAGAATTGGCGACCGAATTTGTGGCCAAGGAAGTAGCCGACTTGGTCGCCGAGGATGGCGGCGATGGTCGTGAAGAAGATGAGGGTGAAGAGGGAGTAGCCGAGGGGTTCGTGGAGCAGGCCGGCGGTGAACAGGAGTGAGTCTCCGGGGAGGAAGGGGAAGAGCACTCCGGATTCGATGAATGTCATCGTGGCCACGCCGACCAGTGCCCATGGTCCCCATCCTTGGATCAAGGTCATGGGGTCGAGCAACCCACCGACTGCGGGTGCTGGGCCAGCCAAGAGGCTGGGAAGCATAGTCTGCATGTTTAAAAGGTAGGGCTCCCACATTGAAGTTTGCCTGAAGGTGGTTCTGTTTGGTGGGCGGGTGCTTTGTGGGTGTTTTGCGTGTCTTTGGGTGGGGTGTTCAGGGGTTCTTCAGGGCTGAGCTCGCACCGTTGTGGTGACTGCGAGGAGAGACGCTGATGACATTGCATTTTTCGCCGTTGTCCGGTGTGTTTCGGTCGCGGCGTGGTTCGGGTGGGGTGCTTCCGGGACGGATTGTTGTGGAGCGTGCCGTGGCAGTGCCTGTTTTGGTGGGCGGTGTGGGGTTGTTGGGTGGTGCGTTGGGGTTGGGGGCGTTTGTGACGCGGGTTGGTGCCGAGCAGACGGGTGAGTTGGCGTTGGAGGTGACGATTGGGCGGCGGCACACGATGTGGTTGTCGGATGTGGCGCATTTGATTGATTTGGCGTTGTCTCCGGTGGCGGCGGTTTTGGTGACTGTGGTTGTTGCGTGGCTGGTGGCGAGGCGGAATGTGGTGGCGGGGGTGGTGGTTGCGGTAGCTATTGGTGGTGGTTGGCTGGTAGCTGGGGCGACAAAGCTGCTTTTTTTGCGGTTGCGGCCGCCGATGGAGACGGTGCGGGCGTTGGTGTCGGAGGTGGGGACGACAAGTTTTCCGAGTGGGCATACGGCGTTTGCTTGCTCGTTGTTGGCTGCGATGGTGTTGTTGGTGAGGATGTGGGGTCGTTCGTCTGCATGGGTGTGGGTGGTGGGGGTGCCTGTGGTGTTGGGGGTGGGGGCAAGTCGGTTGTATTTGGGGGCGCATTACTTGGGGGATGTGGTGGCCTCGCCGTTGTTGGTGGCTGGGGTGACGTTGTCGGGTGTGGGGTTGGTGTCGTTGTTTTGTGGTGGGCGGCGCGTTGTGTGATGGGGGCGTGTCGGTGGGTGCGGTGAGGCGGTTTTTGGTGTTTGTGGGGCGGCGTCCTGGGGCGTGGTCGTTGCGTCGTCAGGTGGTGGTGTTGTCGGGGATTTTTTTGACGGTGTTGTTGGGGATTGGGTTGGTGTTGTTTGTGATCGCGTTGCGGGCTGTGTTGGTGCAGTCTGCTTCGGATGCGACGTTGAATCAGACGTATCAGTTGGCGCAGGCGGTGCGTTCGGGGGATACGACGCCGGTTCATGCGGTACAGCGTGCTGCTCCTGGGAGCACGATGTTGCAGGCGTTGTCGCGTGACGGTCGGGTGTTGGCTGCGTCGGGGAATGCGTTTGTGACGGTGGCGTTGGTGGATCCGATTCCGGGTGTGGGGAATGCGGTGACGCAGCAGCATGAGGGGTTTTTGGATTTGGCGGGTGATTCGGATGCGTATGTGGCTAGTGCGCAGACAGTGGTGACGCCTGGTGGTGAGCAGGTGACGTTGGTGGTTGCTCAGCCGTTGGAGGTGGAGTCGCACACGATTGAGATCGCGGTGATGCTGTTGGCGGTTGCGTCAGTGGTGTTGGTGGGGGTGGTGCTGGTGTTGGTGGACCGGGTGTTGCGTAGGGCGTTGGAGCCGGTTCGGCGTATCACGGAGCATGCTGCTCACATCACACGGGCGCGCACGAGTGAGCGGGTGGTTGTGCCGCCTACGGGGGATGACATTGCGGTGTTGGCGATGACGGTGAATGAGATGCTGGATCGGTTGGCTCGGGCTGAGGAGACGACGCAGCGTTTTGTTTCGGATGCTTCGCATGAGTTGCGTAGTCCGTTGGCGGCGGTGCGCACGCATGTGGAGATTGCTGAGCGGGGTGCGGGGTTGGATTTGCCGTTGGTGCGGGCGGAGGTGATGCGAGTGCAGGCGTTGGTTGAGGATTTGTTAACGCTGGCTAAGAGTGATGATGAGGGGCTTCGTTTGGTGCGGGAGCCGTTGGATTTGGATGAGATTGTTTCGGCGGAGGCGCGGCATTTGCGGGTTGTGACTGATGCGCGGGTGGAGGTGGTTTTAGCTGCGGCTGAGGTCTGGGGTGATGGGGCGCGGTTGGGTCAGGTGTTGCGGAATTTGACGGAGAATGCGCGGCGGCACACTTCGGGGGTTATTCGGTTGGTGATGGAGGTGGATGGGCAGGTTGTGCGGGTGCATGTGGATAATTCGGGGGCGCCGGTTCCGGAGAAGGATCGGTTGGTTATTTTTGATCGGTTTGCGCGGTTGGATGCGGCGCGTGAGCGGGATTTGGGTGGGAGTGGTTTGGGGTTGGCTATTGCGCGGACGGTGGCGGAGTTGCATGGGGGGTCGTTGGTGGCTGGTGTTGCGCCGGAGGGGTGGTGTCGTTTTTCGTTGACGTTGCCGTTGGTCTGAGCGCATCACGGTATTTTTGTGCGTCGTTACTGTCCGCAACCGTTGTTGTGGCCAGGCACGGTGTATTTAACCCATGGCGGGTACGGACTTTTCGGGACTCTTGATTTGCAGGGTGGCTACTGCCGGATCCTTGCGCAGGGTCTTGGTTGCACTGTCGTGGCTGTTGAATACCGTCTTGCTCCGGAAGGCACGTTGGGTGAGTCGGTCGAGGATTTTATTGCGGTGGCGCGCAGTGCGACTGTTTCGGAGCCTGTGGTGTTGGCGGGTGATTCGGCGGGTGGAGCTATTGCTGTATCAGCAGCGGCTGTTCTTCCAGAATCTTCGGGGCTGCTGCTTACGAACCCTAATTTGGATTTGTCGCTTGCTGCTTTTGATTCGGCTGGGCGTGGGGTCTTCTGGGGCGTTGGGGTCTTCCTGATGCTTTTGTGGCTGTCGACGCTCGGAGTGGGTTAGGTGGTGGTGATGGGGTTGAGGCGGTAGCCGGCGCCGCGGAATGTTTCGAGGCTGCGGCGTCCAAAGGGGGTATCAATTTTTTTGCGGAGGTTGCCGATGTAGACCTCGACGATGTTGTCGTTGCCTTCGTAGTCGGCGTCCCAGACGTTGTCGAGGATGTCGGCTTTGGAGACGACTTCGTCGGGGTGGCGCATGAGGTATTCGAGGACGGTGAATTGTTTTGCGGTGAGGGTGATTGGTTCGCCGCAGCAGGTGACACGGTGGGCGGAGGGGTCCATGACGAGGTCGCCGACGATGAGGTTGGTGGGGCGTTCGGGGGCGCCGCGACGGGCAAGGGCGCGTAGTCGGGCGACGAGGACGATGAAGCTGAAGGGTTTGATGAGGTAGTCGTCGGCGCCAAGGTCGAAGGCGTCGGTTTGGTCGTATTCGCCGTCTTTGGCGGTGAGCATGAGGATGGGTGCCCAGTTTCCTGCGGCGCGGAGGTTTTGCAGGACGCGGTAGCCGTTACGTCCAGGAAGCATGATGTCCAGGATGATGACGTCGTAGTGGTTTTCGGTGGCGAGCCATTGGCCGGTGATGCCGTCGGCGGCGAGGTCGACGACCATGCCTTCGGCGTTGAGTCCGCGGCGGATGCCTTCGGCGAGTCCGTTTTCGTCTTCGACCAGGAGTATGCGCACGGGTGTCCTCGGGGGTGGGTGAAGCGTCGCGTCGTGGTAGAGAGTGTGTCAGGTTGTTTGTGCCGGTGGTGTGGGGACGGTGGTGTGGGTGGGTTGGCCGTAGTGGGGGCCGTAGACGGAGTCGATGCCTTCGTTGAGGAGGATGGTGGCTTGTTGGGTTCGTTCAATGCTTTGGGCGGCGATGTGGGTGATGCCCAGGCTGCGTAGGAGGCTGACGATGGCGCGGATTGTGCGGGGGGCGTCGGGGTCGTGGTCGAGGTTGTTGGTGAGTTCTTGGGCGAGTTTGACGAAGTGGAAGGGGCGGCGGATGAAGGTGATTAGGGGGGCGTGTCCGGTTCCGAATCCGTCGATTCCGAGGGGGAATCCGTCGTTTCGTAGCTGGTCGAGGGTGGTGAGTGTTTCGGGTTGTGGCTGGGTGAGTGCGGTTTCGTTGATTTCTAGGTGCAGGGCGTGGTGGGGGATTTTTGCGGTGGCGCAGGCGTGGCGGGCGTGGCGGGGAAAGTCAGGGTTGCGTAGGTGGTCGGCGGCGATGTTGATGCGGATGTAGAGGTCAGGTGTGTGGGGGTGGGTGGCGCGTAGGTCAGCGATGGCGGTGGCTGCTTGGGTGAGCATGTTGGTGCTGAGGGTTTCGCTGAGTCCGAATTCTTCGGCGATGGGGAGGAAGCGTTCGGGTGGGACTACGCCGAGGGTGCTGTGGTGCCAGTGTGGGAGGGCTTGCCAGCCGTGGGTGTGTTGGTGGTTGGGGCCGGCGTGGATGGGGTGGAGTTCGAGGGTGATGGTGTTGTGGTTGATTGCGTGGCCGAGGTGGTGGGCGATGGTGGCGCGTTCGGTGGCGCGGTGGGCTAGGGCGGTGTCGAAATGGATGTGGCGTCCTCGGCCTCGTTGTTTTGCCTCGTACATGGCTAGGTCGGCGTGACCTAGGAGGGTGTCTGTGGTTGCGGGTTGACCGGGAGTGGTGTGAGCGATACCGATGGATAGGGAGATGGAGTGTTGGTGGCCGGGCAGGATGGTGGTTGGGTTTGCGCAGGCGGTGCTGACGGTGCGAGCGAGGTGGTCGATGTGGGCGTGGTCGGTGTAGGTGGTGATGATGACGAATTCGTCTCCGCCTTGTCGGCAGAGGAGGTCTTCTGGGTGTAGGTGTGGGGGTATGTGAGTGGCGATGTGGCGTAGGAGTTGGTCACCGACGGCGTGGCCCCAGGTGTCGTTGACTTGTTTGAAGTCGTCGCAGTCGATGAACAGGACGGCGATTTCGTTGGTGGGGATGGTGGGGTCGGCGCGGTGGGCGAGTCTGTTGTCGAGTTCGCTTAGGAGGGCGGCTCGGTTGGCTAGTCCGGTGAGTGAATCGTGGGTGGCTTGGTGTCTGCTGTGTTCTTCGGCGCGGGTGATGGCGCGCATTGATCGTTCGAGTCGGATGAAGATGAGGGTGAGCAGGATGCTGATGAGGATGGTGCGGGTGAGGGTGTCGACGGTGCCGAAGCTGGGGATGAGGGTGGAGAGGATCGTTGGGGAGATGGTGAGGGTGATGAGTGCGATGCCTCGGTCACGCAGGGGGTGGGTGCGGGTCCAGTTGCTGTGGGTGCGGGTGCGGGTGTGGCCGATGCTGGGGTGGGTGGCTGAGCGGAAGAGGGCGTAGTGGGCGATGAGGTAGCCGATGTCGATGAGGGGACCGGGGGTGGTGATGTCGTAGACGATGGCTAGGTAGGCGGTGGCGCTGTCGAGGAAGGTCCAGGCCGCGGCGCAGACCATGAACCAGCGCAGTGATGTGCGTAGGACGTTGGCGTCGGTGGCCAGGTGAAGGGCTAGTACGAGGAAGACGAAGTCTAGGGGTGGGTAGATGGCCCAGACGAGGCCGGAGGCGAGGGGGGTTTCGTTCAGGGGTGCTAGGACGCAGATCCACAGGGTGAGGGTGCTGCCGATGACGGAGGCTGCGGCGTCGAGGCGGGCGAGTCCGTCGTGGCTGCCGAGTTTGTAGGCGCCGCGGGCGAACCAGGTGCCGAGTACGGCGTAGCTGGCGAGGAAGAAGAGATCGGCGGGGGTGAATTGTCCGAAGATTGTTTCTTCGGATTCGGCGAGGACGGTGCAGGCGAGCAGGGCGCAGGCGATGCTGGTTTGTATCCAGGATCGCAGTGGGGTGGCGCGTAGCAGGATGGGGCCGGCGGCGGCGCCGAGGAAGAAGATGAGATTGGTGATGATGGAGGCGGTGTGGCCGACTCCTTCGGGGTCGAAGGTAATGAGGGTGCTGGCAAGCAGGAGCAGCAGGGTCGCGAGGGCGGGGATAACGCGGTCGGTCGTTCGTCTGGTTGGGGGTGTGTGGCCTCGGGGCGTGGTGCGTGCCCCAAGTGCCGGGTTCATTCGAGGTTGAGGTCGGGGACGGAGTTGGCCAGGGCTTGGTCTGCTTGGACGGGTTTGCCGAGGTAGAACCCTTGGGCCCATTCGAATCCGAGGTCGCGCATGAGGGCGAGTTGGGCTTGGGTTTCGATGCCTGCGGCGACCATGGGTAGTCCTACTTCGCCGACGGTGTCGGCGATGCGGCGGACTCGGCTTTCTTTGGGGTCGGGGTCGGCCAGGAGTGCCTGGGGGTGAAGTTTGAGGATGTCGACGGGGAAGTCTGCGGCGGCTTCGAGTAGGTCGAGGTCGTCTGCGGTGAATCCGTCGAGGCAGAAGGAGATTTCTTCTTGGAGGCGGTGTAGTCGGGTGGTGACTGCGGGGTCCGCTTCGAGGATGTGTCGGAAGGTGGTGGTGGTGATGTCGACGAGTAGTCGGTCACCGGGGATCCCGAATTTTTCGAGGGCGAGGATGATGTCGCTGGGGGCGGTGCGGTGGGTGACGAATTGTTCGGAGAGGTTGACCGACAGGATGAGGGTGCGTTTTTCGGATGTCTGCCAGCGCGCGAAGTGGTAGAGGGAGTCGTGCAGGACGGTGAGGTCGATGTCGCGCATGCGTCCGTTTTTCTCCGCGGTGGCGAAGAAGTCGGCGGGCCAGTCGGTGGTGCCGTCGCTGTTGCGGTGGCGGGCCAGGGCTTCGAGGCCTTGGAGGTGGCCGGTGTTGAGGTTGTAGAAGGGTTGGAAGTAGGTGATGAGGGGCAGGGGGTCCCGCTGACCGTTGTGGAGGGCGCCGGTGTCTACGGGTTCCCTTGAGGGTTGTGTCACTGCCCCACCTTTCTACGTTTCGTTTTTTTGATCGGCCGGTAGGCGACCGTTTTGAGGTATCACACCTAATTGTTGCGGCGTGGGGGGTCGCTTGTCGGGTTGTTTGTTGTTCTCGAGGGTGGCGTGTCGCGTTATTGTCACTGATTTTCAAAATACAGCGTTGTGCGCGCAGGTTGTGTTGTTTGTCCGAGGATGTGGTTTGTTGATTATTTGAGGGACCGTTTGCTCTGGCACGTCGCGGTGGGTGGACGTAGGTTGGGCGTAAATATGGTGCGCGTTGTGTGTTCCGGTTTGGTGTCGTGGCGCGTGCTTGGACGGTTTCCCGGAGGTAGCGATGGATCCTTTTGAGCTTGATGATGTAGCGCAGGCTGATCTGTATGGGCCATGGGTGAGTCGGTCCCCGGGTGATGTGGCGGAGTTGTTTCGGGGGTATTTGGGGTCGTGGTGGATTTCGGGTGGGTGGGCGGTGGAGGCCTTTACGGGCGTGTCACGTAAGCATGTAGATCTGGATGTGTACGTGTTGCGTAGCCAGTTGAAGAGTTTGCGGGTGCAGTTGAGCGGGCGTCAGCATGTGTGGGCGGTGACCCCTGGTGGTGCGTTGTATCCGATTGCTCCGGAGAAAAATCCGGAGGGTTCGGCTGAGGAGGTGTTGCCGGAGGGGACGCGGGATGTGTGGACTCGTCGTAATGGTCGTCAGCCGTGGGAGTTCGATATTGCGTTGTCGGAGTCTTCGCAGGAGGAGTGGGTGTATCAGCATGACGGGTCGGTGCGGCGTCCGATGTCCGAAGCGCTGTGGGAGAAGGATGGTGTTTTTTATGTGCAGCCGGAGATGGCGTTTTTGAGTAAGGCGCGCACGATGACGCCGCGGGATGTGTCTGATTTTGAGGTGGTGTTGCCGTTGTTGTCGGATGATCGGCGGGCGTGGCTGCGGGGGGCGATCGAGTCGACGTTGGGTGATCATCCGTGGTTGGCGCCGTTGGCTGAAAGCGCTGGGGATGAGGCTGTGCGGGAGTGATTTTATGTGTGTGCCGCCTCCCCCGGTGTTTGCGGGGTGAGGCGGCACTTTATGGCGTTGCCGTTTCGGCCGTTGTTCAGCGGCGGGTTACTCGCTGGGTGGTGACGGGGCTGTAAGGCTGGTGTGCACCGAGATAGCGGGTGAAGGAGTCGATGTCCAGGCCGCCTTGGTGACGTTTGGTGCCTTTGCTGAAGGTGGTGAATCCGTCTCCGCCGTCGGCGAGGAAGGAGTTCGTGACGACTCGGTAGGTGGCGGCACGGTTGATGGGGGTGCCGTTGAGTTTGACCGAGTTGGGGACGACTTTGCCTTTGCCGGATCCTTCGGCGCGGTATTCGTAAGTGAATCCGTCACTGACCTGGAGGATTTTGGCTTCGGAGCCGGACCATTGTTGTTCGAGGATCTCGTAGATCTGGGCTCCAGTGAGGTCCAGGGAGACGATGTTGTTTCCGAATGGCTGGACGGAGAAGGCCTCTTTGTAGGTGACTACGCCTTTTCCTTCACCGGCGGGTGAGGACGCGTGGGTGAGGTCGGCGCGGATACCGCCGGGGTTCATGAATGCGATTTGGGGGGCTTTGCCGTTGGTGGCGGCGCTGGGTTCGCTGCGGAATGCGTCGGCGATCAGGTTGCCTAGGGGGGTGGATCCGGTAGCGTCACGGTCTGCGGTGACGTCACCGGTGATGGTGCCGACTTTTTTGTTGGCGATGGCTTTGACTTTGCCGGTGTAGGCAGAGATCAGTGCGGTCATGGCGGGGTCTTTGGCTACGTCGCGGGTGACAACGTGGTTGGAGGCCCGCATCGTTTCGCGCACGAAGTCTTTGGTTGAGGGGTTGTAGGTGGCATCGACCTGCGCGAAGAGTCGGCCGTAGTGCCCTGCCTGGGTGACTAGGCGTGGTTTGCCAGCGGGGTCCAGGACCGAGCAGGTGTAGGACTCGTGGGTGTGGGAGGACATGATGAGGTCGATGTCTGCGGAAAGGTTCCGCGCGATCGGTGTGATGTCGCCGGTAAGTGATTTGCCGTCTTTGCAGTGGTAGTTCCAGGGGCTTTTTGCTGGGACGTTTCCGCCTTGGTGAACCAAAGCCACCATCGCGTTGACGCCTTTTTTCTTCAGGAACGCGGCGGTTCGGTTGCCAGCGGCAACCTCGTCTTCGAAGGTGAGGGAGCGCACCCCGGACTGGGAGACGATGTCGGGGGCTCCTTTGAGGGTCAGGCCGATGAACGCGACCGGTGCCCCGTTGACTTTGCGGATGGCGAAGGGGGCGAGGTTTTTGCCCTCTTTGTCTTTGATGTTGGCTGCGACGTAGTCGAATTTGGCGCCTTCGAATTTGTGCAGCGCGCAGGAGGACTTGTTGGAGTCTTTTTTGTCTTTGAAACATCCGCCGTCGGCGATGCGGCGCAGTTCGGTCCACCCGTGGTCGAGTTCGTGGTTACCGACAGCGGCGACGGACAAGCCGATCCGGTTGAGTGCTTCGATGGTGGGTTCATCGTGGAATGCTTGAGACAGGAATGGGGAGCCGCCAATGTTGTCTCCAGCGGAGACGGTGATGCTTCCTGCTCCGGCTGCTGCGGCTTTCTGGCGTGCTTTCTGCAGGTGTGTGGAGAGGTATTCCACTCCCCCGGCTGGGATCTTTTTGCCTTGCGCGTCGGTAACGACACCGCCGCTACCGGCAGGAGGTTCTAGTGCGCCGTGGAAATCGTTGATTCCCAGGATCTGCACCTTGCGCATCCCATTTGTGCCTTTTTCGGGTGCGTCGGGGGACGCTGCCATTGCTGGCTGGGTCGATGTGGCAGCGGCGGCGTATCCGGCCGGCGATAGGGCTAGAACAGCGACCGTAGCGATTCCACAGGCTAGGGCTGCACGTGATCGTGAACGTGTCATGACATTCCTTATTTCAGGAGGGGCTGTATTCCAAAGGGTGTCGAGAGCATTGGGGTGTGCCTGTGGCGTGGCCTGCTCGATCACGTGATCATGTAGTTGGCTGCCGTCGCGCACGTTCCTCATGCTGCTCTTCAATGCCACACGGTACGGCGAAAACGCTGCCGAGTAAGTGGTTCTCGTGACCCACGCAGAGTGAGTTGTCCCGCGATAGTGGCCTGTGGTGTCGCGCCTGGCGGTGGCTGTTCAGCTCAGTGGATGCGGTACAGCTCTCGGCATTCTCCTTCGGAGTCGATGTCATCTATGCCGTTAGGGCTGCTTGTTGCGGAGACCATCCACCCTTTGCCGTCGTTGACTGCCACTACACCGACAGGTTCTCTGCCCGGGAGTGTGACGGAATAGGTGGCGCAGCTGTTGAACTGCACGAATGCGTCGATTTCGGTGTCGGGGCGGAAAAGGCCTTGGGAGTCAGCCCATCGCTGCACGGGAACCCGAACTCGCGCGTCTTGGAAGGTGTCGAATGGTGGGGCGAACAGTCCTCCTAGAAGCAAGCCTGTCGCGGATGCTACTGCTACCAGCGTTCCTGCTGCGATGATCACACCGGTCACCACACCCGCCCGCTTCATACTGCTTTGCCCTTCGTTACGCATCGTTGCTACGAAGCCCCCTTTTTTTGCTTCTCTCATCCCATCGGTCACCGGCCGTGGTGTGGATGAGAGAAGCACCTTACGTCTGCGCCTGCCCCACACTCCCGTATGGGGATTCGGTTTTTGTAGTGAACCGAACCCCCATACGGTGAATCAGATCATGCCGCGTGTATACCGCTGCGGGCCAGGGCTATAGCCGCCCTACTTGGCTGGTACTGCGGTGTTTAGAAAGCGTCTTTGGTGTCATCGAACTTGGGTTTTGGCAGTTTCGATTCGGGTACGAGTTCCCATTCTTCGAGGTGAGAGCGCAGTTGCTCAGATGCGTCGATGTTCAGCGGGCTAGAAACCCACATTGCGTAGGGCAGATTGACGTAGCGCTTTTCTTTTACTGCGGGAAGATCTTTGGTTGAGGGGTTCGCTTCGAGCAGGGCGATTTTTTGAGCCATTGTTTGTTCGCCGTAGCTGACGAAAACGATGGCGTCTGGTTTGCTGGCTGCAACACGTTCCCAGGACACGGTTGTCCATGTGTCGTTGACGTCTTCCATCACGTTGCGGCCACCTGCGGTGTCGATGACTGCTTGTGGTCCACCGAACTTACCGCTGGTGAATACGGTTTCTGTTCCCGAGTCGAAGACGAGGACATTGGGTTTTTTCTCGGCCTGCGGTGCGCTTTCGAGTGCTTTACGGCGCTGGCTGATGTCTTCGATGACTTTGGCTGCTTGGTCTGATTTACCGGTCAGGGTGCCGAGGTTTTTCAGGTCTGTGTCCAGGGCGGTCCAGGGGTCGGTGACGCCGCGTGCTTTCTGGCCGTCTTTTTGGCGGCAGCTTTCGGTGAGGATGTAGGGGGCAATGTTTTTTCCTTGGAGAACCTTGGGGGTGACTTGGTTTTCCTTGTAGCCGTAGTTCCATCCGGCGACGACAACATCTGGGCGCTGCGCGATGAGGGTTTCGAGCGCAGGCATGTTGTTGCTGACTTCTTGTTTACCGCCGAGGGCGTCTTTGCCGTAGTGACGGGCGAGGGTTTCGGCGTTCTTTTCCAGGCTGGAGAAGCCGCTGATCTTCTCCCCTGCTCCGATGGCGAGCATCATCGCGATCATGCCGGAGTCGTTGACGAAGAAACGCTTCGGGGAGGTGGGGAATTGCGCCGGTTGACCGCAGTTGGTGATGGTAGTTCCACCAGCGGCGGCGTTCGTTCCGGGGGTTGAGCCGCTGCTGCAGGCACTGATCCCCAGTGCAAGGGCTAAGGCTGCACTGGTGAGGGGAACGAGGTGACGATGTTTCATTGGTTTTCTCCCATGAGATGACTGTTAGGGCGCGGGTGGCTCATGCTTTCGAGCAGCAGGTGTTCTTGTCCGCTGCGGGGGTGGGGGGCGGTGGCGGTGTGCACACCGAAAGCGCGGGCTGTTGCTTGACCAGTGATGACGGTGTGGGATTCGCCTGCGTCTTGGATACGGCCTTCGTGAATAACGGCGACGTTGTCGAAATAGGCCAAGGCGAGGTCAAGGTCGTGGATAGCTGCGACGACGGTTTTGTCTAGTTCGCGCACGAGGTCCAGGAGCGCGATTTGTTGGGCGATGTCCAGGTGGTTTGTTGGCTCGTCGAGGAAAAGCAGAGGTGTGTCTTGTACTAGGCCGCGCGCGAGGATGACTCGGCGGCGTTCACCGCCGGACATATGTCCCATGGGGCGGTCGGCGAAGTCGGCCATGCCGACGGCTTTGAGGGCTTCCAGGACACGTTCGTGTTCGCTGTGGCCGGGCCGGGACCATGGGTTGAGGTGAGGGGTGAGGCCAAGTGCTACGTATTCGCCTGCGTACTGGTCGGCGAGGGGATTTTCGTCTTGGGCGACGACGCTGACCAGGCGGGCTCGTTCGCGAGGTCGCATGGTGTGTAGGTCGGTGTCATTGACGTGAACGTGGCCTGCGGCGGGGGTACGGATACCGGCGAGAGCTCGGATGAGGGTGGATTTGCCAGAGCCGTTGGGGCCGACGAGGGCCAGGCTGTGGCCGGCCTGCAGGTGGATGTTGGCGTTGCTGAGGATGGTGCGTCCGTCGATGGCTACGGCTAGGTCGGTGGCGGTGAGGCTGGGGGTGTTCATCGGCTGTCTCCGAATCGGTAGGACTTACGGCCCAGCAGGAACAGGAACACTGGGGCTCCGATGAGGCCGGTCAGGACGGAGAGGGGCAGTTCGACGGGGCGGACTGCGACGCGGGAGAGCACGTCAACCCATACGAGGAACACGGCTCCTGCCAAAGCGGCGACGGGGGTAACGGCTCGGTGGCCTCCGCCGACGAGGAGCCTGGCGATGTGGGGAACGATGAGACCTACGAACCCGATTCCACCGACGACGGCGACGATTAAGCCCACGAGAAGGGCTTGCGATACGAAGAGACAGATGCGCAGGCCTCGGACGGGCACGCCAAGCGCGGCGGCGGTGTCGTCTCCGGCGGCGAGAGCGTCGAGCCATCCGGACAGTCCGAGGGCGGCAACGGTGGCGAGTGCGGCGGCGATTACGGGGATCCACACGTTGTCCCAGGTGGCGCCGGAGAGGCTGCCGAGAAGCCAGAAAAGTACGGAGTTGGTGGCTTGCGGGTCTGCGGCCCAGAAAACGAGGAAGCTGGCGAGGGAGGAGAAGGCGCTGGAGAGGACTGTTCCGGTCAGGATGAGGCGTAGTGGGGTGAGTCCGCCTTGGGCTTGGGCGACGCCAAAGACCAGCAGCGCAGCGGCGAGCGCGCCAGCTAGGGCACCGACGGTCAAGGCCCAGTTACCTGCCCAGGCAGCGAACCCTAGGGCGATGACGGCGGTGGCGCCGACGGAGGCGCCAGAGGAGATGCCCAGGAGGTAGGGGTCGGCTAGGGGGTTTCGGACGAGGGTTTGGATGGCGGTTCCGGCGATGGCCAGTCCGGCACCGGCGGCGATGGCGAGGATGGCGCGGGGAAGACGCAGTTCCCAGACGATGAGGGAGGCCGGGTCCGTGCTGGTTCCGGGGCCGTTGGCGATGGCGTCGACGACAGTGGGCAGTGGGAGTGGCTCGGCACCGAACCCGAGTGAGCAGATCGCGCTGACGATGAGGGCGATCAGGAGAGCGAAGGCGGTCCAGAAAGCCGGTAGTCGGCGACCGTGGGAGGGTTTCGCTCGGCAGGTGTGTGTGTCCAACGCGACTCCAGATGTTCGCGGTGGGGCCGAGCGGATGTTACCCCGTCGCGAGGAGCGCGACAGGATGCCCAGTGGAGCGGTGTCGTTAATCCTCCGTCGGGGATCGTCCGTCCCCACCGAGTGCGGAAGACAAGGGCGTGGTCTGACTCGCCGCTGGAGGCGGCTCACAGTGGCGGGACCGTGCCGGGGTTTCGCCGGCTTCACGCGCGATGTCGTGTATTCAGTTAGTGACCATAACCGAGGCGTGGGTACCTATCTGGGGTCAGATATCTGCTTTGAGCTGTCAGCTGCTTCGAATTGCCTTATGGATGTACCCGTATGGCTTTCGTCACGGCAGTAGGTGGCTATTTGGATACGAACGTGGGGATGAAACCGTTCATCTCGACTTTGGCTCCCAGGCCGGAAGAAAGGATGACTAGAAGGCCGAAGAGAACCACAAGGAGGACCAGCCCGAAGATGAAGAAAGCCAGGATTCTGTTGCTTGTGGGAATTGGTGTTGTGTCGCTGACGCCGCTTGAAAGGGAGCGGATGCCGAAGGAGTAGAGAGCGGGTAGCCCTGCTCCGACAACTAGCGCTACGGCAGTTACAGCTCCAACTTCGGAAAGGAAGTAGGCGATCATCGGTCCTCCTCGGGGACGGTGGTGACAACCACCGGGGTGATGCGGACCTCGGCGACGTCAACTGGCGGCGTTTCCCAGTCGGCGTTGACGTTGTCATGGTCGACTTTGTCTTTTTGGGAGTGACGCCACATCCACAGTGATGCGGCGACGAGGATACCCGTGACTGCTAGAGGACCGGCGACGTGCCCCAGGGCGGCGGCGAGCCACCAGGTGACGGCTCCGACGATGCCTGATGCGGGAAGAGTGATAAGCCAGGCGATCACCATGCGGCCTGCCACGCCCCAGCGGACGTCGGCTCCAGGGCGCCCTAGTCCTGTGCCGAGGATGGATCCGGTGGCGACGTGCGTGGTTGATAGCGCGAAACCCATGTGGCTAGAGGTGAGGATAACTGCGGCCGAAGCGGACTCTGCTGCCATGCCCTGAGGGGAGTCGATCTCCACGAGTCCTTTGCCAAGAGTGCGGATGATGCGCCAACCTCCTAGCCAGGTTCCAGCGGCGATAGCTACGGCGCAGGCGATCTTGACCCAGAGGGGAACGCTCTCCAGGTCAGTCCAGTGTCCGCTGGCGATGAGGGCCAAGGTGATGATGCCCATGGTTTTTTGGGCGTCGTTGGTGCCATGGGCGAGAGAGACAAGGGAAGCGGTACCGATCTGACCCCATCGAAACCCGTTCTCCTTATGTCGTTCAGCGACGCCGCGAGTGATGCGGTAGATCAGCCAGGTCCCGATTCCAGCTACAAGACATGCGACAAAAGGGGAAACGACCGCCGGTAGGAGAACTTTTCCAAGGACGCCATCCAGTTTGGTTCCGTTGCCTGCCCAGTTAACTCCTGACCATCCGATACCTGCGACGGTGGCGCCGATCAAGCCACCAAACAGGGAGTGCGATGAGCTCGATGGCAGGCCGAACAGCCAGGTGATGAGGTTCCAGATGATCGCGCCCACGAGTCCGCACAGCAGGATCAGCAGGAGTGTCAGGCCCCCGTCGCTGACCATCTCAGGACGAGGAGCACCGTCGGCGGTCTGGATCTTGATAACCGCGTTCGTCACTGTCAAAGCGACCTCGACGGACAGGAAAGCTCCAACGAGGTTGAGGATCGCAGAGAGCGCCACCGCAAACTTTGGCTTCAAGGCGCCGGTGGCGATCGAGGTCGCCATCGCGTTTCCGGTGTCGTGAAATCCGTTGGTGAAGTCGAACGTCAATGCCGTGACGATCACCAGGGTCAGGAGGAGAAGCGCAGGGTCCACCCATCCAGTCTGCGCCCCACAGCCGCAGGCCCACGCTGAAAGCGGTGGGGGCGGTTGTTGTCTTCCGCACAGACAGCAACCGCCCCCACTAATCCTATGACCTGCGTTTTCCTACCTCATCGGTAGTTGGGAAAGTAAATAAATCCCTACTTGCTGGTATCTCAACAGAAAAATTTGCGCAAGCATTTGCCTTGAAAGCGCCTCCAAAACGCCCCCAATAACAACCAACGATCACGGCCGAGACAGGTCCGCCTCCAATGGATCGACTTTCTTAGACTTCGTCACCAGCTTGTGCCCCCACCACACGCTGAAGAACAAAGGAAGACCGATATACGTCGCCACAATGGCCGGCAAATTCCCCAACGGGTCAGAGAAGAAGTTGTACCCCTGCCCAACCACCACCACTGCGCACATCACCAGCGCAACAAGAGGACCAATAGGGAACAACGCCGCCCTATACGGCAAATCCTTCGGGTCGCCCCCCTGAGCCATGTACGCACGACGGAACTTCCAGTGCGACCAGGCAATGCCCATCCAGGTAATGAATCCAGCCAACCCCGAAGCGTTCACCAACCAGGTGTACGCCGTTCCCTCACCAAAGAAACTCGTGAGGAAGCACAAGGCACCCACCGCAGTAGTTGCCAACAAAGCAGGCAGTGGAATTCCTCCCTGGGTCACCTTCGCGAAGATCTTCGGGGCCTTGCCCGAGACCGCCAATCCGTACAGCATCCGCGTAGAGACATACATGCCCGAGTTACCTGCCGACAGAATCGCCGTCAGAATCACTGCGTTCATGATGGTCGCCGCACCCAAAATGCCCGCGTTCTCAAAAATCAGCGTGAACGGGGCAATCGTGATGTCCCCGCCCTTCTCCGCACTGAGCAAACGCGAATCTGTATACGGAAGAAGGAAACCAATCACAGCGATCGCGCCGATGTAGAACAACATGATCCGGAAAAACACCGAACGGATCGCCCGCGGAATCGACTTCTCTGGCTCTTCAGCCTCGCCAGCAGTCACCCCCACCATCTCGGTTCCCTGGAACGAGAACCCCGCAATCATGAACACCGACAACATGCCGGCAAACCCACTCACGAACGGCGCCTCACCCCGCGTCCAGTTCTCTAAACCTGGAGCATGACCACCCAAAATCCCCAAAATCATCGCTACACCGACCACGAGGAACACGATCACCGTGACCACCTTGATCGAGGCGAAAATGAACTCACCTTCACCGAAAGTACGTACGTTAATCGCGTTCAACGACACGATGATCGCCAAGAACAGCGCCGACCACACCCAGCCAGGGGTATCTGGAAACCAGAACTGCATCACCAACGCTGCGGCCACCAACTCCACCGCCAACGTGATTGCCCAGTTAGCCCAGTAGTTCCACCCCATCGCAAACCCGAATGAGGGGCTGACAAAACGTGTTCCGTACGCCTCAAACGAACCTGCGATCGGCAAATACGTCGCCATCTCACCCAGAGACTGCATCAACAGGAACACCATGAATCCGATCGCCGCGTAGGCAACCAGCGCTCCACCAGGACCTGCATTGCTGATCGTGCCACCCGAAGCAACGAACAGACCCGTCCCGATCGCACCCCCGATCGCGATCATGTTGATATGACGCGGCTTTAGGCCCCGCTGGAGTTCTGCCTGCTTACTCGTTTCCGTGCTTTCGGAACTACTCATGGGACCGCCTTGCCCGTTCGTCTTACTGCACGATTCCCGTGAATCGCGCAGAAATTATCACCCTATAAAAGAATGGAGCGCCGTTGTGCCCGCGTGTCGGGCACAACGGCGCTCCAGAGCACGTCGTCTCAGTCGACCGCTACAAGGTCAACTACGAACACCAAAGTCTCGCCCGGCTTGATCACACCACCAGCGCCTCGATCTCCGTAACCCAAATGTGGCGGAATCGTGATGCGACGACGTCCACCGACCTTCATGCCGACGATGCCGTCTTCCCACCCTTTGATGACCATGCCCGCACCCAACGGGAACTGCAGCGGCTCACCGCGATCGAAACTGTTGTCGAATTCCTTACCCGTAGACCACGAAACCCCGACGTAATGCGCCGAGACAACGTTGCCGTGCGCGGCCGGTGCACCATCGCCCTCAATGAGGTCTTCAAGCAGCAACTCAGCAGGCGCATCGCCCTCGGGAATGGTTACTTGCGGTTTTTCCATGCCCGACACCCTAACCGCAGCAACCCGATCCGTGGCACCACCTTCGCCCGCTGTTGGCACACATCAGACACACGAGTGGGGCCAGACACGCACGCCTAGCCCCACTCACACCACTCATCACAGGCAACTTGCTCCTGTGATCAACGTCCTGTCTGCACCCCCAAAATCATCGGGTTGTGGTCGCTGGCACGGAAGGCATCTGGTGCGTACAATGCAGGTACGCCGTTGTACTGGTACGCGTATGACTCCTGCGCGTTGATATCCCACACCTTCATGTCCTGCACTTTCTCAGCGAATTCTGGCGTAGCGAATGCGTGATCCAACGAACCGGACTCACCGTTGAACACGTACGTGTCCTGCGCAGCGAATTTGGCACCCAAATCAACTAGCCCAGCCTTGCGCAGCACATCTAGCGGCTGCTCTTTCGTGTAGGCGTTGTAGTCGCCCACACTCACCACATCCGCATCCTTGGTTTTGGCTTTCACCTCTTTAACGAATGCCACCAGACTCTTCGCCTGAGCTACCCGATCAGCGTTGGAGTTGCCTTGCCCATCACCAGAGTCAACATTGCCTTTCCCCTGACCAGAACCTTTGGACTTGAAGTGATTCACGATCAGTGAAAACACCTCACCTTTTGCCGAAAAGGCTTGGGCAATAGGCTCTCGCGCGTTGTCCCACACACTGTTTTCCGCAGGCTTCATCGCAGCCCCCACCGGCTCAACACGATCCCGGCGATAGATGATCGCCGTTGTGATGAGGTCGCTGGCCTCATGTGCCTCCACAAAACCCCACACCTGCGCACCCTCAGCTTTGTTAAGCGCCTCAGTCAGCGTTCGCAGCGCCTTGTATGGGTCCGAGGGAGTCGTCACTGCCGAGTTCTCCACCTCCTGCAGAGCAATCACGTCAGCATTCAATGCGCGCAGCTCAGCAATAATTTTTGCTTCCTGACGCTTCTGCTCCTCGGCGTTATCCGCCCCTCGCGACTTGCCCCCAAACGTGACGAAGTAGTTCAGAACATTCGCATCAGCAATCTTCAGGTTTCCTGCCACCGGAGCAGGAGCAGACGTCCGGGGGCTCTTGGAGGCGAATGTTGTTCCTTCCCAAGTGCCGTCGGCAGGCTCCAGTCGGTAGGCGTCGAACCCATACGACAACACCGACGGCTGCAGCACCGACACCTGATCACCCACACGCACCGGATCTTTCACAGTCAAATACGGAGGCTGTTGCTTGTCCTTGGCCAAATTCCCACTACGGCCATCATCGAGAATGATCCGCCGCTGACGGTTCTGCTTCATCACTGCCTGAGCTGCCTTACCCGGCTGCTCCACCTCCGTCGGGTTCTTCAGCACTCCCCCCTCAGAGAGCACAACCTCACCAAACCTGTTGAGGTTGTAAACATCCGTGACAGTCAACGCATCCGAGGGACGGACATACATGCCCTCCAACGCCTCCAACTGCGCAGGTGTAGCTGGAAGATCAAGCGTGGCTGCGGCAGGAAGCTCCTGCTTGCCACACACCGTGTTCGCCTTCACCGAAGAGATCTGCGTTAGCCCCTTGTACTCGTTCACCACCCCCTCAACGACAACCACATCACCAACAGCGACGTTCACGTGCGTTGCGCTACCGGCCGGATCATAAACAAACACACCATCACTGGTGCTTGCCTTGCCATCACCCTTGGCATCTTGAATGAAATACCCGTTATAGCCACCCTCCTGCAGGTCACCTACGACAACACCGCGCACAGTGACGGTCTTACCCTCCATGGGAGAAACATCGCCCCTCCCCTTGCACCTGCGGAATCGTCGTCGTGGGTTCACTGCCACAGCCAGCAGCCTCCGGCATCGAGGCCACACCCAACGGCATCGCCGCCGCACCGCCGCACACAGGCCCCAGCGCAAGCCCAGCCCCGGCAAGCGCAGCCCCGGCAAGCGCAGACAAAAGAGCTAATGTTCGGCGATTTTTCTGGATCATCATGGTCTTCACTTTCTGTGAGGTGGGTGCAACTCGCCCGCGACCACGCCACAGGCGAAACGAAACCCCAAGCAAAGGGCACTAGCGAATTCCGCTGACCGAAGCTTGCTCCTCCTGCCCCAAAACCAGCCACAGACATGCCGATCCACAAAAACAACATTCGCCACACTCCCACCCCAGCCAAACAGCCGCCGCCACACATCCATCCCCTCCCACACGACACCTGCGCTGTCATTTGGCGAGAATGGCTCAATGACTGCCCCCACATCGCGCCGATACATCACGACCCTCGTCGTGCTCGCGATGCTCAACATCGCAGTAGGCGGCGGCCTCGTCTGGTCCATCACCAGCCGAGAAGGTGTCCGAATCATCCCACCCACTGCCACCGAATACGCCGCCGACGCACTCACCCATATGGACCACGGCCTGGGCGCACGCGGCCCCGCCTGGACAGCAACCCGAGCCCAGGCACTGCGCACCACCAGCGGTAAAAACAGCTACGAACAAACCTGGTCCGCACTAGAAAACGCCACTCGGACCGCAGGGCGCGGAAAAGGCACCTTCACTACAGCCGCCACCATCACCCCCCGCACAGACCCCACCGGCCCCATGCCCAGCGTCAACAGCGAAAACGGCATCACAACCCTCACCCTGCCCCGGGTTCCATCAAACGCCCCACCACACAACCAGAAATACGCTGACCAACTCGCCTCAAACATCGACGTCACCCGACCCCGCACTACCTGCGGATGGATCGTCGACCTACGCGAACTGAATAACAGCGACGCCCACCCCGTCCTAGCCGGCCTAACACCCCTGTTCCCCAACGGCCCCCTCATGACCCTGACCGACAACCAGGGCACCACAACCGAAGCAGCCATCGAAGGCGGAACCCTCACCATGAACGGCTCATGGCGTTTCGGCACCTACCGCGCCTACCCCAAAACACATGCCCCCGTAGCCGTCCTGCTCAGCCCCCGAACCTCAGGCCCCGGAGAGATCGCCACAGTCGCCCTCACAGGCCGCCCCAACACACGCACATTCGGCGCCCCCACCAGCGGAAACGCCACCATGAACAAAACCTGGCAGCTCTACGACGGCTCCCGCCTCACTCTGCCCACCCACCAAGCCACCAGCATCCACGGAGCCCCAGCTATCGGCTCAATCACCCCCGACAGCCCCACCCCCACCGACCACACTGAGGAACGCGCCCGCGCCTGGCTCACAAGCCAATGCCGCTGACGCGCCCCCAGCCACCAGCTCTACTGCTCATGCACCTCACGCAGCAGCATCAACAACTCATCCGGATCTGCCAGAACTAGATCCGCATCACAAGCCCCCATCACGGCGACCGTGACACAACCGGCTTCACGCCCAGCCGCTAACCCAGCAGGAGAGTCCTCAACAGCCAAAGCCTCACTAGGCAAAACCGCCAACAACTCCGCCGCATACTCGTACGGATCCGGCGCCGGCTTAGGCGCCGTCACATCACTAGCCGTCACCAGCACTGGCGGCTGCAACCCCGCCGCCGCTAGCCGCCGACGAGCCAGCTCCCCCGGTGAATTCGTCACCACCGCCCATGGCATGTCTTGCTCATCCAGCCACTGAGTCAGCTCAAGCGCCCCCGGCATAAGTGTGACATCCGCGACATCTTCAACCTCACGAGCAATGTGACGTTCCACTTCTTCAACAATCCGTTCCTCACTCCACTGCGGAGCGAAACGCCGCATAGTCACCGGCACCGGTTGCCCATGACAAAAACTCAACACTTCCTGCGGGTCAGCCCCCACAGCCTGGGCCCATGCCGCCCATGCACGCTCAACAGCGGCATTCGAGTTCACCAAAGTGCCGTCCATGTCCATCAGGAGAGCCCGACAAGGAGCAATCAATTCCGCAGCAGAAGTCATACCTCCATAGAACGCCATCGGAGCACCCGAATGCGTTCAATCACCGTGGAACTCATCTCGTGTGGGCGTGGCACACGAAACACCACCCAGGATTAAATCAGGATTTAACCGTGCAAAAAGGGGCTGTGCCACCCCACCACGCACCCAACACCAAGGACACCCATGCTCTCCGCCCCATCAGCAACCATCGTCAAAGCAACCGCCGCCCTCGTCGCCGAACACAGCACCCACATCACCACCCAGTTCTACAGCGACATGTTTCACGACCACCCCGAACTCACAAACATCTTCAACATGGCCAACCAAGCCATCGGAGAACAACCCAAAGCACTAGCAGCCAGCGTCGTCGCCTACGCAACCCACCTCATCTCCCCCGACGCCCCCGACTTCGCCCCCGTACTGCGCCGCATCGCGCACAAACACGTCTCCCTAGGAATCACCGCACCCCAATACACCATCGTCGGCCACTACCTCATGCAAGCCATCGGCAAAACCCTCGGCGAGGCCCTCACCCCCGACATCGCCGCCGCCTGGAACGAGGTCTACTGGCTATTCGCCACCCAACTCATCGCCGAAGAAGCAAAGCTCTACGCCCTCGCCGGCACCGACCCCAACACCCCCTGGCGCGACTACACCGTCACCAACCGCATCCACGAAACCGACACCACCTTCTCCCTGCACCTACGCCCCACCACCGGAACACTGCCCACCCGGCAACCCGGCCAATACATCACCCTCAACATCGAAATCGCCCCCGGCCACACCCAACCCCGCCAATACACCATCTCCGGACAACCCGACGAAAACACCTTCCGCATCACCATCAAAAAAATCAACAGCCACAACGAAAGCCCCGCCGGAGCCGTCTCCACCTGGCTGGCCGCCAATGCCCACCCAGGCACTCATCTCCAAGTCTCCCAACCCTGCGGCAACATCACTCTCGACAACACCAACACTCCCCTGGCTCTCATCTCCGCCGGCGTAGGCATCACCCCCATGGCCGCCATCCTCGAAGACCTCGCCCAACGACAACCCGAACGCGACATCTACCTTCTCCACGCCGACCACTGCCCCGCTCTGCACCCGCTGCGCACAACAATCGCCACCAGCACCGCCACCATGCCCAACATCACCAGTCATTGCTGGTACGAAAACCCTGACAACACCGACACCCACACCGGACACATGGACCTAAGCGCCATCGACCTCCCCACCAACACCCACGTCTTTATGTGCGGCCCCCTGCCATTCATGCACAACATTCACACCCAACTCACCACCAAAGGCATCTCCACCAGCAACATCTCTTACGAAGTATTCGGCCCCGACATGTGGACCCAAAACCCCAACAACGCTGCCTAACCACCCACCGGCCACTGACAAGCCCCACCAACAGTGGCCGGTGCGACACCAACACCTCACATACTCAAACAAACTCGCCAAACCCAGCCATAGCAGTGCCAGGCTTAACCCATCAGGAGCCACCAACGCTCCAGCGCAACGGCACACACCGCCGCACGCGCAACCACCGCGAACAAGGCAAGGGAGCCTGACATGAAAATCGCCGTGCCCACCGAGGTCAAAAACAACGAAAACCGCGTCGCCATCACTCCCGCCGGAGTAGCCGCACTCACCCACAACGGACACGAAGTATTCGTCCAAGCAGGCGCAGGCGTCGGCTCCCTCATCCAAGACCAGGACTACATCTCGGCCGGCGCAACCATCACCAAAGACGCCGAAACCACCTGGGCCGCCGGAGAAATGGTCCTCAAAGTAAAAGAACCCATCGCCTCCGAATATCCCCTACTACGCGATGACCTGCTCCTATTCACATACCTGCACCTAGCCGCAGACCGCCCCCAAACCGAAGCCCTCCTCACCGCAGGCACCACCGCCATCGCCTACGAAACAGTCCAACTTCCCGACCGCTCCCTACCCCTGCTACACCCCATGTCCGAAGTAGCCGGATGTCTCGCCCCCCAAATGGGCGCCCTAGCCCTCATGAAATCCCAAGGCGGTATGGGCATCCTCCTAGGCGGAGTTGCCGGAGTCTCCATGGGTAACGTCGTCATCCTCGGCGCCGGAACCGCCGGACAAAACGCCGCCCAAATCGCCGTAGGCATGGGCGCCAACGTCACCATCCTCGACACAGACCTGAACAAACTCCGCACCGTCCACTGGCAGTACAACGGCCGTGTCCAAGGGCTAGCCTCAAACCCCCTTACCGTCCGCGAACAAGTACTCAACGCCGACCTAGTCATCGGCACTGTCCTCATCCCCGGAGCCAAAGCACCCAAACTCGTCACCAACGAGATGGTCTCCCACATGAAACCCGGATCTGCGCTCGTCGACGTCGCCATCGACCAAGGCGGATGCTTCGAAGACTCACACCCCACCACCCACGCAGACCCCACCTTCACCGTGCACAACTCCGTGTTCTACTGCGTAGCAAACATGCCCGGCGCAGTCCCCAACACCTCCACCTACGCACTAACCAACTCAACCCTGCCCTACGTACTCAAACTCGCCGACGCCGGCTGGGAAGCCGCCTGCCGCACCGACCACGCCCTAGCCCTAGGCCTAAACACCCACGCCGGGAAAATCACCCACCGCGGCGTAGCAGCCGCCTTCGACGACCTCGCCTTCGAAGACTTCATCGCCACCCTCTAAAACACCCCGGGCCGGTCACGGAACCACCGCGACCGGCCCAACACCCTTACCTCATCTACAAACTCACCTGCTGGCGCGCCACATAACGAAACCGATCACCACGGAACACCGAACGCGTCCACTCCACCGGAGCACCATCAGCGCCCCACCCCGTGCGATGCACCAACAACAGCGGCGACCCCGTCTCCACAGTCAATAAATCCGCTTCCCGCGGACTTGCAAACGAGGTTTCAACCACATCCTCCACCGTCGCAATCACCCGACTAAACCTCTCCTCCAACGTCAAATACAACGACCCACCCCCCTCCAATGCCTCACCCAAACCAGGTAACGGCCCCGGTAAAAACGCCGTCTCATGCGCTAACGGCTGACCAGCTGCAGTCCGTACCCGCTCCACCCTCATCACAGGCGCCCCTGACGCCACCCCAAGCTGCTCACACACCTCCCCCTGAGCAGCAACCTCTCCCACGGCAACAATGACCGCCCCGGGCATCGACCCTTCCGAACGCAGATCCTCTGAAAACGACGTCAACTGCCGCACCCGCATCACTTTCGGCGGAGACACAAACGTTCCCCGCCCCTGCCTGCGCTGCAACCGACCTTCAACCACAAGCTCAGCAATCGCCTGCCGCACCGTCGTACGTGATGTTCCGAACAGCTGCGCTAGCTCTCTTTCACCTGGTATCGCATCTCCTGCGACCAGCTCACGCATGTACTCGATGATCTCTGTCTTAACCCAGTAGTACTTGGGCACCTTCACGAGCTAAACCACCCCTCCATTAATCCAGTCAGAGAAGCAACGCACAACCACCGTCTCTCGTTCTCTTCCAGCTGAAGCCAAGCCATGCCACCCTCGACCACAGCCCACCCACACCACACCCATATTCTGGTCTAGACCAATGAAGGTAAGGGCCTACGGGCCGAGGAAGGATCCCATGAGTACCACCACCGATACGGCCCCGTCACGGGCCCCACGTAAGGGGCGCTTCAGCGGTCTACAACGCTTCGCCAAGTCTTTGATGCTACCGATCGCGCTACTGCCCGCCGCGGGCCTACTTTTGCGCTTCGGGCAAGAAGACGTCCTCGGCTGGATCGAAACTCCCGTAGTCAGCCCCTTCTTCGACGCGATGACCGCTGCTGGAGATTCAATCTTCAAACAGCTTGCCATTCTCTTCGCCGTCGGTATCGCCATCGGCATGGCCAAAAAAGCTGACGGTTCCACGGCCCTGGCTGCCGTAGCCGGGTACATCGTCATCGAAAGCGTTTTTAAGGCAATGTCCCCGGTGGTCCTCGCCGGAAAGGTCGACATCGCCGGTGAACCTTTGACCATTAACTACGGTGTTCTTGGCGGTATCGTCGTCGGCCTTATCACTGCAAAGCTCTTCGACCGCTTCCATGACATCGAGCTACCGACCTACCTAGGTTTCTTCGGTGGCCGCAGGTTCGTGCCGATCGTCGTCTCGTTCACGGTGCTCATCGTCGGCTTCGCGATGTCCTACTGCTACCCGCTGTTCAACGCAGGCCTGACCACTCTGGCAACCGGTATCGCCAGCGCAGGAGCCGTCGGCGCATTCCTCTACGGTCTTTTCAACCGTCTGCTCATTCCCTTCGGGCTGCACCACATCATCAACATCTACATTTGGTTCCAGTACGGCAGCTTCGCCACCCCAGATGGTGCGCTCCACGGCGAGCTGACCCGCTTCGCCTCCGGTGACCCCACCGCAGGTATCCTCACCTCCGGCTTCTACCCGATCCTCATGTTCGGCCTGCCTGGCGCCGCCCTAGCGATGATGCATTGCGCCCGCCCCAACCAGAAGAAATTCGCCGCAGGTATCTTCGGAGCTGCAGGCTTGACTGCATTCCTCACCGGCATCACCGAACCACTCGAGTTCGCGTTCATGTTCGCCGCGTTCCCGCTCTACGTGTTGCACGCAATCCTGACCGGTTTGTCCTTGGCCGCGGCATACACCCTGGACATCCACCTCGGATTCTCCTTCTCTGCTGGCCTGATTGACCTGCTTCTCTACGGAAACTCCAAGGCAGCCCATAACATCCCGCTGCTGGTTGGACTCGGCGTCGGGTTCTTCGTCCTCTACTACGTGGTGTTCCGGTTCGCGATCACCGCGTGGAACCTGCGCACCCCAGGCCGCGAAGACACCACCAGCGGCGACAGCGAAAAAGAAGAGCAGAACTCCGCCTCGACCGACCGCAACGAAATGGCTACCCAACTCGTTGAGGCTTTCGGCGGTCGTGAAAATCTGCTCTATGTCGACGCGTGCATCACACGCCTACGCATCGAGGTAGAAAACACCAGCCTCGTCAACAAAGAACGCCTACGTGAACTCGGCGCAGCCGGTGTTCTCGAAGTCGGCAACAACATCCAGGCCGTGTTCGGACCGCGCGCCGAATCGCTCAAACATGACATGCGTCAGGTTCTCACCGGCGAAGAAACTCCTGTCAGTGAGAAAGAAAACACCTCCAGCCACGACGCAGCGCCCAGCAACAAAAAGTCTGATGCCACCCCTGACTCAGGCGAGAAGGACACGGCTACGGATGAACTGATCATTTTCGCGCCAATCACTGGACGGGTCGTCCCGCTGAGCGAAGTTCCCGACGAGACATTCTCTGACGGTCTTCTCGGCAACGGTCTAGCCATCGAGCCGGAAGAGAAAACAAAGATTCCGGTCACTGCACCGGTCTCAGGTGAGCTAGTGCAGATGTGGCCGCATGCCTTCGTCATCAAGACGCCATCAGGCCGCAAGATCCTCACGCACCTAGGCATCGAAACAGTCGGCCTCAAAGGCAAAGGTTTCACCAAGCACGCGAACGCTGGCGACACCGTGGAAGCCGGGCAACTTCTCATCGACTACGACGTCGCTGCTGTCGCTAAATCCGGCCGCAATGTCGTTGTACCAGTCATGGCTCTGGAGACCAGCCCGGAAGCAATCGCTAAGCCAGCGACCGGACAGGTCGAAGGCGCAGACCCCCTATACACGGTGCGCTAAACACAGCTGAGGAGAACGGTATGGAAGTTGTCATCCTGGAGAGCGCCGAGCAGATCGGCCAGGTAGCAGCAGATGCTGCACAAGCACTACTAGACCGTTCTCCTACAGCTGTTTTCGGGCTGGCTACGGGAAGTTCCCCCCAACCCATCTATGACGAGATCGTGACTCGTTTCCAGGCCGGCGCGGTCAGTTTCGCTCATGCGCGAGCGTTCACGCTGGACGAATATGTCGGCCTGCCTGTCGATCATCCACAGCGGTATCGCACGGTGATCGAGGACGTGTTTACCGGACGAGTCGATTTCGCCACCGACGCGGTTGCCGGTCCTGATGGGCTAGCCAGCGATATCCCTGCTGCGTGCCTCGCTTACGAGCATGCGATCGAGCAAGCTGGGGGTATTGATCTGCAGTTCCTCGGGATCGGCACCGACGGTCACATCGGGTTCAACGAGCCCGGATCCTCTTTGGCTTCACGCACACGCATCAAAACATTGACGAAGCAGACCCGCATCGATAATGCGCGGTTTTTCAACGATGATGTGGACGCGGTCCCGACACACTGTGTCACCCAAGGTTTGGGCACCATCATGCAGGCACGGCACATCATTTTGGTGGCTTCGGGATGTGGCAAAGCTGAGGCTGTGCATCACATGGTTGAAGGAGCAGTGAGTGCCTCGTGGCCAGCCACTGTTCTTCAGCATCACCCTCATGTGACAGTGCTTTTGGATGAGGCAGCGGCAAGTCTGCTGGATCGGGCGGACTATTACCGGCAAACGTGGACAAACAAGCCTTCGTGGCAGGGGATCTGATGTCGTGTGTGATTTCTGCCAGAGCGGTTGTCTCTGGCACGGATGTGTTGCGTCCGGGGTGGGTTGAAGTAGAGACCGATCGTGTGGTTGCGGTAGGCGCAGGGACGCCTCCACGGCCAGCTGATCAGGATTTCCCGTCTGCCGTTATCGTTCCAGGTTTCGTAGATACGCATTGCCACGGCGGTGGCGGTGGAGCTTTCACAGATGCGACTGCTGCAGAAGATGACCCGGCAGTTTTATCTGCTTTGACTTGTCACCGCGCACACGGGACGACACGGATGATGGCGTCGCTGGTGTCAGCGTCACCGGAAGCGTTGCTGAATCAGGTGGTTGCGTTGCGGCCGCATGTGGAGGCTGGCCGGCTCTTGGGCATCCATTTGGAGGGTCCGTGGATGTCACCGTGTCGGCTAGGAGCCCATGACCCCACAGCGGTTCGTCACCCCGGCATTGAAGAGATTGACGCGCTACTTGAGGCGGCGAATGGCACCATCGCGATGGTGACGCTTGCTCCAGAGCTGCCAGGTGGATTCGATGCAGTGCGTCGTTTCGCGCAGGACGGCGTTGCGGTGGCGGTGGGGCATACAGACGCAACGTATGACGTGACGTGTGCAGCGATTGAGTCTGGCGCCAGGGTGGGGACGCATCTGTTTAATGCGATGCGGGGTGTGCATCACCGGGAGCCGGGGCCGGTGATTGCGTTGATGGGCGATCCTCGGGTAACGGTGGAGCTCATTACCGATGGGGTACACGTACACCCTGCCGTGTACACGGATGTGGTTCGTTCTGTGGGCGCGCACCGGGTCGCGTTGGTCACTGATGCGATGGCCGCAGCGGGTATGCCTGATGGCAGGTATGGGCTGGGAACGCTCGATGTTGATGTGGTGGATGGGGTAGCGAAAGTCGCTGGCACCGAAACAATTGCCGGTAGCACCGCCACGATGGATAGTTTGTTCCGATTTGCTATCACTCATGGCGGTTTGCAAGAAGATGAGGCGTTAGTTGCTGCGGTGCAGCAGACTGCCGTGACCCCGGCGCAGGCGCACGGTGTCGAGGTGGCAGCGCTACGCGTGGGCGACCGCGCTGACCTAGTTGCGCTGGATGAGCAGTGGACCGTTATCGATGTCATGCATGCGGGTGCGTGGCTGTCGAGCTGAGCACCCGCATGCACTGAGAGCATGTGCCCGTTGCTGGTCAGGGCAGCGGGTTACCTGCTTTCGCGGTCGGTGAGAAGTCTAGGAGGGCTTTGGCCACCATCGGGTCAACGTCCTCGGGTTTTTCGGCGTAGTAGAACGCTCCATTGGTGACTTCGGCGATCTTCTTCAAAGATCCTTGATCGACGTCCTTACCGATCCCTACTGCGGCCACCGAAATACGACGTCCGTTGTTGGTCATGCGCTGCAACGTTTTGGACAGACCAGAAAGGTTCATCGAATCTGGTGAGTCGTTTTTTCCGTCAGTGAGTACCAGGACCACATTCATGCGTTTGGGGTCGTAGCCCTCTTGCAGCTTCAGGACGGCATCGAGCAGCGTGTCGAAGAGTGGGGTGTTGCCGCCTACTGCTCCAGGGACGCTTTGCGCGGCTGCTTTGAGTTTGCCTCGCTGATCACTTTTTTCATCACCAAGCGGACCAAAGGGAACAACTTCTCGCCAGTTACCTGGCTTGGCTGGATTCTGGGAGAACTCCCACAAACCGACGTCGTTGTTGCTTGGCAGACCAGCCAGACCATTGGCCGCTGACCCGGCAGCGTGGGTAATGCGGTTACCTGGGCCCGCGCCAGGGGCGCCACCGGCTGCGGCGGTGCCGTCAACAGTTCCCATTGACTGAGAAGTGTCCACGAGGGTGATCAAGCGCATCCCGTGGGCGACGGACATCCACTGGGTAAGGATGCTGCGGATGTGTTCGGTAGAGGGCTGATCCATCCGGTCAGTTTTGAGTCGGGTGGGGCCATCGGGTGCAGGAACCTCTGGAGCTTCTTTGCCTTCTTCGTTACGGAAGCCAGCGTCGGTGGCGCGCTTCTGCCCGGCCTCGCTACTGAGCGCTTGGATGAGGGCATCTGTTGCGTGAGCAGTGTTGGGGTCGGTGGTGGGCATGGTGACAGCACGGTAGCTGAGGAAGACCGAGCCTCCCTCGGGTGCCAGCGCAACGAGTGGGGAATCGGCGTGTTCTTTGGCGTAGGCAGCGAAAGCCTGCTCTGAAGTGACGAAAAGTCCTTGTCCCCATTCAGGGGCTTTGGTGGGCAGTTCGGCGGAGTGCACGTTGCCGGGCTGTGATGCCTGGAAGAGAGCGATCGTGCGTGGACCAGTGGTGGGGTGTTCCAGAGGCTGGATGCCGATAGAAGCAGCTGCGGACAGCAAGCCTAGGAGGCCAGCGGCGTTGGATTCAGGGTTGGGCAGCGCGAGTTCTTTAGGGTGCTCGAATAGTGCTTTCCAGGTGATTTCGTTTTTGGTCTGGGCGGCGCGTTCTTTGGGGGTAGCGACAATGATGGGTGAGGTGTAGAGCACGTCCGAGGCGTTCATGTTGATGCTGGGGTTTTGGCTACGGGCGCGTTCAACTTGGGTGTCTGCTGCAGAGAGCCACAGCGCTGGCCGTTTTCCTGGGTCTTTGATAGAGGCCAGGACGACGTCGTCAGTTTCGGCGGTGAGTTCAAATTTGGCGCAGGTTTTGGGGGTGACCTCATCGATCGCGGCCTGCACGATGGGTTCAAGGGTGGGAGGAACACTCACCTTAACTGCTGGTGGCCGGGCACACCCGGGTTTCGAAGAAGCGAAAGCAGCAGTGTTCGATTCGCTTCTGAGAGTGATGAAGGTGGACAGGCCAGCGAGAAGACAAAGCGCGACAACGAAAGCAGTCAATGGCAGCCACAGGCGTGCTTTGGCGCTGTTCGTCGGGGTTTTCACTACCGGTTCGGTTGCTGCGCGCGCAGCTGAGGCCTCGTTGTGACGGGTTCGTCGGCGTTTGCTGCGGCTGGGTGCATCTCCGCTGGCGCGCCTTCTTGAGGCACGTGTCTGTTTAGCCGTGCCCTCTGGAGCGGTCCCGTCGTTTTCCACAGTTAGTCCTTTGTGCGATCTGCTGCCGGGCCAGGTAGCTGCCCTTCGCCTGGTCGTCGTGACATTGTGCCTTGCATGTCAGGTGTGGGTATTTCAACCACGAGAGACACAAATCTGCTGGCCAGGTGTTTTTCTTTGGGGCGTGGGCGGTTCAGTCGTTCTTTAGGGGGTTCAGTGGCTACGCTCGCGGGGAAGGGTGGGCCTCGTCGAGCGCGGACGAGCGACGACGCCCGTAACCAGGTTTTCGTCCGCCACCGTCTCGGAGGCGTTACGCGTATGTCTACTCAGTTGGTTGATCGTTCTCTTCCTGCAGATCTACCTCGTGGCATTTTTGTGGGTGGTTCGTGGCGTGAGGGTGCCCGGGGTGTGGTGGATGTAGAAAACCCAGCGACGGGTGAAGTGCTGGCGCAGGTAGCCAACTGTGATGTGGCACAGGGTGTTGAAGCATTGGATGCGGCAGTGGATGCGGCGGCTGCGTGGGCGCGGACCTCGCCTCGGGAACGTGGTGAGTTGTTGCGGCGGGCGTTTGAGGCGGTAACTGCTCGGGCTGATGATTTCGCGCGGTTGATGACGTTGGAGATGGGCAAGCCGCTGGCGGAGGCCCGGGGTGAGGTTGCGTATGGGGCGGAGTTTTTGCGGTGGTTTTCTGAGGAGGCGCCGCGGGTGGCGGGGTCGTATCGTCCTTCTCCTAGTGGGGCGATGCGTCATTTAGTGACGAAGCGTCCTGTGGGTCCGTGTTTGTTGATCACTCCGTGGAATTTCCCGCTGGCGATGGCGACGAGGAAGGTGGCGCCGGCGTTGGCGGCGGGGTGCACGGTGGTGTTGCGTCCGGCGACGTTGACGCCGTTGACGACGTTGTTGTTTGCGAAGGTGCTGGCTGATTGTGGGTTGCCTGCGGGGGTGGTGAATGTTGTGACGAGCGTGGATCACGATGTGACGGATGCGTTGATCACTGATCCTCGGTTGCGGAAGTTGTCCTTTACGGGTTCGACGGGTGTGGGGCGGACGTTGTTGAAGCAGGCGGCGCAGGGGGTGTTGCGGACGTCGATGGAGTTGGGTGGAAATGCGCCGTTCATTGTGTTTGAGGATGCTGATCTGGATGTAGCGGTGGAGGGCGCTAAAGCGGCCAAGCTGCGCAATATGGGTGAGGCGTGCACGGCAGCGAACCGGTTCATCGTGCATGAGTCGGTGGCTGATGAGTTCGCGTCCCGGTTGGCGGAGGCGTTTAGTCAGTTGCGGGTGGGTGATGGGTTAGCTGATGGCACTGATGTGGGGCCGTTAGTTTCTGAGGGCGCGCGTGCGGGTGTGGCGTCCTTGGTGGAGGGCGCTGTTTCTGATGGTGCGTCGGTGTTGACTGGTGGCAAGCAGGTGGAGGGTGCTGGCTGGTTTTATGCGCCGACGGTGTTGTCGGGGGTGGGTAAGGATGCGGCGATTTTGAGTGAGGAGATTTTTGGCCCGGTGGCTCCGGTGGTGTCGTTCTCGGATGAGGCGGAGGCGTTGGAGATCGCGAACCGTTCTGAGGTGGGGTTGGCCGGGTATGTGTTTACCCGGGATATGGATCGGGTGCTGCGGATGGGTGATCTGTTGGAGGTGGGGATGATTGGCGTTAACCGGGGTGTGCTTTCTGATGCGGCGGCACCGTTTGGTGGGGTCAAGCAGGCTGGTTTGGGCCGGGAGGGTGGTGGTGAGGGGATTGAGGAGTATTTGGAGACTATTTATTTGTCGCTGAATGATCCGCACGCGGGCTGAATCGGTTTTTCTGACGGTGTGCTCAGAGACGTATTTTTTGGTTATTCCAGCGTTCTCTGAGCCACCGGTCATGTGAAGCAACGATGAGTGTTCCTTCGAATGTTTCGAGAGATTTTTCAAGTTCGGAAACAAGGGCGAGGGAAAAGTGGTTTGTGAGCTCGTCGAGGAGTAGTAGGTCGGGAGGGTTTGCCAGGCAGATAGCGAGAGCGATTCTTCTTTGCTGACCGATGCTCATCTCTGTGACTTTTTTGTCCAGACAGAACCCAGGCAGTGGCCCGAAGTGTTCTAGTGGTGTTTTTTCTGCTGTTTCTTCACCTACGGCATCGATGTAGGTTTTCCTGGCAGCGGAGCTACTGCTGGGAAGGTGGACCTCTTGGGTTAGGAGAGCAACACGAGCCGCAGTGGGGATCGATATTGTTCCTTGCGAGGGTTTCACGTTTCCGCAGAGAACGTCGAGAAGTGTGCCTTTCCCAGCCCCGTTACCTCCCTCTATGAGAAACGAGTCACCTGCGGATAGGCAGAATGTTGTCCCCCTAAACCCACCAGGAACAACTATCACCCCATGTAAGCCAAAGAGATCGCCACAGTCACCGGTCAGCCGGATTTTATCTTGGACTGTCGGCACTAATTTTCTTCGCATGTGATACGTCTGCGGTTAACCGCAGACGAGCAAGCTCTGCTGTTCTTTTTCACTACAACCAAATACATATTTGTAATATGACCTTAATTATTTCTCCCACCGTAACTAGAAAGAAAGTTCAATAGAACTATGGTATCCAATAGTGCACCTCACTCTAATCGAATGCCTTCCAAGTTCGAGAAAATTATTTTCGGAAATAATGGCCTCCTCACGGTTGCTACCCAGCATTCAAATAACCACCTACTGATCCTGCAAACAAGGATTATGGATTTATGCAAGGCGTCTTCATGCTACATTATCGCCTCTTTTATGGCAGGCTCATTATTCACTTTCATACCCAAGTTAAAATTCCCCACCGCCCCTCAAAGCCCCTTCGATATTGAAGTAGAACTATATGACCTCATACTTAAAACCGCTTCTGAATCCATAAATGGCAGAAAAGAAGGAGCTGACACCCTCTCCCTCTCTCTCGCCGTGACTGCCATCGCCGTATCCTTATTCATTGCCCACACTCTGAGTGACAGGAAAAGCAATCCACGGGATGTAATGCAGGAACTAAAAGAAGTGCGCGAAATAGTCCTAGATAAATTTGTATTCTGGGGACTCCTGTTATGTCAATCTTTATGCTGGCTACTTAATCTACACTCCTGGGAAAAGTGACATACCTCTCCAACTGAGGCTAGGAATTCCGGCATTTTGTGTAATTACTTGCAGCACAATGATGGGACTATTGAAAGAATCCAGTGCATCCAAAAGGCTGCATAGCCTAGCCCGCATAGATGGCATAAAGAATCTTAGAAAGAACACAGAAGCATACCTGGGGGCCCCTGCCACCTTCTCCGGAAAACCTTATACCACCCCTCGCCCGAAAGTGTCTTATGGTTGGAAAGATCTCCCCTGGATCACCCTTACCCTGACCGCACTCTCATACTTTACACTTAGCGCTTTTATGGCACTGGTTATATTCAAAAGTTCACCCGCTATACTAATTCCTTTAGGGTTAGTGACCGTCTCAATTCTGCTATATTCAGCTTTTGCCACCATTTTAGTTGCCCATGGAATCTGTGAATTTATCCAAAAAAAACCGAAGGCCACGGCTTTTCTTTTTATTTCACCCGCTTCTCCTGCCCGCGTGGCTTCCCTTACTTACCCTAGCCCTATCATTACTCACATTAAGACTAGATATTTTTCTTTCAGTAAGTGTCCCCTGCTTATCCATATGCATACCGGTGCGCATAAACTTCCAGGGGCGCAAATTTAGAAACCTAATAGGAATGCTTTTAAAAAATCGGCTTTGGGAACTGGAAAATGCAGAACTTTCAACCAAGCAAATCGATGCAATTGAATATTCAAATTTTTCTTATTTTTGCGTGGCTGAAATAAGAGACTGTGACGGATTTCTGTTAGGGGCGGGAGAGTTCGGCTGCGAGGTCAGCTAATTCGGTCCCGCCCGCCATGTGCGTGGTGAGCTCATCAACGGTGATATCGGCGCGGTCAGCTGCCAACGCAACCCTGCCCAGCGTGAGCACCACGAAATGATCACCCACCAAATAAGCGTGCTGCGGGTTATGCGTAATAAACACCACCCCAATACCGTCCCTGCGCATCCGGTCGATATACCGCAACACCACACCAGACTGCTTCACCCCCAACGCAGCCGTCGGCTCATCCAACACCACCACCTTCGCGCCGAAAAACACCGCCCGCGCGATAGCGATACATTGCCGCTGCCCACCAGAAAGCGCCCCCACCGGACGATCCACATCAGGCACATCGATCCCGATCCTGCTCAACTCACGCCCCGCCACCTCCTTCATCGCCGCGACATCAAGACGACCAAAACCGCGCGTCATCTCATGGCCAAGGAAAAAATTCCGCCACACACTCAACAACGGCGCCAACGCCAAATCCTGATACACAGTCGCGATACCAGCCGCATGAGCCTGACGAGGCGAAGAAAACACCGTCGGAACCCCATGCACCTCAAACGTGCCCGACGTGTGCGAATGCAGGCCCGCAATGATCTTGATCAACGTGGACTTACCGGCACCGTTATCGCCTAGCACACACGTCACCTCCCCTGCCCGGACAGTCAGATCCACGCCGCGAAGAGCATCAACATTGCCGTACGACTTACCAACCCCGCTCAACCGCAACAGCGGCGCACCAGCAGTGACCTCACTCATCGCCCAACCACCCTCCGCCGAATGTACAAATTCACCACACACGCCAAAAGCAACATCACCCCAAGGAAACTGGAGAACCAGTCAGGGTTCCATCCCGCATAGTTGATGCCTAGCTGGGTCATACCGAAAATCAGCGCCCCCGTGAACGCTCCCACCACAGACCCATACCCACCCGTCATCAAACAGCCTCCCACCACCGCGGCAATGATGAACACGAACTCCTTACCAACGCCCTCACCGGACTGCACCACCTGGTACTCAAACAACAAATGCATACCGAGCAGCCAGGAACAAAAACCAACAAACATGAACAGCCCCACCTGCACAGCCCGCACCGGCACCCCCAGCGCCCGCGCAGCATCAGGGTCACCCCCCACCGCGAAAACCCAGTTCCCCACCCGCGTGCGCAGCAACACCCACGAAGCCACCGCCGTCAACACCACCCAATACACCACGATCGCGCGGACCGTCACCGGCCCCACCTGCACGCTGCTAGCAAACACGGCATGTGCGCTGTCCCAGCCCTGCATGTCAGAGATCGTCGGAGAAGCAACAGAACCTGTCACCCAGCGAGTGACACCAAGGTTCACGCCCTGCAAAGCGAAGAAAGTCCCTAACGTCACCAAGAAACTCGGTAACTCGGTGCGTGTGAGTAACCACCCATTGAGAAAACCAACCCCCACAGAAACAAGCAGCGCGAACACCACCCCCACCCACACGTTCAACCCGAAATACCACGCCCCCAACGACGCCGACAGGCCCGAGGTGGTAGCAGCCACCCCCGTCGACAAATCAAACTCGCCACCGATCATGAGGAACGCCACCCCCACAGCAACCACCCCGATCGTGGAAGCTGCGTAAAGCACGGTGCCCACATTCGCGATGTTCCGGAACGCTGGCGACACTGCGAAAAACAGCACAAACACCGCAGCCAGCCCGAAAAACGAACCAACCTCTGGCCGTGCCATCACAACCCGGAACACGCCCCGTTCACGGACACGGTCCTCACGGGTCCCCTCAACCACAGAAACCACGCCAGCGCTCATCGTTTACCTGCCTCGACATAGCGAGAAACTGAGTCAATGTTCTTCGCGTCCACGAACGCTGGGCCCGTGAACACTGGCTGGCCACCACCAGTGACGTTCCCGTTCGTTTTGTTCAACCACAACGCGTCCACAGCCAAGTAGCCCTGCACGTACGGCTGTTGATCAACAGCCCAGCGGATAGAGCCATCCTTGATATGCGGGACTACTTCTTTAGAAAGGTCGAAAGTCACTGTGGCTGCCGAACTACCCGCAGCCTGCGCCGCTTTCGATGCGGTGATCGCGAACGGGGCCCCCAACGCCACCACATGAGTAACAGCTGGGTCTTCCTGCAGCTTGGCAGTGATTTTGGTTTGCACATCAGCCATGTCACTACCGTCGACATACAGCTTTTCAGTGGTGGGGAAAGCATCTGCCACACCTGCGCAGCGCGCCTCATGGCCAACATTGCCTTGCTCGTGGATGACGCATAGAGCTTTCTGCGCGCCCTCAGCTACGAGACGCTCACCTGCTGCTTTACCGGCGACCCGGTCATCCTGCCCAAAAAACGACAACGCCCCTACCGATTTCCACGCCTCCTGACCGCCGTTGAGTGCAACCACGTTGATCCCTGCCTCGCGGGCTGCTTTCACTTGGGCGCTCAACGCATCTGGTTTCGCCAAAGTGACAGCGATGCCGTCGACTTTCTTATCGATGGCCTGCCGCATCAGGTTGGCTTGGTTAGCGCCGTTGGGATCTGAGGTGTACTCCAAAACGACACCGTCTTTAGCGGCTGCGTCTTCAGCGCCTTTACGCACCACATCCCAGAACGTGTCCCCCGCAGCGGCGTGCGTGATGAACGCGACCGTCATGAACTTGGGAGCGGCGCCCAAAGCTTGGGCGTTGCGTTCGGCGTTGGGGCGCCCACCGGTGGCTGAACAACCCGCCACAGCGAAGGTCACCGCCAGTAACGCGCCCAGCGAGCGCATGACACGTCGTGAACGCTGCACGCCCGTCCCCCTCTTTTCGTGACCTGTACGCGGCCGTTATGTGTAGGTACCGAACGGCACCACCGCGACTGTACCAATCTTCAAGTATTGACATGAAAGTCAACACGTCACTGATTCTGCTGCGATTTCACCCAAGAACACGGGATCTATCACCTCACAAGCAACCTGTTCTGATGATTATGTCCAGACATATATACCTAGCTTGGTGGGCAGGCCTGGTTCATCACGCTCCCCCGCTCAACGCCCCCTTATCCTGGAAGACGTGACCCGCGAACTGCCCGTTGACATCGACCGGAGCAGCACCGTCCCCCTCTACCAACAACTCGCCACCCAACTCACCGCCGCCATCCACAACGGCACCCTCAGGCCCGGGGACCCCATCGAAAAAGAAATCGACCTCGCCCACCGCCTAGACCTCTCCCGACCCACCGTCCGTCAAGCCATCTGCGAAATGGTCACTCGCGGCCTGCTCATACGTCGCCGCGGCATCGGCACCACCGTCGCCCACCAGGTCACGCACCGGCGCGGCGAACTCACCAGCCTCTACGACGATCTCCTCCAAGCCGGACACGAACCCCGCACCGAACTGCTCACCCTGGACACCGACTCCACCTACCCACCCGCCGCAGAAGCACTCCACCTGCCCCCGCACACCGGGCTAGTGAAAATCGAACGCCTGCGCTACATGAACGACAAACCCCTAGCGATCCTGTGCAACTGGCTCCCGCCGGCTTTCGCTGAGGTCACCGCTACCGAAATCGACCACGGCAGCCTCTACGCGTGGCTGCGCAGCCACGGGCAACGCCCTTGCGTAGCCCAACAAACCATCGGCGCACGCGCCGCGACCGCACACGAACGCCGCCACCTACGCCTAGAAGACCCCCACATCCCGGTTTTAACCATGGCCCGCACCGGTTTCGACGCCACCGGCACCCCACTGGAATACGGGGAGCACCGCTACCGCGCTGACCGATACACATTCGGTCAAACCGTCCACGAAAGCTAACCCACCCAGTCAGGCCCAAGGCGTTTCCTAGTGTGAGCAGCATGAATTGCGCCACACCCAAACAGAACCCCTTGAAAAGCTAACACCTCAAGCTATTCGGTAGTGGTGGATCACCGGATCTGGATTAACCCGTGTGACAACACGCACTCATAAACACTTCACACCAGACATTGGACGTCCTATCTCTAGGGTGTGAAGTGCCACCACCCAGGGCAAAGAAACCACCCGACCACCCCCAGCACGCACCCGGCGAACCCCACCCTCCCGTTCCTTCTACTTCACCGAGATAGGAGCCACATGACTACGGCAACGGCGCCCAGCACTTCGTGGCGCACTCAACTCACACCCACCCAATGGAAATCGTTCTGGGCTGCCTGGGTCGGATACCTCCTCGACGGATTCGACTTCGTCATGATCACCCTGGTCCTGACAGAAATCGGCGCAACATTCCAGGTCAGCGCCGCAATGACCGCAACCCTCGTATCAGCAGCCTTCATAGCCCGATGGTTCGGTGGACTCCTACTAGGAGCAGTCGGTGACCGTTTCGGCCGCAAAGAAGCCATGGTCATCTCGATCCTGCTCTACGCAGGAGGATCACTCCTCTGCGCAATCGCCCCCTGGTTCTGGGTGATATTCGCTGCCCGCGTCTGCATCGGCATGGGCATGGCCGGCGAATACGGCTCCAGCGCCACCTACGTGATCGAATCCTGGCCCACCCACCTACGTAACAAAGCCTCCGGATTCCTCATCTCCGGGTTCTCCATCGGCGCCGGAATCACCGCGCAGGTATACGCCCTTATCGAGCACCTATGCAGCGGAACCGCCGCCGAACCATACGCCTGGCGCATCCTATTCGCCCTGGGGATCATCCCGATTGGTTTAGCGCTGTGGCTACGCCGCGCACTACCCGAAGCTGGCGACTACGCCCAGATGCGCGCCGAACAAGAACGCCTCGAAGCAGCCGGCCACACAATTCAACGCACCGACATGGTCTCGATCCTGTTCGCCCGCACCACCGCCCGCACCATCACCAACGTCGCAGCAGCGCTCGTAGCGTTCTCCTCACTCGTAGTGCTCTACCTGTTCAAAGACAACGTTTCCGGCGGAATCCAAATACTGCTCTGGATACTCGTAGCAGCAGTGATGGTCAGCTACATGGTGCAGTTCGAAGGGCGCCGCTGGCCGGTCGGAGTAGGCGTGATGCTCACCGTTTTCGCCGCATTCATGTACTCCTGGCCCCTACAAGCTCTACTGCCCACCTACTACAAACAAGCCCTGGGAATGAGCACAGAAGTGGCATCAAACCTGGTCACAGCCACATCTTTCGGCGCCGCAGCAGGCTGCATCATGGCCGGATTCCTCGGAGACCGGTTCGGCACCCGCAAGGCCTACTGGTGCTCGCTGCTGTTCTCCGAAGTGTTGATCCTGCCCGTGTTCCTGATCAGCCGAGACATGGCGCACTCCTCGTTCTGGTGGATCGTGCTGCTGGGCGTGTTCATCTTCGTGCAGCAAATGTTCGGGCAAGGAATCGCTGGGCTACTACCCAAGTTCATTGCCAACTATTTCTCTGTTGACAAACGTGCCGCAGGACTCGGGTTCTCCTACAACGTCGGTGCCCTCGGCGGAGCAATCGCACCTGTTCTCGGCATCGCCCTAGCTGGCGATCCGAAAACCGGCTCCGGAGGTTTACTGCCCGCCACATGGGGACTGGGCTGGACGCTATGCATCCTGTCCTTCACATTCACCGCAATCGTCATCGTCATGATCGCCTTCAACTTCCCCTACCAGCTGCAAAAACTCTTCGCCCCCGAGGCGATACGCCCCACCGACCGCGCAGATTTCGAAACAGCGCAAGAAAACGTGCTGATCTCCCCCGAGGTCGTTAACGAAAAACCGCCCGCACACGCCTGAACACGTTCAACCACCAACCAAGCCAGAAACGGAACAGCACCCCATGAACACTGCTTTCACTGGCGTCATCCCCCCAGTAGTCACCCCCTTGACCGAACAGGGAGAACTCGACGTTGCCTCTTTCGAGAAAGTGATCAACCGTCTCCTCACACACGGCGTTGACGGCCTATTCATTCTCGGATCAACCTCCGAAGTGGCGTTCTTCGAAGATGACATGCGCGACCACGTTCTACGAGAAGCAGTACGCATCACCGCCGGACGCGTCCCCATCCTGGCCGGCGTAATCGACACCGAAACTCGGCGGGTGATGAGCCACATTCGCCGCGCCGAACACATCGGAGTCGACGCTGTCGTCGCTACCGCGCCGTTCTACGCCATCACCGGACCCACCGAAATCAGTAACCACTTCAGGGCGCTCCATCAGGCCACCGAGCTGCCTATCTTCGCCTACGACCTGCCCGTGTGCGTGCACGTAAAACTGCCCGTAGACCTCCTTGTCGAGCTAGGACGAGAAGGCGCCATAGCCGGAGTGAAAGATTCTTCCGGTGACGACGTCTCCTTCCGCCGTCTCGTCACAGCCAACAAAGCCGCCGGGTCACCTCTATCCGTGCTGACTGGTCATGAAGTAGTCGTTGACGGGGCGTTCATGTCCGGGGCCGACGGTGTTGTTCCCGGCTTAGCCAATGTTGATGCCCGCCCCTACGTCGCTATGTACAAGGCCTACCGTGAAGGCGATTGGGCCGCAGTGCGCGCCGAACAAGACACAGCCGCGGCCCTGTTCGAGATCGTGTTCGCACCGGTCGGTGTCACTGGCCCAGCAGCCGGGGTCGGCGCCTTCAAAACAGCGATGCACCTACTCGGCGTCATCGCCAGCAACACGATGAGCGTGCCCACACCCACCCTCACCGGGGAAAACGTGAAACGCATAGCCGCCGTGCTGCGCCGCGTCGGCATGCTCCAGTAACCCCCTCCCCCCATGCGGAAAGAAGTCACGATGATTGAACAAATGCGCGGCGGACTCGTGGTGTCCTGCCAGGCCTACCCAGGTGAACCCCTACGCCACCCCGAAACTATGGCCCAAATGGCCGCAGCTGTTGAACACGGTGGCGCTGTCGCTGTGCGTGCCCAAGGAATCGCTGATGTGGCAGCAGTCAAAGGACGCACCACAGTCCCCGTTATCGGGATTTGGAAAGCCGGTGAACAGGGAGTTTTCATCACCCCAACCCTGCGCCACGCCCGAGCTGTCGCACTGGCTGGCGCCGACGTGATCGCCCTAGACGGAACCCGACGGCCCCGCCCCGACGGACTCACCCTGGCCGAAACAATCACCCGGTTCAAAGAAGAATTCGACCTTCCCGTCATGGCCGACTGCGGCTGCCTCGCCGATGGTCTAGCCGCAGCCGAAGCCGGGGCAGACCTGATCGGCACCACCTTGTGCGGATACACCGGTGAACGCCCCCGCAGCGACGGACCTGACCTAGAAACAATCGAACAACTCGTGCACCACCTCGATGGTGCACGACCAGTAGTGGCTGAAGGACGGATACACACCCCCGCCCAAGCACGACAAGCACTCGACCTAGGTGCACACAGCGTGGTGGTAGGAACAGCGATCACCCACCCCACCAGCATCACCGGATGGTTCGTGAACGCCTTACAGCAACAGTGAAAAACACACAGCTCACCGCGCGGCGCGGTGAGCCAACGCCAACCGGGAACGAATGTCATCGAAGTGATGCCACATCGCCTGCCGAGAAGCGTTCGGATCATCCCCCATGACGCACTGAGCAATCAGTAGATGCTGCTGACTCGTCGCACTGACCGCAGGAGCAGACGGGATGCGGTCCTGCGCGCAATGGAACGCATCCCAAAACACGTCAATCAACTCCGTAGCTAAGGCATTCGAGACACCGGAGTAAAGCAACTGGTGAAAAGAACGATCATCTTCAGCGTGAGAGGACGCCCCATCCATCCGGGAGGCCAACTCCATAAGCCGCTGCCCCGTCTGCGGCGACAACGTCCCCGTCACTTCTGCCACCAGTGAGCATTCGAGCAATGCCCGCACTTCAATCAGCTCCCGCATACCTGCCAAGTCGCGAAACCTATCCCCACCAGTAGGTGACTTCAATGACCGGAACACCAGACTCGGCCGGATCGCGTCAATCGATGCGGTGCCCACATACGTGCCCAAACCACGACGAACTTCAACAATCCCCAAAGCCCGCAGCTCCCGAATCGCTTCACGTACCGTGCCGCGCGCCATCGTGAACTGCTCAGCTAGTTCCTGCTCCACCGGCAGCAAATCCCCCTGAACCAGATCGGAGGCCAAGATCCAGTCGAAGATCGCGCGGGCAGCAGGGTTCAAGTTCGCGCCTACCGCCTGGGGAAGAGTAGAACACATGGGGAAATCCTCCCAGAGGAGCGAACACATATTGCTCTTACCGCAACCACAATCAACAAGGAGAGCCACTCATGACCGTCACCACCACCGTGGCACTTGACGTAGGACAGTCCGGGACGCGCTGCCGCCTAGCCAGCCCTGAAGACTTAATCACCCAACATGAACGGCCCGGCATCACCTCTTCAACACCAGCACTACCCCAGATCGCCGCAATCATCTCCTCACTGCCACTAACCAGCCCAACCCGGGTATTAGTGGGCGCCTCTGGAATCAGCACCAATGACACCGCCGAACACCTACTGACACTGTTACCTGCTGCCGTAGTAGAGGTCCGGCTCGCGCATGACTCAATCACCAGCTACCTGGGCGCAATAGGAAACACCACAGGAGTAGTCACCGCTGCAGGCACAGGAGTAGTCACAATCGCAGCCGGACGCCACGGCCTCGCCCGCGTCGACGGGTGGGGGCACCTGCTCGGCGACGCCGGATCCGGCTACTGGATAGGCCGCGCCGCCCTTGAAGCCGTACTGCGTGACTTTGACGGGCGTGGCCCACACACTGCCCTAACCCCCCTCGTGCAGGACACGTTTCCTGACCTAAGCAGCGCATACGTACAGCTCCAGTCCGACCCCGATCGAGTACGACGCATCGCCGCGTGGGCGAAAACCACAGCAGACCTAGCCGCAACAGATGCGGTGTGCCACACCATCTGTGAAGAAGCAGCCACACAGCTAGCGCACTCAACTATCACTGCGCTGCACCGCGTAGGAGAAGACAACCGCGCCGACCCTGCCGTATGCACCACAGGCAACGTATTCACCAGCAACCTCATCCGCGCCAGCGTGGAAACCCAAATCCGAGACCGCTTCCCCCAGGCACGCATCACCACCTGCGCCGGGAGCTCTCTGGAAGGCGCCGCCATGCTCGGCACATTAGATGCCACATCAGTGCTGTTCACACACATCTGCACCGCCAGCCGGTAACACTCTCCTCCCGAAACTCCCCCACGCACAGAACACGGCCACACCACACCCCTCACCGTTCGTACACCAACCACATCGCCTCCACTGCCCCCACCTCCCTACCCTGGAACAACACCAACACCAGCTCGACCCGGCCATGACCAGCCACCCCTTAGAGCCCCCGCCAGGAGAGGACCCAATGCAGCCGCCCGCCACCCTTGCCGACACCGAGCTGCGCCGACTCCTCACCTACCTCGCCGCTGCCGCCGTCGCCGGCGGCCAACCCGTCCACGAGGTGGAAACCGACATCCGCCGCCTCGCAAAACGACTCGGACACGACGGCGTCCAAGTGACAGCCTCACCCACCGGCATCATCCTCTCCCTCGGCAGAGGCACACCTGCCACATTCGAAACCGTCGAAGGCACCCTGCGCCTGGACCAGAGCGCCGACGTCCACGACATCCGAGCCGGACTCATGCGCGGCGACCTCACCCCCAGCCAAGCCCTCGAACGCCTCTCCCGCCTGCGCGCCATGCCCCACCGATACGGCTTCGGCGAATTCAACGGCGGCATGCTCTGCGTCGGCGCCGGCATTGCCCTCATCCTCCAACCCGCCTGGCCAAGCATCATCTTCGCCGTCCTCGCAGGCCAAGTCACCGCCACCCTCATGCGCGCATCCCGTGGGCGCCCCGCCCTGGGAACCATGCTCCCCTTCCTCGTCGCGTTCATCGTCGCTACCGGCGCCTTCGCAGCCGCAATGGCCGGCCTCATCGACAACCCCGTCCGCAGTCTTCTGCCACCAATCGCCGTTCTCCTGCCCGGCGCGCTCATCACCACCGGCATCTCCGAACTCGCCAGCGGCGCCATGACAGCCGGCACCTCCCGCCTCGTGTTCGGCGCGGGCCAGCTCCTTCTCTTCTCCCTGGGCATCGCGGGGGCGGCGTGGATCCTGCACATCCCACCATCGCTACTCGACACGAGCATCCGCGGCGACCTCGGCCTGTGGGCACCATTCGTCGGTGTGCTGCTCCTGACTGTCGGCATCAGCGCGATGGAATCCGTCCCGCCGCGCCTCATCGGCTGGATCGCCTTCATGCTGACAATCACCTTGACTGCCCAGATGATCGGCCAAAACCTTTCAGGAGCACCCTGGTTCGGTGCCCTGCTCGGCGCGATGGTCGCCAGCTTCGGCGCCGCCGTCATCGAGCTTTACCGGCCACAACTTCCCCGCCTCGTCATCTTCCTGCCCGCTTTCTGGCTGCTCGTGCCCGGTTCTCTGGGCCTGGTGTCGGTGGCACAACTCGGGCTAGCCCCCGCCTCTGCTGGCGCGACACTCCTGATGTCCGCGGAGATCTTTTCCTCCATCGCGCTGGGCATCATGCTCGGCTCCACCGCCGCCCGCGGCATCACCATCGCCCAACGGCGCCGCCACGCCGCGAAACGACGCCGATCAGCCCAGACCTGCTGATCAGCCCGCACTGCGCCACATGCGGACCTGCGCCTCGGCACCACCAGCTGCCGGAGAGGTACCGATGTCGACGAACCCCTTACGGGCGTACAAGCGCACACTGCCGGGGGTCGTGGCCTCCAGGTAACAGGGCATCTGGCTTGCACGGTCGATGCCGTGATCGAGAAGCATGCCCCCGATCCCCTTACCGGGCGCGCTCACTCCCATGAAGTGCAGATACCAGTGCGGGGCGCTCGGGTGCGTCCGGGCATCGCGGACCTCCTGAAGGAAGATAGTGCCGATGCGCCACCCCAACACCGGCACGAGAGGACCATAAATCCGGGCCCGCTCCCGCACAGACAGGTCGAGTTCACCCGGCGCCAACCACGCCGCCGCCCCCACAACCGTCCCGTCCTCGACAGCGACGTCGACAGCCCCTCGCCTCAGGTGATGCTGCGGCAACAGGCGCTCCATCCACGCGCTGAACAGCGGCTCCTGATTTTTCGCGCCGCCGAGCATCCCCCTCGTCACAGGATCATCGGCGAACGCCCTCGCCAACACGGCAGCCACGATAGGCATCTCATCAGCACGGGCAGATCGGATCTCGATGACGGAATCGGCCATACCCCGATCTTCCGCGACACCCCCACTCCCCGCGAACCAAACCAACACCGCATGTGGTCAAGACCATGGCTTCCAGGGCCTAACGTCCTGTTCAGAAAAACTCAAACATAGAGACTGCTACCTCCCATCCCAGCGGAAGATCACGAAAGCGGCCACGAACATAGCGACTGCCCACACCAACGACACCAAGACATCGGTGAGAAACGAGTAGGAAGGGCTGATTCCGGTGAGCCCGAAGCGCAGCATGTCGGCGATGTAAGTGAACGGAAGGGCAAGCCCGATGGCCTCAACCCAGCCAGGCATCATTCGGTAGGGCAAGAAGACACCACAAAGGAAAAGAAGGCCCGGGCTCACAAAGCCGGCAAGCGTGCCGATCAATGCAGGGTTATTGGAACGTGCGCCCAGGAGCAGCCCGTCATGGGAAAGACCAGCGACAGGAACGTCGTCAGCGGGTTGCGGAGCAGCTCCTTCAGGCTCGCGGAACTCAGCGCGCGGAAGGCTTTCATTCTTCATCCTCGTTGATCGGTGACGTTGCCCCTGCGGTGGACAAGAAGACATCGGTGAGGCTGGGTGGGCGTGTGCGCACGGAATCGGGACGAATAATGCGTGTGCTGCGTAGCGCGCGCAGGCTCGCCTCTTTGTCCCGTGTAATGAGGCGGACCGTGCTCAGGCCACGATGCTCGACGACGCTGCTCCACACCACGCCGGGTAGGGCATTCAGCATCTCCTTGCTCACAGTGCTGCTCGTTTTGAAGGAGATGCTGCCTTCGAACGCGTAGGAGGTAAGTAATTCTTCGATGGTTCCCTGAGCTAGCAGCTTGCCGCGGTGAAGGATGGCGACGCGATCACACAGGGCCTCTGCCTCGTCCATCATCTGCGTCGCGAGCAGCACTGCCCCTCGGCCGGCGCGATTGAGGATGATCTCCCATACCTGCTCCCGGACCAGGGGATCCAGCCCGACTGTTGGCTCATCGAAGAGAACCACCTCGGTATTGCCGACAAGCGCATGCGCCAGACGCAGCCTCTGAAGTTGCCCTCCCGAGAGCTTGCCGACCGTTTTCTTGGCCTCGTCAAGAAGTCCGACGTCGTTGATCGCCACGTCAGGATCCACGGGATCGGGGTAGAAGCTAGCCCACATCTGGACCGACTCTCGCACCGTCAAGTGCTTGTACAGAGCCGACGACTGCGGCTGTAAAGAGAGCTGCCTCGCGACTGCGAGACGATCCCGGCATGGCGAGTGGCCGCACACCCAGATCTCACCCGAATCTAGCTGCCGCGCCCCCCACGATGGACTCCATGAGAGTGGTTTTCCCGGCGCCGTTGACTCCGAGGATCCCAAAGGTTTCGCCGTCGTGGACCGTCACATCTAGTCCGTCTAACACTGGAACGCCGTCGTATCGCTTGACCGCGCCCCTCACCTTGACGACCTCTGCCTCACTGGGATTCGGGCTGCTCATGATGTGTATGTGGTGAAAGAGCTGTTAGGGCGGGTTGGTAATCCTCCTCATCTTCCTCGAAGAAGACCTCACCGCCCTCACCCACGCTCAACTGTGAAAAGACCGTGAGTTAACGAACATGAACGCCAGCGCCATGAATCCCACCACAACATTCGCAGACCCCACCCCCTACACCACACTCAACACACGCCTACAGCACCTCGCCCGCACCTGGCCCGACATCGTCATCCCCCTGCCACACCTCACCCCCGAACAACTCACCCATATCGACCCCACTTACCACCAGGCAGCACAAGCCCTACCCGGCCTACACGTCCTAGACCCCGACGGCCCCCTGGGCATCTGGCACACCTACACCTGGCACCCCTCCACACCACCCACACAAACCCTGCTCGACACCCCCGACGCCACCATCACCACCATCGGCGACAACCTCCACATCACCACCCGCGACAACCCCCAACTCCAATCCCTACCCGCCACCACCCTGGACTGGTGGACCACCATCACCACCAGCCTCGAAACCCACCTGCCCGACCTCGCCCACCACGCACAAGCCCTCCTCGAAGAAGAAGGCACCACACCCACCGACGCCCCCGAAGGATTCACCCTCACCCAACACGAAATCCTCCTCACCCTCCTGGAAGAAGACCTCACCGCCCTCACCCATGCTCAACTGTGAAGAGTCCGTCAATGACCGAGCATCAACGACAGCCCGAATGAGAACGCTCGGCTAGTGCGACGGTGCCGGAGCTGCCGTCGACAGTAACGACGTCGTCGTCCCGCAGCGTCGTGGTGGCGTTACCGGCGCCCATGACCGCGGGGATGCCGTACTCGCGGGCGACGATCGCCGCGTGAGACAAGCGACCACCAGTGTCCGCGACGACAGCGGAGGCCAACGCGAACAGCGGTGTCCATGACGGGTCGTTGTACTGGCAGACCAAGACGTCACCGGGTTGGAGGCGGTCAAATGTTTCCGGTCCAGTGATGAGTCGTACCGGTCCGGTGGCGGTTCCGGGGCTCCCGGGTGTGCCGGTGATCGCTTCTTTGCTCGCGTCAGCGCCCGAGGCCCACCAGGCTGCGGCTGCCCGCGGTCTGGCAGCCGTTCGCGCCGCAATGACCTGGCGGATCTGCTCGATCGGCAGCTCACCCCGTAGACCTGCGGCGATCTCCTCCAGCATCAAGTACTTGACGTCATCGATCCGCTCCAGCACACCCCGGGTGCGGAGGCGTTCTGCCATCTCGTCGGTGACGCGACGCGCAAGGAGGTAGGCCTCCTCGATGAGGTAGACGGATGCCTCCCGCGCGACGTGGCCGTGTCGCCAGTCCGTCACCGCGCGGTCAAACCCGCGGCGCATCAGGCGAGGTAGACGTCGACGGACTTCGGCGACGAGGTTCTCGTGCTGCGGCCCAGATTTCGCCAGGTTTCCGCCGAGGTCGGCCCGCCTCATCGCGGCGACGGTGGCCTCGAGCACAGTCGGCTCTTCTCGCCACGAGCGGTTCGAGAAGGGCAGATACAGCTTGGTCGTGCGTGCACCGTAGGCGGCGAGGAACGCCTCAACGGCGCGGCGGTACACCGGATCAAGGGTCAAGGAGCGCTAGACGTCGCAGTTCGCGGTCGATGACAGCCGTGGTGAAGTCGAGGTCACCGAGTAGGTCATGGGCGTCCAGGTCGGCCCGGCGAGCGAGACGCAGGTACCAGCCCAGACGCACTCCGGTCAGTTGGGCAGGACCGACGTAGTCAAGGAATCGGACGCGGGCGATGTCGTCGACGATTCCCAACACTGCTTGAAGATGTTCGGCCAGTCCCGTGTCAGCAGTCGTTGTCAGATCGGCGGGCAGCACAGCACGCAGCCGCCCCCGGAAGGCCTCCTCGACAGCGGGCCAGTCGGAGGGATCTGGCGCCTGGTAGCGCAGGAGTCGGAGTACGCCCCACCCGACGCGCACATCGGGGTGAGCGACCGTGACTGTTCCGTCGGCGGCGACGTTCACGAGCTGCTCGATCGGAGTGGATCTGATGCCGATCGTGGCCATCCCGGCCTGCAGCTGCCGGTGTACGGGGACGATCGCGGCGACATCTAACGGGTACGGGCCAGGGTAGTGCTCGATGAGATCTTGGTGGAAGCCCCGGGAGAGCCTGCCGATACGACGCCCGCTCACCGTCCTCGTGAGCGCAGTCACCGTCGCAGCCTCGAATGTCTCGCCCTGCGCTGGAGCAGTCGTGATCGGGCGAGCCTGCAGAACCCACAGTTTGTCATCGACAAATGCCCATTCGACATCCATCGGCATCCCGAAGTGCTCTTCCACCTGCCGCCCGAGCGAGGCGAGACGCAGAACCTGCTCTTCCGTCAGGCACGCGCGCTCACGGTCGGCCACAGAAACGTCGGTCGTGCGTGTGGCCGCGCCGTCACGATCGATGCGAGTCTGCTTAGCGCCGACGCGGCGTTCGAGAATCGTGCCGTCGGCGACGCGGAACTCGTCGGGCGTCACAGCGCCGGATACGACACTCTCACCCAACCCCCACGAGGCATCGATCAAGGCCTCATCGGCGCCGGTGACAGGGTTTCGAGTGAACATCACCCCGGAGGTCTGAGCATCAACGAGGCGCTGCACCACCACGGCCAACGCAACCTCGGCGTGGTCGAAACCGCTGCGTTGCCGGTAATCCACGGCCCGCTCGGTCCACATCGACCCCCAGCACCGTCGCACGGCGTCAATGACCGCATCAACGCCGATGACACCGAGAACGGTCTCCTGCTGTCCCGCAAAGGAAGCCTCGGGGAGATCTTCGGCCGTCGCGGAGGAGCGCACCGCCACCGCGACCTGCTTACCCCAGGCATCGAGAAGTGTGCTGACCACCTCACGAAACCCGTCGGGAACGGACTGCGCTTCAACGGCCTGCCGCACGGCAGGCACGCCATCGGTGAGCAACCGGGCCACGTCGAGGTTCCGCACCACGTCGCGATACGTGGCCGCGGCGATCACGAAGCCTTCTGGCACGGGAAACCCCGCGCGGTACAGCTCACCGAGGTTCGCGGCTTTGCCGCCTGCGGTCGCCAGGGTGGCGTTGTCAAAACCGATGATCATGCGGTCCTCCAGGAGACAAGCAGTCCGCACGCCGCAACTAGTAGAAGGGAAGCGAGCACGCCTCTGCTCGCGGCGGGGCCTGAAATATTGGCGGGCCAGAGCCCGATGAGGAGTACCACGATGGCCGCGCCACCGTGCCGTGCCAGTTGGACGAGGGACGATGTCGAGGCGAGACGGCTCTCATCGGCCATAACCTGGACCTGCGTCAACACCAGAGGAAGGGCTGCACCGCAGCCGAAGCCGACCCCCACCCCTGCGGCGATGAGCCATGTCTGCCCCGCTCCAAACGCCAACAGCAACGATGCCCCAACGACGACCCAACACCAGGTCAGCGCGCATCTACGGCTGGCCAGCACCCCACCGGCAGCGCTGCCTGCTGCGGCCGCGAGAAGAACTGGCACCAGGCTGCGACCGATCGATTCGGCATCGCTGTGGTGCACAGTCGCCAAGGCCCACGGCAGGTAGGTCACGACGGCGACCGTCATTCCACCCACGAGAAACGACATGCATAGGAGGGAGATCAACGACCCCGTTTCCGCTGTGGCGCGCATATTTCTCCAGCGGAACCGCCCGCGGCGCGCATCAGGGGCGGCGGTAGGCATCGAGCTCCCGGCGAGTACCCATCCGGTGAGGATGAATGGCATCGTCGCCGCCATCATCCAACGCCACCCGGGCCCGCTGGTGAACCAGCCACCCACGAGAGGTCCGGCGATATTCGCGAGCGCTTGAGCTGCGCCCATCACCCCGAACGCACGTCCACGAGCCTGGTCCTGCTTGAACAGCCCCATGACTGCGAGCGCTGCGGGGATGATCATGCCAGCTCCGAAGCCCTGTACTGCACGGCATGCGATGAGGGAGCCCATTGATGTGGATGCCATGACTCCGCATGTGCCCATGCCGAAGACTGCCAGTCCCCAGGCGTACATTCGCCGAGCTCCCAGGCGATCGGTGAAGACTCCGGCGACCGGCAGGACGAGAGTGGATGTCAGTAGATAGGCGCTGGTCACCCAGGCGTAACAGGCGGTGTGACCGAGTTCGGTGACGATCGTTGGTGTCGCGGTTGCCAGCAGGGTTTGTTGCAGTGTGGAGGCCACCATCCCTAACAGGGCCGTCGTCAAGGCGGCCTTCGGGTGCAGGGATGGGGTGGTCATTAGACCGCCAGCGCCGACAGCGCTAATTCCAGCTGCGCCGATAACTGGTCTGTCAGGGGGCGGTTGCTCTGGTTCCAGGCCCAGGCGGCGACCGGGGCGAAGTAGGCAGAGGCGACCAGCATCACTGCGGAGTCGAGGTCGACGGGGCGGAGCTCATTGGCGGCCATTCCGTCGTTAAGGATCGTGGCGAGCAGGTGCAGGAGGGGTTCGCGAGAGGATGTCACGTCTCGATTGGCCAGTGTGGACAGGCGCGCGATGCACATCTGCCGAGCTGGCTCCTCGTTTGCTGCGAACCAGTTGGCGGCAGCGGTGAAGATGGACCGCAGTCGCTCGGGCGCCGATGCCTCGGGTCGATCCGCGGCTTTCATTGTGTCGAGGACCTGTTCTCCCAGGAAGGACAGCACGTCTTGTTTGGTCGCGAAGTATGTGAAGAAGGTTCCCTTGCCGATGTCGGCTGCCTCGGAGATCTGTGCCACGGATGTCCGTTCGAATCCTTGGGCTAGGAACAGGGTCATCGCTGCTTCGACGATTCGTTGTCGTGTGGACTCTTTGCGCCGCGCTACCCGCGCGCTCGTAACCATAATATTATGGTTACTCTATTTATGACCGCGGTCAATATTGATGTAGGTGAGTCAATCAACCGCCGATGTTGTGCACCGTTCATGCATGCCGGGTCTGCAGTGAAGACATCAACGGCTCCCCACAACGCCCACCAGCCACCACACCCGCGCCCAGCAGCACCCAACCACGGGGTTACTGTTCCAACAGACAGAAACTGCCTGAAAAGGCAGCGAATACATTTGGGCGAGAGGTAGATAACAACGTGGACGCGGACATCATCGTCGTAGGAGCCGGACTAGCCGGCCTCGTAGCCGCAACAGAAGCAGCAGATGCCGGCCGACGCGTCCTGATCATCGACCAAGAAGGCGAACAAAACCTCGGCGGACAAGCCTTCTGGTCCCTCGGCGGACTGTTCTTCATCGACTCACCCGAACAACGCCGCATGGGCATCAACGACTCACACGAACTAGCAACCCAAGACTGGTTCGGCAGTGCACAATTCGACCGCGAAGAGGACTACTGGCCACGCCAATGGGCCAACGCCTACCTCGACTTCGCCGCAGGTGAAAAACGCGCCTGGCTCCGCTCCCTTGGACACCGCATCTTCCCCATCGTCGGATGGGCCGAACGCGGCGACGGCCGCGCCGAAGGCCACGGAAACTCCGTCCCCCGCTTCCACATCACCCGAGGCACCGGCCCCGCCCTGGTCAAAATCTTCGAACGCCGCATCCGCAAACACGCCAAAAACGACCGCATCCGCTTCGCCTTCCGCCACCGCGTCGACGAACTCATCACCACCAACGGAGCCGTCACCGGCGTCCGCTGCGCCATCCTCGCCCCCGACGACGCCCTCCGCGGCGCCGCCACCAACCGCGACATCACCGGCGAAACCGAATTCCACGCACCGGCCGTCCTCGTCTCTTCTGGCGGCATCGGCGGCAACCACGACCTCGTCCGCCGCGCCTGGCCACAGCGCCTCGGAACCCCACCAGAACACATGGTCACCGGTGTTCCCGCGCACGTCGACGGACGCATGCTCGCCATCGCCGAACGCAGCGGCGGACGCATCATCAACCCCGACCGCATGTGGCACTACACCGAGGGCCTGCAAAACTGGGACTCCATCTGGCCCAACCACGGAATCCGTATCCTCCCCGGCCCTTCCAGCCTCTGGCTCGACGCCACCGGAAACCGACTCCCCGCCCCCTACTTCCCCGGCTTCGACACACTCGGAACCCTGCGCCACCTACGCGCCACCGGACACGACCACAGCTGGTTCGTCCTCACCCAAAAAGTCATCGAAAAAGAATTCGCCCTCTCCGGATCCGAACAAAACCCTGACCTCACCAACCAAAAAATCGGGCTCATGCTCTCCCGCATCGCCAGCCGCGGCGCCCCCGGCCCCGTCGAAGCCTTCAAAAAACACGGAGCCGACTTCATCGTCGCCGACACCATCCATGACCTCGTCACCGGTATGAACACCCTCGAACCAGGCCCTAACGGCACCGGCCTCATCGACGAAGAAGCCCTCACCCACCTCATCACCTGCCGCGACCGAGAACTCAACAACGAAGTCACCAAAGACACCCAACTCACCTTCATCCGCGAACACCGCCGCGGCTGGGGAGACCACGTCCTACGCACCGCCGTCCCCCACGCCTTCAGCAACCCAGCCAACGGCCCCCTCATCGCCGTGCGCCTGCACATCCTCACCCGCAAAACCCTCGGCGGACTCGAAACCGACCTCCAAGGACGCTGCCTACGCCACGACGGAACAGCAGTACCCGGCCTCTACGCAGCCGGCGAAGTCAGCGGATTCGGCGGCGGCGGCATGATGGGATACAACGCCCTCGAAGGCACCTTCCTGGGCGGGTGCCTATTCTCCGGCCGGCAAGCAGGAAAAGCGATGGCCCAAGCCCTGGCCTAACACCACCACCAACCGTCCCCCACCGGCACGATTGTTAGCATCCTGCACAGGCGGCGCCCCGAAACAACACCTCACGGGCGCCGCCAACACCCACCGAACACCCAACCCGTAAGGACACGTATGGACTGGGGCCAAGCGCTCTCTCTCGGCGTTGTACAAGGACTCACCGAATTCCTCCCCATCTCCTCCAGCGCACACGTGTCCCTCGCTGGCCGCTTCTTCGGCAAAGACCCCGGCGCAGCATTCACCGCCATCACCCAGCTAGGCACCGAAGCCGCCGTCCTCCTCTACTTCCGTAAAGACATCGGCCGTATCGCCAAACGCTGGTGCAAAGCCGTCACCGGAAAAATCCCCCACTCCGACCCCGACGCCCGCATGGGTTGGCTCGTCATCGTCGGCTCCATCCCAATCGGCGCCCTAGGCATCGTCCTGTCTGACCTGATCAAAGGCCCCTTCCGCAGCCTTTGGGTCACCGCAACCATGCTGATCGTCTTCTCCGCTGTCATTTGGTTCGCTGACCGCAACGCACGCCAAACCAAAGACCTCACCAACCTCACCATCAGCGACGGACTGCGCTACGGACTCTGGCAAGCCTGCGCACTCATCCCCGGCGTCTCCCGCTCCGGCGGCACCATCTCCGGCGGACTACTCATGGGATACAGCCGCGAAGCAGCCACTCGCTACTCGTTCCTCCTCGCCGTCCCCGCCGTTCTGGCCTCAGGGTTCCAACAGCTGTTCGACATCAGCTCTGACCCAACCCCACCAGCCTGGGGCCCCATCATGGGCGCCACAGCCGTGTCTTTCTTCATCGGATACGCCGTCATCGCATGGCTGCTGCGTTACGTCTCCACCCACAACTTCACCCCCTTCGTTATCTATCGCATCGCCTTGGCCATCGGCCTCATCATCGCCCTGAGCACCGGCACAATCCCCGCCATCGACCCCGGAACCAGCCAATCCTGACCTCCCCCGGAGGCCTGGCCCCTTCTACCCCGCTGCGCGGGTAAACACCCATGCCCCAGCAAAGGGAACCCAAACTCCAGCGATCCACCGTCACCTGCCCGATGAGGAATGAATAACACGCCCCGCGGCAGCGAGAAGGAAGGACCACCATGCTCGGCTTCCACGTGACTATCGTCCCTGCCCCTGACCTAGCTGCCTCCCGTGCCTTCTACACCGCTCTGACCGGAACCGACCCCGTAGTCACCAACGATGAATATGTCGGCTTCCAAATCGAAAACATGCACCTTGGCCTTGACCCTCACGGCACCCCCTCCCCTAAAGGGATCACCCCCTACTGGTCCACCGAAAACATCACCAACCTGCTGCGCGTCCTCGCCGACAACGGCGGAACCGTTTTGACTACGCCGTTCGATGTGGGTGGTGGACGTCTCATTGCCAGGGTCTCTGATCCTGCCGGTAACGTCATCGGCATCACCGAAGACCCCGAGCCACCCCCGGCCTGATCTGCGAGCAAAGGAGAAGCGCCCTGATGCCACCTCGCCTGCGCATCAAACGCATCATCGCGGCCGCTGTCGCTGCTGCGCTGGCCCTCATCGTGGCTGTCCCTGCTGGCCTTGTTTTCTTTCCTGTTGCTGATGAGCCCGCAACATCGGATGCGATCCTCGTCGTAGGCCCCCCGTTTCCGGGACGAGTTGCTTTAGCTGACAAGCTCATGCGTGAAGGGAAAGCCCGCACCCTGGTTGTGGCGACTTTTGCTGGTCAAGAACGTCGTCAAGGCGTAACCATCTGCAACCAGAAGCAGCCTTACCCGGTTGAATGCTTTGTTCCTTCGCCTTACACCACGCGCGGTGAGGCGCAGAACTTCTCGCAGATGGCGCAGCGAAATAACTGGCATTCGGTGCAGGTGATCACGTTCTGGCCACACGCGAATCGGGTACGCACTCTTGTGAATCGGTGTTTTGACGGCAAGGTTGATGTTCTTGTCGCCCAAGACCGTGTGGGCGCCCATGAGGTACTGCACCATATGGGCGGCTGGGCCAAGATGCTGACCTATTGGAGCTGCTGATCAGCTTCAATCTCGTTCTGCTCTTGCATCATCAGATGTTGGATGAGCACAAAGAGTTGCTGGGGCGGCATAGCCTGGTTGCATGACATACCTGGTTCTCGTAGCCAATGCTGGTGATGGCACCATCTCGACTTTGCGACTGACTCCAAGTGAGGATGGTTCTGCCGCGGCGATGGATGTGCTTGCGACAAGCCCAGGCGGTAAAGGCAACTCGACTATCGCGGTCGATGCGCGTCGTAACTTGGTGTACACAACTTATAAGCCCGCTACAGACAAGGACCAGGCTGGTATTGCGGTGCTTGGGCTGGACCGTTCCTGCGGCGCACTGACTGAATTGCACCGGTTCGATGTTGATGCAGGTTTGGCATATCTGGATCTGTCTGATGATGGTGAGTTTCTCGTAGGTGCGAGCTATCACGGTGGTTTTGGTGCCGTGTGGCGAGTACGTGATGGGGTGATTGGTGAGCAGACCTCCCGGGTGGAGTTCGCGAATGTGCACTGCAGCCGGGTAGTGGGTGACCGAGTGTATTTCGTTGCGTTGGGTGATGATTTGGTGGCGCAGTATCAGTTGTTGCCCAATGGGTCGCTGGTGGCTTTGGGTGGGGAAACCGTGGTGCTGCCTTTCGGTAGCGGGCCTCGCCATCTGGTAGTTGACGGGGCGAACGCGTATGTGGTGACGGAGTTTTCGGGTGAAGTGATGCGCCTTTCGGTGGGGGTAGATGGTGCGCTGTCGCCAGGGGAGGCGACGTTGCAGGTGCGCCCTGATTCGGGGTTGCGGCACAGCCGGTTTGGGGCCGATCCGTTGGCAGAGGGGCTGGTGTGGGGTGCAGATGTGCATGTTGCGGGTCGTTGGCTGTTGGCATCGGAGCGGAATGCCTCGACGTTGGCGGTGATCAGCCGGGATGAGCAGGGCGTTTTGGGTGAGGTGGTGGACATAGTGACCACCGAGAAGCAGCCTCGTGGTTTCGGTGTGACGCCAGATGGCCGGTTTGTGGTGGCAGTGGGAGAAAAATCGACGACGGCGCGGCTGTACCGCGTGAGTGAAGAAGGATCGCTGCTCGATATTGGGTCTGTGCCGGTCGGGGCTGGCGCGAACTGGGTCAGTTTCGTCGATGCCTGATCTGTTGTTGGTCGTTTCAGTCGAGGAGGTTGCGTAGGTCTTCGGCGGTGAGTGCGCCGCCGAGTGAAGCTGGATCGTTGAGGATTGTGTCTGCGATGTGGCGTTTGTGTTCTCCCAGGGCGATCACTTTGTCCTCAATGGTGTCTGTGGCGACCAGTCGGTACACCATCACTTGACGGTGTTGGCCGATACGGTGCGTGCGGTCGATCGCTTGTTGCTCAGCGGCTGGGTTCCACCAGGGGTCCATTAAGAACACGTAATCGGCTTCGGTGAGGGTGAGTCCGACTCCGCCTGCTTTGAGGCTGATGAGGAACACGGGCGCATCGCCCTCACGGAATTCTTCGATGACTGCGGCGCGGTTTCGGGTTGCTCCATCTAGGTATGTTGTTGTGATTTTTTCCTCGCGCAGCCGTGTCTGCACCATGTGCAGGTATCGGGTGAACTGGCTGAACACCAGGGCCCGGTGACCTCCGTCGATGACTTCGCGAAGCAGGTCCACCAGTACGTCGATCTTTGTTGAGGATATTGACGTCATAGCTGGGTCTTCGGGGGCGACTAATGCTGGTGCGAGGGCGAGCTGACGCAGCATCGTCAATGACGAGAAGATCGCTACTTTGTTGCGGGCCAGGTCTTCGCTGAGTTTGAGGACACGGCGGCGTTCGCGGGCTAGGCGGGTGTCGTAAGCGCGGCGGTGTGCTGGTGCGAGCGCTACGCGCACGGTTTGTTCTTGTTTGGGTGGTAGGTCGGCGGCGACGTCTTCTTTGGTGCGGCGTAGCAGCATGGGGCCGATGCGTTTGAGGAGGTGTTCTGCGCGGGTGGGGTCGGTGCCTTCTTCGATGGGTCGGCGGTATGTGTCGGTGAAGGTTGCTGGGTCGGGTAGGAGGCCTGGTGAGGTGATGGACAGTAGTGCCCATAGGTCCATGAGGGAGTTTTCGACTGGGGTGCCGGTGATGGCGAATCGGATGGGGGCTTTGATGTGGCGTAGTGCGCTGTAGGTTTTGGATTGGTGGTTTTTCGCGATGTGGGCTTCGTCGAGGATCATGCCGCTCCAGGGGATCTGGGCGAATTCTTTGTCGTCGATGCGGGCGATTGTGTAGGTGGTGATGACTAGGTGTGCGCCGGCGATGCGGTCGGTGATGGTGTGTTTGGATTTTCCGGTGGTGCTAGTCAGGGTGGTGATGCGTAGGTCGGGGGTGAAGGTGGTTGCTTCGTGTACCCAGGTGTTGACGACGCTGGTGGGGGCGATGACCAGGAGGGGGTTGTGGTCGAGTTCGCCGTTGTCGTGGGCGGCTGCGGCGACGGCGAGGACTTGGAGGGTTTTTCCTAGTCCCATGTCGTCGGCGAGGATGCCTCCGAGTTTGGCGTTCCAGAGGCGGCGCATCCAGGTGTATCCGTGGATTTGGTAGGGGCGTAGGTTGGCGTGGAGGGTGGCTGGTAGTGGGGGTGTGGGTTGGGTGGTGGTGAGGGTGTTGATGCGTTCGCGCCAAGTGGTTGCTTCGTGGGTGATGATGCCGAGGGCGGTGAGGTGTTCATAGAGGCCTATGTGGGCTGGGGTGATGTGCAGGGTGGTGCGGCCGGGGTCGATGAGGTGGCGGGATTCGTCGATGAGTGTGCGCAGTTGTGTGAGTTCGGGTAGGTCGAGGGGGAACCAAGCGCCGTTAGGGAGCATCATGTGGGTTTCGCCGGTGGCGAGGGCGCGGAATAGTTCGGTGAAGGTGATGGTGTGGTTTTCGACGCGGACGGTGATGCCGAGGTTGAACCAGTCGGTGTGTTTGAGGCGTTGGGCGCCGCGGGTGGGGTTGGTGGTGGTGCCGAGGTGGTCGTCTATGCGGAATTCGATGGTGGGGGTGGTGGGGTTGGGGTGGTATTCGGGTGGGTTTCCTTCGGTGGTGATGTGGATGTTGGGCAGGGTGGTGAGGGTGGGTAGGAGTTGGGTGGCGACGGTGATGAGGTCAGTGCCGCTGTAGGACTGGGTGGGGGTGATTGTGGGGTGTCCTGCGGTGTTGGTGATGAATCCTGGGGGTGTTTTGGTGGTGGGGATGGTGTTGATGAGGTGTTGTTCGGCGGTGGTGTCACGGTGGGGGTAGGTGGTGGCGGGGGTGTTTCCGTAGGTGATGGTGGTGGTCAGGGTGACGCGGTGGTTGGTGGTGAAGCGGGCGTGGATGTGCAGGGTGGGGTGTTCGTTGTGGGGCAGGTTGATGGTGGTGTCGGTGGTGAGGGTGATGTGTTGGCGTAGGGCGGGTAGGAAGTGGGTGGTGAATCGGGGGATGTCGGTGGCGGGGATGCGGATGGGTAGGGGGCCGGTGGCGAGTTGGCCGATGGTGGGGGTGAGTTGTGTGGTGAGGGGGGCTAGGAGGAGTTGGGTGTCGGCCCATAGGGCCATTCCGTGGGGGGATGTGCCGATGAGCCAGGGGTATGTGGTGGGTGGGGTGGGGGTGGTGAGGGCGCCGGGGAGGTTTTCGTTGAGGTTGAGTTCGTGGTGGTGTATGCGCAGGTTGAGGAGGATGTCGGTGGGGGTGGTGGGTTGGGCGGGGGTGGCGTGCATGTGCACGGTGGCGGGGGTGGTGAGGATGTGGGGGGTGGGTAGGTCGTGGCCGATGAGGTTGATGCCTGCGTTGGTGGCGGCGGTGAGTGCGGGCCAGATGTTTTCGCTGAGGGTGGCTAGGGGGAGTTCGTCGGGGATGTTTTGGTAGGAGTAGCGGTTGGTTAGGCGTAGGCGGCGGATGGCCATGAGGGCGTTGTAGTGGGCAGGGATGAGGGTGTTGCGGTGGTTGTCGAGGTTTTCCCAGGTGATGCCGGTTTTGACCCAGCGGCCTGAGGGGCCTTTTTTCATGGGTCGGATGGTGATGTCTGGGGTGGTGGTGGGAGTGGTGGCGCCGAAGCGTTTGTAGGTGGGGCGGGCTTGGGTGAAGCGTAGGGCTGCGGGGGTGTGGTTGGTGGGGGTGGGGGTGTGGTGGGTGGTGGTGAGGGGGTGGAGGAGTTGTTCCCATTCGGGGGTGGTGGTGTGGGGTGGTTCGGGTGGGGTGGGGGTGGTTGTTCTGCCGAGGTTGATGTTTTCGTTGCCGGGGCGGGTGCGGGTGTTGCGGGCGGTGATGATGGTGGCGAGGGTGTGTTTGCAGTCTTTGCGTAGGGGGCAGGTGCAGGTGCAGGTGAGCCAGGTGGTGGTGTCGTGGGTGTGGTGGCGGATGTGTGTTTCGTAGGGTTCTGGGCGGTTTCCGGTGACGAGGGCGCCGATGGTGGTGTGGCCGTCGGTCCATAGGTCGGTGACTTTGTTGAGGTGGGCGTAGGAGTGTGCGCGTTGGAGGGTGGTGGTTCCGTAGCGGTTGCGTAGGTGGGTGTCGTCCCAGTGGTCTAGCCATTGCAGGTCGGTGCGGTCGAAGGTGTGGGGGTGGTGGTTTCGACGCGTCGCCATGGGGACAAACTAGCGGCGGATGGTGACGGGGTTTGGTTCGGGGGTTCGTAGGGTGCGTAGGGATTCGGTGATGCGTTCGGCGCCGTGGCGCATGTGGGTGAGGGTGGGGGCTAGGCGGCCGGTGGAGTAGTGGGACATGGGCATGGCAACGATGAGTGATCCGAGGGCGGTGCGGTCGGCGCCGAGTACGGGCATGGCGATGGAGATGGTGGGTGGGTTTTCGTTGAATCGGTGGAGGGCGTAGCCGCGGCGTCGGGTGGATTCGAGTTCTTCTTTGAGGCGGTGGATGTCGGTGGGGGTGATGTTGAGGTCTGGTAGCCCGGTGTGGGGGTAGAGGTTTTCGAGATCGGTGCTGTTCATGCCGGCGAGGAGTGCTTTTCCGCCGGCGCTTTCGTGTGCGGTTAGGAGTGGTTTTTCGACGCGGGTGGGTGTTGCTGATTCGGAGATGAGGACGTGAAGGTTTCGTTCGACGAGGATGCCTAGGAAGGCTGATTCTTCAAGGGCGTGGGCGACTTCGCGCACGATGGGTCGGGCTAGGCGTAGCAGGCTTGCTCTGTTTCCTACCATTCCGCCCATGCGGAACATGGCTGGGCCTGCCATGTAGGTGCGGTCGGGGGCTTGGACTGCGAATTGTCGGTACATGAGTGTTGATAAGAGTCGGTGTGCAGTCGACGGTGCCACGCCGAGTTCGTGGGCTACCGCGGTGACCGTCACACTCCGACCATCGCTGAGCAGTGCCAGTAAGCGAAGCGAATTGTCTACGGACTCCAGATACGCCATAAACGACAACCGAACTCTTTCTGTGTTTTCCCGACAAGGCCGGTGGGTGGTTTCCGAGGCTTGCCCCGGCTACCCGGATGCGTTCACGCCCCGAAGTCGCTATGAATTCACCTGTAACACAACGGGATCAATGTCGACTGTGACGTGGCTCACGTTTATCAGGTGTCCGGTGAATACCCAACCCGTCCGCACATGCAGACACATCCACGTCCAACCTGATCATGGCGATACAACTATGCGGCCCACGTTCATCCACACGCACAAACCTTCCGCTCAGCGGAAACCTCAACCACCCCGCCACCCCACGTACCGTGAGCCCATGTCACACACCGACACACCCACCAACCCCGACAGCTTCAACCCCCTCGACCTAGCCACCCTCAACGGTCGCTCAGGAGCCCTCTGCCACCGCATGGGCATCACCTTCACCGAAGCAACCCCCACCCGCTTCACCGCCACCATGCCCGTCGAAGGCAACACTCAGCCCTACGGGCTCCTCCACGGCGGAGCATCAGCCACCCTGGCCGAAACCGTCGGCTCCGCCCTGGCCATGCACCTAGCTGGCCCCAACCGCATCGCTGTGGGAATCAATATCAACGCAACACACCACCGCGCCGCCACCCACGGCAACATCACCGCAACAGCAACACCAATCGCTTACAGCCGCAACACCGCTACCTGCCACATCAGCATCACAGACGAAGACCAAAACCTCATCTGCACTGCGACGTTGCTCACAAATCTGCGTAACTCAACACCCAAACCACACCAAAACCGATAATCACCTGAGCTACTTTGACGCAATGACCGACACCGCGTTCCAAATCGTCGCCATGGTGATCTACCTGGCAGCAATGCTAGGCATCGGCTGGTACTCCTACCACCGCACCAACGACCTCGGCGACTACATGCTCGGCGGGCGCGACCTCCACCCCGCCGTCGCAGCCCTATCCGCCGGCGCCGCCGACATGTCCGGATGGCTCCTCATGGGCCTACCCGGAGCCATCTACCTCAAAGGCCTCGTCGAAGCCTGGATCGCCGTCGGCCTGACCCTCGGCGCCTGGATCAACTGGAAACTCATCGCCCCACGACTACGCGCCTACACCGAAGTCTCCGGAGACTCCATCACCGTCCCCAGCTTCCTGGAAAACCGCCTCCGCGACCACAGCCACGCCCTACGCATAGCCTCAGGCCTGATCATCCTCATCTTCTTCACCTTCTACGTCTCCTCCGGAATGGTCGCCGGCGGCACCTTCATGGAAAGCTCCTTCGGCACCGACTACCTCACCGGCATGCTCATCATCGCCGCCGTCACCGTCACCTACTCCCTCTTCGGCGGCTTCCTCGCCGTCTCCTACACCGACTTCGTCCAAGGCCTCATGATGGTCCTGGCCCTCATCGCCGTCCCCGTCGCCGCCCTCATCGCCATCGGCACCGGCAACTTCACCACCGAAATCAACGCAGCCAACCCCACCGCCCTGTCCTTCACCCACGGCGCCACCACCATCGGCGTCATCTCCTCACTAGCCTGGGGCCTGGGCTACTTCGGACAACCCCACATCGTCACCCGCTTCATGGCCCTACGCAGCCCCGCCGAAGCCATCGCCGGACGCCGCATCGGCATCGGCTGGATGCTCTTCTCCGTCGGCGGCGCAATCATCACCGGCCTCGTCGGCATCGCCTACTTCAGCCGCAACCCCGACCTAGCCATCACCAACCCCGAAACCGTCTTCATCCGCCTAGGCCAACTCCTCTTCCACCCCCTCATCGCCGGGTTCATGCTCGCCGCAGTCCTAGCCGCCATCATGAGCACCATCGCCAGCCAACTCATCGTCACCTCCTCAGCACTCATCGAAGACATCTACAAAGCCCTCGGAAAAACACCCCACCACGACACCCACTACGTACGCCTCGGACGCCTCGCCGTCCTAGCCGTATCCATCATCGCCGCACTCCTAGCCCTCGACCCCAAATCCACCATCCTCGAACTCGTCGCCTTCGCCTGGGCCGGATTCGGCGCCGCCTTCGGCCCCACCATCCTGTTGTCCCTCTACTGGCGAAAACTCACCACCGCAGGAGCCCTCGCCGGCATGATCACCGGCGCCACCCTCGTAGCCATCTGGCGCCCCCTCAGCGGCGGAATCTTCGACATCTACGAGATCATCCCCGGCTTCCTCGGACACCTACTCATCGCTTACGCCGTCAGCCTGGCCACCCACAAACCCAACCCCACCATCGACACCGAATTCGACGAACACAAACGCCGGGCAAACAACTTCACCCAACCGGCCCAACCCACCACCTAACCCCCAACCCGAGGCAACAACACCTCCAACTCACCGGTACCGTCCCGGAGGCGAGCACGCGCCAACGGCGTCTTCTCCACCTGCACCAACGCATCCACCACCGGGCGGTACCGGGCACTCGACAACGACGAAAACTCACCCACCCGCTCCCCAGCAACCCGCACCTCAACACCCGGCTCCCCCACATGCCGACTACAACTCAACGTCGTCGGATGCAACGTCACCCACTCCACCACCTCACGCGCCACCCGAGCCACCGCATCAGCACTCATCGACCGCGCCGGAACTGTCACCACACACTCCGGCACCAACGGCTCCACACCCTCAGGAACCCCCAACATCAACCGCAAATGCTCCGGCTCCACCACCCGCAACGACAACACCGGCACAAAACCAGGCCCCTCACCAAAGGTCACCACCCCCTCACACGAAACCCGCACCCCCTCCTGCTGAGCCCGCAACAACGTCCCCCGCCACAACGGCGCCTGCCCCGGCGGCAACTCCCCCACCACCACACCATCAACCTCAACCACCACACCACCACGGCCCTCCAACGCCACCAACCACGCCGTCACACCCACCCGCCCCGCACGCCCCGCCACCCGCGGACCAGAAACCAACGACGAGATCACCGACTCCAACGCCACCCCATACACACCCTCACTCACCACACGCATCCCCCGCACCGACGGCAACCGCACCACCGAACTCCGCCGCGCCACAACCTCACTACTGACCAAAACAACCCGCTCCCAACTCACGCCCCCAACGGAGACACCCAACACAACACAGCCCACCAACGGCAGACCGACATCACGTCGGCACCCCCACCCCAACCCTGAGCCAAACTCCCTCATTACCCTTTCCTCATGACGCCACGCCGACTGCCCACACCCGACATCGCCCGCGGCGCCATGCTCCTACTCATCGCCTTAGCCAACGCCACCAGCTGGGCCCCCCGGATCCCCACCAACACCACCCCCACCATCGGCCCCAACGAACTATGGGTCCTCATCCGCGGACTCCTCATCGATGCACGCGCCTACCCCCTCTTCTCCATCCTCGTCGGATTCGGTATCGCCACCATCGCCAGCCGAGCAACCACCACCAGCGCCACCCTCTACCGCCGCGCCGCCGTCCTTGCCCTCATTGGCCTGCTCCACAGCTTCCTCTTCTCCGGAGACGTCCTAGCCGCCTACGGCCTCACCATCGCCCTACTCACCCCCCTCATCGCCACCAAACACCCCAACACCACCGCACTGACCATCACCGCCTTTGGCTTCACCGCCCTCGCGCTGACCACCACCACCATCATCGGCTTCAACCCCACCGACCAAAATCCCGAATCCAACGGCCCTTACCTGCTCGAATGGATCGGGAAAACCATCTCCTCGATACCCACCACCGCCGTCATCCCCTGCGTCATCATCGGCATATTCATCCAACGCACCACCCTCCTGAGCCACCCCCACCGCCACCGGCGTCTCCTAGCTGCGAGCGCAGCCACCGGACTGCTCATCGGCGCAGTCACCGCCCTCCCCCTGACCCTGACTTACATCGGCATCACCATCAGCCCACTGGCCCCCTGGGCTATCGCCCTCGACACCCTGGGCAGCTACTTCGGCGGCCTAGGCTGGCTCGCTCTTATCGCCCTGATCCTCAGCTACACCAACCCCACACACCAGCCCACCACCAGCGGCTACAGCCCCCGCAGCATCCTCACCGCCATCGGCAAACGTTCTATGACCTGCTACCTGCTCCAAAGCGCGCTGTTCGCCCTGCTACTGCCCGCTAACAGCGCTCCTGTCACCGAAATCCACGCCGCCACCATCGCCGTGATCATCTGGCTCATCACGGCATTTATCGCCACCATCTTCGGCCGAGCCGGAATTCCCGGCCCGGCCGAATGGGTAACACGACGCCTCATCTACGCAGGCGTTCCCCGCGACTGATCCTGCTGGCCAACAGAACTCGCCTCACGCAACACCTCACGCTCTAGCGGGCCACATGCCTGCGCAGCCTGATCAACCTCCGCAGCGATCAGCTGCGCCAACCCCTGCGCATTCGGATCACGCAACATCGTCATGTGATCACCCCCGGTCTCCACCAACTTCCACGAACCGGACAAAAAGTCCGACCAATGACGACGCATAGCCTGCTCAGGACTATCCGCCACCACCACTAACGCCCGCCCCGCATACGGGTCCGTCCGATACCGTGCAGTTAATACTTGGCTCTGAGCGTGGAAACGCCAGTACTGACCCAGCCCTGGCGTAGGTACCAAACCAGTCACAGCCAGCCCCACCAAGTCACGGGCCCGCCGCTTCAACGACTTCTGCGGAGTTTCCGGCTGCCACTGCGGGTCCGGGGGAAAAGAATCCAGCACCATCAACGTGGCCACTTTCTCCCCCGCGGCTTCCAATTGCTTAGCAACTTCCAGGGCCACCAAGCCACCAAAGCTGTGTCCCGCGATGAAATACGGGCCGTGTGGCTGGATGCTGCGAATCGCACGCACATCACGACGCGCTACCGCCTCCACCGACCAGTCCGGCAGCCCACGCACTTCCAACGCATGGGATTGCAATGCATATACCGGGCGTCCTTGCGGCAGATGACGCACCACCGGCACAAACCCCACACCCAAGCCACCGCCACCAGCGATGAAGAAAATCGGCTCTTGGTCACCAGTGGTACGTAATTCGCTGACAATCTGGTGACGCCGCTGCGGACGGCGCCGAAGCTGCCGCGCATACTGCGCCAACGTCGGCGCCTCCACCAATGTTCGTGATGTCACCTGATCAGGCCGAATACTCAGGTCCTCGATAACTCGGGTCAGCAGCTCCTCCGCTGCTAGTGAGTCACCACCGAGTTCAAAGAAGTCACTATCGCGCCCAATCTGGTCAGTGCCAAGTATTTCTTCCCAGATGCCAGCAACTAACCGTTCCCACTCTGTCTTGGGTGCTTCTCCCACCGCTGGAGCCGGAACCGGTGGCAAAGCGGCACGATCAAGCTTGCCACGCTCTGTGCGCGGCAACGCATCGACGAACACGACAGCTTCGGGAACAAGGTGGTTCGAAAGGCGTGTGCGCAGCTGAGCACGTACTGCGGCGGCCCCGGGGCGCTCTGCAGAGCTCACCACGTAGGACACCAGCCGGTACTGGCCGTTGCCTTCTGGTCGAGGCATGCCCACAGTTACCGACTCGATGACCTCGGGTAGCGTGGACAACACCGCATCAACTTCACCGGGCTCGACGAGGTAGCCACGCACTTTCACTGAGTGGTCTCGCCGTCCCAACAGCCGTAGGTTGCCGGATTCGTCGAACGTGCCGATATCCCGACTGAGGAACCATGCGTCTCCGATCGCGTCATGGCCGAACGCAGCCGCCGAGGCTGATTCGTCTCCCCAATACCCACTCGCCACGTATTTGCGGTGAACAGCCACTAATCCTGTGCCTGGCGCCAGTGGAGGTAGCTCGTCTTGGCCGCCAGTGATATGTGCAGCTGTTGCTGCGTCCACGAGTTCCACACGGGTGAAACCGACCGGGCGCCCTACTGGCAGCGCACCTTCGAGCGTGGGGTGGTCTGCAGCAACAACGTATTCAGCGATGAGGCCGGTCTCGGAGGATCCGTATCGGTTCCGCACTACGCATTCGGGTGATAGCAGCGCCCGGATTCGCTCTACGTCGCAGCCTTGGGCTGCCTCTCCTGCGATTGTTACTGAGCGAAGACGTTCTAGCAGCGCTGGGTCGGGCCCGGTGGCGGCGAATGCGCGACAGATGGCTGGGCTGGCCTGCATGACGGTGCATTTGTTCTTGTGTAGCCAGGCTGCCAGGGGGGCGATGCCGTGTTCGCGGGTATCGAAGAGTCGGGTGATGGCTCCGACCGTGATGCCGGCGATGGTGGCCATGAGGCCGGCGTGGAATGCCATGGGGAGGTTGTGGGCGATGACGTCGTTGGCGTCGTAGCAGCCGGTAGCTAGGGAGTTGTCCCAGGCATCCATGACCAACATGCGCTGGTCGTTGACCACGATTTTGGGGGTGCCGGTGGAGCCAGAGGTCAGGGCGAGAACGGCAGGAAGGGCGGGGTCGGTGGGGTTGCGCCAGAGGTGGCGTGCGCGGGCGTTGGGGAGGGTGGTGACGTCGATGGTGGTGGTGCCGAGGTCGGCGGCGACTTTGGCGAGTCCGTCGGCGTGTAGGACGCAGCGGGCTCCGGTGCGTTCGATCTGGTCGGCTAGGCGGGGGGCTGGGGTGCGGGAGTCTAGGACGACAACGGGGTGTCCGGAGCCGATGACGCCGAGGATGGTGGCGACGGCGCGGGCGGTGTGGCCTTGGAGGACGGCCACGGGGACTGGGCGTCCGGTGTCATCGATGGCGTTGGCTAGTGGTCCGAGGTTGGTTTCGATAAGGGCGCGGATGCTGGCTGCTTCGGCGGCCAGGGTATTGTAGGTGACGTTGCGGGTGGCGTCGGTGATGGCCAGTGCTTCTGGTGCGGCTTTGACGATTGTGGCGATGCGTGCGATGACACCGCGTTCTGCGTCTTCGCTGGTGAGTGCCGGGATATTCCGCAGCGTGTTTTTCATTATTGGACCTCTCCCCCGCGGTGGTTGTGGTGTCCCCACCGGTTCCCCTGTTTTTTCAAGGCCGCTTAGTTCGGCACGAGCGAGTATGTCCAACGGGGTTAGGGGTGAGTCGGGGTGTGGGCGTGCTTCCACAGATAGGAGAAATGGGTGTGTTGTGAATGTGGTTGTGGCCTTGTTGGGTTGATGCGGCGTGTTGGGTGGGTGGGTGTCGACATCAGAGTGGGGTGGCTGGGATGGGGGGAGTTCGTGGCCGAATCGTTATCGCTGTCAGCTGACAAACGCACTAGATGGAGTGATCCAATTATTTTGCCGGTCTCGAAGACCGGCTCACGTGACGGTACTTGTTGGGGGGGTGGCAGGGCCGCGCGCGTAGCGGCCCTGCAGGGGTGAGGGCGTTGGCCGCTTATTGACACACGCTTCTACCCATAAGGGGAACAACATATCTGTGATCAGTCGTAGTGGTGTATCTGCGTTCATTGCCGTGGGGGTGGGTTTGTATTCGTTTGTAGCTCCCGCCGTGGCGGCGCCACCTGCTGCTGGGTCTGATGTTTTCGCCGCCCGGCAGGTCAGTGCGTTGGCTCAGGCTGGCGGTCGGGGTAGTCAGGTAGGTGGCACAGCTTCAGCGGGGGTGAGGCGTTCGCAGGAGGTGGGTGGGTTTACTCCGCTGGTCACGCTTGGGTCTTCTGCTGAGCTGGGGCGAGCGATCTCTGCGGCCAGTCCTGATGAGCAAACTGTGTTTGTTTTGTATGCCGTAGATGGTCAGGCCGTGGTGCAGCGAATCGTGACGAAAGAGGATGGGAAACCGTGTATTTCGATGTGGCGTTTGGGTGACTATCAGCCGGGGCGCACGAATACAGGTGTGGTTGATGCGAGTTCTCCTGAAGATGTGTGGGTGACTACGGGGTCGCAGCTACATCATTTTGATGGGCATCGTTTCACGTCAGTGAAGCTGCCTGAAGGAATGAGGACTACGCAGGCGGTTAAGGATGTGCCTGGCCCTGGGGCTTTTGTTTCGTTGGGTGGCGATAAGGGTGGTCAGGTGTATCGGGCGGTGGTGCGCGATTGTGGTGTGGGGTGGCGGCGTTTGCCGGTGGCGTCTCGGCCTGATCATCCTGGGGAAACGTATACGTTTCACAAGCTGAACTACGCCGGGGGGACGTTGTTCGGTATGGACAGCACTGAGGTGAATGGATACTTGCCGTTCACTGTGTTTGAGATGGGCAAGGATGCGTGGGTTTCCCGGTATGAGGCAGCTCACTTTTTTGCTGGTGGTGGGGTGCGGAGTTTTACATGGTTGACGCCTAAGGCAGATCGGCATATCACGTTGGGGTTGGCGTCTTTTCCTCGCGGTGAGTTGAAGCCGTATTGCAATGGGTGGAACGGGGATACTGCGGCTGGTTCGGGGGTGTCCTGTACGTCGACGGCGGGTTCGGGTAAGGCAGCGTTGTTGGCTGATGGACGCGTGGTGACGGGGTCTTTTACTCAGCGCCCTGCCTCGGGTGAGGACACTGAGGTGCAGTTGTCTGGGGATCTTGGTGGGGGTGTTTACGCGATGGCGGGATCGTTGGTTGGCAGTGCTGCGTGGGCGGTCACTGGTGATGGTGAGGATCTGGTTTTGCAGCGTTATCGGGGGTGAGGTTATGGCTGGAGTCGGGGCGTCTGTTGTTGGGGCGCACCCGGCTTGGCCGTGTGGTTGGGTGGTTTCACCCTCCACGGTGAATTCTTTGGGTCTTCAGCGGTTCTAGGATGAGATCACTGTTTTGACTCGATTCGTGGGGAGTCACCGTGACACATCATCGCTTTGCTGCCGCCGTGTCGCTGACGTGTGCCTTGGCGCTGGCTGGCTGCGGTAAGTCTGCGCCCTCGCCGTCGCCCGCTAACACGAGTCGGCCTGCATCGTCACATGCTTCTGCTGCTACTTCGGGGGCGGCAACGGCTGATTCGACGGGTGATGCAGAGGATTTGGGGTATGTGGCTGCAACGATTCCGTTGAATGACGAAATTGTTGAGGCGGCGCGTTTGGCGTTGGATCCGCGGCATCGGGCCAGCGCGAAGGTGCAGGCCGCGGCGACGCAGATTCGGCGTACGGCTGAGGTGCGTGCGGCGATGTTGACGAGTTGGCGTGATGAGTGGACGCAGAATGCTGAGCAGACTGCGGCACCGACGAAGGCGACTGATCCTGCGAAGAGTCCGGGTAAGCCATCTGCTGGGCGCCATGGGGCTGCCTCAGCGAGTTCCTCGCAGTTGTCTTCGGATGAAGACATGGGTGATGAGGAGAGGGATGGCGCTGATCCGGATGATTTGGAGGGGCTGGCGGCGGCCTCGGGTACGCAGTTTGATGCGTTGTGGCTGCAGCACATGATTGATCTGGATACGACGCATATTGATTTGGCGGAGAATGCTGCGGAGACCACGGAGAATCCGGAGTTGCGTGAGTTCGCGTTGCAGGCGGCTAAGCAGCACACTCAGGAGGTGCGGCAGCTGCGGGCGTTGTTGACTGGTGGTCCGGATGATTCTCGTGGCGCTAAGGGCAAGCGTTGAGTGGTGTGGCAGGTTGGTGTCATTCAGCTGAGGCTGGTGCCTAGTGCTGTGCCGATGGCTGCTGCGGCAAGGGCGCAGGTGAGGTTGGCGGCGGTGTTGATGCAGGCGGTGGCGTAGCGGTGATGGCGTAGCTGGCTGGTGGTGTCTGCGGCGAAGGTGGAGTAGGTGGTGAGTGCGCCGCAGTAGCCGGTGGTGAGGAGGAGTTGCCATTGGGTTGGGGTCAGGGGGGTGAGGGTGTGTTGGGTGGTGATGGTGGTGATGAGGTTGATCAGGAGTGAGCCGAGGGTGTTGGCGGTGAGGATTCCCCAGGGGAAGGTGTGGGGTGTGGGTGGTGATGAGGTGTCGGGTGATGGCGCCTATTGCGCCTCCGATGGCGACGAGGAGGGCGTTCATGGGGTGGGTTTTTTGGTGGTGAGGTGGTGTCCGAGTGCTGCGGCGCTGATGGCCAGGGTGGGGGTGAGGATGAGGTAGAGGGCGGCGGTGGGCCAGGTGGTGGGGGTGGTGAGGAGATGGGTGTTTTCGTGGGCGTAGGTAGAGAAGGTGGTGTAGCCGCCGAGGAGGCCGGTGCCGAGGAAGGGGCGTAGGTAGGGGGAGGTGACGCGGTGGGTGAGGGTGCCGGTGAGGGCTCCCATGAGGAGGCATCCGGTGGTGTTGATGAGCAGGGTGGTGGTGGGCAGGGTTCCGGGGGTGGTGGGCCAGGTGGTGGTGAGTGTCCAGCGGATGAGGGCGCCTAGTGCGCCTCCTGCGCCGATGGTGGCGGTGATTGCGGTGGGGTGGTGCTGTTCACGTGTTCACGGTAGTTCGGGGTGGGGGTGGTTCTGTGTTTGGGGGTGTTGGTGTTGTGTTGGGGGTGTTGGGGGTGGGTTGTCGGAGACTGGGTCACGTTGGGTTTTTCTGGCGGAGAGGGCGTGCATGGTGAAGCGGGCGTGGGGCGGACCGGCGGGTTTGGTGCGGGCTGCGGATGAGGCTGAGCGGGAGCAGTTGCGTCGTCATCCGGTGCCGTTGCGGCGGGTGTTGATGTTGTTTGCGCCGTATCGGGGGCGTTTGTTGGCTGTGATGGCGGTGATTGTGGCTAGTTCGTTGGTGGGGGTGGTGCAGCCGTTTTTGGTGCGGGAGGTGGTGGATGTGGCGATTCCGTTGCAGCGGGTTCCGTTGTTGTTGGTGTTGGTGGGTGGGATGGTTGCGGCGACGGTGGTGACGCAGTTGCTGGGTGTTTTGCAGACGTTGTGGGCGACGATGGTTGGCCAGCGGGTGATGCATGACTTGCGGGTTGCGGTGTTTGAGAATTTGCAGCGTCAGTCGTTGGCTTTTTTTACGCGTACGCGTACGGGGGAGGCGCAGTCGCGTCTGGTGAATGATGTGGGTGGGATGCAGTCGGTGGTGACGAATACGGCGACGTCGATTGCGGCTAATGCGACGACGACGATTGCGACAGTGGTGGCGATGGTTGCGTTGAGTTGGCGTTTGTCGTTGTTGAGTCTTTTGGTGGTTCCTCCGGCGGTGTGGATTACGCGCAAGGTGGCGTTGGCGCGGCGGGCTCTTGTGGATCGTCGTCAGGAGACGATGGCTGATTTGCATACGCAGATCGAGGAGGGTTTGTCGTTGTCGGGGATGCGGCTTATCCGTACGTTGGGGGCTTCGCGGGCTCGGTCTGAGCTTTTTGGGGTGACTTCTGGTGCTTTGGTGGATCTTGAGGTGCGGTCGCAGTTGGCGGGGCGGTGGCGGTTGGCGGTGATGCAGATTGTTTTTGCGGTGATTCCGGCGTTGGTGTATTTGGTGGCGGGTTTACCGGCGACGTCTGGGGGGATGACGATTGGGACGTTGATTGCGTTTACGGGGTTGCAGGCGGGGCTTTTTCGTCCGTTGATGAGCATTTTGAATGTGTCGGCGGAGTGGATTAGTTCGATGGCGTTGTTTGGTCGGATTTTTGCGTATGTGGATGTGGAGTCTGATGTTCCGGAGCCGGTGAGTCCGGTGTTTGTTGATCCGGTGGCGGCGCGGGGTGAGGTGTGTTTGGAGGGGGTGTCGTTGCGGTATCCGGGTAGTGATCGTGATGCGGTTTCTGGGGTGGATTTGTTTATTCCTGCGGGTGGGACGGTTGCGTTGGTGGGGGCTACGGGGTCGGGTAAGTCGACGGTGGCGTCGTTGGTGCGCAGGTTGGTGGATCCTTCGCAGGGGCGGGTGATGATTGATGGGGTGGATGTGCGGGATATTGCTGAGGAGAATTTGGCTGCTTTGGTGGGGATTGTTTTGCAGGAGACGTATTTGGTGCATGACTCAATTCGGGCGAATTTGTTGTTGGCGCGTCCGGATGCGAGTGAGGGTGAGTTGTGGGCGGCGTTGGAGGTGGCGCAGATCGCGGATGTGGTGCGGGGGTTGCCGTTGGGGTTGGACACGGTTGTGGGTGCGCGGGGTTATCGGTTTTCTGGTGGGGAGCAGCAGCGTATTGCGGTGGCGCGGACGGTGTTGCGGGATCCGCGGGTGTTGGTGCTGGATGAGGCGACGAGTGCGTTGGATAACACGACTGAGCGTGAGTTGCAGGTGGCGTTGGATGGGATGATGGCGGGGCGGACGACGTTGGTGATTGCGCATCGTCTTTCCACGATTCGGGATGCTGATGTGATTGTGGTTCTGGATGCTGGGCGGGTGGTGGAGCGGGGTTCGCATGCGGAGTTGATGGCATTGGGGGGTGCGTATGCGGCTCTTGTTGCTGGTGATGGTGGAGGTGCTGTGGGGTAGGTGATGGTGTGGGGGTGGGTGGTGTTGGTGGTTTTGGGGGTGAGTTGGGCTGTATGTGCGCTTAGTGTGATGTGGGAGGGCCTACGAGAGGCACGACTGGAGGGGGTCGGGTATCTCGTAGGCCCTCTAGTGGTGTGGGGTTAGGGGTGGATGACGGTGGTGGGGCTGATGCGGGCTGCTCGGGTTGCTGCTGCGGTTCCGCCGAGTCCGCCGAGGATGGTTGTAGCGGCTAGGGCTGTGGGAAGTGCCCAGGGGGTGATGTAGGCGGGTTGGTCGATGAGTACGGCGGTGATGGCCAGGGTGATCATGCCGATGATGAGGCCGAGTGTTCCGCCGACTAGGCCGATGGTGCTGGAGCGTAGGAGCAGTTCGAGGAAGAGGTGTTTGCCGCGGGCGCCGAGTGCTTTTTTGAGTGCGTATTCGTTGAGGTGTTCTGCAACGGCTGCGTATTGGATGATGCCGATGAGGAGTGCGCCGAGGAGGGCTGCGGTGATAGTGAGGTAGTGGGTGGGGGTGAGTAGTTCGGGGGTGATGGGGGAATCGGTGGGGTGGTTGGTGGTGGCGGTGGTGGGGTGGATGGAGTTTTCGTAGCCGGGGGCGATGGCATGTGGGAGCAGTTTGGCGTAGGTGGTTGCTCCGGCTGGTGGGGTGAAGCCGGTGAGGTTCATGTGGGTGGGGTTGCCGCCGAGGGTTACTGCTGTTTTGTCTGAGACGAGGATGGAGCGTAGGAGTTCGGGGCGTTTTCCTGCGTCTTCGATGATGTCGGTGATGGTGATGGGATGGTTGTTGATGCTGATGTGGTCGCCTACGCGGAGTTTTTCGGTGGTGGCCAGAGTTTTTCCTACGGCTGCGGCGCCGTCGGTGGAGAACATGGGGGCGAGGGCGTGACGGGCGTGGATGTCGCTGCGTTGGGCGATGTGTTCGGTGGCTGCGGCGATGGGCCAGGTGTGGGTGGTTTGGGTGCCGTTGGGCATGTTTCGGGTGGTTTTGGCGTCGTGTATTTGCCAGGTGATGAGTGGTTCTCGTAGGCCGATGCGGGCGCTGGCTTGGGTGATGTTGGCGGGTTGGGCCAGGGCCGGGGGGAGTTCTTCGGTGTTGATGGAGACGGTGACGTGGTTGGTGAGCATTGAGTCCAGGCGGTGCGCGGCGGCGGCGTCGTTGATGCCTTGCATGCCTGTGGAGAGGATGAATGCGGCGCTTGCGATGGCGATGGTGAGGGCGGGTATGAGGGCACTGAGGGGATTGTGGCGGATAGGTCGTAGGGCTTCTGTGGTGATGGTGCGCAGGATGTTGGTGCGGTGGCCGTTGGTGTGGCGTCGGCGTTCGCGGCGGCTGGGGGGTGCGGTGTGGGGGGTGTTCACTTCTCGCTCACCAGGACTTCATCACCTACTGAGAGGCGTCCTTCGAGGGGGGTGATGGTGACGAGGTTTCCGTCTGAGATGCCTGTTTGGACGGGGATGTCGCGGTTTTGGGTATTTTTGGCCAGGCGGATGCACGGTTTGCCGTTGCAGGTGGTGATGGCGGCAAGGGGGACGTGGAGGCTGTCGGCTGGGGATGCGTTGAGTTTGATGGCGGCTTTGATGGGTTTGTCGTTGGGGTCGTCGCTGGAGGGCAGGGTGAGTTGTAGCTTGTAGAAGCCGGGTTTGATGTTGCCTGGTTCTAGTCGAGTTGCTTCGGGATTTTCGTTGCCGCCGGGTGGGTTGGGTAGGCCTTGGATGGGTGAGTTTCCTGCGGCTGGGTTGGTATGGGTGGGCATGGTGACGGCGGCGACGGAGGCGACGATGTTTTTTCCTGATGCCATGGTGACTTTGATGCTTTGGCCCATGTGGAGTTCGTTGGCGAGGGCAGGTTCGAGTCCGCCGATGGCGGTGAGGGGGCCGCCGTCGAGTTTCATCAGGGGTGCGCCTTCGGGCAGGACTTGGCCGAGGGTGGCGCCGAGTTTAGCGATTCGGAGTTTTTTGACTTTGTCGGGTACGGGGACCAGTTGTCGCCAGTGGATGGTCTCGGGGATGGGTTTGTAGGGGCGCATGATGGCGGCCCATGCGGCTGCTGTGGATTTGCCGAATTTGCCTGGGGGGTCGGTGACGCGGTGGCCGCAGGCGGTGAGTCCGCGTTGGAGGGCGGCGACGTCGCTGCCGGTGGCGCCGGGGGCGAGGTCGCGGAAGAAGGGGCGTTGTCCGGGGATGAGGAGGACGGGGACGTCGTTGACGGAGATGGGTGAGGTGCAGCGGGGGGTGTGGGCACCTTCGCGGAGGGTGAGGCGGGTGATGACGCGGCGGGATGCTTCGATGGGTGCTTCGGCGTTGGTGGTCCATTCGCTGACTTGGGTGAGGGGGACGTCGGCGAGTTGGGCGACTGATCCTTTGCCGATTTTGGCGGTGGGGGGTGGGGTGTCTTCGGGGTCGGCTGGGGTGGGGGTGCCGATGGTGAGGTAGCCGGTGGCGAAGGCGGTGCTGAGTCCGGCTACGAGGATGAGGGATAGGCTCGTTAGCGGGGAAGGTAGTTTTTTGATTTTGGTGGTCCTCACGTGGGGGTGGTTTCGCCGGCGTTGAGGGTGGGTGCAGCGGGGTGTTCGGGGGAGGTTAATTGGGGCGCAACGTCGCTGGCTTTTTAGGCTGGGTTGGTTGCTCTGGTTTGAGCATGCTTGTCGGGCACGTGGTCATCGTGCAACCTGTGGATGCCGGGTTTGTGGCCGGGTGTGTGTGTTTATGCATTCACTCACACGCATAATGTGGCGCAGATCACTTTTCTGGGGGTGTTGCGCGGCGCCTAGCAGCTAGTTGCGCTTCGGGTAGAGGGCGCACGATGCTGTGGTCGTAGGGCAGGGTTAGGCCTGCAGCGGTGATCATTGCATCGAGCAGCATGGCAGTGAATCCCCAGATGAATAATCCCTGAGCTGTGAATCCTGGGCCGCGGTGGCCACTTGGTGATATGACCGAGAATCGGTTTGCCGGGTTGACCAGGTCAGCTATTGCTATTCGTTCAACGCGGGCGACTTCGCGGGGGTCGCGTGCCTCTAGGTGGTGTGGGGTGTGCCACCAGCCTATTACTGGGGTGACGCAGTTGCGTCGTGGCCGCATGAATAGTGCCGGTAGCGTTGAGATGATCTCTACGGATGCTGGTTGTATTCCTACTTCTTCGTGGGCTTCTCGCAGTGCGGCTGCGATTGGTCCGTTGTCGGTTGATTCTTCATGGCCGCCTGGGAAGGCAACTTGTGCGGCATGTGAGCGCATTGAGTGCGCGCGTTCCGTCAGCACGATTTCGATGTTTGCCGGGTCGTGTGGCTCGCCAGTTGTGTGTGGGGCGGGACCGAAGAGCATCAGCACAGATGCTCTTCGTTGCGGCTGTGGCGGTGGCGTGAATTGCGTGAACCAGGCAGGTTTTTCGGTGGTGATTTGGATGCTGGCGCGCGTGAGCCAGGTGGGGATTTGTGGGGTGCTGGCAGTGTGGGACACGGCGCTATGTGCCTGTGGTGGGTGAGCAGCCGTGAGGGCCGCAGGTGGGTGGGGGTTCAGCGCTGGTTGGCTGATCTATCACCATGCGGAAAGGGTTTGTGCCCTCGGGATGGTCGGGGGTGTGCGCGTTCTGCCCCTGTTCTGAGGCAGGGCTGTGTTTTGTTTCTTTGTGGTTTGTGCGGCGCAGTTGCCCTGCTTGGTGTGACCGGCTTGGGGAGGTCATAGGTGTGTCAACCATGTCGGTGGGTTGCCTGTTCCGTACTTGGTGGGCTTCCCGGCTTTGTATTTAGTAGGTGTGCGGTTCAACGCCGAGGAAGTCCCATAGGCGGGTATTGAACTCTTCGACATTTTCGTTCATGGGTTCAGTGCTAGCGCCGGGGACGATGAAGACGTCGGCTTGCGCGATGTTGGATGCGATGTGTTCGGCAGCGGCGCGTCCTGCTCGGTCTCGTTCACCGGCAACGAGCAGTGTTTTTGCGGTGATTGCATCGAGGTGGTCGCCTGCTTCGAAGGTGGCGATCATGTCCAGGGCGGAGGCGACCCGGTTTTTGGAGACCCCCATCGCTTCGAAGCGGGAGCGTGGGGTCATTTTGAGGGCCATTTTTTGTGCTTTGAGGGCTGCGGCGGGTGGGCGGATTTGCGCGCCGATGAGGACGAGGTGGGAGATGGTTTCGGGGGAATCGACGGCCATTTGCATGCCGACCATGCCGCCAAGGGTGTGTCCGATGACGGCGGTGCGGGGTGCCCCTTCGAGTTGGAGGTTCATGAGGAGATCTCCGGCGGCTGCGGAGAAGTCGAAGTTTTCGTTGGCGGCTGGGCGCATTCCGCGTAGCCAGGGCGCCTGAGCACGGACTCCTACGGGTGGGAGTTTTGCGACTTGGTTTTCCCAGGTCAGGGGTGACCCGCCGAGGCCGTGGAGGAAGGTGAGGTGGCGGGCGCGGCCATCCCAGGGGCGTGCTTGGGGGTCGGGGGCAGACTCGGCAGCGAACATCGCTTCGAGGGCTTCGTTGTCGGGGAGGTCGCCTGGGAAGTTGCCGGGAAGATCGCTCACGGTTTCATGATCTCAGGCGCTCCCGGCGTGTGGCGACTCTGCTATCGACACACGCCGCCGAGCGCGGATTAGTGAGCGGTTTTGCCGGGGATGAAGTGCGTGATGAGCGCAACGAGCACCCCAACGATTAGTCCAGCGAGGGCAGAGAAAGCTGTGTTAGTTGCCCATCCGAGCAGTCCGCCTAGTGGGCCGGTTGCTGCAGTGACGGCTTCTTCGAGGTGGTGCACCACTGCGTAGGGTGCTGTCAGTCCGAGCTCAGCGGCTCCGGAGAGCAGAATGTGACCACCAACCCACAGCATGGCGACGGTACCTACGGCGCCCAGCGCGGCGAGCACTTTAGGCATTCCGGTGACCAGGGCGCGGCCGAGTGTTTGCGCCGCTGCGGATCGTTGAGTGGTCATGGCGATGCCGATGTCGTCCATTTTCACGAGTAGGCCGACGAATCCATATACGCCTGCAGTGATGAGCAGAGCTACGACTATGAGGATGATCGCTCTTTCCCAGAATGTTTGGTGAACGACTTCATTGAGGGAGATCACCATGATTTCTGCCGAGAGGATGAAATCTGTGCGGATTGCACTTTTCACCATCTTATCCTCCATTTCTGGGCCTTGCAGAACTGCGGGAGATTCTTCTTTTTCTTCCTCGCAACCTGTCACTTTGGCCCAAATTTTTTCTGCGCCTTCGAATGACAGATATAACCCACCAAGCATGAGCAGTGGGGTGAGCAGGAACGGTGCAAACTGACTCAGAATAAGGATTGCTGGGAGAATAAAAACAATTTTGTTTACCAGGGATCCTTTGGCAATTCGCCAGATAGCTGGAAGTTCCCGGTCTGGAGTGAATCCGGTGACATATCGGGGTGTCACTGCGGTGTCATCAACAACGACTCCGGCAGCTTTGATGCTGGCTTTACCTGCGGCAGCGGCTACATCATCAACGGAAGCGGCAGCAAGCTTGGCGAGCATAGCGACATCATCGAGCAAAGCAACCAGACCACCAGCCATGAAACCTCCTGAGCATGCGGCAGGCACCGAAGCGCTGCCCGATGAAGCGGGGAATTTACCACCGCTGTCCTACCGTACCGATCGCACTAACGGAATGTTGCTGTGACTACAGCGGGCTTGTAGACACACCCAGACCCGGGCACTAAGCACTCAGATTCTTGGCGTTCTAGGAAAAGATTCCTGAATTAGCGTTTGCCACCGCTGGATCACCCCCTCCTGTCCTTTGGGGGCTTGCTGACAAAATCTTCATTGAAAACCACAGGGTTTCTATACAGAGCCCATGAGTGAAGTAGTGCTTACGCGTTTTGGTGGCCTAGCACCCCCCCTCACCCTTCCCCTTCTGGAGCACAGGCACCCACCCCTACCCTTGCTGGCTTCACAGCAGCTGCAGACCACCCTTGCTTGGGCACAGTAGATCGCCCGCAGCTATCCGACTGCACTGCACCAGCGAGGGGGGACACATCTGACTTAGGGACCCGCAGGCGGCGAATGGAGGTTTGTTTGCGGATTGTCACAGTTTTGTCTCAGTTTGCGAGATCATCGGAACTTAACTTTTTGAGTGAGCTCAATGTCACCCAATACGCCCAACAACTTGCCAGAAGCAGCGGTTCTTCAGGGACCTCACCCACACCACCAACACCTGTCCAGTTCAATTCATATATACGTGAATGCCAGCTGAATCTGACACGCCGACAAGCAAACACACCGTTATCAAACCGTTACTACGCATCTCATTTGCTGTCGCGAACGACTACTGTCCCCACTGGTCGGATCTCTCCGCCTGGCGACTGACACCAGCGCACGCATAGGACATCCGCAACACGTCCTCCCCCCTGCACGCGACTGGACCGTCAACCCCCTTTCACCAGGGGGTACGCCCAACCCTTCTCCAGCAGAAAGTACGAGTAGGTTGATGAAGTCTTTCACCACAAGAGCAGCACGGCGTCCCCTGATCGCCGCCGCAATCGCCCTCACGACTCTCGCCACCCCTGCGCTTGCCTTCACGGCCAGCGCAAACCCCGGTGACCAGAACCAGCCTTCGGCCAGCGCACCGGCCGGCCCGGGCGCGTCCACCCCCACGGGCCACCAGGACCCGAGCAAGCCGTTCATCACCCACGAGTTCACGCAGCAGAAGAAAGCTGTCACGGACTACTGGACCCCGGAGCGCATGAAGGCTGCGATCGACATGACGCAGGACTTCAACTCTGACCAGAACAGCCCAACAGCTGCTCCCACGGCTAAGCCGACCGACCCGCCGAAGCAGCAGAACGCTCAGCCGATGTCCTACGCTGGCACCACGGTTCCCCGCGCCGCCGCTGAGGCTCCCCGCCCCACCATCGGCAAGGTCTTCTTCAAGATGCGCGGCAAGGACTACGTCTGCTCCGCGAACTCCGTGCAGTCCAAGAACAAGTCCGTTGTGGCCACCGCTGGCCACTGCGCCAACGACAAGGGCCAGTACGCGGACAGCTTCATGTTCGTCCCGGCCTACGAGAACGGCAAAGCCCCCCTCGGCGAGTGGGTCGGCGTTCGCGCCTACACCCCCACCGACTGGGTGCAGCGTGGCGAAATGAACATGGACACCGCGTTCGTGGTCATCGCTCCGGCTGAAGACGGCAGCAAGCTGGCTGACAAGGTCGGCGCTACCGGTGTCGCCTTCAACCAGCCCCGCGGCCAGGAGTACTCCGCATTCGGCTACCCGGCAGCCAAGCCCTTCGACGGCCAGACCCTGAAGTCCTGCCACGGCAAGGCCCAGGATGACCGCCACAACAGCAAGCGCACCTCGCAGGGCATCCCCTGCGACATGACCGGTGGCTCCTCCGGTGGCCCCTGGTTCGTCGGCAACGGCTACGACCCGGCCAAGTCCGTGCAGAACTCCGTGAACTCCTACGGTTACAAGAACACCGGCACCGACATGTACGGCCCGTACTGGGGTAAAGAAATCCAGCAGGCCTACGAAGACGCTTCTGCGGACAACAACACCAACAAGAAGTGACAACCCAGCGATAAGGAGTAACCATGAGCAGCCCCGAAAAAGACCACCAGACCTCCATGGGGGAAATGGCCGAAGCTCAGGGCACTCGTGAATACTTCACCGCTGCCCGTCAAGCTGCAGCCGAGCCGGCCCCGCTGCTACAGGATCTTCCAGATGATGCTGACGAGCATTCATCTGAAAAGACCGAACAGCGCCCGTAACGGCAACACAGCAGAATGACCCCCGCCTCGCCCGCCAATTCCCGGCGGGCGAGGCGGCGGCGTATTCACACAAATGCGTCGGGACCTGGAGAGAGAATCACTGGGTTAAACGACAGTCTCTCCCCCGGTCCACCACCTCCACGGCCCCTTATCGGCACGTGGTCACCGACGCCACACGCTCATTTTCCGTAGCCTCGACGTGGCGGTCACACCTATCGGGGGAAGGTGATCCGCGCACACGCCGCACTACTCGGTCACATCGGTGCAGGTCACAACCTGCAACGATGTCCGTCTCCCCCGAACTCATCACGAGAGAAACCCCTCGGGAGACTTGCCATGTACAAAGCACCTACCGGACCGATCCCCGTGCCTCCACGGGGCGAACGGCAGCGCAATCAGGGCGAGCGTCCCGAACTTCCTAGCCGCCGCAGCCGCCGCGAGCAACGCAACCTCGCAGATAGCCAACAGCAGCACACATCGGCTACCCAATCTGACCTTCCCACCCGCCGCAGCCGCCGCGAACAACAGAACGCTCAATGGGATCAAGCCACACCTGCTAGGCACGCAGCACCATCGAGCGATTGGTCCTCTCCCTCGTCTTCCTCGTCTACTTCTGGTGGGTACGCTTCAGCTGCAGATGCGTGGAACGCCGCACTGGCCAACAACAAAGAAGTATCCGGCTCCCAATCATCGACTCCCGGTGCCGCCTCTTCCTGGAATAGCGGCACCTCTACTTCTTCAACATGGGGAACAGGTAGCACCTCAAACGGGTGGGAAAACACCTCAAACAGCTGGGAGTCACGTACCTCTTCCAGCTCGTACGGAACTTCTGGCAGTAGCTGGAGCAGTTCTGCCCCCAACGGGGGTACTGCTTCGACCTCAAACGCATCATCCCCACCTGAAACTCCCAGTCGCCGCAGCCGCCGCGAACAACGCGCCGCCGAACAACGCACCAGCACACCACCAGCCGAGAACTGGAACTGGGACCAACCCACCAGCTCTACCAGCACCACCGACGCCTGGGGAAAAACCAGCACCCCCGAAACTCCCAGTCGCCGCAGCCGCCGCGAACAACGCGCCGCCGAACAGTGGGACTCAACCTCCACCAACAACTCGAACACCACCGACACCTGGGGAAAAACCAGCAGCAGTAACGCACCCTCCACCAGCGGCAGCGCCAACGGCAGTACCAACGGTTGGTCTACCACCAGCACTAGTGGCAGCAATGGCTGGTCCACCACCAGCAGTGATGCATGGGCATCACCCAGCAGCACCAGCAGCACCCCCGAAACTCCCAGTCGCCGCAGCCGCCGCGAACAACGCGCCGCCGAACAACGCACCAGCACACCACCAGCCGAGAACTGGAACTGGGACCAACCCACCAGCTCCACCAGCACCACCGACACCTGGGGAAAAACCAGCAGCAGTAACGCACCCTCCACCAGCGGCAGCGCCAACGGCAGTACCAACGGTTGGTCTACCACCAGCACTAGTGGCAGCAATGGCTGGTCCACCACCAGCAGTGATGCATGGGCATCACCCAGCAGCACCCCCGAAACTCCCAGTCGCCGCAGCCGCCGCGAACAACGCGCCGCCGAACAACGCACCAGCACACCACCAGCCGAGAACTGGAACTGGAACTGGAACTGGGACCAACCCACCAGCTCCACCAGCACCACCGACACCTGGGGAAAAACCAGCACCCCCGAAACCAACAAAAACAACAACTGGTCCAGCAGCAGCGGCGGTAGCAACGGCAGTAGCAGTAGCAGTAGCAGTAGCAGTAGCGAGGGATGGTCCAGCAGTAACAACAGCTGGAACCAACCCGAAACCACCAGCAGCTCTCCTCGCCCCGGCGCTAACTGGGGATGGCCTTCCCGATCCGACTTTGGTCCGGTAACCCCCTCCCCCAGCCAGCGCACCCAAACCCCCCAGCGCCCAGCGCCACAACATACCCAAACCCCAGACCCACAACCCCAAAAACAACACACCCCCTCCACCCCACGCCCCGAAAGCCGCGCCACCAGTGCTCAAGAAGCCTGGGACCGTGCCCGCGGCATCACCAGCACTCCCACCGAAGCAGCACCCCCAGAAGAAACCCCCGAAACTTCGCGCCCAGGGGCGAACTGGGGATGGCCATCCAGCTCCGCATTCGGGACCATCAAGAAAAAGTCCGAAGAACACACCCCAGCACCAGCACCAGCACCAGCACCAGCACCAGCCAAAGAAAAACCCGCCCCTGAGGCACGCCCCCACCACACCGAAAAAGAACAGTGGACCGAACCGGCCACCCCACCCATCCCTGCACGCCGCAACGCCCGCGACACCGACAACACCCACGACGACTGGGACGCCCCCAACAGCCGTGACCGTTGGGGCCAAGAAAACCGTCAACCCCCGCGCCAGAGCTCCTGGGACCAACACCACAACGAACCCGACCCTCGCCAACGCCAAGAGCAACCCCACTCCCGCCGCAACGAACACGAGTACGAGCACGACGATTCTGCACGCACCACCCGCATCCCCAGCAGCGACGACGACAACTGGGCACAACGACGACGCCCACGCCGCCCCGAAGAGTGGGGCCCCACCGGCAACCCACGCCACCCCCACTGGGGAGAAAACGACGAACGCGAACGCGCCCGCACCCACGAACGGGAACTACCTCACAACTACTGGGACGAAGACCCTGACGACGAAGAAGAGCCACCAGACCAAGCACGTACCCAGGCGCTACAAACACAGGTAGCCCCCCGAGATAACCGCAACCGTCAAACCCACCATGACGACCGCGACCGATCTCGCGAACGTAGCCGCGAGCGCGAGCAGCCGTTCAACCCTCACGAAGCCCGCACCGAAGCGATCCGTGCACGCTTGGACCAAGCAAAAACCCAAGCTATCCAGGTCCGGCCAGAACGTCCCGAACCTCATGGGATCACCAGCAGGCGGCTTCGTCAGTACCAAGAACCCCAGCCTCGTAATGCCCGCGATGACTACGAGGAGGACTACGACAATGACAGTTACGAGGAATACACCAGCCGCGGCCCCCGCATACTCGCTGGCCGTGCCTCACACAAACTCACTGTGCTGCTGTGCTGGTTGACCATCGCTCTTGAAGGGTTCGACTTGGTTGCTTTTGGTGCAGCCATCCCCACTCTCTTCGAGAACAAATACCTCGGCATGACCCCTGGCGATGCCACCCTCATCGCCACTGTCTCCTTGATCGGTGTAGCAATCGGATCCATCCTGGGTGGACCACTCACCGACAAATTCGGGCGACGAGGAGGGCTCATGGCAGCCATCGCCCTTTTCAGCTTCTCCACTATCGCTGTGCCCTTAGCCCCCAGCATCCCCTTCTTCGCCGCAGCCAGATTCCTGGCCGGTATTGGCCTAGGCGCCAGCATGCCGATCGCGATCGCAACCGCCACCGAAAGCGGCCGTCACGATCGCAAGGCCTCATCAACCACAATGACCATGACCGGCTATCACGTCGGGGCCGTGCTGATCTCCATCGTCGCTATGACAGTGCTTCCGCACTGGCAACTGCTGTTCTACATCGGTGGTGCTGCAGGGCTACCACTCATCCCGCTCGTGTGGCTGTTCTTCCACGACTCGCACACCGTGCTCGTGCCTCGCCACAACCGCAGCACTTTCGGTGACTTACTCAGCAACCACAAAGGCGCCATCCTTGGCTCCTGGGTAGCTTCCTTCCTGAGTCTGCTGCTCGTCTATGGCCTCAACATTTGGCTACCTCAACTGATGCGCAGCGCAGGCTACTCACTGGATGCTTCCCTGTCTTTGCTGTTCATCATGAATGCAGGAGCCATCACTGGTCTGGCCATCGCAGGCATCGTCGCCGACCGCGGCGGAATCAAACGCTCCACCGCCATCTGGTTCGCAGCCTCCGCGGTATTCCTCGCTCTCCTGTCCATCCACTGGGAGAACGAATTCATCCTGCACATCCTCATGTTCATCACTGGACTCTTCGTGTTCAGCGCCCAAGGACTCATCTACGCCCACATCGCCCACCTCATCATCCCCAGCAAACGAGGCACCGCCCTGGGCTTGGCCAGCGGTATCGGCCGTATCGGCGCCATCACCGGACCAGCCATCACCGGCACCCTGCTATCTGCAGGGCTGGGGCACCCATGGGGTTTCTACGTGTTCTCAGGTATCGCGCTGCTAGGCACTCTTGCCGTGCTACTCATGCCAGCCAACCCGCGGAGCCTGCGGTGAGCACGGCCCCGCCCCGCCGGGTCCGTGCCGTTGCTGCTCTGGCAGGCATCCTGCTCACCAGTGCCTGCGCGGTGCCGCTCACCCCGCAGGAGTACGCCTCCCAGCACCCAACAGTCACCGCCCAACCCACCCCTATCACCCCCCAACACCTCCTTGATCAGCCCTACGTAGCCAAAGGTGATCCCCGGCAACGACTCGACCTGACCGTCCCCCCAGGACAAAAAGGACGCATTCCCGTCGTCATGTTCATCCACGGCGGCGCCTGGTCCGGCGGTGACCCTCGCAGCTTCGAATCTTCCAAAAACGCTAACTTCGCTGCCCTACGATCAGCCCTGCTGGCACAAGGATGGGCGACCGCGTCCATCGGCTATCGGCTCACCCCCGAAGCTGTGATGCCCGCCCAACTCCACGACGTCAAGGCTGCCACCCGTTGGCTCCACGCCCACGCCGGACGCTACGGACTAGACCCCCAACGCATCGCCGTCATCGGTGAATCCGCCGGCGGACACCTCGCCCAACTCCTGGGAACCACCCGCGGAAACCCCTCAGCCGAAGGCACCATCGGCATCTCCAAAGCCTCCAGCAGCGTCGCCGCAGTAGTGAGCCTCTACGGCGTCTCTGACCTGATCACCCTCGTCAAACACCGCGTCGACGCCGGATGCGGCCCTGGCGACCACGGCCCAGACTCCCCCGAAGGAAAACTCATCGGCGGTAAAGACCCTGCCGATGCAGCCAATGCTGACGCCGCAGACGCCGCCAGCCCCATCACCCAAACCTCACGCAACTCTGCCCCCACCCTCTTCCTCCACGGCACCCACGACTGCATCGTCCCCCAAGCCCAATCCGAACGCGCCGCCACGGCCCTACGCAACAACCAAGTCAACACCGAGGTCCACCTCATCGACGCCGGTCACGCCGACCCCACCTTCTACACCACCCCCGAAATACGCGCACACATCATCACCTTCCTCAAACACCACTTCACCACCCCCACGAACCGCTAAAGCACCACCTCATCCAAACTGTCCGCCAACCGCAACGAGCCCCCTTCCCCCGGCCACGGCACCGGACCACGCCACCCCACCCACCACACGTCATACCCCTCCAACGTCATCCGCCGCGCCAACTCCAACAACATCCGCCGCGCAACATCATCCAGCTGCGGCACATCAATAAGGTCAAACACCACCGTCCGCTCCGAGGGGCCCGCTTCAGAAACCATCCGTACCACCCGCTCCACCGCAGCAAACCGAAGCGCCCCTTGCAAGTCATACACAAACACCACCCCACCAACGACCCGCACCGGCCCAGCAAACCTCACCACCGACATCGCCGGCGGCGGCACCTCCATCAAATGCATCCCCATATCGCCAGACAACCGCTGAAACACCTCCACCCCACGCACACTGTTCCCATGCGCATCCAACGGCGGAGACAACGTCGCCACCCCCAACTGCCCCGGCAACGCCCCAATAATCCCCCCACCCACACCTGACTTAGCCGGAATCCCCACCGACGTAATCCACTCCCCCGCCTCGTCATACATGCCACACGCAAACATCACCGACATCACCTGACGCACCACCGGAGCCAACACCACCTGCTCCCCCGTCAACGGCGGCACACCACCATTGGCCAACGTCGCCGCCATCAACGCCAAATCACGCACCGTCACCCGCAACGCACACTGCATCGTGTACCCACGCACCACATCCTCCGGCTCATCCGGGAGAACCTCATACCCCCGCAACATATTCGCCAACGCACGATTGCGATACGCCGTCTGCAACTCAGACTCAAACACAGCCTGATCCAACGACAACTCCCGCCCAGCAAAAGCACTCATCCCCGCACGAATCCGCTCAAAACGCGCATCCGCCCCATCACCAACCCCACCCACCAACGCATGAGCAGTCAACGCTCCCGCATTAATCATCGGATTCAACGGCCGCTTAGACCCCAAATCCAACGACAACTCATTAAAAGCCTCCCCCGAAGGCTCCACCCCGATATACGCAGCCAACTCCGGCAACCCCCGATCCACCAACGCCATCGCATACACAAACGGCTTCGAAATCGACTGAATCGTGAACTCCACCTCCGTATCCCCCACCGCATACACCTGCCCATCCACCGTCGACAAAGCCACCCCAAACAACGACGGATCCTGCTTAGCCAACTCCGGAATGTAATGCGCGTTCTCACCCGCCAACCACGCATCCGAACACGTCTCACAAATCTGCCGAACGTAATCCGGAATCATTGACCTCATCCCCCCATCCTGACCCCACCAACCACAAACAACCCCACCTCGACACCCCCAAACCCACCACCCACCAACACCACCCAAACAACCAAACCGCACCACCACCTACCTCACTAAGATGGTCAGAACCGCGTTGCACCCCACAGCAACACCCCCAAGCGAGGAGCCTTCGTGACCCGCATCGCCCTACTCTCTACCTCCGACACCGACCTCCTCGCCGCCCGTGGCAGCGGAGCCAACTACATCTACGCCAACCCCAGTCGCCTTGAACGCGAAGCCTGGCACCACATCGGAGAAGGCAGCGGCAACCACCACGAAGACACCCGCAAAGCCACCAACCACATCACCCAACAACTCCACCAACTCACCAACGACGCCGACCTCGTCATCTACCGATACCTCGGCTCCGCAGCCGGCATGCCCGAACACTTCACCCACCTCCAAAACCACCTCAACCACACCAACACCCCCCTCATCGTCCTCGGCGGAGAACAAGCCCCCGACGCCTCCCTCATGGCCTACTCGACCGTCCCCACCGGAGTCGCCGCCCAAGCACACATCTACCTAGCCCAAGGCGGCCCAGAAAACCTCACCAACCTCCACGCCTTCCTCGCCGACACCGTCCTACTCACCGGCGACGCCTTCGAACCCCCCACACAACAACCCTTCTGGGGAACTCTCCCGCGCACCCAACCCACCACACCCCGCTCCGATGGACACCCACGCCCTCGCATCGGCATCATCTTCTACCGAGCCCAATACACCGCTGGAAACACCACCTACGTCCATGCCCTCGCCGACGCCATCGACAACGCAGGCGGCATCGGAACCCCCATCTTCGCCGCCTCCCTACGCGAAGCCCCCGAAGACCTCCTCGAACACCTAAGCACCTACGACACCCTCATCACCACCGTCCTAGCCTCCGGCGGAGCAGCAACCAACACCGCCAACGTCACCGCCGGCGGCGACGACGAAGCCTGGAACGTCGAAGCCCTCGCCCGCCTAGACCTACCCATCATCCAGGGCCTCTGCCTCACCTGGAGCCGCAACAGCTGGGAAAACAGCGATGACGGCATGAGCCCCCTCGACGTCGCCACCCAAGTCGCCATCCCCGAATTCGATGGCCGCCTCATCAGCACCGCGTTCTCTTTCAAAGAAATAGACAACGACGGCCTCCCCCACTACGTACCCGACCCAGAACGCTGCGCCCGCGTCGCCGGCATCGCCGTCCGCCACGGCCTCCTACGCCACATCCCACCCCACGAACGCCGCATCGCCATCGTCCTATCCGCCTACCCCACCAAACACTCCCGCATCGGCAACGCCGTCGGCCTCGACACCCCCGTGTCCGTCGTACGACTACTACGACGCATGGCCCAAGCCGGATACAACGTCGGGAACCCCGGCGACATCCCCGGCATCCAACCCCCCACCGACACCGAACTCGCAGCCGCCCCCGAACACGAAAACCCAGAAACGACCAGCGGAAACGCCCTCATACACGCCCTCATCGACGCAGGCGGACAAGACCCAGACTGGCTCACCGCCGAACAACTCTCCGGACAGCCCATTCGCATCCCAGCCGCCACGTACCGGCAATGGTTCGCAAACCTGCCCGAACCACTCCAAAACGACATGACCCAGCACTGGGGAGAAGCACCCGGAAAAATCTACGTCGACCACAACAACCCCAACTGCCAAGACCCCGACGGCGAAATCGTCGGCGCCGCGCTACGCGCCGGCAACGTCGTCCTGCTCGTCCAACCACCACGCGGCTTCGGGGAAAACCCCATCGCCATCTACCACGATCCCGATCTGCCCCCCACGCACCACTACCTGGCTGTATACCGCTGGATTGACGAAATCTTCGGCGCCCACGCCGTCGTCCACGTCGGCAAACACGGAAACCTCGAATGGCTCTCCGGTAAATCCCTGGCTCTAGATGCCACCGCAGGTCCCGACGCCGCCCTCGGCTCCATGCCACTCATCTACCCTTTCCTCGTCAACGACCCCGGTGAAGGAACCCAAGCCAAACGCCGCGCCCACGCCACCCTCATCGACCACCTCGTCCCCCCGATGGCACGCGCCGAAACCTACGGCGACATCGCCCGGCTCGAACAACTCCTCGACGAATACAGCTCCGTGTCAGTCATGGACCCGGCCAAAGCACCCGCCCTCCAAGGCGAGATCTGGACCCTGCTCCAAGCAGCCAAAATGGACCGCGACCTTGGCCTGGAATCGCGCCCCAGCGAAGACGAATTCGACGACATGCTCCTGCACGTCGACGGCTGGCTCTGCGAAATCAAAGACGCCCAAATCCGCGACGGACTCCACACCCTCGGCCAAGCCCCCACCGGCGAAGCACGCGTCAACCTCGTCCTAGCAATCCTGCGCGCCAACCAAATGTTCGGCGGTACCATCGGCGCTATCCCCGGCCTACGAGTCGCCCTCGGCCTCGATGAAGGCGCAGACCGCGGCGGCGCCCGCAGCTGCGTTGACACCATCGAAAAACAAGCACGTGCCCTCGTCCAAGCACTCGAAGACGCCAACTGGGGCATCACCGCTATCGACGAGGCAATCACTAGCGTTCTCGACATCAGCGCCAATGACTCCCCCATCGACATCGACGCAGTCCGTGCCTCCTTGGTATTCGCATGCACCGAAGTCGTTCCCCGCCTCGCAGGCACTGCAGAGGAGATCGAGGCGGTCATGCACGCCCTCGATGGTGGATTCATCAAAGCGGGACCATCCGGTTCCCCGCTGCGTGGCCTTATCAACGTCTTGCCAACCGGGCGTAACTTCTACGCAGTCGACCCGCGCGCTATCCCTTCGCGCCTGGCATGGGAAACCGGCCGCCAGCTCGCAGACACTCTTCTCGAGCGTTACCTGGCCGAAACTGGCGAATACCCGCCGAGCGTCGGCCTGTCCATGTGGGGAACCTCAGCCATGCGTACCAGCGGTGACGACATCGCCGAGGTACTCGCGCTGATTGGTGTGCGCCCTGTGTGGGACGAAGCTTCCCGCCGCGTCACCGGCGTTGAACCGATTCCTTTGGAGGAACTCGGTCGTCCGCGCATTGACGTCACCGTTCGTATCAGTGGCTTCTTCCGTGATGCCTTCCCCTATGTCGTCACCATGCTCGATGACGCCATCTCCTTAGTGGCAGAGCTAGAAGAACCTGCTGATCAGAACTATGTTCGTGCGCATGTACACGCCGATGTAGCCGAAGGCACCGAAAAACGCCGCGCCACAAGCCGCATTTTCGGCTCCAAGCCTGGCACCTATGGGGCAGGGCTGTTGCCTCTGCTTGAGTCAGGTAACTGGCGCAGCGATGCCGATCTGGCCGAGGTGTACGCCACGTGGGGTGGATATGCCTATGGCCGTGAACTCGATGGCGTGCCTGCACGTGGCGATATGGAACGTGCTTATCGACGCATCACGGTAGCTGCGAAAAATGTCGATACTCGTGAACATGACATCGCCGACTCTGATGACTATTTCCAGTACCACGGCGGAATGATCGCCACGGTGCGTGCGCTAACAGGTAGCTCACCGAAGAGTTACGTCGGTGACTCAACAACTCCTGATGCGGTGCGTACCCGTTCCTTGGCAGAAGAAACTGCTCGTGTTTTCCGCGCCCGTGTAGTCAATCCACGATGGATCGGCGCGATGCAGCGGCACGGCTACAAAGGTGCCTTTGAGATGGCCGCCACCGTGGACTACATGTTCGGATTCGATGCCACCGCTGGCGTGGTTGAGGACTGGATGTACGAGAAACTCGCAGAGTCCTACGTGCTAGATGAGAAGAACCAGGAATTCTTGAAACACGCGAACCCATGGGCGCTGCACGGCATTGTTGAACGGCTGAAAGAGGCTGCAGATAGAGGGCTATGGGAGAACCCGGACTCGGATCTGATGGATCAGCTGCTCGAGGTGTACATGGATGTTGAGGGAGACCTAGAGGATTCTCAAAGCTAGGTAGACGAGCTAGAGATAGGGCTCTGCCCGGGAACGTTTACGTAAACGTTCCCGGGCAGAGCCCTATCTGACGGGGTGTCTCAGCGGCACTGAGGCAAAGTCTCAAACCGGTAGCCAGCTTTGGCTAGCTTCGGCAAGACCTGCCCGAGGGCGGCGACGGATTGGCTGCGCGGGCCGCCACCGTCGTGCATGAGCACGATGCTTCCGTTGCGGGTGTTTTTCATGACGCGGTTGACGATGGTGTTGACGCCTGGGCGGGACCAGTCGGAGGCGTCAACAGTCCACATGACCACCTTTTTACCTTGCTTAGCAACGGCGTTACGGACTGTTTGGTTAACGAATCCGCCTGGGGGGCGCATGCAGCTGGTGCGGCTACCAATCGCGGCATCGGTGCTGGTGAGTTCGTTGGCAATGCGATTTGGTGCGATTTTTGTCAGCCATGGGTGTGTGTAGGTGTGGTTGCCGATGGCGTGGCCGCCAGCTCGGATCTGTTTGATCAGGCTCGGGTTGTTTTTCGCGTTGCCGCCGAGCACGAAGAAGGTGGCTTTGGCATTGTGCTGTTTGAGCAGGTTCAGAACCTGGGGTGTGTATTTGGGGCTGGGGCCGTCGTCAAATGTGAGGTAGACGACTTTGCTGTTCTTTTTCGTTTTGCTGCTGGGCTTGGCTACTGGCTTTGCGGCCGCGGCCGATGTGGTGGCAGTTGGTTTACGTGTTTCTTTTGGAGCTGCTTGGCTTGTAGTAGCCGTCCCGATGCTGGCGACGACCAGTCCTGTTATTGCCGCTGCGGTAATCGCTTTGCGGCGTCCCCCTGATGTACGCATGTTTAGAACTATCTATCGTTCACTGGTGTGGGACAAGTGGAGTTCTTTGTCCACGCAGGCCAGAGGGCTTTTATGTGGGACATCGGTGATGAATGCCTCACCGTGGGGTGGGTGGGGTGATGAAAAAGGGCCTCTTGTTCAGGGGGTCTCACATTTGACTCACAATCCCCTTCTGATCCGAAGTATGGACAGTGATTTTTCGTTTTGTGGGAGCTTCTGTCTCTTTTTTCGATATGTGCTGTTGGGGCGTTGGGGGTGGGTCGATGGGGGTCTGGGCGTGTTGGTTGCCCAATGCCCTGTCGATGTGGAGGTTTTCGCGTGCTTGCGTGTTCGTTGGTTGCTGGTCCTCGGGATCGGGTGGGGTCGTTGCCGCATCATGCGGATGTGCTGGGTCAGTTGCTGACTCCAGGTGGGTGGACGTTTCGGTGTGTTGCTGATGCGCCGCGGGGTGAGGGGCCAGTGGCGCATCCGTCGTGGTCATTGCGGCCAGCTTTTGGTGCCACGGAGTCGGGAGTGTTGTTGTTGGGGGTGGCTTTGGCGTTGGGGGGTGTGCGGGGGGCTGATGAGGTGGGTAAGTCGTTGGTGAGTCGGGCGCAGTTGGATCAGGGTAAGGATGTGTTGGCCTCTTCGAGGCTGGTGGATGCGTGTCGGCCGTTGCGGGGGTTGCCGTTGGCGGTGGTATTGATGGCGTTGGTGCCGCAGCGGCAGGCGGCGTTGGGTGAGGTGGGTGCGTCGTTGGCGGGGTTGACGGGGTGGTCTGTGACGGTGGTTGGTGAGGTTTAGGGGGTGAGGAATTCGCGGGCGGCGGCCAGTCCTGCAGGAAAGGTGAATTGTTCGGTGGCTTGGGCGTTGCGGAGCATTTCGTTGTAGACGGCGTGTTGCTGGGGGGTGTCTTCGATGGTCTCGAGGGCGTAGAGGACGATGCCGCGAGCGGTGCGTTGATTGGTGTTGGGGGTGACTAGGCAGGCGAGGCGTCTGGTCATTTGTCGTTTGCTGCGGGTGGGGCTCAGGACGATGCCGATGTTTGCGGTGGGGGAGGTGATGCCTTCGTAGATGGTTTCGGTTGTGGTGTTGGCCTCGGGGGGTGCATGCAGTGTGGTGCGTTGGATGTTGGAGTCGCCTGGGTTGGCGGTGTGGATGGCCAGGCTGTGGGGGTGGATGGTGGTGAGGGCTTGGGTGATGCGGGGGGTGGTTTCGGTGCCTTCGGTGAAGATGATGAGGTCGTCTTGGCTGGTGATGATGGGGGCAAGGGCGGTGATGACGTCGAGTTTTGCTTGGGCTGTGGTCAGGGTGGTGCGAATGTTGGTGAGGGTGTTGAGGTATGTGGTGGCGCTGGCGTGTCCGGGGTGGTCGGGTTGTGTGGTCAGGGTGGTGGCGTAGGCGTGGAGGTTGGTATTGGGGCGGGCGCCGTGGTGGGTGATGAGGTCGGTTGTGGTGGTGTGGAGTTGTTGGATGGCGTGGGTGTATTGAGTGTGTTCTTCGGGGGTGAGGTGGATGCCGATGCGGGCGATGCGATAGGGGGTGATGAGGTTGTTGTTGAGGGCGTCGCGGTAGCCCAGGCGGTGGACGACGTGGCGGAAGTAGGGCCAGAGGTGTTGGGCGTCGCCGGTATCGCCGCGTTTGTATTCGGCGGTGAGGCCGAGGCGTCGGATGTATTGGGGGGTGAGGGCGGGGGTGGTGTCGTCGGTGGCGTATCGGTGGACTTCGTCGGCGATGAGGAGGGCGGCTTCGTTGGGGTTGAGGGGGTTGTGTGTGGCGAGGTTGGTGGCGGTGGTGATGGTGACGTGGGCGTTGGGGGTGGTGGTGTCGCCGAGGGTGAGTTGGGGGTAGGCGTGGTGGATGCGTTGGTGCCATTGGTTGGCGAGGGCGTCGCTGGGGGTGATGAGGACGGTGCGTAGGCCTTCGCGTAGGGCGTCGGTGATGGCGGCGAGGGCTAGGGGGGTGCGGTCGGTGTCGACGGTTTCGATGACGCCGATGTGTCCGGCGTTGTTCCAGGCGGTGATGGCGGTGTGTTGCCAGGGTTTGAGGTGGGGGTTGGGGAGAGTGGGGGTGTTGGTTGCGGCGGGTTGGTAGGTGGGTTGGGTTGGTGGGGGGGTGGTTTCGGTGGTGGTTTCGTCGGTGGTGGTGGTTTCGGTGTTGGCCAGTACGCGGGCGAGGAGGTTGGGGATGGGGGGTGTGGTGTTTTTGGTGAGGGTGGCGTTGGTGGCGCGTTGGGCGTCGGTGGCTTGGGCTTGGGCGGCGCGGGTGAGAGTGGGTGGGGTGTTGGAGGGATGGTTGGCGCGGACGCGGGCGCGGTTTTCTCGGGTTTCGGTGTGGGGCGGGACTAGGCGTAGATCTGGGGTTTCGTCGGTGGGGGGTTTGTTGAGGGTGGCTTGGAGTGCGGCGATGCGTTGTTGCAGGTCGGAGACGGCCGCGGCGATGTCGATGACGGCTACTGCGAGGGCTTGTACTTGGGTGGCGGCGTCGGCCCTGTTTTTTCCGTTTTTGCCCGCGATGGGTCTCGCCTCCTTGGTGGGTGCGGTGAGGGGGCCGCGGTGGTGTCTTGGTCGTACGAGTGTTTGTGTTGTGGTGCTTGTGGTGTCTCATCGGCGGGTTGGGGCGTTTTTTCAAGTGAATTCGTGTGTTTGTTGGGGGTTTGGTTGGGTGTCGTGGACGGGTGTTGGGTGGGAGGATGGGGGTGTGTCTGGGGTTGTTGGTGGCGGTGTCGGTGGTGTGTTTCCGTTTTCTGCGTTGGTGGGGCAGGAGCGGATGTGTACGGCGTTGTTGTTGGTGGCGGTGGCTCCGCGGCTGGGTGGGGTGTTGTTGCGGGGTGAGAAGGGGACTGCGAAGTCGACGGCGGTGCGGTCGTTGGCGTCGTTGTTGCCTGGTGTGGATGGTGGGGTTGCTCCGATGAGGACGTTGCCGTTGGGGGTTACGGAGGATCGGGTGGTGGGTGGTTTGGATTCGGAGGTGACGATGCGGACGGGGGTGCCGTCGTTGCAGCCGGGGTTGTTGGCTGAGGTTGATGGTGGGGTTTTGTATGTGGATGAGGTGAATCTGCTTGATGATCATGTGGCGGATTTGGTGTTGGATGCTGCCGCCAGTGGCGTGAATCGGGTTGAGCGCGAGGGGTTGTCGTTGTCTCACCCGAGTCGTTTTGCGTTGGTGGGGACGATGAATCCTGAGGAGGGGGCGTTGCGTCCTCAGGTGTTGGATCGGTTTGGTTTGTGTGTGGAGGTGCAGGCGGAGCGGGATCCGCAGCGTCGGGTGGATTTGATGGTGGCGCGGGCGGCGTTTGATGCCGATCCGGTGGGTTTTTGTGCTGGTTTTGCGCAGGAGGAGGAGTTGTTGGCGGCGCGGGTGGCTGCGGCGCGGGTGGCGTTTGATGGGGTGGTGGTTCCGCGGGATGTGGAGTCGCACATTGTGGGGTTGTCGCAGCAGGCGTGTGTGGCGGGGCATCGGGCTGATGTGGTGATGGCTGATGCGGCGCGGGCGTTGGCGGCGTTGGAGGGGCGTTCGGTGGTGTCGGTGGGTGATGTTGATGTGGTGGCGGAGATGGTGTTGGTGCATCGTCGGCGTGAGGTGGGGCCGCCTCCTAGTGCGTCTGCTGAGCAGGAGGGGGGTTCGCAGTCGGATTCGCAACCGGGTTCGCAGCCTGATTTGCAGCAGTCTCAGGATGTTCCGCAGTCGCAAGGTTCGCCGTCTTCTGCTGATGAGGGTGTGGAGGATTCTTCTTCGTCGTCTTCGGGGGCGGGTGTTGATGGTGGAGGGGCTGAGGCTGGTGAGGCTGGTGAGGCTGGTGAGGCTGGTGAGGCTGGTGGGCAGGTTGCTCCGATGGTGGCGCCAGTGGGGGCTTCGTTGCGGGTAAAGCCGTTGGCGCCGACGCAGGATAGGTTGGCGCGTAAGGGGTCTGGGCGGCGGATGCGGACGCGTAGTGCGGGTCGTCAGGGGCGGTATGTGCGTGCGCGCCCAGCGATGGATCGTGATGTCAGTGGTGTGGGTTTGGATGTGGCGGTGGATGCCACGTTGCGGGCGGCGGCTCCTTATCAGCGTTCGCGTCGTGAGGCTGCTGGGGTGGGGTCTGGGGTGTTTATTCGCCGTAGTGATTGGCAGGTGAAGGTTCGTGAGCGTCAGGTGGGGACGTGTCTTCTTTTTCTTGTTGATGCGTCGGGTTCTATGGGTGCGCGTGGGCGTATGAGTGCCACTAAGGGTGCGGTGTTGTCGCTGTTGATGGATGCGTATCAGAAGCGGGACAAGGTCGCGTTGGTGTCTTTTCGTGGGCAGGGTGCGCAGGTTCTTTTGCCGCCGACTGCTTCGGTGGAGCGTGCTGCGGATCTTTTGGAGGAGATGCCTACGGGGGGTCGTACTCCGTTGGCGTCCGGTCTTGTGGCAGCTGGGGAGGTTTTGCGGCCTTTGCTGATTAAGGAACCTAATTTGCGGCCTCTTGTGTTGCTTATTTCTGATGGTCGCGGGAATGTGCGTCTTGATGGCAGTAGGGGTAATGGGTTGGGCGAGGCTGAGCGGGTTGCGCGTGAGTTGGGGCAGGATTCACGTGTTGAGTGGATAGTTGTTGATACTGAGCCCAGTGAGGCATCGCGGGGGCGTCGCGGTATTCGTCTTGGTTTGGCTTCGCGTTTGGCTGATGCGTTGGGGGCTACGTGTCACAGTGTCGAGGATTTGCGCGCTGAGGAGCTTGTTTCTCTTGTGAGGGATCGTTTGTGATCGTCTTGCTAATTTTTTGTGGGTTTTTGCGTTTTCTTTCTGTACGAAAGGTTTGTCGATGAGCCGCCCTGCTTTTCCTTTTACTGCAATTGTGGGTCAGGAGGATATGAAGCTTGGTCTTATTCTCGCCATCGTTAATCCTGCTCTTTCTGGTGTGTTGATTCGTGGTGAGAAGGGCACTGCTAAGTCGACGGCGGTGCGGGCGTTAGCTTCGATTTTGCCTGAGCAGGAGGTGGTGGCTGGATGTCCGTTCCGTTTGGCTCCTGGTGAGCAGGGTGGGTTGTGTCGTGAGTTGGGTTTGTCGTGTACGGGTGATGAGCAGGTGGTGTTTTCGCCGGTGCCGGTGGTGGAGTTGCCGGTGGGTGCGACGGAGGATCGGGTGGCGGGCACGCTTGATTTGGAGCGGGCACTTCGGGAGGGTGAGCGGCATTTTGAGCCGGGTTTGTTGGCTGCGGCGAACCGGGGAATTTTGTATGTGGATGAGGTGAATTTGCTTGATGACCATGTGGTGGATTTGCTTCTTGACTCAGCCGCGATGGGTGTGAACACGGTTGAGCGTGAAGGGGTTTCATTGGCTCATCCGGCGCGTTTTTCTCTTGTGGGGACGATGAACCCTGAGGAGGGTGAGTTGCGTCCGCAGTTGCTTGATCGTTTCGGGATGGTTGTCACGGTGGAGGGTTCTCATGATCCGCAGGAGCGGATTGAGGTGATGGAGCGGCGTTTTGCTTTCGAGAGTGATCCGGTGGGGTTCGCTGCGGAGTATGCGCCTTCGGATGCGGATTTGGCTGCTCGGGTGACGGCTGCGATGGATTTGTTGCCGAAAGTCACTACTTCTCGGGAGGTGATGTTGCACATCGCGAATACGAGTTTGTCGGTGGGGGTGGATGGGCATCGGGCGGATTTGATGATGCTTCGGGCGGCCAGTGCTTTGGCTGCGTGGGAGGGCAGGTTGGAGTCTTCTGTTGCGGATGTGGACCGTGCTGCAGGTTTTGTGTTGCCGCACCGGATGCGGCGGCGCCCGTTTGAGAGCGTGACTGGGTGAGCTGTCAGGGGTAGGGGCAGTCCAGTGGTGGCGACACGCCCGAATGCAGGAGTGTTTCTGGCGAGGTGTTTCGCGGCTCTAACAGTCCCTTCTCCCTGCCATTTTGTTGATGTGTCTCTTACTTAGGTAATGCTTTTCGTCTTTTTTGGTCACGATGGGGGGCTTTGCGTAGGAGGATGCTGGTCGCGTCCGATCCCTTCGCACCGTCGAGGACCATCATGACGAATTTTTCTTTCCGTCGACCTATTGCCCTGTCGTTAGCTGCCGCGCTCGCTTTGTCGGGTTCAGCGATGGCTGCAGTTTCTCTTCCTGCCATGGCGCAGCCTTCTTCTGCTCATACGGCTGCCGTGCCGAGCAAGGATGGCACTGTGGGTGCTCCTGGTATTGGTGATTCGTATTTCCCTGATCATGGCAATGGCGGTTATGACGTTCAGCATTACGATGTGAACGTTTCGTACGAGCCGAAGACGCGAACCGTCACAGGAACAACATCTATCACTGCTTTGACTACGCAGAATCTCACGCAGTTTAATCTTGATTTGGCTTTAACTCCTGAAAAGGTGTCAGTGGATGGGAAGCCAGCTTCTTTTTCTCGTCAGGACGCTCATGAGCTGGTAGTTCGCCCGGCGCAGGCTTTGACTAAGGGCGCGAAGACGAACATTGTTGTTACCTATAAAGGCGTTCCTGAGAAGATCGAGATTGATGGCGAGAAGCCGTGGATAACGACTTCTGATGGGGCTGTTGCTGTTGGTCAGCCGTATATCGCTTCGTGGTGGTTCCCGAGCAATGATCACCCTCGAGATAAGGCAACCTTCTCTATTTCTTTGAATGTACCTAAGGGCTTGAAGGCTTTGAGTAATGGCTCATTGCAGAAGGTAACGAACCAGGGAAGTACAGATACGTGGTCGTGGCAGGAGTCCACACCGATGGCGCCTTATCTGGCTTTCGCCGTGATTGGCCGTTATGACATTTTGCGCGGGAAGACAAGCTCGGGGATCCCGTGGTTGACGGCGACGCCGCAGAGCAAAGAACCGTGGGTGAAGCGCGCCAAGGAAGATTTGGCGAAGACTCCATCGGTGATTGATTGGCTGTCGAAGACGTACGGCCCTTACCCGTTTACAACGACTGGTGGTATTGCAGCTAACGCTGACATGGGTTTCGCATTGGAGAACCAGTCACGTCCGGTGTACTCGAACAAGTTCTGGGCTAAGGGACATGACTTGTCACTCATTGTCCATGAGCAGTCTCACCAGTGGTTTGGTGACTCCACGTCGGTGCAGGACTGGAAAGATATCTGGATCAATGAGGGTTTCGCGACGTGGACTGAGTGGCTGTACGCCGAGAAGCACGATGGCCCCAATGCTGATGAGGCTTTCGCTCAAGCCTGGAAAGACTATGCGCAGGATTCTTCCTTCTGGAAGATCAAGATTGGTGATCCTGGCCCGAAGCAGATTTTCAACCGGGCTGTCTATGACCGTGGCGCTATGACTGTGCAGGCATTGCGGAACAAGGTTGGCGAGGAAGCTTTCTGGAAGATTGTTCGAGGCTGGGTGGCTTCACACCGACATGGGCATGGCAGTGTCCAGGAGTTCATGGCGTACGCCAATAAACACACCTCACAGGATTTGCGCCCGTTCTTTGAGGCGTGGTTGTTCACTCCGGGTAAGCCAAAGCCTTCGGCTGATCTTGGCTTCCCGAAGTCCATGATTCGCTGATAGCGGTTATTCAGCCCGAGAGATGGCTGTTGCCTCTCTCGGGCTGATTAACTTTACTTATGTCATCGGATACAACAGAGACTTTTGAGCCAAGTGGCGATAGTCCAGTGAAGCAGACGTGGACGTGCCTGCTTCGGGGAGTCTCGTACGAGCTTGATGTGTATCCGAGCAGGGAAGCACGACTTGTGTTGCGTGTTGATGGAAAGCAGATTTACGACAAGAAAAACAGTACCGATAACCGGTCTATTACCGTTGGTAGAGATTGTCGAGTTCGGGTTCGCCTTAGCTTTTTAGGCAGGGTAAAAGATGCCACTGCCTATGATGGTGACGCTGAGTTAGATTTTGACGCTCCAGTGGGGAGCCGTGCAGAGAAAACGCAGTCATGGGGTCGGAAGCACCCGGTGTTGTTTGCGTTACGGCACGTGGCTTTTAAAGCTGGTGGAATCCTCATTGCTTTTCTTGGGGTAACGGCGTTTGTGAAGTGGCTTTTGGCGCCGGTGATTGAATGGATTGCTGACCATATGCCACGTATCTCGTGGCCAGAGATTCATTTGCCGCAGATCCCGTGGCCTGAGATACATCTTCCGCGTATCCCGTGGCCTGATATTCAGATTCCGTGGCCGCAGATCACGTTGCCATGGTGGCTGCAGGTGGTGCTTGGGTGGCTAGCTGAGCATGAAGAAATCATCAAGCCGTTATTGATTGGGCTGTTGTTGGCTCTTGGAGAGATGCGGCGTCAGCGTAAGCAGCGAAAGCAACGTGAGGCTGGCGTTGCGGATGATCCGAATGCTGAGCTGGAGAAAACGCGATTTCATAGGTGGCTAGATCAGCTTGATGCGCGGGCTGCGGATACTCCGATGGCACGCCGGAAGGAGCGAGCCAAAGTAGCGGCGGCGCTGCGTGCTTTAGAGAACAAGCGCCGCGCGCAGGAACAGGCGTCAGTGGGCTCTGATGATTCTGTGTGAGAGAGGCGGATTATTTTTCGGCGAATACGCCGATGACTGGTGCCCAGGGGGTGATGGTCCAGTCGGTGACGTAACCGTGCACCTGGAACGGGTCGTTTGCGAGGGCTTCTCGGATGTGATTTTCGCTCTCGGCGCGGAAGATGAGCAGGGCAGAGGCCGGGCTGGTACTTAGGGGGCCAGAAGCGATGAGCAGGCCATTGTCGGCGAGGTGCTGCAGGTGAGCTCGGTGAGATGGGCGTAGCTCGTCTTGTTGTGCTGCGGTAGCGGGGTCGTAGTGATATTCGACGGCGTAGTACGGCATGTTGTTGACACTACGAGGTCTGTGGCCGTGATGGGGCGGGTTCGTTGGTGCTCGCCGCAGGTAGTTGTGCGGTGGGTTGGGCCGTATCCGCAGGATGGTTCACTTATTTTTTTGAAGATGGGTTGAGGTTTCACTTCCCTTACTAATGGCCGTTAGGGCGACACGAATTTTTTACTTGACTTTTACTTATTGGATCCTTTCCCACTTCATACCCCTAATTCCGAACGTTTCTGAAAAATATTTGCACCTCAGCTTTTTTCTCTTCCGTGACTATCAGGGTCCTCCATGCTTCAGTTCAGATTGAGCACACTCCAGTGCCTATGAGCCGAATAGTTTCAGGAGGATTGTCGTGCGAGTTCATCGACGCACCGCGACGGCTGCCTTGGCCGTTATTGGATTAACTGCTGCCACGCTGGGGCCAGCAGGTTTGATGGCTTCGGCGGCTCCCACACCGCCTGAACCTCCTACTGCTACACCAGCACCAAAGAATCCCACGCAGGCATCTCAGAAAATTCGTAAACAGGTCCGGCCGGAAAATATTGAGGCTCACCTACGCGCTTTTCAGGAGATTGCCGATAAAAACAATGGAAACCGTGCCGTCGGCACGAGTGGGTATGAGCATTCGGCTCGCTATGTTGAAGCTGTCCTTCGTAAGGCCGGGTATCGCACTCAGCGCCAGCATTTCGAGTACACGCATGACGAGGTGAAATCTTCAAAGCTCACGGTGGCAGGAAAGACTGTTGCGCATCAGGTGCTGAGTTATAGCCCAGCAGCTAAAGAGGGCATCACTGGTCAGTTTGTCCAACCCAAGGTAATTACCGGCTGTGATGCTGCAGCATGGTCTGGGATCAACGCGAAAGAAAAAATCGCTGTTGTGCAGCGTGGGGGTTGTTCTTTCTCTGCTAAGTCCAGCGCTGCAGGGGCGGCTGGAGCGGCTGCTCTGATTGTCTACAACAATGGTGATGGCGAGCTCAACGGCACTCTTGGCAAAGTTGATCAAACTCATGTGCCTACCATCACCGTCACGAAAGCGGTGGGCGCTGACTTAATCAAAGAGTCTGGCCCGCAGGTTGAGGCCACCCTTGTTTTGGACAAGCTCACTGAGAAGCGACGCACTTTTAACATTCTTGCCGAGACTAAAGCTGGTCGGGCAGACAATGTCGCTTTGGTCGGTGCACATTTGGATAGCGTCCCGCAAGGTCCGGGCATTAATGATAATGCCTCGGGTTCTGCCAGCATCCTTGAGGTAGCTGTGCAGATGGCTAAACAGAAGGGCATCACCAATAAGGTGCGTTTCGCTTGGTGGGGTGCCGAGGAGATTGGCCTACTGGGGTCGACTCACTATGTGGAGGACATGAAGAAGAAAGATCCTGAGTCGCTGAAGAAGATCGCTGCGTATCTGAACTTCGACATGGTTGGTTCGCCGAACTACTCCATCGGTGTGTATGACGCTGACCAGTCCACCCATGAGGCACCGGTGAATGTTCCTGAGGGCTCTATTCAAACGGAGAGCATTTTCACGGACTATTTCGACTCGGTGGGGCAGCCGTGGATTGATTCAGAGTTCAATGGGCGTTCTGATTATCAAGCCTTCATTGAGAACGGCATCCCAGCTTCTGGTATTGACACCGGTGCTGATGGGAAGAAGTCCAAAGGTGAGGTTTTGATGTTTGGTGGCGTTGAAGGTGCCCCGTATGACGGCAACTACCACACCCCTAAGGATTCGATGGCGAACGTGAATATGCACGCGGTGGATGTGATTTCTGACGCGATTGCGCACACTGTTTTCACGATGGCCAACAGCACAAAGGACATTAACGGTCGCTGATACCTGGCGGCTTCGAGCGGCTCTTGTGATCTGCTGATCACAAGAGCCGCTCTTTTATGGGCGGGTGCGTTTTCGTCGGCTGCGCAGTATGTAGGCGATTGCGCTGCTGGTCACGATGAGGGTCAGCAGTGTTGCAGCTATGGGTGGTTCTGGGCGTGTTTCTGCGGTGGGTTGGTGGTGTGCTGAGGTGGGGGTGTTGGGCACAGTTGCTGTGTGCGGGCTGACGTGGCCGGTGCGCCAGGTGGGGCCGGGTGTGGGGAGATGCCAGGCACTGCTGGGGGTGCCTTCTGCGTTGCCTTTTCCCCATCGTTGTGTAGGGACATCGATGATGTTTCGTGGCGGGATGAGGGATGGGTTTGTGCTGGTGGAGTTATTGGTGGGGTGGTTTGGGCGGTATTGGTGTCCGGGGCTGTTTGGTGGGTTTGTGGGGCCGTCTTCGGGCAAGGGTGGTATGGGTGAGGGGGGTAGGGGTGGGTTGATTGGGAGCAGGAGTGGGGGCTGGAGGGTCGGTGGGTGTTGGGATGGGAGCGCCGGGGTCAGTGGGGGGTGCGGGTGTGGCGATGAGGGCATCAACGAGGGGGATGGTGGCGCGGGCTGAGGGTGAGAACACGTCGATAGCTGGTTTACCGGTGGTTGGTTCTGGTGGGGTGGTGCCGTGGGCTGCTGCTGTGTTGGGCAGGGTGTGGTTTCCGGGGGTGATGAATGGGGTGATGTTTTCTGGGTTGATGGTCATTGGGGTGTCGGTGGTGCAGGTGGTTGCCTCTGCGGGTGGCAGGGCTGTTTCGGCGCAGGTAACGGCGGTTTTAGCGCCTTGCAGCATGGGGTCGTTGATGCTGAGGTTGTTGATGGTGGTGGTGCCGGTGTTGGTAGCGGTGAAGGTGTAGCGGGCGGTGTCGTTGGGGTCGGCGAGGTGGTTGTGGTTGGGGTCGTGGTCGAGTTGGGCTGTTTTAGTCAGGGTCAGGGAGGCGCGGGGGCGGTTGCCAAGTTTGTGGTGTTTGTGTCTTGTCCGGTGATGATGTCGCCTCGGTAGGTGATGGCGGTGGCGGTGGCGGTGTTAGTGATGGTGGTGCTGTTGGTGATATCGCTGCTGGTGAGGGTGTAGACGGGGGCGAGGCAGGTGGTGGATGCGCCGGGGGCGATGTCGATGTTTCCGCAGGAGTAGGAGTTCATTTGGATGGTGGCGTCGTCAACGGTGAGGAAGCGCAGGGTGGCGTTTCCGGTGTTGGTGACGACGAATCGGTAGTGGAGCAGGTCTCCTGGGGTGGGGGGTGGTGGAGTTGTCGGTGTCGTCGAGTTGGTCGAAGTGTTTGGTGACGGTGAGTTTTCCGATGGGTGTGATGGTGGTGAAGGTGTCGGTGGTGGTGGCTTCGAGGAGGGCAGGGGTGTCGTCGCTTCCGGACAGGGCGTGTCCGATGGCGGTGTTGGTGGCGCCGAGTAGGTCGAGTTCGCGTTGGGTGACGGTGTGAGTGGGGGTGGTGCAGGTGATGCTGGCTCCGGGGGCCAGGGTGGTGGTGGCCTCTTGGCACCAGGCGTGGTCGAGGCCAAGCATGGGGTCGGTGATGGTGAGGTTGCGTAGGGTTCCGGCGCCTTCGTTGGTCAGGGTGATGGTGTAGGTGATGGTGTCGCCGAGGTTGATGCTGCCGTTGGGTGGGCCGGTGTGGGTTTTGGTGATGCTCAGGCGTGGTAGGGGGATGAGGGGGGGTGGTGGTGCTGGCGGTGGGTGGGGTGAGGGTTCCTTGTGCGGGGGTGGCGGTGGCGGTGTTGGTGATGTGGCGGGCGTCGATGTCGGGTCGGGTGATGGTGTATGGGGCTGCTGCAGTGCAGGTGAGGGTTTCGCGGGCTTGGATGGTGGTGGTTGTGGCGCCGGTGGGGTTGGTGCAGGTGATGGAGGGTAGGAGGGGGTCGGTGATGGTGAGGTTGGTCATGGGTAGGGCGGTGGGGTTGGTGACGGTGAAGGAGTAGGTGATGGTGTCGCCTTTGCTGGGGCCTGCGGGGGTGTCGGGGGTGATGGTGGCTTCGGTGAGGGCGCCGGCGATTTTGGTGAGGGTGAGGGTGGGGTTGTAGGTGAGGAGGGTGGTGACGCTGGGTTGGTTGGAAGTCAATCCACCGTCGGCGGTGGCGGTGGCGACGTTGATGACTTTTCCGGCTGTGAGGTCGGCGGTGGTGATGCGGTATGGGTTGCTGAGGCGGCATGCGGTGGATGCGCCGACTTCGAGGGTGGTTTCGTCGCAGGTGACGGTGCTTCCGGCTTTGGTGTCGGTGACGGTGATGCCGGTGATGGTGGCGGTGGTGAGGTTGCGTACGCGGAAGGTGTACCAGAGGGTGTCGCCGGCGGAGTGGTCGCCGGAGTTGTCGGCGTCAATGACGGTGCCTAGTTGGGATTTTTCGAGCCAGAGTCCTGTTTTTCCGGCGATTCCGGTCAGGGTTGCGGTGGCTGAGTCGGTGATGGGTGCGGGGTCGTCAGTGCCGCCGGCGGTGCCTAGTGCGGTGGCGGTGGCGATGTTGGTGAGTCGGCCTCGGTCGATGTCGGCTTTGGTGAGGGCGTAGGTGGCGGTGCAGCTGGTTGTGTCGCCGATGGCCAGGTCGCCGGTGCCGCATGGTTTGTTGGTGATTCCCAGGATGGGGTCATCGATGGTGGGTTGGTGCAGGGTTTTGTTGCCGGAGTTGGTGATGGTGAAGGTGTAGGTGATGCGGTCGCCGACGGCGGCGTTGGTGGTCAGGGCGCTGGGGTCTTGGGCGGTGGCGGTTTTGTTCAGGGTGAGTGCGGCGGTGGAGTTGACGGGCAGGGTGTTGGTGGCGGTGGTGGTGATGCGGTTGGTGGGGTCGAATCCGGCGGGCAGGGCGCTGGCGGTTGCGGTGTTGGTGATTTTTCCGGCGTTGAGGTCGGTGGTGGTGATGGTGTAGTTGCCGCGGCAGGTGGTGGTTGTTCCGGCGGATAGGCGGTTGTTGTCGCAGGTGATGTCGCTGATGAGGGGGTCGGTGATAGTGAGGTCGGTGAGGAAGATGTTGGGGCTGTTGTTGGTGACGGTGAAGGTGTAGGGGATGGTGGATCCGGCGGTGGCGGCAGCTGGTGGGGTTCCGGTTTTTACTAGTGCGATGGCTGGTTGGGGTGGGTGGGGTGCGTCGAGGCAAGTGGTGTTGTCGTTAGTGGGTGCGTTTTCTTCTCCGGTGGGCAGGGCGGCGGTGTTGCGGATGCCGCTGCCTTGGTCGCAGGTCAGGAGTGGGATGGTGCTGTTTGTCCACAGGAGTCGTATGCGAACGCGGTAGCGTTCGGTGGCTCCGCCGGGTAGGGGGCGCGGCGTGGTGTTGAGTAGGTAGCCGCCGTTGCCGTCGCTGGGGGCGATGCCGCTGCCGGTGACGGTTTCGCCGTCGAGGCGTACCCATTCGACTGCGGTGACTTTCATGCCGGCTGGTGGGTTTGGGGTGTCGGTGAGGGTGCTGTAGCTGCCGTTGGCTTGGCCGGTGTTGCTCACGAGGACGGAGTAGGAGGCGACCATTTCACCGGTGTCGGAGTCGGGTCCGACGACGGTTCCGGGTTGTTTGGTGATGTTGATGTAGGCCGGTTGTGGTTTTAGGGCGGTGGTGAGGGCGGAGGTGGAGGTGACGGTGCTTCCGGAGGTTTCGCCGGTTCCCGTGACGGTGGCGGTGTTGGTGATGGTGGTGCCGCTGTCGGTGTCGGTTGTGCTCCAGGTGAGGGTGTCGGTGCAGGTGTAGGTCCAGGTTTCGTAGATGTCGAGGATGGTGTCTTTGTTGGCGTCACCGTTGGTGAGTGTGGGGCTGGTGCAGGCGTAGGGGGTGATGGGAGTGGCGCCGCGAGTGGCGTTGTCGGTGAGGGTGATTCCGGCTAGGGGTTCGGCTCCGATGTTGGCGACTGTGTAGGTGTAGGTGATGGGTCCGCTGCCGGTGATGGCGGGGGTGTTGGCGGTTTTGTCGATTGTGATGGCGGGTCGGGCGATGCGTACTGAGGTGGGGTCGGTGGAGCCGGGGGCGGAGGGGTCGTCTGAGAGGAGGCCGTTGGTGTAGGTGGTGCTGGTGAGGGTGGCTTGGTTGGTGATGTTGGTGGTCTGGGGGCTGGTGTTGTTGACGGTGACGGTGAATCTGATGGTGGCGGTGGAGAAGGCGGGGATGATGCCAGCGCGGGTGGTGTTGTTGGCGTGGATTTCGCGGGTGTTGGTGTAAGGCATGGTGCCGTTGGTGTCGGCGATTTTGGTGCCGTTGAGGGTGGTGCTGCCGGGTAGGTAGGTAGGTGGTTCCGGCGGGGATGCTTTCTTGGAGTCGTACATCGACTGCTGCCATGCCGCCGAGGTTGCGGGCTTCGATTTCGTAGGTGATGGTGTCGCCGGGTTTGACGGCAGGGTTTGGGGTGTCGGCGCGTTTGATGAGGTGGAGTCGGGACAGGGGTTGTGCACAGGAGCCGAGGTCGCCGATGGATCCGTTGCCTGCGCTGGGAGCGGCGGAGATGCGGGTGGCTTGGCCGGTGGCGATGTCGACTTCGTAGAGGGTGTTGGTGGCGGTGGTGGAGGATGCGGCTCCGGCGGAGGCGAGTAGTTTTCCTGTGGAGCTGAAGGCTAGGCCAGTGTAGAAGCCGCCGTCGGTGGGGCGGTTCATGAGGCCGACGATGACGGGGGTGGGGTGGGTTTGGTGCTTTCGTTGGCGTTGATGCTCAGTAGGTAGGTGGTGTTGGTTCCGGTGTTGGCGGCAAGTAGCCATAGGTCGCCGTTGCCGCTGGTGACGAGGTCGCCAGCGCCGAGGTTTTTGGTTTGGTCGGCGGTGAGGGTTGTTCTTCCGTCGGTGCTGCTGGCTGCGGTGAGGGTGTGGGCTGTCCAGGTGGTGGTTCCTGGGGCTAGGGAGTAAAGGATGCCGTTGGTGGCCCAGGACCATAGGGTGCCGTTTCGGTCGGCGGCGAGGCGGACGCTGGTGGTGGCGGTGGTGTTGGTGGTGATGCGGGTGGCGGTTCCGGTGTTGGTGTCTAGGCGCCAGAGTCCGCCGTAGCTGTTTCCTGCTTTGCTGGGTATGAAGTAGATGTGGTTGGGGTTGACGGGGTTGACGTCTAGGGCTGCAGAGGAGTCGTAGACGCTGTTGGTGAGTTGGGAGATGGTCCAGCGGGGTTGCATGGCGGAGTTGGGTTGGGTGCCGAGGGTGCCGATGCGGCCGGTGTCGCTGTTGTTGAGTAGGGATGAGTACCAGAGGGTGTCGCATTGGTTGGTGGCCAGGGTGACGGTGGTTGTGGCTTGGGCGCTGGATTCGTGCCAAGTGTTGGTGGTGTTGTAGGTGGTGAAAGTTGCGGTGATGGTGGCGTCCAGGGCGATGCCTGCGAAGAAGTTGCAGCTGAAGTTGGCGGTTTTTCCTGGTTCTATGTACCAGCGGATGGAGTCGGTTTTCAGGCCGCTGGTTTGCCGGACTGCGGGGCATTTGTTGTCGAGCATGCTGACGAGGTAGGCGCGTTCAGCAGTGTTGTTGGTGACGGTGTAGGCCATGCTGACTTGGGAGCCGCCTGGGGGGATGCTTGCTGGGGTGGCGGTGGTGGTGACGGTGATGGCGTTGTCGCTGGAGGTGCCGGTGTTGGTGGGGGCTGCGTGTGCGGCTGGGGTGGGGGCGTGGATGCCGCAGAGAACGGTGAGTGTGATGAGGGCCAGGGTTGTTTTGAGGGCGGTGATGTTTGCAAGGGTGCGCCGCAGTGAGGGGTTAGATAGCAGCTGGGTCATGGAGGGGGTCCGCTTTCTCGACGCACGACGGGGCGAGGCTTGAGCCGGGCGTGGGCCCTTATTCAGTTTCTTATCGGCAGTTTTGTGCTGGTGTGTAGGGGTTTTTGTTGTTGTTTATTGGCGGGTTTTGTTGTGTCCGAGCAGGCTCGCTGTTGTGGCGGTGGCGGGGGTTTTATGGGTGAGTGCGCTGTGTGGCGCGGCGGTGCATAGCGCCGTTCGATATCTGGTGGGGCGTGCCCTGCTGACGGGTGAAAGGTTGTGGGGTTGGTTATGCGTCGTCGGTGTGGGTCGTTGGTTGTTGCTGGTGCTGTGGTGGCTGCTGTGGGGCTGGGCGGTGCTGCGCCGGTGGCGGCGGCACCGGTTTCGTCTGAGGCTGGGGTGGTTTCGGCTGGGGTGCCTCAGCAGATGAGGGCGTTGTGGGTGGATGCGTGGGAGCCGGGCTTGTTTTCGGGGGCGGAAGTGTCTTCGTTAGTGGCCACGGCCAAGCAGATGGGTGTGAATACTTTGGTGGTGCAGACGGTGCGCCGTTCGGATTGCTTGTGTAATAAGTCGATTCTTCCGCGGGCGGCGGGTACGGGTGCGGCGCAGTTTGATCCGTTAGCGGATGTGGTTGCTAAGGGGCATGCGGCGGGGCTGCAGGTGCATGCGTGGGTGGTTGTGGGCAAGATATGGAGTGGCGCCAGTGCGCCCTCGGATCCGCGGCATGTTTTTAATGTGCATGGCCCGGGCACGAAAGATAGTTGGTCGGATCGCCGTTATGACGGCACGGTGTCGGCTGATGGAACGACGTTTTTGGATCTGGGGAATCCTGCTGCTCGTAAGCACGTGGTGGCCACGGTGGATTCGATTCAAAAGAATTACGCCATTGATGGTGTGAATTTGGATTACATCCGTTACCCCGATCAGACGGCTTCAGGCCGGTTGGATAATGACTGGGGTTATACGCCGGTTGCTTTAGCTGCGTTTAGGCGAACTTTTAAGACCACGGGTACGCCTGCTCCTGGTGATCCGTTGTGGCATCGGTTCCGCAGGGATCAGGTCACGGCTGTTGTTCGCGGTGTGCATGATCAGATGATGCGGCGGGATAAGAGGGACCGATTGTCTGTGAATGCGATTGCGTTCGGTCAGGGACCAGGGGCTTCAACGAATTGGACGCGTACGGATGGGTTCCGGCAAACGGTTCAGGACATTCCTCGCTGGACCCATCAAAAGATCGTGGACAGCGTTTTTGTCATGAATTATCGGTCGGCTTCTGATGCGACTCAGCGCCGGTATTTCACGAGTTGGGTGCAGGGAATGGCTGCTTTGCAAAAGCGTGATGGGCGCACGATGGTCAGCGGTAATGCGATGTGGAATAACACTATCGCGCAGTCTATCGCGCAGTATCAGGAGGCAGCGCGGGCCGGTGTGGGGTGGGCTGGTTATGCCTACAGCACTATGACGATTCCCAATCCGCAGGTTGGGGTCTCGGCGCAGCGTGCGTTGGTGGCTGGGACGTTCGGTAATGGTCCGTTCCGCGTTAAGGCTGCGGTGCCTTCGATGCCGTGGAAGAAGCTCAAATAATTGGTTCTGCCGGGCTGGCTGCTGGCATTTGTGTTGGTTTTCCTGTTCTTAGCGCCAGCCCGGGTGTGGGGTGTTTTTAATGCACCTGGAATCCGCGTTCACGGAACACGTTTCGTACTTTTTCGATGGCTTCGGGCGTGGGCGGTTGGGTGTTTTCCAGGTTGTAGCGCATGCCTAGTTCACGCCATTTGTCTACGCCCATGTTGTGGAAGGGCAGCACTTCGATGCGTTCTACGGTGCCTTTCCAGCGTTGAACGATGTCGGCGACGGCGGTGACGTTTTCTGGTGTGTCGGTCAGGCCTGGGACCATGACGAATCTGATCCAGGTGGGTTTGCCCAGGGCGTGGAACCGGTCTCCGAATGCGATGGTTGGGGCCAGGTCGCGGCCGGTGACGGTTTTGTACAGGTCGGGTAGGCCTGATTTGACGTCGAGGAGGACAAGGTCGATGTTGCTGAGGTCTTCGTCGCTGAGGCGTGCTCCGAGGTAGCCGGAGGTGTCGATGCAGGTGTGAATGCCTTCGGCGTGGATTGCTTGCAGTAGGCGGCGGGTGAATTCGATCTGGAGGAGGGGTTCTCCGCCGGAGATGGTTAGTCCGCCGTGAGAGGCGCGGAAGACTGATTTGTATCGCTTTACTTTGGCGATGATTTCTTCGATCCGCTCGACAGTGCCGGTTTTCATGGCCATCGTGTCGGGGTTGTGGCAGTACTGGCAGCGCAGCGGGCAGCCGGTGAGGAATAGCGTCATTCGTGTTCCGGGACCGTCTACGGCGGTGACTAGTTCCCAGGAGTGTACGAGTGCGACTTCGCCGGTGCGGCGGGCTTCGAGCAGTTCGGGTCGGCCAAGTTCGATTCGGTCGTATCCGATTCCTGCGGCGATTCCGCGGACGCGGTCACCGTCGGTGGGTTCGAGGGTGACTGTGCCGGTGATTCCGTCGGCCATGTGTGGTGGTGTCCTCTGTGTGTTGCTGGATATGTCGAGTCCCGGCTGGAGTGTTCCAGCCGGGGCTCGATGGTTTTATCTATTGGTGTCTCAGGCGCCTTGGTGGAAGGTGCGGGAGATGACGTCGCGCTGCTGCTCAGCGGTGAGTTTGACGAAGTTCACTGCGTATCCCGAAACGCGGACCGTGAGGTTGGGGTATTTCTCGGGGTGGTCCATCGCGTCGGTGAGGGTGGCTTCGTCGAGGACGTTGATGTTGGCGTGGTAGAGGCCTGAGGCCATGTTGTTTTTGCTGCGGTTTTCTTTCATGGAGGAAAGACGTTCTTCGAAGGTTTTCGCGCTCATTGATTGAATCTCCTTACTGTCGTGTGACTTTTATCGTCGGTTCAGCTCTGGCACTGGTCCATGATGAAACCGGCGTCGAGGATGCCGACGAGGTTGCTGACCTGCTCGTCTTTGGTGCGGCCAAGGCCGGCTGGCGAGATCGTGTTGGTCAGGGAGATGCCGTCGAGGGCGTCGTTGTAGTCGAGTTTTCCGACGGAGAGCATGGAGGCGACCATGCCGTGGCTGTCCATGCCGTTTTCTGGGTTGGCGCCTGGGGCGAAGGGGGTGCCAGCTTTGTGTCCGGACGGGAAGGATCCGGTGGCTTTGCCGTAGACGACGTTGCTGGTGATGGTCAGCACGGATTGGGTGGGGATGGCATCGCGGTAGAGCGGTTGTTCTTTGATCTTGCTCATTACGGTGTGGACGATGGTGGCGGCGATGTCATCGGCGCGGTCGTCGTCGTTGCCGTAGACCGGGAATTCTCCTTCGGTGCGGTAGTCCACGATGAGTCCGGTTTCGTCGCGGACTGGGTAGACCTTGGCGTATTTGATGGCCGAGAGGGAGTCGGCGACAATCGACAGGCCTGCGATACCGCATCCGAGGGTGCGGATGATGTCGGAGTCGTGCAGTGCCATTTCGATGGCTTCGTAGGCGTATCGGTCGTGGCAGTAGTGGATGATGTTGAGCGCTTCAACATAGGTTCCGACTACCCAGTCGAGCATGAGCTCGTATTTGTGCCAGACGTCTTCGAAGTCCAGCGGGCCATCACCTGTGACGGGTTCGAAGCCGTATTCGGGGCTGGTGATCTGTTTGCCGGATACTTCGTCGCGGCCGCCGTTGATTGCGTAGAGCAGTGATTTGGCTGCGTTGACGCGGGCTCCGAAGAACTGCATCTGCTTACCGACTGCCATGGGGGAAACACAGCATGCGATGGCGGCGTCGTCGCCCCATTTGTCGCGGATTTGCTTGTCGGATTCGTACTGGATGGAGCTGGTCTCTACTGAGATCGCGGCGCAGAATTCTTTGTACCCCTCGGGTAGTTCGGGGTCCCAGAAGATGGTGATGTTGGGTTCTGGGGCTGGTCCGAGGTTGCGCAGTGTCTGCAGCAGGCGGAACGAGGTTTTTGTGACCTGGGGGCGCCCGTCGACGGAGAAGCCGGCATCGGACCAGGTTGCCCAGTAGGGGTCACCGGAGAAGATTTGGTCGTAGTCGATCGTGCGCAGGAACCGCACGATGCGCAGTTTGAGCACGAGCGAGTCGATGATTTCTTGGGCTTGTTCTTCGGTGAGGGTGCCGTTGGCTAGGTCGCGTTCGAAGTAGATGTCGAAGAAGGGCGATAGGCGGCCGATGCTCATGGCTGCGCCGTCTTGGCTCTTGATGGCGCCGAGGTAGCCGAAGTAGGTCCATTGGACGGCTTCGTGGGCATTGGTTGCGGGGCCGGAGATGTCAACGCCGTAGGAGGCGGCCATCACTTTGAGTTTTTTGAGCGCTTTGATTTGTTCGGCGTGCTCTTCGCGGTATCGGGCCCAGTGTTCGGAGAACTCTGCGCCGGTGACGGCGTCTTTGGCTGCCATTTTTTCGGCGATGAGGGCGTCCACACCGTACAGGGCGACTCGGCGGTAGTCACCGATGATGCGGCCACGTCCGTAGGCGTCGGGTAGTCCGGTGATGACGTGTGAGGAGCGCGCGGCGCGGATGCGGGGGGTGTAGATGTCGAATACTGCGTCGTTGTGGGTTTTGCGGTATTTCGTGAAGATTTTCTTCACGTCTTCGTCGGGCTCGAGACCTGCTTCTTTGATGGCGGTTTCGACCATGCGCCAGCCGCCGGAGGGCATCATGGCACGTTTGAGTGGGGTGTCTGTTTGGAGACCGACGATGACGTCGTCGTCTTCGCTGATGTATCCGGCGGGGAAGGCGTCGATGTCGGAGGGGGTGTGGGTGTCAACGTCGAAGACGCGTTTGCGGCGTTCAACGCTGAGGTATTCCTTTTCGAGGGTTTCCCATACGCGCAAGGTTTTAGCGGTGGGGCCGGCTAGGAAGGAGGCGTCACCGGTGTAGGGCGTGTAGTTGCGTTGGACGAAGTCGCGGACGTCGATACCTTCGCTCCACGGGCCTGTTTTGAACCCTTCCCACGCTGTGGTTGTCGGGGTCTCTGCTGTCGCGGTCACGTCGGGTGCCCTCCAAAGTGGTCGGCTTCAAGAGGTCGATTGTCTGTCTTATCGGCCTCGTGTCAGGTGTGCCTATCTCGGACACGCCCTTTCTTTTGAATCTACGAAATGCCATCGGTGCTGAAATCGTTTACACCCCTTATGTGTGTATGTGACACCCCTCGCATTTCCGTGACGCAGGCCATGTGGGGGCAGACACAGCGACGTGACGCACCTTCCACCCCCACAAAACCCACTAACAAAGTGACAGAAATCACTGAAAATTAACGCACCGTAAAAGACCGCGACATTCCTACATACGGCGACACTTTCCCGCCGCGAGCATTCTTCCAATCACCGGTCTGAACAAGTCGATATGTTCCCGCCGGAGTTCCTTTCGGAATACGCCACTGCACCGTCGCCCGCGAAAAAGCAACACCTTCTCGCTTCCACGCATACGTCGTATCCCAATCCCGGTCCGTCCTCACCGTCTTCCACTGACCACCTTCTTGACGCTGAACCTGCAAGAACGACCCCATCGTTCGGTAGTCATTCTTTGGATGACCCGCACGGAACACCGCCGAAGCCACCTGACCAGCGGAATATGACTGCGATGGCTGCTCCAACACCTGCCCAAACTGCTGACCTGCCGGCTTACTGTCAAACAGCACTCCCGGACGAGCAGGAGTCTTAGCCGTGAAACTTCCTGCCGGAGAAGCTGCATCACTGACCGCAGCGCCCTTCTTCATCGCCGAGGCCAAACCAGCAGCCTCTTGCTCGAAAGCAGCAAACTCAAACGGACCAAACTCTGTCGAAGCACCTTCGTAATGCTGCGCCGCATACTCCTCACGAGTGGCCAAATAGCCGTTATAACCGTTAGCCACACCTGCAATCACCACCCGATTGACACCTGTTCCCGCTAGCTCAGCAGCAACCCGCTCCTGCAACCTGCGCGAAGCCACCGTGGTCGGCTCGACCGGCAATGCCAAAACCGCTGTGTTCCCCACCCGGACTAGCTGCACCTGCACCACCGAGCTCACCATCTTCCAGGCCCCCGTAGGCAAAAGAATAGGTTTCTCTGCATGGCACTTGTCTTGATGCAGCGCTGAAATCCCGGCAAACGCTAGCCTCGTCAGTCCACCCAACGCAGAGGTATCAACCTTCTTGATCTTGTCGGAAATAGAGAACGAGTCACGCGTCATCCCCTCGTACATCCCCGGAATCTTCGATGGACCATTCTCACCACCGGATGCAAACGAGAACCCCCGCGCGGCCTTGCACAACTGCACAGACTTACCGCCAGCATATTTGGCATACACGATGTAGTTACGCAGGTCAATGTGCCTGGAACGGAAATCAACTGGCCCACCCTGCGCGTGCCCCTGCGCTGCCCACAGCTGACGTGCTTTCCCTAACTGTGCTTCTCCAGCAACGTGAGTGTTGTGGTACTCATCGGAGCTACCACCGTATCCGGGGGCCGAGTGAGCATTGCCCTGCGCCGGAACAACATCGCCTACCGCACTGTTGGCGAACGCAGCCACAAACGATCCTGCTTTGTTCGGGTCGCCTCCCATCTGCTTCTCGAACATGTACGAGGCATAGCCCTTGTTGTCGCCACTGAGCTTGGTGAATTTTCTGCTGAAGCTCGTCGGGTGGATCGCGAACCAGTTCAACACCCCAACCGCTTGTCCATTAGACCTTCGAAACTCCAGCTGTGTCATGGACGAATCCACTTCGCTACCTGGGTTTTTATTAGCTCGGTGTGCAGGAAGAGAGCGGTTACGCGTGGCCCCTTTAAGCTCCCCTTCCGAGCGCTGCACCGTGCCCGGGGCCAGGCTCGTGTGCGCACGACTAATCGACTCAACAATGCCGTTCACTACGGTGTCGAAGTTTTTCTTGTCGTAGCCAGCCGAGGTCGAGTCGGCGCCAGCTACCTGATACAGCCGATCACCGGACATCCCTGAATTACCTACGTGAGTGTGCGTCGCTGCGATGAGGACATTTTGAGAGGTGTACTTGTCCCCGAACTTTTGCTGCAGTTTGGCAACCACAGCAGAGGTGATCGATGGGAACATAGCCCCCATGTCTGTGGTCACCATCGCCACTCGTTTTCCTGATTTTTGGTCAGCCACAACGAAAGCACGTGAGTACAAGCGCATATGCAGGCCATCGACTTCTTGCGATGCCGCATACCCAAACATTCCTGTTTCCGCGGCAGCACCGGTGATGTCGTACATGCCTGAACCAACGAGATAGGCGCCTGACCCATCAGTCTTCACCGCAGGCGTGTGCACAACATGTGGTTGTGCAGCAAAAGCTGTTCCTGCCGGTAAGGCGAGCGCGACGACCACTGCTGGAGCCATGATTTTTGACAGGGTGATTTTTCGAGTACGTCGCGTCATTGCGGGCCTTTCAATTCCTGTGGGCATGAGGGCGATCTCAGATCGGGAATACATCGTCCGGTGTGTGGTTCGAGCTGTGTGGTGCCCCACAGGAATTCAGGTTTTTTGATGTGCCAGGAAGCAGAAGAAGTTCGCCGTAGGCTCTTGCTTCAAGCTGAGAAATTGGCGTTAGAGGCACTCAAGGATGCCCGCATATCTCTGGTGAATGTTTTAAAAATTTCACAAATTAAGAGGGGGTGAGTTTTCTTTTAAATAAGATTTTTTGGGTGATTGTTCTAGGAGGCGAACATCTCCCATGAGCAGCTAAGAAAGGAAGGCATGCATATGGGGCGTCATGTTTTTCGCGGTCATATCGCTGGGGTTGGCACGCAAGAAGGCACTCGGCTCGTTGTTGGCCGATGGGTGGATTCTCCTTTAGGAACGTTCACTGATGTGATGGTGGAGCGCGCCGATGGTTGGCGAATGTTGCTTGCTCCCTCAGCTGAAGTGGCTGATTTTGTGACAGCCACCTACACATTCGACGAGGTTGTCACAGTGCCGGTTTCCTGTGAAGTGACCACCGTTTCACCAGGTGTGGAGCATTGGAGCCTGAAGGCCGGGCCTTTGGAACTGTCGATGACGACGGGAGAACGCACTCCGTTGGGGTGGCTGCTGCATCTGATCCCCACCTCCATCGCCACGAGTCCAGCATTTTGTCGTGTAACTGACGTGCCTGCTCGTCTTGTCGGGTTGCGTACTGCAGGTACGGCCGGTCGCGGGCGCCGAGAATTCTATGGGGCGTGTGATGTGCATGCCATCACCGATTCGATTGCTTCGTGGCAGGGGCAAGATCTGGGTTCGTTGCAGCGGGTGACTCCCCCGGTGCGTTTTGGTTTTGGGTCCACTCCCCCACGTCCTGCAATGACGTCAGTAACGACAACGATCATTGACGCAAATTAACGATCAGTGATCGCATCACTAACAGAGTTCAGCCCCAGAGCATCCACGCTCTGGGGCTGAAGAAACGGCTGACGCCAGAGGCGTTAGGCAGCTTCGCTCTCGTTGAAGTTATCGATGATGGAGTGCATGCGGCCGATGAGGGCAGCAAGGCCAGCGTCGTCGTGGCGGTCGGGCAGATGGAAGCAACGCGCTGCAACATCGTAGAAGCGGCCAAGCTCAGCGAAACCGGAGGCCGAGTTTTCCGTGAGGGCGGCCAAGGCTGGAGCAAGTGCAGCTGCAACGTCTCCCTCGGCTTCAACAGCTTCACCGCGCCATTTCGTGGAAAGGCGCAAAGTACGGTCAGCATCACGCACAGCGTCCTGAACTTGGTCAGGAACAGCTGCCAATGCCCCACGCACCTGGGTGATTGCCGCAGCAAGCTCATCAGCCTCTTCTCCCAGGGCCTGGGTGAGAATCCGCAGCGAGGGGAGAGCGTCGAAAGATTCCTGGCTATCAATGACCTCAACGCAGAAGCTGCCGATCATGCGGTTGTGCAAGCGCAGCAGTGCAATCCGGAACCGAAGCCGCGCAACATCGGTAGCTAGGGCGGTCAGTGCTTCATCCAGCCCAGCGAGTTTATCGATGGCCGATTCGACTTTCTCCGTCAGACGCGTGGTGAAAGTAGCGATCATCTCCGGAACATCTTCAATGTTTGCTCCGTTTTGTGCAGCATCAGCGATGATGGTGAGCCGGTCAGAGGCAGGGCCTGCATCCGCAGCAGAAGCTTCCAGGACAGAAATGAGTGAGGCGTACTCATCGAGCTGTGCAACAGACCCAGCGGTCATGTCGTCAATCTCATGCATAAGGTGCAGCATTTCAGCCGCATAGCCAGTTGCCTCAGGGCGCTGAGGAATGCGCCCCACCTGCTCGTGAGCTGCAACTTCGGCGGGAAGAATGCGGTATGCGAGGTCTTCAGGGGACCTAATACCCGTCTTCGATAGCTCAGCAGTCATGAGCTCTAGCCCCATCGTGGCTGCCTCATCAGCGCTAGCCCCGTTTTCGCGAGCCTCACGCTCAGCAGCACGAATATCGGCGTACAGCTTTTCGGCAGCTTTCTTGGACTCATGAACAAGCGTGCCCATGCGCACCGAAAGGAAGGTCTCCCCCACCGGGATCAACGTAGAAATAAGCCAGTACGTGCTGCCGTCTGCAGCCATGTTTTTCATGTAGGCACACGCAGGTCGGCCTGCTTTGAGCTGGCCCCAAATAGACTTGAACACACCGGCGGGCATATCGGGGTGCCGAACGATGTTGTGCGGCGAACCTTGCAGCTGATCATGTTCATACTGCGAAAGACGGACGAACACGGCGTTCGCGAGTTCGATGATGCCCTTGCGATCAGTGGTGGAGAAGAAGTAATCGCTCTCGCCAACGTTGGTCGGTTGCGGTGCTTCATGATGCGCCATGCCGTGTTCCCCTCTTTCCCGCCGCTACACGCGGCGCGGCTCGTCCCGGTGTCCCCAGATGCACCGGTCATGGACGAGTGTCCTACTACGTACTCCACGTTAGGGGTTTTCACCCCAAAGTTGCGCGTCGCTGTGGGTTAACGCAGCGCACTTTCATGGTTTTTGGTGCCCTTCCCTAACTCCTCAGTTCTGCCGGTATACGGCGCAGGGAACCTGCTTCCTCAATACATGCCAACGTCGTGAGAGCTTTGACCAGGACTTTTCCATCCAGGCAGATCTTCTGATGGAAGAGAATCTTGAACGGTGATGGGGTAGTGAGAGAAGAAAGCACCTCTATGGTGTCTCCCAGGCGCGCAGACGCTTTGAAGTCAGCTTCAACCTTAGCGACCACAAAGACGATACCCGCTTCGTTGAGTGACGAAATCGCATAGCCCCGTTCGGCGAGATACTCAGTGCGGCCACGTTCGAGAAACCGAAAGTAGTTCGCGTAGTAGACCATGCCGAGGCAATCTGTGTCCTCGTAATAGACCTTATAGAAGACAGAGCTGCGCTCACTTTCGTGAATTTTGTTGGATTGACTTCCCATTCGTACACCCTAAAGGGGGCTGGAAGTCAAGAATTCACGATCTTTCTGACCGCTGCACCACATATGCACGTACAGCAACAATCACCCAAGTCACGATGACAAACGGCCAGGTGTACATCGGAAAATGCGCTGCTTCAAATAGCTCTTCCAGCGGCAACGTCACCACTGCTCCTACTGCTGCCAGTACCCATGGAATCCACGCAGGCCTGAGGTCAGCGGTGAAAACCGCCAACGCAGCAATCCCCACCAGCACACCCGAATATTGGCTCAACCCGTGCGCCACCACGTTCGGGTCGATCCCGAAAATCGGCGACACCAATGTCATGACCACCGCGCCCACCACTGCTCCGGCCGCAGCGCGCCAAGACCCCACGAAAAGTCCCAGGAGAATCAACGCCCCAGCTACATAGGAATCAGCGAAATGGACTTGCCCAATCCCTTCAAGTGCTTCTTCTACCAGCTCAACAACACCACTGACCCCCAGCATCTGCAACGGTGAAGCTGGCGGGTGCGGAAATCCGCGCGCAATAATCGCGCTGATGCCGCTGACAATGCAGAACGGTGCTGTCAGAACCGGTAGCCCATACGCTGACAACTTGCCCGACCGCAGCAGACGAGCCAATCCAACCTGGACCGGCACCACCACAACTGACCCCAGCACGGCCGCAACGATGCCACTGACTCCGCTACCCCAGGTCATGAACGCGGCAGCGCCAACCAGTGCAGGGCAATACCCCCATAAGCCGTTCTCGATCTCATTACGGTCAACGCCCATCACCCATGCGGTGGACATACCAACGAGAATGCCGAGCAGCGTAAACAGGGCCAGTTGCGCATCGGCTATGCCTACACCGATCAGCATGAGCAGACCTGCTATCGGTTTGTCGATAAAAAACACCTGCCCCTGCCCGCGCAACACGGCCCGTATCCAGCGCACATAGTCGTGACGAGGAGCAGCCTGCGTCGGAAGAGACATGAAGAAAACCTTTCTTACCCGGCCGCTGTATCACGCGGCCAAAAATGTCAGTATTTGCGCCGCGGTAGCGGCCCCCATCCGAACCAGTCTGCGCGGAGCTGGTCAATCACCGCCCCAATAGCGCCATCAATCACAGCCGTGTTGACGCCCAAAGCACGGATGAGCACACCGTTGATAGGCATCCGGCTCACCCCTGTACGCAAATGCAGATGCTTACCTTCGTGAATAGATAAAACGTCACGAATCACATCGACGGTCCCGGCATCCACGTGGGGCGAGACGATAAGAAGACTTCCCACGTGAGTAAAGGTTTCTGCGAGCGCTGTGTGTTCAGGAGAAATCCCGAATCGCTCCGGTGCCAAGAAAAGGTTGTCGCGAGCTAGCAGCTTGCCTCGATGGTGCTCTGGCGTAGGCATGCCAACTACGTCGAAAATTGTGTGCAGTTTTCGGTATTGGAAGAGTCGACCATCTGGAGCCCATCCAGGAGTGACGACATCTTTGGCGAATAATGTTGCTGTTTTGGCCAGTTGGGCACGTGTGCGCTGAACATATCGGGCATCGGCATAACCAATGAGTTCATCTGGCACGTAGGTCAACACGGCGTTGTCTTCCACGATGAGATCGGTGTCTTGAGTCACTTCGCTGTGTGGTGTGCGGTAGACCCGAGTCGCGGACTGGGTTGTCATCACTGCTTTGGCCCCGGCTTGGAGGGTTATGTGCTGCCGATACACATCTCCGCCGACGTAGCCGCCGCCAGGGTTGAGCACGGTCAGTGTTGCTTCTGCGGCAGCAGCACCATCGGAAAGATAGAAGGGGCGAATTACTTTCAGCGCTCCCCGATGATGCTGGCGGGACAGGATGGTGCGTTCGTTTCGCACCGCGAATGTCACGTCAAGACTGCCTGTTGTTTTTTCAGGTTCCGCAGATGCTGGGGCTAGTGAAAGTAAGCAGGCCTGTGCTGAGTCAGATGTGAGCGTCATGCGTCGGTGAGGTCGGTCATGAGGATGTCGTGGTCAATCCACTCAATGACTTTTTCTAGCCCTTCATCGGTGCGCAGATTGGTGAAGCAGAAGGGGCGATCACCGCGGAACTTTGCTGAGTCTTCCTCCATGACAGACAAGTTCGCGCCTACGTGGGGAGCCAGGTCTGTTTTGTTGATGACGAACAGGTCAGATTTGATCATTCCCTGCCCTGCTTTTCGGGGGATTTTTTCCCCTTGAGCTACGTCAATGACATAGATAGAAAAGTCCACTAGTTCGGGGGAGAACGTGGCAGACAAGTTGTCGCCGCCGGACTCAACAAAAATGATTTCTAGGTCAGGGTGTCGGCGCCGTAGCTCTTCGATCGCGGCGGTGTTCAGTGAGGTGTCTTCCCGGATTGCTGTGTGCGGGCACCCTCCTGTTTCCACTCCGATGATGCGGTCTTCGGGCAGAACGGAGTTACGGGCGAGGATTTTCGCGTCTTCGATGGTGTAAATGTCGTTGGTGACCGCTGCCATCGATACGCGGTGACTCATCGCGCGGGTGAGGCGTTCTACTAGCTGGGTTTTCCCGGCTCCGACGGGGCCGCCGACACCGATGATGATGGGGTCTTGTTCTAGAGGTTCGGTGTGTGTGTCTGTCATAGGTCTTCCTGCGTCATGTGGTTGTTGTTCTCGGGTGTGGCTGCTCACCGTCAGCTGGTGAACATTCGAGCATGCTGGCGTTCGTGCCTCATTTGGTCGATTTCCAGATGCGGGCAGGCAGCTCCCAGCAGATCGGTGGGCAGATTGAGAGCTTCTTCGCATACTGCGGTGATTACTGGGTGAAGGTAGGCAATGACACGTTGGCCTGCCACCTGCCCGAGCGGGACCGCACGTACTGCGTTCTGCGCAAGTCCGATGCTCAGGGAGGTGGCGTAGGTGTGCAGTGTTTCAGCAAGACCGACCCCCATACCCGCGACTGCTAGGGCGTATGCGATGGCATAGTGCCCGTCCGCGTGTTTTTGTCGAACTAACTCGTCGTATGTGGTGAGCGCGGGGGTAGGGAAGCACTCGAGGGCTAGCTCTAGCAGTCGTGCACCCATTGACCAGGATGCTTCTCGTACTTGGGATGCCAAGGACACGGCGGTCATCGTGGCATCCAGGTCGAGAAGCTTTCGCTTATCGACGTTTCCTTCCTTAACCAGAGCGAATGTTTCTCGCACGACTAGTAGGTCAGTGGTTAGGACTTGCGTTTTCAGGAAGGAAGCCAGCCATGCCGCTACCTCTACCTCGTCTGTGACTGTTCCATCCGCCAGGGCTGTCTCCATACCGAAGGAGTGCGCGAATGTTCCTACCGGCAGGGCGGAGTCAGCGAGTTGGATGAGGGCCAGGTGGGGGTGGATAGCAGTGGGCGTCAGTCTGGGGGCATGGCGTCGGGATCGCCTCGTCGTGGGTGTGATCACGGGTTTTATGGGTTCCGGTCAGTGTTGGTGTTCGGCGTGGCGGAAGGGGGTGTCGAGTTCGACATCTTCGATGGTGTAGTCGACGTGGAGGCTTTCGAGGTGGTCGGTGACGGTGTGGTCGTAGGGAGTGAGGAAGACGACTTGGCCGAACTGTGCCCCGAATTGCGTGCTGTCGTCGAAGAACTGGACTTGACGGTGCCGGTTTCCCAGGGCGTGTGCGGCTTCTCCCATCTGACGGATGCAGCTGGGCCGCACAACGATGACTCGTGTGGTGGTGGTTTCGATAGTGATGAAGCTGGTGTCAGTGACGGCGATGACATCTCCGGGGCGTAGAGCTGGCGATCCGGAGGGCAGACGTAGGGATATTTCTCGGCCTTTGTCAGTGCGTAGTCGCTGGATTCGTTTGGCGAGAGCTTCGTTGTGGAGGCGAATGGTTTCGCGCTCTCGGTGACCGTGATGCTCTCCGGGAGTGTGGATGAGGTGTTCAGGTGTGCCGTCAGTGATGTTGAAGATGACAGCGGTTGAGTGGATGGGGGGTAGTGATTCCTGGCTCTCCGCTGCTGGGGTGTTGGGTGTTGTGTCAGTCATTAGAAGAGCCAATACCTTTGTGCGCCTGCCAGGGTGGTGGCGGGGGTGGATGTGATGCGTTCGCCGTCTACTCGAACTTCGTATGTTTGTGCATCGACTTCGATGCTGGGGGTGGCGTTGTTGAATTTCATGTCCGCTTTGGTGAGCTGGCGGATGTCTTCAACGGGCGCGACGTGCCGTTTGAGACGGAGTCTGCGGGCGACGCCAGCGTTGACTGCTGCCATGGACATGAAGGAAATGGAGGATTCGGCCAGTGCGCCGCCGTAGCTGGCGAATTGTTGGCGGAAGGTTTGTGGTTGGGGGGTGGGGATGGATCCGTTGGGGTCGCCTTGCATGGCGCCAAGGATGAGTCCGCCTTTAATAACCAGGTCGGGTTTGACGCCGAAGAAGGCGGGTTCCCAGAGCACTAGGTCTGCCCATTTTCCGACTTCAACTGATCCGATGAGGCGGGACATGCCTTGGGCGATAGCTGGGTTGATCGTGTACTTGCTGATGTATCGCTTGACGCGGTTGTTGTCGTTGTATTCGCAGTCTCCAGGCAGGTGGCCGCGGGTTTTGAGCATGTGGTCGGCGGCTTGCCAGGTGCGAAGCACGACTTCACCGACGCGGCCCATGGCTTGGCTGTCGGAGCTCATCATGGAGAACACGCCCATGTCGTGCAGGACGTCTTCGGCAGCGATGGTTTCTGGGCGGATGCGAGAGTCGGCGAATGCGACGTCTTCGGGGATTTCTCGGGAGAGGTGGTGGCACACCATGAGCATGTCCATGTGCTCGTCGATGGTGTTACGTGTGAAGGGCATTGTGGGGTTTGTGGATGCGGGAAGCACGTTTTTCAGCCCGGCCATCGTGATGATGTCGGGGGCGTGGCCACCGCCTGCGCCTTCGGTGTGGAAGGTGTGAATGACGCGTCCATCGATGGCACGAATGGTGTCTTCGACAAAGCCACCTTCGTTGAGGGTGTCGGTGTGGATGGCTACTTGGACGTCATACTCATCAGCAACTTTGAGGGAGTTGTCGATGGAGGCGTGGGTGGCTCCCCAGTCTTCGTGAATTTTTAGGCCGCAGGCGCCCATGACGATTTGTTCTGCCAAGGGGGAGGTCATGGAGGCGTGCCCTTTGCCGAGGATTCCCACGTTGATGGGTAGTCCTTCAAAGGCTTGCAGCATGCGGCCGATATGCCAGGCACCGGGGGTGATGGTGGTGGCTTTGGTTCCTTCGGCGGGGCCGGTGCCTCCGCCAACGAAGGTGGTGACTCCTCCGGCGAGCGCAGTGGGGACTTGTTCTGGGCTGATGAAGTGGATGTGAGTGTCGATGCCGCCAGCGGTGAGGATTTTGTGTTCGCCGGCGATGATTTCTGTTGATGGGCCGATCGTCATGTCAACGTCGTCCATGATGTTGTTGTTTCCGGCTTTGCCGATGGCGCAAATGCGTCCGTCTCGGATGCCGATGTCGGCTTTGTAGATGCCGGTGTAGTCGATGATGAGGGCACCGGTGATGACGGTGTCGGGGATCATTTCGGCGCGGTTGACGTTGCCGTCTTGGCCCATGCCGTCGCGGATGGTTTTTCCGCCGCCGAAGACGGCTTCGTCTCCGTATCCGGTGAGGTCTTTTTCGACTTTGACGAACAGGTCTGTGTCGGCGAGGCGGACCGAGTCGCCGGTGGTGGGGCCGTAGAGGTCGTTGTATTGGCGGCGGGGGATCCTGAGGGTCATTTTTCTGCCCCTTTCAGGGTGGTTGGGTGGGCCCAGGCTTGTTCTTCGATGATTTCGGGTGCGTCGAGGGGGCCGTTCACGCGGTTGCGGAAGCCGTAGACGCGGCGCAGTCCTGCCAGGGCAACGAGTTCGACATTTTTGTGGTCGCCGGGTTCGAATCGCACGGCGGTGCCTGAAGGAATATTGAGGCGGAAGCCGCGAGTAGCGGGGCGGTCAAATTCCAGGGCGCGGTTAACTTCGTAGAAGTGGTGGTGGGAGCCGACTTGGACTGGTCGGTCGCCGATGTTTACGACATCGATGGTTTTTGTTTCTCTGCCGTGGTTGGCAACGATTTCTTCGTCGCTGGCCACGATTTCGCCAGGGGTCATGGTTGTCCTTGCTGGGGGTGTGTTACGGCGGGTGGGGTTTAGCGGATGGGGTCGTGAACGGTGACGAGTTTGGTGCCGTCGGGGAAGGTCGCTTCGATTTGTACGTCATGGATCATTTCGGGCACTCCTTCCATGACGTCTTCGCGGGTGAGGATGGTTGTTCCCCAGCTCATGAGGTCATCGACGGTGCGGCCATCGCGGGCCCCTTCGATGAGTTCGTAGCTGATGATGGCGACGGCTTCGGGGTAGTTGAGTTTGAGGCCGCGGGCTTGGCGTCTGCGGGCGAGGTCGGCGGCTACGACGATGAGCAGTTTGTCTTGCTCTCGTGGGGTCAGGCGCATGGTGCTCCTATGGGGCGGGACGGTAGTTCGTTCAGACCGTAAACCCGGTGGGGGGTACCTATGGCACGCAATAAGCGCAAATTATTTTCGCAATATTTGCGCATTTATTCAGCAAGGACTCAGTAGTTCCACATGCAGGAATAGATATTAGGGATATTCACCAATAACCCGGTGAGAGCAGAAAATTGAATCCACTTCAAAAATCACCAAAAGACTCATTTGGCTGGATTTTTCGCGAATAAGATCCTATCAACCAAACCTCTGCAGATCTTCAAACAAAAGGAAGGAGTGGGCTGCAATGCAGCCCACTCCTTCCTTAAAGAAGCATCAATAAAAACTATTCACAGCCACCTCACTGAAAAGCGTGGTATTTGCGACTATTTCCAGACATCAGTAGGGATATCACGCGGCAAATTCGAGTTACCTTCACCGCGGAAGCGTGGCTCATCGATACCAGCCGCCTTTTGAGCTTCGTAGTCACGAAGCGCTCCAACAACCCACTTCGAGAGCGCGATGAGACCGATGATGTTGATGAGCGTTGTCAAAGCCATCGCGGTGTCCATGAGCGCCCACACTGTTTTCAACGCCAGCACAGAGCCGACTCCGGTGGTCAACACCACCAAGGCGGCAGCTAGGCGGTTACGCGTGTTGTAACCACGCAAGAAGTCGACGTTGACGGAGGCATACGCGTAAGCGCCCAGAATCGAGCTGAATCCGAAGAAAAAAATCATGATCGACATAGGCCACACTGCCCAGCTGCCCAGCTGTGAAGTAACCGCGTTAACGGTCAGGCTGGCGGCAGCATTTTCAGCTTCCGATGCAGCCGGCACTACACCTGGCACGTACACGCTTGATCCGCTGGACAAAATGATGAACGCAGTGGCAGTGCAGATGATCATTGAGTCGACGAGAACACCGAGAGATTGAATGAACCCCTGCTGCACCGGATGAGCAACCGTGGCAGTGGCAGCCGCGTTGGGGTTGGTCGCCATACCTGCTTCATTGGTGAAAAGCCCGCGTTGAGCGCCGTTAAGCACAGCTGCGGTGACACCGCCTGCCACCCCGGCCAGGCCAGGTCGAATCCCAAAGGCACCGGAGATGATGTCAGATAGGAACCCCGGAACACTGCCGATGTTCATGACAACAACTGTCACAGCGATACATACGTATCCGATAGCCATCAAGGGGCTGAGGATTTCTGTCGTGCGGGCTACGCCGCGCACCCCTGCAAAAACCACGAGCGCTGTTAGGGCCATGAGCAATAGGCCAGTAGCCCATACCGGAATACCGTGAGCGTTTTCCAGAGCGAGGGCGATGGTGTTGCCTTGAACCATGGGCATGGCGATGACCATGCAGAACACGAGTGCAGCCGCGATACCTACTCCCCATGAGCGAGATTGCAAGCCATAGGAGAGGTAGTAGGCGGTGCCGCCACGGTAGGTGCCGTCTGTGTTGGAGACTTTAAATACCTGGGCCAGGGTGGCTTCAAAGAACGAGGTGGCCATGCCAACAGCGGCGATCACCCACATCCAGAAGATCGCTCCGGGGCCGCCGAGCACGAGCGCCAAGGCCACACCGGTGATGTTGCCGATGCCGATACGGGTGGCCATGCCCATGGCGAATGCCTGAAATGAGGAGATCCCTCCGTTGGCTCCTTTGCGTGAAGCTAGCGAGTGACTCAGTAGGTGGGGAAAGTGACGTATCTGCACAGCACGGGTGCGCAAGGTGAAATATAGGCCTCCGCCGATAAGGAGGGCGACAAGGAAGTAGGTGTATACGAAGCCGTTGAGGGCGCCAAGGTAGGCGGTGAGGGCGTCAATCATGAGGCGGCGGGTCCCTGTGTTGTTGTGGGCAAATCAGTGTTGCTGTGTTGAGGTTGTTGTGATGATTACGCGCTTACCCTGTCACCCTTTGAATCTCGAGCTGGGTGTAGTCCTTTGAGCGAGATGCTGGTCGGGGGTCTGCGTTGCAGGGTTTTAGTCAGTGCGCCAGACGTCCCAGTAGAGACTGTTCACGCAGTTTTTTGCGTGCTTCGACGGCAGGTCGGCGCCGAGAAAGTGGCTGGCATACGGGGCACCAGAAGAGGTTGCGGTTGCCGATGACAGTGCTGCGCACCTGGGTGTGACAGATGTAGCAGGCTTGTTCGGCGCGGCGGTAGACATAGACTTCGCCGCCGTGGGGGTCTTCTCGAGGTGGCCGGTTCATGGCTTCGGGGGTGTGTTCTGGGCGGACGGTGTCGATTTGTCCATGGTTGACGGCATAACGCATGAGCTGGACCAGGTCTGCCCAGAGGTCGTCGAATTCGCTCTTTTTAAGGGCCAGGCCCGGCAGCATGGGGTCTAGGCCTGCCCGGTAGAGAGCTTCAGCGCGGAAGATGTTGCCGACTCCGGCGAAGATTTTTTGGTCCATGAGGAGCAGGGCAATGGGTTGTTTGGATTTGCGAACTAGGTTCCAGGCGCGATCGGGGTCTGCGTCCTCGCGCAGTGGGTCAGGGCCCAGGCGTTTAAGAACTTTGTTGAATCCGTCAGAATCGAGGATTTCGCAGATGGCGGGGCCGGATAGGTCAGCCCAGGCAGTGTCGTTTTCTAGTCGCCACCTAATCGCCCCGAGAACGGGACGGTCCGTTTCGCCAGAGAAGGCAGGGGTGGTTTGAAGGTCGAGAGTGATTTTTTCGCCGAGGCGTTCGGTGGCGTCTGTGGTGTGGTGAACGCTGATGCGTCCGGCCATGCCGAGGTGAACGTGGATGGTGCGTGGGCCGAAGTGGGCGAAAAAGTGTTTACCGACTGCTTCAGCACAGATGAGTTCGAGGCCGTCGATGCTGGCTGCGCCGTCGCTGAAGCGTCCTTGGGGACTACTGGAGCGGGTAATGGTGCCGGCGAATGCTCGGTCGTAGGCGCTGGCCATGCGGTGAATGACGTGTCCCTCGGGCATGGGTTAACTGTAGTGATTCAGTGGTGCGCTGATGCTGGCCAGGCCTGGGCCTCGGTTGGTAGGTGTGTGGGTGGGTGGCGACGCATGTGACTGGTGCGCCGCCACCGTTCCCCTGCGGTTCGCCGTCGGTTCCCGTTAGCCGTCGGCGGTGGCCTGTCGCGAATCCCCCGATAACGCGTTCGGCCTGCTGGGACGCTTCATTACCCGCCTTGGTCGTGAAGCGTTGTCGGTGCCGTGTGCACCGGTTTCACGGTTGTCGTGCCTCAGCCAAGGTGTGGACGGACCCCCGTTCGTCTTTTCCTCGCTGTTGCGGCTGCCGTGTAGTGGTGTTCTTTCGTGTCACGTGTCTTATCGGTTTCCGGACGGGTGACTTGAACTTTTGGCTGATTTTTTTGGCCGATTGTCCAGGTTGGGTGTTCCTGGCTCCGGTTAGGTTCTGCGGCAGGTTGATTGGCGAATGATGAGGCGGGATCCGGTGAGCGGGGCGGGTTCGATGTGGCGGGCTTTGTGCTCAATGAGGGCTGCGAGGGTTTCGATGCCAGCTTGTGCCATTTCGGTCACGGGCTGGGTGACGCAGGTCAGTGGCGGGTTGGTTAGTTCGAACCAGGGTTCATCGTCGTAGGCGGTGAGGCCGATTTGGGGGCCGACGTCGATGTTGCGGCGTTGAAGCTCGTGTAGGGCTCCTTGGGCGACGAGGTTCGATAGCGCCACGATGACATCTGGTGGCTGTGGGGATTCGAGGAGTTTTGTGGTTGCTTGGGTTCCGTGCTCTGCGGTGAAGTCCCCGTGGTGGATAGGGATGGGAAAGTCGTTATAGCCAGCACGGGTTAACGCTTGGAGGGCGATGTGGGCGCGGCCGTGACCGGTGGATACGGAGGTGGGGCCGCTGATGATTGCGGGGCGCTGGTATCCCTGTTCGTACAGGTGGGTGGCGAGGTCTTCCAGCGCACAGGTGGGGTCGTTGAGGATGCTGGCGTGGGCTTCGATGGTGGTGCGCCGGTCGATGGCGACGATGGGGGTTCCTGATTGAGCAATGCGGTCCAGGCTGCCGGTGCTGTTGTCTGCTAGGACGATGAAAAGTCCGTCAACTTGTTGTCTGAGCAGTATGGAAGTCACGCGAGCTTGCTCGTCAGGGTCTTCACTGCCGGTGGCGATGGTCAGCGTCCATCCTCGGGCACGACATTGGGCTTCAATGCTGGCAGCCAGGCGGGTGATAAAGGGGTTAGCTAGCGAGGCAACAACGAGTCCGATGGTGCCGGTGCGTCCTGTGCGCATGGCTGCTGCAACAGCGTTGGGGTGGTAATGCAGCTCAGCGGCTGCGGCTTGGACACGTTGACGAGTGGCAGGGGTGACTCGATCACTGCCGGACAGTGCGCGGGAGACGGTTGCTACGGACACTCCGGCTAGTGCCGCCACGTCACGAATAGTGGTCATCGAGTATGAGCCTAAAGGGGCTGCGGGATGCCTGGTTACGCCCCACAAGACAAGGGCGTGACTAGGCGATGTATTGGTGTGCGCTGGTGTGAGCGTGTTGTGTTGTGTGTTTGCGGTTTGATGGGGGTGTGAAGTCGCAGGTATTTGCTGGTTTGTGTTGATGGGTGGGTTGTGTGGTGAAAGCTCGTTGGCTGATCGGTGGTGTGGTGGTGGCGATGTGCATGGCTGGGTGTGGTGGGGCGGTGGTGGAGTCGGATGGTTCATCGGGGGTGGTGACTGTGTTCGCTGCAGCCTCGTTGAAGGAGTCGTTTACGCATATCGGTGAAGAGTTCTCGCGTACGCATCCGGGGGTGCAGGTGCGGTTCAATTTCGGTCCTAGCTCTGGCTTGGCACAGCAGATTGAAGCGGGGGCGCCTGCGGATGTTTTTGCTTCGGCTAGTCCAGTTCCGATGGAACAGGTTCGTGGGGCTGGCCTCGTTGATGAGCCGGTGTCGTTTGCGCGCAATTCTTTGCGTATTGCTGTTCCTGTTGATAGCGCTGGTCAGGTGGGAAAGGTGGAGGATCTTGGGCGCGCAGATGTCAAGGTTGCCCTGTGTGAACAGTCGGTTCCGTGTGGGGTTTTAGCGGCGAAGGTGTTGGAAAAGGCATCTGTAGATGTGCAGCCGGTTACGCGTGAGGTCGATGTGAAGGCAGTGGTGACGAAAGTTATTTTGGGGGAGGTGGATGCTGGGTTGGTGTACGGGACGGATGTAGTTGCCGCTGCTGGAAAGATCAAAGGTGTGGAGATTCCCGAGCAGATGAATGCGTGGACTTCATATCCGTTGGCAGTGGTACGCCGGGCGCAGAATGGGCCTGCCGCGCAGGCATTTGTGCAGTCGGTGCGGGGAGAAATGGGTAAAAAGATCTTGACGTCGGCGGGGTTTGGTGCACCGTGAGTAACGGTCGTTCGCCGATGGGGGGTACGCCGTGGCCAGTGCGTGGGGTTGCGCTGGTGGGGGCGGCGTTTTTGTTGCTTCCGGTTGTGGCATTGGTGGCGCGGGTGCCGTGGGGAGAGTTGTTTTCGTTGGTGTTTGCGCCGGCGGTTTTAGTGGCTCTGCGGCTTTCGTTGGTGAGTGCCTCGGTTGCGACAGCGCTGTCGTTGGTTGTGGGGGTGCCGTTGGCGTGGGTGTTGGCGCGGTCGCAGCGCCGTGGTGTGGGGGTTTTGCGTGCGTTGGTGACGTTGCCGTTGGTGCTACCGCCGGTGGTGGGGGGTGTGGCGTTGTTGTTGGCGTATGGGCGTGCAGGTTTGGTGGGGCGGTGGCTGGATGTGTGGTGGGAGGTGAGTCTTCCTTTCACGATGGTGGCGGTGGTGGTGGCCGAAATGTTTGTTGCGATGCCGTTTTTGGTGGTGACCGTGGCTGGTGCGTTTGCGGCGGTGGATCGGGGGTTAGAGGAGGCTGCGGTGACGTTGGGGGCCTCGAGGTGGCAGGTTTTTTGGTCTGTGTCTTTGCCGTCGGTGGCGCCATCGTTGGTGGCTGGAACGGTGTTGTGCTGGGCGCGGGCGTTGGGTGAGTTTGGCGCCACGGTCACGTTTGCGGGCAGTTTGCCAGGCAGTACGCAGACGATGCCGTTGGCGGTGTATTTGGCGATGCAGTCAGATCCGCAGGCGGCGATTGCGTTGTCGCTGGTGTTGCTGGGGGTGTGCGTGTCTGTGTTGGTGGGGTTGCGTTCGTATTGGTGGCCGGGGGTGGGGCGGTGAAAGAGTTGTTTTTTGATGGGCGGGTTCGTCGTGGTGGGTTTGTGGTGGAAGCTTCTTTTGAGGTGTTTCCGGGGCAGGTGTTGGCGTTATTGGGGCCCAATGGTGCTGGCAAGAGCAGTGTGCTGCGTGCAGTGGCGGGTCTGGAGGTACTGGAGAGTGGGCAGCTGCGGCTAGGTGCAGTGACGGTAGATAATCCGCAAGCGGGCGTGTTTGTGTCTGCGCAGCAGCGGAATGTGGGGGTGATGTTCCAGGATTACCGGCTGTTTGGGCATATGAGCGTGGTGGGCAATGTTGCTTTTGGGCTGCGGATGCGAGGGGTGTCTGGGCGGGAGGCAACGGCGCGTGCGTTGCAGTGGCTGCAGCGGTTGGGGATTGGGGATCTTGGGCGCAGGCGTCCAGGGGAATTGTCAGGAGGGCAGGCTCAGCGGGTGGCGCTGGCAAGGGCGTTGGCTTGTGAACCGGATGTGCTGGTGCTGGATGAACCGACTGCTGCATTGGATTCAGCTACGCGGCGGGAGGTACAGGGATGTGTGCGCGAGCATGTGGCGCAGTTTCGTGGGCCGGTTTTGCTGGTCACTCATGATCCGGTGGAGGCGATGGTGATGGCCGATGCAGTGATGGTTGTGGAGGAGGGCAGAGTAGTTCAGTACGGCCCCACGGTGCAGGTAGCAGAGCATCCGGCAACAGAGTTTGTGGCGGATCTGGTGGGGGTGAATCTCTTTGAGGGGGTTTGGGGGCAGGACGGTGCGATACGGCTTGCCGGGGGTGGGATGTTGCATGCGGCGGCCGGGGTGAGTTTTCCGGATGGGGCACGTGTGTTTGCTGCGGTTCGGCCAGAGTCGGTGTCGGTGTTTGGGGAGCGTCCGGGGGTGGGCTCGCCGCGGAATGTGTGGCGTGGCCGAGTGCTCACGGTCGACATGGTGGGTGCGCGGGTGCGGCTTCATGTTGCTGGGCCGCCTGATGTTCGGGTTGAAGTGACTGCTGCTGCGTTGGTTGAACTGGGATTATCTCCTGGCATGCAGGTATGGCTTTCGGTGAAAGCTACAGAAGTGTCTGTGTATTTTCCAGAGGTCTAAAAGGTCTTTTTTCTGTGGTGTACCGGCCCAGCAGATTGTGGCGTACGGATTTAACGGAATTTTCTGTGACAGTAACCACGTGCGCAGATATTGATTTTCTAGGGCACTGATTTAGCGTGCTTTTCTTATCAAGCTCGGCGCGTTTGTCTTTTCTGCTTCGCCTTAACGCAGACGCGCATATCACGTGGCCGGACAACCGTTCAGATTCACATTCTTTCTGCTCCAACGAAATACCCACTCAAAGAGCATGGACGTATACGCAGCCCACACCGTGGGTCACCGCTGCGCTTCTAGTCTGAACCGTGAACAGGCCCGCCGACTGGGTGCACTGCCCTGCCGGGCCAATCCGTGTGTCAGGAACACCTCACACGACACAACACGCAGATCACGAGGTACTACCTACATGCCCACCAACACACGCCCCACCCTTGGCAAGTTTGTCGCAGCCGAATGCCTCCAGCAGATGCGTCTGCACGTCGAAGACCTCGCTGGCCCAGGCCCCGTCCTCGGCGCTGGCCGTATGCGCGGCGCTGGACTGGTAGAGCTTTTGGGAAAAACTGGCGCTTCCCCCTCTATTGATGACGCCACCGACATCCTGCAGAAAGCTCTGGGCCTGGACGGCACCCGTCTGGCCATTGTCGATGACATCACCGAAGACAACGGCACCTACACCGTGCGCATCCACGAAGGCGCCTGCTCTTTTGACCGTAAGTCCGACGAGCCAATGTGCGCTTACACCCTCGGTGTTTTCGTCGGCGCTATCGGCAGTCTTTACGGCGCAACCATGACCGGCAAAGAACTCGAATGCGAGGCCATGGGCGACTCACAGTGCGTCTACCGCATCAAGCGCCACATCGCCCTGGACTGAAAAACCCTCAATCCCCTCCCCCCTCTTTTTATTTGCTCTCCACCACGACAACTGCTGAACCGAGTCAGCACGGACCGCCCTCCTGTGCTCACTCGGTTCACGCATGCCTGCGCCAACACATCAGATCCTCACCACCCAGCCGCACCTCAACTCCTCACTAGACTGAGTCACCATGGCGGAAGAGAGCTTCAGCGTCCAGCCCCTTGAGGCAACCACTCCCCTCATCCTGGCCATCGATATCGGATCCACTGGCAGCCGTGGCTGTATCTACGACGCAACCGGACGCCCCGTCAATAAACACCGCATTAAAGTCCGCCACGCCTTCACTACCGCCCCCAACGGACACTGCACCCTGGACCCCAACCACACTCTTCACGAAGTCATCGACATCATCGACGCCCTCACGAGCAGTAACATCGCACCTCATATCGCTGGCGTCGCTATGGACACTTTCGCCCCTACTCTCATCGGCATCGACACCAATAACTACGCCATCACCCCTTGTCTTACGTACGCCGATTCCCGCGCCAGCAGCCAAGCTACTGCCCTGCGCCGTGATCTTGATCCTCACGAAATCACTCAACGCAGCGGAGCCCACCTGCACACCGCTCACTGGGCAGCGACCATTCGTTGGTGGCATGACAATGACCCGCAGGTCGCGCACCGCGTCCACCGCTGGGTGACCCTCGGCGAATACATCTGGCTCCACCTGCTCGGAGTCACCAATATCGCAACCTCCACGGCTGCCTGGACTGGTCTGCTCAACCGTCACACTTGCCAGTGGGACGCTCCTCTTTTAGAGGCCGCAGGAATCGTCGAGGAACACCTGTCTGCCATTGCAGACCCTGACCAACCCAGCTTCCCTAACACCTCTTATGTGCCCAACCGGTGGCCAGCCCTGGCGCAGGTTCCTTGGTACCCAGTTATCCCTGATGGTCTTGCCGCCAATCTTGGGGCTGACGCCACGAGCACCGCCACTCCTCTAGCGTCATTCGCTACTTCTGGAGCAATACGTGTCATCACCGGCAACACTCCTACAGTTCTTCCTTCTGGACTGTGGTGTTACCGCGTTGATCAACAGCGCAGCATCCTTGGTGGTGCACTCAACGATGTAGGCCGTATGAATACGTGGTTAGAAAATGTTCTGCGGTTACCCGACCCAAGGGCCTGTCACGACATCCTCATGGCCGATCCTGCGGCCATGACTCCCTTGGTATTGCCTTTCCTGACGGGTGAACGCTCTACTGGGTGGGCGGGCCATGCTCGGGGCGCGCTGCGCGATGTGAGTTACACCGACACTCCTGCAGCTCTTTACCGTGGCTGTTTTGAAGGGGTTGCTCTTACGTATGCGCGTTTGGCGCGGCAGCTTTTTGAGGTGGTTGGTGCACCTGATCAGCTGCGCGCTGCAGGGCGCGTCTCTACCAGTGTTCCGGCTCTGCTGCAGCTTGTTGCCGATGCAACTGGGGTGCCGGTTGAGCCTGTAGCCATTAAACGCTCCACTATGCATGGAGCTGCTTTGTATGGCTTGGCGTCGTTAGCGCCTGAGGTTCCTCGTTGTGAGGTTTTTGTTGACACTGCGGCTAAGCCGTTTGTGCACCGCGAGCAGTACTACGCAGACCGGATGCGGCGTTTTGAGGTTCTTTATGAGGCCACCATCGTGCGGAACGTTGGAGGAGTAAATTTGTGATCCTTGTTGACTGGCCCCAGTGGCCTGCGCACGGATTTTTGTGGGCGCATCTCATTTCCGATACGTCTGTCGATGAGCTTCATGCTTTTGCTCGCGCCAATGCGCTTTCTCCGCGTGCTTTTGATCTGGATCACTACGATGTCGCTGCTGAGAGCATCGAGGGGTTAATCGCTGCGGGAGCCAGGCAGGTTTCTTCTAAGGAGCTGCTGCGCGCTCTGGTTACCTCTGGTTTGCGGGTGCCAGCGCATCGTCGGGATATTGAGAGGTTCCGATATCGGCAACGGGATCTGTGGCAGCGGTGGGCTGTGCTTGGTGATGTGGTTCCGGTACTTTCACGCTCGTCGGATTGGCGTGATCGCTGGTTTTCTCTTGGTGAGCAGGTCTTGCAGCGGTGCTCAGAGCCTCATCGGCATTATCACGACCTTGATCATTTGCATGATGTGCTGCAGTGTTTGCAGCTTCTTGGTGATCTGGGTGTCGTGATCTCGGATGCGTGTGTGGCTGCGGCGTGGTTTCACGATGTTGTGTATGCGGCGCGTCCGGGTGAGGATGAGCGTGCTTCGGCTGCGGTGGCGGTTGATTCTTTGCGGCGGTTGTCTGTGGAGTCGTCTTTTGTGGATGAGGTGCGGCGGTTGATCTTGTTGACGACCGATAGCACTGCTGTAGCTGTTGATGATTCTGGGGCTGCGTTGGTGGATGCGGATTTGGCTGTTTTGGCTGGTTCGCCAGTGAGGTATCAGAAGTATGTACAGGGAGTGCGTCGTGAGTACGGCGTGATTCCTGATGAGGTGTTTTGTGCGGGCAGGGCTGCGTTGCTGAGTCGGTTCTTGGAGCAGGAGTGGATTTATCGCACGGACGCAGGGCGGCAGCGGTGGGAGCGCTGGGCGCGGGTGAACGTGGCTCGTGAGATCGCGGAACTGTCTGTGTAGTGAGTTGTCAGCGGCGTCGCGTGGATGGGGTGTCCGGGTTGGGGGCGGTGCCTGCGCAGATGGCCAGGAAGCGTTGGGCGACGCGATCGAGTGAGTATTCCTGCATGCGGTGGCGGGCTGCTTGGGTCAGGTCGGGGGCTTCACCGGCAAGGATTGCGCGGGCTTTATGTTCGAATTCCTCGAGGTTGCGTGCCTTGTGGACGATTTCGTTTTCGGGTAGCCAGGAGTCGTAGACGGGGATGTCGCGGACGAGGGTGGGGGTTCCGGAGGCGAGTGCTTCGAGAACGACGATGCCTTCGGTTTCTTCGTGGCTGGCGAAGCAGAAGAGGTTGGCTGCGGCGTAGGCGTCGCGGACTTCGGCTGCGGGTACGTAGCCGGGTAGGTGCACGTTGGGGGGTGCGGTGTCGATGGCTCGTTTGACGGCTTTGGACATGGTGGCGCGGGGGGTGTGGCCGAACCAATAGAACTGAGCTTGGGGGATGCGTCGGGCGAGGTCGATCCAGTCGGTGAATCCTTTGCGGACCATGAGGTGTCCGACGGCTACGACGAGGGGGGTGTGGGGGGCGATGTTGTGACGTTCTCGGAATTGTTTTCCTGCTGCTGGTTTTCCGTGGAAGAAGTCGATGTCGACGCCGTTGGTGAGGGGATAGATGGGAGCGTCGAGTTGATAGCGGGTAAGCAGTTTTTTGGCGTAGGGGGTGGGGGTGATGATGGCGTCTCCGCCAGCGTAGACATGTCCGAGCCAGCGTCCGAAGAGCGGTGCAATGTGGTTTGCCCCCGCCCAGGAGTTTTCAAAGTCTTGTTGGGTGGAGTGGGCGAATTGGATGACGCGGATGCCTTGTTTGCGTGCCCAGCGGCCGACGATGACTGAGTCAGGGAAGACGGTGTTGAGGACGAGTACGTCGGGGTGTTCATTGAGGCGGACAAGACGGATGCCGGGGTGGTGGAGCATGTGGCGTTGGTGGCGCATTGCTGCGCCGAGTCCGCTTTGGGTGACGAGGCGTCCGGTGCCGTTGTAGTGGTGGACGCGTAGTTGGTGGTGGGGGTGTGTGTCGGTCATCGGTGCTTCCTACGGGGCGGGTGGGCTAGGCGCCGATGCCGGGGAAGATGAGGTTGATGAGTGCGAGCACTCCGAAACTGTAGGCGAGGATGGACCACGGTTTGAGCAGGATAATGATGAGGGAGAAGGTACGTAGTCTCATCGTGGTCAGGCCTGAGAGATAGCAGAGGAAATCGTCGGGGGCCACGGGCATGGCGATAGCTATGGCGAAGTAGCGGGTGTAGTGGGGGTGGGTGAGCCAGCCGAGGTATTTGTCGAGTGTTTTGGGGCTGAAGCGTGCGCGTAGGACGTCCATGCCCAGTTGTCGTCCGATGAGGAAGGCGCCGATGGAGCCGATGACGGTTCCGAGGTAGGCGTAGATGCTTCCTTTGACGGCTCCGAAGAGAACGGGGGCGGCGATGACGGTGATGCCCCCGGGAAGGATGGGGAAGATGGCTTGGGCGATGCACAAGCCGATGTACCCCAGGGGGGCCAGGATGCCGAGGCGGTCGAGGAAGTCTCGTAGGGCTGGGACGGAGTGGAAGATTCCGGTGAGGAATCCGTAGATGACGAATGCTGCGCAGGCCAGCAGGCTGATTGCGGTGATCCAGCGAGAGATACGTAGGAATGTGGCTGCTTGGGGGCTGGTGGCCTGGCGGCGTTGGAAGTGTGCGAGGCGTTTTTCGCGGTGTGTTTGGTGGTGGTGTTCGGGTGAGGGGGGCGTGCTGTTGTTCATGCGACGCGACCGATTCGGGGTGAGATGCGGCGGCGGTCGATGACCTCTTCGTAGGCTTTGATGATTTTGTGGACGAAGGCGGTTTCGGAGTGGTTGAGGGCGGTAGCGCGGGCTTCTTGACCGAGTTGGGTGCGCAGCTTTGGGTTGGTGAGTAGTTCGGTCATGCGGTCGGTGAATTCTTCGGGGCTGTGGTACTGGTAACCGTTTACTCCTTGGGTGACAAGGTCATCCAAGACGGGGTCAGCTGCGCAGAGGATGGGCAGTTCGCTGGCGAGGGCTTCGAGGTAGGTGAGTCCTTGTGTTTCGCTGCGGGAGGAGGAGACGAATATGTCGCCGATGCGGTAGAAGGCGCAGACGTATTCGGGGTCAACGGCGCCGGTGAAGATGACCTTGTCGTTGAGTCCCATGCGGTGGGCTTGCTGGTGGAGGTTGCTTGCGTAGGGCCCGTCACCGACGACGACGAATCTCCATGGGATTTCCTCGGGGAGGGTTTTGAGGAGGTTAAAGGTTTCGACGAGGCCTTTTTCTTGGGCGAGTCGTCCGACGTAGAGGATGACGGTTTCGTTTTCGTTGATGCCTAGGCGTTTGTGTAGTTCCGGGCGGGTCGTATGGGCGTCGGTGGGGGTGGGGGTGTTGATGGGGACGGTTCGGTGCAGGTGGTTGGGTGCTGATGGTCCGGCGTCGGCGGGGGTGGTGCGGGGATGATCCGTGGCACCTAGTTCGGTGTGGCCCAGGCTGGAGGTGAATCTGGTGAGGTTAATGCCGGTGGGTATGACGGCTACTGGGGTGGTGACGCCGTAGCCGTCGAGGAGACCTTTGACCTTGCGGGTGGGTGAGATGACAAGGTCGGTAGCTCCCATCATGTGGCGGGAGCCGATGGCGACTGCCCCTTTGCCGACTTTTTCGCTGGGGCTGAAGTAGTGGGTGTAGTCCTCGTAGACGGTGTGATAGGTGTGCACGTGGGGTGCGTTGGTGTGTCTGGTGAGGCGGCGTGCCCAGAGGTAGGCGGTGAATTCGGTGTGTGAGTGGAGGATGTCTGGGCCCCATTCGCAGATGCTGGTGAGCACTTTGCGGTCGGTAGGGCGGGCGAGTCGGGCTCCGGGGTAGATGGCTCCGATGCCGATAAAGGCAAGTCGGTAGACGTCTCCGTCGAAGGAGGAGGTGCGTGCGTCGCCGGGGGTGATGACGCGGACGTCGTGTCCTTGGGCGATGAGTCCGCTTTGGAGGGTGCGCACGGAGGTGACGACTCCGTTGACCATGGGCGAGTAGCTGTCGCTGAGTAGCAGGATTTTCACAGCTGTGCTCCCTGTTCTCCTGTGCGGGTGGTGTGGCGAGGTGTAGTGGTGGTGGTGTTGTGGGGGTCAGATGGGGTCGACCTGCCTGTGGGGCGGGTCGTTCGAGTGTTTTGCGGACTGGCGTGGGTCCGGCTGTCTCGGGTTGTGGCCATCAGGGTCAGAATGTCATGTCGAGGTGGCGGGATGCTGAAATTGGTGGGGTGTGCCGGGCTCTGGGTGGTTGTTGGTAGCTGCTATTGCGCTGTGGGCTGGGGTGGTGGTCATGTTCTTTCGTTGTTATCGATGTCGGTGTGAAGTTGGCCTCAGGAGAGGATGACGGGTCTGGTGACTTTTTTGGGGGTGTGGGGGTTTTTTCGTCTTTGGGTGGCTGTTTTTTGTGGTGATTACGCGCTTGGCGAAGGGTGGTCACGGTTGTGTGTTGTGAATGAGGTTGGATGGATTTGGTCGAGTTAGTTTGAGGCATGTGACTTTTGCTGTGGGGTGTTTTGATGCCGGTGCACCAGGCAAGCGTTTCGAGCTGCTCAATGCGAGAACGCGTTTTATGGTGTGAGCATGTCGAAGATCGGTATACGGCGTTCTCCGAGTTTGCTGATGGGGCACGCAGTGAAGGTTGCTGCAGTGACGAGCTTGGCAATTCAGGCGGGGACGGTCGCGGGCCTGATTGCTTTTGATGCATATAAGAAGCGCGGGCGGCGTAAACGCGTCCAGTTCACTCGGCCGGGAACTTTTGAAAACCGTGTGGGTGAAAATAGTGTTCAGATCTTCACATATGGTGCTGATCTATACGAAGAGATGATTTCCGATATTGAGAAAGCAAAGCATTCCGTTTTGCTTGAAACTTACCTATGGAAGAGCGATGAGGTAGGCACTCGCTTCCGTGATGCATTAAATGACGCAGCTCGGCGAGGAGTTGAAGTCAAAGTAATTTTTGACGGAATGGGAAATCTGGTAGTCAATCCGTTCTTTTACAAGTTCGATCCTTCTGTGCAGGTATTCCGCCTTCCGATTTTTCGCCCTCAGTTTATTTTTAACCCGATTGACTTCTCCGGATTAACGCATCGGAAAATGCTCATTGTTGATCATGAGTGCGCCTACGTGGGGGGCTACAACTTAGGATCTCTGTATGCGACCCAGTGGCGAGACACCCATGTGAAGCTAACGGGACCGGAAACATGGGAGCTGCAGCATTCTTTCCGCGTGGTGTGGAATAGGTTGGCAGCACGCGGACGGGGCCGAGAGGCGATGTCCCGCATTGACTCAAATGAGGCTTGGGATTCAAAAATTCGATCGGTAGATAATATTCCTGCTCGACGGACTTACCCGATTCGATCAATGTATTTGTCGGCTATCGATAAGGCCGATGATCATATTTTCTTAACCACTGCTTATTTTATCCCAGACCAGCAGGTTCTGGATGCACTTATTCAGGCCAGCCAGCGTGGGGTCGACGTACGTATTTTGATCCCTAAGGATTCGAATCACATTTTGGCTGACTTTGTGTCGCGGGGGTATTGGCGAAGGCTACTTGATGCAGGGGTGACGGTGCTGCTGTACGAGGACGCCATGATTCACGCGAAGACGATGACGGTGGACGGAAAGTGGTCCACGATCGGCACTGCCAATATTGACCGGCTGTCTTTGTCTTTCAACTACGAAGTCAATACAGAGATCACTGATGCTGGGGTAGCCGCATCTATGGAGAAAATTTTCCACGCAGATGCAGGCAACGCTCACGCACTGACCCGGGAAGAGTGGCAACAGCGTCACCGGTTAGCGAGGTTCGCGGAGATCGTAGTGGCTCCATTTGCCCCGCTTATGTAACCCCTCCCCTGTGGGAGTTCTACTGGTTGGCAAGGATGTCGTCGTAGCGTCCGCTGTTGCGTTGAATGTGCTTACGCATGAATGAGCATTCCGGTACAACCCGGTAGGTTTGGCCGATTTTGACGTCTTCCAGGGCTCCCTCGACGAGGGCGGTCCCTATGCCTTTGCCTTCGAATTCGGGCAAGACGATGACGTGGGTGAAGGTGATGATGTTGTTGTCGGTTATGTAGGTGGCGATGCCAGCCAAAGTGCCGCCGTGACGAGCTTCGTAGCGTGTTTCGCTGGGGTTATCGGTGACGCTGATCTCAGACATGAGGTGAGGACTCCCTTCAGAAACTGTCGGGTTAGAAACCGTGAGCGCTAAGCCACTCTTTGGCCACATCGCTAGCGTTGCGTTTGTCGATGACTACTTTGGCGACCTCTTTGGTGAGGTCTTCGGTGCTCAGAGCAGCGCTGACTTTGTTGAGTCCCTGGGTTGCTTTCTCGTTTTTTGCGATGTCGGCGCGTACGAGTGGGGTGATTTGTTGTGCTCCGAAGAGGTTTTTGGGGTCTTTGAGCACAACGAAGTTGTTGGCGATGATTTGGGGATCGGTGGTGAATAGGTTAGCTGCGTCTACTTGACCGTTTTTGAGGGCGGTGACGGTCAATGCTCCGGCGGAGTCCAGGGGTTTGAATTCTTTGAAGTTGAGGCCATATTGCTTGGTCAGTCCTTGTAGGCCGTCGGGTCGTTGAGACCATTCTGGAGGGCCGCCGAGGATCATGTCACCGGATAGGGGGGCAAGGTCTTCGATGGATGTGAGGTGATGAATATTGGCGGTTTCTTTAGTAACGACGACGGCGTCTTTATTTTCGGCTTGTGAAGGTTCCAGGGCCACCAAACCCTCTGGTAGGGATTTTTTGAGGGAGTCGATGGCTTCTTTGGGTGTAGAGATTTCTGCGTCTTTGTTGAGGTATTTAGCGAGGTTGCCGGTGTACTCGGGAATTACGCTGACGGAGCCATCTTTGAGTGCTCCCATGTAGACCTCGCGGCCACCGATGTTAAGTCGAGTGGTGACGTTAAGGCCAGCTTTGCTGAGGGCTCCTGCATAAATCTCTGCGAGGAGTTGGTTTTCGGGGAAGTTTGCTGATCCGACAACGATCTGGCCAGTTCCAGAGGTGTTGCTATGAGTGGAGTCGAGGGGGTCGTTGCTAGCTCCGCAGGCGCTGAGGGCGAAGACTGCAACAACAGATAGGGCACATATTCGGGTGCTGCGGTGCATGGCTACTCCTGAAGTGGTCGAGGCGAAGTGAGGATGGACTTTAGGTTTTTTGACGGTTTCGGGTGCGAATGCCTGGGGAGACGACAAGCCGTTCTACGGCAATGAGAGAAAGATCGACTGCAAGGGCCAAACCAGCTACGAGAATGGCCCCGCCGCTCATCATGGCGAAGTCACGGAAGGCTTGCCCGTCGATGAGGAATCGCCCGAGTCCGCCCACGCTGACGGTGGCTGCGATTGTGGCCGTGGCGATGACTTGCAGTGCGGCTGATCGTAGTCCGCTGAACAGGAGAGGAAGGGCGTTGGGCAGTTCGACGCGCCAAAGAATATGCATGGGGGTCATCCCCATGCCGCGTGCTGCATCGCGGGTGGCGGGGTCCAGCGAGCTGATGCCTGTGTAGGTTCCGGTGAGGATGGGTGGGATGGCGAGAAGGACGAGTACAGCGATGCTGGGGCCGAGAAAGGCCCAGTTGCTGTTCAGGTGTGGGCTGATGAGCAGGACGGTAACGAAGAGCAGTCCGAGGGTAGGGACTGATCTCATGCCGTTGGCGAGCTGCACGCCCCAGATGCGGCCTTTTCCGGTGTGGCCGATGTAGAGGCCGAAAGGTATCGCGATGAGAGAGGCGATCAGCAGGCTGATTGCGCAGTATTGAAGGTGTTCGATCAGGCGGTTGGGGATACCGGTGGTGCCTGTCCAGTTCATGGGGTCAGTGAGCCATGTCCAGATTTTGGTGATCATGTTGGGTCTTTTCTGGTCCAGGGGGTGGCCAGGGAGCTGAGGACAACGATGGTCAGGTCGAACAAAAGTGCCAGGAGTATGCAGGCGATGGTGCCGGCGATGATGGGGGCTGGGTAGGTGCGAGCGAATCCGTCGGTGAAGAGGGTGCCGAGTTGGTTGACTCCGATGATGGCGGCAACGGAGACGATGGAGACGTTGCTGATGGCAGCCACGCGTAAGCCAGCGCTGATGATGGGGGTGGCCAGGGGGAGTTCGATGGTGAGGAAGCGGCGCAGGGGCCCAATTCCCATGGCGGTGGCTGCTTGGGTGATGGTGTCGTCGATGGCGTTGAGGGCGTCGGCGATGGTGCGTACGAGGAGGGCCAGGGTGTAGAGGGTCATGGCCACGATGACGTTGATGGGGTCGAGAATTTTTGTGCCCAGGATGAGTGGCATGAGGATAAACATGGCCAGGGAGGGGATGGTGTAGAGCAGTGAGCTGGCGAGGATGATGGGTTGGTAGGCGTGACGGTATTGGTGGGCGATTCGTCCTAGGGGGATAGCTAGGAGGAGGCCTATGAGCAGTGGGGTTGCTGCTAGGAGGGCATGGTGGGTAGTGAGGTTGAGAACGTGGGTCCAGTTGTCGTAGAGCCAGTTCATGGGCGTTCCTGGCTGGTGGGGTGGTTTCTCGTGTTTTCGATGGCATCCAGTAGTTGGTTGGCGTGAATAGTGCCAGCGAATGTGCCATCGGGGTGGGTGAGTACGCCGCGTCCGCTGGGTGAGGATAGGGCAGCGTCGAGGGTTCGGCGTAGGGAGGAGTTGGTGGTGGCTAGGGTGCCGCCGCGGTGGAGGTGGTGGCTGGCCAGTGGTTGGGTGATGGTGGTTGTGTCGACCCAGCCGAGTGGTTTGTTGTTGTTATCGAGGGCGAGGATCCAGTGTTGGCCGGCTGCGGTGGTGGTGATGTGGGTGGGAGTGTCTCCGAGGCGGACGGTTGTTTCGTGGATGAGAGGCAGGTTTGGGGTGGCGGTGAAGGCTAGGCAGCGGTAGCCGCGGTCGGTTCCGATGAAGTCGGCGACGAAGTCGTCGGCGGGGTTGGTGAGTAGTTCGGTAGGTGTGCCGGTTTGGGCGAGGGATCCCCCGACGCGCAGGACTGCGATGTGGTCGCCAAGGCGGATTGCTTCGTCGATGTCGTGGGTGACGAGGACGATGGTGGTGCCGAGTTCGTGTTGGAGTCGGCGTAGGTCGTCTTGGAGTTGGGTGCGTACGACGGGGTCCACGGCGCTGAAGGGTTCATCCATGAGGATGAGTGGTGGGTCTGCGGCTAGGGCACGGGCGACGCCGACGCGTTGTTGTTGCCCGCCGGAGAGTTGGCGTGGGTAGCGGTGGGCGTGTTCGGGGTCGAGGCCGACGAGGTTGAGCAGTTCGCGGGCGCGGTCGCGGACTTTTTTCTTGGGGGTTCCTAGCAGGATGGGGACGGTGGCGATGTTGTCCAGGACGGTGCGGTGGGGGAATAGTCCGCCGGCTTGGATGACATAGCCGATGCCGCGGCGTAGCTGGTCGGGGTTCATTTCTGCGGTGTCGCGGCCGTTGATGGTGATGGTTCCGCTGGTGGGTTCGACCATGCGGTTGATCATTCGCAGGGTGGTGGTTTTGCCGCATCCGGAGGGGCCGACCAGGACGGTGACTTTTCCGGTGGGCGCTTCTAGTGAGAGCCCGTTGACGGCTGTTGTTCCGCGGGGATAGGTCTTGACGACGTTATCCAGGTGAATCATGCGGTCTTCCCATGCTTTCGGAAGAGAGCCGGTGTGCTCTCTGCTGTGCTGGGACCTTATCGGAGTAGTGGCTGAGGGCTCCGTTGGGCAGGTGCCGGTGGGCGTCGTGTCGTGGCGAGTTTTTGATGTGTATTGGGGGGTAACGGTGGGCAGTGTTTGGTTGGTGTTTTCGCAGGATGGGTTACTTGCAGGGTGTTACTCGTCGCGTAAGTGAGGGTTTGTGTACCCAAAAAAGGAAGAGATTTTTCATCTCTGCTGAGAAAGCGTTCAGCTTATTTTTGGTCTGCTGGGAGAGAACATTTCTGTCGGATTTTTAGGAGCAGCACAGCAAATTTCAGGCGCGTTTTTGTCTATGTCCCGATGGTTACCTGTTCTTTGAAAACACTGATCTTCTGAATGGGTATCGTGCCTTCGCTGTGACTTTTCTCAAATACAAAACCCCCGATCAGACTTGGTCTGATCGGGGGTTTTGTAGATGATCTGTGGTGCGCGAGGGGGGAGTTGAACCCCCACGCCCTTTCGGGCACACGGACCTGAACCGTGCGCGTCTGCCTATTCCGCCACTCGCGCGCTGCGGTTTATCCTGGCACGTCACAACAGATTCGACAAATTCAGAGTTCGCCTCATCCGAACAGCCCATCACTGACCCCACAAGACACCCACAAAACTGCAGGTCAACAACATCAACTCCTCATACACCAGATACAACAGGCATACTCACACCGATAACAACGCAATAAAGACATCACGTTCCCAAGTAGTCCACGCCATTCCGGATAATCTGGAAGGAACCGCCACCCCGGATCAACCACGTGATCCGGCACCAGCGAGAGGAGGCACGGTGGGACTCTTCGACCGCATAGAGGCCAAACTGGCCTCAACCATCAACGGAGCATTCGCACGCGCTTTTAAAGCTGAAGTGCAACCCGTCGAGATCGGCGCAGCCATGCGTAAGGCCATGGACGACAAAGCCGCCATCGTTTCCTCCGACCGGGCCATCGTCCCCAATAACTTCGTCGTAGAACTATCCATCAGCGACTACGACCGCCTCACTGCCTACGAAGACCTCCTCACCGAGGAACTCATCGCCAGCGCTGAAGAACACATCCACACCCAGCGTTACCACCCCGCGGGGCCCATTCGCGTATCTTTCATCGACCTTGATGACCTCGAAACTGGCGTCTTCCGTGTCCGCTCCACCAGCGGATATGACAGCCCTCCCCCAGCGGAACGTCGTCGCGGCCGCGGCCCCGGCGAAGTCATCGAAACTCATTACCCACACGATGCCCCCCGCAGCCGTGTCTCACCCAACCCAGTCTTTCCCCCCGATGCCGTCGCTGACCCAGACAGTCCATACGACATCGCGACTAACGCAGCACACGCGGCCAACAGCGCTGCCAAAGGCACCGCCGAAGTCAACCGCATGTACCAAAGACGCAACGACTCATACCTCACCCCCCACGAACGTGAAGCACAACGCCAAGATGATCTCTCTTACTGGGGGCCAGACGAGGACGACGCGCGCACCGCACGTAACCCCATCATCGAGGAAGACCCGGCACCATTTCCTCCCGACATCCTTCCCGACCCATCCAGCCGTCCTTGGATCGACGTTGATGGCGATGCTTACCCGCTCCTAGGCCCCATCACCATCATCGGCCGTGACACTAACGCCCAGATCTCTCTCGAAGACAGCAGCATCAGCCGCCGTCACTGCGAGATCCGCGTCACTCACGACGGCCCCCACCTCATCATCGGGCTACGCGACCTGGGGTCCACTAATGGCACCTTCCTCAACGGAGAGCGTGTCCCCAGTGCAAGACTGTCTGATGGCGACCGCATCACCATTGGTCGCATCAGTTTCGTCCTACACACGCGGAGGAGGTGAGTCCACTGGGTGAATTCACACTGACCGTCGTCCGCCTCGGCCTACTCATCGGCCTATGGCTCTTTATCTTCGCCATCGTTGGTGTACTACGCACCGACCTTTACGGCACTCGCATCGTCCACCGCACACGTAACGGCGACTCCATCATCCGCCCAGCCGCAAGCACCCCTAGCCGCGGCCGAGGCAGACGCCGAGCATTCACACACCTAGCCGTCATCGATGGACCACTGCGCGGCGTCACCGTGCCTCTCAAAGAATCAGGAGTACTCCTGGGCCGTAACCCCGAAGCCACCCTGGTCCTCGACGACGACTACGCCTCAGGCCGCCACGCTCGCATCTACTACGACGGATCCGACTGGTATGTGGAAGACCTCAACTCCACCAACGGCACCCTGGTCGACGGCGCCGCCATCGACCAACCCCAAAAAATTGGAGAGCACAACCAGCTCCGCATCGGCACCACCGTTCTCGAACTGAGGCGCTGACGCATGAGTATCGCGTGGAATTACGCGGCACGCACCGACGTCGGCCTCGTCCGCAGCCGCAACGAAGACTCCGGCTACGCAGGCCCCCACCTCATCGCCATCGCCGACGGCATGGGCGGTCATGCCGGCGGCAACGTCGCCAGCTCGCTAGTCATCTCCAGAATCGCCCGTCTCGATGGAGACAGCCACGGTTGCGATGACGCCCTCGAACTCCTGGCCCGTACCGTCGCAGAAGCCAACAACGACATCAACACCGCTGTTGAGGAACACCACGAACTCAACGGCATGGGAACCACCTTCACCGGCCTTATGCGCTGCGGCGCAGATAACCTTGTTCTCGTCCACATCGGTGACAGCCGCGCCTTCATGGTCCGCGACGAGCAATTCACCCAAATCACCATCGACCACTCCTTCGTACAATCACTCGTCGACGCAGGACGCATCAGCCCCGAAGACGCAGAGAATCACCCCCAACGTTCCCTCGTCACCCGTGTACTTACCGGTGCTCCCGAAGACGAACCCGACCTGTCAGTACGCCGTGCACGCCCGGGCGACCGGTACGTCATCTGCTCAGACGGCCTGTCCGACTACGTCAGCCGCAGCACTATCGAAGAAGTCATCACCGCCGGTATGCCACCGGTTGACACCCTCAAAAAGCTTATTGACCTCGCACTCAAAGCAGGGGCTCCTGACAACGTCACCGTCGTCATCGCCGACGTCACCGACGAAAAACCAGACTCACCCCACCACCCCATCGTCGTAGGCGCTGCCGCCGAACACGGCGAACGCCCCGACCCCACCACTGCCCTCTCCCCCGCCCAAAAAGCAGCTGCATTCCAGGCCCAAACTACGGGCAAACGTACCGAACCCGACACTGGCGAAGAGATTGATGACGGCTCCTCCGCTACTGACCGGAGGACCCGCCGCAGCGGTATTCTCATCACCCTGCTCACCCTCGCCACCGTCACCCTCGGACTTGTCGGCGCCTACGCCTGGACCCAACAGCAGCGATACCTCGGCATCGCTGGCGACATCGTCGGGGTATACCGCGGAATCCCCCAAAGCATCGGCGCGATTCCCCTATCCCACGTCGAACGCGACGTCAGCGACATCAAAATCGAGAACTTGCCCGACTACTACCGCAGCAGGCTCGCCGCAGCCATCCCCGCAGCTGACGACGCCGACATCGAGAACCAAATCCAAGTTCTGCGCGTGCAACAAGCACAGTGTCTGACCCGCATGGCTGCAGGAGCCCCCTGTGGAGTCGATGCAACCCCCGCACCTCCAACTTCACAGCCCAGCCCCACCAGCACCACCTCATCACCATCAGGCTCCGCTGCACCCACCGTGATCCCCGCATCACCACCCACAGCCGAACCTCCACTGCGTACTCCACGCACCGCACAACCAGTCCCCCACACCAGCCGACACACTAAACCGCCCGCAAAGGAGGTACGACCATGAGCACCATCTCTTCATTCCGGCCACGAACACGCCGCAACCTCGAACTTCTGCTCATTCTCGCCTCCGTAGGGCTGGTCCTTCTGGCCTACCTCAACGTCGGCCTGTCCACTGTCGGCAAAGTCCCCGTGGACCTCTTCACCCAAGGCGGTTGGCTCCTAGCTTTCAGCCTGGGCTTCCACGGTGTTCTTCGCTGGCGCGCCTCCTACGCTGACCCCCTCATCCTGCCCATCGTCACGCTCCTGAACGGGCTGGGAATCGTCATGATTCACCGCCTCGACGTTGCTCACCACCGTGACGCCGCCACCGCCGGCGCACCCCGCCAAATCATGTGGACCGGTGTCGCAATGGCCATCGCCATCGCGATCGTCCTCATCCTCAAAGATCACCGCGTTCTCCGCCGCTACACCTTCAGCATGATGGCTTTGGGCATCATCTTCCTGCTTCTGCCGCTGACGCCCTTCCTCGGGCAAAACATCAACGGTGCCCGCATCTGGATTCACATCGGACCTGCATCTTTTCAACCCGGCGAAATCGCCAAAATCGTTCTCACAATTTTCTTCGCCGCCTACCTAGTCCAAACCCGCGACGCGCTTTCCCTCACCGGACGAAAATTCCTCGGCATCACTTTTCCCCACGCTCGTGTTTTCGGCCCCATCCTCATGGCATGGATGGCCAGCCTCTTGGTGCTGGTCGGCCAACGCGACTTGGGCTCATCACTGCTGTTCTTCGGGCTGTTCGTAGCAATGCTCTACATCGCCACTGAACGAACCAGCTGGATTGTCATCGGGTTGACGATGTTCAGCGCCGGAGCAATCGTTGCTTACACCCTCTTCACGCACGTACAACAACGCGTTTTGTTCTGGCTTGACCCCTGGTCCAAGGAAGCCCTCAACCAATCTGACCAACTCGTACGCGGTCTCATGGGAATGGGCGCAGGAGGCCTGCTTGGCACTGGATTCGGTCGCGGTCGCCCAGATCTGACCTACTTCGCCGAATCCGACTTCATCATTCCCAGCTTCGCCGAAGAACTCGGCCTCATCGGTATCTTCGGCATTCTCACCCTCTACATCCTCCTCGTGGAGCGAGGGCTACGCACCGCCCTAGGAACCCGGGACGGATTCGGAAAACTTCTCTCTGCAGGACTCGCCTTCTCCATGACCATGCAAATTTTCGTCGTCGTCGGAGGCGTCACCCGTGTCATCCCCCTTACCGGCCTGACCTCACCCTTCTTATCGCAAGGAGGATCATCCCTCTTGGCGAACTGGGCCATCGTTGCCTTGCTGCTGCGTATCAGCGACCACGCACGCCGTCCCATCCCTGAACCTCGCCCAACACCCGAAACAAGCACCCCCACGACCACTACGGAGGTGCAAGCATGAACAACCCCATCCGTCGCGTCGCGATCCTCGCCGCAACAATGTTCGCGGCCTTACTGATCTCCACCACGATCATTCAGTTTTTCCAAGCACAAGAACTGCGAGACAAACCGAATAACACCCGCACTCTTCTGGCCTCTTATGCCACCGCGCGCGGATCAATCCTCGTTGGCGGCAATGAAATTGCCTCGTCCCGACCCGTGGATGACCAATACCGATACCAGCGCGTCTACCCCAAAGGTGACCTATACGCCCACGTCACTGGCTACTACTCACTCGTCTATGGAGCAGGCGCTGGCCTGGAGAAAGCAGCTCACGATCTCCTCAGCGGTCAAGCAAGCTCACTCATCTACCGACGCCTCGGCGATCTCATCACTGGCCAAAACCCCAGCGGAGCAACCCTGGAACTGACCATCAACCCAGCTGCACAGAAGGCAGCCGAAGCAGCACTCGGCGAACGTCGCGGCGCCGCAGTCGCGCTCGATCCTAAAACTGGCGCCGTCTTAGCCATGGTCAGCCACCCCACATTCGACCCCAACTCCTTGGCAGGTCACGATCGCAGCAAAGTGACCAGTGCCTGGGAACGGTTCTCCAAAGCTAAGAGCAACCCCACCATCAACCGAGCTATCGGCGGTAACCTCTATCCACCCGGATCCACTTTCAAACTCATCACAGCCGCCGCAGCTCTCGAATCACAAAAATACGGAACCCAAACCCAACTACCCGGACCTGAACGACTCCCCCTGCCAGGCAGCAGCACAAGCCTTCCCAACGCCGGAGGTGGCGCATGCGACAACGGCACAGTCACTCTCGCACGCGCTGTACAAATGTCCTGCAACACAGCTTTCGGTTACCTCGGACAGCAACTCGGCGGTGACGCTATCCGCAGCCAGGCAGCAAAATTCGGGTTCGGTGAACAACTCAAAATTCCCATGTCAGTTACCCCAAGCACCATCCCTAAGAACAGCGATACAGCACAGAACATCCAAATTGCTATCGGCCAATTCGATGTCCGCGCGACTCCCATGCAAATAGCTATGGTCACTGCAGGCATCGCTAACGGCGGCGAACTGATGAAGCCATACCTCATCAGCAAAACAATGGGCGCAGACCTTGATGTCATCGAGGAAACACGTCCACAAAAACTCAGCACAGCAGTCAGCAAAGAAACAGCTAAAAAACTCACCCAAATGATGGAAGGCGTCGTGGAAGGCGGAACTGGCACCAAAGCACAGATTTCCGGCGTCAAGGTCGCTGGAAAGTCTGGTACCGCCGAACACGGAGAAGGGCGCCCACCACACGCATGGTTCACGGCGTTCGCGCCGGCAAACGACCCACAGGTCGCCGTCGCCGTCGTGGTCGAAGACGGCGGAGTAGCAGGAAGCGAAGGGGGCGGCGGCAAGGTTTCGGCACCGATCGCCAAAAAAATCATGGAGGCAGTGATCAACCGATGAGGTACGAGACCGGTCTAGAATTCGGCAACCGCTACACACTCGGCGATCGCATCGCAGTAGGCGGCATGGGCGAAGTGTGGCGCGCCCGTGACAAAGTGCTCGAACGCGACGTCGCCATCAAACTTCTCAGCCCCACCCTTGCCGGCCAACCCGGGTTCGCTCAACGGTTCCGCGAGGAGGCTCGCAACTCCGCAGCCCTTGGTCACCCCAATATCGCCAATGTCTACGACTATGGCGAAGACTCTGGTGCTCACTGGCTTGTGATGGAGCTAGTGGAGGGAAATAACCTCGCGCACATCCTCAAAGATGAAGTACGCATCGACCCAGATCGCACCTCTTCAATCCTTGCTCAGGCTGCGCTTGGTCTGCAGGCAGCCCACGATGCAGGCGTGATTCACCGCGATGTCAAGACCGCGAACATCATCATCCGTAACGATGGCGTCGCCAAGATCACCGACTTCGGTATTTCTCGTGCTATCGATGCGGTTCCGATTACTCGCACCGGCGAAGTGATGGGAACTGCGCAGTACATCTCGCCTGAGCAGGCCACTGGTAAACCAGTAGGCCCTGCCAGCGATATCTACTCGCTGGGTGTGGTTGCCTACGAGATGGTCGCTGGGCACCGTCCTTTCGAAGAAACCAGCCCAGTCGCTACAGCAATGGCGCATGTCCAGGATCCTGTCCCGCCACTACCTGGATGGGTACCTGAGGACCTCTCGACAGTCATCATGTCGTGTCTGAACAAGGCACCTGAGGATCGTCCTGCTTCGGCCGGTGATCTGGCCCGCATGTTGACTGGCGGTCCCTCTGCAGCTGGATTGCTCGCAACACAACGCATCACGCAACCTGGCTCTGGACAGCGCATCACCACCCGACCCCAGACGCACCCTGTCCCTACCTATTACGAAGACGACGTCGAGGAAGCACCTCGCAACAAAACATGGCTATGGTTCCTCATCGCTATCGCGGTCATTGGGTTGCTTATCTTCGGAGGTATGGCTTCTGGCCTGCTCGGAGGTGGCTCGAAAACACCTGATTCACCCGAGACGATCTCTCCCACGTCCACAGCTCCAACCACATCAAGCCCGAGCTCCACAACGGCAGACAGTAGCGGCGAATCCAGCACTATTGATGCACGTGACTACATCGGTCTAACTGCTGATGAGGCGAGCGCGAAACTGCGTGAACGTGGGTTTGTCCCGAAGATCAACCACATCGATGCGCCACAATCTGCTGAAACTGTTGTCTCCATTGATCCCACCGGATCGGTGTCTAAGGGCTCTGAAGTCAAACTCAACGTTTCGCGCGGTAAGGGCAGTGGCAGCAGTAAGCCTGGCAGCACAGCTACCGTCACGGTGACGCAAGCTCCCAGCCACACTCGAACGCAGAACCCAGCTCCTAGTGACAAGCAACCCCCGTCGGACCAGGAGCCGGACTCTTCGGACAAAAACCCTGACAACAGTGGGAAGCAGGACCCTGCTCCTCCCGGTGGTGGAGCCAACGGTTTCCCGCACATGCACTCGGCACAGCAGGATCAATCGGCACAGCAGGATGCAACGCCTTTGGATGAAGGAATGGCCCAAGACAAGTGACCGACGAGACCCGCAAACTCGCCAATCGCTATGAGGTCCGTGGCCTCGTAGGCCGAGGCGGCATGGCCGATGTCCACGCCGGATTCGACACACGGCTTGGGCGCGAGGTCGCAATCAAAATTCTTCGCTCTGAACTTGCTCGCGACCCTGCGTTTCTTCACCGTTTCCGCCGTGAAGCACAAGCGGCTGCGAGCTTGAACCACCCGTCGATCGTGGCTGTGTTCGATTCAGGCGAAGATGAACACACTGATACGCACGGTCAAACTCTTGTTCAGCCGTTCATTGTCATGGAGTACGTTCACGGAATCACTTTGCGTGAACGTCTAGCTGAAGCAGGCTGCCTTTCGCTCAAAGAAGCCTGTGACACGCTGACTCAGGTACTCGCTGCACTCGGGTATAGCCATAGTCACGGCATCGTTCACCGCGATATCAAGCCTGGCAACGTGATGGTTACTCCCACTGGCGTTGCCAAGGTCATGGATTTTGGTATTGCTAGGGCCATTGCGGACTCTGCAGCAACAATGACGAACACTTCCGTGGTCATTGGCACTGCTCAGTACCTCTCGCCCGAGCAAGCCCAAGGCCGTGAAATCGATGCGCGTTCAGACATCTACTCGGCGGGTTGTTTGCTCTATGAACTCGTAACTGGGCGCACCCCGTTTATTGGTGAGTCGCCGGTGTCTATCGCCTATCAGCACGTAGGTGAGCCGCCTCAGTCTCCTTCTGTTTTCAATGAAGAGATCCCCGCAGCGCTGGATCATGTGATTCTTCACGCGTTGGAGAAGAGCCCCGCAGATCGTTATCAGAGTGCTGAAGAGTTCGATGATGACATCAAGGCTTTCCTCAAGGGTGAGTCCCCTCAGACTCATGGGTCAGATTCAGCGACAGCAGTATTCGGCGCGGCCAAAAATGGTGAAGCAACTGATGTTCATCATGTGGTACCGGCTAAACCACAGGAGCCTGCTCGCCGCAAGCGACGCTGGTTAATCCCTCTGGTAGCCACTTTCGTAGTTGTTTCTGCTTTCTTAGGGGTCCTTGCTTCTCAAGGTTTGTTGACGTTTGCGGAGAAAACTGTCGCTGTGCCCAATCTGGTGCAAAAGACAGACGCCCAGGCACAACAGGCTCTTTCTGAACTTGGGCTAGCTGCGGGGAAAGAGACGACAAGTAATCCCGCTAAGGCCGGGACTGTACTTTCTCAAAATCCGGCAGCAGGCAATCATGTTCAGGTTGGGAGCACCGTGTCGTATGTGGTGTCTTCAGGGCCAGCGACTTTACAGGTGCCGGACTTGCGTAATTTTGAGCAGGCTGCTGCACGTCAGACGCTGGAAGATCGTGGTCTTGCAATCCAGGCTGTCGAACCTATCGATAGCAAGGATGTTTCGGCGGGCAATGTTGTTTCTACTGACCCACCAGCAGGAACATCGGTGAAAGAGGGCACCAAGGTCACACTGAATGTCTCCACTGGCCGGGTAACGGTGCCGAATTTAGTTGGTTTGAGCAGGGAAGACGCGATTCGCAAGTTGAAGGAAGCTGGGCTTGGCCGAGTGTTCACTCCTGTGCGGGGTAACGGGAAGCCAGGAACAGTGTTGTCACAGAGTTACCAGAAGGGCGAGAAGGTCCCGGTTGGTACTGTGATCGAACTCAACATTGTTTCGGAGCCGCCGCCTGCTCCTACTGCTACTGCAACTGTCACGGTTCCGCCTTCTCCTTCTCCTTCTCCCCCGGCGAGTGGCCCGATCGGAGAGGGAGATGACCCTGGTGAAGAGCCGGATCCTAACCACTCGATAAATTCGGGTAAGCCTTGATAACGGCGGCTTTAGTTGCTTCCAGGGTTTGACAGTCGTGGAGCGGCGTTGTGGTCGTGCACCTCTAGCTACGTCTGGGGTGAGCGGTCAGAACGCCGCTTCTTTGATGAGGGGGCTCATTGTTGTGCTGGCTTCAATAACACCGGAGACACCGGTGGTTGCGAGCCAGTTGGCTAGTAGTCGGTGGCCTTGAGCGGTCATGACGCTTTCCGGGTGGAACTGCACGCTGGATAGAGGAAGGGTTGCATGTCTGAGGCCCATGATGATGCCGTTATCGGTGCGGGCATCGACGATGAGGTCAGGTGGCAGGGTCTTTTCGTTGACGGCAAGTGAGTGGTATCTGGTGGCGCGGAAGGGGTTACTGATACCTGCGAATACCCCTGTATTGTCATGAAATACGTCGCTTACTTTTCCATGGACGAGTTCTGGTGCACGTGTCACTGATGCTCCGTAAGCTACAGCGAGTGCTTGCAGGCCCAGGCAGACCCCGAACATGGGTATGTGTTTTTGGGCACATGCGTGGATAACGTCGATGGATTTGCCTGAGTTTTCTGGGGTTCCTGGACCTGGTGAGATAAGTACGCCGTCGTATTGGTCGACTGTCTGTGGGATAACGATGTCGTTGCGGATGACGTGACACTCGGTTCCCAGCTGTTCCAGATACCCCACAATTGTGTAGACAAAGCTGTCGAAGTTGTCGACTACTAGTACTTTGCTTCCGGCATCTGTTGTCACGTGTGTTGCCTTTCTTTTCCGATCTGTTTTCGGTTCGTTGGTGACCGCGTGTAGATCGTTCACAACCGTAATCCAGGTGTGGCGTCTGGAGGATGGCCACGTTGGTCGGGCTGCTTTGTGTGTAGGCCGTAATGTTGGTCTCTGGAGCCATCAAAAGTGTTCTTTGAGAGCACTTACACTTCGATCAGCGCAGGAGATTTCGCAGTGTCTGACCTATCCCGCAATGAGCCCGCGGACGTGGCAGGCTCGCCGTCCGGCTATGCATCAGCTATGGACGACTATGACAACCTTTCTCCGAAGGAGCAGAAAGCCCTGCGCAAAGCCCAGAAGAAAGAGGAGCGAGCACAGCAGAAGATCGCTCGTAAATCGATGGGCGGCAATCGCCCTTGGTTTGTCCCGACGATGCTTGGCTTGATGCTTATCGGTCTTGTATGGGTTGTTGTTTTCTATTTGAGTAGTTACAAGTACCCAATTGAGTCGTTGCAGAACTGGAATTTAGGTATTGGTTTCGCGTTCATCATGGCTGGTTTTTTGATGACGACTCAGTGGAAGTAGAGCCAGTTCTCACTTCGATTTCGATGGATGGTGGGTGCCACTGCGGTGGTCCCACCATCGTCGTATGTGGATGCTGGACCATCTCAGGATGGCTGTAAACCGTTTTTGTGGAGTTTCGCACCGTTCTCCACAGGCTTGTGCACAGCTGGGGATGAATTACACGGATGTAAGAGACCCTAGCCTCGACGAGGCCGAATCATGGTTGACCTGCACTTTCAGTATTGATTGGCCTTATTCAATCTTCTTGCAATGTTTCTTTCCACCGATGTGGATATCCCTCCGGATGTGCTGCTGTGGAAATCAGGTTCTGCACTCACACAGTCACCAACCAAGGTGAACGACGCTTCCGACTACCTCGTACTTGTGCCAGGCAAGGGCTATGAGTACTGCTGCAATGGCAGCAAGTCCCAGCCAGCGCAGTGTGCGGATGCAGATTTTGCGTTGGAGAGCACAGAGGGCACCGATCATGAGGCCGGTAAGCAAACCGCCAAGTTGGCTTTGCCAAACGATTCCTTCAATAAAGAAGGGCAAAGTTGCGTTGAGGAGAAGAACTGCAAGTATGCCTCGCATGTCGGCGCCAACTGTTGATGCAAGGACAAAGAGCATCGCGAAGAGACCAGAAATGGCTCCGGAAGCACCGACTGTTGCCTGCATCCAGGTTCCGTTGGGGTCGGTAATAGAAGTGGAAAACCAGATAGATCCGACTGATCCGCCGATGGCGCACACGCAGTAGGAAGCCAGAAAAAACTTTGTGTTTATTGCTGGTTCAAGTGTGCGCCCCAGTATCCAAAGACAGAGCATATTGAACAGCAAGTGCCAGATTTGGGGTGCATGGAGGAAAGATGCGGTCAGGAAACGCCATGGTTCCAGTGCCCCGAGAGAAGGCATGAAAGCACCGTTTTGGAACAAAAGATAGTCGAGGCTGGGGATGAGTTGGGCGAACCAGACCAGGACGCAGAGCGCGATGAGGGTGTATGTGACCGGTGTGGTGAGGTATTGGCGCGCGGTGAAGACTGCGTAGTGGCTGCGGCTGGTGGGGGGTGAGGGGGCCTTCTGGTCCACCGTTGTCTCTGCTTTCGGCGTATGGCTTTATGGGTGGGGCGCAATGTGGTGGATAAGTGTGCGGGGCACCTGCAGCGTGTGCCGCGGATGCCCCGCACGTTATCGGGCCTAGGTGGCCGTGGATTGTGCTTTCACGTGGTGTGTCAGCGTGTCGTTGTCACTCGGTGATGGTGACGGACTGGATGGTGATGTCTTCAGTGGGGCGGTCCTGCGCACCGGTCTGGGTGGCGGCGATGGCATCGACAACGTCGCGGCTTTCCTGGTCGGCAACTTCGCCGAAGATGGTGTGCTTGCCCTGCAGCCAGGTGGTGGGGGCAACGGTGATAAAGAACTGGGAGCCGTTGGTGCCACGTCCCATGCGTTTGCCTGCGTTAGCCATGGCAAGGATGTAGGGCTTGGAGAAGTCCAGGTCAGGGTGGATCTCGTCGTCAAACATGTAGCCGGGCCCGCCTGTGCCGATGCCCAAGGGGCATCCGCCTTGGATCATGAAGCCGGGGATGACGCGGTGGAAAATCACACCGTCGTAGAACGGTTCCGGGGACGTTTTACCGCCGTCTGCCTGGTATTCCTTGGTGCCGTTGGCAAGGCCGACGAAGTTTTCTACGGTCTTGGGCGCGTGGTCGGGGAACAGGGTCAGGTTGATGTCGCCCTTGTTCGTGTGAAGTGTGACGTTCATGGGGTCCATCCTTCCATGCCCTCGGGAGCGGGTCGACAAGAGTTGGTGGGATACATTTCGCCTATGGCTGCACCCTTAAGGGTGCAAATAGTGCGTTTTTGTGCAGCTGGCGGTCAGTTGCAACTTTTAGGGTTGAGCGAAATGCAGTTATTAGGACTGTCTTTTGAGTGCTTTACAGGCAGGATGGTAAATACACAAATCCGCAACTGACGCACAGGAGGCCAGTGGTGGCGAAGAAAAAGAAGACGTACAAGATTCCGTCGCTCAAGGTGACCGTGCCCACGTTGGCTGGTCTGTGGGAAGCGGCCGAGCCGAAGCTAAGCGACGCGGCCGATGTGGCTCGGGATACCGCGACCTCCGTGGCGCAGCGCGCTGAGGAGAGTTTCGAAAAGGCTCGCGTGGCTGCGCGTGACACTGCGGATTCTGTTGCCAGTCAAGCCGAGGGGCGAGCTGGTGACTTGCGTTCAAAGTGGAGCGAGATCGTAACGCAGCTTGAAGAGGCCAGCGATGTTGATCCTCAGGTGTGGCGCGAACGTGCCGTTGGTGCTCGTGCTGTGATGCGTGGCGATGCGGTAGCAACTCCAGTGAAAAAGAAGTGTGCTGGCTTTGGTGGAGTGCTGGGTGTTGCTGTTGTACTTGCGGCTGCGGGTGCGGCGTACTACGTGTTGAAGCAGCGTCAGGCTGAGTATGAAGACCCATGGGCGCGTCCGTTGACTGACCCTTATGCTGCGCCCACTAGTGGTCGTACTTCGAGTGTTTCGGATGGTGCCGCATCTGGGACGAAGCCTGGACAGATCTCCACGTTGGGTCAAGCACCGACGGGTGATGGCATGGCCCCAACGAATCCTGAGCAGGTGCATGATGCTTCGGCTGAAGCGCCGGAGAACCCGAAAAACAGTTAATTTTGATGATGCGTGAGGCGGGGCGTGGGTTTCCAGGCTCCCGCCTCACGTGTGTTCAGGCTCGCCGCGCGGCGAGGTATTCGCTGATACGGCCAATGGCGTCAGTAAGGGTTTCTTCGTCGGGTAGGAAGGTAAGGCGGAAGTGGTCGGGGTGGGGCCAGTTGAAGCCTGTTCCGTGGGTGACGAGGATTTTTTTGGAGCGGAGCAGGTCGATGACGAAAGTTTCGTCGTTGTCGATGGGGTAGATGTCTGGGTCAAGGCGGGGGAAGCAGTAGAGGGCACCTCGGGGTTCAACGCAGCTCACTCCGGGGATTTCGTTGAGTAGGCGTGAGGCGAGTTTTCCTTGTTCGTAGAAGCGCCCGCCGGGTTTGATGAGTTCGGTGATGGATTGGTATCCGCCTAGGGCTGATTGGATGGCGTGTTGGGCGGGTACGTTGGCGCACATGCGCATGTTGGCCAGGAGGGTGAGGCCTTCGATGAAGTTGGTGGCGTGTTCTTTGGGGCCGGAAATCATGACCCATCCGGCACGGTATCCGCAGACGCGGTAGGCCTTGGAAAGTCCTGAGAAGGTGAGGCAAAGCACGTCGTCGCCGGCATAGTGGGCTGTGTGGTGGTGAGTGGCGTCGTCGAAAAGGATTTTTTCGTAGATTTCGTCGGAGAAGATGGCCAGTTCGTGGCGTCGGGCGATATCTACGATGTTTTTGACGGTTTCTGCGCTGTAGACGGCGCCGGTGGGGTTGTTTGGGTTGATGAGGACGATGGCTTGGGTATTGGGGGTGATTTTGGATTCGATGTCGGCCAGGTCGGGGTTCCAGTTGTTGTTTTCGTCGGCGAGATAGTGGACGGGGGTTCCGCCGGCGAGGGAGACTGCGCCTGTCCATAGGGGGTAGTCGGGTGCGGGTACGAGGATTTCGTTGCCGTCGTCGATGAAAGCGGATAGGACCATGCTGATGAGTTCAGAGACTCCGTTGCCGATGAAGATGTCGTCGACGTCGACGTGGTGGAGGCCTTCAGCTTGGTAGAACTGGGCGATTGCGGTGCGGGCGGAGTAGATGCCGCGGCTGTCTGAGTAGCCTTGGGCCTCGCCCAGGTGGCGGATCATGGCGCTGGTGAGGGCGGGTGGGGCTTCGAATCCGAAGGGGGCGGTATTGCCGATGTTGAGCTTGAGGATTTTGTGTCCTTCGGCTTCGAGTCGTTCGGCTTCGACAAGGATGGGGCCGCGGACGTCGTAGCGGACTGATTGGAGTTTTTTGCTCTGGACGAATCGGCGCATGTGGGTCAGCTTCTCACTGGTGGATGGGTGTGGGAGGTGTTTGGGGTGTTCTTAAGGGGTGGTTTCTTCTTGGCAGGTGTGATGGCTGTTCAGGGGAGGGTGGGTGCGATGGTGGGGCGGTTGGGTAGGAGGCGTTCGAGTTGGGCAGCGAGGGTTAGCAGGCGTTGTTCGTCGCCGCCAGGGGCGTAGAGCTGGATGCCGATGGGGAGTCCGTCGGGGGTGTGGCTGGCTGGGAAGGATAGGGAGGCGTGGCCGGTGGTGTTGGCGAGGGTAGTGAAGGCGACCATGGGTAGTGAGCGGATGAGTGCGTGGAAGCTGCCTGTGGTGTCGAGTTGTCCGAGTTTGGGGGGTGCTGTGGCGATGGTGGGCGTAATGACGATGTCGTATTCAGCGAAGCGTGTTTCGATGTCAGCGGCGAGTTTGGTGGCGACGGTGTGGGCGTGTTTGAGCAGGGCCGGGGGGATGAGGCGCCCGGCATTAGCGGTGTGGCGGGTACGGGTTTCGAGGCGGTTGGGGTGTTCAACGCGTTTGCGTTCTTGGGCGATGGCGTGGGCGAATTCGATGAGGTAGTTAGGTTGGTCGTTGGGCCATCGCTGAGTGAGGTGGGTGATGGTGTGGCCTGCTTTGGCGAGTGTGCGGGCTACGTCGTGAACGGTTTTTGCGATGTGGCGCTCGACGTGGATGAGCGGATTGGCTGGGCTGGTGAGCCAGGCGATGCGTAGGCGCTGGGGGGCTTGGTTGGCGGCGTCGGTGAAGGTGTTGTAAGGGCGGGGTAGCGGGAAGGCGTCGTGCTCGCTGGGGCCGGCAATGATGTCGTAGACGAGCGCGGTGTCGGCAGCAGTGCGAGTGAGTGGCCCGATGGTTCCTAGTCGTCCCCATAGGTCTGGCCACGGGGAGGTGCTGACTCGCCCTCGTACGGGTTTGAGGCCGATAAGTCCGCAGCAGGAGGCTGGGATGCGGATGGAGCCGCCGCCGTCGCTACCGATGGCGAAGGGGACACATCCGGCTGCGACTGCGGCTGCGGATCCTCCGCTGGAGCCGCCGGTGCTGTGGTGGAGGTTCCAGGGGTTGCGGGTGTGGCCGAATGAGGCTCCTTCGGTCCATGGGAATTGGCCGAATTCGGGCATATGTGTGGTGCCGAGAATGATGGCGCCGGCTGCTCTGAGTCGTGATACGACAGCGGAGTCGTGTTGTGCAGGTGTGCTGTTGCCGTAGCCACCGAGGGTGGTAGGGATGCCTTCGATGTCGTGTTCGGCTTTGATGAGGGTGGGCACTCCGGCCAGAGGAAGGCTTGGGTCGATGGCTTCAGCATCAGCGAGCGCTTGCTCTCGTAGGAGGGTGTGGACGGCGTTGATGTGAGGGTTGGCTCGTTCGATGCGGGTTATAGCTGCTTCGGTGACGAGGCGGGCGGTGGCGCGGCCCTCGCGGATGGCTGCAATGGTTTCTGTGATGCTCCAGCGAGCCATTTCTTCGATGTGCGTGGGTTTTTCGGAGGCCATGTGCACATGGTGTCATCGTGGACGTGAAGGGGCTGCGCATGGGAGGCAGTTGTGGTGGCATTCCCGAGCGTTTGGGATGCATAGTGACTTTGGTCATCTTCACACCGTCGGAGAAAAAGCAGCACCCACCAGCTGCTGATCTGTCAGCTACTGGTGGGCGGCGGTGGAGCCTAGGGGACTCGAACCCCTAACCCCCTGCTTGCAAAGCAGGTGCGCTACCAATTGCGCCAAGGCCCCGAAGCGAAGTTTCGCTTGGTTGAGCTTTTCAGCTCTGCATTAATTTTACGAGTGTTTTTTTACTGTGTGGGTTACTTGGTCCCACATAGCGTTTTCTGCGCTTCGAGTGCGCACATGCTTCCACGTTACTAGACCGCCGATAGCTGCTGCGACTAGTGCGAGGTATCGATGCATGTGCACCTCTTGCTTATCCTGGACCACTTTAAGGTAGTCGGATTGAGTCACTCGGATACACAAGCAGGGCAACTCCATGATGTGGGAATTGCCCCGCCGTGAATCGTGGGCCTAACAGGACTTGAACCTGTGGCCTCTTCCTTATCAGGGAAGCGCTCTAACCGTCTGAGCTATAGGCCCTCAACAAGCGTTTACATTACCCGAATGTTGTCTCGGTTCCCAAATCGGCTGCAAACCACACAGGTACGCCACTTCCATCGACTCTAAAGAACCAGCTCAGAGCCGCATCAGTCATCGACGAGAGTCACCTGCGCGCCACCAACCAAAGCAGCGCACATGTTGTAGATGAAAGCCACCACGGTCGCGATTGCTGTCAACAAAATCACGTCAACCACGCCAAACACGATCGTCAAGGAGAGCACCCGGCCGAGGCTGAGAAATTCAACGAGGTTAAACCGTGCGTCTGCTTCTCCACCTTGCTGCAAGTGCAGGCTCTCTACCGCAGCATTAATCTCTGCAAACACCCCCATGCTGTTGAGCATTAGCCACAGCGCAATCACAACGATGACCATGGCAATCCCAAATGCCACCGATAGCAAAAATGAGATCCGCATGACAGAGATCGGATCCACGCGCGCCAGCGTGAGCTTGACGCGCCGTGGATCTGCATCCCCAGGCGCAGCCGTAGGACCTATACGCCCTGCAGGGCGCGCACCAACCCGGACACCGCCTACTGTCATTGTGCGCGGTGCAGCGGCTGGCCCATTGGCTTGCCCCTTGGGATTGCTCATGCCTGACCTCCGTCATCGTCCTGCATCGTGGAAGCAGCCTCCTGTGCATGAGCGGATTCGGAGTTCTCTCCTCCTTCGGTACCGATGTCGGTCCTCGGCTGGGCCGGGTCGTGCATCGCCGCTAATGCTTCGGCGCTGTCCGTGGTGTCGCCGTCCTCGATGGCTTCGACATCGGCTTCGGCAGCGGGCTCGGGGTTACGCGCCACCGCAACGATGGCGTCGTTTTTATCCGGCTTCGCGAACTGCACACCCATGGTGTTACGTCCAGTGCGTCGAACCTCGTCGACACGCGAGCGAACGACCTTGCCCTTTTCCATAACGACCATGACTTCTTCATTTTCACCAACGGTCAACGCACCAACGAGGTCGCCAGCCCGTTCGCTCATCGAAGCAACTTTGACGCCTAGGCCCGCGCGACCTTTCACCGGATAGTCGGAGGCAGGTGTGCGCTTAGCAATACCGTTCTCAAACACAACAAATACGTCCGGATCCATGGCATCAGGAACTAAACACATAGCTAGCAGTTCATCTCCGGCACGGAATTTCATACCCGTGACACCACTAGTGGCACGACCCATCGGACGAAGAGTGCTGTTGTCTCCCTTAACCCGCAAAGACTGGCCTTTGCGGGAAACGAGCAACAGGTCATCTTCATCGTGCAAAGCGGTTACCCCGATGAGCTCATCACCATCGCGTAGGTTCACGGCGATGAGGCCACCTGAACGGGGGGAGTCGTACTCGCGCAAGTAGGTTTTCTTAATCAACCCCTTACGTGTAGCCACAACCAAATACGGAGCTACCTCATAGTTCGGAATCGCCAGCACAGCAGCAATACGTTCATCGGGCTGGAACTCGAGCAGATTCGCAACGTGCTGTCCCTTCGAATCCCGCGCACCCTCAGGCAATTCATACGCCTTGATCCGGTATACCCGGCCAAGGTTAGTGAAGAACAAGATCCAATGATGCGTTGTCGTCACAAAGAAGTGCTCAACGATGTCATCGCCTCGCAAGGTTGCTCCGCGAACCCCTTTACCACCACGTTTTTGTGATCGGTACTCATCGACTCGTGTGCGCTTGGCATAACCACCACGGGTGATGTTGACGACGACGTTTTCTTCAGGAATGAGGTCTTCCATCGAGACTTCACCGTCGTAGGGCATGATCTGCGAACGACGTTCATCGCCCCATTTCTCGACTGTCTCGGTCAGCTCCTCAGAGACGATCTGCCGCTGCCGCTCAGGCTTGGCAATGATGTCTTGGTAATCCTTGATAAGGGCGGCGAGTTCATCGTGCTCTTCAAGGATTTTTTGCCGTTCCAGGGCGGCCAAACGACGCAGCTGCATGTCAAGAATCGCGTTTGCTTGCAATTCATCAATGCTTAGTAGCCCCATCAAGCCAGTGCGGGCTTCATCAGGTGTGGACGAACGTCGGATAAGAGCGATCACCTCATCGAGCATGTCCAACGCTTTGAGCAGCGCACGCAGAATGTGCATACGCTCCTCGGCCTTACGCAGACGGTACTTGGTACGGCGCAGGATGACATCTACCTGATGGTCGACCCAGTGCCGAACGAATGCTGAAATCGGCAGCGTACGCGGAACACCATCGACGAGTGCAAGCATGTTTGCACCGAAGTTCGTCTGTAGTTGCGTGTGCTTGTACAAGTTGTTCAGTACAACTTTGGCAACTGCATCTCGCTTCAACACGATCACCAGACGTTGCCCGGTACGCCCGGAAGACTCATCGCGAATGTCGGCAATCCCCGACACACGCCCTTCTTTAGCTAGCTCCGCGATCTTTGTGGCCAACGTGTCCGGGTTAACCATGTATGGCAACTCGGTCACCACTAGGCATGTACGCCCTTGGATCTCTTCAACCAGCACGCGCGCCCGCATGATGATTGATCCTCGGCCTGTGCGGTAAGCGTCTTCAATTCCTTGACGCCCCATAATCAAACCGGCCGTGGGGAAATCTGGTCCCTTAATAATGGAAATACATGCTTCTAAACGTTCTTCTTTTGTTGCGTCAGGATGTGCCAGCACCCATTGGGCTGCTTCGGCAACCTCACGCAAGTTATGTGGAGGGATTAAGGTAGCCATCCCCACGGCAATTCCATTAGACCCATTGACCAGTAGGTTCGGAATTCGTGCCGGCAAGATGTCTGGCTCTTGATTCTTGCCGTCATAGTTCGGCGAGAAGTCGACTGTATCTTCGTGGATGTCACGAACTAGCTCCATCGCCAAGGGAGCCATCCGGCATTCGGTGTATCGCGCGGCAGCAGGGCCGTCGTTACCTGCGTTACCGAAGTTTCCTTGACCGTCAATGAGTGGATATCGCATCACCCATGACTGGGCCAAACGTGCCAATGCGTCGTAGATAGCCGAATCACCGTGTGGGTGGTATTGCCCCATCACTTCACCGACAACACGCTGACACTTGTTGTAACCGCGGTCAGGCCGGTACCCGCCATCAAACATCGCGTAAATAATCCGCCGATGTACTGGCTTGAACCCATCTCGTACATCTGGCAGTGCGCGGCTGACGATCACGCTCATCGCGTACTCGATGTAGCTACGCTGCATCTCGGTGTTTAGGTCTACTGGCGCGACCCGGTCGTAGCCGGATCCAGCTGCCTCAACATCGACACCAGGAGGCTGTTCGTCGCTCACAACAAATCCTTCACAATCATGTTCGGGCGGAGATCGACACGATCACCAACGGGAAAGACCAACTAACATTTGTGGGTGGAAGCGGAAAACCAACGTTGAGAGCCGATCTCTGCCTCTGCCCCTGCGGTAATCGCTACGCGTCAAGGAACCGAACGTCCCGCGCGTTCCTCTGGATGAAGTCACGTCTTGACTCAACGTCTTCTCCCATAAGCACGGAGAAGATTTCGTCAGCAGCAGCCGCATCGTCGAGATTGACTTGGAGGAGCTCACGGTGCTCTGGGTCCATCGTGGTGTCCCACAACTCGCTGGAGTTCATCTCTCCAAGACCCTTGTACCGCTGGATGCCATCTTTGGGAAGCCTCCAACCAGCGCTCTTACCGGCTTGGAGCTGGCGGTCTCGTTCCTCATCGGAGAACACATACTCGTGTGGATGGTTGATCCATTTGAGCCGATACAACGGAGGCTGGGCTAGGTATACGTATCCGGCCTCGATGAGCGGGCGCATAAACCGGAACAACAGTGTTAATAGCAACGTGCGAATGTGCATGCCGTCCACGTCGGCATCGGCCATGAGCACGATTTTGTGATAACGCGCTTTCTTCAGGTCGAAGTCTTCACCGATACCAGTACCAAACGCGGAGATCAGTGCTTGCACCTCCATGTTGCTCATGATGCGGTCGATGCGAGCTTTTTCGACATTGAGGATTTTTCCACGAATAGGAAGAATCGCTTGATTAAAAGGATCGCGACCATCTTTGGCAGATCCACCGGCGGAATCTCCCTCAACAATGTAGATCTCACTGACGGATGGGTCTTTTGATTGACAGTCACGCAGTTTTCCTGGCAGTCCCCCGGACTCCATCAGGCCTTTGCGCCGTGTTGCTTCCCGCGCTTTACGCGCAGCTAGCCGAGCATGTGCAGCATTAATTGCTTTCTTGACAATCTCTCGCCCCTCGTTTGGATGACGTTCAAACCAATCACCTAGGCCTTCTGTCATGGTTCCTTGCACGAAACCACGTACTTCAGAGTTACCCAACTTGGTTTTTGTTTGTCCTTCAAACTGGGGTTCGCCTAGTTTCACAGAGACGACTGCGGTAAGGCCTTCACGTACATCTTCACCGGTGAGGTTGTCGTCTTTGTCTTTCAGGAGGTTCTGAGCCCGCGCGAACCTGTTGACCAGGTTGGTCAGCGCAGATCGGAACCCTTCCTCGTGCGTTCCGCCTTCATGAGTGTTGATCGCATTTGCGTAGGTGTGCACCGACTCGGAGTAGGCCGTTGTCCACTGCAAAGCGATTTCAACAGACATGGACCGCTCTGAATCTTCACGGTTGAAATCGACGATTTGTTCATGCACTGTCTCGCTGCGCTTACTGGAGTTCAAGTGCTGGACGTAGTCAACGAGTCCACCGTCGTAGCGATAGGTGATGACGACTGGTTTCCACACGCTTTCTGTGAGTTCGTCACTGCCCTCAGCATCCTTGGGGATGGAGAGGTCAGCTTCGTCTACAGCATCGTCGACCACTGATTCGTCGTGCTCTGGACGGCGCTCATCAGTAACAGAGATCGTCAGCCCTTTGTTAAGGAATGCCATCTGCTGAAATCGAGCACGGACGGTTTCGAGATCGTAGGTTGTGGTTTCGAAGATCGACGGGTCAGCCCAGAAAGTGATCGTCGTTCCGGTTTCTTCTGCCGGTATCTCTTCCATTTCCTGCAGCGGCCCGGTGGGGACTCCATGTTCGAAGGCCATGCGGTAAACGTGGCCTTTTTGTCGAACTTCGGCTTCTAGGCGGGTGGACAGAGCGTTGACAACAGAGGACCCCACACCATGAAGGCCGCCAGAGACTTTGTAGCCTCCTCCACCGAATTTTCCGCCTGCGTGCAGCTGGGTAAGCACAAGTTCGACAGCAGAGACTTTCTCCACAGGGTGGATATCAGTGGGGATGCCTCGCCCATCATCTTGGACTCGTACGCCTCCATCGTTCAGCAGTGTCACGTCTACGCGAGTGGCATATCCGGCGAGAGCTTCGTCTACGCAGTTATCGACGATCTCCCAGATGAGGTGGTGCAATCCTCGCTCGCCTGTAGATCCGATGTACATGCCGGGGCGTTTACGAACCGCTTCCAGGCCTTCCAGAACGGTGATGGCGCTGGCATCGTAGGCAATGGATGTGTTTTCAGATGCAGGCAACGCCTCTGCACCGGTCACGGGTTCAGAGCTCGAGTCGGTCACAGGACTCCTCGGTACGCAGGCCGCTGGGGCGCGGGATCAGAACAGCTGACCACGGAGAAGCACGCATGAATGCTGCCTTCTCATACATGGTCGGGTATTCAGTCTACCTTCACTCCACAGTGAATATCGCAATGGGGCTTCCCTCAAGCCCTTGAGTCGCATTGGAACCCGAGACATGTGGGTGGGTATGTAGAAGCTCTTTGCGGAGCAGAGATCGGCTCAGGTCGCTTTACTGGGTTTTTGTGTGGGGACTTTATGGGATGACATGCCTTTTCGACTAGCCGTAAGTATCTCGAGGCCCTGGCCCCCGACTACGCCTTGGTCCTCGTTTCCAGGACGGTGCGCTAGGCCCTGTTACCCGAATATTGGTGACTACCCCGTTACCTATCGCGTCATCGATGCGGGCCTGCAGTTGCGGAATCATGTAGGTCAGCTGGGTGGCCCACGCTGTTGATTCAGCGCGCACTACCAAAATTCCTTCTTCAAAACTCACCGGTACTGAATGTCGAGCAATATCGAGTCCAGCTACCGCTGGCCAGCTCCCCATAACTGACGCTGCAGAGACATCTTTGCGCCATCCGCGTGCTTCTACTAATCGGCCGAGTTCATCACCGAGAAGCTGTGGATCTCGTCGATCGGGGCCAGCAGAGCTGGTTAGTGGCTCGCTGTTTTTTCTTCGACGTTTCCGTGGAAGCATGCCTGGCCGAAGTCCTGCTTCACGGGCTGTATTTCGTGCGCGGGCCAGAGCTGCACGCGCGGCATCATCGCGCATCGCGGAGTCTTCAGATAAATCGGATGAAGGAGATGTAGGCGCATGTTGATATGCGCCTACATCTCTGAAAGATGAAACTTGACGAAAATATTTTTTCTCACTCATCTCGCACATTTCCAGCGAGAATATTAAGCGTCTTTCCTTGAAGTAGAGGAGGAAGATCTTCCTCTACTGCAGCGGTAATTAAAACTTGTTCAGCATCTTCGATCAGCTCTGCTAAACGTGCACGACGACGAGCGTCAAGCTCAGCAAAAACATCATCAAGAATCAGAACAGGATCTTCCCCGAGGTCATGGCGAAGAAGATGATACGAAGCAAGTTTCAATGCGAGAGCAAAAGACCAAGTTTCTCCGTGCGAGGCATATCCTTTTGCCGGCATCTCCCCAAGAGAAAGCTCTATTTCATCTCGATGTGGCCCAAACAGAGTTATTCCTCGAGCGAACTCAGCTTGACGAGATCCCTGCAAGGAATCAAAAAGAGCTTGTTGTAAATCTTCTATATCAGGAGTCTCGTTAGAATTAATGAGAGAAGAAACTTTGAGAGAGCACTCCGGGTCAAGACTTGTTCGATACCTAGCATGCGCAAAAAAGTTTCCTGTCTTGTCTTCAGAAACTGAAGAATAAGCGTCCTTTAATCGGGGAGAGAGGTCATGAAGAAGCCTGAGGCGCGCATACATTAGTCGCCCACCTAACCCTGCAAGCTGATCATCCCAGATAGATAATGTTGACTCAAAATACGGATCTTTTGCGTAGCTATTTTTTTTGTCACCTCCACCAGGACTTAAAGCTTTCTTCAATAAAGCATTGCGCTGCTTCAAAGCTCGAGCGTAGTCTCCTTGAACTAACGCCCATTTAGGCTGCCGTGCAACAAGAAGCGCATCAAGAAAATCACGTCTTCCAGACGGGTCGCCTTTAATAAGTGATAGATCCTCTGGGGCAAATAAAACGGTCCTAATAATTCCCAGAATATCCCTGGGGCGCGACATTTGAGTCCTATTAATCCCCACTTTATTTGCGCGCCCAGGAATAATATCAACCTCGACAGTGGTACTGCGCCCTCTTCTACTAACAGCTGCCCTAATGACACTATGATCTGCACCGACTCGAACAAGTGGAGCATCACTAGCCACCCTATGTGACCGCAGAGTTGCGAGGTATCCGATAGCTTCGACTAGGTTTGTTTTACCTTGACCATTGGGGCCAACAAGAAATGTGACTCCTGGCTTGAGGGAAACATCTGTAGAGATGTAGTTTCGAAAGTCTGCAACCCATAGATGTGTGACGTGCATAATCCACTTTCTTATGAGTTTTACTATCGGATTATTGTGATAAAAGTTAAATGGTGGGGAGGGATCCCCTCCCCACCATTTAATAAAAATTAGTTAGTAAACCGCACTGGCATGAGAACATAGCGATACGAAGAGTCGCAGTCGCCATCTGCTTCTTTTTGACCACTGAGAACTGCTGGCTTACCAGGCTGGGTGAAAGCAAGTCTGGTAAAAGGAGACGAAACAGCGTTAAGTCCATCAATAAGGTAGGTCGGATTGAAGGCAATTTCGATGTCAGGACCAACTAACTGGCACTCAACCGCTTCGCTAGCCTGTGCATCCTCTCCCGTCCCCGCGTCGATGCTTACTTGTCCATCAACGAACCGAAGACGAACTGGCGTGTTTCGTTCTGCGACAATGGAGACGCGCTTGACAGCTTCGATAAGCACTTGAGTATCCACAATTGCTTCCGTATCGACACTGTTAGGGAAAATCGCTGAAACTTTGGGATAGTCACCATCGAGAAGGCGACTAGTTGTGCGACGTTGCCCTGCATCAAAGCCAATAAGGCCGTCACCTCCAGCTGCTTCCCCGAGGGCGACCGAAACCGAACCAGATGGCCCCAGAGATTTCGCTGTGTCGGAAAGCGTTCGAGCAGGAACAAGAACAACAGCGTTAATGTCCTCATCATCAGGACGCCAAGTCAGCTCACGCATGGCCAATCGATAACGGTCTGTAGCCAACAGTGTCATGCGTTCACCGTCGACCTCCATGCGAACACCCGTAAGAATGGGAAGCGTATCTGAACGATCAGCAGCAACGCTGACCTGGGCTACTGCATGCGTGAATACATCACCCGGAATGTGACCGCTCGGCTCAGGAGATACCGGGAGCGTGGGATATTCTTCCACGGGCATTTTTAGCAAGGAAAAACGACTGGATCCGCAAGCGACAGAAACTTTATTTCCGTCAGTAGTCACATCGACGGGTTTGCCTGGAAGTGTTTTTGAAATATCTGAAAGCATTCGTCCTAAAACTAATGCTCGGCCCGGTTCATGGACATCTGCCTCAACAGTTATACGTGCGGAAACTTCGTAATCGAACGCAGATAAAGTCAATGACCCGTCAGCGTCAGCTTCGAGAAGAATTCCGGCTAGAACCGGCGTAGGTGGACGATTAGGCAGGCCACGAGCTACCCAAGTGACTGCCTCAGTCAGCACGTCGCGCTCCACACGGAATCTCACAGTCACCGCTCCTCAAACTCAACACAGCGCGTGGTGGGGCCACTCAATGAATCCACTTCGGTGGCCATGATCGTTTCGGTTTCAGGCTTTCGGCTCGAAACGGTTTGACACACCGATGCTAACCACCTTGGAGTCCTCTCCTCTCACAAAGTGACCCAAATCTTGGGATCTGACCTAACCGGGACACCTGCCTTGATGCGCTTCCGTACGTAGTCGCGCATAACTAGAGATATAGATTCATCGTCTTAATAGGTCCTGTGGATTCTGTGGATTTCTTCTATATTGCCAGCTCAAGAGCCCTTAGGGGTTGGGGATTTCATCTGTGGATTTTTAGTGGATGAGCTATAAGCCTCTGTGGAAACTCTCACCGCATCCACAGTGCATCCACAGTCTTGTATCTATCTTTCCTCATGCAATACGCACTTCTCCCCAGAGTTACCCACTGTTTTATCCACAGGGAGAAGTAGAAAATCTTCACAAGATATCCCCAATCTTGTCCCCAGCTGTGGATGCAACGAGGCAGGTCAAGGGGTAGTTAGTTCCACAGTGGAATATGAAAACGATTACTTTCATGACTTATACACAAGTATGTGGGCAAACTGGAAAGGGCTCCTCACAGCAGGAGGTAGCGAGCCTTCAATGCCTAAAATTCGACCCAAAAAGGATGAAAAATATTTGAAGAGTCAGTGTGGTGGTATCTGTTTTCGCGCGTGTCGCTGCCTATGAGCCAGCAGGGCAAGGTGAGGGGTGGAGAGCTGATGTCAGCTCTCCACCCCTCACAGGTGAAACTAGGGAGCCTAAGTGGACTGTTGAGACCGTATGCGCGTGGTTAGTTCTGTTACCTGGTTATAGACAGAGCGTCGCTCCGCCATGAGCTGCCGGATCTTCTTGTCTGCATGCATGACAGTTGTGTGATCACGTCCACCGAACTGTTGGCCAATTTTGGGTAGGGAGAGCTCAGTCAGTTCACGGCATAGGTACATAGCAATCTGACGAGCATTGACGAGAGTGCGTGATCTAGAGGCGCTACACAGGTCGTCAATAGTGAGGTCAAAGTACCCAGCTGTTTGCGCCATGATTGTCGCAGCTGTGATCTGACTGATTTGCTGATCGGGCATGAGATCACGCAAAACAATTTCGGCGAGCCCTAGATCTACTTCTTGCCTATTTAAACTCGCGAAAGCAGTTACGCGTATGAGTGCTCCCTCTAGTTCACGAATATTGCTAGATATCCGACTCGCAATGAATTCAAGAACTTCGTCAGGAACTTTTAGTTGTTCCTGACGTGCTTTTTTCGAAAGAATTGCGATTCGTGTTTCTAAATCTGGCGGCTGGACGTCAGTAAGTAGACCCATTTCGAATCGAGACCGCATGCGTTCTTCGAAGCCAGAGAGCTGCTTTGGTGGAACATCAGAAGTAATGACTACTTGCTTATTGGCATTATGTAAAGTGTTAAAAGTGTGGAAAAATTCTTCCTGAGTCTGCATTTTTCCTGACAGGAACTGAATGTCATCAATAAGTAGAATGTCAGTTTCGCGATAGCGGCGTTGAAAGCTGCTAGCGCGATCATCGCGGATTGAGTTGATGAAATCATTTGTGAATTCTTCAGAGTTCACATATTTAACTCGAACCTTAGGATAGAGATTCTGCGCGTAGTGGCCTATCGCATGCAGTAGGTGTGTCTTGCCTAGGCCTGAATCACCATAGATGAAAAGCGGGTTGTAAGCTCGAGCGGGGGCCTCAGCGACAGCCACAGCGGCTGCATGGGCAAAACGGTTACTAGACCCAATCACGAATGTATCGAAGGTGTATTTAGGATTGAGGTGATCGCCACCTGAATCGTTTGTTGTTTGATTCTTGGTGCTACTTCCTGCTGGTTTACGTGGCCTGTCTGGTCCAGAATCATGATGAGCAGTTTCTGTGGAAACAGTATCTGCCACTCCCCCGAAGCGTTCTTGAGCAGCAGCAGAAGTTGCAGGAAGTGAATTTTCTCCGCTGGGCTTATTCGAGGGATGGTTATCTTCGATTTTCCAGCTGTCACTTTCGCTGTACATATCAAGAGTTGGCTGACTCGATTCCTCGATAGTTCCACGAATAGAGGAATCTACTGTTACCGCGAGGCGGATATCGCGACCAGTTTCCCGCGCTAGAGACTCCGTAAGAGACTCGCGAACGCGTGTCTCCACAATGTCTTTAGTGAATTCATCAGGTACGGCAATGATTGCGGTTGAGTCGAGAATTCCAACCAGCGCACATTGTGCGACGAAAGCTCGTTGCGGAGCAGGGATGCCTGCCTCCTGCAGAGAGTGCAGCGTCGCCGTCCAGATCCGGCTGGTGTCGCTTTGTTTTTCCGACACGTTGTGCCCTCCTGCTGAGTGTGTAATGCGGCGGTAAGTCCTAGGACGCGTTAGGCGTCCACTGCGCGAGCATCTTGTGGGAAACCCTGTGTGTACTTGCCCGCGCAGAGCGTCAACTTTCTAGAGAATTTTTATTGAAACATGCAGGTTACAGAGCCCCCAGGCTGTTTCCACAGCTGTGGAAACAGCCTGGGGGTACAGGATACGGGATATCCACAGGCTGCTAGCGCTAGATCATTGACCAAGTGAATTAAAGTCACGAAAACTGCTGATCAGGTAGGTGTTTGGCAAATTTTTAAGGTCAGTGTTTGGATGTGGAAGCCCTGTGGGAATCTCTAACGCTGAGGTTTTCGGGTCACTTGGTCGGTGGAAAATAGACAGCGAGTCGTGCTGGTTAGCCGTAAGTAGAATCTGCCAATCGGGTCGGCGGACAGGTTTGCGTTCAAAGCACGAACTCATCGGCTGCTGATGAACTGCCCGATGAGGTAGCTGTATTCGCTGTGGTTCGAGTAAGTTAGCCCAGCAAGTTTGACCTCTATTTCCTATTTCACGTAACGTGGTGTGTCAGTCGGTTTCGACGGGCGGTTTCGTGTGCCCGTCTCCAAGCTGTGGTAGTCAAGACGTAACGTGTGTAGAAGTCATCAGTTTCTCGCGCGCGTAGTGATTAATGAGACTGGAGACGGACCTTCGATCCCGACCGTCGGCGGCGAGGCTTTCTCAATCGTTCGAGATTTGCGTCGCGTCATGGTCGAGCCGACTTAACCGACTCGTCGACGAGACCCAACGGAGTTCAACGTGAGCAAGCGCACTTTTCAGCCCAACAACCGTCGTCGCGCTAAAAAGCACGGCTTCCGCAGTCGTATGGCCACCCGTGCTGGCCGCGCCATTCTTGCCTGCCGTCGCCGTAAAGGCCGCGCCAGCATTTCCGCCTGAATTTTCCGGGCAGGATCGTGCTCTCCGCATGTAACCGCCTACGTGAACCTGCAGATTTTCATGTAGCGGTCAAAGGCAAGAGAGCAGGTGGAAAACTGCTTGTTATTCATGTTGCTCAGCCTGAGGGCAGACGAAGCCGACCCCCGCGGGTCGGCTTCGTTGTGTCGAAAGCGGTGGGCATTGCTGTTGTGAGAAACAGAGTCAAGCGCCGTCTACGCCATTCTTTGCGTGCACGTATTTCTTCTTTTCCCCAAGGTGTCGACCTCGTCGTTCGAGCTAATCCCGCGTCTGCGCAAGTAGACTTTCTACGCCTTGATACTGAGCTAGAACGTCTTCTCACTAGGGTGATGAAAGACTTGAATGAAGTTTCAGTAGGTCACGAAAAATCCGTGATGGGTTGATCTGTGTGAGCCCCCTACTAGCCGATCGCTTACGTGGCATGCTAGCTAAGCCGTTTTTATGGGCGATTCGGGGGTATCAGCTGTTTATATCTCCCCTGATACCCCCTAGATGCCGTTTCTATCCCAGTTGTTCCACGTACATGCTTGTGTCTATTCAGCGTTTTGGTGTGGTCAGGGGACTTGGGTTGGGGATCAGACGTTTGGGGCGTTGTCATCCCTGGAATCCAGGTGGCGTTGATCATGTACCTGCGCGAGACGCTAAAAGACGCTCGGTGCGTCAGAATGGAACTATCTCAGACACCACCGACAGGTGCTGAAACTTTGACAATAAACTTCGGTCATATCTGATCTGTAGAGATACCCGAAGACGGAACGAAGAGACCGTAGAGGAAAATATGGAGAGGTCCTTTTTCGAGACGCTGATGCTTCCACTTGAATGGTTTGTCGAGTGGGTGCTGGTTACTTTCCACAGTCTCTTCTCGTGGGTTGGAATGCCTGCAGAGTCAGGGTGGACGTGGGCGCTATCCATCGGTGGGTTGGTTATTGTCATCCGCGTCCTGTTGATGCCCTTGTTTTTTAAACAAATTCAGTCGTCACGTCGCCTGCAGCTCATTCAGCCTGAGATGCAAAAGATTCAAGCAAAATACAAGGGAAAAACTGATCCAGAATCTCGGCAGCGAATGTCCGAAGAAACAATGGATCTGTATCGACGAACAGGGACCAACCCTTTCGCATCTTGCCTGCCAATTCTTGTTCAAATGCCTTTCTTCTTTGCGTTGTTTAGCGTTTTGAACAACCTTGGTCGAGTTGCTTATGGGCAACGTTTGTCCGCAGGGCCGTTGAACCCGCAGTTGGCAGGTCAAGCAGACGCATCGACTCTTTTCGGGGCCCCGCTGTCAGCTACATTTATGACCTCTCATTCCATTGAGGCCAAAATCCTCACAATTGTGCTGATTCTGTTAATGTCAGCCACTACATTTATCACGCAGCATCAGCTGACGATGAAAAACATGCCTGCTTCGGCACTTGACAATCCGATGGCTCGGCAACAAAAAGTAATGTTGTATGTTTTCCCATTGATTTTTGCGGTTACAGGTGTCAATTTCCCCGTAGGTGTTCTTATCTACTGGTTCACCACGAATGTCTGGTCAATGGGGCAGCAGTTTTGGGTGATTCGCCGGATGCCAACTCCTGGATCGGAAGCAGAAAAAGCATTCCAAGAACGGCGCCGGCGTCAAGGAAAGCTGCCGGTAGAAAATCGCATGGATACAGTAGAAAAAAGTATTGCATCAGAGAAAAAACGTTCGTGGTTCAAAAACAACACAGATGCCTCAAACAGTGTAGATGAGTATCGCGATAGTCCTGTAGAGGACAAGCTTCGACAGGGTGGTCAGCGTCAGCAGCCTCGTAGGACCAGCCGTTCGCGACGAAAATAACTCGTATTCCCGCGCTTTGCGCGGCCAGGCTATACATAATCGATCTGGCAGCGGATAGAACTGCCTATTCATTGGAGGGACAGCATGAGCGAGGGAATTAGTGCTAGCCGCACAGAGGAGCTAGAGCGTGAAGGTGAAATCGCGGCAGACTTCCTCGAGCGTTTACTCGATATTGCAGACCTGGACGGTGACATTGATGTAGACGTCGATGGCGACCGAGCTTCAGTTGCCATCGTAGACTCAGAAGACGGTCGAGTACCACGTCGTTTAGTCGGGCAAGACGGCAAAGTTCTCGAAGCATTGCAAGAACTCACTCGTATGGCAGTGCAGGCTGAAACTGGTGAGCGTAGCCGGGTAATGCTTGATGTAGCTGGCCACCGTGCTGAGAGGCGCGAAGCAGTTATATCTACTGCGCGAAAAGTGATCGCTGAGGTAAAAAAATACGGTGAGGCTCGATCACTCGAACCTATGTCCGCATTTGAACGTAAAGTAGTTCACGACGAAGTTCTTCGCGCAGGACTCGAATCAGAATCCGAAGGCAGTGAGCCTCACCGTTTCGTTGTTGTACTTCCTTTGGTTTAATCACACCTTCTCTGATGGCAGTGGCAGCTAAGCGCGGCCACTGCCATCATTCGCCTTCTTAACGATGGATCAACCAACCGTGGATAATTCGTTTTCCTCTGAACTTTCCCCTCCTCCCAGCGTTGCTTATCTGATCTATAAAGATCGTCTAGATATAGCTGTAAAGTTTTCAGAATTATTAGCTACAACGGGAGTGACTCACGGACTAATAGGTCCTCGCGAAGTTCCACGATTGTGGAGTAGGCACATTCTAAATTGTGCAATTGTGCAAGATGTGCTGGAACCCGGTGTCGCCGTGGCAGATATTGGCTCCGGTGCTGGGCTGCCAGGATTAGCTTTAGCTATTGCGCGACCTGACCTGCAACTACATCTGATTGAGCCACTTGCGCGACGCGTAACATGGCTTTCATCTGCTGTTGAGGACCTGGGGCTTACAAATGTGGTAATTCATCATGCGCGTGCCGAGGCTTTAGCTGGCCAGCTCGCTGTTCCTGTCGTAACTGCACGGGCAGTCGCTCGTCTTGCAAAACTGGCAATGTGGGCTGCTCCCCTACTGAGTCCGGGAGGCGAACTGGTTGCTCTTAAAGGTACATCTGCTTACCGTGAACTAGAAGAGGATCGTCAGCAAATAGCTAGTTCTGGTGGCTGTGATAGCAGAGTGGAGCTTCTTGGAGAAGGAACTTTAGAAGATCCCACGACGCTTGTACGTATTCGTTTTACCTCTGTCCAGAAGAGAAATATTCGAATGAAAACTTCTGGAAAGAAAAAGCCGCACCATAGCCGCAAATCTCAAAAGTAGTAGCTTCTCAGTAAACCTCTCGGCTCGCCTAGGTGAGTCGAGAGGTTTTTTGGTGCCCAGAGTCTCTCTGTTTCACAATCGCCATGTCGTCATGCCACCAGAGCCAGCTCTGAGGGTAGCGTAGGTCCTTGAAGGCATCGTTCTATGCATGTTTCACGTGAAACTCTCGTGGCAGAGCTCAGTTTCACGTGAAACGCATTGACGTTAAGACAAGGAGGAGCCGTGCCCCAGGAATCACCGGCACTGGCAGCGAAAGATCATGCTGACCCCTTAGGCGAGAAGTCATCAGATGAATCAGTACTAGATGGAGCCATCTCTCAGCCGAAGCGGCGGTTGATTCGACCTAAAGGATCCCCCTGGAAGAAACCTGCTCATACCAGGATCATCACTATCGCAAATCAAAAAGGAGGCGTTGGGAAAACAACCACAGCAGTCAATCTTGCAACAGCTCTAGCGCTTGGCGGGCAACGAGTACTACTTATAGATTCAGACCCACAAGGCAATGCAAGCACCGCACTAGGAATCGAGCATTCCTCAGATGTGGACAGTATCTATGATGTTCTGATCGAAGACGCTTCGCTGATTGATGTTGAGCGACCTTCTGCATTAACCCAAGGATTAACGTGCGTGCCTGCCACGATTGAGTTAGCTGGTGCTGAGATAGAACTAGTTTCGTTCGTTGCACGTGAAACGCGACTACAAAGAGCGATCGAGTCTTACCTCGTGCAAAAAAATAAGGACGGAGATCCAGTCGATTATGTGATCATCGATTGTCCTCCAAGCTTGGGATTGCTCACGCTTAACGCTTTTGTGGCTGCTCGCGAAGTGCTTATTCCGATTCAGTGTGAGTACTACGCTTTGGAAGGTTTGTCGATGTTGATCCGCAATATCGACATGATCCGGCGGCACCTCAACCCCGTGCTTCATATTTCGACGATTTTGCTCACCATGTATGACGGGCGTACCAAGCTTTCATCGCAGGTAGCAGAAGAGGTTCGCTCAGTTTTCCCAGATCAGGTACTCAATGCGATGGTGCCTCGGTCTGTTCGGATATCTGAAGCTCCAAGCCATGGTGAAACTGTTTTGACTTACGATCCGATGAGTACGGGATCCTTAGCGTATCTAGGTGCTGCTCGAGAGTTTGTTGAACGCGATCCGAGTTGCCGATCGTAAGTAATGTTTCACGGGAAACATATATAGCGGCGGGTTTAGCGAAACTGCTATTAGCTAGTAGTGAGCATGACGAGGAGGAAGAACGTATGAGTAGTGATCGGCAGCGTGGTTTAGGGAGAGGGTTGGGGGCTTTGATTCCCACTGATGTCCCGCGAGAATCACTTGCAGCTAAACCACGAAGTGCAAGGCCCAAGACTGAGTCAGTTCCTACAGCGCAAATCAGGCCAGCAGATTTATTCTTTGAAAGTGATGTTACTCGACGCGCACGAGAATCTGCTTCTTCATCAGCAGCTACATCTGGACAAAAAAATAAGTCGATTGCTCCTGCAGGTGGTCAAGGGCGTCGTGCTGCTTTAGATAAAGCTTTCGAGAGTGTAGGGCATACAGGAGGCACTATCAGTTCTTCGGGATCTGATGCAGCTCAAAGTAACTCTGATGTTTCACGGGAAACCAAACTAAGCAAAATTCATCTCGAATCTGAAGACGAAGTAGCCGTAGTTTCCAATGAGTCCCAGGAGCGGGTCACGGTGAACGATGACTTATCTCCTGTTCCAGGGATCGAGCTTGCTCAGATCGATATAGATGCAATTCACCCGAATTCGAAGCAACCTCGAACAGTTTTTGATGAGCAAGAGCTAGATGAACTTGTTGCCAGCATCAAAGAAATTGGGATACTCCAGCCAATTGTTGTTAGGCATAGTCCAGAAATTGAGTCTGGATATGAGCTAATTATGGGTGAGAGGCGTTGGCGCGCTTCCCGTTTAGCGGGGCTGAAATCAGTGCCTGCAATCATCAAAAGCACCCCCGATGACGCAATGCTGCGTGATGCGCTTTTGGAAAACTTGCATCGAGTTCAGCTCAATCCTTTGGAAGAAGCCGCTGCCTATCAGCAACTCCTTGATGATTTTGGTTGTACCCACGATGAACTCGCAGATCGCGTGGCTCGATCACGCCCTCAGATCAGTAATACATTGCGGCTTCTGAGGCTTCCGCCTCTTGTTGCTCGGCGTGTAGCAGCGGGTGTTTTAACTGCGGGCCATGCTCGTGCCTTGTTAGGTCTTTCAGATGCAGCAGCGATAGAGCGTTTAGCTCAGCGAATAGTGGCAGAAGGTCTATCTGTACGAACAGTAGAAGAAATCGTTGCTGTTTCGGCAAATAATGCTAGTAGCAAACCTCGTCGTCTGCGCAGTTCTCAACATAATCAGGGATATGAAGATTTGGCAGCAAGACTTACTGATCGCCTTGATACTCATGTGACCATCAACATGGGGAGAAAAAAAGGGAAACTAACGGTTGAGTTTGCTGGCCGAGAGGACTTAGACCGAATCCTGAAGGCAATTGACTCCACCTGTTTAGTTGAAGAGTGCGAGTCTCTCCAGGAGGCATGAAAGATGACAAGGGTGGGTGTTGTTTCATATGAAACAACACCCACCCTTGTCATCAGGCAATGAAGTCTGCGATTTCACGGAGCAACTTTGGCTTCGGGTGGGCTCCAACGATTGTTTTCACAATTTCCCCGCCCTGGAAGACATTCATCGTAGGAATACTTACGATTCCGTACTTGGCTGCAGTTTTCGGGTTCTCGTCAGTGTTGAGTTTGATAATTTCGATCGAACCAACATTTTCGGCTGCGATTTCTTCGAGAATTGGAGCTACAGCACGGCAAGGGCCGCACCATGGTGCCCAAAAATCGACAAGAACGGTTTTTTCATTCTTGAGAACGTCAGCCTCGAAATCAGCATCACTGGTCTCTTTAATAGCTGCCATGAAATCTCCTGGTTGATTAACTGACTGAGGGTCGGACTAAAGCGTTATCACTTACTTACGACTGATAGGTCTCATGTATGAGATCAGATAGTTTCCAGATAACGTTCTGCGTCAAGTGCAGCTGCGCATCCACTACCTGCAGCTGTAATTGCCTGTCGATAAGTGTGGTCTACAAGGTCACCACAGGCGAAAACGCCAGGAATATTAGTGACACTGCTCCGACCTTGCGTTAACACATATCCTCCCTCATCGATCTCAACAGCGTCACGGACGAGTTCGTTACGGGGGTCGTGGCCAATAGCTACAAAAACAGCGCGAGTTTCTACCTCGCGGGTCGCTCCAGTTACTGTATCTCTGAGAGTAATAGATTCGACTTTATCGACTCCGTTAATTGATGTAACTGCAGAGTTCCAGAGGAATTCAATTTTCGGGTTATTCATGGCGCGTTGCGCCATGATGGCACTTCCCCTGAGCTGATCGCGTCGGTGTACTACTTTGACTGACTTAGCAAATTTTGTAAGAAAGGTTGCTTCTTCAAGTGCTGAGTCACCGCCACCGATTACCACGATGTCTTGATCACGGAAGAAGAAGCCGTCACAGGTGGCGCACCAAGAAACACCTTTTCCTGAGAGCTCTTTCTCACCAGGAACGTGGAGCTCGCGGTATGCAGAGCCCATAGCAAGAATCACAGAGCGAGCATGGTATGAGTTACCGCTTCCATCTATAGCGGTTTTTACGTCGCCGGATAGATCAAGAGAGACTACATCATCGATGATGAGTTCTGCTCCGAAATGTTCTGCTTGTTTCTGCATTTTTTCCATGAGATCAGGCCCCAGTATCCCATCGGGAAAACCTGGAAAATTCTCTACCTCAGTGGTATTCATAAGAGCGCCGCCGGCTGCAACTGATCCTGTGATGACTACAGGAGAAAGATTGGCACGCGCTGCGTATATGGCTGCGGTGTAGCCTGCAGGTCCGGAACCAACAATCAAGACGTTGTGGATGTCCTCGCTCATGGAAGTCCTCTCGAATAGAAGTATGGCTAATCAGCGTTTGGTCTGTTGAATACTTACACTGCGTTGGAAAAGTTATGTATCCGCTCAACGATCGTGAGGGGAGACCTATTCCGAACGTCTGTTAGATGCGGCGTTCTTACCGTTGGAAAGAGGGTCTGCTGTTGTTTCCTCTTCCGAGAGGACAGGACTGCTGAAAACAGGGCATGCTGGATCGATCACGCGTAGGCGTCGTTGTCCTTGGGTATTTGTGGTGACAAAAGCAGCCGTGATGCCGTTGTATGGTGCGATTTCTACCTGCTCAACTTCATTAACGTCAATACGAAGATGTCTGAGGCAGTTAAGTATTTGTCTCGAAAGGATTTGAGTATCTTTTGTTGGGGTTGGCCGAGGAGTTTCGACAGGTGGAGAGTTATGAGGTGCAGATAGCGCAGCCACAGCTTTGGAAGGTTCCGGAATGGGTTCAGAGCGCTCGGTGAGCGGAATGCCTTCTTGTGCGAGCGTTGTGGTCATGCGGCTTTGAGTATCTAACTGAGTCATACCCGCAGTGACAAGCAGAGTTGTTCCGGTAGCTGCAAGTATTAGTGAAAAGCTCACCAGGAGAGGGACCGGTAATCTAGATCTGCCGTGCAAACGGTTAGGAATAGGTGGTGGTGGGATTTTTCGATTTTCTGCGGGTAGCTGTTCCTGTGAAACAGCTTTTTTTAGACGTTCGGTGAGGCCTGTGGGCGTTTGAGGCGTGTGCGCTGACGCCAGAAGTCGGCGGATTTCCTCGTCTTCGGGGTGGTTATGCCTCATTCCGTCCTCCTCCCGGTGGTGGCAAGTCTGGGGATTCTCCCCGATCGGTTTCAAATGAAGGACGTACAGGCTTTGTTCCGGGTTCCCCGAGAAGCGTGCGTGCTAGTAGACCGTGATTTCTGAGATGCTGCCGCGGTATCGGCCGTCTTCTCCTTGGGGCAACTTGGTGAGGAGCACAATCAGGTATTGGGCAGGTCCAGTGGTGCTAGCACGAATATCGCTTTCACCTTTTGGTGTATTTTCTACTTTCCCGATTTCCGTGGCTCCTTCGAGAGAGCTTGAGTTATTCGCTAATACGGTGATTGATTGACCTTGGCGGCCGTTAATTTTTATGCCTTTAATTGATGACTGATCTTGTAATTTAAGTACAAGTCCCACTCCGCGTTTGTTTCCACCAATAATGTCAGGGGAGTCATATCCTTCGGTATGCCACTCAGATGACGTATTTTGATCAGTTGCTCGATGTGTTTGATTTTCGTTCTCTGCCCCGTCGCCTTGGGGGTCAAAAGATCTTACATGTGAGATAGCGATAGGAGTTGGGTTATCGGTATGAGGAGCTGAAGGATTAGGAGTTGCAGATTTCGCTGGTGCAGGTGTCGTTGGTGTTGCACTAGTAGTGGATTCCGGAATCGTGTTAATGAGTACAGGTATAGCTGCGGCTGTGGCAAGGAGTATTCCTGCTAAAACTACTGCGACGATAGGGCGCGCATATTTTCCGTCCTTGTATGAAGGTGCAGCAAAACCTGGAGCGATGGCATTTTCGTTGTCGGTTCCAGCGCTGACCGCAAGTGCTTCGCGGATGTTTAGATACGAAGGGTCGGATCGTCGTTCTTCAAGGTCACGTCGTTCTGCAGCGATACGTTCGTTTTTTCGGTCTTTTAGGCGGGTAGTGATTGAGGCAGTGTTCTTGTTAGCTGGTGTTTCGTCTTGTGTGGTTTCGGTTGTTTTTTCCGTGTTTTTGGAATGAGAAGCTTTAGTGACGCGAACACTGGACCAAGGACGTAATTGCGCGGCGACTTCAGCAGGAGTTGCAGGGCCAGAATTGTGGTTGAGAGTGCTTCGGCAGACCGCATCGATTTCAGGGGGAACTGCGCTCACTAGTTCAGAGGGCACTGCGATTGCTGTTCCGACGCGGGGGGCTGTGTCAAGTCCTCGTATAGGAGTGGGAAGAGGCCACCGTGCAGTGATGGCTGCATACATGAGGGCAACGATGGCGCAAGCATCAGTGCGTTGTGCATCCTCGGTGTTGATGTTTTCGTTTCCGCCAGCGATAGCGTCAGCGACTGCAAGTCCCACAATTTTTACGAGTCCGCTGTCTGTGATGCGAATAGCGTGAGGGGTGAGGTGGAGATGGTGAACATTGCGGCGTGCGGCTGTGGTGAGTGCGGTAGCGATTTCACCGGCAATGCGACGTCCCTCTTCTGGTGGGAGAGGACCAGTTTCTAGAAGCTGGGCTAGGGTACGCGTGTCTGCGAGAGATTCTTCGACGACCCAGCTCATGCGGATATCGGAACCAACATCAAGTACGCGCACAAGTCGGTGATCGGCAATTGCGGCTGAATTGCGTGCTGCTTTGACGATTTCTTGGGCATGAGGATGCGAAGTTGGAAGGACAGTGACTTCGACTTCTCGTCCTAGGGTGTCATCGGTGGCGGCCCATACATCTATATCGTCGATTCGCGCTCGACGGTTGTTGAGCCGATACCGTCCTGCAACGACTTGTCCTGCTCCTACGCCCTGCACGGCACCTGCCTTGTCCTAGGTCGATTTCTTCACGGTGCCGCGTCCTGCGGCGGTGTCTTTTTCGACCGCGTTGTGGCGGTGGGCCGGAATGGGCGGTCGCGTCCCCTTGCTGGGCTTGTGGGACAGTCTAGGCCGGGCCGTGTGTTGGCTTGCGTTTTGGTAGGCGAGTCGTGATCAGCTGAGTGATTTGTTTTACTTCGTCGATGCGCATCCGGTGTGCCCCGATGAGGTATATCGGGATAAAGATCGCGGCGCCCAGGGTGACTTTCAAGGTGGATTCGAGGGCGCGGATGGGGATGATGTTTTCGATGGCTAAGAAGGCAGCGTAACTAGCGAGAGTTGCGGGTATACACGCAACTATGACGCGTACCCATGTGCGGGTAATGCGGTACATGCGGAGACGACCCATGCGCTGTTGGACCCACATGGTCGCGATGATTGCGCTAATGATGTTGGCAATTGCTTGGGCGCCAGCTGCTGCTACTCCACGCCATTCATCGGTGAGGACTAGAGCGGCGATAGTGAGTACCGTTCCGATGCTGGTGTTGAGAACTTGCATGCGAAAAGGAGTTCGGGCATCGCTGTGTGCGAGGAAAGCTCGTTGGCAAAGGTAGTAGACGCCGTAAGCGGGCAGGCCAAGCATCATGGCCATGGTGAGGTAGCCGATTGCGTCGGTGGCTTCTCGTGAGTTGCCGAGGAAAATCAGTCCGGTGAGTGCAGTTCCGATGGCAAGGGTGCCGAACGCGATGGGAATCGTTGTTACGCCGATGAGGTTGGCGCCTCGCCGGAGGTCACTTCGGATTGTGTCTCTGTCGTCGATGGCTACGGCTTTGGCCATAGAGGTGAAAAGCGCGGTGGCCAAGGAGACAGTGATGAGTCCGTGGGGAGTCATGAAGAGGAGAAACGCCTGGTCGTAGGCAATTTTTCCTGGATAGTACTGGGCGACTGAAGTGAGGACTCGTGTTTGGATGATGAGGCCGAGTTGGGCGACGGCTAAGGAGGCGAATGTCCATCCGGCGACGCGTCCGACTGCTCCGAGGCCGACTCCTCTGAAACCGAAGCGGGGGCGGTAGCGGAATCCACTTCGGTGGAGAGGCCATATGAGGACGATTGCTTGGAGCGCGACACCGAGTGTGAGAGAGCCGCCCAGAAGGGCGATCATGGCGGGGGTGAAGGTGGTGGGGTCACCGTTTCCGCGCCCGTAGGCGTTGATGAACCATCCCAGGGCAACGATCCAGACAATGTTGCAAAGTACTGGTGACCACATGAACCACCCGAATTTTTCCCGGGCGTTAAGAACTTGGCCGAGGATGGCGTAGAGGCCGTAAAAAAAGATGGCTGGCATACAGATGTAGCTGAATGCCACGGAGAGTCCGTAGGTGGGTTCGTCCCAGTTAGCGCTGGAGAGGAGGTTAACGAGGAAGGGGATGAGAGGTATGCAGATGGCGGTTACGCCGAGAAGTACGAGGATAGACAGAGTGATGAGTTTGTCGAGGTATTCCTGTCCACCGTCGGGGTTTTTTTGTGCTGCTGCGATTTGTGGGACGAGGACAGCATTGATAACGCCGCCAGCTAAGAGTGTGTAGATGGTGTTGGGCAGCATGTTGGCGACGGCCCAGGAGTCTCCGGCGAGGGTGAGCCCAAAGACTGCGAGGATCATGGATTGGCGAGCAAGTCCGAGTACGCGGGAGACGAGGCTTCCTGATGCCATAAGGGCGCTGGCGCGTGCGAGGCTGCCGTTGGAGCTGCTCATTCCAGGTCGACCCCTTTAATGTCGGCGTCGGTGACGCGTGTGCGGCCTCGGCGGATGGTTCGTGCGAGGCCGAAGGTAAATATGAGCGCAACGAGTATGGCGCCGATAGTGATAGTGATGCCGCCGCTGGGTTGTACTCGTACTTTGACGGTGGCGTCGGTGCCGAGCCTAGTTCCGGCTGCGGTTTGTAGGTGGGTGGAGATGGGGACGAGTCCTGCTGCTATTGCTTCGACGGGTACTTTGACGGTGGTGCGGCTTTTGGGAGAGATAGACAGGGGAGTTGGTTGGGTTATGTGGAGTCTGGGTGTTCGTTGGTCAGGTTCGAGGATGAGTCGTACGTCGTGAACAGCTACATCGAGATTGTTGACTATGGTGACTTGGAGTACGCCGGAGTCTGCAAGGAAGTTGACGGTACTTGGTAGGACGTTGACGCCGGTGGTGAGGGTGTGGATGCGGTCGGTGGTTGTGGTGAGCGCGGTGTCGTGTTGAGTGGGTTGTCCTCGCCAGCGGGCTGAGGCGAGGGCGTGTGTGGTGGTTGTGGTGGGGATGAGGGTGGATTTGTTGGTGGGGGTGAGGACGGTTTCGAGGCCGTTGAGGTGGCAGTTGGCGTCGAGAATGTCTTCGATGGTGTTTGGAGTGATGGGGCTGTTGTTGTTGGGGGTGTGGTTGGGGGGTTCTGTGGTTGGTGTTTCGGGCTCGTGGGTGCGCTGGAGGAAGTCGTTGGTGTTGGTGAGGGTGATCCAGGGTGTGTTGGATATGTCGGTTAGGAGGGTGTGGAGGGTGTTGGGGTTTGGGTTGAACCCTCGGGGGGCTGTGACGAGGACGTCGCGGGGTTTGCTTGGGTTTTGGGAGAGGAGGCTGAGGGTTTCGGCGAGGAATTGTTGGGTGATTTCGCCGGTGTGCGTGGGGTTGGTGGCGCGGTTGAGAAGGTTGTTGAGGCCGCTGTCTGATACGAGGAGGGGGTTTCCCTTGGGGGTGCGGCGGGAGGCTGGGCCTGTGCGGTCGGGGTCGGGGTCTATGTGTGTGTTGTCGGTGATGTAGGTGGTGGGGTTTTGTTTGTTGCGGGGGTGCAGCGCGTTGTTGATGGTGGTGCGTTGTTGGGTGGTGAGGGCGTTGTCGATAGGCCAGGCAAGTAGGGGTGCGGTGTCTGCTGCGCGTGCTTGTTCGGGGGGTGCGCCGGTTTCGGTGAGGAGTTTGCCGAGTTGTGGGTTGGTTTTTCCGATCGCTTTGAGGAGGTTGGGGTTGGCGTCGGTTGTGGTGAGCGGGTCGATGTCTGGGTCGGTTGGGGGTAGTTGCCAGATGGTGGAGGTTGGGGTGGTGATGTTTTTGGTGATGTTTTTGGTGAGTTGTGTTGGTACGTCGGGGGTTTCTGTGTTTTTTGTGGCTGGTGGGGTGGTGTTTGGGGCCAGGAGGGTGGGGTCGAGTGCGTAGGTGGTGGTGTGGTCTTTGGTGCCGCTGAGGATGTTGTCGATACGGCTTCCTGGGCCTGCGAATTCTGTCCAGGCTTTGTCGAGTTCTTCGCCTGTTGCGGTGACGAGGTGGGGGTCTGGGTCGGCGGTGAGTGGTATGAGGAAGCCGAGCTGGAGAGGTTGGTATTCCTTGCGGGTGTGGGTGGGAAGGAATGAGCGGGTGGTGGTGGTTGTGGTGGGGGTGGTGGCTTCGAGTATGAGGGGGCGTATGTCGTAGGCGTTGGTGGTGGTGATGTTGTTGCCGTCGATGGTGAGGGTGGTGGTTTGGGTTTTGCCAGGTGGGAGGGTGATGGGGGTTTTGCTTGTGGCTACGTGGGTGGTGTCGAGGGGTTTGTTGCTTGTTGTGTAGGTATTGATTTCGCTGCGTGTGGTGAGTTTGTGGTTGCCGAGGAGTGCGCGTATTTGGATGTTGGGTAGTGGTTTGTTTCCGCGGTTTGTCAGTGTTGCGCGGATAGTGACGGGTTCTCCGGGGGTGGCGATGGTAGGGGTGACTCGTGTGAGGGCGAGTTCGAGGGGGTTTTGGGTGGTGTTGCGTTCGTTGGATGTGGCCGCTGGCGTAGAAATGCCGGTGAGGATGGCGGCCAGGATGAGTGCGGTGAGTGCGCGGTGTGTGTGTTTGCTCATGGGGTTCCGGCGAGTCGTTCCCAGGCGAGTTGGGCGATTCGGCGTTCGTTGGGGAACGTGAGTTGTTCTTGTACGCGGTGGAGGGGGAACCATGCGACGGCGAATGCTTCGTGGTCTGGGTCGTTTTCGACGGTGAGTCCGCCTCCTGTGGCTTCGAGGAGGTAGTGGTGGACTACTTTGTGTACGCGGCGGTCATGGGTGGAGAACCAGTAGTCAATGGTGCCCAGGGTTGTGAGCACGCGTCCTTGGATTCCTGTTTCTTCAGCAACTTCGCGTTCCGCTGTTTGTTCTAGTGTTTCGTCACCTTCTTGGTGCCCTTTGGGAAGGCACCATTCGACGCGTCCTGCGCGGTTGCGGCGTGCGATGACGGCGATATGGGCTTGGCCTTGTTGGACGTCGACGACTATGCCTCCGGCGGAGCGTTCGAGCACTGCGGGGACGCGCCGCACGGGGCGGCTCGGTCGCGGTGCGGTGGTCATCTTTTGATTCTAACGAGGTATTTGGCAACCGCACTCATACGGGCTCTTTGGGGATGAGTTAGTGGCGTATTGGTTGTTGACCTGGTGTTTTGTGGTGGCGTGTGGCGCGGTGATTGTGTTTGTTTATGTATTGAGGCTGTTGAGCGGGGCTGGCATCTGGCTTTGTTGAGGGTGTGCTGAGGGGCGGGGGTGGTGTGGCTGCGGCTATCCTTGCGTGCCGTGTCGGTCCACCATATTGATCCTGCTTTGCGCGAGGCCATTTCTCGGCTGACGCCGCATTTGCCTGTTCTTCTCGACCTCGGTGGGAGGTTTGCGGCTGAGGGGTTCGAGTTAGCACTGGTTGGGGGGCCGGTGCGGGATGCTTTTTTGGGTCGTGATGCTCCTGATTTGGATTTGACGACTTCGGCGCGTCCTGATGATTCGGAGAGAATTCTTCGTGCGTGGGGTGATGGTACGTGGGATTTGGGGCGTGAGTTCGGCACCATTGCTGCGCGTTTGGGTGGTGTGACGGTTGAGGTGACGACGTATCGGGCTGATGCGTATGACCATGAATCGCGTAAGCCGGTGGTGTGTTTTGGTGACAGTTTGGTGGAGGATTTGGTTCGTCGTGATTTCACGGTGAACGCGATGGCTTTGCGGTTGCCTGGGCTGGAGTTTGTTGATCCGCATGGTGGGTTGGATGACTTATTGGCGAAGCGTTTACGGACGCCCTCAGCACCGGAGGTGTCTTTTGCGGATGATCCACTGCGGATGATGCGTGGGGCTCGATTTGTTGCGCAGTTGGGTTTTGAGCTGGATGAGGGTGTTCGTTCAGCGATGGTGGAGGCTGCTGATTCTTTAGAGATTGTCTCTGCTGAGAGAATTCGTGATGAGTTCTGCAAGTTGGTGTTGGCAGAGCATCCGGTTGCGGGCTTGCGGGTTTTAGTTGAGACAGGTTTGGCGGACCGCATGTTTCCGGAGTTTTCGGTTTTGCGGTCGACGGTGGATGAGCATCGGCGTCATAAGGATGTGTATGAGCACACGTTGATGGTGTTGCAGCAGGCGGTGGATTTGGAGCAGGAACCTGGGGAGAGGGCTGTGGTTCCTCGTCCGGATTTGGTTTTGCGGTTGGCAGCGATTTTTCACGATATTGGTAAGCCGCCAACGAGGAAATTTGAGGAGGGTGGGGGCGTTAGCTTCCATCATCATGAAATTGTCGGGGCGAAGATGACGCGTAAACGTATGCGTGCATTGAGGTTCGATAAGGAGACGATTAAGGCAGTTGCTCGGTTGGTGGAGTTGCATTTGCGGTTCCATGGATATGCCGACGGTGAGTGGACTGACTCTGCTGTGCGGCGCTATGTGACGGATGCGGGTTCTCTGTTGCAGAGGTTGCATCGGTTGACTCGGGCTGATTGCACTACGCGTAATCGTCGTAAGGCAGCGCGTTTGCGGCATGCTTATGACGCTCTTGAGTCTCGTATTGAAAAGTTGATGGCCGAGGAGGAGTTGAAGGCTGTTCGGCCGGAGCTGAATGGTAATGAGATTGCTGAGTTGTTGGGAATTGAGCCGGGGCCGTTGCTGGGCAGGGCGTATAAGCAGGCTTTGGAGATTCGGCTAGAGGAAGGGCTGATTGGTCGCGAAGCTGTGTCTGAGCGGCTTCGTTTGTGGTGGGCAGATCAGCCAGAGAGCCGTGATTGATTTGTGTGAAGTGTGGTGATTATTACTCAAGGGTGGCGATGATGTCGCCTTCTTGGATGACGTCTCCTGCTATGACCTTGACTGCGGTGATAGTTCCGTTGTGTTCTGCGATGACGGGGATCTCCATCTTCATGGATTCTAGGAGTGCGATTTCTTGTCCTGCAGTTACCTTGTCGCCTTCATGGATGTTGATGTGAAGGACGTGGGCAACGAGGTCAGAAGAGATTACGAATGTCATGTGATGGAGTCTTCCGTGAGAGGGAGTTACCGCCAAGTATGTGCTGGAGTGCTCCTTTGAGATTGTGGGTTTTCTTGTGTGACGCGTTGTTGGCTGAGTTGCTTTGGGAGGCAGAAGAATAAACGTGGGCGTGCGTTGTCGTGATTCGCCGGTCATACTGGGGCGGTTAAGGTAGTTGATCCCTACCTGGGGGTCCGGAGGGGAGTGACGTGAGATCTCGCGTCGTCGTCGGTAGAGGCGGCAAGGTCCGCAAGGGTCGTTTCCGTGCCCTTAAGGTGTTTTCTGCTCTTGTTCTGAGCCTGGTTGTTCTTGCAATTGCAGGAGTGGTTTTCGCCTTCGTGGCTATTAAGGTGCCTAATGCTAACGAAGTTGCTAAGCAGGAAACGTCGATCTTCTACTATTCGGATGGTAAGACTGAGATTGGTCGTACCAGTAGCGTGAACCGTGTCTCGGTTACGCAGGATCAGATGCCAAAGCTTCTGCAGAAAGCTGTCTTGGCTGCTGAGGATCGTAGTTTTTATGAAAACCCAGGTGTCTCTTTTATTGGCCTTGGTCGCGCAGTAGTGGCGATGGTTACAGGTGGGCCGACCCAGGGTGGATCCACTATTACCCAGCAGTACGTCAAGAACTACTTCTTGACGCACGATCAGACTTTTGCTCGTAAGGGCAAAGAGCTGGTTATTGCGTTAAAGCTTGAGCAGGAGATGTCTAAAGACCAGATCCTGACTGACTATCTAAACACTATTTATTTTGGTCGGCTTTCTTACGGTGTTCAGGCTGCATCGCAGGCGTACTTCAATAAAGATGTCAAGAATTTGTCGACTTCTGAAGCGATCTTCTTGGCTTCGATTATTCAGTCTCCGGGAAACTTTGACCCTTCAAATGGGGAGAAGACCGTTGAGCGCCTGAAGAGCCGTATGAAGTATGTGGTTGATGGAATGCTCGAAGAGGGGTGGATATCGGCTGAGGAGGCGCGGAATGTGTCTGTTCCTCAGACAGTTGCCCCTAAGCGCAAAGTTTCTTTGGGTGGCCCGGGTGGATATCTGGTTGCGTTGGCCCGTGATGAGTTGGTGAGCAAGGCTGGTATTGGAGAGGCTGAGCTGGAGCGTGGTGGCCTTCGTGTAGTGACCACTATCGATAAGAAGGCCCAGGACAATGCTATTCAATCGGTGGAGAACAATAAGCCAGGTGAGGCTCGCATTCGCACGGGCCTGGTGAGTATTAAGCCCGGTGACGGTGCAATTCAAGCTTTGTATGGCGGTTCAAACTTCTCGAAGAACCCATACTCTGCTGCGCATCAGGCACAGTTGCAGGCTGGATCTACATTCAAGGTCTTTGCTGTCGCTGCTGCTTTGGAGCAGGAAATCAGCACGCGGACGGTGCTTCATGGAGACAGTCCGCATACTTTTGGCTCAGAGATCACGGGCGCGGAGCCATGGGATGTTCGGAACTATGCAAATGTCAGTTATGGAAATGTTTCTGTCCGTCAGGCCTTGGCTCACTCTGTGAATACAGCGTTTGCTGAATTGAACTTTAAAGTTGGTCCGCAAAAGACAAAAGACATGATGGTAAAGCTCGGGATCCCCGAGAATTCTCCAGACTTGGTTGCTTCAGGTTCGAATGTCTTTGGAACAGCTTCTATCCGTGTTATTGACCTTGCGAACGCATACGCAACTATTGCCGCGAAAGGCATGAAAGCTGAGCCGTACATTGTAAAGTCGGTTAACGACAATGTTGGGGTCATGAAAGAGTATGTGGCTTCGCCTTCGCCGACTCGGGTGATCAGTGAAGCTGTGGCTGCAGACACGATCGAAGCTATGCGGCGTGTTTTGTCTGACGAAGGTACGGCTAAGAAAGCATCTGGCCTTTGGTTCCCGGCTGCTGGGAAAACAGGAACCACGGATAATTCGAAGGCAGTTTGGTTCGGTGGATTTACTCCACAGGCATCTACAGCTGTAGCCCTGTATATGCCTGATGAGAAGGGTATTCCGCAGCCGATGCATGGCATCGGCGGCAAGGCCGAGCTAACGGGTGGAACTTATCCAGTGAGTATCTGGATGGGCTATATGCGTCGCTTCATGGAAGGGAAGCATGTCATTGCTTTCCCTGAACGTGTAGGAATTGGTGACTCTCAGGTGCCGTCTTGGTCGGAGAGCACTCCGCCTGCCACTCCGACAGGGACAGCGACCACTGCTACGACTAAGCCGGGTGAAAGCCCGACAACGGACGACAGCAACGGGAAAGAGCCCAAGCCGACGGGTGTTCCTACAGGAACGCATTCTCCAGCACCGACACGTGGCGGTAGCAGTTCTGATCGAGGTCGAGGCAGAGAAAAACCAGGCCGTCCTGGCGGCCCTGGAGATTCTGATGGGGAACAAGCACCCAGTGAGCCGGATGGCTACATCAGAGGTGGCTTTTCCCATTCGGAGGAGTAGTGCTTTGGCTCCGGTCGAGATATCTCGACCGGAGCCAAAGCACTACTGGGAGCCTCTTTGTTAGCAAGTAGGGTTCTTCTATGAGCTCTCAGGGTGATGCGAGCGCCTCGGCGCCTGAGCAGTTGTCATCGGTGCAGGGTTCTCGTGATGAGAACTCGGTGTTAGGTGGTCCACTTGGTCGCTATGCCAGATTGCCTGTTGTTGAAGTAAAGAAGGGGCGCTGGTCTGGACGTTTAGTCCCGGCATGGCAGCCAGTAGCTGCGGTGTTGAGCTTTGTGGCTGCGGTGATGGTGGCTCTGGGGGTGTTACAGAAGGCGCATTGCTTTACTCATGGCTGGGCTGGGTCGTCGGTTTTTTGGCGTGCATGCTATTCGGATTTGCCGACGATGTTTGTGACTAGTGGTTTGTCTTCGGCGGCTTTTCCTTATGAAGGTGAGCTGTCGCTGTCAGAACCCTTGGGCACGGGGGTGCTGTTGTGGCTGCTGTCCTTTTTTGCGGTTTCTAGTGGCAGATCGGTGGATTTTGTTGCTGCTTGGTCTGTTGTGGCATCCATCTTGGCGATGGGGTTGGTGCTTGTCACTGTGCTGACAGCGCGGCGTGATCCATGGCGGGCATGGATGGTTGCGTTTAGTCCTTTGCTGATCACTGTGGTTCTTGTTGGGCCGGAGCTGGTCGGGGTGTTTTTGGTTTCGGTTGCTTTATTTCTTTGGAGTCGCGAGCGAGTTGTCCTCTCGGGGGCAGTGTTTGCTCTTGCAATTTGTTCGCGTAGTTATGCCTTGATTGTGTTGGCGGCGGTGGTGTTTTCTGCTTTGCGGGCGGGAGCTTATGCCGCTGCTCGACGCTTAAGTTTTGTGGCTGTCGTGGGTGCAGCGGCTGGTCTGGGTGTTTTCGCTGTGTGTGGTTTTAGGGTTTTCGGTCCCTATGAGTGGTGGTTTGGCGCTGAGGCAGAGTTTGGTTCACTGCAGTATCTCTTCACTCTTCTTCATGTGCCTTTGTCACCAGTGGTCGCGTCGGTGGTGGCGATTACAGGATGGGTATGCGCGCTTACGGTAGGGGCTTTCATGATGTTGTCGCTGCCGCGGCGTCCCATGATCGCTGAGGTTGCTGCGGTAATGCTGGTCGTGGCGGCGTTGTTTTCTAAGGCGCTTTCTCCTCAATGGGCTTTGCTGTTGTTGCCATTGGTTGCTTTGGCGCGTTTGCCCTGGAAGGTCTTTGCGGCGTGGTCTTTGTCTGAGTGCGTGTATTTCGTCATGGTGTGGATGCATTTGCCATTGCAAACTGAGCCGTCGCGGGCTTTGCCTGAGGGGTGGTATGCCTTGTTCTTGGTAGTTCGTGTGGCAGTTCTTCTTCTGGTTGGTTGGTCATGTTTCTCGCGGGCTATCTCACGTCGTTCAGTGCGTCAGACTCCTACGAATGATGTTTTGGTGAGGGAGCCAGATGATGTTGCTGGTGTAGCAGCGGGGCGTGCGGACAGGCTCGTGATTACTTTTTGAGACAATGAGGAGTAGGCAGTCCTCTTGTGGGTTTGTGTGTTTTTCACATGGGGGTGCCGGATTCGTCCGTGGCTGTCTAAGCCGGGTATTCTGGTGATGTTCACTCGTCTCCCTGCCCTTAGGGCCCGGCTGCTTACTCTTCGAATAGGTTGCGCGTGTCGGTAGTCGGAGGTGGCGGTCTCTTCAGTTTTTCTGGTGGGGCTCGGTGCTGATGCTTGTTGGTGCATCGGTACAGGTGAACAACGCACGCAACCCTCCTGTCACGGATCGACCGTGACCGAACAAGACCAAAGGAGGTGGGTTAACGAGCATGCGTAAGTACGAAATCATGATCATCGTGGACCCCGAGATCGACGAGCGTTCGATCACCGCTTCTCTGGAGCGTTACATCAACGTGATTAAGGCTGGTGGCACCGTCGATAACGTCGATGTGTGGGGCCGTCGTCGTCTTGCCTACGACATTAAGAAGCACTCTGAGGGTGTCTACGTCGTCATCGACTTCACGTCGGAGTCGGCTGTTGCGCAGGAGCTTGACCGTCAGCTCGGCTTGTCTGAGTCGATTCTGCGTACCAAGTTGCTACGTCGCGACGCAGCCTGAATCGATTCGAAAGGAACCCGTCCATGGCCGGCGAAACAGTAATTACGCTCATCGGCAACCTAACGGCCGACCCCGAGCTGCGTTTCACTCCGTCCGGGGCCGCGGTCGCCAGTTTTACCGTTGCATCTACTCCTCGCACGTTTGATCGCAACAACAATGAATGGCGTGATGGTGAAACGTTGTTCATGCGTTGTTCGGTGTGGCGTGACGCTGCTGAGAACGTTGCCGAATCCTTGGAGAAAGGGCATCGGGTGATTGTTACTGGTCGCCTGCAGTCTCGATCTTGGGATGACAAAGAAACCGGTGCGCGTCGCACTGCACTAGAGCTGCAGGTAGACGAGGTCGCTCCCTCTCTTCGTTACGCTACGGCTAAGGTCACGAAGACCAGCCGCGGTGGCGGTGGCGGTTTTAATAACGGTGGTGGTTTTCAAGGTGGTCACAATGGTGGTGGCGGATTTTCGCAGCCTAGCCGTGGCCCTGTAGACAACGACCCTTGGGCGACGGGTGGTCAGGGTTCTGGTGGGGGTCAGCAGGCTCCTTCCGGTGGTAACCGTGGTGGCTGGAGTAATGGTCCGGCGTACGACGAGCCACCGTTCTGATCGACACTCAATTATTCGTAGTATCCATCCCGGACTGCTATGTCCGGGCTCACCCAGAAGGGAGAGCACCACGATGGCTAAGCCCGTAGTGCGTAAGCCGAAGCGCAAGGCAAATCCGCTTAAGGCGGCGAAGGTCGAGAACATCGACTACAAGGACACAGCGCTTCTTCGTAAGTTCATCTCGGACCGCGGCAAGATCCGTGCTCGTCGCGTCACAGGTGTGAGCGTGCAGGAACAGCGCCTCATCGCGAAAGCAGTGAAGAATGCTCGCGAAATGGCTCTTCTGCCCTACACGAGCTCGGCTCGCTGAGCGAGAGTAAGGGAGGAATAGCTATGAAGCTCATTTTGACGCACGAGGTTTCTGGTCTCGGCGCTGCTGGTGACATCGTCACTGTCAAGGACGGCTATGGCCGTAACTACCTGCTTCCTCGTGGTCTGGCTACGCCGTGGACCAAGGGTGGAGCTAAAGAAGTTGAGCAGCTTCGCGCTGGCCGTGAGGCTCGTGCGATTAAAGATCTTGACCAGGCGAAGGGTGTGAAGGGGCAGCTTGAGGCAACTCCGCTGAACCTGATTGCGCAGTCGACAAAGTCTGGTCGTCTTTTCGGCTCTATCACGCAGGCTGATGTTGCTGAGGCGGCTAAGGCGCAGCGTGGTATTTCGATTGACAAGCGCAAGGTTGAGTTCGCTACGCCTGTTAAGTCCGTTGGTATGCACACCGCTACGGTGTCGCTGCATCCGGAAGTTAAGGCGACTGTGAAGCTGAACGTCAAGGCTTGATTTATTGCAACGAGGGGCGTGTCTCTGCTGGCAGAGACACGCCCCTCGTTGTGCGGTTTAAGCTCCAGTGATCATCCATGTGTCGGAGTGTGCTCGTACGTGGAGTGCAGCCGCGCGAGCGGCCATAAAAATCGAGTAGATAACCCACAGTGCTGCGAGTGAAACAGGTGGGCCTGCAGCGTGTAGATCATTTCGGAAAGCAACGAGTAGAAAGATCAGGGGGAGGTAGCCAATGAGAAGCAGTATTTGTGTGCGAGCAAGCCATGGTGTGTCGCCTGCTCCGATAAGTATTCCGTCAAGTAAGTAGGCATATGCGGCGATTGGCTGCAGGGCGGCTACAACTAGTAATCCTGCTTGTGCGGCTGTATGAATTTTGTAGTCGGGTGTGAAAAGGGTGGGGATAAATGGTGCGGCGATAAAAGTAAGCACGCTGAAAGTGAGCCCAAGGCGTAGTGCTGCTCGAGTGAGAAGATTAACGGTGTGACGTGCTTTTCGCGTTTTGCTAGCTCCGAGATCTTGGCCGACAAGTGTTTGTCCTGCGATGGCCAAGGAGTCGAGGGCAAACATTAGGAATGTCCATATGGATGTTATGAGTTGGTGAGCGGCTACGGTGGTGTCACCGAGTTGTGCTGCACTCCAGGTGGTTGCGAGGAGAACTCCTCTTAGTGCGAGTGTTCGAACAAGTAGAGGTGTTCCAGCGAGAGCAGCCTTCAATATGCGTCCAGGGTGGGGTTTTAATGAGATTTTTTGGCCGCTGGTTGTTTTGAAAGATGCATAGACGAGTCCGATTGCCATAGCAGTCTGGGATATGACGGTTCCCCAAGCTGCGCCTGCGATGCCCATTTTTAGGCCGTGGACGAAAGTGATGTTGAGGATGATGTTGGCGGTGAAAGCTACGGTTGAAGCCACTAGCGGTGTTTGGGTGTCTTTAAAACCTCGAAGTAGGCCTGTTACTGCCAGTATGACGAGCATGCTAGGTAAGCCCCAGGCGGATATCTGCAGATAGATGCTGCTTTGATCTGTGGCATCGGGAGAGGTGCCGAAAGCGCTGCTGATGGGTGCTGCGAAGATGTTGAGAAGGAGACCTGTAGCTATACCAAGTAACAGTGCGAGCCAGGTGCCGTCGATACCGCTGTGAAGTGCTTGGTTTATTTTCCCAGCTCCGATGTTTCTCGCGACGAGAGAAGTAGTCGCATATGCCAAGAAAACAAAAGTTCCTGCGGCTGTTGATAGGACAACACTGGCAACAGCTAAGCCTGCCAGTGGAGTAGTTCCCAGATGTCCGATGATCGCGGAATCTGCGAGAAGAAAGAGTGGCTCGGCTACGAGGGTGAGAAAGGCTGGGAAAGAGAGTCGCCAAATATCGCGTGTGAGTGCGGCGTCGGAAAGATGTGGCACGGTCCCAGGTTATGTGTGCTTGGGCCGGGCATGTAGGAGCAGCTGGGCGGGTTAGTCGGCGTTGGTAAGGGACAGGTCTTTTGGGTAGGTGACTGTTGATGCCCTGTGGATAAGATGCGATGCTTGTGGGGCTTCAAGGCGGGTATAAGAGAAAGACACGCCAGCATCGAAGTTCAGTCTTAAATTCTTGTATTTATGTTTCCCACAAGCTTTCGGGGACATTTATGCACTTGAATGCGTTGGTACTTCATCTGAGTCAGATGTTTGTCCCATAGAGATCCACACTATGTGCACCGAAAGCTGCCATTACTCCACATGGTATCCACAGTCTTTTCCACAGCTGTGGGTGGTTTGTGATGTTGCGTGCTTGAACGGGTGTGGATTGTGCGCCTAAGTTGACGGGGGTGGTTGTTCCCCGCCGTGGTTTGGAGGGTGGTTGTGTCGTTGTCCAAGGTGGGCGAGTCTGCTTTTGATGCCGCATCGACAGGTGATGCGGATCGTTTGCCTCCCCAAGATGTGCATGCAGAGTCGAGCGTGCTTGGCAGCATGATGCTTAGCAAGGATGCTATTGCTGACTGTATTGAGGTGGTCAGAGGAGCTGACTTCTACCGGCCCAGCCATGAGATTGTTTATGACGCGATCATTGATCTGTATGGTCGAGGAGAACCTGCAGACGCTATTACTGTCGCAGACGAACTTGGGAAACGTAACGACTTGGCGCGTATCGGTGGTCAGTCATATCTACATGAGTTGATTTCGTCTGTCCCTACCGCTGCTAATGCCTCGTACTATGCCGAGATTGTCGCTGAGCGAGCTGTTCTTCGTCGGCTTGTGAATGCCGGGACTAAGATCGTTCAACTTGGTTATGGGCAAGAGGGTGGGGATGTCGAAGAGATCGTCAACGCTGCTCAAGCTGAGGTGTATGCCGTAGCAGATAAGCGTGGCGGTGAAGATTATGTAGTTCTTGGTGATTTGCTCGAGGCCGCAGCGGATGAAATCGATAACAATTCAGGGCGGAGTGGTGAGCTCGTTGGCGTTCCTACGGGCTTCACTGACTTAGATGAATTGACGAACGGTCTGCATCCCGGTCAGATGATCGTTATCGCTGCCCGGCCTGCGATGGGTAAATCTACATTGGCCTTGGATATTGCTCGAGCTGCGGCTATTCATAATGGATTGGCTGCTGTGGTCTTCTCGCTGGAGATGAGTCGCAACGAGATCACAATGCGACTTTTGTCTGCGGAGGCTGGGATTCAGCTTCAGCACATGCGTAAGGGCACGATGCGTGACGAGGATTGGGTAAAACTGACTCGGACGATGGGTGAGGTTTCCGAGGCACCTCTGTTTATTGATGACTCTCCCAACATGTCGTTGATGGAAATTCGTGCAAAGTGCCGACGGTTGAAGCAGAGGCACAACCTCAAGTTGGTGATTATTGACTATTTGCAGTTGATGAGCTCTGGCAAGCGGGTGGAATCGCGTCAGCAGGAGGTGTCGGAGTTTTCGCGTGCATTGAAGTTGTTGGCGAAAGAAATTGAGGTTCCTGTTATTGCGTTGTCGCAGTTGAACCGTGGTCCGGAGCAACGGCAAGACAAGAAGCCTCAGGTAAGTGATCTGCGTGAATCAGGTTGTTTAACTGCTGATACGAGAGTGCTTCGTGCTGATACTGGTGCCGAAGTCACACTGGGGCATTTATTTGCTTCGGGTGCGAAAGATGTGCCGGTATGGGCGTTAGATGACAAGTGTCGTTATGTGGTGCGGCCGATGACACATGTCTTTTCCACGGGAATTAAGCCTGTGTATCGGTTGACGACATCGAGCGGTAAGACGGTTCGTGCTACGGAAAATCATCCGTTTTTGACGTACTCGGGTTGGTCATCGTTGGGGCAGTTGGTGCTGGGTGAGCGGATTGCGGTACCGCGGCATGTTCCTACGCCAGAAGTGGTGGATGTCTCTTGGCAGGACGCTGAGGTAGTTGATCTAGCTGTGGTTGTTTCTGGTCATGTGGATGCTTTGCTACCTGCTGCGGTTTTTTCGTTGCCTAAGCGTCAGATTGCGCTGTTCTGCCGATCCTTTTTTTCTTTTTCGGGCGGAGTCACTTTGTCCGATACGAATCCAGGGGGTGAGATTTTTGCGTTTGCAGATGAGCGTTCGTTGCTGGATTCGGTGTCACGGCTGTTGTTGCGTTTCGGGATCGAGGCTGTGATTTCTGGCGATGAGTCTGGGTGGGTTTTAGACGTGGTGGGTGTGGATTCGCAGCGGCGTTTTTTGCAGGAAATAGGTATTGAGGGTCCGGCAGCTGATGACGCTGGGCGGTTGCTAGAGATTGTGCGTGATGTTTCTGGTGCGAGGGGTCCTGGCCCAGGTCAGTTGCCATTGTGGGGTGAGGTAGCTGAGGTCCTGAAAGGCGAAGATCCTGTTGTTTCGACGAAGGTGGGGGTGAGCGCACCTCTTGGGCGAGTTGTCTCAGTGCTTGATGCGGTCGATATGGATCTTGAGGCAGTGAATGATGTGGCTTGGGAAGTAGTCACGGGCATTGAGCTGTGCGGGGAAGAAGAAGTTTTTGATGCCACGGTAGTGGAGGCCCACAATTTTGTTGCTGACGGGATAGCAGTTCATAACTCGATTGAGCAGGACGCTGACATGGTGATGCTGTTGCATCGGGAGTCCGTGTATGAGCCAGACTCTCCGCGTGAAGGTGAGGCTGACATCATTGTGGCAAAGCATCGTAATGGTCCTACTGCCACGATTACGGTGGCTTTCCAGGGGCATTTCAGCCGCTTTACCAATATGGCAACAAATTTCTGATCGGTTTTTGGTTCCTCTAGTGATGAGGCGAACGACGGGCGTACTGGCGCAGATCGTGGTGTATGTCAGTGAGTTTTTCGGGTGCGATGTGTGTCTGGCGGTCGATTAGACGACGTGCAGTCCGGTTTGTGCGGGGGTCGTTGACGGACAGTGCGCCTGTGAGAATGCCATTGGTTGTGGCGAAGACGGTGAAGGGAGGTTCGCCGAATGTGCCTCGTGTGATGTGCGCGGTGGATGGGTTATGAGGGTGTAGATCTCCTGTGAGCTCTATGTGATAGCCATATCGGTCTGTCCAGAACCAGGGTGTTTGTTCTTGGGGTGGTGGTGTTCCTGTGATGTCAGCTGCTGCTCGTGTGGCGTCGTGTATGGCGCTTTCCCAGTGTTCGTTTGGATGTAGCAGTGTTCCATTGGAGGCGGAGGGACGGGTGCAGTCGCCAATGGCCCAGATATTGGGGCAGCTAGTGCGTTGATTGGGAGTGACGATAATGCCGTTATTGGTGGCTATTCCTGCTTCTTCTGCGAGTGTTGTTTCAGGTGTGAGCCCTGTGCAGGTGATTGCGATGTCGGCGGTGATGGAATAGGTGCTGTTGTCGTTTGCGCGGACGTCAGCGGTGACGTGGGTGTCTGAAGTGGTTAGGCGGGTTACACGCCCGCGGATGAGGTGAGCACCAGCTTGGGCATGTTGTTTATGTAGCCAGGTTGAAATGGTTGCTCCCAGAAGATTTTCGAGAGGGAGCGTGGGGTCTACGAGTGTGATGTGAGTTCCAGTTGCGCTTGCTGTGGAAGCTACCTCAGCGCCGATCAGACCTGCGCCAATAATGAGTATGTGTCTGTCTTTGCCGAGATGTGGTTGCAGCCGCCGGGCGTCTTCGAGTGTGCGGAGAGAGTGGAGAAGAGGTGACTGTGTGTCGAGGTTGTGAAGGGGTCGGGCTCTCCCGCCAGTGGCGAGGACGGTGATGTCGCAAGCGAGGTGTGTTCCGTTTGCGAGCTTGACGTGATTTTTTTCTAGCTTAGTGACGTGAGTTTGGGTGAGTAGGCGGATTTGGTTGGTGGCGAACCATTCTTTTGGTCGCAGCGCTAGCTGCGTTTCGGGAACGTGGCCTAGTAGATATTCCTTTGACAAGGGTGGTCGGTCGTAGAGAAGTTTCTCGGTTTCGATGATGGTGATGGGGCCTGAGTGTTTACGTCTGCGCAGTTCTTCTGCGAGGGTCACTCCCGCGATGCCCCCGCCAATGATGACGACGTTGTTGTCTCTGTTCATGCAGGCATCTTGCTGACTTTTTGTGGTGATGTCAGTAGATAGCGTGGAAGCTGGTGAGACGGGTGTGACTGAAGTAGGGGTGCTGGTGGAAGTGATCGATGGTTATGCAGTGATGATCGCTGTAGGTAGGCAGGGTTCACGAGTTAGCTAGCGAGATCGGTTCAGGGCGTGTGCATCTTGGGATAGAACGATGCACGGTGGGTGTTGGTGTGTTCTGTGCCACCGCGTCGTTAAAAAAGTCGCATCCTGCGATTTGGTGTTCACCGCTAAGTCACTTTAGAGTAGTGATTGTTCGCCCGGCAGGGAGGAACGGACACGGCTTCTTAGCTGTGGCCGGTCTCGTTGGGTGAGGTAACTTCGAGGAAAACGAGGAGTTGCACCGGGCTGAATGGCCTGGTAAGATTGCTTCTCGGCTCAAGCGCTTAAGTAGCGCGGGTCGAGGATAGTCGATCGCCTCTGATGAGGAAATTCTTCTACTAGGGTTTCTTAGTCGTGTGCGTCCGATGCTTGAGAACTCAACAGCGTGCCATGAATAATCGATGCCAATTGTTTGTTGGTTGAAGTCAATTCGGACAATAGTCGCTATAAATAATGTAGTGACATTAATTGTCAGTGTTGTTTCGGCCAGGATTTTCCCGCGTTCGTGGTGACTAGGTTTCTAGTTACGTGTACGTGGGTGTGATTTCTTTTTGGAGAGTTTGATCCTGGCTCAGGACGAACGCTGGCGGCGTGCTTAACACATGCAAGTCGAACGATGAAGCCCAGCTTGCTGGGTGGATTAGTGGCGAACGGGTGAGTAACACGTGAGTAATCTACCCCTCACTTTGGGATAAGCCCCGGAAACGGGGTCTAATACTGAATATGACCTTTCCTCGCATGAGGTTTGGTGGAAAGTTTTTTCGGTGGGGGATGTGCTCGCGGCCTATCAGCTTGTTGGTGAGGTAACGGCTCACCAAGGCGACGACGGGTAGCCGGCCTGAGAGGGTGAACGGCCACACTGGGACTGAGACACGGCCCAGACTCCTACGGGAGGCAGCAGTGGGGAATATTGCACAATGGGCGAAAGCCTGATGCAGCGACGCCGCGTGAGGGATGAAGGCCTTCGGGTTGTAAACCTCTTTCAGCAGGGGAGAAGCGAAAGTGACGGTACCTGCAGAAGAAGCACCGGCTAACTACGTGCCAGCAGCCGCGGTAATACGTAGGGTGCGAGCGTTGTCCGGAATTATTGGGCGTAAAGAGCTTGTAGGCGGTTTGTCGCGTCTGCTGTGAAAATCCAGGGCTTAACCCTGGACGTGCAGTGGGTACGGGCAGGCTAGAGTGTGGTAGGGGAGACTGGAATTCCTGGTGTAGCGGTGAAATGCGCAGATATCAGGAGGAACACCGATGGCGAAGGCAGGTCTCTGGGCCATTACTGACGCTGAGAAGCGAAAGCATGGGTAGCGAACAGGATTAGATACCCTGGTAGTCCATGCCGTAAACGTTGGGCGCTGGGTGTGGGGTCCATTCCACGGATTCTGCGCCGTAGCTAACGCATTAAGCGCCCCGCCTGGGGAGTACGGCCGCAAGGCTAAAACTCAAAGGAATTGACGGGGGCCCGCACAAGCGGCGGAGCATGCGGATTAATTCGATGCAACGCGAAGAACCTTACCAAGGCTTGACATACACCGGAAAAGTGCAGAGATGTACTCCCCTTTTTGGTCGGTGTACAGGTGGTGCATGGTTGTCGTCAGCTCGTGTCGTGAGATGTTGGGTTAAGTCCCGCAACGAGCGCAACCCTCGTCGCATGTTGCCAGCACGTAATGGTGGGGACTCATGTGAGACTGCCGGGGTCAACTCGGAGGAAGGTGGGGATGACGTCAAATCATCATGCCCCTTATGTCTTGGGCTTCACGCATGCTACAATGGCCGGTACAGAGTGCTGCGATACCGTGAGGTGGAGCGAATCACTTAAAGCCGGTCTCAGTTCGGATTGGGGTCTGCAACTCGACCCCATGAAGTCGGAGTCGCTAGTAATCGCAGATCAGCAACGCTGCGGTGAATACGTTCCCGGGCCTTGTACACACCGCCCGTCAAGTCACGAAAGTTGGTAACACCCGAAGCCGGTGGCCTAACCCTTGTGGGGGGAGCCGTCGAAGGTGGGACTGGCGATTGGGACTAAGTCGTAACAAGGTAGCCGTACCGGAAGGTGCGGCTGGATCACCTCCTTTCTAAGGAGCCCCTCTTAATAGAGGCACCCTTTATGTTCGTCGAGTGTGCGAACTGGGGTGTTGCTCATGGGTGGAACATCGATTATGTGGCTTATCTGGTTTCTGGTTTGGAGTACTGCTTCTGTCTCTTTATTGAGACGTATAAGCGTGGAAACAAAAACAGTTTTCGGTTAGGTCACGTTTGGCGCGTTGTTGGGTTTTGAGGTATCGGCCGTATGGCTGGTAACTCTACGAATGTGCCTCTCTCGAAAACGAGTAGGTTTCCTACTTGGATTCGGGTGTGGGCTGGTGTTTTGAGAACTGCACAGTGGACGCGAGCATCTGATTCTTTGTGTGTCAAGTTTTTAAGGGCGCACGGTGGATGCCTTGGTACCAGGAACCGATGAAGGACGTAGTAATCTGCGATAAGCCTCGGGTAGTCGATAAACAGGCTGTGATCCGAGGATTTCCGAATGGGGAAACCCGGCTGGAGTCATGTCCAGTCACCTACACCTGAACACATAGGGTGTGTGGAGGGAACGCGGGGAAGTGAAACATCTCAGTACCTGCAGGAAGAGAAAACAACAGTGATTCCGTGAGTAGTGGCGAGCGAAAGCGGATGAGGCTAAACCGATTGCATGTGATAGCTGTCAGGCGTTGTGTGATCGGGGTTGTGGGATCGTGCGTGCACCACTGACATGGTGCGGCGGAGTGATAAATACGTGTCATAGTCGAAACGTCTTGAATGGCGTGGCGTAGAGGGTGCGACCCCCGTAGACGAAATGGCGTGTACTCCGTGTGCGTTTCCCGAGTAGCACGGGGCCCGTGAAATCCTGTGTGAATCTGTCGGGACCACCCGATAAGCCTAAATATTACCTGGTGACCGATAGCGGACTAGTACCGTGAGGGAAAGGTGAAAAGTACCCCGGGAGGGGAGTGAAATAGTACCTGAAACCGTGTGCCTACAATCCGTTGGAGCCTCTTTGTGGGGTGACAGCGTGCCTTTTGAAGAATGAGCCTGCGAGTTAGTGCTTCGTGGCGAGGTTAACCCGTGTGGGGTAGCCGTAGCGAAAGCGAGTCTGAATAGGGCGTTTGAGTCGCGGGGTCTAGACCCGAAGCGGAGTGATCTACCCATGGCCAGGTTGAAGCGACGGTAAGACGTCGTGGAGGACCGAACCCACTTAGGTTGAAAACTGAGGGGATGAGCTGTGGGTAGGGGTGAAAGGCCAATCAAACTCCGTGATAGCTGGTTCTCCCCGAAATGCATTTAGGTGCAGCGTCACGTGTTTCTTGCCGGAGGTAGAGCTACTGGATAGCTAATGGGCCTTACCAGGTTACTGACGTTAGCCAAACTCCGAATGCCGGTAAGTGAAGCGTGGCAGTGAGACTGCGGGGGATAAGCTTCGTAGTCGAGAGGGAAACAGCCCAGATCATCAGCTAAGGTCCCTAAGCGTGTGCTAAGTGGAAAAGGATGTGGAGTTGCAGTGACAACCAGGAGGTTGGCTTAGAAGCAGCCATCCTTGAAAGAGTGCGTAATAGCTCACTGGTCAAGTGATTCCGCGCCGACAATGTAGCGGGGCTCAAGTACACCACCGAAGCTGTGGCAACGAAAGTTGGGTAGGGGAGCGTCGTGTAGCGTGTGAAGCTGCGGAGTGATCCAGTGGTGGATGCTACACGAGTGAGAATGCAGGCATGAGTAGCGAATGACGGGTGAGAAACCCGTCCGCCGAATAACCAAGGGTTCCAGGGTCAAGCTAATCTGCCCTGGGTAAGTCGGGGCCTAAGGCGAGGCCGACAGGCGTAGTCGATGGATAACGGGTTGATATTCCCGTACCGGCGAAACACCGCCAATACTGAGGCCTTTGATGCTAAGCGTGTGATGCTTGTTTATGGCCCTTCGGGGTTGTTTGCGGGTTGAGTGCGTGATCCGATTTGGTAGTAGGTAAGCGATGGAGTGACGCAGGAAGGTAGCCTCCGCGTGGCGATGGTTGTCCACGTTCAAGCATGTGAGGTGCCGGGTAGGTAAATCCGCCCGGTGTGTCCTGAGGTGTGATGATGACCCCTTTTGGGGGAAGTAGGGTGATCCTATGCTGCCTAGAAAAACTTCTAGCGAGGTGTGAGCCGCCCGTACCCTAAACCGACTCAGGTGGTTTGGTAGAGTATACCGAGGCGATCGAGTGAATCATGGTTAAGGAATTCGGCAAAATGCCCCCGTAACTTTGGGAGAAGGGGGGCCGGAGCCCTGAAGACTTTTCTGTCTAGGGGTGATGGCCGCAGAGACCAGGGAGAAGCGACTGTTTACTAAAAACACAGGTCCGTGCGAACATGTAAGTGGATGTATACGGACTGACGCCTGCCCGGTGCTGGAACGTTAAGGGGACCGGTTAGCCCTTCGGGGTGAAGCTGAGAACTTAAGCGCCAGTAAACGGCGGTGGTAACTATAACCATCCTAAGGTAGCGAAATTCCTTGTCGGGTAAGTTCCGACCTGCACGAATGGCGTAACGACTTCTCTACTGTCTCGACCATGAGCTCGGCGAAATTGCAATACGAGTAAAGATGCTCGTTTCGCGCAGAAGGACGGAAAGACCCCGGGACCTTTACTATAGCTTGGTATTGGTGTTCGGTGCGGCTTGTGTAGGATAGGTGGGAGACTGTGAAGCATGCACGCTAGTGTGTGTGGAGTCGTTGTTGAAATACCACTCTGGTCGTATTGGATGTCTAACTTCGAACCATGATCTGGTTCAGGGACAGTGCCTGGTGGGTAGTTTAACTGGGGCGGTTGCCTCCTAAAAGGTAACGGAGGCGCCCAAAGGTTCCCTCAGCCTGGTTGGTAATCAGGTGTTGAGTGTAAGTGCACAAGGGAGCTTGACTGTGAGACGGACGTGTCGAGCAGGGACGAAAGTCGGGACTAGTGATCCGGCCGTGGTTAGTGGATACGCGGTCGCTCAACGGATAAAAGGTACCCCGGGGATAACAGGCTGATCTTGCCCAAGAGTCCATATCGACGGCATGGTTTGGCACCTCGATGTCGGCTCGTCGCATCCTGGGGCTGGAGTTGGTCCCAAGGGTTGGGCTGTTCGCCCATTAAAGCGGTACGCGAGCTGGGTTTAGAACGTCGTGAGACAGTTCGGTCCCTATCCTCTGCGCGCGTGTGAGATTTGAGAAGGGCTGTCCCTAGTACGAGAGGACCGGGATGGACGAACCTCTGGTGTGTCAGTTGTCCTGCCAAGGGCATGGCTGATTGGCTACGTTCGGGAGCGATAACCGCTGAAAGCATCTAAGCGGGAAGCGTGCTTCAAGATGAGATCTCGATGCCTCCTTGCGAGGTGTGAGGCTCCCACTAGACGAGTGGGTTGATAGGCCAGGTGTGGAAGCGCAGTGATGTGTGGAGCTGACTGGTACTAATTGGCCGATGGCTTGATACACACTTTTAAGAGTTTTGTTCGCGTCGACTGTGCGGTTCTTGGGGCATCAGCCCTACAGGATCATGACAGATATGTTTCTGATTGGTTCTGTTGGTTTTTCGGTGGTTATAGCGTTGGGGAAACGCCCGGTTACATTCCGAACCCGGTAGCTAAGCCCTTCAGCGCCGATGGTACTGCACTGGGGACGGTGTGGGAGAGTAGGTCACCGCCGGAATATACGTGAAAGGAAAGGGCCTGGAACATTGTTCCAGGCCCTTTCCGCATACCCAAAAACACCAGTTAGGGGGTGAGGGGTAAAGCATCAGATGCTTTACCCCTCACCCCCTAACTCTTGTTTTTATTCTGCGCGAGTTGCCTCATCGTAGTGAGTCTTCAAAATACTCACACTCTGTTCGAAAGCAGCGCGCTCTTCCTCATCCAAGTCCAACTCCACAATGTGCTTCACCCCACCACGAGACAAAATGGCAGGCACACCAATAGCCACGCCTTCCTGCCCATACTCACCATCAAGAATCGCACTTACAGGCATCGTCGCTTTTTCATTCTTCAAAATCGCACGCGTCACCCGGGCCAACGACATGCCAATCCCGTAGCTAGTCGAACCCTTCGCATCAATAATTTCGTAAGCGGACTTCCGAGTCCGCTCAAAAATTTCATCCAAGTCCGACTTCAACTGTGGATCATTCTTAAACTGACGACTCAAAGAACGACCTGCAACCGAAGCTGAACTCCACACAGGCAACTCAGAGTCGCCATGCTCACCAATGATCGTCGCATGCACATTCGCGGTCGATACCTCAAAATGACGCCCCAAGTGGAACCGCAAACGAGCAGTATCCAACGTAGTACCCGACCCCAAAACCTGCTCACGAGGCAGGCCACTAAAACGATACGTAGCAAAAGTTAAAATATCGACAGGGTTCGTAGCCACCAAGAAAATACCGTCGAACCCAGAAGCCATTACCTGAGAGACAACACTCGAATAAATCTTTAAATTAGTGTCAATCAAATCAAGACGCGTCTGACCAGGCTTCTGAGCCGCACCAGCACAAATAACCACCATAGCTGCGTCTTTACATGCGCTGTAATCACCAAAAGTCACATGCACCGGCGCCGGCGCCCACGCCTCACCATGGTTCAAATCCAACACATCAGCACGCGACTTAGTCTCATTCAAATCAATCAAAACAAGATCTTCACAGATCCCCTGATTTACCACCGCATACGCATACGCCATTCCCACAGCGCCCGTACCAATAAGCACAACCCGATTCGGCACATACTTCACTGCCAAAACCTCCATAACGAAGACACAAATACGACCACCAGCATCCCCCACCCCCCACCAACAAAGCCACCCAGATCACCATCCCACCCACGCCAAATACGCCACATCCCACCCCAGCGCACCCCGCGCCCCCAACAAAACAACCACATAAAATGCGGCATTCTGGAACCGGAAGCGCCACGCCAATGAAGGGAACACCCATGACGCTCACCGAGATGCTCGCCACCACCATCGCGACACACGGTGACTGCCCCGCCCTCAGCGACAACACCACCACCCTCACCTACACCCAACTAGGCGAACGCGCCGACACCATCGCACAACACCTCATCAACGCCGGCATTAAACCCGACGACCGCATCGCCCTATCAATCCCAAACACCGTCGAATTCGCAGACTGGTACTACGGAACCCTCCGCGCAGGAGCCATCGCGGTCCCACTCAACCCCGCCCTACGCACCACCGAAATCGAAGCACAACTACGCCACGTAACCCCCGCCCTCCTCATCACCCACCCCGACACCCCCAACAGCCACCAAGCCGCCCACAACACACAAATCCCCACCATCACCATCACCCCCGGCCAACCACCCACCACCTACCTCAACACCACCAACCCAACCACCAGTTACCCCCTGCGCAGCACAAACGACCTCGCAGTCCTCCTCTTCACATCCGGCACCACATCCACACCCAAAGCCGCGATGCTCACCCACCACAACCTCGTCACCAACGCCACCATCTGCGCCGACATCATCAAACTCACCCCCAACGACACCATGCTCGGCTCCCTGCCTCTATTCCACGCATTCGGCCAAACCGTCTGCCTCAACGTCGTCCTAGCCACCGGCGCACACACCATCCTCCAACCCCAATTCAACCCCCGCCAAGCCCTCAACCTCATCACCGAACACGCCATCACCTGCATCACCGCAGTCCCATCCATGTACAACGCACTCGCCTTCGTCCACAACCACCCCAACCACACCTACAACCTCACCACCATCAAATGGGGAATCAGCGGCGGCGCACCCCTAGCCCCCGAACTCCACGACCGCCTCACCCACACCCTCGGATTCCCCATCATCGAAGGCTACGGACTCTCAGAAACCTCACCCGTCGTCCTCCTCAACCAAGGCACACACAACCGCCCCGGAAGCGTCGGAACCCCACTACCCGGAATCACCATCAACATCATCGACCCTGAAACCGGCGAAACACTACCCACCGGCCACACCGGCGAACTCACAATCCACGGCCACGCAGTCATGCGCGGCTACTGGAACGACCCACAAGCCACCAACGAAACCCTCCACAACGGCACCCTCCGCACCGGAGACATCGCCCGCATCAACCACGACGGATACGTGGAAATAGTCGACCGCCGCAAAGACCTCATCATCGTCGGTGGCGAAAACGTCTACCCCCGCGAAATCGAAGACACCCTCTACACCCACCCCGCTGTCGCCGAATGCGCCGTCCTAGGCATCCCCGACCCCACACGCGGCGAAGCCATCATCGCCGCCGTCACCACCCACGACAACACCACCACCAACGAACAAGAACTCCGCGACCACGTACGCAAACACCTAGCCGCCTTCAAAGTGCCCCGCCACATCTGGTTCACCACAGAAATCCCCAAAGGAAGCACCGGAAAAATCCTCAAACGCGCCATCACCATCCCCAAAGAAATCCACCCCAACAACTAACCCCCCACGCCACCAACCAGAAATAAAAAACATGAACAACAAAGAACTCCAACAACACATCATCAACGAACTCCACGTAACCAACCCAGCAACATTCGACCCCGCCGAACAAGCCGAAAAACGCATCACATTCCTCACCGACTACCTCAAACACACCCAAGCACGCGGATACGTCCTAGGCATCAGCGGCGGAATCGACTCCACCCTCGCCGGACGCCTATGCCAACTCGCCGTCGAACGCACCCGCAACACCGGCACAAACGCCACCTTCATCGCCATGCGACTGCCCTACAACACCCAAGCCGACGAACCAGACGCCCAAGACGCCCTCACCTTCATCAACCCCGACCAAACCCTCACCGTCGACATCGCCCCCGCCACCGACGCCATGTGGAACACCTGCACCCAGGCAGGAATGACCCAACCCACCAACCCCCACTTCATCCGCGGCAACATCAAAGCCCGCCAACGCATGATCGCCCAATACACCATCGCCGCAGCCCGCAACATGCTCGTCATCGGCACCGACCACGCCGCCGAAGCACTCGTCGGCTTCTACACCAAACACGGCGATGGAGCCTGCGACCTCACCCCCCTCGCCGGCCTACCCAAACGTCGCGTCCGACAAATCGCCCACCACCTCGGCGCACCCGAACACATCATCAACAAAACCCCCACCGCCGACCTCGAAACAGACAAACCCCTCCACCCAGACGAAACCGCACTCGGCGTCACCTACGACCAAATCGACGACTACCTCGAAGGCCACACCATCACCCCTCACGCCGAAACTACCATCACCAACTGGTACACACGCACCGCACACAAACGCGCCCTGCCCGCCACCCCCACCAAAAACCACCCCACCACGCCCCAACCCTCCCCCCAAAAACCCGCCACCGGGAGTAGACAAGAACCATGACAAACCCCACCCCCACCAAAAACCTCCGAGCCGGCAACACCACCATCCCCATGCCTCAACTCGGCTACGGCACCTGGGAAGTCCCCAGCCAAGACGCAACAGACTGCGTCCTGCACGCTCTCAACACCGGCTACCGCAGCATCGACACCGCCGCCATCTACGGCAACGAAGAAGCAGTCGGGCGCGCACTACGCCAAACCCCCATACCCCGCGACCAAATCTTCCTCACCACCAAAGTCTGGAACGACGCCCAAGGCACCCACACCACCAAAAAAGCCCTCGAAGAATCCCTCCGCAAACTCGACACCGACTACGTCGACCTCTACCTCATCCACTGGCCCACCCCCGCCAAAGACGCCTACGTCGACACCTGGAAAACCCTCATCGAACTACGCGACAGCGGAAAAACCCGCGCCATTGGCGTATGCAACTTCAAAGAACACCACCTCCAACGCCTCGCCGACGAAACCGGAGAACTACCCGCCATCAACCAAATCGAACTCCACCCCTACCTCACCCAAAACCCCATGCGCGCCTACCACGACGCCCACGACATCATCACCGAAGACTGGTCACCCTTAGGCGCACGCCTCAATATCATCGACGACCCCACCATCACCTCCATCGCCCAAGCACACAACGTCACACCCGGCCAAATCATCCTGCGCTGGCACCTACAAATCGGATCCATCGTCATCCCCCGATCCGTCAAAACCACCCGCATCGAAACCAACTACGACCTCTTCAGCTTCGAACTCAACAACGAACAAATGAACGCCATCAACGCCCTCGACCAAGGAAAACGCTCCGGCCCCGACCCCGACGACATGAACATCGGCGCCTAAAAACCACCCCAACCAGGCGGGCCGCCCCACCCACCCCACAACCGCGGCCCGCCTGACCCATGCCCCCAAACACCAACCCACCACCCCAGCACAAGTACAGTGAACTCCCGAATCGCAGACCCAAAAGACAACCCGTCACAAACCAGGACAGCGATACGTACCAAGCACCAACAGGCCACACACCAGGAAGGCCACCCACGTGACCACCCACACACCAACAACAGGCCCCACAGCCAAAGAACTCACCCTCCGCGGCATCATCATCGGCGGCATCATCACCCTCGTTTTCACCGCCGCCAACGTCTACCTCGGACTCAAAGTCGGCCTCACCTTCGCCACCTCAATCCCCGCCGCAGTCATCTCCATGGCGATCCTGCGCTACTTCGCTGACCACACAGTCACCGAAAACAACATTGTCCAAACCATCGCCTCCGCCGCAGGCACCCTCTCAGCCATCATCTTCGTCCTGCCCGGCCTCGTCATGCTCGGCTACTGGTCCGGCTTCCCCTACTGGACAACCGCCGCAGTCTGCTTCTTCGGCGGAGTACTCGGCGTCATGTACTCCATCCCCCTACGCCGCGCCCTCGTCACAGGCTCCGATCTTCCCTACCCCGAAGGCGTCGCAGCAGCAGAAGTACTCCGCGTCGGCGACACCGCCTCCGGAGCCCAAGAAAACCAACGCGGACTCACCGTCATCAGCGCCGGCGCACTGTCCGCCATGGGCTACATCCTCCTCGGCAAACTCCGTCTCGTCTCCGAATCCATCTCCCGCAGCATCCGTATCGGATCAGGCGGCACCATCATCGGTAGCAGCCTCTCCCTGGCCCTCATCGGCGTCGGCCACCTCGTCGGCATCACCGTCGGCATCGCCATGATCATCGGGCTCATCACCTCCCACGGCATCCTCCTACCAATCCTTAGCCCCGAAGCCATCGCCAACGCAGGCAACGAACCCCTCGCCGACACCCTCCAACACGTCTTCAAAAACGACGTCCGTATGATCGGCGCCGGAGCCATGGCCGTCGCCGCCCTATGGACCCTCCTCAAAATCATCGGCCCCATCATCAAAGGAATTACCGGAGCCCTCGCCGCCAGCAACGCCCGCGCACTCGGCGAAGAACTACCCCTGACCGAACGCGACATCCCCATCAAACTCGTCGCCACCGTCACCCTGGCCTCCATGCTCCCCATCGGTGCGCTCCTGTGGCTCTTCACCCGCGGCACCCCCCTCCAAGACAACGCAACCGGCCTGATCATCACCTCCATCCTCTTCGTCCTCATCATCGGACTCTTCGTCGCCTCCGTCTGCGGCTACATGGCCGGCCTCATCGGCGCATCCAACTCACCCATCTCCGGCGTAGGCATCATCGTCGCCATCGCCATCGCCCTACTCATCAAAACCGTTCACGGCGCAGGCACCGGAGACACCACCGCAGCACTCGTCGGCTACACCCTCTTCACAACCGCCATCGTCTTCGGTGTCGCTACCATCTCTAACGACAACCTCCAAGACCTCAAAACAGGACAACTCGTCGGCGCCACCCCCTGGAAACAACAAGTCGCCCTCATCATCGGCGTCGCCTTCGGCTCCCTGGTCATCCCACCCATCCTCCAAATCATGAACACCAGCTTCGGATTCGTAGGAGCCCCCGGAGCTGGACCAGACGCCCTAGCCGCCCCCCAAGCCTCCCTCATCTCCACCCTCGCCAAAGGCGTCCTCGGTGGAGACCTCAACTGGGGACACATCGGACTGGGAGCCGCGCTAGGCGTCGCAGTCGTCATCATCGACGAAACACTCCGCGCCACCAGCAAAAACCGACTCTCCCTACCACCACTAGCCACCGGCATGGGCATGTACCTTCCCATCAGCCTCACCCTCATGATCCCCATCGGCGCATTCCTAGGAATGCTCTACGACCGCTGGGCCGAACGCCGAGGAAACCCCGAAAGCGCCAAACGGCTCGGCGTCCTCATGGCAACCGGCCTCATCGTCGGAGAATCCCTCTTCGGAGTTCTCTTCGCCGGAATCGTCGCCACCACCAACAACGAAGATGCGCTAGCCATCCTGCCCAAGAGCTTCGAACCCATCGCAGACATCATCGGCATCGCACTCTTCGCCATCATCATCGTCGCCGCCTACACCTGGATTCGCTCCGTAGCACTCAAAAACGACGTCCCCGCCCCCACCACAAACAACAACCCCACATAACCAACCCCACCCAAAACACACCAGCGGCCCGCCACAACAACGTGGCGGGCCGCTGGCACATCACCCCAAACTCAGCCGTCAGCCTCCTCCTTCGTGGCATGCCCACCAAACTGTTTACGCATCGCCGCAACCATCTTCATTGCCGGACTGTCTTTCTGCTGCGACACAAACCGCGCAAACAACGCCGCCGAAATAGTCGGAACCGGAACACCCAAATCAACCGCAGCATTCACTGTCCAACGACCCTCACCCGAATCCGCCGCATACCCCTCAATCTTGTCCAAATGCGGATCCGCATCCATAGCGTTATCCATCAAATCAAGCAACCACGAACGAATAACCGTTCCCTCACGCCAACTCTTGAAAACCTCAGGAACATTCACCACCTGCGGAGCCTTCTCCAACAACTCCCAACCCTCGGCATACGCCTGCATCAACCCATACTCAATGCCGTTATGCACCATCTTCGCGAAATGCCCAGCACCATGCCCACCAGCATGCACAAACCCAAACTCCCCCTGCGGGCGCAACGCATCAAAAATCGGCTGAGCCAACGCCACCGCCTCATCCGGCCCACCCACCATCAACGCATAACCATTCTGCAAACCCCACACACCACCCGAAACACCACAATCCACAAAATGCGCACCCTTCTGCGCCAACAACGCTGCATGCGCCTCATCGTTGTACCAAGGTGAATTACCCCCATCAATCACCAGATCACCCTCGGACAAAAAGCCCGCAACCTCCTCAATAACCTGACCCGTCACAGCATCAGGAACCATCACCCACACCACACGAGGAGACGGAAGCGCAGCAATCATCTCCTCCACCGACGACACATCAGCGATCTGCGGATTCGTGTCAAAGCCGACCACCTCATGACCAGCACGGCGAAGACGCTCCCGCATATTGCCGCCCATTTTTCCCAACCCGATCAAACCCAGCTTCATCGCAATCTCCTGTCCGCCGGGCCAAGCACACGAACCACAACCCGCGACACCGCAGTGAACGAGCCCGACCCGTACAACCCAACCAACCGGCATTGTCGGCAAAATCACATGTGGCAGCGTGCGCCACATCCTCCTTAAATGATAAAGGGGCCTTGTCAAAGACAGCTCATCCGGACGTTCATAACCGCACCCGACACCACACCGAAACACCCCGCGCCGTAACCCAACAGCACCCCAAACAGCGCCAATACTGGAACTGTGCTCCCCGCAACACCCGCCCCCCGCCACCGAAGCCAACTACTACGCACCGAAGCCGTCCTCGCAGCCCGCTTCCTCCTCATCACCGCAGCGCTCTTACTCATCATCTGGATCGCCGTCAACATTTACATCGTCACCATCTCCGCATTCCTCGCCTTCGTCCTCGCCTCCCTCCTATGGCCCATCACTAAACCCCTCAGCCGCTACCTCACCCGCCCCATCGCCGCCATCATCGTCGTGCTCACCACAGGGCTGCTCGTCGCCGGTCTCCTCTGGGCCACCATCATCCAACTCATCAACTCCGCCCCCACCATCTCCACCGCCGCAGTCGGCAGCGTCGAAGCCACCAACAAATGGCTCATCAAACAAGGCTGGGTCCTACCCCAAAACACAGTCGACAACCTCCAAAACCAAGTTGCCTCCCGCGCAGACCAACTCATCACCAGCATCAGCGGAGCAGCAATCACCAGCTTCAACATCGCCACCGCCACCGCATCCATCACCGCCCTCGCCCTAGCTGCCACCGTCTTCACCCTCATCGGCGCCGAACAACTCAGCAACGCCCTCACCCACATCGCCCCACCTCGATACCGCACCGCCACCCGCACCGCCCTACGCGAGGCCACCACAACCGCACGCTGGTGGGCATTCGCCTCCACCATGACCGGACTCGTCAACGGCAGCCTCATCGGCATCGGCCTCCAATGGCTCGGCGTCCCCCTAGCCATACCACTAGGCCTTATCACCCTCATGCTCGGCTACGTCCCCATGATCGGATCCACCATCGCCGGTACCATCTGCGTAGCCATCGCCCTCTTCTTCGGCGGCATCAACCTCGGACTCGAAGCACTCATCCTCGTCGTCATCGTCATCGCCACCGAAAGCAACCTCCTCTCACCCCTACTCATGTCACGCGCTGTCCGATTCCCACCTGTGATCACCCTCCTGCTCTCCACCACCGGCGCAGTCGCCCTCGGAATGATCGGACTCTTCCTAGCCATCCCTGTCATCGGCATCGCCGTCTCCGCCTACAAAGGATTCAACCGCACCGTCCACGACGCAGGCGACACCATGCCCATCGCCATCCCCGCCATCGAAACCCACCCCCCAACCACAACACACCACCCCTAAACCGAACGCGCCGCCTCAACAAGCGCAAACACCTTCTCCGGATCCTTCACCCCCGGGCGCACCTCCACACCACTGGCCACATCCACCCCCCACGGCGAAACCACCCGCACCGCCTCAGCCACATTCCCCGGATGCAACCCACCTGCCAACACCCACTTCCCCACCGGAGGACACTTCCTCACCACCGACCAATCCCACACCCGACCAGCCCCCGGACGCGGCGCATCCAACAACAACAACTCCACCCCCCACACAGACGCATCCAATACCCCCGCCTGCACAAAAGACGTCGCCCGCCACACCCGCGGAAAAACCTCCCCCGCCCTGACAAAATCCTCAACCCCATACCCACTCCCATGCAGCTGCAAAACCGAAAACCCCAACTTTCCAGCCACCCCAGCAGCCACATCCGCAGGTAAATCATTCGTCACGAACACCGTCGAAACACACCCACCCACCGCCTCCACCACCTGCCCAGCAACCTCCAGACCCACCCCACGCGCACTCGTGTTACTCATCACCACACCCACCGCATCAGCACCAGCCTGCACCGCAACACGCGCATCCGAAACCGACGTAATCCCACAAATCTTCACGAACACGACTGCAACGCCTTCTCCAACGCAGGCTTATCCGCCCGATCAAGCTTCAAACCGTACGCCTTAGTCACCTTGATGAACTTCACCGCATAAGCACAATGAAACCCCTTATTCGGCGGCATCCAATCACCCGGCGTCTTATCACCCTTCGATCCATTCGCCGGACCATCAGCCGCCAACAAGTTCAACACCGGATCATTCGCGAACTTCGCCCGCTTGGCCGCAGACCACGACGACGCCCCCAAGTCATAACTGGCAGACAGCGGAAAAACATGGTCGATCTGTACCGCCGAAGCCTTCTGCTTAGAAAACCGAATCGTCTTACCCGTATACGGATCATCCAAAACCCCCGTCAACACGGTGCACCCCCGCGCATCCTCCTTAAACGTCACATCACGCAACTGCTGCGCCAACACGTCGTTACGCGTATCACAACTGTTATGCCCCAACTCAGCATCCGTGTTATCACTCCACGCAGGCCCAAACGCCTCCCGTGAATACCCCGCCACCCGCCGCCGCGTCACCACAGGCAACTGCTCCAACGCACCCTTAGCCTCCGCCACCTCCGCAGCGGAGACCTTAGCCTGCACACCCCCCGACGAACCCACCCCACCCGGAAGCCAATCCTCAACCCCTGGCACCACCACAACCGCCACCCGCCGAAACGCAGCAAACGCCGCAGCCACCCGCGGATTATGCGAAAACAACGACAACCCAATGCCAACCACCACAACCGCCACCACAATGACACCCCACGCCCGCTTACCCACCAAACGCTGCACATACGTCACTTCAGGACACCGGCCCCATCACAAAACCAACACCAAACATGGCCGTGATCTTTTCACCTTCCCGCCATGTGGGCCCTCCAACGTGGGAGGCAAACCCTAACCACCACAACGCCTCCCACACGCGCACACCCCCAACACAACAGCCAACGAATGTGCTTGCCTGTGCAAATGACTTCTCTAATCAACAACCCCGCAGACGTGGTTCCCGAACTGTTGGAAGGAGTCGCGCTCACCCAGCCAGGACTAGCCCTGCTCAAAGACCGCACCATCGCCGTACACGCCGCCACCGCCCACGCCATCACCCAAGGACGCCGCGACCAAGTACCTGTCGCCATCATCTCCGGCGGCGGCGCCGGCCACGAACCCGCCCACGCCGGATATGTCGCCGACGGAATGCTCACCGCCGCCATCGCCGGAGGAATCTTCGCATCCCCCAGCGTTGACGCCATCCTCGATGGCATCCGCGCCGTCACCGGCGAGGCAGGCGCACTTCTTGTCGTCAAGAACTACACCGGCGACCGCCTCAACTTCGGAATGGCCGCCGAAGTCGCCCGAAGCGAAGGCCTCAAAATCGAAATCGTCACCGTCGCCGACGACGTCGCCCTGGCCACCTCCACAGATAACGCAGGCCGCCGCGGCCTGGCCGGAACCGTACTCGTCCACAAAATCGCAGGAGCCCTCGCCGCCACAGGCGCACCCCTCAACGAGGTTGCCGCCGCCGCACGACGCGTCGCCGAATCTGTAGGAACCATGGGCGTCGCCCTCACCGGCGCCACCGTCCCCGGCGCCACCGACGCCGGATTCGATCTACCCACCGGCGAAGTTGAACTCGGACTAGGAATCCACGGAGAACCCGGCGTCAGTCGCGAAAAACTCGCTAGCGCTGACGAACTCGTCAATACCCTCGTTACACGCATCGCCACTGACCGCGGCTACGCCCCCGGACAAAAAGTCGTAGCCCTCATCGGCTCAGCAGGCGCCACATCCGCCCTCGAACTCGACATCGCCACCCGCGCCGCAGCCAAAGCCATCAACAACCTCGACCTCGACCTCACCCGCATCTGGGCCGGACCCGTCATGACAAGCATCGACATGATCGGCATTTCCGTCACCCTCCTAGCCATCGACGAAGAACTCCTCACCCACCTCGACGCCCCCACAACCTCCATCGCTTGGCCAGGAGCCGGAGCCCACAACGCCCGCATCACCTGGATCGAAGCACCCGAAGACCCCACCAGCGACCGCTGCGAAAACAGCACCGACGAACGAATCCGCACCGCCATCGACGCCGCCTGCGCAATGCTCCTGGACAACCGCGAAAAACTCGACCACGCCGACCGCAACGTAGGAGACGGCGACCTCGGCTCCACCCTCGCCCGCGGAGCCGCAGCCTGGCAGAAAAACCCAGGAAAAGGCACCGGCGCAGACCAACTCCGCCGCCTCTCCCACATAGCCCGACGTGACGTCGGCGGAACCTCCGGACCGCTCTACGCCATCATGTTCCTACGCGCAGCCGAAGCCCTCGACCAAGGAACCCCCTGGCCTGAAGCGTTCTCCGCAGGAGTGCGCGCCATGTGCGAACTGGGAGGAGCCAAAATCGGCGACGGAACCATGGTGGACGCCCTCCTACCCGCAGCCACCGCTGCATGCGAAAAACGCACCTGGAACGACGTCGTCACCGCCGCTGAAGAAGGCGCTGCCTCCACAGAAGAAGGCATTTCCCGCAAAGGCCGGGCCAGCTACGTCGGTGAACGAGGACGCGGCTACACCGACCCCGGCGCTGTTGCCGTTGCCATGTGGCTCGCCTCGCTACGCGGCAGCCTCTCCTAACAAACAGGTCCGCGTGGCAAGACCACAACGCCACACCAACAGCCTCGCCACGCGGACCTACTCACTGATGCGGGGGAGTGGACCCATCATCGAAAACACTCACCGGCCCCACCGATCGCACAATCTGATCCGCGAACGCCGTCACTTCCGGATCAGAAACCTCAATACCCAACACAGACAAGCGCGAGCGCAGCTCTTTTTCCGCTGCGTCCGTGCAGGTGAAACCAGCGGCCGTCAGCTCAGCGAGCACACTTCGCAGCTGCTCAGCTTTCTCGACCCCCACTTCGTCAATAAACGCCTGGTTGAGCTCAAACTGGGTGACGATGTTTGCGTCATGGCGCTCGCCCTCATCACACAGATCAGGTTTATCCGGCACGGCTAACTCCTTGCAGTTCGGGGGCAACGGCAAAACTCCACGACGGGACACCCGCCGCAGAGACGCAGTACATCCCCGACCATCCCATGCCGCAGGGCGCCTAGCTGTGATGACGTGGCCGAAAGGCACCCGGCATACACATACAAAAACCAATATCGGACAAACTTGTGTCAAATAATAAGATGACACTGCTCAGTGAGCTATGAAAACGCATACATGCGTACCGTGTAAACAAGCGGCACCGTAGCCGCGATACCCAACGACGCAAACTGAGGACGGTCGACAACGTGGTTGATGTAGTTGCAGCGATGGACAAGGCCGGATTGATGAACGCGTCCGTGCGCGAATTCGTCAGTCACTGGGCAGAAGTTACCGGAGCGAAAAACGTCGAAGTGGTCAGCGCATCCGACGACGCCCGCCTCATCCAAGAAGCACTCGACGCCGGCGAACTCCAACCCGCAGGCGAAGGGCGCTACTACTCACGTAGCTACTCCAAAGACACCGCCCGATCAGAATCACGCACCATCGTCGCCACCGCCGATGAAAAAGATAAAGGCGTCTACAACAACTGGCGTCACTCCAACGAAATGAAGCCACTGCTCGAAAACCTCATGCGCGGTGCGAGCGAAGGCAAAACCATGTACGTGATCCCCTACCTCATGGCACAGCCCGGATCACCCCTGGAAAAATATGCCGCCGGAGTCGAACTCACCGACAACCGTGCAGTCGTACTCCACATGATCCGAATGGCCCGCGTCGGCATTGACCTCATCAACAACCTCGAAGACCCCGACACCTTCGTCCGCGCCGTTCACGTCACCGGCGACCTGGAAAACCTCGGCCAAGGAACCCCAGAAGACAAGCGATACTTCGTCACCGTCGCCGACGAACGACTCATCCTGCACTTCGGATCCTCCTACGGCGGCAACGCCCTCCTGGGAAAAATCGCCCACGGCCTACGCCAAGCCGCCTACGACGGCTGGGCCAGCAAAAAATTCCTCGGCGAGCAGTACCTACTCCTAGGAATCGAAGACAAAGAAACCGGCAAGAAGTACCACATCACCGGTGGATTCCCCAGCGCATCTGGCAAAACCAACCTCGCCATGACATTGCCACCAGACGCACTCGGCGACCGCTATAGCGTCAAGTTCTATGGCGACGACATCGCCTGGCTCTGGGTTGACGAAAAGAGCGGCAAGCTCATGGGACTCAACCCCGAAAACGGCGTCTTTGGTGTCGCAAAAGACACCAACGAAAAAACCAACCCCACCGCCATCGCAGCCGTCCAAGAAGGCAGCGGCGCGATCTTCACCAACATCGCCTACAACACCAAAACTCACGAAGTCTGGTGGGAAGGCCGCACCCCAACCCCGCCAGCCGACCTCGACGGCTGGTACGACTGGAAGGGACAGGCCATCGCCGAACGCAGCGAGGCCGAAAAAGACGAACCCTGGGCACACCCAAACAGCCGCTTCACCAGCACCCTAGCCAATGTTCCCAACGTTGCACCCGACTACAACGATCCCGTCGGCGTTGAAATCGACGCCATCATCTTCGGCGGCCGTACCCGTGACCGCGAACCTCTCATTCGCGCCATCACCGATCTAGCCGAAGGTGTCTACGACGGCCTCACCCTCGGAGCCGAAGCCACCTTCGCCGCCGAAGGTGTCGACGGACAACTGCGCTACGACCCCATGTCCAACCGACCCTTCATGTCCTACTCCGAAGGTGACTACGCCCGCCACTACCTCGACGTCATCGGTCGAGCCACAGACAAACCACTATTCGCCCACGTCAACTGGTTTGCCCGTGACCCTGAAGACGGCCACTACCTCTGGCCCGGATTCCGCGAAAACCTGCGCGCGCTGTTGTGGCTAATGGACCTCAAAGCAGGTAAGGCCAAAGGCCGCAAAACCGCAGTCGGGATCCTCCCCACCCAAGACGAGCTCAACCTGGAAGGACTTGACATTCCCCAGGAAGACCTCGACCGCATCCTTTCCATCGACGTGCCTCGCTGGAAGCAAGAAATGGGCTTCCGTGCCGAGCACCTCGAACAATTCCCCAACCTGCCCGAAGAAATTTGGGAAGCCCACCGCCGCGTCGAAGCAGACCTCAATAAAGAGGACTAAGTAGGCACGCGCGGTACTGGTTCACCTCGTAACTGGAGGTGCGAGGTGAACCATGCGGTGGTCTGCATGGTGCGTTCGAGGAGCCGTACCGTGCAGACCACCAACTCACTAAGCACTCAAACCCAGAAAGACAGATGCTCGACCCCCGTCACGACACCATCTGGCGTGCCCGACACAGCGCATGGATGCTGCCTATCCTGCTCGGCGCAGGACTCATCGCCTGGGCAGGGTTCGCCTGGATCGCATTCCGCGCTCGCCGTAAAAGCTGGTGGATCATCGCCGCCGCATACCTGCTAGGCGCAGCCGCGGTGTTGTTTTGGCCTCCAGCAGCACGTGGAAAACAAAGCACAGCGCTCCTAGCCCTGTGGGCCTCAGCCATTGCCGTCGCAGTCATTCTGCGCAACCCCTACCTTGAATGTGCCTATAACCGCCAGAACAGCTGCACCCATCACACCTGTAAATAACAATCCGGCAAGCGCTCTAGATGACGAAACCGTCGGCGACACATGTCGCCGACGGCCAGTTCTCCCTCATGCGGGATGCGTTACTTTTCAGTGATAGTGACCTTCTCTACCTTGTGCACCTTGCTCGGTACACCAGCCTGGTCGCCAGCCTCACCGCCGTCTGCCTCGATTTTCTTCACGACATCCATTCCCTTAGTGACCTGACCAAACAGGGAGTAATTCGGAGGCAGACCCACACCTGCCTCACCAGTCACCACAAAGAACTGGCTCCCGCCAGAGTTGGGCTCGCCTGTATTTGCCATCGCGATCGAGCCAACTTTGTACTCGCCTTGCTGAGGGAACTCGTCTTCAATTCGGTACCCGGGGCCACCTCGACCAGTTCCTTCATGGTCACCGCCTTGGATCATGAAGTCCTTGATTACGCGGTGGAAAGGTGTGGTGTCGTAGTACTTGTTTCGTGCAAGAAACACGAAGTTATTCACCGTTTTTGGTGCTTTCTTCTGATCCAGCAACACATCAAACTCACCTACGTCAGTTTTCACCGTCGCGGTGTACGTCTTTTTGTCATCGATGCATTGTGGCGCTGGCCCAGGGAACTGGGTAGTCCGCTTCTCTGCGCCACCGGCAGGAGGACACTCCACCTTTCCCGTAGGAGCAGCGCTGGCTGGTTGCGACGCTGAGGCGCTCTGGGAGGACGAACCTGGTCCGGCATTGTTAGACGACGAGCCGCACGCCGTGAGGGTCAATGCGGCCAAGGACACGACAAGGGCTGTAGTCGAGATACGCACAAAACAAAGGTAGTTGCTGGCAACGGCCCACGCCGTATAAGCCAGCTACGACGCGCCTGATCTGTTCAGCTAAGAGAAGACTCTCTTGTATTTCATCCACGATGAAATGCAAGAGACGCCTCCCTACAGAAAACTTGTCCATACACGGTGAGAAAAACTCGATTACCTCAACAAAAAGATCCACGATCTTCGAAAATGAGCGCCCTCAATACAGTGGAAACAGAGGGTTTGACCTGCGTGTTCACCGAATAAAACAGTTCGTCCACAATGTGGAGAAGGTATGTGGATAGAACAGACTTACGGGATCACTCCTGCATCCAGCACAATCGCCCTGAAAAACCGTCCTGGTCGGATGTCTGTAACGACCCAACACGTAGACCTCACAAATATGCACCCATCGCAGCCAAAGCCTCATTCCCATACGAACCCCCAAACATGATGGTGTGTACCAACAGAGGAGGAAGCTGATACCACCGCACGCGCGACTTCCAGCCGTCAGCTAATGGCGCAACTTCTTCATAAGCAGCAAAAGCCCGCGAACCAAACCCACCAAACAACATCATCATCGCCACGTCATACTCTCGATGCCCCCAAAAAACAGCCGGATCCACCAACCAATTCCTGCCATTCACATCAACAAGACGATTCCCCGCCCATAAATCCCCATGCAATAAAGCAGGCGGCTCCACAGCCCCACACAACTCATCTGCCCTTTGCGCCAACCGCTCCACCAAGCCCCGCGCACGTGGATCTAACCTTCCTGCTGCTACTGCCTGCTCCGTCAAAGGCACCAGCCTGCGCTCTGCAAAAAACTCCGACCACCGGTCACACGGGCGCTCATCCAAATCGACCGTTCCCAAAACCCCCCGAGCATCGCCACCTACCCCACCAAAAAACTCATTCGACGAACCATGCAGCCCCGCCAACCCCCGACCAAACTCCTCCTCAGTCGCTGCTGACCCGCGCTCACCCTCATCAACCCACTCCAACACCAGCCCCCGCTGCGATGAGGACAACACTCGCGGCACGTTCAAAGACGCCGGAACATGCTCCCGCAATGCCCGTAGTCCCAATGCTTCATGCTCAAACATCCCCGGCACCGGATCTGGCAATACCTTGATAAACACAGCACCATCGGGAGTCTGAGCCCGAAAAGACCTCGCCACATCTCCACCGCGCACCGGAGTCACATCGGAAAGATGGAACTCTTCCCATACATCCCTAAAATCCCGCAAGTAATCAGGGACAGCCCCAGCACTCATTCGACTTCCTACCTTGTCCAAGCCAATCAACGCCCACAGCGAGCAACCGCCCGCCCTGCCATGCTGTCCCGATACGCTAAGCCGATGGCGGAGAACAGCACGGTACGAATCGACGTGTGGCTGTGGGCTGTCCGCGTTTACAAAACACGCTCACTCGCAGCCAACGCCTGCAAAAACGGGCGAGTCACCATTGATGGAAACAAAGCCAAACCATCCTCCAACGTCAAAATCGGCAGCAAAGTCGAAGTTCGTAAGATCGAGGGCACGCGCATCCTGCAAGCTGTGCAGCTGCTCAATAAACGCGTCGGTGCGCCAGCAGCCGCCGAAGCGGTCATTGATACCTCCCCGCCCGCGCCGCCGCGCCAATTCCGCCCTGCTGCAGTAGCTGTCCGGGAACCCGGTGCGGGGCGCCCCACCAAACGCGAACGCCGCGAACTTGATCGCCTCCGCGGTCGAAGTGGCAACCGCGCCCGATAGGGACCCAGTTTCACTGTCCCTGGAGCCTCTTTGCTGCCAACAGTGCGCCGATTATTTTCCTAAAGCACCCCACCCCGATAGTTGTAGTTTCAACTAAAATGAGATGGCGCCCACCCGCACCACCAAGGACACCCCATGGAAAACACCAACCAAGGAAGCTACGTCACCGCAGGAAAACCCTACGAACGCGACACCCGCTACATCACCACCCGCATCACCCGCGACGGCCGCGACGGATACCCCGTCGAACCACACCGCTACCGCCTCATCGTCTCCAGAGCCTGCCCCTGGGCCAACCGCACCATGATCGCCCGACGCATCTACGGACTCGAAAACGTCCTCAGCATGGGCATCGCCGGCCCCACCCACGACAAACACAGCTGGACCTTCGACCTCGACCCCGAAGGCAAAGACCCCATCCTAGGCATCCACCACCTCAAAGACGCCTACGAAAAACGCCACCCCAACTACCCACGCGGAATCACCGTCCCAGCCATCATCGACACCCACAACGGCGCCGTCGTCACTAACGACTACAACCAAATCACCCTCGACCTAGGCAACGAATGGCGCCACCTTCACCGTGAAGGCTCACCCAACCTCTACCCCCACCACCAACAACACGAACTCGACCAACTCATCAAATACATCTACACAGAAATCAACAACGGCGTATACCGCGCCGGATTCGCAGGCAGCCAAGAACAATACGAAGCCGCCTACAACCGACTCTGGACAGCCCTAGACACCCTCGAAGAACGCCTCGCCACCACCCGCTACCTCATGGGCTCCCAGCTGACCGAAGCCGACCTACGCCTCTATCCCACCCTCATCCGATTCGACCTGGCCTACCACGGCCACTTCAAATGCAACCGCCAAACCCTCTCCACCATGCACAACCTCTGGAACTACCTCAAAGACCTATTCCAAACCCCCGGATTCGGAGACACCAACGACCTCCTGCACATCAAACAGCACTACTACGGCGTCCACACCGACATCAACCCCACCCAAATCATCCCCAGCGGACCCGACATGAGCGCCCTCCTAGATCCCCACGACCGAGACCGCTTCGACACCAACACCTGGGGAGACCACGGCACCCCACCACCCCCACCACCTGCCACCGAAATCGTTGACCCCACTCATACACCACTCCACATCACAAAAAGATGAAACCTCAAACTTCCACGCAGCCACATGCTGAATACTTACTCAACGTGACCGCCCCGAACCCCGGACCCAACCGCACAGCCGCACGCGAACGAGCCCGGCTCCTCGGAATCAACATCGGAGTTCTACTCCTCGTCGCTGCGATCGTGCTCATCGTCGCCCAACTCCTCCCAGCCCTACCCGCACCCATCTACCCAATCGTCTTCACCATCGTTGCCGCCATCCTCATCACAACAGGAATCCGCAACGCCCGCCGCGGCAACACCGAAATCGCCCACACCCTCGGCGGCTGGGCCGGAATCCTCACCCTCCTACTCACCCTCACCTGGTCATCACTCCTAGGCTGGGGCGGCGCACTCACCTCCACCCTCCTCATCGCCATCACCCTCAACCTAGCCATCGCCGCCACCCTCCGCTCACCCATCCACCTAGCCATCACCATCCTCACCGCCCTACCCTGGGCCGCCATCGCCCACCTCTACGAAATCCCACCCATCCCCGCACTCATCCTCAGCGCCATCGGACTCTTCTGGCTCACCAACATCCAGTACTCCCACATCCTGGCCATCACCACCACACTCACCCTGCCCGTTAGCCTCACCCTTCTCCTACACCCCTGGACCCACGACACCATCGCCATCGACGGCGCCGACATCGCCACCATGGCCGGACTCATCCTCCTGTGCTCCACCCTGGCCGGACTCACCACCAAAAAAACCCCCGACGAACGCCTCTGGCCCACCACACGCACCACCATCCTCACCGCCCTCATCATCCAAACCCTCGCCGGAGCCATACCCGCCATCTCCGGCCACCTCACCCCCACCCACCCCTGGCCAGGCCTACTCCTCGGCGCCGCCTGCGCCCTCGCCGCCTGCGCCCTCGCCGTCCACCACGGCACCCGAACCGGCTGGTGGACCCTCACCGCCCACGCCGCCCTCCTCTGGGGATCAGTCCTGACTACCCTGACCACCCCCACCCCCTGGACCACCCTCATCATCGCCATGGCCTACGGAACCCTCCTCATCCGCATCACCCGCCACGCCGGCGCAGACACCCGCACCGGAATCACCGCCCTCGCTGCCCTCGCCGCCCTCGCCACCGCAACAACCCTCATCACCCAACCTGCCCCCTACACCGCAGCACTCATCCTCACCCTCATCGGCGCCCTCATCATCACCACAGCCCTAAGCCGCGGCCCCGTACCACCCACCGGCCGCACCGACGGACGAGAGGTCACCCCATGATGATCCCCCGCCGAAACCTCCTCACAGCAGGACTCACCGCCGGAGCAACCCTCGCCGCAGCCAGCGCCGCAGCCCTACGCCACGACTGGGTCCCCACCCCCAACGCCGGCCCCCGCCGCCCCACCATCGACAGCTCCGCCACCGACAACCGCACTGAATACGACTACATCATCATCGGCTCCGGAGCAGGCGGCGGCCCCCTCGCCGTCCGACTCGCCGAAGCAGGACACACCGTCCTCGTCGTCGACGCAGGCCCCGCCACCTCATCCTGGGACGTCTACGACGTCCCAGCCTTCCACCTCTTCGCCTCCTCCGACCCAGAAATCAGCTGGGACTTCTGGGTCAAGCACTACACCGACCCAACCAAACACGGCAGCGCATACATCCCCCAACACGGCGGAGTCCTCTACCCCCGAGCCTCCACCCTCGGCGGATGCACCACCCACCACGCCCTGCTCATGCTCGCCCCCGAACTTGAAGACTGGAACTACATCGCACGCCACACCGGCGACCCATCCTGGAACGCCGCCATCATGAACAAATACCTCCAACGCGTCCGCGAATGGCTCCCCATCGAAACCAGCCCCGCAAGCCTCCTCGCCCGAGACACCACCCTCGCCCGCATCGTCACCGCAACCATCACCCAACACCCAGCCCACAACCTCACCCCCGCAGACATCGACCTCAACAACCTCACCGCCAAAGGCACCCTCTTCGACCCCAACGACCCCGCCGCCGTCGAAGCAACACGAACCGGTGCATGCCTCGTACCCCAATCCAGCCGCAACGGACACAGATACGGCACCCGAGACCGCCTCCTCGACGCCGCCCCACGCCTCACCAGACACCTCTTCTTCCAAACCGACGCCCTCGTCGAACGCATCACCTTCGACCGCGGCCGCACCAACCGCCCCCGCGCCACCGGCATCGACCTAGTCATCTCACCCCGCGCCTACGGCGCCAGCCCCATCCAACACCGCATCAACACCGACCAACGCAACAAAAACCGCCGACACATCACCGCCCGCCGCGAAATCATCGTCGCCGCCGGCGCATTCAACACCCCACAACTGCTCATGCTCTCCGGCATCGGCGACCCCAAACAACTGCAACGCCACGGCATCCAAACCATCATCGCCTCACCCGGCGTCGGCGAAAACCTCCAAGACCGATACGAAATGACCGTCGTCACAGAATTCGACCGACGATTCGCCCTCCTACGCGACGCAGCCTTCGGCGCCCCCGGCGACCTCGAACTCCAACGCTGGCGCTCCGGCGACCCCAACGCCCTCTACCGCTCCAACGGCCTACTCATCGGACTCAAAGAAAAATTCGACGGCGGCTCCGACCACCCAGAACTCTTCATCTTCGGCGCACCATCCCACTTCACCGGCTACCGACCCAACTTCGCCGAAGACGGAGTCCGCAGCCGCCGCCACTTCAACTGGGCCATCATCCGCGGATACCAACAAAGCATGTCCGGATACGTCCGCCTCCGCTCCGCCGACCCCACCGCCACACCCGACATCAACTTCCGCTACTTCGACGACGGAACCAACACCCCCGGCGCACAAGCCGACCTCGCAGCCATGCGACAAGGATTCCGCCACGCCCGCTCCGTCAACGACCTCGCCCGCAAACTCCGCTTCACAGACGCCGCCCGCGACCACGAAATCTACCCAGGACCCACCATCAACGGACCCAACCTCGACAACCTCATCCGCCGCGACGCCTGGGGCCACCACGCCTCATGCACCGCGCCCATGGGCCCAGACAACAACCCCAAAGCAGTCCTAGACTCCCGCTTCCGTGTCCGCGGCGCCGAAAACCTCCGCGTCGTCGACGCATCCGCCTTCCCCAAAATCCCCGCACTCTTCCCACTCATGGCCATCTACGCCGCCAGCGAGCGCGCCGCCGATGTCATCCTCAACGACGCCCGAACTACTCACACCGCATAACCATGACCACAACACCAACAACACCCAACACACACACCACCGGCACCCACCCCACCTGGCCACGACTCGAAACCGAACACCTCCCCACTGACGCCGACACCGTCATCATCGGCTCCGGATTCGGCGGATCCGTCGCCGCCGCACGCCTGGCCCAAGCAGGAAAAGACATCCTCCTACTTGAACGCGGCCGCGAATGGATACCCGGCGAATTCCCCGACGACTTCGCCAGCGTCCGCCGCAACATCCGCACCCGCCACAACCCCATGGGCCTATTCGACCTCGCCCTAGGCCTAGACGTAGACCGCCTCATCGCCAACGGCCTCGGCGGCGGATCCCTCATCTACGCCAACGTCATGCTCCCCCCAGAACCAGAAGTCTTCAACGACCCCCACTGGCCCGAAGGCATCAACCTACGCACCCTCACCCCCTACATCGGGCGAGTCCGAGCCATGCTCCGCCCCGAACACGTCCAACGAGCCCCCAAACACGTCGAACCCCTCACCGGCCTAGCCCACCACCACAAACTCCCCGTCAAACCCGTCCCCGTAGCCGTCAACCTCACCCGCCCCAACGAACCAAACCCCCACGGAATCCAACAAAACACCTGCACACACTGCGGAAACTGCGTCACCGGATGCAACGTTGGCGCAAAAACCACCATGCGAGCCAGCTACCTACCCTTAGCCCACAGCGCAGGCGCCCGCATCGTCACCCGCACCGAAGTTCGCACCATCGAGCCCTCACCCAAACCCCACCATCGCTGGCGCCTACGCGGATGGCGCCTCAACTACGTCGGCGCCCACTACGAACGCACACCCTTCACCCTCGACTGCACAACCGTCATCCTCTCCGCCGGGGCACTAGGAACCACCGCCCTGCTCCTACGCAGCTCCGCCGCCGGCCTCGCCCTCTCACCCAACCTCGGACACCGATTCTCCGGCAATGCCGACTCCCTCGCCCTCTCCTACAACGCAGGCATCACCCGCCAAGCAGGCATAGGCGCCCGCGACCAATTCGCCCCCGACAGCGAATACGGCCCCACCATCGCCCGCATGATCGACCGCCGAAACGGTGCCCACGGTCACCTCATCCAAGACGCAGTTATCCCATACCCCATCGCAACCATGTTGCGTCGCCTCCTCGCTGGCCGCTTCGCCCTCAGCGGAGACGAACGCATCTACTGCGATCTACGCCCCGGCGGATGCCCACCCGGATGCAGCGCCATCGAACACTCTCAACTCTGGCTAGCAATGGGAACAGACGAAGCCAACGGCACCGTCCGACTCGGACCCCGCGGTGAACCCACCGTCCACTGGCCCGACGCCCACCGCCAAAACATCTACCGCCAACAACAAGACGACTTCGCCCACCTAAGCGAAACCGGAGAATCCATCCACATCTCCAACCCCCGTCACCTCGTCCGACGCAGCGGAATCCCCGCGCAATCTCCCGTCACCGTCCACGCCCTCGGCGGAGCAGCCATGGGCCCCAACGTCGACACAGGCGTCATCGACCGCGACCACCGTGTCTACACAGGACACGGCAACACCACAGGCACCGCCGTTCACCCCGGCCTATACGTCATCGACGGTGCAGCCAGCCCAACATCCCTGGGCGCCAACCCCGCACTCACCATCGCCGCACTCGCCGAACGCGCAGCCGAACGCCTCCTCCACCACGAGAACGAGACCCCATGAACACCTTCCTCAACGCCATACGCAACTGCCTACGCGGCAGCTTTCTCGTCCTCGCCCTCATCATCTCCATCATCGCCACAATCCTTCTCGACGCCCGCGACCTGCGCAGCCCAGCCAACGCAAAAACCGACATGCCACCGGCATCAGTCGCCCCCTGGCACGACCCCTCTTGGACACCTTCTGCCACCGTCCCCGGACTACACACCCGCCAACTCGACATAGGCGACCTCGCTGGCGGCGGAACCACCCGCGTCGGCGTCCTCGAACCCACCATTCCAGCCGTCGCCGATGTCCTCTTCATCCACGGCCATGCCGACCGACTCGACAACCACCGCGCACTCTTCACCAGCCTCGCGCAACGTGGCATGCGCGTCATCTCCTACGACCTGCCCTCCCACGGCAAATCCCACCTAGCTCCCATCGACCGCTGGAGCATCGACGACCTCACCGAACTCACAGCCCGAGTCGAACACGCCACCCACACCAAACACCCACTCATCCTCTCCGGATGGTCCTTCGGCGGACTCATCGCCACCCGCATCGCCCAAGAACCAACCCGCCTACATCGATTCTCCCGCCCCATCCGCGCACTCATCCTCGAAACCCCCGCCGTCGCCCCCCTGTCCTTCGTCGGAGGCGACGGTATCGCTCAAGCACGCACCCTCACCCACGACACAGACGCTCCCGTAGCCGCACCACCCACACCCGCATCACCCTTCTACAACCCTCTCTTCGCCACCCGACTCCTCACCGAAGCCACCATTGCCGCAGCACATCCCCTCCCAGCCGGGCTACCGACGCTCATCATCGGATCCGACCCCGAACACGACCGCTACATTGACGCTAAAAAAGTTGCCACGTGGGCTACAGGTGTAGCCAAAAAGACCGGTGCCAACATCACCTTCCGCACCTGCCACGGTGCTCGCCATGGCGTTGACATCGAAGCCTGGCCAACCGGACCAGCCGCCAATCACCACATCACCAACTTCATCGCCAAAACTCTCACCCTCGCTACTGCTGCTACCCGCACCAGCAACTCAACCCCCACACCCACGGAAGTGACCACAGCATGCCGGTGACCACCTTCACAGAAACCATGCGCGGACAGGGATTCGACCTCTGCCACTTGCGCGTCCGCCTCGACCACCCCGAAAACCATGACCAAGGATTCACCGGCACCATCGAAAGCGGGAAAGCAACGGGCCCCGGTTTCTCTGGCCCCGTCACCGGAGGAGATGTCACCATCCTCGCCCGTGAAGACAACACCCGTGTAATGCGTTATCGACTCGACATAGCCGACCCAAACGGGCCAGTCGAACTTCACGGTGTTAAAACGCTACGAGCTACCCGCCGACTCCTCCCTAACCCCCTGCGTGTGTGGAAATCCACGACCACTATCACTCTTGAAGCCACACGGAACGGAACCAGAATTTCTACCGGGACCGCACGCGTTCACGTCAGTGACCTTCTGCCTCAACTTTGTTCACTTCACGGTGCAGTACCGAGATTCATTCTCGGATTCCTCACCCGCGTCATTCGCTGACAGTATTTTCAACCCGAAAGATTTGTCACCACGCGAGCCTGTTTGTAGTAGCGTCGTACACGAACTATCGCTCGTTATCAGGCTTGTAACTTTCGGCAAAACCTGAGGCGCGCAATCGAGCCGTGCTGCCCGATTAACGTCGTCAATGTCGCCGAGGAAACATGTCCCCCATACTGCTCCGCCACTCTGCAGGCATCACCACCCCTGCCCGCGATCCTGCCCAGGCAATAGACACGTCCCTGGGATGAGCAGAAACAGGTGTTTCACCCCCCTCATCGCGCATGGCAACGCCCCACCTCGCGTTCTCGCAGGAGTCGATGCCCCCTCACAACACCTCACACAGTGCGTTCATATCGCGCCTGATTTTTAAGCCCCCAGCGCTGGCTCTTACGCCGCGGCTTCAAGGACCAACAATGTGCACCCATCTCCACACGAGCGATCACATCCCTGAACGCTTTATCTCGCCCCGAAAATCTGTTTATCGCATTCATCGACCATGAGCAGCTCATGTTGCTCGGTGTCGACGCCGTATGTGAGGACGTGGCCAGGGAACACATCAGCTACGCCGTAATCCCGAAAGCGCTAAAGCATTCACGAATGCGCTCAGTTTCGATGACTGAGCCTGAGAAAGGACAGACAAATGTTGGATTTGCTGCGTAAATGGAAACGACAGATCGTCGGAGAGACTCACGTGGAGCCGCACGTTGCGCATGAAGCTCTATATCGGCCAGTACAGGGCCGAACCGTTGACATCACGGAGGTACCGGACCCCGTATTCGCTCAAAAAATTATGGGAGATGGTTTCGCGGTTCTTCCGGATGAAGGTGTGTTCCGTGCTCCGGTGGCAGGAGAGCTTGTGCTGGTAGCTGAGACCATGCACGCGTTTGCTATTCGCACGGACGCTGGTGCAGAAGTATTGGTTCACATCGGTATCGACACAGTGGGTCTCAAAGGTGAGGGGTTTACGGCGCATGCTCAAGCTGGGCGGTGGGTGCAAGCTGGGGAACCGATCATTTCCTGTGACCTTAGGTCACAGGAGGCAAAGGTTCCCTCGATGATTACGCCCGTAGTTGTGACGAATGGTGATCGTTTCACAATGACAGGACGCAATTTGAGTGCTGCGAACGATGGTGCTGTTGCAGTCATCGTGTCGAACTGAGGCGTTCTCTACCGATGGGTTCACAGGTCACAGTTCGGCGGGTTTACAACAACAATGTCGTCCTCGGCGTTGAGGACGGCGCGGAGGTTGTTCTTCTCGGTAAAGGCATCGGGTTTGGGCGTAAGCCAGGCGATGAGGTTGACACCGAAGGGGTACAACGTTTCGTTGAGGAGCTGCCATATAAGGCGGCACGTGTTGCCGATGTGCTCAGCGGGGCGACGATGGAAGAGACAGAGGTTGCGCGTGCCATCGTCGCCATCGGTAGAGATGCGTTGGGGCTTTCGGTAGGGCAGGCGTTGTTGTTGCCAGTGCTGGACCACCTGTCGGTTGCGGTGAAGCGGGTGAAGATGGGCATCACGGTCGACTTCCCGTTGCGGTGGGAGGTTGGGCATGTGTTCCCGGAGGAGAGCGCGGCAGGCCGTGAGGCGATGCATTTGGCGAATGCACGCCTGGGGGTGGTCTTGCAGGAAGACGAGTGGGTGGCGTTTGCTTTGCACTTTGTGAATCACCGGTGGGCTGGTGGTGATTTGAGTCGGACGTTGAGCATGACTGAAACGATTCGGCGGTCGTTCTCGCTATTGGAGGAGTCGTGGGGGAGGGCGATTGACGAGAACTCGATGAATGCTGCTCGGTTCGTGACGCATATGCGTTATTTATTTGTGCGGGCTTTGGAGAGTCGGCAGCTAGATGATGTGGGTGTGGATTTATTGGCGCCGGTGCGGGCGCGTTCGCCGGAGGCGGTGCGGGCTGCGTTGGGGTTACGTGAGTTGGTGGAGGAGGCGTTGGGGGTGTCTCTGACTGAGGGTGAGGTGGGGTATTTGGTGTTGCATACGGTGCGTTTGTATGCAGAGCTGGGGATGGAACGTTCAGGTTCTGGTGGGTGAGCGGGGTGTGGCGGGGGTGGTTTTTTCGTGTGTGAGAAGCCATTTTTTGGCTTCGGCGCCGCCTCGGTATTGGCCGGGGTTGCCGTTGGCGCGGATGATGCGGTGACAGGGTAGGAGGAGAGGTAGGGGGTTGGTGGCGCAGGCGGTGGCTGCGGCGCGGATAGCTGTGGGGTGTCCTGCTTGGGTGGCGAGTTGGGTGTAGGTGAGGGTGGTTCCGTAGGGGATGGTGGCGAGGTGGGTTTGGATGGTGCGTCGGAAGGGTGTGCTCATGCGGTGGTCTAGGGGGAGGGTGAAGTGGTGGCGTGTGCCGGTGAAGTATTCGGTGAGTTGGGTTTTGGCGGTGTGGAGGATGGGGGTTTCGTGGTGTGTGCCGGGGCCGGTGGTGCCGGTGATGTGGGTGAGTGTGGTGGTGTGGTTTTCGCAGCCGAAGGCGATGTAGATGATGCGTTCTTGGGTTTGTGCGATGAGTAGTTCGCTGATCGGGGTGTTGATGGTTATGTAGGTGAAGTGGTGGGTGGTCATGGTGTCAGTGTGTTGGTGGGGTCGGGGTGGTTGGTAGGGGGGGGACGAAGTGGCATGCCAGTCCGGGTAGCCTGGGTGTGTCGGTCATCACCGCACCCGAGAAAGGCCGCAGCATGTCTTCGCCGTCTGTTCCTTCCGCATCGTTGTTGAGCGCTGGCTCTGCGTTGGAGGGAAGTTCTGATCCTGTGTATGAAGTTACTTTTATTCCTGGTGGGTCGGCGCTTTCTGATTTTCGGGCAGCTGCGCTGCTTCGTCGTTTGCGCAGTGTTGATGAGCGCATTGTTGGTGTTGATGCGCAGTTTGTGCATGTGGTGGCTTCTGATTCGCCGTTGGATGAGGCGGGTTGTGAGCGGTTGGCGTCGATTCTTGAGTACGGGGATGCGTATTCAGGGCCATCACTGGGTGAGGGCCGGGTTGGTATGGTTGTGGCGCCGCGGTTTGGAACTATTTCGCCTTGGGCGAGTAAGGCCACGGATATCGTGCACAACTGCGGGATTGCTATTCACCGTGTGGAGCGGGTGACGCAGTTTGTTTTGACGTTGAGTGGGGTGGGTGCAGAGGCTGGTTTGGCTGATGAGCAGTGGGTTGAGGCTGCTGGGGTGCTGCATGACCGTATGACGGAGACGGTTTTGCGGGGGGTGGATGAGGCGAGGCTGGTGTTTGCTGAGCGTGAGCCTGCCGCTTTGGGGCGGGTTGATGTGTTGGGTCTGGGGCGTGATTCGTTGGTGGAGGCGAACACGGCGTTGGGTTTGGCGCTTTCTGATGATGAGATTGATTACTTGGTGGATGCGTTTGTGGGGTTGGGGCGTAATCCGAGTGATGTTGAGTTGATGATGTTCGCGCAGGCGAACTCGGAGCATTGCCGTCACAAGATTTTTAATGCTGATTTTGTGATTGATGGGCAGTGTCAGGATTTGTCGCTGTTCGGGATGATTCGGCACACCGAAAAGATGAATGGCCAGAACACGATTGTGGCGTACAAGGATAATGCCGCGATTATGGCTGGTGGGGAGGTTACTCGGTGGTTGCCTGCGGTTACTGATGCTCAGGGTGAGGCACATAAGTATTCGGGCCGTATGGGTGATGTGCATGTGTTGATGAAGGTGGAGACGCATAATCACCCGACGGCGATTTCACCGTTCCCGGGGGCTGCTACGGGTGCTGGTGGTGAGATTCGTGATGAGGGTGCTACGGGTCGGGGTTCGGCGCCGAAGGCGGGGCTGACTGGGTTTGTGGTGTCGAATCTGCATCTTCCGGGTACGAATGAGCCGTGGGAGGTGGGTGATTGTGATGAGCAGGGGCGCCGTCGTTTCCCGGCGCATGTGGCCTCTCCGTTGGACATCATGATCGAGGCGCCGATTGGTGCGGCTGCGTTCAACAATGAGTTTGGGCGCCCAGGTTTGGGTGGCTTTTTCCGTGTGTATGAGCAGACGGTGGATGGGGTGCGCCGTGGCTATCACAAGCCGATCATGTCTGCTGGTGGTTTGGGCTCTATTGATGCTGGTCAGACGGAGAAGGTTCCGTTTGAGGCTGGCTCGCTTTTGGTTCAGCTGGGTGGGCCGGGTATGCGTATTGGTATGGGTGGTGGCGCTGCCAGTTCGATGGCTGCGGGGACGAATGCTGCTGATCTGGACTTTGATTCTGTTCAGCGTGGTAACCCGGAGATGGAGCGTCGTGCGCAGGAAGTGATTAACGCGTGTTGGTCGTTGGGGTCGGATAACCCGATTTTGGCGATTCACGATGTTGGTGCCGGTGGTTTGTCTAATGCTTTCCCTGAGCTGGTTAGTGATGCCGGTCGAGGGGCGCGGTTCGATATTCGTGCGGTTCCGGTGGAGGAAAGTGGTCTGACGCCAGCGGAGATTTGGTGTAACGAGTCGCAGGAACGGTACGTGTTGGCGATTGCGCCGGAGTCGTTGCCTATGTTCCGTGAAATCGCTGAGCGTGAGCGGTGTCCGTTCGCTGTTGTTGGTGCGGCTACTGATGATGGCCGGTTGGTGTTGGATGCTGCGGATGCGCTCTGTGCTGAGGCTGGGGGTGACGGCGTGGTTGAGAGCGGTCCGGATGCGCCGATTGATATGCCTCTTGAGGTGTTGTTGGGTAAGGCACCGAAGATGACACGTGATGTGGCTCGGGTGCGGCGCAGTACGCCTCGTTTGGATGTGGCTGCGTTCCACGGGTCGAAGAAGGGTGCTGGGGCTCTTCGGGATGCTGCGTATGCGGTGTTGCGGCATCCGTCGGTGGCCAGTAAGCGTTTCTTGATCACTATTGGTGACCGCACGGTGGGTGGTTTTTCGCATCGTGACCAGATGGTTGGGCCTCACCAGGTTCCTGTTGCCGATGTTGCGGTGACGTTGTCTGATCATTTCTCTTTCGCGGGTCAGGCGATGAGTTCGGGGGAGCGGATGCCGGTTGCGGCGGTGAATGCTCCTGCTTCTGGTCGTTTGGCTGTGGGTGAGGCCATCACGAATTTGCTGGCTGCTCCGGTTGAGTCGCTTGAGAGTGTGAAGATTTCGGCTAACTGGATGGCTGCTGCTGGCGAGGAGGGTGAAGACGCGGCGCTGTATGACACGGTTCGTGCTGTGGCGATGGATTTGCTTCCTGAGCTGGGGATCGGTGTGCCGGTTGGCAAAGATTCGTTGTCTATGCGTACGCAGTGGACTGATGAGGTGACGGGGGAGACGTGCAAGGTGACGTCTCCGGTCTCTTTGGTTATTTCTGCGTTTGCGTCGTTGTCGGATGTGCGTGGCACGCTCACTCCGGCTTTGCCGAAGAATCGTGAGACGACGCTTTTGCTTGTTGATTTGGGTGAGGGTGAGCGTCGTTTGGGTGGTTCGATGTTTGCTCAGGTCAACGGTGTATTCGGGGGGGCTACGCCTGATGTGGTGAGGCCGTCTCATCTTGTTGGCCTGACGCGGGCGATGACTGCGTTGCGGGAAGCGGGAGTGGTTGTGGCTTACCACGACCGTTCTGATGGTGGTTTGTGGGCTGCCACGGTTGAGATGGGTTTTGCTGGCAGCACGGGATTGACTCTCGATGTGCCGGATGTGGCGACGCTTTTCACTGAAGAGCTTGGGGTTGTGCTTGGCATTCCCTCTGAGCGAGCGGGTAAAGCTGAAGCTATTCTGGCTGCTCACGGCTTGGGTGAGATCACGCATCGTATTGGTACTACGCGTGGTGACCGGCGTGTTCAGGTTGTTATTGATGGCGCGAAAGTCATGGATGAGGCTTTGGCTGATCTGGGTGCGGCCTGGGATGGGACGTCTGCTCGGATTAGTCAGCTGCGCGATAACCCTGAGTGCGCGCGTCAGGAGCATGAGGCTTTCACGGCGGCGTTGGCTGGTAAACGTGAGGGTGTTACTGAGCTTTCGGTTGCTCCGACGTTTGACCCTAATGATGATGTTGCTGCGCCGTTCTATAACGCTGGGGCGCGTCCACGTCTTGCTGTGTTGCGTGAGCAGGGCGTGAACTCTCATGTGGAGACGGCGTGGGCGTTTGATCAGGCTGGCTTTGACACGTTTGACGTGCACATGACTGATCTGCAGACGGGGCGGATTGACCTGTCGAGCATGGTTGGTTTGGTTGCTGCAGGTGGGTTCTCTTATGGGGACACGCTGGGTGCTGGTGAGGGCTGGGCGCGTTCGGTGCTGTACAACCCTCGTTTACTTGAGATTTTCACTGACTTCTTTGCTCGTCCGGACACTTTCGGTTTGGGTATTTGCAACGGATGTCAGATGTTTGCGGCGTTGGCTGGCCTTATTCCGGGTGCGCAGGCGTGGCCGCGTTTTTCACGGAACCTTTCTGAGCAGTACGAGGCGCGTCTTGCTCAAATCGAGGTGTTGGATTCGCCATCGATTTTCTTTGCGGGCATGGCTGGTTCGAGTTTGCCGATTGTGGTGGCTCATGGTGAGGGGCGTGCTGACTTCTCGGTGCGTGGCGATGCTGCCGAGGTGGTGCGTGTGATGCGCTACACGGATGCTACTGGTGCACCGGCTGTTTCTTATCCCGCTAACCCGAATGGTTCGGCGGAGGGGTTGACTGCGGTGACTACCCCTGATGGGCGGTTCACTGCGATGATGCCTCACCCGGAGCGGGTAGCTCGGAATGTGCAGTTCTCGTGGACAGATCAGCCTGTTGAGGGTACGAGTCCGTGGATGCGGCTGTTCCGGAATGCGCGGGCTCACATCGGGTGATTCGTCGCGTTTGTTTTGGTGAAAAGGCGGTGCAGGGCCCCTTGGTGGCGGTCCTGCACGGCCTTTTCTTTTCGTTGGCGTGGGCTGTTGTTTTTGCGCTGATTGGGTGGGGTGTTCTTCGTTTTGAGGCTGTGGGTGATTCGCTTGTGGCCAAGGTTGTGCGCGGTGTTGATGAGGGGCTTGTCAGTGCTGGGATAGATGTGGTTCGTTCGCATGCTGTTATGCGTGAGTTTTTTGTGGCGTGGCAGTGGTTGAGTGAGCCGTGGCGTGTTTATGCGTGTGGGGTGGTGGTTTTGGGGGTTTTGTGGTGTCGGTGGCGTCGGGCTGGGGTTGCTGTGGTGGGGCAGCGTGTTGGGTGTGGCGTTGTGGGAATGATGTGGGCGTGGTTATTGGCTGCGGTTGTGAAGTGGGTGGTGGGTAGGCCGCGGCCGGTGGTGGAGCTGCCGGTGTGGTGTGCGGAGGGTTTTTCTTTTCCTAGTGGCCATGCAGCGAATGCGACTGCTGTGGTGTGTGGTTTTGTGTTTGTGTTGTGGCCGTTTTTGGGGTGGGTGGGGCGTGTTGGTGTGTTGATTGGTGGGGTGCTTTTTGTGGTGGTGACGGTGGTGGATCGGGTGATGTTAGGGGTGCATTTCCCGACGGATGTGTGTGCTGGTGTGGTTTTTGGCGGTGTTGTGACGTGGATTTTTTACTTGACGGTTAGTGCTCGTCGGTAGGTAGAAAAATCTTGGGTGGGGTGGGGTCTGTGTGGAAGGGGTGGCTTGTCTGTCGTTTTCGGATGGTGGTTCAGGTTGCTAAATCGTGTGGGGTGATGGTTTAGGAGGGGTGGTGTGGGTTTGTTGGTGGGGTGTCGGGGGTTTTGGGATTGGGTGCTTCGGTAGTGGGGAGGACAGGAATGATTCCGGTGTAGGTGAATTCGCAGGCGGGTAGGGCGCCGGTTTCGGGTTTTAGGTCATCGAGGATGCTGCCGATGGCGGCTTGTGCTTCTTCTGCGTATTTTTCGTCGGCTTCTCGGACGAGGCGGCGTGCATCTTCTAGTGAGGTGCCCAGGATCATGTAGTAGTCAACGATGATTGAGCGTACTTGGGCGCGCATGACTTCGGCAGACAGGGGGGCTTCGGCTACGGGTCGTGCGGTGCGGCGCGAGAGGTCCCACATGGTGGATTGGACGTTTTCGCGGGAGCCGCCTTTACCGAAGCAGAGAGCGAGGTCGTCGGAGATGCGGGCTAGTTCGATCATGAGTTGGACGTATTCTTCGGGAATTTCTTCGCCCATTTGGACCGAGATAGTGCCGCGGCGTACGAGGACGCGGGCGTTGCGGACGGCGCGATCCATGGGTTCAAGCGCGTCAGCGATGGTTTTCATTTCTTCGTGTCGGGAGCGGTACCAGGGCAGGATTGTGGTGATTTCGAGGGAGTCGGCGGCGAATCCGCGTAGAGCGGTGAGGTCTTTTTCCATGGCGCGGGCTTCTTCGAGGACGTCTTCGGCGGCGTTTCGGTCGGCGGTGCGGATGGTTTTGACGCTGCTGAGTAGGAGGCTGCCGAGGCGTTCGAGCAGGAGTGATGCGTGGGAGTTGGGTCTGCGGAACACGGAGCTGGGGACGATGCCGGCGAAGAGCAGGCCGATGGATGCGCCGATGAGGGCTTCGCTCCATCGTCCGGCTGGGGTGGTTGAGCCGGCGAGCATGGCGATGATGAGCCCTTGGATTCCTGCCTGGTTGATCATGAGGGTGGATGCGCCGAAGGCAGAGGCGAGCACCATGGCGATGGCAACGATGGCGCAGACTTGCCAGGCTCCCATTCCGACGGTCATGAAGAAAAGTTCACCGACGAGGGTGCCGATGGCTACGCCGATTGTGACTTCGGCGGCGCGGCTGAATCGTTTGCCGTAGCTCATGCCGAGGGTGAGGATCGCGGCTACGGGGGCGTAGAGGGGTACGGCGACGTTAAAGACGTGTTTGGCGATGAGGTAGGTGGCGCCAGCGGCGATGGAGCATTGCGCGATAAATGAGATTTTGGCGCGTACTTCGCGTGCTCGCTGTTTAGCTTGTCGGCGTGAGAGTTCGGCTGAGTGGTCGATCCAGCGACCACTGCTGCGTATGACGTTGCGTGGTGCGAATCGGAGCATGAGAAGTATTTTCGCTCGTGCTGGGTGTGTGTTCCATCTGGGGTGTGTGGATGCTCTGTGGAGGGACTCGGATTGTATGGCGAAGTGGTGGTGGTTGACCTGCGGTGATGGTGCGGTGTGAAACACATCTGTGTTTTGTTTCCAGGCAGCGTTCAGCAATGGCAGTCTGGTTGCAATTGTCAGACCATTTGCTCCTCGGGGCGCAGAACGGGGGAACTTATGAGCACTAGCCAGTCCGAAAATGCCGGGGTGCTTGCTCCTGAAACTGATCCACCTCCAGTGGAAGTAGATCCGGCGGCGCGTGAGGCACATGAGCGTGCATGGCCGGTTAAAAAGATCGCGGCGTGGGCGATGGTTTCGTTGCTTGGTGGCGTGGCGTGGGTGATGCTCGCGTTTGTGCGTGGCGAGACAGTGAACGCGATTTGGTTTGTGTTTGCTTCGCTGTGTACTTACGCGATCGCGTATCGGTTTTATGCAAAGTACATCGAAGACAAGCTGCTGCGTCCGGATGATTCTCGAGCCACTCCGGCTGAGTATGCCGCTGACGGTAAGGATTTTGTCCGCACGGACCGTCGAGTGCTATTCGGGCACCACTTTGCGGCTATCGCAGGTGCTGGTCCGCTGGTAGGGCCGATTTTGGCTGCGCAGATGGGGTACTTGCCTAGCACGATCTGGATCATTGTTGGTGTGATCTTGGCTGGCGCGGTTCAGGACTACCTCGTGTTGTTCTTCTCGATGCGTCGTGGTGGCCGCTCCATTGGCCAGATGGCTAAGGATGAGCTCGGGCCAATTGGTGGTGCAGCTGCTCTGCTGGCCACGTTGGCGATCATGCTCATCATCATCGCGATCCTCGCGTTGGTGGTTGTGAACTCTCTGGGTGATTCACCGTGGGGTGTTTTCAGCGTGGGGATGACCATCCCGATTGCGCTGTTTATGGGCGTGTACATGCGCTACTTGCGCCCCGGCAAGGTGGGCGAAGTGTCTCTTATTGGTGTGGTGTTGCTGCTGGCTTCGATCATCGCTGGTGGCTGGATCAACGCCAACCCAGGTTTGGCTGAGATTTTCCACATTTCTCGGGGAACGTTGGCGTGGGCGGTCATCATCTATGGATTTGTGGCTGCCGTTTTGCCGGTATGGATTCTGTTGACTCCGCGCGATTACCTCTCCACGTTCATGAAGATCGGAACGATTGCGCTGCTGGCCATCGGTATTGTCGTGGTGCGTCCTGAAATCGCCACGCCTGCTTTTAGTGAGCTCGCATTCCGCGATAACGGCCCGGTGTTCTCCGGTTCGTTGTTCCCGTTCTTGTTTGTCACGATCGCTTGTGGTGCGTTGTCAGGCTTCCACGCCACGATCGCCTCGGGCACAACACCAAAGCTGTTGGAGAAGGAACGCCAGGCTCGCATGGTTGGTTATGGCGGCATGCTGGCTGAGTCGTTTGTTGCGATCATGGCGCTTGTCTGCGCGGTCTCTATTGATCGCGGTCTGTACTTTGCTATGAACTCTTCACCGGCTGTCACTCAAGGAACAGTTGAAGGCGCAGCTGCATTTGTTAACTCTTTGGGCCTGATGGGTGTTTCCACCAGTGCTGATGCTCTTGCTGCAACGGCTCAGGCTGTTGGAGAGCCTTCGGTTGTTTCTCGTACTGGTGGCGCTCCGACGATGGCTATCGGGTTGGCGCAGATCATGCACCAGTTCCTTGGTGGGGCGAACATGATGGGGTTCTGGTACCACTTTGCGATTATGTTCGAGGCGCTGTTCATCTTGACCAGTGTTGACGCAGGTACCCGTGTGGCACGGTTCATGCTGCAGGACACTCTGGGCAATGTGTGGCCGCGTTTCAAAGATCTTGATTGGTCTTTCGGGAAATGGTTCTGCACAGCAGCGATGGTTGCTGGTTGGGGATCGATTCTTCTTTTGGGGGTTCACGATCCTCTGGGTGGTATCAACACGTTCTTCCCGCTGTTCGGTATCGCGAACCAGTTGCTCGCGGCGATGGCGTTGGCTGTATGCCTGGCGATCGGTGCTCACATGGGCCGCAAGCGGCATTTGTGGATCATTGCTATTCCGCTTGCTTTTGCTGCGGCAGTAACGATCACTGGTTCGATCTACAAGATTTTCAGCCCCGTTCCCTCTATTGGCTACTGGGCACAGCACAATGCTTTCGCTTCTGCGCTGGCGGCAGGTAAGACTCAGTTGGGTACAGCTAAGTCTGTGGAGGCGATGGAAGCGGTTGTGCGGAACACGTTCGTGCAGGGTTCGTTGTCGATCTTGTTCGTAGTGTTGGCTGTGATTGTCATCGTGATGGCGGTGTGGCGGGCTGTGCAGGCTATTCGCGGCAAGTCAGTGCTGAATACGGAGGATCCTGTCGTTGCTTCCGAAGTGTTTGCGCCGTCGGGGTTTGTTGCGACTCCGCTGGAGAAAGAGTTGGAGAAGCAGTGGCAGGGGTATTTCGAAAAGCACCCTGATATTGCTGCGGCCCATCAGGCGGGTCATTGATGGTTGGTCTTTGTGTTGGAGGTTCTGCCGTGCGTGATGTGTGTGACCGAGTGCGTGCGGCAGGACGTCTGGCATGGAAGTCGTGGAAGTCGATTCTTGGTGCAGATAAGTACGAGCATTACCTGGCTCATCACCGTCGGATGCATCCGGGTTGTGAACCGATGAGTGAGCGGGAATTTTGGGATCGTTACTACCGCGATTGTGAGCGCAACCCTGGTGCTCGGTGCTGTTGAGGCAGCGTGCTCAGTGTTACTCAAGAGTGGGTGGGCTAACACCAGCTGGTGTTAGCCCACCCACTCTTGAGTTAGCTGTTGAGCTGTCGCTGGATGTCTCCTCGTTCGCCAGCGGCGAGGCTGTAAGCCATGACGAGGGAGAACAGCAGCGGGATCAAGGGGGCGAATGTGCCCCCTGCGGCCCACATGAGGGCGGCAAGCGCCAGTCCGATGATGAGTAGGGCTGGCGCGTTTTTGCGAGAAGTAAGGAGATTCATGATGGGTCACCCTTTCTCGTATGGGAGGGGTCCGGTGAGAGAGCCTCTCCCGTTCTTTAATGAACAGATGTGGTGCGGTTTGTGCCGCAGTGTTGGTGTTGCCTCTGGGCGCTGGTGGTGGTGTTTGTCGTTAGGTGGTGCCTGGGCGCGTGGGGCAGGGGGTGGCCTGAGGCGGCGGGCATGATGATGCGGTGATGCTTGTGCCGGAGGGGAAAGGATGCGCCGGTTCGGCGTAGGTGGTGAGGGGTGTGCCTCATGGCGAACGGGCTCCTTTCGGTGGGGCCCGTGAGCGGGCTGAGCCGGAGTGAACGGTTTTGTACTGCTCCGGAGGGGTGGTGTGCCGCGGCGCCACGCAGTAAGGGGGCGCTAGATAATCCCCCTATGTTACGTGATGATTCAGGCAAATGGAAGTGTTTTGGTGGATAACGGTGGTTGGGTAGTTCATCTGGGCAGCCTTGAGAGAGTTCCATCTGCAGCTAGCGCTACCGCAGCGGTGCGTCGACCTACCTGAAACGTGTAGATCGTTGTGGTTCCGCTGGTGGTGACGCTCATGTTCACGCGGTCGTTGCTTCCTGCGGAGACGAAAGCTGTAGCAATGCGTGCGCTGCGTCCAGACAAGGCCCGAGAGATAACTGGCGCTGCCGATCGTGTGAAGTGGTCTTTCCACATCCAACCCTGAATTGGTCGGGTTTTCCCTGCAACGATCGTGTTTTTCGTGCCGGAAGCACCGGGAGCGGGCAGGGTGAGCATGGTGGTCTTGCCAGCCACGTTGGGGGTGGTGGCGGTTGCTGTGTTCCCTCGTAGGGACACTTTTTGACCGGCAGGAAAGTGCCACATCTGCGCGAATGATGCAGCCTTCGCTGCGGAGGCGGTGTCCACGGTGATGACGATGTCGGGGTTGGACAGGAAGATCACGTCACGTTGTCGTTTCACACCGTTGAGGGGGGCATCGTTCAGGCGGTAATAGTCAGCCCCAGGGGTGATGGAAGTTTTCCTCAACTGGGTGATTGGTGCGGTTTTCATGTTTGCGATGACGAGCTGATTGTGTGCTGCCGGGCCGGTGTAGAAATCACGCCAGGCGTCATCTTCATAGCGTCCGGTTCCTGGGTCGCCCAGGATTTCTCGGCCGTTGCTGTTCCAGGTGAATGAGGTGTGGTCGTTGTGGCCGTGGCCAGCCCTTCTAGGGCCGAACCGCAGGGCGTACATGGCTTCCTGGGCAGGGCGACGTCCAGGGGATCCTGCAGGTGTTCCCCATCCGGAACGGCCAAAGGCATAGCCTGCGCTGTAGACCTTGACCCGTTGGGGTAGGGGAGCGCCTTGGGTGCCGTTGGAGGCAATCCACGCCTGCGCGGGTGTGCCTGTTGCGGCGGTTTCGCGTTTAGTGTCTCCCAATTGAGTCAGGTAGCCGTCTGGTTTGGTAGCGTGGTCGAGGAAAGTGGCCAGTGCTGCTCGCCGGTTTTGGATGGTTCGGGTTGCGGATGTGTTGATGTCGCATTCGGTGATCGCGGCGTCAACATCTCCCCAGATGTCCCAGTTCCAGCGCGCGTAGCCGGTGGATTGTTCGTTGTTGGCGCCTTGGGCGTCGATAACGCGGGAGATTTCTGATGCGAGTTTTGATGCTGCGTAGCTGGTGTAGTCGTGTCGGCGCAGCATGCAGCCCACTCCCATTACGGCCAAGGTTTGCTCGGTGCCCACGTTGTGGTCGGGCCAGGTGTTTTTCTTCAGCCATTCGGCGTGCTGTGCCAGTGAGGCATCTAGCCAGGCAGGGACTGGCTTATCGAGTTGGATGAGTCCTGCGCGTAGGCAAGCTATAGCGTCGACGCGAGTGTGAGTTGCGTTACCTGCTCCAGATCCGGTGGGCCATGGTGAGGGATTGTCTTTCACCCAGTCCTGGGCGATGGCAAGTGCTTTGTCGATACCGGATGGATCCCGGAATCGGTATGGGCCGCGCGTGGATGCTTCTACCAAAGAGCCGATCCACATGAGTGAGTGGAACCAGGTGCGCCAGCTTTTGTCTTTATATGGGTCAGCTTTCCAGTTGATGTTCTGCCCGGTACCGACTTTGGCTTTGCGTGTCTCTGGCCAGGAGAAATATCCGGCTTCTACGTTCTTTTTTGGGTTGTGAGAGGGCAGAGAACCGAACGAGCGGCATACGTAGTGTTGGGACTTTCCTGCCTGGTCGTAGTTCATTGCTGCCGAGACATACTGCGAAGCCAGGTGTGTTTGGGTAGCTGATGCCAGGGGCGCAGGGCCTACCAAAGGCGCTGTTACTGCTGAGGTGATGATGGCCACAGTGAGGGCAGCTGGCAGTGAACGCTTGCGGACGTGGCGTGGCAAGCGAAAAAGTGTGGTCATGAGGTGCCTTCCGTGGCTGTAAGATCCTGATTCCTAACGCCTTATCGCCCACACAACTTCGCACCTGAGCGCACCAATACAAACGTTTAAGACAGCACAACTTTTCAGCTCACACGATGCGAGCTTCGCTTGCTTACCGGCGTCGTAATCGCACCGTGACGCGATGGTGTCCACAGTGGTACCGACGCACCCTAGCCCACACTCTCCGCGCCGCATACGGTTGGTGTTGTGAGGGCGACTTCCCCCATCACAGCGGTACCGGAAACGGTGTCGCATTGCACATCCCACCTCACTACGCACCGATCAGGGTCAGCCATGCATCTCCGTTACATCGCGGCAACCGCCGCCGTCGCATTCACCGCTGCAGGCATCGTGGCGCCCGTCGCCACCCCAGCAGCATCCGCCGCACCCGCAGCAGCGACTACTCTCAAAGCCGACCGTCGGGTACCTACCGGTGCGCTTATTTCCGGGACCCCGCTCTCACGCCAGGCAACCAAACCCGGTAGCGGGCGGTCAGCAGGATACGAATGCACCATGGGGCTGCCAGCACGTAAAGGCAACCAGCACTATCTGATCGTTTCTGGTCACTGTGGTGAATACGGCGAAACGCTGTACACCGCATGGAACAACGGCCGCCGTACCCCCATCGGCAAAATCACCGGTGTTTCCTCGAAATACGACATTGCCGCTGTTCGAACCACTCGTGCCATTGCAGCGAGCGTGTGGTCCAGCCGCGGTGGATCCAGCTCGGTGAAACGACTCACCGGTGTTGCCGACGCAGTGGCAGGAAGCAAGGTCTGCCAGCACGGTTACCGCTCTGGAACTGTCTGCGGCATTACCGTGCAGCCCATCACCCGTAAGCAGATCGACGCAGGCCTGGTGTTCGGTAAAGCAAGCGCAGGCACAGTAGGTTCACGCCCGGGTGACTCCGGAGGCCTGGTGGTGGACTCCCGCGGCCGGGCCATCGGCATCGTTGCTGAATCGACCGAAGATGGCCAGTGGATCGGTTGGGTCCCCGCTAAGCTCGCCCTTCGCACATGGGGAATGTCCGCTCTGTAATCCCCAATCCCCGAACACTGTTGCGGCCCGGCGCCCCTCGCCCAAGAGGGGAGCCGGGCCGCAACAGTGTTGTCATGGTTTTTCTGCAGGATCCTCGCTAGCCTGCTCGATCAGCTCGTACACCTTCTCCGAAGCAGCCTCCACTTGCGGGACTTCACCGAAAAACTGATCCATGTCTAACGCTGGGAACGCCGAGGGAGGGAAGGAAACCGGCCTAGCCGGGACACCTGCCACCGTTGTATGCGGCGCGACCTCCTGCAAAACCACCGACCCCGCTCCGATCTTCGCGCCCTCACCTACCCGAATATTGCCCAGTACCTTTGCGCCCGCTCCGATCATCACGCCTCGACCGATTTTCGGGTGTCGGTCGCCGCCTTCTTTACCTGTTCCGCCCAGCGTCACCTCGTGAAGCATCGAGAAGTCGTCTTCCACTACAGCCGTCTCGCCGATGACCACACTTGTCGCGTGGTCAAACATCACGCCTTTGCCGATGCGTGCGCCTGGGTGAATATCGACCGCGAACACTTCAGAAATCCGGTTCTGTAAATACAGGGCGAATGCAGTTCTACCCTCCACCCAATAAAAATGTGCCACCCGATACGCCTGCACCGCATGAAAACCCTTGAAATACAAAAGCGGAGCTGAATACCCCCGAGCTGCCGGATCTCGTGACATCACCGCTTGCAAATCCGCAAGCACTGCTTCCACCAAGCCTGGCCCTTGCGCTAATGCCGTCGAAATCAAATCCCGCAACACCAGCGCCGTCATCGCTGTGTTCTCCAACTTCGTCGCCAACAAATGGGTCAGCGCCGCCTCTAAAGAGTCATGCCGCAACACGCAATTGTGCAGAAAACCCGCTAGTGCAGGCTCAGCTGTCGCATCCGCAGCCGCCTCTGCCCTAATCCGCTCCCACACCAGCTCATCAGCCACCAACTTCATACAGCAACAGCCCTTTCGCACAATCCCTCACAAGAGGCACATCACACGAACTACGCCCCAACCACAAGCAAAAGCCATAACGTGGAAAACCGGGCGGAACTTCCCACCCCCGCCCCAAGGCCAGCCACCCCCACCCCTAGGAAGGCCCCCGGGCCAGCGCATAGCTACTTTTGTTCTTCAATACCAAAGTTGTTTTTGCAGTAGTTGGCGAATTGCGCGAAAGATTTAGCCCAGTCACCCGTGCCATTGTCGCCTTTTTCGGTAGCTCTGTGTACCTGTTGTAGGAAGTTGGCGCAGCTCGTTTGATTCGGCGTCCTGAAGGGCAAGAACAGATGAGGCTTCAAAGGTGTTTTTGAGTGCTATTAGCTCGTGTACCTGCGCAGTTGTGGACATACTTTTATCATCGGGAAGCTTTGCGTGTGCTGCCGTACCGTCGTTCCAGGAGCCAATTACCGTCTAGCAAGCTTTCTTGTCACCGTTCGATCCTGCCGCTGAGCATCCGCTAGTCACTAACAGCAAGGCTGAGGTGGGGGGCGCCGAGGTTTTCTTCATGCATGCGATCTTGGCACGTTGTGCCTTACTTGAATCCCGTTGTCTCACTATCGCTTCGCGAGGGGATAGGTGGTCTCGTGAGGTGGGGGTCTCTTGATTGCTTGAGGTCCGCTGGGGGAATTTAGGGAGATGAATAAGAAGTATTTTGGAGAGGGAAGATTAATATTCTAGATATCTGCGATTCTTGAACACCTTACTCGATTAGAGGGCACTCCCAACGGGCGGTGTAGTTTGAATCCCAATGAAGTGAGGGCGGGTGGGTATGTTGAGATCACTGACACTTTGGCCAATTAGAGATCCCTGTCTCACTCCAATGCTCCTCTCGGAGGAAATCAACTAAGCTTTCAATAAATTGCTGAAATTGCTGAGGGTCAATAATGCTGACATCGGTTTCAATCAATCCAATTGATCTATCTGAAGATGAAGCAGATAGGGGATTTGAGCCGAAGAAAGTTTCTTCCCCTAATGAGATTTTGTGTTTGATTTTTTGATCACTATTGTACTCGTCGATAACTTGAAGGCTCAGATATTTGAAATCCTTAAGTTCAGGGCTCATGTGATCAACTCCCTTTGTCTCATAGGGTTAGCTATTACGACGTAAATATGATCCAGCCTTCTGGGCGGACAAGCTGCAGCTGCGGCACTCCATGAGGGTCGTTGATCAGGAATGTAATATTGTCGTAAAAGTGGATATTCTGTCCGGCTTTGACGCCGGTAAAGGTCCCGTGGAATGGGAGCTGGCAGGGATGCCGTTGTGTGCTACTAAACCTTGGTAGCCCTCCATGGAAGTGGTCTTCCAAAACATTTTTTCTTTGGCTGGGCTAATTGCTCGACGTACATTGTTTGTGTTTAGTTTTATTCCCCATTGAATATAAGGGGACCCTGCTCGGTTCCCTGGGGTGCAGGCACGTTGCAGAGTGAAGGTTCCGCCAGTCCCCTGGTAGGTGTACATTTTTCCGCACTTTAACGGAGCATATTTTCGCGCGCCCCGCTCGTTTGTAACGAATGTGAGCATTTCCGGATCAGTGCCGGCGGGAAAGGTCTGCTCGTTCATCGCGAGCTCGGTTAGGTGTTCGGTGTCGGAATTCAGGGCGGAGACAGAGCTAGGGTGCATTAGACCAGCAAGTGCCAACAGAATGGACGCCATGATCGCTGTGAGCTAGTGGTTCTCACGCGGAAAATTTAATCCATGGGTGTTCAAGACATGTGAGCACATAGATGCATCCGAGTTTGAGTGGGCTCGGTTTAGAGTTTGTTCCGGACGGCGTGTTTTGCTCTTTATCTGGCGGTCATTTCCGTAGCCTGGGCAGTCCCGAAAGAGTAGAAAGCCCTTACCTGATCTTTTTGGGGATGCATCAGCTCCACCGAAAAGCAGGAAAAACTCACCCTCCACAGGCAAGCTGAATTCATGAACGCGCGCCGCTTCAGCGAATTGGACTGGCCTCGCCGCACCCAACGCTTAACCATTCGGCCTGCCACCATGGCTGATGCAGACACCAGTTTTGCCCAGCGATCCATGCCGCAGGTTGGGCGCTGGATGACCTCCCAGCCCGATAACCGCCAAGCCTTCCAGCAGGCATTTCGCCTTGGCCTGGAGAACACGCTCATCCTTGAGAACGACTCTGGTGCTGGCTCGCGTGTCATCGGCGAAATGAGATGTCACGTCAAAGATGCGTGGGGGCAACGAGAAATCGTCGAACAAGCCCGTCAAAGCCGCGCTGAGCTGGGCTGGTTCATCATTCCGCAAGAGCATGGAAAAGGCTACGGATTAGAGGCAGTTACTGAACTGCTTGCAATCGCTTTCGATGGAGTAGGTGTACGTCGAGTAGAAGCAGGATGCTTCGCGGAGAACGAAGCATCCTGGCGTCTCATGGAGCGGATAGGCATGCGGCGTGAGGGCCACTACATCGCTGAAAGTTTGCACCGTGACGGTACCTGGCGGGACACGATGATGTACGCGTTACTGGCCGAGGAATGGCGTGACCGGCACAAACACCAGCAGCAATGACCTCACTCGCCGGTGCCCACCTTTAATCGTGGAACTTTCAGGACTGGCTGCCTTCTGAAGAGACAGAGCGATAAGTCTGTGCTGATGCTGCGTCCCGATCGCCGTCGCAGCGCTTTTCAATGATGAGGCGACGGCCCCAGTAATCTTTCTCAGCGATTTCGATACGGGGACGTTGCCCCAGGCGAGCACGCTGGGCGACAACGCGCTCTTCGAGCTTGATGACCCGCGAAACGAGGGAGGCTCGTTTTTCCGCACTCATTGGTTCGGCCGGGATGGCGGTGCCATCTGGGCGAGAGTCGTAAGGCATTCGGGCAGTTCCGGTGGCTGCCTCGCCACGTAGATTGACGCCAGGGCTCAGGTCAGGGTCGACGTCGATCTGGCCGGTGGCTTTCTGGTACCGCCAGTCCAAGGTGCGGGGCACGGAAAGAGTGACGTGGTTGGGATGCTCGTGGTAGTGGACTTCTTCAGGAGTTTCCGGAAGTACCGGGTTAGGTGGGTTGGCTGTGAAAGCCGCGACCATAAGCAGCACACGCGCAAGCAGGTTCACAAAAAGCAGCAGCGTGGCGATGGATGCCGCAGATGCCAAGAGCGGGTTTTTACCGACAGAAGATACAAGGGAGGTGCCCAGGGTTACGACGATCTGGACAACGACCCCACCGATGATGGATCCCATCCAGAGGTCTTTGCGGGTGGCGTGAACATGCGCGGTGACGATAAACAGGCAAGCGAACGTGCATGCTGCCACTGCCGAAGCGACGAGTAAACCACCTAGGCGGGCGGCAGTGGCGATGAGGGGTACACCGTCGAGTCCGATGAGAGCAGCGAAAGTCTTGCCCATCGTGCCTGCGGCGGTGCCCAGGAGCGCAGAGAGCACGATCCCAAAAGACATGCCAATGAACCCGAAGAGATCGCGGGCTTTTTGCAGGGCGATGTTTTCGGCGGGAGTGGCGATACCGAACATGGCCTGCACACAGGTGCGGATGCAGGTCATGATGTTGACAGCTGACCACAGCAAGACCACCGCAGCAATGATCGAGGTGGGGTTAAGGGCGCTGTCCATGATCAGCGAGTCTGGATCGATGAGCCCTGCGCCAGAGCCATCTTTGAGGATGTTGGGAAGTACTTGGTTGACGGCACGAATTACTTGGCGGCGGAGGTCGGCGTCGTTGCCCAGGGTGGCCATGAAAAAGGTCCAGGCGATGGTGAGGGCTGAGACGATGGAGAACAGGGCGGAGTAGGCGATTCCACCGGCGAGCATCGCCCCTTTTGCTGCGTTGTACCGGTTCATGGACCGCATGGCCCGTGAGTTCATGACGAAGTCGATGAGTTTTTTTATTGGGGAGGGTTTTTCAGGGGTTTGGGGGAGTGATGTGGCGGATTCGTCCACATCTGTGCTCTTCGCTGCGGCCATGGTGTTCACGGTATGTCAGCAAGTCGTGGGGGACCGGTCAGGGACAGGGTGTGTGGCGTTCTTTCGTGGGGCATCCACGCTGTGAGCGCGGATAAGGTCAAGATCCTTGGCCCTTGCGTTAGCAGGGGTGTTTTGGATGTTTCTGTGACAGAAATATCCCCGTTCCGAAAGGGTGTTTTGATGGCTGCACTTTCCGACGTGCTCTGTGACTCGTCTCGACGTGACCAGGTCGTGGCCGAGGTGGTTTCCACGATTGAGCAGGAAGTCACGGGTAAGTCCGGTATCTCCGGTATGGCGTTTAAGACGGCCTTCAAGGCTGTGCAGAAGATGAGCCCGGATTTGGTGCGTACGGCTGTGGACAGGATGCTGCCGGATGCTGCGGAGAAGTTGGATCCGCTGTGGCAGGAGAAAGGCGCTGTGCCCTTTGGCGACTACTTGTTGTCGCGTTCGGATGAAGCTGCCGACGCTCTGCTCTCCGTGACGGATGAGAGGGCTGCTCGTCCGAATAACGCTGCGGTGGCGAAGATCTACAACACGGTGCGGCCCAAGGCCAAGTCTCATGTTGTTGAAGCTCTGCCTGCTATCGGGCGTGTGATTGAAAAGCACGCCGCCTGAATTAACTGGTGAACAAGGTGAATGGCTGAGTTCTGCTGTGGCAGGGCTCAGCCGTTTGCTGTGCCCGGCGGGGCTATTGAGCCAGAGCGTGGCCGTGGGGCAGTGAGTCAAGAAAACGACAGATGGCCTGGGTCAGTGGGGTGGCGCGCAGGTCATTGCCGTTGGATCCGCCTTGAATGACGCGAGCTTGCCAGGTGGGTCGTTTGTTTTCGATGCTGCGGAAATGGGTGTAGCCGTTGTAGAAACGGCCGTTGTAAGGATGCAGCAGCCAGACAGGGATTGTTAGGGCGTCCATGCCGCTGGCGCTGATGTCTTCGCCTTTGCAGGCGCAATGGCTGTAGGTGTAGAGGGTTTCGCGGGTGGGGGTGCGGAACCATAGGCCTTCTGGGCCAGAACGGATGCTGTGTCGTACTTGGGCGAGCGCTTCTTCACGCAGATCAGTGGGCGACATCCAGTCTTTTTGGAGTGCGGTAGCGGCTGCGTTGACGAACTGGTTGAGGGAGGCCGTGCCATGCCCGTAGGTGTCTAGTCGCAGCCGTTGTGCGATGGAAGACAGCACGAAGGGGTCATTAATGAAGGCGAGTAGTTCGGCATAAGGGGCGGGAGGTAGTGAGATCGGGGCGTCGATGAGACAGGCAGCGCTGACTATTTCGGGTGCGAGCCGAGCCGCCCATAGGGCGATGTCACCGCCCCATAAGTGCCCTACGAGTACGAAAGATGCGGTTCCGGTGGCGTTGGCGATGCCGTGCAGGTCCATTGCGAAATCTGCTGTTTCTCGTAAAGGGGCAGTGCTTTGTCCGTGTCCGCGTAGGTCTAGGGCTAGGACACGTCCGTAGCTGGTCAGAGCTGGGGCGATGTGATCCCATGCTCGTGCGTTGTCGCAGACATTGTGGATAAGAAGGATGGTTGGTTGGTCTACGCCACGATCGCCTCCGAAGTCGCGCACGGCTATGTGGCCAGAAGTGACGCGAATTAACTTGTGTAACGGAAGCATCCTGTCCTCAAGCAGTCGGTTGGTGATGCCTGGACTTTTTCACGGAAGGCAGCAGCGTTCTTTTCCAGATGTGACCGCACTCACGGTAACGGACGGGTAACAATTTTGAAGGCACTATGACTGTGCTTTTCTTCCAGCGGATCAAGAACCTTCCTAGAGGCATGTGAAACCCGCTCAGTGATGGACTCTTGTAACTGCGGCAAAGCCTGATTTTTTTAATCGCATACCTGGCCATGAACATGCAGAAACTGTGTCGTTCACTCCAACGAATACAGCTACTGATTCTGAGCATCACCGCAAAACTCCCAAACAGTACGTGTTCGCAAACGGCGAAGCCACCTCCCATAGCGTGAGATCCCTCAATCTGTAAGCAAACTCGCCTCGTCAATGCCGCCTGTAAACACCCACGTAAAAGCACATATCTATCTGCATCCAATACCACACACAGACACATCTACCCGTTAAATCCAGAAGCTCACCAAAACAACCCCAACCCTGGCTAAGACCACAGGGACCAGCCCCCGCCACAACCACCGGCCACAATGGATCGAGGCGCTTCACAAGATGCTCACGATTCGGCGAGATGTAAGGCTAAACCCACAACTTATGTCGCAGACTGCCGATCTACCATGAATACTCGTTGCAACGCGATCTGCGGGGCCATCAGCAAGGAGAGTCCATGAACTCGCTCATGAATGTGTCGCTCGTCAGCGACACCGCGGTCTGGGTAATCCGGATCATCGCGATAGTCGCATTCATCGCCTTGATCGTTAAATGGGGGGCCCTGGCACGCAACACCATCGTTCGCGTCATTCTTCGAGTTATCTCCCTCGTTGTCGTGACCGTCCTGGCTGCGCTCGCTCTCGCTGCACCGATCAACGCCGAATACGGCTGGTACTCCACCATCGCTGACTTCTTTCCCGGCAGCGCCACCTCCAACAGCAGCTCCACCGGCGCCTCAGCCACCCAGGCCCTGGGAAATAACCACTCCTCCAGCCCCCTCATCACCGGGGCCCGCAACAGGCCAGCAGTGAACCTTTCTCCTCGGCCCACCAAAACTAACTCCGGCGCAGGATTTCAAGACTTCACCGTTGCAGGACAACGCAGCGGAGTCACCAGCAAAGTCACAGTCTGGTTTCCCAAGGAATACTTCGAAGACCCCAACGCGACTTTCCCCGTCATTGAAGCTTTCCACGGCATCAAACCCGCACCGTACGCCTACTTCAACGTAGTTCAGATCGACAAAACCATCACCGAGCTGGTTGCACAAGGAAAGATGAAGCCCTCCATTGTGCTGGTCCCGCACTGGGCCGTCGGTGGTAAAGACAACGAGTGCGTTAACTCCGCCGCCGGTGGCAACGTCGAAACCTGGGTCAGCGAAGACATCCCAGCATGGGCATACAACACCTTCCGCGTTACACCCGGCCGTGACTCCTTCTCCGCCTACGGCCTTTCTGCTGGCGGGTACTGCGCCAGCATGGTCTCGATGCTCCACCCCGACATCTTCGCTACCGGCATCTCTCTGGGTGGCTACTGGGCACCCCTGTTCGACCAGCCTTTCGTGCCCTTCAAACCCGGCAGCGAACAATGGAAGCGCTACGACCTCATCAACGTCGAGAAAAAGAGCGCACCCCCCGTTGCCCTATGGACGCTCTACGGCGCAGGAGACAACCTCGCCCTCGCTGGCACAGCCGAATTCGCCAAAGCCGTTCGTCCCCCCTCGTCTTTCACCGAAACAAAACTCTCCCAAGGCGGCCACAACACCTCGGTGTGGACACCACACGTGCCTGCATCTCTGGAATGGCTCGCTGAGCACTCCCCGGCATTCAAGAAATGACCGACTCCATGAGCACCACCCGTAAAACCCCGACCACGGAGTCCCCAGCGCCTCCGGAAGACAACACTGCGGCCCAGCTAACACCCGAAGAAACACAAAAACACAACATCCGACGCCGCCTACGAGCCCAGGCCACCCCCGCGCAAGAAAACGCTGCCCGCGTTCTCATCGCGGTATTTGCCACCACCTTGGCGCTCACAGTGGTGTTCTACTTCGTCGGAGGACGACTCAGCGGATTCGCCCTGCGTATCGTCTACGGCACCATCAACATCCCTGCAACCACCAGCCTCGTCTCCATCCTGGTGCTTGCTCTGCTTGTCGGTGGGCTTCTCCGACGCAAACGCATGGCTTTGTACATCGTTGCGTCGTTCCAGATCCTCGGTTTCCTCTGGTCAGCTCAACGGCTTGCATCTGTCCTCGTCGGAACCTTCTCTCCACCCACCGAAGCGATCCGGGTATCACCAGAGCGCCTCATCCTCGTGGACAGCCTCGCGATCATCTTCGGTCTGACAGTCCCTGTGATTCTGTGGTGGGTCCGTCCAGCATTCCCGGCTCGTGTTCAGCGCGGATCTTTCATCCGCGCCTCACTCATCGCCATCGGCGGTTCGCTTATTTCCGTCGGTATCGCTTTCGCCATCATGGAAGCCACCGCCGAGGAACGCTCCGTGCTCCGCGCCTTCGGCGCTGTTGTGCGTAACTCACTGGGCGTTGCCGGGGTCGCAGACCGACACGTGCTGCACACTGTCGGCCACGGTGTACCTGTTCTTCTAGAGATTTGCCTCTCGGCGACTTTCGTTCTGGCTATCTGGGCCTTCTTGCGCTCCTCTGGATCACCGCAGAACTGGACTGGCATGAGCGAGGTCGCGGTCCGTGAACTCCTTGCTCAGCACGGCCAAGCTGACTCCCTGGGTTACTTCGCTACCCGCCGCGACCGTTCTTACTCCTTCTCCGATGACCAGAAAGCCGTCCTGGCTTACCGCGTCGTCGGATCTGTTGCGCTGGCCTCTGGTGACCCCATCGGTGAACACACATCGTGGAAGTCCGCCGTGGACAACTGGCTCGACTCCTGCCGTGAATACGGCTGGATTCCCGCTGTCACTAGCGTTGGGGCAGAAGCAGGTCGCTTCTTCGCTGCCCGAGGGTTCGGCATCGTCCCCCTCGGTGACGAAGCCATCCTTCACCCTGACCGCTTCACTCTTGACTCCACCTCCATGACCTCCGTACGGCAGGCCGTTACTCGCGCCCGCCGAGCCGGACTGACCGTCACCATCCGCCGCCACAGCGATCTCACTGAGGCCGAGATGGCCGAAATGATCCATCTCGCCGACTCCTGGCGCATCGGTGGCCCTGAACGTGGCTTCTCTATGGCTCTCGAACGCCTCGGAGACCCTGCCGATGGACGCTGTGTGCTTGTCATGGCTCACACCAAAGACGGCAAACCCGTTGGCATGCTCTCCCTGGTCCCATGGGGACGAACCGGACTGTCACTGGACGTCATGCGTCGTTCGCCCGAGGCACCCAACGGCGTTACCGAACTCATGGTCGCCGAACTCATGGACCGCGCCGAATCCCTCGGCCTTGTCCACGTTTCTTTGAACTTCGCTGTCGCCCGATCAGTTTTCGCGGACGCAGACGAGCTCGGTGCCTCTCCCTTTACTCGGGCAGGATCTGGGCTGCTGGGCCTTGTTGACCGCTTCACCCAGATCGAAAGCCTCTACCGCAACAACGACCGGTACCGGCCTGAGTGGGTGCCTAGGTATGTCTGCTTCGAAGGTGCCGCAGCACTACCCGCCGTGGCTCTGGCCATCGGCGCCGCCGAAGGATTCCTACCGCTGCCAGGACGGAACACCAGCGTCGGCAACCAGCTCACCCCCTTCGAACTCGAACGAGCCAGCGAAGTTGAACGAATCACTTTCGAGGTCGCGGCTGTTGAACCACGGCGCAGCAACTCCACCCGTCACCGCATGCGTCACCTCGATGCACTCTGCGCCGCAGGACGTAACCCTTATACGGTTGGTCGCCCCGGCGGAGAAGCCTTGGCCACGCTCAACGCGCAGACTCCTGCTACCGGCACTCAGGTGCACGTGCACGCGCGTGTACGCAGTGTCCGTCGCCACGGAGGAGTCATCTTCGTGACCCTCATCGATAACGGAGTCCAGGCTCAAGCCATCCTCGAACGTGACACCCTCGGAGCTGACCAGATCGAGCTGTTTGGTCGCAATATCGATACCGGAGACCTGCTCTCCTTCCAAGGTCACATGGGGACCTCCCGCAACGGCACCTCCTCGATCATCGTCAGCTCCTGGGACATCGCTGCCAAGGCGCTACACCCTGTTCCTTACGGTGGTTTGACAGACCCTGGTCAGCGAGCCCGCGCACGCACCATGGACCTGCTTGTTCACCCACAAGCCGCAGCTAAATTGCGTGCCCGCTCACGGGCCATCGGAGCAGTCCGCTCCGTCCTGCTCGAAGAGGGATACCTGGAAGTCGAGACGCCTATGCTGCAAAGCACAAATGGTGGCGCTACTGCTCGACCATTCCGCACGTTCTCCAACGCTTACGGAACTGACCTGGTCATGCGTATCGCCCCAGAGCTTGCACTCAAGCGTCTCCTTGCAGGCGATATGGGGCCCGTGTTCGAAATTGGCCGTAACTTCCGTAATGAAGGCGCTGATTTAACACACAACCCAGAATTCACCGTTCTGGAGGCCTACCGTCCCTTCTCGGACTACAACGGAATGCGGTTGCTTACTCAACGAGTGATCCAAGCTGCTGCGCGTGCTGTGCATGGGGCTGAAGTTATTCCGCTGCCAATGGGCCCTGAAGATGAAAACGGCAACCCCACCGTTATCCCGGTTGATATTTCTGGGGACTGGCCAGTCATTTCTGTTGCCGATGCTGTTTCCGAAAAGGTTGGTCAGCGAGTCTCACACACTACCGACCTAGAAACTTTGCTTGCACTAGCGCGTAAGCATGAGGTCGCCGTAGCCAATGACATGGGTCCTGGGGCAGTTCTTGAGGAGTTGTACGCAGAGCTCGTCGAGGGCGAGACGGTATATCCCACGTTCTATGTTGACTTCCCTGTTGAAACCTCTCCGCTGACTGGGCCACACCGGTCAATTCCGGGCCTGGTTGAGCGTTGGGACCTTGTCATCCGGGGCGCTGAACTTGGAACGGCCTACTCCGAACTCAACGACCCAATCGAACAGCGCCGCCGTCTTACCGAGCAGTCCTTGAAAGCGGCTGCCGGTAACGTGGAGGCCATGGAGGTTGACGAAGACTTCCTGGCAGCTCTTGAAGTGGGAATGCCCCCAGCAGGTGGTCTTGGTATCGGACTGGACCGGCTGGTCATGATGCTCACCGAGTCCAACATTCGCGAGGTACTCAGTTTCCCGTTTGTGCGTCCGCGTCAGAAATAGCAGACACAGAAGTAGTTCTGTCTGTGAGGTAATCCATCACACCGCAACGCCCTGTGTGGCGTTGCGGTGTGATAACGGGAAAGTATGCAGCGGGCAAAACCACTTATCAAGGACGAAAACACACCGATGCAACGAAGGAGCGTCAATTCGCGCCGCCCCTCCCGCCCTGGAGTGTCAATGTCTTCGTCCACTCGCCAACGTCCGAATGCTCCTGGCCCTGCCGCTGCTGACACGCTAACCGGCGGTGCGCGTCGTCGAGCAGCGGCCCCCCAGGCCTCACGCGCACAAAAAAAACAGAAACAGACTGCCGAGGAGATCGCTTCTGCTGTTCGGGCTGAAGCTGCGCGGAGGGCAGCGTTACCGCCGTGGTACCTGCGTAAGCGTTATGTCGCTCCGCTTTTTGCTGGTGGCCTGGCTGCCGTGGCTGCTATTTCTTTGATGAGTTCGATTCCGGGACCAGCCGCCCCGCCGCCGGTAAAAGTGACACCGACGATTGCCTCTGCATCTATTGGCAAACCATTCAAAGACGGCGATATGACTTTCACGATCCGGTCCATTGCGCTTCCTGGATCAACAATTGGGGAGACTGTTGCTGCTGAGAAAGCCCGTGGAACGTGGGTGCTTGTCACTGTTGACATTACGAATAAGGGCACAGGATCCAACACCATCGACGTTGCTGGACAACGTCTGACAACAGCGAACAACGCTGTTCATGACGCGGCCGTGGTGCCTTCACTAAGTGGCTGGGATGACGCGTACATCTCCGGTATTGCACCTAACAGCACTACTACTGCGCAGATTGCGTTTGATATTCCTGCAGGTTCAACTCCTGCAGTTCTCACGTTGCGGGGTGGCCATTCAGGAGCGGGCGCCAAAGTTCCGCTGAGGTAAAAGCGGGGCTATGCGGATAATCTGTGCTGCCATCTAGTGCAGATTTCGTCGTGTTCTGAGTTGGTCCGTCAGTGCTGTCGTTTGTTGTCTTCGGCCATGAATGCTCGCAAGATATTGCCGATTCCTTCTGCGGTGACGGCAACGTCTTTATTTGCGTTTGCTATGGCTGTTTCGATGTCGTGGGTTTTTTCTGAGGTAGTGCCAGGCGTGGTGGGGGTGGGGCGTGGGGGCGATTGGTTGTGACTGTGCTGCATGAGGCCGCCTTAGGTTGGTGTTGTTCTTATCGGTCTTTGCGGTGCAGGTTCGAGCGGGTATGTGGGGTGGCAAAAAGTAAATTCTGCGATAGACAGCTAAAACGGCTGTGCCTTAACGGATTTGAGTCCTACGCCTGTGTTCACTGATGTGTGTATGTATTCAAGACGGTGGTCCAGGCGGCTGTCCGTCTATGAGCGGAAGGACGAACCTCCATGCGTGGTGGAAAACTCCGCAGCATTTCGGCTGCGTCCGGTGCTGCATTACTGCTAGTCAGTGGTGGTATGTCAGCGGCGTCGGTACCTGCGCAAGCGTTGGAAACAACGAAGCCGTCAACGGAAACACCTGCTGGTGAAGCTGGCAAAATTGCGTGGAAGCGCTGCAATACAGGCATGCAGTGTGGCGAGCTAGCAGTTCCCCTTGACTACAAAGATGAGAAAAAAGGAACCATCGACCTCGCGATTAGTCGTCGACCTGCTGACGATCAAAAACACAAATTGGGTGTTTTGTTTGTGAATCCCGGTGGTCCGGGAGGCTCTGCTGTCTCGGCAGTGGGAATGTTTTCCTCCAAGATGGGGCGAGACATCCGTAAAAACTTCGACATCGTGGGAGTGGATCCACGAGGAATCGGTGGTTCGGACCTTGCCTTGTGCAAGATGAAAGCGAATGACATCGCTGAAGAAGGTGAACCATACCCGATTTCTCCAGAACAAATCGCAAAAAGAAAAGCGCACGACGAGAAGAAGCGGAAGGCATGCGAAGACAGCAAAACTCGCATTCTTCCCTACATGACTACTGCCGATGTGGCTCGGGATATGGATCGAGTTCGAGAAGTCCTGGGGCAAAAAGTCATTAACTATTACGGTATTTCGTACGGCACCCAGCTGGGGAACACCTATGCGGCAATGTTCCCGAACCGTGTCCGCACCATGGTGATCGATGGAGTTCTGGACCCAGTTCAGTGGTCAACAGGCGATTCTGAAGTTGCTTCAAAGGTGCCCTCGACTACCAGGATTCGTAGTGGTGTCGGTGCGCATCAGGCAATGAAATCGGCCATCTCTGAGTGTGAGCGAGTCGGTTCTGACTGTGAACAGAGCGACACGATCCGTAATGACTGGAATTACCTAACGTCACGGCTTCGTGGAAAGTCAGTGATCCTTGAAGGGCCGTTCGGTTCAAAAACTTTCACTTATCAAGATTTGTTCGCCACAAGTACGTCAATGTTGTACGGAACAGAAGCCATCCCTGATCTTTTGGCTTTTATCTCCTCACTGCGCGCTGATGTGGAGAAGGTGAAAGACACCTCCTCGCAAGCGGCAGGGAAAACTGCTCAGAAAGCTTCAGAAAAGTCAGTTAAGTACTACGGGAAACTTCTGGACCATGAGCGGCGAATGAAGCGCGACTTGATCTCTTATGATCCGCCTGCTCCGATCTCAGACTCAGGTAAAGAGGAAAGCCTAGACGTGCCTTTTGGATTCGAGGGCGTCCTATGCTCAGAGACAAACAACCCTTCTACTTTTGAATCATGGCCAGCAGCAGCGAAAATCGCGGAACAGGCTGCGCCGGGATTCGGGCCGCTGTGGACGTGGAATTCTTCGATCTGCTCAGGGTGGAAGTTCAAAGGCGCCAACGCCTACAAAGGCCCCTACACCAGCTCTCCCGCTGGTGGAATGCTGGTGATGAGCACGCTGGAGGATCCAGCAACCCCGTACTCAGGCGCTAAAGCCGTGCGTTCACTGGTGAAGAACAGTCGCTTGATCACTGTGCCGACATGGGGGCATGGAGTCGTTGATTCAAGTGAATGCGCGGAAAAGGCACGGAATGACTATTTCTTGAGTGGAAAACTTCCATCAAAGGATATGACGTGCCGCCCAGATCACCGTCTGTTCACTCCACTGGACTGATCAATATGTAAGGGTGGCGAGCCCGGGAAGTCCCGGACTCGCCACCCTTACGTCTTGGGCAGAACTATAAACGGATAGCGAATTTTGTAAGAGACGCTGGGAGGACTGTAAGAGTCAGGCGGTTGGCGATGGCGACTTCTTTCAGGCCTCTACGTTTACCTTTCTACCGGTTCGGGCTGGTTTTGCGTGGTAGAAGACAGCCCCTCTCGAGAAAATAGACGGTTAAGTACGAAGATTCCGATCCCGACCAAAGCGAGACTGTATAGGGATGCGGCGAGACTGATTTCACTGGTTTCGGTGATTTGTCCTTCACCAACGGATGCTGTGAAGACAGCGATTACCCCTAACGTGAGGTTATTGGCTACGTGGATAGCGATGGAGGCCTCTAGGCCGCCGGTGCGCCACACCAGGTAGAGCGACATCAGTGACATACCGGCGAGGTTCAGCACGATCCATGGGTGGGCTGAGGTGTGCAGGGCAGTGAAAACAATTGTGGAGATTGCGCCAGCAACGCAGAATCCGACTTTCACATCACGGAACCAGCTAGCAATTGTGGTTAAGAGCAGACCGCGAACAATGTATTCCTCTCCAGCCGCTTGCAGCGGCGTGAGCAGGAGAGCAATAGCAAGGTGAAAGAACCACCCTTGTGAAAAAGCGAACGACGACTCGCCTGAAAGGATGACTTGAGCCAGATTTCCCAGCAACCAGATCGGTAGCGTTGCGGCTACTGCTGTTGCTAGCCATTTCCAGCGGACACGGCCAGTAATGGAGTGCAAATAACCACCGGATACACGGTAGACGAGAGCAACTGCGCCGATGGATATCGGGATGAGTGAGGCCAGGGCGAGGTTGAGCGCTGCTGATGCGGCGGGGCTAGGGGTGGGGTTGTTGCTGTCGACGCCGCCACCAAGCAGAGGCAGAGAAAGGCGCATCGCTGCAATGGCCAGAACAGCACCGCCGATAGTCGTTGCTATCGCTGCGGGGGCTTTCCACCAGCGGGTTGTGGCGCGTCGCAGGATGTGCGGGTAGGGGGTGCCAGGTGAGGAGGCATCTTGGGGAGGTTGGCTTTGTGGGGCGCGCTGAGTGAAGCGCGAAGTGAGCTTGGCGATGAGCGACATGTGCACCAGTGTGGCTGAGCGAAGTTCATGGTTGCACTGCTCTTTCGGCGTCGGCGTAACGGTACGGGGTGTGATTGCGCTCTCAACGGTGGCTGTGTAGCTGGGTGAGTGTGGGGGGGGGGAAGCTTGGCGTTGGGGCTTTCTGGGGGTGTTTAAGGTGTGCGGCATGCGCATTTGGAGTTTGCATCCGTCGTTATTGGATCGAGCTGCATTGGTGGCGGGGTGGCGGGAAACTTTGTTGGCACAGAAAGTGTTGCGGGGTTTGACTAAGGGGTACCGCAATCATCTTCAGCTGGAACGGTTTAAGTCTCTTGCTGATCCGGTGGCCAGCGTGGCGGTGTATCTGCATGGTTTGGCCGATGAGGCTGATATTCGTGGGTATCGCTTTGATCGGTCTCGGATCGTTGATGTTGCTGATGCGCGCATGTCGGTGGCGCGTTCTGCTGAGTTTCCAGTGACGTCGGGGCAGCTTGAATATGAGCTTTCGCATTTGCGGTCGAAAGTAGTGGTTCGTGCCCCGCAGTGGCTGCCGTGTTTGGACGCAGTTGTTGGTGTTCCACCAGCGCACAGCGCTTTTGTAGTTATTTCCGGAGATATTGAGCCGTGGGAAATTATTTAGTTTCTGGGGTTTATGCAGGTGTGGCCTGAACGCACATGTGCGTTCAGGCCACACCTTTGGTGACGTGGATTGGTTCAGGATGTGGCGTGCACAGCTGAAGCGATACGTCGAACGGTTTGAGTAGCACGTGCTTCGGCGCGTTCACGGCTTTCGTTGAAGCGTGCACGCAAGTGGTGGCCATCGCGGACTACTGCTGCGGCAAAAGCGATACCGGCGGTGACCCCGAAAGTGGTGGCCAAGACAATGAGCAAAAGAGCGGGGATAGCGCCGAGCCCGTTAGCGGTGAAGCCTGTCCAGCCGCCTACGGCGATAAGACCCAGGCCGAAGATGAGAGGGATCGCACCGGTGGGTTTGAGGTTTCCGCCTCGTGTTGTCAGCGCACCGATCACAAATAGAGCGATGCCAGGGCAGAACAAAGCGATGAGAGCGGCGATAGTGAATTGAAGGCCGCTGTCTTGGCCAGCCCATGTGGTTTGTCGGGTGGAGACCAAAACAACCGTGCCTAGAGAGATGGTGGCTGCGCCAGCGAATGTGGCAGCAAGCGAGCGCATGTCAGAACGGTGCCAGAGCAGGTCGATATCGCGGGTGAGTGTGTAGGTGGTGGTGGCGATTGTGACCAGTCCGGCGACCAGCAGCGCGGGGGTGAATGCTGGTGATGTCAGGCCGGTGGTGATTTGAGTGGTGATGTCGGCGAGGCCTTGTGGGGTAGACAGGGCTGCGCTGATCCCGGCGACGGTGATGATTGTGGTAGCTGCGAGCAGCATGTGTGCGCGGGCCAGGGTGGTGAAGTTCGCAGCGATAAGTGTCAGCCATGCGATGAGAGCAGCGGTGATGCCGGTGGTGTTGGTCCAGCTAGTGGCGTGGGCTCCGAGGGCGGCTGCCCAAATGAGGGCAAGACCGACGGCGGTTGTTGCGGTGGTTGCGGTAGCGCGCGGGGCAGGCAGGGCGGTCCAGGTGTTGTGGGGCAGGCGGGTGACGGCCCAGGCGATGAGGAGGGCGGTGGGGGCCAGGGAGAGCGGGTTATCGCCAAGGCTGGTGGACAGGACTGTGGTGAGGCCGATGACTGCGAAACCGATGATGAGGTGGGCGCCGAGTTGTCGTGTGAGAGTTGGTGGAGGAGCGGTCTCTTGCTGTGCGTTTATTGCTGCTGTGGTCGAACCGTCGCGCATCGGTTTCGATACCCCCTGCCGTATTGGCTGTGTTGTTTTCGGTGGTGCGTGTGCCGTCCCTCTTATTCTGTCGCGTGGTGGGGCGTGTTGTGCAGTTGGCTCGGCGCCGTTTGGGTTGCCATTCGGCAACGGTTTGCTCAGTGATTCTTCAATTGGACGGGTGGTCAGGTTGTTTCGTGTGACGGCGTTGTTTTTAGGGGGTTTTTCCGTTGATGAAGTGGGTGCGTGGTTGTGGCTGGGTAATTGTTGCTATGGGGGTGGTGGTGGCGTGCGTGTCGTTGATGGATGGGCCGCAGTGGAGTTTTGTGCCGTTGGTGCAGGCGTTGGCGCCGGTGGGGGCCTTGGTGACGGTCTTGGTGGCGTTGCTGTTGCTGCTTCTTTCTTGGCGTCAGGCACTGGTGATGGGGGTGGTGGCGGTGGTGTTGTTCGCTCCGATGTTGGGGGAGGTGCTTGACCGGCAGTCGTCAGATCCTGTGCCGGTGGGGCAGCGTCCGAAAGACATGTTGACGGTGTTGTCAGTGAATACATATTTCGGGATCGAGGTGCCTGCCACGACGGTGGAGCAGGTGAAGGCGTTACGCCCGGATGTGTTGGTTTTGGTGGAGGAGTCGCCTGCGAATTGGCAGGGCTTGTTGAAGGCAGGTTTGGGAGAGTTTTTGCCGTATGCGACGGGCACGGTGGGGGGATCTTCTTCGACAGTGGTGGCAACGCGGGAGCCGATGTCGTGTGTGGATATCAGCTCCCGGATGCGGTGTAACGAGGTAGTGGATGTGGGCTCTGGTGAGGTGGAGGAGTTCGATATGCCAGCGGTGCGGCTGGCTGATGGGACGTTGTTTCGGGGGGTGCATCCGTGGTCACCGCGGCTTGATCCGGTCAATAGGTGGTATCGCGATCAGGTGGGGTTGGTGGATTGGGTGCGTCGATACGGTGGTGAGCAGCGATTGGTGCTTGCGGGGGATTTCAATGCTTCGCGCTCGCATCCGGTGTTCAGAAGGTTGTTGAACGGGATGGTGGAGGCTCCCTCGGGTGGGATTCCCTGGACTCGGACGTGGCCGATGGGGTGGTTTTTTCCGCCGTTCGTCCAGATTGATCATGTGGTGGCGCGGGGGTTCGGGGTGGCTGCTGCTGGAGTGTTGCCTTCAAAGGTGAGTGATCATGCGGCGGTGTGGGCGCAGTTGGTGCGGAAGTGAGGTGGGTGGCACAGGGAGGTGGGTGGCACAGGATGGGGCAATGAGTTCTGTGTGCGGTGAGGGTTCTGGTCTGCAAGCGTGGAAGGGGCAGGTTGAAGGTGCAGATGGGGTGCTATTAGGTGGGTATGTGTGGCGCCCGCGCGGGCAGGTGCGTGGGGTGGTGTACCTGGTGCACGGGATGGCCGAGCATGCGGGGCGGTATGCAGGTGTGGCGGAGTTTTTGGTGGGGTTGGGGTGGGCGGTGTGTGCGCATGATCAGCGAGGGCACGGTCGCTCGGTCGGCGGCTCTGGTCATTTAGGGCATGTGGAAGGTGGGTGGGATGCGTTGGTGGGTGATGTGCAGGCGCGGTTGAGGGCGGTTGCAGAAGAATTCCCGGGGGTTCCGTTGGTGGTGGTAGGGCACAGCATGGGGTCTTTCGTGGTGCGTGAGGTAGCTATGCGTCACGCAGCGGCGGATGTGCGGGTTGATGGGTTCGTGTTTGTGGGTTCTGGCGGGCCACTTGCGGTGCCGGTGCTGATGACTGATGTTTTGTTGGGCGGGTTGGCCTCGATATGGGGGTGGGCGCGGCCGTGTGGCTTGATGGATCGGCTGGTGTTCGGTGGGTATAACGCTCAGTGTGGGCGTACGCGAACGGGCAGTGATTGGTTGAGCGTGCGGCCGCAGGTGGTGGATGCCTATGAGGCGGATCCGTTGGCCGGGCATGCTTCGTCGTTGGGTTTGTGGCGTGATCTGGTCAGAGCTGTTGGTCGAGTGAATCGGTGTGGTGGGCAGTATCTGCAGGTGCCGGTGTTGTTTTTGTCTGGGGTAGATGATCCGGTGGGAGGTATGGGTGTGGGGGTGCGTCAGGCTGCTGCACGGGTGCGGGGCGGGTTGGGTGCGCAGGTGGAGTGTGTGGTGTTGCCTGGTGAGCGTCATGAAGTGCTCAATGGTGGGCCTGGTTGTGCTGCTTGGGTGGTGCTTGAGCGTTGGTTGGGGACGCATTGGCCAGTGGGGGATGTCGGTGGGGGACAGTGATGCTCAGGTGAGGTGGTGGGAGAATTAGGAGCATGACTTCTTTGAAAGAGCAGTTGCACTCTGATTTGAACGCGGCGATGAAGGCTCGTGATGAGGTGGTCACGGCGACGCTGCGGATGGTGATGACGGCGATTTCGAATGCCGAAGTTGCTGGTAAGGAAGCGCGTTCGTTGAGTGATGATGAGGTGCTTAAGGTGCTGGCGAAGGAGGCGAAGTCGCGTAAGGAGTCGGTGGTGGCGTACTCCGAGGCTGGTCGTCCGGAGCTGGCTGATCGGGAAAGTGCTGAGTTGGCGGTGCTGGAGAAGTATTTGCCAGCACAGCTGGAGGATGCCGAGTTGGCGCAAATTGTGGATGAGGCAGTGGCGCAGGTCGGGGCGACTGGCATGAAGCAAATGGGTCAGGTGATGAAGGTGGCGACCGCGGTGGTTGCTGGGCGTGCTGATGGTGGTCGGGTTTCGGCTTTGGTTAAGGCGCGTTTGATGGGTTGATGGTTTTCGGTGGGGGCGGCGTGAGGTGGTGGGCGCCGTTCTCACCGGCTGGTTGATTGGTTGTGTTTGCGTGTGTGGCTGGGGCAGAGGGCTTTTGGCGGGGCCCGGTTGCGTGCGTCGAGTTCGTGCATGGTGCTGTATCCGCATAGGGTTCCTCCGACCTGTCTATGTGTCTGTACGTGGCCGATAGGTGGTTCACGTACATGCTTGAGCGCAGTGGAGGAGCCACTTCATGTCGGAGCAGTGCGATGAAACGAGTTCGGTGGGTGGCGGTATCGCGGTAGAGACGTTTGAGGCGTGTGCGCCGCAGACGTGGGCGCAGGCGTCGTGGCCGTTAGGGGCTCATGAAGCAGGCCGGTTGGTGGTGACTGCTGAGGAGATCTTGTCCGGATCAGTGCCGCCGGTGCGGGTGGAGCGTGGTGATCGCGGGTTTTGTGAGGATGTTCCGGCCGAAGAGCGGGTGGGGTGCACGTTCGCTGTGTATGCGCCGCGTGCAGAGCGGGTATTGCTGGAGTTTTACGCTGAGGCTGTTGGAGTGGATGCGGCAGCTGAGTTTGATATGGCTCGAGGTGAAGACGGTGTGTGGCGTGCGCGGGTGCAAGGCCCGGGGCATGGCACGTTGTATGGGTTCCGTTGTTGGGGCCCGAACTGGGTGGTTGATCCGCAGTGGTGTCGGGGTGGTTCAGCGGCGGGGTTTATGGCGGATGTTGATGAGGTGGGGGACCGCTTCAATCCGAACAAGGTGCTTTTTGATCCCTATGCCCGAGAAATCACGCACAATCTGGCATCGGATTTGATTCATGAGCACGGTGGGTGCGTGGATGTGTTTGCAACTGGTGGGGTGGAAGTGGATGGGCGTGCACGGCGGGAGCTTGATTCGGGTAGGTGGGCCCCTAAGGGCGTGATTGTTCTCGATGGCACGTCTACGGGGGCGCGGCCATTCACGCATATTTCGGACGCGATTATTTATGAGACGCATCTGCAGGGATTTACGGCGCATCCAAGTTCGGTGCGGTTGCCGGAGTTGTTGGCTGATGTGGCTGGTTTTGGTGAGGTTGTTGGAGTCCCTGATGAGCTGCGGGGCACGTATGCCGGTGCTGCGTATATGGCTCCGTATTTGCGGGCGCTGGGTGTAACCACGATCGAGTTTTTGCCAGTGCAGGAATCTACGTCGCGTAATGCGCCGGTGGGGCCAGAAGATCCCCGAGAGAATTATTGGGGCTATACAACTTTGGCTTATTTTGCGCCGAATCGGGCGTACGCCCATGACCGTTCGTTGGGTGGGCCTACGCGAGAGTTTAAAGAGATGGTGGCCGCGTTCCACGACGTCGGTATCGAGGTGTACGTGGATGTGGTTTACAACCACTCTGGTGAAGGAGGGCACTGGGAAGGGGATCTGGATACGGTCTCGTTCACGTCCCTAGGCGGCTTCTCCACCTCGGAGTATTACGTATTGACGGCGGAAAACCGGCTGGTTGATGGGGCCACAGGTGTATCGAACCAGATGAATTTCTCCAGCTCATGTACAGCGGCGGTGACGTTAGATTCGCTGGCGTACTGGCTGCATGACATGGGAGTGGATGGGTTCCGCTTTGATCTAGCGCCGGTGTTGGGGCGTAAACCAGATGAGGCAGAGCGCGACGATTGGGAAGAGCAACGACGGTTTTTTGATCAGCATCCGGTGTTGATCGGTATTGCCAGGCTGGGTGAACTGGCTGGAGCAGAAGTTATTGCCGAAGCATGGGACTTGTGGGGTTACGAGGTCGGTAACTTCCCACCGGGGTGGTCTGAATGGAATGGCCGTTTCCGTGATGCGGTGCGACGTTTCACAAAGGGTGATGCGAACACGGATTCGTTCATCGACATGATGAATGGCGATTACGAGCATTTCTACAACGAGAAAGATCCGGGAAAGTCGATCAATTTCGTTACTGCTCATGACGGCTTCACGATGATGGACTTGGTCTCGTACAACGGAAAAACAAATGAGACCTTGACGTGGCCGTTTGGGCCTTCTGACGGTGGCAGTGATGACAACGAGTCGTGGGATTCCGGTGGTGATCAGGCACTGCGGCGCACGCGGTTGCGGAATTTCCTCGCAATCCTGATGTTTTCTCGCGGTGTTCCCATGATTGTGGGTGGTGACGAGTATGGGCGGGGCCAGAACGGAAATAACAACCCGTGGAATCTGAATTCGGTCGGTATGTGGAACAACTGGGCGCAGGCTGGTTCGAATGCGCCGATGCAGCTTCCGGTAGATCCAGATGACCCGGAAAACGGTGGCATGTACTACGACGTGTTTGGGGTGGCGGATTGTCGAGAAACCGTCAATCCCATTCTCGTTTTCACGCGAGCGCTCACGTGGATTCGGCATGCCTCTCCAGAGCTGCGGCAACGGTACTGGGGAGCCTATGCCGGTGAAGATGAGGTGCAGTATCTGTTCCGTGATCCTTCGGGGCGGCGATGGACGCAGCCTGGTGATCGCGCGTTGCAGGTGCGGTTGGGGACAGCGCAAAGCCCCGACGGTGATTTTGTCCTGTTGATCAACATGGAGGATCACGAGGTCGAGTTCACTTTCCCGAGCCTGGAAGATCCTTGCGCTGAGGAGACAGAGCTGGTCGAGGAGGCGGCAGGTCCTGGTGGTCGGTGGGAGCGCCTCATCGATACGGCGCCGTGGGCAGAACGGTTTTACAACGTGTTCGGTTCACTGGCGACTGCGATCCGTGGGCAGGCATATGCCGATCAGGTGCGTGAAGCGATCGCTGAGGCTGAAGCTCAGGGAATGGACGTTCAAGAGGCGATTGGTTCAGCAGCGGGGGTGGATGCTGATCGGGTGCCGCGTGACTATCTCGATGGTGACCGGTATCGGATGGCTCCGTGGTCGATTGCGGTGGCTCGTCAGACACCCCCTGAGCCTGCGGACGAGGCTGAATCTGCTGAAGGGGAGCCTGCTGAAGAGTCTGAATTGGTAGAGCAGCAGGAGTAGAGAAGTCACCGCTATCTGCGGTTTCTTAGCAGTCTAGGTGGTTGCTGCGTTGCACTATTTGTGGTGATTTTTGTGACATAGCAGGGCTGTTGGTGCAGGCTGGGCCGCGTCCGGCCTGCACCAACAGCCTGGGTCGGTGTTACCTTCGCTGCGTGCACATCGACATCGACCTGCAGACCGCCACTGTTGTGGTGATCGGCCCAGAACGCGAAGCGAACTGGGCGGTAAAACGTTTCGCGCCGTTGGCGGCAGAGACAATCGTTGTTGACGATCCTGCTGCCGTTCCTGTCGGCGGCAGTGTTCTCGTTGACGTCACTGGTGGCGCCGCTAAATGGGCTCAGGCAGTTGCCGCGTTGCGTGTTGGACGGGTCACGGTGTGTCTTGATGTGCCGGATAGCGGGGGGCAGATCGTTCTTGTCGGCGCAGGTCCGGGGCATCATGATCAGCAGAGCGTTGCTGTGCGTCGTGAACTGTTCAACGCTGATGTTGTTTTCACGGACAGGCTCGCCACCTATGACGATCACGCCACGATCGCCCGCTTAGCGCCAGCAGCTCGCATTGTTGATGTCGGTAAGCTTCCTGGCGCTCACCGGGTTCCCCAGCGTGAGATTGAGGCCCGTATGGTTCAGGCTGCTCAGGCAGGTGACTACGTGGTGCGCCTCAAAGGCGGAGATCCATTTGTGTTCGGCAGGGGTGGTGAAGAGGTCGCTGCGGCGGTGGCAGCGGGCATTGAAGTGCGGGTGTTGCCGGGGATCACTTCGGCGGTGGCGGTGCCAGAGTCGGTGGGGATTCCGGTGACGCACCGAGGTGTTGCGCGTGCGTTCACGGTGGTCAGTGGGCATGAACCGTTCACTGAGGAGCAGAGTCGTGGATTGGTGCAGGCGGGCGGGACCATTGTGGTGTTGATGGGGGTGGCGACGATGGTTCGTTCGATGGCTGCTTTGGTGGCGGCAGGGATGGATCCGGATACTCCGTTTGCGGTGATGGAGCGTGGGTTCACTGATGAGGAGCGGGTAGTGCGGGGTGTGGTGGGGCAAGCGGAGGCGTTTGTTGAGCGGGAGTCTCCGGCTGCTCCGGCAGTCATTGTTATTGGTGGTGTTGCGGATGTGAGCCTGTTGCAGGGCGGGGTTGATGAGGTTGTGTCATGAGTGGGCGGGGTGCCTCACATTCGTGAGGCCCCCGCCCATCCATATGGAGCTAGTTAGTTACCTGCTGAAGGTGGGGTGTTCCCGGCGTTTTTGTCCTCGTCGGGGCGTGGTGAGGTTTCGTTGTTTGTTTCGACGCGTTGCCCGTATCGGGGCTCTTCGGTGGGGGGTTGCTGGCCGTATCGCTGGGGTGTTTCAGCCGCAGGTTCAGTTGTGGTGGCCCCGTAGCGTTGGCCTTGTGGCTGGCCCCACTGGGCTGTTTCGGCTTGCCAGGGAGCGTCAATGACGTGCGCTGTGGGGGTGGGGTCTTCTTCGTTGCGGCGGCGGCGCTCATCCAGGTAGAGGATTGACATGAAGCACGCCATGAGCGGTGCAAAAAGGATGTTGAGCAGTGCGCTCAAAATATTTGCGGTGACTGCGCCACTTGAGGTTGCGGGATTGTTCCCGAAGGTTTCTTCCATGGGGGCGCCGAATGCCATGCCTAGCGCGGCTGTCACGATGAACCAGACGATTCCTACGGCGATGTTGAACAGGACCAGACGTCCAAAGACGCGCCAGAAAGCACCTTTGGTTAGGTGCCAAGAACGGCGCAGCGGGTTGAGCCCCTTGCCGGTTTCTAGGGCCAGGGTTGCTAGGTAGAAGCACCAGCGGACAGCAACGTAGGTCACGATGACGAATATCGCTATGGCGGCGATGAAGAGAGCAATCCCGGCGGTGGGGCCTTCCACGCCGCTCACGCCGATGCCGAACAAGATGGCGACAGAGAGCACGATCGAGAGCACAATCGCCGCAGTCATGAACACGATGGTGGGCAGAGCGCGTCGGAAGAGCCCTTTGGTGCTACGGGAAAGGTCGCGGTATGTGGGGCGGCGAGTGGCTTCAGTTTCGATGGCCAGCACGTACAGCATGCCGTTGATCTTCACGGTGACGGCTAGATAGAGGAATGCTGAAACGAGGAGAACGACCGCAGCGGCTAGGCCTCCTGCGGCGAGCTTCCCGGAGGAGATGGACACTCTTCCGAGGCTGTCGAAGTTTCCTGCTGCGGTAATTAGAGCGATGAAAGCGACCGCGAGGACGGTGGCCGCGCCGATGATCAAGAGCGCAGCTTGCGATAGCAGCGAGATACCGATGAATAGCCCGGGGCGTTTGCCGAAGAGCGCGAAAGCTTTCGTGAAGGCTGTGGTGGCCTTGAGCGGGGAAGGCGGTAGTAGGCGGGTTGGGGGTGGTGTGAGGGGTTCCATGGCTCCACCGTAGGTGACCGGGGTGAGTTTGAGGTGTGGGGGGGAGAGGAGGAGTTGTTGGGGGCAGGGTGAGCTTAGGTGGGGTTTCTTTATCCCCCAATGGTTTCGAGGTGAACCTCCAGTTATTACATACGTAAGTGCGTGGGAGGCCCCACATGTGGTCGGTCGTTTACAAAGCGTGCGCAAGGATGAGGCAGGCTCGCCGGGGCCACCCACCTTCGGGATGTGTCAGATGTCGGGGGAGGGGCGAGCTTTTGTGCTTTATGCCGGGTCAATGACCTGCAAAGCCCTCGCTGAGGGGCGTGGAGCCTAGGCGATCCTGTCCCGTAGTAGATGGCTTACTACGGGAGGGGGTGGGTGGTCACCTGAACGGTGCCTCCGACGTGTTGAGGTCATGGCGGTAATGTTCCGGGGTTGCTGACCGTTAAGCACGTCGATCAGTGACGCGCTACACCCCATTGAATGTGGAAGAAAGTGAATCCGGGGGGAACGTGAGTTCGTATCCGGTCGAAGGGAGGTGCCGGAGTGACAAGAACCCGGCTAGAAGAGCAGGTCCGGTCTGAAGAACAGCCCGTAGAAAGGACTGTCGACGACGCGTTGATTCGTATTCTTCGCGCCATGTCCAGGGAGAGCACGCGGCGTAGCCGCTGCGCGGGCATGCGGCCTGCTTTGTCAAACACGGATGTGTGGCTGCTGGGATTCATCCATGAGCACGAGAATGTGCGGCCCACGGATCTTGCCAGCTGGCAGGACGTGGATAAGTCAACAATCACAATGCAGTTGAAGCGGCTTGTTGCGGCGGGTTTGGTCAAGCGGGTTGCTTCACCGCGCGATCGCCGTTCGATCAACGTCACTTTGACGGTGAAAGGTAAGGCCGCTTTGGCCAATGTGCATGAGCAGGGGATTGGCTTCCTAGCCGATTTGCTGTCCACCTGGAGTGTGGAGGATCGAGGAGAGTTGGCGCGCTCGATCTCCCGGCTGGCAGATGTGATGGAAGCTCGTGTAGCGCCAGTGCGTGATGGCTGTGACGCTGCCTAACTAGTGTTCAGTTGAGTCGTCGTTGTCGTCACGGGTCGGGGCGGCTCTCTCCAAGAGATGGAGAACTGTGACGACGTCGTCGACGGCGAGCTGACCGGGAGCAGAGGACGCGGCCACCCGTGCGAAGGTGGCCGCGCTCCCGAATGCTGCGCCAACAAGTCGGCTGGCGGCGCCGAGGGAGCCCATGGCGATCGTGATCAGGGGGATATGGGCTTCTTGGTGGCGCAGGCTAGTAGCAGTGAAAAGATGCGCCAGATCCAGCGAGGTGGTCGCTGTGACAGCAAGTTTGGCGATGTCGGCGCCAGCGTTTTCCATATCGGCAAGCAAAGACACCATGGCGCTCACCTCAGGAGTTGCGGTGAAGTCGTGCGCGGATGCGATGACGAGGGCACCTTCGGCCTGAGCGACGTGGATAGCGGTGGGGCCTACCGGGTGTCGGTATTCGATATCGATGAAGTCAGCGCCAGCACCTGCGATGGTCTCGATGAGGTGGAGGTAGTCGGTTTCGGTGGCTGATCCGTTTCCTCCTTCTCTGATGGTGCGGTAGGTGAAGCAGCAGGGCAGGTCATGGCCAGTTGAGGCGATGTGCTCGGTGAGCTGGTGGAGGGTGTCTGCGTATGCCTTGACGGAGCGTGCATGGCGGAACTGATCGGCGCGCCACTCGAGCATGTCGGTTTCGGTTGCTGCGGCACGGGTGATTTCTTCACGGAGCGTGTCGATGTCAGAGCCAACTAGGGGGGTGATGACGGTGGTGCGGCCAGCACCAATCGGTCCAGCAGCGCGGACGGTGGGGGAAGGTGTGGTGTCCATGATTGGCTCCTGCCAGGCGCGGGGGTCAGTTACCGACATGCGCATGTTCCTCATGCTGAATCCTGTGCTGGCTCATACGATGCCAGGCATGACCATGTCTTCGAGCAATGATCACGTACTCATCACTGGCAACGTTAAGCGCCAAGGTCGTCACCGTTCTCGTGCGGCGGCGGAGCAGAAGAAAACTGTTTTGCGTGATCCAGAGTCGGTGAATACGGCATTGGTGACTGCGTGCGGGCTGATCGGGGGATTTGCTACAGCCCAGCAGACAGGGGTACGTCCCTTGGGGGGTGTGGTTTTGGCGGCGGCGGGGCTATATGCCGGGCGTAGCTGGGTAAAGGTGGCTGGTCCGGGTGTTGCCGGTGCACTGGGTGCGGTGTACATGGGCGCTTTTGGTTTGTCGCATCCGTTGGCGAAGAAGATCGGGGCTTGGCCGTCTGTGTTCGCGGTGACTGCGGTCGCTGCGGGAGCAGCGTGTGCACTATCCGACAGTCGCGCTGAGCGCTGCCGCGTGAAACATCACCGTTCGTGAAATTTCTTAAAGTCCTGAAAATCCCTCATTGTTAGGTGTTTTCATCCTTGAGGGTGGAGTGGGTTGTTGATTAGCTCACCTAGTGTCCACATAGATACTTCCGTGGTGGCCGTTTTTGCTGTGGCTGTGAGTTACCAATAATGGTTCTAGCGGCCCCTTCAACGTGCCCGGTTACCGCGGGCGTTTCTGATTTCAGAACCGCACGAAAGGTGAACTGATGCTTACGCTTGGATGGATCGGCTGGATTGTTATTGGCGGCCTCGCTGGGTGGATTGGCAGCAAAATCATGGGTACAGATGCGCAGATGGGGTTGGTGGCCAACATTGTGGTTGGCGTCATTGGTGGTCTTATCGGCGGATTTGTTTTGAATTTGTTTGGTGTCAATGTAGCTGGCGGCGGGCTTATTTTTAGCTTCCTGACAGCTCTGCTTGGTGCCGTCATTCTCTTGTGGATCGTGAAGATGGTTACAGGGCGCCGCTGAAAAACTCTCTTACTGAACCTGCGTAGATGGTTCCTTTGGGTGAAACTACCGAAAAGCAGCCATCTACGCGGGTTTATAAAACCCAAAAAAGGTTGAGCAGAAACCCTGAAATCAATCCACATCCCTGCCCCACCAATGTGAATACTGTCTGGCATAGGCCTAGGGTTCCGGTGTGACCAAGGGCAAGTTTCAGTCCTTCAACGGAAACGTCTTCCAGTTTCCGCGCGGGGGTCGTGACGGTCAGGCCAATCGGCTTGACACCACTAACTCGAGTGAGCAGACCTCGAGCTCTACCGAGCTGCCCGAAGTCGTGACAGCAAACGTCACCGCACCCACAGACGACCGACTGGCGTGGAGCGTGCCCCGCATCACGCGCATGACACTGCACGTGCAGCTAGAAAATTCCTACCCCTCGATATGGCGCCGAATCGAGATAGACGCCTCCATACACCTGGACCAGCTACACGAAGTTCTCTGCGCAGCGATGGGATGGGACGGTGCACGGCAACACCAGTTCGCCTTCCCTCACGCCCCAGACCCTCAACAAGCCTCACTTATCCCCCTGACAGAGCTAGAACAGCTGAGCCACACCCGAACTATCCAGCCACCCCAGCAGAACAATCACCGCGACCACTACGAGGAATCCCACACCCAGGTCGCAGACGTCTTACCCGCCGTAGGGGCAACTCTGCAATACAGCTACGGCCTGGCACATAGACAGCAACACACCATCACCGTCGAGACAATTCAACGGGGCTTTCCCGGCCAACCCCGCGCCCGCCTCATCGACGGAAACCATGACCGGTTCGAAGAAGAAAAAGCAACACGGCGCATCCAAGACGTAGACCTACTAGAACAACCTCCACCAACACCAATGCTGGAATGCCTCGACCCTGCCGTAACTGACATAGCAGGCATCGTCGACAGTCACGGATGGCAGGCCCTACGCCACCTCATCGGAGCATCGCGGCTAGATACTTCATCCCTGATCCACGAGCACGTCCTGGCCACTCAAACAGGTGTGACCGACATCTCACATATATGGACCGTGGACAGCAACCCCACCGAACTACCTACCTACCTCGATGAACAGACCTGCGCCCTCATGGTTGAGCCATTCGCTCAACTCCTACGTCAATGCGGCGACCCCCACGGGTGGACCCTAGGAGCCGACACAACCCGCCGCGGCCCCTCAATCACCGACCTCGACGCCGAACTGCTTGACGCCGCAGTTGGACTACGCCTCATACACATCGTGGACGATCACGCCTACATCCACCCAGAACTGCCCTGCCTGGACACTCCCCGCGACCTAGCAGAAATCATCGCCCGCAGACTTCCCCTAGGTGGATCCGAACATGCCCGTGCAGCAGGTGTTTTGGCACTACTTACCGCAGCATCAGGAGTGGTAAGCCCCGCCCTGCTAGCCGACCCTACCGCCCACGACCCCTACACCCATCACGCAGCCCGCATCGCGCGGCTATGCCTGGATGTCGTACACGGCCTCGGGTGGGATCCACGCGAAGGAGACCTCCACGACCCCACTGTCGCGTTCTGGGGCGCCCAGACATGGTCCGTCATTGCGATCCTCTCCGGAGGAAACGGCATAGCTGGACGAATGCCAGAAGCATTCCCCGGCACATTCCCCGCCCCCGATCTTGCCGAAAGCGTTTCCTTGCTAGCGCGCTCAGCATTACGCATGTGGTGACAACGCATAGTTCGCGTGTTCCACACACCCACCCACGGTGAACGGTCACATACTGTCGAGGTGCATGTCCTGTAAAAGTAAGACGGGGTGAGCATGGTCTGTGAGGAGTGAGTTGCATGCCAGGAAGGCTCTTCATCAACGCCAAGGTGTTCACGGGCCGTGGTGAGGATGACTTCGCTAGCGCCTTCCGTATCGACGGAGGACGCTTCTCATGGGTGGGCGGACCATACCGCGAATACACCGAACCGGCAGACATCCCCGAAGCAGTCCGCGACGTCCCCACCGTCGACCTCGAAGGCGCCACCGTCGTCCCCGGATTCCTCGACGTGCACCAGCATCCAGTACTCGTCGCCACCCTCGCCGCAGGCCCCTCACTGATGCCGCCCCTGGTGCGCACCATCCCGGACATCATCAAACGCCTGCGCTATCACGCAGACCTGGCCCCAGAAAACGAGTGGATCCTCGGCTGGGGCTACGACGAAATGTACCTAACAGAGCGTCGCCAACTCACCCGCAAAGACCTCGACCTCGTCAGCCGCGACCGGCCCGTATTCGTTCGACGCTCAGACCTACACACCGCCTCCTGTAACTCCGTAGCACTACGGATGGCAGGCATCACCCGAGACACCCCCGACCCCGAAGGCGCCCGCTTCGAACGGCACAGCAACGGCGAACCCAACGGAATCCTGACCGAATTCCGCGCCGTAGAAGCCGTAGCCTCAGCCATCCCACCCATGGGACGTGACCACCTCATCCGCGAACTACTCGCCGTAGGAGACCACCTCACCCGCCACGGCATCGTCGGCGTAGGCGATGACCTAGCTGCCGTCGCAGCTACCGACATACTCGACATCCTCCGCGAAGCACAACAAGCCGGATTCGCCCAACACGTCAACATCTACCTGCCCTGGACCGTCCTGTCCGATGAGATCGCCGCAGGCAACCCCCGCGTCCTCACCGACGACGACAGATTCGGCCGCATCAAAATCGCTGGCACTAAAGTCTTCGTTGACGGAGCCATCTCCAACGCAACCGCCTGGATGGCCCGCCCCTACCGCGGCACCTTCGACCAATTCGGCCGCCGCACAATCAACGCAAAAGAACTCCGCGCCGCCGCCGAATGGGCACGCGACAACCGAGTCCAACTGGCCGCACACGCCATGGGCGATGCCGCACTCGAATTCCTCATCGACGTCGTCGGCGACATGGACCCCTGGATGACCGACGTACCCAGCGTCCAAGTGGAACACGCCAGCATCCTGCCCGAACCACTACAACAGCTCATGCTCCGCTCCCGCATGAACTTCGGCATCGTCACTCACTCAATCTTCGACTTCGCCGAAATGGACGTCTACAGCGCCAACCTCAGCACCCGCGCCCTCGTCGACGCCTACCCCCTACAACGCGTCTACCGCTCCTTCCACGCCTCATGCCTATCCTCCGACAGCCCCGCCACCACTTGGATGGATGCAGACAACGTCTTCACCTCCATCCAAGCCGCCGTGGATCGTACCGCCAGCAACGGCACCACTCTGGGATTCGCCAACGCCCTCACCATCCCCCAAGCCATCCTCATGTACACCTCACGAGCAGTGCGCGTGGCACCCCACACCGGCCTAGGACGCATCGCTCAAGGCGCCTTTGCCAACTTCGTCATTCTCGACCGCGACGTCTTCACCACCCCAGCCAAAGAACTCGGCCAAGTCCGCGTCGCCTCCACCTGGATCGACGGTGAACGTGTCTACCGCCGCGACACCTAAAACACAGACCACCACCAGTACGCATAACCACCAGTCGATGCATACGCCCCACCTGCCAGTCACACCCCAGCAACCATGAATATTCAGCCGCAATATTCAGCCGCGCCACCGACAAACCGATTGGGCACCAGGGAACCCCGATGAGGTGCACGCACCTCACCCATGAACACAACCCAGGGAAGGTGCCATGCCTCAGTCCGCCACACCACACCGAAGCATCCATGAAGCAGGCACCGACAGCGTCCTGACCCCCAGGGACGCCCAACGCCTCTCCTCTGAAGGCGGCCGAAGCCCCCGCGTCAACCTCCTCATCCTCGGAGCCTCCGGCGATCTGACCCGGCGCCTCCTCCTACCTGGACTGGGAACTCTCCTCCTCGCCGATCCCGAACGACGGGTCCGCATCCTCGGCGCCGCCGCTGACGACCTCTCCGACGAAGAATGGCGCCTACGTGTCCTGCAAGCCCTCGCTGAAGGAGGCTGCGGACAACGCGGCGCCTCCCGCCTGGCCGAACGATCCAGCTACACCAAAGTTGACCTACTCAGCTCCGCAGCAGTCCGCGACCTCATCGCCGAACTAGGCAACGAACCCGCCATCATCTACTTCGCGCTACCCCCACGCATCACGCACAAAGTCCTGGAAGTGCTCGCCACCATCGGCATCGGCCCCAACATTCGCCTCGGCCTCGAAAAACCCTTCGGCAATGACCTACAAACCGCACGCGAACTCAACGAACTCCTACACAGCTTCGCCGACGAATCCCAGATCTACCGAGTAGACCACTTCCTCGGCCGCTCCGGAGTGCTCAACCTTCTCGGATTCCGATTCGCCAACCGCGTCTTCGAACCCCTCTGGAACTGCGCACACATCGAATCCGTCGACATCATCTTCGACGAATCCCTCGCCCTTGAAGGCCGTGCCGCCTACTACGACCACGCCGGCGCCCTCATCGACATGATCCAATCCCACCTCCTGCTCATGCTGGCCCTGACTGCCATGGAAGACCTCTCTCGCATCGAGGCCCTCGAACTACGCGACCTGCAAACCCACCTCCTACGCTGCGTATCCCTCTGGAACGAAGACCCAGCCCAATCCTCCCGCCGCGCTCGCTACTCCGCCGGCGTCGTCGAAGGCAAGAAAGTGCCCGCCTACGTCGACGAAAAAGGCGTCAACCCCGACAACATGACCGAAACCCTCGCCGAGGTCACCGTCCGCATCAACAACGAACGCTGGGCAGGAGTGCCCTTCCGCCTGCGCAGCGGCAAAGCCCTAGGAAAAAACGACCGCCGAATCGTCCTGCATTTCAAACCCGTCGGACACCTACCCACCGGATTCGGCCCCGCCCCCGGCGCTAACACCCTCACTATTTCTCTCTCCCCAGAAGAACTCCAGCTCGACATCGCCACCAACGGCTCCGGCGACAAATTCAAACTCGAACGCAGCCGCATGACCGCAGTCCTTGGTGAAAGCGCCATCCGCCCCTACGGCGAAATCCTTGGCCACATCATGGACGGCGACCAACTCCTATCCGTCCGCGGCGACACCGCTGAAGAAATGTGGCGCATCCTCACCCCCGTCGTCGAAGCCTGGCGCAACAACGAAGTCCCCATGCATGAATACTCCGCAGGCACCCACGGACCCGACGAATGGGACACCTTCGCCTAACAGCACCACGAGGGCCGACGAGCCTTAACCGGCCGCCGGCCCTCGTCATTTAGCCTTCCATCATGGCCCGCTACCTCGACATCCACCCCATCGACCCCCAACCCCGCCTCATCACCCAAGCAGTAACCATCCTGCGCGAGGGCGGAATCATCGCCTACCCCACCGAATCCGGATACGCACTCGGCTCAGCCATCGGAAACGCCACCGGAAAACAACGCATCAGCGACATCCGCAAACTCGGCAAAGAGCACCAATATTCGCTCATGTGCAGCGACTTCGCCCAGCTAGGGCAACTCGTCATGCTCTCTAATAGCCAATTCCGTCTCGTCAAAGCTGCCACCCCCGGCCCCTACACCTTCATCCTCAAAGGCACTAGCGAAGTACCGCGCAAACTTCTGGACCCCAAACGCAAAACCGTTGGCGTACGCATCAGCGACCACAAAGTCGTCCAGGCACTACTTACCGAACTAGGCGAGCCCCTGCTCACCAGCACCCTCATACTTCCCAACGAAACCAGCCCTATGATCAACGGCTGGATGGTCAAAGAAGAACTCGACCACCTCGTCGACGCTGTTATTGACGCCGACGACGCTGGCATCGAACCCACCACCGTTATCGATCTCACCAGCGACATCCCCGAAATCTTGCGCCGTGGAGCCGGAGACACCGCCCTTTTCGACATGTAAGTAAACCCTCAGCCGCAATAGTCACCACGACAGGCCTAGACTTGCTCCATGAGTACGCCCCTGGATGTCATCACCCCTAAGGTCTCCGCCGCGATCTCAGCTGCCCTCGGCGACGAATATGCAGGTGCAGACCCCGTACTCCGACCAAGCCAATACGCTGACATCCAAATCAACGCCGCTCTCGCACTAGCCAAAAAAGCAGGTAAGAAGCCCCGCGACGTCGCCGAAGCCATCGTCGCCAACCTCGACCTGGCTAACGAAACAAGCAACATCGAAGTCAGCGGCCCCGGATTCATCAACCTGACCTTCTCCGACGAATGGCTCGCCACCCTCGTCACCGAACTCGCCCACGACGAACGCCTTGGCATTCCCGCCCAAGAATCCACCAACATCCCGATCGACTACTCCGCCCCCAACGTCGCCAAAGAAATGCACGTCGGGCACCTACGCACCACCGTCGTCGGTGACTGCCTTGCCCGCACCCTGGAAAAACTTGGGCATAACGTCATCCGCCAAAACCACATTGGCGACTGGGGAACACCCTTCGGCATGCTCATTGAGCACCTGCTCGAAGTCGGTCTCGAATCCGAAGAAGCAGCACTGCTCAAGAACAACCCCAATGCCTTCTACCAAGCCGCCCGCGCCAAATTCGACGGCAACGCTGAATTCGCCACCCGCTCGCGCAGTCGCGTCGTCAAACTGCAAGCCGGAGACCCCCAGACCCTCGAGCTGTGGGAAAACCTCATCGAACTATCCAAGGCCTACTTCAACCGCATCTACACCGCCCTGGATGTCACTCTCACCGACGATGACCTCGCCGGTGAATCCACCTACAACGACGAACTACCTGACGTCTGCCACCAACTCGAAACCAGCGGCATCGCAGTCGTTGACGACGGCGCCCTGTGCGTCTTCCTCGAAGAATTCACCGGCCGCGAAGGAAAACCCGTACCACTAATCATCCGCAAATCCGACGGCGGATACGGCTACGCAACCACCGACCTAGCCACCATTCGCCACCGCGTCCGCGACCTCAAAGCCAGCAGAATCCTCTACGTCATCGGCGCACCCCAAGCACTCCATCTCAACATGATGTTCGCCACCGCCGCTAAAGCTGGCTGGCTGCCCGAAGATGTCGAAGCCACCCACATTAAGATCGGTAACGTGCTCGGCGAAGATCGCAAGATCCTGCGCACCCGCTCTGGGGCCCCTCAGCGCCTCATGGACCTTCTCAACGAATCCGTTGCCAAAGCTAAACGCCACATCGACTCCGCCCGTCCCGAACTTCCCGAAGAAGAACGCGCGGAAATCGCCCGGCAAATCGGCATCGGCGCCGTCAAATACGCAGACCTCTCCGTCGCCCACGACTCCGAGTACGTATTCGACCTCGACCGCATGCTCAACCTCACCGGCAACACCGGGCCCTACCTGCAATACGCCGCTACCCGTCTGCGCTCCATCTTCCGCTCCGCTGACGAAGCCGGAATCGCCGTGGCAGACACCATCGGCCTACAACAATCCCACGAACGCGCCCTAGCGCTACACCTGCTCGAATTCGGTAGCACCGTCGCCGCAGTCGGGGATCTATGCGAACCCCACCGGCTCGCGGCCTACCTGTTCGACCTGGCCCAACTCTTCAGCGCCTTCTACGAAAACTGCCCCGTCCTGGGCGCTGAGGACGAAGACATCCGCGCATCCCGCCTAGCCCTGTGCAAAGTAACCCTCGAGGTACTCATCACCGGCCTAGACCTCCTGGGCATCCGCGCACCCGAACGCATGTGACCCCCAGGGGCGGGCAGCGGCTCCCTGGCCCCGCCCGCCCCTGGCCATAACTCCACCCGCCGGGACAATAAAACCCGGCGAAATGTGCGCCTTATCCCACCGACCCCAAAACGCTAGAGACAACGCACCGCCCCCACATACCCTGCAGTATGGCGACGGTGACCCAAACCATGCATCAGCTGCAAAACCCGCAGCTCACAAGCACTCTTAGGGATTTATGCGTGGAGCATGAAATCGCCCTACTCATGCTCCACGGCACCTGTGTGACCAGCACCACTGACGCCCCCCGACTCGACCTGGCCTACCTGCCCGCCCACTCAAACATCGATCACCTCCGCGTTGTCACAGCCTTCCTCGCCATCCTGCCCACCGAACGACTCGACATCATCGCTCTCAACTGGGATGACCCCATCGCCGCCCACACCGCGTTCGAAAACGGCCGCCCCCTCTACGAAAACGAACCCAACCTCTTCACCACACTGCGCCACCAAGCAGCCATCGACTACGCCCACTCACACTGGCTCCACGATTTCACCCTCCCCACCCGCACCCCCTACTGGGAAGCGTGACCTACCACCAAAAATCGCCTGTTAGCCTGGATGCGAATCCATCACGACCGGCTGAGGGACTGGACCGATGATGCCGGGGCAACCACGCCAAACCCCTGCGCGCACGGTGCCACATCCTGCGGCCTTCACCCGAAAGCCGACAGATGGACTCAACCGCACAAACGCGGACATGGATGTGGCCTCCTACGCGCAGACCACATCCATGAGAGGCCGCACGCACATGCACGACATCTCACCGATCACCCGCGCCATCCGCACCGGTATCGCCGAAGACCCCAACCACGGCGCCGTTATCCCACCCCTATACCTCAGCACCACATACACATTCGAAGACTTCAACACCAAACGAATCCACGATTACAGTCGCGACACCAACCCCACCCGCGACATTCTCATCCGAGCCTTGGCCACCCTGGAAGAAGGCGTAGGCGGTGTCACCACTTCTTCGGGAATGGGCGCCATCACCACCCTTTTATTCATGCTGACCAACAGCGAGGACCACATTCTCGTCCCCGCTGATTGTTACGGCGGAACATGGCGACTCTTCGAATCTCTTGCCGAACGCGGCCACTTCACGTGTACCACCGTCGACTTCACTGACATCAACGCAGTGCGCGCTGCTCTCCAGGCCCACCCAACTGCACTTGTGTGGATCGAAACCCCTTCTAACCCCACCATGCGCATCACAGATATCGCTGCCGTCGCCGCAGCAGCCCATGAAGCAGGTGCTGTCGTCGTCGCTGACAACACCTTTCTCACACCACTGCAACAGCGACCCCTGAGCCTGGGTGCTGACTACGTCATGCACTCCACCACCAAGTACATCAACGGACACAGCGACGTTATCGGGGGAGCCATCATCGCTTCCACCCAACAAGGCGCAGACAACCTACGCTTCTGGGCCAATAACCTCGGAACCTCCGGCAGCGCCTACGACAGCCACATGATCATGCGCGGACTACGCAGCATCGGTCCCCGTATTGCTGCACACCGCACAAACGCCCAAGCAATCGCCGAAGCACTCCAAGCTCACCCCGCAGTGGAACGTGTCTACTACCCAGGCCTGCCCGACCACCCTGGACACGATCTAGCATCCCGCCAACAAGACGGTTTCGGCGCCATCGTCAGCTTTGATTTGTGCGGTGGCCTCACCGCAGTCAAAGCCTTCTTAGACGGCCTCCAACTGTTCACTTTCGCCGAATCGCTTGGCGGAACCGAGTCCCTCATCGAACATCCCACCACCATGAGCCACGCAACCATGACCGAACAGGCACGCCAAGCCGCAGGAATCACCGAAGCAATGCTGCGCCTGGCTGTTGGGATCGAAGACACCCAGGACCTGCTGACAGATATCACCATGGCACTCGATCGTGCCCATCGGGCCTGAGGTCAGCAGCACACCAGCTCACGTGGCGGCACAGGAACATCGAACGCATCTTGCCGTCACGTGAGTGGCAAATTCATCTTCGAAGTCACTATAAAAATTCTCGCCTCGGTGATAAAGCAGCAGGTAAGGCGGCGGTCGCTGCGGTTGCTGACCCCGGTGCGTGGTATGTAAGTTGTGGCATCCACGCCAGGTAGGCCCCTTGCGCCTCAGGGTTAATAGAGAGAGCACATTTGCAGTAGTCATCGGGCTCTTCGAAGTATGTATCGAAAGCCATGATGTCGCGATTGGCGTACATCCACCCGTATGCGTAATGAATGTATTGAGGGTTATCTCCGCCGGATTCCTCTGATCCCCGTATGACACCCCACTCGGGAAGAGCGAACTTTTTGCCGTGCGTGCGGGCAAATGTGCCCCAGTAGTCCCACCCTTGCGGACGTGTCTTGTGTTCTTTCCACCCTTTCTGGTCGTACGGCGGGGACCAGTCGTAGGCGTCGATACCGACGATGTCTACGACGTCGTCTCCAGGCCAGGCAGTTGTTGCATCGGGGAGTGAATTTCCGCGACCTTCATTGGGGTTCCAGACGATCCGAAGGTCAGGCCCGCCGGATTTAAGCGAGGTTGAGGCCTGCCGAAAAGCTGTTTTAAAGGTGCCGACATTGGATGGTGTTGCTTTCCAAGGCCAATTCACGATGTTGAATTCCCAGCCAGGACGGACATATGCATTGGGATACTTCGTGGTGATCAAAGCACCTAGTCGTTTGAAATCTTCGTTGTATGCGCCTTGGGCGGCCTTTTCTAACGTCCCGTCTTTAGGGAAGAGTTGAACAGAGATGTTGAGTGTTCCGGAGAAACCGGCAGGAATGGTTTTCTCGGTGAGCCACCAGTCGCTGAGATGCTCCTCCCAGCTTCCGCGGGTAGGGGACACGCCCAACACATCTAGTTTGTGTCCTCGCATTTTTTCAAACGCGCCAGTGATTTTCGGATCATGCCCAAATACGCCGCTGTCCCAGAGAAGCCCGCTGGGCCTGGGGGTGTATCGATAGTTCTTATTGGGTGATCTATCGATATCGTCAGGAATTCCAGAAGAGGAACACGAAGAGACTGCAATTAACGTTGCGAGAAGCGTTGCGATAGTAGCTGTTACGCGTACCCAGCGGCTGCGGTATTTAACGACGCACGATGTAGCTGTCATGAGACCCCCGGGTGTGTGCTGTGACGTAGTGGAGCCCCCCGCTCCGACCCTTGTCCTTTTCGACGATACCGGGGGAATCTGGATATATACAGAACACAGAGATGACTTCTGTTGAGATACGGGCAAGTGCGAGGCATCTCTGCTGGGTCAAGGGCTCTACGATGAGTTGTCATGGACATATCCCGACAATCAAAGGGTCGCCTCGCGAACAGCCCGGCGACCCTACGTCCGGTCGTTCTTCTTTCACCGATATCAACCGTAGGTGTTCACCACGGTGAGGGTGGCCGATGACCTCTGCATGGTTCCTCCTCGGTATTTTGATTTTGTTGATTGCTGCGAATGCATTGTTCGTTGCGGTGGAGTTTTCATACATCACCGTTGACCGATCTCGAGTGCAAAAAGCTGCGGCTGAAGGAGATCCGACGGCGCAACAAGTCGAGCGCGGTCTGGGTAAGTTGTCCGAACAGTTGTCGGGAGCTCAGTTAGGTATCACCGCCTGCAGCCTGATTACTGGATATGTGGCTGAGCCTTCTGTGGGGCAGCTTCTGGCTGCTGCCCTGAATGCAACAGCCCTTCCTGCCTCTGTGTCGATGGCTGTATCCGTATCCGGAGCTTTCATCATTGCGACCTTTGCTCAGATGGCTTTCGGGGAACTAGTTCCTAAAAGTTGGGCGATAGCTGAACCAAACCGAGTAGCCCGTTTGGTTGCTTATCCACAGGCTTGGTACATGCGTTTGTTTGGTTGGTTGGTTCGTTTTTTTGATCGAGCCGCCGAACGAGTGGTGCGCGCGTTAGGTATGGAACCGGCAAGCGAATTAGATCAAGCGCGTAGCCCCGCAGAATTGACCGCACTGGTGCAGTATTCAGGGGAAGAAGGCACACTCGATAAAGCCACCGCAGAGCTGGTGGCGCGGTCAATTGAATTCGGTGACCGCACAGCCGCTGAAGTGATGGTTCCGCGTCCGCGTGTGAACTTCGTGGAACGAGAAACCACAGTGGAAGAGTTGATCGCCCTTGTTATCGAATCAGGACACTCCAGATTCCCCGTCCAAGGTGATGACGTCGATGACATTGTGGGAATCGTTCACTACAAAGCCACATTGGGAGTACCCATCCAGATGCGCGCGCAGCGTCGCGTCGAAGAGTTTATGGTTGCGCCGTACGTAGTTGCCGAAACGATGACGTTGGATCCGCTCATGCGTGAGTTGCGTGAGCCTGGGCTGCAAGCAGCAGTCGTGATTGATGAATATGGCGGTACCGCAGGTCTGGTGACCTTGGAAGATCTCGTCGAAGAAATCGTTGGCGAGATCCGAGACGAACACGACCAATATGTGCGCAGATATCGGCGCACCAATGACGGCGGATGGATGATTTCTGGTTTGCTCAGACCAGACGAAGCCTCGGCAATTATTGGCCTAGAAATCCCCGAGGGTGAAGACACCGACACAATGGCTGGGTTGGTAGTGGAGCAGCTGGATCGGATCCCAGAGCCAGGAGACCAGACCGTTCTTGAAGTGAAAGACCCACAACGTCTTAATGACAAAGAACGAGCCGTACCTGCATGGATCAGATTGACGGTGGTGAGCCTGGATGGCCATCGCGTGGATCGGATGATCGTGCACCGCTTCGACGAAGATCCGCGCGTATCTGAGCTTGGTCATGGCGATTCGTCTGTGGAATCCCAGAACACAGCTAACGACGTTGAGGGTGGTGCATGATGAACGAAGGTGCCGCGCTGGCGATCATGCTGGTGTTTCTCGTGTTTAACGCGATCTTTGTGGCTGCAGAGTTTGCACTGGTTTCAGTTCGCCGTGACCAGCTAGAGCCATTAGTGCACGAAGGTAAATGGTCGGCGCGAATCACCATGAAGGTGGTTAAAGACGTCAACGTCGCTATTGCTGGTACCCAGTTGGGTATTACAGCCTCGTCGTTGGCAATTGGTGCAGTAGGTGAACCTGCATTGCATCACCTCATGGCGGCTCCGTTTGCGTTCATGGGTGCGCCAGCGTGGCTGGTAGGACCGGCAGCGTTGGTGTTGTCTTTGGTCATCGTTATCTACCTGCACATGGTGTTGGCAGAGATGGTCCCTAAGAACATTGCATTGGCGGGGCCTTTGAGGGCCTCGTTGGTGCTGGGGCCGTTCATGTACTTTTTTGACTTCCTCGCTCAACCGTTTTTGTGGTTGATGAATGCGACGGCGAATGTGGCGCTGAAACTAATGCGGGTAGAGCCTAAGAATGAGGTGACGGCGGCTTTCGATCGGGATCAGGTGCGGTCTTTCATTGAAGAGTCAGGGCGCGAAGGTGTTCTGGATGAAGATGAGACGGCGCTGTTGGCGCATGCCCTTGACTTCGAAACGGGCGTGGCTTCGGATGTGGCATTGCCTGCTGACTCGTTGAGGACAGTTCCGGATTCGGTGTCGATTTTAGAGCTGGAGCAGTTAGCTGCCCAGACAGGATTCAGTCGCTTCCCGGTGGTGGGAGGCAAGGGCATGTACATCGGTTACGTGCACGTCAAAGATGTATTGGGCGCCCCGGACGCCTCGCAGCCAGCAGTGCCGCGGTACCTGAGTCCGTTGCCCTCGATTCCAGCGGACATGGGGTTGCGCGAGGTAGTCAGGCGTATGCAGCGTAGTCAAGTGCATTTGGCGGTGCTGACCGGGGAGGAGGGGGTTCCGGCGGGTTCTCAGGGCGCGGTCATTGCGTTGGAGGACGTGTTGGAAGAGCTGGTTGGTGATGTGCGAGAGGCGATTGCGGTGCCTGAGGCTGCATCGGCGGGGCGTGCGCCGCAACAGAATGTGTAAATAGTTTTACGACAAACAACGTCAGGGGCTTGGTCATAACAAATGATGCGTTATGACCAAGCCCCTGACGTTGTTGCGTGGATTGACCTCCGAATTAGCCGTGCTTGGCGTGGAGGGCGTGCGCCTCGGCGAGGTGTTTTTCGAGCTCTTTGTGCTCTTCTACCAGGTGTTTAAAGCGGTCATCGATGCTGCGCAGGCTGCGCTCTTCGACGAGCATTTTCTGGTAGGTCTCTTCGCGGTATTCGGCGTCGACGTCGTTGTCTAGGTCGATGTAGGTCATGGCGTGGCGGTTGGTGTTGTTGATCAAGGAGACCGCTTTGCCTTTGGGGGACAGGAGGGAAGCGATAACCGTGATCGCTAGAACACCGATGATGACGCTTAGGGATAGGCCGATGCCTACCTCGGGTACGTGGATGGGTTCGCCATTGTTGATCCAGGGCAGGTTGTTCTCGTGCATGGCGTGCAAGATCAGCTTGACCCCGATGAAGAACAGGATCGTGGAAAGGCCCCAGCTGAGGTAGATGAGTCGGTCCAGGAGCCCATCGATGAGGAAGTAAAGCTGGCGCAGGCCCATGAGAGAGAAGGCGGTTGCTGTGAAAACGTTGAAGACGTTTTGGGTCAGGCCGAAGATCGCCGGGATTGAGTCCAAAGCGAAGAGTAGGTCTGTGCCACCGATGGCGACCATGACCAGCAGCATGGGGGTGAGGTGGCGTTTTCCGTCCACCATCGTGGTCATGCGGTCGCCGTCGTAGTAATCGGTGGTGTGGAACGTTTTACGTGCGATGCGGACGATGATGTTGTCGGCTTCTTCGGCGGGGTCTTCTTCTTCACCGCTGAGTTCGCTTTTAACCATGCCGAATGCGGTCCAGATGAGGATGGCGCCGAAGATGTAGAACACGGCAGCGAAGGCGTTGATGGCTGCGGCGCCGACGAAGATGAATGCGCTGCGGGCCAAGAGCGCGAAGACGATGCCGAAGAGCAGAACTTTTTGTTGGTCTGCCCTGGGCACCTTGAAGCTGCTCATGATGATGAGGAAGACGAAGAGGTTGTCGACGCTCAACGCTTTCTCGGTGATGTATCCGGCGAACCATTCCCCGCCCATTTCGGCGCCGCCGATTCCCCATACCGCTGCTCCGAATGCGATGGCGATGCCCACATAGAGGGCCGACCAGATCGCGGCTTCTTTGAGTGTCGGTATGTGTGCCTTCCGGATATGGAAGAAGAAGTCATACGCCAGGAGCGCGACGATCAGAGCGATCGTTCCCTCCCACACGATGGCGGGGATATCCACTTGCTGCCCTCTCTCGAGTCTGGGTCGGTAAGCCACGAAGGAAGCACACGGGGGGGCGATCTGTGGGGTGTCGTCGGGGGACACCCTCGCCGAAGCAGCAGGGGACGGAGCTGGTCCGGCCCTCTGGGCCTGTGGCCCCCGTAGTGCTGCCGACACCGGGACGAGCGAGAACGTCGTCGCATGTCGGTGATCCGTGTGGCGATTCCGCGGACCCGGTCCACGCAAACACCAGAGTTCGTTACGTGCCGGTACCCCGGGCAGGGCGTCGGTCGTTCTCGAACTCATCTTCGCGAACAGGGATGTGACTTGAGCCTACACGGGAGTTTGTGCGGCGTTGAAGATGGTGCGAGCCAACCTTTAGTGCGGGTCGCCTTCAGTTGGCTGGTGGTGCAGCTCAGCAGGCGTTGGCTGCTTGTGCGGGGTTTATCGGGGTGTTCCTTCGAGGCGGTTTCGGGCTTCTTGCACGATGCGTGCTGCGGCGGCTAGGGCGCGGCTTTCGGTGTCGTCTCGGGCTTGTGCTGCGAGCATGTCGGCGCGTAGGCCGCGTAGCAGGGTTGGGAGTGCGTGGCGTACGTCGAGGTCGTCGGTGGCGACGATTTCGCAGGTTGCGAGGTGGTGGACGAGTGCGGTGAGGCTGGTGCGTGCTACTGCGGTGCCGATGTATTTGTCGATGCTTGGTTGGGGTCCTGACTCGAGGCTGTCGAAGAGTGCCCCTCCGGCGATGGATAGGGGGCCGCGGTTTTCGTGGGAGCGCATGAGGGCAATGGCGGCGATGAGTCCGGATTCGTAGCGCACGCACATGGCGTTGGACATTGCTTCGGCGAGGGCTTCGTGGGGGTCGCCTTGGGTGCGGGGGGTTGCTTCGATTCCGCTGTGTCGGGTGGTTTGCCACAAGGTGCGTTGGATATTTCGGTGGGAGCGGACGAGGCGGGTCAGGTCGGTGCTGGAGATGTTGAGGTCTAGGAGTCCGGCTATGTCTGAGATGAGTAGTTCGCTTCGGCGGGCCCAGTGGTGGTGTTGGGGGACGTCGATGGAGAAGAGGAGGTCAAGCAGTACGCGGCGGCGGAGTGTGGCGGATTCGTGTTCAGCGAGGACGTTCAAGGCGGTGCGTAGGCGTTCTGCCAGCCGTACGCCTGTGGTTCCGGGCAGTGCGGTGCTGCTTGTGGGGCCGGTGGGTGGCCGTTCGGTTCCGGTGGTGGGGTAGTGGTTGTCGTATCGGTTGCTGCGTTCGAGTTTGCTGAGGGTGCTGACGGCGTCGAGGCGTAGTGCGTCCAGGCCTTCGAGCTTCAGTTGGGTGATGGCGGGGTCGGAGCGGTAGGCGTCTCGCATCAGGACGTGCAGGCGCGCGAGTCTGATGAGGCATTCGGCGTCGGCAGTCGCGATGAGAGGATTGCGTATACGCACGATGACCTCGCGGGGCAGCAGCGGACATGGGCAGGGTGGGCTTCGCTGGAACGTCACGCCCGTGTGAACCGGTCCCCTATTCCGGTGTTGCTACCGCTGCGGCCCGTTGTCTGGACCTCGAGCACTTCGACGATGGGCGAAGCTAACAGCAATCTCGTTAGACCAGTGGTTTGTTCGCGACCTGGGTTGGGTCGCGGCCGCTGGAACGATAGTTGCGGTCACTCTGTGAGTGAGCCTACTCGTCGTGTGTCCCACGGGGCTGAGGCGTGGCTTCCTTGGTGGTCAAGATCGGGTAAATGAGTTGTCTGTGATGGGTTGGTTTTTCTGGTGTCGGAAAGCTTCGCTCCTGGTGAGGAACGGGGCATGATGGGGGTGTGGGCGTGGCTGTGGCCTCGCGTGGGTTGTGTTCTTGCTGAAGGAGTCTGCTGTGCAAAGTGTGCGTAGGTCGCTATACAAGATGGGTTTGGTCCGCGACACGGACCGTGGCTGGTTGGGTGGAGTGTGTGCTGGCCTGGCTGGCAAGTTCGGTATGGACGTGAAATTGATGCGGGTGTTGGTGTTTGCGGGCATGGTGGTGGTGCCAGGAAGCCCAGCAGTTCTGTATCCGATTATGTGGGTTTGTATGCCACGCCAGGACTGGCGTCCTGGCGTGGCGGGCCGGGATTCGATGCCGGTTATTGGCTACAGTCCCCAGGACTATGTGCCACCTCGCCGTTGACCTGTGCGTTGGGTGGGGTAGGGGTGTTGGTGTTTTAGGAGCGGCGTAGTACTGCCACGAGGAAGTTTCCGTTTTCGTACGGTTGGAGATCCCAGGTGGCCAGGTTCAGGGATGGAGTCAGTCCTGCTTGGGCTGCGTCGTGGAAGAATTCGTCGAATTCGTATCCGCGTCCTGCGCCGAATCCGATGACCGCTCGTCCAGCGGGTGTCAGGTGTGCTGCCAAGCGGGTGAGTACGCGTTGGCGAGTGCTGGGGGCCAGGAAGGTCATGACGTTGCCAGCGCACACGATCAGGTCGAATGGGTCGGTGATCTCATGTGCGGGCAGGTCGAGGGCTGCGAGGTTTTCGGTGATCCAGGTGGCTTGGGGGTAATCCTGGCGTGCTGCCTCGATGAGGACAGGGTCGCCGTCGACGCCCACTACGGTGTGCCCTTGTTGGGCGAGGTAGCCTCCGACGCGTCCGCTGCCACATCCGGCGTCCAGGATTCGGCAGCCACGGGTGGCCATGGCGTCGATGAGTCGGGCTTCGCCGAAGATGTCTTCACCGTTGGCGCTCATGGTGCGCCAACGGTCGCGGTACCAGATGGAGTGGTTGGGGTTCTGGGCGATGATGTTGTCCCAGGCGCTGGGTTCGTAGTCGTTGGTGGGCGCGGTCATGGAGGCCTCTTTTGGTAGGGGTGGTGATTGGTTGCTGCGTTGCACCCTACGTGGATGTGTTGGGTGGTTATCGGCGGTGTATCTGTCCCATGGTGAGGTCGGTCAGGGTGCGCGTGGCGGCTTTGATTCCGGCGAAGAGTTCACGGATTTCGCCTTCGGCCCATTCAGCTGAGGTGTTGGTGGTGTCGTCGGCGATGCCGATGGCGTCAATGCCGGCGGCGCGGGCTAGGGCTACAGCGCGAGGTAGGTGGAAGCGTTGTGAGACGACGTACATCTGGGTGATGCCGGCCTCAGCGGCGTTACGCATGGAGGCATAGGTGTTGATGCCGATGGGGTCGTGGTCGATTTTGTCTGCGGGGATTCCGTGTTCGCGTAGGTAGTTGGCCATGGTGGTGGTTTCGCCTAGGCCCCCGGAGTTGCCGTCGCCGGTGACGAGGATGCGTTCGGCGAGGTTGGCGTTCCACAGTTGTAGAGCAACATCGAGGCGGGCAGCCAGGAACGGGCTGGGGCGTCCTTCGGGATAGGCCTGGGCGCCGAGAACCATGACGGTGGCTGGGTGTAGGCCCTCGTTGGTGGGGCGGTCGGTTGTGATGCCGAGTTGGTGGGTGGAGAAAACACGCCATTGGGAGGCTCGATAGATCCACAAGCTGGATCCGGCCATGGCGAGGCTGATGCCTCCGAGCGTGACGCCAGTGGTGAGCAGGGTGTAGACGAGGGGTTTTGGCAGTGTGGTGTTTTTCATGGCAAATGCGTTCCGGCAGGAACGGTTCTAGCTCCGTCGTGTTCTGTGGCGGTCAGGGTGGTTGTTCCGGTGATGACGATGTCGTTTTCGAATGTCCAGTCACCTTCAATGGTGAGGGATTCTGCCTGGCGTAGGGAAGGCGGTCCGGCGGGGAAGCGTGCTTCGAAGTCGGCGATTTTCTTGTAGTGGTTGGGGTCTAGGGTGATGGTGGGGGCGGTGTTGGCGGTCATGACCAGGTGTCCGTGTGCGTCTCGGTGGTAGACGTCGGAACGGATGAGCAGGAGCTCGTTGGTGGTTTTGACTGGAAGGAAACGGGATCGGGGGACTTCGATGGCGGTGGCGTCGTCGAAGATTTCGATGGCTGCGCCCATGGCAGATTCGATTTGGATGACGGGGGTGGTGGTGGCGTCTTTGGGGTCGACCGTTTTTCGGTTGGTGATCATAGGCAGGCCGATGGCGCCGTTTTTGTGTTGGAGGGTGCGCAGAAGTGCAGGCAGGTGGAGCCAGAGGGTGTTGGTGTTGAAGTAGGCGTGCTTGGTGATGTCTTGGAAGTCATCGAGGTCTTCGGGCAGGGTTTGGGCGACTTCGCGTAGGACGAGCCGGTTGTCGCTGAGTCGTTGGGCGAGGTGGCCGCCTTTGCGGTCCATTGGGGTGCGTTTGCACACTTCCATGGCAAAGGCTGATCCGGTGGAGGCGAACCAGCCCGCTAGTTGGGCATTGGGTGCGGCTCCGAGGTTGTCTGCGTTGGAGACGTTGGCGTATTCGTATCCGGCTTCGATGAGTTGTTCGAGGATGCCGGTGTCTAGCAGCGAGGGGTAGAGGTCGCCGTGGCCAGGTGGGCACCATTCGAGGGCGGGGTCGGTGGGCCAGCTGACTGGTTCAAGGGTGTTGGCGTGGAGCTTGGGTTCTTGGGATTGCAGGAAGTCAATAGGTAGGTCTTCGACGGCTAGGTGAGGGTATTTTTTCAGGGCTTGGAGGGTGTCGGTTTGGGTGTTGAAGCTGTTCATGAACAGCAGGGGGAGGGGGGCTGCGTAGGTTGCGCGGGCTTTGGTGATTTGGTCGACGATGATGTCGAGGAAGTTCATGCCCTCGCGCACAGGCAGCAGTGTTTTGGCTTTGTCTAGGCCCATGGAGGTGCCTAGGCCGCCGTTGAGTTTGATGATGACGGTTTTTTTCAGGGCGGCGGCGTCGGCTTCGGGGTCGCTGCTTCTTTCGGCGAGGGTGGGCAGTTCCCGGATAGGGGTGATGCTCTCTTCGGGGATGAGTCCGGTGCTGCCGGAAGCGAGTTGATGGTAGTAGGACTCGAATGTGGCGATCGCTGCGGGGCTAGCTCCGGCGTCCTGCATTTTTTGGCGTGCGTGCTGTAGTCCGGGAGGCGTGATCGCTGTCATGGCCCGATCTTAGGTGTGGATGAGTGGTTTGGGCGGGGGTCTGCTGGTGGGTCAGGGTGTGTTGCGTGGGGGAGCGGTGCGGCGCAGCCAACGCAGCACAAGGACGGGCAGGATGAGGGGTAGGAGTAGGTATCCGATGCCGTAGTAAGACCAGACGGTGGCGCGGGGAAAGAGCTGGGGCTGGAGGATGCTCAGGGTGCCGATGATGAGCACGCCCGCTAGCTCGATGAGGCATATGGTGCGCAGCGCGGCGCGGGAGCCTGGGTGTCCCCAGCGCAGGAGAAGCACCAGCGCGATGACGTAGATGGTGGCTGACAGGGCCGAGAGAGTGTAGGCCAAGGGTGCTTGGGCGGCGTTGGTCGCTAGCTGGTAGACGGCGCGTGAGGTGGCGCCAACGGCGAAGACGCCATAGATGAGGGTGAAGAGGCGTCCAGGGCCGGAGGTCGTGTCGGTGGTGTTCATCAGTGACTCACGTTGAGGTAGCCGAATGGGATTCCGAGGGTTTGGACTTGGCGGATGAGCATGAAGGTGGCGATGAGGGTGGCAACGCCGATGATCGCTAGTCCCCAGCGGTCGAGCTTTTTGTAGGTGAGGGCGAAGCCAGCGGGAACGATCAAAGGGGTGCTGATGAGGTAGCTGATGTGCGTTGCGATGCTTGGGATGTGGTGGGCTTCGCCAGTTATGAGGGCGATGATGTCGACGATGACACCAGCAAGGACCACGAGGGTGCAGATAGCGGTTACTGCCAGGCCGATAGGGCGGGGAATGGCAGGTGGAATAGCCAGCAGGAGGGTTAGGCCAGCCAAGCAGGCGGTGATGATGGAGATGGCTTCGAGGGCTGCGATCATTGCGGCGCGGCTCCTGCGTGTGGACGGGCGGGGTAGCCCCCACTGTACGTCCGAAAATTAGTGAAATTTTTTCTTGGACGGGTGTAACACTTCGGTGGCGGTGCCGATGTAGAGAGTGTCAGCGCGGGCGCGGCTACGGGGAAGCGAAGTCGTTCGTGTTGATGCGAGTCAGTGACGTAAGGGGGATCGCGTCACTGGTTCTACTGGGAGGGATCGTGACGGCCCGGCTTAGCTCGGTGGGGGAACCGAGTTGGCCGGGCCTCACACGTGTTACGGGGTGATTAGACGCCATCGGGTCGTGCTGTCAGCACGATCGGGCCTTCTTCTGTGATGGCGACGGTGTGTTCAGAGTGGGCACCGCGTGAGCCGTCTTTGCTTCGCAGGGTCCAGGTGTCTTCTGGGTCGGTGTAGATCTCGTGGGTTGTGGCCATTAGCCACGGTTCGATCGCGATGACCAGGCCGGGTCGCAGTTTCAATCCGCGGCCGGGGCGGCCATCGTTGGGCACGTGTGGTTCTCCGTGCATGGTTCGGCCTACCCCATGTCCCCCGAACTGGGTGTTCACGCTGTACCCCTGCGAGCGGGAGTACTCCCCGATAGCTGCGGAGATGTCGCCGAGTTTGTTTCCCACACGTGCTTTGTCGATCGCGCGGCAGAGGGCCTCTTCGGTGGTGGCGATGAGTCGTTGGTCTTCTTCGCGGGGGGTCCCCACAATGATCGAGCGTGCCGAGTCAGCCACCCAGCCATCGACAGACACCGCGAAGTCCAAGCACAACAAATCTCCATCTTGGAGGACCTGGTTTCGGGGGCGCCCGTGGAGGACAGCGTCGTTGACCGACAGACAGATCACGTGACCGAACTTCGAGCCACCGAAGCTGGGGTGATAGTCCAAGTAACAGCTCTGCGCGCCCCGCTCTTTAACCAGTTCGTGTGCACGTGCATCAATGTCGAGCAGGTTGTCTCCCACTCGCACTTCGGCGGCTAGCGTCGCCAATGTCGCGGCAACGAACTCACCGGCCGGACGCATCGCCTCGATCTCGGCAGCAGTGCGGTACTCGAGCATCCACATTCCCTTTCTTATGGTTCATCACGCCCCACTTACCCGCTCACGGCCAGCCCAACTCTGTGCGCGGTTGCTGTGACAGACAATTCCGGCGCATTCAGGCCCCCATATCCCTATGTGGGTGCATCGGGGATAGACCACTGCCTGGCGGCCTCACTAGACTCCAATACGCTGCTCACGAGATGCGAGCAGCTAGCCGCCCGAACATGATCCTTGTGTCTTACGGCGGTATGAATGGGGTCGTTATCACCAGGCTACGCGGGGGGAGCGCACTGGTGAAGACCCACTCACCAGCGGGGGAATGGACGGTATAGGTGCGCAAACTAGCAACGCGTGCAAGCTGGAATCTGATTGACCAGGGGGTCTACTCACTGGCCAACATGTTCCTGAGCATCGTGGTGGCGCGCCACGTCGGAGACGAATCTTTTGGTGCCTTCGCCATCGGGTTCCTTATCTACGGCATCGGAGTAGCAGTCGCGAAGTCTGCCTCCGGCCAACCCCTGCAAATTCATCACAGTGCAGACAGCATCGAACAGTTCCGAGAAGCCACCGCACGCGCCAACGGAGCCACTCTCGCGATGGGGCTGCTCGGCTCAGCTATCTGCCTGCTGGCCGGGCTCGGTATCGGAGGGGCAGTCGGTCACGTACTTCTCGCACTGGCGCCATGCCTACCCGCCCTCATGGTGCAGGACAACTTCAGGATGGCGTTCTTCGCCAACGGGCAACCCCACTTAGCTGCCCTCATCGACGTGATCAAAGCGGTCCTGCAGTTCGGATTCCTCTTCGCTCTTGTTGCCCTCGGCTGGACCGAAGTTGGCATCCTCACTCTCAGCTGGGGAGTAGCTGGAGTTCTGTCAGCCATCGTTGGCGCGTTGCTGCTGCGCAGCTGGCCTCGACTCAGCGCCACCGGCGACTGGTTCCGCGACAAACGTGACCTGGTCAAGTACCTCTTCGGTATGTATGTCCTCGGGCTCGGCGCAGCACAGCTAGGGCAGCTACTCATCCCCGTTTTAGGCAGCACCCGCGACTCCGGATCAATCCGTGGCGTGGACACCCTGCGCGGCCCACTCAATGTTCTGGGCCAGGCTGCGCTCGCATTCGCTGTGCCGGAGATCTCTCGTCGCGCAGAGATGGGGCCCAAAGCCCGCATGCGCGGGATGTGGGCGCTGTCCATCGGGACAGGGCTTCTTTCAGCGTTCTACGTGACTGTTTTGCTGCTTATCCCGCACGATGTGGGCCTAGCCCTTTTGAACGAAACCTGGGATGGCACCCGCGAAGTGATCCTGCCCATGGGTGTCCTTTCTGTTGTAGCGAGCTTCACCTCCGGGGCAGGCGCGTTGCTGCTGGGTATGGGGCTAGCTCGCCGCACATTCCGCATCAACGTGCTTAAAGCCCCGCTTTTGCTGGCGATGCTCATTCCGGGAACGTACTTTTGGGGGGCGTTCGGTGCGGCCTGGTCGATGGCGCTCGCGGAGATCATCATCATGCCGTTCTGGTATTGGGCTGCCATCCGGGGTGCTTACGGTCACTATGACCATGAGATTGAGCGTGATCACGCCTCTGAGGCTTCTGCTGAAAAAACGAAGGAAGACAACGCCTCCTGAGCGCAGGGCTCGGCGCGTCGATAGGGTCGCTGCGGTATCCGCTGACGTTGCATGCATACCCTTCCCGTGTATAGACGATGACACGGGAACAGGTGATTCACGATGGAGACCCCCCTCAACGACACGCCTACGCTCACCCGCCGCACAGTGATCAGCGGAGCCTTAGGGGTAACTGGCCTGGCATGCCTAAGCGCCTGCGGAGCAAACAACAAAACCGCAGACCAAGGCACAAACGGCCACAACGACTCGTCTTCTACACAAAACCCAACAAACACCCCCGGTACACCTGCCCAAATGGCAGCCCGAACCATCGTTCCCGTCCTGTGCTACCACCAGGTTCGCGACTGGACCAGCGAAGACACCGAGTACACACGCAGCATCCTCGTGCTTCCCCCAGACAGGTTCTCCGCACAGCTAGACGCCATCAAAAACGCTGGCTACACCACCATCTCTGGTGACCAGTACCACCAACACATCACGACAGGTGCACCGTTACCACCCAAACCAGTGATGCTCACCTTCGATGACGGCAAAGACAACCAACACGCACACGCCTTCCGCATCCTCAAAGAAAAAGGCATGACCGGCACCTTCTTCATCATGACCGTCGTAATCGGCAACAACGGATGGGTCACCAAAGCCAACATCAAAGAAATGGCCGACGCCGGAATGACCATCGGTGCCCACACCTGGGACCACCACCGCGTCGACCAATTCACCCAATCCCAGCTGCAACAACAACTTCTCGGCCCCAGACAAACACTGGAAAAAATCACCGGGAAACCCGTTCTCGACCTCGCCTACCCCTATGGAGTCTGGGACGCTGATGGCGCCGACCTAGTGAAAAAAGCCGGATATCGGGCGGCTTACCAACTTCAAGACAAACCCGTTGACCCAACCCGGCCGCTCTACACCATCCGCCGCCAACTCGCTGGCGCCACAATCACTGCCGAAAACATGCCAAAGACCCTGCAAGGATTCGCCACCGCCGGGAAAGACTCTCGCTACAGCGGCTAGGTCGCCGGTCTCGAAGCGCTCCGCAGCAGACGCGCGCCGCCCCTAGAAGGACAGTAGGGTGACCGCATGCACACCGAGGCGGAGAACTGGCGGTCCGATCGCGTTGGCTCTGCCCTGCGCGGAGAGAACCCCACGGTCATGAGGCGCTTACCTACGGGATTTGCCGTCATCGGTGACGCGCAACACTTCCCTGGATACTGCGTCCTCATCACCGATGACCCGCAGGCCACCTCCATCACAGATCTTCTCGTCTCCAAACAGGAAGCATTCCTCGCCGACGCTGCCCTCCTAGCCCGCGCCGTCGAGAAGGTAATGCGTGGACGCGACCCGCAGTTCCGCCGGATCAACATTGAGATCCAGGGCAACACCGACGCATTTCTGCATGCTCACGTCACCCCACGATTCGATTGGGAGCCTCAGCCATGCGTCCGCTGGCCCGCTGCTCTGACCTGGTGGGAGGGCATCCCGGACATCGAAACCTGCGGGCTCGGCCCCCAGCACAACGATCTCCGCTCCGAGATCGAATCAGCCATCGATGAAGAATGCGCCAGGCGTCGATAAACCAGATCCCAGGGCTGGCCCAGTCGAAGGCCACCTTCGACCTGAACTGACCGACTGCGGCAAAAGAGGACGGCGGTGGTCAAGACTCTGCCGTCCGAAATGACAGGCCGCCCCGGCATCCCGCAGCGGCCCACCACGATCAAGCAGTAGCAGGCGGGTTAGCGGACTGCACCTCAGGACCTGTCGACTTGCCTAGATCCTCAGCGTTTTCGTCCCACTCCTGCCACGTCTCGTGACGTTTCTCATCACTTTCGGCCAGAGCGCCCTGCAAGGCATCCTCGTCCAAGTGATCGACATACAAAATGCCGTTCAAATGGTCGATCTCATGCTGCAGGCAGCGAGCAAACAGCCCCACACCCTCCAGATGAATCGGGTTACCCCGAATGTCGAAACCATCTGCACGCACCCGCGTAGGACGCGTCAACTCAGCAAACGCACCCGGAACAGACAAACAACCCTCTTTGTCTGTCACCGTCTCGTCCTCATCCAGCACCGTGTAAGTCGGGTTGCACATGTGACCCACATGCCGCACCTCATACGCGTCAGGGCAGTCATACACAAACAGCCGCAACCCCACACCAACCTGCGTGGCAGCCAACCCCACCCCGTTAGCGCACTCCATCGTCGCGAACATGTCATTGACCAGTTCGCGCAACTCTTTAGAGCCAAAATCAGTGACGTCAGCAGCAGGCTCGTGCAGCACGCTTTCCCCACGCACCGTAATCCGCAACCGCTTACCTCGCCGCACCTCCACCAAAGGATCCGGCAGCTTATTCACAGGCTCACCCATGAACCGAGGCCGAGAATCCCGACCTCCCACCAGCGACGATGAACGCGACTGGTCACGGCTGAACGATCCAAAAGAGGAAAAGCTGGGGCACATGTAAACCATTGTCCCCGATCCGTGCCCCACGGGAAGACCAGCACGAGCGCCGCGCCGACAACACCTCTAACCAACTCGCCCAAGCCCGGCCAATCCCCTAGAAGTTCGCAAGATCTACATACCGCTGGGCGTATGGCACACATTCCGCAACGGACGCCCCTGACGCAGCGCCATCACGTTCTGCACAATCAACTCATCCGCGCCCAACGGTCGCCCACCAGCAGCATGCGGCGTAATAAACACATTCGGCGCACTCCACAGCGGTGAATGCGATGGCAGCGGCTCCACCGAAGCAACATCCAACGCCGCACCCCCCAAACGTCCCTGACGCAACGCCGCCACCAACGCATCCTCATCCACCGTCGACCCGCGCCCCACATTCACCACCAACGCCGTATCAGGCAACAAATCAATCACCCCCGCATCCAACGCCTTCGCTGTCGAGGCAGAATGCGGCAACACCATCACCAACACATCAGTACGCGGCAACACTGACGCGAACTGATCCGAGGTCACCACCGGAAAACCCGCACGCTCACCGGCAGAACGCGCAACCCCCGTCACCTGCGCACCCAACGCCTGCAGCACCGGCGCCAACGTCTGACCAATGCTGCCAAACCCCCACACCGTCACCCGCGCACCAATCAGCGTGGTCGCCCGACCGTCTCCACGACGCATCGTCTGCACACCACCAATGTCCTCATTCCACTCACAACGCTCCTGGCTCACCCACGCTTGCGGGAACTGCCGCAGCAACGCCAAAACCAGCGCAAGAGCATGCTCAGCCACCGGACGATCATGCAGACCAACACCGGTACAAACCGTCACATCCTCCCCAAACTCTGCAGCCAACACCGCATCCGGGCCAGCCGCTAACGCCTGCACTAACCGAAGATCGTTCATTCTGGCCGCAGCATCGGCCAACACCTGCGGCCCCTGCCCCCACACCACCAACACCTGCGCATCACGATGCTGCGGCGGCACCCCACCGGATCCGGAATACCGCACCACCTCCACCCCAGAACCAGCCGGGAAAATCGGCGCAGGACCGGTGTATTCCACAGGAAGCAAAACCTTCATCAATGAACCCCTCACTCAGCAACGTTGCATCAACCACGTTCACCCCCACCCCACACCGCGCGCAATAGACACGCCCACAAACACAACTGCACACCACGCACAGCGTGGCCACCGCAGCACGCCCGGAGATCGGTAGGCTGAGCAGCGTGCTGACGATGCAAGACGCCCTCATCAAGCTCAACGAATACTGGACCGAGAAAGGCTGCCTCACATGGCAGCCAAATAACACCGAGGTCGGTGCCGGAACGATGAACGCCGCCACCGTTCTACGTGTACTTGGCCCCGAACCTTGGGACGTCGCATACGTCGAACCGTCAGTGCGCCCCGACGACTCTCGCTACGGCGAAAACCCCAACCGTCTCCAAACCCACACCCAATACCAAGTCATCCTCAAACCCGAACCAGGCGACCCCCAAGAGCTCTACCTCGGCAGCCTCGAAGCCATCGGCATCGACCTGGACGCCCACGACGTCCGCTTCGTCGAAGACAACTGGGCCCAACCCGCCATCGGAGCCTGGGGACTTGGGTGGGAAGTCTGGCTCGACGGAATGGAAATCACACAATTCACCTACTTCCAGCAAGTAGGCGGCCAAACCTTGGACCCCATCCCTGTAGAACTCACCTACGGGATGGAACGCATCATCATGGCCCAACAAGGCGTCACCGACTTCAAAGACATCGTCTACGCCATCAAACCCAACGGCGAACACATCACCTATGCGGACGTATTCCTCCAACAGGAATACGAAATGAGCCGCTACTACATCGATGAAGCAGACGTTCAGGCTAACCACGCCCTCTACGAACACTACGTCGCCGAAGCCCAGCGCATGATCGACGCGCGCCTTCCCGTCCCGGCACACCAGTACGTGCTCAAATCCAGCCATGCCTTCAACATTCAGGACTCCCGCGGAGCAATCTCCACCACCGAACGAGCCAAAGCATTCGGCACCATGCGTCGCCTTATGCGCGACACTGCGGCCCTATGGATCGAACGCCGTGAAGAACTCGGTCTGCCGCTCATGCGTGAAACCCCACGTAGCGAATTCACCCGCGAACCCCTCGACACCACAGCCCTGCCATCCACGCCACAAACCCTCGCTGTGGAAATCGGTGTCGAAGAACTACCACCGCACGTTCTTCCCCAAACCATCGACGCCGTCCGCGAAGCTCTCACCACAAAGCTCGCCGCCACCCGCCTGAGCCACGGCAACATCACCGTTGAAGGCACCCCCCGCCGCATCGTTGCCATCATCAACGACCTCGCCGCCGTTGAACCCGACGCCGAACAACTACGCAAAGGCCCCAAATGGAGCGCTGCGTTCGACGCCGAGGAAAACCCCACCCGCGCACTGCAAGGCTTCATGCGCGGTCAAGGAGTCACCGCAGAACAGATCATCAAAGCCAGCATCGGCGGCAACGACCACGCCGCCGTCGCTGTGAAAATCGCTGGCCGGGGTGTACTCGAGGTCGCCAGCGAAATCATCACCGAAACCATCGAATCCCTCCGCGCTGAAAAGAACATGCGCTGGAACGACCCCAACCTATCGTTCTCCCGCGCCATCCGCTGGCTTGTAGCGCTCTGGGGATCGAGCGTCGTACCCGTCGACGTCTCTAACGTGCACTCCGGACGGCGCACCTACCTGCAACGCACCACCGCAAGCACCGCCGCCACCGGCCGCCGCGCAGACGGAGCTGCCGTCGGATGGGTCGACATCCCCGACGCGGACTCACTTACCAGCACCATCTGCGCCGGGCACATCGAGCTATCCACCCAAGCGCGCCGCGACGCCATCATCGAACAAGCCACCGCCCTTGCCGCCGAAGTCGGCGGAACCATCGACTTCGACACCTACGCCGAACTCGTCGACGAAATCACCAACCTCGTCGAAGACCCCCACGGCGTCCTCGGGCACTTTGACGAGCGCTACCTAGACCTACCCGAGAAGGTGCTCGTCACCGTCATGCGCAAACACCAGCGCTACCTGCCTGTCTATGGCCCCGACGGCACCCTCAAACCCCACTTCGTCACCATCGCCAATGGTCTATGCGACGACAACGTCGTCCGCGCCGGAAACGAATCCGTCATCCGTGCCCGCTACGAAGACGCCCTGTTCTTCTGGAACAGCGATCTAGCCGAAGACACTCTCGAATCATTCATCCCCGGCCTAGAAAAACTCACCTTCGAGAACCGCCTCGGCTCGGTAGGTATGCGCGCCCGCCGCATCGCCGACGTGGCCACTACGCTCAGCACACATCTGGAACTCACCGACATTGAACGAGACACCCTCGCCCGCGCAGGAACACTCGCCAAATTCGACCTCGCCAGCAAAATGGTTGTCGAAATGAGCTCACTTGCTGGGTTCGTTGCCCGCGAATATGCCCGCATCAAAGGCGAAACCGAGGCTGTAGCGACTGCCCTGGCTGAAATGGAAGAGCCACACACCTCTGCGGACCCAGTACCAGCCACCCTTCCCGGCAGCCTGCTAGCCCTGGGGGATAGGTTCGACCTGCTGTCAGCCATGTTCGCTGTCGGAGCCAAACCCACAGGTTCCTCAGACCCCTACGGGCTACGCCGCGCCGCACTCGGCGTGGTCCGCATTCTGCGCGAGGCAGCAGGTACCCCGCTTGCCGGAATCACCATCGCCGATGGTCTAGCAGCTGCGCTGGAACGGCTACGCAAACAAGGAATCGAACCCGTTGACGGCGCCGCCCAAGCCGCGCTGGACTTCACAATCGGTCGTTACGCCCAACTGCTCCGCGATGAAGGCACCCCCGCGGAGGTCATCACCGCGATCCTGCCCGCCGCGAACGCACCCGGACGAGCCGCTGAACTCCTCAACCAGATCACCGAGCTCATGAACTCCGATAGCACCAGCCACGAGTTCACTGACGTGGTCGCAACCATGGTGCGCATCGTGCGCATCATCCCCGCCGGCACAAACGCCGGAATTGACCACGACCACCTAAACGAACCCGCTGAAAAAGCCCTCGCGAACGAGGTCCAATCCCTCCAGAGCGCCGGACACTGCCCCGCCAGCTCCTCGCTGACGGATTTCGTGCACTCTGCAGGAACGCTCGTCACAACAGCGGCGACATTCTTTGATGACATCCTCGTCATGGCCCAGGACCCAGCAGTGAAAGCAGCCCGCCTAGGACTGCTCGCCAGCGTTCTTGACCTCGCTCCCGAAGGCATCGACTGGAAAGCCGTAGACATCGCTCTCACCCAACGCGGATAACCAGCAAATAAACCAGAAAAAGGGTGGGGCATCCATGGAGTCCATGGATGCCCCACCCTTTTTCTTAAGAAAACTTCTTCAACAAGCCCTCGAGTGCCACCGGTCTTAAATACAACCCACCACCCACACAGCTCGCGCTATGAAACTGCATTTGCCCACGCCAACCACATAGAGCCGCCACAGACATCACAACTTGAAAAGACACCTCGCAATTTATAGGCGAGTTGGATACGACAATGCGGGACTCAAACGCCCTCACCCCGTTGAATGGTGAAAACCACCAGGGACAAGTCGTGAGGGGCTGACACAGCTGATGTTGGGCGGATTCGCACGTAACCGGAAAAACCACGAGAACCGTGCCGCGGATGCACATCACGCCAAAACCACCAGCAATCACAACCCCAACGAAACCAGCACCCCAGCCACACCCAACACCAAAATCATCAAACTCACCCGCGGGCACATCAGCGGAGTAGTAGCAGGACTCGCCGCAGCTGGCATCGTCACCACTGGTGTGCTCAGCGTCGGAGCAGCCACCACCACGCCACCGACAGCCACAACCCCGGCCATCTCCACCTCACAGGCCACCACCCCCAGCGGGCGTCCCCTCACCCCCGTAGAAGCAGCACAACTCGTCCAAGCTGCGATGAAGACCGCCTCCGCCGCAGCCGTGCCCCCAGCAAGCAAAGTCACCGCTGCCCCCGTGAACGGCACCATCCCCGCACGCATGGTCCTGGCCTACAAACGGGGCGAAGCCCTGGCCGCTAAACGCGCACCCTCCTGCAAAATGCCCTGGTGGCTCCTCGCCGGAATCGGCCGTGTTGAATCCGGACACGCATCCAACGGCGACGTCGACGCCAACGGAGTCACCCGAACCCGAATTCTCGGCCCACGCTTAGACGGCCAAACCCCAGGAATCGCCCGCATCAACGACACCGACCACGGTGCCCTCGACGGCGACACACTCTTCGATCGAGCAGTTGGCCCCATGCAATTCATCCCCGGCACCTGGAACGCAGGTGCCGGCACAGATGGCAACGCAGACGGAACCGCAAACCCCTCCCAAGTTGACGACGCTGCTGCCAGCGCTGCCCTGTACCTATGCGGTGGCGGCGGAAAAATGACCAACAGCACCGACCTCGCCAAAGCCATCCTGCGCTACAACAACTCAAGCCAATACGTTCAAGACGTCATCGCCGGAGCCATGGCCTATCGAGATGGCCGCGCCCCAGTCACGCCACCGCGTGAAGTCCACGCAGTACCAAGCAAAACCGCAGGCACCACCGCTCCAGCAACTCGCCCTGCCCCCACCGCTTCTCCCACGAGCACCAAACCCACTGCCACCAGCAAGCCCACCACACCTACCAAGAAGCCCACCACACCTACCGCCACACCCACCACACCGCGCCCGCCAGCCACAACACGGCCCAAGCCAACACCTACCACGCCCGCGCCCACCACGGCGAGGCCTACCCAACCAGCCCCCACTTCCACCACACCAACTAGCCCCAACCCCACCTCCACCACCACGCCCAGCACCCCCACCACACCCCTGCCAACCTGCCGTCTCAACCCCACTGCCAGCCCGACGTGGACCCCTGGCCCCGGGGAACCCACCATCGACTGGGCAGAACCTGACTACGCGAAACTGCCTGTCTGTGAGAAGGATCAACTTCCCTTCCCAACCCCCACAGCCTCACCCTCCTCAAGGTGACCTGAATAGGCTCAGGGATGCCTCAGAAACGCTTGTAGCAGCGACGCTGCCTTCACCGCGCATTCCAATATCCGAGAAGACACGCCGTCAATCTCGATATTGACTTGCCCAGCGCACAAGCGAACTGGGGCCAGGGTTCCGTCAAACCGCCACCTGCAGGTAGGTTGGCCCCGAAAAACTTCCATGCACCGGATGTGACTGCTCGATTCCCCCGGTGCCCGCTTCGTGCTGTCTCATCGCCCTCCCCTCACAGGTGGTCGACGAACCAACTCAGGCGGAATCGAGCCAGGAGAAGAAATGCAAGAGTCTGACGAAGTCACCAGGCTAGGGGAGAGCGACACCTCCAACAGGCGCGGGGGTCGACGCAAAGCCCTCGCCATTGGTGCCAGTGCTATCGCAGTTGTCGTGACAGGAGGCCTGGTCGCCGCCGCATTCGCGGATCGAACCGAGACCCCCCGATCCATGCCCCGCGCCAGTAGCACCCCCCACTACGTCGCTCTATCTTCATACGGCCATCCCCTGTCCATCACCGACAGCAAAGTCAAACAAACCCTCAAAGACGCCCAAGGCGCACTAGCCGGAAATATCACCGCACCACAAAACGCCAACAACTCTGGCCCCATCCCACCCCGCGCCTTGGCCGCCTACCGCCGCGCAGAAGCAGCAGCAAACACCGAATTTCCCCGCTGCCATGCCGCCTGGTGGATGCTCGCAGGCATCGGAAAAATCGCCAGTGACCACGGCGCAGGAACCACCTACGACGCCGCTGGCACCACCGTCGCCCAGATCCGTGGCGTACGCCTGGATGGTCGCAGCATCGGCACCGCCCTGGTTCTTGACACCGACTCCGGAAAACTTGACGGAGACGGCAACTACGATCGCCCCATGGGGCCACTGCAGTTCCTACCAGGCAGCTGGTACCTCGACGCCCACGATGGCAACGCCGACGGCACCGCCAACCCCGACAACATCGACGACGCCGCCTTCACCGCCGCGGCCGCGATTTGTCGAGGTGGAGACGACCTCAACAACGCTGAAGGACTCGCCCGCGGCCTCTACCACTACACCAACGACCCAGCCACCGTAGGTGCCATCCTCTCCTGGGGAAACCACTACAAGAACACCCTGCACCCTGACCCAGCCACCTCCGTGCCCTCCACCGGCACCCGGGCACCCAACGTGAGCACCAGCCCTCGCCCCAGCGACAACGACAACACCTCCTCGGGTAAAGAAACAAACAAACCCAAAGGAAAACGTCCCGACATCATCGCCCCGAACGAGCCGCCCGTACCTGGACGCCCCACTCGCCGCCCCACTCCGCCGCGCCCTGAAGGTTCACGGCCCAAACCACCCTCCTCGCCCCAGACACCCAGGCCACCACGCGACAAAACTCCTGACGACCGCTGGACGCCCCCGCCGCCACCACGGGACAACGTTCCGCCAGCGCCACCCCTGCCACCAGCGGAGGACGACCCGCCTTACAACCCGCCGGAAGCCTCCCCGCCCCGCTCCAAAACCCCTGTAGTACCAGCAAACTCGCAATCGCCAGGGAATCTGAGCGGACAGATTTAAAAAACCGAAAACTCACCCCGGTCATGCGGTCAACCACTCGTACAGTTGACCGCATGACCGACGCCACCAACCACCGCCTGCGCACCCGACCCGCCCTCGAGGGAGTCGTCTCCTACAAACCCGGCCGCCCCCCTCAGCAGGCAGAGGGCGTCGACGCATTCAAAATGAGCAGCAACGAAAACCCCTACCCCCCCGCTGCCATCTGTCATCAATGTCATCAACCACGCCGTGGCGCACCTCAACCGATACCCCGGCATGGACATGCACGACCTACGCACTGCCCTAGCCACCCGCTGGGACGTCAGTCCCGATCACATCATCCCCGGCGCCGGTAGCTCCGGAGTACTCCAACAACTCGTCACCGCCACCGTAGAAACCGGAAAAGAAGTCATCTACGCCTGGCGCTCCTTCGAGATGTACCCCATCCTCATCGCCCTCGCCGGAGGACGCTCCGTCCAAATACCCCTCCTACCCGACGGACGCCACGACCTAGAAGCCATGGCCGCCGCCATCACCCCCGAAACCAGCCTGATCCTGCTCTGCACCCCCAACAACCCCACCGGCCCCATCATCACCCACCGCGAAGCCACCGACTTCCTCGAACGCGTCCCCTCCGACGTACTCGTCGCCATCGACGAGGCCTACATCGAATTCAACCGAGACCCCGCCGCCATCGACAGCAGCGCCCTCCTACGCAAATACCCCAACGTCATCATCCTGCGTACCTTCAGCAAGGCCTACGGACTTGCTGGCCTACGCATCGGCTACGCAGTCGTCTCACCCGCATCCGCAGACACTCTCACCAAAACACGCCTGCCATTCGTCGTCACTGACATCGCCCACGACGCCGCAGTCGCCTCTCTAGCCGCCGACGAAGAACTCGCCGAACGTGTCGATACCATCGTCGCCGAACGCGAACGCGTAGAAGCAGCCCTAATCGACATGGGCTGGAAATTCCCTCACTCCGAAGCCAACTTCGTCTGGCTTCCCCTCGGCAACGCCACTGAAGCATTCGTCGCCGCCTGCGAAGCAGCCCACCTCACCGTCCGTCCCTTCGCCGGTGAAGGCGTGCGCGTCTCCATCGATATCCCCCAAGCCAACGACACATTCCTCAATGTCGCCCGCGAATTCGCCGACCAAGGTCTGCTGCCCACCGACGCAAGCACACCCATCACCCGAACCAACTAAGACTCAGGTGGTGGTGGCTTCGGTTCGTGGCGCCGAGGCCACCACCACCTTGACCAGGTACCGCTACACCTGACCACCTTCACCCACAACGTCCTCGTCCACGATCGGCGCCGACTCCAATACCCGCCGCATCCAACTGACCATGAACCCGGTGAAACACACCGCCAAAAACATCAATAACGCCGCATCCGACACGGCACTCCACCCAGCCACATGCAACATCCCGCCACGCTCCACCACTGATAACTCAGCCCCCTGCTGCGGAGCAAACAACCCCGGATCGTGAATCACCCGTACCTGACCATCAGGCCACTGCGCTCGACACACCCCATTCACACACCCCAGCGACCGTGCTGTCACAACATCATCGGCCGACAGCCACGACACCGCCGACCACGACACCACCACCGCGCGCATCCACAACAGTGCCGTCAATAACGACACCACGAACAACATCACCACCGGCAATGCTCGAGACACATGAGCACCCAAAGACCTGCGAGCAGGACGCAGACGGGACACAGACATACGCCCCTATCGGCTCAGCCACCCACGCCGTCAAGACGAACAACAGACCTGCAGCCTGCTCAGACTTAGGCTGGGAACATGCCTACCCCGCCCCGCAACAAAGACAAAGCCACCACCCGCCCCGGGGCACAACACCACCCAGGCACCCCCTTTGCCACCATCACCACAGCCAGCCTGATTACCTGGCCCGTCGCCGTGCTGGCCACTATCCTCGCTGGATGGCTCGGCGGAGCTCTCGCCGGTGTCCCCGGCTTCGCCGACGGCGGACCCACTGCTGTGTGGGGCGTACCGATTGCCAAAACCGTTCACGACATCAGCGCCGCTATCACCATTGGCCTACTTCTGATGGCCGGAACCATCATCCCAGAACGGGCCACTACCCAACGCCGTCGCACCGCCTGCCGTATCGCTGTCACTACTGGCATCCTGTGGACCGTCTCCGGCGGTATTCACATGCTTCTTCTGCTCTCTAACGTTTCTGGCGTTCAGCTCTCCTCACCTCTTTTTGCTGGACAGCTGCCCTTCCTGTGGGAGATCGATCTTTTCCGCGTCTACTTGTTCTCCTGGGGATTCGCTATTGGAGCGACCGCCCTGGCCACATGCGCACGCACCGTGAACTCCATTACCTGGGCAGCTGCCCTAGGGGTTATTGCCCTAGCCATTCTTGCTTTGGCCGGGCACGCCGCAGGTGCCGCTGCTCATGACACGGCCGTTAACTCTCTAGCAGTTCACATCATTGGCGCTTCTGTATGGTTCGGCGGTCTGGTGGCTCTAGGCATACTGCGGCCGCTGCTCAACCGTGATTTCGGTACGTCGGTACGCCGCTATTCTGCTTTGGCGGGGTGGGCTTATTTCGGTGTGCTTGTCTCGGGAATTTTGGCGGCATCTTTGCGACTGACCGGAATCGGTGACCTGACCAGTCAGTATGGGCTTATTCTCCTGGCTAAGTTGGTTCTGGTGGTGGTGCTTGGCGTTGCTGGCTGGATGATGCGCAGGTGCATCATCGCTGAAGTTCATGACGGTGACTCTTCAGCAAAAGCTTTCGTGCGTTTGGCTATGACCGAGATTGTGCTCATGTCAGTTGCGATGGGTTTGGGATCGGCGCTTAGCCGTACAGCTCCTCCTGTTGCTCAAGCAGAATCTCCTGACCCAGCTGTTTCCATCACTGGGTATCCACTTCCTGCCGAGCCCCTTACCGGAGCGACATGGTTTACCGCTTTCCGGATTGATTGGCTTTTCCTTACGGTGGTTGTTCTCGCCGTGGGGTTGTATTACGCCGCTGTAGCGCGGTTGCACCGTCGGGGAGATCGGTGGCCAGTTGGCCGCACGATCTGGTGGACCCTTGGATGGTTGTTTTTCTTCTGGGTGACCAGTGGTGCACCAGCTATATACGGGCGAATTATGTTTTCTGCGCACATGCTGCAGCACATGACTTTGACGATGGGGATTCCGTTGTTCTTAGTGCTGGGTGCGCCGTTGACGTTGGCGTCTCGGGCATTGAAAGCGCGGCGGGATAAAACCCTTGGGCCCCGCGAGTTCTTGTTGTCGACGGCGCATTCGCGCTGGATGGGATTTTGGACCAACCCGATTGTGGGTGCGGTGAACTTTGTTGGTTCGATCTATGTGTTCTATTTCACCGACTTGTATGAGTTGGCGTTGACCACTCACGTGGGACATATCGCCATGGTTGTGCACTTCATGGCCGCTGGGTATGTGTTCGCGTGGTCGTTGATCGGTATTGATCCGGGCCCGAATCGGTGGGCTCCCAGTCTTCGTTTGGTGTTGTTGTTTGCCACGATGGCGTTCCACGCATTTTTTGGGGTGGCAATTATGACGGCGGCGAATGTGATTGCCGGGGATACTTTCCGGGCATTAAAGGTGCCGTATGTGACTGATCTGATTGCCGATCAGCGTGTAGGTGGTGGGATCACCTGGGCTATTGGTGAGATTCCGATGCTGATTTTGGCGTTGGCGGTGGCAGTGGTGTGGATGCGAGCTGATGAGGGGGAGGCACGCCGTAAGGATCGTCAAGCGGATCGAGATGGTGATGCGGAGTTGCGTGCCTATAACGAAAGGCTTGCGGCGTTGCGCAGCCGTGGTGGTCAGGGGTGAGGAAGGTGTGAGGGGCGCCTTGTTTATGGGGTGTCGTCGTCGGTTGTGTCGGTGTGTGGTTGTTGTGTTTTCTGGGGGCCGATGAGGGCTCCTAGCAGGGGAGTCCAAAAGATTTGCCCAGACCACAGCAGCCATAGGCACATACCGATCAATGGTTGGAAGGGGGAACTGTTGCCAGTGGTGGCTAGCAGGGGGATGGTTTCGAGGATGCCGACGGCCAGGGCGCAGGCGAGTAGGACGGCGGCGTTGATGGTGGCGAATTGTCGTCGGCTGGCGCGCCACCAGCGTGGGTGTTTGCGTGAGCGGAACCACCACGCGATGAGCACTGGGCCGGTGACGATAGGGGATACGGGCCAGGTGCTTAGTAGCAGGCTGGTCATGAGGTTGGTGGTGATGAAGCTTGGGTTGGGGCTGGCGAGCAGGGCGGTGCCGATGGCTAGGAGCCATGCTCCGGTGAGGGTGAGGATGGCGCGGGTGAGGTCGGGTATGCCGGTGGTGGTGCGCGGTGTGGTCCCCACGTGGTGTGTCTCCGCTCGGGATGTGGTTGAAAGGTTGGTCGTGTGTAGGACCGGTTGAGGTGGGGTTGGTGTTCCCGGTTAGTAGCGGGGTTTGTGGGGTTCGATGTGTTCGATCCAGGCGAGGATGCCTCCTTGGAGTTGCCAAACGTCGTCGCGGCCGGTGTTGAGGAGGGTGGTGAGTGCTTCGGTGGAGCGGGCGCCGGATTTGCAGAAGAGGATGGCGGGTTGGTGGGTGGGGACGGTGGTGGGGTTGGTGATGATGTCGTTTTTGGGGATGAGGGTGGCGCCGTCGATGGTGACGAGTTTGTGTTCGGTTGGTTCGCGGACGTCGATGAGGGTGAATTCGATGGTGCCGTTGGCGCGGTCGTCTAGGAGGGTGTGGAGTTCGGTGGGGGTGATGGTGTGTTCGGTGATGAGTGGTTGTGGTGGTTGGGTGCAGGTGGTGGGGTAGGTGGTGAGTGTGGTTGTGGGGGTGCGGTTGGGGTCGGGGTGGATGGTTAGTTCGTTCCAGGTTCCGGTGAGGGCGTTGTGGATCATGAGGCGGCCGATGAGTGGGGTGCCGATTCCGGTGATGAGTCGGATGACTTCCATGGCCATGGCTGATCCGATGGAGGCGCAGAGGGCTCCGAGTACTCCGGCTTGGGCGCAGGAGGGGACGCTGTTGGGGTTGGGGGGGTCGGGGAAGAGGTCGCGGTAGACGGGGCCTTTGCCGGGCCAGAAGGTGGATAGTTGACCGTCGAAGCGCAGGATGGCGCCCCATACGCAGGGGGTGTTGAGGATTTCGGTGGCGTCTGCGATGAGGTAGCGGGTGGCGAAGTTGTCGGTTCCGTCGACGATGATGTCCCAGCCGGTGAGGATGTCGAGGGCGTTTTCGGGGGTGAGTCGTTGGTTGTAGGTGGTGATGTTGATGGTGGGGTTGATGTCGGTGATGGCGGTGCGGGCGGAGTCGACTTTGGTGGTGCCGATGTTGTTGGTGGTGTGGATGATTTGTCGTTGGAGGTTGGATAGGTCGACGGTGTCGTCGTCGATGATGCCTAGGTGTCCGATGCCGGCGGCGGCGAGGTAGAGGAGGATGGGTGATCCTAGGCCTCCGGCGCCGATGACGAGTACTTTTGCGTTGAGTAGTCGTCGTTGGCCGAGGGTGCCTAGTTCGGGGAGGATGGCGTGGCGTGCGTAGCGTTGGGCTTGGTGGGGGGTGAGTTCGGGGGCAGGTTCGACCAGTGGCGGGTAGGTGTTCATGGTGTAACCATGCCTGTCGTGGGTGATGATGCGTGGGCGTGGATGCGTTGGGGGATGCGTCCGGCGTGGCGGGCGAGGTAGCCAGCTTCGACGGCGTGGGCGAAGGCGCTGGCCATGTGGGTGGGTTGTTGGGCGCGGGTGACTGCGGTGGCGAGGAGGACGGCGTCGCAGCCTAGTTCCATGGCGCGGGTGGCGTCGGAGGCGGTTCCGATTCCGGCGTCGAGGATGACGGGCACGTGTAGGCGGTGGGTGATGAGTTCGATGTTGTGGGGGTTGAGGATGCCCAGGCCGGTTCCGATGGGGGCGCCTAGGGGCATGACGGCGGTGCAGCCGAGGTCGGCGAGGCGTTGGGCGGTGATGGGGTCGTCGTTGGTGTAGGCGAAGACTTTGAAGCCGCGGTTGACGAGTTGTTCTGTGGCGTCGATGAGTTCGATGGGGTCGGGGAGGAGGGTTTGGTCGTCGGCGATGACTTCGAGTTTGATCCAGTCGGTTTCGAGTGCTTCGCGGGCGAGTTCTGCGGTCAGGAGTGCTTCGAGTGCGGTGCGGCATCCGGCGGTGTTGGGCAGGATGCGGATGTTGAGGGAGCGTAGGAGGTCGAAGAGGGATCCGGTTTGGGTGGGTGTGTAGCGGCGGATGGCGACGGTGGTGAGGTTGGTGTGTGAGGCGATGAGTGCTTCGCGGAGGATGTCGAGGTTGGGTGCGCCGCCGGTTCCGGTGATGAGTCGGGAGGTCAGGGGGGTGTTGTCGATGGTGAGTGGGGGGATGGTGGGGGTCATGGTTAGCCTCCTTGGACGGCGGTGACGATTTCGATGCGGGCGTTGGGGCCGGGGATGGTGGTGGCCCAGTTGCTGCGGGGGATGATTTCGTTGTTGAGGGCTAGGGCGATGCCGAGGGTGGTGCCGGTGGGGGTGTGGCCTTCGGGGGTGATGGTGTGGCCGGTGATGTGGGTGATGATGTCGCGCAGGGTGGTTGTGGTGGGCAGGGTGTGGGGTTCGCCGTTGATGGTGATGGTGATGGTGGTGTTCATGGGGTCCTTTGGTGGTGGGTGGTTAGGGGGTGGTGGTGAAGCGGTGGGGTGTGAAGGCGGTGATGTCGGGTAGTGGGTGGGTGGTTGGTGGTGTGGTGATGGTGGCGGTGATGGTGGCGCCGATGGCGGGGGCGAGGAGGATGCCGTTGCGGCCTAGTCCGGTGGCTAGGGTGATGGTGGTGCTGATGGGGCCTAGGAGTGGGGCGTTGTCTTTGGTGACGGGGCGGGGTCGGGCGATGGTTTCGGTGATGGTGAATTCTTCGATGCAGGGGAGGAGGCGGATGCCGTCGCGTAGGAGGGTGTGGATGCCGCCGGCCTGGACGTGGGGGGTTTCGTTTTCTCGGGTGGTGGCGCCGAGGATGAGGTTTCCGTTGGTGCGGGGGACGAGGTAGATGGGGTTGCCGTTGACGTGTCCACGGATGATGTGGGTGAGGTTGTGGCGGAGGTTGGGTGGGGGTGTGAGGCGGATGACTTCGCCGTAGGCGTTGCGGATGAGGCCGGTGAGGTTTAGGGGTAGGCCGCTTAGCTGGGTGGCGTTGGTGGCGTTGGCGATGATGGCGTGGTCGGTGGGGATGGTGTGGCCGTTGGTGAGGGTGATGCCGGTGACGGGGCTGGTGGGGTCGGTGTTGTCAGTGTGGGTGATGCCGGTTGCTGGGGTGGTGTGGATGGGGATGTTTGCGTTGGTCAGGGTGGTCAGGAGTGCGTGGGCTAGGAGGCGGGGGTCGACTTGGTGGTCGTGGGGGGCGTGGAGGGCGCTGGAGATGGAGGGGGTGAGGAGGGGTTCGATTTTGCGGGCTTGGCGGGTGGTGAGGGGGGTGAGGGTGAGGCCGAGGCTGTGTGCGTAGGTGGCGAGGTTGTGGAGGGTTTCTCGGTCGGCTGTGTCGGTGCCGATGTGGAGGGTGGGGGTGTTTTGGTGTCCTGTGGGTAGGTTTGTGGTGGTGAGGCGGTGGATGAAGTGGGGGTAGAGGGCGGCGGAGGCGAGCATGAGGGGGGTGAGGTGGTGTTCGTTGTAGGTGGTTTCGCTGGTGGCTGCGAGCATGCCGGCGGCTGCGTGGGTGGCGCCGTTGGCTGGGGTTGGGTCGATGAGTTCGACGTGTGTGCCTGCTTCGTGCAGGTGCCATGCGATGGATAGTCCGATGATGCCGGCGCCGATGATGGCGATGCGCACAGCTTCCTCCCTTCGCCGGTGTTAACCGGACAGGTTCGAGCGGTCGGTGGGCGCTTTGGTTGCGTGCCACCCTCTCAGCCCGTTTGTGGGGCTCCCGCGGATGCTGCGGTTTACCGTACCTGCATGGCTTCTTGTGAGGGTGTTGGGTTGGAGAATTCGGGTGTGGATGTTGTTCGTCGGTTGGGGCGGGCGCGGTTGTATTTGTGTACGGATGCGCGGGGTTCGGCGGGGGAGTTGCGGGATTTTGTGCGGCGGGTTTTTGCCGGTGGGGTGGATGTTGTGCAGGTGCGGGATCGGTCGATTTCGACGGCTGATGAGGTGGAGGCGTTGCGGATTGTGCGTCAGGAGGCGCGTGCGGCGGGGGCGTTGTGTGCGGCGAATGATCGTGCTGATGTGGGGTTGGTGGCTGGGGTGGATGTTGTGCAGGTGGGGCAGGAGGATTTGTCGCCGGTGCAGGTGAAGTCGGTGTGTCCGGGGGCTTTGGTGGGGGTTTCGACGCATTCGCGGGAGCAGTTTGTTACGGCGATGGCTGCGCCGGAGGTGGATTATTTCTGTGTGGGGCCGGTGTGGGCGACGCCGACGAAGCCGGGGCGTGCTGCGGTGGGGTTGGGTTTGGTGGCTGAGGCTGCGCGGGTGGGGTCGGGTAAGCCGTGGTTTGCGATCGGGGGTGTTGATGTTTCGTCGGTGAAGCGGGTTGTGGATGCTGGTGCTGAGCGGGTGGTGGTGGTTCGGGCGTTGACGCAGGCTGATGATCCTGAGGGTGCTGCGCGGGCGTTGCGTGCGTGTTTGCCTGGGTGAGTGTGGGTGGTGGTGGCTGGTTGTTGGGGCGGGCTTATAGCGGTTATTTGCGTTGTGACGCAATGAATTTGCCAAAGATTAAGAAGATCGTTCGATAGGGGTGGTCAACTGACCGACTCGCAACTAAAGTTAGGCTTACCTTAATGAGGAGGCGATACATGGCCGTCAACCCAACACCGAGCATCTGCTCCAACGCGCGAGCAACGTCCCTGGCACGACGTCTCGTGGGTGGCGAGGGTGCGGCAACGCTGATGCGCTATCGGATCGACCCCGAGTCCTGCCTCGAGGTCGCAGCGCATGGTTTGGATTCAAAGGGCCGGATCCTGCTCGCCTTCTCGCGTCATTCCGGCATGGGTGCCCCATCGACAGACGTGCTCGAGGAGGTCCGAGTCGACATCAGACTCGAATCCCCTGACCCACGCGTACGAATCCTCGCGGCAACACTGCACTACCTGGGGGTGTTGCAGTGGATCCCCGAGGATGAACGCGACGGGTGGGCCAACAGTCCTGGGATTCCGGAAGACGTGGCCGCGGTAATCGAGGCCGGCGGCGCGCTCGCAGTCGTGAACATCAATCGGGTGCTAGTTCATGACAGTGCGGGAGTGGCGCCGGTCTCGGCCATCGCGATGAAAAACTACCCGGTTTCGCCATTGTGTGGACCGGGGGTGATGGGCAGTCTTGAGGCCCACGATGCTGTTTTATCTTTCCCTAACCATGAACTTCGAGCCGTCATTACTGCTGTGGTGGAAGGTCTTGCTGATGGTGACGTGCTTGATGAGCGCCCATCTCATGGGGGCTGTGAGCACACCCAGGATCGCGTCTATTGCGTAGATGTTGATTCCACCGGCATTACGCTCATGCACATTGGTCCGCTTGGGGGGATGAGTCGGATCGTTCACGTCGAACTTCCCGCTGCCGCCACGGTTGAGGATGTCCAAGCCACGTTGGCAGCAGCGGTTTCTCAAGCTCGGTCTCATCGCGTCCATCCGCGCATGTGATTGAGATCAAAAAGTGCGTGGCCCCCATGCTGGTGGGGGCCACGCACTTTTAGGCACCTGTTTTTATGACGCCAGTAATTTCAGCTGTGAGAGCTCAGGCGTTGCTGTAGTGCTCGCAGGTCGCGGTGTCGCCGCCGATGCTGATGGCTTCGGCAGTGCACATTAGGTCAGTGTTGTGGGTGCATTCCAGGCGCTGGCATGCACCGACACGGCCGTTGGCGTCAGTGAGTCCGCCGCGGGCGTCGAGGGCAATGAAGGTGCCGCAGGAGGCGGTGCCGTTTGTGCCACCAACGGTGATTGCGCCAGCGGTGCAGCCGGAGTCATTGAAGGAGCAAGAAGTGGTGGTGCAGGAGGAAATGATTGGAAGCGTGGACATGGTGCCTACTTTCTGAGAAAGGGTTGTGCTGTCCGCAGGTCTGTTGTTTTCAGGTTAGGGAACCGTTTTCGCAGCGATAGTGAGGTGAGGCTGCCCTCAATGCTGCTGGCGGGCAGTGTGATGGGGTTCGTAAGTCTCTGAGCTGGGTGCATATTCGGGCAGTGGGGTGGTCTCATTTTCCGTGAAGTGACCTAGATCACATATGTATCCATGGATGTATAGACGAGGGGCGGTGTTGTTGCGCTTCCCATGACAACACCGCCCCTCGTAGTGCCTACAGGCAGATCAGGATTCCCCTGGAGTCTTGTCTTCAAGCGAAGGCTGCCGTCGACCATGCTCAGGAACCAAGGTGAAATACGCGATCGTGAGCAGGGAGACCCAGATCAATCCCACCCACAAGGCCACTCGCGTATCAGGGAACCAACCAATCACGCCCACGACAAACACAAGAAACGCGAACGTTGCCCACGTGCCGACAGGGTGGAACGGCACCGGGTACTCAGACTCCTGCAGGCCCCGCTGCTTGATCTCCCGGCGCATCGCCAAGTTCGACAACAAGATCATCAGCCACACAAGCACCGTCGCGAACGTCGCAATTGAGGCGATAATTTTGAATACGTTCTCGGGGATAACCGCATTAAGTACAGCCGCCACCGCTAATGCCGCGCACATGACCACTACGGTCATCCATGGGACACCATTCTTTGATACTTGGGCAAACACTTTCGGTGCCTGTCCCTGCTGAGCCAATCCGTATAGCATGCGGCCAGCGCCAAAAGTGTCTGAATTAATCGCAGAAACTGCAGCCGTAATAATGATCACGTTAAGAATCGAAGGCGCAGCAGGGACTCCAAGCGTAGAGAAAATCTGCACAAATGGACTTGAGTCGCCAGTAATTCGATTCCATGGAACTAGTGACATGATGACAATCATAGTGAGTACGTAGAAAATCAAAATACGTACCGGAACAGATCCCACTGCCCGCGGAATTGCCCGCTTAGGATCAGATGCTTCACCTGCAGTGATGCCAACATTCTCTACTCCACCGAAGGCGAAAACCACAATCGACAAAGATGCGATAATTCCAGCCATTCCTGTAGGGCTGAAGCTGCCGTGATCAAAAAGATTGTGCGGTCCCACGGCTACCCCAGGTTCAAAGGTGATTCCTTTAAACATGAGGAATGATCCACCAATAATCATCGCGACAATCGCACTGACCTTCACGATCGTTAACCAAAACTCGAGCTCACCAAAAACTTTGACGTGCCGAGTGTTCACGGCTCCGATAAAACAGATCACAGCTGTGACCCAAATCCAGCGAGGCGTTTGCGGCCACCAAAAAGCCATATAAACAGAAAAAGCAGTCACATCCGCGACCGCAACAACGAGCATCTCGAAGGCATACGTCCACCCGGTTAAAAACCCAGCAAACGGACCCATGTAGCGAGCTGCATACTGCCCAAAAGATCCCGAGACAGGGTGCCGGACAGCCATCTCACCCAAAGCGCGCATCACCATATACACGGCAGCGCCCGAGGCGAGATACGCCAAAATCACCGCAGGGCCAGCAGCCTGAATAGCCGCGGCTGAACCGTAGAACAGGCCTGTTCCGATAGCCGAACCGAGCGCGATGAAAGTGATGTGTCGCAGGGTGAGGCCGCGCGTAAGTTCGCCATGCTCATGCACCGTCGTGGCTGTGGTCGTGGCGTGTGTTTGTCCACCGTTGGGGTTGTTCGGTTTGGACATGTGGGCCCCCTCTCCAATGAATTGACACGATGCGATCGTTCGACAATTTCTACCGCTCCCAGCAAATACACACTGAGATCGACCAATTCTGTGCCGTGAACTCGTTATCGTGCGGATGGTGTCGCACCAGAACACGGTCGGCAACATGAAAACAACGTAGGGAGTTCGTGTGGCTCAAGTTCCCGCCGCGATGAGTGCTCTTAGGATTCTGCGCTATTTAGGGACGAGACGGGGACCTGTTTCAGCTGCGTCAATCGCAACAGCACTTTCTTTGCCTCGATCCAGTGTCTATCACCTGCTTGCCGCACTCATCGAAACTGGTTTCGTTGTCCACCTTGAAACCGAACATCTCTACGGAGTAGGGCCAGCCGCAGCTGAACTTGGAACTGCCTACTCCCGGCAGGTACCCATCGCCCGTATCGCCACCCCAGTCCTCGATGCCCTCGTTGAACGCATAGGAGAAAGCGCTCACTTATCGGTCCTTCTAGGCCAAAACGTTGTCTACGTATCCGAAGTACGAGCCCCGCGACGTCCCATGCTCGTCTCAGAGACAGGCGTACGCCTGCCCGCGCACCTGACCGCCAGTGGCCGGGCCATCCTTGCTGCACTACCTGCCAAACAAATCCGCGCCCTCTACCCCGATGCCGCATCCTTTCCGCATAGCAGTGCTGACAAAACCAGTTGGTCTCCAGGGCGTCTGCGAACCACCCTCCAAAAGGTCCGTGCCCGCGGCTGGGCTGTTGAACGAGGCGAAATCACCGCTGGCATGAGTAGCGTCGCGGTCGCCATCCATGACCACCTTGGATGGCCTTGCGCAGCACTGGCTTTCACCGTCGAAGATGAGCGCCTTCCTACAGAGCGCGAGCCCGCTCTCATTAATGCCCTGCGTGCCGTCGCGAACAAACTCGAAAACACCCTCTGCGCAGAAAACTCACCCCGCGCCCACCCCAGTGCTTAAGGCAAGTCTGAAATACGAGACAGCAAAACAGTGTTGATCCACCATCGGCGCCTCAACCAATGGTGGGATACGGTCAGCCGCGGTCTGCCAATGTCGGGAGACTGAATGCCGGGTAGCCCGCGACCACAGCGTGTATACACCACGAAAGGGACGTCATGGGCAAAGACCAGGCTCTGCGCGCAAGTCACCTCGAAGCAGCCGCCGCCACCATCGCAGCCGCAGCACACGTAGGAGACCGCAGCGGCGTTGAGACCATGACCACCTACCTCGAACGCTTCTACCACCACGTTGCTACCGAGGAACTCCTCACCCGCACCCCCGAAGAACTCGCCGGCGCCGCAGCATCCATGCTCGCCACCGCCCATCAACTCACCACCAGCACCCGCGAACGCGTCCGCGTCTTCACCCCCACCGTTGAACGTGACGGCTGGGCAAGCGGCCACACCGTCGTCCACGTCGCCACCGACGATGCCTCCTTCCTCGTTGACTCCTTGCTGGAACACCTCGAACACACCAAAACCCGCGTCCACTTCATTGCTCACCCCCAGATCTACGTACGCCGCGACGACGAAGGAACCCTCACCGACGTCGTCGATGTTGCCTCCGGGGCACAAACAGACCCCACCCCCACCGACGCCCTGCGCGAATCTTGGATCCACATCGAAATCGACCGGCTCAACGACCACGCAACCGAAGAAAATCTCGCCGCTGAACTCCTCAACGTCGTCCGCGACGTCCACGCCGCCGTCGACGACTTCGATGCTCTCGAAGCCCGCGCCATAGAAATCCGCGACAACCTCACCGAAAACATTCCCAACGTCGACCCCGACACCGTCCACCGTGCCCGATCCCTCCTGGACTGGGTCGCCGGAGGACAATTCATCTTCATCGGCGCCGCCGACTACACCGTCGAACGGCAGCAAGACGGCCACGGCCGTGACACCGTCGAGCTACGTCGCATCCCCGAAAGCGGTCTAGGCATCCTCTCGTCCCGACGCTCACCTGAAACCACCATCGACCACGCCAAGATCCTTACTGGCGTTGCCGCACAACTTGCACTCAAACCCGTCGCCTACGTCTTCACAAAAGCCAACGCCACCTCCACCGTCCACCGGCGTGTGCGCCTCGAGTACATCGGCATCAAACAATTCGACACCGCCGGAAACGTCACCGGCGAACGTCGCATCATCGGCCTGTTCACCGCCCCCGCCTACGTCTGGTCCGTCACCTCCCTGCCCTACGTCCGCGACAAAGTCCAAGCTGTCATCCACGAAGCCGGCTACGTCCCTGACAGCCACCTCAGCAAAGACCTCCTCGCAGTCCTAGAGTCCTACCCCCGCGACGACCTCTTCCACGGCACCGTCGAACACATCACCGCAGTCGCCACCGCCGTCGTCCACCTGCGAGAACGACGACGAACCCGACTCTTCCTGCGCCACGACCCCTTCGGCCGCTATGTCACCGCCCTCATCTACCTACCCCGCGACCGCTACAACACAGACGTACGCATCCGCATCCAAGACATCCTCATGTCCGCCTTCAACGGCGACGAAATCGAATACCGCACCCGAGTCAGCGACGCCTCCTTAGCTCAGATTTACGCCATCGTCCATGGCGTCGACGCCTCCGATGCGCGCCAAATCGACCTCAATGAACTCGAAGCCCGCATCGTCGAGGCCACCCGAAACTGGGACGAAGGCTTCGCCGAAGCCGCCACCGCCCGCTTCGGCGAAGGACCCGCCGCCGCCATCATCGCCCGCTACGGGCGAGGGGTCGATCAGGTCTACAAAGCCGACGTAGCCCCCCGCGTCGCTGTGGCTGATGTCGTGGCTCTCGAATCCTTCGAACACGAACCCGAACGTTCCATCCGCCCCGTTGTCCACCAAACCCCCGGCGCACCCAATAACCAGCGCCGCATGAAAATCTACGCCCGCCAAGAAGTCTCTCTATCCGACCTTGTTCCTATCCTCCGTGACACCGGCGTACGCGTCACTGACGAACGTCCCTACCGCCTTCACCGCGCCGACGGGACCTCTTTCTACGTTTACGACATCGGCCTATCCATTCCCGACAATGTCACCTGGCGCCGCGGCACCGGACGCGTCACCGCCAGCCGTGAAACCTCCACTCTGGCCTTCGAAGACCTCGTCGCTGATGTATGGGCAGGCCGGGCCGAATCAGACTCACTCAACGCCCTCGTCCTACGAGCAGGCCTAACTGGCGACGAAATCGCCGTGCTGCGTGCTATCACCTCCTACATAGCCCAAGCTGGATCGACCTTCAGCCGCCAATACGTCGAACAAGTTGTCCTCGACAACCCCGAGCTCGCTGCCACTTTGCTGCGCTACTTCGAGGCCCGTTTCGACCCCGAGGCCTTCCCAGGCGGCACCGATAACCCAGCGCGTATCGACGCCGTTACCGCTATCGAGAGCGAACTCATCGACAACATCGCTCACGTAACCTCCCTCGATGAAGACACCATCTGGCGTCGCTTGCACTCCGTCGTTGCATCCACCGTCCGCACCAACCGATACGCTCACCGCCGCGTCGACACCCTCGCCTTCAAACTTCACCCGGCAGGCATTCTTGGCATCCCCGAACCCGTTCCTGCCGTAGAAATCTGGGTCTACAGTCCTCGCGTTGAAGGAACCCACTTGCGCTTTGGTCCCGTTGCTCGCGGTGGGTTGCGCTGGTCAGACCGCCGAGAAGATTTCCGCACCGAAATTCTGGGCCTGGTCAAAGCCCAAATGGTCAAAAATGCCCTCATCGTCCCCACTGGATCTAAAGGCGGTTTCTACGCTAAGCGTCTGCCCGCTGCGACAGACCGTGACGCCTGGATGAACGAGGGAATCGCTGCTTACAAGCTTTTCGTTTCCTCCCTTCTAGATGTCACGGACAACCGCACTGACGAGGGAATTCACACTCCTGCAGGTGTGCTCCGCTATGACGAAGAAGACCCCTACCTCGTTGTCGCAGCCGATAAAGGCACAGCCCGCTTCTCTGATATCGCCAACGACATCGCCGTCGACTATGGATTCTGGCTTCAAGACGCCTTCGCTTCTGGCGGGTCAGCTGGATACGACCACAAAGGAATGGGTATCACCGCACGAGGCGCCTGGGTCTCTGTGCAACGTCACTTCCGTGAACTAGGCATCAACGTTCAAACCCAAGATTTCACCGTTGTTGGTATTGGTGACATGAGCGGCGACGTCTTCGGTAACGGCATGCTGCTGTCTGAACACATCCATCTCGTCGCTGCATTCGACCACCGCCACATTTTCTTGGACCCCACTCCCGATGCAGCGGCCACATACGCTGAACGGCGGCGCATCTTCGATCTTCCTCGCTCCTCCTGGGATGATTTCGATCGCGCCCTGCTCTCTAAGGGAGGGGGGATCTACCCCCGTACCGCTAAACGCATTGACATCAGTGAACAAGCAGCTACAGCGCTCGGACTGGAAAACACGAGCTCACTGACACCCTCCGAGCTCGTCGCGGCCATCCTGCGCGCACCCGTTGACCTCCTGTGGAACGGCGGTATCGGTACCTACGTCAAAGCCACCACCCAAACCAACGCCGAAATCGGTGACCGCGCCAACGACGCAGTCCGTATCAACGGCAACGAACTACGAGCACGTGTTGTCGGAGAAGGTGGAAACCTCGGCTTGAGCCAGCTTGGCCGCATCGAAGCAGCTCGTAACGGCGTTCTTCTCAACACTGACGCTATCGACAATGCTGCTGGCGTCAACACATCTGACCACGAGGTCAACATCAAGATCCTGCTGGGTGATATCGAACGCACCGGAGATCTCACCCGAAAACAGCGCAACGAACTCCTTGAGTCCATGACTGAGGAAGTCGCCGCAGCCGTCTTGCACGATAACTACGAACAAAACGTCCTTTTGGGCAACGCGCGTATGCAGGCTCCCGCTATGGCAGGAGCGCACGCTCGCTTTATGGACGCTTTGGAGAAAACCGGACAACTTGACCGGAGCCTCGAATTCCTTCCATCGCACGAGGAATTCGCTGCTCGTCTCAGCCGTGGTGAGGACCTCACTTCACCTGAGATGAGTGTCCTTGTCGGCTACGCCAAGATCTCCCTCAAGAACGCGCTTGGCAGCGCCCGTTTGCCGGATGACCCGTGGCTTGATCGCTATGTAGAGAAGTACTTCCCTAAAGCACTACGAGAGCGATACGGAGATCGTTTCTCTGAGCATCCGCTTCGCCGCGACATCATCATCAATGTTCTTGTTAATGGCCTGGTTAATCGCGGTGGTGTTACGTTCGTGCACCGGTGTCAGGAAGAAACTGACGCCACAGTTGAACGTATCGTCGCGGCGTATGTGATCGCCTCTGAGGTGTTTGGGCAGCGTGCTTTCGCTGAACGTGTCCAGGCGCTAGACAATGAGCTTGCTTCCACTGCTCAGACCACACTTCACCTAGAGTTCCGGCGTCTCATTGATCGAGCGGTTCGGTGGATTGTCACTAACCGGCCGCCGCATTTGAACATTGGTGACGAGATCGAGGCTTTTGCCCCCGTCGTGGAGTCACTGCATGATCGGGTACCGGATCTTCTTACTGGGCCTCAAATCGATGAGTTCCGCGAAGATGTTTGCGCCCGCATCGATAGTGGTCTTCCTGAGGATCTTGCCCGTGATGCTTCAGCCTTGATCTTTGTTTTCTCGTTGCTCGATATTGCCGAGATTGCTGTGAATACTGGTGTTGACCCAGCTGAGGTGGCCTCGATCTACTATGCGGCTCTTGGCCAGATCCGTGTTGGTGAACTGCTTGTTCGGGTAGAAGCCCTCGATCGTGACAACAGGTGGGATTCCCTGGCCCGCCAGGCTCTGCGCGATGATCTTTATGACGTGCTTCGCAGTATCACCACAGTTGTTCTGGAGTCCGAAGCCGGCGAGGGCGATGCAGCTGATGCTCATGAACGTGTGCGTACCTGGGCTCAGGTCCACGCTGATGTTCTTTCTCGTCTAGACGGGATCATGGAAGCCATTGACACGATGCCAGAGGCTGGTCTTGCGCCTGTTTCGGTGGCTGTGAGAAGTCTGCGTGGGGTGATTCGCACTACATCTGCGCGGTGAAAGCTCTGCAAATGTAAAAGGAGATCCGCACCAGTGGTGCGGATCTCCTTTTAATCGAGCGAGTGACGGGAATCGAACCCGCGTATTCAGCTTGGGAAGCTGATGTTCTACCATTGAACTACACTCGCATGCCTGTTCGATTCCAAGACCTTACCAGTCGATCCAGTGGATTGTCTTGATCTCGAAGGTTTTTCTTCGGTAGCAGATGTGGCGATCACTGAGTGCTCCACACTGTTTAAAGCCAGGCGCCAGTCTACAGCCAGCTCACTGGTGGTACATCCACGCTGGAAAAAGGCGGCGATACTTTGTCACCTCACTCATCCGCGCATCAGCGCCACGCCATGAGGTAGTAGAGGACCGGTGACATGACCGCCATCAGTATTCGATACGCCAAACAACGCGCCCGTAAATGCGCTGGACGCATCCTGCGCTGCGTTCAGGGAGCTAGCCGTCGCAATCCCTCGTACGAACAGAAACCACTTGTTCCGGCCCCTCGAACTGTGGGAACCAGCATTCTTTATCTGCATCACAGCACTGGTGAGAACGTGTGGAAGGGGGGTGTTCCTGAACTTCTTGCCGCGCATAACGGCGAGCACGGTACTGCGTACAGCATCACCAAAGGTGCATACCCGCACTGGCCACACTCGTGGACTAATGATCCTTTCGACTACTGGCGTGCCTGGGTAAAGCATCGCGGGCAGCGGCGCTTTTTTCGTCAGGAAACCCTCGATGAGTTGTGTGCCTCGTACGACGTCATCGTCTGGAAGCACTGTTTCACTGCTGCTCAGATTGCTGCTGCGGATACCCCTGGGGCTAAAAGTGACGGGGATGTGCGTTCTGCGTTGAAAACGTTGCCGAACTTTAAAGCGCAGTACATGGCACTTCGTGAGGTAATGCGGGCACACCCTGACACCACTTTTGTGGTCTGGACAGTGCCGCCACGAGCCGTGGAAGACACAACCGCGGAGGAAGCGGCGCGTGCCGAAGAGTTCGCGCGCTGGGTACGGCAGGAATGGGATGAGCCGGGGGACAACATCCACGTGTTCGATTACTACGGGTTGGCTGCCCCTGGGGGAGTGTTGCGCTCCGACTATGCGGTAGCGCCGAATGATTCGCACCCGAGCGAGGAATTTTCGCGGGAGGCTGCTGCTGCGCTGGTGGCTCGACTCACTGCGGTGCTGGAGGGACGTCAAGAGTGAGGTGTTGCGGCCGAGCAGTGTTGTTGCCCGGCCGCATATCACTGGTCTAAGCGGTGCGAGCGGAGTCGCGGCGGACGGTCAGGCCGGTAAGCAGCATGGTTGCTCCCAGGATGGCACCGACCCCTTCGCCTGCACGGAAGCGAGCATCGATGAGGGCTTCGAGGCCAAGTTCTTGGAGTACTGCCTGGTGGGAGAATTCGCGGCTTGCTTGTCCTGCTACGAGGTAGGCAGCGACGCCGGGTTCTTCGCGGGTGGCTAGTAGTGCAGGGATGGAGGTAGCCAGGCCGTCGAGGACGACGATGCCAGATTTCTCGGCGGTGCCGAGTATCAGGCCGTAGAGGTAGGCGAACTCTCCTCCGCCCAGGTGGGTGAGTAGCTCGGCGGAGGTAATAGATGCGGGGGCCTTTTTTCCTTCGGGTAGGCCGATGCGTTCGAGGGCGGCGCGAACTACGTGGGTTTTGCGTTCGAGCATGGCGGTGTCAGAGGCGGTTCCCAGGCCGACGGCTTTGTGCGCGGGGATGCCGATTGTCGCTGCGGTTAAGGCGGCAGCGATGGTGGTGTTGCCTAGGCCAACTTCGCCTAGGAGGACTAGGCCTTGGTCTGCGAGGGTGTTTCCATGTGTGCGGCCGGCCGTGATGAGCATGTCGACGTCGAGGGGTGTCAGGGCGTCGGTGTGCATGATGTCGCCGCGGGGTCCGGTGGGTCGGTGAATGTGGTCGGCGGCGGTGAGGGGGGAGGAATCGCTGCTGGTACCCACTCCGCAGTCGATGATGATGGAATCAAACCCGTTGGCGGCGGCCATGGTTGTGCCTACTGCTTTTCCGGCGATGCCTGCTTCGGCGACGACGCGCGTGATGGAGTTGGGGAAGGCAGTAACGCCCAGGTCGTGTACGGGGTGGTCGGCGCATGCTGTGACGAGGGTTGCGGTGGTGAAGTTGATTCGTCCAGCGGTGATGATTTTGTTGATGGCTATGTCGAGTTTGCCTAGGGATCCGGGGGCGGTGAGGAGGAGATCGGCCTCGTCGTAGGTGGCTACGTGTGCGTTTTGGTCAGGGGCGTGTAGGTGTGAAGTGGGTGCGGGGGTGCTGCCGTTCCACCGTTCTCGCATGATGAGAGGTTCGAGAGGGAGGCGTTTGGACCAGGCGCGTCGTTCGAGGCCGGGGCTGGGGGGAAGTTCGTCAGGCCAGCCGATGCATAGCCAGCCGAGTGGTTCTACGTTCTGGGGTAAGTCGACGAGTTGGGCGAGTTCGTCGGGTTGAAAGAGAGTTACCCATCCCATGCCTAGGCCTGCGGCGCGGGCGGTGAGCCACATGTTTTGCATGGCGGCGGCGCAGGACCATAGATCAGCGTCGGGGAAGGTTGCTCGGCCGAGGACTCCGGGGGCTGGGGCGCGGCGGTCGCAGGCGACGATGATGCCGATGGGGGCTTCGCGGATGCCTTCGACTTTGAGGTCGAGGAGTTGGGAGCCGCGGTCGGTGGTCATGTTTTGCGCTTGGGCGATTTTTGCGCGTTCGGCCATGAGTGCGGCGTGGTCGCGGGTGCTGGGGTCGGTGACGATGATGAAGCGCCAGGGTTGGCTGTGTCCGACGGAGGGGCCGAGATGGGCTGATTCGAGGATGTATTGGATGAGGTCTTCGGGGAGGGGGTCTGGGCGGAAGCGGCGTACGTCGCGTCGGGAAGTGATGATGTCGCGTAGGGCTGCTTGGGCGCTGGTGGGGTAGGCCCAGCCGTTGAGTGTTTCAGCGCGTTGAGCAGCCGAGGAAGTGTCGCCGATGTTGGGGACTGGACGTTCCCAGAGGTGGTCGGTGGTGCTTGTCTGTGGCGGCGTGTTCCTCGGCTGCGTCATGGTTCCACGCTAGTGGTGTGTTTGCTGTGTTCTTTGTCGTGGCGGGGTTGAGGTGGTGAACGCCTCAGTGATTGGGGTTACTTGCAGCCAACGAGGGTGGTGGCGGCTTGGTCGATGGCGATGCGGGTTGCTCCGATGTCGGTGACGTTGTTGACGAGGAAGGTGAAGGCGTAGGTGCGGCCGCTGCGTGCTTTGGCGATTCCGGCGAGAGAGACGACGTCACCGAGGGTGCCGGTTTTTGCGATGACGGCGTTGCGTGCGCAGCGTTGGCTGGGGATAGCGAAGCGGTTGGCGAGGGTGCCGGTGCTTCCTGCGCGGGGCATGGCGCTGATGTCGAAGGCGACAGTGTTCATGCTGGGTTTGCTGTGCAGTGTGCGGATTGTTCCGGTGAGGGTGGCGACGGGCATGCGGGTGCCGCGGGAGAGGCCAGATCCGTCTTTGATGGTCAGGCCGGTGGTGTTGATGCGGTATTTGGTGAGGGATTTGTGGGCGTTTGCGGTGGCGGCGTTCCAGGTGGGCAGTGTCCCGCGGGTTGCTGCTGCTTGGCGCAGGAGATATTCGGCGTAGGTGTTGTTGCTGGTGTTCAGCATGGTGGCGACCATTGTTGAGGTGGAGGCTGACCAGGATGCTGAGAGTTGTTGTCTGGCTGCGGGGGCGGTTGCCCGGGAGAGGGTTTTGACGGTGATGCCGTTGGCGGTGAGGGCTTTGCTTAGGGCGCGTCCGGCGGCGAGGTCGTTGTCGGTGCCTTTGTATCCGTAGAGGGTCAGGCCGCGGACGGGTTGTACCTCGGTGGGGACGTAGCTGGTTTTCCAGCCTGAGGCGTTAGTGGGGGCTGGGAATGCGGAGGAGTCGACGTAGAGGTTGATGCTGGTGTGTTTTTTGTTTTTGAGGGCGGCCGCTGTGCGTTGGGCAAGGGTGGTGAGTCGCTCGGAGGTCAGGGTGGGGTCGCCTGCGCCTTTGAGGTAGATGTTGGTTGGTTTGGCGGTGCTTTGTGTGGTGGTGGTGATGAGTTGGGTGCCGTTGGGGATGGCGTCGAGGACGGTCAGGGCGGTGATGAGTTTTTGGGTTGATGCGGGCAGGCGTTTGATGGTGGCGTTGTGGTTCCAGATGCGGGTGTTGGTGGAGATGTCGGTGACGTATCCGGAGAGTTTTCCTCGAAGGTACCGGCTGCTGGCTGCGCCGTTGAGGGCTTTGGCTAGGGCGGGGTTGGGGGCTGCTGTGCGGATGATGGGGCTGGCGCTGTTGGTGTGGCTGGCGGCTTCGGTGGAGGTGGCCCCCAGGGAGGTGACGGCCGTGAGGCTTAGTGCGGTGGCCAGAGCGAGTGTGGTGCGGGAAGGCATGTAGTTCCAATCGGTGGCGGGGGCAGGACTCGGGGGTGTCCTGGCGGCGCGGTGCGCGCGCACTTTCTCCCATCGACTGGTTGATGCTTTTGTTGAGTGGGATTGAGTAGCAATGTTTGTCGCGTTTTGGGTGGTTGTTTTTTCTGGGAGTGGGTGTGGGGGTGACCTAGCCTTGTGTTGTGTTGCTCTCAGACGGTGATATTCGTGCTCAGTTGGAGTCGGGTCGGGTTCAGATCGATCCGTTGGATGTGGGGATGGTGCAGCCGTCGAGTATTGATGTGCGGCTAGACCGGTTTTTTAGGTTGTTTGATAACCACAAGTACCCGTTCATTGATCCGGGGGCGGACCAGCCTGAGTTGACGCGGTTGGTGGAGGTGGAGGAGGGGGAGCCATTTGTGCTGCACCCTGGTGAGTTTGTTTTGGGGTCGACTTTTGAATCGGTGACGTTGCCTGATGATGTGGCCGCGCGCGTGGAGGGTAAGTCGTCGTTGGGGCGTTTGGGGTTGTTGACGCATGCGACGGCAGGGTTTGTTGATCCTGGATTCATGGGGCACATCACGCTGGAGTTGAGCAATGTTGCGACGTTGCCGATTAAGTTGTGGCCGGGCATGAAGATTGGTCAGTTGTGTTTCTTCCAGCTGACTTCTCCTGCGCAGAACCCGTATGGGTCGGCGTCTACAGGTTCGCACTATCAGGGGCAGCGTGGGCCGACGCCGAGTCGTTCTTTTGAGAGATTTGTGCGTTTCTGAGGCGTGTTGGTTGGGGTGGGTTGGCTGGGAAGGTTTCAGTGTGTGAGTCCTGTTCCGATGGGGTGCGGGGTGGCCGTGTTTGTCGTGCGTCATTTTTTGGGGCGATAACCGGAACTATTTATAAGCCAGTGTTTGTTATGCCATAACGTAAACAGTTGTCTGGTGGTGACTGTCGTTATGTCGCCGCCAGGCGTAGGGGAGTGAGGCTGTGAGCCTCGTCTGAAGGAGGGGTTGGCATGGCTGTCTATAACGACGTTACGGAACTGGTTGGTCGTACGCCTTTGGTGCGAGTCAACCGCATCTTTGATGCCAAGGCTGCGGGCGTGACCGTGGCTGCGAAATTGGAGTTCTATAACCCGGCGAATTCAGTGAAAGACCGTATCGGTGTGGCAATCATCGACGCGGCGGAAAAGTCGGGTGAGTTGAAGCCGGGGGGCACGATCGTTGAGGCGACGTCGGGTAACACCGGTATCGCGTTGGCAATGGTGGGTGCGGCGCGCGGGTATGACGTTGTGTTGACGATGCCAGAGACGATGTCTAAAGAGCGTCGGGCGCTGTTGCGCGCGTACGGCGCTGAGCTTGTGTTGACACCTGGTGCGGGTGGCATGAAGGCAGCGGTGGAGAAGGCCAATGAGATCGCGGACCAGCGTGGTGGGGTTCTAGCTCGCCAGTTCGCGAATGCTGCGAATCCGGCTATTCACGCGGCGACGACGGCTGAGGAGGTGTGGAGTGACACTGATGGTGAGGTGGATATTTTCATTGCGGGTATCGGGACTGGCGGGACGATTTCGGGTGTCGGCTCTGTGCTGAAGCAGCGCAAGCCTGGGGTCCAGGTGATCGGGGTGGAGCCTGCAGAGTCACCGATTCTTAATGGTGGAGAGGCTGGGCCGCACAAGATCCAGGGCCTAGGGGCCAATTTTGTGCCTGAGACGTTGGATCGTGGCGTGTATGACGAGATCATCGACGTGGATGCTCAGACGTCGGTGCAGTGGGCGCGTAAGGCAGCTACAGATGAGGGGCTGTTGGTGGGTATTTCTTCTGGTGCGGCGCTTGCTGCAGCGAATGAGGTTGCGTCGCGCCCAGAGAATGCGGGTAAGTTGATTGTTGTAGTGATTCCCAGTTTTGGTGAGCGCTACCTGTCGACGGTGTTGTTCGAAGATATTTTGGACTGATTCTGTGGACGGGAAGGTCGTGGTGTACTGCCTTTGAGTTATTTGGCGGGTTCGAGGGTTGGCTCTCGGCTGTGTTCAGGTAACGTTGGGTTTGTACGCCGCGACTGTTCGTTTCGGTGTTGGAGGGCTCGCATAGTGGCCTAGTGCGACGGTCTTGAAAACCGTTAGGGGTGCAAGCTCCTCGTGGGTTCGAATCCCACGCCCTCCGCGTAGTTCTGCACGTGTTTCGTGTGAGCAAGGTGTGAGTGAAAGAGGGCGTCAGCTTCCTGCGAGAGGGGGCTGATGCTCTTCTCTTCCTGAGGTTCCGCTGTGGGGGGATGCGTGGTGTTGTGTCCTGCGGGGCTGTGGATGCTCACAGGAGTGGCACAAAAGCAAAAAATTGCGCAACCATATGTGCATGGGTTCCGTGACGATGACAACTGTGGCCCGCGAGGCGGGCGTGTCGGTCAGCACCGTATCCCACGTCGTTAACGGTACTCGACCTGTAGCACCGGAGACTAAGCGACTGGTGCTGGAGGCAATGGAAAAGGTGGGGTTTACCCATCGTCCGGTGGCCCGGTCGCTGGCCGCGGGGTCTACGACAACCATCGGTGTGGCCATGTCGTTTCTGGCAAGCATTTATGGCCAGGAACTTGTCGCCGGTATTGAGGAAGAGGCGCTGCGTCACGGGATGCAGTTGCTGTTTGCCGATACCCGTGATGATGCTGAGCGTGAAGGACGTGTGATTGCGAACCTGCTTGCTCATCACGTGGCCGGAATGATCATCATGCCCAGCCCGTCATGGACGGGGACTGCGTTGCGTTTGTTGAATGAGCATGACACGCCGTTTGTTGTGGTTGATCGCCATCAGGATCTTGATGTTGATCAGGTGTGTGTGGAGAACGAGCAAGCCTCAGCAGCGATCGTCGATCATCTGTTGCAGATTGGGCATACGCGGGTCGGTTTTATTGACGGTATGGCTGGGTTGGCGACGTCTGCGGAGCGTAGGGATGGCTATCTGCTAGCTCACAAGCGTCGCGGTGTTCCAGTGGATGAGTCGCTGATGGTCAATGGTGGTTCGACTGAGCATGATGGCCGTAAAGCGATGCAGCATCTGCTGGCGATGCCCGCCGGGACTGCTCCGACTGCTGTTTTTGTCTCGAATGACGCGATGAGTATTGGTGCGGTGCGGGCGCTGCGCCAGGCGGGTATGCGGATTCCTGATGACATGGCCTTGGTGTGTTTCGATGAATTTCCGTGGGGTGACTTGTTGACTCCGCACCTGACGACGATTGCGCAGCCGTGCTACGCCCTAGGGGCTCGTGCAGTGCAGTTGTTGTTGCGTCGTTTGCAACAGCCGGAAGTGCCTGGGCGCACGATCCGGCTTGCAGGTGAAATTAGCCATGGGACTTCATGTGGTTGCCGGGGTATTTCTGGGGGGATTGTTTCGCCGCATGCCAAAGCTGAGGCGGCTTCTCGCTGAGGGGGAGTGGGGTGGGTGTGTCGCGGCGTGTTCAGCGTGTTCTTGGTTGTCTGGCGCCACGAAGAACATCTATAGATCGAAGATCTACTGTTGTCAGACTGGTGCGTGCTAGGCTGAAACTGGTTGCAAGAGCAGTTCCAAGCAATGTTCCAAGCAGTTTTGCACGGTGACATCGACTCCCCGGTTCCGGGTAAGTCTGGATTCTGGTTTTCGGTGTTTGTTTTGCACGCAGGGCTAGTGGCCCTTCGTGGGATGGTTCGGCAGCCTCGACCTCGCGCAGTGCGAGGTCTTCCGGCCACCAGTAAATGAGGTTTTTCCCATGGCACAGGGTACCGTCAAGTGGTTCAACGCTGAAAAGGGCTTCGGCTTCATCGCCCAGGACGGCGGCGGCCCCGACGTCTTCGTGCACTACTCGGCTATTCAGACGAACGGTTTCCGCTCCCTCGAAGAGGCGCAGCGTGTGGAGTTCGAAGTCACTGAGGGCCCCAAGGGTCCCCAGGCCGACAACGTTCAGCCGCTCTGATCTGACTGATCTTTCTCGTTCGTGCCGTTTGTGACGGCGCGTTCGTAGACAATGCCCGGTGGCTGCGCTTTGCGCAGCTGACCGGGCATTGTTGTGTGTGGGGCATCCGTATGTGTGGGGGCGCCTGTGAGGGAGGCAGGTTATGCGGGTGAAGTTTCGTTTTGAGGGGCACTCGGGATGGGCAGCGGCGTTATGTGGGATTTCGCTGTCGGTAGTGGCTGTTTACCAGGTGGTTTCGCTGCTTGCCAGGCCGGTGCTGTTGGCGTTGTCGCCTGCAGTATTGGCGATGTTGACTGGTTCGCGTACTGCACTGGTTGCTTTGGGGGTGCTTGCGGCTGGTCGGGGTGAGCCGTGGTTGCTGGCATTGGTGGTGAGCATTGTTTCGATCATGAAGTTTCACTGGGTGTATTGGTGGGCGGGTGCGCTGTGGGGTGAGAAAGTGATGATCACCCTGGCGGGAGGCTCACCGCGGGCAGTGAAACGAGTGGAACGGGCTGAGGTGGTGGTGCGTCGGTATCGCGTTTTGGCGGTTGCGCTTGCATATGTCCCGTTGCCGCTGCCGCGTGAGTTGATTTATGCATTGCTGGGGCAGTCGCGGGTGCGGTTGTGGGTATTTGTCGTGGTGGATGTCGTGGCAGCGGTGGTGACGCAAGTGAGCTTTTTTGCTGCTGGTGTTGCATTGGGAGAGTCAGCACTGCCGTTGATTACTTTTTATGCCAAGTGGGTTGGTGTTTTTGCCGTGGCAGTGATGGCGTTGGCTGGGGCGCGTTGGTGGTGGGGTAGAAGCGAGCAGAAGGCGGTTTAGCAGGCTGCTGCTGCGTCAGCGTCTGTAGCGTCCTCAACGGTGGGAGTGGCTGGGGCAGGTGTGGTGTTGGAGGGGGCGCTGATGCTGTTTTCTGGGGTGGGTGTGGGTGTTGGACGGCTACGGAAGGCTGGTGGGACGGCGCGGCCGTCAGTGTAGGTGGGGGTGGGCAGAGGCTGCCCGAACATGGATGCCTGGATCATTTCGCGGATGTGTCGGTAGTCCGGGTTTGCCACGTTTGTGTTTGATGCGTTGAGGCCGAAGCTGCGAATTTTTCCTTTTTGCATTTTTTCGACGAGATCTGCCCAGGCGGGTAGGTGGTCTTGGGGTACGTCGGTGTGGATGTGTTCGTTGATGACCGCTGCAACTTGGGGGAAACGGTCGATCATCGTCCATGGGTCGACTTGTTTAACGAGGGCGTTGACCATGCAGCGTTGGCGTGCGGTGCGGTTGTAGTCGTCGGTGGTGGCGCGGCCGCGGGCATACCACATGGCGTGATAGCCGTCGAGATGTTGTACGCCGGGTTCTATCCAGCCTTTGATGGATCCGGGGACGATATTGCCGTTGGTGACTTCTCCGCCAATGGGGATGCGGTGTTTGACGTTGATGTCGACACCGCCCATGGCGTTGACGAGTGCTTGGAAGCTTTTCATGTCGATGACAACGGAGTAGTCGGGAGTGAGCCCAGTGATTTCGGAGATGGACTCTTTGAGGGCTGTCAGGCCAGGGCGTGGATCGCCGGGATAGAGGTGTGCGTGTTCTTCGCCTTCTGTCCATACCTCGTTGAGTAGGCAGTCTTCTTTGCAGCGGAAGCCATTGGGGTGAATTTTGGCTAGAGGGCTGCTGCTGGGGAAGGGTGCGTTTTCGAGGTTGCGGGGTATGGAGACCAGCAGGGTGTCTCCGGTTTGGGTGTCGATGCTGGCCATCATCATTGAGTCGGTGCGTACGCCGGGGCGGTCTTTTTGTGCGTCAGAGCCGACGAGGAGCACGTTGACGTGGGGGATCCCGGCCCAGGGGTCTTTGCCGATGCCTACTTCTTTTCCTTTAGGAGCTGATGCGGAAAAGACGTTACCGACGAGGTTTGAGGTGATGAAGACATATTGCATGGCTCGTGCGGTGGGGGCGATGAGGGCCGCGATGAGAAGGAACGCTGTCAGCCCTGCGAGGGCTTTTTTGGTGCGTCCTGCTGGTGAGGGCCAGTTGAGGTCGGCGGTCCAGATGAGGCTTGCGATGAGCAGGAGGATGAAGATTCCTGCTGCGATGGCTAGAGGTATAAGGAGGGTGGGGTTGGTGGCTACGAGAATTGCGGCTTTGGTGGGGCCGATAGCGATGGCTGTTAGGGCGCTTGCGACGATGCCCAGGACAAAAAAGCTGAGGAATAGGCCCCCGGCGAGGGTGCGGCCGCTGAGCATGAGTCCGGCACCGGGAAGGATGGTTCCTGCCAGGATTCGTGTCATGAAGGTGCGTAGGCGGCGGGGCTGTGCCGCAGGGCGGGGAATTACCGTCTGACGCACGCTCGGGGTTTCCGTCATCGTTTCCTGTCTTGCCGGTTTGAGGAGATCTTGGGGGTGAATTCGTCTATTCTGCCGTCCGCTGTCTTCTGCAACGTGTAACTGTACGTGTGGAATTCCGGCGGCAGGGTGGATGAATGTATACGAACTCTGGGCTGAAGCCGGTTGGTGTGCCCCGTGGTGAGAGGTTTTGGTGAGTGTGTGCCTCGTTTTGAGTTTGGGGTGTCTTGGCGGGTAGTGTGGTGGTGCTGTGATGCAGACGCAGGTAAGAGTTTTCTTGCCTGGTAAGTGTCATATGCGTGGAGGTGTCGCCTAGTCCGGTCTATGGCGCCCGCCTGCTAAGCGGGTTTGGGGGTTAAACCCCATCGAGGGTTCAAATCCCTCCACCTCCGCCACATCAAAGGCCCGAAACTTTTTGCTCATCAAAAAGTTTCGGGCCTTTGGGTTTTGGAGGTTTCGGGACAGGTGGCAGGAATAAGGCCTTCAGTCGGGTGAACTGTTGCAGCATGGATGAGAGGTGAGCGTGCCGCTGTTGATGGAAGTGGTGGCGGGCATGCGGGTCGGTTTCTGGGTTTTTCTTTGTGATGTTTTTGCTGGTGGCAGGCATGTAGGTGCGGATTCAGGGTTTGCTGGTCACTCGATTTGGTCTTTTCCGCTCAACTCGAGTAATGTCTTCCTTGTTGCGAGCGACAAGCACCCGTAGCTCAACGGATAGAGCATCTGACTACGGATCAGAAGGTTTGGGGTTCGAATCCCTACGGGTGCGCCACAGTAAATCGGAACCGATCATCGGTTCCGATTTTTTTGTTTTGATGCACCTGCTCGCCAATCGTTGTATAGCGACAAGTCGAGAAATACAGGCTCGCATTGAGGGGCTGGGCCGTATCAACGGCCCAGCCCCTCAAAATAATTACTTGCTAGCTTATTCCTGGCACGGATCAGCGCGGGGAGTAGAAGAAGACCTCAGCATTCGGGTCGTGACGCATGATTGCGTTGAGCGGCTGGTTCAGCTTGTCAGCAGAGTGGTAGGTCACTAGCAACCCGAAGGCAGTAACACCAGTCACCACAGCGCTGTGGCTAATACGGTTGTTCTTCGACCACTTGAACTGCACGATGTCGCCAACTTTGGCATTTGCCGGATCACGGAACATCACAGCCCGATCCGGGTTAGCGCGCATGAAGTCACCCAACTTCGAGGCGTTAATCCAGCTCAAGCTTGTCTTCACCGACTGGGGGCTTGGGTTCTGAGTACCACCCTTGAAGTACCAAGCCTTATCGCTGCTAAATGCACCCGGAACGTTCGACCATCCACCGGCATTCAAAACCTGCGATACAAAGTTGGTGCAGTCCACGTTGCGCCACGTCGGGTACTGCTTCTTGTTGTGGAAGTACACGTGCTTCCAGGCATACGCGACCGCTTTCTTACGGTCGTAGACACTGCTCGTCTCACCAGGCTTGTCTCCTGGTTTTTCACCTGGCTTCTCGCTTGGCTTTTCACCTGGCTTTTGGCCATCGTTGCCAGGCTTGCTCGGCTTATTTCCTGGGGTTTTATCTGCTCGGCCCGGAATCTTGGCTAGCTTGGCAACAATCTCAGGAGAGTCAGGCTTGCCTTTGAACTTCTTCGCAGTGCCAGCAGGCTTAGAAGGAAGCTGCCCCAGCACATCGGCTGCTGCAGGGCCAGCCATCTGGCGCTGCTCTGGGGTCATGTTGTCATTTTCTTTTGCCCCCTCCAGCTGCCATGTGCCGTTCACTCGCTTAAACGTGTAGCAGCGCTGACGAGATTCCGATGCGTAATCACCCACGCCCTGGTTGGGGTTACGCAGCTTCAAACGCGTGGTGTCTGTGGTGTTCACGGTGGCTGTGTCACCGTTGGTCTTGATTCCATCGACCTTCACATCCACCGTGCTGCGGTCGAACATCTTGTCGCTGTCAGTGTTCTGCTTCAGCTGACCAATTTCGTTCTTATCTTGGTTGAGGCTCTTCAAAGCCTCTTGCGAGTACCGGTTCGTCGGTAGAGCCTGCTGTGATTTTTGTTCCGCGGTGGCGGTAGCTGTTCGGTTTTCCTGATAATTCTTAATCACAGATACGGCGAGCTCAGCGGTGAGGTTTTCACCCTGATTAGTTGACGCATGCCCGGCTGATGCCGGCAAGGCGGCGAGAAGAAGTGCTCCGGCTGCTGTCGCTGCAATGGTTCGACGCACATGTACTCCTACGAGGATCTGTGAGGTGTATGCCCTCCCCGATCGGGTGGCATGAGGGTCCCAGGCGGTCTTCAACATCCCCCCAACTCCCTTTCAAGCCGGAACATTACGCCGCAGCGCAGGAAAGCCCAGGGCCCCACATGTGGGTGCTTTTCCCAAGCGTTTCAATCAAACACAAACCCCCGGCATCTGAGTTGTTATTGCAGTTGGGGAGCTGTTTGCAGCCTCAAATAAGGTCTTGGCAAACTGCGTATATTCGTAATCCGGTACTGAGATCACCCAAATATGTGGGTTACGTGGTACCCACCCGGTGATATGTCGCTCAGGTAGCACTCATGAAAAGTGCAGATTTCAGGCGTTGCTCATTCACCAAAAACCCGACTACCTGAATCAGTGCAAAGTGCTTTCCACCCCAAGGAAAAAGCACAGCAGCAACAAGCCCCCCTCGCACATCTGCCTCTGGCCGAAAACCCAGCCCTCCAGCCAAGCCAGCCACACAACCGGCTTAAACTAGCTTCCCTGGGAAAAGCTGCAGCACAAGCAGATTCATGCATATGTCCATCGCCTTGACTGCTTCCCACCAACCCAACTTTTACGCCTGAGGTGGGGCCACACCAACCCGGTGGCCCCACCTCAGGCGTACCTCCTTCACGCCGCCCCACTCCTTGCCTAACTCAACGCTCACATCACAGAGGAACACCATGAGCCACAAACGACACATCACCCGACGCACCCTCATCGCTGGAGCCATGACCCTCGGAGCCAGCCTCACCGGACTAAGCACCGCCACAGCCAACCCACCCAAACCCAGCACCCCAACAAGCCCCCCTCCCGCGCAAATCGGCCCAGAGTGGACGCTCATCCCCGCCCTGAGCGATAACTTCGCAAACTCCTCCAGCTCCGGCCGCTGGAAACGCGGCCTGTGGTACCCCACCTCCAAAGCCGGCACCTTCAACGACAACAACGTCACCTTCGCCAACGGCGCCCTACAGCTGAGCGCTAAACGCGAAGGAAACAGCTACTCCTTTGGCGCCGTCGAATCCACCTTCGACCTACCCGGCGTATGCACACTCGTTGAATTCCGTGCCCGCGCACTTGACCGCCGAGCCAACGTCCTATCCGCAATCTGGCTCCAATCCTCCAACCACGACCACGTTGACCGCCTCCTCACCGGCGCCGACCCCCACCCCGAAATCGACATCATGGAGACCTTCTCCTTCTCCCAAATGAACATGGCCACCCATACGTGGGCATCCACCGGACACATCGCCCACGGAGGAAAAAACTACGAAACAGGCCTGCCCGACATCAGCGCCGCCTACCACACCTACGGACTCGAACGCCGCGACGGCAAACTCCGGTTCTACTTCGACCGCAAACTCGCCTGGGAAACCCCAGCCCCCCACCCCTCCATGGCACGCATGTCCCGCCACGCCGTCCTCAGCCTCGAAGGGCACCTTGGTGCGCCCAACCCCCAATTCCTCCCCGCAGCCTTCCACATCGACTACCTGCGCACCTACTACCACACCGCCACTACCCGACCTGACCCAGGAAAATATCGAATCGTCAATGCAGCCAACGGCAACGGCCTGACCGTCAAAAACGGCACCCTCACCGACAAAGCAGGCGCAAAAGACACCTTCACCATCGAACGGCTAGAAGACTTCACCTACCACATCCGCCACACCGACAGCGCAACTATGCTCACCCTCCACGACGGCCGAGGACAGATCGGCGTGCCTGTAGACGCCACCACATACGCCCCCACCACCGTCGACTCCGCTGGAAGCCGGCGCCGCTGGCACATCCACTCCACACCCGGGGGCACCTACAGCATCCGCTCCCGATTCAGCGGACTCGCCCTGGCCAACACAAACGGACGCCCCACTCAACAAGAACCAGCCAACGAAAAAAACCAGCACTGGAAACTCGAACGCGCCTGAGTATCCCCGCTGCGGCGCCGATCCTGCATCATCACGATCGGCGCCCCCACAGGCGATCCGACGCGCCCTGTCGGCAACACAACAATGCGTTACGCCCTGCGCGCCCTACCCTGAATACATGAGCGACCTCACCGGCATGACCATCGCCATCAACGCAGGCGATACAAACGAGGTACTCGACTTCTACACGCGCGTATTTGGACGTGGCCCCGACACCGCCCCCATGGATGACTTCCTCGAATGGCAAATCAGCCCTGGAACATGGCTGCAACTCTCCACCGGTCACGACCGTCCCGGAGCCAACAACGCCCGTGTCCGCCTCGAAGTAGCCGACGTTGAAGCAGCCGCCGAACGCATGCGCACCGCCGAAGTACCCATTGGTGATGTCGTCACCGTCCCCGACGTCGTCGCATTCGCAAACTTCTCCGACTACTGGGGAAACGCTCTCGGCTTCTACCAACTCCTCACCCCCCGAAGACTCCTCACCCCCGAAGAACGCGCGGAACAAGAACGCGAACACGAACAACACCTCGCCGACCTCGCCGCTAACAACGCCGAAGAAGAGGCCAGACCCAGCATCAATACAGACGAACGTCTCCCCAGCGTTCCCGACGACGGCTCAGTCATCGGCAAAACAGGACCCACCCCCGGGCGTCTCGAATAACCACACCAAACCTCAGCGTTTCCGCCGCCGCCCGTACTTCTTCAAAACCGGTCCCTCACCCGGCTCAATCTGCTCAAAAACACCAGATCTGCTCTCACCAGAGATAATCGGATCCGACACAACCGGAACATCCGGATGAGCCCGCCGAGACCCCGCAGGAACATCGTCCTCACGTGGCACACGCCGCCACTGCGAAGGAACTTCAAACGGCTCAGTAATCGGCTGAGTTGGCGGAACAATCGGATGCATCGGAGTCACATCCTCATACCCGATCTCAAAAGCAGGGCCATCATCGCCGCCCCCCTCAGCGGCGGGAACACCCTCACCCGAAACCTGCGAACTCCGATTTTTCTTACCAGAGCCATCACCCATCGACTGCCTGATAATTTTCCGATACAAATCATCAGGCTGAGGCAACGGATGCACATGATCAAATGCCTGATCCTGCCCCGGCGTCTCAAACCGGAAATCACCAAATCCCAGCAACCTACCCAGCACCGAACGGTTGTACTTAATATCGGTCACCTTGCCCAAAGGCATCATGGCCACGCTACGTACCCAAATACCGGTGATAAGTAACAATCGCTGATCAGTGCAGATAAACCACTGCCTCCGCCACTCAAACCACCGCCAAGCCCATCGAGCCAACACGGCAAACCACGCCCACCACAGCAAATCACCCGCCGAGGAACTGTTAGTGGCGTTAAACCACACACAGACCAGCAACGACAGCACCACCGTGGCAACAGGCTCAGCAATATTCACCCAGTGCATATTCGTGGCAAGAACCACTTCTTCATCATCGAGAAGAAAAGCCGAAGCATGACGAAGGCCTCGTTCTCGCTGAAGAACCTGCGCCTCAGAGCCCATAACCCAGCCGCGCTATCAGCGACGCATCACACCCTGCAAAAACTCACTCAACGCCCGGAAACCGTTGATGATGATGTCGAAAAGCGCCCGCACAACTTCGGCGGACTGATTCGGTGAAGTAAAGATCGAATACACAATGAAAATGATGAACAGCCACCAGAGGACTTTTTTCCAGTCGATGTGCACAGTCGGTCCTTGACTCTCGAGAGGGGTGAGGGAGAGACACTCAACAGCGCCGGCTCAAATACGTAAAAAGCCGGGCCGAAATTCTTTTCGATATATGCAAACACATAGAAACCTGACAAGACGGGGCGACTCGCCTCACGACAAGGCGCCACCGACATATCAGCGAAATGTCTCTCTCTGCGGGTCACGGGGTGTTAAAAACAGCGCAAAGAACGCAAAGAATATGTGGAAAACCGGTCAGCTGCCGTGATGAACCACCCCGTAAAGACGATCACCAGCATCACCGAGACCAGGAACGATATAGCCGTTCTCATCCAACTTCTCATCGATCGCACCCAAGACGATCTTGATATCTGCCTCGCCCTCTGCCTTAGCGCCATACTCCTTCAACAGCTCCAATCCCTCAGGGGAGCCGATAAGACAGACGCACGTAATGTCTTTGGCGCCACGAGCACGCAGGAAGTCCATCGACATCACCAGCGTGTGTCCCGTCGCTAGCATCGGGTCCACGACAAAAACCTGACGACCCTCAAGGTTTTCAGGCAAACGGTTCGCGTAAGCACTCACATCGAGCGTTTCCTCATCGCGCACCATCCCAAGGAACCCAACCTCAGCCGTCGGCAGAATGCGCACCATGCCTTCAAGCATCCCCAAACCAGCCCGCAAAATCGGGACCAGAACAGGCTTAGGATCTGCCAAACGCACACCGATAGTGCTGGTCACAGGGGTATTGATTTCCATCGGAGCTGTCCGGATATGCCGCGTCGCCTCATAGGCCAGCAGCGTCACCAGTTCCTCAGCGAGACGACGGAACGTAGGGGAATCAGTACGTCGATCCCTCAAGTAAGTGAGCTTGTGCTTGATGAGCGGGTGGTCGGCCACGTGTACCTGCATGGTCGAAACTGTACGGGGAGTCGACGGTTGGGTGTGAGCTCGGCACGAGAGGGGAAGCCATGAAACCCGAAGAAACCCCACAACCCGTAGGGGAAGAACCCACAGGTTTCACAGCAGCACTCGCTGACCATGCCGCCATGCGCACAGCCCTAGAACTTGCCCGAAAAGCTGCTGCACACAGCGATATTCCAGTTGGTGCTCTCGTCCTGGATCAAAACCAAAAAATCCTCGGACACGGTAGAAACACAAGAGAACTTGAGAAAACCCCGACGGGGCACGCCGAAATCGTTGCGCTCACCGCAGCGGCAAAAACAATTAACTCCGGCCGCCTAGACGGATGCACACTCGTGGTCACCCTCGAACCGTGCGTCATGTGCGCGGGCGCAGCAATGTCAGCCAGAATCGCCCGCATCGTCTTCGGAGCATGGGACGACAAGGCCGGCGCCTGCGGGTCAGTATGGGACTTACCCCGAGACCCACGCGCACTACATCGCATCGAAACCATCGGTGGCCTCTACGCCCACGAATGCGCCCACCTCCTCACCACCTTCTTCGAAGCACGACGATGATCCAGCACACCCACCACTGGAGAAACCTGAACGCAACGGATTTCGCCGAACGGGGCTCTCTCGTTTAACGTAGTTCGCGGTGGCGTGTCCGAGCGGCCGAAGGAGCGCGCCTCGAAAGCGCGTGAGGGGGCAACTCCTCCGTGGGTTCAAATCCCACCGCCACCGCCATAAAAATGAGCCGGTTCCCACAGGAACCGGCTCATTTTTATTCCCCTACAAACATCCCACCCGCACCCCCAACCAGCTGCCAAACAACCACGTCGTAGCCTTGGATGCAACACCCCACCACCTCCACACCCTCAACGAACGGCGGCATGAATGAACAACCAGTCTGAGCAAACACAGACAACAAGCGCCAACACCCCAGCCTGGGCACAAGGACGCCGCACAGTCCACGACGTCCCCACCCACCTCGTACCCGCTCTAGTCGTCGCAGACATGGACGGCTCACTCCTAGACAACAACGGCAACATCCCCGACACCTTCTGGAACATCCTCACCAGCATGCGCGAACGCGGCATCGCTTTCGCCCCCGCCTCTGGACGACAACTTGCCACTCTCCGCGAACTCTTCGCCCCCGCCGGCGACAACCTCTACACCATCGCCGAAAACGGCGCCTACGTCGTCCACGGCGACGAAGAAATCTCCTCAGTCACCCTCGACCACAACATCGTCACCACCGCCATCAACATCGTGCGAAACACCCACGAAAAAGGCCACCGCCTCGGCGCCGTCGTCTGCGGAAAACGTTCCGCCTACGTTGAATGGAACCACCAGCCATTCCTCGACCAATGCCGTGTCTACTACGCCGCCCTCGAACTCGTCGAAGACCTCCACACCATCGACGACGACATCCTCAAAGTAGCCATCTTCGACTTCGGCCCAGCCGAAGAGATCGCCCACCACTTCGACCCCCTACTCCACACACACCAAGTCGTCATCTCCGGCCCCAACTGGATCGACGTCATGTCCCACGGAGTACACAAAGGACTCGCCGTTCAAGAACTCCAAAAAACACTCGGAATCGACCGAAAACACACACTCGTATTCGGCGACTACTTCAACGACGCCGACATGCTCGACACCGCCGAGCTCTCCTTCGCTATGGCCAACGGCCACCCAGAAATCATCCAACGCGCCAACTACATCGCACCCCCCAACACCGAACACGGCACCATCACCGTCCTAGAAACCCTCCTCAACCGCTAAAACCATCACAACTCACACCGGATCAACCGGATCCACTCTCCCCACACCACCAACACCACGCCGCGGACACGCAGAAGCCCAATGCCCCACCTGCAAACACCGACCACACCGCGGCCCACGCTCCACCGGCAACGCAGGCAACGGCTTACGCACCGGCCGAGCAAACGAACCCGACCCCGGCACAGGCGCCACCGGAGCAGGCGGCGGAATCAAATCATCAAAATACGTCGGCACCCCCACCGACACCGCCAACGCCCTCAAATGACGCACATGCCCCGACTTCAACACCTCCACATTCGCAAACGCCGCTTGCCGCACCAACTCCAAAAACCGCTCCAACGTCCCCCGAATCGCCTCTGCCGAAAACCCTGAACGCACTGCCGAACGATTCAACAACCGCACCTCATCTGAAACAACACGCCCCCGCGACAACAACGTCACCAACGCATCGGTATACGCCGCAGCCCGCGCATCATGTAGCTCAACAACCCCCACCGACATCGAACGCATCACCTGCGTCAACCAGCCATCCACCACCGGTGCAGGCGGCAACGCCGACCGCGGCCTGCCCACGCCCGCCACCGCCTCCCGCGAAACCTCAGGCAACACCGGCACCGGAAACACCACACGCCCCATCTGCCCCGGCAACAACACACTCGCCACCTCACACACCGCAGCAGCCTCCGCCACAGCAGACCCATCCGGCCGATGCCGCGTACCCAACCGCGCCGCCACTGTCCCCAACCGATGATTCGGCGTATCCACGACCAACTGAGACAACCTCCCCAACGACACCGCAGGCACACTCGGCGCCAACAACCCCGCCCGCAAAAACTCCGCCCGCAACACCTCCTCCACAAACTCCGCGTTATGCGCCACCACCACCGCCCCACCCAACATCGCCACCAAAGCCCCCGCCACATCCACAAAACCCGGCGCATCCGCCACCTCCCGAGCACCCAACCCATGCAACGACGAACCACCCACCTCCACACCTGGATTCACCACACTCGACCACGCAGACACCTGCCCACCCGGCCCCCCAAAACGCACCACCGCCACCTCAACAACCCGATCCTCATGCGAATTCAACCCCGTCGTCGCCACCGCAACCGCCGCGAAAGGCCCACCCAACACAAACCCGCCACTGGGCACCCCCACCGCCCGCACCCCATAACCAAAAACACCCCCACCAACACCACCACACCAGCCCCCAGCGCCACCAACACCACCAACACACCCCCCAAACAACTCCACAACAAACACTCACCTATCGATCGACCAGCCACACCACCGCCTGAGACCCACCCCACCGCAAAAACCAACCCAACCCCACCCAACACGGCATCCTGGAATCTGCACGCCAAAAGAAAGGCCAAACACGTGGGAACCACACCCGACTACACCGACCGCGCAGCAGGAACCCTCTCAGGAACCCACCTAGGCCTCGTCCTAGGCACCATCACCCACGGCCTCACCCGCACTCAAGCCACCACCACACTCAACGACGCCTTCCCTGACTTCACCACCCCCCACCCCACCATCACCGACATCGAAAACCTCGCCACCGCCTACGCAACCCACTCACCACCCCCCACCCCCACCTCCCACCCACTCCCAACCTGGATACCCATCGCCCTAGCCACAGGACTCACCCACCCCTGCGACCCCATCGAAACCCTGGCAAACCACGTCGGCAACCACCTCCCACTCGAACACCGCGGACGCCTCACCTACGCAGCAGCAGCCGCCACAGCCACCCTCATCTCCGCAGCCCTTGAGGGAGCCCCCTGGTCACAAGCCTTCGCCCTCAGCCTCTCCGCCGCCGACACCATTGAAAACGCCACACCCACCCCCGCGCCCCACCACCAAGCAGGCCCCAGCATCAGCGCCAGACTCACCTGGGCACACGCACTAGCCACCAAAGCACCAGAAGCCCCCGCAGACATCATCACCCTCCTCATCGGCACCTCCAACGCACCCCAAGAAACCCTCCCTGCAGCATGCGCAATCATCGGCATGCTCACCCACAACGACACCCCACCCAACCCAGCCCAAGCCGCACGCACCACAGCCCAACTCGGCGGCGACAGCACCCACACCACCACCCTCGTCGGAGCCATCACCGGCGCCCTTGCCGGACAAAACACCATCCCCACCCCAACCCCAACCCCAACACCCTCAACCACATCACCACCACCCGCACCCACCACCTCTGACGCATACGAACCTCCACCCCAAAAAAACCACCACTACCTACGATTAACCACACCCCCAAAAAACAGGGCGACACCGTAAACACACCGCCTGTACCGCCGGCGCCACCCCGAGGACAGGACACACCATGACCAACCCCAACACCCCCATCAACGGACACATCCTCCACACCGCCAACACCCCCACACCCCACCCCGCACCCGACCTGCTCATCATCGACCTCGGTCGCCGAGGCTTGCGCGCCCACCGCACCGGCACCAACTCCACCGCCGCCCTCGACATCCCCGACCTAGCCCACACTACCCTCGACACCGACACCCTCCTCACCACCTGCCAACCCCTCCTCACCACCGGCCCCGCCCCACCCCACCACGTCATCGCCGCCATCGACCCCACCACCCATCCGCTAGACCTGGGACACCTCCACACCCGCCTCACCCACGAAACCAACGCCCCCACCCTCGTTGTCGACTCTCTGCTCACCACTCTCTTCGGCGCACTCGAAAACGTCCATGCAGGCGTCATTGTCGACCTCGGTGCCACCGCAGCCGGACTCGCAACCAACCTCAAAGACACATGGCAGCGACTCGACGGATGGGGCAACCTCCTTGGCGGACGAGGATCCGCCGCATGGATCGGCAAAGAAGGACTCTGCGCAGCCTTACGAGCCCGCGACGGCGTACCCAACGGTTCTGAGAAACTCCTGGACCTGGCGCGCAACGCCTTCGGCACCGAAAACGCATGGCCACAACTATTCAGCACCCCAGGAACACACGATCTCCTTGCTGACTTCGCTCCCCTTGTAGCCCGTGCCTGCGTCGACGGCGACCCAATCGCACAATTCATCATCCGCGCAGCCGGAGAACATATCGCTGACACCCTCACCGCCGGAACAACCCTTGTCCCCGACGGTGCAATAACCGTCACCGGTGAACTGCTCATGATCGAAGCAGTAAAAATAGCCATCGCATCAGCTCTCGGAAAAAGACGCCTCTTCCTCGTCCCTGCTCTCCACGACTCCCGCTACGGAGCAGAAAAACTCGGCGAATGGCTCTGCGAAGGAAACCAACTACCCCACAAACCGCCGTTCGTGCATCGCGGTGACCATCGCGCACTGTCAGCCACATGAGCCGCACCGTCACTCGCGCGCACAAAAAAGGAGAGGCACCCAAACGAGCGCCTCTCCTATGGCGGAGGATAGGGGATTTGAACCCCTGAGGGTGGTTAACCCAACACGATTTCCAATCGTGCGCACTAGGCCGCTATGCGAATCCTCCAAAGACAACGTTACCCGACGAAGGCGGCGCAACCGAAATCCTTAGCTCAACAGCTGTTCACCGCCTGCTCACACCCCTGCTCCCATAACCCCAAAACCTCCACGAACCCAGCAAAAACAGCTCTGTTGGCATCCCCAGGGGCAGCTGCGCTAGCCTTAACCCAGACCCCTCGTGTGGTGGTACCTCACTGAACTCCCCCAGGGCAGGAATGCAGCAAGGGTAGGTGTGCTCTTCCAGGTGCGCGAGGGGTCCCTTCATGCCCTGGCCCACACACCACACATGTGAATCTCCTCCACGTATCGAAAACCTAAAACCCGATACGCGCCGGTCAAAGCCCCCAACAAAAACAACGTACCCACCCCAACGGTGCGGGCAAGAAAACCATCCGGCCACAGGCAGCTAACCTCAGGTACGTGACACAAGCCCTGTACCGCCGCTACCGACCCGAAACGTTCTCAGACGTCATCGGACAGGAGCACGTGACCGAACCGCTCATGAACGCGTTGAAGTCCGGCAGGGTCGGCCACGCCTACCTGTTCAGCGGTCCACGCGGCTGCGGTAAAACCACGAGCGCCCGCATCCTCGCCCGATGCCTCAACTGTGAAAAAGGCCCCACCCCTACTCCATGCGGCGAATGTTCCTCTTGCAAAGCTCTGGCCCGCGGCGGAGCAGGAAACGTAGACGTCATCGAAATTGATGCTGCAAGTCACGGTGGCGTTGATGACGCCCGAGAACTACGAGAAAAAGCATCCTACGGGCCAGCAAACTCCCGTTATCGCGTTTACATCATTGACGAAGCGCACATGGTTACCCCCCAAGGGTTCAACGCACTACTGAAGATCGTTGAAGAACCACCCGAACACGTGAAGTTCATCTTCGCCACCACCGAACCGGAGAAAGTGATCGGTACTATCCGATCCAGGACACATCACTACCCATTCCGTTTGGTCCCGCCCATGGCCTTGCAGACATACCTGGAACAGGTATGCACTCAGGAACAGATCGAAGTAGAGCAAGGAGTGCTCTCCTTCGTAGTTCGGGCAGGGGGCGGCTCAGTACGTGACTCCATGTCAGTTCTCGATCAGTTGATGGCTGGATCAGGCGGTCGAATCACTTACGCAGGCGCCGCCGCACTACTGGGATTCACCGAAGGAGAGCTGCTCGACGCCACTGTTGATGCGATTGCGGCTCAAGATGGTGGAGCAGTTTTCAGGCAGATCGACAGGGTGATTGAGACCGGACAAGACCCTCGTCGATTTGTTGAGGACCTCCTAGAACGCTTCCGAGATTTGATCGTCATTGCGGCGCTCAATTCCACAGAGTCTGCTTCGCAAGAGACCCTCTCAGCTGTGCTGCGCGGTATGCCGGTGGACCAGATTGCCCGTCTACGGGAGCAAGCAACCGCATTCGGCACAGGTGAGTTGTCTTATGCAGCAGATGTCGTTAACGAGGGTTTGAGTGCTATGACTGGGGCTACGGCTCCCCGGCTGCAGCTGGAGTTGCTGTGTGCACGGCTATTGCTGCCTCGCTCAGCTGGTGAGGATGGTGTCATTGCTCGTGTGGGGCGCCTAGAACGTCGGCTTGAACTCGGGGGCGTACCTGCTTCAGGTAGGAGCGAAGCACCCAGTGCTACAGCCCGCCCCTCAGATGGTTCTGACGATGCCCAAGATATGGGTGCTTTGCGTTCACGTGTACAAGAAGTCAGCGCTCCTCATAGTGCTGATGAGCCTGCACCAGCTGCTGCTGGTGATGTAGTGCCCACACGCCCAGAGCCAAAGACGTCAGTCCGTCAGCGAGGCGCTGGTCAAACAGGGAAAGCAAGCACGCCTCAACAGGCGGCGCCGACCAGCACAAATGATGAGTCGCCACAGCAGGGTGCGCTCGCAGGGGTGGACACGGATGCGATTCGTCGGGCATGGCCAGATGTGTTGGCCGTTATTTTTGGAATGAGACGAGCGACATGGACCTTTTTGTCGCAGCACTCACAGGTGCTTGATTTTGATGGTCAGCGTTTGCTTCTTGGTATTAATTCGCGGGGGCTTGCTCGTACGTTCGTGCAGGGCAGCCATGCTGAGGTAGTGCGTCAGGCGCTTATCGAGGCCCGGGGGGTGGATGTCAGGGTTGAGGGCGTTGCCATGGAAGACCGTGGTGAGGCGCCTGCGGCAGGTTCAGTGCGTTCTCGTGATGTAGGCAGGGCTGGGCGAGCTGCACAGGCAGCGAACAAGCGCGCGCCGGTTAATACGCGCGGCGGTAGCGCACAAGAAACGATGGGTAGAAGCGCGGCAACTGTTGCTGCAGCTCGTGCTGTGGATGCGCGGCCAGATGTCTCGGTGAGAGGAGATTCGCGCCCTGAAGCGCGATCGAGTGCTGCGGCAGAAGCGGCTCAGCCACCGAACTATCCGGATGATTTGCCACCTGAACCGGTGGAATATGACGAAGGCCCGGGAGACCCCTTTGCCTCAGGGGCGCATGAATGGGGTTCTGCAGCTCCTATTTCTTCACAACGACGGGATGAGCGTTTCCAGTTTCGCTCTGCAGAGAGCAAACCGCAGATAGATGAGACTGTTCATCAGGTTGAACCGGTGGAGTCTAATGAGCAGACAGATCCTCATGAGACGTCTGCGATAGGGCCAACGTCTGTTGTGGAAGAGGTTGCAGAAGAGACGGCGCCTGTCCCATCGGGTGCGGGGTCGTTGCCGGCAAGTACATCTGCGCCCGCTGTGTTTGGGGATGGGGCGATGCGACCACACTCAGGGCACGAGGCTTTTCGCGCGGCGATGGCCGCTAGGAAGGCGAAATCAGCTGGGACAGGATTGGCGTCTCTTGGCGCTTCCGAAGTGTCTTTAGAGGATGCAGATTCGTTTGAATCTGGTGCCAGTGCTGATGATGAAGATATTTCGGATTTGTCTCAGGTGGGGCAGCCTGTGATTGCCGAAATACTTGGTGGTGTGGTTATTGCCGAGCTGGATGAATGAGTTTTATAGCGGTTTGTGTACGCAGTCGTCTGGTGAAGTGCAAGTGAGAGTATGCGCTGTTAGTGAAGTTTTTGATGGAGGGGGGAAGTCAGGTGTGGTATGAGCTGGGGCGTAAGACGGTTGGGCCTGTGGGTCGTGCTCTTTTGCGGCCGACTGTGCTGGGTAAGGAAAATATTCCTTTGCGTGGTCCGGTGATTTTGGCGAGCAATCATTTGTCTTTTTTGGATAGTTTCATTATTCCGATGACAACTCCTCGTGAGATTGCTTTTTTAGCTAAGAAGGAGTACTACACAGGGTCGGGTATTTCCGGTTTTGTTAGCCGGACTTTCTTTACCAGTATTGGTGCGATCCCAGTTGATCGGGATGATCCGCGTGCGGCTCAGAAGTCGTTGGAGCTGCAGTTAGAGGTACTGGCACGCGGTGGTGCGGTGGGTATTTATCCGGAAGGGACGCGTTCGCGGGATGGGCGTTTGTATCGGGGTCGTACAGGGGTTGCTGAGTTGGTGATGAAGTCGGGAGCAGTGGTGGTGCCGACTGCTTTACAAGGTACGGAGAATTTGCAGCCGGTGGGGTCGCGCTTTGTGCGTCCTGCGAAGGTGTGTGTGCAGTACGGCAAGCCGATGAATTTTGTGGATAGGTTCGTTGGCGTGCCTAAGGGGGTGGTGCGTAGAAGTATTACGGACGAGATTATGGGGGCGATTCATGCGATGAGTGGCCAGGAGTTGGCGGGTGCGTACAACGAGCGGCCTGGGGTGGCATCTGCCAGGTGAGAGCTCTCGGAGTTAGGGGGTGTCGGGGGCTAGGCTGATGGTGTGTATGAAGGCGCGGTTCAGGATCTAATTGACGAGCTAGGGCGGTTGCCCGGGGTCGGCCCGAAGAGTGCTCAGCGGATCGCGTTTTTCCTGCTTAGCGCTGATGAGGCGGATGTGCAGCGGTTGGCTGAGGCGATGCTGCATGTGAAGGAGACCGTTCGGTTCTGTGAGGTCTGCGGCAATGTCGCGCAGGAGCAGAAGTGCCGGATCTGTGGGGATCCGCGGCGTGATGCCTCGAAGATTTGTGTGGTGGAGGAACCTAAGGACGTGATCGCGATTGAGCGCACGCGTGAGTTCCGGGGGCTGTATCACGTCTTGGGTGGGGCGATTAATCCAATGGAGGGCGTTGGTCCGGGGGACTTGTCTGTAGCGCAGTTGTTTTCGCGTCTTGCTGATGGGGTTGTTCAGGAGGTGATCATCGCGACTGATCCGAATTTGGAAGGGGAGGCTACGGCTACGTATTTGGCTCGGTCGATGGGGTCGATGGGTGTTTCGGTGTCACGTTTGGCTTCTGGCTTGCCAGTCGGGGGCGATCTTGAGTACGCGGACGAGATCACGCTCGGCCGCGCCTTCGAAGGGAGGCGGATGATTCATGTCTGAGTCGGTGCAAGGTGCTGGTAGTTCTGGTGGGCAGGTGCCTGATGATTTGGTGATTCTTGCCGAGGAGACGGCGTTAGAGGCGCGAACATTCTTGGCGGCTGCTCGTGGTGTGGCTGGTGGTGCTTCGCCGGAGACGGCAATTCCGCTGCTGTTACTTGCTGTGTCGCAGGTTTTGGTGACGGGTGCGCGGTTGGGCGCGATCATGGATGTTGTGCCGTTTGAGCGGTTTGAGCCTGATTTGGGCAGTCAGGAGGATGTTGATGACATCCGAGATGGGCTGGCGGCGTTGTTGCGGGGAATCGATGAGTATGTGGATGTGGTGGATCCACTGCTGCGTGGGGATGTAGTGAGTGGAAGTTTGAGTGGCGATATCGCCGATGTGGCCTCGGATTTGATGCATGGTTTGCGCCATCACGCTGAAGGGGCGGTATCGGAGGCGTTGTGGTGGTGGCAGTTCAGTTATTTGGCGACGTGGGGGGCGCGGGCGGCGAGTGCGTTACGGGTGTTGCAGTCGTTGCTGGCGCATATTCGGTTGGATGCCGATGAAGACACGATTGCGCAGGCACAGTTTGAGGCTTTGCATGCTGATGAGCAGCAGGATTGAGGTGTAGTTCGGCCCGGTTCCGCGTTGGCGGTGCCGGGCTTTTTGCTGCTGTGGGTTAGGTGTTGGTGGGGGCGTGGTGGATGGTGTGTTCGCCGTACGCGGCTGGGCCGGGGGTTTTGAGCCGTCGGGTGGTGTAGGCGGTGGTGGTGGCGCCTATGAGGGCCCAGATTGCCAGAGAGATGGGCCAGTGTGGTGTGAGTTTTTCTGCTTGTTGTGCGGTGGTGCGGCGTTGTTCAGTGATGGTTGCGCGGATTTTTTCAGTGGGGGTGGGGGGTGTGTTTTTTGTGTGTTCGGTGGGGCGGCTGGGCAGGGGGCATTCGTCGATGGTGGGTGGGGTGGGTGGTGTGGTGCGAGTGGTGCGGATTGCGGTGCGTAGGGCGGTGAGGGGCTCGAAGGCGAAGGTGTGGGGGATGCGGGGTGCGGCGTCGGCGAGGGTGATGAAGGGCTGGGGGAGTAGGAGCCACCAGATGTGGTCGGGGCGGTTGCGGTGTCGGGTGGCGTTGGTGACTGTGCAGGTGATGAATTGTTCGGGGTGGTGTCCGTTGGTGGTGTGCAGGGGGGTGCTGGTTGCGACGTGGGCGTTGGTGGCTTCGTTGGTCAGGGGTAGGAGTGCGGAGAAGAGGAGTACGGGGGTGAGTATGAGTGCGCCGGTGAGGGTGATGGCGGTGAAAGAGGCGAGGGCGCGGTGGGCGATGAGGGTGGCGGTTGCTGAGCCGAGGCAGGTGAGGGTCCATCCGGTGACGGCGAGGGTGAGCAGGGTTCCGGCGAGGTCGAGTGGGTTGGCGTTGCCTAGGAGGGTGCCGATAGCTAGGGCGGGGGTAGCGATGAGGAGTAGGAGTGTGTATTGGGTGGTGGTGGCGAGGGTGGTGCCCCAGGAGATGGTGCGGGGGGTGAATCCGGTGAGGCGGAACATGTCGAGTAGGCCGGTGGCGCGGGTGCGGGCTAGGGGGGTGACGCCAAGGATGGGGGCGAGGATGAGGGTGGTGATGAGGGTGGTTGTTGCGGTGATGCTGTGTAGGAGGGTGGGGGCGTTGGTTCCGGTGGTGGCGAGTGCGAGCAGGAGGAATCCGTAGATGAGTGCGGTCCAGGTGGCGGTGATGGTCCAGGTGAGGCGGGTGCGGGCGGTGGTGCGTAGTTCGAGTGCGGCGATGTGTGTGATGGCGGTGAGGGTGTGTCGCCGGGCTGGGGTGTTTAGGGGTGCGGGGATGGGGGTGCGGGGTAGGGCGTCGGTGAGGCGGGCGATGCCGCTGTGAGGGGTTCGGTTGTCGCTGCGAGTGGTAGCGGGTTTGGGGGTGTGTTGGGTTTTGCGTTGGGTTTTTTCGGCTTTGCGGCGGTCGGTGGTCCAGCGCCATTCGCGGGTGCGTTTGGTGCGTTTGGGTAGGCGGAGTTTCACGGGGTGGCCTCGTGGCCGTGGATGGTGGGGGTTTCGTTGAGTGAGGTGTGGGTGGTGTTACTGGGGCCGAATCCGTAGACGGGTACGCCTGATCGGGTGAGGGCGTTGAGTAGGGCGGTGGCTTCGCGTTCGTGGGTCATGGCGACGTCGACGGCGGCGCGGTGGGTGAGGCGGCCATCGGGGGTGGGGACGTCTTCGTAGTCGACTCCGTTGGCGTTGAGGGTGGTGCGGAGGATGTCGCCGTCGAGGCTGACGATGCGCCAGCGGTGGCCGTTGGTGGCTTGGAGTTCGTGTGATCCGGTGATGCGGCCGTGGTCGATGGTGACGCAGCGGTGTGCGATTTCGTCGAGGAGCCAGGAGTCGGGGGCGGTGGCAAGGATTGCTGTTCCGCGGTGGGCTTCGGCGCGTAGGTGGTCGGCGATGTGTGCGCGGTCGTCGCTGTCGAGTCCGGTGAGTGGTTCGTCCAGGAGGAGGACGGCGGGGTTGTGGATGGTGGCGCAGGCAAGCATGAGGAGGGTTTGGGTTGCCAGGGGCAGGGTGCTGGCGTGGGTGTCTGCGACGCGGGTGAGGTTCATCCGTTCGATGAGTTCGTTGGTGCGTAGGCGTCCGGTGCGTTCGGGTAGGCGGTGGCCGATGGTGAAGGTGCGTAGGAGTTCGCGGGGGGTGACTGGGCCGAGGTTGGTGCGGGTGGCTGGGAGCCAGCCGGTGTGTGCGCGGGCTTGTTGGGGTTGTGTGGTGGGGTCGATGCCTGCGATGCGGATGGTGCCGGAGGTGGGGCGCAGGATTCCTGCGGCTACGCGCATGAGGGTGGTTTTTCCGGATCCGGCTGGTCCGGTTAGTGCTGTGATGGTGCCGGGGAGAACGCCTAGGCGGGTGTGGTCGAGGATGGTGCGGTTTCGGTGGGTGAGCACGATGTTGGTGAGTTGTAGGCCGGGTTCGTCGGTGTTTCCGCTGGTGTGGGTGCGGGGTTCTTTCTCGGCGACGTTGTTCATGCGACCTTCTGAGGCGTGAGGGTCTCCCCTGACCGGGTTTGTGGTTCATGTGTTTATCGGCGGGGTGTTGTTGTGTGTGAGGGTTTTTGGTGGGTTTTTTGGATGGGGGTGGGTGGGGTTGGTTGGATGGTCAGGCGGTGGTGTGAATTGTGTGGAGCTTTAGACTTGGCGCGAATTGTCGCGTTGTCTGCGTTGGAGAGGCGTGTAGTCCATGAGTTTGGTGGTGCAGAAGTACGGCGGTTCGTCGGTGGCGGATGCTGAGAGTGTTAAGCGTGTTGCGCGGCGGATTGTGGAGACCAAGCGTGCAGGCAACGATGTGTGTGTTGTCGTCTCGGCGATGGGGGACACGACGGATGATTTGATGGATCTTGCGCAGGAGGTGACTCCGCTTCCTCCGGCGCGTGAGCTGGATATGTTGCTGACTGCGGGTGAGCGCATTTCGATGGCTGTGTTGGCGATGGCTATTGAGGCGTTAGGGCATTCGGCGCAGTCGTTTACGGGGTCGCAGGCTGGTGTGATCACGGATGAGGTGCACGGTCGGGCGAGCATTATTGATGTGACCCCTGGTCGGATTCAGTCGGCGTTGGCTGAGGGCCATATCGCGATTGTGGCTGGTTTCCAGGGGGTTTCGCAGACGACGAAGAACATCACGACGTTGGGTCGGGGTGGTTCGGATACGACGGCGGTGGCTTTGGCTGCGGCGTTGGGTGCGGATGTGTGTGAGATCTATTCGGATGTTGATGGTGTTTTCACGGCTGATCCGCGGATTGTGCCGAAGGCGCGTCGTCTCGAGCGTGTCTCCACGGAGGAGATGATGGAGATGGCGGCTTCTGGCGCGAAGATTCTCATGTTGCGTTGTGTGGAGTACGCGCGTCGTTTCAATGTTCCGATTCACGTTCGCTCGTCGTTCTCGCATAAGACGGGCACCATCATCACTGACGAGCCTCGAGGAGGAGACGCTGTGGAGGAGCCGTTGATTACTGGGGTGGCGCATGATCGTGGCCAGGCAAAGGTCACGATTACTGCGGTGCCGGATGTTCCTGGGAAGGCTGCGAGTATTTTCCAGGTGGTTTCGGAGGCGCAGGGCAACATCGACATGATCGTGCAGAACGTGTCTACGTCGAAAGCTGGTACGACGGATATTTCGTTCACGTTGCCGATGGCTGATGGTGACCGGACTGTTCAGGCTTTGGATCAGGTGCGTGAGCAGATCGGCTTTGAGAACATTTTTTACGATGACCAGATTGGTAAGTTGTCGCTGGTGGGTGAGGGTATGCGTTCTCACCCGGGTGTTTCGGCGACCTTGTTTGCTGCGTTGGCTTCGGCTGGGATCAACATTGAGATGATTTCGACTTCGGAGATCCGTGTTTCGGTGGTGACACGGGATGATCAGTTGGATGAGGCTGTGCGTGCTGTGCATTCAGCGTTTGGTCTCGATGATGAGCAGGTTCAGGCGGTTGTGTACGGCGGTACTGGTCGCTGATTTGGTAGTAGCTGTGTGAGGCAGCGGTGTCGCGATGGTTCGCGGCGCCGCTGCTTTGTTGTGTGGTGGGGGTTATAGGTACATGGATCCGCCAAGGATCGCGGTGCGGTGGGGTGGTAGGTGGAAGGCTTCAGCTCGGCTGCCTGCGTTGCGGTTGAGAAAGATGAACAGGCCTCGGCGGATGCGGGTGAGTTTGTTGCAGTTGTGGTCGGGGTGAATGTGCAGTACGGAGAGGAAGTAACGGGCTTCGTCGGCGTCGTAGGTGAAGTGGGGATCTTTGCCTGCGCTCCAGGCGAGGTTGTGGGGCACATCGCGGGAGTCGTTGAAGCCCAGGCGGATGCGTATGGTCACGATGCCGTCGTCTTCGGTGCCGATGTCGGTGACGGTGACGCGGTCGTTGTGGCGTACGTGAGGGATGTTGGTGGTTTCGACGGTGACGATGGCGATGTTTTCGTGAAGGACGTGGTTGAAGCGGAGGTTTTCTTTGAGGGCTAGGGGGACGGTTTCGAGGTTGTGGTGCAGGTAGATCGCTTGTCCTGGGACGCGGGGGATGCCTTTGTCGGAGATTTTTTCTAGCCAGGTCAGGAGGTTGGTTTCGAGGCTGGCTCTGCGCTTGTTGGCTAGGCGAGCGCCGCGCATCCACGTGGTCATGATGATGAGGATGATGGTGGCGATGACGATGGGTAGCCAGCCGCCGTGGATGATTTTGGTGAGGTTGGCGGTGAAGTAGAGCAGTTCCAGGCTGCCGATGAGTGTGGTGATGGGGGCGATGACCCAGGTGGGCCAGTTCCAGCAGTGGTGGGCGAGCATGGTGAATAGGACGGTGGTGAGGATGAGGGTTCCGGTGACGGCCAGGCCGTAGGCGTTGGCGAGGGCTGCGGAGCTGCGGAAGCTGAGGATGAGGATGGCTACGCCGATGGCCAGGGTGGTGTTGATGATGGGTACGTAGATTTGTCCGCCTTCTTCTCGGGAGGTGTGGCGGATGGCGAAGTGGGGGAGGAGGCCGAGGTTGAGGGCTTGTTGTGATACCGAGAAGGCTCCGGAGATGACGGCTTGGGATGCGATGACGGTGGCTGCGGTGGCGAGGATGACGACGGGGATGAGCAGTGGGGTGGGGACGAGGTGGAAGAAGGGGGAGTCGATGGCGGCGGGGTTAGTGAGGATGAGGGCGCATTGGCCGAGGTAGTTGAGTAGGAGGCAGGGAAAGACGATGAAGAACCAGGCTTTGCGGATTGGGGATGCGCCGAAGTGGCCCATGTCGGCGTAGAGGGCTTCGGCGCCGGTGATGGTGAGGACTGCTGCGCCGAGGGCGATAAAGGCGACGGCGGGGCGGTCGAGGGCGAAGTGGATTGCCCAGGTGGGGGAGAGGCCTTGTAGGACGGCTGGGTGGGTGAAGATGTGGGGTATTCCGAGGGCGGCGATGGTGAGGAACCAGAGCATCATGACTGGTCCGAAGGCTTTGCCGACGACGTGGGTCCCTTTGTGTTGTAGGGCGAAGAGGATGGTGAGGATGATCAGGGCCAGGGGGACCACGAGGGTTTCGGCGGTGGGGTCGATGACGGCGAGTCCTTCGACGGCGCTCATGACGGAGATGGCGGGTGTGATGAGGGAGTCGCCGTAGAAGAGTGCGGCGCCGAGTATGCCTAGCAGGGTGGCGGTGTAGATGTGTCGGGGTTTGCGGTAGATCCTGCGTAGGAGCGCGGTGAGGGTGAGGATGCCGCCCTCGCCGTTGTTGTCTGCGCGCATGACCAGTGCGATGTATTTGATGGACACCACGATGGTGATGGACCACACGACGAGGGAAAGCACTCCGTAGACGTCTTCGGTGGTGGCTGCGACGGCGTTGTGGTCTGTGGAGAAGACCGTTTGGAGGGCGTAGAGGGGGCTGGTGCCGATGTCGCCGAAGACGACGCCGAGAGCGCCCAGGAGAACGGCTACGCCGTGTTTGTGAGGCGTGGTGTGCTCGTTCTCTGTGGTGTTCACTGCTGCATGGTGTCACTGAGTGCGATTAGTTGCTGCTCATGTTGGGTGTGCTTGTGTGCAACGGTGCGCCTGTCGGGGGAGCGAGTCTGCGCGGGAAGGGTTTTTATCTGCGGCACGATTAACAATCGTGTTCACTGACACTGTTATTCCTGTTCTTGAGCGGGTTGCTCCGGTTGTCGCTTTCCTTGTGACGGTCACTGTTTTGGCAGATGTGGCTCAGCGAGTGGGTGTTTTTGATGTTGCTGCTCGCTGGATTGCGGGGTGGGGGCGGGGTCGCACGTTTCTTTTGTGGTGGTTGTTTTCTGTTTTTGCTGTCGTTACTACTGTTTTTCTTTCTCTTGATACGACGGCTGTGTTGTTGACGCCGGTGGCGCTTGCGCTGGCTAGGCAGGTGGGTGTGCCGGTGCGGCCGTTTGCGGTGACGACGTTGTGGATCGCGAATACGGGGTCGTTGTTGTTGCCGGTGTCGAATTTGACGAATCTTATGGCGGTGGATCGTTTTGCCCGGTGGGGGTTGGGGCATGGGGATTATGTGGCGTTGGCGTTATGGCCCGGGTGCGTGGCGATTGTGGTGACGTTGGTGTGTGTGGTCGTGATGTATCCGGCGCTGGTGTCGGGTAGGTATGGGGTGGTTCCTGCTGGTGAGGTGGGTGATCGGGTTTTGTTGCTGGTGGGTTTTGTGGTGTGTGGGGCAGTGGGGCCTGCGTTTGCGGTGGGGGTGGAGCCGTGGGTGGTCTCGTCGGTGGGAGTGGTGGTGTTGGTGGGGGCGGTGTTGGTGCGGGATGCGGGGTTGTTGCGTGGGGTGGGGGTGCCGTGGGGGATGGCGTTGGGGTTTGTGGTGTTGTCTGTGCTGGTTGGTTGGGTTGAGGGTGTGGGGGGTTTGGGTTGGTTGGGTGGGGTGTTGGGGTCTGCAGAGGGTGTGGGTGGGTTGTTACGGGTGGCTGGTGTGACGGCGTTGTTGGCGAATGTGGTGAACAATTTGCCTGCGTATTTGGCGGTGGAGGGGGTGGTTTCAGGTGATGCGGTGGGGTTGATGGCGGTGTTGGTGGGAGCGAATGTGGGGCCGTTGGTGACGCCGTGGGGGGCGTTGGCGACGTTGTTGTGGCTGCAGCGGTGTTCGGCTGCGGGAGTGAAGTGGAGTGTGTGGCGGTTGGGGGTTGCTGGGGTGGTGTGTGCGGGGTGCGCGGTTGTTGCAGCGACGGTGGTGTTGGGTGTGGTGGGGTGATGGGGGGGGTTATTTGGGGTGGTTGGGTGTGGTGGTGCAGGCGGCCCAGAGGCCGCGTTGTGCTTTTTGGGCTGCTTTTTGGGCTGCGGTGTAGGCGGGTTGGTAGCGGTATGGGGGTTTGGTGGTGGTGGCGTGGACGTATCCGTCGTTGATGAGGGTTTGGGCGACGTTGGTTCCGTCTGAGGTGAATATGTGTCGTAAGAGGTGGCCTTGGGGGTCGCGGTTGCTGTAGGTGGGGTCTGTCTCGAGGCGTACGGCGGTGGCTTCGATGAATCGGCGCATGCGGTTGGTGGCTTCTTGGGTGTAGCAGCCAGTGCCTGGGGGAGTGCTGATTCCGATGAGACGGATGTGTTCGGTGGTGCCGTCGAGGTCGACTTTGATGATGTTGCCGTCGGTGATGCCGGTGACGTGGGCGAGGTGGTCGGTTCCGGAGGCGGCGGAGGCGATGGGGTTGATTTTGCAGGCGCTGAGGAAGGCGAGGCTTAGGAGCGCGGTGGTAGCGCAGAGGAGATGTGTGTTGTTCGCCTTCACTCTTTAACTCCATCACATCGCGTGTGCGGGGTAACCGGTGTGGTTCGGGTGTGGTGGGGGTGGGATGGGTTGGGGGATAAGGATATTGAAAGGGCCCCTCACCTAGGTGAGGGGCCCTTTCAGAGTTGGTCGGGGTGACAGGATTTGAACCTGCGACCTCTTCGTCCCGAACGAAGCGCGCTACCAAGCTGCGCCACACCCCGAGGATGCTGTGGATTTAGTCCCAGCGACTCCCAACGTTAACGCACGTGGGTACTTTTCTCCCAATCGGTCTGCTTTGGCAGCGGATGGCGCTGTTCAGTGCTCTCGTGGGGTAAGAGTCAACAGTGATGCTTCCGGACGTGCCGCGATACGGATTGGGACGAACGGGGAGGTACCCAATCCGCCGGAGACATGAAGCCAGGCTGCTTCGGCTGGTGCGTGGGAAGAGTCGATTCCGTTCGCTCCTTCCCACCATCGCGACAATCCTTTAACTCGGCGCGCATCCAAGTCGCAGTTAGTGACGATGGCGCCGTAGCCCGGAATTGCTAGCTGCCCGCCATGGGTGTGACCAGCGAACATCAGGTCCACTCCCTCGGCGGTCATAGCTTCGAGCACACGCGTGTAGGGGGCGTGAAGTAGACCCAGTTTCAGATCTGGGGTCGGATGTTCTGGTGCTGCCGGAATCTGGTGGAACATGTCGTACTTCAGGTGGGGGTCATCGACACCGACCAGCGCGATTTCTATGCCTTTGACGGTGAGGTGGCCGCGGGCGTTCGATAGGTCACGCCACCCCATCTCACCTAGCCCTAGGACAAGTGCCTCCGTAGGTAGACGTTTGGAACTTGGTTTCGGCTCGGACTTCAACAGATATTTCATTGGATTGCGCGCAGCAGGGGCGAAATAGTCGTTCGACCCCAACACGAACGCACCAGGCAGGCGCAGTAATGGCTCGAGCAAATCCAACACCACAGGGACCGAGTCAGGGTGAGAGATGTGATCACCAGTGTCAATGACCAGGTCAGGTTCCAGGTCAACGAGACTGGCGATCCATTCCTGCTTGCGCAGCTGCCAAGGCATCATGTGGATGTCAGACAGATGGAGAACTCGGATCTGTGGTGCCCCAGGTGGAAGAACAGGCACCGTGAAACGACGGAGCGTGAAGTTGTTGCGTTCTACAAAAGCTCCGTAGGCGGCAGTTCCAACGGCTGCGGCCGCCAAAGCAGCGGCTCCTCGCATGAGTGTGTTCATCGTTAACCATCTTGACAGATGCAGTGTTGAGGGCGCCTACACCGATAGGTGCCAGCGCCCCCAACACTGCATCTACACGTTTTTCCTTGCGGGTTTACTCATCGGGTCCGCTGGAGAGCGTGATGGTGACCGTGCTCCCGCGGCTGGTTTGCGATCCTGCCATTGGTGTGATCTGCGCTACGCGGCCGTAATCAATATTCTCCGAGGGCATTTTCTCGGAGTTGATCTTGACCTTGAAGCCGTCACTTTCGAGTTGCTTCTTAGCCGAGTTCAGGCTTCGTCCCACCACGTCCGGGACCTCGGCAGTCTCTGAAGCAGGAGTTCCTTGCCCTGGTTTGCTGGGGTTTTGTTGGAATTCGAGCTTGGGCATGCCCTTGGATGCTTCATTCATCACTGCGGTCCAGATCGGGCCAGCGTAGGTAGATCCGTACACGTGCGGCTGAGGCAGCTGCGCGTTGGGGCGTCCGACCCACGCGGCAGTGGCCAGCTGAGGAGTGAACCCAGCGAACCAGGTGTGCACACTCGCGTCGGCGGTTCCTGTTTTACCTGCTGCGACTCGGCCATCTGCCAGAGCCATCTGTTCACCGGTAGCTCCGGGAGAGATAACGGATTCAAGGATGCGGGTGGTGTCGTAGGCGACTTTTTGGCTGATTGCTTGACGGCAGTTCGCGCCTCGAATGGGGAAAACCTTGCCGTGGAAGTCGCTGACTTTCGTCACGGGGACTGGCTCACAGTATTTACCGCCGGCTGCCAGGGTGGCGTAGGCCGAGGCCAGGGTGAGGGGAGAAGCGTTGTCTGCGCCGAGGATGACGTTCGGGACGAATTTGGTTCCGTACTTCTGCCCGTATCCGGTGTGTAGCCCCATCCTTCCCATGACATCGACGATGTTGCAGACCCCTACCTGGGAGGCCAGTTCAACGAAGGCAGTGTTCACGGATTTTTGGGTGGCTTTTTTCAAGCTCATAGGGCCGAACTCGTTGCCTTCGTGGTTCTTGGGCTGGAAGGGGCGGCCAATAAAGCCACACTTGTTTCCACCAAGTTGGGAGACCGAGTAGGGCGTGTGGTTAGGGGGGACTTGAAGGACAGTGTCCGGGGACATGCCTTTTTCTAGAGCAGCGACTAGGTTGAAAGGCTTGGCAGTTGAACCGATCTGGAAACCGCCGGAAGCTCCGTATTTGGCATCTACGCTCCAGTTCACGGTGGTCTCTACGCCAGCTTCGCCAGAGCCTTGCCCGTAGTTGGTGTTTTGGGCGGTGGCAATAACTTTTCCGGTTCCGGGTTGTACAACAGCAACGGCAGCCCCGCGGCTCTTGCTGTCTTCCACAGGGGCACGTTTGATGAGTTCTTCGCGGGCGAAGGCAGCGAGCTTGGGATCGAAAGGTGTCTCGATTTTCAGCCCTTTGCGGTAGAGGGCATTGCGGCGGCTCTTGCGGTCTTTACCCAGGGAAGGCTGGTCTAGGAGCCAGTTGACGACGTATTCGCAGAAGTACGGGGACCCCGAGGCGTTGCAGGACTGTTTCGGCAAGCTTGGTTTGAGTCCTAGGGGCGTGTTGGTTGCCTCGTCGTGCTCTTCTGCGGTGATGACGTGAGAAGAAAGCATTCGGTCTAGCACGGCGTTGCGGCGTTTGAGTGTTTCTTCGGGGCGTTCGAATGGGTTGGTGTAGCTGGGGCGCTGCACCTGTCCTGCGATCATCGCGGCTTCGGGCAGGGTGAGTTTGGAAGCGCGTTTGCTGAAGTAGCGTTGCGATGCAGCTTCGACGCCGTACGCTCCTGCGCCGTAGTAGACGAGGTTGAGGTAGCCCTCGAGAACTTGTTCTTTGCTGAGGTTATCTTCCAGGGCGATGGCGTATTTCATCTCCTGGAGTTTGCGGACGATGCCAGCGACGCCGCCGCGTTCTAGAGCTGCTGCAACGCCAGCTTCGTTGTCAGATTTCAGGGCGGTAGTGACCAGGGTTTGGCGGACGTATTGCTGTGTGATGGTGGACGCTCCCTGGGTGTCGCCGCGCAGTGTGGCGAATAGGGCGCGGGCTACGCCTCGGGGATCAACGCCGCTGTGCTCGTAAAAACGCTCATCTTCGATTGCGATCTGTGCTTTACGCATGATCGGGGCGATTTCATCGAGGGAGACCACTTGGCGGTTGTCTTCGGCCAGGGTGGCGATGGTGGAGCCGTCTGCGGCCAGGATGCGTGTTTGTTGTGAAGCGGGGGAGGCCGTGAATTCTGCGGGCATGGCATCGAACGAAGCCACGATGGATTTAGTGGCTAGGCCGCCTGCTCCAACGACGGGCATGAAGATTCCTGCGACGAGGACTCCTAGAACAGTTGACCCGGCGACAACTCCACCCAGTAGACGGAACGCGGAATGAAGCCCCTCGCGTTGCTCCGGCGCCGCATTCTGCTCGTGATCAGACGCGGGGACGGTGGGGTCATTCGTCATGTAGTCAAGGTTACGTCCCGTCGGAGGTGACGTCCCTTTTGGACGATGTCGTGTTGCGCCGCTGCAGCGGAGTAATAAGCCGAGATAGGCCATGCCTTAGGCATTATTTATGCCCCTATAAAGCGTTAATTGTGATCCAGATCACATCAACTCTAAGAGGTGCTGGGGCACTCTCTCACAGTCCTGTCGTCTATGGGGACTTTCAGGACAACCTGTATTGCAAATCCCTCCCGGTCTGTGTCTAAGATCGATTTCACAGCGCGAAGCGTCAACGCGGCCGCCAGCGTATTGAAGGGTTGAGTTGTGATTACTGAAACGCCCGAAACAACGTTCGAAGAGTCTATCGAGCATTGGTCAGCAAGGGCTTGGTGCAGGACTGTTGGTCCGGATGAGCTTTTTGTGGAAGGAAAAGCTCAACAACGCGCTAAGAGGATCTGCCGCAATTGCGAAGTAGTTATCGATTGCCTCGCAGAAGCCTTAGATGAGCGCATTGAATTCGGTGTTTGGGGAGGCATGACCGAACGCGAACGTCGCAAGATGCTGCGCCTACACCCAGAGGTCACCGACTGGAAACGCGTCTTCGAAGACACCAACCGTACTGCCAAAGTAGCCGGGTAAAAATATCCCTTACATGAGTTACTGAATCCCAGTTGTGTGATAGCCGCGCTCGTTCTGTTCTGTGGAAATAGATAGGCTTGCTTCATGAAAAAATGGGAATATGCGACCGCGCCGATCATTCCGCACGCGACGCAGCAAATTTTGAACAACTGGGGTATTGACGGTTGGGAACTAGTCCAGGTCGTCACTACCGATACCGGAAATCTCGTGGCTTATTTCAAACGTCCTCTGCAGGAGGACTGAACATGAGTTCCGTTGAACAACGATTGCAAGAGATTGGCTTAGCGCTACCCGAAGTAGCAGTTCCCGTAGGTTCATACGTTCCCGCCAAAGCCGACGGGCGGCGTATCCATACCTCCGGCCAACTTCCCCTCGTTAATGGATCCCTCCCCGTCACAGGAAAAGTAGGTGCCGAGGTCTGCGTCGAACAGGCGCAAGAACTAGCGCGAACCTGCGCGCTCAACGCCATCGCCGCAGTTAAATCAGTAGTAGGCGACCTCGACCAGGTCCAGAGCGTTGTCAAAGTTGTTGGCTTCGTCGCCAGCGACCCAACATTCACCCAGCAGCCCGCCGTCATCAACGGCGCCTCCGACCTGCTCGCACAAGCTTTCGGAGACATCGGCGTGCACGCACGCAGCGCTGTTGGAGTGGCAGTCCTGCCCATGGATGCCCCTGTCGAAGTCGAAATCGTCGTAGCGCTACGCGAGGAATGACCCTGCTCGAACAGTCACAAAGCCCCGGAGACGGAGCACCATCACCGTTCGTGACGGTGCTGCGTGCCCCGAACCCGGGGCCCATGACACTCGAAGGAACCAACACCTACATCCTTCGCGCCCCAGGCAAAAAACACAGCATCATCATCGACCCCGGCCCCGCTGACCCCACCCACATTGCCACCATTCTCACCACCGCCACCAGCGACGAAGCCGAAATCTCTCACCTGCTGCTCACACACCATCACGCAGACCACGCAGCCGCGGTCCCCCTGATCGAAAAAGCCACCGGCCTACAGGCCCTATCCATCGGCACCTCCACTCTCACCGACGGGCAAACACTGCACGCCGAGGGACTGACCCTGCACGTCATCGCCACCCCTGGCCACACCGCAGACTCCACCACCTTCCGGCTCCACGAAGCCCCCCTGCTATTCACCGGCGACACCATCTTGGGCCGCGGCACCACATACCTGGACTACCCCGACGGAACCCTTACCGACTACCTAGACACACTCCACCTGCTCATTGACCTGCTACGAGACAAAGGCGAGCACGCACTCCTGCCCGGGCACGGCCCCACCCGCCCCCATACCGCCCCCATCCTGAACGCCTACATCCAGCACCGCACCACCCGCCTGCGCCAAATCCGCGCTGCACGCGACAGCGGAGCCGGCACTGACATCGAAGCCATCACCAACAACGTCTACCGCGACCAACCCGAAAGCGTCCTGGCCGCAGCGCGCATCTGCGTAGCAGCCCAGCTCGATCACCTCCGCCACCACGACACCCTGTGACCCACACCCACTGCGACCAGCAACAAAACGCCCATGACCATCATGGGTCCGCAAGGGTTCGCCGAAACATTGCGAGTTAAAGCGTTCCTGTTAGGGACACACAACAGGGTAAGAGCCGACTTCGATGTTCTGAATGGAAATCGCGGTCAGTTGGCCGTTGGTCTCTGCGAGAGACGTTTGGAAAGCTTCGCGCTGTCTCGCGCTATTTCTTCCAAATCCGCTGTAGGCCAGCTAGCGTCCGGCGACTTAGAGCCAACAATCATGACTTCTGTGATGTATTCAGTTATTTCATCCACCTTCGCTGCAAGGTAACGACCCCACATCACAAGCCCGCGATCCGTTGCATCCGGCTGATCGACCAGCACAAGAACGTAGTTCGCCAAAAGCTCCCCTACCAGCTTGGGTGGGAGCGTCGCACCTGAAGCGGCGAGCACAGTTTGGATGAACTTGTCGAAACGCTCACCATTGGCCTCTTTCCAATCCCAGTTGTACCCACAGTTCCAGTCTTCGGGCGCGGCCGACCTGGGGTCTGCCACCACACCAGCAACATCACCCTTCTCCACACGTTCGACAAAACCTGCCAGCACTTCATCCGGCATCTCATCCCGCATTGCCTCACCCATCCGTTACTAATCTTCCCTTGAGGGGGGTAGGTCACATTCTCGAGCTGCTTGCGCTATCCCTTAGCCGAAGAAAATACGACTCCGTAGCCACCAAAACCACTGCTACGCTGAAAAAGCCAGTCGCCCACGAGGCCAGGGAATCCGGTGCAAAACCGGAACTGACGCGCAGCGGTAAGGGAGACGGGCGGGGCACACACGCCACTGGAGCACTCTGGGAAGGCGCCCCGCACCGAACGACCCCAAGTCCGAATACCTGTTGGTGATCGCCCCGTCACCCGCGGGCGCGGATCGAGAATCAGGCCTCGCGACCCAGGCCCACCGGTCCCAGGAGCCACACCGTGCGCCCACACCCCCGCCACATCACCGCAGCCACCTGCACCCTCCTCCTTGCCGCCTGCGCCGGCGCACCCACCTCACCCACCAACACCAACAGCAACACCGCACCCATCACCCTTACCAACTGCGGCGAAAAAATCACCGTCACCACCCCACCACGCAGACTCGTCACCCTCAACCAAGGCGCCACCGAAACAGCACTCGCCCTAGGCCTGGCCCCCCGCATGGCAGGCACCGCCTACCTCGACGACACCATCGCCCCCACCTACAAAACCGCCTACGCAACCGTCCCCGTACTCGCCAAGGAATACCCCAGCAAAGAACAATTCCTCGCAGCCAAACCCGACTTCGCCTACTCCGCCTACGCCAGCGCTTTCACCGATAAAGCCGTCGGCACCCGAAACGAACTCACCTCCGAAGGCATCAACACCTACACCAGCCCCTTCGGATGCCCCAAAGGCACCCCCACCGCCGAAGCCACCTTCGAAAACGGCTGGAACGAAATCGCCGAAATCGCCAAAATCTTCGCCGTCACCCCCACCGCTGACGCCCTCATCACCACCCAGAAAAAACACCTCGACGAAATCCGCACCAAAGCCACCGGCAAAAACCACACCATCTTCTGGTACGACTCCGGCGACAAAACCCCCACCGTTGGCGCCGGAGCAGGCGGCCCACACCTGATCATGAACGCCGTCGGCGCCACCAACATCTTCGACAACCTCCCCGGAGGCTGGAGCGAAGCCTCATGGGAAAAAGTCGTCGCCGCCAACCCCGATGTCATCGTCCTGGCCGACGCCAGCTGGAACACCGCCGAAAAAAAGAAAAATCACCTCACCAACGACCCGGTCCTATCCCAACTCGACGCCGTAAAAAACAACCGATTCATCACAATCCCCTTCAGCGAAAGCACACCCGGAGTCCGCCTCGTCGACGGCGCCCGCTCCGTCAGCGACCAACTCGCCCAACTCGACAAGTGACCCGCTTCATCTACACCGCAGCCACCCTCACCCTCCTCCTGGCTGCCAGCAGCATCATCGTCCTAGGAATCGGATCCGTCCCCATCCCACCCACCGACGTCATCGACGTCATCGCCCGCCGCACCCACCTCATCCACGGCGACCACGTCACCATCTTCACCGACCGCATCATCTGGGAACTACGCCTACCCCGCATCGTGGCCACCATCGCAGTCGGCGCCGCCCTAGCCCAATGCGGATGCGTCCTCCAATCACTCACCGGCAACGACCTCGCCGACCCCTACCTCCTGGGTATCTCCAGCGGAGCAGCCGTCGGCGCCGTCGCCGCCATCATCCTCGGCTGGACCATCCCCGGACTACCCCCAGCAGTAGCCACCACCGTCACCGCCTTCATCGGCGCAATCGCAGCCCTGGCCCTGGTCCTGGGGCTTGCCACCGGCCGCTCCGGCGCACTCCCACCCGGACGAACCATCCTCGCCGGAATAGCCATCAGCCAACTCGCTGGCGCATTCACCTCCTTCGTCGTCATGATCTTCGGTGGCTACTCCGGAGCCCGTGAAGTCATGACCTGGATGCTCGGCTCCTTCAGCGGCATCCGCGCCCCACACGCCTGGCTCATCACCATCACCACCCTGCTCGCCACCGCAGCGCTCATCACCTCCGCCCGCACCCTCGACGCCTTCGCCTTCGGAGAAACCTCCGCCCGCTCCCTAGGCATCCGCGTCGAACACACCCGCTGGGCACTCTTCACCGGATGCGCCCTACTGACCGCAACCGCCGTCGCCACCGTCGGCCCCATCGGCTTCGTCGGACTGACCATCCCACACATCATGCGCCTGATCATCGGACCAACCCACCGCCGCCTGCTCCCCACATCCGCCCTCGCAGGCGCACTCCTGCTCCTGTGGTCCGACACTGCAGCTCGCGCACTCAACCCTGGCCAAGAAATCCCCATTGGAGTCATCACCGCCGCTATCGGAGCCCCCGTCCTCGTAGCCCTCCTGAGAAACCACGCCCGCCACTCATGAACATCACCACACACAACCTCAGCTGGAACACTCACGGACGCGACATCGTCACCCACCTCAACCTCACCATCCCGGCCGCCGCAACCACCGCCATCGTCAGCCCCAACGGATGCGGAAAAACCACCACCCTTCACCTCCTCGCCGGCATACGCCGCCCCACCACCGGAAGCATCCACTTCAACGACGACGACGTCACCCACATGCCACCACGCCACCGCGCCCGCCTCTGCGCGCTCCTCGAACAACACCCCCACACGCCCCTCGACCTCACCACCCGAGACATCGTCGAACTCGGACGCACACCACACCGCGGACGATGGCACCACCCCACCGACACTGACGCCGTCACCACCGCCATGCACACCGCAGGAATCACCCACCTCGCCGACCGAACCTGGCCCACCCTCTCCGGCGGAGAACGCCAACGCGTACAGCTGGCCCGTGCTCTGGCCCAAGAACCCCGCATCCTCCTGCTCGACGAACCCACCAACCACCTCGACCTACGCCACCAAATCAGCCTCCTACACACCGTCTGCGCCCTGAACCTCACCGTCGTCGCTGTCCTGCACGACCTCGACCTCGCCGCCGCCTTCTGCGAACACATCATCGTCATGAACCACGGACGCATCATCGCCACAGGCCCTACCCGCACCACCCTCACCACCAAACTCATCGCCGACGTCTTCGGCGTCAACACCCGCATCCAACACGCCGAACGCACCCACATCACCTGGACAGGACTTACCGGAAAACAACCATGACCACACTCGTCCTAGTCACCATCGACCTCACCGACCCCCACCCCCAGGACACCATCAACCAAGCCGCCACCTGCCTACACGCTCAGGTCGCCGCCCTCCAAGGCAACAACCACCCCTCGCTCACCCACACCCTGGACACCCTCGAAGCACAAAACACCCAACATGTACTGCTCATCCCCATCACCTGCGACAATGCCGCCACCGGCCCCTCAGCCACCGGCCCCTCATGGGTGCGCCGCGTGGCCGGACACTGGAAACGCACCCGCAACTCCAGCATGGACATCGACGTCATCACTAAGCCCGTACACGACCCGACCACCTACAACCCCGATGAACAGCCACGACGAGCCGTCACTGGACACGAAGCCCCACTACACAACCCCACCTGGGAACAACCACCACCCCATACCCATCACGTCCTGCTCTGCCGCGGGCCACGCTGCAATGCCCAAGGAGCCGACGCCATCGCCACCCGAATACGCGACGAACTACGCCACCGCGACTTGCTCGACAACGGCGTACTCCTGACCCAAACCGGCTGCCTCTACCCCTGCAACCGTGCCCCAGTCATCGTCATCCACCCCGACGGAACATGGCATGGACCGGTCGACGAGGACGACATCCCCGTCCTCGTCGACCAGAACCTCACCGAAGCAACACAACCGCCTCAGTGAGCTCGACGGGTCAAACGCTCCACGTCGAGAAGTACCACCGCACGGGTCTCCAAACGGATCCACCCACGCGTCGCGAAATCAGCAAGCGCCTTGTTCACCGTCTCGCGAGAAGCACCCACCAACTGGGCCAGCTCTTCCTGAGTGAGATCGTGCGGAACCAGAAGACCATCGTCGATCTCCTGGCCAAAACGGTGCGACAAATCAATGAGAGCCTTCGCCACCCGGCCCGGAACATCCGTGAAGACAAGATCGGCAAGAGAATCGTTCGTACGACGCAACCGACGCGCCAACGAAGCCAGCAGCGCTGAAGCCACCTGGGGATGATCAGGCAGGAACGCAGCCAGCTGCTCGTGCGTAAGACCAATCAGTTCCGTGTTGGCAATCGCTGTGGCCGTCGCGTTACGGTCACCCGGATCAAACACCGTCAACTCGCCCAAAAGCTCACCCGGGCCGAGCACAGCGACGAGGTTCTCGCGCCCATCGATGCTCGCGCGTCCGAGCTTGATCTTCCCGGAGACGATGACGTACAGGCGGTCGCCGCGGTCGCCCTCACGGAAGAGGACTGAACCGCGCGCCACATGCGTCGAGGTCATCATCGACTGAAGTGCATGGACATCGGTGTCGCTCAGCGCCGAGAAAAGAGGCGCCTGCCTGACAAGATCGTTGAGAGCCACGAGGTAAGTGTGCCAGACCAGCGGTGTTCGTGAGCATGACGTGCATCGACACGAAAGCTCCCGAAAGCCCTGGCAGGCCACAAAAACTGAGGCGTTAACCACAAACACGCCATAACGACGAGGGAGAATGTGATGAACGGAACGGTCGCGTGGGCGCCCTGGGGCCTGGTGGTCGATGCCGTCGTCCTTCTCATCCTCTGGACCTCAGTAACGAGCGGATGGCGACGAGGGTTCATCGGAAGTCTTTTTGGCGCAGCAGGATTCGCTGCTGGAGGAATTCTTGGTGTTGCTGTTCTGCCCGGAGCGCTCGCCAATAAGCTCCCTCCGCAGTGGGCTGCCTCAGAAGCAGCCATCTTGGTCATGCTCATCCTAGTCCTGGCAGCTATTACCCAAGGGGTCCTCGAGCGTATAGCAATGCCGCTCATCAGCTGCATTCGAGCTTCCTGGGCGCGCTATACCGATGCATTCGGTGGCGCAGCTGTGCAATTCACCGTCGCAGCCGTGGCGCTCTGGGTGGCTACCGGGCTGCTCGCGCTCTCGCCTATCCCAGCGCTCAAAGATGGAATCTCTGCATCCCGCTCATTGCACGTGGTGGACAACGTCATGCCCGCTACTCGAGACGCTGTGCTGGAACAGGCACTCGTCGCTCTCGACGCCTACCAATTCCCCCGAGTCTTCACCGACCAAGAACCACCTGACGTTCGTAGTGTCCAGCCCCCAGACAAGGCCATCGCATCCAATGAGGCACTCCGAGCTGCCAGCGAATCCATCTACCGAATCGATGCGCTTGCGCTGCGATGCAACCGCTCCCAAGAAGGCACCGGATGGGCACTGACCTCCGACACCATCGTCACCAACGCTCACGTCGTTGCTGGAGCTGACCGCATCAGCGTCCGAGTGAAAAATGAACGCCACTCGGCTCATCTCATCGCTTTCGACCCAGCCCGTGACCTTGCACTGCTCAAAGTTGAAGACTTGCAAGCCCAGCCGCTACCGAGAGCAGAGCGAGTTTCTCGCAAAGAAGCGCTCTTTATGGCCGGATATCCACTCGGAGGCCCTTACTCCACCCAGCCAGGGCGTATCGCTACCCGCATGAACGCCCGTGGCGCCGACATTTACGGTCAAGGTCAGGCGATACGCCAGATCTACGTTGTGCGTGGTGATGTGCGTCCTGGGAATTCTGGCGGCCCAGCACTGACCGTGGATGGTCGTGTCGCCGGAGTCGTTTTCGCTCGTTCAACGACAGAGAACGAAACCGCCTATGTTCTTACTCTCAAAGAACTCGACGAATTCCTCACCGAACGGCCTGCTCCGCCAGCTCAGACGCTTTGCGCTGCGTGAAAAAACTCAACACGCCGGAGAGCGGTGCATTCGCGCGCGTGCACCCATGCCCCTACAATCACTTGTGCTGGATCGCCGGATCAGCCCCCACATCTTGGGGTTGAGAACGCGGTACCGTGAAGAGCCCCAGAAACAATTCAGGGCCTTCCCGCAGCGGCCAGAGGGAACGACAGGCGAAACAAGCACCAGCCCACCAGCTAGGAGCAGCGCCCAGTAGACGAACGCATCACGCGATCGCCCCCCAACCGCGAACATCTACCAGCACCCCGGGTCCGCCCGGTTATCGGCCAACGGTCGCGCAGGAAACCGGGCGCGTTATTGCGCACGCCCTCCGGCGCGCCCCCGCTTCGAGGAGAGAGCATGTCGACCATCGAAACCCCAGAATCACTCACCGTGTACAGCAAGCCCTCCTGTGTCCAGTGCAACGCAACCTACCGCGCCCTCGACAAGGCAGGACTGCCCTACGAAGTGGTCGACCTCACCGCCGATGAGAACGCTCTCACCCACGTCATGTCCCTAGGCCACACCCAGGCCCCAGTAGTCATCCACGGCGACGAACACTGGTCCGGCTACCGCCCCGACCTCATCAAAGCCGCAGCAGCCCGCGCAAACGCAGCCTGACCCCATGGACGCGCCCGCACCGGGCGCGGACACCCCGGCGACCCACCTGGTCTATTTCTCCTCGACCTCGGAGAACACACACCGATTCGTGCAGAAACTCGGATGCACAGCACAACGCATCCCCCTACGACCCGGTGAACCTCACCTTCAGGTGACACAGCCGTACGTTCTCGTACTGCCCACCTACGGAGGCGGCCGTCACGGCGGTGCCGTGCCCAAACAAGTCATCAAATTCCTCAACGACCCCCACAACCGACACCTCATCCGAGGGGTGATCGCCGGAGGCAACACCAACTTTGGTGTCGCCTACGGCCTCGCCGGTGACATCGTGGCCGCCAAATGCCACATCCCACTCCTGTACAGATTCGAACTCATGGGCACACCCGACGACGTCGAGAAAGTCCGCGAAAGGCTGCGCGCACAATGACCTCCACCCTCCTGACCGACACCGGCTCCGAGTCCGTCTCATCTACCGCCGCCGACTACCACGCCCTCAATGCCATGCTCAACCTCTACGACGAGCACGGCAAAATCCAGTTCGACGCAGACAAACAAGCAGCCCGCCAGTACTTCCTCCAGCACGTCAACCAAAACACCGTCTTCTTCCACTCACTCCAAGAAAAACTCGACTACCTCGTCGAAAACGGCTACTACGAAGCTGGCGTCCTCGAGCAATACGACTTCGAATTCATCAAATCCCTCTTCAAACGCGCCTACGACGCCAAATTCCGGTTCCCCACCTTCATGGGCGCGTTCAAGTACTACACGTCCTACACACTCAAAACCTTCGACGGCACCCGCTACCTCGAACGCTACGAAGACCGCGTCTGCATGGTCGCCCTGACCCTCGCCGACGGAAACCGTGAGCTCGCCCCCCGCATCGTCGACGAAATCCTCACCGGCCGTTTCCAGCCCGCAACCCCCACCTTCCTCAACGCTGGAAAAGCCCAGCGCGGAGAACTGGTCTCCTGCTTCCTCCTGCGCGTCGAAGACAACATGGAGTCAATCGCCCGGGCTATCAACTCCTCACTGCAACTATCCAAACGCGGTGGCGGTGTCGCACTAAGCCTGACCAACCTCCGCGAATCCGGCGCACCGATCAAACGCGTCGAAAACCAGTCCTCCGGCGTCGTGCCCGTCATGAAACTCCTCGAGGACTCCTTCTCCTATGCCAACCAACTCGGCGCACGCCAAGGCGCTGGCGCCGTATACCTCAACGCCCACCACCCCGACATCCTCACCTTCCTAGACACCAAGCGCGAGAACGCTGACGAGAAAATCCGCATCAAAACCCTCTCCCTGGGTGTCGTCATCCCCGACATCACCTTCGAACTGGCCCGCAACAACGAAGACATGTACCTCTTCAGCCCCTACGACGTAGAACGCGTCTACGGGAAAGCCTTCAGCGAGATTAGCGTCACCGAGAAATACCGCGAAATGGTGAACGACTCCCGCATCAGCAAACGCAAAATTAGCGCCCGCCGCTTCTTCCAGGTACTCGCAGAAATCCAGTTCGAATCCGGATACCCCTACATCCTCTTCGAAGACACCGTCAACGCCGCCAACCCCATCGACGGCCGCGTCACCATGTCCAACCTCTGCTCCGAAATCCTCCAGGTCTCCACACCCTCCACCTACAACGAAGACCTCAGCTACCAGGAAATCGGCAAAGACATCTCCTGCAACCTCGGGTCCCTGAACATCGCAAAAACCATGGACTCCCCTGACTTCGCAGGCACCATCGACACCGCAGTCCGTGCCCTCACCGCAGTCAGCGACCACTCCAACATCGCCTGCGCACCCAGCATCGAAAAAGGCAACGCCCAAAGCCACGCCATCGGCCTAGGCCAAATGAACCTGCACGGCTACCTGGCCCGCGAGCGAATCCACTACGGCTCCGAAGAAGGCCTGGACTTCACCAACATGTACTTCTACACGGTGACCTTCCACGCCATCGCAGCCTCCTGCCGCATCGCCCAAGAACGCAACATCACATTCGAAGGATTCGAACGCTCCGCCTACGCCAGCGGCGAATACTTCCGCAAATACATCGACAAAGAATGGACGCCCCGCACCCCCCGCGTCGCCCAGCTCTTCGCCGACTCCGGAATCCACATCCCCACACCCCAAGACTGGAAAGAACTCGCCGATCTGGTCGCCAAACACGGCCTCTACAACCAAAACCTCCAAGCCGTTCCACCCACCGGGTCGATCAGCTACATCAACCACTCCACCAGCTCGATTCACCCCATCGTCGCCAAAGTGGAAATCCGCAAAGAAGGCAAAATCGGTCGCGTCTACTATCCCGCGCCCTACATGACCAACGACAACCTCGAGTTCTACGCCGACGCCTACGAAATCGGCCCCGAAAAAATCATCGACACCTACGCTGAAGCCACCCAGCACGTTGACCAGGGCCTATCCCTCACCCTGTTCTTCCCCGACACCGTCACCACCCGTGACATCAACAAAGCGCAGATCTACGCCTGGCGTAAAGGCATCAAAACCCTCTACTACATCCGTCTGCGCCAGCTCGCCCTCCAAGGAACCGAAGTTGACGGCTGCGTCAGCTGCATGCTCTGACCCGCCGCCTGCAACCGATTGGAACCGCACATGACACGCAAACTCACCCTCGACCGCGGCATCCACGCCATCAACTGGAACCGCATCGAAGACCAACTCGACCAGGAAGTCTGGGACCGCGTCACCGGTAACTTCTGGCTGCCAGAGAAGGTGCCGCTCAGCAACGACATCCCCTCCTGGCGCACTCTCACCCCCCAAGAACAGGTCATGACCACCCGCGTCTTCACCGGGCTCACCCTGCTCGACACCATCCAGGGCACCGTTGGCGCCGTGGCCATGATCCCCGACTCCCGCACCCCCCATGAAGAAGCAGTTTTCACCAACTTCGCCTTCATGGAATCCGTGCACGCCAAGAGCTACAGCTCGATCTTCTCCACCTTGATCTCCACCGAAGAGATCGACCAGGCCTTCCGCTGGAGCGAAGAAAACGAGCACCTCCAACGCAAAGCCCAGATCATCCTCGACTATTACTACGGAGACGACGCCGAGAAGCGCAAAGTCTGCTCCGTCATGCTGGAATCGTTCCTCTTCTACTCCGGGTTCTACACCCCCATGTACTGGAGCAGCCGCGCCAAGCTGACAAACACCGCAGACCTCATCCGCCTCATCATCCGTGATGAAGCCGTCCACGGCTTCTACATCGGGTACAAGTGCCAGCAGGCACTAAAAGAGGCAGACCAGGCACGACGCGATGAAATCAAGGAATACACGTTCGACCTGCTCAACGAGCTCTACGACAACGAAGAGTCCTACGCTGAGTCCATGTACGACGAAATCGGATTCACCGAAGACGTCAAAATGTTCATGCGCTACAACGCCAACAAAGCGCTCATGAACCTTGGCTATGAGGCGCTGTTCCCGCCGAGCGCGACCGCTGTCTCACCGTCAATCCTGGCCGCGCTTTCCCCCAATGCTGACGAAAACCACGATTTCTTCTCTGGATCGGGATCGTCCTACGTCATGGGTAAAGCTGTCGACACCACCGACGACGACTGGGACTTCTGAGCCGTTACCTAACGGTCGCTAAAGGCTTGGTTCTGCAGAAAATCTGCAGAACCAAGCCTTTTACATGTATGTACGAACTAGATATTCGTCCAAAAACACAGCCAAAACTAAACCCGCACGCTTAAGTAGACAGAAAACCAACGGAGTCAGCTCACCCCTCAACAACGCCCACGGCCCGCCAACCTTTTGGTTGGCGGGCCGTGTTACAACGGATCAGACAGCTGGGTCACGATCCTGAATGCACTACGGAACAGCTCCCATTCAGTGGCGGATCTCAGGCGAGGAAGAAGCGTTCTCCAATCGCGCAGTGAAAGAAGAAGTCGCACCCGAAGCAAACGCATCCTGACGACGCACCGCAGCAGTGGCCTCACCGGACTTCGAACGCTTCAAAGAGTCCAGCGTGTCCTTCGTTGTCGCCACCGCGCGCTTAGGCGTCGGGTTCACCTCAGAGACCTTCGACTTACCGATGAACGCCACTCCAGCGGCCGCACCAAACAACAACAACGTGACGATCAGGTATCCCAGCCACGGAGCCAGCCCCAACGCAACCAAAGCCAGCGCAAGGGTGTGCAGCAAAAACACCAACCCGAACACAGCAAACACGGCTGCGACGATGAACATCGCCGCACCGACAACAGCTTTCTTCAAATCTTTCGTGATCTCGAGCTTGGCCAACTCGATCTCACTACGCACCAGGCTGGATACATCCTCCAGTGCAGAATTAATGAGACGCCCCAGCGACGGGTCCGCCGGACGCGACGCCTCAGGCTTCTCAGTGGGGGGAATATTAGTGGGCATATAGTGTCTCCTCGTTTGTGAGCCAATCGGTGCAGTTCCATCGATCCGTAGGAGCCCGGGCGCACAACTCTGCGAGGGACGTCAAGCGGACGAACCGAAGCGTCTGCATACAAGTCTGATCAATACTGACAATAACGAGTCAAACCACCTCCGGCGAGTACATGGACCCGCCATCCCACACACAGTGCCCCTCCTCAGACACAACAAGACTCGCCCCAACACCCAAACCCCAACACCCCGCGCGCCCCCACCGCACAAATACCCGTCTAACTCCACCTGCACAAGAGAACATAGAAACCAGACAACACCCGGTCCACGCCGCAGCGGAACGAGATAGCAGTGAACACAAACCAACACGACCCCCACACCGACACCCCTTGCCGCATCGCCATCCTCACCAGCGGGGGAGACGCCCAAGGCATGAACGCTGCCGTCCGGGCTGTAGTCCGTACCGCCATCCACGCCGGCGCTGAGGTTTACGCCATCTGGGAGGGATACCAAGGCGCAGTCGAAGGCACCATCACCCCCATCCAATGGGACGACGTCGGCGGCACCCTCGCCAAAGGCGGCACCATCATCGGCACCGCACGCTCAGCCGACTTCCGCACCCGAGAAGGTATGCGCCGCGCCGCCAAGAACCTCCTACAACTGGGCATCGACCGCATCGTCGCCATCGGCGGCGACGGATCACTCGCCGGAACACACGCATTCCGCCACCACTGGCCCGAACTACTCGAAGAACTCCTCGCCGCCGGAGAAATCGACCAAAGCACCGCAAAAGCACACCCCGCACTCATGGTCGCTGGCCTGGTCGGCTCCATCGACAACGACCTCATCGGCAGCGACATGACCATCGGTGCTGACTCCGCCATGCACCGCATCCTCGAAGCCATCGATGCGATCTCCTCCACCGCTGCCAGCCATCAACGCACCTTCGTCATCGAAGTCATGGGTCGCCACTGCGGCTACCTGCCTCTCTTTGCCGCCATCGCCGGTGGCTGCGACTACGTCTTCGTCCCTGAAGCACCACCTGAACCCGGATGGGAAAACGACCTCGCCACAAAAATTCGCGACGGCCGTGCCGCAGGCCGTCGCGACAGCCTCATCCTTGTCGCAGAAGGAGCCCAAGAACGCGACGGCACCCCCATCACCTGCGAGCGCGTCCAAGCCGCAATCCACGACACAACAGGCGAAGACGCAAAAATCACCATCCTCGGACACGTTCAACGAGGCGGAACCCCCAGCGCCTACGACCGATGGATGTCCACCCTGCTTGGCTACGCCGCTGCACAAGAAGTCCTCGAAGCAACCCCTGACCAACCTGCCCACATCATCGGAGTCCGATCAGGGCGCATCGCCCGCATCGACCTTGTCGAAGCCGTCACGGCCACCGGCAACATCGCAGCCACTGTTGCCGCAGGCAACTACAGCGACGCCGTTCGTGCCCGCGGAACCGAATTCCTCGAAGGCGTCGAACTGTTCCGTCGTCTCTCGCGCCCTGAAGACGGCCCTCGTGAAGACCGGCCCGGCTATGGAAAACGCCTAGCCATCATGCACATTGGTGGCCTCGCTCCTGGCATGAACGCTGCCGCCCGAGCCGCTGTCCGGTTAGGCATGCAGCGCGGGCTGACCGTTCTAGGAATTACCGGCGGTGTGCCTGGTCTGCTCGATGATGACATCCATGAACGTTCCTGGGCTGACGTCGATTCATGGGTTGGTCTTGGAGGCGCTGAACTTGGTGTCCGACGCATGGTGCCTGACCTTGAACACCTCTACGCCATCTCCCGCACCCTGGAAAAGCATGATGTCGATGCCCTCATGCTTATCGGTGGATACAACGCCTATCTCACTGCCCACCGCATGCTCACCGAATCCGAACGCTACCCAGCACTCGCCATCCCGATCATGTGCGTGCCAGCCAGCATCGATAACAATCTGCCTTTCTCTGAACTCTCAATTGGTTCAGACTCTGCCCTAAACCGCGCTATCTGGGCACTCGATGCCATCAAAGAATCCGGCACCGCCTCGCAGCGTTGCTTCGTCACCGAAACCATGGGCCGTAAATGCGGTTATCTGGCTCTCATGGCAGGCATTGCTACGGGTGCTGAGCGTGTCTACCTTCACGAAGAAGGAGTCACTCTTGATGACCTCACCCGCGACGTTAAACACATGAATGCCGCTTTCAAAGACGGACGACGTCTCTTCCTAGCAATCCGCAACGAACGTGCTAACGAACGCTACACAGCTGATTTCATGGCCCGTTTGTTTGAGCAAGAAGCACACGGTCTCTATGACGTTCGCACTGCTGTCCTTGGTCACATTCAGCAAGGCGGCAGCCCATCTAGCAATGACCGTATTCTTGCTGCCCGGCTCATTGGGGGAGCAATCCGCGACATTGTCGAGCAGCTCTCAGCAGGTCGTCACGAAGGCCGTTGCGTCGGGTTGATTGAAGGTGAAGTTCGTCTTAACCGTCTGGACCGCATCATGGAACATCTCGATGTCGTTAATCGCAGGCCCAAAGAACAATGGTGGATGGGGCTGCGTCCAGTCATCACTGCGCTCTCTGACCCTGATGCGGTGTGGAGCGGAGAACACATTCCGGTGCTGCGTGAACGGCCGATCAATTCGTGAAGCTGCCGTTGCAGAAGGAGTGAGCAGGCATGAGCGTTGTTCATGCCTGCTCACTCCTTCTGCAACAGTGCTTACCAAAGTGTGCTTACTGTGATCGTGAGCGCATGTTGGTGCTGATGAACTCCATCACGGAGGAATCTGCCAGAGTCGTGACGTCACCGACTTCGCGGTTCTCTGCCACATCGCGCAGCAGTCGACGCATGATTTTTCCTGAGCGTGTTTTTGGCAGTTCAGAAACCACCATGATCGATTTCGGTTTTGCGATTGCGCCGATTTCTTTGCCCACGTGCGCGCGCAGCTGCTCAACGAGACTCTTTTCGTCCGATCCATCTACCCCTGCGCGCAAGATTACGAATGCGACGACAGCCTGACCGGTCATCTCGTCTGTGGCTCCGACTACGGCAGCTTCTGCCACTGCGTCATGGCTGACTAAAGCCGACTCAATCTCAGAAGTGGAGAGTCGGTGTCCGGAGACGTTCATGACGTCGTCGACGCGGCCAAGAATCCAGATGTTTCCGTTGGCGTCTTTCTTAGCTCCATCTCCGGCGAAGTACATACCTTCAAAACGTGACCAGTAGGTATCGATATAGCGCTGTGTATCTCCCCAGATTCCGCGGGCCATGGATGGCCACGGTTTGGTGATGACGAGGAATCCTTGGGTTCCGTCTTCAACGGGTTGGGCCATGTCGTCGAGGATCTTTACTTCGATGCCGGGGATGGGGTGTTGGGCGCTACCTGGTTCCAGGGTGGTGATGCCGGGCAGGGGAGAGATCATGATGGCGCCGGTTTCTGTTTGCCACCATGTATCGACGATGGGGGCTGTGTTTGCGCCGATGTGTTCGCGGTACCAACGCCATGCTTCTGGGTTGATTGGTTCGCCGACGCTGCCTAGAAGACGAATGCTGGAAAGGTCGAAAGCGGAGGGGATGTCGTCCCCCCATTTCATGGCTGCACGTACTGCTGTTGGTGCGGTGTAGAGGATGGTGACTTTGTAGTCCTGGATGATTTGCCACCAGCGCCCTTGGTGTGGGGTGTCGGGGGTTCCTTCGTACATGACTTGTGTGGCCCCTAGGGCTAGAGGGCCGTAGGTGAGGTATGAGTGGCCGGTGACCCAGCCGATGTCGGCGGTGCACCAGTACACGTCTGTACCTGGGTGGATGTCGTGGACGATGGCTGAGGTGTAGGCGCATTGGGTGAGGTATCCGCCGCTGGTGTGGAAGATGCCTTTAGGTTTTCCCGTGGTGCCGGAGGTGTAGAGGATGTAGAGGGGATGTTCGGAGGGAACCCAGGTGGGTTCGCAGTCGGTGGAGGCTGTTGTGACTGTTTCGTGCCACCACAGGTCGCGGTTTTCTTGCATGTCAATGTTGGTGTCGCAGCGGTTGACGACGAGGACTTTCTCGACAGTTGTTTCGCCCGTGAGTGCTTCGTCTACGGCGGGTTTGAGTGGGCTGGGTTTTCCGCGGCGGAACCCTGCGTCGGCGGTAACTACGACTTTTGCTCCGGCATCGGCGATTCGAGATCGGAGTGCGTCGCTGGAAAGCCGCCGAAGACGACTGTGTGAGGTGCGCCGAGTCGGGCGCAGGCCAGCATGGTGATGATGGCTTCGGGAATCATGGGCAGGTAGATAGCCACGACGTCGCCTTTGCCGATTCCTAGGCTGGTGAGTGTGTTGGCGGCCTTGCATACTTCGTTTTTGAGGTCGCCGTAGGTGATGTCGCGGGTGTCGCCGGGTTCGCCGATGAAGTGGATGGCGATGCGGTCTGCGTTGCCAGCTTCGATGTGTCGGTCTAGGCAGTTGTAAGAAACGTTGAGTTCACCATCGCTGAACCATTGGGCAAATGGTGGGTTGCTCCAGTCGAGGACGTTTTCGAAGTCTTTGTGCCAGGTGATGAAGGTTCGGGCTTGCTGTGCCCAAAACGCCTCAAAGTCGTTTTCTGCCTGTCGGTAGAGGTTTGCGTGGGCGTTGGGTGCCTCGGTTGCCACTGGGTTCTCCTATGTCCGTGAGGCGACCGGGGTGTTGTGTGTCGCCGGTGTGCCTCGACGAGGTCGGATGACACAACGCAGGCACGCCGGATAGGTGTCGTTGCAGGACAGTGTGTTTCGTCTTGCTTGTGACACTTTTCACGCGCCTCGTTGCACGTGAGAGCGAGAATAGCCCGCCGAACCACGGCGTTAGGGTCTAAACGTGTCGCAGATCCCCCTACTTGTTGCAGAGGCAGCTTCGCTGCCTGAGTTGCGTTCCCAGGTGGCCCAGGCAGCTGGTGCGTGTTCGCGGCTTCGGTTTCATGAAGGTTTGCGCCGACATTTACCGGAGATCATGTTTGAGTCGCGTGTTCGTGGTGCGCATGGGTCGGCTGCGCTTTCTGAAGGTCGTGCTTCTGTGGATCGGGTTCGGCAGTTGTCGGCTCCGGGGGCGTTGTGGCCTCCTACTACCGACCCGTCGAATCGGGTTACTCGTGCGGCGATTGCTTTGACGGCTGAGGTTGACCGGTTGGATAGCAAATTTGAGGGTGCGCCGCGTCAGGCGGTGGCGCGGTTGCATGCGGTGGCGGGTAATGCGCTTGCGGTGGGGCAGGTTGGTCGTACGCGGGTGGCGGGGGAGGGGTGCAGTGAGTTGCTTGGCGCGTTAGGTCGTGAGCCGGAGGCTGATGATGCGCGCGCTAGTTTATTTGCGCTGCTTAATGAGTTTCGGCAAGGGGTTGCGTCGCCGGTGTTGTTGGCGGCGCTTGTGCATGGTGAGGTGCTGCGCTCTAGGCCGTTTCCATGTGCGAATGGGCTTCTTGGGCGGGCGTTGGAGCGATTGTTGTTGCGTTCGCGTCATGTGGATTCCACGCGTGCAGTGGTGCCTGAGGCTGGGCATTTCGCGATGGGGGTGGATGACTATTTCGCGGCTGCTGCGGCGTATGCGCGCTCTAGAGATAGGGGTGACATGGATGGTGTTGTGGTTTGGGTGCAGCACTGTTGTCACGCTATTGCTCACGGTGCTGCTGAGGGGGGTCGGGTTGCTGATGCTGCGCGGGCTGCTCTGTGACTCGGCCTGGACGACGGTGACATTTATTTGCGCAAAAATAAATGCGTGTTGATGTTGCGTCAGTAGATTCACGTGTTTCGGCGGTAGATATCCGTCACTAAAAAACAAGAAAAAAAGGAAAATCCCCAGATCACAACGGTATTCTCGACAGTAGTAAGGAAGAAGCAACGACAGGGTCAGGTAACTGCCAAGGCGTTACAGGTTCATGCAAACTTTTTTCCGCGCCCCGTTGCATACCGTCGCCAAGCTCGACACAATAAATGCAGCGCTCCCTTCGGGTCGTAGCGCGGCGCACCAGCTCCTCCCCCCCCGGGGCTAGGCGCGTTCCTTGGTGAGTCCCCGCTGTCCCCCCAGCGGGGACTCACCCATTTACCGGGAAAAACACCGCAAAACCGCCGTCTATCCACAACACCCCACCTGCCCGCCCCACAATCCACAAACCCCACTCAACCAACACCGCTGCCCACCCTCATGCCGACACGATGACGACATGAGCGGAAAAGCACCCACCATCGCCTTCACCGGCGCCTCCGGCGGCATCGGCACCTCATGCCTCCTCGCCGCCACCGCCGTCGCCGCTTCCGCCGCCGGATACCGTGTCGCCTGCATCGACCGTGACACAGCAGGAGGCGGCCTAGACACTATCTTCGGGCTCGACCACCTGCCCGGCGCACGCTGGCCCGATCTGCTCGGCGCACATGGCCACCTACCTGCCGACCTCCTCATGCGCGAACTGCCCAACGAAAAAAACATCTGGGTGCTCTCTCACTCCAACGACCTCATCACCGACATCCCAGAGGAAGCCGACCACACCACCCTCGAAGCACTCACCACCGGAACCGACCTCGTTCTCATCGACGCCGGCCGCCCCCGCCCAGCACCACCCACCGACGACACCACCTGCCACACCACCACCCTTGACCCCCGCCCCTGGCACGGAGCCGACCACATCGTCCTGCTCGTCGGCCACAGCCCTCAATCCCTCGCCGCAGCAACAGCCATCACCCACACAGCCCCTGAAACCGGCCCCACCTGGTGGCTAGCCCAACGCACCCCTAAAGGAGCCACCCACCTACCCGAAACCGTCCAATCCACCCTCGGACTAGCCCTAGCTGCCCGCGTCACCGACGACCCCCGCTGCAACCGCGACCTCCTCCACGGCGAACCACCAGGACAACGAGGACACCTCGCCAAAGCAGCAAACCATCTCCTGAGCACCCTTCTCACCCAAGGACACCTAGCCACATGAGCGCCCCCACCACATCCACCAGCATCTGGAACCACATCCGCGCCGGCCGAGGCCCCACAGCCGCACGTGTCGACGCCGTCGCCCACGACGAAAGCCGCCTGCTAGGAGAACAGGGCGCCGCCCGCACCCGAGACGCCCTACGGGCCGCCACCCTCGGACTTGGCCCCCTCGAACCCCTCCTGACCACGCCCGGCGTCACCGACATCCTCGTCAACGGCACCGACACCGTATGGATCGACCGAGGAAACGGCCTCGAAACCACCGACATAGAGATCGGCGACCCTGACGCAGTCCGCCGACTGGCAGTGCGCCTTGCCGGTCTAGCCGACCGCCGCCTCGACGAAGCCAGCCCATACGTCGACGGCCTCCTGCCCGGCGGAATCCGACTCCACGCCGTCCTACCTCCCCTCGTCGACTCTGCCGCACACATCAGCCTGCGCATCCCCCGCGCCGACGTAGTCTCCCTTGAACGCCTCGTAGCCCTCGGATCTATGCCACCTGAATGGGCCGACATCCTGCGCGCCATCGTCGCTGCTCGCTGTTCCTTCGTCGTTTCCGGCGGCACCGGCACCGGAAAAACAACCATCCTCGCCTCACTCCTGGCCCAAGCTCGGCCCGACGAACGCATTCTCGTCGTCGAAGACGTCCGCGAACTAGCCGTCCATCACCCCCACGTCGTACGCATGCAAGCCCGCCCAGCCAACGTTGAAGGCGCCGGCGCCGTCGATATGGTCGCCCTTGTCCGCCAATCCCTGCGCATGCGCCCCGACCGCCTCGTCGTCGGTGAAGTCCGCGGCGCCGAAGTCCGCGAAATGCTCACCGCACTCAATACCGGGCACGAAGGAGGCAGCGGCACCATCCACGCCAACAGCGCCCACGACGTCATCACCCGCTTCGAAGCACTCGGCGCACTTGCCGGAATGACCCCAGCTGCCGTCCGCGCCCAGCTCGGATCAGCCCTGTCCGTTGTCATTCACCTACGCCGCACACCTACCCACCGCATCGTCGAAAGCATCGGCCTCCTCCACACCGAAAACGACGAACTCCACGTCCGCACTGCGCTACGCAACCCCCACCTGAGCGACACCCCCAACCAACACCCCACCCCCCACACGCCCCGCGGAGCCCAAGAACCAGGCTGGACCCTCCTGCAAGAACTCCTTGCCGAACACCTCACCCCTACACCGCTGCCTGAGACACCCGCCACTCCCACACCCCCCACCCCGGCAGCGCCCACCTCACGACCCCAACGTCCAACCCCAGCAATACCCCTCACCAACCCCACCTGGCTCAGGAGAACCCCATGATCTCTGCCTGGATACCCGCGCTGCTCACCGCAGCGGCCATCACCCTCTGGCCCACCCAACATCCCACCAACACCCACCCCAACCACATCCCGACCTCGCCGCGACACGCTTTCACCGCCTGGAAAAAACAACGTCATAGAGACAGTCACACGGGAATCGAAAAAGACCTCCTCAACGTTGTTGAAGCACTCAGCTGAGCCCTTCGCGCAGGCCTACCACCAGCAGCAGCCCTGGCACTAGCCAGAGAAGGCATCACCGGCAAACTCGGTAACGCCCTGACCACCGTCGAACACCGCGCACGTATGGGAGAAGGCCTCGCCGCAGGCTGGAGCGAAGCCGCACGCCGCATCAACAACCCTGAACTAGCACTCCTGGCCCGAGCCTGGTCTCTCTCCGAAGAAACAGGAACCCCCCTGGCCGAGGCAGCCCACACCGCTACCCGCGTACTGCGCGACCGCCGCGACCAACGCGAACGCACACGCTCAGCCATCGCCGGCGCCAAAGCCACGATGACACTTCTTACCCTCTTACCCGCAACAGGACCCCTGCTAGGCCTGCTCCTGGGCGTGGACCTTCTCCACGTCTACAGCACTAACCCCCTCGTCTGGGCAGCCCTGGCAGCTGGCATCATCCTCATCCTTATCGGCCGCACCTGGGTCAACCACCTCATCACCCACACGCTTGCAGGACCGGTACTCACATGACCCTCGTCATCGCCACCCTCACCGCCTTAGCCCTCCTCGCCTGGCCCACCCACAACCGCCACTTACAAGCCCTCGCGCGTCACACCCAAACCACCCAGAACACAGCACCCCCAGTTGGTGCCGACGCACTCGCAGGTACTGTCCTGCTCCTTGCCATGACTCTACGTAGCGGCAAAGGAGTCATCGAATCCCTCGAAGCGGTCGGCACCAGACAACACGATGCGATTGGTGCTCACCTACTCTCTGTGGCTTCAGCTCTCCGTTGGGGAGTGCCTGATCGCGAAGCGTGGGCAGCGCTGCCTGAGGCTTGGACTCCCGTTGCTCGCGCTTTCCTCCTGGCTCGCCGCGCAGGCGTCGCCCCGGCAGACCTTCTCTTGCGCGTTGCCGATGACCTTCGACAAGCCGAGCAAGCCCGCCTAGAACTAGCCACCGCCAAACTCGCAGTCCGAGTTGTTCTCCCCTTGGGGCTTGCCTTTCTTCCCGCCTTCATCTTCACCACGGTCGTCCCCATCGTCATCGCCATCACCGGAGACGTCCTCAGCCATTAAGGCTCTCCAGCGCCTTCGGATGTGCACAACCCGCCCCGCTATCCCCAGAGACAACTAAGCCCAACCTCCCAACGCCCCGCGCAACCAACCATGGACTTTGTGCCCATCGCGTTGGGCACAAGAAAATTCCGCGGCCACCGCTGCACAACCCATATCAGGAGAACACCATGACCCTCGCACCTGCCGAGACCACCACGATCCGCTCCCGTCTCGACCAGGCCATGGCCACTAGCGCTGCCACGGTCACTACCTACGTCCACTGCACCGTCGAACGCTTCCGCAACCGCGATGACGCAGGCATGACCACCGCTGAATACGCCGTCGGCATCCTCGCTGCCGTTGCATTCGCCGGTGTTCTCCTGGCCATTGTCAAGTCCGGAACTATCCAGGCGGAGCTGCAGAAAGTAATTACCGGCGCTATCAAATCCAAGGGCAAGTGAATTAACCGATGAAAAGCACCGCGCAGGACCTCAACCACACAAATCAACGCGATGCTGGTTACAGCACCGCTGAACTGGCGTTGGCCACACCCGCCGTGATGATTCTCGTTACCGTGGTTGCGGTCCTGCTCGGTGTTCTTATGGATCAGGTGCGATGCATTGATGCCGCCCGTTCTGGCGCGCGTGCTCTGGCGCGTGGCGACAACGCAGCTGTGGCTGTTCGCCTAGCTGAACAAACTGCGCCGACGGGATCTCGTATCAGTGTTGCGCGAGGCAAAGAAATGCGGGTGACTGTTACTGCTCCCGCTCGTGTCGCATGGGTTCAGCAGCTTCGCGCTGGTGCTAGCGCCAGCGCTCCAGATGAATCGGTAGGTATTTCTGGTCGTCGTCTCGGCTCGGCAGCTCTTCCTACTGATATTTCGTGGCTGGGTCAGGTGTGAATTCGATGCTGACTCAATCGTCGAGGAAAGCTGCTGTTGATGCACGGGATCGTGGCTCAGGCACGGTTCTCGTCCTTGGGATTGTTGGATTAGTTATCACGGTGTTTTTGGCTTGGGTGGTGGTTGGCGCTGCCGTCATTGCTTCGCATCGTGCGACTGCCGCTGCGGATCTTGCTGCTGTAGGGGCGGCTAAGTCTCTTGTTCTTGGTGGTTCTGGAGCCGATGCGTGCCGTCGAGGTCGCAGTATTGCTCAGAAGAATGATGCGCGTCTGTCTTCCTGCCGGGTGAGTGGGAAAGAGGTGGCGGTGACAGCTGTCGTTAACTTGTCTGGTTCATTGCCGCGTTTTGGTTTTTATCAGGCCCGAGCTGAAGCGCGGGCAGGTGTTCGCTGAGTTGGAGCCGGGGATGAACTGTGGTTGGTGGGGACGTTTGAGTCAGATGTTTTCTTTGTGAGACGAGGCAGAGAAGCTGCTGAGGCAGCGAATGTGGGTGGTGTTTTGGGGTGCGATTTTGGTGGCCGCTTGGTGCTGTCGGCTACCGAATCGTAAACTTCGTTGGTCGTCGTGTCTGGTGGTGCTGGTCGTCGCCGGTGGCCAGTTGGTCTGTTTACGTTGGAATTCCAGCGTTGCGGCAGTGTGTGGAGCGTGTGTTTTTTCTCATTCGTTCGTGCGGTGTCGAGTGTATGACCGTTCGACGGCTATTGATTTGAGTGGTCAAGCCTCTGTGCCACTCCCGCTTCGTGATGAGGGAGTTCTCCTCGTGCCTGTCGGGCTGTTTTTGTGGCCGGGCGTAGGGCTGCGACTGGTGTGCGCAGAGCCGCGACTGGTGTTTCGGCTGTTGCTTTCCGTCGGTGCCCGTAGGTGGCCGGGTGCAGGAGACCGTGTCACGAAGGCACAGACTGCGGTTTGCGCAGTGCATCAGGAGTCTCTTTTCAGGTATGGGCACTTTCGATTTCGCTGAGTTTGCGTTGGAACTTTCGTCGGCGGACGGCACAAGAGGGGCGTTGCGCACCGCTTTGGAGACGATCCGGGAGGTCGTTGAAGCTGAGCGTGGTGGCGCAATGTTGGTTGTTAAACGTCATGTAGAGGCTGCGGAGGCTGATGATGAGTTGGCTTCTCAGGCTGATCGGTTGCAGCTGGATTTGGAGTCGGGGCCGTGTTTGGAGGCCATCGGTGATGAGGCTGTGTATTTGATTGTCGATACGTTGACGGATCCGCGGTGGGAGCCGTGGTGTCGTGGGTTGGCGCAGTTGGGTATCCGAAGCGTGTTGTCGCTGCGGTTGGCGACGTTGAATGGAACTTTGGGAGCGCTGAATCTCTATCACTCGGTTCCTGGTGCTTTTGGGGAGTCTCATGGTGTAGTCGGGGCAAGACTGGCCTCGCAAGCCTCGGTTGCGATTGCTGCGACGAAAACAGAGGAGGGGCTTCGTGAGGCGATGGCTGGGCGGCATGTGATCGGTTTAGCCCAGGGCATTTTGATGGAGCGGTTTGGGCTGGATGAGGAGGCCGCTTTTTCGGTGCTTCGGCGGTATTCACAGGATCTGAATTTGAAGTTGCGGGTAGTGGCGCAGGAATTGGTTAAGAGCAGGGCGTTGCCGTCGTTGGATGCGCAGGGGCGTCATCGTCCGACGGAGGGAGGTCGTGCATGAGTGGTAGGTGAGGGTGGGGTGAGCCGTGGTGAACTGTGTGCATGAGTTTTGTTCCGCCGGTTGTCGTTCCTGAGTTGGTTGTTGCTTTGCGCGCTGATTTGTTGGCGTGTGATTTCACGGTTGAGGGCGTGGAGTCATATTTGGGGACGATGGCTTCGGCTGCGTTGCGGCGTGGTGAGGTGTTGCCTGCGGAGTTGAAGACTCGTGAATGTGGTGGCGCCACGGGTGTGGTCGTGCGGTTATTTACGTTGGGTATGGAGGTGGATTTCGCAGAGGTTGACGCTGCTCTTCCTTCTGTTGGTGGGGATGGCTTGCTTCGGTTGGGGTTGGTGCGTCGTGCGGGTGCGGCGTTGCAGGCAGGGGTGGACCTTCGTCCGTATGGTGACGAGGAGAATGTGTGGTGGGTGGTTTCGGATGTGACTGGTGCTTTGGGGTCTGGGCCGTTGGCTACGGATCATGTGGTGGGTGTCGGTGGCGCGTCGGTGACGTTGGCGCAGTGGACGTCGCGTCCGCGGGTTGGTCGTGCTTTGGATTTGGGGACGGGTAGTGGGGTGCAGGCGTTGCATTTGGGTGCGCATGCCGATGAGGTGGTGGTGACGGATGTGTCGGAGCGGGCGTTGGCGTTTGCGCGTTTTACGGCGGCTTTGGCTGGTGTTGAGTGGGATGTGCGCTGTGGTTCGTTGTTTGAGCCGGTGGAGGGGGAGCGGTTCGATTTGGTGGTGTGTAATCCGCCGTATGTGATTACGCCGAGGGTGGCTGGGGTGCCGGTATTTGAGTATCGGGATGGTGGTTTGGCGGGGGATTCGGTGATGAAGACATTGGTGGGGCAGGTTGGTGATTTTTTGAATCCGGGTGGGGTTGCTCATTTCATTGGGAATTGGGAGATTCCACAAGGTCAGGTGTGGTCGGATCGGCTGCAGGAGTGGTTGGCTGGGACGGGGCTGGATGCGTGGGTGGTGCAAAGAGACGTGCAGGATCCGGCGGAGTATGCCTCAACGTGGGCGCGTGATGGTGGGCTTGTTCCCGGCTCGTATCAGTATGAGTCGTTGTATTCGGCGTGGTTGGAAGATTTTGCTCAGCGTGGCGTGGAGGGGATTGGTTTTGGGGTGGTGATGTTGGCTCGTTCTGTGCGTGAGCGTGAACCATTCCGGGATTTGGTGGAGGTGCGTGGGCCGGTGTCGTTGCCGATGGGGGAGTCGGTGCGGGATGGTTTGGCGGTCCGTGCGCGTTTGGCGGAGTTGGATGATGAGGCTTTGTTGGAGGTGCGTTTGAAGGTTGCTGGCGATGTGACGATTGAGAAGCACATGTTGCCTGGTTGTGGTGACCCTGCGGCGATTGTGGTGCGTCAGGGAGGATCGTTGCGTCGTGCGTTGGGTGTTTCGCCGCAAGTGTGTGCGGTGGTGGATGTGGCTGATGGTGATTTGACGTTGCGACAGTCACTAGTAGCGATTGCGGCTTTGATGGATGAGTCTGTGGAACAGGTGTGTTCTGAGGCGTTGCCGGTGGTGCGTGAGCTTGTGGCAGGTGGTTTTCTGCGTCTGTCTTGACGTGTTTGTGCGGTGTATGCGCTCTACTGTGAGTGCAGTTGTGTGGTTTGTGAGCGTGTCGCCGCAGTGTCTGCGGGGGTGCGAAGGCGTTACGGTCGTTGCGCGTTGATTAGTCGTGGCGTTGTTTCGTCCGGGGGCGCGTGTGTTGTGTCTTGATGTGTTTGTGAGAAGACCTGAAGTGTTCGTGAGAAGTTTCTGCGGGAAGTGGGAAGTGGATCGTGGCTGAGTCTGGGACCAAGTTGGTCATCGTGGAGTCGCCTGCTAAGGCGAAGACGATCGCCGGGTATCTCGGTGCTGGTTTCGAGGTTGAGGCCTCGGTGGGGCACATTCGCGATTTGCCGACGCCGAGTCAGTTGCCGCCTGCGGAGAAGAAAGGGCCGTTCGGGAAGTTCGCGGTCGATGTAGAGAATGGTTTTGCTCCGTATTACGTGGTGTCTTCGGAGAAGAAGACGAAGGTTGCGGAGCTGAAGCGGTTGTTGCGCTCTGCTGATGAGTTGTATCTCGCTACCGATGAGGATCGGGAGGGCGAAGCGATTGCGTGGCACTTGTTGGAGGTGCTGAAGCCGAAGGTTCCGGTTAAGCGCATGGTGTTCCATGAGATCACCAAGGATGCGATTACGAAGGCTGTGCAGAACACGCGTGATCTTGATCATGACTTGGTGGATGCGCAGGAGTCGCGTCGGATTTTGGATCGCTTGTACGGGTATGAGGTTTCGCCGGTGTTGTGGCGCAAGGTGCGTCCGGGGCTGTCTGCTGGGCGTGTCCAGTCGGTGTCGACGCGTTTGGTGGTTGAGCGTGAACGTGAGCGTATGGCGTTTGTGGTGGCGAATTATTGGGATGCGTCTGCGCGTTTTGTGACGCGTTCGGGTGGTGGGGAGGATTTCACGGCGAAGTTGACGGGCGTGGGTGGCGTTCGGGTGGCTTCGGGGCGTGATTTTTCTGATGCCGGTGAGCTGACGGGCAAGGGTGTTCGTCATTTGGGTGAGGTAGAGGCTCAGGCTATTGCGTCTGCGGTTTCCGGTGGTGTGGGGACGGTGACTTCAGTTCAGGAGAAGCCGTATACGCGTCGTCCTGCGGCGCCGTTCACGACGTCGACTTTGCAGCAGGAGGCGGGGCGTAAGTTGCGCTTGAGTAGCCGTAATGCGATGCGGGTTGCGCAGCGGCTGTATGAGAACGGCTACATCACGTATATGCGTACGGATTCGACGACGTTGTCGGAGTCGGCGTTGTCTGCTGCGCGTGGTCAGGCGCGGGATATGTATGGGGCTGAGTTCGTTCCGGATAAGCCGCGTCGGTATGAGAAAAAGGTGAAGAACGCGCAGGAGGCGCACGAGGCGATTCGTCCAGCGGGTGATGTTTTCCGTACTCCTGCTCAGGTGGCGGGGCAGTTGACGGGTGAGGATTTTGCTCTGTATGAGCTGATTTGGAAGCGGACGGTCGCTTCACAGATGGCTGATGCTCGTGGGTCAACGGCTTCGTTGCGGGTGTCGGTGCCGGTTGCTGATGTTGAGGTTGCTGGCGAGTCTGTTGAATCGGCGGAGTTTTCGGCTAGTGGAACAGTGATTACGTTCCGGGGGTTTTTGGCTGCTTATGAGGAGGGCCGGGATGAGGACCGTCGGGGGGCTGTTGAGCACAGCGCGGAGCGTCGTTTGCCGAAGTTGGGTGAGGGCGTTGAGTTGGATTGTGCTGATGCTCAAGCTGAGGGGCATCAGACAAACCCGCCTGCGAGGTATACCGAAGCTACGTTGGTTAAGGCGATGGAGGAGCTGGGCATTGGGCGCCCATCGACGTATGCGGCGACTGTAGCGACGATCCAGGATCGTGGCTATGTCAATAGTCGTGGTCAGGCTTTGGTTCCTACGTGGTTGGCGTTTGCGGTGACGCGACTGTTGGAGGAGCATTTTCCGACGCTGGTGGACTATCAGTTCACGGCGCGGATGGAGGAAGACCTCGATGCTATTGCTAGTGGCGATGAGGGTCGGGTTGAGTGGCTAACGCAGTTCTATTTCGGCAACGATGGTGCGGTTTCGGATGACCGTGAGCCGCATGAAGGGTTGGCGGAGCTAGTTGCGAACCTTGGCGAGATTGATGCGAAAGGAATTTCGACCATTGATCTCGGTGAGGGCATGGTGGTGCGTGTGGGGCGGTACGGCCCGTACGTAGAAGAAGTTGCCTCTGCAGATGGAGAGCCAGTTGACGGCGCTTCGGGGGAGGGGGATTCCTCGAAGCGGGGACGTCGCGCCACGGTGAATGATGACATCGCTCCGGATGAGATGACTCCGCAGAAAGCGCGTGAGTTGTTGGAGTTGGCTGCTGATGATGGCAGGGAGCTAGGCAAGGATCCGCAGACGGGTCACATGATTGTGGCGAAGTCTGGCCGGTTTGGCCCGTACGTGAGTGAGATTTTGCCTGAGCCTGAAGAGGGTACCCCGAAGTCTAAGCAGCCTAAGCCACGGACAGCGAGTTTGTTCCGGTCGATGAATTTGGCGACGGTGAGCCTTGATGAGGCGTTGAAGTTGTTGTCTTTGCCGAGGGTGGTTGGTGTCGATCCGGATAGTGGCGAGGAGATCACGGCGCAGAATGGCCGCTACGGGCCGTATCTGAAGAAGGAGAAGGATTCTCGTTCTTTGGATACGGAGGATCAGATCTTCACAGTGACGTTGGAAGAGGCGTTGGCTTTGTACGCGCAGCCCAAGCGGCGGGGGCGCGCGGCGGCTAGGCCTCCGATTGCTGATCTTGGTCCTGATCCGGTGACGGGTAAGAACGTAGTGGTCAAGGAGGGTCGTTTTGGTCCGTATGTGACTGATGGGGAGACCAATGCGACGTTGCGTAGTGGCGATGATCCGGAAACGATCACTGCTGAGCGTGGTTTTGAGTTGTTGGCGGAGAAGCGGGCTAAGGGTCCGGTGACGCGTAAGCGGACTACTGCGAAGAAAGCGCCGGCGAAGAAGTCCACCGCGAAGAAAACAACCACAAAGAAAGCTGCTCCTAAGAAAGCCTGATGTTTCTTAGCTGGCCCGGGGTGTAGTTCGCTCTGGGCCAGCTTGTGTTTGTGTGTTTTAAAGACTGGGTGGGTGCGGTCGATCTGTCGAGGTAGATCGGCGCAGGGTTGTCGATCTGTTTTGTGATCCTTGCGTGAATGGAGTTCACCGTGATCTTCGGCAGAGCGGCTGGGACGCGTGTGTCCCTGCAGACAGATACACATGAAGAAGAGCTACGTGGATATGTTGAAGCTCTGCAGATCTTGGTGGACAAGGTTGCTGGTGCGCGTAGCGGTGATGATGTTTTCCGGGTGGCGTTGGAAACGATTCGTGACAGTTTCCATTTGTTATACGGGTCGGTGTGGGTGATAGATCCGAAAGAGAAGGTTTTGAAGCTTCGGATGGAGTCGGGGAGTTTGTCGGATCGGTTCGCCCCGGTGACGCGGGGGGCGGCGTTTTCTTCGGGGAGTGGGTTGGCGGGGCGTGCGTGGAGTCAGCGTGAGTTGATTTTTGAACCGGATTTGCGTGTGGTGAGTGATTGTCCGCGTGCGCAGATTGCGTATGAGAGTGGTGTGAGGTCGGCGGTGGCGTTCCCGTTGTTTAGGGAGGGGCAGATCGTGGCGACGATGGATTTTATGGCTGATGAGGAACATACGCCGGGGTTGGTGCGGCTGCAGGTGTTGCGTTGTGTGGCCAAGTTGGTGTCACAGGCGTTGGAGCGGGTGTTGGATTCTGAGCGTCGGGTGGAGATGCAAAGTGATATGGCCGCTATCAATGCGGTGGTGAAGAAAACGAATGAGTCTTCGAGTGAGCGGGAGACGATTCGGGCAACTCTTGACACGGTGCGGGCGCAGTTTGGTTGGGAGTATGGCTCGTATTGGGAGGTGGATTCTGCTGACAATACGTTGAAGAACAAGTACGAGTCGGGTTCTGCAGGTGAAGAGTTCCGTGAGGTGACGCGTAAAGCGAGTTTTGCGCGCGGGGTGGGAGTGGCTGGTCGTACGTGGAGTACGCGTGATCTGGTGTTTGAACCTGATTTGGGTTTGGTGACTGACTGTGTGCGTGCTCCTGCGGCGCAGCGTGCGGGGGTGAAGTCGGGTGTGTCTCTTCCCATCATTGTTGAGGGTGAGGTCATCGGGACGATGGACTTCTTCACGACCAAGGATGTTGATCTTACGGAGGATCGGGCCTCGGCGTTGCGTAATACGGCGTTCCTTGTTTCGAGTGCGTTGGAGCGTATTCGTGATGCGGATCGCACGAAGGACGCTGGTGAGGAGCTTTTGAGTTCGATCACGGAGGTGGAGCGGAATGTGGTTGCAGCCTCGAATGTCGCTGCTGAGGCGCAACGGCTGACCGATGAAGCATCCCGGATTGTGGCTAATCTCAATCAGTCGTCGAACGAGATCGGCAATGTGATGAACACCATTACATCGATTGCCGAGCAGACGAATCTTTTGGCGTTGAATGCCACGATCGAGGCTGCTCGGGCGGGTGAGGCCGGCAAGGGGTTTGCAGTGGTCGCCAATGAGGTGAAGGAACTGTCGCGCGAGACGAGTACTGCGACTGAAGAGGTTGGAGCAAAGGTGTCGGCGATTCAGGCTGACGCGCAGTCGGTGGTTCAGGCGTTGGTGCAGGTGAAGTCGACTGTGGAGCAGATCAATGATGCGCAGAATGTCATCTCTGGTGTGTTGACCGAGCAGAGTGCTGTGACGCGTAGTGTGCTTGGCCAGGGTTGATGTGCTGGTGATGTGTTCGGGACATCTGTCCGGAACTTCTCACGGCGGTGGGATGGATGCCGATGAGGGTAGTGGCTACTCCGATACGACGGATGTGGCTACGGAGGGAAGGACAACGATATGGACATCGCACTGGCGCAAAGCATCATGATGCAGCGGTCCGCGGCGACCTACTCGGAAGCCCAGGTTTCCCTGCTCAAGAAGGCAATGGACAGTGAATCGTCCACTGCGGTGCAGCTGCTTAGCTCGATGCCGCTGGCTACCGAGGGCAACGTGGGGCGCAACATCAACACGTATGCCTGAGGTGTGACTGTTGGCTGTGAAGGGACCGAGGCGCGGATAGCGCTTCGGTCCCTTTTGGCTGGGGCTGCAGCTTTTGTTGGGGGTGTTCGCAACTAGGCTGGCCTTCATGGCGATGGGGACTGATCAGGGCTGTGTTGGCGCGGGACGCGATGTAGGCCGCGGGCTGTTTGTGGTGTTTGAAGGTGGAGATGGAGCGGGGAAGTCTACGCAGGTTGCGCGTCTGGTGGAGGCGTTATCTGCGCGGGGGGAGCGCGTTGTTGCGACTCGTGAGCCTGGTGGGACTGCTGTGGGGGCGCAGATTCGTCAGGTGCTTTTGCATGGGCAGGAGGTCGCTCCTGCGGCGGAGGCGTTGTTGTTCGCCGCTGATCGAGCGCAGCATGTGCAGACAGTGATTCGTCCTGCGTTGGCTGCAGGGGCGGTGGTGGTGTGCGATCGCTACGTGGATTCGACTTTTGCGTATCAGGGGGCTCGTGATGACCTTGATGTGGAGGATTTGCGCGGGTTGGTTGCGTATGCCACGGGTGGTTTGGTGCCTGATGTGACGGTTCTTTTGGATGTGTCTGCTCAGGTGGGTGCGGCTCGTCTTGGGGGAGACCGGGATCGGATTGAGGCGGAACCGGATAGTTTTCATCAGGCTGTTCGTGATGGGTTTCTTGAGCGTGCTCGCTGCGCGCCGCAGCGTTATCTGGTTCTTGATGCTGCTGCGCCTGTTGATGAGATAGCTGATGCTGTGTTGGGCCGTGTGGAAAGTCTGTTGGGTGAGCGTCGGGGGGAGCGCGGGTGACTGTTTGGGATGACTTGGTGGGGCAGGAGGCTGCGGTTGAGGTTTTGAAGCGGGCGGTTGTTGATCCGACTGCTATGACGCATGCGTGGCTTTTTACCGGGCCTCCTGGCTCTGGGCGTTCTAATGCTGCTCGGGCTTTTGCTGCGGCTTTGCAATGTCCTAATGGCGGGTGTGGTGGGTGTGTTGAATGTCGCACTGCGATTGCTGGCACTCATGCGGATGTGAAGGTTGTTGCGACCGAGGGGTTGACTATCCAGGTTCATGATGCGCGTGATCTTGCTCATGAATCGGCGCATCTGCCCTCGGTGGGGCAGTGGCGAATTGTGGTGATTGAGGACGCGGATCGGCTTACTGAGCGTGCGGCAGATGCGCTTTTGAAGGCTATTGAGGAGCCTGGTCCGGCGACGGTGTGGGTTTTGTGTGCGCCTTCTCTTGAGGACGTGATTGTGACGTTGCGTTCGCGCAGTAGGCATGTTCGTTTGCGCACTCCACCGGTGGGGGCGGTGGCGGAGCTTCTTGTGCGGCGTGATGGTGTGGACCCGGTGCTTGCTGCGGATGCGGCGCGTGCTGCTCAGTCGCATATTGGGTTGGCGCGGCGTTTGGCGCGGGATGAGGGTGCGCGGACTCGGCGTCGTGAGACGGTGAAGATGGCTACCCGAATTCATAGTGTTGCTGACGCGATTAGCGCTGCGGCTGATTTGGCGTCGATTGCTACAGACGAGGCTGGCGCAGATGGGGGTGAGCGTGATCGTCGTGAAAAAGAGAAGTTGTTGGTTACGCTTGGTGCTGATCCCGCTGCGCGTACGCAGCCTGCGCATGTTCGTGCGCAGGTGAACGCGCTGGAAAAAGAACAGAAAACTCGGGCTACACGCCGGAATCGGGATGTTATCGATCGCTCACTGATTGATCTTCAGTCCATTTATCGGGATGCTTTCGTGGTTGCGATGGGCGAACCGGTTTCTCTTGTTAATGAGGATCTTCGTTCTGATGTGATCGCTCTCTCTCAGGCAGTAAAAGCAGAGTGGTTGCTTGCTGCGATGGACGCGATTATGGCGGCACGAGAGAGAATTGCTGCCAATGTTCCGCCTTTGCTTGCGCTTGAGGCGATGTTGGTGCAGCTGCGGGTTCCAGCCCTGGACAAGTGAATTTTGTCTTGGTTGAAGGAGTGCCTTTCCTAAGTAAATGTGGGACGAGATGATGCCACGTTGAGGAGCCGATACGGTGTAAGGAAACGGGGCGTTTCGTTGAGTAGAAAGACTCGCCCTATCCCTCACAAAGTCGAGCAGTGATCGAGAAGGCGCCCCCACGCCTGCCCGGCGCTCCTGCCGACGCTAAGTAGCCCAATGAACAGGAGTCATGCACGTGAGGACAGCCAGAATGCGAACAGTGGCGGTTGCCGGCGCGGTGGCGTTGGCTCTCGCCGGGTGTCAAAAAGCTGACACTGTGACTGACGGGTCCAAGAATGGCAATGGTTCTGCTTCGAGCTCACATGTTGGTGAGCAGAACGACCAGGGCAATTCGCAAGGGAAACAGCCCGGCAATGGTTCCCAAAACGGTGCTGCTCAGGCTCCCGCTACGGGTGATGCCAGGCTTTCGAAGTTTTATACGCAGAAGCCTGTGTGGGAGACGTGCTCTGATAATTCTGAGGGCGCATCGGCTAAGTGTGCATGGGTAAAGGTTCCGATTGATTATTCAAAGCCGGATGGGAAAACCGTTAAGCTGCGCGTCCTGAAAGTTGCGGCTAATGGCGCAAAGAATGGTCAGGCTCCGCGAGGGGCGTTGCTGGTTAACCCAGGTGGTCCGGGAGCTTCAGCTACGCAGTATGCGATGATGGCTGACTTTATTGTTTCTGGAACTATTCGGAAGAATTACGACATCGTTGGTTTCGATCCTCGCGGGGTTGGAAAATCGTCGCCAATGAAGTGTCTTGATGATGCATCAATGGATGCGGTAATGGGTGCTGACCCAACTCCGGATGATCAACGAGAAATAGAAATCGCTTATGGCGGTTTGGCGAAAATGGGCAAGGGATGCCAGCAGAAATATCCCGATTTGGTTGGGCACGTTTCGACAGCAGAAGCTGCGCGGGACATGGATGTGGTTCGTTCCGTTTTGGGCCAGCCTAAGCTGAACTATTTGGGCAAGTCGTACGGCACGTATCTCGGGGCAACGTATGCAGGATTGTTCCCTAAGAATGTCGGGAACATGATTCTCGATGGTGTTATGCCCCCTGACTTGACCTCTGAGCAGGTCAGCTTGGGTCAAGCTGCTGGGTTTGAGTCGGCAACGCGTGCGTGGGCGAAGTCATGTACTTCTTCTGGGAAATGCCCGCTCGGTAATGACGTCGAATCTGTCATGAAAGGCCTGAAAGACTTTTTCAAGCAGCTTGACTCAAAGCCTTTGCCGGTTAGTGGTAACCCGCGCATTAAGGAATTGACTGAAGGCTGGGCAACGATTGGTGTTGCGCAAGCCATGTACACGAAGACCTACTGGGACACCCTCACTGAGGCGCTTCAGTCGGCCAAGGATGGCGATGGGACGCCGCTGTTTGCTTTGGCTTCGGAGTACGCCAGCCGTGATGACAACGGCGAGTACGAGAACAACACGATGCAGGTCATCAATGCAGTGAACTGCTTGGATCGTGGTGCTCAGCGATGGGATGAAGCGCAGCTGAAGTCCAAGAAGGCCGAGTTCGAGTCGAAGGCTCCGGTGTGGGGTGGCATGATGTCTTTCGGCGGAAATTCGTGTGCCGCGTGGCCGGTCCCGGCTACGGGTAAGATAGACAAGGTTTCCGCGCAAGGAAGCGGTCCGATTGTGGTCATCGGCACTACTCGTGATCCTGCTACGCCCTACGAATGGGCTAAGCGGCTTCATGATCAGCTGTCGAACAGTCGCCTCATTTCACATGAGGGAGACGGTCACACGGCTTACAAGACGGGCAGCAGTTGCGTGGACCAGGCGGTTGATGGGTATCTTATGAATGGCACACCGCCCAAGGACGGCCTCTCCTGCTGATCACCCACCCCCAGTACGGGGAGGCCTAGGACGTTCCGCCCGGAACTGCAACTGGGTTGAGGCGCTACCACCCGCGCCTCCCCTGGTCGCCGCCGCTCCACCCGGCCTGCGACCAGCACTCCGGGCGGGGCGTCCGCTTTTTTGTCCTGGTGAGATGGGTGCCTCCGGTCGATTCGGAGTTTGCGCCCTTCACCTTGTACAGTGATTAAGCGCTTCGGCCTACGCCGCCTTAGCTCAGTCGGCAGAGCGATTCACTCGTAATGAATAGGTCGTCGGTTCGATTCCGACAGGCGGCTCCAGCAACACCCTCCACTTCGTGGAGGGTGTTTTTGTGTGTTGCGATCTTTGTAGAAGCCTCTTATCACTTTTCGCCAAAAGCGAACGTAGAAGTGCTGTCTCTATGGGGTGTGAGTATTTCGGGTTTTCAGGCGGTGAGATCTGCCCGATAAGGCCAATCACCTATGTGGCTTTCATGGCGCTCAAGGCCTCTTGGAGGCCGTGTGGCTGGCTTTCTGCACGATTTGTTGTCGATGTGCGGTTGTGCCTCTCGTGCTGCTGGGTAATCCTGCTGAAGATGTTCATCTATGGCGAACAAACGCCGGGCTCCCATAAGAGCCCGGCGGAGTGCCTAGAGTGCTTTCGCTAGAGAGCATGACTTCAAAGGTGTCTATTAATGAACATGCTCAGCGTGTCCTCCTGCTACGGAGGCTGCTTCAAGCTGGAAAGTGCAGTGCTCCACTGCAATACCGTGATGAGAGTTCAAGCACATGGACAGATTCATCAGGACACGTTGGCTGTGGCCATTGAAAAAACAATCGTCATCGAGAACCACATGGGCGCTCAAACGCGGAAGCCCCGTGGCTACTGTGCTGGCGTGTAAGTCGTGGACTTCACGTACATGGGGTTGCTCCAAAATATGCGCCCGAACAGCCTCCAGATCTAGCCCGTCGGGAGTGCTTTCAAGCAAGATCGATCCTGACTCCCGCAATAACGCCACAGCGCGTGGCACGATCAGCGCTGCGACGAATAAACCTGCGATGGAATCAGCGAGTGTCCAGCCGGTGAAATAAAGAAGAACCCCAGCTAAGAGCACCGCTACCGACCCGAGAGCATCGTTAGCAACCTCCAGAAATGCCGCCTTCATGTTGAGATTGCTGTCTCGGCCTCCCAAAAGGACAAGAAGCGAAGCGAAGTTAGCGAGCAAGCCAAGCAGCCCAATGACAGCCAGGCCGTGCGAAGAAACCGGGGGAGGGTCGATAAGGCGCATGAGGCCCTCGTAGACGGCGTAACCGCCTACCAGAAGCAAAATGAATGCCTGCGCTGCCGAAGCGATGACCTCTGCGCGTTTTAGGCCCCATGTGTGGCGTGCGCTGGGTGGGCGGCTCATGAGCGTAGCTGCAGTAGCAGCCATGGCCAGGCCCAGGGTGTCTGTGAGCATGTGTGCTGCATCCACGAGCAGAGCAAGAGAGTCAAGAAGCGCAGCGCCTATCGCTTCAATAGCAAGTACAGAGCCGGTGATGCATAACGCGATGAGGATGCGTGTGCGATTTGTGTGGCTGTCAGCGTGTGAGTGCGAGTGTCCGTGGGAATGGCCATGGCCATGGCTGTGGCCGTGGTCGTGGGATTCTGTGTCAGCTTTTTGACGCCGCCGAGCACTCCGGCTGGCAAGGCAAGGGGGTTGAGCATGCTCATGGGCATGAAGGTGCACATGGCAGTGCCCGTGGCCGTTCATGCGTTGGCCTCCGCTGCTCTGGGATCAGTGATGGCCCCAAGGGTGTCAATGAGGCTTTCGGCGGCATGTAGTAAAGATCGGGTCAGCTCAGGTGCGGCAAGGGAGTAGTAGGTAGAGCGTCCTTCGTGGCGGATGTGCAGTAGACGGCTTTGTCGCATGCAGGCGATATGCGCAGACACCGTCGACTGGGCCAAACCAAGATGATTCACCAGCTCGACTACGCGCTGATCGCCCAGGAGAAGGTGGCGGATGATGGTTAGCCGGGTGCGGTCTGCGAAAGAGCGGAAGATGAGAACTGCAGTGGTGTCAGCTTCTGAGTGGCTGGTTGACGGTGAAGATGATGCGATGGGTGCCGATGTCATGCGGTGACCATAGAGGCGGCCTCACCCTAAAGGGTGAAAGATTTTCCACAGATTGAGCGCGACTGAGATCGAAATACGGACAACTTTTCCCGGTGATTCGCCTGCCGGAGAAAGGAACTAACTCACGATCGGACTGCGCCGCTCCAACAACAACACATCACGCCACTGCCCCTTACGTGCCCCGAAAGGCATCTTCCCCACACGCTCATACACGCCCACCTGACGAAAACCCAACGACTCGTGCAAAGCAATACTGGCCGTATTCTCCGGAAACACCAGACCAAGCAAAGTCCACGTCCCACCAGCTTCAGTGCGCCGAATGAACTCGCCCAACAACCCCTTGCCTACCCCACGGCCCCGCGCAGAAGAACGCACATAAAGACTATGTTCAACAACCCCCAGATAAATGGGCCGGGCAAAGGCATGAATACCCCACGCCACCGCCAGGCAATCACCACTGGCGTCATCAACAGCAGCCAGGCAGTAGGGCGCGATCTTATGAGCGACAAACGTCTCCCAGTCCGGAGCAGCCGACGCAAAACTCGCGTTCTCTGTATCGATCCCCTCCTGATACGCAACACGACCACCGCGCTCCCACAACTCTCGCGATAAAGGAGCAACATGCCAATCAGCACGTGAGATTTGCGTCATAGAGCCAGTGTGCTGGGCATACACAGCAACAGGTGCACTGTGGGCGGCACTCACCGCGTAAACCGATCAAACCGGTGCAGCTCTGCTCCCTGGCAAACCCTCCCATCAGACAGGCAGCCACGCAGCGCGGACTCCACCTCCCGACGCACGCCCTCCTGCGCCAACCCTGGACCAATCACCACCAGCTGAGTCCGGCTCTCCTGACCCTCAGGAACACGAAAACGCTCAAAACCGAACCAATCACCCACGGCCTGAACCGTGTAATCACGATGCCCGCGACGACTCACATGCACCCGCCCTTTAACGCGATACGCACCCGCAGAACGATTTTCAAGAAAATGAATCAACCGGGTCGGATCTACAGGCATTGACGAATCCACACTGACCGAAGAAAAACCAGCATGCCCATGATCGTGATGGTCATGACCACGCTCGCCATGACGCTGCTCAGCAAGAAAATCCGCAAACGAAAGCTGCCCAGTCGGCTCCTCATGCTCACCAGGATCAAATAGAAGCTCCGGATCAACACGGCCAAACATGGTGTGCACCACAGGGGTTGTCGGCGCATGCGCAGCCACAACCGCATCGAGCCGCTCACGAGCACCAGCATCCTGAGCAATCTGGTCAGACTTGTTAATGACCAACAGCGAAGCAACCCGCAAATGATCAATAGCCACCGGAGCTGGATCAGGACTTCCCACCTCTGGCGTAGCCCAATCAGCCGCATCCAAAATCTCTACAACCCCACCAAAACGCACCGTAGAAACACTCGAAGAAAGCACCATCCGCGCCAGCTCACGAGGCTCAGCAAGCCCAGAAGCCTCGATAAGAATCACATCCAAATCAAGTGAAGGCGCAGCTAAATCAGCAAGAGCACGATCCAAATCGCCCGGATCAGCCAAACAACACAAACATCCACCAGAAAAAGTGGCCTTGGCATCCACTTGACCCTGGATAAGAAACGCATCCACGTTGATGTCACCAAAATCGTTGACAATAACGCCTACACGTCCATGGCTTTGAGCAAGAATGTGGTTCAGCAAGGTGGTCTTGCCGCAGCCAAGCTTGCCGGACAACACCACCACCGGAAGAGCAGGACGTGTACGCATTGCCCTACCGTGCCATGCCCCAAGACCACACCCCATTCACCGGACACACCCCCACCCAAACCACCGATGGCGTTGCGTATTGCCCAAAATCTGTCAGGGTCAAAGGATGAGCGACGAGAAAAAAATCACAATCTCCCGAACCATCGATGCCTCCCCACAAGCCATCTTCGACATCCTGTCCAACCCCGCTCGCCACGCCGAGCTAGACGGAACCAACACCATCGTCTCCGACGACAAATCCGACCGAGTCACCGCAGTCGGAAACATATTCACGATGAACATGAATGCCGAACACATGGGCGGAGACTATAAAACCGACAACCACGTCGTCGGATACGACAAAGATCGCCTCATCGCATGGAAAACCGCACCAGCAGGCACCGAACCCAAAGGTTGGCAATGGATCTGGGAACTCACCCCCCAAAGCCAAGACCAAACCACCGTGACCCTGACCTACGACTGGTCAGCAGTCACCGACAAGGCACTGCTCAAAAAAATAACTTTCCCCGTTTTCCCACAAGAACAACTCGAAGCCAGCCTGGCTCATCTGGCCGAAACCGTCTCCGGCAGCTAACACCACAGCAACCCTGCCTGGCTACCTCGGCTCGCAACGCCCCATCACAGTGCCGCGAGCCCATGCCCCATGAGCTTCGACGACGTCATCCCAGCAGCCCGCGCCCTCCTAGGAGCCACCCTCAGCACTGACCGCGACGGCGGGCGCGTAAGCCTACGCATCACCGAAGTCGAAGCCTATGCAGGAGAAGAAGACCCCGCCTCACATGCCTACCGAGGGCCAAACAGCCGCAACGCTGCCATGTTTGGTCCGCCCTGGCGCGCCTACGTCTACCGACACATGGGCCTGCACACCTGCTTCAACATCGTCGTAGGAAAAGAAGGAACCCCCACCGGTATCCTCATCCGTGCTGGCGAAATCATTGAAGGAACAGCCCTAGCGCACCAACGCCGCAGCGAAAAAGGCCGCGTCCGATCCCCAAAAGAACTCGCCTCCGGGCCAGCACGGCTCACCGTCGCACTAGGCATCAACACCGCCGATAACAACGCTCCACTAGACGGATCCACCGGAATCCAGCTCCGCTACGGCCCCCATACACCCGAGAGAAAAATCGCCACCGGACCCCGCGTTGGTGTCGGCTCCGCACGAGAAACTCTCGCCCGCTTTTGGATTTCCGGTAACCCCACCGTCTCCACCTACAAACCAGCACCCCCACCCCGCGCACGCCGAACAACGTGAGCTGGGCACTCAGCCCTCGTTCACCGACAACCGAACCACCAAAGAAAACTGACCACTCTTGACCGGAGTGCGAGAAATCCCCAACGCACGCAACGCTTTCACACCCGAACGGTACTGCGCAGGCAACTCCTGCAGATACTGATCCTCAAAGGCATCAAGATCGACGTACGCAAGCTCAGCAACCGCTTCAGCAGGGTTAATGACACTGCGGAAAACATCGCTAGCCCTCAACGGGTTCTTCACATCAGGAGAAGCTACCGACCGCAAATGCTGAATATGCGGACTAGCCAACACACGATCACCCGACACCTGATGAGGAATCAATGCCCCCAACGGCCCCAACAATTTCACCAGCGTGGAACTTACCGAGCGAAGCGTTGCCTGCGGATCCTTCGTCTTGGCCCGGAATGTCACCTCCGGTATCTGGCCGCCACCAGAGAACAACTCCCGCATACTCTGCCTACCGAGCACCACATCAACCTGTTCCTTACCAGCAACCACATCAACCTGACCACCCAACAGCGTTGCCACAAACTCCGAAACCGTAAACCCGGTACGAGCACTTACCGCCTGCAGGCCCTCCTTTATCGGAAGCCCAGGAATATTCACTACCCCCTTTAACGCAGGCCACCACCGCTCCACTAGGTCACCACCATCAACGGAAGACAACAGCGCCCCCGTATCGCCAGGAAAATCCGACACATGAGTAGCAACACCCTCATCCGGAAGATCCACACCACGCGTCACCGAAGCAAACTCAGCACGATCTGCAGCAAAACGCAGCGTGCCTGCCGTATGCCCCACCAGCCCGGACTTCTTAACCAAACCAGCCCCAGCAAACTGAGCCACCCCAGCATGATTCACCCACGCTGTCGCCACGCCACGCTCACCCAACGCCGCCACATCAGAAACAAAAGCCTCATGGTCAGCAAGGCGCCCACCACTCAACTGCGATTGAACAGCAGCCTTAGCCTTCTTCGGAACCACCACGACGTAATCCCTGTCAAACACATACGACAGCGACCCTGCCCTGCCAGAAAACCCCTCAAACGTGGACAAACTGCGCTCAGCAACTTCACGATCTTTCACCTGCAGCGCCACAACCGTGACCGGAGCACCCCCAGCAGTAACAGGAGGAAGCAGCGCTATCCCACCCCGCCTACCCAGCCACGGCTTCACATCTCTGGCGTAATCAACAGGACCAAGACCCTCGGCAAGCTGTTGCCCCGCCCCAAACACAACCTGGGCAGGATCAGACTCCGACACAGCTTTCTTCGCCGCTGGAAACGTATTGAATAACCGAAACGCCCCCAATTTCTGACGCATCGACGGATCCAAATCCACCGCCGCATACGCAAAAGCACTCGACGGAACCACAGTTTCAGGCTGGGAACCACTGACAACCCATTGAACAAAGCCAGGCCGAACGCCGCGCCCCCGACAACCACCGCACAAGCAGCCACCGAACCCGACACGACGACGCCCCGGCTACGCCAACCAGTCATGACAAAAACTCACTTCGGGCCATCAGAACAACCAACCCACGCGAGCCAGACCAGAAATTGAGAAAAACTCAGCTCTCAGTGCTCTCAGTGCTCTCAGCAGCCTGCGTCGGGTGGCTCGGTGCCGGAGAACTCGTCGCTGGCTTCAAGGGGTTGTGAAAGTTTTCATCGATCGCGCGCTGGAAAGCCTCACGCACCGTACGCTCAGCGGTCTCCCGATCCGCCCAGTGCGCACCCTCAACCGACTTACCCGGCTCCAAGTCCTTATACGTCTCAAAGAAGTGCTGAATCTCCAGACGATCGAACTCGCTCACGTCTTCCAACGTCTGCTTGTCCTGCGCACGCGGGTCCTTCGCCGGCACGCACAAAATCTTGTCGTCACCACCAGACTCATCACGCATATGGAACATGCCGATCGCACGGCACTGAATCAACACACCAGGGAACGTCGGCTGATCCAGCAACACCAACGCGTCCAGTGGGTCACCGTCCTCACCCAACGTGTCCTCGATGTAGCCATAGTCGCTCGGGTACTGAGTAGACGTGAACAACATCCGGTCCAAGCGGATACGACCCGTCTCGTGGTCCACCTCGTACTTGTTGCGCTGACCCTTAGGGATCTCGACCGTGACGTCGAAGAAGAGCGGCTCGTTACTGGATGCGCTGCTCATGTGTGCGCGTCTCCTGTCCTCGCGGGGAATTCCTCGGGCTGCTTCGATCACGTGCTCAACAAGAGCGCCGGCGACAAACAGCTACATCACCGGTGACGTTACGCAGATTGACATCGAGCGTACCCGCCCAACGCCCCGCACGTGGCGCGTGGCGCCCACCTAACCCAACCATCCAGCCACGAGAAGATAAACCACCACCCAAGGCAAGATAACCACCCAACAAAGCAATTCCCCACAACACCCCCAACGAGAGGCACACGGTTGCGATACAGAGCCAGCGCCCTAGTAGCCACAGCACTGTTTGCCGCAGGAACCACCTACGTTGCTGCCGACGCCCTTGACATCGCTCCCGGTGCCCTTACCAGCGACCTAAGCATCGGACCCTTCCGCGCCGACCCCCTACCCACCACCGGCCCCACCGCAATACCTCACCCCCTCCCACACCTAAACCCCAACGCCCCCCAACCACGCACCAACACCCTCGCCACCCGACTAGCCCAACCACTAGCAGCCCCCGCCCTAGGAACCAACCCCGGCATCATGGTCACCGACGCCGCCACCGGAAAAACCCTCTACTCCGCCCGCAGCACCACCCCACGTACCCCCGCATCCACCGCCAAAATTCTCACCGCCACCGCCATCGCCGCCCACACCGACCTCGCCGGACACCGCACCACCCGCGTCACCCGCAACAAAAACACCCTCACCCTCGTCGCCGACGGCGACACCCTCCTAGCCCGCGGCCACGGAAACCCCTACGCCACCCAAGGCCACGCCGGACTAGCCGATCTAGCCGAACGCACCGCCAAAGCCCTCAAAAACACCCCCCCACCACCCGGAGGCTGGCAACTCACCCTCGACGACAGCACCGCCTCCGGCCCAGCTCTGGCCCCCGAATGGGAAACCGCCGACGTCCACGCCGGCCTCACCGCCCCCGTCACCATGCTCGGGCTCGCCGAAGACCGCGCCACCCCAGGCCACCCCACCACCCACGACCCAGCCATGACCGCAACCACAGCCTTCCGTGACGCCCTCATCACCGCAGGCATACCCGTCGCCGAACCCATCACCCGCACACCCAAAAACGCCCACAAAGGAAAACACATAGCCTCCATCGCCAGCGCCCCCATTGGCGACGTCCTCACACTCGCCCTCGCCGAATCCGACAACGCCCTCACCGAATCCACCGCACGCAGAGCCTTCGCCGACCGCGGAATCCCCGCTACCTTCGCCGAGGCCGGAAAACACATCATCACCACACTCAAATCCCTCGGCCTCGACACCACCCACAGCCACCTCGCCGACGCCAGCGGCCTATCCCGCTCCTCCCGCGTCACCGTGCGCCTCATCAACAAAGCAACCACCCTGGCCGCCAACAAAAACCACAAACAACTCACTCACATCCTCGACAACCTGCCCGTAGCCGCCCTCACCGGAACCCTCCACGACAGATTCGCCACCCCACAAACCACCACCGGCCGCGGAGTCGTCCGCGCGAAAACCGGAACACTCACCGGCATCGGCGGCCTCACCGGCACTCTCGTCACCAACTCCGGACGCCTCCTGACCTACACAATCCTCGCTGACCAAGCACCCCCCACCACCTCCCTTGAAACCCGCGCAGCCCTCGACTACGTCGCCACTACCCTCGTCAGCTGCGGCTGCAACTGAAAAACCAACCCACGCAACCACACCCGCCCACATGCACCACGCGAGCCCAATACGTGAAAGTTAAGCCGTGATCGACTGGAAACTCGCGGCAAACACCGCACGCACCCTCACCCCTCCAGGACCCAGAGTCCCCCTAACCGAAGCCAAAGACGCCGTCGCAGCCCTGCGCAGCTCCGCCACCCGCGCCCACACCCTCGTCGCAGACACCGCACGCCTGCACACCGACAACGAAGGCCCCGACGCCCTCATCATCGACCGCGGCACCTGGATCGAAGCCAACATCAACTCCCTTGCCGAGCTCCTCGACCCTGCCCTTGACACCTTCACCAGCCACAACGGCCGACGAGCCATGTCACCCTGGGCACGATCCGTCAGCGGCAAAGCAGCAGGCACCGAAATGGGAGGAATCCTCGCCGTCCTAGCCACCCGCGTCCTAGGGCAATACATCACCGCCTACGGCCAACCCCCCGAAGCCGCCCGCCTCCTGCTCGTTGCCCCCAACGTCGTCGCCACCGAAAAACGACTCCACCTCAACCCCAACGACTTCCGGCTCTGGGTTTGCCTCCACGAAGAAACCCACCGCGTCCAATTCACCGCCATCCCCTGGCTACGCGACCACATGCACAACGAACAAACCATCCTCGTCGACAAACTCACCACCGCCGCCGGCGGCCCACTCGAACTCGTCAAAGCCCTTGCCACCCGACTACCCGAAGCCACCCACGAAATCACCCAAAACGGCCCCGTAGGCATAATCAACCTCGTCCTTGACCTGGACACCAGAGAACGCCTCGACCGACTCAACGCCCTCATGACCCTCCTCGAAGGTCACGCCGACGTCGTCATGGACAACGTCGGCCCCCGCCACATCCCCACAGTCACCACCATCCGAGCCCGTTTCGATGACCGCAGAACCCCCACCAACCCCATCGACTTCCTCCTACGACGCCTCCTAGGAATCGAAACCAAAACAGCCCAATACCGCGACGGCGCAGCATTCGTCCGACACATCCACGAACGCATCGGCATCGACGGCTTCAACACCATCTGGACATCCCCCGAAACACTCCCCACCCCCACCGAAATACACAACCCAGACATCTGGATCGCACGAGTGCAACCATGACCGGACCACACCCCGCCGTCGCAGCAATTCGCCTAGCCACCCGCACCACACTGGCCACCATCGCCCACCAACACCCCAACACCACCATCCTCGTCGCCTGCAGCGGCGGCCCCGACTCACTCGCCCTCGCCGCAGCTGCCGCCTTCGAAGCACCCCGACTCGGCCTCCACCCCGGCGCAGTCATCATCGACCACGCCCTCCAACCCAACTCCCACACCATCACCCACTCCGCAGCCACCACCTGCACCAACCTCGGCCTCCACCCCGTCATCACGCACCGCGTCGACACCACCACCTACTCCAACACCGGCCCCGAAGCCGCCGCCCGCGCCGCCCGCTACACCGCCTTCGAAGCCACCGCCACCAGCACCAACGCCAGCGCCATCCTCCTAGCACACACCCAACACGACCAAGCAGAACAAGTCCTCCTAGGCCTCCTGCGCGGCTCCGGAGCCCGCTCCCTCGCCGGCATGCCACCCCACCGCGACCTCTACCACCGCCCCCTACTCAACACCCCCGCACACCTGACCCACGACGCATGCGCCGCACTCAACCTCACCCCATGGCACGACCCTCATAACACTGACCCCCGCTACACCCGAGTCCGCACCCGAGAACTCCTCGACACCATCGCCACCGAACTCGGCCCAGGCATCATCCCCGGCCTAGCCCGCACCGCCGAACTCCTACGCACCGACGCCGATACCCTCGACACCATCGCCACCCACGAAACCACCAAACTCGGCCCACCCCCCTGGGACACACAAAAAATCGCCGAACTCCTCCCCGGAATCCGACGACGCGTCTGGCGCCAACTCGCCACCACTATCGGCGCCCCCCATGGCGCTCTCACATCCACCCACGTCAACCAACTCGACGCCCTAATCACCAACTGGCACGGCCAAGGAGGCGTACATCTACCAGGCGGACACGTCATCACACGCACCGGCACCCGAGTCGGGCCAGTCACCAAACCCTGAAGTGGATTAGGTTTGATCTGTAGCGCACCATCACATCGGTGCCCAACACACCAGTAAAGAATCACCACACAGGTGAAATACCCAACACATGAGGAGAGTCCGAGTGGACGCAAAGGACATGCAAGGCGACCTCGAGCGCGTCCTGCTGACCGAAGAACAGATCCAAATCCGCTTAGGCGAACTCGCCCAACAGATCTGGCAGGACTACCAAGGAAAAGATCTACTCCTCGTCGGCGTGCTCAAAGGCGCCGTCGTTGTTGTCGCCGACCTTATGCGCGCACTACCTGGCTCAGCCCCCATGGACTGGATGGCCGTATCCTCCTACGGGTCCGGAACTAAATCCTCCGGCGTCGTCCGTATCCTCAAAGACCTCGACACCGATATCACCAACAAACATGTCCTCATCATCGAAGACATCATCGACTCTGGCCTGACCCTTTCCTGGATCATCGCCAACCTCAAGTCCCGTTCTGCCGCCTCCGTCGAAGTTTGCGCACTGCTACGCAAACCCGACGCAGCCAAAACCGAAATTGACGTCCGATACCTCGGATTCGACATCCCCGACGAATTTGTTGTCGGTTACGGCCTGGACTTCGCCGAGAAATACCGCAACTTGCGTTGCATCGGAACCCTGGCCCCCCACGTCTACGAAAACTGACCACACCCATGCCTGCCGGTAAACAAACATCCCAGGGAACGCACCCCTACCGGCAGGCGTTACACCCCCGAACCCCCACCACCGCCGGCCACCGCCGAGCTCAAGAGGAAGGACGGAGGCGCTCGCGCCGAACGTGCCGATGGATGTGAAAAAAATTGCGCGCCAGCGCTGGCTGTGGATCGTGCTCCTTGTCATAGCGATCTTGACCGCGTTTAACCTCGCCACCGCGAGCGACTACCAGAGGATTGGCACCTCACAAGCCGAACAACTGATCGCTGCCAAACAGGTACAGAAAGCCACCTTCAGCGATGGAGACCGCCTCGAACTGACGCTTAAGTCGGCACAGGACGTCGGCGAAGCTAAGGGCGTCCAGAAGGTTTACACCCTCTACATTCCTCAACGCGGTAGTGAGCTCGTACGCGCACTGACCCAAAACTTGCCCCCCGAGGGGTACACCGATGAGCCACCGCAGAGCAGTTGGTTGGGCGCTATCGTCACAACTCTCCTGCCAATCGCGCTTCTCTTCGGCCTGCTCATGCTTCTCCTCAGCCGTATGCAAGGCGGCGGTGGCCGACTCATGCAGTTCGGCAAATCCAAAGCAAAACTGGCTGACAAAGAACGCCCCACCGTTACGTTCGAAGATGTCGCCGGAGTCGACGAAGCAATCGAAGAGCTCTACGAGATCAAAGAGTTCCTCTCTGAACCAAGCAAATTCCAGGCAGTGGGGGCCAAAATCCCCAAGGGTGTCCTCCTTTATGGCCCCCCTGGAACCGGTAAAACCCTCCTCGCCCGAGCCGTTGCTGGCGAAGCGGGAGTGCCTTTCTACTCAATTTCAGGTTCCGACTTCGTGGAAATGTTCGTCGGTGTCGGTGCCTCTCGTGTTCGTGACCTATTCGAACAAGCTAAATCCAACTCGCCAGCCATCGTTTTTGTTGACGAAATCGACGCCGTAGGACGTCACCGTGGCGCAGGTTTGGGCGGTGGCCACGATGAGCGCGAACAAACCCTCAACCAGCTCCTCGTTGAGATGGACGGGTTCGATGCCTCCGTAAACGTCATCCTCATCGCGGCCACGAACCGGCCCGATGTGCTAGACCCTGCGTTGCTGCGACCAGGACGGTTCGACCGACAGATTGCGGTAGAAGCACCGGACATGATCGGACGCCACCGCATTCTGCAGGTTCATGGCAAGGGCAAACCGCTTGCTGATGATGTCGATCTTCTCTCCGTGGCCCGACGTACCCCCGGCTTCACAGGTGCAGATCTGGCCAATGTCCTTAACGAGGCTGCACTTCTGACTGCACGTAGCAACGCTCAACTCATCGACAACCGGGCACTCGATGAAGCTATTGACCGGGTGATTGCCGGTCCGCAGAAGCGCACACGCATCATGAGCGCCAAAGAGAAGAAGCTAACGGCCTACCACGAAGGTGGTCACGCTCTTGTCGCTGCTGCTCTGAACCACACCGATCCGGTTACAAAGGTCACGATCTTGCCGCGCGGACGCGCCCTTGGCTACACCATGGTGTTGCCTGATGATGACAAGTACTCCTCCAGCCGCAACGAAATGCTTGATGAACTGGCTTACGCGTTGGGCGGTCGGGTTGCTGAAGAGCTCGTCTTCCATGACCCGACTTCTGGTGCCGCGAACGACATCGAAAAGGCGACAGAGACAGCTCGGCGCATGATTACCCAGTACGGCATGAGCGAACGGATCGGTGCGATTCGTTTGGGCTCTGGCGGTGGTGAACCATTCCTTGGGCGTGACATGGGCAGCCAACGTGACTATTCCGAGGGACTGGCTGGGGTTGTCGACGCTGAAATCCGCCGCCTTATCGAGGCTGCTCACGATGAAGCCTATGAGGCACTCCAGATGAACCGAGATGTGCTCGACACGTTGGTGCTGGAACTTCTCGAAAAAGAAACCTTGGGTCGGGAAGCTTTGGCGGAGATCTTTAAACCCATCCGTAAGCTGCCTCGTCGTGACGTATGGCTTAGTGGTGAGCACCGTGGTGTCAGCGAGCTACCACCGGTGATGACGCCAGCCGAGCGTGAGGCTGCTGCCAAGAAAGCTGAAGGTGGTGAACAGGGTGCATCGCAGCTTAAGGAAAGCGGTGACTCTACCTCCGTGATTTCTCCTGGAGCTGGCCCGACGACGCAAACTCCGAAGCCTCCGACGGGTTCTGCTGGTGATCACATGCCAGGCACCACGAACGACTAACCTCAAAGAACAGAACTTTCCACCCACTTCGGGCACCCGCCACGGGTGCCCGAAGTGTTTTCAGCACGTGAGGTGCATATGAGCGGGAGCACACCTGTCGGCAACGAGGGTGGCCAGGAGATTGTCGAACAGGCTGAGAAGGGCCCTGATACTGGTCAGGTACGGGCGGCATCAACTGCCCCGGTGACTGACCGTGAGGTTGACCAGCCACGGATTGCCGCTGCGGTGCGGGAAATTCTTATCGCGATTGGTGAAGACCCGGACCGTGATGGGCTGCGGGATACTCCATTGCGTGTAGCACGGGCCTATCAGGAAATTTTTGGTGGTCTGGCTATGTCTGGGCCCGATGCGTTGACGGTGACCTTCGATGTGCACCATGACGAGCTGATTATCGTGAAAGACATCGAGGTGTATTCGGTATGTGAACACCATCTGCTGCCTTTTCATGGCGTGGCGCACGTGGGGTATTTACCGAACGAGGATGGCCGTGTAACCGGCTTGAGCAAGCTGGCACGGTTGGTGGATGTGTATGCGCGGCGTCCGCAAGTGCAGGAGAGGCTTACAGCGCAGGTCGCTGATGCACTGCAGGAGACGCTGGATCCGCGTGGGGTAATTGTGGTGATTGAGGCTGAGCACATGTGTATGTCAATGCGAGGGGTGCGTAAACCGGGTGCGACAACGTTGACGTCTGCGGTGCGTGGCCAGCTGCGTAATGCCGCGACACGTTCTGAAGCGTTGGGGTTGATTTTGGGAGGACGTAAATGAAGTTTCCGGGTGCGCGGCGGTTGGAAGAGATCACTGCTCCGCCGGTGGTGACCCGGCAAGAAACCGGGGTGCCGTCTTCGTTGATTATGGGCATCTTGAATGTCACTCCGGACTCGTTTAGTGACGGTGGATCCTGGGTTGACCCTCAGACGGCGGTGAACCATGGTTTGGCGATGGTCGCCGAGGGTGCAGCGATTGTTGATGTGGGTGGTGAGACGACACGTCCTGGGGCTGAACGCACTCCCGAAAGTGAGGAGATGCGTCGGGTGGTGCCAGTGGTGCGGGCGTTGGCTGATGCGGGAGTGGCTGTGTCAGTAGATACGATGCGCGCTTCGGTGGCGGCTGCCTGCGTGGAAGCTGGTGCCGTGATGATCAACGATGTATCAGGCGGGATGGCAGATTCTGCGATGCCGCAGGTGATTGCGCAGTCAGGTGCGTTGTATGTGTTGATGCATTGGCGGGGTCACTCAACGACGATGCAGTCAGCGGAGTTGACTCACTATGACGATGTAGTCGCTCAGGTGTGCTCAGAGATGTTGGCGCAGGTAGGAGTGTTTTTGGAGGCCGGGGTGGCGGCTGAGCAGATTGTGCTTGATCCAGGTTTAGGTTTTTCGAAGAGGGCAGAACACAACTGGGCTTTGTTGGCTGGGCTTAAACAGGTGTGTGGGGTTGGTTATCCAGTGTTGCTGGGGGCCTCGCGTAAAACGTTTTTAGGGGCAATAGATTGTGATGCTCAGGGGAATCCTTCGGCTCCTAGCGAGCGTGATGCTGCCTCGGCAGCTACGAGTTTGGTGGGGCAGGAGGCTGGCGTGTGGGCTGTTCGTGTGCACGATGTGCGTTCGACGTTGGCTGCGTTGCGGGTGGGGGCTGCGGTTCGGGCGGCTCGGTGAGGGGGCCGTGTAGCAGCGTGATTTTCTGGCAGCGTTGAGGGAATGGGTTTGTGTATGAGTGGTTTTGGTGTTGGTGGGTTTTCTGCTGTTGACGTTCCCGGGGATGTGGTGCGCATCGAGGGTGTTCGGGCGTGCGGTACGCATGGGGTGTTGGATAGTGAGCATGTGAGCCCGCAGCCGTTTGTGGTGGATGTGGCGATGTTGGTGGATGTTTCTTCTGCTGCTGCTAGTGATGATTTATCGGCGACGGTGAATTATGCCGAGGTGGCTCAGCAGGTGACGGATGTGATCACTGGTGAGCATGTTGATTTGGTGGAGACGTTGGCGGTACGTATCGCTGATGCGGTGTTGGGGTATGAGGTGGTGGAGCAGGTTGAGGTGAAGGTGCATAAACCGCATGCGCCGGTGGGGCTTCCGTTTTCGGATGTGTCGGTGACGGTGTCGCGTTCGGATGTGCGTACTGCTGTTGTTGCTCTTGGTGCGAATCTTGGTTCTGCTGGGCGGACGCTTGCGTTGGCGGTGGAGGCGTTGCGTGGGTTGCCTAGGACGTCTGTGCGTGCGGTGTCGTCGGTTGTTGAGACTGATCCTGTGGGTGGGCCGCAGCAGCCGGTGTATGTGAATGCGGTGGCGGTTTTGCGGACGACGTTGCGTCCGCGCACGTTGTTGCGGGCTTTGCATGAGATTGAGGCAGAGCATGGTCGGGTGCGTGAAGTGCGTTGGGGTGCGCGTACGTTGGATTTGGATTTGGTGCAGTACGGCAGGCCTGAGTGTCAGGTGGGTGATGTTGATGTGGTGGTAGATGAACCAGATTTGGTGTTGCCGCATCCGCGGGCGCATGAGCGTGGATTTGTGCTTGCGCCGTGGGTGAGTGCCGATCCTGGGGCGTGTTTGCGTGTTGGTTCTCAGGTGCGTTTGGTGAGGGAGTTGTTGGCGGATATGGGATTGGATGAGATGGGGTTGCCTGAGGGTGTTCGACCGGGGCCGGAGTGGGTGGTGTTGCCATGACGGGTGATCGCTATGGGGTGCGTTGGCGGTTGTTGTTGGTGGTGGCGTTGGTGGCAGGGGGGTGCGGTTTTGGGTTTTTGTCGTGGTGGCAGACGGTGTCGGGGCCGTTGTTGATGCCCTCGTGGGGTGCTGCGGTGGTGTTGTTGGTGGTGGCGTTGAGTGAGTTTGTGGTGGGGATGTGGTTGCGTCGAGTGGTGCGGGGAAAGTCTTCGCGGGGGATGGATGTGCTTGTTGCTAATCGGGTGTTGCTTGGTGGGCAGGCTGCTGCTTTGACTGGTGCTGCGGTGGCGGGGTGGTTTGTCTCGCGTGTTGTTGTGGTGGCTTCGGACTTGGATGCGGGTTCGGTGCAGGCGGGTGCGTGGGCTGCGGTGGCGGTGGCGTTGTCGGGTGTTGCGATGGCTTGTGGCGGGATGTTTGTGCAGAGGTGTGGTCGGGTTGATCCACCTGATGGGGAGGGTGGAGTTGCTGCGGGGGGGTGAGGGGTCGTGATGGATCGGCCTGCGCGGTTGGCGGTGGGTGTTGTTGGTATGGGGCGGGTGGGGATGGTTCTTGGTCGTGCTTTGGACCAGGCGGGGCACACGGTGGGTTTTGTGGCTCCGTGGCAGGAAGATGGTTGCGATGAGGGGTTGGCAGGGCAGTGGGTCCCAGATGCTCCGGTTGTGGATCCAGTAACGGCGGCGGCTTCAGCTGATTTGTTGCTCCTTGCGGTGCCGGATGAGCGGTTGCCTGCTTTGGTGGAGCATTTGGTTATCAATGGTGGTTTTCGTCCGGGGCAGATTGTTTTGCATACGGGTTTTACTGCCGGTGTTTCGTTGATGGATCAGGTGGTTTCGGAGCAGATTTTGCCGGTTTGTGTGGAGCCGTTAGTGACGTTTGTGGGGAATTCTGCGGATGTTGAGCGGTTTAGGGGCAGTCCGGTGCTTGTTTCGTGTTTGCCGGAGTTGCGTCCGGTGGGTGAGGCGTTGGTGATTGAGATGGGGGCTGAGCCGTCTTTTGTTGCGCCGGATGAGGTGGTGCGGGTGCGGGCGGCATTGTCGTATGTGGAGGCGTCGTTGGATGCGGTGGTTTCGGGGGCGAAAGAAATGTTGTCAGCTACGGGGGTGGATGCGGTGCCGCATGTGTTGGGGGTTGTGTTGGCGGGTCGTGCTGATGCGATGAGGCGGGGGGAGCAGCCGGCGGCGCGGGGGGCTTTGCATGGTGCGGAGGTTGTGAGTGCGGATTTGCGTGAGTTAGGGGTGGTTTTGGGGCCGGTGGGGCAGGAGGTTCATGTGGCGGCTATGAGAGCTTTGGTGGCTTCGGCGGTGTTTGAAGGGCGTCTTCCTGCTGCGGGTATGGCTGAGATCCTTGATGTGTTGCATAGGCCGCGTTCTGAGGGCGCTTCTGAGTGATTTTGGTATTTGTTTGGTGATCTCTAAAACTTCTGGTTCATGTGTGCAATCTGAAAAATGTGTATGTGGTGTTGAGTGTTGATGTGGGGAACTGTGTTGCAGCGCGTTTCGATGGGTGGGTGTAGTGTTCAGCGGTGCCTGCCGTGAGCTGGTTGTTGACGTGATCGTTCGTTGATGAGTTGAGGGTGTGTTGAATGCTTGAACGGGATAGATTTTCGTTCAGGTAGCGTCGGTTACGCGAACGTGGACGGAGGAGATTTCGGTGGATGTTGCCTGGCAAATTGTTGCGGGACTTGTTCCGTCCATCGGGGTGGTGTGGTTGTTCTATCGGATTATGAAGGCATTGGTTGAGGCTGACCGTAACGAGCGACGTGCTCAAGCTGAGTGGGATATGAGTTCTGATGCTTCTTCATCTCGTATAGAGGGTGAAGAAGCATCTCGGGAATCCTCTCGGGAACGTAAACAACCTTGAGTGATTTTTTGTGTTCGTAATTTGTCGTGATCGCTTTTATTCCTGCATAATTGTTGTTGCCTAGGTAAGATCATGAGCGTCTGGCGTTCTGGATGTTCACATCCAGTGTCATGAGGTTCTGTCGGGCATTTCCAACGTACTTTTTGTGCGCGAGTTATGTGTTTTTGCATTGCGTGTTCAGTTGTGGTCCTCGGTTTTTCACTGGGGTAGGCATGTGATTCGCTTGGTGCGAAGGCGCAAATCTTTCGATGGAGTAGATGATGGCAAAGCGTGTAGAGGTCATCCTCATCGACGATCTCGATGGGGGAGTCGCTGAAGAGGTTGTGTCGTTCGGCCTGGACGGTGTCCAGTACGAGATTGACCTGAGCAAGGAAAACGCTGAGAAGCTGCGTGCTTCCTTGCAGGAGTGGGTCGAGAAGGCACGCCGTGCTGGTGGCCGTCGTGTTGCGGGTCGTCGTGCCTCTGGTTCGGGTTCAGGTTCGGGACGCCGTAATGACCTGAATGAGATTCGTCAGTGGGGTCGTGAAAACGGGTTCAAGGTTTCTGACCGTGGGCGTGTTTCCCGTGAGGTTGAAGAGGCCTACGATCGGGCTCACAACTGATTATTTAATGATCGTTCAGGGCGCTGATTTGGTGCTCTGTGTGATAGATATAGCTTTTTTCGGAGGGGCGGACCTTGTGGGGTCCGCCCCTCCGTATTGTTGTTGGCAATGATTGGGTGGTGTTTCGCATGGTGATTCGCAGAGCAGATCATCCGGATTCTTCTGGTGCTTTGAGAAGTCATCGCCGGACTTTTTCGTTTCCGGTGGACGGTTTTGTTCTTGCGATTTTGGGTGCGGTGGGGGTTGCTTCGCTATTACCGATCTCGGGTGTGGCGGCAGTCGTTTTTGATGATGTAACGACAGTGGCGATCGCTGTGTTGTTCTTCATGTACGGCGGAAGATTGTCTCGGGAAGAGGTGTGGGCGGGCTTTCGGCATTGGCAGTTGCATCTGATGATTCTGGGTTTTACTTTCGTGGTTTTTCCAGTTATCGGTCAGGTTCTGCGTTTGTTGGAGCCGTGGATGTTGTCGCCGGAGTTGATGGCGGGAGTGCTGTTTTTATGTGCTGTTCCTTCGACGGTTCAGTCGTCGATCACGTTCACATCTATTTCGGGTGGAAATGTTGCTGGGGCGGTAGTTAGTGCGTCGTTGAGTAATCTTCTGGGGGTGGTTATTACTCCGGTGCTTGTGGTGATCACCATGGGTGGCGCAGGTGGGTTCACGATCTCGGGGTCATCAGTTGTCGATCTTGTTTTGCATATTCTTGTTCCCTTTTTGGTGGGGCAGTGCGTGCAGCCGTGGGTGAGTGGATGGCTGAAGCGCAACCATGCCTGGTTGAAGCGAGTGGATCAGGGAATCATCGTGGCGGTGGTCTACTCAGCGTTTTCGCGAGGCATGGTTGAGCGGATGTGGTCGAGGGTGTCGGTGGGGGATTTGGTGGTGTTGGTGTTGGTGGTGTTGGTGGTGTTGGTGTTTGTTTTATGGCTGACGTGGTGGCTTTCGGGGGTGTTGGGGTTTGAGTGGGCTGATCGCGTTGCGATCCAGTTTTGTGGCACGAAAAAGTCGTTGGCTACAGGGGTGCCGATGGCGTTGGTGTTGTTTCCCGGGGCGATGGTTGGGCTGATGGTGTTGCCGATCATGCTGTTTCATCAGGCTCAGTTGATGGTGTGTGCGGTGTTGGCGCGCAGGCATTCGCTGGTGGAGTCACGGCAGAGGTGAGGACGCCCACAACATGCTTTGACCGTCTGGCGTATCGGTGTCCATGCTGTCGTGAGGAGTTCTGTGGCTGTAAGTGACCTGCGAAGGAAAGGAAGTTAAGTGGCGGATTGAGCCGGGTCAACTCAAGTTTTGGCTCGGTGGGAACATTTGACTGGGGTGTCTTGTTGTTCTTTTCGAATACCGTCGGAGGACTTGACATCCTTGATGTGATGATGCGAGTTCGCCTCTGCGTCACTCAAAACACGTCACTGATCGCGACGGTCTATACGGATAGCATCGAGGGAACTCGACAGCGAGGGAGCAATACATGTTCGAGAGGTTCACGGATCGGGCCCGTCGTGTGGTGGTGCTCGCGCAAGAAGAAGCGCGGATGCTTAACCACAACTACATCGGGACCGAGCACATCCTCCTTGGTCTCATTCATGAGGGCGAGGGTGTCGCCGCTAAGGCATTGGAGAGCCTCGGCATCTCGCTGGATGCAGTGCGTGAGCAGGTGCAGGAAATCATCGGCCAGGGCACGCAGGCGCCCAGCGGGCACATCCCATTCACTCCGCGCGCTAAGAAGGTCCTCGAACTGTCGCTGCGTGAGGCGCTGCAGCTTGGCCACAACTACATCGGGACCGAGCACATCCTGCTTGGGCTGATCCGTGAAGGCGAAGGCGTCGCGGCACAGGTTTTGGTCAAGCTCGGCGCAGACCTGAACAAGGTCCGCCAGACCGTGATCCAGCTGCTTTCGGGCTACCAAGGTAAAGAAACAGCTGGTGCTGGCGTAGGTGCTGGAGCTAGTGGACAGGCCGAAGGGACCCCTGCAGGTTCGCTGGTGCTGGATCAGTTCGGTAGGAACCTCACCCAGGCCGCGCGTGAAAACAAACTTGACCCAGTCATCGGACGGGCTAAAGAGATCGAGCGGGTTATGCAAGTCCTCTCCCGCCGCACTAAGAACAACCCAATCCTCATCGGTGAGCCCGGCGTTGGAAAAACAGCTGTGGTTGAAGGGCTAGCACAAGACATCGTGCGCGGTGAAGTCCCAGAAACGTTGAAAGACAAGCACATCTACACCCTGGACTTGGGTGCTCTGGTGGCTGGCTCGCGGTACCGCGGTGACTTCGAAGAGCGACTGAAAAAAGTTCTCAAAGAGATTAAGACGCGCGGTGACATCATCCTGTTCATTGATGAGATCCACACACTTGTTGGAGCTGGCGCGGCTGAAGGCGCGATCGACGCAGCCAGCATTCTCAAGCCGATGCTAGCTCGTGGGGAGCTACAGACCATCGGTGCAACGACCCTGGACGAGTACCGCAAGCACATCGAGAAAGACCCAGCACTGGAACGCCGTTTCCAGCCGATTCAGGTGGCCGAGCCGTCGCTGGCCCACACGATCGAGATCCTTAAAGGTCTGCGTGACCGGTACGAAGCGCACCACCGCGTTTCCATTACAGATGCAGCGCTAGTCTCGGCGGCCACATTGGCAGACCGGTACATCAACGACCGCTACCTACCGGACAAAGCGATCGACCTTATCGATGAGGCAGGCGCACGCCTGCGGATCAAGCGGATGACTGCACCGCCGGACCTGCGCGAGTTCGACGAGAAAATCGCACACGTGCGGCGTGAAAAAGAAGCCGCAATCGATGGGCAAGACTTCGAGAAAGCAGCTTCGCTGCGCGATGACGAACGTCAGCTCATCGAAGCGAAAGAAAAACGCGAAACCGAGTGGAAGAACGGCGACATGGATGTCGTCGCCGAGGTGAACGAAGAGCTAATCGCTGAGGTGCTCGCTGCCTCGACAGGCATTCCTGTCTTCAAACTCACCGAAGAAGAGTCCAGCCGCCTGCTGCGCATGGAAGAAGAGCTGCACAAGCGGATCGTGGGCATGGACGACGCGATCAAAGCCTTGTCGCAGTCGATCCGCCGTACCCGCGCTGGCCTGAAAGACCCGCGCCGCCCCTCCGGTTCGTTCATCTTCGCTGGCCCCACCGGTGTTGGTAAGACCGAACTGGCCAAGACATTGGCCGAGTTCCTGTTTGGTGAAGAGGACTCCCTCATCACCCTGGACATGTCCGAATTTGCTGAGAAGCACACCGTGTCGCGTCTGTTCGGTTCCCCGCCCGGATACGTCGGTTACGAAGAAGGCGGCCAGCTCACCGAAAAGGTGCGGCGTAAACCGTTCTCCGTGGTTTTGTTTGATGAGGTGGAGAAAGCCCACCCGGACATCTTCAACAGCCTTCTGCAGATTTTGGAAGATGGCCGCTTGACCGACGCGCAAGGCCGTGTCGTGGACTTTAAGAACACCGTCATCATCATGACGACCAACTTGGGTACCCGGGACATCAGCAAGGCTGTCAGCCTCGGTTTCGCTCAGGTCGAAGACAACACATCCAACTACGAGCGGATGAAGGTCAAGGTTCAGGACGAGCTGAAGCAGAACTTCCGTCCCGAGTTCCTCAACCGCGTGGATGACATCATCGTGTTCCCGCAGCTGAACGAGGAAGAAATCGTTCAGATCGTTGATCTGATGATCGCTCGAGTCGATGAGCGGTTGAAAGACAAAGACATGGGTCTAGAACTCACCGATGCCGCCAAGCGTTGGCTGGCCAAGCGTGGCTACGACCCCGTGCTCGGTGCGCGCCCGCTGCGCCGTGCGATCCAACGCAACATCGAAGATGTCTTGTCCGAGAAGATCCTGTTCGGTGAAGTTGGCGCAGGCGAAGTTGTCACGATCGACACCGAAGGTGAAGGTGAAGATGAGAAGCTGTCGTTCACTGGCACTTACCGCAAAGAGGTAGATGAGCTGATCGCTTCTACCGAGGGTGCAGACTCCTCCGACAATGCTGACTCGGGCACAGATGTGCCTCGTTCAGACGGCAGCGACGGAACGGGTGAAGCCTCAGCGGCACAAAGCTAAAACACGTATGGCAACGGCTGGGGCCGGTTGTGGCTAAGAACGCCGCAACCGGCCCCAGCCGTTGCCATACTCACAGCGGTCAGTGGCTGTCTACGTAGGAAGCTGGTAAGCAGGGTGGTCTTGTGACCCGACACGCTGCACGAGCCCATCAACGAGAAGACTCTCCAAGCAGCGCTCACGCTGAGCTGTGTCCGCCCACACCGAGATGATCTCTTCGGCATCTACTGGAGCAGTGCTGGCACGTAGCAACGCCACGATTCGGCCACGCACCTGCCGGTCCGTGCCTTCCCAGGCTTGTGCGCGTCGAGCGGGACCGTCATATGCGGGGCAGCCCTGCGCCACCCACGCGCATTCTGCGCGTACAGGACAGACCTGGCAGCGCGGAGAACGCGCAGTGCACACCAGCGCGCCCAACTCCATCACAGCCGCGTTCCAGCGCACGCTTGCGTTTGCTTCTTCTGGCACTAGCTGTGCTGCCAACGTCGACTCGTATCGAGTCAGCGAAGGATCTTGCAAAGGCATACCGCGGAAAAGACGAGCCTGAACTCGGCGGATATTGATATCCAAAACAGTAGTGCGCTGCCCGAACGCGAAAGCGGCCACAGCTGCCGCCGTGTAAGGCCCCACCCCAGGCAATGCGAGCAGATCCTCATACGTGCCGGGAACCTGACCGTCATAGTGGTCTACCATCACGCCTGCCGACTCATGTAGCCGCAGTGCCCGGCGCGGGTAGCCAAGCCGCCCCCACTCTCGGACCGCCTCACCTGAAGGCTCAGCAGCCAGTGCGGCAGGCTCAGGCCAACGATTGAGCCAGTGACGCCAGACAGGCTCCACGCGCGCGACGGGAGTCTGATGACTCATTACTTCGGAAAGATAAACACCCCACGGCGAACAGTTGGGATCACGCCAGGGCAGGGGGCGACCATTTTCGTCAAACCAGTTCATGACGGCGTCATGAACACTCACTAGCCGGTCAGGACATACCGGTTCAGTGATGACAGCTGCACTCACACGTAACGCTCCAGCACGCTCGATTCAGTCAATCGCGATAGGCCTTCCCGCACTGTGCGGGCTCGGGCCTCACCAATCCCGTCAACTGCCTGCAGGTCGTCTACGGTCGCGGACAGCATGGGCTGCAAGGCGCCGAAATGTTCTACCAAGCGGTCAGTGATGAGTCGCGGGATCCGGGGAATCTTATACAGCATGCGGTAACCACGCGGCCGTACCGGATCATCCAGACGTTCAGGAAGGCCTGAATATCCCAACGCAGCTGCTGCGTTTGACAAATTCAATAATTCTGTAGCATTAAGGATGCTCATTTCGGCCATGACTGAATCCACGTCACGGTCGGTTTCTTCAGCGATATAGTCCCGGACCACGTTGTCACGTTCACGGTCCATCCCTGCCGACATTTCTTCCAGCTGTAGCGTTAACAACCGCCCGTCAGTACCCAGCTCATTGACGTAGCCAGATATTTCCGCAGCGATCCGGCCCAGCATCTCCACGCGCTGCAGCACCATTGCCACATCCCGGACAGTCACCATGTCTTCGACTTCCAGCGCCGAAAGCGAGCCCGCCACTTCGTCGAAGCGGTTCTTGTATCGCTCAAGGGTTTGAACGGCTTGATTCGCTTTCGAAATGATCGCCGCTGACCCTTCCAAAACGTGTCGGGCACCGCTGACATACACGGCAGCCAGTTGCATCGACTGGCTGACGGAAACGACAGGGAAGCCCGTCTGCTTAGAAACTCGCTCAGCTGTCCTGTGCCGTGTGCCTGATTCGCTTGTTTCGATACTGGCGTCAGGTACGAGCTGGGTGGCAGCACGCGTGATCCGGTTCGACTCCGGATCAATGATGACGGCCCCGTCCATCTTTGCCAGCTCACGTAAACGAGTAGCAGAAAAAGCGATGTCCAAGGGGAAGCCGCCTGAAGCGATCGACTCCACCACCTCGTCATGGCCGAGCACCACCAGGGCCCCTGTACGGCCCCGAATGATTCGCTCGATGCCATCGCGCAGCTCAGTGCCAGGCGCGACTTTTGCCAGAGTGCTCCGCATTAGCTCGGTGGGGTCCAGACTCACGAAAATCACCCTTCGGCCGTGGGGCCACCACTGTGGGGCTGGTGTGCGACGTGAGCGTCAGCATTTGCCGTGACATTCACCGCCGCTGTTGGTCCCCTGCAGTCTACGTGCCCGGTGTTTCACTGGTCTGCAGCCCCTCAGGACTGTCTAGACGCGCCGTTTGATCATGCGTTCCGGTAAGCCCAGGCACATCCGCCAGCGGCCGCGGCCCCCCACGAACCCCAACACTGTCCGCCTCAGAACGCCCACCCGGGCCTGAACGATCACGCCTAACCCCGCGTCTAGCCCCCCGACTCTCAGGCCGTTGATGCCCACCACCGGGCAACCCCAAAGCAGCATCAATCGCCTCAGCAACAGTGCTCACTCGAGCTACGTGCATCCCTTGAGGCACATCAGCAATATCGATCGAACCATGCGGCACAATCGCGTGCGTAAACCCCAACCGAGCCGCCTCCGTCAGGCGTTTCTGCACACCAGTGACACGACGCACATCACCAGCCAACCCCACTTCACCCAAGGCCAACAACCCCGGCGCAATCGGCCTATCCACCACCGAGCCAGTCACCGCAATCGCAACTGACAAATCCGACGCAGGCTCAGCAATACGAACCCCACCCACGGTTGACACATAACAGTCACAATCACTCATCGGCACATGCGCATGACGCTCCAACACAGCCAAAATCATCGACACTCGCGAAGAATCCAACCCAGAAGTAGTGCGCCTAGGCATAGCTGCCTTAGTGCGTGCCAACAACGCCTGCACCTCCACCACCAGCGGACGCCGACCCTCCAACGTCACACTCACCGCAGTGCCAGGAACCACCACATCCCGCGAAGACAAAAACAACCCACTCGGATCAGACAACCCCTCAATCCCGGACTCCGACAAATCAAAACACCCCACCTCATCCGTAGGGCCAAACCGGTTCTTCACCGCCCGGATCATCCGCAACCGAGACCCACGCTCACCTTCAAAATGCAGAACCACATCCACGAGGTGCTCCAACACCCGCGGCCCAGCGATCGTCCCGTCCTTAGTCACATGCCCGACCAAAATCGAAGCAAACCCACCCGACTTCGCAGTCTGAACCAGCGCAGCCGTTACCTCCCTCACCTGAGCCACATTCCCCGGCGAACCATCAACCTGCGCACTAGCCAATGTCTGCACAGAATCCACGACAAGCAACTGCGGTGAAGCCGCCTCAATATGCCCCAGCACAGTGCCCAAATCACCCTCAGAAGCAAGCAACAAATTCTCATGATCCGCCCCAATACGCCGCGCCCTCGTCGCAACCTGAGCAGCCGACTCCTCACCCGAGACATACAACACCCGCAACCCCGACCGCGCTGCACGACCAGCCACATCCAAAGACAACGTCGACTTCCCAATCCCAGGCTCCCCAGCAAGCAACACCACCGCGTCGCTAACCAACCCACCACCCAACACCCGATCAAACTCAAACACCCCAGTCGGGCGAGCATCAGCAGGAGTGACATCAACACTCGTAATCGGAGCAGCAGGGGCAACAACATGAGCTGCCACCGTCCGCGCAGCCCCCGAGGACTCCACCTCTGCCACCGTTCCCCACTCCTGACAGCGCGCACAACGACCCACCCACTTGGCCGTCGACCAGCCACACTCAGTACAACGCCACGTCGACTTCTCGCCCTTACCGCGCTTACCGCTTTCCTTACCAACCACCATGGCAGCCACCCTAGGCGCCCCCACCGACAACGCAGCCGTAGCACAACCACCCACCGCACGTATGCCTCACTACTCGGAACGCACAAGCACCCTCACTACAGTGGAAACGTGAGCCAGGAGCAATCGACGCCCCCACAGATACCGAAAGTCACCCTCGGTACCTCCTCCGTCTACCCCAAAAAACTCCAAGACGGGTTCGAAATGGCCGCACGCACCGGCTACGACGGTGTCGAAGTGATGGTGCTAGGAGACCCAGCAACACAAAACGCCGACACACTCACCGCCCTGGCCGACAAATACAACACCCCCATCCTGTCCATCCACGCACCCACCCTGCTGGTATCCCAACGCGTCTGGGGAACAAACGACCCCTGGGAAAAAATCGACCGCTCTATCGACCTAGCCCACGCCGTGGGCACCAACACCGTCGTCCTACACCCACCATTTCGCTGGCAACGCGAATATGCCCGCGAATTCGCCGAAGGAGTCGCCGCCCGCGAAGCCAGCACCGGTGCCATCCTCGCCGTAGAAAACATGTTTCCCTGGCGAGCCGGATCAGTCTGGATGCAGGTCTACCGGCCCGGATGGAACCCCGTCGACTTCGACTATGCCCACGTCACCCTCGACTTCTCCCACGCGGCAATCGCCCACGACGACGTCATGGCAATGAAAAAACAGCTCGGCACCCGTCTACACCATATTCACCTTGGCGACGGCACCGGATCATTCATGGACGAACACCTCGTCCCCGGCCGAGGAAACATGCCCATCGCCGACTTTCTCGCCGACCTTGGCCAAACCGGCTGGGACGGAGTCATCGCCACCGAAGTAAGCACCCGCAAAGCCAACGACGCCCAGCGCGAAAAAGACCTCAGAGAAACAGTCGAATTCGCCCGCACCCACTTACGCCGCGGCGCACAACGCAACGGTCTGCAAGACTGACACCGGCGACCCACCCGCCGACGTCGCCTGACTGCGCGAGAGGTTCCGCTTGGTGAAAAACGATGTCAGCCCCGCAACCATGCTGCTGCGCATGGCCCACGACCCGAGATTCCGAACCTTCGTGGAGACCAGATCGGTCAACTCCCACGTCGTATCCAAATTCGTCGCTGGCGAAACCGCCACCGACGCCCTCAACGCCACCGGTGAGCTCCTCGCCCGCGGACGATACGTCACCATCAGCCACCTAGCCCCGGACCCACTGGACACAACACAAGCCCGCACCCACCGCAAACGGCTACGCAAAGCCCTGCGACGCACCGTACAAGCTGGCTACAACGTCGAAGAACGCATCGAAATCGCCATACGCCCCGGAGCTCTTGGCGCACGCCTACCCAACAACGGACACGAACTCGCTCTCGAACACGCCCGCAGAATCACACACACCGCCACAGAAATGGGCGCCCGCGTCCTCATCGAAAGCGAACCAGGCCTGCCCGCCAGCGACACCCTCTCATTCACCGACGCCCTCCGACGGGACTACCCCGACACAGGAGTAGAGCTGTGGTCGATGCGTAAACGCACCGAACAAGACATTCTCGAACGCATCGATAGCCAATGCCGCGTCCGACTTTCCTACGGAACCGATGAAGCCCGCGGCGGCGAAGACGAAACTCACGGCGCTCGCGACACCGACCTGGCGTATGTGCGCTCTTTAACAGAGTTGATGCGAAGCTCTGCAACGTTTTCTGTCTCGGCTGCAGATCGTCGTGTGGTGGAAATTTCCGAGGCTCTGGTAGCTGCAGGGGAACGGCAAGCAGGAACATTCGAATACCACCTACGGATGGGGACCCACCCGATTGCCGAAGCCACGATCGCTGACCGAGGCGACCGCATGAGGGTGCTCGTGCCGTTCGGGCGAGACTGGTACCCCTACCTGATGGGCAGAGTCGCCGACCAGCCGGGGCAATTTTTGGCTTTGTTTCGACCCACTAAAGCTGCTCGGCGTGCCAAAGCGCGAGGAAAGCGATAAGCGATGAAGGATGAGACCGGTCGAGACGAAGGAGTGCAGATGGAACAGAGCACAAACAACTCCAGTGCTGTTGCAGAAGCCATCACGAAGCTGGCAGCAATTGGAGCAGGCACGATGGCAGGCGCAATCGTTAAAGGTGCGATCTCAGAAGGGCTTGAGCGGCAGAACGTGGTGGTCAGCACCCGTTCTGAGCAGACCAAAGAAGAGTGGGAAAGCTTCGGTGTGAAAGTGGCCGATGAGAACTGCGATGCGGTCAAAGATGCAGACGTGGTGCTTATCGGGGTTAAACCTGCGCAGGTTACCGAAGTGTTGGGTGAGATTGGGGCGTCCTTGCGTGATGACGCTGTGGTGGTGAGCGTGGCGGCCGGGGTTTCGTTGGACACCATGGCTCAGGCGCTTCCCGATGGCGTTGCAGTGGTAAGGGTGATGCCCAACTCGCCAGCTTTGCTGCGCGCGGGGGCAGCATCCTTGACGCCAGGGGCACATGTTGATGAAAAGCAGATGGAGCGAGTGCGTGCTCTGTTTGGGGCAGTGGGCACTTTCGTTGAAGTGCAGGAACAATACATCGAGGCTGTCACTGCAGTCAGTGGTTCGGGCCCGGCATACGTGTATCGCTTGGTGGAGGCAATGGTTGATGGTGGTGTGTTGTTGGGGTTGACGCGTGATGATGCCACCACATTGGCCGTGGCTACAGCTCAAGGGGCGGCGTTGATGCTGGCTGAGTCGGGGGTGCGCCCAGGAGAACTTCGGGAGCAAGTCACTTCGCCTGGAGGGACGACAGCAGCGGCGTTGGCGCAGATGTCTCGTGGGGGGTTCGAGTCGGCTGTTCTTGATGGCATGGTTGCCTGCCGTGACCGTTCTCGCGAACTGGGCTAACCATAAAAATATTGGTATTCAATGCTTTTCGTTGGCTACGGGGTGTTTACTCGGCGTTTGTGCAGTGTTCGTTCTATTGCTGAGGCCGATACCTCTTACCCAGGCAAAGTCGTGAAGGTGCGCTGTTAATCTCATGGCAAATGGGTCTGTGCACCTTCTGCGAGCGGTCGATGGGAAAGACGGGCACGAAGATCTCGTGCGTGGCCCCCTGCTTCACGGGCGGGATGCGGGCCACGCGCCCCGAGCAGAAAGGCCTTCAAACATATGACCGATATTTCCATTCGTATCCTGGGTGAAGATGACTGGCAGGTGTACCGCGAGGGCCGCCTGCGCGCTCTTAAAGAGTCACCAGAAGGATTCGCGGCCAAATATGAGGACGAGGCCGCAGCCGATGACCAGTTATGGAAAGACCGGGTGAAGCGTTCCTCGCGGTTGGTTGCTGAACAAGATGGGCGCCCTGTTGGGATTGCTTCAGTTCGTCTCAGTGACGACCTATTCGAAAACGCCTCAGAGGTGTTCGGGCTGTGGGTAGCTGCAGATTTGCGAGGAACGGGGCTCGCATCTCGACTGGTGCAAGAAGCGGCTCAGGTGGCTACCGCCCATGAGCGGGGTCAGCTGCTGTATTGGGTAGGCACCGAAAATGCCCGAGGGGTAGCCTTCGCGAGCAGTTTCGGATTCCGCCCCACTGAGCATCGCCGCCCAATGCGAGTGCACAGCGCTGGCGAAGAAGCTTCGCAAGAGGCAAGCTCCGAAGAGATTGCGTTGAGTCTGGCTTTGGGGCGCTAAGTCTGCGCAGAGGCTCTTTTGGCGGTAGGCCTGTCGATGTGCCGCCTAAGGAGGTCAGCTCGCGTAGCCTGCCCGCATGGACGACGCACGCGTGAGTGTCGTGTGGGATGAGGGGTTCACTCGATACAACTTCGGTACGGGGCACCCGATGGATCCCGTGCGTTTAGATCTGACTGCGCGGCTGTGCCACGCACTGGGTTTGTTCGCAGATGCGGTGGTAATGGTCTCTCCGGTGGAGGCTTCCACTGAGGCGTTAGTGCGGGTTCATGACCCGCAGTACATCGCTGCTGTGCAGCGGGCTTCGATTGATCCACGAGCGGCAGATCCTCGCTTTGGTTTAGGCACTGAAGATGATCCGGCGTTCGTGGGTATGCATGAGGTGAGTGCGCGGATCGCTGATGGGTCGCGCTTGATTGCCGAGCAGGTGTGGAGTGGTCATATGGATCACGGGGTGAACTTCACCGGTGGTCTTCACCATGCGATGCGTGATCGAGCAGCTGGGTTCTGTGTATATAACGATGCAGTCATGGCCATTGACTGGCTTCTGCAGGCAGGGGCCACACGTGTTGCTTATGTCGATGTTGATGCTCATCACGGCGATGGCGTGGAGGGGGCTTTCTGGGATGATCCCCGCGTCTTGACGCTCTCTGTTCATGAAACCGGAAAAATTCTTTTTCCTGGCACGGGGTTCCCGCGTGAGATCGGGGGAGTGGAAGCACTGGGCTGCGCGGTGAATCTCGCTCTTCCCACACAGACGCGTGATGCGCAGTGGTTACGCGCTATTGATGCCACCGTGCCTGCCTTGCTGCGTGCCTTTCGTCCCCAGATCCTTGTTAGTCAGCACGGCGCCGATACGCATTACACCGATCCTCTTACGCATCTAGCTATCTCTGTTGATGCTCAACGTGCCGTGATGACTCAGTTGCATGACTTGGCTCACGAGCTGTGCGAAGGACGTTGGGTTGCATTAGGGGGAGGGGGATACCAGCCTGTTTCTGTAGTTCCTCGCACGTGGAGTCACCTTGTGGCCATTGCGGCGCATCGCCCTGTTGATGTGGCTACTGCTATCCCGACTAGCTGGCTTAATCACGCCTACCAGATCAGTGCTGATTTGCCCGAGACTATGGGGGATGGTGCCTATGAGAATGGGCATGTGGCTTTCCGTTCTTGGGAACACGGATATGACCCCGGCAATAGCCTTGATGCCGCTGTGATGGCAACCCGGGAGGCCGTGTTCAGTTATCACGGTCTGGATGCCTGGTATGACTGATCAGCGCAGCCGTCCCACCAGCATGGCCACACGCAGCGGTCAACTGGCTTTGGGTACAGGCATGCGCCCGGAGTACGATTGCCCAGACCGTCAACTGCCCGGCCCCGGTTCGCACCCGCCTCGGGGGCTGCTGATGTAGCGGAACGTGCACCTCACGAGTTGCCGAGCCGTCACCTTCATGCAGCCGAACGCCGCAGCACGAGCTGCGGATTCGAGCCGAATGCCGAATCGAATGGTCGGCCGAATGTAGTGGACGTGACGAGGCTCGTAATGCACGAGATCCCGTACCGGCCGCTCCGACAACGATGATTGAGGTGTCCCCATGGGATCTGTGATCAAGAAGCGCCGCAAGCGCATGGCCAAGAAGAAGCACCGCAAGCTGCTTCGTAAGACGCGTCACCAGCGTCGTAACAAGAAGTGACACCGAGTCCGGGGGGCGACACGTTGTCTCCCGGACAACGTGTCCGCACGGGGTCACCGGATGCACCGGTCGGCCCCGTTCCTGTGCCCATGGCGCCACCCGGCCACTGCGCAAAAACCCCAACCACACGGGCTGATGCCGTGGAGCAGGTGCAGCGGCACTAGAGTTTTAGGCATGGATTCGCATGTGCCGACGATCACCCTGATCACTAAGCCTGGATGCCACCTGTGTGACCTGGCCCGTGATGTTGTGACCCGAGTCGCTGACCAACTCTCAGTTGGTTTCGAGGAGAAATCTCTCCCCGACATGACTGACCCAGACCCCATCCTGTGGGAGCAGATCCCTGTCACATACATCGACGGTGAGCCACACGACTACTGGCGAGTGAGCGAATCTCGTTTGCGCGCAGAGTTAACCGAACGTATGCAACAAAACAGCCAAAACTGAACGGTATGTCCTCACTCTCTCCGAATCGCCGATCAAGCAATTGAACTGGCCTATCGTGAGAAGAGTGCCAAAAGTAGGCACTACCGTCGCAGAACCAACGGACCCTCACACCGGGCCCGCCCCCGGGAAACACCAACTCGGGAAAACGCCGTAGGAGGAGCAACACGTGAGTCTTGTCGTGTTGGGGCTGTCTCACCGCACATCCCCGCTGGACCTCTTGGAACGCGCCAGCCTCGACGCCAACGGCATCGCTGCCCTCCGCGACAGCCTGCGCTCCTCGCAACACATCGCCGAATCGGCACTCATCACCACCTGCAACCGCATCGAGGTGTATGCCGAAGCCCGCACCTTCCACGGAGCCATCGACGACATCGGCGACGCCCTTGAAATGGCCAGCGGAGTCTGCCGCGCCGACCTGGCCGACCACCTATACGTCCACTACGAAGACCGCGCCGTAGCCCACGCATTCTCCGTCGCCTGTGGACTGGACTCAATGGCCGTCGGCGAAGCTCAAATTCTCGGGCAAATGCGCGCAGCCCTCGCTGACGCTCAACGCCACGAAACAGCAGGCCCGGTACTCAACACCCTCTTCCAACAAGCCCTACGCGTTGGGAAAAAAGCCCACTCCGACACCGCTATCGATAAAGCAGGACCCTCACTCGTTGAACGCGGCCTGCACCTATGCACACAAGCCATCGGCGACCTCAACACCAAACGCGTCGTTGTCATGGGTGCCGGAGCAATCAGCGCCCTGGCCGCCACCACCCTCGTCCGCGCAGGAATCACCGACGTCCTGGTCATCAACCGAACCCGAGCCAAAGCCGACCACCTCTCATCCGGACTCGGCCTCACCAGCGGCGACTGGGACGACCTCGACACCCACCTCACCCGCGCCGACCTCATCGTTGCCTGCACCGGCGCAACCGACCACATCGTCACCGGCGACATGGCCGCCCGCATCGCCCAAGCCCGCCAAGGCCGCCCACAGGCTTACCTCGATCTCGCGCTACCTCGCGACATCGCCCCTGAAGTCACCGAACACGCCTACGTTGCAGACCTCGCCGTGATCGGTGAATCCCTGCGCGGCGGAGACGCCACCGCTTCAGCTGTTTCCGAAGTAACCGACCTCGTCACCGCCGAAGTCGCCGAATTCATGCTCATGCGACGCCAATCCGAGGTCGCCCCCACTGTCGCTGCACTACGACGCCAATCCGCCGACGTCGTCAAAGCAGAACTCGCGCGACTGGCAACCAAATTACCCACCGACCTCGACCCCAAAGTCCGCGCCGAAATCGAACAATCAGTCCGCCGCGTCGCCACAAAAATCCTGCACACCCCCACCGTGCGCGTCAAAGAACTCGCATCATCACCACTCGGTGACTACACCGGAGCCCTGCGCGCACTCTTCGACCTCGACGCCACCGAAACCGCCACCGTATCGGCCCCACCCACCGTAGGGCCTCGCGCACCCATGCCCGGCGAAGTCGCCGGAGCCATCATGGACCCCAGGAGACTGAACCGTTGAGCCGCACCCTCAAGCTCGGAACCCGCCGCAGCGCACTCGCCACCACCCAATCCAGGTGGGTACGAGATCAACTCGCTCAAGCTGGGGTGGAATCTGAACTCGTCGAGGTCATCACCGAGGGCGACATCAACATGGCCCCCCTCACCCAAATCGGCGGAACCGGAGTCTTCGCATCCGCACTACGCCACCGCCTCCTAAGTAGCGACGTTGACTTCGCCGTCCACTCACTCAAAGACCTCCCCGTCGCCCCCCACACCGGACTGACCATCGCCGCCATCCCCACCCGCGAAGACGTCCGCGACGTACTCATCAGCGCCAACAACGAAACCCTCGAAGAACTTCCACACGGCGCCACCATTGGCACCGGCTCACCCCGCCGTGCCGCCCAACTCCACGCCATTCGCCCCGACCTAAACCTCAAACCCATCCGCGGCAACGTCGGCACCCGCATCGCCCACGTCGACGAAGGCCGCCTCCACGCCGTCATCCTCGCCGGAGCCGGAATCCGCCGCCTCGGCCTCACCGACCGCATCAGCCAATACCTCCCCACCAACACAGTTCTACCCGCAGCAGGCCAAGGCGCCCTAGCCATCGAATGCCGCAGCGACAGCACCGACATCCGCCAAGCCCTCGCCCTCATCGACAACCCCACCAGCCGCCTCGAAACACACATCGAACGCACCGTCCTGGCCACCCTCGAAGCCGGATGCACCGCACCTATCGGCGTCTACGCCCAACTCCTCACCGCAACTGAAGCCGCCACCGCCACCGGGCTCACCCCACCAGCCACCGACACCGAACCCCATATCCTGCTCGACACCTTCGTCCAAACCACCACCGGGCCCATCCGCCTACGCCGCACCGCCCCCACCTGCCAAGCCGAACGCCTCGCCATCGAGGTCGGAACCGAACTACGCGAACACGTACTGGCCGAACAACCCACCCAGCACTAACGTGACCACCCCACCTGCACTCCACGGCTGGCGCGTACTCGTCCCCAGAACCCCCGAACAAGCCGCCGCCACCATCACCGCCCTCGCCCGCCACGGCGCCCACGGCCACGCCGTACCCACCATCTGCATCACCCCACCCCAAGACCCAACCCCCCTGCACAACGCACTGGTCGACCTACCCACCGGCCGATTCGCCTGGACCATCTTCACCAGCATCAACGCCGTCACCGCCACCCGAAAAACCCTCGAACAACTCCACCCCAACCAACCCAGCAACACCCACTTCACCCACACCCGCGTCGCCTGCGTCGGAGGCGTCACCCACGCCGCCCTCAACACCTGGGGCATCAACACCATCCTGACCCCACCCCACCGCTTCAGCGCCGCCGGACTCCTAGACATCTGGCCCACCGCCACCACCACCCCCACAGACATCCTCCTACCCCGCGCCGACATCGCCCCACCCCTCCTACCCGAAGGCCTACGCAAACTCGGCTGGAACCCCATCGATGTCACCGCCTACCGCACCACACCCGCACCACCACCCCCACCAGAAATCCACGCCGCCATCACCAACGGCTCCTACCATGCCGCCCTATTCACCTCAGCCTCTACCGTCAACAACCTCATCAAACTCACCGGCCCACCCCACCCCAACACCCTCATCGCCTGCATCGGACCCTCCACAGCCACCGCCGCACGCAACGCAGGACTACGCGTGGACATCATCCCCTCACACGCAACCTCCGAAGCACTCGTCGAAGCACTCGCCACCTACGCACAAACCAACCCAACCCACCCAAAAAACACCTAAAACCACACCACCACGCAGCCGGAGAAGCCATGAACGCCAACCACGAATCCCTACGCCGCCGCCCCCGCCGCCTACGCAGCACCCCCGCCATCCGCCGACTCGTCGCCGAAACCAGACTCCACCCAGCCCAACTCATCCTTCCCGTCTTCATCGCCGAAGACACCGACCACCCCACCCCCATCACCTCCATGCCCGGAGTCGTCCAACACTGCATGGACTCCCTACTCACCACAGCCCGCGAAGCAGCAACCGCCGGAATCGGCGGCATCATGCTCTTCGGCGTACCCACCCACAAAGACGCCACCGGCTCCGGCGCCGACGACCCCAACGGCATCCTCAACACCGCACTCTCCCGCGTCCGCGACACCGTAGGCGACGACCTACTCGTCATGGCCGACACCTGCCTCGACGAATTCACCGACCACGGCCACTGTGGCGTCCTAGCAACCGACAGCCGCGGAAACACCTACGTCGACAACGACGCCACCCTCGAACGCTACGCATCCATGGCCGTATCCCAAGCCAACGCAGGAGCCCACATCGTCGGCCCCTCCGGAATGATGGACGGCCAAATCGGCGTCATCCGCGACGCCCTCGACCAAGCCGGACACACCGACACCATCATCCTCGCCTACTCCGCCAAATACGCCTCCGCCTACTACGGACCCTTCCGCGAAGCTGTCTCCTCATCCCTGACCGGCGACCGCAAAACCTACCAACAAGACCCAGCCAACATCGCCGAATCCCTCCTAGAAACCGAACTCGACATCGAACAAGGCGCCGACATCGTCATGGTCAAACCCGGCATGCCCTACCTGGACGTCCTAGCCACCATCGCAGCCAACGTCAACGTCCCCGTCTGCTCCTACCAAGTCTCCGGCGAATACGCCATGCTCGAAGCCGCCGCAGCCAACGGCTGGCTCGAACGCGACCGCGCCATCCTCGAATCACTCACCTGCCTCAACCGCGCCGGAGCCGGATCCATCCTCACCTACCACGCCCTCCACGCCGCCCACCTGCTCGGATAACCCACCACACCCCAACAACAGCCACCCCAACACACACCACAATCACACGCAGAACTGACCCCCAGCGACACGTGCGGCATGATGGGGCCATGCCTTACCCCATGACCGCCCCCGCCTCCGAACACCTCCTCGACCGCGCCAGCGCAGTCATCCCCGGCGGCGTCAACTCACCCGTACGCGCCTACCGCGCCGTCGGCGGCACCCCACGGTTCATGGAAAGCGCCTCCGGCCCCTACCTCATCGACGCCGACGGACGCCGCTACGTCGACCTCGTCTGCTCCTGGGGACCAATGATCCTCGGCCACGCACACCCCGACGTCCTCGAAGCCGTCACCACCGCAGCCCACAAAGGCTTCAGCTTCGGCACCCCCAGCGAAAACGAAGTCGCCCTCGCCGAAGAAATCGTCGCCCGCGTCGAACCAGTCGAACAAGTCCGCCTCGTCAACTCCGGCACCGAAGCAACCATGAGCGCAGTCCGCCTCGCCCGCGGCATCACCGGACGCTCCAAAATCGTCAAATTCGCCGGCCACTACCACGGCCACGTCGACGCCCTCCTCGCACACGCAGGCTCAGGCATCGCCACCCTCGCCCTACCTGACTCCGCAGGCGTCCCAACCACCGCCGCCGCCGAAACCATCGTCCTTCCCTACAACAACCCCCAAGCCCTCCAGGAAGCCTTCGCCAACCACGGCGAGGACATCGCCTGCGTCATCACCGAAGCCTGCCCAGGCAACATGGGAGTCGTCCCACCCGCCGACGGATTCACCGAAACCATCCGATCCATCACCCGCCAACACGGCGCCCTGATGATCTCCGACGAAGTCATGACCGGCTTCCGCGTATCCGCTGCAGGCTGGTACGGCCACGAAGGCCCCACCGCCTCCGGAGCCCCCGATCTGTTCACCTTCGGCAAAGTCATGGGCGGAGGGTTCCCCGCAGCAGCCTTCGGAGGCAAAGCCGAACACATGGCCCACCTGGCACCCAACGGCCCCGTCTACCAAGCAGGCACCCTGTCCGGAAACCCCATCGCCTCAGCCGCAGGCCTAGCCACACTCCGCGCCTGCACCCCAGACCTCTACACCCGCATCCACACCACCGCCACCACCATCGCCAACGCCACTAGCCAAGCCCTCACCACCGCAGGCGTCCCCCACCACATTCGATGGGCAGGATCCATGTTCTCCGTCTTCTTCCGCGAAGGCGAAGTCCGCAACTACGCCGAGGCCAGCACCCAAAACACCCACGCCTTCGCCGCCTTCTTCCACAGCCTCCTCAGCAACGGCGTCCACCTACCCCCTTCCGCATACGAAACCTGGTTCGTCAGCGCAGCCCACGACGACACCGCCATCGACCAGATCATTACCGCCCTACCCGCCGCAGCCAACGCAGCCGCACAAGCAACCACCAACTGACCCCACAAACCGGCACGAAAGGCGTCAACGATGAGCACAAGCAGCAAGAGCAGCCGCGAAACCACGGTGCACTTCCTGCGACACGGCGAGGTCTACAACCCGGCACGCATCATCTACGGCCGCCTACCCAACTACCACCTCTCCGAACGCGGCCACGCCATGGCAGAACTCGCAGCACAATCCCTCCGCAACTTCCCCATTGGCTTGGTCGTCTCCTCACCGCTAGAACGCGCCCAAGAAACCGCCCAACCCGTCGCCGCCACCCACAACCTGCCCATCTACACCGACCCCCGCATCATCGAAGCCCAAAACTCCTTCGAAGGACACAAATTCGGCCAAGGACAAGCCTCCCTGCGCAACCCCGCCACCTGGAAACTCATCCGCAACCCCTTCCGCCCCTCCTGGGGCGAGCCCTACACCCACCTCGCCACCCGCATGCGCGAAGCCCTCCACGCCGCCGTCGAAGCATCCCACCGACTAGCCGACGGAGCCGACGTTGTCGCTGTCTCCCACCAACTCCCCATCTGGGAACTGCGCCTATCCGTCGAAGGCCGCCGCCTATGGCACGACCCCCGCAAACGCGAATGCGGCCTCGCCTCCATCACCAGCTTCACCCTGCGCGACCACGAAATCATCGCCATCGCCTACAGCGAACCAGCCGCCGAACTCTACCCAGGCTCCACCGGAGGAGTCGGCGCATGAAAAACACCCCACGCACCCTCACCACCCTTCTCCTCACCGCCACCCTCACCACCCTCACCGCCTGCAGCACCAGCGGCAACACCATCGCTGACCAAGCCCGCCGCGGCGACGACCTCGGCTACGTCACCGGAGACGGCGCCGTACAACGCCTACCCGCCGACCAACGCAAAAACCCCATCAACCTCAACGGAAAACTTCTCGACGGCGCCCCCTGGAACATCACCGACAACCGCGGAAAAATCACCGTACTCAACATCTGGGGTTCCTGGTGCCAACCCTGCCAAAACGAAGCACCCCAACTCGAAAAAGCACACGCCCCCTACAGCAAAGACCCCAACGTTCAATTCATCGGAATCAACGTCGGTGAAAGCCCAGAAACCGGTTCTGCAGCAGCCAAAGCATGGGGTCTGACCTACCCCTCACTCACCGACCCCGAACGCAAACTCGCCTCCTCACTCAACGGCCTAGCCAACGCCACCCCCACAACCCTGGTCATCGACACCCAAGGCCGTGTCGCCGCCCGCATCTCCGGAGCCCTCACCACCGCCTCAACCCTCACCGGACTCATCGACGACGTCCGCAACGGAAAAACCACATGACAGACCTCACACAGGTCCTCGCCGACGGCAACCTGCTCCTCGCCCTGGCCATATCCCTCGCCGCAGGAAGCATCTCCTTCGCATCCCCCTGCGTCCTACCCCTAGTGCCAGGATTCCTCGGATACGTCGGCGGCATCGCTCACACCACCAACACCCCCAACCAGCCCACCCCAATCCGAAACCGCACCCTCCTGGGTGCCGCGCTATTCGTCCTCGGATTCAGCACCGTCTTCATCACCGGTACCCTCCTCGCCTCTGCAGCAGGCGCAGCCCTACACAACTACACCCCCTGGCTCACCCGCCTCGGCGGCATCATCATCATTGCCCTCGCACTTATCTTCCTTGGCTTCGGCACCCAACGCACCTACACACCCACCTGGCGACCACGCACCGGCCTAGCCGGCGCCCCCCTGCTCGGAATCATCTTCGGCCTAGGCTGGGCACCCTGCATGGGCCCGACCTACGCCGTCATCTACGCCCTAGCCACCAACCTCGCTGGCGACACCGGACTCATCACCCGCGGCGCGCTCCTAGGCATCGCCTACTGCGCAGGACTAGGCATCCCATTCCTGCTCATCGCCGCAGGCTGGCAACACGCCCTCACCGCCTCCACCTGGCTGCGCCGCCACCAACACGCAATCCACATCGCCGGAGGACTGCTCCTGCTCACCGTCGGACTGCTCCTGCTCACCGGAGCATGGGACACTATCGTCCACTACCTCCAAACCACCCTCGTCAACCGATTCCAGACCGCCCTCTAACACCCAGCCCACCGGCAGGCAGCAACGGGAACAGGACATGAGCACTCACACCCCACCCCAAGCCCCCAGCTCCCAGCCACGCCTCGGCCCACGAGGATGGGCCCGCTGGGCCTGGCGACAAATCACATCTATGCGCACGGCACTCTTCCTACTGCTGCTGATCGCCGTCGCAGCCATCCCCGGCTCCATGCTTCCCCAACGCACCACCAACGCCGTTGCCGTCACCCAATGGATCAACCAACGACCAACCATCGGAGCCATATTCGACACAGTCGGACTTTTCGACGTATTCATATCTCCCTGGTTCTCCGCCATCTACCTCCTGCTCGTCCTCAGCCTCATCGGCTGCATCATTCCCCGCATCGGCGCACACATAAAAGCGCTGCGCTCCCTACCACCGCGCACTCCACGAAACCTCAACAGGCTCCCCGCCTACAGCTCTTTCACCACCACAGCCAGCGAAGAAGACATCCTCCACACCGCCCGCGCCATGCTCGGAAAAGCCAGATTCCGCATGCGCCCCGCAGACGAAGACCGCTCCATCGCTGCCGAACGCGGCCACCTACGCGAAACCGGAAACATCGCCTTCCACCTGGGCCTAGTTGTCGTCATCGTGGCCCTGGCCATCGGCTACCTCGTCGGCTGGAAAGCAGACCGCATCGTCCCCGTCGGCACCGGCTTCGTTAACGACGTCTCCAGCTACGACACCTTCGCGCCCGGACCATGGGTCAACCCCAACACCCTCGACCCTTGGCAACTGCGCATCGACTCGCTGCACGTCAAGTTCCAAGATCGCCCAGACGCCCCCCAATTCGGCCAGGCTCGTGACTTCTCCGCCCAAACCACCATCACCATGCCCGATGGAACAACCAGCAAAAAAACCCTCGCAGTCAACGCACCTCTCCAATTCGGAGACGCCTGGACATATCTCCTCGGCAACGGGTACGCCCCCACCATCACTGTCCGGAACCCAGACGGTGAGGTGCTCTATCGGCAATCCACACCCTTCCTGCCCCAAGACGGCGTCTACACCTCCACTGGAGCCGTCAAAGTCGTAGGCGCACAGCCCAAACAACTCGGATTCACCGGAGTGCTCCTACCCAGTGCTTTCACCGATAAAAACGGCCCCGTATCTGTCTACCCTGACCTCGAAAACCCCCTCCTAGCACTAGACGTTTACACCGGTGACCTCTATTCCGGTGGCCCTCAATCCGTCTACAGCCTGGACACCACCCGCATGACCAAAGTAAAAAACGCCGACGGTAAACCAGCCCAACTCTGGCTACGCCCCGGTGACACCGTGCAACTGCCCAACAACCTGGGCAGCGTCACCCTCGAACAAGACATCCCCCGCTGGGCAGGCCTATCCACCCGCTACGATCCGGGCAAGACACTCGCGCTCGTGTCCTCCCTTGTCGCACTGATCGGCCTGATGGTCTCTCTTACCGTTCGCCGTCGACGCGTCTACATCCGCGTCACCACAGACACCACCGACAATGGCTCCACACACAACACCGTTCACGTCGGTGGCCTCGCCCGCGGCGAAGACCCTCTACTGAACGACGCGATAACTGAACTGGCGCATAGGCTCTGCGCAGCTGTCGAAGCCAAAGAAACGACAACCACCAACGGCCACCCCAATACACCGAGGCAGGCATGATGACGAACCAGCAGCTGGCGTTGCTGTCCAACTACGCCCTCTACGCCGCCATGGCCATGCTGTCCTGCGCCATGATCGGATACGCAATCTTCTTGGGGGTGGCTCGCGCTGCTACCGGAGGCAGCCGCGTTGCAGCAGAAAACGAACAGACACCAGTAGCCGCCGGGAATGCTCCGGTCCCAGCCGAAGCTGACAGAAGAGCAGACAAAAATGAAAAACGCCCAGGTATTGGTTCTCTCGACTCGAGCGGATTGGGAATCTTGCACGGCTCAGCCGTCGAGGAGTTGAGTAACCGGAAAATTGAGGAAGTCGATGCTCGTTCCGGTGCGATAGCAACCATGCTGGGGTGGCTCGGCACCATGACCTTGTTTGTGTCGATGGTGCTACGAGGTCTTTCCGTGCAGCGAGCTCCTGTATCGAACATGTTCGAGTTTGCGGTTGCCGCGGCTTTTCTCGTTATGGCGGTTTTTTTGGGATTGGGGCTGAAACGACCACTCAAATGGATGGGTGTGTTCGTTGTGACGCCGGTGTTGTTGATGCTCGGGCTTGCCATCACAGTGTGGTATGCCCCTGCAGCGGAACTGGTTCCATCATTGAAGTCCACCTGGCTGGTTATTCACGTTCCGATCGCGATTTTGGCGACAGCCGTGTTCACGCTCGCATTCGTGGTGTTGCTGCTTCATTTGGCTAAAGCTCGCCATGAACGAAAACTGCGTGAAGGAACAGGTAAGCAGGCTTCATTGCTCGCACTGCTTCCAGACGCTGCGGCTCTGGATCGGGCCTCTTATGCCCTACATATCACTGCGTTCCCGTTGTGGACTTTCACACTCATTGCAGGAGCGATCTGGGGGCAGAAAGCCTGGGGCGTCTATTGGAGTTGGGACCCCAAAGAAGTATGGACTTTTGTTATCTGGGTGATCTACGCGGCTTATTTGCACTCTCGCGCCACAAGTGGGTGGAGCTTGAAAAGGTCGAATGTCATCGCTGTGATCGGTTACGTGGCGATTATTGTGAACTTCACCATCGTGAACATGTTCTTCCCAGGCATGCACTCTTACTCGGGGCTGTGATTGATATGCGTCCTTCTATTGTTTATTCCTTCGCTCGGATCAGCATTTTCCTTGCGTGCCTGTTGGTTCTCTGGCTGGTGGGTCTTAAAGACCCACTGGTGCTGCTGCTGGTGGCTGCGACGGTTTCGATGTTGATTTCGTTGTTTACTTTGGGGACGTTGCGAGATCGCTTTGCAGTTGATGTGGCTGAACGAGTTGAGCGTCGCCGGCAAGAGAAAGCCGAGTGCCGGGCTCAGACAGATCAGTCTTCTGCTGAGGAGGATTCTGAGGCGGATTCGTTCCGCTGATTAGCCGATGGCGGGTAGACGCCAGATGGCCATGCCCAGGCCTAGGAAAATGCCGTAGATGAGAGTGAATTTTCCGGTGCGGCCCAGGACGGTGATGAGATCACGACCGCTGGATCCGCGTAGTACTTGGCGTACGCCGGGGATGATGTAAACGAAGGTGATGAGGCAGAACCAGGCACCTGGGTGGAAGAAACCAGCGACAAGTGAGCAGATTGCTGCGATGGCGATCATGCCTGCGTAGGCCAAGCGTGCGCCGGGTTCTCCGAGGCGGACTGCCAGGGTGATTTTTCCTGCGCCGGGGTCTGTGTGGATGTCGCGGAGGTTATTGACCATGAGGATTGCGCAGGAGAGCGAGCCCACGCCGACTGCTCCGGCGATGGAGGCCGGGGTGATGTAGAGGGTTTGGGTGTAGGTGGTTCCCAAGGTTGCGACGAGTCCGAAAAATATGAAGACCATGACTTCGCCGAGTCCGAGGTATCCGTAGGGTTTTTTACCTCCGGTGTAGAACCAGGCGGCGATGATAGCCAGTAGGCCAACGCCGATCATCCATAGGGTGTTGGCGAATGCGACGAGGGCTAAGCCGAAGAATGCTGCGACGCCGAAGGAGATGAATGCGGCGTTTTTGACTGCTTGGGGTGTGGCGAGTCCTTGGCCGACGAGGCGGACTGGGCCAATACGTACGTTGGTGTCGTCGGTGCCGCGGATGCCGTCTGAGTAGTCGTTGGCGTAGTTGACGCCGACTTGGAGGGCGAGGGCGACGAGTAGGGCTAGCACGGCGAAGGGGAAGATTCCTCGGTCGACCGCGTAGGCGGATCCTGCGCCGATGACAACGGGCGCTACGGCTGCGGGCAGGGTGCGGGGGCGTGCACCTTGAACCCATTCCTTGTACGTGGCCATGGGGTGTGAATCCTTGTGTGGCTAGTCAGTTTGCTTGGTGGGTTGTTCGGTTGGAGGTAGTCATTGTGGCGTGTGGACGGGTGTGGTGTGCGGTGGTGGTGCGTGGGGTTAGAGGCCGCGGAGGAAATCGGGGTCGTCGTCGGGGCCGATAGGTCGTTGGGGGCGGGGGCGTTGTGGGCGTCCTGCGAGCCACCAGGCAGTGCCTCCAACGATGGGGAAGAGGCAGATTCCGAGTGCCCAGATGGGTTTGGGCAGGGCGCGGATGTGTTGTTCGTCGGTGTTGAGGCAGTCGACGAGGGTGTAGATGCTGTAGGCGAGGATGAGCAGAGTGCCAAGTACCCGGATCACAACGTTTTCCGTTCTTTTCGCCGGTGGGTGTGGGGGTGGGGTTCATTCTGGCATGGGGTTCTCAGGGTGGGGTTGTGCGCGGATGAGGGCGTTGCGGATGGCGGTGCGGTCGGGTTTTCCGGGGCCGCGTTGGGGTAGGTGGGGTAGGACGATGGTGTGGCGGGGGATGGCGTGTGGGGGGAGGGTTTCGCGGGCGGCGGTCAGTGCGGTGGGGATGAGTTGTTGAAGGTGTTTGATGTGGGTGGGGTTGGTGGGGGCGAAGGCTGCGGCGACGGTGGTTCCCCATTCGGGGTGGGGGATTCCGGTGACGTGGATCGCTGTTCCGGGGGGTAGGTGTGGGGCGAGGGCGTTTTCGACGTGGGTGGGGAGGACTTTGAGGCCGCCGGTGTTGATGATGTCGTCGGTGCGGCCTTCGAGGGTGAGGGTGCCGTCGGGGTTGATGTGTCCGATGTCGTCGGTGAGGTATGTGCGGGTGCCGTTGGGGTGGTGTGTGAAGGGTGTGTTGGTGTTGAGGGTGAGGGTGGTGGGGTTGTCGGTGGGGTGGAGGTATCCGTGGGCGATGTGGGTGCCGGTGAGTTGGATGCGTGTGGCGGTGGCGGTGGCGGTGGTGGTGTTGGTGGTGAAGGTGATGGTGGTGTCGCCGATGGGGTGGCCGTTGTAGACGCAGCCGCCGCAGGTTTCGCTCATGCCGTATGTGGTGATGAGGTTGATGTTGTGGTCTTTGGCGCGGTTGATGAGTTCGGTTGGGGTTGCTGCGCCGCCGACGAGGATGGCGTCGAGTTGGCGCAGTGTGGTGATGCCTTCGGTGGTGGATAGGAGTCGGGCGAGTTGGGTGGGGACGAGCGAGGTGTAGTGGGGGGTGTTGGGGGTGGTGATTTGGGCTTGGTGGAGGGCGGTGGCTAGGTGTGTGGCGGTGAAGCTGGTGGTGCGGTGGATGGGGATGGGGTTGTGGCCTGCTGCGAGGGATCGCAGGATTACTTGCAGTCCTGCTATGTGGTGGGGTGGGAGGGTGAGGATCCATTGGCCGGGGCCGCCGAGGGCGTGTTCGGTGGCGGTGATGGAGGCGTGGAGTGCGGTGGCGGTGCAGGTGGCGAGTTTGGGGGTTCCTGTTGATCCGGAGGTGGAGATGGCGAGGGTGGCTTGGGGTGGGAGGTTGGTTGCGGTGGTTGCTGTGGTGGGGGGTGTGTGGCCGGGGGCGGTGGGGATGAGGAGGGGGGTGTTTCCGTCGAGGGCGTGTCGGAGGGTGGTGTAGGTGGGGGTGAGGTCGCCGTGGGTGGGGATGGTGAGGGGGGTTATGGGGGTGGTGGTTGTGGGTTCCGGCACGGGGTCACCCTACTCATGTGCGGGTGGATGGGTGCGGGGTTAGGGGGTGGTGATTGTGTTGTTTTTGCGGGTGGGGGTGGTGTTGTTGAGGGTGGTGCGTAGGTGTTCGCATGCTTTGGCGAGGGGTTTGGGAAGGGTGAAGAGGAAGGCGAGGGTGGGGATGCGTCGGAGGATTTTTTCTAGGAGGACGCATCCGGCGATGACGATGGTGGTGGCGAGGATGGGGTAGAGGAAAACGGCGCAGGGGATGCTGCGGATGGTGCTGCCGAGTCCGGTGCTTAGGCCGAGGGTGATGAGGTTGAGGATGGTCGCTAGGGGGATGTGGAGGGTGTAGATACCGAGGGTGTGGTGGCCGAGGTAGGTCAGGGGGGTTGCTAGGTGGGGGATGCGGACGAGGCATCCGACGAAGCCGACGGCGGTCAGGCCTAGGGTGATGTAGAGGAGGGCGATGAGGGTGGCGTAGCCGGGGCCGGGTGGGGCGAGGCTGAGGAGTCGGGTCATGCCGATGGGTTGGTAGATGGCCCAGGAGGTAATGGCGGTGAGGATGGTCAGGGGTGGGCTGCTTGCCATGCGGGTGAGGATGGCGCGGCCGTGTACGCCTAGGCCGAAGAAGATGGCGTAGGTGAAGGCGCGGGTCCAGAGTGCGCTTTCGAGGGACCAGGCTTGGACGGCGATGAGGTGGAGGATGAAGAGTGCGGTGAGGGTGATCCAGGGTGGTACGCGTCGTAGTGCGGTGAAGAGGAGGATGTAGGTGGATAGGGCGAAGAGGTACCAGAGGTAGGTGTTGGGTAGCCAGAGTTGGATGAGCCACTGGTCGAGGGAGGCGACTTTGTGGGGGGTGGGGAAGTCTGGTGGCATGCAGAGGATGAAGATGCCGTAGGTGATGAGCCAGATGGTGTAGAGCCAGTAGTTGGTGGCGGCGCCGAGGATGGCTTTGCCGCGGCGGAATCCTCGGTGGATTTTTCCGGATGCGAGTACGCCGGAGAGGGCGAATAGGAGGGGCATGCGGATGATGGAGAGGATTTGGTTGATGCGTGCCCATCGTCCGGTTTCGAGTCCGCCGACCCAGGCCATGAGGTAGTAGTGGCCGATGGTGACGTGGAAGAGGACGACGAGGATGACTGCGACGGCGCGTGAGGTGTCGATCCAGCGGAGTCGTGGTGGTGTTGTGGGGGTGGGGGAGGGGTGTGGAGACGGTGAGGTGGCGTGACTGCTCACGTCGGTTGGGGTTCCCTCTCGGTGTGTCGGTGCGGGTGCGTGTGGGGGTGGGGTGCGGGGTTCATCCTAGGCAGGCCGCGGCGGTGGGGCTGCTGTGGGGTTTTTGTTAGGGGGTTGGTGTTGACGCTACGGATGTGGGGTGTGGTGCGGCAAATGTGCTGGTGAAGTGGTGTGCGACTGGAGGGATAGAGGGGGGTACGACTTTGGGGGTAGTTATGTGAGGTGAGTTTGGGACTGGGGGTGGATTACTGAGGGGTGGTGAGTGGCGACACTTGTTTCTGTGAAGGTGAAACAAATGTGTGTGGGTATGGCAGCGCTGTTTGTAGGCGCTAGTGGTTTTTATGTGTATGCAAACGCGAAACCTGAAGATGTGAGGGATTACTACTCGAAAGAGGTTGAATATCGGCTGGAGTCTTCAGGTCCTTTGGGGGAGGTTTTCCCCTTGGAGTGGGATGGTTTGAATGGCCCCATGGTTGTTTCGGAAAAGGTAGCTGATTCGACATGGAGTAAGAAAATGGTCGCTGGTGCGGATCCGGAAGTCTCTGCTGTTGCTCCTGATTCGGGAACTTTGCGCTGCAAGATCATTGATCACGAGGGGAAAGTGATTGCTCAGCAGGAAGGGGTGAATGGGCAAGAGGTAAAGTGTCAGGCGCAGCGAATAAACTCTTCATCACAGTAGTGATGAAGAGTTCTCTGAACCGCGAGAACTTTTGTCTTGCGAAATTCCAGATAAAGGAAGGTTAGAAGTACCAGGGGAAGGGACTCCAGTCGGGGTTGCGTTTTTCGAGGAATTGGTCGCGGCCTTCGATGGCTTCGTCGGTCATGTAGGCCAGTCGGGTGGCTTCTCCGGCGAATACTTGTTGGCCCATGAGTCCGTCGTCGGTGAGGTTGAATGCGAATTTGAGCATGCGTTGGGCTTGGGGTGATTTGCTCATGATTTCGGTGGCGACGCGGATGGCTTCGTGTTCGAGGTCGTCGTGGTCGGTGACGATGTTGACGGCGCCCATGCGGTGCATGTCTTCGGCGGTGTATTCGCGGCCGAGGAAGAAGATTTCGCGGGCGAATTTTTGGCCCACCATTTTGGCGAGGTAGGCGGAGCCGTAGCCGGCGTCGAAGGAGCCTACGTCGGCGTCGGTTTGTTTGAAGCGGGCGTTTTGGCGGGAGGCGATGGTTAGGTCGCAGACGACGTGGAGGGAGTGTCCGCCGCCTGCTGCCCAGCCGTTGACGACGGCGATGACGATTTTGGGCATGGTGCGGATGAGGCGTTGCACTTCGAGGATGTGGAGGCGGCCGCCTTCGGCTTTGGTGCGTTGTTCGTCGATGTTGGTGTGGGATTCTTCGCCGGTGGTGGCGTCTTTGCTGGCGTATTGGTATCCGGATCGTCCGCGGATGCGTTGGTCTCCGCCGGTGCAGAAGGCCCATCCGTTGGTGGTGGGGGATTTGCCGGGGGTGGGGTGGGGTCCGTTGCCGGTGAGGAGGATGGTTCCCACGTGTGGGGTCATGCGGGCGTGGTCGAGGGTGCGGTAGAGCTCATCGACGGTGTGTGGCCGGAATGCGTTGAGAACTTCGGGTCGGTTGAAGGCGATGCGTACGCAGCCTAGGGGGCGTCCGGGGACGGGGCCGGGGGCGGTGCTGCGGTGGTAGGTGATGTCGGTCAGGTCCTCGAAGCCGGGAACTGTCTCCCATGTAGTGGGGTCGAAGGTCTGTGACACGGTGTCCATGTGGCAAGCCTAGGCTTGCGGTGTTGTTCCGGTGGGATGCAACTTTGGGAGTAGGTGGGGTGCGACTTTAGGTGTAGGGGTGTGGAGTGGTTTGCAGACTGGGGGTGGATGACCGGTGGGGTGGTGCAGGGAAAGACTGGTTGCCATGAGGAGGCAACGATTTTTTGTAGGTGTGGCGGCGTTGTTTATGGGGGCTAGTTTTATTTCTGCGTATGTAGACCCAATCCAGGAGCATGAGTATTACTCCAAAGAGGCTGTGCATAGTGTGGAGTCTTCGGGGGCTGTGGGGGATAGACCATGAGGGGAAGTGGTCGCGCAGCGGGAAGCGTCTCGTGGGAAGTGAAGTCAGCTGTGTCGCATCGGCTGGCTAGGTAAGGCCTAGAAAAAGAGCTGTAGGGGTGGGTCTAGCCTTGAATGTATGCCGATCCCTGAACATGTTGCGAGGTTACGGGCCAAGGTGGGGCACGATCTGTTGTGGCTGCCGGGTGTGACTGCTGTTGTGGTGCGTGAGGGGGATCGGGGGGTGGAGGTGGTGTTGGTGCGTCGTTCTGATAACGGTGAGTACACCCCGGTCACTGGTGTGGTTGATCCGTTGGAGTCCCCTGCGGTGACGGCGGTGCGTGAGGCGAAGGAAGAGGCGTGTATTGATGTTGAGGTTGAGCGGTTGATCGCTGTGCGGGTGACGCCGGTTGTTACTTATCCCAATGGTGATCAGTCCGCGTATGTTGATGTTGCTTTTCGGTGTAGGTGGGTAGGTGGTGTTCTGCGGGTGGGGGACGATGAGTCTTCTGAGGTGGGGTGGTGGCCGGTGGCAGATCTTCCGCCGATGGAGGATCGTCATCGTGAGGCGATTGAGATTGCGTGTCGTGATGATGGTGAGGTCGTTTACGACTGATGCGTGTTCTTGTGCACACGATTGCGCTATGTGCTTGCTAACCGGTCGCATTGGTCGATGAGGAGGCAGGACTGTCCTAGTCTCCGCCCACGGCCGTGGGCGGTGTCGTGGTGAGGAGCGCAGCATGCAACGACGGATTCTCGTGGTACCCGCCGGTCATCGGGAGCCTGTGACTCCTGTGTGCCTAGGCCTGGTTCAGGCGCTGTCCGAGATGCGTGTGAATGTGGCTTATGCCAAACCTATTGCGCAGGAGTTCAGCAAGGGTAACGAGGATCAATCTGTTGAGGTGTTTCGGTTGGTGACGCGGTTGCGTCCGCCGCAGCCGGTTACTTCTGATATCGCGATGCGTAATTACGCTATGTATGGCAGTGACACGATGTTGTCTTCGGTGCTTTTTGAGATGCGTGATGTTTTGGCGCATGAAGCGGTGGTTTTTGAGGGTCTTTCCCCTATTCGCGGGACTTCTTTGACGAATCAGTTCAATGAAGAGTTTGCCGTGGGTGTTGATGCTGATGTGCTTCTTGTTGCCACAGCTGCCGAGGGTTTGGCCGAAGTTGTTGATCATGTCGCGATGGCTGCGCGTCCTTTTACTGACCGTCGCCCAGGTCGGGTTATTGGTGTTGTCATTGTCGGTATTCAGGACGATGACAAGGGTTTGCTGGGTGATGTTCGGCGTGATCTTGAGGCCCAGAATTTGCAGGTTGTTGCTGCTGTTGCGCATAGTCCTCAGCTTGAGCGTTTGCGGGTGCGTGACATCGTCCATCAGCTGCGTCTGACTGTTGTTTCTGAAGGCGATATGGATCGTCGTGTTGAGCACATGATGATCGCTGCTCAAGGTATGCCAGGTGTTGTGGACCGTACCGCTGAGGCGGGGCGTTTTGTTATCACCCCTGGTGATCGTCCTGATGTTCTTATGACTGCTGCTCTTGCTGAGATTAAAGGGGTTCGTCCAGCGGGTGTGCTTCTGACGAGCGGTCTTTTGCCTAGTGAGAATGTGATGAGTTTGTGCGCGCCAGCGTTGGAGGCAGGGATGCCTTTGTTGGCGACGGATGATTTCACGTATGAGGCGGCTTCGGCGGTGAATGGCATCCAGATGCAGATTCCCGCTGATGACGAAGAACGTGCACAGTTGACGAAACAGACGTATGCCGAAGCGTTTTCTACTGAGTGGCTGCGCAGTTTGCAAGAGAATGAGCAGCCACGTCGCGCTACGTATATTCAACTGCGGGCTTCGGTGATGGAGCGGTTGGGTACTAAGCGTTACGCCACAGCTTTGCCTGGGCCTGTCACTGTTGACATGCTCCGTTCTGCTCGGGCGTTGCTCGATTTCGGTATGGCTACGTGCTTGTTTGTTGGGTCTACGGAACAGATCAGTGAGGTTGCTGCTCTTCACCACATCCCCATGCCTGATGCGGCGCACATCATTGATGTTGCAAGCCCTGCTCCTGAGGTTGTGCGCTATTTGGCGGCTAAACGTGGTGTTGAGGAACAGGTGGCTGTTCGAGATTTGGCTGATCCGCTTACTTACTCCATGGTTTTGCTTGCGATGGAGGAAGTGCAGTCTGTGGTGGGGGACCGTATCGATACTGGTTCGGATTTGGTGCGTTTGGCTGACGAACTTATTGGTTTGTCTCCTGGAGTTACTTCGGTAGGGACCAGTACGTATCTTCTCGATAAGGAGTCCATCCAGATTTATGCTGGCCCTGCCTACGGGGAGAACGCCACGGTTGAGCAGATTGTGATTTCTGCTGAGCTTGCAGCTGATCGCGCTATTTCTTTGGGTATCTACCCGACGGTCACGTTCGTTTCTGAGGGGGACTGCTCTACGGGAACTCTGGAGTTGATGACTCAGTGTCGGGATCTTCTTGTTACTCGCCGTCCTGATTTGGCTGTTGCAGAGCCGATCCAGCTCAAAGAGTTCTTTGACCGTCCGCTTGAGGGGGGTGTGCGTTCTGGTGGTGGCTCTGTTGGTAACGCCTCGATTCTTGTGTTCCGTTCGACTGAGGCTCGAAAGCAAGCGCTGCGTGAGGCTCAGCGGCATGTCGAGGGGAGCCAGGTTGGTCCGCTGCTGAATGGTTACGCCAAGCCATTTGCGGGGTTGCCGCAGCGTGGTGGTGGCCCGGAGATCACGGACACGATTGGTTTAACGGCGGTTCTCACAGACCGCGCCTGAGCCGGTGTGTCGGCGGGTGGAAACGAGTAAGTAGTGGATGCACTGTTCTGTTCTAGGCGCCAGGATAGGACGGTGCATTCTTCTGTGCCTTCGCTGCGTCCTGCGTGTGTGTCTTCTTGGCCAACTTTGGCGGAATTGCTTGATTCCTCGAGTGTGGTCCGTATTCCTATGAACACGCGTTTCCGTGGGGTGACTCATCGGGAGGCCATGCTTTTTCGAGGGCCTACTGGCTGGGGGGAGTGGTCGCCTTTTGTGGAGTATGGCCCGGCTGAGTCCTCACGGTGGTTGGCTGCGGCGATTGAGGCTGCCTGGTGCGGCTGGCCTGAACCTGTTCGTGAAGTTGTTCCGGTCAACGCCACGGTTCCAGCTGTGCCAGCTAATCGAGTGGCGGACATTCTCGATCGTTATGACGGGTTCGCTGCGGTGAAGGTCAAGGTGGCTGAGCAGGGGCAGAGCTTAGCTGAGGATGCGGATAGGGTTGCAGCGGTCCGGGATTATGTTGGAGTGGACGTCCCGGTGCGTTTGGATGCTAATGCGGGCTGGGACGTGCGCGCCGCGATGGAGGCTATTGCTGTGTTGTCGCGGTACAGCCTCGAGTATGTAGAGCAGCCTGTGGCTGAGGTGGAGGATTTGGCGCGTCTTCGTCGTGCTCTTGTGACGGCGGGTCGCAGTGTGCGTATCGCTGCTGATGAGTCGATCCGTAAGGCGGAAGATCCTTTACGAGTTGCTCGTGCTGAGGCTGCTGATCTCATTGTGGTCAAGGTTGCGCCGTTGGGGGGGGTGCGCCGTGCCCTTGAGATTGCTGAGCAGGTGGGGTTACCGACTGTGGTGAGTAGTGCTTTGGACACTTCGGTGGGTATTGGGGCTGGGGTGGCGCTTGCGGCTGCGCTTCCAGAGCTTGAGTTTGCGTGTGGTTTAGGCACGGTTGCGTTGCTGGCTGGGGATGTATCGCGCAGTTCGTTGGTGCCTAGGGGAGGGGTGCTTCCGGTGGGGTGTGTAGAGGTGGATTCAGGTTTGGTGGAGCAGTTTGAGGTGCCTGTGGAGCGGGTGCAGTGGTGGAATCAACGGTTGGGGGGCGCTTATCGCTATGTGTGTGATTCTCCAGGACTTTGAGGGGATATATCAGGTGCGTGAGGTTCCTGTAAATATAAGATTGGTCTTTTCGGGAAAGTCAGATAATTTGTAAATATTTTGCAGAAAATCTGGCCATCAGGATCACCTATTTGTGTCCTATGTCACTTTGAGTGCTTATGTCCTGATGGTGGCTGTTTTTTGAATGAGGTGTGCTGCTGACTGCCACCTCTCCTGCCTTCTCTCGAGTGAAAGTCGCTGGAGGATGGCATCGGAGGCCCCGGCATCTGAGGTGGGTTCTTGGGGGAGAACACCTCAATAGTTTCAAGATTTCTTTGTCTTGGTCGATCCTTATCTCTTGTAGAGGTCAAGATTTCGGTGTGGTTATGCGGGGTTCTTGCCGCTGCGTCCGGTGCTGATAACACTGGGTAAATAAAAATATATGAGGGCGATCGACTGACTCCTCGATACCCGGTTGCCATTGCCCTTCATCTTCTTAGAGGAAAGGTCCGGTCGTGTCTATCGCTGATATCACCGCCAAGGTTCCGGCATTAGCTGAAATGCAGGAGACTCTTTACAAGCACCTCCATGAGAACCCTGAACTTTCCATGGTCGAGACTGAAACTCGCGCACTCATCGCGGGCAAGCTTACTGAGTACGGTTATGACGTCAAGGAAATTGGCGGCGGCGTGGTAGGAGTCCTGGCCAATGGTCAGGGGCGCACCGTCTTGTTCCGCGCAGATATCGATGCTCTTCCCGTGCAGGAAGCAACCGGCCTTGACTACGCCTCAACAAAGGTCATGAAAGATCAGGACGGCATCGAACAGCCCGTTATGCACGCGTGCGGTCACGACATGCATGTCGTCGCTGGCCTTGGCGCTGCTCAGCTGCTTGCTGAGCATAAAGACACCTGGAGCGGTACATACATCGCCCTGTTCCAGCCCGCAGAGGAAACTGCTCAGGGCGCCCAATCCATGGTGGATGCTGGACTCATTGACGCGATTCCAAAGCCTGATGTGTGCCTAGGGCAGCATGTGTTGGCTGCCCCCGTAGCTGGCAAAGTAGCGGTTGCGTCCGGGCCGATCCTGTCAACCGCGGTGTCTGCCAAAGTCACCGTGTATGGCAAGGGGTCCCACGGTTCCATGCCGCACTTGGGTGTCGACCCGGTCTTGCTTGCCTCCTCCATCGTGATGCGTTTGCAGTCTGTGGTGGCCCGCGAGATTGCCCCCAGCGACTTTGGCGTCATCACTATCGGTGCGCTACAGGCCGGACAAAAAGCCAACATCATTCCTGATCATGCTGAGCTGCGCATCAACTTCCGTGCCTACTCCGAGGACATTCGTGACCAGCTCGTTGAGGCGATGGAACGCATCGTCAAAGCCGAATGCGAGGCTTCGCGTAGCCCTAGAGAACCAGAGTTTGAGTACTCCGATCGTTATCCGCTCACCGACAACGATGAGCAGGCTGCCCTGACCGTCACCGAAGCGCTTCGTGAAGGGCTGGGGGCCGAGCGTGTTGAGCACATGCCTCCTGTTACTGCTTCGGAAGATTTCAGCAACATTCCTCGCGCTTTCGACGTTCCCTACGTCTATTGGGGTTTCGGTGGCTACACCGAAGGTTCCCCGGTTTATCCGAACCACAACCCCAGTTTCGCGCCAGCTATTCAACCGACGCTGACCACCGGCACCGAAGCCGCCGTTTCGGCGGTTCTTGGTTTCCTCCGCAAAGCGTGATCTCCGTTCGGGTGGGTCACCACCTTCCCGTTCCCCCAACCGGCGCCTTTCCCCGCGGCGTCTGAGAAAGAAGGTCCCCCACATGAATGCCACTGACACCACCCCACCCGTGGGTTACCAAGGCACGGAAAAGCTCCTTTGGGGCATCGTGCTTGCTGTCATCACGTTCTGGTTGTTCGCTGGAACAGCTGGCACCGTCGCGCCAGCCATCATGGCTGATGTCAACGCTGGCGGAAAACAGTACGTCGACGCATCGTCGATGAACTTAGCTGTGAGCATTACCGCGCTGTTCTCAGGTCTGTTTATCGTGCTCATGGGTGGCACAGCTGACAAAGTTGGTCGTGTCAAGATCACCCAGGTCGGAATCATCGCGGGCATTATCGGATCCGCGCTGTTGCTGTTCTCTTCTGGCCCGTTGGCTCTGCCGTTGCTGCTCACCGGCCGCGCTATCCAGGGTTTCTCGGCGGCCTGCATCATGCCAGCGTCCATGGCGTTGGTGAAGTCCTACTGGGATGGCCCGGCCCGTCAACGTGCAGTATCGATGTGGTCTATCGGTAGCTGGGGCGGTTCTGGACTTGCTGCTCTCTTTGGTGGCTTCGTTGTTCAGTACGTCGGTTGGAGGGGCATTTTCGCTGCCTCCATCGTCATCTCGGTGATCGCCTTTGTGATGATCTGGGGAACTCCCGAAAACAAGGTTGCCAGCACTGGCCGTCGTGCGGCCTTCGACATCGTCGGCCTCATCTTGTTCATTGTCGGCACTTTGTCTCTCATGATCGTGCTGCTCTTCGGTAAGAAGCTCGGTTGGGGCAGCCCGACTGTTTTGGGACTTGCGGTTCTTGCTGTCTTGGCGTGGGGCACATTCGTCTTTGTTGAGCGTGGCAAAGCCAATCCGTTTATTGATTTCACGCTCTTCAAAAACACCACTTTCACCGGTGCCACGCTCAGTAACTTCTTGCTTAATGCCACGATCGGCATGCTCATCGTCAGCCAGCAGCTCATTCAGCTTGCTGGTCGCAAAGCTGATGGGTCTGCTTACACCGCATGGGATGCTGGCCTGCTGACAATTGGTTATGCCGTGTTCATCATTGCGTTCATCCGCGTTGGTGAAAAGCTGCTGCAGCGTTTCGGACCTCGTAAACCGATGCTGTGGGGCACCCTCATCGTCATCACGGCCTGCCTGTTGCTCATGATGACGCACCTGCTCATCGGCCAGTACGTAGTTATGGCGATCATCGCTTACTGCCTCTTCGGTTTTGGTCTGGCGTTTTATGCCACGCCTTCGACTGACGCTGCTTTGTCTAACCTTCCTGCTGCGCAGGCCGGTTCGGGTGCTGGTATTTACAAGATGGCCTCTAGCCTCGGTGGCGCTATCGGCGCGGCAATTTCTTTGGCAGTTTTCACCGCTATGGCCAGCGTGCCTGCGGACATTGTTGGCAATGTGCTTCACATGCAGGGCCGTGTGGACAACATTGGGCTGCGCCAGGCGGGCATGATCGCGCTGGGAGTCAACCTGGTCTTCTTGCTCCTTGCGATCATCGCGATTGTGATGACTGTTCCTAAGGGAATGGGTAGGAAGGAGGCGAGCAAGCCCGAAGGCACGCCTGCTCCGGCTGCGCAGCACACGCTTGATGAAGAGAAGGCGGTTGTGTTGGGTCGTCTTGCTGAGCTTCCTCTGGCCACTCTTAAGGATCTGGAAGGGCGTGCCTACAAGGAGTAGGGGCTGCTTTGGTCCAACCAGGTGGCCGCTCGTCTCGTGAAGAGGTCAGCGGCCACCTGGTTTTGTTTTGCCTGTTTGTCCCCTGCCGGGGTTTGTCACTCAGTGGTGGTTCAGTCGCGTTCGACGATAAGGAAAGCTGGGCAGTCCGCGACACTGGTCAAAATGCCGATGGTTTCGGGGCCATTCCCATCGAGTTTGAGTTCGCGGCGGAATGTTTCGGGAGCGATGCGTCCTCCGCGTCGTTTAAGGGTGAGTCGTCCGCTGCCGCGTTCGCGTAGCCAGGCTCGGACGCGTTTGGGGTTGGGTTTCATGGCAGCGATGACGGTGTATCGGGTGGCCCAGGGCAGTTCGGTGCGGGTAGGCGAGGTGACGTAGCCGACGTGAGGGGCTAGTTCGGTTCCGTCGACGGCGGCGGTAAGGGCGCCGGTGAGGTCGGCGGCAATGATGGCTTTATCGGGTTCGTAGAGGTGGGTTCCTTCGCTGGGGAGTGTGGCGGCGTAGGGGTGGGTGGTGGGTGTGTCGTTTTGATGGATGTGGATGGGTGGGTGGTTGCCCAAGATGGTGGCGGTTCGGCCGGGCTGTTCGGCCAAGGGGCCCCACCAGATGGCGCATTCGAGGACGTCGCCGTGCAGGGAGGTCCATTCGGCTTGGGTTTGGTCGGGGATGCGGTTGCGGGGGAATGCGGGGGAGAGTTTGGCGCCGGTGGCGGGGATCTGGGTGGCGACGGACTCGACGAAGGACCATGGTGGGCTGATGGTGTCGAGGTTGTGTAGGCGGGTGGCCTTGCCTGTGGAGGTGGCGTGGGTGGTGTCGCGGCGGGCTGGGTCGAGCCAAATGCCGGTGTGGGTGGTGTCAGTGGGGAGGGGAGTGTCTTCGGCTAGTCCTGTGTGTGCTTCGGCGTGGGGGAAGTGACGCAGGTTGAGGGCGGCTAGGGCTGCGGTGGCGGGGTCGGCGTCGATGGCGGTGACGGCGATGCCCAGGCTGGCGAAGGTCATAGCGTCGGAGCCGATGCCGCAGCCGAGGTCGTGGATGTGGTGGATATTGGCGCGTACGTAGCGGTGTGCGTGGTGTGCGGCGATTTCTAGGCGAGTGGCTTGTTCGAGTGCGTCGGGGGTGAAGAGCATGCCGTCGGCGAATTCGCCGAATTTGTCGGCTGCTTTGGCGCGTAGGCGGGATTGGGTGAGTGCGGCGGCGATGAGGTCGGCGGGGTAGCCGGCGTTGCGTAGTTCGGTGTTGAGTGCGGCGGCGTGGGTTTCGTCGTATGGGGGGAGGGCGGCCAGCAGGCTCCATCCTTGGGGTGAGGCGAGTTGGTGCACTGTGGCGAGGTCCATGTGCTCATCTTCTCGTGTTGTGTTGGGTTGGGCGATTTATGCACGTCGGGTTGGGTGTGGGGAATTATTTCTGGCACTCGAGTTGACCGAGTGCCAGACCAGGCCTAAATTCAGAGTTAGCACTCGTGATGTTCAAGTGCCAGCTTTGCGAGGGTGTGTGAGGTTCGCCGGTGGCGGTCCGGAGCAGCTCGCGGGTTGGCATGCATACGCGGGTACGGCGACCGGGGCTTGCGAGTTCGACCCCCGCGACGGCGTTCGCGCACCCGGCCTCCGACAATCATCGAACTTGCCCGCACTGGGTGTGGGCCCGATCGGAAGGTCGAGAACATGTCGGTTTCTCTTAAGCCGCTCGAAGACCGCATCGTCGTCAAGTCCAGCGAGGCGGAGCAGACCACGGCTTCCGGCCTGGTTATTCCGGACACCGCTAAAGAAAAGCCCCAGGAGGGCGAGGTCCTGGCTGTGGGCCCGGGCCGTTGGAACGAGAAGGGTGACGCTCGTCTTCCCCTCGACGTCAAGGTCGGTGACAAGGTCATCTACAGCAAGTACGGCGGCACCGAGATCAAGGTTGGTGGCGAGGAGTACTTGATCCTGTCGGCCCGCGACATTCTGGCCGTCGTCGCCTGATCCAGCGCAGTTCCGAGCACGGCGCGGGCCCATCGAGGCTCGCGTCGTGATCGCTATCCGCTTCCCTGTGTGGGGGCGGGGTATCTCGTCGTAGCAGCGCAAAGGTAAGGATTCTCATGGCTAAGACTCTTGAATTCAGTGACTCCGCGCGTAAGGCGTTGGAGCGGGGTGTGAACGCTCTTGCGGACACGGTCAAGGTCACGTTGGGCCCCAAGGGCCGCAACGTGGTTCTGGACAAGTCCTGGGGCGCTCCCACGATCACGAACGACGGTGTGACGATCGCTCGCGAGATTGAGCTGGAGGACTCGTACGAGAACCTCGGTGCTCAGCTGGCCAAAGAGGTCGCCACCAAGACGAACGACATCGCTGGTGATGGCACCACGACCGCAACGGTTTTGGCGCAGGCGATGGTGAACGAGGGCCTGCGTAACGTGGCTGCCGGCGCTGGCCCGGCTGCGTTGAAGCGCGGTATGGACAAGGCTGTGGCAGCGGTGAACGACCGCCTGCTCTCCAACGCCCGTGAGGTTGCCGGTAAGGACGAGGTTGCTCAGGTTGCATCCTTGTCTGCTCAGGACACCGAGATCGGTGGCCTGATCGGTGAAGCTTTCGACAAGGTCGGTAAAGACGGCGTGATCACGGTGGAGGAGTCGCAGACTTCTTCCACGGGCCTTGAGTTCACCGAAGGTATGCAGTTCGACAAGGGCTACCTCTCCCCGTACTTCGTGACGGACACCGAAAACATGGAGGCCGTCCTGGAGGACGCCTACGTGTTGGTTAACAGCGGCAAGATCTCTTCGGTGCAGGATTTGCTTCCGGTTCTGGAGAAGATCGCCCAGTCCAAGAAGCCGCTGCTCATCATCGCCGAGGACGTTGAGGGCGAAGCCCTGTCCACGCTGGTTGTTAACCGCATGCGTGAGATCCTGAAGGTCATTGCGGTTAAGGCCCCCGGCTTCGGTGACCGTCGTAAGGCCATGCTGCAGGACATCGCTACCTTGACGGGCGCGACGGTCATCAGCGAAGAGGTTGGTCTGCGTTTGGACCAGGCTGAGTTGGACATGCTCGGTACTGCTCGCCGCGTCGTTTCCACCAAGGACAACACCACCATCGTTGATGGTGGCGGCGCACAGGACGAGGTCGACGCTCGCGTTGCTCAGATCAAGGGCGAAATCGAGCACACGGACTCTGACTGGGACCGCGAGAAGCTGCAGGAGCGCCTGGCCAAGCTTGCTGGTGGCGTCTGCGTGATCCGCGTCGGTGCGTACACCGAGGTGGAGATGAAGGAAAAAAAGCACCGCATCGAAGACGCGATCGCCGCAACTCGCGCTGCGATCGAGGAGGGCATTGTCGCCGGTGGTGGCACGGCTCTGCTGCACGCTTCTGTTGCCATCGATGAGCTGGGTCTGAGCGGTGACGAGGCCACCGGCGCGAACATCGTGAAGAAGGCCACGGCTGAGCCGCTGCGCTGGATCGCTGAGAACGCAGGCCTGCAGGGCTACGTCGCTGTGGCGAAGGTCTCCGAGCTTCCGCTCGGCCAGGGCCTGAACGCTGCGACGGGCGAGTACGGCGAGCTCATCGGCAACGGCATCATCGACCCGGTGAAGGTTTCCCGCTCGGCGCTGCGTAACGCCGCATCGATTGCTTCCATGGTTCTTACCACCGACACGCTCGTGGTGGAGAAGAAGGAAGAAGAGCCCGAGACCCACGGCCATGGTCACGGCCACTGAGTGACGTGAACAGCTGGCTGCGAAGCTGGCTAATTCGTTAAAAAAGGGGCGGCCCCGCACCAGTGATGGTGCGGGGCCGCCCTTGTTGTAGTTGTGCACCTAAAGCACGAGGAACACAGCGCTCGCAAGGACGAACCCAACGACTGATTGGATGGTTTGTTGCAGGGTCCAGGTGCGCAGTGTTGTTGCAACGTCCATGTTCAGCAGTCGCCCAACGAGCCAGAATCCGGAGTCGTTGACGTGGCTACCGAAAACGGATCCGCTGGCTGTGGCTAGAGCGATGGCGACAACTTCTCCGGGGCTGTAGCCCGCTGCGGCAACAGACGGAGCCAAGAGTCCGGCGGTAGTGATGAGGGCGACGGTTGCTGATCCTTGGGCGATGCGCATGGCTACGGAGATGAGGTATGCCGCGATGATGAGGGGTAGGCCGAGGTTGGTTAGGGATTGGGACAAGGCGGCTCCGATTCCCGATTCGCGTAGGACGCCACCGAACATTCCGCCTGCACCGGTGATGAGGACGACTGAGCAGATAGGTCCTAGTGCTGAGTCGAGGAGTTTTTCTAGGGCGGTGCCGTCGTTGCCGCGGCGGTGGCCTAGCAGGATCAGTGCGGTCAGTACGGAGATGAGCAGTGCGATGGGGGAGGAGCCCAGTGTGGTGAGGGTGGGGTACCAGGCTGTTTTTTTGTCAACGAATCCTGCTGCGCGTAGATAGTCCAGTCCGGTGTTCATGAAGATGAGCAGCATTGGCAGCAGCAGAACGAACAGGACAGTGCGGACTCGGGGTGGGTTGGTGATGGAGGTGTTGGTTGTGTCGCCGAAAAGGGTGGTGGGTGCGGGGAAGGGGTAGGTGTGGGAGCAGATGCGTCCCCAGATGATTCCGGAGATGTACCAGGTGGGGATTGCTACGAGTAGTCCCAAGGCGAGGAGTAGGCCCAGGTCGGCCCCGTAGGTTTCGGATGCGGTAACTGGACCTGGGTGGGGTGGGACGAAGACGTGCATGACGGAGAAGGCAGCGATGGCGGGGATGGCGTAGTGGAGGATGGGGCGCTGAAGCTGGGTGGCGATGGCGAAGATGACTGGCAGCATGACGATGAGGCCAGCGTCGAAGAACATGGGGAAGCCCATGAGGAGTGAGGCGATGCCCAGGGCGGTGGGGGCGTGTTTTTCGCCGAAGAGGTGGACGAGTCGTTCGGCGAGGATGTGGGCGCCGCCGGAGTGTTCGACGAGTTTGCCGAGCATGGCGCCCAGGCCGACGAGAAGGGCAACGGAGCCGAGTGTTTTGGAGAAGCTTTCGGTCAGGGTGGGGATGATGTGGCTGGTGGGTATGCCGGTGGCGAAGGCGGTGAGGAGGCTGACGAGGATGAGGGTGAGGAATGCGTGGAGGCGGAATCCTATGACGAGGATGAGGATGACGGTGATGGCTGCGGCTGCGATGCCAAGTAGTGGCCCGGCGCTCATGGTCTGGGTCCAAGTGTTCATTGATGTTCCTTGGGCAAGGTGAGGTTTGGGTATTGGGTTCATTGTGGTGTGTGGGCATGAAAGGAGGGCGGTCTCGCTGGGTGTGCGGGACCGCCCTCGGTGGGTGTGGTTTTAGCTGGCGCGGCTGCGGCGGGCAGTGTTGCTGTGTTCTTCGCGTTGGGTTTCGGTGAGTCCTCCCCAGACGCCGTAGGGCTCGTTGACGTCGAGGGCGTGTTCGCGGCATTGGGGTTGTACAGGGCAGGAGGCGCAGATTTTTTGGGCTGCGTGGTCCCGGTTACGGCGGGCTGAGCCGCGTTCGCCTTCGGGGTGGAAAAAGATGGCGGGGTCGGCGTCGCGGCATGCGGCGTGCAGTTGCCAGTCCCATATGTCGGCGATGGGGCCGGGTAGGCGGGTCGCGTTGGTCATTGGTTTTCCTTGTGCGTTCTGGTGTGAGTCTGTGGGGGTGAGGCGGACGTTCCTTCGTGAGGTGGTGACGCCTGGGGCGAACGCTGTGGGTATGTGGTCGTGTGTGTGGGTCGCTTTTGAGTTTGATGCCTCAAATCATTATTCGGCAGGAGGCTGGATTTGGGCTGGGTAATTCAGTTGTGTCGGGTGCGAATTAGGTTTGCTTGAAGCTGTGGGTGGTGTGCGCTGTGTTGTGGACCTGTTCGGCGCGTCCGATATTCTTTTGAGTGGGTGTTGCACTGTCTTGGGGGTGTTGGTGTGACCTTCCGGCTTGTCCGTCGTGCCAGTGGCGGTGGGTCTCGATCGTCAGGAGCAGGCTTAGTGACCATTCCTTTTCGCGGAGCTCGGAAGAAAAATTCCGAGGCAGATGCTTCCCGGGCAGTAACGCCCTGGGGTGCTGCCGCGATGGGATCAACGGGCGAGGTTTCTCGCCTGACTGAGTTGGCGCTCGCTGCGAAGAGTGGGGCGGATTCCATTTCGCGGAACGAGTTAATGCGGATTGTGCGGGAGCGCTCGTTCCGGTATGCGCGTGCACGGCTCGGTCGTTTTCCTCGGGCAGCCAGTGCTTCTGAGGATGTTGCTCAGGAGGTGTGCGTGGCGGTTCTTATGTCGTTGGAGAAGTACGATCACCGCGGCGTGCCTTTTGAGGCGTTCATGTATTCCATCTGTTCACGCAAAGTGGCGGATGTTCAGCGTGTCTCTATGCGGCAGCCGGTTCCGACGGATGAGTTCCCGGACCGGGAAGATTTGGTTCCAGGGCCGGAGGAAACGGTTGTCACGGGCATTGATGCCCAGGAGGCGGGGGCGCTGATCAGTAAGCTCAAACCAGCGGACCAGGAGATTCTTCACCTGCGTATCGCTATGGGGTTGTCTGCCGAAGAAACGGCGAGATCTTTGGGGAAGACCGCGGGAGCGGTCAGGGTCGCGCAGCACCGGGCGATGAGTCGTTTGCGGGAGCTGTATGCGGCGCAGTTCGAGGAGGAACAGTGATAGCCGGGGGAGAAAGTCTCGACCTGGAACAGGTTCGAGCTGATGATGAGTTTTTGGATCGTCTCGCAAATCGTGAGTGTGCCTCTGATGAGGGTCTGGAAGCTTTGTTGGGGGCCTGGACGAGGGAGATTGACGAAGACGCAGACGAGATGGCGGGCACGCCACCTGCGTGGTGTGGCGAGCGGCTGTTGCCCAAGCCGCGGTCGTTGCGGGCCACACGTGTAGTTGCAGTAGCTGGGGCTGTTGTTGTGACGCTGTCTGGGGGGATGGCAGCGGTAGCGTTGAATGTTCCTACGCAGGGTTCTGCTGGGCCTTTGGGTGTGGTGCGTCAGGCAGTGCGGAGCATGCTGCCTGGTTCGGGGGATGCGGTGACTGTTCCTGATGGTTCTTCACCGGTGATTTCTGTGCCTAGTGCGGGTTCGTTGTCTATTTCGCCTATGCCGGGGCGGCCGTTGCTGGTTGTTCCTTCGGTGGGTATGCCAGGCATTCCGGGGGTGACGATGGGGGATCCCACTGGTTCGGGCAGTGTGATTTCTCCAGCTCAGCCTGGTGATGAGGGTGTGGGTCCGACTTCTGTTCCGTTGGTTCCTTCGCGTCCTGAGGATGGTTCGGCTAGCCGTCCTGGGGTGCCGTCGGATAGCGGTAAGGGCAAACCGGGCCCGACTAAGGAGCCTGCGCCTACGTCCAGTGATCGTCCGGACCCGAAGCCGACTAGTAGTGCACCTACTGCTACTCCTTCTGCCCCGCCGAAGGATTCGAGTTCGGTGACGACTCCAGGTGGGGTGGTGCCTTCGGGTACAACGTCATCGCATGAGCAGAGTTCTGTGCCTGCTCCTACCAGTGCTGTGTCTGAGAAGTCTTCGGGGGCGGCGTCTGCTCCGGTCACGGAGTCGGGGAAGTCTTCCACGGATGGGAAGGGCACCACTTCTGTCGAAGAGACACGGTGAGAACTACCATTAGGGAATGAGTTCCACGCCTCATTCGACTTCTGAGTTCGAGCAGTCTTGCGTCACGGATCCGTTCAGGAATTTGGGTCTGACTTTCGATGACGTTCTGCTGCTACCCGGCGAGACTGATGTGATCCCTTCTGAAGCGGATACGTCTACGCGTTTCAGCCGGAATATCACGCTGCGGGTGCCGTTGACGAGTGCGGCGATGGACACGGTCACCGAGTCGCGGATGGCGATCGCGATGGCTCGTCAGGGCGGGATTGGTGTTATTCACCGCAACCTGTCCATCGAGGATCAGGCGGTACAGGTTGACCGCGTGAAGCGTTCCGAGAACGGCATGATCACTGACCCGGTGACGGCTTCACCGGAGATGACGTTGGCTCAGGTGGATGCCCTGTGTGGCCAGTTCCGTATTTCTGGCCTGCCCGTGGTTGACGCTGATGGGAAGCTGGTTGGCATCATCACCAACCGTGACCTTCGCTTCGAGATGGACACGAGCCGTCGTGTGGCTGAAGTCATGACGAAGATGCCGCTGGTTACTGCGCCAGTGGGGGTTGATCGTGACGAGGCTTTGGCTCTGCTTGCGGCACACAAGATTGAAAAGTTGCCGCTGGTAGATGACACCGGCAAGCTGCGCGGCTTGATGACGGTGAAAGACTTCACTAAGACGGAGAAGTACCCCGACGCCACAAAAGATGATGGTGGGCGTCTTCGGGTCGCTGCCGCGGTGGGATTCTGGGGTGACTCTTGGGATCGTGCGATGGCTCTGGTGGATGCAGGTGTGGACGCACTGGTGGTGGACACCGCGAATGGTCACGCGCGTGGCGTGACTGACATGATTCGTCGTTTGAAGAAAGAAACCGCAGGTAAAGCTGTCGACGTGATTGGTGGCAACGTTGCCACGCGTGCGGGTGCGCAGGCACTAGTTGATGCTGGCGCCGATGCGATCAAGGTTGGTGTGGGGCCGGGGTCGATTTGTACAACACGCGTGGTTGCTGGGGTTGGCGTGCCGCAGGTGACCGCGATTTATGAGGCTTCGTTGGCAGCTAAAGCTGCCGGTGTGCCGGTGATTGGTGATGGTGGTCTGCAGTTTTCTGGCGACATCGGTAAAGCGATTGTTGCTGGTGCTGACACTGTCATGCTGGGTTCGCTGTTGGCTGGGTGTGAGGAAAGCCCTGGCGAATTGGTGTTTATTAACGGTAAGCAGTTTAAGAGCTACCGGGGTATGGGGTCGTTGGGTGCTATGCAGTCCCGTGGCCGTGCTAAGTCCTACAGCAAGGACCGCTACTTCCAGGGCGATGTCTCTGATGACGACAAGGTCATTCCGGAGGGAATTGAGGGGCAGGTTCCTTATCGTGGCCCGCTGGCCTCGGTCGCTTACCAGCTCATCGGTGGTCTGCGGCAAACAATGTTCTACGTCGGTGCCCGCTCTATCCCGCAGATGAAAGAACGCGGCCAGTTCGTCCGGATTACCTCGGCAGGGTTGAAGGAAAGCCACCCGCACGACATCCAGATGACGGTCGAAGCGCCGAACTATTCACGTCACTGACCGTTTCTTCCGCAGTAGGTAGACCGTTGCCTCACAGGGGCTGCGGCCTGCCTGCTGCTGTGTGTCAAGGCTGACGTGAACATCACCACTTCTGCGGGCTTGCTCAGCAGCAATGCCGCAGGAGTGCTGCAGCGGTTTCGTTGCCGTTCACGTGCATCGGAAGCGTTGTGTGCATGGCATTCAGCTCAGATACCGCCACATCTGACCGCCTAGTAGGACGGCTGTATAGTTACCGGCGGGGCGTGAGACGGGGGTCTTCACGAAAAGCTGCAACGGGCCTCCTCGACCTCGCCGGGACCCGAGAGACCTCACACACGTGCTGGTCAAAGGCACGCGCAGCAGATGCAAGGGGCCATCCGGGGGGATCGTTCGGAAAGCCAGACCTCCTGACCGTCTCACACTGCGTCAGCGGACCGAAGAGCCGCAGGCGCGTTTGCGATTCACGGGAGGGGAACCGATGAAGGCAGTCATCCTTGCGGGTGGCCTGGGAACTCGCTTGAGCGAAGAGACCACGCTCAAGCCCAAACCAATGGTTGAGATCGGTGGCAAACCGATCATCTGGCACATCATGCACGAGTACGCCCACCACGGCGTCAACGAGTTCATCGTGTGCGGCGGCTACAAAGCCGAATACATCAAAGAGTGGTTCGCCTCCTACGCGCTACGCAATTCGGACATGACGTTTGACCTGCGCACCGGCGAAATGGTTGTGCACAAACGCGACGTTGAAGACTGGAAAGTCACCGTTGTCGACACCGGCCTTAGCTCCTTGACCGGCGGCCGCCTCAAACGCGTGAAGGACTACATCGGCGACGAAACATTCTGCTTCACCTACGGTGACGGCGTCTCCGATACCGACATTTCCGCCACCATCGACTTCCACAAGAAATCTGGCCGCCTGGCCACCATGACCGTGGTGCAGCCACCTGGACGTTTCGGAGCGATCTCCCTGGGAGCCTGCGAAACCACCATCGAAACATTCCAAGAAAAACCCGATGGCGACGGCGCCTGGATCAACGGCGGCTACTTCGTGTGCGAACCCGGCGTCATCGACTACATCGACGGCGACGACACCACCTGGGAACAAGAACCCCTACGCAACCTCGCCCATAACGGCCAGCTCAACGCATGGAAACACCCTGGTTTCTGGCACCCCATGGACACGTTGAACGACAAAAACAAGCTGGAGAAGCAGTGGGCCGCTGGCAGCGCGCCCTGGAAGGTGTGGAACTGACATGAAGATTCTCGTTACCGGCACCGAGGGCTACCTCGGATACCTGCTCGCCCCGCTGCTCATGGAAGACGGGCACGAGGTCGTCGGCCTAGACACCGGCTTCTATGAAGAGGGCTGGCTGTTCAGCGACCACCAGCGCACCCCCATGACCATCAAGAAAGACATGCGCGACCTCACCGTCGAAGACCTTCAAGGTTTCGATGCCGTTGTCGCGATGGCTGAACTGTCCAACGACCCCGTCGGTGACCTGGTTGGCCCCCTGACCTTCGACATCAACCACAAAGGCTCAGTCCACGTCGCCACCACAGCTAAAGCTGCTGGCGTCGAGCGATTCGTCTACATGAGCTCCTGCTCCGTCTACGGTGTGGCCGAAGGAGACGTTGACGAAACCAGCGCCGTCAACCCGCAAACCGCCTACGGCGAATGCAAATACCTCACCGAACAAGACCTGTGGAAACTCGCTGACGACAACTTCCACCCCACCGCGATGCGTAACGCCACCGCCTTCGGCGCCAGCCCACGCCAGCGTTTCGACATCGTCCTGAACAACCTCGCCGGCCTGGCCTGGGTTGAGAAAAACATCGCAATGACCTCCGACGGCACCCCCTGGCGCCCCATGGTCCACGCCCTGGACATCTGCAAAGCGATCCGGTTGGCGCTGGCCGCTCCGATCGAGAAGGTCCACGCCCAGGTGTTCAACGTCGGCTCTTACGACAACAACTACACGGTGCGCCAGATCGCCGAGACCGTGGCAAACGAGTTCCCCGGCTGCGAGCTTTCCTTCGGCGAGCCCGGTCAAGACAACCGTTCCTACAAGGTCCGTTTCGACAAGATCGAGCAGACCCTTGGATTCTCCTGCGACTGGAACCTCGCCGATGGTGCCAAGCAGCTGCACTCGGTTTTCGAAGCGATCCAGCTCGACGCAGACAAGTTCTACGGCCGCGGCCACACGCGTTTGAAGATGATTGACCACCTCCTCAAAACCGGCCAGGTCGACGAGAAGCTGTTCTGGAAGAAGGCTGACGCCTGATGGAATTCACTCAAACCGCTGTTGAAGGCTGCTGGATCATCGACCTGAAGGCGTTCGAAGACAACCGTGGTGGTTTCGCACGGACCTTCTGCGTGGAGGAGTTCCAAGCACACGGCATCCCCACGGATGTGAAACAGGCCAACATGTCCTGGAACCACAAGAAGGGCACTATGCGCGGTATGCACCGCCAGATCGCCCCGGCCGCGGAGGGCAAACTGGTTCGCTGTGTGCGTGGCTCCATCGTGGACTGCTGCCTTGACCTGCGTGAAGACAGCCCCACCTTCGGTAAGAACGTGATGGTCGAACTGTCTGCAGACAACCACCGAGCATTGTGGATTCCGCCGTACTGCGCGCACGGATACCTCACCCTCACCGACGACACCGAAGTCACCTACCAGGTGTCGGGCATGTACTCCCCAGAGCACGAGCGCGGTCAGCGCTACGACGACCCTGCTTTCGGACTGCAATGGCCCATCCCCGTTGAGGTCATCTCGGACAAAGACAAAGCATGGGCGGACTGGGACGGAAAGGAGATCGTCAAGTGATCGTTGTTGACACTCTTCTGGCCCAGCGCGAGGCCGAAGGTAACCCGGTCAAGGTCGCTATCGCTGGCCCAGGGTTCATGGCCCGCGGCGCGATGCACCACATCTTCAACAGCAAACCTGGCATGGACGTGGCCGTGGTGTACGCCCGCACGCCCGAGAAAGGTGTTGCAGCACTGGAATTCGCCGGTAAATCCGGTGATCAGGTGAAGATCGTTCAGACTGCTGAAGAAATTGATGCCCTCGCCGCAACCGGCGGAACCGCCGTCACCTCCAACTATGAGGCGATGGTCAACGCCACCAGCGTCGAAGCCGTTTTGGATGCGACCGGATCAGTGGAATTCGGTGCCCACCTGGCCATGGCCACCCTGGCGGCAAAGAAACACCTCGTGCTTTTGAACGCTGAGGTCGATGCCACCATCGGCACCATCCTCAACGCCAAATTCGAGGACGCTGGCCTGGTGTACACCGGTGCCGACGGTGATCAGCCTGGTGTGCAAATGAACCTCATCCGGTTTGTGCGCGGCTTGGGTGTGACCCCGCTAGTGGCAGGAAATATCAAGGGCCTGCAGGACCCGTACCGCAACCCCAGCACCCAGGAAGGGTTCGCGCGTCAGTGGGGCCAAGACCCGCACATGGTGACCAGCTTCGCTGACGGCACCAAAGTGTCCGTTGAGCAAGCCCTCGTGGCTAACGCCGCTGACCTGTCTATTCACAAGCGTGGTTTGTTGCAGCGCGACCACCGCGGCCACGTCGATGACTTGACCGGCATGTATGACGTTGACGAGCTCAAAAAGCTTGGCGGCGCAGTTGACTACGTGGTCGGAACGAAACCAGGCCCAGGCGTGTACGTTTTGGGGACACATGATGACCCCAAACAGCAGCATTATCTGAACCTTTACAAGCTTGGCGAAGGCCCGCTGTACAGCTTCTACACGCCGTACCACCTGTGCCACTTCGAAGTTCCGGACACCCTGGCCCGCGCGGTCTTGCTCGGCGATGCCTGCATCAAACCATTGCGCCAAGCACCCAAGGTTGAGGTCATCACCATCGCTAAGAAAGACCTCAAAGCGGGGGAGACCCTGGATGCTCTGGGCGGATACACCTACTACGGTGAGTGCGAACGCGCAGATGTCACTGCCGCGGAGAAGCTCTTGCCGGTCGGGTTGGCACACGGGTGTGTACTCACCCGCGATATCGCCAAAGATGAAGCAATCTCCTACAACGACGTGATCGTCCCGCAGGGCCGCCTGGCCGATGAGCTGCGCCGGGAGCAAGACACAACGTTCCCGCAACCGGCGGTGCAGTAATGACAACTGCGCAGAAGGTGTATGACTTCGTTGTTATTGGCGGCGGAATTGTCGGCCTGGCCACGGCTATGGAGTTGCTGAACCGTAAACCTGAGGCATCTCTTCTCGTGATCGAGAAGGAATCACAGGTCGCCTTCCACCAGACAGGCCACAACTCGGGCGTCATCCACGCCGGTATCTACTACACGCCGGGCTCGCTGAAAGCTGTTCTGTGCAAAAAAGGCGCCGAACGTACCCGCGAATTCGCTGACGAACACGGCATCCCTTACCGCAATGTTGGCAAGCTGATTGTGGCCACCAACGAGGTTGAGCTGGAGCGCATGGAAGCTCTCTACGAGCGCGCCGTCACCAACGGCATGGATGTAGAGAAGCTCGATGGCCAAGAGCTCAAGCGCCGCGAGCCACGCATCAACGGTATCGGGGCGATCTGGAGCCCGAACACCGGCATCATCGATTACACCCAGGTGTGCCAGAAGATGGCTGAGGTCATCGAGGCCGCTGGTGGTCAGGTGCGTTTGGGAACCAAGGTTGTAGACATCACGGAGTCGTTCTCTGAGGTGCGTGTGGATGTTACTGCCGCGCACGCCAAGAACACTGCTGGGGATGTTGAGCGAGTGTTCGGTAAACAGCTGGTTGTGTGTGGCGGTATCCAGGCCGACCGGTTGGCGCGGATGGCGGGACTGAACCCGTCATTCCACATGGTTCCGTTCCGTGGGGAGTATTACCGACTGCCCGCGAGCAAGAACACGATCGTGAATTCGTTGATCTACCCGGTGCCTGATCCAGGTTTGCCGTTCTTGGGTGTGCATTTGACCCTGATGATGGACGGTGGGGTAACCGTGGGACCGAACGCGGTGATGGGTTTCGCTCGCGAGGGATACCCGCACTGGTCGATGAACGCCAAAGACATCGCGGATTTTGCTCTGTACAAGGGCTTCTGGAAATTGGTGCCGAGCGTGCTGAAAACCGGTTTGGTTGAGATGAAGAACTCGGCGTTCAAACCGGGCTATCTCAAGCTGGTCACCAAGTATGCCCCTGAGCTGCAGGTGTCGGATTTGGGGCCGGAGCCAGCAGGTATTCGGGCTCAGGCAGTCATGGAAGACGGCTCGATGGCCGAGGACTTCCTGTTCATGGAAACTGACCGCATGGTGCACGTGTGTAACGCACCTTCGCCAGCGGCGACGAGTTCGATGCCTATCGCCGAGATGATCGTCGACAAGGTAATGGCACGCGCCTAAGCAGTACGTGTGCCAGATGGCTGTGGCGCCCAGTCCTGTAGTTGCGGGGTGGGCGCCACAGCCATCTGCTGTTTTCGGGTGGCGTGGTGGGGGAGTGGTTACTTCATGGTGTCGAGGTTGATGATGTTGTCGCAGTCTTGGGCTACTCGATCGTCGTGAGTGACGATGAGTACTGCGGCGCCATCGTTGGCTAATCCGCGAAGCAGGTCGACTACTGCGCGTGCGTTGTCGTTGTCCAGGGATCCGGTTGGTTCGTCAGCTAGCACCACGGAAGGGTGTTTAAGTAACAGGCGAGCCAGAGCGACGCGTTGACGTTCGCCGCCGCTGAGTTCAAGGATGGAGCGTTTGAGGAACCCGGGAAGCCCGACTTTGAAGAGGGCTTCTTCCATGTCGTCGCGGTGGCGGCGCGCGGACCAAGCACCATAGACCACGGCGAGGTTGCCCATGACGTCGGTGTTTTCGATGAGGGCGTAGTCCTGAAACACGAAGCCGAGGACATCACGGCGCAGCAACCTGCGGTTGCGGCTGTTAGCTCGGGAGATGTTTTTCCCCGCGACGGTGATGGTGCCTGTGGTGAGTTTTTCCAGCCCTCCGACCGCGTTTAGCAGGGTAGTTTTCCCTGATCCGCTTGACCCGCGAAGCGCAGTCATCTCCCCAGGGGAAACAGTGAAACTGAGGTCACGCCAGAGCACGTGGTCGCCGAAGGCCTTGGAAGCGTTTTCTACCTGCACACCCGTAGATGCTGCAGAAGTGATTGTGGTGTTCATGCGTGGCCTTCCTGGCGGTGGTCGGTGCGGGCTGTGGTGATGGCTAGTGATGTGATGAAGACGGTGATGGCGATGGCGCATCCGAGCGTTCCTGCCCATCCCAGGAGGGCGAGTCGGTCGTCTTCGCCTGGGGGGAGTGATTCGCTGGTGCTTGGGGTGATGAAGATGCTCCATGCGGTCACGGTGGCGATGGTTAGGAGCGTGTAGCCAAATACGGCGATGCTGTGGCGGCGTAGCCAGGAGTGGCCGGTTACCCATTCAGCGAAGAGGCGTTGGCGTCTGGATTGGACCCAGAGTGCAGCTAGTGCTGTTGAGGAAATGATCAGGATGATGATTCCCAAGATGAAGGTGACTGTTTGCTGCGCTAAATCTTGCGCAGCCTTATCGCGAGCCTCTATGCGTGCCTGATCAGAACTAACAAGAGAATGTACATATGTAGTTAGCTTCCCATCAGAGACAACTTTTTCTGCTGCTGCGCGCGATGTGAAAACAAGTTGCGATTTTGTGATCGCGGCAGCTAAATCAACATTTGAAACCGGTGTTAACCCATCCGACAAAAGAACAACAACCGGATCTTTTATCGACGTTTTTGTATTTAAGCCGTAGATGTCATTTATTAGCGGCCAAGCGGCAGAGGTGATCACGTGCGTACTAATTTGAGCGAGATTTCCAGACCCCTCTCCGGCTTGTAGCTCAAGGTAAGCCTTCACTCCTTTGTCAATTGCTTCTTCATAAGGTCGGCGATTTTCCGGAATGTAGATATTTATTCTATTGTCGGTTGACGGAGTTTCTCCTACTGTAGATTTCAATTCTGGATATGCTTTTAGGTAAGTAGAATTCACTAACAGTATGGAAGTGGGTCCGCCGGGAAGGTCCTGAGGTTGTGAGCTGCTCTCTATCTCCTGGGCTAGTAGAACACCCCCGTAGATGTCAGATTTTCGCAGCTCTTCGCTAAGAATGAGATTAATTTCATCAGATTTTTTTGCGCTGTTGGTGGATCCCGAAAGTGTCATGTAGGTGATTCCCTGCATGTTTTCAGATATTTGCTGCGAGAAGCGCTGCATTTTCGAAGAAAGTAAAAGCAGTGAGATGAGCACAGTAATTGCAGTCATTAACTGTAACAATGTTCATGACAGTCAGCGCAGTAAGGGTAGGAAGAGCGTCGGTGCGTCCCGCAAGGCTGTTTCGGATGCTTCGAGATGTCGCTAAATTGACACCAACAAATAATGAAATGATGGTGACAATAAGTAAAACTAAGGTGACTCCTGTAGTTAACAAAAAGAAACGACTAATTTCATTCCAGTCATTAATTAGTTTAAGGGCTACCAAAGCTATCGTTATTACCGGAAGGCCAATAGCTACCCCGGGAGCTGCTCCTCTTCTGATGGTGGCTGCGATAATTCTGATCCTGCTGTGCCCATGTAACCGGGCAACCGCGAATGGTCTTGCTGACTGTAGTGACAAACCCAGTGTCAATACGCTGAGGAGAAGGACGATTAGAGAAGCACTGGGAGCAACGTATCCGCTGAATGCGTATAGAAGTGGTTCCCAGCTAAGTGAGGAAGGAAAATCTTGTGCTATGTATCCGTGTGAGTTAAAAAGATTAATCAGGCCATGATGATCGTCCCCGAAGACATAGTAGAAAGCCCTAACTTCGTTAGTTGGATCTTTGGGGAGTCCTGCTACTTGTTGCTCTACTGAAGGATGGAATGTTGTCCGGGGGACGCGGGGTCCGGTGGGTGATTCAGTGATGTAGAGAGATCTGTTTCGGAAAATGCGAGAACGATCGTTGCGTTTTCGAGCGATCGATACGCCGTGTTTTACAGCGTACTCAGCGAGCGCTTCATCGACTTTTTCCTGAGGAGAAGGAGAAGCGTTTTCTTTATGATCTTTCACCCATATGGTTCGTGAACTTCCGACAGGTCCTTCGAGATCTAAAACTGCCATCACTGTGCCAGTGAGCAGTAGTCCGAATACTAGTGCCAAAACCGGAGGTAAAAACCAGCGGTTTAATTTCATAAATCCCCCTCAAGCGGTGCGGCTAAGGCACATAAGCCGCCCCTAATCGCCGCCGAACCGCACAATGTGGCAGCAGGGCGCATCTATGTGACCGAATCTGAACCCCCTGCGCGCAGAACACTCACCGGGCCTGAGGTGCAACGAGATTAACAACCTGAACGCAACTTGAGAAGCGAAATAGAAGACCGCCCACCCCCACCCCCTCGCACACAAAAAACCCACCCCGCCCACAACACCACCAACCGACACAACCCCGAATCACCCAGACCCAGAAGACAACACCACTAGGCTGCGAAACATGGCCGGGACCACACACCCAACCCCACGCCCCCACCCACCAGGCCGCGACAAACGCGCCCAACACCACCCCGGCCCCACCGGCGCCCCCCACGCCAACGGCCAACACGTCATCATCATCGGAGCCGGAATCGCCGGACTCTCCGCAGCCACCGAACTAGCCGAACGCGGCGTCAAAGTCACCATCCTCGAACGCGAAAACCACCTCGGCGGCCGCGTCAGCTCCTGGCCCATCACCATCAACGGCCAACCCACCAACATGAGCCGCGGATTCCACGCCTTCTTCCGCCAGTACTACCAACTCCGCGCACTCCTACGCCGCACCGACCCCCACCTCAACGCACTACGCCCCGTCACCGACTACCCCCTCGACCTAGCCGACGGGCCCCGCGACTCCTTCACCCACATACTCCGAACACCACCACTCAACCTCATCGGATTCCTCACCCAATCACCCTCATTCCCCCTACGCGCCCTCCCCAAAGTCAACATCGACAAAGCCATGGGCCTACTCGACGTGCACTTCCCCCAGACCTACACCGACCACGACGGAATCAGCGCCGCAGACGTCCTAAACCAACTCAACTTCCCCCACAGCGCCCGCCACCTCGCCCTCGAAGTCTTCGCCCGCAGCTTCTTCGCCGACCCCCACGAATTCTCCGGCGGAGAACTCATAGCCATGTTCCACACCTACTTCATCGGATCCGCCGAAGGACTCCTCTTCGACGTCGCCGCAGACCAATACGACACCGCCCTCTGGCAACCCCTCGCCCAATACCTCACCCACCACGGCGCCACCATCTGCACCAACACACCCGCCAACCACATCGAACCCACCCCCCACGGCATCAACGTCCACACCCCCACCACCACCCTGAGCGCCGACGCCATCGTCCTAGCCACCGACATCACACCCCTACAACACCTCATCACCGCCAGCCCCAACCTCGGCACCCCCACCTGGCGCAAAAACATCACCCAACTACGCACCGCCCCACCCTTCGCCGTATGGCGCCGCTGGCTCGACACCCCACCCGCCCCCAACACCCCAGACTTCCTCGGCACCAGCGGATACGGCCCCCTCGACAACATCTCAATGATCCATCAATTCGAAAAAACCGCACACCAATGGGCCCACACCAACCACGGCAGCGTCATCGAACTCCACGCCTACGCCCTCCCCGAAAACACCGACCCCACCACCCTCAAAAACCAACTCACCCACCAACAAAACCGACTCCACCCCGAACTCGCCAACGCCAAACAACTCGGCGAACAATGGCTCATACGCAACGACTGCGCACTCATCGACACCTCACCCTGGAACCAACGCCCCAACACCACCACACCCGACCCACGCATCGTCCTGGCCGGTGACGCAATCCGCTGCGACTACCCCGTAGCCCTCATGGAACGCGCCGCCACCACCGGAGTCCTCGCCGCCAACCACCTCCTAAAAACCTGGGGCATACACGGGGCGGACATATGGACCACCCCCACCACACCACGCCTACCAGGCATCCCACTAGCCCGCCGCGCACTACGCCGCCTCACCAAACACACACCACAACACCCCAACACCCAAAAACACTAGATAACACCAACAACACAATCCCATTGATAAGTTCACCCACGTGACCCCACCCACCACGGACACCCCCACCAACACCACCACCGGGCAACCGTGGCCACCAACACCCAAACACACCCCACTACGCGCACTCCTAAACCGCATCCGCCCCACCCCCAACGAAGACCTCGTCATCCTCGTCAAAAACGGCCACGACATCGGCACCGCCAACCGACTCCACATCCACACCACCAACACCCCCCTCCACCGCGCCTTCTCCACCTACCTACGCCGCGACGACGGACGCGTCCTCATCACCCGCCGCGCCATCACCAAAACCACCTGGCCAGGAGTCTGGACCAACACCGCCTGCGGACACCCCCGCCCCGGCGAAACACCCACCCAAGCCGCCACCCGCCGTGTCCCCGAAGAACTCGGCACCCCACCCCTAAACCTCCGCACCAAAATCCCCAACTTCACCTACCGCGCCACCGACGCCTCCGGCATCGTCGAAAACGAAATCTGCCCCGTCCTCGTCGGTGAAATCGACCACACCACCCTCAACCCCAACCCCAACGAAGTAGCCGAACACGCCTGGGTCCACTGGGAAGACCTACGCCACACAGCACGCACCATGCCCCACCTCCTCAGCCCATGGAGCGTCCTACAAATCAACGCCCTCGGCGACAACCCCTGGTAACCCCACCTCAACCACCACCCACCAGGCAAGACCCGCCGAAGAACCCAAGATCCCGGAGAAAACCAAACAGCTCAATACGATCCGTGTGACGGTCACCCACACCCGTCCGAAGGGGCAACATGAGCACGGTCGTCGTCATCGGTGCAGGACTGGCAGGCCTATCCGCCGCCTGCCACCTCGTCTCACAAGGACACCGAGTCCTCGTCATCGAAAAAGAATCCGGCCCCGGAGGACGCGCCCTACGCATACGCCAAGACGGCTTCACGTTCGACCTCGGCCCGACCGTGATGACCATGCCCGAACTCCTCGACGAACCCCTACGCGCCATCGGCTCATCCCAACAAAAAGCCGTCCCCATGCGCCAACTCGACCCCGCCTACCGCGGAGTCTTCGCCGACCACAGCGAACTACTCATCCGCAACTCCACCGAAGCAACCGCACAACACATCCACCACCTCTGCGGACCCCACGACGCACAAGCACTCCGAGAACTCGAACCCTTCCTCGCCGAGCTCTACACCACCGCCCTACCCCACTTCATCGACACCAACTTCGACTCCCCACTAGACCTACTCCGCTCACCACAAGCAGCACTCAAACTCCTCAAAATGGGCGCCTTCGCACCCATGGCAAAAATGATCAACACCCGCATCAGCGACGAACGCCTCCGCCGCATGCTCACCTTCCAAGCCCTCTACGCCGGACTATCCCCAACCACCGCCCTAGGCGTATACGCCCTCATCACCTACATGGACACCTTCCGCGGCGTCTACCTACCCGAAGGCGGCATGGGCGCCATCCCACACGGCATGGCCCAAGCCCTCGCACCCCACGCCACCATCCACTACGACACCACCGTCCACAGCCTCATGCGCGGACGCGGCGGACGCACCGTCGGCGTCAACACCAACGACGGCCCCATCCCCGCCGACGCCGTCATCTGCACCATCGACACACCCACCGCCTACCGATACCTCCTACCCGACCTCCCCCTACCCCGCCCCCTACGCAACCCCACCTACTCACCATCAGCCGTCGTCTGGCACGTCGGCGCCCGCGGACCACTACCCCCCAACGCCGCCCACCACAACATCCACTTCGGCCACGCCTGGGAAAACTGCTTCACCGAACTCATCAACCACCAAACCCTCATGAGTGACCCAGCCCGCCTCGTCACCATCTCCTCACTCGGCGAACCCCACCTCGCCCCACCCGACACCCACACCCTCTACATCCTCGAACCCGTCCCCAACCTCAACGGCAACATCGACTGGAACACCGAAACCACCCACATACGCGAACGACTCCACGCCTTCCTCGACGAAAACAACTACCCCACAGACATCATCACCGAACGCCTCATCACCCCCCTGGACTGGAAAAACCTCGGCATGGCAGCCGGAACCCCCTTCGCCCTAGCCCACCACTTCCGACAAACCGGCCCCTTCCGCCCCGCCAACCACGAACCACGCATCCCCGGCCTCTTCTTCGCCGGATCCGCAACCATCCCCGGCGTAGGCGTCCCCATGGTCCTCATCAGCGGAAAACTCGCCGCCCAACGAACCAGAAACTACCTACGGAAAAAACACCTATGACCTTCACCCCCCGCCTACCCACCCACAACCACCTCACCCTCGGCTACCGCCAATGCCGCCACCTCACCTGGAAACACGGCACCACCTACTACTGGGGAGCAGCCCTCCTACCACCCCCACAACGCCGCCACGTCCACGCCATCTACGCCCTATGCCGCCTCGCCGACGACATCGTCGACGCCCCCAACGCCACCCACGACCCCACCCTCATCCCCGCCACCCGCAACGCCCTCACCACCTTCGCCAACCGCTTCCACAACGCCATCGACAACCCCGCCAACGAAACCCCCACCCTCGCCGCCATCGCCACCTCCGTACGCCAAACCCACATCCCCATGGAATGCTTCGACCGCTTCTTCAATGCCATGGCCATGGACCTCGACACCGAAAAATACGAAACCTGGAACGACCTCCTCCACTACATGGACGGATCCGCAGCCGTCATCGGCGAAATGATGCTCCCCATCCTCGGCGCCACCCACCCCGACGCCCGCGAACCCGCCCGAGCCCTCGGATTCGCATTCCAACTCACCAACTTCCTGCGCGACATCAAAGAAGACCTTGACCGCGGACGCATCTACATCCCCCAAGAAGACCTACGCCACTTCGGCGCCGACCCCACCCAAGGCCACGTCGACGAACCCTGGCGCCAACTCATGACCTTCCAAATCGCCCGCAACAGACAGCTCTACCAACAAGCCGACACCGGCATCCCCCTACTACCCAACGCCTCCGCACGCTGCGTCGCCACCGCCCGAGTCCTCTACTCCCGCATCCTCAACCTCATCGAAAACGCCGACTACGACATCTTCTCCAAACGATTACGCCTACCCACCTGGCGCAAAGCACTCACCGCAACCCACGGACTCATCACCCCACCCCACCCCCAATGAACACCGACATCGCCATCATCGGACTCGGGCCCGCCGGACGCGCACTCGCCCACCGACTCACCACCCACGGCGCCCACGTCACCGCCTACGACCCCCACCCCCACCGCCCCTGGAAACACACCCTCGGCGGCTGGGCCCACCAACTCCCCACCTGGCTCCCACCCCACACCGCCACCACCCGCGCCCCCACCACCGTCATCCACACCAACCACCGCGCCCCCCTCTTCGACGAATACGTCATCCTCGACACCCCCGCCCTCCAACAAGCCCTCACCCTCGACAACGTCACCATCCACACCACCACCATCAACACCAACCAACTCCACACCCTCGCACCCATCGTCATCGACACCCGCGGCAACCAGCACCCCCCACCAGCACACACCCCCATCCAAACCGCCTACGGCATCACCCTCCACCCCACCCAAGCCGCCCCCCTACTCCAAGACGCCGACGCCGTCCTCATGGACTGGCGCCCCCACGACGGCACCCCAACATGGGGACACCACACCGCCAGCTTCTGCTACACCATCCCCCTACCCAACGGCCGCATCCTCACCGAAGAAACCATCCTCGCCGCCACACCCCCCATCCCCACCACACACCTCGCCCAACGCCTCCACACCCGCCTAGCCCGCCACGGCATACACCCAGACCCCACCAGCACCACCGAACACGTCCACATCCCCATGCTCCCCACCACCCCTCACCACCGACACCCACGATTCGGCGCAGCCAGCCACCAAAACAACCCCCTCACCGGCTACAGCGTCTTCGCCAGCCTCGCCGCCGCAGACACCGCCGCCCACACCCTCATCCACCACGGCCACCTCCCACCGGCACCCCCAGCCACAACCATCATCCGCCGCCTGGCCCTCAATGCCCTCACCCGCCTCAACGGACACCACACCTTCAACCTCTTCGACGCCTACAACCACCTCCCAGCACACAAACAACGCGCCATCATGGACCCCACCACCAACGCCCCCACCCTCCTCAACGCCCTCACCACCCAATGGGCCAACCTGCCCCCAGACACCCGCGCCACCCTCATCGCAGCCACCACCAACCTCACCCCACGCCACCACCAGGACACCCCACGCCACCACCAGGACACCCCACGCCACCACCAGGACACCCCATGACCACCCCAAGCCACCGACGCGCCAACCACCCCAACGAACCACCCCCCACCAGCAACTGCCTAGCCACCTTCACAAACGGCGCCTGGCGAATCCGATCACTCCACACCGCCCGCCACATACTCCGAGCCAGACACCACACAACCCAAGCCGGATTCACCGCCGAAAAAATCCCCCACATCCACACCAAACACCGCCCCATCCTCATCTCCGACGGACCACTCCACGACGAACAACGCCGCCACGTCGCCCGCTTCTTCGCCCCCACCGTCGTCGCCACCTACCAACCCCTCATGGCCCGCACCGCCGAAATCGCACTCGACCCCACCCAACACCACGGCCACATCCACCTCGACGAACTCGCCCTGCACTACGCCGTCGAAGTCACCGCCCACATCGTTGGCCTCACCCACAACCGCCCCGGCGAAACCGAAACCCAACGCCACCAACGCATCACCGCCATGTCCCACCGACTCACCACCTTCTTCAACCAACCACCCTTCGACATCACCCGCAAAGACCTCGGCCGCACCCACAAACAATGGCTCCAAGCCGCCCGCAACGGCCTCAAACCCATCATCCAATTCTGGTGGCACGACGTTCGGCCCGCCCTACAACAACGCCGCCGCAACCCCAGCGACGACGTCATGAGCCACCTCCTAGCCCACAACGCCACCACCACCGACATCCTCATCGAAGCCATCACCTACGGCACCGCCGGAATGGTCACCACCCGCGAATTCATCTGCATGGCCGCCTGGCACCTGCTCACCAACCACGACCTACGCACCCACTACCTCACCAGCGACCAACCCGCACGCCTAGCCACCCTCGCCGAAATCATCCGACTCGAACCCGTCGTCGGGCACATATGGCGCCGCGCCACCACCGACATCAACCCCAACCCCACCACCTGCATCAAAGCCAGCCAACTCATCGACATCAACATCCGCAACGCAAACACAGACCCCAGCGCAGTAGGCGAAGACCCCCACCACCTACACCCAGGCCGCACCACCAGCCCCGGAATCGACGCCACCGGACTCGCTTTCGGCGACGGCGCCCACGCCTGCCCAGGAAAAACACTCGCACTACTCGAAACAGACGTACTCCTCACCCGCCTGCTCGCCCTCAAACCACACCTACATGCCCCACCCACCATCACCTGGGACGAACTCGTCGCCGGCTACCAAATCCGCAACATGCACCTCCTCACCCAAAAACCACCACACCCCAGCCCTTCACCTCACCGCCACGCCCGCGCTACGTAAACACAACCAAATAAAGCCAATGCAATGCGTAACGTGACCACATGAATATTCACGACATCGAAACAATCGACTGCCCATCCCACCAGGTAGCCAAACGCGCACTCATCAACGCACCGGCACACAGCCTCTTCGAAATGATCGCCAACCCCCACCGGCACCACGAATTCGACGGCTCCGGCACAGTCCAACCAACCGTCATCGGCCCACGCGAACTACACCTCGGTGACCGATTCACCGTCGCAATGCGCCTAGGACCAATCCGCTACAAAATCACCAGCACCGCCACCGAAATCACCACCGACCGCGTTATCGAATGGCGCCACCCCGGCGGACACCACTGGCGCTACGACCTCGACCCCGTCGACGCCACCACCACCCTGCTGACCGAAACATTCCGCTACGACAACACCCACCTACCAACCTTCTACGAACTACTGCGCATCCCTCAACGCAACAGCCGCTCCATCCACCACACCCTCGCCACCATCCAAACCATGCACAACAACTAGCCCCAACTGGCGAAATAAACACACATAGTGTTTGGTTATCCATAACGCACTGAGTGGCGTGGGGGCTAAAACACACCGACACGCGCCTAACCGCCACACCATCACACCGAGAACAAAGGCACACGCATGTCGACCGAAACCGCCCCACCCAAACGCCGCATATTCCCCTCCTACACAGTCCAAGTACTCCTCGCACTCGTCCTGGGAGTCGCCCTAGGACTCATCGCCCGAACAGCCAACATCACCTGGCTCGCCGCCACCCTCGACATCACCGGCACCCTCTTCGTCCAACTCCTCAAACTCACCATCCCCATCCTCGTCTTCACCGCCGTCGTCAGCTCCATCGCCCACTTACGCGGTGTCACCGGCGCAGCCCGCCTCGCCGGCCAAACCCTCCTCTGGTTCGCCGCCACCGGACTAGCCGCCTCACTCACCGGCCTGGCCGTCGGCCTCATCACCAACCCTGGCCGCGGCGTCACACTCGACATGAGCGCCGCCCACGCACCCAAAAACACAGGCAGCTGGCTCGACTTCATCACCGGCATCATCCCCACCAACGTCGTCGGCGCATTCGTCGAAAACAACGTCCTCCAAATTGTCTTCATCGCCGCCGTCATCGGCGTAGCCACCATCAAAGTCGGCGACGCAGCTCAACCCTTCCTCGACCTCGTCGATTCCCTCCTCGAAATCGTCCAAAAAGCCCTCTGGTGGGTCATCCTCCTAGCCCCCATCGGCACCCTCGGACTCATCGGCCGCGCCGTCGCCCAATACGGCTGGGACCTCATCGGCCCCCTAGCCACCTTCACCGCCGACATCTACATCGGATGCTTCGTCGTCCTAGCCATCCTCTACCCACTCTTCCTACGCTTGGGCGCCGGCCTATCCGTCCGCAAGTTCTACGCCGCAGCCTGGCCAGCCATCCAACTCGGCTTCGTCTCCCGTTCCTCCGTCGGCACCATGCCCCTCACCCAACGCATCACCACCGAACGACTCGGCGTTGACCGCGGCTACGCAGCATTCGCCATCCCCTTCGGAGCCACCTCAAAAATGGATGGCTGCGCCGCCGTATACCCCGCCATCGCAGCAATCTTCGTAGCCCAAATCTTCGGCGTAGACCTCACCCTGGCCCAATACGCCCTCATTGTCTTCGTCTCCGTTATCGGCTCGGCCGCCACCGCAGGACTCAACGGCGCAACCGTCATGCTCACCCTCACCCTGTCCACCATCGGACTGCCACTCGAAGGCGTCGGACTCCTCCTGGCAGTCGACCCCATCATCGACATGATCCGCACCGCCACCAACGTCACCGGACAAGCCGCCATCACCGCCGTCGTCGCAGCCCGCGAAAACCTCCTCGACCACGACACCTACCAAGCACCCAACACAGACCTCAACGAAACCACCCCCAGCCACACCGAAAACATCACCATGGCCCACAGCTAACCCACCACACTCAATGGGCCCGATATTCCACGCAATCACCGTGGAACAGCGGGCCCACTCACAAACCCACCACAACACCCAACAAACCCACCCCGCTACACACCATTCTTCTGACGCTCATCCACCACCTGCCAAAAATGACCCCGCAACGCGTGCCGATCATTCTCACCCAACTCCGGAGTATCAATCCGCAACGACAAATCCCGTAACAAAGCCCGATCCACCTCCGGCGGAACCGTAGGCCGACGCTGCAACAACCGATCCCAATCCTCATCAGTAGCAGCCTCCAACCACGCCGCCAACACACTGCGACACACCGCATCAATACTCTCCGGACTGGCCTCCACCGCACCAGACACCTGCTCAAACACCCAGTCAGTACTCACCACATCACTCGAATACACAATCTGAGTTGGCTCCACCACCGGACTAGCATCCGCAGGAAGATGCACACCCACCTCCACATCACCCGGATGCGGCCGCCGCCTATCCAACAAAGCCGGAGTCGGCCGGCCCGACAACGACTCCTGCGCTGACTCCTCCAAACCCGCATCCACCCCACACCCCTCTACCTCACCCTCCACCGACGAAGCAGGACGCGGAATCCTCTTCACCACCGCCGGAATAGTCTCCTGATCAATCACCGTCACCCCATCGGCCTCCATCTGCAGATGACGCGCCACCGCATACGCCTGCCCCTGCGCATCAGGCACCGCCAACACATTCACCTGCACCCCATGCAGCTGCGCCTCCTCCACCGCCTCGGTCAAATCATCATCACCAGAAAGCAAATACGCGACATCAACAGCCCGATTACGGGCATGCGTTACCAAATCCAACCCCAGCCGAAGATCGACGCCCTTCTGCTCACCGGAATAACTACGCCGCCCCAAACGCACCTTGACCCGAGGAAGAAGAGCAAGCGCTTGCTGTGTCGCATCCGCACGACCCGTCGCCGCATTACCAGAGTCGTACCAATTAATGCGCAGAAGAGGTAAGCCACTGTCGCGCTCCACCTGTTCGGCGAGCCTCTTCATAAGCAAAGCGTGATCAATGCTCACCGCAGCCCGTAAAGAAGTGCCACTCACCAACATGGATGAGGAAGCAAGGAGGTATCCGGCGTCGACATACACCGCACAACAAGAACGCATACGTCCACCGTCTCACGGCTGCAGGAACCCTCAACGCTCTTGAAACTCCGGATTTTTGAGATGACTTCGCGAAAGATAAGGAACGAGCCGACAAAACACAGCCCCACCAGGACCTGCCCGCAGTACACAATCCAGTGAGCCCGCCACCGCAACTCATCCGCGAACTTCACACGCAGCAGCTGGTAAAGACCACACTACGCAAAAACGCTTCCTCGCCCGCGCGCCGCCCCACAGATGGGGTTCGGGAAGCACGGCAGAACGCGCGGGCGACGAAGGAAAAACACCACACATGCGAACGTGTTCAAAAACCCATCAAGAAAACTGTTCATCCTCACGGACCGACAGTTGCCTGAACTGAGAACACGCCACCCCCACATGAGGTGGAAAAGAAGAACTCACCGAGCAATAAGCGGAAGCAACACGCACACGGCGGCCATCTTCAATGCGTTCACAAACGCACACCTGCACCACAACAGCAGGCACAGCACAACGAACTAACCGATAAACAAACTGCCAACTCTAAAAGCACGGTTTCGGTGCCGATACTCACCGGAAGAAAAACTCAACCCCGGGATGGCGCGGCATAAGCCGTCACCGAAACCGTGCACGGTTACAACAGTCGATCGACCTATCAGTCGGTGCGGACCGCGGTGTACTTAGCCCCGTCCTTAGTGGTCAGCGTGAGCTTCTTGTCGCTGTACTCGAACTTCGCAGGCTTCTCGAAGATGGAGTGGTAAACATCTGCGACCTTGTTCACCTTGTCATCGACACAAGCAGCCTGAGTCGTGGCCAGACCCGAGGTGGTGATGGTCTTGTCAGCAACCTTGGCCTTACCGAAAACGTGGTTGCAGGCGTCTTCGCCCTCGAAGGTGCCGTCCTTCTTGATGGTGAACTTCGCGTCTTTAGTGATCTTGGAGTCGACGCCCGGCATCACCAGGTGCCAGGAGTGTCCACTGACCGGGTCCTGCGCAGACACGGCAGCGTGAGCGGCGTATGCGGCACCACCCAACAGAAGAGTGGTCGCGGTGATCGCAGTAGCGATACGAATGCCCTTCATGACTATGCCCCTTTCTGTGGTTCCGCCCATACAGCCTCAGCTAAGCCAAGACCCTACGAGAGTGAACCTTCCCGAAAATGTGACTAACGCTCTGTTCCAACGAAAACCGTTCAACCAAGGTTCCCGATGTGACACCAAACACACAAGATTTTTCCAAAAACGGGAATCACCACCGCACACCCAGCACACACCCACCGCACACTCAACCGTCACCGCCACGACCCGATCTGCACGTTAGCCTTAACCCGTGACTGAGATTGAGATCGGCCGGGGCAAGCGCGCACGCGCCGCCTATTCGCTTGACGACATCGCGGTAGTGCCCTCACGCCGCACCCGCGACCCGCGTGACGTCTCAACGTCATGGCAGATCGATGCCTACCACTTCGACCTGCCTTTCATTGCAGCTCCTATGGACTCAGTGATGAGTCCCGCCACTGCGATCCAATTCGGCCAATCCGGAGGACTGGGCGTCCTAGACCTCGAAGGCCTATGGACCCGCTACGAAGACCCCACCGCGCACCTGCAACAAATCATCGAAGCCGAGCCAGCCGAAGCTACTGCTCTACTCCAAAAAATCTACGCCGAACCCATCAAACCCGAACTCATCACCGCCCGGCTCAAAGAAATGCGCGAAGCGGGCGTCACCGTTGCTGGCTCCCTGACACCGCAACGTACCCAGGAACACTGGAAAACCGTCATCGACGCCGGTGTCGACATCTTCGTGATCCGCGGAACCACTGTCTCGGCAGAACACGTCTCCAGCGAAGCTGAACCCCTCAACCTCAAACGCTTCATCTACGAACTCGACGTACCAGTCATCGTCGGTGGCGCAGCCACCTACCAAGCCGGACTGCACCTCATGCGCACCGGAGCCGCAGGTGTCCTCGTCGGATTCGGCGGAGGGCGAGCGCTCACCACCCAGCAAACCCTCGGCATCCAGGCACCACTAGCCACCGCCATCTCCGACGTCGCAGCAGCCCGTCGTGACTACATGGATGAATCCGGCGGCCGCTATGTGCACGTCATCGCCGACGGAGGAATGGGGCGCTCCGGCGATGTCGTCAAAGCCATCGCTTGCGGAGCTGACGCCGTCATGCTCGGCGCGGCCCTGGCCCGAGCCACCGACGTCCCCGGCGGCGGATACCACTGGGGAGCAGAAGCCCATCACCCCGAACTCCCGCGCGGCGAGCGCGTCGCCGTAGGTGCGCTCGGCACCATGCAAGAGATCCTCTTCGGCCCAGCCCACGCAGCTGGCGGCAAAACCAACTTCGTTGGTGCGCTCCGCCGCGCCATGGCCACCACCGGCTATGTCGACGTTAAAGATTTCCAGCGTGTTGGTGTCGTCACCGGAGCCACATTCGGTAAGTAACCCCACGACTAGGAGCGACTGCAGCAGGGCCTAAACCTGATCATCTCTTACTCCAGCGGGGCCGAGGGAAACGGAATAACAGCCATCCTCGGCCCCAAAACACTCCCAAAAAACAACATTGACGCTTCACCATGATGTAAGCCACGCCAGCAAACCCCGCTGGCCTAGCTCTTCTCGATAGGGTGGACCCGTGCTGCGGACCGCCCTTAAACCCAAATGGCTCGGCCTGCTCCTGCTCGTGCTCCTGGTCGTTGTCTCTTTCACGTGGCTCGGCTTCTGGCAACTCGACGTCGCCCAAGCCAAACAGCAACGTGAGGCAGCCGAATATGCACGTTCACAGCCCTACGCCCCCATCAACAGCCTCCTGCCACCTCATCACCCCCTCACTCAGCAGCTCGTCGGACGTAAAGTCACTGCCACCGGCGCCTACGTACCCGAACATCAACTCATCGTCACCCCGCGCTTAAACAACGGCCAGGCCGGAGCGTGGGTCATGACACCGCTCAACACCGGTGACGCCTACGTGCCTGTCGTGCGTGGCTGGGTCCGAGATCCCGCGCACGTACAGCCCCCACCAACCGGCACCGTCACTGTCACCGGTGTGCTTGCTCCACCTGAATCTGCACCCAGCGAACCTACCCTCCTTCCCAGTGGGCAAGTCGCCACCATCGACCTCGCCCATCTGGTCAACACCTGGAACACCCAGACCTACAGTGCCTTCGTTATCACCGCTACCGAAACCACACCCGGACCAGATGGGAAAGCCACCCCCATCACCAGCTGGCGCCCTGAGACCATCCCTGCGCCACAGCCCGACACAGGTGGTATCCAGTGGCGCAATCTCGCCTATGCCCTGCAGTGGTGGTTCTTCGCCGCCTTCGCCGTATATATGTGGATACGCATGGTTCGGGACGACGCCGCCACCGACGCAGCGATAGCGCGAGGCGAAACTGCCACCACTGCACCTATCGACCCCTGGAAAGACACCCCCACAGGAGAAAAACCATGACCACACCCTCACTGCCTTACGACCAAGAAAAAATTGCTCGCTCACTCATGCTTTTCCGGGTCATGGCCTTCATCGTCGGTGTTGGTCTACTGCTTCTTTTGCTCGAAATGGTCCTCAAATACGGCTTCAACAATCACATGCTCGACTGGTGGCAGATCCCTCACGGTGTTCTGTACATGGTGTACATCGCTGTCACCTTCGCCCTGTCCAGCACCACCCGTATGCCGTTGGGTAAAACGTTGGGCATCATGCTTTCCGGGTGCATTCCCTTCCTTTCTTTCTGGGTGGAGCACAAAGTGACTCAAGAAATTCGCACTCGTTTTCACCTGAACTCCTAAGGGAGCTGTAACCCGCAGGTGTAGCTCTTTGGTGTCTTTCAACACCGGTGCTGGCATCGCACCTGTGGACACACAAGCACTACACTCACCGGAGTGAGCGCCGACCTGCATTCTCGCCCCGTCCTCGTCGTGGACTTCGGAGCCCAGTACGCGCAACTCATCGCGCGACGCGTCCGGGAAGCGAACGTCTATTCGGAGGTAATTCCGCACACCACCTCTGTCGCTGAAATCCTTTCCCGTAATCCAGGGGCAGTGATTCTTTCTGGTGGCCCGTCCTCTGTTTATGCCGATGGGGCCCCAGCCCTTGACCCGGCTCTTCTGGAAGCTGGCATCCCTGTTCTGGGGTTGTGTTACGGCTTCCAGGCCATGGCGAACGCTCTGGGGGGTGAGGTGGCTCGCACCGGTAGCCGTGAGTACGGATCGACCGAAATTAGCCGCAACGGCCAAAGCATTCTTCTCCAGGGCAGCCCTGACACTCAGGTCGTGTGGATGAGCCACGGTGATGCTGTCGCTGAGATGCCCGAAGGCATCACGGTCACTGCCACTTCTCCCGGTGCTCCGGTGGCTGCTTTTGAGGACCCGGCTCGTCGTCTGTTCGGTGTCCAATGGCACCCAGAGGTACACCACTCTCACTATGGTCAGAAACTTTTGGAAAGCTTCCTCAAGGCTGCGGAACTTCCTGGTGATTGGAATGCTTCAAGCATTGTTGACGATCAGGTAGCGAAGATTCGCCAGACTGTCGGTGAGGACCGCGTTATTTGCGGGCTTTCTGGTGGGGTGGACTCCTCTGTTGCGGCAGCGCTGGTGCAGCGTGCGGTGGGTAACCAGCTGACCTGTGTGTTTGTTGATCACGGTCTGCTTCGTTCTGGAGAAGCGGAGCAGGTTCAGCAGGACTTCGTTGCTGCCACAGGCGTTGACCTTGTGACTGTCGATGCAGCGGATGTTTTCCTGGAAGCTCTCGCTGGCGTGACAGACCCCGAGACCAAACGCAAGATCATTGGCCGTGAGTTTATTCGCGCGTTCGAGCGCGCTGCCCGTGACATTGTGACTGACCGCGGTGACGAAGAGCATCCAGTCAAGTGGCTCGTCCAGGGCACCCTCTACCCGGACGTGGTTGAGTCTGGTGGTGGTTCGGGAACAGCCAACATCAAGTCGCATCACAACGTTGGTGGGCTTCCTGATGATCTTGAGTTCGCTCTCATTGAGCCGCTGCGAGACCTGTTTAAAGACGAGGTGCGCCAGGTTGGTCTCGAACTTGGAGTGCCTGAGGCAATCGTGTGGCGTCAGCCATTCCCTGGCCCGGGCTTGGGTATCCGCATTATTGGTGAAGTCACGCGAGAGCGTCTTGAAACATTGCGAGACGCCGACCGCATCGCACGCGAAGAGCTCACTGCCGCCGGGCTGGACCGTGACATTTGGCAGTGCCCGGTGGTGCTCCTGGCTGACGTGCGCTCCGTAGGAGTGCAGGGCGATGGCCGTACGTATGGCCACCCGATTGTTCTGCGCCCTGTTTCTTCGGAAGACGCGATGACAGCAGATTGGACGCGCCTGCCGTATGAAGTGTTGGCACGTATATCTAGCCGTATCACTAACGAGGTCGAAGAAGTGAACCGGGTGGTTCTGGACTGCACGTCCAAGCCGCCGGGCACCATCGAGTGGGAGTGAATCCCCAAAGGAGTTGGCCTCTGCTAATGCTGTAGAGGTGTAGCGAAAGAGGGTGCGGGTGCTGTGTGGCGCTCGCACCCTCTTTTGTGTGGGTGGTTAGGGCTGTGTTGTGTGTGCCGGGGTGTTGGTGATGTCGAGGTGTTTGAGCAGGCGTTGTGCGGCTTTGTTTGCGGAGGTGACGCAGGCTCCTACTCCTAGACCATCGTAGGAGGCTCCGGCTAGTTCTACTCCGGGTAGTGAGGTGGCTAGGTCGGTGCGAACGGCTGTGATGCGGTCGGTGTGGCCGACGGTGAGTTGGGGCAGTCCGGGTTTCCAGCGGTGGATGTGTGTCATGGCTGGTTTTGTGTTGATGCCGGTGAGTGTGTGGAGGTCGCGCAGTACTTGGTCGATGAGTGCGTCGTCGTCGAGGGTGGCGAGGAGGTTGTTTCCGGCGCGTCCTACAGAGAGCCGGAAGAGGGTGTTTTTGCCGTCGTCAAGGTGTGCCCATTTGCGGTCGAGGTGGGTTCCTGCTTTGAGGAGGGGGGCGTGTGCGGAGGGGATGAGGAATCCGTTTGCGTTGAGCGCGGGTAGGTGTGCGACGTCGTGGCGGGGGAAGGCCATGACGATGGTGGCGGTGTGTGCGGTTTCGATGTTGTCGAGGATGGCGGCTGCGGTGGGGGTGGTGGGGCGGATGAGGTTGGCGGCGGTGTGTGCGGGGGTTGCGATGACGATGGCGTCGGCGGTTAGCTGGCGTTCGTCGGAGAGGGTGAGGGTGTAGGTGGTTGTTCCGGTTTCGGTGGTGTGGCGGGTGAGTGTGGTGACGTTGGCGTCGAGTTCGACGGTGACGTTGGTGTCGCGTAGGAGGGTGTTGGTGAGGGTGCTTAGGCCGGTTGGCCAGCTGGCGAACATGGGGAGTGGGGTGGTGGTGTGTGTGGTTTTTGGTTGGCGGCGGCGTAGGAGGGAGCGTCCTTGGGTGGCTGCGGGGATGAGGGCTGGTGAGGTGGCGCGGAGGCTGAGGCGGTTGACGTCTCCGGAGTGGAGGGAGCCTAGGAGGGGGTCGACGAAGGCGTTGGTGACGGCGTGGCCGAATCGGTTGGTGACGAATTCGCCGACGGAGATGTCGTGTCCGGGGGTCAGGTCGATGCGGCCGGTGAGGTGTGCGTAGAGGGGTTCGAGGCCGGCGCGGGCTAGGGCTGGGATGTTGAGGATGCCGGAGGTGAGGACGGGCAGGATTTTGGTGGGGCCTGCTGGGCCGACGCCTTCGGGTAGGGGGCGTCGGCGTGTGCCGGTCCACAGCCAGCTGGTGCCTGGGCGTGAGCCGGTGAGGTTGGGGGTGAGGTTGAGTTCATCGACGAGTTCGCGCATGCCGGGGTGTGCCAGGTGGATGGATTCGGCGCCGAGGTCGATGGGTAGGTTGTTGAGTTCGGTGGTGTGGATTTGGCCGCCGGTGCGGGGGCTGCGTTCGAGGAGGGTGGTGGTTAGGCCTGCTTGGCAGAGGCGGCGGGCGGTGAGGAGTCCTGTGACGCCTCCGCCGACGACGATGACGGAGGTCGGGGTGTCGGTGGCGGGGTTCATGGTTACCTCGGTGTGTGGGGGATAGGGGGTGTTTCCCACAGTAGCGGGGGTGTCTGTGTTGTGCGTGTGAGCTGTGTTGGGGTGGGGTGCGGGAACGGTCACATTGTGTTGGGCGTCGGGTGGGGGAGGGGGTTTGTTGCTGTTGCGTGGATGTGGCGTCGTTGGCGTGGGTGCTGGTGGCGGATGCTGTTGGGGTTTTGTGAGTGTTGATTTTTATGGAAGCGGAAGTATGCAGTTGAGTCGTTGTGAGCGTGTTGTGTTTTCGGGTTTTTTGGAGCGGATTGGTGGTGCTGGGCGTCGGGCGTGTCTGTTTGGGGCGGGTTTGGTTGTTGCGGCGGTGGTGCTGCTTTGTGTGGTGATTCCGTTTTTTGTGTGGACGCGGTTGGGGCAGCGTGTGGATGAGCGGTCTCGTTGGTCTGCGTTGTTGCCGCCGGAGGTGAATGAGCGGTTTGACGCTGTGTTGACGCTTGTGAGCGTTCCTGCGGTGGCGGTGGGTTTGTTGGTGGTGGTGGGGATTGCGTTGTTGCGTCGTCGGTGGGATTTGGCGGTGTTTGCGGTTGTTCTTGTGGGGTTGGCGAATGTGACGACGCAGGTGGGGAAGGTGGTGATTCCGCGTCGTGATGTGGGGATTGGGGCGGAGAATACGTTGCCTAGTGGTCACATGACGGTGATTACGGGGTTGGCGTTGGCGTTGTTGGTGGTTGTGCCTCGGCTGGTGCGGGTGCCGTTGATGATGTTGTCGGCGTTTGCGTGCACGTTGGCTGGCGCTGTGATTGTGGTGATGCGGTGGCATCGGCCTAGTGATGTGGTGGCTGCGGTGGGGGTGTTGGCGCTGTGGTCTGGTGTTGCGGTGTTGGTGGCTGTGTGGTTGAGGTCGCGCGGTCGGGATGTGGGGTTAGAGGGGTCTGTGTCGGTGCGGGGTGTGGTTGCGTATGGGGTGGTGGCTTTGGCGGGGTCGGTGGCTGCTGGGGTGGTGTTGATTGCGTTGGGTTTAGTGGCTCATGAGGAGCCGAGCAATGTGGTGGTTGCTGCGGTGACGTTCGGGGCGATTGGTGTGGCGACGTGTGTGTTGATGGTGTTGTCGGTTGTTGCGGTGGATGAGCTGGATTGTGTGTCGGCGGGCTCATCCACCGCGGGTGGGGAGTTAGGCGACTAGTGGTGCGGTGATGAAGCCCAGGATGACGGTGACGAGGATGGCCACTGTTCCGGGTAGGACGAAGGGGTGGTCGAGGACGAATTTACCTACGCGGGTGGAGCCGGTGTCGTCCATTTCCATGGCTGCGACGGTGGTGGGGTAGTTAGGGAGGAGGTAGTAGTTGGCGACGGCGGGGTAGCTGGCCAGGAGCGCGATTGCGGGGAGTTTGAGGTTGACTAGCAGTGGCATGAATGCGGTGGTGGTTGCTGCGTGGGAGAACATGAGTGGTGCGGCGAAGTAGAAGAAGACTGCTGCGAGCCAGGGTTGTGCCTGGAGGGGGGCAGCGAGGGCTGCTTTGATTTCTTCCATGTAGTTGCCGACGAATACGTTGCCGAGCCAGGCCAGTCCCATGATGCAGATGGCGGCGGTCATGCCGGAGCTGAAGGTGTTTTGGGTGGCGATGAGTTTGGTGGGTTGTTTGGCTACGACGCAGATGAGGGCTGCTGCGGCGAGCATGATTGCCATGATGGCCGAGGTGGAGTCGATGGGGGCGTGGGCGATGAGTCCGAGTTGTTTTGAGGTGACGGTGGCGTAGGTGACGACGAGGATGAGGGCGATGAGGAAGATGATGAGGCTGGGGACGGCGCTGGGGGCGGGTTTGTATGTGTGGGTGGTGTTGGCTGCGTTTTTGCGGATGAGGCCTTGGGCTAGACGTTCTTTGTAGATGGGGTCGTCTTCGAGTTCGCATCCTTGGCGGGAGGAAACGAATGCGCCGATCATGCAGCCGATGAAGGTGGTGGGGATGACGATGGCTAGGCATTGGAGGTAGCCGACGTTGAGGGGGGTTAGGGCGACGGCTAGGGCGACCATTGCGGCTGAGATGGGGGAGGCTGCGACGGCGACTTGGGATGCGACGACGGCGATGGCTAGGGGGCGGGAGGGCCGGATTTTGTGTTCTTTGGCGACGTCGACGATGACGGGGATGACGGAGTAGGCGGTGTGTCCGGTGCCGCAGAGCAGGGACAGCATGTAGGTGACGAAGGGTGCTAGGTAGGTGATGTGTTTGGGGTGTTTGCGTAGGAGTACTTCGGTGAGGTGGACGAGGTGGTCGATGCCTCCGGCGAGCTGCATTGCTGCGACGGTGCAGATGACGGCCATGATGATGCCGATGACGGACCAGGGGACGTCTTTGGTGGCGGTGGTGTGCAGGCCTGTTGCGACGAGGATGACGACGCCTGCGCCTCCGGCGAGTCCGATTCCTATTCCCCCCAATCTGGCGCCGATGACGATGAAGAGGAGGGCAATGAGTAGGTGGAACCAGATCATGAGGGGCTCCCAGGGTGGTGGGGGTGTTAGGCGCTGGGTCGCGTCGTGGATTGTGCGGCGAGTCTAACTCTGTGTTGGTTTAGAAGTTGGTGAGGTCGTGGGGTGCATTGGGCCAGGTGAAAAGGGTTGCGACGCGGTGTAGGTCACGTTTTTGGGTGAGGTGTGCTTTGTCTTGGAGGATGAGGTCGGGCAGGGTGGGGATTCCGCCTCCTCCGCCGAGCCATAGGCTGGCCAGGGCGTTTATGTCGATGTGTAGGTGTGGGGTCTGGGGGTTTGGGGTGCTGGTGGGGTGGCAGGTGGCTTGGCTGTTGGTGTTGATGGTGAGGGTGTAGGTGCCGTCGGTGAGGTGGAGTGGGTCGGTGATAGTGAGGTTTATCTCACCGGGTAGGGGGTAGATGCGTGCGCTGAGGGCGGCTGGCACGTCGAGGATTCGGGTCCATAGGCCATCCCAGATGGGGCCGGATTGGGCAGCGCGGGGGTTGCTGAGGTACCAGGGCAGGGGTAGGTCGGGGTGTCCTAGGGCGTAGTCGATTTCGGTGATGAAGTCGGTGTTGGCGCAGTGGCGCCATAGTTCGCGTTCTGCGGTGGGGGTGCTGGCGCGTAGTTCGTGAATGGTCATGCGGTTTTCGTGGCGTCCCATTTTCCAGCCGTCGGGGAATGAGTAGGAGACTGCTCCGTCGATGTTTCCGTTGTTGTCGGTGTGGGCGGCGAACCATCGTGCTGGGGTGTTGGGTGTGTAGGTGGTGGGGTCGGTGTGGTGTTTCCAGTAGGTCAGGGGTGCGGTGATTGTTCCGGGGTGTGCTGCGCGCACGGCTGTTTCGATGTTGGTGAAGATGGTGGCGGCTTCGTGTGGGGTGATGATGCGTATGTGTCCGCTGGGTTGGCTGAGGAAGTGGCTTCGGTCAGGTCGTAGGGTCCAGGCGGTTCGTGCTGCGGACATGCCGAATCCGTAGCGGCCGTAGATTTCCCATTCGGCTGCGTGGAGGGCGGCGCAGACGTTTCCTGCGTTTTTGGCGCGGTGTAGTTCGCTGGTCATCCAGCGTCGGAGGATGCCTTGCCTTTTGTGTGTGGGTAGGACGACGACGTCGCTGATTGCGGTGGTGGGGATGTCGGCGCCGCCTGGTAGGGAGCACATGGAGTCCATAGATAGGAAGGAGGCGACGGCGGGTGTGTTGGGGGCGGCGGTGTCGTGGATGACGGTGGTGCGGAATCCGTCTTGGTTTAGGGATTCGGCGTAGGTGCTGAGGTCTGTTTCGGTGAGTCGGGGTGAGTGGAATACGAGTGCTTTGAGGTTGAAGACTTCGCGGACTTCATCCAGGTTGGCGGGGTTGATGAGGCTGGTGCGTAGTGTTTCTGAGGCCTGTTGGGTTGGGGGGTGTGGGGTGCGGTCGTTCATGTTTTCCACAGTATCGATGCTGGTTGTGGCGGGGGCGTGGAACAGCACCTTCGCTTCGGATGGCCTTTTGTGTGACCCACGGCCACTACTCTTGAGTTGTGCTAAGGACTAACGCAGCCGTCCTCGCGGGTAAGGCCACTCGGCTCGCTTCGCGTCTCCGTACGGGTGGACGTTCGGGAGGGTCGGCGTTGCCCGGCCTGGTAGCCGAGCGTCTCGATCCAGGTTTTCTTCGTAACGCGCTCGCTGACACGCACGGCGGGATTGTTGTTGTCAGTGGTACTAACGGAAAAACCACTACGACGAAGATGCTGGTAGCGGTGGTGCGTGCCCACGGGTTCTCGGTTTTTTCTAACCCGACTGGCAGTAACTTCACGCGTGGGGTCATTTCCGCGATGCTCGATGAGATCGGTCCTTCGGGCCGGTTGAAGGCTGATTACGCGATTCTGGAGTTGGATGAGGCTCATTCGATTCGTTTCGCGGAGGCTGTTGAGCCTACGCATGCGTTGCTGTTGAACGTTGCTCGTGATCAGTTGGATCGTTTCGCGGAGATCGACTACACGGCGCGTCTTTTGGAGGATTTGGCTAGTCGCACCACGCACGGTGTTGTGTTAAACCGGGATGATTCTTTTATTTCTCGGGCTGCGCAGAACGCGAATGTTCCTGAGGCGACGTGGTTTGGTTTGGACCCATCGATCGCTGATCGGGTAGCTGAGCTGCAGGAAGCGGATGTGCGTGAGGTTCCTGAGGGTGGTGCTGGTGCCTCAGGTCATGAGGGTGTTCCGGATCCGGGGCCTGCTGATGGTTTGCTGCGCACGATTGATGAGCGCAAGTTCGCGATCGATTTTCCTGGTGCTGACACGGTTGGTCCGTTGGAGCTTCAGCAGCGTGGTTTGGCGGCAATGATTAATGCCACGGCGGCCACGTCGATGGCTAAGCGTCTTCTGGGCGCTCGGTTCGATGCGCGTGTGGCTGCGGCGGCGTTGGCGTCGGTGGCTCCACCGTTTGGTCGTGGTGAGGTCATTCAGGCGGGCGATTCGAGTCTTGAGTTGGTGTTGGTGAAGAACCCGGCGGGTTTCTCGGTGGCATTGTCCACGTATGGGGGAACTCCGGTTCCGACGATGGTCGCGATTAATGACAACACTGCTGATGGGCGTGACGTCAGTTGGTTGTATGACGTGTCGTTTGAGTCGCTGCGGGAGCAGGGTGTGTATGCGACGGCAGGTATCCGTGCCTATGACATGGCGTTGCGGCTGCGGTATGACGATGTTGAGGTCGGTAGCGTCATTCCTGACTTGACGGAAGCTCTCGACACTTTCTTGGCGGCTCATCCGGGGCAGCCGCTTCGACTTTTCTGCACTTACACCGCGATGATGTCGCTGCGCCGCACTCTTGCTGAGCGCTATGACCTTCCCGACATCGGACAGGACGCGTGAAAGCGATGACTATTTCGAGTACTTCTGTGTCCGAGGAGATGCACGGTTCGGGCACGTTGACCGCGGCAGATGCTCCGGGAGCGTTGCAGTCGGGGTCGATGGCGGACAGTTATCACGGCCCGGTGAAGGGCAAGTTGAAGATTGTTCACTTGTATCCGCGTGAGATGAGCATCTATGGCGACTTTGGCAACGTGCGTGCGTTGCAGGTGCGTGCTCAGCGTCATGGGTACGAGGTGGAGGTGCTGGCGCATCATCCGGGAACGGTTTTGCGTGATGACGTAGATATCATCGTCGGTGGTGGTGGTCAGGATTCGGGTCAGGCTCGTGTTGAGGATGATCTGGCCGCTAATGGTGACATGTTGCGGCAATTGGCTGCTGATAAAGCGCCGATGTTGGTGGTGTGTGGCATGTACCAGTTGTTGGGTCGTGATTTCACGACGGTGGCTGGTAAGCGGTTGCCTGGGCTAGGCATTCTGGATGTGACCACTACTGGTGCGGAAACGCGCATGGTTGGCCCGGTGGTTATTTCGGGCAAGTTTGGTGAGATGGTCGGGTATGAGAACCATTCGGGCCGGACTTTGCGTGGGCCAGGGCAGGCTGCGTTGGGAACGGTGTTGTATGGCCAGGGTAATGATGGCCAGGATGGCACTGAGGGTGCGGTGAAAGACAACGTGTATGGCACGTACTTGCATGGCCCGGTGTTGCCTTCTAACCCAGCGTTTACTGATGAGCTGCTTCGGGCTGCGGTGGAGCGGCAGGATAAAGGTGGGTTTGAGCCTGAGGCGTTGGATGACACGTTGGCTGATGAGGCTCGGCATCGTCAGGTAGAGCGGTTGTTGGCCGGGTATGACGATGGTGGTTCGTCTGTGTTGCCGAGTGTCAGGGATGTGGCTCGGGCCGCTTTGCGTCGTGCTCGAGCGATGCGTCGCTGAGTGTGATGGTGTGTGTGGTGGTTGGTGTGTGACGTGGACGAGTCACTAGCCAGAGGGTGAGTCCCACTGCACCGAAAGGGATTTCGAGTAGGTGGCTGAAGAGGGCGAAGAGTGCCACACCTGCTCCGGTTGAGGCCGGATCTGCTTCGAGTGCGATAAGCACTGCGGCGGATCCGGCCTCAGCTATTCCTAGGCCTCCGGGGGTGAGAGGTACTGCTGTGGAGAGTCGTCCGATGGCGAAGGCAGCGAAAGCTACTGGCCAGGAGACTTGAACGCCGGAGAGAGTGATGCAGGCGGTGAACAGGAGGAAGTAGACACCGAAGAAGGCCACTACTCCGAAGGTGAGTTGGTGCCAGCGGTTGTGGGCTAGGCCGATGATGCGGGTGCGTAGCGTGAGGGCGTTGGTGGCGAATTGGGCGTGGTGGTTGGGGCGTAGGTGCTTGTTGATGGTATCGGCGAGTGTGCCCAGTGTTGTGGTTGCGCGGCGTGAGGTGATGAGGGCGATTCCTGTGGCGACGGTGATGGTGCCGATGAGGGCGCCGAGGGCGACTCCGCCCCAGATGGTGGTAGGTAGCCCGGTGGAGTGGGTGAGTAGCAGGAGCGCAGCGAGGACGGGTAGGGAGGCGCGGATGAGAATGTTCCACACTGTGGTGATCAGCATGGATGAGGTGATGGCGGTGACTTCGAATCCCCAAGATCGCCACATGGCGAAGTTGAGTGCGGTGCCGAATGCGCCGCCTGCGGGCAGGATGTTGCTGATGCAGGAGCCGGCGAGGTTGCTGGTGAGGGCTTGGAGGTGGGTCATGCCGGGCAGGGAGGCTTTGAGGGTGAAGGTGTAGCAGTAGAGCCCGGTCATCATGAGGGTGAGTAGGCCGAGGAAGTTGAGCCAGCCGACTCCGGTGATGGTGTGGAGAATTTCGGTCCAGGTGGTTTTGGTGAGGGTGGGGAGTAGCCAGCCGAGTAGGGCGATGGTGATGCTCAGGCTTGCGGCGGTGTGCAGTGTGCTGCGCAGGAGTGTGGATGGTGTTGTCACGGCGTGGTATCCCAGATGTTGTGGGCGGGGTGTTTATGGGTGCGGGTGGTTGGCCCGGTGAACCATTCGTGTCCGAGGATGAGGTTGAATAGTGGTGAGGGCAGGTTGCTTAGGACGTTGAGTGTTCGGGTGGTGCGGCCTGTTGTTTGTGAGGTGTGGGCGCGTAGGGCGTTGCGTTTGGCTGTGCTGTGATGGCCGATGGTGATGCGGTGGGTGATGAGGTTGCGGGGGGTGTAGGCGGTTTCGAATGTGCTGCGGTCGAATTCGGGTGGGAAGGGGTAGAGGCGGGTTGCGATGCGTAGGGCTTGGGTGATGAGTTCGCGGGGAATTGTTGCTTCGAGGAGTCGGGTGCCTGTGGTCGCGGAGGCGGCGCGGACTACTTCGTGGAGTTTGATGTGGTCGCGGTGGCCGTATCCGCCGGCTTTGTCGTAGCCGATGACGAGGTCGGCGTGTTCGCTGCGCAGGATGTTGGCCAGTTGGGTTGCGGCGTGGTGGGTGTTGGTGCGTGCGAATCGGGTTGTATGGGGTGGGTTGGGGGGGATGGTGGGGCCGGAGCCGGAGTCTGCGTAGCCGAGTCGGATGACGTTGTGGGCGCCGATGGCTGCTGCGCTGCGGTGGAGTTCGTTGATTCGGGTGGTGCCGAGGTCGCCGTTGTGGTGGTAGCGGGGGTCGGCTTCGCCGAGTTCACCATCGGTGGCCACGACGAGGATGACGCGGTCTCCTGCAGCGGCTGCTTTGGCGAGGGTGCCTGCCATGAGGAGTGCTTCGTCGTCGGGGTGGGCGTTGACGGCGACGATGGTGCGGCTCACATCGGTCAGTGTGTCATTGGTGGCTGGCGGGGGTTGGTGGCGTGTGGCGGTATGTCGGGCGTGGCAGGGTGTTTGGGTGCGTATTGCTTTGGTTTCGGATGTTTTTTTGCCGCGTCTGGGTGGGATTGAGGTGCAGGTGGATCGGTTGGCGCGGGGGTTGGTCAGTGCTGGGCATGAGGTGGTGGTGTTGACGATTACGCCGGGAGCGCAGGCGGATGTGGTTGAGGGTGGGGTGCAGGTGTTGCGGTTTGCGTTGCCGGTGGGGTTGCCGGGGTCAGTGGTGGTGAATCCGGCGGGGGCGGGGTGGTTGCGGTCGGTGTTGGGTGAGGGTGGTTTTGATGTGGTGCATGTGCATATGGGGGTGGTCAGTCCGTTTGCGTTTGATGCGGTTCAGGTGGCGGCGCAGTTGGGGTTGGCGCATGTGGTGACGTGTCATTCGTTGGTTGGTGGGGCGGGCAGGTTGTGGTTGCGGTTGTCGGGGCGGGTGGATCGGTGGGTGTGTGGTGGTGCGGTGTTGTCGGCTGTTTCGGGTGTTGCGGCGCAGCGGTTGGCGGCGGCTGCGTGTGGGGATGTGGAGGTGGAGGTGGTTCCTAATGGGGTGGATAGGCAGGTGTGGCGTCGGCGATGTGGGGGCAGGACGCGTGCTGGTGGGGTGCGGGTGGTGAGTGCGATGCGTTTGTCGAGGATTAAGCGGCCGGTGGCGTTGTTGGAGTTGGTGCGGGTGGCGCGGGGGTTGGTTCCGGGGGTGCCGATTACGGTGGAGGTGGCCGGGGATGGGCCGTTGCGGCCGGTGTGTGAGCGGTGGGTGCGTAGGCATGGTGCTGGTGGGTGGGTGCGGTTGCGAGGTCGGTTGTCTCATGAAGAGTTGGTGCAGATGTATGGGGGTGCGGATGTGTTTGTGTCGCCGGTGGTGGATGAGGCGTTTGGGATTGCTGCGTTGGAGGCGCGGGCGTGTGGGGTGCCGGTGTTTGGGCGGGTGGGTAGTGGGGTGGGGGAGTTTGTGCGCTCGGGTGTTGATGGGGTGTTGATGGATAGTGACGTTGGGTTGGCGCGGGCGGTTGCGCGGTGTGCGGTGGATGGGGGGTGGGTTGCAAGGTTGCGTGAGCAGGCGGGTGTTGAGTTGCCGGAGCGGTTTGGTCAGGGGGCGGTTGTGGCTGGTGCGGTGGGGTTGTATGAGCGGGCTGTGCGGGGGGTGTGATGTGTTTGACGTGGTTTTGTTGTGGTGAAAGGCAGGTTTGGGGCCGCGGCGTTGGGGGTGAGGGGACAGACTGGGTGTGCCGGTCGTGGTTTTTCCGTGATCTGTCAGATGGCGGCGTTGCCAGGGCGCTGTTACCGGCTGTTGTTGCCCGTGCACCCGGGCTGTTGTGAAGGAGTTGTGCCATGGCGGATTTCGCCTACGAGGACTTGCTGCCTGTTGGGCAGGACACACAGACCCCGTTCCGCAAGTTGACGTCGCAGGGCGTGCATGTGTTGGAGGGGCCAGGGGGTCGTCGTTTTCTTGAGGTTGAGTCTGAGGCGCTGCGCCTGTTGACGGAGACAGCGATGCATGACATCGCGCATTATTTGCGGCCGGCTCATCTGCAGCAGTTGCGGAACATCCTTGAGGATGAGGAGGCCAGTGACAATGACAAGTTTGTGGCCTCTGATTTGTTGAAGAACGCGGGGATCGCTGCCGGTGGTGTGTTGCCTATGTGTCAGGACACGGGGACGGCGATTGTTTCAGCGCATCGGGGGCAGCATGTGCTTACTGCTGGTGATGATGCTGAACCCATCTCGCGGGGTGTGTTTGATGCTTATACGAAGTTAAATTTGCGGTATAGCCAGAACGCTCCGGTGACGTTCTTTGAGGAGAAGAACACGGGCTGCAATCTTCCTGCGCAGATCGATATTTATGCGGATACGCATCCAGGGCATGAGCTGGAGTATGAGTTTTTGTTTATGGCTAAGGGTGGTGGTTCGGCGAATAAGAGCTACTTGTTCCAGGAGACGAAGTCCATTCTTACTCCGGAGCGGATCATGCCGTTTTTGGAGGAAAAAATCCGCAGTTTGGGTACGGCAGCGTGCCCGCCGTATCACTTGGCGATTGTGGTTGGCGGTACGTCTGCGGAGAAGGCGCTGCAGACAGCTAAGTACGCGTCAGCGAAGTACTTGGACAACCTCCCGACCACGGGTAATGCGGCTACGGGTCGTGGGTTCCGGGACCGTGAGATGGAGGAGAAGGTTCTTGAACTGACTCGTCAGATCGGTATTGGCGCCCAGTTTGGTGGTAAGTATTTCTGTCACGATGTGCGGGTGGTGCGGTTGCCGCGTCATGGTGCCTCGTTGCCGGTGGCGATCGCAGTTTCGTGTTCGGCGGATCGGCAGTGTCTGGGCAAGATCACCCCGGAGGGGGTGTTCGTGGAGCAGCTTGAGTTTGATCCGACTCAGTATTTGCCAGCCCCCACTGAGGATGAATTGGGTGGGGAAGTTGTAGAGATTGATTTGCGGCGTCCGATGTCTGAAGTTTTAGCGGAGCTGACGAAGTATCCGGTTAAGACGCGTTTGTCTTTGACGGGCACGCTTGTGGTGGCCCGCGATATCGCGCACGCAAAAATCCGGGAGCGTCTTGATGCAGGTGAGCAGATGCCCCAGTATCTGAAGGATTATCCGGTGTATTACGCCGGTCCTGCGAAGACTCCCGATGGGATGGCTTCGGGGTCGTTCGGGCCGACGACTGCCGGACGCATGGATAGTTATGTTGACCAGTTCCAGGCTGCGGGCGGGTCGATGGTGATGCTTGCTAAAGGTAACCGTAGCCAGGCGGTGACGGATGCGTGTGCAGCGCATGGCGGTTTCTACTTGGGTTCTATTGGTGGCCCAGCTGCACGTTTGGCGCAGGACTGCATCACGAAGGTGGAGGTTTTGGAGTACCCCGAGTTGGGTATGGAGGCGGTGTGGAAGATTGAGGTGAAAGATTTCCCTGCCTTCATCGTTGTTGATGACAAAGGCAATGATTTCTTTGCTTCTGTCGCGGCGTCGGTGACGATGTCGATTGGGAAACGTCCGGGGGTGGATGCCGCGCACAACAACACGGATGTTGATGCCGCTGCAACACAAACGAATTAACCGCTACGGCTGGGGGTGTTCCTGCGCTCTTTTGCAGATATTGCACGAGCGTAGGAGCACCACCGGTGCGGTTGTGAAGGTGGCGCCTGAGGCTGCTGTTTAGGGTGGGAGCATGGCCCATGAGCACTCTGGCAATAGCGACGCCACATACTTCAATGACGCTGCGAAAACGTGGGAAAGTCCTGAAAAAACTGCCCGTTCACAGCGCATTGCTGATGCGATTCGGCAGCGCATTCCGATGAGATCGGAGTGGCATGTACTTGATCTGGGTGCTGGTACTGGCCAGCTTGGCCGTGCCTTGGCTGAGCATGTGGCGCATGTGCTTCTCATCGATACATCTGAGGGCATGATCGATGTTGCTATGGATGCGATTGCTGGTCACTCTCGTGTTCAGGCTCGGGTTCATAACCTTCTCGATGAGCCATTGAACGATTCCTTTGATCTTGTTGTCAGCACGATGGCTCTTCACCACATTCCTGACACCAGGGCTGCTTTGCGAAGCATTCGGGGAGCGCTTGCACCGGGAGGTTGGGTTGCGCTGGCGGATCTTGATCATGATCCAGAGAATCTTTTTCATGCGGATACGCACACTGGGCACCGGGGTATTGAGCGGGATGTGTTGCGGGAAGATTTGGTGCGGGAGGGTTTTGTTGATGTGCAGGTGGAGACGGCGGCCACAGTTGTGAAGGCTAAGGGTGGTGTTGCTCGCGAGTTCAGCGTTTTTCTTGCGACGGGGCATCTGTAGTGTCTTAGGTGTTGTTCCCCGGGGGCTGGTGGCAGGGTTGGGGTATGCGTATTGCTCTTGCGGGTTACTCCTATGGTCGTACTTTGCATGCTCCGTTGATTGCGCAGGCGGGTGGGCAGATCGTTGCTGTGGCGACTTCGCATCCTGATCGGGTTGCGCAGGCGAAAGCGGATCTACCGGGGGCGGTGGTGGTTCCTGATGTGACGGCGTTGGTGGATGCTGTTGCGAATGTTGGTGCTGATGCGGTGGTTTTGTGTACTCCTACGGGTAAGCATGTTGAGCATGTGCGTCAGGTGATTGCGGCTGGGGTGCCGTGTGTGGTGGATAAGCCGATGGCAGTTTTTGCTGATGAGGCTGATGCGTTGGTTCAGTTGGCACGTCAGGAGCGTGTGCCGTTGACGGTGTTTCAGAATCGGCGGTGGGATGCCGGTCCGTTGGCGTTGGCGCGGGTGATGCAGCGGGGTGATTTGGGGCAGGTACGTCGTTTTGAGATGTCGTTTAGTCGGTGGCGTCCGGAGCCGAAGCAGCGGTGGAGGGAGAACGCTGATTGGCGTGAGGGTGGTGGTGTTCTTAACGATTTGGGTCCGCATGTGATTGATACTGCGGTGCAGGTGATGGGGCCAGTTGCCAGTGTGTATGCGGAGGTGAATGCGTTTACTACTCCTGCGGATGATGATGTTTTGTTGTGGTTGCGTCACGTGGGTGGTGGGTCTTCGATTTTGCGGGCTAGTTCGTTTGATCCGTTTCCTGCGCCTCGGTTCCGTGTGACGGGAACGAAGGCTGCGTTTGTGTATGAAGACGGTCCGGACACGATTGGTGTTTTGCCGGATTTGGCTGATGCTCAGGGCGGAACGGGGTGGGTGTATGCGGGGTCTGAGCGGTGGCCGGGGCCAGCGGTGAGTGAGACGGGCGCGGAGTTTTATCGGATTTTGTCGGCGGCGTTGCAGGTTCAGGGGTATGAGGATAGGCAGGCGGGGATGCCGGTTGATCCTATGGATGCGGTGCATTCCATCCGGGTTGGGCAGGCGGCGCGCCTCAGTGCTGCACAGAGCCGGGTTGTCCAGGTGGAGTGAGCGGGTTCGGGGTGTTCTGCTTGTGCAGGTAAGTGCTGGGCAGTCGTTAGTGTGGGTGTATGGCAACTACTTTCACCGTCCTTGGTCTTATGCACTGGCTTGGGCTGCTGCTCATTCTGGTTGGTTGGGCGATGTCCTTCGCGGCCCGTCGGATTCACGTGTTGATGGTGTGGGGTGCACGCCTGCAGCTGTTGATTGGTTTGGGTTTGGTGGGTGTGCTGGAGATGTCTGGCGGCACGGTGAACCACATGATGGTCGGTATCAAGCTGCTTGTTGCGGTTGCTGTTGTTGGTTTGTGTGAGGCGTCGAATGCGAAGGCTAAGCGTGGTCAGGATTCGTTTACGTTGGCCCATGCTGCACTTGGGTTGACGTTGGTTAACACCGTGATTGGGCTGGGGTTTATGGGCTGATTTGCCTGGTGGAGCACGGTGTGTGATGCGTCGTGTGTGAGTTTGTCGGCGTGTTGTAAGGCGGCTGTCCCTGCGTGCTGGTCGGGGCGGCCGCCTACAGTTATCGGTGATGAGCAACCTGTTCGAGAATGTGCCTTTTGAGGCTCTGGGCGATGTTGCGCCGAAAGGGCCTGTAACTGCGAGTGACGTGGATGGAGCTGGGGGACGTGTGCCTGCTCCGCAGGAGTCACCTGATCGTGATTTGGGGGGTGTGAGGCGTCCTGAGGGGCGTTCGGTGTTTGATGCTGCCGCGTTGGTGGAGGGGTTAAACGAGCCGCAGAAGCAGGCGGTTTTGCATGAGGGTGGGCGGTTGTTGATCGTTGCTGGTGCTGGTTCGGGCAAAACGAGGGTTTTGACGCATCGCATTGCGTATTTGTTGGGTGCTCGTGGTGTCCAGCCGGGGCAGATTCTTGCGATTACTTTCACCAACAAGGCTGCTGGTGAGATGCGTGAGCGGGTTGAGCAGCTGGTGGGTGGTAGGGCGCGGGCGATGTGGGTGAGCACGTTTCACTCTGCGTGTGTGCGTATTTTGCGGCGTGAGGCCGACAAGATCGGCATGAAGAGCGGTTTTTCTATTTACGATGCTGCTGATAGCCAACGTTTGATGGCGTTGGTTATGCGTGAGCTGAATATTGACACTAAACGGCATACTCCGCGCAGTTTTGCTCACCGGATTAGTAACTTGAAAAATGAATTAATTGATTCGGATGAGTTCGCTTCTCAGGCTCGTTCTGAGGGTGCAGAGGTCATTGAAGGAATTGTTGCTGATGTGTACTCGGAATATCAGCGAAGGCTGCGTCAGGCGAACGCTTTTGATTTCGATGACCTCATCATGGTGACGGTTCATATGTTGCAAGCTTTCCCAGAGGTTGCTGAATATTACCGACGCCGGTTCCGGCACATTATGGTGGATGAGTATCAGGATACGAACCATGCCCAGTATGCATTGGTGCGGGAGCTGGCTTCTCCTATCCCGGAGAAGCCTGCTGATCCCGAAAAAGGATTACTGTCGCAACCCCGGGTTCCTGGGGCTGAATTAGTTGTCGTGGGTGACTCTGATCAGTCGATTTATGCTTTCCGTGGGGCAACTATCCGAAACATCAATGAATTTGAACAAGATTACCCTGAGGCCACCACGATTGTCCTTGAGCAGAACTATCGTTCTACGCAGACTATTCTTTCTGCAGCTAATGCTGTTATTTCGCAAAACAGTGAGCGTCGCCCGAAGAAGTTGTGGAGTGAGGGTGGCGCGGGGTCAAAAATTGTTGGTTATGTAGCAGATTCTGAGCACGATGAGGCTGCCTTCGTTGCACGGCGGATCGAGCGGCTTATGAAGAGCGAGTCTGTGAAACCGCACGAAGTTGCTATCTTTTATCGCACTAACGCGATGTCGCGTGCTCTTGAAGAGGTTTTGGTGCGGACTGGGCTTCCGTACAAAGTTATTGGTGGGACTCGTTTCTATGAGCGCCGCGAGGTAAAAGATGTCTTGGCGTATTTGAGAACAATCGCTAATCCCATGGATACGGTTAACTTGCGCCGCATTCTTAATGTTCCCAAGCGTGGTATTGGTGACCGTGCTGAAGCGCTTGTTGCTGATTTCGCTGATCGTGAGCGCATTGCGTTTGTTGAGGCGTTGGGGCGTGCTGATGAAATCCCGATGATGGCGAAACGCTCTGCGAATGCGGTTCGTTCGTTCACTACTTTGTTGGAGGCGCTCCGCAATATTTTGGAAGATGGAGTTGGCGTAGCTGGATTGGTCGAGGCGATTCTTGAACAGTCGGGATATCTTGACGAGCTGCGTGGAAGTAAAGATCCACAGGATGAAACTCGCTTGGATAACCTTGCGGAGCTTGTTTCGGTGGCGCGGGAGTTCGATGAAGAACGCGAAAGTCGGCGGTCTGAGGCCCAGGCCGTTGCACATGAGGAAGCGGTCGCGGATGCGTTAGCCCAAGGGCAAGACCTACCGGCGGAGACGATGTCAGCAGAGACTATGGCGGATAGTCCTTTGGCTGAGCTGACTGAGTTCCTTGAGCGGGTTTCGTTGGTAGCAGATTCGGATGATGTCCCAGATGAAGCGGTTGCTGCAGGGGGTGCAGAAGCGCAGGCTTCGGGTGAGTATGAGGGCGCAGTCACGTTGATGACCATGCACACGGCGAAAGGGTTGGAGTTCCCCGTGGTGTTTGTGGTCGGGATGGAGGATGGGACGTTCCCTCATTTCAGGGCTTTTGAAAGTTCCCATGAGATGGAAGAGGAGCGCCGTCTGGCTTATGTGGGCATTACGCGCGCGAGGGAACGGTTGCATGTATCGCGGGCTGTTGTTCGTTCTGCGTGGGGGACCCCGAAATACAATCCGCCTTCACGGTTCCTTTCGGAGATTCCGCAGGAGTTGGTGGAGTGGGAGAGAACAGAGTCTGCTGTAAGTGGGGATTTGCGTGCGGCTCCGTCGGTGGCCACGTTGTCTTCGGCGTCGCGGATGAGGCCAGTTGCGAACCGACCGATTATTGCGCTGGCTCCCGGTGATCGGGTAACGCACGATTCGTTTGGTCTAGGGCGTGTGGTCCAGATCGAAGGTGAAGGTGATCGCACAATTGCGCACGTTGACTTCGGTGAGAGCAAAGTGAAGAGGCTGTTGCTGAGGTATGCGCCGTTAGAGAAGCTGTGATGCGGCAATGAATATGTTGATGGGGCCGCGACATAACGCGGCCCCATCAACATGCTATTTGCTGCTGTCGCGCTGCCCATAGGGCAGCGCGACAGCAGTTTTAATCCTCTACACGTGAGGTGCGGGTGGATGTCGCAGCGCGTCACGTGTCTGGATGCGAGCGCGCACATGCCCCCGTCACTGCAGTTGTAGTGACAGTGAGCGCACTTGCTCCCAGAAGGTGGTAAAGCATGGATCGACGCAGCTGAGACACACCTAATACTCAACCGTGGCTAGAGGTAGCGCAGGTTTGGAGTATTCCCGCTCCCGGATGGTAGGCGCACTCGATGACAGCCTGGGTCGTAGGGCAGAAAAGTAGGATGAGATTTCTGACCTATTACCGGCTGTTGGTGCAGCCATTCATCGGAACGATTATCTCAGCTGAGCGTCGAGCCCGGGGAGTCGGGCCGCCTTTTATACCCCCAGGCGACCCGATCTCCTCGTAAGAAGTCTGTGGATTTCGTCAGGGACGAACGCCGCGGGCGTCAAGCCACGGCAGGGGGTTGATCGCACGACCCTTAATGCGGACTTCGAAGTGCAGGTGAGGTCCGGTGGAGTGTCCGGTGTTGCCGAGTTCACCGATCTTCTCGCCAGCCTTGACTCGCGCGCCAACCTTGGTGGAGAAGCAGTTCAGGTGTGCGTAGCGGGTCTGCGTGCCATCGCCGTGGTCGACGTAAACGACCTTGCCGTACCCAGCAAGGTTGCTTGCCACGGTGACGCGTCCGGCTGCAACGGCGCGGATCGGGGTTCCCTTACGGCCAGCGAAGTCAACGCCCTTGTGCATGCGGCCCCAGCGCATTCCGAAGCCGGAAGAAATGTGGGTTCCGGTAACGGGAGCGGCGAAGGCGAAGGACTTAACTGCGGCCTGTGCTGCGCTGGAAGCAGCGGTCTGTCCGGCAATGGCGGGGGCGGCTGCTTCAGCGGTGCCGTTGCCCACGAGGCCGATGCCGGCTGCCAGAGCAGCTGAAGCGACAATTCCGCGTCCGACGTTGTTTTGCTGTTTTTGCGCTCGGTGGCGTCCCTGGTATTGCGACATCGTATTCCTTCTTAAGGGGTGCGGCAGTTGCTGCCGCGTTTGCACGCGGCGTACCCCACTTCCCCAGATGAAGCACAGGGAATCCTCGACCGACTCCTTCGACGGTGATGCGTGGTCGAGCAGGGTGGCATATGCCGATTCGCCATCAGGGGGGCGAACGGGGGTGACACTACCAACTCCGTTATGGATTTGTGACATGCGCTCACACCACATCGCCGCGACACGCCGATGATAACGTTTACAAAATTCTTTTTAGAAAAAAATAGATGTATATACGCCTACTGAATATGCTGGTCAATAACTATATTTCGCTGACCGCGATATCTTTCCGGTGTTGAAACTCACTTTTCCTGTACCTTCGAGATGTCATCTGCAGAAGTAAACCGCGGCACAGTGCGCCAGTGACGCATGAGCCACCCGACGACAATGAGGTTGTCCCTCGTGGATCTTTTCGAATATCAAGCCCGAGACATGTTCGAGAAGCATGGTGTTCCCGTGCTTGCTGGTAAAACCGCTGATACTCCTGCAGAGGCCCGTGCTGCTGCGGAAGAAATCTCAAGCGGAGTAACTGTGGTCAAAGCCCAAGTGAAAACTGGTGGCCGAGGTAAAGCTGGGGGAGTTAAGGTCGCCAAAACCTCAGATGAAGCTGAAAAGTACGCTGAGCAGATCCTCGGGATGGACATCAAAGGACATACCGTACACCGAGTGATGATCGCGGCAGGCGCTCAGATTGAAGAAGAATACTACTTCTCAATCCTGCTGGATCGAACTAACCGCACCTACCTTGCCATGTGCAGCAAAGAGGGCGGCATGGAAATTGAACAACTTGCCATCGAGCGTCCTGAAGCACTAGCGCGCGTAGCGGTAGACCCGAACGTGGGTATTGACGAGGCAAAAGCAGACGAGATTACCGCTGCTGCAGGATTTGACGCTGATACAGCGACAAAAGTTGCGCCAGTACTTATGAAGCTGTGGCAGGTCTATCGTGACGAAGACGCCACGCTTGTTGAAGTGAACCCTCTCGTCAAAGTTGCTTCCGGCGAGATTGTTGCACTAGATGGAAAAGTCACTCTTGATGACAATGCGGTGTTCCGTCAGCCAAACCATGCTGACCTAGTAGACGAAGCTGCCGAAGACCCTCTAGAAGCGAAAGCTAAGTCGCTTGGTCTTAACTACGTGAAGCTGGATGGCAACGTAGGCATCATCGGTAACGGTGCAGGGCTAGTGATGAGCACCCTCGATGTCGTTGCCTACGCGGGTCAAGACCACACCGGTGGAGTCAGTAAACCGGCTAACTTCCTTGATATCGGTGGTGGCGCTTCTGCTGAGGTTATGGCGAATGGGTTGGACGTCATTCTCGGAGATGAGCAAGTCAAAGCTGTGTTCGTAAATGTGTTCGGTGGGATTACTTCATGCGATGCGGTAGCGAATGGCATCGTGGGTGCACTCAACAAGTTGGGGGATAAAGCAACCAAGCCTTTGGTGGTTCGCCTGGATGGTAACAACGTCGAGCAGGGGCGACGCATTTTGGCTGACTATGGTCACGCTCTTGTCACCATCGAAGACACCATGGACGGCGGTGCCCGCAAGGCTGCCGAACTCGCTGCGGCGAGCCACTGATCTGCGAGCACTTGAGAGGGAACAAAATGTCTATTTTCCTTAACGCCGACAGCAAGATCATTGTTCAAGGCATGACCGGCTCTGAAGGTATGAAGCACACGCAGCGCATGCTGGCAGCTGGTTCGCGCATTGTTGGCGGTGTTAACCCGCGTAAGGCGGTCCAGCAAGTGACGTTCGATGGCGGGCACACTGTTCCGGTCTTTGGCACAGTGGCCGAAGCAATGGCCCAGACAGGCGCCAACGTCTCGGTAGTCTTCGTGCCGCCAAAGTTCGCCAAGGACGCGGTGATCGAGGCAGTAGATGCTCAGATGCCATTGCTCGTGGTCATCACAGAAGGTATTGCGGTCAAGGACACTGCCGAGTTCTTCAACTACGCGCAGGCTAAAGGGACTACACGGATTATTGGTCCGAACTGTCCAGGCATCATCACTCCTGAGGTGTCGAACGCAGGCATCACGCCGGCAGATATCGCTCCGACAGGGAAGCTCGGGCTTGTTTCTAAATCAGGCACATTGACGTACCAGATGATGTATGAGCTGCGGGACCTTGGGTTTACCACCGCAATCGGTATCGGTGGTGACCCGATCGTGGGAACCACGCACATTGATGCGATTGCGGCTTTTGAGGCTGACCCGCAGACCGAAGGCATCGTCATGATAGGTGAGATCGGCGGAGATGCTGAGGAGCGAGCAGCTGCTTATATCAAGGAGAATGTGACGAAGCCTGTTGTGGGGTATGTGGCTGGTTTTATGGCTCCGGAGGGCAAAACCATGGGGCACGCTGGCGCGATTGTCTCTGGTGGAGCAGGTACGGCTGATGCAAAGAAAGCCGCTCTTGAGGCTGCTGGAGTAAAGGTGGGGAAGACTCCTACGGAGACTGCAAATCTTATGCGCGAGCTCATGGCTTCTGAGCATTGATCCGTTTGCTTGCGGTGTTGTGACAGGGGTGTGGGGTTTCTCCTAGCAGGAGAAACCCCACACCCCTGTGGTGAGTGCGCGTGTAGGCGTCAGAGGGAAGAAGTTATAAAGGTCAGCCATAGGTGTAGTGGTTGTGTCTTTGCAACTTAGGTGAGATGTCCTGCGCTGATGGCGCATGCAGCACCGATGAGCATGGCTGGGCCGTGGGGTATGTGCGTGTGGCGATGCGCTTGTCGGGTGAGCAGAAGTGTGAGGGCGGTAATACCGGAGAAAGCAAAGCCAAGCCAGGCGCCGAATATGAGGGTGTCGATGCTGTGCCAACCGAGGAAAGCCCCTAGTGGTAGCGCAAGCGTTACGTCTCCGCGGCCGAGGCTGTTGGGTGCGCAGTGGTGGAGTAAACGATAGAGGAGGCGAAGGCTGAGTGCGCCTGCTGCTGCGGTGGCGAGGTGGGTGTGCCATCTGGAGGGGTCGTTAGTTATTAGGGCGGTTGTGGCCCATAGGAGAATGCCGGCAGCGAGCATGACTGCGATGGCGCCGAGGGTCAGCGGTCGGGGTAAACGGTGGTAGCGGATGTCGTTGTAGGTGAGGGGGATGGCCCATAAGAGGAAACCAATGTCCAGGGTGATGGTGATGGTGATGGTTATCGGGGTGAGCATGGTGTGTCTCCGCTGGTGGTGTTGGTGGCTTCATGGTGGTCGTTGTGAGGTTGGTGGCGCTGGGGCTGTGTGGGGTGATGTGTGAGTGCGGAGGGGTTGTGGAGTAGTTGTGTATGGGGTGAACGTGTTTGGGGGTGTCGTGGTGCTTGGGTGTTTGAGGGTTGGCGGGGAAGATGGGTGGGATGTCTGCGCTACGTATGCCTTCGTTTAAGTTCCGTCGCCGTGGTCCGCGTGGTTCCTCCGCGGGTGAGTCGGGTTCGTTGTCGTCTGTGAGTGTGAAAAGGCCGCCGCTTATTGGTGGTGTTGTTGAGGCTGTATGGGCGGCGTTGGTGTCGAGTGTGTTGTTTGTGTTGTTTGTATTAGTTGGGTGGTTGGCTGGTTCGACTGGGTCGGGCTCGGGGCTGGGGGCAGTGGTTTTTGGGCTGCAATCGTGGTTGTTCGCCCAGGGGGTGCCGTTGTTGATTCAGGAGCAAACGGTCAGCGTGGTGCCGTGGTTGGCAGCTGTGGTGCCGTTGGGGTCGTTGGTGTGGGCTGGTGGACGTTTGTTGGGGCGCATGCCTGATGCAGGTGGTTCTGCTAGTTCGGTGGAGTTGACCGGTTCGGGTGCGCGGCGAGATGTAGTTCGTGGTGGGATCGGTTTTGTTTCTGGGTATGCGGTAGTGCTGGTGTTAGTGGCGGTATTGGCCAGAGGTGAGGGGTTGTCTGCGTCGGTGCTGTGGGCGCCGTTTGCTGGTGTGTGCTGGCCTGTGATTGCTTTTGTGGTTGCTGTTCAGCGTCGGTTTGAGGGTGGTTTAGGACGGGTTATTCCACGGCTGGGGTGGTTTTGGCGGGTTGATGTTCCTGATTGGGGTAAGCGGGTTGTTGGCCCGGCCGTTCGTGGTGTGGTGGTGTTGTTGGCTGCGGGGGTTGTTGCGGTTGTGGCTGCGGTGGTTGTTGGGTGGCAGCGTGTTGAGGTGGTGAATAGCTATGTGAGTCCGGGGTTGGTTGGCGGTGTTTTGTTCACGGTTGTGCAGTTGGCCTATGCGTTGACGTTGGCTACGTGGGCGGTGGGTTTCGCTGCAGGCCCTGGTTTTTCAATTGGTGAGGACACGTTGATCACGTGGGGTAATGCGAGTGTGGAGCCGGTGCCGTTGGTGCCGGTGTTGGGGGCTTTGCCCGACCCTGGGCCATTGCCGGGGTGGATGACAGCGTCAGTGGCTGTTCCTGTCGTGGTGGGGATGTGTGTGGCTGTGTGGGCGTTGCGGAGTGTGGGGAGTTCTTTGCCTGCGGTGGGCGTGCGTGAGGCGGGGCGTGCTGGTTTGGCTCCTAGGTCTGGGCGTGGCTTGTTGTTGGGGCGTTTGTTGGTGGTTTCTGGTGCAGTGCTGTTGTGTGCGGTGATGATGGGCGCGGTTGGTGTGTTGACGGCTGGGTCATTGGGTAATCAGCGTCTGGTGGATGTAGGAGTTAGTGGTGTGGCTATGGGAGCCACGTTGGCTGCTGAGATGTTGGCGGGTGCGTGGGTGGTGGTGTTTGCCTCGATAGTGTTGCGGGCTCGTTTTGTTTCTCCGGAGGAGAGCACGAAGGAGCCCGCTACGTCAGGGCGTCGGTGATCTTCTAGGGGAGGCGTCGAAGTGCGGTACGGACAAGTTCCCAGAATCCGTCGGCATTGAGGTGGGTTGCGGTGCGGGTGTGGCAGTCGGTGGTGGTTGCTGTGCGTAGGTCGGTGACGGTCATGCCGCGGGTGAGTGTGCCGTGTTGCTCGACGTGGATGGGGGCTGGGATGCAGGTGATGAGTGTGGGGGCCAGGACACGTGCAACTGCGCAGGGGTCGTGGACGATTGCTCCGGTGTGGGAGCTGCCGGTGGTGCGGTAGTTCGCGCTGTAGGTGTCAAGGAGGTCGGCTACAAGGGTTGCGGTGGTTGTGTTGATGTTGCGGATGGAGGTGATGACCTCGGGGGTGGCGATGGCTTGGCGGGTGAGGTCCAGGCCGATCATGGTGATGGGCCAGTCGGCGTTGAGGACGATAGATGCGGCTTCGGGGTCGGCGTGGATGTTGAATTCGGCGACGGGGGTGACGTTGCCGGTTCCGTGACTTCCACCCATAAAGACGACTTCGTGTACGCGGTTGATGATGCGGGGTTCGAGGGTGATCGCGGTGGCGATGTTGGTCATGGGGCCAATGGGAACCAGAGTGATGGTGTCGGGGTCGTTGGTCATGATGGTGTCGATGATCAGTTGTGCGCCGTGGCGGGGATCGGTGGAGCGGTCAGGGGTGGGCAGTGGGATGCCGCCGATTCCGTCAGTGCCGTGGATGTGGGTGGCGTTTTTGTACGTGTTGTTGAGGGGCTGTGCGCATCCGGCTGCGATGGGCGCGGTGATGTTGCTGAGGGTTGCTAAGGCGAGTGCGTTGTGGGTGACGTTGTGGAGGGAAGAGTTGCCTCCGACAGTGGTGATAGCGGCGAGGTTGATGTCGGGGTGTCCTTGAGCGAGAAGGATGGCGATGGCGTCGTCGATGCCGGGGTCGCAGTCCAGGATGATGGTGGGGGTTGCGTTCATGCGCGCAGAGTAGCGATTGTGGGTGTGGCAGTTAGGCTCGTTGCGTGACTAGTGATTTGTTGTGCTTGTTTCCAGGCGGCGCGTCGGTGGGTAAGCCGCTTTCTGTGGTGGTGTTGGTCTCTGGTGGGGGCACAAATTTGCAGGCGTTGCTGGATGCGATTTCCTCGCATGAGGACTATCCGGTGCGTGTTGTTGCCGTGGGCGCTGATCGTGGGGGGATTGAGGGTTTGGCTCGTGCTGAGCGAGCGGGGATTCCGACGTTTGTGGTTCCGATGGGGGATTTCGCGGATCGGAGTGGGTGGGATGTGGCATTGATGGAGGCTGTGGCTTCTTTTGAGCCGGAATTGGTGGTGGGGGCTGGTTTTATGAAAATTGTGGGGCCAGCGTTCTTGGCCAGGTTTGGGGGGCGGTTTATCAATACTCATCCGGCGTTGTTGCCGAGTTTTCCTGGCGCTCATGGGGTGCGAGATGCGCTGGCGTATGGGGTGTGCGTGGCGGGAGCTACGTGTCACTTTGTTGATGCGGGTGTGGACACTGGAGCGATCATTGATCAGCGGGTGGTTGCTGTAGCTGATGGTGATACTGAGGATTCGCTTCATGAACGTATCAAGGTAGTTGAGCGGGAGATGCTGGTGGAGGTGGTGCGGCGTTTGGCGGTAGATGGTGCGCGTGTTCAGGGGCGCAGAGTTCTGTTTGGTGGGTGAGGGCAGGATGAGTGGTGGCTCGTGCGTGGTTTGATGCATTGAGCTTGTTGGTTTTGTTCGGGTTGTTGTTTTAGAGGAGAGTTGTGGCTGTCAAAGTGAGTGCAGCGTCTGGCCCTGCTGCTGGTAGTGATGCGCAGGGGCGTCGTCCTGTTCGTCGTGCGTTGTTGTCGGTGTATGACAAGACGTCTTTGATTGAGTTTGCTACGTGTTTGCACGATGCAGGTGTGGAGCTGGTGTCGACGGGTGGTTCGGCGCGTGCTATTGAGGCGGCGGGGCTTCCGGTGGTGAAGGTTGAGGACATCACGAAGTTCCCGGAGTGTCTTGAAGGTCGTGTGAAGACTCTTCACCCAAACGTGCATGCGGGGTTGTTGGCGGATACGCGTAAGCCGGACCACTTGGAGCAGCTGGGTGAGCTGGGTGTGGAGCCATTTGAGTTGGTTGTTGTCAACCTGTATCCATTCGAGGAGACGGTGGCTCAGGGGGCGGGTGTTGATGAGACGGTGGAGCAGATCGACATTGGTGGTCCATCGATGGTTCGTGGGGCTGCGAAGAATCATCAGTCGGTAGCGATCGTGACGGATCCGTCGCAGTATGCGCAGGCTGTTGAGGCTGTGCGTGCTGGTGGTTTTACGTTGGAGCAGCGTAAGAAGTTGGCTGCGCAGGCTTTTGCGATGACAGCCTCGTATGACGTTGCGATTGCGGCGTGGATGAGCCGTTCGGTGGTGGAGCAGGCTCCGGAAGATTCAGGTTTTCCTGAATGGGTAGGGGCGGGGTATCGGCGCGTTGACGTGTTGCGCTATGGCGAGAATCCTCATCAGAACGCGGCGCTTTATGCCGGTGGTGTAGAGGGTTTGACGCAGGCTGTGCAATTGCACGGTAAAGCGATGAGTTACAACAACTATGTGGATGCCGACGCAGCGTTGCGTGCTTGCCATGATCATGGGGATCAGCCGACGTGTGCTGTCATCAAACATGCCAATCCGTGTGGTATCGCTATCGCTTCGGAGGAAGAGGGGATTGCTGTTGCTCACCGGAAGGCGCATGAGTGTGATCCGACGAGCGCGTTTGGCGGCATTATTGCTGTGAACCGTCCAGTGACGGTGGAGATGGCTCGTATGGTGAAGGATATTTTCACTGAGGTTGTTGTTGCGCCGGATTTCGAGCCAGAGGCTTTGGACATTCTTCGGGCAAAAAAGAACATTCGGCTGTTGAAGACACCTACGCCTGTGCGTGAAGGTTTTGAGGTGCGGCATATCTCGGGCGGTTTGCTGGTTCAGCAGCGCGACCTGATTGATGCTGAGGTTCCAGTTTCTGATGATGACAAGCCTTCAGCTGGCCATGGTGATGATGTTGCGCAGTGGACGCTTGTTGCGGGTGCCGCTGCCGATGAGGCGACGTTGGCGGACTTGCAGTTCGCGTGGCGTGCTGTGCGTGCGACGAAGTCGAATGCCATTTTGCTTGCTAAGGATGGCGCATCGGTTGGTGTCGGTATGGGACAGGTAAACCGTGTTGATTCGTGTCGTTTGGCGGTGTCGCGTGCTGGCCAGGAGCGGGCTCAGGGTTCGGTGGCCTCTTCTGATGCGTTTTTCCCGTTTGCAGATGGTTTGCAGGTGTTGATTGACGCTGGGGTGGGTGCGGTCGTGGCTCCTGGTGGGTCTGTTCGTGATGATGAGGTGATTGCTGCTGCTGAGAGCGCGGGTGTGACTTTGTACTTCACGGGTACACGGCATTTTGCGCACTGAGTGATGTGATGCGAATGGCCCGGGTTCCTTTGAGAGGGGCCCGGGCCATTACTTTGTCTGCTCAATGGCGTTTTTTCAGGTATGAGACTGCGGCGTCCAAGAGGGGGACGGAGGGGGTTTGGTCGACGGCGTATGAGATCAGCATGACGGTGGTGTTGCCGATTTTGGTCATGGCTACGTCTTGGGTGAGTTGGTGGGGGGTGGGGCTGTTGGATGGGGAGGGGGTTGCGGCGGGTGAGGTGGGTGTTGTCGTGGCCGGTGGTGGTGGCACGAGTTGCTGTCGCCAGGTGACGGTATCGGGGTCGGCGCTGCGGAGGGTGAGGCCGGAGACGGTGTAAGTGCTGGAGCCGCCGTTGGTGTCGGTAGCGGTGTAGCGCTGGCAGTCGGTGATGCGTGTTTTGAGTGCGGTGATGATGTTGGTTGCGGTGTTGCCTTCGTAGGTGCGGATGTGTTGTTCGATCCATGGGCCGGTAGGGGTTTGTTGCCAGCGTTTTGCGGTTGTATCGACTGGAGGGTGCGGTTCGATGTCTACGCCGCAGATGTTCATGCGGTAGCCGCCGGAGTCTCGGGGGATAGTGACGTTCCATCCCACGGGTAGGAATGATTCGCCGAGCATGTATTTCAAAGATGTGCCGTTTCCGCCGGTCATTCGCGCGACGGTGGTGGGGTCGATGGTGGGGGTGGTGTTGGTGGGGGTCGTGGTGCTGGGGGCGGGGGATGTGTTGTTGTTTGTGGCGGCAGCGGTGGCGGTGGTGGTGATGGTGGGGGTGCTGTTGGGGGTGGAGCCGCATGCAGAGAGTGTGGTGAGTGCCAGGAGTGTGGTGGTCAGGCGTATTACAGGGTGGTTGTGAGTCCGCACGCGTGGCTGCCTCTCTAGGAGTTGGGCTGTGTGACCGTATGTTGTGCTGGATTACTTTGGGGGAGAGAGTGATCAGAGTTCAGGTGGGGATTGATTTCAGGATAAAGCGAGAGCTGAGTTTGGCTGTGAAATGATGCATGCCATGACTGCTGGCATTCTCGATGGAAAGTCCACGCTTGCGACCATTAAGGAAGAGTTGAAGGCGCGGGTGGTGCGTTTGAGTGAGTGTGGTGTTGTCCCTGGGCTGGCTACGGTTTTGGTGGGTGAGGATCCGGGGTCGCAGATTTATGTGAATGCCAAGCATCGGGATTGTGAGCAGATTGGTGTGCGCGGCATGCGGCACGATTTGCCGGCTGATGCTTCGCAAGCGCAGGTTGAAGAGCTGATTGATCAGTTGAATGAGGACCCGAAGGTGACCGGGTTCATTGTGCAGCAGCCCACGGGGTTGGATGAGTTTGCGTTGTTGTCGCGCGTGGATCCGGCTAAGGATATTGATGGGTTGCACCCGTATAACTTGGGGTGTTTGGTGATGAATCGGCCAGCGCCGTTGCCGTGTACTCCGTTGGGGTGTGTTGAATTGTTGCGTCGTTTTAATGTGCCTTTGGCCGGTGCGAATGTGGTGGTTGTTGGGCGTGGGCTGACTGTGGGGCGGCCTATTGGAATGTTGTTGACGCGGCGTTCAGAGAATGCGACGGTGACGATGTGTCACACGGGCACGAAGGATTTGGCTGCGCATACGCGTGAGGCAGATATTGTCATTGCAGCTGCTGGGGTACCGGGCATCGTGACGAAGGAGATGGTCAAGCCCGGTGCGGCTGTGCTTGATGTGGGTGTTTCTCGTGTAAACGGGAAAATTGCTGGTGATGTGGCTTTGGACGTTGCTGAGGTTGCGGGTTGGGTTTCACCAAATCCTGGTGGTGTGGGGCCGATGACGCGTGCGATGTTGTTGAGCAATCTTGTTGAGGCTGCGGAGCGGCAGGCAGGGTTGGCTGAGGTCTGATGCGTAACCCGTTCGCGGGGCTGGGGTTGTGGTGGGCTTTGGCGGCGGTCACTGTCGTTGGCCTGGTTTTTGCGGCTTTTGGGCGCGTGTTGATTGGTGGTGGGTTGGTCGCTATTGGTTTGGCGGTCTGTCTTCTGCTGCGCGTGTTTGGTGAGTCGCGTGGGTTTGATTTGGGTGCTGTGCAGTTACGTTCACGGTCGATGGATGCGTGGCTGTACAGCACTGCTGTCATTAATATGGCGGGCGCTTCCATGTTGGTGACTCGAAATATGAGTGTGCGCTGGCTGGTAATCGCTGATTTTGCCCTGGTCGTGTGGGGTTTAGTCATGTTGGTGTTGTCGAGAAAGAATGCACGAGTGGCGGTTTCGGCGTCGCAAAGTGGATCGGGGGATGTGAGTGACTGAACGGGTTCGTCGTGCGCGCGAGGGGTTGGGTGTGTGCGTGGTGACGGCGGTTGAGGATGTGACTCCGCGCATGCGTCGTGTGACGTTTAGTGGGTCGGGATTGGCTGAGGCAGTAGCGACGGGCCCAGATCAGCGGGTCAAGTTGAGTTTTCCTGATTCACATAGGTTTACCGGTGATGCGGATGAGATGTCGCGGGCTCGGCGAAAGCGTCGTACGTACACGTTGTTGTGGCTTGATGCGCAGGCAGGTGAGGCGACTGTCGATTTTGTGTTGCATCCCGGTGGCGTGGCTGCAGCATGGGCGTCGCAGGTGCAGGTGGGTGATGAGTTGATGTTGACTGCGCCGGTCGGTGGTTTCGTTCCAGTTGAAGGAGCTGAAGAGGTAGTTCTTGTTGCTGATGAGACGGGATTGCCTGCGTTGCAGGCAATTGTTGCTTCTTTGACTGCTGAGCTGCCGGTGCGAGCGTTTGTTGAGGTTGCGGATGCAGCTGAGCATCAGCCGGTGAGGTCTGTGACGGGTGCTGAGGTGGATGTTGTCTGGATGGATCGGGGTGGTGCTGCTCATGGCTCGCGTATGAGTGAGCTGGCTGCTTCGTTGCCTGGTGAGGTTTCTGCTCGTAGCTCTGTGTGGATTGCGGGGGAGTCTGCGGCAGTAAGGCAGCTGCGTAACGCTCTTGTTACGCAGGGTGGTTTGGATCGGCATCAGGTTGATGCGGTTGCGTATTGGACGAAAGCTGAGGGGCGTAACGCTGGCCGACCGGGGCAGTGATGACATTGAGGCGGCCACCTGGGGTGGCCGCCTCAATGTGTGTTGGGGCGTGTTATTTGATTAGGCCGAGTTCTTTGACTTGGTTGCGCTCGGCTTCCAGGCGCGCGGCTGATGCCATAATGCGTTCTTTGCTGAATTCGTTGAGTTCGATGCCCTGAACAATTTCGTATTTTCCGTCTTTTACGCGGCATGGGAAGGAGGAGATGATGCCTTCTGGTACGCCGTAGGAGCCGTCGGAGGGTACGGACATGGAGACGATTTCGTCGGTGCCGAGCATCCAGTCACGCATGTGGTCGATGGTGGCGTTGGCGGCCGAGGCAGCGGAGGATGCACCGCGTGCTTTGATGATGGCTCCGCCGCGGGTTGCGACGGTGGGAATGTATTCCTCAGTGATCCAAGTCTGTTCGACCAGTTCAGTGGCGGCTTTGCCGTTCACTGTGGTGTTGAACAGGTCTGGGTACATCGAGTCGTCGTGGTTACCCCAAATAGCGAGGTTTTTGATTTCTTCGACTGTCACGCCAAGTTTTTTGGCCAGCATGGATTTGGCGCGGTTGTGGTCCAGGCGAGTGAGGGCGTTGAACTGCTCTGGGGCCATGTCGGGGGCGTTTTTCATGGCGATGAGGGCGTTGGTGTTGGCTGGGTTGCCGGTGACGAGAACTTTGGCTTTGGGGGCGACTTTGTTGAGCGCGGCGCCTTGACCGGTGAAGATTTTCCCGTTGGCGGCAAGGAGGTCGGCGCGGTCCATGCCTTCTTTGCGGGGCATGGCACCTACGAGCATGGCACCGTCGACGTCTTCGAAGATTTCTTCGGGGTTGTCACCGATTTTGATGTTGGTGAGGGTGGGGAAGGCGCAGTCGTCGAGTTCCATGACGACGCCTTTGAGAGCCGGTAGGGCTGGGGCAATTTCGAGCAGTCGCAGTTCGATGGGGGTGTTGGGACCGAGAAGGTCTCCGGCTGCGATTCGGAATAGGAGGCTGTAGCCGATCTGCCCGGCGGCTCCGGTGACGGCGATCTTGACGGGGGTGGTGCTCACAGGTTCATCAACCCTTCCAGCGACGGTGCTGCTTTGGTGTGAGTGTCCGTGCGGTTTGGCTCCGTTGGGTGGTGCTTGCCGCGCGATCGGACCGTGTCGGTCTTGGGTTTGACGCTATCAAAATGGGGGTGTCTGGGTGTTGTGTAGCGGGTTACAAATGGTGGAGGTCGGCCCGTGTGTGGCGGGCCGACGCTTGATGTGGTGGGTCAGCTTCTGCCGAAGAGTTTTTTGAAGAATCCGGGTTTTTTGTCGGGTTTTGCTTCGGGTTGGGGTGTTGGGTGTTGAGGTGGCAGAGGGCTGTTTTCTGTGGTTGTTTCTGTTGTGCTGGGGTGTTCGTCTCCTGGTGTTGTGTCTTTTTTGTCGTTGGTTTCGGGCGGTAGTGGTTCTTCGGTGGTTAGTTCGGGGGTGGGAGGTTCTTCGGTGGGGGTGGCGAATGGGTCGGTGTAGTCCATCGCAATGAAAGTCTTTTTTTCTTCGGAGAAGACGTAGGTATCGGGCAAGGATGCGAGGTGTTCGATGATTGTGCGTGCGGCTTTGTTGTGTTGGTTAGTGGGGTCGTGGTCGCCGGAGAAGTCGATCATGGTGGTGCAGCGTGAGATGCGTCGTTGTTCGAGGGTGGGGGCGTATTCGGCATAGCGGTCGCCGAGTCCTTCGGCTTCGTCGTCGTACCAGAAGGTGAAGGTGTAGCTGCCTAGCGAGAGTGTGACGTTGAGGACGCTGGTGGTGGTTACTGGTGGTGGTTCGTGTCCGGTGAACAGGTCACCGAGGATGGTTTCGAGTTTGTCTTTGGTGAGGGTTGTGTTGGTGGTGGTGAAGATGATGTGGGGGTGTGCGGATCCGGCCATGGTTTCTATGGTGTCGCATTGGGTCGCTCGTGGTGGTGTGCGGGGCTGCGGTAGGTGCTCTGTCGTTTCTTAGCTTGGTGAGGGGTTTGGGGAAGTAGGGTCGGCACTGATTGTGTTTTGTCGTGTCTCAAAGGAGAGCCTGTGAGCAGCAAGATTGTTTGGACGTTGACCGATGAAGCTCCGGCTTTGGCGACCTTTTCACTTCTGCCGATCGTTCGTGCTTTTGTGAAGGCTGCTGATGTTGAGGTGGAAACGAGCGATATTTCTTTGTCGGGAAGAATTTTGGCTCAGTTTCCGGAGAGATTGACGGATGAGCAGAGCGTGCCAGATTATCTAGCTGTTCTGGGTGAATGGACTCAAGATGATTCTGCCAACATTATTAAGTTGCCGAATATTTCTGCGTCGGTTCCGCAGTTGAAGGCGGCAATTAGGGAGTTGCAGGATCAAGGTTTCGCTGTTCCCGATTTTCCTGTGGATCCTTCGACTGATGAAGAGCGGGATGTTTCTTCGCGTTATGCAAAAGTTTTAGGTTCTGCTGTTAATCCTGTTTTGCGTGAGGGAAACTCGGATAGGCGTGCTCCTGCGTCTGTGAAAGCGTTTGCGCAGCGGCATCCCCATCGTCTTCGGGAGTGGGATGCAGGAACTAAAGCGCGTGTAGCGCATATGAGTGATGGTGATTTTTACGGAAACGAACAGTCTGTAGTCACGGCTGAAGGGTGTGGTTTTGAAATTCGATTCACAAATCATGCTGGTGAAGCTCGTTCTTTAGTTGAAGGTTTACAAGCGTCTCCTGGGGAAGTCCTTGATGGTACCTTCATGAGCGTTTCGGTATTGCAAAAATTTTATGCAGAGCAGATTGAGGAAGCGAAGCGCGATGATCTCCTGCTGAGCCTGCATTTGAAAGCAACAATGATGAAGGTTTCGGATCCGGTGCTGTTTGGGCATGCGGTAAAGGTCTTTTTTGTTGATGTATTTGCAGAATTTGGCGATGAGCTGCGTGAAGTAGGCGTAAACCCGAACCTGGGTCTAGGTGATTTGTTGTCTGCGATTCAGGAACTTCCCGATGAGACCAGGAAAGCTATCGAGAAAGCGATTGCCCAGGCATTTGCCGAACGCCCGGCACTAGCGATGGTGGATTCAGATAAAGGGATCACCAATCTTCATGCTCCCAATGATGTAATCGTGGATGCATCGATGCCGGTTGTGGTGCGCGATGGTGGCCAGATGTGGAATGCGAAGGGCGAACGTCAGGCAACATTGGCGATGATCCCTGATCGCAGCTATTCAACGATGTATGCGGCAATTATGGAGGATTGCCGAATTAACGCGGCATTGGATCCAGCAACGATGGGTGATGTTCCTAATGTGGGGTTGATGGCTAAAAAGGCTGAGGAGTATGGGTCGCATCCAACGACATTTGTGATGTCGGAGTCGGGCAAGGTGGAGGTGATCGCTGAAGACGGCTCGGTTTTGATGTCTCATGATGTTGAGGCTGGTGATATTTGGCGTATGGCGCGTACACAAGATGTGTCAGTACGTGATTGGGTGCGTCTTGCCGTGGAGCGGGCACGGTTGTCGGGTACGCCAGCAGTATTTTGGTTGGACTCTGAACGTGCTCATGACGCGAATCTCATTGCGAAGGTTCGCGAGTATTTGGGGGAACATGACACATCTGGTCTATCTATTGAGATTCTGGCTCCGGTTGAAGCCATGAAATTCACCTTGGAGCGCATCCGTCGTGGCGAAAACACTATTTCGGTCACAGGAAATGTGCTTCGCGATTACTTAACTGACCTTTTCCCAATTCTTGAGTTGGGCACGAGCGCGAAAATGCTATCGGTGGTTCCCTTGCTTGCTGGGGGTGGACTTTTCGAGACTGGTGCGGGAGGTTCTGCTCCCAAGCATGTGCAGCAGTTCGTGAACGAAGGCTATTTGAGGTGGGATAGCTTGGGTGAGTTTTCTGCTCTAGGGGCCTCATTGGAGCATGTGGCGAATAGGTCAGGTAACCCGAAAGCACAAGTTTTAGCTGATGCTTTGGATCGGGCTATCTCTCGCTTTTTGGAAGAAAACAAATCTCCCGCGCGTATTGTGGGTGAGATTGATAACAGGGGTAGTCATTTCTATCTTGCTTTGTTCTGGGCACAGGAACTGGCTGGGCAGTCAGTGGATGCTGAGTTGTCTGCAAAGTTTGCAGCTGTTGCTGATGAGTTGTCTGGCAAGGCAGGGGAGATTGATCGTGAGCTCATCGCCGCCCAAGGGGTTGCAGTGGATTTGGGTGGTTACTTCCGCCCAGATGTGGCGAAGGTGGAAGCGGCGATGAGGCCTAGTGGCACGTTGAATACGATTATTGACGCTTTGTAAGCGCTGAGATCGTGTGATTTGTGGCATATGAGTGCGGTGGCTCCTGGGGTTTTGCAGGCAGCCACCGCATTTATTTTGTGTAGTCGTTTTCATCGCGCAAATGTGTGACTGTGTAGCGAACTTTGGCTATCTACCGTGGATTTATGCAGATGAGTAAGGGTTCGCGTGGTGAAGATCAGTGTGTGGTGCGAGTCGGAGAACCATGCCGTTTGTGTCAGCCGGGGGCATCGGGGCCAAAGGATTGCCAGTTGGCTTACCTAGTTCTTAATGATCCGGAGCTGCGTGACTTGTTGGAGGAAAAACTTGCAGGGCTAGAAGAGGCCGCCTGAGGTCCTTCTGGGCGTTGGCGTGGGTGATCCTGCGGGCATGATGGATTCATGCGAGTAGTGAGCGCCAACGTGAACGGTATTCGTGCGGCTGTGCGTCGAGGCATGCTGCCTTGGGTAGATGAGTCGGCGCCGGATGTTGTGACGCTGCAAGAGGTACGTGCCTCGCGTGCGCAACTAGATTCCGCTTTGGAGCAGAGCGCGCTGCAGGAGTGGTCAGTGGTGTTGCATGAGGGGGAAGTAGCAGGAAGAGCAGGCGTTGCGGTCCTGGTGCGTCCTGGTTGTGGTGTGGGAAATGCGGTTACGGGTTTGCCGATGGAGGGGGCGATCGCTGGGCAGCATGGGGGGGATTTTTCAGAGCGGATGCGTCTTGATGATTCGGGGCGGGTGTTCGCTTCGGCAGGTCGTTGGTTGGAAGTGCCTGTTTTAGGGCAGTGGGGCAGCGGTATTGAGAAGGTGACAGTTGTTTCGGCATATGTGCATAGCGGTGATGTGGACAGGCCGGAGGTAATGGCTGAGAAATATGCCCTGATGGAGGCTATGTCGCAGCGGTTCCAAGCTGCTTTAGCTTCGGGGGAGCATCTTCTGGTAACTGGGGACTTGAATGTTGCTCATCGTGAGGTGGATCTAAAAAACTGGCGGGGAAATCTGAAAAAAGCTGGCTTTTTGCCTGAAGAGCGGGCTTTTTTCGACCGTTGGCTGGTGGATGGGGGAATGGTGGATTTGGGGCGCAGGTATGGCGGTGATGGTCCTGGGCCGTATACATGGTGGAGTTGGCGCGGTAAAGCTTTCAATAATGATGCTGGTTGGCGTATTGACTATCACCTGTCGACACCTGAATTAGCGGAGGTTGTTAAGTCTGTATGGGTGGGGAGGGCTGAAACTTATGAGAAGCGCTGGAGTGATCACGCTCCGCTGATTTCGGATTTTTGCTGAGATTTATGTGATTCCTCCCTGTGAGAGTTCGCTTCGATGTAGTTGCTGTGTTTGGGACAGTTCTGCGCTGCTCTCTTCTGGTGCCGTGTTTGTTTGTTTTTTCTGTCCAGTTTTGTAGTTGCCCGTTTATTAAAGAGACTATTTTTCTATTTAGGATGATGGTGTGAATGAAGGTGAAGTAACTTTTGCGCGGGCGTTGCGCTCTGCTGTGGCAGAGGCTGGATTCACGTTGACGGGACTGCGTGCGGAGTTGTTGGAGCGAGGGCTATCTGTCTCGGTGGGCACGTTAAGTCAGTGGCAGACGGGGCGTTCGGTGCCTTTGAAAGATCGATCTTTGGTGGTTGTTGGGGAAATCGAGCGGATTGTGGGGGCTCCGCCGGGGGGATTGGTGTCGATAATTTCGGGTGTACCTGGTCGATCAGTAGGTGGTGAGGAATTATCGTGCGTCTGTGATCGCCAGAAGGGGGCGGGGTCTTCCTTGGATTTTGTGTGGCGGGGAGATGTGCGGGATGATCCAATTAGGTTGTTGTCTCTTCATGAATCTTTTCGCCTTAATGCGTTTGGGGCGATATCTAGTTTTCGTGTGCGGATTACTTTGTCTGCTGAAGCGGATGGAGTTGATTGTTTGTCAGTTGTGACGCTTTGTCCGCCTGATGGTGCTCAAGTGTTGTTGCGAGCGATGTCGAATTGTCGTTTTGGAAGACAAATGTTGACTGCCTCTGGTCAGGTCAGTGAAGTGTTTTTAGAGCGTCCGTTGCGGTTGGGTGAGGCGGCTGTGGTGGAGTTTCGAGGTGAGGTGGTGGGGGCGGTGGATGCTGAGTGTGGGGTGTCGCGTGAGCTTGGGGTGGATGTGGGGGAGTTGGTGTGGTGTGTGGATTTTGAGGAGGGGCAGGGGCCGTTGTCGGTGGAGTCGTGGTGCGTAAATGAGGAGGAAGAGCTGGTCAAGCCGGTGCGTGTTGCTGATGCTGGTTTATCTGTGGTGTTTTGTGCGGCGAAGCCGGGAAAGTATGGGGTGCGTTGGGTGTGGTGATGGGGTTGTTGTTTATGTGGAGTGGTGATTTTTGTGTGTGAGTCGGGGGATGTTTTTGCTGAGGTGTTGCGTGGGGCGGTTTCTGCTCGGGGGTTGTCGTTGGAGAGGGTTCGTTATCACTTAGCTGTGCGGGGCCATGACGTTAGCGCGGCGACGTTGAGTTATTGGCAGTCTGGTCGTTCGCGTCCGGAGCGGTCGAGCTCGATTGCTGCATTGGGGGATTTGGAGGACGTGTTGGGGGTTGATGAGGGGGTGTTGGTTGACGCGTTGGCGCGTGCTAGAGGCCGACCGGTCTCTGTGTTGGCTGTGTGTGAGGAACAGTCTCGTGATGTGCCGATTGTGAATCCGATGCTGCGGGATGTGGAGCGTTCTGTGGAGTCAGAGCGGGTTCGTGAGGGTTTGGCGAGAGGTTTAGGTACGTCGTTTGGTGATGTGCCTGCGATGGTGAGTGAGCATGTGGAGGTGATGCTGCGGCGGGATCGGTCGGTGGGGTCATTGCGTGCGCGGCTGGTTGTGGTGGGTGCTTCCGGTGGGGTGCTGCGGTTTCCGATAGCTGTTCATGCTGCGGGTGGTGCTGGTGATTTGGTTTTTGTGGTGGAGAGGGGTGGTGTGGTGGATGGGGTGGTTTCTTCTTCGGACGGTAATGCGTTGTCGGTGGCGTCTATTCGGTTGGATGCGCCTGTGGGGGTGGGGGAGTGTGCGGTTGTTGATGTTCGGATTGATCGGTTGTCGTCTGGGGCGGATGAGGGGATGCTGTCTTTTTTGTCGTCGTCGACGCAGATGTTGGTGGTGATGGGGATTTTTTGCCCGGGGGATGAGCCGTTGGCGATGTCGGTTGCGGCGAGGTGGCAGGGGCGTTCGCGGGTGTCGCGGGTGTCGGTGGAGGGCGAGCGTCAGGTGGTGATGTTGTCGGAGGTGGAGCCTGGACCTGTGGGAGTTTCGTGGTGGTGGTGAGGGGTTAGTGGCGTCGGTGGAGTATGAGCGCGCCTGTTGCTGCAAGGGTCGCGAGACCGCTTAGGGCCAGTGCGAGGTTGGTGGGAAGGCTGGTGTGTCCGTGGAAGCTGGTGGCTGCTACGGGGCTGGCGTCTTGAGCGCTGGTGATGGGGGTGTCTTTGGCATTGTCGGGTTTGTTGCTTCCACCTTTGGGAGTGGTGGGTTTTCCTTTGGGTGGGGTGGGTTTTTCTTTGCTGGGGGGTGGTGCGTCGAGTTCGCCGGGGTTGACGAGTCGTCCGATGGGGCGGGCTTTTGATCCGTGGTTGAAGGCCCAGTCGAGCAATGCTGCTGAGCTGCGCCAGTGGCCGTCGAAGGAGCTGAGGTAGCTGATTACGTAGGCTTTGTCGCCGCGGCGGGCGGCGCCGATGTAGGTGTGGCGTGCGGCTACGGTGTATCCGTTTTTGATGCCGATGGTGCCTTGGTAGTTCCAGAGGAGTCGGTTGTGGCTGCCGATTTCGATGGATTTGCGTTGTTGGCCGGGTTTGGGGGCTCCGGCGGGAAAGTGGGCGCCTTTGAGGGTCAATAGGGGGGCGAGTTTGGGGTGTGAGACTGCTGCTCGTCCGATGAGGGCGAGGTCGTAGGCGCTGGTTACTTGTCCTTTGGCGTCGAGGCCGCTGGTGTTCATCGCGTGGGTGTCTTTTGCGCCGAGGTGGGCGGCGAGTTTGTTCATTTGTTCGGTGGTGATGTCCATACCGCCGTTGGCGCGGGCGAGTGCGTTTGCTGCGTCGTTGGCGGAGGAGAGCATGAGGGCTTGGAGTAGGGCAGAGATGGGGTAGGTGGCGTTTTTTTCGATGCCGACTTTGGTTCCGTCGACGGCCATGTCTTCGCCGCTGCCTTCGATTTCTTGGTTGGGGTCAAGTTTGTCGATGACGGTCAGGGCGGTGAGGGTCTTGAGGGTGCTGGCAGGCAGGAACCGGGAGTGGGGGTCGTGTGCGGCGATGATGTCGCCGGTGTTGAGGTCGGCGATGACCCATGCGCAGGCGTGTAGGGGTGGGGGTGGGGGGGTGCCGGTGGGGAGGTTGAGGATGGTGCCTTTGTTGGCGAGTGCGTTGCCGCCGATGACGTTGGTTTTGGGGTCGTTGGAGGGGGTGGTGGGTGTGCCTGGGGCGGGTGGTGTTGTGGGGGTGGCTGTTGGTGTTGTGGGGGTGGCTGTGGGGTCGGTTGGGGTGTTTGGGGTGGGTGTGTCTTTGTCTGGTTGTGTGCTGGGGGCTTGGGGGGAGCAGGCGATAGAGGGTTGGATAGCGTTGGCGGTGATGCTGGCGGTGAGGCTGGGGGCGATGCCGAGGGTGGTTGCGGTGGTGAGCGCGGCGATGTGGCGTGCGTGTCGCTGCGCGAGGCGTCGTCGTCGCGGCGCGTCGGTGGGGTCGGCCATCGGGATTGCTCCTTGTGGGTTTGGCGTGACAGCCGTTGTTTGTCGGGGTGGTCTCGCCGGGCATGCGGACCCTAGTGTACGGAGACTGTCTGCTTGCTGGGCCCTTGTTGTGTGTTCGTGGGTGGGATTGAGGGGGTTGTTGGGCTGGTGATCTTGTGTTGGTCCTGTTTCGGGTGGGCTGGTTGTGCGCTGATAGCGTGGTGGTGGGTCTGTGATGCGGGTTGAGGTCATGGACTGGCGGCGGAGTTGGGATGGCGGGGGCGTCGCGTGGTGAGCGGGTGTTTTGCCTGTTCGTGTTGTTGCCGTTGTGTGGGTTGCTTGCGTTTTTGCGGGTTGTCTTTGGCGGTGTTGGTTTCTTTTTCTGGGATTGTGGGGGCGTGATGTTTACCGAACAGACACAGGTTATTGAGGGTTTCTGGGGTGTTGTTCCTGCTGGTGGGTCTGGGACGCGGTTGTGGCCGTTGTCGCGCTCGGGTGAGCCGAAGTTTCTTTTGGATTTGTTGGGGGATGGGTCGTCGTTGTTGCAGTCGACGGTGGCGCGGTTGGAGCCGTTGACTGGGACGAATGTGGTGGTTGTTACGGGTGTGCGGCATGAGGAGGCGGTGCGTGCTCAGTTGCCGCAGTTGGGTGAGGGTGGAGTTGTGGCTGAGCCTTCGCCGCGGGATTCGATGGCTGCGATTGGGTTGGCTGCGGCGATGATTGAGGCGGTGGAGCCTGATGCGGTGATTGGGTCTTTTGCCGCCGATCATGTGATTGGGGATGAGGGGCGTTTTCGGGCGCGGGTTCGTGAGGCGGTGGAGGTTGCTCGTACGGGCAAATTGGTGACGTTGGGGATTGAACCGACTTTTCCGTCGACGGGTTTTGGGTATATACGGACGGGTTCTGTTTTGGAGGTGCGGGGGGCGCCGCATGCGCGTGCTGTGGCTGCTTTTGTGGAGAAGCCTGATGCTGCGACGGCTGCGGGGTATTTGGCGACGGGTGAGTATCGCTGGAATGCGGGCATGTTTGTTGTGAAGGCGTCTGTTTTGTTGGATATGTTGGCGGACTTTCATCCAAGGTTGGCTGCTGACTTGCGGAGTATTGCTGCTGATCCTTCGTCGTTGGCGGAGCGGTGGGAGTCGTTGGAGAAGATTGCGATTGATCATGCGGTGGCTGAGCCGGTTGCAGATCGTGGTGATGTGGCTGTGGTGCTTGGGGATTTCCCGTGGGATGACGTGGGTGATTTTGCGTCGTTGCATGAGTTGTTGGGGCGTACTGGGGGTGAGGATGCTGTGCGTATGTTGGGGTCTTCGGATGTTCTTGTTGATGATGCTTCGGGGTTGGTGGCTTCGACGTCGGGTCGTACTGTGGCGGTGTTGGGCTTGGATGATGTCGTCGTTGTGGACACGCCGGATGCGTTGTTGGTGACGTCACGGGCGGCTGCGCAGCGGGTGAAGGGGATTGTCGACATGTTGAAGGCGGATGGCCGTGCTGAGCTGACGTGAGTTGGGGTGCTCTCGTTAGACTCTTGTTGGTGGAACCGTCGATGATCGATGTCTCTGGTTTGCCCGTGCCGTCTGGCCCGTTGGGTGGGGTGTTGCGGTCTATTCGTGCGCGGGCGGATGAGATCGTTCGGTTTCAGAGGTGGTTGCATCGGTCGCCGGAGTTGTCGTGGTGTGAGGTGGGGACGACTCGTGCGGTTGAGGAACGGTTGCCTGCGGGGGTATCGGCGCATCGTTTTGTGGATTCGACGGGATTGTTTGTGGATGTGGGGGCGCAGGTACCTGATTTCCGTGTGGGGCTGAGGGCAGATATGGATGCGTTGCCTTTGGCGGAGCGGACGGGGTTGCCGTGGGCTTCGAGGGTGGCGGATGTGTCGCATTGTTGTGGTCATGACGTGCATACGGCGTCGTTGTTAGGTGCGGTGGTGGGGCTTTCTGGGGTTGCGGATGTGTTGCGTGATGCGGGTGTGGGGGTGAGGTGTTTTTTTCAGCCTGCTGAGGAGTCGCATCCTTCGGGTGCGCGGATGGTGCAGGGGTCGGGGGCGGCTGATGGTGTGGATGTTTTTTATGCGTTGCATTGTGATCCGGCGACGGATTTGGGGCGTGTGGGTTTGAGGGTGGGGCCGATTACTGCTGCGGCTGATCGGGTTGAGGTGAGGGTTTCTGGTGCTGGGGGTCATACGTCGCGTCCGCATTTGACGCAGGATGTGACGTTTGCGTTGGCGAAGGTGGTGACGGAGTTGCCGGCGTTGTTGACGCGGGTGGTGGATGCGCGGGCGTCGGTGGTGTTGGTGTGGGGTTCTGTTCATGCTGGTGATGCGGGGAATGTGATTCCGGATAGTGGGGTGGCTCGGGGGACGTTGCGTGTTGCTGATGCTGGGGTGTGGCAGACGTTGGAGCCGTTGGTGAGGCGGTTGGTGTCTCAGGTGGTGGCGCCTTTTGGGGTGGAGGTGGATGTGGAGTATGTGCAGGGTGTTCCGCCGGTGGTGAATACGCTTCATGGGGTGGAGGGGGCGCGGTTGGCGGTGTCTTCGGCGTTTGGTGTTGATGCTGCGGTGGATGCTGTGCAGTCGATGGGGGGTGAGGATTTTGCGTGGTTGTTGCAGGGGGTGGAGGGCGCGTTGTTGCGGTTGGGTACGCGGACTCCGGGTGGGTGTACGTATGACTTGCATCGGGGGGATTTGGTGGTGGATCCGGCATCGGCTGTGTTTGGGGCTCAGTTATATGCGGCGTTGCCGTTTGCTGCGGCGAAGGTTGCGGGGAGGGGGTTTGTGGATGTGTGAGTGAGTGGTTTTGCAAGGGTGTGTTTGATTGTGGCGACTGACCGGTTTTCGGTGGTGTGGCGTGGAACACTTGCGGTGTGTCTAATCGATCTCACAGGTTTGTTGTAGTTGGTGGTGGCCCGGGGGGTTATGAGGCGGCGTTGGTGGCGGCCTCGGGTGGGGCTGAGGTGACGTTGGTTAATTCGCAGGGTGTGGGTGGCGCTGCGGTGTTGATGGATTGTGTGCCGAGCAAGGCATTAATTGCCTCTGCGGGGTATTTGGGGCGTTTAGTGGCCAGTGCTCAGCATTTGGGGGTGCATTATCGGTCGGTTCTTGATGGTGCTGCTGAGGGTGATCGGTTTGATTTGCGTGAGGTGAATGATCGGGTGCGGTCGTTGGCTGCGGCGCAGAGTGGTGATATTGAGGCGGGGTTGGTGGCTAAGGGGATTGAGGTTGTTAGGGGCAGGGGGCGGTTGGATGGTGCCCGGCGTGTGGTGGTGGATGTGCAGGGGGGTGGTTCTCGTGTGTTGGAGGCGGACACAGTTTTGTTGGCGACGGGGGCGCGTCCGCGGCGGTTGGGGTCGGCTATGCCTGATGGTGAGCGGATTTTGACGTGGCAGGACATTTGGTCGTTGGAGGGGTTGCCGGATCATTTGGTGGTGATTGGTTCTGGGGTGACTGGTGCGGAGTTGGCTCAGGCGTATTTGCATTTGGGGTCGCGGGTGACGTTGGTGTCTTCGCGTGAGCATGTATTGCCGAATGAGGATGAGGATGCGGCGCGTGCGATTGAGGAGGTTTTTCGGGGGCGGGGTATGGAGGTGTTGGCGCGTTCGCGTGCGGAGTCGGTGGAGCGTGTTGGTGATGGTGTGGTGGTGCGTTTGCAGGATGGTCGTGAGGTGGTGGGGTCTCATGCGTTGATGGCGGTGGGGTCATTGCCGAATACGGAGGGGATTGGTTTGGAGGAGGCCGGGGTGGAGGTGAATGAGCGTGGCCAGATTGTGGTGGATCGGGTGTCGCGTACGTCGGTTTCGGGGGTATATGCGGCGGGTGACTGTACAGGTGTATTGCCGTTGGCTTCGGTGGCGGCGATGCAGGGTCGTATTGCGGTGGCGCATGCGATTGGTGATGAGGTGCGGCCGTTAACGACGACGGGGATTAGCGCGAATATTTTTACGGATCCGGAGATTGCGACGGTGGGTATGTCTGCAGCGGAGGTTGCGGATGAGTCGGAGTATCGGACGGTGGTGATGCCGTTGGATACGAATCCTCGGGCGAAGATGGAGCACATTGAGAATGCGTTTGTGAAGTTGTTTGCTCAGCGGCGGACGGGGCAGTTGGTGGGGGGTGTGGTGGTGGCTCCACGGGCGTCGGAGTTGATTTTTCCTATTGCGTTGGCTGTGGAGCATCGGTTGACGGCCGATGATGTGGCGCGGACTATCACGGTTTATCCGTCGTTGTCGGGGTCGTTGGCGGAGGCTGCGCGGCGGTTGCACGCTGTGGATAGTTTGCCGAGCGCTTAGTCTGTTTTCACTGTTTCGGTTGCTGCCGTGTGTGTTTCGTGGTTTCCGTCAGATCGCGAGGTGGTGGTGCCGTGTGTTGGCGGTGTGAGAAGGAGTTCTGATGGATTTGGGAAGTTTTGTGAATAAGGCGAAGGACTTGGCTGAGCAGGGGTTGGGTAAGGCTCGTGAGGTTGCTGGTGAGAACTCGGAGAAGGTGACTTCTGGGTTGGAGAAGGCCGAGGAGTTTGTGAATGAGAAGACGGGGGGAAAGTATGCGGAGGTAGTGGCTAAGGGCAAGGATGGTTTGGAGTCGGCGTTGGGTGTTGCTGGTGATGCGAAGGAGGCGTTGAAGGAGGAGTTGCAGGGGGAGCACAAGCCTGAGGCTGTGTCGGTGGATCCGATTGCTGCGCCTGAGGGAGTTGAGCCGCCTAAGCCGGTGTGATTGTGGTTGGGGCCCGCCTCGTGGGAGGCGGGCCTTTTGTGTTGGTGGGTTAGGGGGTTTTGATTTCGGTGAGGACGGTGCCGCTGGTGACGGTGTCGCCGACGTTGATGCTTAGGCCTGTGATGGTTCCGGATTTGTGTGCGGTAAGGGGTTGTTCCATTTTCATTGCTTCGAGAACGAAGATGAGGTCGCCTTCGGCGACTGTGTCTCCGTTGGAGACTGCGACTTTGACGACGGTGCCTTGCATGGGGGCGGTGAGGGCGTCGCCGGAGGTGTTGGTGGTGTTGTTGCGGCTGTTGGTGCGGCGGTTAGATGTTTTCTTTTTTGGTGTGTTGGTGGTGTTGGTGGGGGTGAGGTTGTCAGGGAGGGTTACTTCGATGCGTTTTCCTTCGATTTCGACGACGATGCTGTGACGTTCTGGTGGTGGGGTGTCTCCGGGGGCGGTGGCTCCGGTGTAAGGGGGGATGGTGTTGTCGAATTCGGTTTCGATCCAGCGGGTGTGGATGGAGAAGGGGTGGTTGGGGTCTTCGGGGGCGTAGGCGGGGTGGTTGACGATGGCACGATGGAAGGTGAGTGCGGTGGCCATTCCGTCGATGGTGAATTCGGTCAGGGCACGTTGTGAGCGTTGGAGTGCTTCTTGTCGGGTGGCTCCGGTGACGATGAGTTTGGCGAGCATTGAGTCGAATTGTCCGCCGATGGTGTCGCCTTGTTCGACGCCTGTGTCGAGGCGGATTCCGGGGCCTGTGGGTGGGGTGAAGGTGGTGAGGGTTCCGGGTGCGGGGAGGAATCCGCGTCCGGGGTCTTCGCCGTTGATGCGGAATTCGATGCTGTGTCCGCGGGTGCGTGTGGCGATGTCTTCTTGGGTGTAGGTGAGTTTTTTGCCTTCGGCGATGCGGAACATTTCGCGTACGAGGTCGATGCCGGTGATTTCTTCGGTGACGGGGTGTTCGACTTGGAGTCGGGTGTTGACTTCGAGGAAGGAGATGGTTCCGTCTTGGCCGATGAGGTATTCGCATGTGCCTGCACCGATGTAGCCAGCTTCGTGGAGGATGGCTTTGCTGGCTCGGATGAGTTCTGTGTTTTGTTCGTCGGTGAGGAAGGGTGCTGGGGCTTCTTCGATGAGTTTTTGGTGGCGTCGTTGGAGTGAGCAGTCGCGGGTGGAGACGACAACGATGTTGCCGTGAGTGTCGGCGAGGCATTGGGTTTCGACGTGGCGAGGTTTGTCTAGGTATCGCTCGACGAAGCATTCACCGCGGCCGAAGGCTGCGGTGGCCTCGCGTACTGCTGATTCGAAGAGTTCTGGGATTTCGTCGATGTTGCGGGCGACTTTGAGTCCGCGGCCGCCGCCTCCGTATGCAGCTTTGATTGCGACGGGCAGGCCGTGTTGTTCGGCGAAGCTGATGATTTCGTTGGCGTCGGCGACGGGGTCTGTGGTGCCGGGGACGAGTGGGGCGTTAGCGCGTGTGGCGATGTGGCGGGCTTTGACTTTGTCGCCGAGTGAGTCGATTGCTGCGGGGGATGGTCCGATCCAAATGAGGCCTGCGTCGGTGACGGCTTGGGCGAATTCGGCGTTTTCGGAGAGGAAACCGTATCCAGGGTGGATGGCGTCTGCGTTGGTTTTCGCGGCGATGTCGAGCAGTTTTTTGTGGTTTAGGTAGCTGTCTGCGGCGGTGTTGCCACCGAGTGCGTGGGCTTCGTCGGCGATTTTGACGTGGAGGGCGTCGCGGTCTGTTTCTGCGTAGACGGCGATGGAGTGGATGCCTGTGTCTTTGCATGCTTGGGCGATTCGGACTGCGATTTCGCCTCGGTTTGCGATGAGAACTTTGGAGATGGGGGCCATGTCGGGACTCTACTGCCGTGTTTGGGGGTTGATTTGGATGTTCGCGTTGGGGGCAGGTGGAGGGGTGAACAAGAGATAGTGCGTGGCGCACTTTTTGGGAGAGAGGAGTAGATGTCGCGATGTGGGTGGCAGGTTGATTTGGTTTCTCATGCCGGCTCTGTCTAAGCTTGGCGAGCTGCTTCGGGGGCTAAAGATCCATTCGCTGGCTGTAAATGCTGGCGAAAAGATGATTTGACTCCTGAACGGCAGACCTAATAAGTTAGGTCGAGGTTCTCCGAAGCTTAAAACTTCGCGAGAGATTTAAATAGATATAAGACTAATTAATCAGAAACTATTTAAATCTTTCAAACTCGAAAGAGTGAAGTTGACAAAGCGAAAGAGAATAAACTAACTTAGAGGAGTTGCACAATCGAAGTTAAGGAAAAACTTCGATTGTGCGTCCGATGCTTGAGAACTCAACAGCGTGCCATGAATAATCGATGCCAATTGTTTGTTGGTTGAAGTCAATTCGGACAATAGTCGCTATAAATAATGTAGTGACATTAATTGTCAGTGTTGTTTCGGCCAGGATTTTCCCGCGTTCGTGGTGACTAGGTTTCTAGTTACGTGTACGTGGGTGTGATTTCTTTTTGGAGAGTTTGATCCTGGCTCAGGACGAACGCTGGCGGCGTGCTTAACACATGCAAGTCGAACGATGAAGCCCAGCTTGCTGGGTGGATTAGTGGCGAACGGGTGAGTAACACGTGAGTAATCTACCCCTCACTTTGGGATAAGCCCCGGAAACGGGGTCTAATACTGAATATGACCTTTCCTCGCATGAGGTTTGGTGGAAAGTTTTTTCGGTGGGGGATGTGCTCGCGGCCTATCAGCTTGTTGGTGAGGTAACGGCTCACCAAGGCGACGACGGGTAGCCGGCCTGAGAGGGTGAACGGCCACACTGGGACTGAGACACGGCCCAGACTCCTACGGGAGGCAGCAGTGGGGAATATTGCACAATGGGCGAAAGCCTGATGCAGCGACGCCGCGTGAGGGATGAAGGCCTTCGGGTTGTAAACCTCTTTCAGCAGGGGAGAAGCGAAAGTGACGGTACCTGCAGAAGAAGCACCGGCTAACTACGTGCCAGCAGCCGCGGTAATACGTAGGGTGCGAGCGTTGTCCGGAATTATTGGGCGTAAAGAGCTTGTAGGCGGTTTGTCGCGTCTGCTGTGAAAATCCAGGGCTTAACCCTGGACGTGCAGTGGGTACGGGCAGGCTAGAGTGTGGTAGGGGAGACTGGAATTCCTGGTGTAGCGGTGAAATGCGCAGATATCAGGAGGAACACCGATGGCGAAGGCAGGTCTCTGGGCCATTACTGACGCTGAGAAGCGAAAGCATGGGTAGCGAACAGGATTAGATACCCTGGTAGTCCATGCCGTAAACGTTGGGCGCTGGGTGTGGGGTCCATTCCACGGATTCTGCGCCGTAGCTAACGCATTAAGCGCCCCGCCTGGGGAGTACGGCCGCAAGGCTAAAACTCAAAGGAATTGACGGGGGCCCGCACAAGCGGCGGAGCATGCGGATTAATTCGATGCAACGCGAAGAACCTTACCAAGGCTTGACATACACCGGAAAAGTGCAGAGATGTACTCCCCTTTTTGGTCGGTGTACAGGTGGTGCATGGTTGTCGTCAGCTCGTGTCGTGAGATGTTGGGTTAAGTCCCGCAACGAGCGCAACCCTCGTCGCATGTTGCCAGCACGTAATGGTGGGGACTCATGTGAGACTGCCGGGGTCAACTCGGAGGAAGGTGGGGATGACGTCAAATCATCATGCCCCTTATGTCTTGGGCTTCACGCATGCTACAATGGCCGGTACAGAGTGCTGCGATACCGTGAGGTGGAGCGAATCACTTAAAGCCGGTCTCAGTTCGGATTGGGGTCTGCAACTCGACCCCATGAAGTCGGAGTCGCTAGTAATCGCAGATCAGCAACGCTGCGGTGAATACGTTCCCGGGCCTTGTACACACCGCCCGTCAAGTCACGAAAGTTGGTAACACCCGAAGCCGGTGGCCTAACCCTTGTGGGGGGAGCCGTCGAAGGTGGGACTGGCGATTGGGACTAAGTCGTAACAAGGTAGCCGTACCGGAAGGTGCGGCTGGATCACCTCCTTTCTAAGGAGCCCCTCTTAATAGAGGCACCCTTTATGTTCGTCGAGTGTGCGAACTGGGGTGTTGCTCATGGGTGGAACATCGATTATGTGGCTTATCTGGTTTCTGGTTTGGAGTACTGCTTCTGTCTCTTTATTGAGACGTATAAGCGTGGAAACAAAAACAGTTTTCGGTTAGGTCACGTTTGGCGCGTTGTTGGGTTTTGAGGTATCGGCCGTATGGCTGGTAACTCTACGAATGTGCCTCTCTCGAAAACGAGTAGGTTTCCTACTTGGATTCGGGTGTGGGCTGGTGTTTTGAGAACTGCACAGTGGACGCGAGCATCTGATTCTTTGTGTGTCAAGTTTTTAAGGGCGCACGGTGGATGCCTTGGTACCAGGAACCGATGAAGGACGTAGTAATCTGCGATAAGCCTCGGGTAGTCGATAAACAGGCTGTGATCCGAGGATTTCCGAATGGGGAAACCCGGCTGGAGTCATGTCCAGTCACCTACACCTGAACACATAGGGTGTGTGGAGGGAACGCGGGGAAGTGAAACATCTCAGTACCTGCAGGAAGAGAAAACAACAGTGATTCCGTGAGTAGTGGCGAGCGAAAGCGGATGAGGCTAAACCGATTGCATGTGATAGCTGTCAGGCGTTGTGTGATCGGGGTTGTGGGATCGTGCGTGCACCACTGACATGGTGCGGCGGAGTGATAAATACGTGTCATAGTCGAAACGTCTTGAATGGCGTGGCGTAGAGGGTGCGACCCCCGTAGACGAAATGGCGTGTACTCCGTGTGCGTTTCCCGAGTAGCACGGGGCCCGTGAAATCCTGTGTGAATCTGTCGGGACCACCCGATAAGCCTAAATATTACCTGGTGACCGATAGCGGACTAGTACCGTGAGGGAAAGGTGAAAAGTACCCCGGGAGGGGAGTGAAATAGTACCTGAAACCGTGTGCCTACAATCCGTTGGAGCCTCTTTGTGGGGTGACAGCGTGCCTTTTGAAGAATGAGCCTGCGAGTTAGTGCTTCGTGGCGAGGTTAACCCGTGTGGGGTAGCCGTAGCGAAAGCGAGTCTGAATAGGGCGTTTGAGTCGCGGGGTCTAGACCCGAAGCGGAGTGATCTACCCATGGCCAGGTTGAAGCGACGGTAAGACGTCGTGGAGGACCGAACCCACTTAGGTTGAAAACTGAGGGGATGAGCTGTGGGTAGGGGTGAAAGGCCAATCAAACTCCGTGATAGCTGGTTCTCCCCGAAATGCATTTAGGTGCAGCGTCACGTGTTTCTTGCCGGAGGTAGAGCTACTGGATAGCTAATGGGCCTTACCAGGTTACTGACGTTAGCCAAACTCCGAATGCCGGTAAGTGAAGCGTGGCAGTGAGACTGCGGGGGATAAGCTTCGTAGTCGAGAGGGAAACAGCCCAGATCATCAGCTAAGGTCCCTAAGCGTGTGCTAAGTGGAAAAGGATGTGGAGTTGCAGTGACAACCAGGAGGTTGGCTTAGAAGCAGCCATCCTTGAAAGAGTGCGTAATAGCTCACTGGTCAAGTGATTCCGCGCCGACAATGTAGCGGGGCTCAAGTACACCACCGAAGCTGTGGCAACGAAAGTTGGGTAGGGGAGCGTCGTGTAGCGTGTGAAGCTGCGGAGTGATCCAGTGGTGGATGCTACACGAGTGAGAATGCAGGCATGAGTAGCGAATGACGGGTGAGAAACCCGTCCGCCGAATAACCAAGGGTTCCAGGGTCAAGCTAATCTGCCCTGGGTAAGTCGGGGCCTAAGGCGAGGCCGACAGGCGTAGTCGATGGATAACGGGTTGATATTCCCGTACCGGCGAAACACCGCCAATACTGAGGCCTTTGATGCTAAGCGTGTGATGCTTGTTTATGGCCCTTCGGGGTTGTTTGCGGGTTGAGTGCGTGATCCGATTTGGTAGTAGGTAAGCGATGGAGTGACGCAGGAAGGTAGCCTCCGCGTGGCGATGGTTGTCCACGTTCAAGCATGTGAGGTGCCGGGTAGGTAAATCCGCCCGGTGTGTCCTGAGGTGTGATGATGACCCCTTTTGGGGGAAGTAGGGTGATCCTATGCTGCCTAGAAAAACTTCTAGCGAGGTGTGAGCCGCCCGTACCCTAAACCGACTCAGGTGGTTTGGTAGAGTATACCGAGGCGATCGAGTGAATCATGGTTAAGGAATTCGGCAAAATGCCCCCGTAACTTTGGGAGAAGGGGGGCCGGAGCCCTGAAGACTTTTCTGTCTAGGGGTGATGGCCGCAGAGACCAGGGAGAAGCGACTGTTTACTAAAAACACAGGTCCGTGCGAACATGTAAGTGGATGTATACGGACTGACGCCTGCCCGGTGCTGGAACGTTAAGGGGACCGGTTAGCCCTTCGGGGTGAAGCTGAGAACTTAAGCGCCAGTAAACGGCGGTGGTAACTATAACCATCCTAAGGTAGCGAAATTCCTTGTCGGGTAAGTTCCGACCTGCACGAATGGCGTAACGACTTCTCTACTGTCTCGACCATGAGCTCGGCGAAATTGCAATACGAGTAAAGATGCTCGTTTCGCGCAGAAGGACGGAAAGACCCCGGGACCTTTACTATAGCTTGGTATTGGTGTTCGGTGCGGCTTGTGTAGGATAGGTGGGAGACTGTGAAGCATGCACGCTAGTGTGTGTGGAGTCGTTGTTGAAATACCACTCTGGTCGTATTGGATGTCTAACTTCGAACCATGATCTGGTTCAGGGACAGTGCCTGGTGGGTAGTTTAACTGGGGCGGTTGCCTCCTAAAAGGTAACGGAGGCGCCCAAAGGTTCCCTCAGCCTGGTTGGTAATCAGGTGTTGAGTGTAAGTGCACAAGGGAGCTTGACTGTGAGACGGACGTGTCGAGCAGGGACGAAAGTCGGGACTAGTGATCCGGCCGTGGTTAGTGGATACGCGGTCGCTCAACGGATAAAAGGTACCCCGGGGATAACAGGCTGATCTTGCCCAAGAGTCCATATCGACGGCATGGTTTGGCACCTCGATGTCGGCTCGTCGCATCCTGGGGCTGGAGTTGGTCCCAAGGGTTGGGCTGTTCGCCCATTAAAGCGGTACGCGAGCTGGGTTTAGAACGTCGTGAGACAGTTCGGTCCCTATCCTCTGCGCGCGTGTGAGATTTGAGAAGGGCTGTCCCTAGTACGAGAGGACCGGGATGGACGAACCTCTGGTGTGTCAGTTGTCCTGCCAAGGGCATGGCTGATTGGCTACGTTCGGGAGCGATAACCGCTGAAAGCATCTAAGCGGGAAGCGTGCTTCAAGATGAGATCTCGATGCCTCCTTGCGAGGTGTGAGGCTCCCACTAGACGAGTGGGTTGATAGGCCAGGTGTGGAAGCGCAGTGATGTGTGGAGCTGACTGGTACTAATTGGCCGATGGCTTGATACACACTTTTAAGAGTTTTGTTCGCGTCGACTGTGCGGTTCTTGGGGCATCAGCCCTACAGGATCATGACAGATATGTTTCTGATTGGTTCTGTTGGTTTTTCGGTGGTTATAGCGTTGGGGAAACGCCCGGTTACATTCCGAACCCGGTAGCTAAGCCCTTCAGCGCCGATGGTACTGCACTGGGGACGGTGTGGGAGAGTAGGTCACCGCCGGAATATACGTGAAAGGAAAGGGCCTGGAACATTGTTCCAGGCCCTTTCCGCATACCCAAAAACACCAGCGCAAAGCTCTAAAATTAAATCGTGAACTTTTGAGGCGGAAACATAAATGTTTCCGCCTCAAAAGTTCACGATTTAAGCCTCAAGAAAGAACGATGCTACTTCGTGCGTAGAGACATCCATGGAACCTGGATTTCACCTAGCAAACTCCGCATCAAAGGCAAACTGATACCCACCACATTATGGAAGTCGCCCTCAATCGACTCTACATACGGGCCACCAATCCCATCGACAGTGAAAGCTCCTGCCACATGAAGTGGCTCACCCGTAGCCACGTAATCTTTAATTTCTTCCTCCGAAAGGGCAGCAAAAGAAACTGTCGTGCTTGCAGTAGCCCCTAACGTCGCCCCAGTGCCTCCCTCATCAACACCACGCACATCAATCAACCAGTGCCCCGTATGCAAAACTCCCGAACGTCCCCCCATGCGACGCCACCGCTCTATCGCATCAGAAGCATCAACAGGCTTTCCCAGCACCTGCCCCTCAAACTCCAAAACCGAATCACACCCCACCAAAAAACCCGCCTCAAACGCGTCGCACTCTACAGCAGAACCAGAAGAAATATCTTCCAAGAAACCCCCGTTCACCTGGGCATCCTCCACCACTCGGGCGACAGCCTCTGCCTTCGCCCGCGCTAAAACCAAAGCCACCTGATCAGGCTCCAGCTCTCCAAACCTTTCCCGCGCCTCAGCTAAAGCAACATCTTCATCAACACCAGAAACAATCACCAACGGATCAACACCACAACGACGCAACGTCGACAAACGAGCAGGAGAAGCAGAAGCCAAAACCAAACGATTCATGCCACCGATTCTGCTACGCCACCACTCCTACTGCAGACCACGCCTCTAGCTCGAAATACCACCCCAGCCAGAACGGCCAGCCCATCCCGACAACATCCGACGACGATTCGCCCACCCGCTACTGCGCTGCCCTAGCTCCTGCGCACTACTGCACTCATTCCTCGATAAAGCCAACACCACTACCAACAGTGCAGCCAGCTCCTCCTGCGAAGGATTACCCCGCACCACACGAAGCCACGGCTCTCCGGCATCACCACCACCGGCAGACATAGCCATCTCAAACCTCCTCTCGCCAAAACCGCTCACTAACAAGCGCACTCAGCCACATCACAACGGAATGTTGCCGTGCTTCTTCGCAGGTAACTTCTCATGCTTACTACGCAACGTGCGCAACGCACGAACAACCTGTACCCGAGTCTCCGAAGGACGAATCACCGCATCCACATACCCACGTTCCGCAGCAATATACGGATTCGCCAAAGTCTTCTCGTAATACTCAATAAACTTCGCACGCGCGGCATCCACATCCTCACCAGCATCCAAAGCAGCCTGCAACTGCTTCCGATAAAGAATGTTCACCGCGCCCTGCGCACCCATCACCGCAATCTGCGCAGTCGGCCACGCCAAATTAATATCCGCACCCAAATGCTTTGACCCCATCACATCGTAAGCGCCACCGTATGCCTTACGAGTAATAACAGTAACCAGCGGAACCGTCGCCTCCGCATACGCATAAATCAACTTCGCGCCACGCCGAATAATCCCATTCCACTCCTGGTCGGTGCCCGGCAAAAAGCCAGGGACATCCACCAGAGTTAACACCGGAATATGGAAAGAGTCACACGTCCGCACAAAACGCGCGGCCTTCTCTGAAGCATTAATATCCAATGTCCCAGCAAACTGCATTGGCTGATTCGCCACAATGCCGACACTGCGCCCCTCGACACGACCAAAACCAACCAAGATATTCGGCGCAAACAAAGCCTGCACCTCAATAAACTCACCATCATCAACAATCCCAGAAATCACCTCACGCATGTCATAAGGCATGTTCGGAGAATCCGGAATAATCGAATCCAAAAATGCGTCAGCCTCGGTGACCTCTGGTTCAGCCTCAAACCCATACACCGTAGGCTCTTCTAAATTATTTTGCGGCAAAAAACTCAACAACTCACGAACATACTCAATCGCATCATCTTCATCATGAGCCATATAGTGAGCCACCCCCGAGCGTGAATTCTGCGCAGCTGCGCCACCCAGCTCCTCCATCGCCACATCCTCGCCCGTCACCGTCTTAATGACATCCGGGCCAGTAATAAACATGTGGCTAGTTTTATCAACCATGACAATAAAATCAGTCAACGCCGGCGAATACACCGCGCCACCCGCACACGGACCCATCACCAAACTGATCTGCGGAATAACGCCACTGGCATGCACATTACGGCGGAAAATCTCCCCATACATCCCCAGCGCCGCCACGCCCTCCTGGATCCGAGCTCCACCCGAATCATTAATACCCACCACCGGGCAGCCAATCTTCATCGCTAAATCCATAACCTTGACGATTTTTTCCCCAAAAACCTCACCCAAAGAACCACCAAAAACAGTGAAATCCTGAGCAAAAACACACACCGGCCGATGATCAACCGTCCCATAGCCCGTCACCACCCCATCCCCATACGGACGGTTCTTTTCTTGACCAAAATCACGAGAACGATGACGCGCAAAACCATCTAGCTCAACAAAAGAGCCCTCATCCAACAACTGCTCAATACGCTCACGCGCAGTCTGCTTCCCCTTAGCATGCTGCTTCTCCACCGCACGCTCGGACCCTGCATGCACCGTCTCCACAACCCGACGCTCAAAATCAGCAAGCTTGCCCGCCGTCGTGCTCACATCAGACTGCTCACCCTGCGCATCATTCATGGCCGCATCGCTCATGCGACGCAGCCTAACCCCCTACCCACCAGTAAAAGATTCGCCAACACGACACTGCCCAACCCACCCCCAGCCACGACCCCTAACCTGACACCGTGAACACTGGCCACCACCCCCACCTCAACACGCAACACATCACCAACGGCACCCTCGCCCCCACAGGCCCCTGGAGCCGCGTCGACATCCACGAAACCACCGGATCAACCAACGACGACGCCTTCGCTGACCCCACCCCCTACCGGCTCATCATCGCCGCCCACCAAAACGCAGGCCGCGGCCGACGTTCACGAACCTGGATAACACCCCCAGGAACCAGCATCGCCATGAGCATGACACTGCCCCTACCCACCCCCACGTCAACCAGCCCAGCCCACCACGACCCCGGATGGCTCCCACTCCTCATCGGCCTAGCCACACACGACGCCCTCGCCGAACTCATCACCACACACACTCCCCACACCAACCCAAAACCACCTCACCCCACCATCCAAGCCAAGCTCAAATGGCCCAATGACATCCTCATCCGCACCGCTACCAACACTGAAAACAACGCCAAAGTCGGCGGAATCCTCTGCCAACTCGCCCCCAACACCAACACCGTCATCGCCGGAATCGGCATCAACGTCGCCGTACCCAAAAACCTCCTCCCCACACCCACCGACACCGCGCCACCCGCAACCTCTCTCCACCACGCCCTCACCACCATCGGCGGAACAACACCCACCCGAGAAGAAATCGCCATCAACATCGCCAACCACGTAGCCCACAGACATCACCAATGGATCACCAACCCCCACACCAACCCACTCCACAACGACTACACCGCAGCCTGCGCCACCATCAACACCCCCATCACCGCCCACTTACCCAACAACACCACCCTCACCGGAACAGCAACCGCCATCACCCCACACGGTGAACTCCTCATCGCCACACCCCACGGCCCCACAACCCTCCGAGCGGGTGACGTAGTTCACATTCGACCCACAAACCGTCAGAATTAACCCATGCAATACGGCGATCGGGAGGAAAAAAACATCCCCACCGACCCGAAAATACCCTCGGCCACCACCGAGGTCACACCTCCACGCCCATACGTCGTACTCCACGAAACCCTGCGACGCATCGAAGACCGCTACAACAAACCCACCCCACTACGCACCAGCGACGCAGCCACCCGCCGCGCCGATATCATCGGACAACTCCTGGGAACCGAATCCCCCCTACGCCGCCGCGAAGTAGCCCGAACCGCCCGCCTACCCTTCATCACAGCCCGCCGCGTCTGGCACGCACTCGGATTCCCCGAACTCGGCGCCCGCAGCATGCCCTTCACCCAAGCCGACCTCAACGCAATCCCCGACATCGCCGAACTGCGCCGCCTCACCGGCATGAACGACGACCTCGTACTGGACATCGCCCGAGCCATCGCACGCAGCACCGACCGCCTCGCCACCTGGCAAACCAGCCTCATGATGGAACTCGTCGCCTCCCGACGCCACCACGACGAACAATCACGCTGGACAGAACAACTCACACCCCAAGAACGCGAAACAGTTATCAATCGCATCCTCGAAGCCTCAAGCAGCATCGAACCAATCCTCATCTACGCCTGGCGACGCCACCTCGCCGCCGCCCTTGCCCAACTCGTCGACGACGACGAAGCCACCACCAAAGACGGACTACCCGCCAACGCCCGAACCATCGGCTTCGCCGACCTCGTCGGATTCACCTCCACCGTCGCAAACATGAACGAGCGCGAAATCTCGGCCCTCGTAGGAGAATTCGAAACACTCGCCTCCGACATCGTCACCATCCACGGCGGAAAAATCGTCAAAACCATCGGCGACGAAATCCTCTTCGCCTGCGACCGACCCGCCGCAGCCGGCGCCATCGGCCTCGACCTCATCGACGCACTCCACGACATGCCCGGCATGCCCCAACTCCGCGTCGGTATATCCACCGGCGCCGTCGTCTCCCAATTCGGCGACGTCTTCGGCACCACCGTCAACCGAGCCAGCCGCCTCACCGCCGCCGCCGAACCCGGAACCGTCGTTATCGACACCGCAACCCAAACCCGACTCACTACCGTCTCCGGATTCGAACTCATGCAGCTCGAACCCACCCCCCTGCGCGGACTCGGGCTCACCCAAATGTGGGCCCTACGTCGCAGCACCACCCCCAAACGACGCGGCCCCACAGACGCCCGCACCGTCACCGAATAACCACCCCACCCGCGACACGCGCAAACCCACCCATAGGACACCCCCTGAACAGCACAAACACGACCGTCTCAGTCGGATGATCCAGAAGAACCCAACAGCACGTCTAGCATGACCGCATGACCAGTGTTCTACTCGCTGAAGACGACTCGGCCATCAGCGAGCCCTTGGCGCGAGCCCTCCGCAGAGAAGGATACGAAGTCACCATCTGCGCCGACGGACAAGAAGCCTACGAAGAAGGCCGAACCGACCCAGACCTGGTAATCCTTGACATCGGCCTACCCAGCATGGACGGACTCGAAGTCTGCTGGCGCCTACGCGCCGAAGGACGCACCGCCCCCATCCTCATGCTCACCGCACGAGCAGAAGAAGTCGACGCAGTCGTCGGACTCGACGCCGGCGCAGACGACTACGTCACCAAACCCTTCCGCCTCGCCGAATTCCTCGCCCGCGCCGTCCTACGCCGAACCACCACCAAAACCACCACCACCGAAGGCGACGACGACGGCGTCAGCATCGACGCCCAAGCCCGACGCGCCTTCCTAGGCAACAAAGAACTCCAACTCACCGTCAAAGAATTCGACCTCCTACGCGTCCTCGTCCGCGAACAAGGCAAAGTCGTTTCCCGCGAACAACTCATGCGCGAAGTCTGGGACACCCAATGGTTCGGCTCCACCAAAACCCTCGACATGCACGTCTCCGTACTCCGCAAAAAACTCGGTGACGACGTCACCCGCCCCCGCTACATCACCACCGTCCGAGGAGTCGGGTTCCGCTTCGAACGACCCGCAAACGCCGCCTAACCCCCATGACACCCGGCCTCCTCCCGGACAACACCACCAAAACTCACCGATCCGTCTCCGTACGCGAATCCCTCCTACGCTCCACCAGCCTCGCAGTAGTGCTCTCACTACTCATCGTCACCGTCCCCGCAATCGCCTTCACCATCATCACCACCCAATTCCTCAACGACACCCCCGGATACCCCACCCCACACAACATCACCATCACCATCACCACCCTCGCACTCATCCTCATCGCCACCGCAGCTGCAGCCGTCTACGCCGTCGTCCGCTGGCAAGCAGGAAAAGTATCCGACCCCCTTGTCGAACTAGCCAACGACGCCAAACGCCTCGGCGAAGGCGACCCCCGCATTCACCAAACCGCCTCCGGCATCACCGAAATAGACCTCGTCACCAGCGAACTCGACCGATCCGCCCGACGCCTCATCACCTCACTCGCCGCCGAACGCGACTTCTCCGCCGACGCCTCCCACCAACTACGCACACCCCTGACCGCACTCCTCATGCGCCTCGAAGAAATCGCCGCCACCGACGACCTCGACGTCGCCCACGAAGAAGCAGACATCGCCATCCAACAAGTCGAAAGACTCACCGACACCGTCGAAGCACTCCTACGCAAAAACCGCCGCTCCGTCGAAACCCCACGCATGGTCCGCGTCGACCGCACCCTCGCCGAACTCCAACGCCTCTGGCAACCCAAATTCGAACGAGAAAGCCGCGCCATCCACGTCACCGGAATCCGCGGCGTCTCCGTATGGACAACCTCAGTCAACCTCACCCAAATCCTCGGCGTCATCATCGAAAACTCCCTCGCCCACGGATCAGGCACCACCGTCGTCGACGTCCGACTCTCTGGCCCCTCCGTCATCATCACCATCACCGACGAAGGCCCCGGCGTTGACCCCGACCTGGCCCCCTACGTCTTCGACAAAGAAGTCTCCACAAGCGGATCCGGACTCGGCCTATCCATAGCCCGATCCCTCGCCGAAGGATACGGCGGCAGACTCGAACTCCTTCGCACCAAACCCGCCACCTTCGCCCTCTTCCTCCAAGCAGTCGCCACCGACTAACCCACCACAACCCAAAGCACACACGCCCGCACCCCCACCCCACGCGCCACTACAACTAGGCTCAGCCTCGTGAACGAGCCAACAACCAGGGACCTCAAACCGAACCACGCCCCCGGAGGGTTCCCCATCGTCGGAATCATCGGCGGCGGACAACTTGCACGCATGTGCCAACCCCCGGCTATCAACCTCGGAATCACACTCAGCGACCTCGCCGAAAACACCAACAGCGCCGCCGCCCAAGTCATCCCCTCCGCACCCGTCGGATCCGCTGACGACCTCGACACAGTCCTAAAATTCGCACGCCACTGCGACGTCATCACCTTCGACCACGAACACATCCCCCCACACGTACTCCACGCCCTCGAAAACGAAAACATCCCCCTCCACCCCCGCCCCGCTGCCCTGCGCTACGCCCAAGACAAACTCGCCATGCGCGAACTCATGGCCAACCTCAACATCCCCTCCCCACAATGGGCCCAAGTCCGCACCCCCGACGAACTCGCCCACTTCGCCGACCGCGTCGGCTGGCCCATCATCCTCAAAACCCCCCGCGGCGGATACGACGGCAAAGGCGTGCTCCTCGTCAACGAAGGCGAACACACCACCGGCGAAGCAGCCACCTGGTTCAACGCCATTACCGGCACCACCCCCACCAACGACCCCACCAACGAACTCGCCCGCGCCACCACCTTCCCCGACGGCCTCCTCGCCGAACAAGCCATCACCTTCACCCGCGAACTAGCCATCATGGTCGCCCGCAGCCCCATGGGCCAAGCCTCAACCTGGCAAGTAGTCGAAACCGTCCAAACCGACGGCATCTGCACCGAAGTCATCGCCCCCGCACCCGACCTACCCCCCGCCGCAGCCACTCACATCACCGCCGCAGCCCTACGCATCGCCGAAGCCATCGACCTCACCGGAGTCATGGCCGTAGAACTCTTCGAAACCACCGACGAAGACGGAAACCCCCAATTCCTCGTCAACGAACTAGCCCTACGGCCCCACAACTCCGGCCACTGGACCATCGACGGCTCCACCACCAGTCAATTCGAACAACACCTCCGCGCCATCCTCGACCTCCCCCTAGGCGACACCAGCCCACGCAACACCTGGACCGTCATGGGCAACGTTCTGGGCGGACAAATCCCCGAATTCGAAAACCTCTACTCCACCTACAAACACCTCATGGCCCACGACCCAGCCCTCAAAATCCACCTCTACAACAAAGCAGTAAAACCCGGCCGAAAAATTGGCCACGTCAACGTTTGCGGTGACAACCTCCTCGAACTGCGCGAACGCGCCAACCACGCCACCGGATACCTCCGCGGCACCATCCGCCAGTAACGCCCCCCAACCCACCCAGGAGCAACACAATGAACGACACCACCCTCAACGAAACCACCCCCCTCGTCGGCCTCGTCATGGGCAGCGACAGCGACTGGCCCACCATGGAAGCCGCAGCCCACGCCCTCGAAGAATTCGGCATCCCCTACGAAGCCGACGTCGTCTCCGCCCACCGCATGCCCACCGAAATGATCGAATACGGCCGCAGCGCCGCCGGCCGCGGCCTACGCGTCATCATCGCTGGCGCTGGCGGCGCCGCCCACCTACCCGGCATGCTCGCCGCCGTCACAGAACTACCCGTCATCGGCGTACCAGTACCCCTCAAACACCTCGACGGCATGGACTCCCTCCTATCCATCGTCCAAATGCCCGCAGGCGTACCCGTAGCCACCGTCTCCATCGGCGGCGCACGAAACGCCGGACTCCTAGCCACCCGCATCATCAGCACCGCCGACACAGAACACGGCGCCCACCTACGCGAAAAAATGCGCACCTTCCAAAGCGAACTACGCGACCACGCCCACGCAAAAGGAGAAACCCTCCGCAACCGACTCACCCACTAAAAACACGTAAAACGCCCGGCCGGAGGAACAGTCGAACCACGCACGCCCTGATGAGCGGCACCCCGCTCCGCACGTGATCGACTGCCCATCCGACCGGGCGTCACCGTTCTCCAAACACAAAACTCACAGAGAACGAACACATTCAGGGCTCGAACCAAGAGCCCCGACAACCTCAATAATGCTGTCTTCCCACCCCATAAAAACGCACTCAAACCGCGTCTTAGCCCAATCGTTATCCAGCCGAATCCACCACGCGACCAACAAGACCCAGTAGAGTCTCCACGCGCCACCGGCAGCGAACACCAGGGCAAATAAAAACCACACAAAAAGAAAAACCACACCCAAAAAGTGGCCCCAAAACAGCACCTCACCAACGGCAAGATAAACACATGCGTATCATCTGCGCCCCCGACTCATTCAAAGAATCCATCACCGCCACAAACGCAGCCCAAGCGCTACGCCGCGGAATACTCTCCGCCGAACCCTCCATCGAAGTGACATGCCTGCCCATAGCCGACGGCGGCGAAGGCACCATGCACACACTCGTAAACGCCCTCGACGGAGACACCCGCTCCACAACCTGCACCGACGCCCTCGGACGCCCCATCAACGCTACCTTCGGCCTCATACACACCGAATCAACAACCACCGCCGTCATAGAAATGGCAGCCGCCGCAGGCATAGAACACATCTCCCCACACGAACGCAACATCTGCGCAGCAACCACATACGGCGTAGGACAACTCATTACCGCAGCACTCGACGCCGGTGCTCACGCGCTTCTGATAGGCATCGGCGGCAGCGCAACCAATGACGCAGGCACAGGAATGATGAGCGCCCTCGGAGCACGATTCCTCGACGCCGAAGGCAACCAGCTACCCCCGGGCGGATCAGCCCTGCGCAACTGCGCACACATCGACATCACACAACTCGACAGGAGACTCGCGAAAACAAAAATCATGGTCGCCTGCGATGTGAACAACCCCCTCCTTGGCAAACACGGAGCAAGCGCCGTATTCGGCCCCCAAAAAGGCGCAACCCCAGAGGACATCATCGAACTAGAACACGCACTGACCCGCTGGGCAGACATCGTCGAAACCACGCTCAATAAGCCGATACGCAACACCCCAGGAGCAGGAGCCGCAGGCGGAGTCGGCGCAGCCTTCCTTGCATTCACCTCCGCCGAACTACGCCCCGGCGCCCAACTAGTGATGGACGCCATCAACATCGACCAACACCTACACAACGCCGACTACGTATTCACGGGAGAAGGGTCCGTAGACACACAATCCATGGCCGGCAAAGCACCCATGCAAGTAGCCCACCGAGCAGCCCAAGCAGGAGTGCCCACAGTAGTTTTCGCAGGACGAATAGAAGAAAAAATAGCCAGAACCCCACCCGCAGGAGTGATCGCCACAGTGCCAATCGTGCGGGAAGCAACAGACCTACCCACTGCCTTAGCAGCCGGAGAACAAAATTTAGAGGCAGCCGCAGCCATGGTCACGCGCCTACTACACGCCGACCTAGCGCGAAAAGCGCTACGCCGCAACTAATCTGCCGAAAAATCGGCTTGCCGCTGCCGCCAAACACCACAAAAACACCAACAAAAAGAAACACCCAGGTGCCTCACATCACCTTGACGTGAACCGCGAACGTACCCCATGCTCATGAAATCGATTCAAACTGGAATCGATTCCACACACGAGTGCACAAGGTGGTGCAGCGGTGACAGTGACGCTCCGCGACGTCGCACAACGAGCAGGCGTAGCCCCATCAACCGCATCACGCGCACTCGACCCACAACGCCCAGCCTCCACCGAAGTACGTAAACGCGTACACGCCGCAGCAAAAGAACTCGGTTACCGAGGCAACGGATTCGCCCGAAGCCTACGCACCAACAAATCCGGAATCATCGGACTGCTCATCCCCGACGTCCGCAACCCCTTCTTCACTGCCCTCGCCTACGAAGCCGAACAAGCCGCCGCAGCAGCAGGCCTAGCCGTCATGATCGGCAACGCCGACGAAGACACCACAGCCCAAGAGCGCTACCTCACCGCACTCGACCGCGCACACGTCGACGGACTCCTACTCGTCCCCCAAGGACAAGCAACCCCAGCACTACACGAAGCCGTAACACTCCGCCCCACAGTCTGCCTCGACCGCGACGCCCAACTCGACGCACCCCTGATCACCTCCGACTCCACCGGCGGAATGGCAAACCTCATCGACCACATCGTCAGCCTCGGACACCAACACATCGCCATCATCTCCGGCCCACTACAAACATCCACCGGCATCGAACGCCTCACCGCAGCCAAAAACCGCCTCAACCACCACGGCCTGACAATCCACAACAAAGACATCATCGAAGGCAACTTCCAATTCGCCAGCGGCGTCCACGCAGCCGAACAACTCCTCACCCGACCCAACCGCCCCGACGTCATCATCGCAGCAGACGTACTCATGGCAACAGGACTCATCACCGTCACAAACCGCCACGGACTACGCGCAGGAACCGACATCGGTATCGCAGCATTCGACGACGACCCCTGGTTCGAACTACTCGAAGTACCCATCACAGCCATCGCCCAAGACATCCCCACACTCGCCCAAAAAGCCGTCACCACACTCATCAACGCCATGAACAACCAACACACCACAACCACCCCCATCCCCACCCGCCTGGTCAAACGCTCCTCCCTCGGAGAGAGCCCCCCAACAACCAGCCACCTCCTCAAACGAGGAGAACAACCCCAGGAGAACCACCATGGATGACGTCATCCTCCGACTGAAGGGCGTCTCCAAGTCCTTCGGCGGCATCTCCGCAGTCAACGACGTAACACTGGACATACACCGCAGCGAAGTACACGTACTCCTCGGCGAAAACGGCGCCGGCAAATCAACACTGATCAAAATGATTGCCGGAGTCCACCAACCCGACAAAGGCAGCATCGAAGTCAACGGCAAAACCGTACGCATCACCAACACCAACGACGCCGAAGCCCTCGGAATCGCCACCATCCACCAAGAACTCAACCTCGTCCCCAACCTCAGCGTCGCCGAAAACATCACACTCGGACGCACCCCCTCCCGCTTCGGGCTCGTCAACCGCAAACAGATGCGCCACTACGCACGCAAAGCCATAGAACGCATCGGCCTAGACATCGACGTAGACCGCCCCGTATGCACCCTCGGCGTCGCCCGTCAACAAATGGTCGAAATCGCCAAAGCACTCGCTATCGACGCACGCATCCTCATCCTCGACGAACCAACCGCGGCCCTCACCCGCGCAGAAACAGACACACTCTTCACCGTCATGCGCGAACTACGCGAACAAGGCGTAGCCATGGTGTTCATCAGCCACCACCTCGACGAAATCACCGAAATCGGAGACCGCATCACAGTGCTACGCGACGGAACAGCCGTCGAAACAGTCGCCTCCACAGCAGAAGAACCAGAACTCATCCGACTCATGGTCGGCCGCGACATCGAAGACCTCTACCCCCGCAGACCCAGCCAACCAGGAAAAACACTCCTCGAAGTCAACGAAATCACCCGAGAGGGCGCATTCGAAGACATCTCCATCACACTGCGCGCAGGCGAAGTAGTCGGCCTCGCTGGCCTCATGGGCGCCGGACGCACCGAAGTGCTCCGCGCCATCGCAGGCGCCGACACATACCACCACGGAAACATCAATGTCGCCGGAAAACCCCTACGCAAACACGACGTCGCCGCCGCAGTCACAGCCAAAATCGGGCTCGTCCCCGAAGACCGCAAACATGAAGGACTCGTTCTCAACGCCCCCGTCAGCGAAAACCTCGGCTACGCCACCCTCGAAACCACCAGCAAAGCCGGACTCGCCGACATAACCGGACAACGCAAACGCGGCCAAGACGTCGCAAAAAAACTCCGCATCCGCATGGCAAATATCGACCAACCCGTCCGCGGACTCTCCGGAGGCAACCAACAAAAAGTCGTATTCGGCCGCTGGTTCATGGCCGAATCAACCGTGCTCCTCCTCGACGAACCCACCCGCGGCGTCGACGTCGGAGCAAAAGTCGAAATCTACGAACTCATCAACACCATCACCCAGGCAGGTGGAGCAGTCCTCCTCGCCTCCAGCGACCTCCCCGAGGTCATCAGTATGAGCGACCGTGTCCTCGTCATGGCACACGGACGCATAGTCGGAGAACTTCCCGCCGCGGAAGCTACCCAAGATGCGGTCATGCACTTGGCCGTAAAGGAGGTCCAGTCGTCCCGTGTCCGCTGAAACCGCAACACCAACCCTGGCACCAAGCCGCGGAAAAACACTCAGCACCTGGCTATCCAACAACGGCGCCATCGTCGGACTCGCGTTGGTATGCCTCATCATGTTCATCGCCACCCCCGCATTCCTAACCATCCCCAACCTGCTCAACGTCGGCGTACAAGCCGCAGTCACAGCCGTCATCGCATTCGGGATGACTTACGTCATCGTCACCGCCGGAATCGACCTATCCGTCGGATCAATCGCCGCGCTATCAGCCATCGGCGCAGGCTGGATGGTCACCACCGGCGCAATGCCCGGCCCCCTAGCGCTCATCCTCGCCCCACTCATGGGACTCATCGCAGGCAGCGTCACCGGAACCGCAGTCGCCTACGGCAAACTCCCCGCCTTCATTGCCACCCTGGCCATGCTGTCCATAGCCCGAGGACTCGCCCTGGTGATCTCCGAAGGCCGTCCCATCCTCATGCCCGAAGCCGTCAACTGGCTCGGAAGCAACCTCGGCCCCATCCCCGTTCCCATTCTCGTACTACTCCTAGCCTGGGCAGCAACGGCATTCATCCTTAACCGCACCGTCTTCGGACGATCCCTCTACGCAATCGGCGGCAACGAAGAAGCCGCACGCCTAACCGGACTACCCGTCAAACGAACCCTCGCATCGGTCTACGCACTCTCTGGCCTGTACTCCGGCATCGCCGGACTCCTCCTTGCCGGACGACTAGCCTCCGCACAACCCCAAGCCGCCACCGGATACGAACTCGACGCCATCGCCGCAGTCGTCATCGGCGGAGCAAGCCTCACCGGCGGATCAGGAAAAGCCACCGGAACCCTCATCGGAGCACTAGTCCTAGCCGTCATCCGCAACGGGCTCAACCTCCTATCCGTCACCGCATTCTGGCAACAGGTCGTCATCGGCCTGGTCATCGCGGCAGCCGTCGGTATCGACGTACTCCGCAACCGCAAATAACACCCTAAAAACAGGCATGCCCGGCCTGCCCCTCTCGGGCTCAACGAAGAGTTCACCAGGAGAAACCATGTCACGCAGCATCTTCCGAACCATCATCGCCGCCAGTGCTATCGGCGTCCTCGCCCTGGGGACCAGCGCCTGCAACCGCGCACCAGCAGGAAATAGCTCAGCAGCTGGCACAGGAAAAACAATCACCCTGGCCGTATCTACCCTTAACAACCCATTCTTCGTAGACCTACGCGACGGAGCTCAAAAAGCCGCCGAAGCCGCAGGAGCCACACTCAACGTAGTCGACGCACAAAACGACCCCGCAGCCCAAGCCAACCAAATCGCTGACGCAGTCACACGCCAGTCCTCAGCCATCATCATCAACCCCGTCGACTCTGATGCCGCTGGCGCAGCTGTAAAACCTGCCATCAACGCAAAAATCCCTGTCGTTGCCGTAGACCGCGCAGTCAACGGCGCAGATATCGCCACTCTCGTCAGCAGCGACAACATCACCGGCGGAAAAGACGCCGCAACTGCACTAGCTAAAGCAATGGAAGAAAAAGGAAAACTCATCCACCTCCAAGGAGTGCCCGGCACATCAGCCAGCCGAGACCGAGGGCAAGGGTTTACCGAAGGAATTAAAGCTGCCTCCGGCATCAGCATCGCCGCTGCCCAACCCGCCAACTTCGACCGTACCCAAGGACTCAACGTCGCCACCAACCTGCTTCAAGCACACGACGACACCAACGGCATCTTCGCCGAAAACGACGAAATGGCCCTCGGCGCAATCCAAGCACTCGGAGCCAAAGCAGGAAAAGACGTTCACGTATTCGGATTCGACGGAACCGCAGACGCCCTCAAAGCAGTCAAAGAAGGCAAAATGGCCGGAACCGTGGCTCAACAGCCCGCAGAACTGGGCAAAGTAGCTGTTGAAAACGCACTCAAAGTTATCGGCGGACAAAAAGTAGAGAAAAACATTCCCGTCCCGGTCAAGATCGTGACCAAAGACAACGTCAGCGAGTTCCTCAAATGACCAATAACCACGAGAACACATCACACTCACGAGTAGTCGTATTCGGATCCCTCAACGCTGATCTCTACGCCCGAGTGGAACGCCACCCTATGCCCGGCGAAACAGTTCTAGGCACCGGTGGCTTCAGTCGCCCCGGAGGAAAAGGCGCCAACCAAGCCGTCGCAGCCGCGCTTGCGGGTGCTTCGGTCACGATGGTGGGAGCTGTCGGCGAGGATGCCAATGCTGAGGTAGCGCTGTCCCTTTTGAATAAAGCTGGAGTGGACTGCACCGGCGTACAAGTATCCCCAGGGCCGACTGGCACTGCCATCATTGCCGTTTCGGGTCAAGGTGAGAACCTCATCATTGTTATCCCAGGAGCTAACGGGAAAGTTACTCCTGATGATGTACCTGCTATTCGGGATACTGACGTTCTCGTACTCCAAGGTGAGATTCCCGTGGAGTCGATCGATGCAGCAGCTGCTGCCGCTGTGGCTGCTGGGGCCCGTCCGGTGATTAACCTTGCCCCTATTGTCGATGTGGCTTCGGCGACCCTTCTGGCTGCGAACCCACTCGTGGTCAATGAACACGAAGCACTCGCTGCAGCAGACATCGTGGACCCACAACGTGCGGGGGGCGTGCTTGCTGAAGACGTGTACGAGATGGCTGAAAATGTGGCAGATCGGCTACTGCAGGCAGGCGTTGAATCAGTGGTGATTACTCTCGGCGGGCAAGGTGCTCTCGTTGCCTCCGCTGAGGGGAAAGAACATGTACCAGGCAAGACGGTCGAGGTGGTTGATACTACGGGGGCAGGTGACTGTTTCGTCGGTTTTGTTGCTGCGGGTTTGGCTACTGGAATGTCGTTGGTTGAAGCAGCTACCGCCGCGAACTCTGCGGCAGCTCGTGCCGTCGGAGCCGAGGGAACACAACACTCCTACCCAGGGTGGGAGGAGCTTGCGTGAAAAAGTCAGGGATTTTGCATGCTGAGTTGTCACGACAGATAGCTCTTTTAGGGCACACGGACCTGATTGCAGTCGCAGATAGTGGTTTGCCATTGCCGCGGTCGATTCCGGTGATCGACCTAGCTATGGCGCCTGGGATGGTCCCGTTTACAGCGGCCCTTGATGCGTTGTTGAGTGAGCTTGTAGTGCAACGTCACACGGTGGCGCATGAGGCTTTTGATGAAGTGGCAGGGCAATGGATTTCCCAGCGTGCAGGACAGCTCGGTGAGCAAGTAACGGTCCTGCATGAGGAACTAAAAGCGATGCTTCCTCGGGTGGCGTTTGCGGTACGAACTGGTGAACAAAGCCCGTACGCCAATGTCATCTTGGAGTGCGGGGTGCCGTTCTGACACGTGCGATCAGTGTGAAAGTGGCGGGCATTGGGTTTCCGGTGTCCGCCACATACATGTTGTGCAGTAAGAGCGACTGGACCTGCATGTATGGTTGAAAGAAAACTTCCGACTGGTCCAGTTTTTATTTATTTACTGGGTAGCAGTTGGGGTGGGTGACGCAGGTACGGCTGATGTTGTTTCTTTTTCTGATTTTGCTGCCGCTGTTTTTGTGTCTTTGGGGCTCCTGGCGCCGACAATAAAACTAATGAAACACATTGCAAGAATTGGTGAAATTGAAACTAGGTTAGTTCCGATTGCAATATGCGCGACTGCGACAATAATCCCTGCAACAAGGGAGGCGTAACCGAGTTTGCGGCGAGTAATGTTCTTCATCGGTTTCCTTTAATGATTGAGTTAGTCGAAGCAGTTCGCAGCTGCACCAACTGCCCCTGCGGAGATACCACCGATAAGAGCCCCTGATACCGTCCCCAAGCCAGGTACCGCAGAGCCGAGGGTGGCTGCAGCAACAGCGCCACCGAAAGCCGACGTTGAAGTTCCGACACTGCACTTAAGCCACATTGGTCGTTCCAACTCTTCTTCATCGTGGCTTTGAGTGTCATTTTTTGGGGGAGTGGGTACCGGTGAGGCGGTGGCGGAGGTGCTCGGTGTTCCAGTGGAAGTGGGGCGAGGAGAGCCTGTCGTGCTTTGGGTGGGGCTAGGGCTTTGCCTGTCTGTTCTTCCAGAGTTGCCAGGGTCTTTGTCTCTTTTAGAAGGCGTATCCGGTGACGTGGTTTGTTTATCAACATTGATAGTTGTTGATGTGACGGTGGAAGGTTTATCTGGAATTCTTTCGTAGCCGTAAGTGGTTTGGCAGGCAAGCCCAGTGAAAGTGATGCTTGCAACAGCGGTAATCGCTAGGGCTCGCACGAGGGGACTCCGATCACGTAGTTGACTCGCATGGTGGGCGAGATTTGAAAGTGTGGGTGATAAGAGTACACGCGCTTTCGCTCTGCAGTAAAAAGTCATTCTAAAAGGGCGTGAAAAATTACCGGCCCATCGTTTGGGCCGGTAATTTGTCGTGCGATGTTTAGTTTTTGCTTGGTGTGCTGAGTTCAGCTGCGAGGGCATGGAAAGGCCCTGACGCGTTACCGAACCGATGAAGTGGGATCGACAAAGACTGCTCCTTCACCCAGTTGCGTAGCTCTACCCGTCCTGAGGCAGTGATGGGGTCAGCGAGCAAAGCCACGGAAGGACGTGAAGCAAGCCGTTCTGTTACAAGATCGGGAAGGGAACCGATGATGCGTACCCGTGCCCCGATACCGCTATCCAGGCTGGTGTTTGCTAGGGCGTCAGCGAAACCAGTGTCATCGAGCCAGCGAACAGGTGGGGTAGGAAGCGTCTGCTCGATGTGCTCCAACAGGTTTTTGACAGTGCTGCTTACTTGAGGGTGCGCGGCAATAAGCACCCGAGCGCCAGTGGTGTGTGCAGCCAGTGCTGCGCGCGCTATTTCGCGGGCGGGTGCGTCTTGGCTGATGCGCAGCGCGACATCGGCGCGACGGTAGCGGAAAAGGTTGGCTTCAGATGTCAGGCCGGTCCGGTCACGAGGAGTGCTGAACTCTTTTTCCCAGGCACGGCTATCGCTGGCAGCGGCAGCTGCCAGCCAGGCTGTGTCGTTTTCGTCAAGCTGGGCCGCAGTAGCCAATTGCGTGACTACAGGCGCAGGGGATGTGGGGGTGCTGCTGGTGGTGTCGGTGTCGTGCCAGGTGCCCATGAGCATGACGTAGTTGGGGCCGCCTGCCTTGGAACCAAGCCCAACTGAAGATTTCTTCCAGCCGCCGAACGATTGGCGCTGAACAATGGCGCCGGTGATGCCTCGATTGACGTAGGCGTTACCGGCCTGGACCTGGTCGAGCCAGGTGCGGACCTCGTCGGCGTCGAGGCTGTGGATGCCTCCGGTGAGGCCGTAATCGACATCGTTTTGAAGTGCGATGGCGTGGTTGAGGTTTTCGGCGTGCATGAGTCCAAGAACAGGGCCGAAAACTTCGGTGTGGTGGAAGAAAGAGCCGGGCTTGACGCCGTCTTTGATGCCTGGGCTCCAGAGGCGTCCGGTGTCATCGAGTTGACGTGGCTTCAGCAGCCAGGTTTCGCCCGGTTCGAGGGTGGTCAGTGCGCGGTGGAGCTTATCGCTGGGGTTTTCGGTCAGGGGCCCTACGGTGGCGCTGAGGTTGTGGGGCAGATCGACGATGAGTGAGCTTGCTGCATCAACGAGTTGGCGGCGGAAGCGTTCGGAGTTGTAGACGCTGCCGACACAGATGGCCAAGGACGCTGCGGAGCATTTTTGGCCAGCGTGCCCAAAAGCGGAGTTGACTAGGTCAGCTGTGGCCAGGTCGCGGTCAGCTGATGGGGTGATGATGATGGCGTTTTTGCCTGATGTTTCAGCGTTGATGGTTAGGCCGGGGCGCCATGAGGAGAACATGGCAGCGGTTTCGTAGGCGCCGGTGAGGATGATGCGGTCGATGCCTGGGTGGGTGACCAGTGCTCGGCCGACGTCGCCTTCGTCGGGGGCGATGACGTGGAGCAGATCGCGGGGGACACCTGCGTCCCATAGTGCTTCGACAATGGCGGCGGAGCAGTGTGGGGTGGGTGCGGAAGGTTTGTGGATGACACCTGCTCCTGCAGCCAAGGCGGCGATTGTGGAGCCAGCGGGGATGGCTATGGGGAAGTTCCAGGGAGGGGTGATCAGGACAGCGCGGTCAGGGGTGAAAGTGGCGTCGGTGATGCCCTCGAGTTCGAGGGCGCTGTGGGCGTAGTAGCGGGCGAAGTCGATGGCCTCGGAGATTTCGGGATCGCTTTGGCCGATGGTTTTTCCTGCTTCGGCGGCGGCGAGGGAGATGAGGTGGCTGCGGCGGTGGGCGAGGATGTCAGCGGCGCGGTAGAGGATGTGGGCGCGTTCGAGTGCGGGGCGGGCGGCCCATTCGTGGGCAGCTTTGCGGGTGGTTTCGACGAGGTCGTCGACGTCGTTGAGGTGCAGGGGGGCAGGAGTGGTTTGCTGGTTGAGCCATTCGGGGGTGGCTCGTTGGATGGTTTCGCGTGCCCAGGTTTGGTTGCCGGGCAGAGCCGGATTGGTGTCAGGTTCGTTAGTAAAAGGTGGGAGCAGCTCGGCGGTGGGGCGTGGGTCGGGGAGTTGTTCGGTGGCGCGGTTCTGTTGGTCGTTGGGTGGTGGGGGTGTGTGCCCGCGGGTGTTGAGGATGTGCTGCAGCGCGCTCAGGGATTCACGGAAGCGTTTTTCTTCGCGTTGGAAGGTGGGGTTGTCCGGGGTGATATCGAAGATGCCGGACATGAAGTTTTCGGTAGCGGCGTTTTCTTCGAGGCGGCGTACGAGGTAGGAGATGGCGGCGTCAAATTCTTCGGGGCGGACAGCTGGCACATATAGCAGAGGGCGTCCTAGATCGTTGCCGATGGTTTCGACTTGGCTGGAAGCCATGCCCTGGAGCATTTCGAATTCCATGCGGTCAGTGACGCCGCGTTCGGTGCCCAGAAGATGGGCGAAGGCAATGTCGAAGAGGTTGTGGCCAGCGACGCCGATGCGTAGGCCGCGCATGTTCTCGGGGTTGAGGAGCCAGTGCAAGACGAGTTTGTAGTTGGCGTCGGTGTCGGTTTTGGTGGGGCAGGTTGTCAAGGGCCAGCCGGCTATTTCGGCGTGCACACGTTCCATGGAGAGGTTGGCGCCTTTGACGAGGCGGACTTTGATGCCTGCTCCGCCGTCGGTGACGCGTTGGTTAGCGAATTCGGCGAGTTCTTGCATAGCGCCGAGGGCGTCGGGCAGGTAAGCCTGCAGGACGATGCCGGCTTCGAGGTTTTTGGTTTCGGGGGTGGATAGCAGGCGGCGGAAGATTTCGACGGTCAGGCGTAGGTCGCGGTATTCCTCCATGTCGAGGTTGATGAATTTGGTGCCTGCGGGGGCGCGGGATGCTTCGAGATAGAGGGGGGTGAGGCGTTCGGTGACGTATTGGACGGTTTGGTCGAATCCCCACATTGAGATTTGGGAGGCGATGGAGGAGACCTTGATGGAGACGTAGTCGACGTCGTCACGGCTGAGAAGTCGTCGAGTTTCATCGAGGTGGATAGTGGCTTGTTCTTCGCCGAGGACTGCTTCGCCGAGGAGGTTGATGTTGAGGCGGTTGCCTTGTTTGGTGAGGCTGCTGATGGCGCGGTCGAGGTGGCGCTCGCGGGCGTCGACGATCATGTGGCCGACCATTTGGCGGATGCGGGTGCTTGCGGCGGGTACGACGATGTTGGGGAGTGTGGGTGCTAGGAGTGAGCCGGCGTTGATTTGGGCGCGGTCGAGGTGGGAGAGGGTTTGGGGGGTGATGTTGCCGAGTTCGGCGAGGGCGTGGGCGGCTGCGCGGCGGTCGTCGGTGCGGATGACGCGGTCGACGAATCCGACGGTGAATTCGAGGCCGTTGGGGTCAGAGAGCACTGCGGCGAGGCGGGCTGCGCCGGGTTCGGTGATGGTGTGTTGGGCGCTGGTGGTGAGCCATTGGCGGACCTTGGTGGTTGCTTGGTCTGCGATGTGTGTGAGGTCGTGACTCATGGGTGCCTCCCGTGCTGTGTGGCCCCCGTTGGCCACGCTTGGGTGCAGTCTGACAACTTTTTGTGGGTAGTGGGCGTTGGTGGGGATTTAGGCGCGCCGTCTTGTAGCTATGGGAGTGTTGTTGGGGCAGTAGGGTGCTGGTGGGGTGGGTTAGGGCTGGTGGTGTGTTTGGGCGGCGAGGCGTATGTGGGTGTTGGGTTCGCCGTAGCCGTTGTATCCGTTGTTGCGTTGGAGGAGTTCGATGATGAAGTTGTTTCCGGGGGTGGTGATGTAGGTGTGTAGGAGGGTACCGCCGTTGTTGTCTTGGTCGTAGTAGAGGTTGTGGTGGCGTAGATGGTTGATGGTGGTGGTGTCGAGGTTATAGCGGGCTTGGAGGTCGTCGTAGTAGTTGGCGGGGATGGGGAGGAAGCGGATGCCGTTGTTGCGTGCGGTGGTGATGGTGGTGGTGATGTCGGCGCAGTTGAAGGCGATTTGGTCGATGGTCGAGTGGGTGTGGCCGTTGGCGAGGATGATGCGTAGGTCGCCGTGGGTGGGGCGGTAGGGGCGGCTGAGGCGGCGGCCGATGGGGCGGATGAATTCGCTGGTGGGGCCGGGTTGGAGGTTGAACACGGATTGGTAGAAGGATTGTTCGGCGGGGTGCAGGGTGGGTGGGGTGGTGGTGCCGATGTGGTCGATTCCGGTCAGTGTTGCCTGGTGGGATGGTGGTGTGGGGGTGGGGTAGCCATTGCGCCAGTCGTCGTCGGCGTTTTCGGGGCCGGTGAGGAATACGTGAAGGCCTCCGGGGGCGTCGATGCCGGGGAGGGCGGAGTCGTAGCGGCCGCGGCGGTGGGTGACGGGGGGCCATAGGAGCGCGGTGGCGCGGGTGGCGACGTCGCGGACGTGGTCGACTTCGAGGGCGATGGCGGAGATGTAGGGGCGGGTTGCTGGTGGTGTGGGGGTGGGCAGGGTGGTGAGGCAGATGTGGGCGTTGCCGTTGCTCCACCACTGGACGGGGCGGGTGGTGTGGGTGCTGGCGTGGTGGAACCCGAGGGCTTTGAGGAGGGAAGTGATGCTGGTGGTGGGGTTGAGGTCGTCGTTGTCGGTGGTGCTGATGGCGATTTCGATGAAGGCGGGGTTGACGCGTTCAGGTGGTGGGGGTGGGTCGAAGAGGTCGATGGTGGGGGTGGGGTGGCCGGCGGTGGTTTGGTGGTTGCGGCGGTGGCGGAGTTGTTCTTCGAGGATGAGTAGGGAGCGCATGCCGTCGAGGGCGTTCATGCGGGGGTTGGCGTCGCGGACGATGTCGGAGAAGATTTCGAGGGACAGGGGGCCGCGGTAGCCCAGGTCGATGACGGTGCCGACGAGTTCGACGAGGTTGAGGTCGCCTTGGCCGGGGTAGCAGCGGTGGTGGCGGGACCAGGTGAGGACGTTCATGTCTAGGTGGGGTGCGTCGGCGATTTGCATGTAGCCGATGCGGTTGGCGGGGATGTTGGTGAGGGCGGTGGGGGTATCGCCGCGGGAGAGGATGTGGAAGGTGTCGATGGCCAGGGTGATGGCGGGGTGGTCGGTGTCGGTGACGGTTTTCCAGGCGTGACCGATGCGGTTGATGTGGGTGCCCCAGGCGAGTGCCTCGTAGGCGATGGTGATGCCGTGGTCGGCGGCGAGGTTTCCGACGTGGTGGAGTTGGTGGGCGCGTAGGTCGGGGTTGTCGATGGCGGTGGGGAGGGCGTTGGAGCAGGCCAGGGCTAGGTGTACGCCGAGGCGTTGCATGGTGGTGAATTTGTGGCGGAGGCGGTGCAGGACGGCGGGGAAGTGATCGGGATGCCATCCTTCGATGTCGCGTAGGGGTTGGAATATTTCGATGGTTAGGCCTAAGCCGCTGCAGCGTTGAGCGATTTCGGTGGGGGTTAGGGGGCTGGCGATGAGGTCGTTGTCGAAGAGTTCGATGCCGTCGTAGCCGGCTGCGGCGATGGCGGAGAGTTTTTGGGTGAGGGTGCCGGCGATGGAGATGGTGGCGATGGCTTTACGCACTGGGTGACCTCGGTGGGGTGGGGATGGTGGTGTTTTTAGTGTGTCAGGGGGTTTGTGAGCAGGGGAGGTGGGTTGTGTCTGAAAGGGGTGAGGGGTTGTGAAGTTGTGTTTTTGTGGACGTGTGTTCAGGGCGTGTGTTTAGTTTTTTGTGTTCGTTGGGTGGTTTTTGTGAGTGAATATGGACGGGTGACTTGGGTGTTCGTTCATTTCATTATTTGGTCGTTCCTTGTCGACAAGTTTGAGTGTGTTGATGTGGTGGTTTTTAAGTAAATTTTGAGTTTCCTTCGGGTGGTTTACAGGTGGTTCTTGGATGAGGTTTTTGTTCCTGTGTGCTGGCTGTTCAGTCAGAGTTGAGAGCGTATAGGTGCTGGTGGGTGTGGGGTTGAGGGGTTTCGGTGAGTTTTTTTCCTCAGGTTCATTAGTGTTTCTCCGACCGCGCGCAAAATTTCTATTTACTTATTTCTGGTTTCTTTTCGTATGAACGGGGTGGGGTGGTCGCGGGGATTGCGGGTAACGGTTTTGTGGCTACATTCGATGTTGTGGCCGGAATGACGGAGTTGCGTTTCCCCATAGCGTCCCGTCGGCCCTTTGTGAAAGTCCCCTTCATATTTGGTGGGGCCTATTCACCACTAAACCGAGTTCTTTCACAGCATCGCCTTCAGGAGGCTCAAGTGAACTCTGCAGCCAAGCTGCGTACCCGTGGAATCGCCGCGTTCGGCGCCACCGTCCTCGTCGCCACCGCTTTCGGCCCCGCCGCCATGGCCTGGGAAGCCCCGGACGCTACGCCCGAGGTCGCCAAGACCGGCTCGATTGGCCTCATGGACACCAGCGTGACCACCGAGGGCACGCAAGGCGCCAAGGCAGTCATCGCCGGTCAGTCTTCGCAGGCTGTCGGTGACATCGTCATGGCCGTTCCCGCCACCTATCAGAAGGGCGACTACATCGACCTCGCCCTGCCTCAGCAGGTCGACCCGAACGCTCGCGTGACCTGGGCAGGCCTGCCCTCGATCAAGGTTGACGGCCCTAAAGCCACAGGCACGATTGTCAACCCCACCAGCCCCGCCTCCCCAGCTGCGAACAACGCCGCTCAGGGCCAGGCTGCCAACTTCGCCCCCACTGGTTCAGACGTTGCCCCCACGGCACCGTCTATCACCCCCACCATCGTCGGTGGAGCCTACGGCGACAAGACCATTCGTCTGACCTTCAACTCCAGCGTTGACGCCTCCAACTTCAACGCCAAGTTCGTAGTGACCCTCAGCGGCTTGAAGGTGAATGCTGGCTCCAAGGCTGCTGGTGGAACGAACGGTGAAGTTGTTGTCACCGCATCTGCTCACGACGCTGCAGGTACAGTCCGCGACGGATTCTTCGGCGGCTCGACAGCAGCCAAGCCCGAAACCGTTCCGGCTTACATCTCGCGGACCGCCATCACCACCTCCAGCTCCGCTCTCATCAACTCCACGACGCCAACCGCTCAGGCCCTGGGCGACGTAGAGGTCCGCGCCACTTCTGGCACCTTCGGCGCTGGTGACTTCAAACTCACCATTGACCCCGCCACGGCAACCACGGCCACCGACCAGGTCTCCGTGACCTTCTACGACGCCTCCGGCAACGCCCTGAACACCACCCCAGAGAAGGTTGCCCCAGCTGACGGCGTCATCACCGTTGCTGATGCCCAGGTGCCTGACGCAGCTGTGCGCGCAGTGGTCTCCGGCGCAATCGTCACCCCCATCGCTGGCCAGACCCAGGTCAAGATCGCGGTGAACACCCTCGGTGCCATCACCCCGCCAGCTGGCCCACTCACCAGCACCAACGTCAACCAAACTGACATTGCTGTTGACACCGCCAACTCCATGGCAATGATCCCGCTGACCAACAACGCCAACCGCGTCTCCGGTGCCAGCCGCTACGAGACCGCACTGCAGGTCGCCAACGGCCAGTACGCCAACGCCGAGACCGACAACGTTGTGATCGCATCCGGTGCGAAGAACAACTTCGCCGACGCCCTCTCTGCGACCTACCTCGCCTACGAAAAGAAGGCTCCCGTCCTGCTCGTGCAGCCCGACACCGCCCCCCAGGTGGTCAAGGACTTCATGTACAACCACGGCGCCAAGCGAGCCTTCATCGTCGGTGGTGAAACCGCTGTCTCCGCCGCTGTTGCCAACGAGCTCGCTGGCCTCACCGCCACCGACTGGACCACCCCGACCGACAAGACGACCCTCACCACCACTGGTACCAGCAAGGTTCAGGTCACCCGCCTGTCCGGCACCAACCGCTACGACACCAACCGTGTCGTGAACTCCTACGCCGCCACCAGCTCGGGTGTGGGCATGACCGTCGGCACCTACGGCAAGGCAGCCAAACCCAGCGCCATCATCGCCAACGGTGAAAAGCCCTGGGACGCCCTGGCCGCTGGCCCGCTCGTCGGTGGTCAGACCGGAATCACCACGGCAGGAACTGGCCTACCGATCATCCTGACCAGTAGCGCCTCAACCTTCCGCCCCGAAGCCATGAGCCAGCTCAAAGGCTTCAACATCGGCCGCACCATCTTCGTGGGAGGCGCCGCAGTACTGCCTGACGCCCTCGCCACACAGTCCGCAACCGACGTCACCCGCCTAGCAGGCACCAACCGGTTCAACACCGCCGAGCACATCGGTAACTTCCTCGTGAAGAGCGCCACCGCCAGCTCCACCAACACCGAGCCTGGCTTCGGACGCACCGGCACGACGCCTTACCTCGTCAACGGTGGCTACAACTCACTCGGCCAAGCCGATGACACCAAGTGGGCTGACGCACTTGCCTTGGCGCCCCGCGCAGCCGCTGAAGGCAACGCTCTGGCCCTCACCGCAGGGAACAAGCTCCCCGCAGACACGCAAGACTTCCTGCGGGCAAACAACACCTTGTTCACCGACGTCACCCCCGTCGGCGGAACCGACGTCATCGCCGACGCCCTCGTCAACGCCGCTCGCCAGCTCGTCAACTGACGCGCTCACAACGGCAACGACACGCCCCTGGCAGGGTGAAACCCCAGCCCGCCAGGGGCACCCCCACAATCCGTCCACCTCACCCATCGGGTTAGCAAAGCCACCCGAATAAAAGGGATACGACGGTAAATAAGAACACCCCTACAAAGGAGGGGCTCCCCGGACGGGAGGTGCTTTGCGTCCGGAGAGCCCCTCCTTTCGTGCGTCCGCTACGCCCACACGACCCACAACACCGCGAACTTCACCCCACAAACCCCACCCCAAAAAACCACAAACAACACCAAAACACCTCCAACACAACAAAATCCCTACCCAAACCAGCCCACCCAAAAACACCCGACACAACCCCATACCCACCGACACGCCAAACTAAACACATGGTCGAGGACGTCTACCCCATCAACACCAAGCAAACGATCCGCCGCGACGTGCTGGTACCACTCATGCTCTCCGTCATCGAAAACGCCGGAGGAACCCTCCACTCCTCCGACGTCATCGCCGAAATGGAAAAACGCTTCACCCCCACACCACACGAAGCAGCAACAAACAAATACGGCAACACCCACTGGATCGTCACCGCACGCTTCGACTCATACTGGGCAGCACAAATCGGCTGGCTCACCAAAGACGACAACCGCTGGACCATCACTACCGCAGGACGCCGCGTCCTCTACAACTACCCCACCCAACAAATCGTCGACGAACTCGACCGCCTCTGGCGCGAACGCCACCCCTACAACGAAACAACCCAACCCAGCCCCGAAGTCGCCCTCCTCACCCGCGCCCTCAACGCCCTCACCCCCGGCCACTGGACCACCTACAACGACCTCGCCCACACCACCGGCCTAACCCCCCACGCCGTCCACACCCACATGCAAACCCTCGGCCACGCCGCCAGCCACCGCGTCCTCCAACCCAACGGCACCATCGACCCCGACCTCGAATGGCACGACGGCCACAACCAATACACCAAAGACATCCTCACCAACGAAGGCCTCACCTTCGACAACGCCGGCCACGCCGGCCACGCCGCCCGCATCACCAGCCACGACTACGCCACCATCCTCGGCCTCAACACCCACACCCGCCACGCCTGGCACATCCACAACACCACCACCGGCCACGACCCAACCCCCTGGATCACCCACGGCTACATCGCCCTACCCACCCCCCACACCCCCCACCTCCACCCCCACATGACCCGCGCCCACCTCAGCGACCACATCAACCAAACCCACCCCGAACAAACCTACGAAGCCCGCGACAACCTCATCACCCAACTCAACATCTTCCTCAACCTCATCCACCCCAACGACATCATCATCACCACCACCGAAACCGGCTACTACCTCGGCCACATCACCGGCGACCCCGCACCCCACCCCAACCCCAACCACCACACCGAACTCCGCCGCGCCGTCACCTGGCACAACCCCACCACACCCGGCGACTACACCAACCTCACCCCCAACCTCACCAACGCCATGAACACACAAAACCCCCTCACCGACCTCACCCCCAACATCCAAGAACTCGAAAACCTCCTCACCCAACAACCCACCCCCACCCCACCAGCCCTACCCGAACCCAAACTCACCGCCCTCAAACAAGCCACCCCCAAACTCGCCAAAACCAACCACGTCTCCCAACGCTGGCTCCAAGAAACCATCGACCTGCTCTGGGACCGCCGCCAAATCATCTTCTACGGCCCACCCGGAACCGGAAAAACCTACCTAGCCCGCAAAATCGCCTACCACCTCACCCACCCCGACAACGTCAGCCTCGTCCAATTCCACCCCGCCTACAGCTACGAAGACTTCTTCGAGGGATACCGCCCCGCACCCCCCACCGACGACGGCCGCGTCGGCTTCCAACTCACCCCCGGACCCTTCCGACGCCTCGTCAACAACGCCAAAAACAACCCCGCCACCCCCCACATCCTCATCATCGACGAAATCAACCGAGCCAACCTCGCCAAAGTATTCGGCGAACTCTACTTCCTTCTCGAATACCGCGACGAAACCATCGACCTGCTCTACTCCACCGGCGACAAAGCCGGATTCACCCTCCCCGACAACGTCTTCATCATCGGCACCATGAACACCGCCGACCGATCCATCGCCCTCGTCGACGCCGCCATGCGCCGCCGCTTCGCCTTCCTACACCTGCACCCCCAAGAAGAACCCACCAACACCATCCTGCGCGGCTGGCTCAAACACAACGGCCACGACGAAACCCTCGCCGACCTCCACGACGAACTCAACACCCGCATCGACGACCCCGACTTCGCCATCGGCCCCAGCTACTTCATGCGCCCCGAAGTACGCCGCCCCGGCGGACTCGAACGCACCTGGCGAACCGCCATCCTCCCCCTCCTCGTCGAATACCACTACGGCGAAGACATCGACATCAACGCCCGCTACGGCCTCGACACCTTCACCCACAAACCCGACACCGACAACTAACAACCATCATGCCCACCACCACACAAACCCCCCTCCACCTCCAACTCACCGAAAACCAACCCACCCCCAACATCCACCTCACCCCCACCCAAGTCCACAACCTCCAAACCAGCGAACTCGTCACCCTCACACCCGAACACGCCACCAACACCTGGACCCTCACACCCCGGAACCACGTCGGAGTCGCCCGCATCGGCAAACACCACCCCATCGAACTACGCATCACCCCCACCATCCCCATCCCACGCCTACTCTTCCTCCTCGGCTACGCCGAAGACCTCACCGGATGGCAAGACGGCAACGTCAACGTCGCCCCCAACACCGACCTACACATAGCCATGGCCACTGCCTTCGAACGCGCCGCCACCCGCGCCACCGAACAAGGACTCATCCAGGGCTACACCACCATCGAAGAAGCCACCCCAGTCCTACGCGGCCGCCTACGCACAGACGAACAACTCCAACGCCGCTTCGGCCTACCCATGCCCCTAGAAATCCGATACGACGACTACAACGTCGACACCCCCGAAAACCGCATCCTGCGCGCCACCACCGACCGCCTCCTACGCCTACCCAACCTGCCAGCCCCCACCCGCACCGCCCTGCACCGCCTCACCCTCCTCATGGCAGACGTCCCCCACCGACTCACCAGCAACAACCCCCCACACTGGCGCCCCAGCCGCCTCAACACCCGCTACATCCCCGCACTACGACTCGGCGAACTCATCCTCAAAAACGCCTCCATCGACGCCCACCACGGCCCAACCCCCACCGACGGATTCCTCCTCAACCTCCCCGACCTCTTCACCCGATTCATCACCAAAGCACTCACCAAAGCCACCCCCACACACCACGGCACTCTCGAACAACAAAACAGCCAATGGCTCGACCAAGAACACACCATCAAAATCAACCCAGATCTGCTCTGGCACACCACCCCCACCACCCCCAGCGCAGCCATCAATGCCACCTACCCCACCCCAGAAACCACCAACCCCCACACCGACATCCACCAAATGCTCACCTACTGCACCCGACTCAACCTCAACCACGGCCACCTGATCTACCCCCACACCACCAACACCACCAGCCACCACCACATCACCGGAACCAACATCACCATCCACCGACACGGCCTCGACCTCACCGCAGAACCCACCATGCTCCTGCACCACATCAACGACCTCGCACACGCACTCACCGCCCCCCACCAGCCCTAAAACCCCCACAGCCACCCATCCATGTCGACACCACCCCACCCCCAACCAACCTAACCGTGTAACGTAGACCACACGTGCTCGCCCTGTTCTGCCGCGAGCTGCACCATTTCGATGCCAGCCAGATGTCGTTGCGCTGCGACCCGGCCCCACTCACACCCCATCGCGTGTGAAAAACCGCCGCACACAAACCCCAGGTAAACATCCAGGGAACAAGGTCGCGCAGGCAGAACCGACCGCATCGACCCTTTTCCTTTGGAGTGACAAAACAGTGTCCATCGACACCTTCACCGACCTTGGCGTGCCCGCCGAACTCACAAAAATCCTCGCAGCCCAAGGCATCACCAAGCCCTCACCCATTCAAGCCGCCTCTCTACCGGACTCCCTCGACGGCGCAGACATCCTCGGCCGCGGCCGCACCGGTTCAGGAAAAACCCTGGCCTTCCTCCTACCCCTCGTTGTAGGCCTGGACGAAAACAACTACGAAGCGCGCCCCAAAAAACCCCGCGCCCTCGTACTTGCCCCCACCCGCGAGCTCGCCACCCAAATCAACACCGCACTGGCACCCCTCGCCAAGGAATACGACCTCACCCACGTCACTGTCTTCGGTGGCGTAGGACAAAAACCCCAGGTCGACGCCCTCCGCAAAGGCACAGACATTCTCATCGCCTGCCCCGGACGCCTCGAAGACCTCATGAACCAAGGCCACGCCGACCTCTCCGACGTCGAAATCACCATCCTCGACGAAGCCGACCACATGGCCGACCTTGGCTTCCTGCCCGGCGTCACCCGCATCCTCAAAGCCACCCCCGACGACGGCCAACGGATGCTCTTCTCTGCCACCTTGGACTCAGGCATCAAAAAACTCGTCGATAAATTCCTCCACAACCCCATCACACACGAGGCTGACTCAGCCCAATCACCGGTCACCACCATGACCCACCATGTCCTTCACGTCACCGACGAACACCACCTCGACGTGCTGGTTAACCTCCTGGCCCGCACCGACAAAGCTGTCGTATTCACCCGCACCAAACATCGCGCCAAGCGCATGGCCAAAAAACTCAACGCAGCAGGAGTGCCCAGCGTCGAACTCCACGGCAACCTCGCCCAAAACGCACGCACCCGCAACATGGCCGCCTTCAGCTCCGGAGATGCACGCGTCCTCGTCGCCACCGACATCGCCGCCCGCGGCATCCACATCGACCACGTTGACCTAGTCATCCATGCCGATCCACCCGTGGAACACAAGGCATACCTGCACCGCTCCGGACGCACCGCCCGAGCTGGCGCAGCAGGAACAGTCATCACGATGATGACCGACGAACAAACCCGTGACGTGCGCGACCTCCTACGCAAAGCAGGAATCAAGGCGCCCACCACTCGCGTCACCCCAGAACACACTCTCATCGCCGAGCTTGTCCCCGGCGAACCCAACCTCCCCGGTGCATGGACCTCACCGGTCCCCACCCCCAAACAACGTCCAGCAGGCCAAGGAACTGGCCGCCGTGGCCGCAGTCGTGGTCGAGGCCGTGACAGCGCAGGCCCCAGCGCTACCCGCAACAACGAAAACGTACCCCGCCACGGAACCGAACAGCCCCGCCCCGCCCGAAGTAACACCAGCACGAACGCCGGTAGCCACACACCCAACGGCACACCCACTGCAGGGCGAAGCCGAAGCCGTAAACGCCCCGCAAAACGCCGCGGAACACAACACAGCAGCAAACCAAATAACTAAGCCATCCAAATAACGCATGAGGAGGGGCGAATTCAGTGATGATTCGCTCCCCTCATGCCACGCAGAAGAACAGTTCTAAACCATCCTTCTGGGTGAGGTAAAGACTCTCCACATCATTGGTAGTGATGCTTGGCCCTGTCGTCCAGGACACATATACAGGAACAAACGCAGTCACCGTGCCTGAGCACCCGCCACGACCCAACACCATTAATACGGGACCGTGAAGTGACGCGATGGAGTAAATACACCTGGCCCTGCAGGAGGACTGATGGACATCGTCACGCCGCCTAGAGCGGTGACGAACGTCGCCTTAAGCGCACTGGCAGCCATGCTGCTAACTGCTGCCACAGGAATCACGTTTGCCACCGTTCCAGACAAAACAAGAGCAGTGCCGCATATAGCTTCCACACCCGCATCCGCTCAGTTAACTTCCCCGCCGCTCGCTGCCTATAAGTGACACGTCATTGGGGGGCACCCAAGTTGGGTGCCCCCCAATGACGTGTCATCAGCGGCCGTAGTTGATGGCGCCGTTGATCAGAGAACAGGAAGCTGTAGGCCGGTTAAACGGGTCGCCCCATCCGACGCACTTTGCTTGTCCGCGTGCCCACTGCTCTGCAGGCATGTGGTCGTAGTCGCTTCCACCAAAGTCGTTGTTGATCACACCGGAATCAACTTTCCGAAGCTCGGTGACAAACCAGGCCCGCTGAGTTGAAGAGAGGTAGGCGTAGCTGTAGGCGTGGCTCAGTTCGTGCGCGATGGTTTGCTTCACTGATGTGATCGACTGGTTGCGGTTAATCTCCACAACTCCGTTCGCCAGTTCCCCGGTGTCGGTGTACACGTAACTTGTGGTCAAACCCAAAATGTTCGGGTTGTTATCGATGGAGTCCACACATTTAATCGAGTACTTCGAAGACATGGGCACTGGATGGAATGACGTGACCAAACTTTCACACGTGTCACCTGCCGGGGCTGGATTTGGTGTTGGAGCCGGAGTTGATACGGTGTCGTCTCCCCCAGGGTAGGGCGGAAGCGGATTGTCGGTGACATTCGGAGCCTTGGTTAACACCGCAGCTAGAGCGGTATTCGACAGCGCCGAAGCTGGAGACAGCGCACCTACATAGCGCACACCTAGAACATTGAGCGCTCCAGCCACCGTCGAGGCTTGCTTCTTGTACTTAGCTCCTGCCGGAGGAACAAATAAGGTGGGGCCGTCACTGAGAGTTCCGCCAAGGACCGCTTCCTGCAAACGCGAAGTGGAAACCAAGTAGGCAACTTTCGACCCACTGGGGAAAGCGTGACGAGCGATGGCTGCGCTCGTGGTGTAACGGTCAACACCAGCTAAACGCCCAGTGCTGCGACCAGCAGCCGCTAAGGTCAAAGCGCGGGGTGTGACGACATTGCTGCCACCGAGGGCGTACACCTTGCGAGGAGTCAGCTGAGCAATCACATTTTTGATGGCAGCAGGAACTTGTCCGGTGTGGGGCACAGGGAGGACCGGACCTTTTGTTAGAGCACCAGCCGCAGCAGCGTCAGGCGAAGACTGAATCTGCTTTCGGGCAACCTGCCCAAGTCCAGCAAGGTAAACCTCTTCAGCGCCGTTGGGGAAAGCCCGGCGGGCGATGGCAGCAGCGGTTTCGTAGCTGTTGGCGCCAGAGAGCCGACTGACGTTACGTCCTTGAGCTGCAGACTGCAGAGTCTCGGCCGAGACAGCGCTTTCACCGCCCAAAGCGATCACCTGAGAAGGCGCCAGACGGTCAATTTCTTGGCGGACGTTGTCAGGCACAGCGCCAGTGGAAGGAACCATAAGGATGGGGCCATCGGACAAAGAACCAGCCGAGAGAGCGTCGGTGACCCGATCGCCCCGCGTGATATAGACCGTCTCAGCTTTACCTGGTTGCCAGGCTCGCTGCGAAATAGCTACGGCTGAGTCATAGACGCTCTCGGTGCCCAATCGAGGAACCGTGCTGGTGACAGCGGCGTGGACGCTGGCATCTGTGCCCTGGCGGAGCTGGTTCGTTAACGACTGGCGATTCTTGCGAGCACTCGTGGCGATGTTGGTGCCATTTGGTGCGGTGCCGCTGACAACCGGGGCGCCAGCCACTTCCACGGTGAGGCCTTGAATGGGGGAGCCGTTCTTGGTGTTGACTCCATAAACGTGAGTTGCTTTTGCCAGGGGGCCCTGATGAGTGACAGCTGTGGATGCAGTGGTCCGATCTGAAGCTGCTGCGCCAAGAGGAGAGCCGAGAACACCGGTGAGGGTCAGGGCGGCGGCGATGGCGATACTGGGACGCATGAGCGTGCCGGGAAACGAACGCATAGTGGGAGCCTTCCTAGCTCGACTCGCAGTTCTTTCTTGGGTTGTTTGGTGGAGGAAGTTCTGCGATGGGCCCATCCCTGGACCGTGAATGTTCGGTAACACAGGAGTTATGGACGCTTGTTCTGCATCCGAGGTTTTATTCGGCTGTTGCGGGGGGCATGTTGAGTACTCGAATGAAAAAAGTGACGAGAAGGTTTGCTTAATTACCGGGAAAAAGATGGGGTCAGGTTCGGGTTTCGTTGGGGGGGTGGTGCGCAGCAGCGTGAAACACTGTGACCAGCGTCGCTGCGAGAGCGTCCGTGTGCTGAGGAGGATTCACCGTGCCCGACATGACCTATTCCGGTTGGTTCACAGCTCGTGCACGCAGAGAGCCGCAGCGGGCAGCGTTGACGTTCGAGGGGCGCACCTGGACCTACGGTGAACTCTGCGATGAGGTGGACCGGTTAGCGCAAGGGCTGCGTGAACGGGGAGTTCGTCAGGCAGACCGAATCGCCTATGTGGGGGAAAACCACGCAGCGTTGTTGATGACGCTGATTGCTGCCGGTCGTATCGGCGCGATCATGCTTCCGGTGAATTTCCGATTGGCCGAAGAAGAGCTGGCGTTTATTCTCGCTGACTCGGGCGCTGTCGCGGTGGTGGCTGATCCGCCTCGTGCACAGCTGTTGGACAGTGTGTTTGCGGCGGGGCACGAAGGCGTGGCGGGGCGCGTGCGGCTGGTTGTGGACCAGCCTTGTGCTGGGTGGGAGGAGTTCACTGAAGTTGTGGGGGGCAGCGCACCCATTGATGCTCCTGCGCTGGTGCGTAACGATGACCCGGCGCTGCTTATGTACACCTCGGGGACTACGGGGAGCCCGAAGGGAGCTGTTCTCACACATGCGAATCTGTGGTGGAACGATGAGTCGCTGTTCGGGATTTTCCATGTCACGGCACAAGACACCACGTTAGCGGTGGCTCCGCTGTTCCATATCGCTGGTTTGAACGTCACGGTAGGGATGACCTGGAAGCGCGGTGGCCGTGTTGTTGTGATGCGGCGGTTCACGCCGGCAGCTTTCTTGTCCACGATCGAGACGGAACGAGTAAACACACTTCTGGCTGTGCCGGCTATGTTCTTGGCCACGATGCGCGCGCCGGAGTTCGCTGAGGCTGATCTTTCGTCGTTGCGGGTGTGTTTGTGTGGCGGGGCTCCTGTCCCGCCCCAGGTAGTGACGACCTTGGGGGAGCGTGGCGTCACCGTTGTGCCTGCGTATGGGCTGACTGAGTGTGCGCCGTGTGTCATGGTGTTGGCGCCCGATGCGGCTGCGACTCATCCATCCAGTGTTGGCAAGGTGCCCATGTATATGGACGTCAAGCTCATGCATGAAGGAGTGGAGCAGACCGGCCCTGAAGCTGAAGGTGAGATTTGGGTACGGGGCGGGAATATCACCGTTGGTTACTGGAACAATCCCGTGGCGACCGCTGCAGCTATCGACGAGGCTGGCTGGTTCCGCACTGGTGATGTGGGTCGGCGTGATGCAGCTGGGTTCCACTATGTGGTGGATCGGATCAAGGATGTTGTTATTACCGGCGGGGAAAATGTGTATCCGGCTGAGCTGGAGCATCATCTTCTCGATCACCCTGTTGTTGTAGAGGTCGCAGTGATCGGTACGGCTGACGATGTGTGGGGTGAGGCTGTGACGGCGGTTGTTGTTCCGGCAGATGGTGAAGAACGTGTTGGTGTGGATGATTTCCGTTCTGTTCTTGAAGGAAAAGTGGCTCGTTTCAAATGGCCTCGACGTATCGAGTTTGTGAACGAACTTCCTCGGAATGCTCAAGGAAAAGTTTTGAAAACGGTATTGCGGGATCGCTTTTCGGAAAAATGACATGTTTTTCGTCGTGTCTTCGTCATCAGAGCGAGGATTGTGTGAGGCCTCGCTAACCTTGAAGTGGCGATAGCGCATTCTCAAACAAGGGGCATTGGGGTTTGCTCAAGGGGGAGAGGTGCGAGTGTTAGTGGATGCTTCTGGGCGAGGAATGCGATGGTTTCTGAAAAAACACTGCGGGCTATCTGCGGTGTTCGTTATGTGTGCGTGGCGCTTTTGGTGTGGGTGGCGGTGACAGGTTGTGCGCGTTCAGCGGTTCCGCCGGAGTCGGATGATCCAGATAGTGCAGCGACGATGGTGGCCGGGAACTTGATGCCCGCGTTAGGGCCTGAAGACGCCACTCGTGTTTCTGATGCCGTGATACACACCTGTGAGGTGAGTCCGGCTGGGCGCGCGGTAGTAGAGGCTACTGTGCGTAATTCCGGTTCAGCGACAGCGACTTTCGTTGCTTCGGTGGAAGTGATGCACCAAGGTAAGCGGGTGGATTCGTTGGCGTTGATTGCCAGTGGTGTGGAGCCGGGACGTCAAGTGCGTAAACGTGGCCAGGGGGTGCGTACTGATTTGGTTAAGCCTGTGCAGTGTCGGGTGACTGGGGTGGATTCGGTTACTGGCTGAGTGGGCTGTTGTGTTACTCGCCGAGAAGGTCGAGCAGTACGTGGATCATTTCTGGTGAGCTGCCCAGCTGTTCGCTGATAGTGGGTGTGTCTTTGTCATCGAGGTAGGTGGCCTGCCACCAGATGGCATCGACGTCCCGTTCGGTGATGTGGGGGGTGATGAGCAAAGTGCGCCCCGTGGTGGGGACATGCAGCGCCCAACAGGTGTGGGTGGGGTAACGGATAACTGTGGTTTCTGGGTGGCTGGAGGCAATCTCTTTAGCGATAAGGGCTACCAGGGCGTGCTGAGCTGTGCAGGGGTTATCCAAGAGGGCCAGTTCGATATCTGAGGCGATGAAGCGCAGGCCGTTAGCGTGGTTGCCCCGCACAGTGGTGATGGCTGCTTCTTGCTCGCTGAGGGGGATTTCGATGGCGGTTTGGGGTAGAGCTACGGCGTTCATGAACCCTCCTGGTTGGTTCCTCAGCGATTCCGTTCGCTGGGGTGAAGCAGAGGACTACCTATCGGCAAGGTCACGATGAGATAAAGGTGTGCAGCGCTCGTCGTGGCGGGGGTGGTTAAGGGTGGATTTACCAGGAGCAGCGGTCGTCAAAGCTGGCGATATCGATGGTGTTTATTCCACCGAGTTGGATGGCTGAGCGCAGCGGCATCGCTCGGAGCAGGTCGGCAGTGCTGTTGGGCATGCAGGTGCTGGTGGTTAGGGTGATGGGGGCGGATGCTTTACCGGCTGCGGGAATGCCTGCGATGGCGTCAGGCCAGTGGGTGCCAGTGGTGAAGAAAACGGTGCTGGTTTTGCTCAGTGTGGGGGAGATGCTGATCAGTGCGGTGTTGGTGCTGTAGATGTTGTTGCCGGTGCCGCTAGTGTGCGTGATTCTGGCTGTGGGGGCGTTGGTGCGGATGGCTTTGTGAATGGCAGGAGTGAGACGTTTGGTGTTTCCGACTAGGTGGATGGTGCCTGTGTGCTTGATGCTCTGGGGTGGTAGGCCAGTAGGGGCGGCTAGGAGTAAGGGTGCGTGTTCGCCAGCGGCAGCTGCCCCGGCGGTGATGGCATCGGGCCAGTCATCGTCGTGGCCGCTGGCGACGTAGATCTTGCTGGGATGGGGGATGGTTGCGGCCAGGGCCGCAGCGGTGGTGTATCGGTTGGTTCCGTAGATGCGGGTGATGTGGGGGATATCGCGTAGCTGCTGGGTGAGGTGTTCTGGGAGGGCTTTGGTGCCGCCGACGAGGTAGATAGTGGTGGGTTGTAGTCGGCGGATCTCGGCGAGAACAGTCTCAGGGATGCTGTCGGGGGTGGTCAGGAGCAGTGGAGCCTCGGCGTGTGCGGCTGCTGGACCAGCAGCTAGGGCGTCGGCGCGGTTGAGGCCATTCGCGAGGTAAATGGTGCTGCTGCCGTTGGGCCAATATTTTTGGGAGATCGCTGTGGCGGTGCTGTATCGGTCAGTTCCAGCGATGCGGGTGAGGGTGGGCGGGGTTGTCCAGTTGATATGGGTGATTTTTGAGATGGGTGCAGGGTCGGCGGTGGCAGTGAAGGCGGTTGTGAGGGTTACAGAAGTGGCCAGGGCGGCGGCGATCAGGGGGGTGCGGGGGCGCATCAGCATGAGAGGGGTCCTTTCCTGCGGTCTTGATTCCTCCATCGGCATGAATAGGCCCGATACGCAGACGTATTGACGTGAAGTTGAGGGGGTTTCCTGACCTGTCAGGTTGCTGACTGTCCAGGCGCTGGTGCCTGGCGGCGTAGATGGATCGCGCAGATCGTTGCTGTGGTGAGCATGAGCCACCACGGCATCCATGGGATGGGGTTGCTGATGAGTACACCTGCCAGAGTGAAAGCCACCAGGTGAGTGATGAGCAGATGCTGGAGGCCAGCGCGGTCCAGGCCACGTGGACGTTGTGCTGCTGATGTGGCGTTGCGACGGGGAAATGCCCGGAAGATCAGGAAAGCGAGCAGAAGAGCCAAGGGGATCGACGCGAGAAGTCCGTATTCGGCCAGGAGCTGCACGAACCCGTTATGTGTGGGGGTTAAAGGGCGGGGGTTGTCTGGATCTTGGAGCCGCCACAGCGTGGTGAGGGAGCCGCCACCGACACCGGTCCATGGATGCTGACTCCACTGGTTGAGCGCGAACCGGATGAGTTCGAGCCGGAGGTTGTCAGAACGAATAGTGGAAGGATCACCGGGGTTTAGAACAGCTAAAACCACGTTCCGGAATGGCAGTAGCGCCGCAGCGACAACAACGACCATCACCAGGGAGAACATGGCACTGACGATGCGTGCCGCCGGCGGGCGAGGGCCAGCGTGACGTCGTTGGTGATGCAGCCGAGACCACCACATGCGGGCATTGCTGGAGCGAGTGAGCGCAAGCACCAAAGCAGAAGTCAAGACAATGGCCACAGCGATCAAAGATGAACGGCTACCGGTCATCCAGGTGAGCCAGATGCAGGTTGCCGCGGTTGCTACGAGCGCCAGTCGAGACAGAATCCCTATCTGTTCTGTCGCCCACCCAAGGGTGATCCCAATGGTCAGGACAAGGATGGTGGCGTAATTGTTCGTATTAATAAACATGGCTACTGGTGCATGCGGATCGCCTGTCCACGTGTAGTGGTGCACGCCAGTTACGGCTTCGCTGACGCCCATCGGTAGCGAGGCAACAGTGATAGCCAGCCACATCCACCTAGTCGCGCCCGGGGAATGCAGAAACAACCCCACAAGAGCGCACAACACACAGCTGGCAGCGATAGCGCTGGCGCGAGCATTATCTGTGTCAGCCATACCTGGCAACGACGCACGAAAAATATGGGAGGCGTTCCAGCAACCCACAAACACCGCAACCACATACACCGGCAGGTGCCGCCACCCGCGCAGCAGTAACGCGCCTGCTCCGGCAGCAGCGAACCCCCAATACATCGGCCACGGGTCGATAATCCTGTGTCCCACGATCGGCATCGCTAACACCCAGCCATATGCGACACCACTGCAGGCAGCCAACACCGATAACACCCGGGTCAGGCGGAACCACGCCGACCGGGGCGCAGCTTGCGCGCTCTGCGGTGGCTGCCAGTTCCGTTGACCAGAGGAACCGACCATATCGACTACCGCCATTTCCCCTCCTCGCTGGTGCGCCGCTGGGCGAGGACGGACCAATGCCTCCTCATCGACCCGATTCTGTCCGACATGAGACGGATATCCATTGAGGACAAGTGGTTTCGCTCGCAGCCGTGTCGGTTCTGGCAAGGCAGACTGGACACGCACGACGACCAAGCCCGGCCGCCGCGCACCTAAAAAACGCAGCGCGAAAGGGCGATAACCATGCGGTTCGGAATGTTCATCCCGCAAGGATGGCGGATGGATCTGGTGGGGATTCCGGCGGCGCAACACTGGGGAGTCATGGCAGGGCTAGCCCGCGCCGCCGACGCCAACAACATGTGGGAATCCATTTGGGTGCATGACCACTTCCGCACAGTCCCCGAACCCACCAACGAACCCACCCATGAAGCATGGATCCTTACTGCCGCTCTCGCGGCAGTAACCGGCAGGGTTCGGCTGGGGCAGATGAGCACCACCATGGGGTACCGAAACCCAGTGCTCTTGGCCAAAATGGCCGCCACTGTCGACATCATTTCGGAAGGGCGCCTGGATGTTGGGTTAAGCGCAGGCTGGTATGAAGAAGAATGGCTGGCCTACGGGTATGGGTTTCCTAGTGCTGGTGAACGCATCGGCATGCTTGCTGAAGGAATGCAGATTCTCCGGCAAGCCTGGACTACCGGCACAGTCACTTTTGATGGGCGTCATTACATCGCTGAAAACGCCACCGTTGAGCCTCGACCCTTGCAAGGCACGTTAGTGACAGGGTCACCAGTCAATGGCATTCCGGTGTGTATTGCTGGTGGGGGAGAAAAGAAAACTTTGCGGCTGGCTGCCCAGCACGCCGACTACACCAACTTCGAAGGCACTGCCGAAAAGTTCGCCCACAAAACCAACGTTCTTACCCGCCACTGCATTGATGTTGGCCGAGACCCGGCCACCATCACTCACACAGCCACGTACACCGTCATCGTTGGAGCGGACATCAGTGACATTAACGAAAGACTGCGCACTATCGGCAACCGCATGATCGACGGCGGTATCACCCCGGAGCAGGCACACGCACAAGTAGAACAGTTGCGGGCCCAACCGTTGGTGGGGACTCCAGACAAAATTTGTGACTATCTTGACGAAATGCGCGCCATCGGCCTGGACTACGCCATCGCGTACTTCCCCGAGGCCGCATACGACTCCACTGGTCTAGAGCTTTTTGAGCACTACGTCATCCCTGAATTCCGTCCACGTAAGAAAATGCGTCTGCTCTGACCCACCCCACATCCCACAAACGAAAAGCACTACGCTGGCGCGGAACCCACTTGACCACAGCGGCCTAGCAGCAAAGGCGAGGCGCCCATGACTTGGCACAAACGACTTGTCCTGGGAGTGATCGCAGTTATCGCGTTGGCTCTCGTTACCGGCACTCTCCTATTCAAGGAACACCACACCCTCACCTTCGCTGAGGGCAACAAACTCCATACCCTTACCGCGTTTGAAGCGCACGGTGTCGCCGCTGAGCTCTTAGCCAGAGCCACCCCCGAAGACGACCTTTCAGTCTTCGCGCCACTGCCTGGCGAACGCGACATCACCACCGCCCAAGCTGTTGCCACCACCGATGCCGCCCAGCTGCCTATCTCCACCTATATGGGGCGGTTGCCTCGCCCCGATGAGAGCGGTGTTGCTCTTGTCGGCAGTCACGTCGCCACCACTGTTGACCACGCTGGCCGTGAGACAGTCACCTACCAGGGAAATACCTACCCTGTCATCGGCAGGCTAGGGCGCACCCCAGAATCCCAACAGCGCAACTCTGCTCTTGTCTTCGACCGCGGACTTTTCACGTCTTCTCCGCAACCGCTCATCCTCGATGGGTCCTACGCTGCCACCGCGTTTGCACGCACCTACCCCAACCGGCAGCGCCGCGCCGCGCCGCTTACTCTGCGCGTCAGTTCTGGGACGTATTCGGTGCCGATGCTGGCTGCAGTGGGCATTACTGGGCTGGTCACTCTTGCCGCGTGGGGGATTATCGCCTCTCGCATGTTCATCCATCACGGCAGGAAACTCAGCCGCGGTGGTCGTTCCTATAGCTCTGTGCTCACCCGTTTTTTCACCGAGATCGCTACGATCCTCGGCGCGGCTGCTCTTTTCTTAGCTATCGCGCTTATGGCCGTGTTCGGTACGGATGGGATCCCTGCAGATCTTGCTCCGATGTGGGGTTTGGCAGGTTTAGTGGCGGCAGGGCTGGGGATGGCTGACTGCTCTCGCCGTATCTGTCAAAGCAGCCCAGGTAAACATGTGCGGTTGGCGTGGCCACAACAGTTTCCCAGTCGAGGCCGCACAGCGCACTAACAGCCAGGGCAGGTCCGGCGTATCGATCTCGGATCGCCGCTGCTGACGCAAAGAAGGGGGGGCCGGCGGGCAAGTAGCGCGCCGGACCCCCCTTCTTTGCGTCGTGGTATTACACGTGGAAGGTCTGCACCAATCGACGTAGTTCATCAGCTTGAGAAGAGAGCTGGTGAGATTCATCAGCGATGGTGGAGGCGATGTCGTTGGACTCCTGTGCCGAACGAGAGACAGTCTCCACGCTCCCGGCAATGCCCGCTGCCGACTGTGCCGCGTCAGAAACGTTGCGGCCCATTTCGTTCGTGGTGGCGGTTTGCTCTTCCACGGCCGAAGCGATCGTGGCCTGGGTGTCGTTGATCTGGGCGATGATCGAAGAAATCTCTGCGATAGCGGTCACAGCGGCCTCGGTGTCCACCTGGATGGCCTCGACACGGCGGCCGATGTCCTCGGTGGCCTTGGAGGTTTCCTGGGCCAGATCCTTGACCTCGTTAGCAACAACCGCGAAGCCTTTACCAGCCTCACCGGCACGGGCTGCCTCGATCGTGGCGTTCAACGCCAGCAGGTTGGTCTGCTCAGCGATGCTGGTGATCGACTTAATCACCTCACCAATCTCGTGGCTCGATTCGCCTAGCTTTCCAACAGTTTCGTTCGTACGGTCAGCGACCCGCACCGCAGAAGCAGCCACTTCGGCAGCAGCATTCGCGTTCTTCGCGATTTCACGGATGCTCACGGTCATTTCTTCTGTCCCTGCAGCCACGGTTTGGATGTTGTCCGAAACCAGGTTGGTGTCTGAAGTGACGTTTGTGAGCTGGGTTGCTGCACCAGAAGAAGAGGTACGGAGAGTGTCTGCCGTGGCAGTCATGCGGCCGCTGGAGTCAGCCAGGTTCGATGCCACTTCGGTGGCACGTTGAATCAGATCACGCAGGTGCGACTGGGCTTCGTTCAGCGCTGAAGCCATGCGACCGATCTCGTCAGTGGATGTGGCTTGCACCTGCCGTGTCAGGTCACCGGCAGCCATGGTCTCTAGCGCGGACTTGACCTGCTCCACTGGCCGCTTCACTGCCCGGATGATCGCCCATGCCACGAACAACGACAGCGCTAGACCGAGCAGGAGCACCAGCAAACTTTCCACGAGCGCTGCGCGCTGTGTAGAGGAGGCCTCATCTGAGTACTGCGCTGCAGTAGCTTCGAGTTCTTTAGCGGCTTTATCTAGTGCGTCATCGGATGATTGCAGCAGTTCACGACTACGGCCAGGAATTTCCGTCGACTCGTATGTTTTCGGGTCGTTCTTTAAAGCTGCCGGGTAGACGACAGAGTCACGGTGTGCCAGCCACGTGTCGTAGCGTTTCGTGAACTCGCTCCACGTAGGCATGACCTCCGCGACAGAAGGATTGTTCGACAGATCCGCAATGATTTTCTTCACGTCGGCGTCATTGGTCGTGTACTTCTTCTGCAGAGTTTGGGTTTCTTCTGCGGAGCGAGCAGCCGAAATGCTCGACAACAGACCACGGATAAACAGTTGTTTGCGGCGCAGCAGGTTGAGCGGGTCACGGATTTCCTGCAAATCCCGAACACTTTCAGTTCGCTGCACTGTCTGCTGACCTGCGTACACATTCACGCCCGTAATCACGATCGCGACCAGTGACATCACCGCCACAATGGCCATGAACTTGCGGGAAAGAGGAAGATTCGCGAGCCATGGAGGAGTGCGGCCTTCTCTGGCCTGATCCACGGTGCTGGCAGGAAGCGACATGACAGGGAGAGTCCTCTCGAAAAGTGAGCACCAATGTGTGGTGATGCAGGTCTTCTTCATATCGGTGTTTCAGAAAAGTTTCTGAGATGTCAGAACTGCCAAGAGAGCATCAGCAGAAGGACACTCACACCACGGCTGTCATCGCCGATGAGATCCACGACCCTGCCCCCAGATCTTTCATGCCCGGAAGATCGACCGGCTGCGAAAGATGGAGATGGCGCATGCGCGAGCAGACAAAAGCAAAATCCCGGTGGACGGGCATTAAGGCGCAGATCGGTGTGATCGGGGCAGTGGGCATCATCGGGATGATTCTTCTTGGCATCAGCGCACTCATCGCTGTGGGGCAACAGCGTTCCCTTTCCGATGAGATCGAAGCTCTGCGGGATGTCAACCGCAAAGTCGAAGCCATCCGTTACGCCAACGCAGACGTCAGCGGCTGGCAGGCTTTTTATGTCTGGGACACGCGTCGAAAAGATCCAGCCGAGGCTGTCGCTGGTGGGGAAGACACCAACCGTGGCTCATACCTTGCCGCGACCGAAGATCTGAAAAAACAACTCGCCGCGTTCCCTGTCGATCAACTCAGCACACAAGAACGTGCTCATTGGGACGCCATGACCGCAGCGTGGAAACAATTCTTCGACGCGGATGCGCGTGCAGTGGCTCTGTACCGAACCAAAACACCAGCAAACCTCGATAAAGCTGACGAAATCATCGACGATTCAGAAACCCCCGGTACCGCTGCACACGCCTACGACATCATCGACAACAACGGCAAAGCCCTCTTCACATCGGTGCGCGCCCGCTCAGCAGAAAAACAAAAAGACGTAGCTAAAGTCGCCACCACGATGAGCTGGATTTTCGCGGTCGTTCTAGTGCTGGCAATCGCGCTTCTGGCATTCACCGTGTATCGAGTGTCCCGCCGCATTTTCGGAAACATCAGCGCCGTACTTGAAAGCGTGAGTGCTCTCAGCCGCGGTGACCTCACCGTCCCCTCGGTGCCGACCTCGCAAGACGAACTGGGGCGGATGGCCCTAGCTATCGAGGACGCCCGCCTATCGATGCGTGAAGTGATCTCTGAAGTAACGGTTGCTTCCACTGCCGTCTCTGGATCATCGAGCCGACTAGCTCAAATTGCAGAAGAGTTCGGGGAAACCTCAACCGCTGTTGCTGAGGGAATGCAGCGAGTCTCTCAAGGAACCGCAGGAGTTAGCGATCAGGTCCAGGCCGTCGCCGCCGGTGCCGAAGAAATGACAGCTTCCATTCGAGAGATCGCCAAGAACGCTGAAGCGGCCGCAGGTGTTGCCGGTCGTGCCGTTGCCGCTACCGAGATGACCAACCGCACCATCGCCAAACTCGGTGAAAGTTCCATCCAGATCGACTCGGTGATCAAATCCATTGGGACCATCGCCAACCAAACCAACCAGCTCGCGCTGAACGCCACGATCGAATCTGCGCGCGCCGGAGAAGCAGGTAGAGGGTTCGCTGTGGTGGCTGGTGAGGTGAAAGATCTCGCGCGGGAAACTTCCACCGCGACGCAGGACATCAGCCGACGCATCACCGAGATCCAAGAAGACACTGCCGCGGCTGTGGCTGCTATTGAGCAGATCAGCATGATCATTCGCCAGATCGATGACACGCAGTCCACTATCGCTTCGGCAGTGGAAGAACAGACCGCGACCACCAATGAGATGGGCGCCAACATTCACCGCACCGCTAACGACACCACAGGTATTTCTCGTGAGTTGGCTGCGCTGGTGGATCGTGCCGGTCAATCATCGACAGTGGCGCTCACCGCGGCTGATTCAGCCCGTGAACTCGCTGATGAGGCAACCACTCTCAACACGTTGGTTTCGCGTTTCCGGCTGTAGACGGCGATCAGGTCACGTGTGCTTGGTGCCGTGTTCTGTGTGCCGCCGACCTGTTAAGAATTCGAGTTGTGGTGCGTTTCTTCCTTCGCGGAGAAACGCACCACCTCGTTTTCGCCTTCCATGCGCTCGCCGGTGACTGCCGACTTCACGAGGTTGGCCAGTTGCACAATCATTCCGCTTCCGGAGGAATCCCAGTACTCAGCTGTCTCGGCATCGACACGCAACAACACGTTGTCTGGGTTTTCTGGCCCGCCTTTGAGCCACGCGTCTGTGAAGGTGCCCCACAGTTCTTTCAACTTTTCTGGATCGTTCAAGATGCGTGCGGTGCCAGAGACAGAAACCCAAGAGCCAGAGCCCGCGAATGCCAGGTTCACTCGCGGGTTCGTGGACAAGTGGCGCACTTTCGCTGAATTTTTCTCGGTGATGAACCAGAAAGTCCCGTTCACTTCGGCTTCTTGGGTTGCCATGGGGATGGAGACAAGGCCGCCGCTTTTATCGACCATTGTCATCATCGCCACGCGTGTGTTTCTGATCAGCTCGGCAACTTTGGCTTGTCGCTGCGCGATACCAATTTCTTCTTCCACCAGGGGCCTCCACATTCACAACAGGTTTAAAACTGCTTGTGTGTTTGATATGCCCCGAAAATATCTGGGTTAGGCGAAGACATCAGAAACATATCGCTCGTGTTCCTGCTCCATTGAAGTTAGCCATTCCTGTGCCTCATCGATGGAGATGTTTTTCGCCTCGGCGCAAATACGTGCGCACACCTGACGAACCGCTGGCGCCATACGTTCACCGTCTCCACACACAAACAGGCTCGCACCGTCGTTGACCAGGTCGATAATGTCGTTGCGGTCGGCCCACATGCGATCTTGCACGTACCGCATAGGTCCTTCAGGGCCTTCTTCGGGAGTGCGTGAGAAAGCCGGCCGGACATCAACAATTCCTTCTTGCTCCCAGGCCGCGAATTCCTCGGCATACAGCAAGTCGGTGTGAGGGCTGTGGCAGCCGAAAAAGAGCAATGCCGCAGCAGGTGTGACTCCTTCTTCTTGGGCTTGCAATGCGCGTTGCTGCACGAACCCGCGAAACGGCGCGATGCCTGTTCCGGTGCACGCCATGATCACAGGAGTTCTCACATCCTGGGGGAGGTTATTTGCCATGCTGCTGCTACGCACACTCACCGGGATTCTGGCACCAGGGCGGGTGCCAGCCAGATACGAAGAAGCCACCCCGTGGTGCTGTCCACGCCCGGAACGAGCAGGTTCGGACAGGTGTGCGACAGTCAAAGTGACATGGTCACTGCTCCACAAAGGTGAAGAACTAATTGAGTACTGCCGGGTGCTCAACGGAGTGAGCATGCTCAAGAAACTCGATAGAGAAAGAGAAACCGAACGGAACTCCTCCAACAAATCCAGCACGGATCGACGTTTCTCCAGGATTTCCTGCTCATAGTTTTCTTCTTCAGCCAGGAAAAGCAGTTCTTTCTTTTCCGGTGGGCAAGAGCACGCATCAGCCAACTGGGTGATGTGGCGTCTGCTAGCGGGACGGGATAGCTCCACGTATTCAGCGAATAGTTCACCTGCCGAAATAGGTTCGCCCAAGGGAAGCTTGGTGGAGATTTCTTCGCTTGATTCGATAAGTAGCCGGGTGTCATAGGCAAGGTCGAACCGGTTGAGAACACGATCTACCACCGGAGCAGGGTTCAATGGCAAAACAACCAGGTAGTCGCCAGTGTGGTACTCCACCCCGGCAGGTAGCGCGATCTCTAGATGGCGTTTACTGCGGCCACCGGGCTGGGAGGTGTCGACAAGTTCTCGGTTGGCGACGACTGTGCCAAAACCCAGCTCCGAAGAAGCGAGGATGGGGCTACGTCCCTCACCCAAAACTTCGACATGTACTCCCGCGTTGACGGTGTCTGGTGCGGGGGTGGCAACTCCTAGCTCGTGACCGATAGCGGGCCACAGCGACTCCTGCCAGGTTTCGAAGTCACCGAAGAAGTCACCCTTGACGTTAGCTTCACCGCGTTCGAGTAGCCGTTGCGCGCCAGCTGCCTGCAAGCCTTGGTCAATAACAGTAGGGATGCGTTGATAGGTGCGAGCCCAGTCAGTGTTACCGCAACCGAACACAGCGAAACGCACTCCACGCAGAGAATCCGGGGCTTGCTCGCCTAGCCAGTTCACAAAACGGCGGGCATTGTCTGGTGGTTGTCCTTCGTAGGAGGCGGTGACGATGAGGGTTGCGCCGTCGCGGCAGAGATTATCGATGCCCTCATCGAGAGACTGAACAGTGGGGGAGTAGCCCAGGGTTTTCGCTTTTCCAGCGATGGTGTTCGCGAAGGCCTCGCAGGTGCCGGCGTTGGAGCCGAAAAGGATCTGCACGGGGGTGCCATGTGCCTCAGCGGCAGTTTCGGGCGCGGTTTCGGCAGTGTTTTTTGCTGCGTTGGTGCTGCGAGCTGCGCCGACACCTTCGCGGCGACGCAGCCGCACGAACAGGCCATCAGGTTTGAGAGTGAGTGTTTCTTTAATTTTTAGTGTGTAGGTGGGGTCAGACCAGTCGATCTCGAACCGCTGCAGAAGAAGAGCAAGAACGAGCTGTGCCTCTTGGAGGGCGAAAGCACGGCCCAGGCAGGAGCGTTGTCCGTTGCCGAAAGGTTTCCACGCATTGGCGGGGATATCTTTGGCGCGTTCGTAGGAGAACCTGTCTGGGTCGAACCGTTCGGGGTCTTCCCACACTGCGGGGTCACGGTGCAGCGACGGGGTGAGAACCATCGCTGTCTCCTCGGGATGTATCTGGAACTTGCCTCCCAGCAGAGTGGTTTCGTACGGGTGGAGGGCAAAGGCGGGTGCGGTGGGCCATAGGCGCAGTGTTTCGCGCAGGATTTGGTCCAGGTAGCCCAGCTGGCTGAGGTCTTCATATGTGGGGAATCTTCCCTGCAGCACGGTATCGACTAGTTCGCGTGCAGTGGCCATCACCTGCGGGTTACGCAGCAACTCGTACACAGTGAAGCTGAGTAGCCCGGAGGTGGTTTCGTGGCCAGCGATCAGGAACGTCACCATTTGGTAGCGGACGTTCTCGTCAGAGAGCCCTTCACCTGTTTGTGGATCGCGGGCTTTGAGCATGGTGTCGAGGATGTCGCTGTTGCCGTTGGGTAGGGGAGTGGCCTGCCGTTGAGTGATGAGCTTGCCAGCGATTTCTTTCATGACGCGGATGTTTTCGGCGTATCGGCGCTGGTGAACCACCATGAGGCGGTTCTGCAGAGGAATGCGGCGGTTCTGCTGCCCGGATTCGTTGAGTGCTTCCACCATCGCGTTCACGAAGGGGTGCAAGGAATCGGAGTAGAAAGAGTTAAACCGGTAGCTAAATGAGCACAAGGCGATCGTGTCTAGGGTCAGCCTGATGAAATCGTTAACAACGTCGATATCGGCGTCCGGGCCGAGCCTCTCCCATTTCAGCATGAGTTGTTCAGCGATGTCGCTCATGCCGTCAAACATTCCGCGTAGCGCTAAAGGTGAGAAAGCGGGCATGAGGATTCGGTGAGCTCTGCCCCAGTTTTCTTCTCCGGTATATGCAGTGAAAAGGCCATCTCCGGCGAAAGAGCGAATATTTTCTAGTGAGCCATGTACACGTTTATCGAAACGGGACTCATCGCAAAGTTCATCGGCGAGTTTAAGTGAGGAAACAAAATACACCGCTGGTCTTCCGGGAAACTGGTGGCGGAATATTTCCCCATACTTTTTGGCCAGCTCCATGCTCACTTGAATTGGTCGTTCGGGATCCAGGGCGTGCAAAGTGCCGACGACGGGGCGGATTTCAGGCCCGGGGACGGTGGTGGTCATGGAGCTTCCTCTCACATGTCGGAGTCGCTCGAAGGTGAACAACCTTGAAGCATCGGTATCTACAGAGACGCTGAGCGATTCGCGCGGGCACAACGGTGTGCATAGCAAGCTGCGGTATTGCTTTGCTGCAGTGCGTGATGCGTGCATCAACTGCGGTGGTTCGCTGCAGGAGCCGGATGAAGAGCAAAAGCCCGGGGAGTACTTCGATGCCGACTGTGTAGCCGCAAGGTGATTTCACTTCTCTCCTGCGGCCTGGTGTTGTCAATATGTTCGTATCGTAGTGGTGAGAAGATCTGTCGCTGCGGTATGGCACGCCCAGAGACGGTGCGGGGTTGAGGTGCAAGAAACCTGTAGTTACGAGGAAGTTTTCGGGTGATTCAGTGGCGCCGCTCGCCATCCTGATCCTTTTGCTGAAGGAAAATTGTGACTGGTTCTTCTTTATAAGAAAAGGTTTTACGTGATGAGTAAATATGTTCCTTGGGTGCGAGCTTCAGTACCGTGGATTTTTTTGACCGTGGGCTTGTATGTGTGGTTCGGAACGCAAGAGCAGCTGATGGGAATAATGTTTTTCCTCGTTGGCCTCATGTCGTGGTCAGAAAAAGAAACAGTGGGTAACCCCGCGGGTATATCTGGGGAGATTCCCGACGCCGCTGACATTAAGAGCTACCGAGCTGAACACCCCGGTGCCACGATCACAGATGCCATCCGGGCCCTGCAAGCATGTCAATGATGCGTGAGTAAGTTGCGCGCCCGCCCGGCAACGGGTGGCGGGGCATAGCCATCGATCTCAGGGCTTTGAGCGCATTATCTGATTAGAAAACCAAAAAACCTCCAGGTCGAGACGAAGTCTGACCTGGAGGTTTGTTGTGGGCCCCGTCGGGCTCGAACCGACGACCAGCGGATTAAAAGTCCGATGCTCTGCCAACTGAGCTAGAGGCCCGAAGCGCTTGAAGCCTTGCGCTGCGTGAACAGTGTAAGACGACGCTTCAGAACGCCACAAAGTGGAAGTTCCACACGTACCGTACAACTTTTCACCCGCAGAAAGCACATCGGGTATCCACAGGGTGGTCAGCGCCTCGCGAAATAGTCGCGTGAAGCGTCAAAAAAGTGGCCCCACCCAATCTGTTAATGATAATGATTATCGAAGTCTCTGCCAGGAGGGACCAGGACACCCGGAAGGAACCCAGTGCCACCCACCACTCGACACCACACCCTACCGTGGTGCCTAGTCCTCACCGCCATCCTCATCACCGCCATCCTCGTCTCCACCGCAAACGGGCCCCTCGCCGTCCCACCCCTGGACGCCGCCCGCATCGTCATCGGACACCTCGTCCCCAACATGCCCTGGATGAGCGACGGAAGCATCACCCCCGCCCAAGACCAAGTCGTCTGGACCTTTCGGCTACCCCGCACCCTCCTCGCTGCCCTCACCGGCGCATCCCTAGCCCTGGCCGGCGTCATCCTCCAAGTCACCGTCCGCAACCCCCTCGCCGAGCCCTACATCCTGGGCATCTCCTCCGGCGCAGGCCTAGGCGCAGTCCTAGCCATCGTCACCGGCAGCACCGCCATCACCGGCCTAGCCCTCAACACCGCCGCCTTCGCCAGCGCCGCCCTGACCATCGCAGTCCTGTACTACCTCGCCCAAAAACGCGGCATCATCGCCCCCGCCCGCCTCATCCTCGCCGGCGTCGCCCTCGGCTCACTACTCTCAGCCCTCACCAACTTCCTCATCACCACCACCGACGCCCAAAACATCTACAGCATCCTGCACTTCCTCCTCGGATCAGTCTCCGCAGCCAGCTGGCAAACCCTGCCCGCCACCGCAGCAGTACTAGCCATCGCCCTGATCGTCGTCGGCACCCGAACCCGCGCCATGAACGCCCTCACCACCGGCGACGAAACAGCCACAGCACTAGGCGTCAACGTCCCCCACCTACGCCGCCTCCTCCTAGCCATCACCGCCCTCCTCACCGGCGCCACCGTCGCCGTCGCCGGCGGAATCGGCTTCGTCGGGCTCATCATCCCCCACACCACCCGCATGCTCATCGGCGCCGACCACCGCCGCGTCATCCCCATCGCCACCCTCCTAGGAGCCACCTTCCTCACCCTCTGCGACCTCGCAGCACGCACCCTGTTCCAACCCATCGAAATCCCCATCGGAATCCTCACCGCCGTCACCGGCGCACCCTTCTTCCTCTGGCTCATGCGACACAAAGACATCTGAAACCATGGACCTCACATTCCACGACCTACGCGTCGACCTCGGCGGCCACACCATCGTCAACAACGCCACCTTCACCGTCCCCACCGGCACCACCGTCGCCCTCCTAGGCGCCAACGGCTCCGGAAAATCCACCCTCCTACGCACCGCCTACCGCGTACACCACCCCACCAGCGGCCACATCACCGTCAACGGCGACAACATCCACAGCCTCACCTCCATCGAAGCTGCCCGACGCATCGCCGTCATGACCCAAGAAACCGGCACCGACTTCCCCCTCACCGGAATCGAAGTCGTCCTCCTAGGCCGCGTACCCCACCAACGCGGATTCGGTGCAGACTCACCACAAGACCTCGAAATCGCCCACACCGCCCTACGCGACGTCGGCGCACCCCACCTGGCCAACCGCACCTTCGCCGCCCTATCCGGAGGCGAAAAACAACGCATCCTCCTGGCCCGCGCACTCACCCAACAAACCCCCGTCCTCCTCCTCGACGAACCCACCAACCACGCCGACCTCGGCTTCCAACACGACCTACTCCACATCGTCACCAGCCGCGGAGCCACCGTTCTGGCCGCCCTCCACGACGTCAACCTCGCCCTGACCTACACCCAACGCGCCGTCGTCATCCACAACGGCACCGTCCTAGCCGAAGGCCCCACCGAAACCACACTCACCACCGAGCTCATCGACCACGTGCTCGGCATCGAATCAGTAGCCCTCACAGACCCCCGAGGCGGCACCGTCCTCTCATTCCGTCGCCGCGTCACCCAACCATCCCCCCACAACACAGACAGGAACCACACATGAAAAACCGTGCCCTCGCCGCCACCGCAGCGGCAGCCCTCATCGGCTCACTCACCCTCACCGCCTGCGGCCAAGGAGTCAGCAACTCTTCCGCCAGCAACGGCAACGGCAACGCCGCCCAAATCACCAACTGCGGTAAAGCACGCACCTACCCCGCAAACCCAGAACGCATCGTCGCCCTCAACCCAGGCCAAGGCGACCTCATCGCCCGCCTCGGCGCAGCCGAGCGCGTCACCGCCATCGCCCAAACCAACGGCGCCCCCATCCCAACCAGCCTCACCGCCAACGGACACAAACCCACAGTCCTGTCCGACAGCGCCCCACCCACCAAAGAACAACTACTAGGCACCCAGCCACAACTCGTTCTCTCACCCACCACCTACGAATTCACCGCCGAAAAGGGCTACGCCACCGAAGACCAACTCCGCCAAGCAGGCGCCGAGGTCTACATCGCCGCAGCCGGATGCCTCGACCGCCGCGGCAAAGCCGACGTCGCTGACCTGCTCACCGACATCGACGCCCTCGGCAAAATCCTCGGCAAAGACAAAGAAGCCCAAGACCTCCACAACAAAGCCCAAGGCATCCTCACCGCCGCCACAGAACGCGCCAAAGACCAAACCAAACCCAAAGTCGCCCAACTATTCATCGAAGGCGACACCATCTCCGCCATCGGTGGCGGCGTAGAACACTCCATGGTCGCCGCAGCCGGAGGAGACAACGTCTTCAACCCCGACGACCCCGCCTTCGCCAAATTCTTTGCCGCAGAAATCTCCCGCGAAACACTCGTCGACAAAAACCCCGAAGTCATCGTCTTCTCCTCCACCGGAAAAGACCACGAAAAACGCACCCGCGAATGGCTCGCCAAAAACTTCGCCAACGTCGAAGCCGTCAAAAACGACCGCATCGTCGCCCTGCCAGCCTCCGAACTCCTCCCCGGAACCTGGGGCAACCTCGAGGCCGTCACCAGCATGAACGAAGCCTTCTACCCCGCGAAATAACCACCACACCCCACTAAAACCGTGTGAGCCCCCTCCATCTGGAGGGGGCTCACACGGTTTACGACGGCTCAGACGGGATCACTAAAGGAGTGCCTGTAACCGGTGAAGGAACCACCACCACAGGCAACCCAAACACCTCTTCCACCACATCGGGAGTGATCACCTCAGCTGCAGAACCTGCAGCAATAATCCGTCCTTGACGCATAGCCACGAGATGATCGGCATAACGAGCAGCTTGATTCAGCTCATGCAGAACCATTACAATGGTACGTCCTTTTTCACGATTAAGACGAGAAATCAAACGCAGGACATCAACCTGGTGCGCTAAATCCAGATACGTAGTCGGCTCATCAAGAAGAACGATTGGACTGTCCTGAGCCAAAGTCATTGCGATCCAAACCCGCTGACGCTGACCACCTGAAAGCTCATCCACAGACCTGTCAGCAAGCTCCTCTGTGCCCGTAGCATGCAACGCTTCGTCAACCATTTGCTCATCAGCAGCAGACCATTGTCGCCACCAGCGTTGATGCGGAGTGCGGCCACGCCCAACCAGCTCACGAACCGTAATACCCTCCGGAGCCTGCGGCGATTGTGGAAGTAAAGACAAACGCAACGCCATATCGCGCGCACTCAACTGAGTTACGTTCTCATCCCCGAGAAACACCGCACCCTTCTCCGGGCGAAGCAGCCGCGCCAAAGCACGTAAAAGCGTTGACTTTCCACACGCGTTAGGCCCCACCAACACAGTGATTTTCCCTGGGGGAACGATCACCTCAAGATCTTCAGAAACAACCGGGCCGCCATATGACAGCCTCAACCCATGAGCCCGTAACGCCACCGCTACTTCAGAATCTTCTGCAACACCGGACTCCGGATGGACGCCTATGACCATTTTTAACCTCCACTACCAGCCCGGTTGGCCATCGCAAGCATCAATAACAAATACGGGGCTCCCAGGACTCCCGTAACAATTCCCACCGGAAGCTCAATCGGAGCAGCGACAGTCCGACCACATAGATCGGCCAAGGACAATAAAAGCGCGCCGAGAATTCCACTAGACAGCAGTGGAATGCCTGGTCTTCCAGTCAAACGCCGAGCTATCTGAGGTGCACATAACGCCACAAACCCGACTGGGCCACACACCGCAGTCGCCATCGCAGTCAACACCGTTGCAGCAAGCAACAAAACAGCCCGAACTCGATGAAGCGGCATACCTAAAGAACAAGCAGTGTCTTCATCATGCGAAAGCATCCGATAAGGACGAGCCAACGCACACAACAACGGAACACACACAACCAAGGCTGAAAGAATCCACAGCACGTGCACAGCCGAACGGCCATTAAGGCTGCCAACCAACCAAACCATCGCGCGTGAAGCCTCAGTGATGTCCGCCCGGGCCAGCATCCACCGCGTTAACGCTGCCAACGCCCCGCTCATTGCCAGCCCCACCAAAACGAAACGGTAGCCACTTACCGAGCCGCTGCGCGAAGCGCACAGATGAATCACACCTGCAGCAATCACCCCGCCTACCAGCGCCCCCCATGGCACCACCCCCACTGAAGCAGCAGCTGCGGAGGTAAAACCACCAAAAAGAATGGTTGCAACTGCCCCTGCCCCTGCCCCTGCAGAGATACCAATGAGGTCAGGGCTTGCCAAAGGATTACGCGTCACAGTCTGGAACACGGCTCCCGCAAACCCGAACGCAGCTCCTGCGAAAATGGCAACCAACGCCCGAGGCAATCGCAGTTCCCGAATAATCAACCCTGCACTAGCGTCGCTGGGCAAACCCACCAACTCACGAAGAGCAGTCCCAAAAACGATGGGTACCGTGCCAAGCATCACCGAGCCGATAACGGCTAAGAAACACCCGAGAACAAGAATGCTGACAACAACCAACACTCGAGGGCGGAACTCAAAACCAATAGGCCCCAGCGTGATTCCGTGCCTCACCGTGTGTGCTCCTTGAGTCGCCCCGACTTAACCAGAAAGACCAAGAAAGGTGCGCCAACCAAGGCAGTAACCACCCCGGCCTCAAGCTCACCGGGCCGTGCCACCAAACGACCTATAACGTCTGCCCCCAGAAGAAGTAGTGCCCCGCCCAGAGCCGAACACGGAATAGACCAACGAAGATCGGCCGACGCATACGCGCGGACCACATGTGGGACGACAAGACCAACAAAAGTCACCGGACCGATAGCCGCAACCGAGGCGCCAGTGAGCAGAATGACCGCTACAGCACCTAAGGCCCGAGTTGCAGCAACCCTCGTTCCCAGCGACGCCGCAAGATCATCACCCAAATCCAAAGCATTGAGTGGACCAGAAAGCGCAAAAGCGAGTACTAAGCCAACTACAACAATGGGAGCCACCTGACTCCATACATCCGGACCGCGGCCAGCAAGCGCTCCGACCGCCCAAGAGCGGTATTGATCCAAGGTGCGTACATCAAGAAGGACGAGAGTGTGCGTAGCAGAGTCCGAGAGAACAGTTACTGCAGCACCAGCGAGCGCAAGTTTGGCGGGAGTGGCGCCGCCTTGCCCCGTACCCCCAACGGCATAGGCAAGAACGCCAGCAATGGCGCCACCGAGAAACGCGAACCACACGTAGGCGGACGGAGAAGCTAAGCCAAGGATGCCGATAGCTGCCGCAACGGAAAAAGCAGCTCCTGCCGAAATGCCGATGAGGCCAGGATCACCCAATGGGTTGCGAGTGATGTTTTGGGCGATAGCGCCCGCGGCCCCCAGAGCAGCTCCAGCCGCTAAGCCGAGGAAAGTGCGGGGGAGTCGCAGGCCGCTGACAATGACCGAATCACCTTCAGAACTGCCAGTGAGCGCACTAAGGACATCTCGTAAAGGAATGTCCTTAGTGCCAATCATTAAAGACGCAAGCACGATGAAAAAAAGAGCAACGATCAGGGATGCAAGAAAGACGACGCGTCGGCTCTGGAAAGGAGGGCGCACCGTGGGGGGCGGAATATCTTTTGCGTTTGTGGTGGGCATGATTGACGACATCAATGCAAACACTAAGGTAAGCCTTGCCTCGGATCAATCGAGTGTCGTTAACGTAAATCCATCTCAGGGGGGACAGGACACCCATGTCCATTGCGACTCGATCACGCGCTCTTACCTCAGCGATAGCCGCCTCATTTTTGGTTCTTACTCTCGCTGCGTGCGGTGGCGCTCAAAATCCCGGAAACGCAGAAGTATCTGCCAACACAACGGCATCGGGTACCCATGGGGAGAGCTACCCCCGCACCATCAAGCACGACAAAGGCAGCACCACTATCGCAGTCAAACCAAAACGCGTGGTTGCTCTCGACAACAGCCTGGCCGAGGCAGTCGTGACGCTGAAATCTCCGCTCGTTGGTGGAATCGGTAACTACCGTGATCAAAAAGGCTGGCCCCCCTACCTCGGAGAGGCTGTGAAGGACACCGTTGATGTCGGGCCACTCGACAACCCCAACCTCGAGAAGATCGCGGCTTTGAAGCCAGATCTCATCGTCTCGGCCACCGTGCGCCATGACGCGCTATATGACCGGCTGAGCAGCATCGCCCCTACCGTTTTCGTAAAAACCACAGGGCCGATCTGGAAGCAGAACATCACCTTCCTCGGCCAGGTGCTTGGTGAAGAAAAAGCAGCGAAAACACAGCTAGACGCCTACGAGAAGAGGGCTCAATCCTTAGGATCAGCGATCAAAGAGAAAGGTAAAGACCCAAGCATTTCGGTGGTGCGGTTTGTCGATGGCCCTGTCCGCCTCTACCTACCAGACTCCTTCAGTGGCATCATCCTGTCTGACATGGGGCTCAAACGGCCCGACGCTCAGCAGGAGAAAGGCGAGCTGACCAAAGAAATCAGCGAAGAACAGATTGGGCTAGCTGACGCAGATCACATCTTCGTCAGCTCGTTTTCTGGAGGGAAAGAGCAAAAAGCCAAATTTGAAGCAAATCCGCTCTGGGGTCGCCTAGAAGCAGTCAAAGAGGGAAACGTGCATGAAGTTTCTGACCAGAATTGGATGACTTCTGTTTCTCTGCAAGGTGCAGATTTGGTCATGGATGATCTAGCGAAAATTTTTGAAGTAGATCCTCAGAAAGCTTAATCGCAGGAGTGAATATCACTGTGGCTCAGTCGAATTCGATTGAGCCACAGTGATATTCACTCGAACTTCTTAATTGGATTTCCATGAAGATTGGTGGTCCAAAAAAGATGGAGATGGTTGGGGGTGCTTGCAAAAAAGCGCCTCATTGAGAAGTGAACATCACACTGCCGGAAGCAAACTAGCGAAATAAGATAGGTATGCCTGGCCTACCAAGTACCCCAAAACAACCACCAGCACCCACCGAAAGCCCGCCACACATGCAGGCATACCTACTCGCACGCAACCCCAACCACTCACTCACCCACGGCTACCTCCCAGCCGCCCACCGCCTCGGCCTGAACACCACCATCCTCACCGACCACCCCAACGACTACACCCCCACCACCAACACCCGCATCATCAACTGCAACGTCCTCAACCACCACGACGTCATCACCACCATCAGCAACCACCCCCACCCCGACGTCATCCTCAGCAACAGCGACCACCTCCAAACCCAAACCGCCCTCGCCGCCGCCTACTACAACCTCCCCGGCAAAGACTGGCGCGCCACCCTCCACACCAAAAACAAAGCACTCATGCGCCGCCAACTCGCCCGCCACGGCGCCGGCATCACCACCACCGAACTCCCACCAGACACCCCCACCAACACCATCCACACCCTCCCCATCACCTACCCCTGCGTCATCAAACCCTGCGAAGGCGTCGCCAGCGAAGACGTCATCCTCACCCACACCCCACACCACCTCACCAACGCCATCAACACCATCCGCACCCGCCGCCCCCACGACACCCTCCTCATAGAGGAATACCTCCCCGGCGACCTCTGCACCCTAGAAACACTCGGCGACAACAACCACCTCCACATCCTCGGCGGCTTCCACACCACCACCACACCACCGCCCTACTTCATCGAAACAACCTGCCACTACACCCCCACACACCCCACCAACATCACCAACCAAGTCCTCCACCAACTCAACATCCTCGGCGTCAACTTCGGCGCCTGCCACACCGAATTCATCATCAACAACGGACACGTCCACCTCATCGAAGTCAACTACCGCTCCATCGGCGACCAATGCGACCTCCTCCTCGCCGAACTGCACAACATCCCCTACTTCGAACACGTCTGGCTCACCCACCTAGGACACCCCCTCCCCACACACCTACCCCTACGCACCAACATCGCCGCCCGCATCGACTGGCCACACGCCACCACCCCCGGCACCCTCACCGCCGCCCCCACCGCCCACGAACACACCGACGGCACCACCCACCTCACCTACACACCCCTACGCAACATCGGCGAAACCCACCCCCTCCACCACACCAACCGCGACTACCTCGGCGTACTACGCACCACCGGAACCACCCGCACCGCCGTCAACACCGCCGCCGAAAAGCACCTCGCCACCCTCACATGGGAAATCACACCATGACCCCAACAAAACCCACCAACCCCCACGAAACCCACCTCATCCACCAACTCCTCGACACCTTCCTCCGCGAAGACATCGGCAACATCCGCACCAAATCCACCCTCGAACACCACCACGACGGCCCCTGGCTACGCCGCACACTCACCCCCACCACCGACCTACTCATCCCCGTCCAACCCACCCAATTCATGTGCCAATGGCGCACCCGACCCACCCACCCACGCACCGACCCCGGCCCCCACATCACCACCTACCCCCACCTCCTCACAACCATCACCCCCCTCCTAGACAACGACACCCGCAACGGCCTCACCACCCTCGCCACCGAATGCGCCAACCACCTCACCACCACCCACATCCACGACACCACCCAACACACCCTCCACCACCACCTCACCACCACCCACGGACCCGACACCTCCACCTGGTACGGCCCCCACGCCTCCCTAGCCTTCGACGCACTCGCCGCCCGCACCCCCCACCCCGTCTACCCCACCAGCCACGCACGCACAGGACTAACCCCCCACCACATCCACAAATACGCCCCCGAAACCGCACCCCACATCCACCTCCACTGGCTAGCCCTACCCACCGAAACCCTCACCACCAACCCCGGCGCCGCCACCCCCAGCCGCACCGACATCCCCGGCCTAGCCCCCCACGAAACCGCCCTACCCATCCACCCACTCACTATCGGCCCCCACCTCACCAACGCCCTCACAGAAACAGGCCTCACCACCGCCCACCTCCTCCACACCCCAGGCCCAGAAACCATCCCCACACTCTCCCTACGCACCCTCGCCCTCACCACCAACCCCCTCACCCACCTCAAACTCCCCATCAACACCGCCACCCTCGGCAACCGCAACACCCGCACCATCACCCCCGGCAGCCTCACCGACACCGCCACCGGCCACCAACTCATCCAACACATCGCCACCACCACCAACAACCACCACATCCTCCACGCCAACGAACAAGGCTACGCACACGCCAACCACCCCCTCCTAGCCTGCCTAGCCCGCCAACTACCCACCACCATCACCAACTCCCTCGTCCTACCCCTAGCAGCACTCACCGCCACCACCCCCACCGGCCGCCTCGTCATCGACGACCTCGCCGACCGCCACACCAACGGCAACCACACCACCCTCCTCACCACCCTCTGGGACACCCTCCTCACCTGGCACATCACCCTCCTCGACCACGGCATCGCCCTCGAATCCCACCAACAAAACATCTCCCTGGTCATCGACCCACCCACCCACACCCCACACCCCAACCACACCACCCTGCCCAGCGGCCACCACATCCGCCTCCTCTACAAAGACAACGACAGCCCCCGCATCTACACCCCCCACCTCCACCAACACCTCACACCACCCCACCACCCCACCTTCAACGACCCCCGCATCACCGCCCACACCCCCCAACAACTCACCGACATGTTCACCACCATCACCCTCCACCTATGCTGCGCCGCCCCCGCCATCCACCTCGAACACACCGGACGCCTCACCCCCGGAACAAGCCTGCCCCTCCTACGCGAACACCTCGAAAAAGCCACAAACACCATCACCAACCCCCACACCCAAAACCTCATCCGCACCCACATCCTCAACGCACCCACCCACCCCATCAAAGCCATGCTTACCGCAGGCACCCTGCTACCCAAACACCGCACCCGCCACCACGCCAGCGACATCAACAAGTACTACCTACCCGCACCCAACTACCTCACCACCACCCCCTAAACCACACAGCCACCACCAAGGACACCAATGACCACCACCGAAACCAACACCACCCCCACCACCCAACCCACCCCCACCGACGCCGACACCATCACCACCCACACCCTCCTCAACTGCCTCACCAGAGAACTCTGCACCCCCAACCACCTCCACACCACCAACAACCACCTCCACATCACCCTGCCCCACACCAACACCCAACTACGCATCCACCTCCGCCGCCCCTCACACACCGGAACCCCCCGATTCCACGGCCCCCTCCACGAACACCACAACAACACCTGGCAACCCATCAACGCCGAACGACTCGCCCACCTCATCAACACCGAACTCACCCACCACACCGGCCATACCAACGACGAATTCATCGACCAAGTCCGCGCCAGCCTCCACCACATCCACCTCGCCACCACCCACCACACCACCCACACCCCCCGCACCGGAACCCCCCACCTGAACTACATCAACTCCGAACAAACCCTCATCCACGGACACCGCTTCCACCCCACCCCCAAAGCCCACACCGGCTCCGACACCCACTGGCACCGATACGCCCCCGAAGCCACCACCTCCTTCCCCCTACGCAACCTCGCCATCCGCGAACACCTCATCCACGAAGAAACCGCCCACGACAACGCCACCAAACCCCTCGACCGCCACGCACCACCCACACCACACGGCTACCGCTACCTACCCGCCCACCCCTGGCAATGGCAACTCCTCGCCACCAACCCCACCCTCCAACACGCCCTCACCCGCCGAGACATCATCGACCTAGGCCCCGGCGCACGCCCCTGGCACCCCACCGCATCAGTCCGCACCCTCTACAACGGCCACGAATTCCTCAAATTCAGCCTCGCCATCCGCATCACCAACTGCATCCGCACCAACGCCACCTACGAACTCACCGGCTCAATCACCCTCACCAAACACCTCAAAAACACCCTCGACACCCTCCACCACACCCACCCCAACACCACCATCCTGCGCGAACCCGCCTACCGCACCATCGCCCTACCCAACCCCGACGGCACCACCAACACCACCCTCTTCGAAGGACTCAGCGTCATCCTCCGCGAAGGCCTCCAACACCACCGCCAACCCAACGAAACCCCCTACCTCGCCGCCGCTATCGCCGAAGAACACCCCCACAGCAACGCCCACGCAAGCCACCTACTCCACAACGCCACCCCCGAAACCATCCGCACCTGGTGGCAGACCTACAACAACCTCCTCATCCCCACCGTCCTCACCGCATACCTCGACCACGGACTCATCCTCGAACCCCACCTCCAAAACGTCATCGTCTGCACCGACCCCACCGGCACACCCACCCGCATGATCTTCCGCGACCTCGAAGGCACCAAACTCCTCCACCACCACCACACCGAACTCCTCAACAACCTCCCCCACACATCGCCACCCCCCTGACCTACACCCCAGAACAAGGCTGGAACCGCATCGCCTACTGCCTCTTCACCAACCACCTCACCGAACTCGCCGCCACCCTCACCGACATCCACCCCCACCTCGAAACCCACCTATGGGACGACACCCGAACCACCCTCCAAAACTACGCAGACCAACACAACAACCCCCAACCCCTCACCGAACTCCTCAACGGCGCACCCCTGCCAGCCAAAGCCAACCTCATCACCCGCTGGAACCGCCTACCCGACCGCCAAGCAACCTACATCCCCATCACCTCCCCCCTAACCCCCAACCACACCCCATGAACACACCACCAGCCATCACCCGACTCGCCCGCAACCTCCACCACACCCAACTACCCGCCTACATCTACGACCTCCCCAGCCTCCACCACCACATCACCACCATCCGCGCCGCACTCCCACCCAACCTCGAGCTCTACTACGCAACCAAAGCCAACCCCGACCCCCACATCCTCACCACCCTCGAACCCCACATCGACGGATTCGAAGTCTCCTCCAGCGGCGAACTCACCCACGTCACCCAACACACCACCCAACGACCCATCGCCTTCAGCGGCCCCGCAAAAACCGAAACCGAACTCACCACCGCCATCAACCACAACACCCACCGAATCCACATCGAAAGCATCAACGAACTCCACCAACTAGCCCACCACACCAACCCCAACCACCCAACCAACATCCTCCTACGCCTCAACCTGCCCAACCCACCAACACAAACCCACCACGCCCTCACCATGGCAGGCACCCCCACCCCCTTCGGCCTCGACCCCGAACAAACCCACCACGCCCTCACCCTCCTCACCAACGGCACCTACCCCCACCTACACCTCAAAGGAATCCACACCCACCTCGCCAGCGGCCTCAACGCCACCGAAGCCCTCACCAACGCTGGCCACATCATCAACCACACCGCCGCCCTCAGCCACCGCCACAACATCCCCCTCAACGAAATCGTCCTCGGCGGCGGCATGAACGTCGACTACACCAACCCCCACCAGCGCTTCGACTGGAACACCTACGGCACCGGCATACACACCATCCTCACCAACAACCCCCACCTCACCCTACGCATCGAACCCGGCCGATCACTCACCGCCTACTGCGGCTGGTACATCACCGAAATCCTCGACGTAAAAACCAGCCACGGAAGCACCGTCGCCGTCGTCCGCGGCGGTACCCACCACATCCGCACCCCCGCCACCAAAAACCACAACCAACCCGCCACCGTCATCCCCATCAACCACTGGCCACACCCCTGGCCCCGACCAACCAGCCCCACCACACCACACCACGCCATCGTCTCCGGACAACTCTGCACCCCCAAAGACGTCCTCTCCCGCGCCATCCCCACACCCCTACGCGCCGGCGACCGCATCGCATTCAGCCTCGCCGGCGCCTACGCCTGGAACATCTCCCACCACGAATTCCTCATGCACCCACACCCCACCACTCACTACATCCACACCACCTAACCCACCCCTCCAACAACACGGCCGTGACCCCCCCCACCACCAGAGGCCACGGCCACACCACTACACCCATCAACTAGGCCACACCACCACCCGATCCATCCGCTCCAACGTCCGCTGCCGATGCGAAATCACCAACACCGTCGCATCCACACCCGCAACCACATCCATCACCCCAGCCTCAGCAACCGCATCCAACGCCGCCGTCGTCTCGTCCAACACCAACACAGCAGGAGACAACAACAACGCCCGCGCCAACGCCACCCGCGCCCGCTCACCACCAGACAACGCAGCACCACCCTCACCCAACTGCGTATCCAACCCAGCCGAAAAAACCCCACCATCCACCGGCAACCCAACCCGCTCCAACACCTCACCCAACTGCGCATCCGAAGCATCCGGAACACCCAACCGCAAATTATCCGCCAACGAACCATGCAACAACGGAGCATCCTGCTCCACCAACTGCACCAACCCCGGCCACCGATCAGCAGGCACCTCATCAGGCAACAACCCACACACCCGCAACACACCCCCATCCGGACGCCACAACCCCGTCAACAACCGCGCCAACGTCGACTTACCCACCCCTGAAGGACCCGCAATCCCCACATGCTCACCTGCCGCCACACACATATCCGGCACCTCAATCACCGCACGCCCCGGATACGCAAACTGCACCCCAGACGTCGACACAGCCACACCATCACCACCGGCAACACCCACCTCACCAGCAACAGACGCCACCGAACCAGCACCCTCTGACACCAACGCCACCCCCTGAGCCACCCGCCGCGCACTAGCCCGATGAGGCTGCAACGTCGAGACCACAGCCACCGCCTCAGCCACCGGCGCCAACAACGTCAACGACCCCGCCAACAAACACGGCACCCACACCGGATCCAACGTCACCGACGTAGCACCCACCACAACCAACGCCACCGAAGCTCCCACCACAACAGCCTCACGCAACGACGCACCCCAAGCCTCCAACGTGCGGATCTTGCGAGCCGGAACATCCACCGCAGCTGCCGCCGCAGTCACACCAGCTACCGCCTGCTCCTTACGGTCAAAGACAAGCACCTCACGCGTTCCAGCAAGCAAGTCAACAACAGCCTCAGACAGCGCCGACCGCCGTGACTGCTGCTCAGCACCCAACCGTTCGCCACGGCCCAGCGTGGGCCACGTCACCAGCCACAACGCCACCACAGCGGCAGCGACCACACACGCCGCTGCAGGAGCAACCAGCCACGCCACAGGCAACGCCAAAACCACAAGCAACGCCGCCGCCGCCAGCTGAGCAACGGTGTGCGCATAGAAAAACTCCAGCTTTTCCACGTCAGTCATGGCAGTAGCCGCCAACCTGCCCGAGTGCAGACCGGTACGAGCTGGGACACCACGGGCAAAACCATCGAACAGTGCCATACGTAGCCGAGCCAACACCCGATACGCGACCGAGTGCGAGATATCCATCTCATGCCAGCTGATGATCGGGCGCAGCAAAGCCAACACAATGGCAGCCCACCACCACACCGGATCGTCGACGCGATGCTCAATAACGGCGACAGCGACGACGTGCGCAGTAGCAACAGACAAGCCGATCAGGGCGAGGTTAGCGATGAGATCGACAAAAACGGTCCACGCTAGGGGAGCAGCTTCGGATCGGAGAGAAGGTGCGAGGCTGGCGAGGTCCCGGAAGGTTGAGGTGCGAGTCGCGGTGGTGGTGTTCATGATGCTTCCTGGCCGAGTGCGGTGGTGGAGTGCTCGATGTGGTGGTCGGTGATGCGCAGGGTCTGCTCAGCTGCGGCGAGTGCTTCGGGGCGGTGAGCAATCATCAGGACGATGCGGTTGCGGGCCTCGTTACGCAGGGTTTGACAGACGATGCTGGCGCTGTGGTCATCGAGTGCGCTGGTGGGTTCGTCGAGGAGTAGCACGGCGGCGTCAGCTAGGAGGGCTCGGGCGATGGCTAGGCGTTGACGTTGTCCGCCGGAGATACCGGTTCCTGCTTCGCCGAGGCGGGTGTTGAGTTGTTCAGGCCAGGTGCGTATTTCGGTGTCGAGGCCGACGGCTTCGAGCGCTTGCCAGAGTTGTTGTTCGTTGGCCTGGGGGGCGGCGGTGCGCAGGGTGTCAGCGATGGTTCCGGGGAAGAGGTAGGAGTGTTGGGAGACGACGGCGATGCGGCCAGGGTGGGTGACAGTGCCGGTGTCGGGGGTGAGTAGGCCTAGGAGGATGTCGAAGAGGGTGGTTTTTCCTGATCCGGAGGGGCCGGTGAGGGCGGTGAGTTTTCCGGGGGTGAGGTAGAGGTTGGCGCCGGTGAGGACGGGGTGTTCGGGGGTGTAGGAGAAGTGGATGTTGGTGGCGGTGAGGGCTTCGAGGGATGTGTCGGTGTCGGTGGTGGTGGGGTGGGGGGTTTGGGTGGGGGTGGTGGTGTTGCCTAGGGCTGTGTCGATGGAGTCCAGGGCGGTGAGGCCGAGGTATCCGGAGTGCCAGTGGCGGGCGAGGTCGCGGACTGGGCGGAAGGTTTCGGAGGCCATGAGGAGGATGAGGTAGGTGATGGCTGTTCCGGTGAAGGGGCCGATGGTGGTGTGTGTGGTGGGGGTGGTGATGTTTCCGGTGGCGGTGAGGGCGGCGAGGATGGCTGCGGTGGTTAGTCCTGCTTGGATGCCGAGGTCGATGATGCCGGTGTCGGCTAGGGAGATGCGCATGGTGGCGACGGTGTGGCGGTGGAGGGTGTCGGAGCGGTGTTGGAGGAGTTGTCGGCGGCGGTTGACGGCGCCTAGTACGCGCAGGGTGGGCATGGTGCGGAGGGATTCGAGGTGGTCTGCGGAGAGTTGTTCGTAGCTGTCCCAGTGGTGGTGGCCGCGTTGGGTCATGGTTTTTTTCCATAGGCGGGGGCCGTGGATGGCGATGGTGAGGAAGATGGCGGTGGTCAGGGCGGCCCAGGGGTTGAGGAAAGCGAGGAGGATGACGGCGGTGGGGCACAGGATGTGGGTGGTCAGGGCGGTGGGGATGTAGCGGGTGGTGTAGGCGTCGATGCCGTCGATGCCGTCGGTGAGTGCGAGGCGGCGGGCGCCGAGTCGTTCGTCGGTGTCGTGGAGTCTGGTGGGGGTCAGGAGGGTGTTGAGGAGGTTGGTGCGTAGGTTGGTGCGGATTTTTTCGCCGAGGCGTGCGGAGGTGGTGGCGAGGGCGTGGCTGATGGCGGTGCGGGCGAGGATGCAGGTGAGTGCTGCGGCCAGGGGGATGGTGGGTAGGGGGGTGTTGGGGGTGGCGAGGGCGGCGAGGGCTAGGGCGAGGAAGAGGGCTTGGATCCAGTAGGTGAGGGTGTGGGTGATGGTGAGGGCGGTGGTGGTGGCCAGGAGGCGGGGGTGTTGGGTGGCTAGGTTCCACAGGCGGGGTTCGATGATGTGGCTGATGAGTTTGTTGAGGTGGTTTTTCATGGGGCCTCCACGGCGAGTGCGTGACTGATGTTTCCGTGTTGGGGGTTGTGGGTCCAGCCTGAGATGGGGCGTGCGTTACGGCCGTGGGTGAGGTGGGTGATGAGGGTGTGGGCGGCTTGGTAGTGGGCGGTCCATTGGTGGTGGGGGTTGGGGCTGGCGTGGAAGAGGTGGAGGTGGGGGGTTTGGTCGATCCAGTGTTGGTTGGCGCACCAGGGGCCTAGTGGGGGGTGGCCGTGGGCGGTGGTGTTGGGGGGTGTGGGGGTGGTGAGTTGGTGGGGGTGGGGGCTGCGTCGGGTGAGGAGGGTGGGGATGGTGATGGGTGGGGGTGGTGTGTCGAGTGTGTTGAGGGTGGGGGGTGGTGTGTCGAGGCCGAGGTCGGTGGTGTCGGGGATGTAGGGGGGTGTGGGGGTGGTGGGGGGTTGGGGTTGGCAGTTGCCGGTGGGGGTGGTGTGGTGTGTGTGGGGGGTGGTGGTGGGGTCGGCGTCGGGGGTGGTGATGTGGGTTGCGGTGAGGGGGATTTCGGTGGGGGTGTTGGGCCAGTGGTTGGTCCAGGTGGTGGGTGGGGGTAGGGCGATACGGGTTGCGGTGGCGGTGGCGTCGCCGGGTAGGGGGTGGGGGGTGAGGTTGGTGCCGGTGGTGGTGGCGTGCAGGAGTGCGGTGGCGTAGGCGGCGTCGCCGATGATGGCGGGGGCGCTGCGGTGGTGGTAGCGGGCGGCGGTGCGTTGGGGGAGTGCGGTGATGGTGATGGTGGCGTGGCCGTGGGGCAGTGGTGGGGGGTCGTTGGGGTTGTTGCGTTGGGTGTAGGTGCCGGTGTCGGGGTGGAGGGTGTGGTGTCCGGGTGGGAGGTCGTATCCGGTGCCACAGGTGATGTGCCATTGGAGGGGTTGGCAGGCGCCTGCGGAGGGTGCGCCGCGTTGGCGGAGTTTGGTGGGTTCTCCGGTGTGGGGGTTGGGGTGGAAGTGGGGGCCCCATCCGAGGGCGCGGATGATGGTTGCTAGGGGTGCGCCGGTGGTGGTGGGTGTGTGGGTGGGGCCTTCCCAGGTGTTGGTGCGGGGGCCGGGGTGGGTGGTTGGTCCGGGGGTTTGTGGGCTGAAGGGGTTGGGGTGCATGGGTGGGCTCACATGTGGGGGGCGGGGATGAGGTTGAGGGTTTCGGGGGTGGGGGTGGGTAGTCCGTGTCGGTGTGCTTCGGTGGTGAATCGTGGCATGCCGTAGTAGGTGAATGCTGCGGGGGTGTTGGGGATCATGTCGGGGACCAGGACGCGTGCGACGGCTAGGCCGGTGGGGGCGACGTCGGGGGTGGTGAGGTCGCGGACGATGACGGTGTGGCCGTTGTCGGCGAGGCGTCGGCGTAGTTGGGCGGGGCTGACTGGGGGGATGTCGGTCAGGGGGATGGTGCCTAGGGCGGGGTTGGTGAAGCGTTGGGCGAGGTGGTGGGTGCGGGGGTCTTGCCAGATTTGGACGTGGGCGCCTAGGTCGCGGACGTGTTGTTGGTGGGGGCCGGCGTCGTCGAGGTAGCGGGCGTCGGTGCGGTGGGGTAGGTAGAGGCCGGAGGCCATGAGTCCGGCTTGGACTGCTTGGAATACCCAGCCGTCGGCGTGTTGGGTGCCGAGGGTGTAGATCCAGGTGTGGACGGCTTCGAGGACGGATTTGCGTGCGGCTTCGGCGGGGTCGGGTTTGGCGGAGAAGCCGGCGGCGTAGAGCCCGGTTTGGGGGTCGTAGACGAGGGCGGCGAAGGCGGGGGCGTAGTCGTGGGGCATGGCTACGACGTGGTATTCGAGGTCGGTGCCGCTCATGGCTTCGTGTAGGCCGGGGATGGTGTCGGGGTCGATGCCGTGGGCGGGGTAGCCCAGGTGCCACCACAGTTCGAGGGCGTCGCGTTCCATGATTTCGAACAGGGCGCGGTCGCAGGCGTCGGAGAAGCCTTGTCCGGTGGCGATTCCGGCGTAGTTGAGGTGGTGGGTGCGGGGTAGGTCGCGGTATCGGCGTAGGCGCCAGTTGAGGTAGACCAGGGATGCTGGTGCCCAGATTTCGCCGGCGGTGCCGCGGCCGGGTTGGTCTGGGTGGTCGATGTGGCAGCGGGTCCACAGGGTGGGGGTGGTGTCGGTGAGGGGGGTGTATTCGAAGTTGGGGCGTTGGTGTTGCCAGGGGGCGTGGCGGGGGAGGGTGTCGGGGGTTGTGAGGTGTAGGCCGTCGTTGTGTAGCTCGGTGGCGGTGCCGCGGCGGAGGGTGTCGCCGTTGGGTGGGAGGTGGTTGCCGCAGTAGCGTTCGCAGGCTTCGGCGACGGCGGCGATCCAGGCGCCTTGGGGGTCGCCGAAGGTGGTGCCGAGGGAGACGCGGTCGGCGGGCCATTCGCCGAGGCGGCGGGCGTCGGAGACTTCGGCGGTCATGGAGGTGTAGGAGGTGGGGGCGCGGTCGGGGCGTAGGACGGTGCGTACGCGTCGGATGATGCCGGTGTGTTCGTCGACGAGGCTGTCGAGGGGCCAGGGGTTGGGGTTGGTCATGGTGTGCTCCTTGTCCTGGGTGTGCTGTGTTGCCAGCCGTGGTCGAGGTGGAGGTGTGTGGTGGTGTGTAGGTGGGGGTGTTCGGGGGTGGTGTTGGGGTCTAGGAGGGTGTTTGCCCAGGTGAGGATGGGGGTGAAGAGTCCGCCGTGGGTGCGTAGGGCGGTGCGGGTGGGGTGGTTTTTGTCCAGTTCGGTGCCTAGTCCGTGTCCCCAGGGGCCGTGGATGAGTGCGGAGGGTCCTGGCCAGTGTTGGTGGAGTTGGTGGGCGTCTTTGGTGAAGAAGTCGTGGTCGCCGGCGATGGTGAGTAGGGGGGTGTGGGCGGGGTGCCAGCGGGTGTGGGGGTTGGGTTGTGGGGCGGCCCAGAGGGTGCGCCAGGGTGTGTCTAGGGGGGTGTTGGTGAAGAGATCGGTGAGGTGGCCGGTGGTGGCTAGGCGGGTGAGGTGGTCGAGGGTGTGTGGGGGTAGGGGTGGGTGTGAGTGGGGGCCGTGGCCGTGTTGGGTCCACCAGCCGATGCGGTCGCGGATGCGGGGGGTGCCGTCGGGGTCGTGGGCGGTGTCCCATAGGCCTAGGGCGGGGACCATGGCGATGGTGCCGGTGATGGTGGGGCCGTTGGTGGCGGTGGTGTGGCGGGTGGCTTCGATGGCGGCGTGGGCGCCGTAGGAGGAGCCGGATATGAGGATGGGGAGGTTGGGGTGGCGGGTGGTGAGGGTGTGGAGGGTGGCGGTGCCGTCGGGGCCTTCGTGGGTGTATGGCTGCCAGATTCCGCCGGAGTTATGGCGTCCGCGGACGTCTTGGGCGTAGGCGTGTAGGCCTGCTTTTGCCCAGGTGGTTGCTTCGCCGATGAGGTGGTGTGCGCCGTAGGGGGTGCGTAGGAGGATGATGCCCCGGGCGGGTTGGGTGGTGGTGTCGGCGGGTATGTGGATGGTGTGTAGTGGTGTGCCGTCGTGGGCGGGGACGGTGAGGGTGTGGGGGGTCACCGGCCTGCGGGGAGGGGTTCGGTGGGGGGTACGGCGATGATGGGGTGGGTGGTGATGCGTAAGGGGGTCATTTCGATGCGGGTGAGGAGGTGGGGGCCGCGTTGGGGGATGTGGTGGAGGTGGGTGAGGAGGTTGGTGAGGAGGTGTGCGCTGGCTAGGTGTGCGGCGTGGGGGGGTAGGTCGGTGAGGGGGTCGCCGCCGTGGGTGTGCCAGTGGGTGTGGGCGAGGTCTGGGGCGGGGCTGGCTGCGAGGCGGCGGGCGCGGATGTGGTGGGGGGAGATTGCTTGGGGGTCTTCGGGGGTGGCGAGGGGGTGGATGTAGAGGACGTCGTCTTCGCGGTGGACGGCGAGGATGGTGGTGCCGTTGGTGAGGTGGGTGTGGGCGAGGTTTTCGTCCTCGGGGGTGGTGATGGCGTGCAGGGCGATGGTGGGTGGGGTGGTGTTGTCGTTGGGGGTGGTGCAGGCGGTGGTGAGTGCGGCCAGGAGGGGGTCGAAGAGTTGGGGGGCGTGGCCGTGGGTGGTGATGGTTGGGTGGTGGGGGCGGCGTGATTCGGCGCGGGTGGCGAGTGCGGTGGCGAGGGTGTCGGCGTCGGTGTTGGGGGCGATGTGCATGTAGGTGCCGTCGGGGGTGCGGACGGCTTGGTCGTCGCCGTGGGGGAGTCGCTGGGGTGTCATGTCTCGCTCGCTGGTGCCGTTGTTGTGTTGTTCGTGGTCGTGTCGTTCTGGGTGGTGCGGGGTGGTGGTTTTGCGTGCGGGGACGGGGCAGGCCCGTGGACGGGATGTGTCCACGGGCCTGCTTTAGATGTCTCAGGCGTCGAAGGGGTTCTCGACGAGAGCGTTGGAGTGGGATGCCGAAAGGTGGGCCAGGTGTTCGGTGTCCTGGATCTCGGCAAGCACTGCATCGTTCTGCATGTCTAGCTCCTTGTGTCTGGACTTACGGCGCCGGTTGGTGCCGTGGTAACACCATACGCACTATTAATATTGAGAGTCAATCTCATTAAGAGAGAATTGGCTGAGAGTTACTGCAAAATAAGCCGATTTGCCCAGTCCCCAGGCCGACACTAACGCCAAAACCAGGAGAAACTCGCATGAAAACCATCGTTGTCGCCGACCAAAAAGCCGGCCTCATCCACCTCTACGACCCCACCACCAACACCTGGAACACCCCACTAGAAGACACCGTCCTAGCCGAACACGCAGGCCTACTCCACCTGCCCGACGGCCGCATCGCCTTCGCCGACGACGCCTCCGGTGAACTCGTCCTTTTAGACCCCGCCGCACCTGAAAACCCAACCCGCATCGCCATCGCTATCCCCGGCGAACACATCGCCACCGACCCCACCGGCCACTACATCGGCGTCAGCACAGGCCTCGGAGCATCCTTCACCCCCTCCAGCGACCAAGTCACCCTCATCGACCTCACCACCCCCCGACCCCGCGCCCGCCGCGTACGCACTCGCAGCGGAGAACCCGGAATCACTCTCACCGACACCGCAGTCATCCTGCGCCACCGCGAACCTGGCGCGCTCCAACGCCTCACCTACACCGAAATCACCGACGCAGGCCCACACGTCCCCCACGTCACCGGAACCACCACCGAAGACATCGACCCCACCGGCCACGGCGACGCCCACGACACCACCACCGGCACCATCTACACCGCCACCGCCCGCGGCCTAGAAACCCACGACGACACCACCCTTACCCCCGGCCCCATCCACCCCTGGGGCGACCCCGACACCAACCCCGGCCGCGCCTACTTCCTACGCCACTGCCCCCGCCGCCGCATCATCGCCGCTACCTGCCGCCACGGCGGAGACAACCCCCGAGCCTGGCACACCTGGACTAACACCCTGTGGATCCTCGACCTAGACACCGGCACCACCCGCACCACCAACCTCGGCCCCGGACTAGTCTTCCGCTGCGCCCTGACCGAAACCGCCCTCATCGCCAGCCGCATCCACCCCGACGGCGACGAACTCACCGCCCACAACCTCACTGACCTCAGCCTGCGCGCAAGCTGGCACCTGCCACCCCTGGAACATGGCCCCAAAGCAGGCCGCGAACCATGGGACGCCGCCGACCGCCGCGCCGTGGCCGCCGACCCCACCGGCGAAACAGCCATCGTCACCCGCGGCGGCCACGGCCAAATGCACATCATCGACACCAGCTCCCCAGAAAACCCCATCACCACCGCCGCCGCCCCCAGCGCACTACGAGACGGCGGCCACCTCGGCTGGTTCGACGACGCCATCGCACCCCAGCACCGCGACCGGGTGGGCCGATGACCACCGCCACCCAGCCACCCGAAGAACTGACCACCAACTACCTCAACGCCATCCGCACCATCGGCCATCAACCCCGCTGGTCAGCACCAACCGCCACCCCATACGGCCACCTTCACCTGCACTGCCCCCCAGGGCACACTCGACGAAGCATCTGGACCGCCACATCCAACCAACTCACACACGCCAACCCAGGAACCCGCCTGGACATCGAACTACCAGGTGAACCCATAGGTATCCTCACCTGCCCCCACGCAACAGTCGCACTCACCCGCCGCAACGACGACGAACACCGCGACGCCGTACTTCTACCCACCACAAACGAAACCACCACACCGCACACCATCGCCCACCACATCAGCCCCTTCGCTGCCCCCACCCTCACCAGCGACGGCCGCCTGGCACTCTGCCCCACCGGAGCGCCAGGCGTGCGCCGCCACCTGACCCGCACCACCGACACCATCCACCTCATCGAACGCAGCAGCAGTCACACCGGCATCCACCACGTCCACCTCCACGACAACAACGAACATACCTGCACCGTCACACCCCATGAGACCCCCTGGCATACACTCCCAGCCGGAACCACCCTGCTCACCAGCGGCGGGCAACTCCTGGCCGCCACCACAACAACACTGACCACAATCTCCGAACACCCCACCGCCACCACCAACCAATGGGCCACACCCCCAGGGCGACTGCTCTGGCTCGCCCTGCATCCCCGCGACCCTGAAACCCTCCTGGTCGCCACCAGCAACAACGGCCACATCACCCTTCATCAACTCCACCCCCACACACCAGCCACCGCCCTCTGGAAAGGCAACATCGGCGAATCCCTCACCTCGGCCTCACTCACTGAAGCGGGACTCTGGTACGTCACAGCCACCGCCGACCACCCCACCACCCTCCATCACCTGCCCCTGAACACCACAACCCCCACCATCAGTGAAGACATCAATCAGCCCCTACAGCACACCCGCCACACCGCCACCGCCCCCGATGGCACCTCCATCCCCTACATCCTCACCCACCGACCCGAAACTCCCACCCCCGCACATGTACTCCTCACCGTCTACGGTGGATTCGGCATCGAAAACTACCCAGAACCCGAACCAACCGTGGCAGCCTGGTGCGACCGTGGCGGCATCGTCGCCACCGCACACGTACGCGGCGGAGGCGAAGAAGGCCCCCACTGGCACGAGGCTGGACGCGGTGAAAACAAACACCACGCCATCAGTGACCTACTCGCCATCGCCCACCACCTACGCCACAACAACATCGCTGCCCCACACAGCATCACCGTCTGCGGAGCCTCCCACGGTGGCTTCGTAGCCCTGGCTGCAGCGCTATCAGACAACCCAGAAACCACGCCCATCGCAGCCGTGGCCGTCACTGCACCACTACTTGACCTCGTCCACCTCGACCGCCATGCAAACGGTGCCTTCTGGTCCCACGAGTTTCCCACCGACCCAGCCCGACGCACCGAACTATCACCACTGCACCTGGTCACCTCCGCCCGCGACCCCCTGCCGCCACTGTGGCTAGCCAGCATGGGAGCAGACGCACGCATCGCTGACGACACTCACACCTTCATCCAACGGTGGCGTGCCCGCGGACCCGTGCACTGGCATCACGAACCCACCAGTGGCCACGTAGGAGCAGACCTGCAAGCCCTGGACGCCCGGGCCGCATCCATGCTCGCCTTCGCCCACCACCTCACGGCACGATCATCACCAACAGAACACCCCTGTGAAGACCCAGACCAAGCCACGCCCTAGGAAAAAGACACCGACCCCAACGAAGACGGGTGAGCAATATCAAACACATACGACTCCACCGGACTGGTCGACCACGCAGGTAACGCCACCACCGCGCGATACCCGGCAGCGACGTGCACATCGGACAGCCGCCACGTACATCCGGCCACCGAAACAGTCTCTGCCCGCCCGTCCACACAGCCCGGTGCCGTAGCCGAGGAAAGAAAACCCGTTCCTACCGCCTTGGCTACCGCCTCCTTCGCTGTCCACCAGCGCGTCATTTCCCCAGGTGAGGTGCTGGTGGATAGCGATGCCAATTCGCCCCGAGTGAAGGCGTACTCATTAGCACCCAACGCCGCCACCGCGGATTCGGCCTCCACATCCACCCCACACGGCACTGACGAAGCAGCTGCCACAACTATGCCGCCAGCATGAGCGATCGAAACAAATGGTCCGCGCAGCCCGCCTATGCGACTCACTGGCTGACCGCGCCGCGGCCCATCCTCAATAGTGACAATCGTCACACTCTCAGGGGTCTTTTTGCTTACCAACGCTGCCGCATACCGCGCCACCACCCGCCCTGACGCATGCCGCACCGCATCCTCACGACGACGAAAAGTCTCCGCCCGCGCCTTCTCGGCCTGCGTTAACAGCGCAGAGGACAACGCTGCATCGCACGGCGAAGAGACGAGAACAAAAGTTGAAGCGAGCACCTCACCAAGGTAATCCGTCAAAAAAGTTGGATTACTCCGCCGGATAGACACATCTTGATTAGGAAAAACGTAACTTGATAGGTTATATGCATTCCTTTTTTGCGTGCTCACGGTGAGCGACTCCCGTGCAAGCCCTCTCTCCTTCTTTCTCTCCCCATCGAAAGGTGCACCTGTGCCCCTGCCCAAAATCGCTCGATACTCCTATGACTCCCGCACCGCCCTAGCCCTGAACGGCACCAACTGGAAAGTGGACCCCGAACGGGCCGTCCTGCTTATCCACGACATGCAGCGCCACTACATCGATGCCTTCGAACCCGGCGGCCAAGCCTCCATCGCCACCGCCCGCATCATCGACCTGCTCGACATCGCACGCGAGCACGAAATCCCCGTCATCTACACCGCCCAAGACCCGTACGCCAACGATGACGAAGACACCACCGACGAAGCCATCGCCCCAACCGACGAAGCTGACACAGCCGACGTCGAGCAGGAAGACGTCGAGCAGGCAGAAACCGGTGACGAAGAACCCTCTACCGCCGAAAACACCGATGACCAAGACGCTGCTGACCAGCCCGCACCAGAAAGCGAAGCAGCTGAAGAGCACATCACCGACGCTGGGAGCAGCAACGAAGAAGAAACCAGCGAAGAGGAACTCGACAACATCGGCCCCGTACTAGGCGCCAGCCACGACGAAACACCACCAGCCACCGACAACGGTGAAGAAGAAACCCACCCCGAAGACCCCGAAGAACCCCACGACGACGACCTCGACGGTGCCGACATCCTTGACCACCTAGCCCCGGAAGAAAACGACACCGTCCTGACAAAATGGCAGTACTCAGACTTCCACGACTCCGAACTACGTGAACGGATGCGCCAAGAAGGCCGTGACCAACTCATCATCACTGGCATCTACGCCCACGTTAACTGCCTAGCCACCGCGCTAGTCGCCTCCGCCGAAAAACTCCAGCCCTTCTTCGTTGCCGACGCAATGGCCGACCACAGCCGCGAAGAACACGAAATGGCAGCACGCTCCGTTGCCAGCAGCTGCGGCCAAGTCGTCACCACCGCCGACATCCTCCACGCCCTCATGCCCCAGCTCGACGAAGAAGAAAACACCACCACCAACCACGAAGTAATCGGCTCAGTCCTGTCAGAAACCAAACCACTGAGCGAACTATTCGCCGACCTCGACGCCGCAGCATCACTTGCCCCAGACCCCGAGCCAATCGCTGCCCCAGTCATCGAAACCGAAGACGCCAAAGTCATTCCCTTCACCGCGGCACCCGAACCCGCCCCCCAGGCATAGCCAAAAACCACCCTCACACCCACATGCATCACGGTGTGCCTGCCAACACCGCAGGCACACCGACACGGCAGCACCACCTGGAACACCCAAACGAATCCTTCCCAAGAAGGAGGACGCCACCCAGCCGCTTGCCTACGATCAAACCGTGACCAGACCACCAACCGTCGACATCCTCCTGACCACAGGAGCAACTCTGGTCACCGGGATCTATACCACCGTGGCCATCCAAACCCCCACCTGGTACGCCATCGCCTTCGCCCTCATCCACATCGGACTAACCACAACCCTGGCCACCCGCACCACCACACGGCGAAGCTCATTCATCGCCACATACGCCCTCCTGGCAGCAATGGCCACCCTCATGTGGCTCGCACCAATCAACCTCGGAGTCAGCCCACTCATCCTCTGCGCCCCGCTGTCCCTTTACAAAGTCGCCCGCCACGACCCACCAGCGTGGAGCGCCACCGCACTACTCCTAGGAATAGCCGGCTCCTTCATCAGTCCACTCGAACACCTACCCGGGGGAAACAACAAAGCAGCAATACCCCTGCTCATCCTGTGCATGGTCGGCACCTACCTATGGGCCGCAGGACGCAGACGCACAGAACTGGCCTACACCACCGAACTGCGCCGCGCTGAAGAACAACACCGCCGCGACCTGGACCGCCGCGTGCAACAAGCCCAAACCGACGAACGCGCCCGCATCGCCAGAGAAATCCACGACATCGTCGCCCACAGCCTCGCCGTCGTGAACGTCCAAGCTGCCACCGCACTAGCCATCGGCACCGAAAACCAGATGCACCAATCCCTCACCACCATCAAAGACGCCAGCAAAGACGCCATCACCCAGATGCGCTCCTTGGTCAAAGTGCTCAGAGAAAAACAAGACAACGAAGTCTCCGGCGACCTACACCGCCTCATCACACTCACCGAAGAAGCCCAAAAAACAGGCGTCACCCTCGAACACAACCTAGATCCAACAACACTGGCCGACTGGCAAAACCGCTGGCCAGCAGCAGCGCGACTGGCACTCATACGCGCTGTGCAAGAAGGCATCAGCAACGTCATCAAACACGGCGGAACAACCCCCCACGCACAGCTGAGCATCACCGAAGAAAACAACACCTGCCACCTACGCCTGACCAACGACACCATCAGCCAAGGCGACTCCAGTGGATTCGGCCTCATAGGCCTAGCCGAACGTGTAGCCCTACTGAACGGAACAATAAAAGCCGCCCCCAGCAGCGAAGGCTTCAACCTCAACATCACCATCCCGCTCACACACGAAAACACCCCGCACCTCGCTCACCCCCGGGAGCTCACATGAGCGAACCAATCCGCGTCGCCGTCGTCGACGACCAACCCCTGCTTGTCTCCGCATTCTCAGCACTAATCGACAATCAACCTGACATGCACATCGTCGGCACAGCCACCGACGGCGCCGCAGCAGTCGAACTGCTTGAAACCACCACCGTCGACGTCGTCCTCATGGACATCCGAATGCCACACCTCGATGGTGTCGAAGCGACCCGCCGCATCCTGGCCCGCGCAATAAAACACGTCAACGTCCTCATCCTCACCACCTTTAACATCGACGAACTCGTCCTGGCCGCAATCAGCGCAGGAGCACGCGGCTTCCTCCTCAAAGACGCCGAACCCACCGAAGTCCTCGAAGCAATCCGCACCGTGCATCGAGGAGAAGCAGTCATCGCCACCCAAGCAACACCAGCCCTGCTCGCCGCCCTCCACACACCCATCAACACCCCAACAAACAACGAACAACACACCTGCATCGCCGCCCTGACCCCACGCGAAATCGACGTACTACGACTCATCGCCCAAGGCCTGACCAACACCGAGATCGCCAGCGAACTATTCATCGCCCACACCACCGTAAAAACACACGTAGGCAACCTGCTGCTCAAACTCAACGCCCGCGACCGCGTCGCCCTGGTCATCCTCGCCCACAGTGTTGGCCTGACCGGATCACCAGGAACCGTACCGATCCGATAACTCCTCCCACAGGAGGAGCCCACCACCCCACAAACCATGCCGTAGCAGGAAGACCAGGTGACCTGCATCAACGCACGCTGAAGGCATGACAGAAACCACCACCAACATCGCCTTCGGATGCCGAGGAATCACGAAAACCTTCGGCACCCACCGAGTCCTAGACGGACTAGACCTCACCGTCACCGCAGGACGCGTCTACGCACTACTAGGCCGCAACGGCGCCGGAAAATCAACAAGCCTAAAAATCATGCTGGGCCTAGCTACCCCCGACTGCGGGCAAACCTACCTGCTAGGAAACCCATTGACCCGCAACGCCCTGGCACACGTAGGAGCAAGCATCGACGGCCCCGCCCTCTACGGGCACCTCAGCGCCAAAGACAACCTCCGCGTCCACGCCCACCTCACCGGAATCAACGACACCCGCATCAACGAAGTCCTGGCCCATGTCGGCCTAGCCACCACAGGAAAAGCAAAAACAAAAACCTTCTCCACCGGCATGAAAGCCCGTCTGGCATTAGCGATCGCCCTGCTCACAGACCCGCAGATACTCATCCTCGATGAGCCACAAAACGGACTGGACCCTGAAGGAATCATCGAACTACGCGACATGATCCGAGGTCTAGCTGCACAAGGACGAACAATCCTGATCAGCTCACACCAACTCGGCGAAGTAGTCCGCCTTGCAGATGACATCGGTGTATTAGCCCACGGACGACTCCTCTACGAAGGCCCACTTAACGATTTCGCCCAGGGAGACCTCGAAGCTGCCTACCTCGCAGCAACCACCGGGAGCCAGCGATGAGCATCGCCAACACCGCCGCGACACCAACCCAGCACATCACTTTCCAGCAAGCTATTCGCGCCGAACTAACCCGCACCAAATCCAGCGCCTCATCACGGTTCGCGCTCGCAGGTGCCGCGATCGCTGTGCTGCAAGCAATGGGGTGGAGGTTTGTTGCTACCCGGGCTATCCCCGACTGGAACGGTCTCTTCGGGTGGCAAACCATGTACGCCACTGCTCTGCTGGCACCCATCGTTGCTCTCCTTGCCGCGGTCACAGTTTCTCGAGAAAAAAGAGCACGCGAGGGCGGCACCTGGATGCGTCCTCTGAGCGCCCCGATGGCTACCTTCTGCCGAGGCCTTGTGCTTGCGTGGCAGTCTCTTCTTTTCCACGCGCCTTTGACACTCCCACTACTGCTGATCGGCTGGGCCGGTGGGCTGAGCGATCCACCTATCACTCGGATGCTTTCCCTGTGGTTGGTGTTTTGGGCGACATCGCTGCTACCACTGATGGTCGGGTTCGCGATGTCTCGCGTTGTTGGAATGCTGCCGACCATTTCCCTCATGATGGTCTGGCAAGTGGTCGGCACGTTGAAGTCCGAGACAGCGACGTGGTGGGCGCAGCCGTGGACATGGGGTGTCCACGCGGCTCAGCCCTTGCTCGGCGTCCACGCTAACGGCATAGCCCTCGAAACGAACTCTCCTATATGGGAGTGGAACCCCTGGTTGTCAGCTATTGCCTCAGCTGTAGTGGCAGCAGCAGCTCTGTTCTTCTCTGCCCTGCGCGCCCACAGTTGGGTACAACAACGGCCAGGGCTGAGCGCACGGTTACCTAGGAAATCCTCCCAACTGCACAGCGTGCACGCGGCTGTACCGGCGGCCCACACACCAGTGCAACGTGGCCCGGATGTGATCAGCAAGGCCCACCACATCGTATGGCGGGGGACAGGCATCGCGCCTTTGACAGGAATGACTTTGCTGGTGATTGCCGCAGCAGGGTGGATCTGGTCACCCGGTTTCGTTATTGGGCTAGCCACGTGGCTTGTTGTTCCATTCGGATGTTGCATATGCGCTTGCCTCATCGAAACCGCTGAGGCTCCAGGACGTCGTATCGCTATGTTGCGTGCAGATCTTGCCCACCAGGGGCAGGTGATGGCGCGGATGGCGTTGCTGCTAATTGGACTAATCGTTGCGTGGGTGGCCGTGATTGTCATCGCGACAGGTGGTAGCGCTATTGCGGCTATCCGGGTGGCTGTGTTGATCTACGCGGTTGGTGCGGCTGTTTTCTTTGTCAGTTCGTGGCTTGCTACGAGGTTCAGCGCTGCAGCGGCGATCGGTGTGCTTCTCGTTGTGGCTGTCATCAGTCTTGTCTTTGGAGGGTCCGGTATTGCGCAGACACCTCTGTGGGTGATTGGTGTATTGGGATGGCCGGTTACCGCAACATCTGCGCTGCCGGTGGCAGCGACCCTCGCAGCGAGCGCGCTCCTCAGCGGTGTTGCCTACCGCGCTTGGCTTGCTGCGCTACGCCGCTCAATACGGTGAGTCCGCTACCGCTAACCACTACAGGTCGGCCCGCAAAGCAACAGGGGCTACTGCGGTGTGGTGGGTAACTCCCAGGCATGCCAGCGTTGTCTGGGAGTAGCCCCGTGCTGGGGGTCAATGCCGATGATGAATCCGCTTGCCATCAAGGTGGTTTCGTGGCAGGCAGCCAGGTCAAGCAAGGTACGCGCAACGATCTCTTTGTGCGCACGCCACGCGCCCCCATCCCAGTCAATGAGAGAAGAGTGCCCGTGTATCTGGCTGAAGGGCATCTGGTTTCCCTCCCAACTAGTGATGAGTTCCCTGCCAGCTTCGGCCCACAACGGCCCAGCAGTTAGGTCCACGCGGCCAGTGAGCATGACACCGGGACGGAATAGACATGCAAAGTTATCGCGCGCGGATTGGTTCAAAAGGGCTGCGGCCGCGGCAGCGGTCATCGGCGACCCCAAGTCTGTGCGCCAATACCCTTCAGTGAGTCCAGCATGGGTGACGAGGATGTCGCGCCCTGCTGTGGGGATAGCGGCAGCGACCTTTAACAGTCCACTGGCCCACCAGCTGCGCAGAGTGTCTGCAGCTGCTGGGCAGATCCAGTCACGCCATTTGAAAACGGGCGGCCGTAGATATTGGGCTTCGTGGTTGCCTGCAAGCTGGGTCCATCGCCCCGGGTTGGCTTCCATCAAACGGCCGACCAGAGCGATGACGTCTTCAGAATCTGGGCCGCGGTGAATGAGGTCTCCCACCTGCACGATGCTCAAGCCGGCGGGAATGGTGGCAGTGTGCGGGTCGACACCAAGGCGGGTCAGTTCCTTCACGAGGGTGTCGAGGTGTCCGCCTACATCTCCGATGACGACGTGGTGCATCGTCAGCTTCGTTCAGGTGAGGGGCGCCAGTCATCCGTGTCAGACCAGGCAGCCACATTGGCCAGTCGGCGCTGCGCCACAATGATTTCGTGGACCACCTCGGCCAAAACGCTGCGGTCAAACGGTGACATAGAAGACATGCGCATGGTGTTGGTGGGGGGTTTACCTGCCTGTACCTGCGCGATTTGGCTGCGTAACCGCACGCGTTGGAGGACGTCGAACCCTTCGGCGAGCAGAGTGCCCTGTCCTGGTGCCAGTAGGAAAGATTCTTCGGCGGCGCGGAGCCGATCGGCGGTAGACAGTTCGGTGGATTGCATCGCTAAACCGAGCCAGCGGGCGAGGTTCACTAGTGGGCGCAGGGCATCTTTTTTGATGTCGAATGTTGCCTCTCGCCGGAAGACGGGAGCGTGACGGCGGGCGTGCGGGCGCTGGCTGAGCGCATCTCCCAAAAGCAGCCGCAGGGTGGCGGGGTGGCTGCGCAGCTGGTGCAGGTCAAAACTGGCAGCGGCCGTGGCGACATCACCAAAGACAGCTCTGCTGTCCAGGAACAAAGAGATCATGATGGCGCCTTGGTTTTCATGTGGTGAGGCCAGCCATGCTTTGGTGGCGCGTTGCCACGCGCTGGCGGTGCGCGACATGATGTCGCGGCGGGCGCTGACACCGTTGTCGTCGCCAGCGAAACCGGCCTGTTCAAGCAAAGATTCGACGTCAGCGAAAAGAGCCCGATACCGCCGCCGTGTGGTCAGGTCGGTGTCGTCGAGGAACACGACTGCGCTTTCCAAGTCAGAAGAGAGCGCAGTTTCGCGGCGGCCGTTGCTGCCCAGTGTGAGCCACGTGAACCCATCCATAGACAGGTCAGGGTGTTCTTCGAGGCATAGCTCTAGCGCGCGACGCACGATCGCGTCTCCGAAACCGGAGTGGACGCGGATAACTTGGGCGCCAGCTAGTCCTTGCGAAAGCAGACTGGAAAGCACTGCTGGGGTTTGGCGGGAACGTTGGATGAGTTCCTCGCGTGAGGCGGCCAGCCGTAGCTGCTCGTGCAACGCAACATCAGCGGTGGTGGGGCTGAGGCTGAACTCGCGCAGACCCACCACGCCGCGTAGCTCTCCGAATTTATCGGTGACGATGGCGGCTTCAGTTTTGGCGGTGAGGATTTGGGTCAATGATTCCCCGGCAGAATCACCGATCTGCACAGTGGGCACATCGCGGGCAAGCGCCTGGCCGGCAGTGGCGGTGACAGGTAGCCCCTCAGCTAAGACGCAGCGGCGTATCGACCCGTCGGTGACGAGCCCGAAAGTGCCGTCGGCGCGGCGGACAACAACCCCAGGCTGGCGTCGTTGGGTGAGTTCCCGGGCAACATCCACGAGCGGGACCGTGTCATCAACCACGGTGGGGGACTGGTCGATGAGGCTTCCGGTGGTGGCGAACCCAGGAAGTTGGCGTGTTTTCTCCGCCAAAGTCAGTAGATGGTTGGTGATGAATTGTGCGCCTTCAGGAGTGAGGAAGGCTTCGCTGGAGGCGTGCCGGGGGATGAAAGCGACAGTGGCTTTAGTTAAGGCACGTGCGCGAGGGCCGACGGTGCGGCCAGTGAGCATGGCAGAGAATCCGCAGAACCCCCCGGTGCGCAGAGTGTCATCGGGGTGTCCGTGGGCCTGGACCTCTTGCCAAATCCCCACCTTGCCCTTCATGACGAGATAGACACCGGTGGCTGGGTGGTGGAACCCGTCGAGAATGAGATCACCGGGTTGATAGATGGTGATCTCGGCAGCCTCCGCCATCCGGGTGCGGTTTTTCGAAGGCAGGGCCGAGAATGGTGAGACGTCGGCTAGGAGCGCTTCGAGATCGGCAACGGATGTGTTCTCAGCGGCGGAGGCTGCCATGGATTACTTCCCTGCGGTGGTGTCAGGTTTCGTATCGTTGTTGGTGGTGCCCGAGGCCAGCGCGTCGGCAACGTCGGGGTTGGTGTCAGGGTACGTCAGGCCGTTATCGGACCAGACGGCGGCAAGGCGTCCACCAGTGTTTTTCTCCACGGCTGGGCGCACGATACGCCATCCGAGCGCGATGATCAGCGCCAACACTGGGATACCGATGATGACAACAACGAAGTCGGTTTTGTGCCAGAAGTCAGGGGAAGACTTCCAGCCCGAGATAGACATGCCGATGATGACGAACACCAAGAACGCCAAACCGAACCAGCTGGTCCAGGGGTACCCGGGGGCTTGGAACGGGCCAGCAGGGATGACGCCTTTGTTGACGAGCTGGCGCAGGCGCAGCTGGCAGGCGAAAATCGTTCCCCACACGAAAAGCTCACAGATAGCGGAGCATTCGAGGGCGATTTCGAAGGCGTCTGGGGCCAGGGCGTTCAACACAGCGCCCATGAGCAATACGGCACTGGTCAAAAGGATCCCGGCCCAGGGGACCCCGGCGCGGCTCATGCGGGTAGTGAAGAACGGGGCCTGGCTAGCCATACCCATGCTGCGCAACACTCGGCCGGTGGTGTAGAGGCCGGAGTTGAGGCTGGACATCGCGGCGATGATGAGCACGGCCTGGATAGCAGAACCCATCCAGTGGAAGCCCATCGTGTCGAAGATGGTCACGAAGGGGCTGGTACCTGCGGTGTATTGGCTGGTGGGCAGCATCGATGCGAGCAGCAGGATGGAACCGCAGTAGAAAACAGCGATACGCATGATGACGGCATTGACAGCCTTGGGGACTTCGCGTTCAGGGTTCTGCATCTCACCAGCAGCGATACCCACCATTTCGATGGAGGCGTAAGCGAAGACAACACCGGACATCACCAGGATGGGGCCGTACCAGTTGTAAGGCGCTTCGGTAGGCCAGAAACCGCCAGGGTTGCTCCACAGGTTGCTGATGCCTGCCTGATGGTCGCCAATGCGTAGCTGGAAGAGCACCATCACCACACCGACCACGAGGAACAGGACGATAGCGGCGACCTTGAGCAAGGAAGCCCAGAACTCGAACTCACCAAATGCGCGAGCCGAGAGCAAGTTAATGATGAGCACCACAGCCAGGCTGATGAGGACAGTCAGCCAGGCAGGAACATCCGGCCACCAGTGCTTGATGTACAAGGCCACGGCAGAGAGTTCAGCGATACCGGTCAAGCACCAGTGAAGCCAATAAATCCAGCCGGTGATGAAGGCCCATTTTTCGCCGAAGAACTCCCGCATGTACGACACGAAGGCACCAGAAGTGGCGCGGTGCAGGACAAGCTCGCCCAAGGAACGCATAAGGAAGTAGGCAACGATGCCCACGAAGGCGTAGCTGAACAGCAGTGCTGGTCCGGTGCTGTGCAGGCGGGAGGCGGAACCGAGGAAGAGGCCAGTGCCGATGGCGCCTCCGAGGGCGATCATCTGGACGTGACGGCGTCCGAGGGTCTGCTGATATCCGATTTGTTCTGAATGCAGACGATCTTGATGGCTGTGCGACATGCGACCTCCGAGTGAGGGGGGTTCGTGATGTGGCGCGGAATGCGCCTCAGTTCACTTCAATACACAAGTGATCCCTATGTGGACGAAATGATCCCTCATGGTGGCAACAGGTGGGCGGTCCAGGCATGCAGGGTGGGTGAACCCCAAGAGCCCCTGCAGGGCCTAGGAAGGCTCTTTGCGACGGGCAGCTGGGTGGGATGCGCTGGCCATTTTCGAGCAGCGACAGCGTCAAATAGGTATGCCGTTGACGGCAGCTGCGGCCAGGGGGACTGGTGAGCAAAACAACAATCCACAAAAGTGGGATAAATCAAACACCACAAAATCAGCTGAGGAAACCCTGGACATCATTGCCAAAAAACTGATGCGAGCACCCCCAAGCCACCCACCGCATTAAAAACACGTCAAGATCCATCAACCCCGCATCAACACCAACCACCCCCACCCACCGGCGCACGTCAACTAACACCGTGATTGATTACGCCGCCGCGGGCCTGCTTGCCCTCGCACTCCTGGGATACCTGTTATATGCGCTCATCCGGCCGGAGCGATTCTCATGAGCGACCTCACCAGCGCAGCAGCCACATTCGCGTGCGTGGCGCTCATCCTGGCCACCACTCACATCCCCCTAGGCACCTACATAGCCCATGTTTTCACCACAGAAAAACACCTAGGCGTAGAACGCTTCTGCTACCGGATCGTGGGAGTAGACCCCGAATCACAACAGCACTGGACCACCTACACCACCGCTGTCCTGAGCTTCTCAGCAGTCAGCATCCTCACCTTGTGGGGACTCATCCTCGCTCAAGACACACTCCCATTCGCCGACGGCCGCCACCAAAGCATCGACGGCGCCCTCAACACCGCCATCTCCTTCGTCACCAACACAAACTGGCAAAGCTACAGCGGCGAAAACGGCGCCACCCACCTAGTCCAAATGCTCGGACTCACTGTCCAAAACTTCCTCTCCGCCGCAGTCGGACTAGCCGTAGCCATCGCCCTCATCCGAGGCCTGGCCCGCCACGACACCGACCGCATCGGCAACTTCTGGGTCGACCTCACCCGAAGCATCTTCCGCATCCTGCTACCCCTGACCGCCATCGCTGCGCTGCTTCTCCTAGCCGGCGGAGTCATCCCAAACCTCACCGAGCCCCACACCATCACCACCATCACCGGCACCCAACAAACCCTGCCCGCCGGACCAGTAGCTTCCCAAGAAGCCATCAAACTCCTCGGCACCAACGGCGGCGGATTCTTTAACGCCAACTCCGCCCACCCCTTCGAAAACCCCACCCCCACCACCAACCTCATCGAAATCGTCCTCATCCTGCTCATTCCATTCGCCCTACCCCGCACCTACGGAATCCTCGTCGCAGACCGCCGACAAGGCCACGTCGTCCTCGCCCTCATGGCCACCCTGTCCACCCTGACCTGGGCAGCAGCCCTCACCGCCGAACTCACCTTGGCCACCACCGCACAAGGAGCGCTCGCAGGCAAAGAACTGCGCTTCGGAGTGCCCGGATCAGTGCTGTTCTCCGCAGCCACCACCGGTACCTCCACCGGTGCCGTCAACTCCATGCACGACTCCGCCAGCCCACTGGCTGGAGGCACCTACATGCTCAACATGCTGCTGGGCGAAATCAGCCCCGGCGGCGTCGGCACCGGCCTTTACAGCGCCCTCATCCTCGTCATCATCACCGTTTTCCTCGCCGGGCTCATGGTCGGACGCACCCCCGAACTACTCGGCAAACAGATCAGCCGCCGTGAAATCACCTGCGCGGCCTTATTCATCCTCGTCATGCCCGCCCTGGTTCTCACCGGCACCGCCACCGCCGCACTCCTACCCCAAGCCCTGACCAGCCTGACCAACACCGGACCTCACGGGCTCAGCGAAATCATGTACGCCTACACCTCCGCCGCCAACAACAACGGCAGCGCCTTCGCCGGACTCAACGCCGACACCCCCTGGTACAACCTCACCCTCGCCCTGACCATGCTCATCGGCAGATTCCTGCCCATCGTGCTCGTCCTCGCCCTCGCCGGATCCCTAGCAGCCCAACCCCGCCGCGCCATCACCGCCGGAACCATGCCCACCCACACACCCCTATTCGCCGGGCTGCTCCTGGCCACCGCGATCATCGTCGCCGGACTGACCTTCTTCCCAGCCCTGGCACTAGGCCCCATCGCAGAAGCCACGCTATGACCGCCGCCTATCCCACCCCAACACCACCACCCCACAACGGAGACACCGTGACCACCACACCCTCGCTCGGGCGCATCGCCTGGAACAGCCTGCCCCAAGCACTAGCCAAGCTTGACCCCCGCTACACCGTCAAAACCCCCGTCCTCTTCGTCGTATGGGTCGGATCAGTCCTGACCACCATCTTCACTGCCCTCGACCCAAACACCTTCTCCATCTGCGTCACAGCCTGGCTGTGGGCCACCCTCATCTTCGCCAACCTTGCCGAAGCCATCGCCGAAGGCCGCGGAAAAGCCCAAGCAGCCAGCCTGCGCGCCACCAAAACCACCACCACCGCCCTGCTGCTCAACCCCGACGGAACCACCACACAAACACCCTCAACCACACTCACCATCGGTGACCATGTCATCGTCGAACCCGGCCCCCACAGCGTCATCCCCGCCGACGGCGACATCATCGAAGGAGTCGCCACAGTCGACGAATCCGCCATCACCGGCGAATCCGCCCCCGTCATCCGCGAATCAGGCGGCGACAGATGCGCCGTCACCGGCGGAACCACCGTCCTATCAGACCGGATCATCGTCCGCGTCACCAGCAAACCCGGCGAAAGCTTCATCGACCGCATGATCGCCCTGGTCGAAGGCGCCCAACGACAAAAAACCCCCAACGAAATCGCCCTGGGAATCCTGCTCACCACCCTGACAGTGATCTTCCTACTCGCCGTCACCGCCCTGGCGCCCCTGGCCGCCTACTCTGGACTCACCGTCTCAATCATCACCCTGGTCGCCCTGCTCGTCTGCCTCATCCCCACCACCATCGGGGCCCTACTATCGGCCATCGGCATCGCCGGGATGGATCGACTCGTCCAACGCAACGTCCTGGCCACCTCCGGCCGCGCCGTCGAAGCAGCAGGCGACGTCAACACCCTGCTCCTGGACAAAACCGGAACCATCACCTTCGGAAACCGCCGCGCCGTAGAAATCCTGCCCGCCACCGCAGTCAGCGACGAAGACGTCCGCGACGCCGCGCTGTTGTCCTCACTAGCCGACGAAACCCCCGAAGGCCGCTCCATCATCGACCTCATCAACAGCCACACCACCGACACCGCCACCCAAACCCGCACAACCGCCACCAACAACGGCGCCGAATTCATCCCATTCACGGCACAAACCCGCATGTCAGGAGTGCAATTCCCCGACGGGCGCGCCGTCTACAAAGGCGCCGCCACCGCAATCACCGCCTGGGTACGTGCCACCGCAGACACCATCCCCGACAACCTCGAAGCCACCGTCAACAACATCTCCGCCGCCGGAGGGACCCCCCTAGTCATCGCCACCCAAACCCCACACAACAACACCCCCCACCGCCGCATCCTCGGCGTCATCCACCTCAAAGACATCGTCAAACCCGGCATGCGTGAACGATTCGAACAACTACGCCGCATGGGAATCCGTACCGTCATGATCACCGGCGACAACCACCTCACCGCCCAAGCCATCGCCAAAGAAGCAGGCGTCGACGACTTCCTCGCCGAAGCAACCCCCGAAGACAAACTCGCCCTCATCACCAAAGAACAACACGCAGGACAACTCGTAGCCATGACCGGCGACGGCACCAACGACGCCCCCGCCCTAGCCCAAGCAGACGTCGGTGTCGCAATGAACACCGGCACCTCCGCCGCCAAAGAAGCCGGAAACATGGTCGACCTCGACTCCGACCCAACCAAACTCATCGACATCGTCAGCATCGGCAAACAACTACTCATCACCCGCGGCGCCCTAACCACCTTCTCCATCGCCAACGACGTCGCCAAATACTTCGCGATCATCCCCGCCATGTTCACCAGCGTCTACCCCGGACTAGCCGTGCTGGACATCATGCACCTACACAGCGCACACACCGCCATGCTCTCCGCAGTCATCTTCAACGCCCTCATCATCGTCGCCCTCATCCCACTAGCCCTCAAAGGCGTCACCTACCGCGCCCTCAACGCCCAAGCCCTCCTACGCCGCAACATCACCCTCTACGGCATCGGCGGAATCATCACCCCATTCATCGGCATCAAACTCATCGACCTACTCGTCTCCCAGCTACCCGGATTGGCCTGACATGCACACACTCACCCGACAAACCACCGCCGCCATCAAAGCCCTCACCCTGCTCACCCTCACCCTCGGCCTCGCCTGGCCACTGACATTTACCGGCCTAGCCCAACTCATCGCCCCCACCCAAGCCAACGGCTCCCTCATCCACGACACCCACGGAAAAACCATCGGATCGACCCTGCTAGGCCAACCCACCAGCGGCCCCGAATGGTTCACCCCCCGCCCCTCAACCTCCAACTACGCCGCAAACACCTCCGGATCAGACAACCTCAGCCCCACCAGCACCACACACCTGAACACCATCAACCACCGCCGCGCCACCCTCACCGCCGCCAACCCCCACGCCACCACACCCATCCCCACCGACGCCCTCACCGCCAGCGGCTCCGGCCTAGACCCCCACATCAGCCCCGAATACGCACACTGGCAAGCACCCCGCATCGCCCAAACCCGCGGCATCCCCCTCACCGACATCCACACACTCATCAACCACCACACCCAAGGACGCACCCTCGGATTCCTCGGCCAACCCCGCGTCAACGTCACCGAACTCAACGCCGACCTCGCCCACACCCACCACTAAAAACACACCCAACACTCATGCACAACACACCCCCACCACACCCCACCACGGGCGACAATGAACTCGTGCGCAAAGGACGATTACGGATCTACCTCGGCGCCGCCCCCGGAGTCGGCAAAACCGTCGCCATGCTCGGCGAAGGCCACCGACGAGCCGAACGCGGCACCGACGTCGTCATCGGAATCGTCGAAACACACGACCGCAGCTACACAACCAAAATGCTGCACGGACTAGAAACAATCCCCCGCATCACCCGCACCCACCGCGGCACCACCCTCACCGACCTCGACGTCGACGCCGTCCTGCGCCGCAACCCCGACGTCGTTCTCGTCGACGAACTCGCCCACACCTGCATCCCCGGATCCCCACACCGCCGCCGCTACGAAGACATCGAAACCCTCCTCCAAGCCGGCATCGACGTCATCTCCACCGTCAACATCCAACACCTCGAATCCCTCAACGACGCCGTCCTAGCCATAACCGGCGTACGCCAACAAGAAACCGTCCCCGACCACGTTGTACGCAGCGCCGACCAAATCGAACTGGTCGACATGTCACCCGAATCCCTCCGCCGCCGACTCGCCCACGGCAACGTCTACCGCCCCGAACGCGTCGACGCCGCCCTGGCCAGCTACTTCCGCCCCGGCAACCTCGCCGCCCTACGAGAACTAGCCCTCCTATGGCTAGCCGACCGCGTCGACGAAACCCTCCAGAAATACCGCGCCAACCGCGGCATCAATGCCCCCTGGCCAGCACGAGAACGCATCGTCGTCGGCCTGACCGGCGGCCCCGAAGGCGAACAACTCCTCCGCCGCGCCACCCGCATCGCCTCCCGCGGCGCGGGCAGCGAAGTCCACGCCGTCTACGTCACCACCAGCGACGGCCTCACCAGCGCCGACTTCGCATCCGTCGCAGCACAACAACGCCTCACCGCCGACCTCGGCGCCACCTTCCACACCGTCAGCGGCGACGACATCGCCACCGCCCTGCTCGACTTCGCACGCAGCGTCAACGCCAGCCAAATCGTCATCGGAACAAGCCGACGCTCCCGCCTGAGCCGACTCTTCGACCCCGGCGTCGGCGAAACCGTCGTCACTCACGCCGACGAAATCGACATCCACATGGTCAACCACGACCACGCCCACCCAAGCCGCACCTACCTACCCACCCGCGCAACCCTGAGCCGAACCCGCCGCATCACCGGATTCACCATCGGCACCGCAGGCATAGCCCTACTCACCACCCTCCTGACCGCAACTCGCAACCACCACGACCTACCCCTAGACGTCCTGCTCTACCTCGCCCTGACCGTCCTATCAGCCCTCATCGGCGGACTCGGCCCCGCCCTATTCACCGCCATCGTCGGATCCCTCACCCTCAACTGGTTCTTCGCCCGCCCCATCCACACCTTCACCATCGCTGACCCGCAAAACGTCGTCGCCCTCATCGTTTTCGTCCTCGTCGCCGCCGCTGTCTCCTCTGCCGTCCACCTCAGCGCCCGCCGCGCCAGCCAAGCCCGCGCCGCCGAACGCGAAGCCGCATCACTCACCCGCGCATCCCACGCCATGCTCGCCGCACCCGACCCCCTGGACTTCCTCGTCCACGAATGCCTCGACATGTTCGACATGCACGCCGCCGCCATCATTCGACACAACCCAGAAACCACCACCCCCACCACCCTCGCCGCAACAAACAACTACAACCCCAACCACCTCCACAACGCTGCAGTCCGCGAAAAAATCGACGAAAACACCGAACTCGTCCTCATCGGCCCCGTCCTAGCCAGCACCGACCAATCACTAGTCTCCGCATACGCATCCCACGCCTACGCAGTCCTGACCCGCCGCGCCCTCCAAGCCGAAGCCGCCACCGCAGCCTCCCTAGCCAGCGACAACCGCGCCCGCACCGCCCTCCTGTCAGCCGTCTCCCACGACCTACGCACCCCACTTGCCGCAGTCAAAGCAGCAGTCAGCAGCCTGCGCTCCACCGACGTCCAATTCACCCCCGAAGACCAAGCCGAACTCCTCGCCGCCATTGAAGACTCCGCAGACCGCCTCAACACCCTCGTCGGTAACCTCCTGGACGCCTCCCGACTCCAAACCGGCGTCGTCAAACCCCGCTGCCGCGCCCTCGACATCACCGAAGAAGCCCGCACCTGCGCCGCCGCAACCAGCGAACCCCACCGCATCCACATCCACACCACCACCCCCACACCAGGATGGGCCGACCCTGGGTTGCTCGACCGCTGCCTAGCTAACCTCCTCGAAAACGCCCTGCATTACTCCCCACCAGGCCACGACGTCACCGCCGACATCGGCGTCATCGCACAACGAACCCAAATCCGCGTCGTCGACACCGGCCCCGGCGTACCCACCGAAGACCTCGAACGCATCTTCGCCCCCTTCCAACGCCGCGGCGACGCCCCCTCCGGCGACGGAGTTGGACTCGGCCTAGCCGTAGCCCGCGGCCTAGCCGAAACCATGGGCGCAACCATCACCGCCGACCCAACCCCCGGCGGCGGACTCACCATGACCATCGATCTACCCACCACCGCCCCAAACACCACCCCGCCACCACCGGCTGCGACAGGCTCACAACCATGACCCCACCAGCGAACACCCCACGCATCCTCGTCGTCGACGACGAACCCGCCATCGCCCGCACCCTACGCATCAACCTCAACGCCCGCGGCTACCACGTCATCATCGCCGCAGACGGCAGAACCGCCCTCAGCGCAGCCGAAGAAGAAACCCCCGACCTCATCGTCCTCGACCTAGGCCTGCCCGACATCGACGGCGTCGACGTACTACGCCGCCTGCGCGAAAACAGCTCCGTCCCCGTTGTCGTGCTCTCCGCCCGACACGAAGCCGACGACAAAGTCGAAGCACTCGACCTCGGCGCCGACGACTACGTCACCAAACCCTTCGGCATGGACGAATTCATGGCCCGCATACGCGCAGCCATGCGCCGCAGCGCAAACGACACCGACGACCCCACACCACCGGTACACACCCCCCACTTCACCCTCGACCTCCAAGAACGCCGCGCCACCCTCACCGACGGCACCTGCATCCACCTCACCCCCACCGAATGGCGCCTGTTGACCGCACTCGCACGCCACCGCGGCCGACTCGTGCCCCACACAGACCTCCTCCACGAAGTATGGGGACCCAAATACAGTCGTGAATCAAACTACCTGCGCGTTTACGCCAACCAGCTGCGACGCAAACTCGAACCCATCCCCAGCCAGCCGCGCTACCTCATCACCGAACCAGGCCTGGGCTATCGACTCGACGCATAAACCCCAGCCCTGCGCTTGAGGAACTAGCCCTGCCTTTTGTGCCCTCCACCCACCCCCTGGACAGCACCGAACCAAACCAAGAGACCCCGCAAAGAACCGTTCAGACAGCGGTTCTGACTTCCGTTAAATGAACGACGCCGCTCCGGCATTTTCTCTTGTTATTGCTATGCGCGAGAGTCATAGTCGTTGCATGACCACCACTTCCGCCGCTGTCAAAGACGCCACCGGCACCGCGATGACTCACGCCGAGATCGAAAAACTACGAGCTCATCCCGCGTGGATCAGCATCCGTGAGGCCGCAACCAGCATCCAGGCCCTGCAAAGCTCCGACGGATCCATCACAGAAGCCACCGAACACGCAAAAGCACGCGAACTCATCACCCACATCACTCAAGGCATCGAAGAACTAGCGCCCCTGCTGCCCCACGACGCCGACTACCTCACCGCAGTCAGAAGCGACCTACACACGTGGGCCAACAACGGATTCACCGTGCCTGACTTCCTCGACTCACTCGTCGCGTTCCACCCAGAACTGCACCGAGTTGACGGGCTCGTACACCTCGTCGTTTTCCCGATGTACACCCAAAACGGCAGCAGCGAACGCCACCTCGAAGCAGTACTCATCCAAGTGATCTGGCCCGACTTTGTCGCTGCCCTCGAAGCAGGCGACTACACCAACGCAGCTTTTGTCCCTATCCGTTTCATTGACTTCACTGCCGGATACGACACCAACTCAGCAGTGCTATTTCCAGAAACCGTCGCAGTACGAGCCATCCCCCAATTCACCTGGGGCGGAATATTCGCTGACCGGGAAGCCGCACGATTCCGCAAAGTCCTCGCTGCCGCATGCGAAATCACATCACTAGACCCACCCGAAGAAGCACGCGCATTCCTCGACGATCAACGCCTCACCGAAGAAACATTCGTCATGTGGGACCTCATCCACGACCGCACCCATATGCGCGGCGACCTCCCCTTCGACCCATTCATGATCAAACAGCGAATGCCCTACTTCCTCTACTCGCTAGAAGAACTCAGATGCGACCTGACCGCCTTCCGGGAGGCACTACGCATCGAACGCATCATCGCTGCCTCCCCAGACGTCTCCGATGAACAACGTTCCCTGGCACGGCACGCGCGCCTAGTCCAATACGCAGTGATCTTCGACCGCATCTTCCGTTTCACTGTCACCGGGGGACGAAACCGCAACTACGACGGTCTGGGCGGACAACTCCTGTTCGCCTGGCTCCACCGCAAAGGTGTCCTGCACTGGACCGACACCAAACTGACCTTCGACTGGGACAGAGTCCCCGACATGGTCAACGAACTAGGCGATGCAGTCAACGACTTGTACTGGCAGTCCATCGACCGCCCCAAAGTGAACCACTGGTTCGCTGCCTACGACCTCGTCGCCTCAGTGCTTGAACCCCACGTAGCCAGCAAATGGGCCACACGGGACTTGCCCTTAAACGGCACACCCCGCGAACTCACCGACGCCGTACTCGATGACGAATTCCCCCTGTCTATGTTCTTCGAGGCATACGAAAAAAAGGTGCGCGATGTGATCGCCTCGACTAAAGGCATCACAGGAGAAGCAGCATGAGAGTCGTTGTCACCGGAGCAGCCGGGCCGCTGGGCCGCGCGACCTGCGCTGCCCTGATCCATGCAGGCCACGACGTCGTTGCTGTCCACCACAGCGCAGTGGAGCTAGAACAGGGACTACAAACCCACGCCTGTGATCTCACCGACCCGAACGCCACCCATAAACTCGCCGAATCCGTCACTGCCGACGGCCCCGTGGACGCGTTGTTTCACCTCATCGGCGGGTGGCGCGGTGGCAAAGGACTAGCCGGACAAACCGATGAGGACTACCGCTTCCTCGAATCTAGGATTGTCACCACACTGCGTAACTCGACTCGTGCTTTCTTACCAGCTCTGCTCAACGCGGCTGCACCTCGAGTCGCCATCGTTTCCACTACCGGTCTGGAGCGCTGCACCGCCGGGAACGCGAACTATCTAGCCACCAAAGCAGCAGCAGAGACGTGGCTCGCCTGCGTGGGGCACGCTCTGCGCGAGAAGCAAGGCGTAGCCCATGTTGAGCGAGTCATGGCCCTAGTGACTGAAGCAGACCGTGCAGCCAACCCCGATAAGGACTACTCGCGGTACAGCGACGTCACGGACGTGGCGCAACGTCTTCTGACACTTCTGAGCCACACACCTACTACTCACGAGGAACAGTGAGGACATGACCTCCACCGCTAAACCACTTCACGACATCAACCGCCGTGGCTTTGCCTCCGATAACTATTCAGGTGTGCACCCAGAAATTTTGGACGCGATTGCTGCAGCTAATGGTGGTCACCAATCCGCTTACGGCTCAGATGTGTATACCCAACGGTTGCAAGAGGTAATTCGTAGCCATTTTGGCGCTAAAGCGCAGGCGTTCCCAGTGTTTAACGGCACAGGTGCCAATGTGACTGCTTTGCAGTCAGTTCTTCCTCGGTGGGGTGCTGTGGTGTGTGCTCGTACGGGGCATATCAATGTTGATGAGGGGGGTGCGCCGGAGCGGGTTGGTGGTTTCAAGATCTATTCGGTGGACACTCCTGATGGCAAGCTCACGCCTGCGTTGCTCGATACCGAGGCATGGGGTTTTGGTGATGAGCATCGTGCTCAACCAGCTGCAGTCTCGATTACGCAGTCCACTGAGTTGGGCACGATTTATGCAGTTGAGGAGGTTCGTGCTCTCGCGGATCGTGCGCATGAGCTGGGCATGATGCTGCATATGGATGGTGCTCGACTGTCTAATGCTGCGGCGTCGTTGGGGGTGGATTTGCGGGCGTTCACGGTGGATGCCGGTGTGGACATTCTGAGTCTTGGTGGCACGAAGAATGGTGCTTTGGGCGCTGAGGCGATTGTTGTTTTTGATCCTGACAAGCTGCCTGGTGTTAAGGATGCCTTGCGGTACAACCGCAAGGCGGACATGCAGTTGGCGAGCAAGATGCGTTTTGTGTCTGCGCAGCTTGTTGCGTTGTTTGAGGGTGATTTGTGGCTGCGTAGTGCGCGGCATGCTAATGCGATGGCTGCGCGTTTGCGGGCTGCGTTGGAGGGGGTTCCGGGAGTGATGTTCACTCAGGAAACCAAGGCCAATGGTGTTTTTGCGATTTTGCCTGAGGGGGTGGCTGATGTGGCGCGTGAGCAGTACGCCTTCTATGACTGGGATCCGGCGCGTCGTGAGGTGCGGTGGATGTGTTCGTTCGATACGGCACCGCAGGATGTGGATGCGTTCGCTGATGTGGTTCGTCAGGCCTGTGCGAAGGCGCCTCTTTTAGGGGAGTACACCAGTGAGGCACCTGTTGCGCATGCTTGATGGGTGAGGTGAAAAGGGGTCGTGTGGAGTTTGTCTTCGCACGGCCTCTTTTTCTGTGTGGCTAGCTGGTGGTGATGTTTCGTAGGTATCCGGCGAATCCTGCGTCGACTTTGCTGTGCAGGCGGCTGGAGGTGCGTACGCGGGTGGTGTCGGTGGAGATGATGTGGGCTCCTGCGGTGCGGGCGTGTTCGACGAGGGTGCTGTCTTCGTGGAGTGTGATGGTGGGGAATCCTCCTAGTTGTAGGTAGGTGGAGGCGCGGATTCCGAGGTTTGCGCCGTGGATGTAGGGGTGGGTTTCGGTGAGGTTGTGTTGGGCGTGCCAGGTGTTGAGGAGGGTGGGGTTGGTGTGGGGGGTGGGTTCGACGGTGCCGGTGATGAGGTCGGCTCCGTTGCTGGCGAGGGTGAGTTGTGCGCGTATCCAGTGCGGTGGGACGAGGGTGTCGGCGTCGGTGTTGGCGATCCAGATGTGTTCGGGGGCGGCTAGGAGGTGTGGGTCGAGGGTGGCGATGGCGGTGCAGATGGCGCTGTGGCGGGCGGCGCCGACGTTGTGTGCGTTGAGGGTGGTGGTGAGTGCGCCGTAGGAGCGGGCGATGGTGGGGGTGGTGTCGGTGCATCCGTCGAGGGCGATGACGGTGGTGCAGGTGATTCCGGTGTGGGTGTGTGCTTGGGTGGTGGCTTTGGTGAGGTGGGTGAGGCAGCGGGGTAGGTGGTCTTGTTCGTTGTGTGCGGGGATGGCGACGATGACGTGTCGGGGCGTCATCTGTTTTCCTGTTTTGCGATGGAGGTGGGGCCGCCGTAGATGTCGATGGTGAGGTCGGCGTCGCGGTAATGGGCGGTGTGGGGTAGGTCGAGCAGGGGGGCGGCTTGGGCGTGGATGTGGGGGCCGTCGAGGGGGATGTTGGTGGTGGGGTGTTGCCAGTGGGCGAGGATGAGTTGGCCGCCTTCGGTGAGGATGCGGCGGCAGTGGCGCAGGGTGGCGAGCCAGTCGTGGGGGGTGAGGTAGTAGCCGATTTCGGAGTTGATGATGAGGTCGTAGGGGCCTTCGGGTAGGTCGTATGGGGTGGCTCCGGTGATGAAGGTGGCTGCGGGGATGCCTCGTTGTTGGGCGATGTTGATGGCGGTTGGGTTGATGTCGATACCGGTGATGGTGTGGGTGTGTTTGGCGAGTTCTTCGGTGAGGCGGCCGTCGGCGCAGCCGATTTCGAGGGTGGCGTTGTGGGTGGGTTGGCGCAGGATTGCGGTGAGGAGGGCGCGTTTGCGGGTTTCGTAGTAGGAGTTTTCGAAGTTCCAGGGGTCGTTGTTGTGGGTGTACATGGTGGTGAAGGGGGTGGGGTCTGGAGGTGTGGGGGGTGTGGCTAGGTCAGTGGTGTGGGTGGGGGTGGTGAGGATGAATGTTTCGATGAGGCGGTGGGCTCGGGTGGTGACGTTGGGGGTGATGATGGGTTCGTCGCCGGGTAGGGGGCTTAGGGGTTGGGTTTGGGTGCGGTGTTTGGCGAGTGCAGTTTTTTTGGTGGTGAGGGTGTGGGGTGTTGCGGGCAGGGTGATGGTGTTGTTCCAGGGCAGGTCGTTGGGGGTGCCCCAGTGCCAGAGCCAGAGGGGGTAGTGCATGAGGAGTGCGCCGGTGGTGGTGGCGGCGGTGTGGGCGGCGGCGCCGAGGGTGTCGTGGTCGGTGTGGCCGTCTTTGGGGTAGGGGGCTAGGAGGATGGTGTGTTTGTTGGTTGTGGTGGTCAGGGTGTGGGTGAGGTGGTTGTGGTGGTTGGCGAGTTTGGAGTCGGGGAGGTTGAGGTGGGTGATGGTGGCGCCGGGGGCGAGGGTATTGATGGCTTCGTGTAGTTCGTTGTGGCGGGTGGTGGAGAGCATGTTTGCTGTCCAAGTGGGGGAGTGGGGGTGGGAGGCTTCGCCGTTGGTGGCGACGAGGATGGTGATGTGTAGGCCGGCGCGGTGGGCTTCTTGGATGAGTAGGCCGGCGCCGAGGGTTTCGTCGTCGGGGTGGGCTGAGGCGACGAGTAGGTGGGTGTGGTTGTTGAACAGGGTGGTGGTGTTCAGGGTGGGGGTGTGGTCCCAGCGGGGGTCTTGGAGCCAGGTGTGTTCGGGGGTGCCAGGGTCGGTGTGGTGGAAGGTGGGGGTGGTGTTCATGGTGTGTTGGTGGTGTTGAGGAGGTGTTTGCCGAGGGTGGCGTGGTCGCGTTGGGCGTGGTGTTGTCTGAGGTAGACGGTGAGGTCGGCGACGCGGCGGGCGTGGGTTTTGTTCAGGGTTAGGGGTGCTGGGCCGGTGGCGTGGCCGACGTGGGTGATGGTGTGTTCGGCGGCTGCGGCGACGATGGAGCGGGTGCGTAGGGCCAGGATGGTGCCGTGTTTTCCGGTGGCGTGGCCGGTGTCGATGAGGGTTGCGGCGATTTCGAGGGCGTGGCGTGCGTTTTCGAGTTCGATGTCGGTGTGGCCGATTGCGGCTAGGGCGATTTGGTCTGGTTCGCGGTGGGGGTTGTGGTGGTAGAGCTGTTGGGCGATTGCGCGGGCGGCGCCGTACCAGATCGCGGCGACGGCGATGCCGCCCCAGGTGAATCCGGGGCGTTCGAGGTACCAGTTGGGTGGGCCGATGGGGATGGCGGGTACGTCGGTGCAGGTGATGGTGGAGGTGGTGATGTGGGTGAGGCCGCGTGCTGCCCAGTCGTGGGAGTCGATGGTGATGCCGTCGGTGAGAGCGATGGCGTAGAGGCTGGTGGTGTTGTCGGGGTTGGTTGCGGTGACGAGGGCGTGGGTGAGGTGGTCGGCGAGGGAGCACCAGGTTTTGGTGCCGGAGATGGTGGGGCCGTGAGGGCTTGGGTGGGCGTGGAGGCCGTGGCCGGGGGTGTTGGCGGCGAAGACTCCCCAGGTGGAGTTGTGGTCGACGGTGATTCTGCTTAGGTCGACGGGGTTGGCTTGGGTGAGGATGGTGAGGGCGTCGAGGTGGGGTTCGATGGTGCGTGCGACGGTGAGGTCGAGGGCTGCGATGTGGGCGAGTTGGTTGAAGTAGGCGAGGGTGTCGTTGCCCAGGGTGTTGGCGATGGGGGATAGGTGGGTGGCGATGGTGAGGCTGTCGTTGATGATGTCGGGTCCGTGTGCGGCGGCGAGGACGGCATCGACGGTCGTTGGTGCGGGGGCGGGGACCGTGGGGAAGATGCGCATGTGTTGACGCTACGTCTGGCGGGGTGGTTCGTCGTGGTGGACAGGCGGTGTTGGGTTGTTGGGTTGGGGGTGATTTTGTGGCTGTGCTGAATTTTTTTACGAATTGTTTAACAACGGTGCGGGAATTCATCGGACAGATTTCGGGTGCGGGTATGAGAGTGGGGGGACTGCGCCACAGTTGTCGCGGTGTCGCCCGTTGGCGGGTGGCTCGCGGTGTGTCTTGTTGAGGAGGACCGTTGACCAGCCAGCCCCGTTTTTCATCGGAAGTTGTTCAGGAGCGCCGTCTTGTGACGGAGGTGCCGGGGCCGCGTAGTCGGCAGTTGCATGAGCGGACGTGTGCTGCTGTGTCTTCGGGGGTGGGGGTTGGGTTGCCGGTGTATGTGGAGCGTGCCGGTGGTGGGGTGTTGGTCGATGTGGATGGTAATCATCTGATCGATTTTGGGGCTGGGATCGCGGTGACTTCTGTTGGTAATGCTGATGCGCGGGTGGTTGCTGCGGCTGCTGAGCAGTTGGAGCGGTTTACGCACACGTGTTTCATGGTGACGCCGTATGAGGCGTATACGCAGGTGTGTGAGATGTTGAATGAGGTCACCCCGGGTAGCCATCCCAAACGTAGTGCTTTGTTTAATTCCGGTGCTGAGGCGGTGGAGAACGCGGTCAAGATTGCGCGGGTGTTTACCGGTAGGGATGCGGTGGTTGTGTTTGATCACGCGTATCACGGACGCACGAATCTGACGATGGCGTTGACGGCGAAGAATATGCCGTACAAGCAGGGGTTTGGGCCGTTTGCCGGTGAGGTGTATCGGATGCCGATGGCGTATCCGTATCGGTGGCCGGGGCCTGCGGAGTCGATGGTGCAGGACGCGTTTGAGGCGTTTGAGTCTGCGGTGCATGCGCAGGTGGGTGAGTCGAATGTGGCGGCGGTGGTGATTGAGCCGATTCAGGGTGAGGGCGGTTTTATTGTGCCGCCGCCAGGGTGGCTGGCCAGGATCGCGCAGTGGTGCAAGCAGCACGGTGTGGTGTTTGTTGCTGATGAGGTGCAGACCGGTTTTTGCCGTACGGGTGATTGGTTTGCCTGCCAGGCTGAGCAGGTAGTGCCGGATCTGATCACGACGGCTAAGGGCATTGCGGGTGGTTTGCCGTTGTCGGCGGTGACGGGGCGTGCAGAGATCATGGATGCGGTGCATGCGGGTGGTTTGGGTGGCACGTACGGCGGTAATCCGGTTGCGTGTGCGGCGGCGTTGGGGGCGGTTGCCACGATGCGTGAGGAGGATTTGGCTGGGCGGGCTCGCCGTATTGGGTCGATTCTGCAGGAGCGTTTGGAGGGTATTGCTGCTGGTTGTGGCGTTATCGGTGACATTCGTGGTCGGGGGGCGATGATGGCCCTCGAGATCGTTAAACCTGGAACGAAGACTCCTGACCCGCAGGTCACGAAACGTATTAGTGCTGCTTGTCACGCTGCGGGGGTGGTCACTCTCACGGCTGGCACGTACGGGAATGTGTTGCGGTTCCTGCCCCCGCTGGTGATTGGTGAGGATCTGCTGCGTGAGGGGCTTGATGTGCTCGAGCAGGCTTTCGTGGATGTTGTCGCTGCGAGCTGACTTTTTCTCCGGGTTTACGAAAGGACCACGATGAATCGTTTGCAGAATTTCATTGACGGCGTTTTTGTCGATGTTTGCGCGACGGACAGTCTTGATGTTGTCGACCCCACCACGGGGAAGGTTGTTGCGGTGTCGCCGATTTCTGGTGCCCGTGATGTGGATGCTGCTTTTGATGCGGCGTTGCGTGCTTCGCGGACGTTTAGGAACAGCACTCCTGGTGATCGTCAGAAGATGCTTTTGGCTTTCGCGGATGCGCTTGAGGCGGCTGGGGAGGAACTTGTTGATGCCCAGGCCCGGAACACGGGGCAGCCGCGTCAGCAGATCCTCGATGAGGAGGTCATGGCTGGAGCTGACCATATTCGTTTTTTCGCTGGGGCTGCGCGTACGTGTGAGGGTCGTGCTGCGACGGAATATTTGGAAGGGCACACGTCGTATGTGCGCCGTGAACCTATTGGTGTGGTCGCGCAGGTCACTCCGTGGAATTACCCCATTTTGATGGCGTTGTGGAAGTTGGGTCCGGCGTTGGCTGCGGGGAACACGGTGGTATTGAAGCCTTCAGATACCACTCCGGAGTCCACGCTGGTGTTGGCCCGGTTGGCGGGGGAGGTGTTTCCCGCAGGGGTGGTCAATGTTGTTCTTGGTGATGCTTCTACTGGTGAGTTGATGAGTAGGCATCCTGTGCCGGGGCTGGTGTCGATTACTGGGTCGGTGCGTGCTGGTCGTGCGGTTGCTGCTGGGGCGGCTGCAGGGTTGAAGCAGGCCCATCTGGAGTTGGGTGGTAAGGCCCCTGCGGTGGTGTTCGCGGATGCTGATTTGCAGCGTACGGCCGAGCAACTGGTCATGTTCGGGACGTTTAACTCTGGGCAGGACTGCACCGCCGTGACACGGGTGTTGGTGCAGGAGAGTGTGCATGAGCAGTTTGTGGACCTTCTCGTGGCTGCTGCGCGCAACACGACCACGGGCACAGGGCAGGGGGATGATTTCGGGCCGCTGAACAATGCTCGGCACTTCGCTCAAGTGAAGGAAAAGCTGGCGCGTGTTCCTGCGCACGCGCGGGTGTTGACTGGTGGCGCGGCGTTGGAGCGTGAGGGTTTCTATGTGCCGGCCACGATCATTGATGGGGTTCGCCAAGATGATGAGCTGGTCCAGGAGGAAACCTTCGCTCCGGTGTTGACGGTGCAGACATTCAGCACTGAGCAAGAGGCAGTAGAGCTGGCTAACGGGGTGGACTATGGGCTCGCCTCGAGTGTGTGGACCAGTGATCACGGCACAGCAATGCGGGTTTCCCGAGATTTGGATTTCGGGTGTGTATGGGTGAACACGCACGTGCTGCTTGCTGCTGAAATGCCGCACGGCGGTTTCAAAAACTCTGGGTACGGCAAGGATTTGTCTGTCTATGCGTTGGAGGAGTACACGCGCATTAAGCACGTGCTGCATTCCCTTGAGGTGTGAGCCGTAGCTCACATCTGGTGGCGCCGTCACAACAGCTGGCGTGTCTGGGCACGTGGTGGTGCTGGGCACGCCAGCTGTTGTGATGGGGACAAGGTCAGAAAACCCAAACGCACAGCTGCTGTGCGCCTGCTCGCAGCAGCGCAGTCAGCAGAACTAGCGTGTCGCCCCGGCATGTGTTGCGGTCAGGGCAGGCGCGGGGCAGCCTCGTCGTATGACGCAATCACATGACCCTGTTGAGGTCTCACGCAGCGACCGCGAAGCCAAAGAGATGGAGGCTGCTAAACAACGCGCCGAAGATGCCCACCCTGGGCAGGCCGGGTACGGACAACCCGGCCAAAACACAGGCCGCACTCACGGCCACATTGAAGACGAAGCCCGTCAGGCCGACAGCCCAGAAAAACACAGCTGACAAACCGGCCTTGCCGCCGCGCCGCAGCAGATATCGGCTCGCCGCGGCACCGAATCGCGGCAGCTGTGCTTAAGCACAGCTGAGTTTCCTGCCCCCGCAACGCCACCACATTGATGTTGTGGGCGTCGGTGGGGCGGTTCACCTCTACTGTGGCTGGCTGAACCTGCCACCATGGTGGGTGATGACTGCGTTGACCGACCACATGCCGCCCACCACCGATTCCGCTCCCGAGGGAGATGCCCTATTTGAAGGGTTTACCCAGTGGGCTCTAGAGACCGGCGTGGTCCTCTACCCCCATCAAGAAGAAGCCGCTTTGGAGCTCGCGGCCGGGGCGAACGTCATCCTCGCCACCCCTACCGGGTCAGGAAAATCCATGGTGGCGCTCGCGGCTCATTTTTTTGCGCTGGCTGACTTTCAACGTACTGGTCGCCGTACTTACTACACCGCCCCGATTAAGGCGTTGGTGAGTGAGAAGTTCTTCGACCTTGTGGGCAAGTTTGGGGCGCATAACGTCGGCATGATTACCGGTGATGCTTCGGTGAATGCTGATGCTCCGATCATTGCGTGTACCGCTGAGATTCTCGCCAACTTGGCTCTGCGTGATGGGGAGCATCTGGCTGTTTCCACCGTCGTCATGGATGAGTTCCATTTTTACTCTGAGCCTGATCGTGGCTGGGCGTGGCAGGTTCCGCTCTTGACGCTCCCGCAGGCCCAGTTCTTGCTGATGAGTGCCACGTTGGGTGATGTGTCGTTCTTCCGCAGTGATTTGACGGCACGTACAGGGCGAGAAACAGCCTTGGTCGATAACGCTGAACGCCCGGTCCCGTTGTCTTTTGAGTATTCGACTGAGCCGATCACGGACAAGCTTGTGGAGCTTATCCAGACTCGCCAAGCCCCTGTGTATGTAGTGCACTTCACCCAGAAAGACGCGCTAGAACGGGCGCAAGCTTTGTTGAGTGTGCAGGTCGCTAGCCGTGAAGACCGCGACAAGATTCTCGAAATGCTGGGTGGGTTCCGGTTCGGGAAAGGCTTTGGCACCACGCTGAGCAAGCTGATCCGCCACGGCATCGGTGTCCACCATGCCGGGATGCTGCCCAAGTACCGACGCATCGTGGAAACCCTCGCTCAAGCTGGTCTGCTCAAAGTGGTGTGTGGCACAGACACCCTTGGTGTGGGGATCAACGTGCCGATCCGTACTGTTCTGCTCACTGGTCTGACTAAATTCGATGGAAGCCGCCAACGTGTACTGAAGGTGCGCGAGTTCCATCAGATCGCTGGTCGAGCTGGCCGTGCCGGGTTCGACACCACAGGAACCGTCGTAGTGCAGGCTCCCGAACACGTCATCGAAAACATCAAGGCCGAAGAGAAGGCTGCTGCCGACCCGAAAAAGAAGAAGAAAGCTCAGAAAAAGAAAGCCCCCGAGGGGTTTGTCTCCTGGGACGAGAACACGTTCACGCGACTGGTGGAAGGCCAGCCAGAACCGCTGGTGTCTCGGATGCGGGTGACGCATGCCATGGTTCTTGATGTCATTGCCCGCTCTGAACTGGATGATGCAGACCCGGTTCTGCTCATGCGGCGCCTCATCTGGGACAGCCATGAACCCACTGGGCGCAAATACCGGTTGCAGCGCCGCGGAATTGAAATCCTGCGTGCCTTGAAGACCGCGGACATTGTGGAAACTTTCCGGCTACCGGCCTCAGCGGTTCCCGGCGGAGTCAGCTGCGACACCGATGACCGAATCGGATCTGAAGACATCGAATTTGATCAACTAACCCCCGCTTTCGATCTGCGTAAGCGCCTGCGTTTGGTTGATGACCTCCAAGATGGATTCGCGTTGAATCAGCCGCTATCCACCTTCGCCCTTGCTGCTCTGGAACTGCTTGACGAAGACTCACCGACCTACGCTCTTGATCTGTTGTCCGTGGTGGAGGCAACGCTGGAGGATCCCCGCGCTGTGCTGTGGGCCCAGCAGCGCAAGGCTAAAGGCGAAGCGATCGCTGAGATGAAAGCCGACGGCATCGACTATGCCGAGCGGATGGAACTGCTGGAAAATGTCTCGTGGCCCAAGCCGTGTGAGGAGATGCTGCGCGCGGCCTACGACACCTACCGTCAGGGCCGCCCTTGGCTGACCGAAGATCTCCTCAGCCCGAAAACCGTGGTGCGGGAAATGTTCGAGAACGCACGTGGTTTCGGAGAGTTCGTGCGGGTCTATGAGCTCGCCCGATCTGAAGGCGTGGTGTTGCGCTATCTCACGGACTGCTACCGCGCCCTGCGCCAGACGGTGCCTGAGGTGTATCGCACCGATGAGGTCGACGACATCATCACCTGGCTCGGGCAACTTATCCGGGCTACGGACTCCTCGCTGCTGGATGAGTGGGAAGCACTCACCGATCCGCAACGGCAACAGACCGAAGAGGTCCGCCCACCGGAGGTGGAAGCACGCCCCATCACAGGCAACCCTCGGATCTTCCGTATGTGGCTGCGTCAGGCAATGTGGCGACGCGTGGAGTTGTTGGCTGAGGGCAACGTGTTGGGTCTAGCGGAGCTGGATTCATCCGCTGCTGATGTGTTGGATTTGCGCCGAGCTGAAGTGCCCCCGCTTACATCTGAAGAGTGGGATGACGCGCTTGCTGGCTATGAGGACGTATATGGCGAGGTGCCGGATTCGATTGGTACTGGGCCAGATGCGCGCGGGCCGAAATTTTTCCGCATCGATGAAAAACCGGCTTTCGAGGACGATGATCCGGCTGGCCCCGGGGCGGAAGATCACGTTGTGTGGCGGGTTGAGCAGATCCTCGATGACCCTGAGCAAGAACGAGATTGGCGGATTATCGGGGTGGTTGATCTGACAGCTTCGGATGAGGTGGGGGAGTTGGTTGTGTGGGTTCGGGACTTGGCGTCGCTCTTGTGAGGTAGGCCCGTTTCGGACATGCACGGAAAACGTGATGTTCGTCACTTTTGACTGTGTGTATATCGCTTACTAGTCAGCGCGGCCAGAGCGTGACGTACTAGGTGAACGGTCGTTTCCTGTACGTATGTATAGATTCCGCTGGGTCTGTGAAATGCCCACTACGTGGAATCGAAATCAATCCATACGCTCGCGAGGCTGACTTGGCCGGTCAGGGCGCCTAATGTGGGTCAGGTGAGACAGTTGGACATCAAGTTCGTTGCTGTCGGCCCCCCTGAAGCGGAGCAGCTTCGCCGGGTGTGGCTCGACATGCTCGCCGAAGCACCAGGCGTTTATGCCGAGACCCTGGATGAAGCGCTCGCCCATGGCGACGCAGACTGGGTGGCGCGCGCCCGTGAATTCATGCGCTGGGGCACCGCGGCTTTTGCTGCCGTGGATTCCCATGGCCGCTTTGTTGGTTTTGTGTCCGGATATGTGGACCGTGAAGGTGAAGAACGACTGGGGCAAGTTGCCTTCCTCCACGTTGTTCGTGAGCCGGGCGCACCCGCAGTAGACGTGGCGGCTGCGTTGATCGCGCGCCTGTCTGAATGGATGCGTGACCACTGGGTCTCAAACGTGTTCATGTCAGTCCGGGAAGAAAGCCGATGCGCTGACCTCCTGCGCGGTGCCGGGTTCGTTGAAACTGGGGCACGTCGTGTGGACAGCCTGGATGAAGAATTCGACGAGATCGAGTTCGTCTGCCCGTTGTGGGATCCACTGAGCGTGGAAGCAATGCGATCCACAGTGTTCGCCCTCGGTGTCGCCTAGCAAGTGACTACCCGCCCTTGTGGGTGAGGCGTGACCAAGGATGTCTTCGACACTCTGTGGAGTCGGTACGGTTGTGGCGGTTGCTAGTTCGTCCCCCGTACGGCCCCCTGTGAGGAGATCCTTTCGATGAACGTCACCGGTACTTACCGTCTCCAGCTGAACGCCGATTTCGGGTTCGCGGACGCGGAGGCTGTGGTGCCGTACCTGGCCGCCCTAGGTGTGTCGCACCTGTACCTGTCGCCTGTGCTACAGGCTGCACAAGGGTCGATGCACGGTTACGACGTGGTGGACCACAGCCGTGTCAATGCCGAGCTGGGTGGTCGAGAAGCGCTCGAATCCTTAGCTGCTGCTGCACACGAACGCGGGCTAGGCGTCATCGTGGATGTAGTGCCTAACCACATGGCATTCGTGGCTCCCGAGAGCGCTAACAAGCCGCTGTGGGAAGTGCTGCGCGATGGGCGTGACGCCCCGACAGCAGAATGGTTCGACATTGACTGGCGTGTCGGCGGTGGCCGTCTAGGACTACCGATTCTTGGCGATGACCTTCCCGCTGTACTGGAAGCGCAAGAAATCACGCTCGACCGGGTGGAACTTCCTTGCACAGACGGCCGCGCCGAATGGGTAATCCGTTACTTCGACCACGTACTTCCTGTCGCGTTGGGGACCGAAGGTGAGGCCTGGCCAGGGTGCGCAGACTCAGAAATCGTGGGTGCAGTGCTGGACCGTCAGCACTATCGCCTCGCGAGTTGGCGCGACAAAGACAGCGTCCTGAACTACCGCCGCTTCTTCGAAGTAGACGGTCTCATCGCAGTGCGAGTTGAGATCAAAGAAGTCTTCGACGCCACCCACGCCCTCCTGCTCGAGCTACACAAAGCAGGCGTAATCGATGGATTCCGCATCGACCATCCGGACGGTTTGGCAGACCCAGAGCAGTACCTCAACAACCTGGCTGCAGCCACGAAACGCGGTACCCCCATCTTCGTAGAGAAAATCATCGAAGGCAGCGAAGTTCTCCCCAAAAAATGGAAATGTGCTGGCACCACCGGGTACGACGGACTGCGCGTAGTGCAAGCCGCGCTAGTGGACACAGCCGCTGAGCCAGTCATCACCCAACAGTGGCGCGCCAGTGGCGGTGACGAAGATCTCGCTGGCGCTTCCGAAGCAGCCAAACGTCAAGTGGTGGCCCAATCACTTGGCCCAGAACTAGAACGGTTGACACGTCGTGCACGCGAAGTCCTCCCCGAGCGCGACCCCGAGCGGCTACGCGAGGCAATTGCTGAACTACTTGTCTCCGGTGAGGTGTACCGCGCCTACCTACGCGCGGACGAAAAACTCTCACCCGATGCGCGGCGCCGGTTGACCGAAGCATTCTCCACAGCACGAGCAAACCGGCCCGATCTTGACGATGAGCTGGTGGCTCTTGTCCCACTGGCTGTGCCCGACGATGAATCTACTGCCCCGGCTATCGACTTCAGCGTCCGGTTGCAGCAAACGTGGGGGCCGGTGATGGCTAAAGGCATCGAAGACACCCTGTTCTACCGCAACCATCGCCTGGTAGCTCTGAACGAAGTAGGTGGAGACCCTGACGACCTCGAACACGGCTCTGCCCAAAAACTGCACACCTGGGCCCAACACCAGGTCCAGAACTGGCCCGGCGGCATGACAACCCTTTCTACCCACGACACCAAACGCAGCGAAGACGTACGCGCACGGATCCTGGCTATTGCAGGCGACACCCAAGGGTGGGAAGAACTCTCCCGCTTGTCACGTGAATGTGCCCAGGAAATGGGCGTGGACATGCCAACAGCACACCTGGTGTGGCAAACACTGGTCGGAGTTGGTGACATCGATCATGAACGCATCCAGGGGTACCTACAAAAAGCGGTACGTGAGGCGAAAGTACACACCTCATGGGTTGACGGTGACGAAGAATACGAGCGCCGGATAGTCGAATTCGCAGACAAAGTGCGCTCAGGTGGTGCGCTGCATGACGCTATCGAACGCATCGTTGCAAGAAACACTCAAGCAATCCGTGCCCACGTACTCGGAGCTAAAACACTCCAACTGACGATGCCCGGAGTGCCCGACGTGTACCAAGGCTGCGAAGTGGTGAACCTGTCCCTGGTTGACCCAGACAACCGCCGCCCCGTGGACTACGCTCGCCGTCTTGGGCTCCTTGAAGCACTCAACCGTCTAGGACTAGGAGAAAACCCCTCCCTCGACGAAGAAAAACTGCACATCACCTCCCGGATACTCAAACTCCGTAAAGATGCCCCCGCACTGTTCAACGGCAGCAGCAGCTACACGCCACTGACTACCACCAGTGAATTCGTTGTTGGATTCGAACGATCCACCACAGCAGGACGCATCGCAGCAGCACTGGGTTGGGCCAAATCCCGCAACCTCGTGACAGTTGTTTCCCGCGCACCTCAACGCCTAGAAGCCGCAGGAGGATTTGGTGAAAGCACCGTGACCCTTCCCGAAGGCACATGGCACGACGTGCTAACCGACGACATCACCTACGAAGGCGGCCACGTCCGACTCGCCGACCTCCTACACCGCTTGCCCGTAGCCGTACTCGCCCAGTGAGACCCCACAGAACATGACACACGAACCCACCTCAATCGCTTCCCTGAACCTTCCCATCGACCTGTCTGCGAAACTCCCGGAGAACCCGGAGAACAAGGCCGACATCGGCGAGGACATCTCCGACATACGCATGCGCACATTCGAAGTATGGGCACCCAACGCCTCAGAAAGCGTTGACCTCGTGCTACGAGGCGAGCGCGTACCAATGCAACGCAACACCACCGAAGGCTCCTACGCACACATGTGGTCAGTGCGCGCCCAAGCAGCCGCGGGAGAAATGTACGGATTCGTCATTGATGATGGACAAGCGCGCCTAGATCCCCGAGGACTACGCCTCCCCGATGGACCCCACGGCCTATCCCTGGTCTACGACCACAACTTCACCTGGACAGACACCGACTGGTCCGGAGTCGAACTAGACCGCGCTGTCTTCTACGAAATGCACGTCGGTACATTCACCCCCGGACGCACCTTTGACGCAGCCATCGAACGCCTCGATCACCTAGTCGACCTGGGCGTAGACATCGTCGAAGTCATGCCCATAGCCTCATTCCCCGGCGACTACGGATGGGGATACGACGGCGTGGCCCCCTACGCAGTACACGAACCCTACGGCGGCCCAGACGGATTCAAACGATTCGTCGACGCAGCCCACGCACGCGGCCTGGGAGTGTGCCTCGACGTCGTCTACAACCATCTCGGCCCAGACGGCAACTACCTCGGCGAATTCGGCCCCTACTTCACCGACAAACACCACACCCCATGGGGATGGGCCCTCAACACCGACGGTCCCAACTCCGATGCAGTACGCCGATACATCATCGACAACGCAACCATGTGGCTACGCGACTTCCACGTCGACGCTCTACGCCTCGACGCAGTCCACGAAATCCACGACGAACGAGCCATGCCCCTCCTGGAAGAGCTCTCCACAGCCGTGGACCAGCTCTCCCAAGAACTAGGCCGCCCCCTACTACTCATCGCCGAAAGCGACCGCAACGACCCTGCCACCGTCACCCCCCGAACCCACGGAGGACTCGGGATAGCCGGGCAATGGGCTGACGATGTCCACCACGCCCTCCACGTCGCCCTCACTGGAGAAACACAGGGATACTACGGCGACTTCGCTGGGCCCCACTGGCTACCCCGCGCCATGCGCCGACCCTTCCGCCACGACGGCTGCTGGTCCTCCTTCCGCGGACGCACCCACGGACGCCCTATCGACACCACAACCGTTTCTGGCGAAGCGTTCATCGTCTCCCTCCAAACCCACGACCAGGTTGGCAACCGCGCCACCGGAGATCGGCTCTGCGCCACCATCGGTCACGACCGCCTCCGCCTGGGCGCAGCCCTACTACTGACCAGCCCCTACACACCCATGCTGTTCATGGGCGAAGAATGGGGCGCCTCCACCCCGTGGCAATACTTCACCGACCACGTCGACGAAGAACTCCAAGAAGCAGTCCGCCAAGGACGCCGCCAAGAATTCGCCGCCCACGGATGGGACGAAGCACAAGTCCCCGACCCTGGCGCATACTCCACCCTGGAAAACTCCACCCTGAACTGGGACGAACGCAGCAACGGCGAACACGAATCCCTGCTCCGCTGGTACAAAGCACTACTGGCCCTTAGGAGCAGCCGCCAAGAACTACGCGCCGGAAACCTCGCCGACGTCACCATCACTGGCCCCGACGGCACCCCCATCGGCCGCGGCCACGGACCAGCCACAACCAATGCCCCCACACCCCAAGACGCTGACACCACCACTGCCCTAGAACACGCCCGCCACAGCGGCCCAGGCGCCTTCGTCGTACACCGAGGTAGCCACCGCATCGCCGTCAACCTTGGCGCCCAGACCATTACCCTCCCACTCAAACTCGATAACATCAACGCAGCCACCATCCTGTTGGCTTCGGATCCAACCATCTGCCTCACCGAGGACACCGTCACCCTCAAACCTGACGGCGTAGTGGTGGTCGGCCCGGCAGTCTGACATGAGCCAAGACAACAACCACCGATTCCACAAACCCGCAAAACTATCGAGCGAGGCTTTCGACTCCTTCGCCCAAGACGAGCTCGACCCCGCTATCGTCTCTGCCATCGCGCACGACACGGCCGCTGCCCTCGTGCGCGCTGGCAGAGAAGCGGCCGACCCCGCCACCACAACACGCCTCGTCGGCCTCATCGACGAGATCGGCATCGAAATCGTCGCCGAGCTCTGGGCAGGACAAGCAGCCCGATCACTGCCCGGAGCACTATGGCGCCTCTACGCACTCAAAGAATGGATCCGCCGCGACCCCATCGGCGCATCCACCGAATACAGCGAAGGACTGCGCTTCGCCGACGTAGCTGCAGTAGTAGCAGGAGTGGCCTGCCCACCAGGCCCTGAAGAACTACGCACCATGATCGACAGCATCCTGCGTGGAGTCTTCGACGGCGACCTAGCCATGGCACTACACCGTGCTGGTGCCTTCTGCCGCGTCATCGCTGCCGGCCGCGCCGCCCACCTAACCCACGAAGACCCCAACGACTCCCGCAAACACGCCGACCAAGCTGCAGCCATGCTTAATACCGGCGAAGATCTGGACACCTGCGCCGGTATGTGGCGCCGAGGCGACCTCGTCTAGAACACAACAGAACCACCCAAAAACCAATCCACGAGCTCACGAAATCTAGCTCCCGTTCACCATGTGTTCACCTAGGTACCTCTCTCACGTCACCCATACCCACGTATCTTCAAGACGTATTGCGATGCCGGATGGCGCCCACTGAGATACCCAGGAGGCGACTGCCCAAGGAATACCCCTTGCCTCCATCCGCACCACTCGGCTGTGCATACACCGACCCACAGCCATCAGAGAGGCACCCTCGAAGTGAAATTCGCCCACCTTCGCCGCACCCTCGCCGTGACAACGCTCATTGCCTTAGCTGCCACTGTGGCCGCATGCAGCGTAAACGGGTCGAAAGCGACAAGCGGGAACGGCGCAGGTGTCAGCGGCAGCATCGCTGGTGCCGGAGCCAGCTCCCAACAAGCAGCTGTTGCCGCATGGAAAGTTGGATTCGAAAGCGACAACCCCAACTCCACCATCAACTACGATCCAGTTGGATCCGGTGGTGGGCGAACCCAGTTTCTTAACGGTGGAGTTCAATTCGCTGGCTCAGACGCCTACCTAAAAAAAGAAGAGCTCGCCAAAGTCACCAACGCATGCGCGCGAGGCGAACTCATCGAAGCGCCGGTCTACATCTCACCCATCGCTGTTGCCTACCGGATCTCAGGCATTACTGACCTGCAACTGTCCGCCCCCGTCATTGCTGACATCTTCTCTGGCAACATCACCAAATGGAACGACCCCAAGATCATCGCCGACAACCCCGGCAAAACCATGCCCGACTTAACCATCACCCCTGTGCACCGCTCCGATGAGTCAGGCACCACCCAAAACTTCACCGACTACCTCAACAAAGCCGCCCCCCAACAATGGCCACACAAACCCCACGGCAGCTGGCCCCTCAAAGGCGGCGAAGCAGCCAAAGGAACCGCTGGCGTCGTACAAGCCATCAAAGCTGGTGACGGAACCATCGGCTATGCCGACGAATCACAAGTCGCGGACCTAGGGAAAGCCAAAGTGAAAGTCGGCAGCGAATACGTCACCATCTCGGCCGAAGCCGCAACCAAAATCATCGACAGCTCACCCGTGGCAGCCGGACGTCCCCAGTACTCCCACGCACTCGACATCAAACGAGACACCACCGAGGCCGGGAACTATCCCATCGTGCTCACCTCGTACGCCCTGGCCTGCACCAAATACAAAGACAAACAAACAGCCGAGCTCGTCAAAAGCTGGCTCACCTACATCTTCTCCGAAGACGGACAAAAAGCTGCTCAACAGTCCGCCGGGTCAGCCCCCATCTCTAACAAAACCCGCGAAGCAGCCATGAAAGGTATCAACGCGATTACCACCGCGAATTGAACCCAACGCGTTGCTGCACCACCAGAACAACGTCACATCACGCCAGGAAAGAGAGCACTGTGACCACGCATACAGCGGGACCTGCCAAAGCTGTCACGCGACCCGGCGACAGGATCTTCGCAGGCCTATCTCTGGGCTCCGGTTGGGCGATCCTGGCCATCCTCGCTGGGGTGGCAACATTCTTGATCTGGCAAGCTTTGCCTGCCGTCACTGCCTCTCCTAAAGATGTGCGCGGAGGCCATGGCCTCATCGCCTACATCGCGCCTCTCCTGTTCGGCACCATCGTTTCAGCGACCATTGCCATCCTCATCGCAGTTCCCTTGTCAGTGGGAATTTCTCTCTTTATCTCTCACTATGCCCCGAGACGCCTCGCCGTTTTCCTGGGATATCTCATCGATCTACTCGCAGCTGTCCCTAGCCTTGTGTACGGCCTATGGGGCCTATCAGTTCTGGCCCCAGCTACCGTCCCGCTAGGCATGTGGCTGGGCAAAAATTTCGGCTGGATACCTTTCTTTGCAGGAACTCCCAGCGCTACGGGCCGCACCATGTTCACCGTTGGGGTTGTTTTGGCAGTCATGATCTTGCCGATCATGACCGCCACCATGCGGGAAATCTTTCTCCAAACCCCCCGACTGCATGAGGAGGCAGCGCTAGCTCTGGGGGCTACCCGCTGGGAAATGATCCGGATGGCTGTGTTCCCCTTCGGGCGTTCTGGCATGGTTTCGGCCACGATGCTCGGCCTGGGACGCGCATTGGGCGAAACCATGGCGGTTGCCATGATTCTTTCTCCCAGCGTCGACTACACCGCTCGTATCCTCACTTCTTCGAATCCCGGCACCATCGCAGCTGACATCGCACTTAACTTCCCTGAAGTCAGTGGGTTGGATTCCAACACTCTCGTTGCAGCTGGGCTTGCGCTTTTCGCTCTCACTTTGACTGTCAATACGTTTGCTCGTTGGGTTGTATCTCGTAAGAGCAAGTTCTCAGGAGCCAATTGATGTCCATCACTGCAGATAACGTCGACGCGCGCTCCAGCAGCAGAAATAGCCTCAGTGCAGGTCAGCTCAGGCCACTTGGGCGTTACGGCATTCTCGCTGCCGCCACCATGGTGGGAATACTCGCAGCCGTGTTGCTCGGGTGGTTTGACCAGGGTGGCCTCAATGTCATGGAGATGTTTGGGCTGGTTACTCTCACCGGTCTGTGCTACATCACTGCAATAGCGATCGTCTCTACCTGTATCGAGGGACGCCGGCAAGCTGTCGACCGCATTGCCACAGCGTGTGTCATTACATTCTTCCTGCTGGCGCTTATCCCCTTGGTTTCCCTGCTGTGGACCGTGACTCAGCAAGGTCTGACTCGACTGGATCTAGCCTTTTTCACTGAGTCGATGCGCGGTGTTTTCGGTGGTGGCGGCGGTGCACTCCATGCAGTGGTCGGAACCTTCATCGTTACTGCTATCTCCACGATTATTTCCGTACCTGTGGGGATCCTTGCTGCTATCTATCTTGTCGAATACGGAAATAACAACCGTCTGTCACGTGCATTAACGTTCTTTGTTGATGTCATGACCGGAATCCCCTCGATTGTTGCGGGACTTTTCGCCTACGCTCTTTTCGCCCTCTTGATGGGGCCAGGGGTTCGGGCTGGCATCATTGGTGCAGCTGCCTTGTGTATCCTCATGATCCCTATCGTGGTGCGCAATACTGAGGAGATGCTCAGAATTGTTCCCAATGAGCTTCGTGAAGCCGCATATGCGCTGGGTGTTCCTAAGTGGTTGACTATCGTAAAAGTGGTTCTCCGAACTGCGATTGCAGGTATAGCTACAGGTGTCACTATCGCTATTGCTCGTATTATTGGCGAAACGGCGCCTCTGCTTGTCACTATTGGAATTACGACTTCGGTTAACTGGAATCCATTTTCTGGCCGTATGGCGGTATTGCCAGTCTTCTCTTACTACCAGTATATGAATCCGGGTGTCCCTCCGCAGCATTATATTGATCGAGCGTGGACTGCGGCTCTTCTTCTTATGATTATTGTGATGGCCCTTAATTTAGTTGCTCGTTGGGTCTCTCACGTATTCTCCCCTAAGGCCCGCTGACGCGGACGAGTAAAAGGACTGATCGACGTGTCATATGCCATCGAGGTTTCTAACCTAAATATCTACTACTCAAAGTTCCTCGCTGTTCATGATGTCAATGTCAATATTGATGCTCGTGCAGTGACTGCTCTCATTGGCCCTTCGGGATGCGGTAAGTCGACCTTTTTGCGATCGCTTAACCGCATGCATGAGGCTATTCCGGGGGCTTACTGTGAAGGTCAGGTTCTTGTCGATGGGGAGAATCTCTACGGCAAGGGAGTTGATCCGGTTTCTGTGCGCCGCAAAGTCGGCATGGTTTTCCAGAAGCCTACGCCGTTTCCCACAATGTCTATTTATGACAATGTGCTTGCTGGGTATCGACTGAATAATCGACGCCTATCTAAAGCGGATGCAGATGATTTGGTTGAGGAATCTTTGCGTGGCGCGAACTTGTGGACCGAGGTGAAGGACCGTCTGGGGCGTTCTGGTGCAGGACTTTCAGGTGGTCAACAACAGCGTCTTTGTATTGCGCGAACTATTGCAGTTAAGCCGGATATTGTTCTGATGGATGAGCCTTGTTCTGCTTTGGATCCTATTTCCACTCTTGCTGTTGAAGATTTAATGCATGAGTTGAAGGAAAACTACACGATCGTTATCGTCACGCATAACATGCAGCAAGCTGCGCGTGTGAGTGATAAGACGGGGTTTTTTAACCTAGTTGGTGTTGGGCAGGGTGGTCATTTAGTGGAGTTCGATGACACGCAGAAAGTCTTCAATAATCCAGCGCATAAAGAGACTGAAGATTACGTATCGGGGCGCTTCGGATAAGCCGCTATCTGGATAGGGGCTGAACTCTTGAATCCCTATTCCTGAAGGCTGTTTCGTGATAGGCAGAACCTGTTACCAAGCCGCAGATGGTGCGTGCCGGACCGGGAGCGCCTCACGGCGCGTGGCCGCTCTTGGCGGCTGAAGTTGGGACCCGGGGCTGCCGCGGCCCGGCACATGGACAACGGTACAGAATGCGAGTGCGCATGTCGCCTCGGCTTCTGCCTTGTTGGACGCGAGTAGATGCGTTACCGCAGTTCAGACGCGGTGTCGCCGGACGGCAACAATGTGGCGATCTGATGCATTCACTGCCAGGTGAATCGCGATTGCTTCGCCTTTGTCCATTCCGTTGTGTGCTGCTTCAAGGAGCACATGGGCAGTGTCTTTATCGGGTGCATCGTGGGCCAGGCAGGTCAGGAGAGTCTCAATGAGGGGCCCGTGAGTGCATAGCGCTGCTCCTAGGCCTTTTTTACGTATCCAGTCGGTGAGTTTGTCCACACAGCGGCGGGCTGCTTTGGGGTGGGCAGCGAACCCTTCTTCAGTGAGCCGATCTGTTTGCCGTATCGGAATTGTGAGTTTCTTTGAGGCCCAGTGGAATGTGGTGGCACAGCGTTCGCTGGATGAGCTGACTAGTCGATGCACGTTGTAGGCCTGCAGGAGTGGGGGCAGTGTTTTGGCTTGGGCGAGTCCGTCTTTGCTTAGAGGGCGCCGTTGGTCGTGTTTGCGCCATTGTTTTCGTGGTACGGCTAGCGCGTGGCGTACGAAGATCAGTGGTGCAGTGGCCAGGGTGTTTTCGTGGTGATGGCGTTGGAGCTCTAGGAGAGGGATCTGGTCGCGTTCGTAGGTGAGGGTGGTAAGTGCTTCGGGGATGGATAGCCATGCGACTTCGTCAACTTCGTGGAGGAGTTTGCCTGTGCCTCCGGTGATGGTTGCGCTCCAGTAGTCGACGGTTTTGGGTCTGGTGTTGACGGTGTATTGGGTTGTGGGGAGAGGCACGCCGAGCCGGATGTTGAGTCCGGTTTCTTCGTGGGTTTCGCGGATGGCCGCGATGGGGCTGCGTTCGCCTGGGTCGAGGTGTCCTTTGGGCCAGCTCCAGTCGTTGTGGTGGGGTCGGTGGACCAAGGCGACTTCGATACCGTCTGGGCTTTTGCGCCAGGGGATGGTGCCTGCGGCGCGGATGGTGGTGTTTTTGCTCATCGTGTGCGTGCTCGTTTGCGGCGGGCGCTGTGTTCTTCGATGAGGCGTGCTTGCATGTCGACCAGGGGGGTACCTTCGGGGGAGTTGTAGTGGCGTGTCCAGCGTCCGTCGCCGCCGAGGTGATAGCTGGCTGTTTCGTCGCTCATACCGAGTTCGACGAGTGCTGATGTTTGTTCGATGTGTCGGGGGTCAGATAGGCGTACTAGTGCTTCGACTCGTCGGTCGAGGTTGCGGTGCATCATGTCGGAGCTGCCGATGAAAGCGATGCGTTCGTCGCGGGGGCCGAAGAGGAATACGCGGGAGTGTTCGAGGAATCTACCGATGATGGAGCGGACGCGGATGTTTTCGCTCATGCCTTCGACACCGGGTCTTAGGGAGCAAATGCCGCGTACGAGAACGTCAACGTTGACTCCTGCTTGGCTTGCGCGGTAGAGCTCGTCGATGACGGCTTCGTCGACGATGGAGTTCACTTTGATGCCGACGTAGGCGGGGAGGCCGTTTTCGGCTCGTTCGATTTGGGCGCCGATGTGGTCCAGCAGGCCGGTGCGTACGGTGCGGGGGGCGACGAGGAGTCGTTCGTAGGTGGTTGCTGGGGCCCATCCGGAGAGTTGGTTGAAGAGTTTGGTCATGTCGTCGGCGATGACCGGGTCTTTGGTGAAGAGGCCGTAGTCCTCGTAGAGGCGGGCGGTTTTGGGGTGGTAGTTGCCGGTGCCGATGTGGCAGTACCGGACGAGGCCTGATTGTTCGCGGCGGACTACTTGGGAGAGTTTGCAGTGTGTTTTGAGACCGACGACGCCGTAGACGACGTGGACTCCTGCGTGTTCGAGTTTGCGGGCCCAGTCGATGTTGTTTTGTTCATCGAAGCGGGCTTTGATCTCGACTACTGCTAGGACTTGTTTGCCGTCGTCGGCGGCATCGATGAGGGCGTCGATGATGGGTGAGTCGCCGCTGGTTCGGTAGAGGGTTTGGCGTATGGCTAGGACGTTGGGGTCGGCTGCGGCTTGTTCGATGAAGGCTTGTACTGAGGTGGAGAAGGAGTCGTAGGGGTGTTGGACGAGGACGTCTTTGGCGCGGATGGCCGTGAACATGTTTGCGGCTTTGCTGGATTCAACGCGGGCGAGGTCGGGGTGACTGCGGGGGACGAATCCGGGGTATTTGAGTTCGGTGCGTTCCAGGTCGGCGATGGCGCGTAGGCCGCGTAGGTCTAGGGGGGCGGGAAGGCGTAGGACTTCTTTGGGGTGGATGTGCATTTCGCGGGTGAGTAGCGCCATGACGTGTTCGCTAATGCCGTCTTCGACTTCGAGTCGTACGGGTGGTCCGAAGCGTCGGCGGGTGAGTTCTTTTTCGAGTGCGGTGAGGAGGTTTTCGGCGTCGTCTTCTTCGACTTCGAGGTCTTCGTTGCGGGTGACACGGAAGGTGAAGTGTTCGCGGACGTCCATGCCGGGGAAGAGGCGGTCAAGGTGGACGGCGATGATTTCTTCGATGGGGACGAAGCGGGCGCTGTGGGGGGTGTTGTCTTCGTCGTCGAGGGGGACGAGTCGGGGTAGGAGGGAGGGGATTTTGAGGCGGGCGAAGTGTTCGTTTCCTGTTTCGGTATTGACGAGTACGACGGCCATGTTGAGGGAGAGGCCGGAGATGTAGGGAAAGGGGTGGGAGGGGTCGACGGCCAGGGGGGTTAGGACGGGGAAGACCGTGGCGTCGAACCATTGGGTTAGGTGTGCGCGTTCGTCGTTGGCGAGGTCGGCCCAGTGAGCCATGGTGATGCCTTCGGCGGCCAGGGCGGGTTGGATTTCGTCGATGTAGAGGTGGGCGTGGCGTTGTTGTAGTTCGGAGCTGACGGTGTGGATGCGGTCCAGGAGTTCGCGGGGTTCGAGTCCAGAGGCGGAGCGCACTGCTAGTCCGGTGGCGATGCGGCGTTTGAGTCCGGCGACGCGGACCATGAAGAACTCGTCGAGGTTGCTGGCGAAGATGGATAGGAAGTTGACGCGTTCTAGTAGAGGCACGGTGGTGTCTTCGGCCATTTGCATGACGCGTTCGTTAAAGGCGAGCCAGCTGATTTCGCGGTCGAGGAAGCGGTCGGTGGGGAATTCTTCTTCGGTGGTGTTGTGCTGGGGTAGGGGGATGAATCGGGGTTCGGGGGCGCGTCGGGGGGCCACGGAGGTGGGGACGGTTGTGGTTTCGTTGGTGGGGGCCGGGGAGCTGGTGTCATTGCTCATGGTGTGTGCTTTCTGGCCGGTGGGGGTGTGCGCGTATTGGACGTCGTGTGCGGTGCGGTGGAATCCGGCGTGTTGGTAGGTGGCGATGGCTGGGGTGTTGTCGCCTTCGACGTAGAGGTCGATGGTGGTGGCGCCGGTGGTGCTTAGGTGGGCCAGTCCTAGGGCGGTGGCGGCGGTGCCTAGTCCGTGTCCTTGGTGGTCTGGGTGGACGCCGACGACGTAGATTTCGCCGGGTTCGTTGGTGTGGGGGTGTTTGGTCCAGTGGAAGGCGGCGAGGGGGCCTTCGGTGTTGGGTGTGTTGCTGGGGGCGTGGATGAGGAAGAAGCCGTTGGGGTCGAACCAGGGTTCAGCGAAGCGGGCGTGGAGGTCTTCGCGGGTGATGCGGCCTTGTTCTGGGTGGGTGGCGAATGCTGCGGCGTTGACGTTGAGCCAGTCGGTGGTGTCGTGGTCGTTGTTGAGGTTGAAGGTGCGCCAGGTGTAGCCGTCAGGCAGGGCGATGTCGTGGGGGTTGGTGGGGGTGATGCCTTCGGCTGGGCGGCTCATTTTCCACAGTTCGCGAACGGTGGTGAGGTGTGTTTTGTGGGCGAGGTGTTGGGCTGCGGGTAGGTGTCCGTGTGCCCAGAAGTGTGTGGTGGGGTGGGTGGTGAGGATGGTGGTGATGAGGTGGGTGCCGTGTCCGTGGGTACGGGCGGTGGGGGCTACGGCGATTTCGGCGCTGGGTGCGTCGGTGAGGTTGTCGATGTGGGCGGCGGCGACCAGGGGGCTGGTGGTGTCTTCTGGGTTGTGACGTAGGAGGATGAAGGCGTGGTTGCCTTCGGTGGTGGAGGCTGCGTGGAGCATGGTGGCTTCGGAGAAGGCTTCGACGCCGTCGGCGTCTGCGACGGCCTGAGCTAGCGCGCGGAACTCGGTGAGTTCGGGCTCGGTCAGGACGCGTTGTGCATTCATGCTTCCATCTTGGCGCATTGCTGCGTCGAGTTGGGGGTGGGCGTGTATGTGATTGTTCGGTGGGTTAGGGGTGGGGGTCTCCGGGTGGGTTGAATCGGTAGCCGACGTTGCGGACGGTGGCGATGAGTTCTTCGTGTTCGTGGCCGAGTTTTGCGCGTAGGCGTCGGATGTGTACGTCGACGGTGCGGGTGCCGCCGAAGTAGTCGTATCCCCAGACTTCTTGGAGGAGTTGGGCTCGGGTGAAGGCGCGTCCGGGGTGGTTGGCGAGGTGTTTGAGGAGTTCGAATTCTTTGTAGGTGAGGTCGAGTAGGTCTCCGGCCAGTCGGGCGGTGTAGGCGGATTCGTCGATGGTGAGTTGGCCGGAGGTGATGCGGTCGTTGTCTGCGGTGGGGGCGGGTGGGCGGCGGCTGGTGGCTAGGCGGATGCGGGCATCTATTTCGGCTGGTCCGGCGTTGGTGAGGAGGATGTCGTCGATGCCCCAGTCGGCGTTGATGGTGATGAGTCCGCCTTCGGTGACGATGGCGAGGATGGGGATGTCGGGTAGGGCTATGGAGATGTGTCGGCAGTGGGCTTTGGCACGGGCAAGGTCGTGGCGTGCGTCGATGAGCAGGATGTCGAATCCGGTGCTGGGAGTGGGGGTGTGGGTGTCGATGGGCATGTGGGCGACGTCGTGGGGGAGGAGGCCGAGGGCGGGTAGGACGTCGAGGTGCCGTGAGGGCATTGACGTCATCAGGAGGAGCCGGGCCATGCGTCTGAGAATACGATTGGTGGGAGGGTTGCTGTTGGTCGGCGGTCTACTTTTGGGTTGTTTGAGGTTGTTGTGTGTGGCTGTGAGCAGGTTGCTTGTGGCTGTGTGAGGAGGGACTGATTGTGGCTGGTGTTGTGACGGTGCGGTATTGGGCTGCGGCTGCGGCTGCGGCGGGGTGTGACAGTGAGGTTGTTTCGGCGGGCACGGTGGGTGAGGTGTTGGATGCGGTGGTGGTGGTGCATCCGGAGTTGGAGAAGGTGGTGGGTGTATGTACGTGTTTGGTGGATGGTGTGAGGGCTGATCGTGGCCGGGTTGTGGGGGATGGTTCGGTGGTTGAGGTGCTTCCTCCGTTCGCGGGAGGGTGATTCAGGGGAACAGGTGTGGGGTGGACTGGCTAGGGTGGTTGTGTGAGTGAGAGTCCCGATCTCGTGACATGGGCTGTGTGGCCTGCATCTATGGCGTGTCTTGCGGTGACGGTGGCGGCAGGTGTGGGGATTGCCACTGGTGTGCCGGCGTTGATGACGTTGGGTGTGGGGGTGCCGATGTTGATGATGGCTAATGGGTGGGTTCGGTTGTTGCAGTTGCCGAGTCCGCGTGGGACGACGGGGATTTTGGTTGCTGCTGCGGTGATTTTGGTGGCTGGTGGGTGGGTGACGCACCGGACGCATGTGAGCATGTTGGTGGCAGCGATTGCTGTGGTGCTGGTGTTGGAGTTTGTGCATCAGTTGGGGCGGCGGGATCGGCGGCCGCGGTTGGTGGAGTCAGTGTCGTCGGCGGTTTTTGGCATCACGGTGGTTGCTTCGGGGTCGTGTTTTTTGATTTTGGAGGGGCCGGTGGGGCATGCGGCGTCCTTGGGCGTGGTTGCGGCGACGTTGGTGGGTGTGGCGGCTGATGGATTGCCTGGTGTTTTGGTGAGTCGTGGTCGTGCGTGGGTGCCGGCGGTGGTTGCGTCGTTGTTGGGTGCGGTTGTTGGTGCTTTGGTGTGGCTGTGGGTGGGGCCGCAGGGGGTTGGTAGTGATGTGTGGGTGGCGGGTTTGGCTGGTGGTTTGGCTGGTTTGGGGTCTTTTACGTTGCGGTTGGCGTTGTGTGGTCTTCCGACGATTGCGGGTTTTCGGGCGCGGTGGGCTGCGGGTGCGGCGAGTTTGTTGGTGACGGGTGTGGTTGCGTATGGGCAGGCGTGGGTGGTGTTGGGGTCGTTGGTGCCGTTGTTGAGTGGGTGAGGAGTGGGCTGTTGGGTGGTTGGAGGTGCGCAAGGTGCCGTGTATCGGGGAGGATGGCGGCATGGTTTTTGAGCTAGATGTGACTTTGAACCCTGAGGTTGCCCCGTTGGCGTGGTTGGTTGGCTCTTGGCGTGGTTTGGGAGTGGTGGGTTATCCCGGTATGGAGTCGTGCAACATGGTGCAGGAGGTGGAGATTACTCATGATGGGCGTCCGTTCCTGACGATGAATTCTCGTTCGTGGGAGTTGGACGAGGAGGGCAAGCAAGTTCGTCCTCTGGCCACGGAGACGGGGTATTGGCGTGTGGTGGGTGATGGTGAGATTGAGCTGTTGTTGGCGCATCCGACGGGCATTGTGGAGATGTTTGTCGGGAAGAAGGAGAAGGAGCGTCCTGTCATCGAGATGGCTACCGATGGTGTGATGCGTTCTCCTGCTGCGCGGGAGTACAACTCGGCTAAGCGCATGTATGGGTTGGTGGATTCGAAGTTGATGTGGGTGTTGGAGATGGCTGCTGATGGTCATCCGATGACGTCGCACATGTCTGCGCAGCTTGAGCGGGTTGCGTGAGGGGCGAGGTTCCTCCCGCCTCGCCACTGTTGGGGCGCCCGAAGGCAGTGGCTGGGGTGGGGGTGGATGCCGGGATTGCTGTGCATTACGGGGATCCGTTGCGTGAGTCGCGTTTGTTGGAGCAGGGCGTGGCGGTGGCGGATTTGTCGAATCGTGGTGTGGTGACGGTTTCGGGGCCGGATCGGTTGAGTTGGTTGAACTCGCTCACTACGCAGTTGTTGCTGGGGTTGGCGCCGCGGCAGTCGATGAGCACGCTTGTGTTGGATCCGCAGGGGCGGATTGAGCATGACTTGCATGTTGTCGATGACGGTCAGACGTTGTGGATGACGGTTGAGCCGGGTACCTCTGGTGCGGTTGTGGCGTGGCTGGATTCGATGAGGTTCATGCTGCGTGTTGAGGTTGCTGATGTCTCTGATCGGTTCGCGGTGGTGGGTGAGCCGGTTGCGCGTGAGTCGGTTGAGGGCGAGTTGCTTGCCTGGGTGGATGCGTGGCCGGGGCCGGTTGGTGATACTGCGTGTTATGGGCCGGATGCGCCGGTGTCGCGGCCGGTTCGTGGGCGTGCGGCGTTGCAGCGGCGGTTGGCCTCTGGGGATGCTGCTGGACAGGTTGTGTCTGAGCAGGTGGGGCAGGTTGTTCCAGGGTTTGAGCATCCGGGGCGGGAGCGTGCGTGGCGTGAGGTGATTGTGCCTCGGGAGGGGATTGAAGGATTTGTTGGTGATCGGCCGTTAGCGGGTATGGCTGCGGTTGAGGCGCAGCGGATTCAGGCGTGGCGTCCTCGGTGTGGTTATGAAACTGACAGTCGGACTATCCCTCATGAGTTGGATTGGCTTCGGGTGGCGGTGCATCTGCGTAAGGGGTGTTATCGCGGTCAGGAGACGGTGGCGCGGGTTCATAATTTGGGTCGTCCGCCGCGCCGGTTGTTTTTTGCTCATCTGGATGGTTCGGGGCATACGTTGCCTGATCTTGGTGCTGAGCTGACGTTGGATGGGCGTGTGGTGGGGCGGTTGTCGTCTGTGGCGATGCATCACGTGGATGGCCCGGTAGGTCTTGGGGTGGTGCGTAGGAACACTCCTGTTGATGCAGTGTTGTTGGCTGGTGATGTGACGGTTGCGCAGACCGTGATTGTGCAGCCGTGATGTTTTTGGTTTGCGGTGAGGGGTTGTTGTGAGAGCAGTTGTGCAGCGGGCTACGCGTGGTGCGGTGCGGGTTGCTGGTGAGGTGGTTGGGCAGATCACGAGGCCGGGGTTGGTTGTCCTTGTTGCTGCGCATGTGAATGACACTGCGGCTGAGGTCGATGTGATGGCGCGCAAGATTGCTCAGTTGCGGTTGTCTCGTGATGAGACGTCGGTTAGTGATGATGGCGCGCCGGTTTTGTTGGTCAGTCAGTTCACTTTGTATGGGAGTACGCGTAAGGGGCGGCGTCCATCGTGGAGTGAGTCGGCGCGCGGTGATGTGGCTGAGCCGTTGTTTGATGCGTTGGTTGAGGCTTTGCGGGCGCAGGGTGTGGAGGTTGCAACGGGGCGCTTTGGCGCTGATATGGAGGTGGAGTTGGTTAATGATGGGCCGTTTACGGTGATTGTTGATGTGTGACGTGTAGGTGTTGGTTGGTGTGTTCTGGGTGGATGCGTACGTGAACACGGATCCACACGCTGCGGTTGGCAACCTGGGGCACGTACGCTGGTGTGCATGTTGGCGACCTTGATGACGTTGCAGAGCTTCGCGCTTTTGGCGTTGGGGGTGATTGCTTTTGGTGCGTCATTGTGGGCGTTGGTGGATTCTGTTTTGCATCCGGCTGGTTCGTATCAGGCGGCTGAAAAGCTTACGAAGCCTGCGTGGGTCGGGATTAATGCCGTGGCTGCGCTTATCACTTTTGTTGGTGTGACGAATGTGGCTGGGCTGGGGGCTTTTTCTTTGATCGCGATTGTTGCGGTTGGGGTGTATTTCGCTGATGCCCGCCCTGCTTTGCGTCAATACACGCCCATGATTAAACGTCGTAAAGACTCTTCCGGTGGTTTTGGTCCGCACGGAAGCTGGTGAGTTTTTTTAACGCTCTGGTCCTTTAGGGTGCTACAGCGTCCCAGTGGATAGTTACTTCTCCTAGGCGCCAGCGTCGTGGCCCATCCAGTAGTGGCCAACCGCGGTCGCGTAGGTTTGCGCAGGCTGCAATGAACCATTGTCGTTGACCGAAGGTCGCGTGGTGGCTGTTGCGGGCCCATACGTCATCCCAGTCGGTGAGGAATGCGTTGATGCGTGTTCCGGGGATGTTGTGGTGGATGAGTGCTTTGGGTAGGCGTTCGGCGATGTCAGAGGGGCGTTGCCAGGCGCCGTGTTTGATGGAGATGGTCAGGTGAATGGGGCCGGAGCGATTCAGGGTGATCCAGGTGGTGCGGCGGCCTAGCTCGTTGCAGGTTCCGTCGATGACGATGCCCTCGGGGGTTAGTCGTGAGCACAGTGTTTCCCATGCCTGGGGTACGTCTTTTTCGTCGTATTGACGTAGAACGTTGAATGCGCGGATGACGGTAGCTTGGGCATTGTCGGGTAGCGGCGTTTCGAATCCGCCGAGCGCAAAGTCGACGGCGATGGGTTCAGGGTGTCCAGTTTTTCTGCGCTGCTGCATGACTGTGTGGGCGTGGTGTACGCGTTGTGGATCGATTTCGAGTCCGCGGATGCGTAGGTTTGCGGTGTGGGTGTGGCGGGCGATGTCGGGGTGGGCGGCTAAGTGGTTGGCCATGTCGAGGGTGGTGATGGGGGAGGCGCCGTAGCCGAGGTCGACGATCCAGGTGGGGTTGTTACGGCGGGTGAGCAGATGTGTGTGCATGGAAGCGAGCCACCTGTCGCAGCGGCGCAGGCGGTTGGGGTTGGTGGTTCCACGAGTGATTTCACCCATCGGTTTTGTCGCGCCCACTGCCGAACCATATCTGGAGGTGTTGGGTCGGTGCGCGCTGGGCTAGGTGCTTGTGTAGTGCGCGGTTGGGGTTATTGGGGGTGGTGGCGGCAGTATGACCAGCGAAACGTCACATGTGAGAAGGGGAGGCCGTCGTGGCCGGTTCGGTCGATGTGCAGGCACCTGTCCGTCGGGTGGCGATGTTGTCGTTTCATACGTCGCCGTTGGATCAGCCCGGTACAGGGGACGCCGGTGGGATGAATGTGTATGTGGTGGAGGTTGCGCGGCATTTGGCTGCGATGGGGGTGGAGGTTGTTATTTTTACGCGCAAGACGTCGGCGTCGTTGCCTGATGAGGTGCAGTTGTGTCCGGGGGTGGTGGTGCGGCACGTGCTTGCGGGGCCGTATGAGGGGTTGGATAAGAATTTGCTGCCGTCGCAGTTGTGTGCGTTCGCTGCGGGGGTGATGCGTGAGGTTGCTGGGCGCCCTGAGGGGCATTACGACGTGGTGCATTCGCATTACTGGTTGTCGGGTCAGGTGGGGTGGCTGGCGGCGCAGCGGTGGAACGTGCCGTTGGTGCACACGATGCACACGATGGCGAAGGTAAAGAATGCGTTGTTGGCGCCTGGGGATGCGGCCGAGCCGTTGGTTCGTGAGATTGGTGAAGAGCAGGTGGTCTCGATTGCTGATCGGTTGGTGGCTAATACAGTGCGAGAGCGAGATGAGCTGGTCTCGTTTTATGGGGCGTCGGCTGATGTGGTGGAGGTGGTGCCTCCGGGGGTTGATTTAGAGACTTTTACGCCAGGTGATCCTCGGGTTGCGCGTGCGGTGACCGGGCTGCCTGAGGATGCGCTTGTGGTGTGTTTTGTGGGGAGGATTCAGCCGTTGAAGGCACCTGATTTGCTGGTGGATGTGGTGGCTGATGTGGCCTCTCGGCGCCCGGATTTGGGGCAGCGGTTGAGATTGGTGGTGATTGGGGGACCGTCGGGTACGGGGTTGGAGCGTCCGAGGCTTGTGTTGGATCGGGCGGCTGAGTTGGGTGTGGAGCATATGTTGCTGACCTCGCCGCCGGTGGAGCGGGAGGTGTTGGCGCAGTGGTATCGCAGTGCGGACATTGTGGGTGTTCCTTCTCACAACGAGTCGTTTGGGTTGGTGGCGATTGAGGCGCAGGCGTGTGGTGTGCCGGTGGTGGCTGCGGCTGTGGGTGGGTTGCCGACGGCTGTGAAGGGGGGTGTTTTGGTGCCGACTCATGATGTGGGGGAGTGGTCGTTGGTGTTCGAACGTCTTCTCGATGATGCGGATCGACGTGCGCAGTTGGGGCGGGTTGGGTATGAGCATGCGCAGTCTTTTGGCTGGGCGGCGACGGCGGAGCGGGTGTTGGAGGTGTATGCCGATGCGGTGGCGCATCGGCGGGGGGAGTGAGCTTGTGGTTTGGTGATGCGATTGCTGGGTTGTTGTGCTGAGGTTTGGGGGTGAAGTCATAGAGTGGGGGTATGACTTACAAGCTCGTCCTGCTCCGCCATGGTGAGAGCGAATGGAATGCGAAAAACCTGTTCACCGGTTGGGTCGATGTTGACTTGTCCGAGAAGGGTCGCGCCGAGGCAGCTCGTGCTGGTGAGCTGTTGAAGTCCAACGGTGTGCTTCCGGATGTGTTGCACACGTCGTTGCTGCGTCGGGCTATTAAGACGGCCAACTTGGCTTTGGATGTGGCTGATCGTCACTGGGTTCCGGTGAAGCGTAGTTGGCGGCTTAATGAGCGTCATTACGGCAAGCTGCAGGGTCTGAACAAAAAAGAGATTCGTGACCAGTTTGGCGATGAGCAGTTTATGCAGTGGCGTCGTTCGTATGATGTTCCGCCGCCGGAGATTGACCCAGGTAACGAGTTCAGCCAGTTAAATGATCTGCGTTATGCGGATATTGATGGTGGTGCACCATTGACTGAATGTTTGAAGGATGTCGTGGCGCGTATGTTGCCTTATTGGGAGAGCGACATTAAGCCCGATTTGGTGGCGGGTAAAACAGTTGCGATTGCCGCGCATGGAAACAGTTTGCGTGCATTGGTGAAGCATCTTGATGGTATTAGCGATGAGGATATTGCGGCGTTGAACATCCCGACGGGTATTCCGCTGCTTTATGAACTTGATGAGAATTTCGCTCCGGTTGTTAAGGGTGGCACGTATCTTGACCCGGAGGCTGCGAAGGCTGCTGCTGAAGCGGTTGCTAATCAGGGCAAGTAATTCATTTGGCGTTGTTGTTGCTGTGTGAATGCAAGGGGTGCCTCGCTGTTATTGGCGGGGCACCCCTTGTTGCTGTGTAAGCGCTGTTAGGCACGTTGTTCGATGATGCCGGTGACGAGGTATTGCATTTGTTCGCCGACTGAGACGGCGTGGTCACCGAAGCGTTCGTAGTAGCGGGCTAGCAGGGCCAGGTCGATGGATGTTTTACGGTCGTGCGGGGCGTTTTCGCTGGTGATGAGGTTGTAGATTTCGCGATGGAGGGCGTCTAGTCGGTCGTCTGTTAGGTCGAGGGTGTTGACGGCGTCCATATCTTTGGTGGTGATAATTCCGCCGACTTGGGTGATGAGTTTGTTAGCTACTTGAGCCATTTCGAGGATGCTTGCGCGGGCTTCGGGGGGTACTGCGGCTTCGGGGTAGCGAAGTCGGGCTACTTTGGCGACGTGGACGGCTAGGTCGCCCATGCGTTCGATGCTGGCTGCCATGCGTAGAGCGGTGACGATGATGCGTAGGTCTGTGGCGACGGGTTGTTGGCGGGCGAGGGTGTCGACGGCGACGAGGTTAATTTTTTTCTCGAGTGCGTCGAGTTGCTCGTCTGCGGAGATGACGGTTTGGGTCAGTTCGAGGTCAGCGTCCAGGAGCGCGTTGGTGGCCCGTGACATGGATGAGGCGGCCAAGCGGGTCATTTCTACGAGGTCGTCGGTGAGTTGGTCGAGTACTTCGTGGAAGGCGTCGCGCATAGTTCCTCCTGCTGTGTGTGTGCGCCGCCGTGGCGTGGAGTGACCGGGGTGTGCCAGCGGGTTTGGGCGCGTGGGTAGGGGGTCAGTCAATCAGGTTCAGGTTGGTTGGGGGTGTCTGGTCGTGGGCGAGTTGGTGTCTGTTGGGGTGGTGGGTGTGGTTTGTGTGAACGGGTGGTGGCGTGGTGGCGAATCCTTGGTGTCGATGGTGTGGTTGGTGATGGGTTGCGGGGGTTTGGTGGAGTGAGGGTGCGTAGGGTGGCGGGGTGGGTTCAATTGTTGCGGAGGTGAGGCGGTGGGTTGGGCGTGTCGTGGGGGTTGGTGCTGAGCGCGGTGTTGGTGGGGTGAATGGTGGGGGTGTGAGTGTTCGTGATGTGCGTTCTTCGGGGTCGGTAGATACCTCTGAAATGTTTGATCGGTTGATCGCTGCGTTCAAGGAGTGCGTGATGGTCATCGATTCGCGGGATCGGGTGGTGCGTTCGAGTCCGTCGACGTCGGTGATGGGGTTGTTGCGTGGTCAGGATTTGGTGCATGACGAGTTGCGGGCGGTGGTGCGTCATGCGCGTCGGATGGGGCAGAGCAGTGAGCATGAGTTCACGTTGACGCGGGATCGTTTTGTTGATGCGCGGGTGTCGGTGGCGGTGCGTGCTGTGGATTTGGGGTCGGGTTTTGTGGCGTTGTTTGTGGAGGATAGGACGCGTGCGCAGCGGGTGGAGGATGTGCGTCGGGATTTTGTGGCGAATGTGTCGCATGAGTTGAAGACGCCGGTGGGTGGGATCGCGTTGTTGGCTGAGGCGGTGTTAGATGCGTGTGAGGATCCGCAGACGGTGGCGAGGTTTGCGCGTCGGATTCAGATGGAGTCTTCACGGTTGACGCGGTTGGTGCAGGACATTGTTGATTTGTCGCGGTTGCAGGTGGATGAGGCGATTTCGGATCCGGTGCCGGTGACGGTGACGGCTGTGGTGCGTGATGCGTTGGAGAGTGTTCAGACTCTTGCGGAGTCTCGTGATGTGGAGATGGTGTTTGAGGGTGATGAGCGGGCGCAGGTAGTGGGTGATCACCGGATGTTGGTGATTGCGGTGAGTAATTTGTTGTCGAATGCGATTAATTATTCGGCTGAGCGTACGCGGGTGGCGGTGACTGTGCGTTCTGTTGGTGGGGTGGTTGAGGTTGCTGTGGCTGATCAGGGGACGGGGATTGCGCCGGAGGCGTTAGAGCGGGTTTTTGAGCGTTTCTATCGGGTGGATGAGGCACGTTCGCGTGCTACGGGTGGGACGGGGTTGGGGTTGGCGATTGTGAAGCACATATGTACGAATCATGGGGGTGAGGTGAAGGTGTGGAGCAAGTTGGGGGAGGGGTCTACTTTTACGGTTCGGTTGCCGCAGATGCCTGGTGTTGATGCGGTTTCAGGGGGTGTGGGGGTGTGATGTGTTGTTGTGTTGCGGTGTAGGCGTGGCGAGGTGCTGCGTTGTGCGGTTGTTGTGATTGGAGGGTTGGCGTATGACGCACATTTTGGTGGTTGAGGACGAGGAGTCGTTTTCTGACCCGTTGTCATATCTCTTGCGTAAGGAGGGGTATGAGGTGTCGGTGTCGGCTGATGGTGTGTCTGCGGTGCGGGATTTCGCTGTTGTTCGGCCGGATTTGGTGTTGTTGGATTTGATGCTTCCGGGGTTGGAGGGGGTGGAAGTGTGTAAGCGGATCCGGGCAGATTCTTCGGTGCCGATCATTATGTTGACGGCGAAGGATAGTGAGATTGACAAGGTGGTGGGGTTGGAGATTGGTGCGGATGATTATGTGACGAAGCCGTATTCGAGTCGTGAGTTGTTGGCTCGGGTGAAGGCGGTGTTGCGTCGTCGTGCTGAGCCGGAGGAGGTGGTGCCTGTGGCGTTGGGGGCTGGTCCGGTGCAGATGGATGTGGAGCGGCATGTGGTGAAGGTGCGGGGGGAGCAGATTTCTTTGCCGCTGAAGGAGTTTGAGCTGCTGGAGATGTTGTTGCGGAATGCGGGGCGTGTGTTGACTCGCATGCAGCTCATTGACCGGGTGTGGGGCAGTGACTATGTGGGGGATACCAAGACGCTCGATGTGCACATTAAGCGTCTGCGGACCAAGGTTGAGCAGGATCCGGGCAATCCGGTGCATATCGTGACGGTGCGGGGGTTGGGATACAAGTTTGAGGTGGTGTGAGGTGTGCGGGCCATGCGTAAGCGGGTGGTGGTGAGGCGCTGTTAGGCGTTCACCACCACCCGCTTGAGGTGCGTGGGGTTATTAGTTGTGTTCGTGGTCGGTGTGTTCGTCATCCTCGGTGGTGGCTGTGGGGGTGGAGGTTGACTCTGCGGTGGGGGTGCTGGTTCCGCGTGGGCGTGCGGAGTCAGTGGATGATTCGCTGGGGGTTGCTGTCCCTGATGGGGTGCTGGTGGAGGTTGCTGGCGCGGTGGGTTTTAGGGAGGCGTAGTAGCCGGTGGGGGGAAGAACGGGGGCGTTGACGACGTCTTGGCCAGCGCTGGTGATGACGGACAGGGGCATCATGCCGCCAGCTGTGGTGGGAACTTGGGGGAGGGTGACGCTAGCTGCGCCCTCTTTTTGGCCTCCGAATTGCAGGGAGCCTCCCGCGGGTACATCGAACTGCTGGCCGGGCTGCCCTTGCGGGTTCGCGAAGCCGACTTTGACTGGCTGCTGTGTGTTGTTGACGGCGAGGGCAGAGACTGTGCCGGGTTTGCCGTTTCCTTCGGAGATAACGACGACGTTTTGTAGGTGCAGGCCGCCCATTTCGAACATGGCGCCGTCGGCAGGTGCGTATGCCTTGTCTGTCTGGATGGGTGAGGTCCATTGGCAGCCAGCCAGGGCTAGGGCGGCGATTCCGGTGAGTCCTGCTGCCGCGAGGGAGCGCACTCGACCCGGGTGACGCCGGGAGACGGTGGCATCGGAGTTGGGGGTGTCGTTCTGGCCGGGCGTACCAGGGATTCGAGTTGTTCGCATCACGTTTCACAGGGTAACTGGCTGGCATCGGACAGGCGAGAAATTTTGTGATCGTTGTGGTGTAAAACCTGAGTCAATTCCTTGTTTATAGGCTTATTCAAAGTTGCTTCATGTGCTCTGAGCTGCATGAATGCTCTTATGAGCGACTGTAGGTGTGTGGTGGCGTGATAGACTTAAGGTCGCGAAAGGGGAATACGGGCATATGACTTTCAAGGTTGGCGAGACAGTTGTTTACCCGCACCACGGTGCGGCGCTCATCGAAGAGATCAAAACCCGCACCATCAAAGGTGAGGAACGGCTTTATCTGGTACTTAAAGTTGCCCAGGGTGACTTGACCATTGAGGTTCCTGCCGAGAATTGTGATTTGGTGGGAGTGCGTGACGTTGTGGGCCAAGAAGGTCTAGAGCACGTTTTTGAGGTGCTGCGTTCAACGCAGGGTGAAGAGCCTGCGAACTGGTCTCGGCGGTACAAGGCCAACCTAGAGAAACTTGCTTCCGGCGATGTGAATCGTGTCGCCGAGGTTGTTCGTGACCTGTGGCGCCGTGAGCACGGCAAGGGATTGTCTGCTGGGGAGAAGCGCATGCTTGCTAAGGCTCGCCAGATTCTTGTCTCTGAGCTGGCTTTGGCTGAGAAGACGGACGAAGAGCACGCCGAAAGCATGCTTGACGAGGTTCTTACCTCCTGAAACTCATGACCGGCTGAAGTCGGTTTCGCTCGCCCCGCGCGGCCGTGTGCCCATGATGTTTGGCAAGATCATGGGCATGCGTGTTGCTGTGATCGTGGTTGCTGCTGGTGCTGGTTCCCGGCTGGGTGCTGACCGCCCGAAAGCACTGGTCGAAATGGCTGGCCGCCCGTTGCTCTCATGGGCAATGGAGCGTGTAGCCCAGGTGAGTGCAGTGAGCACGATTGTTGTGGTTGCACCGGCCACACATATGGATGTTGCTGAGGCGGTTGCCCATGAGGGGGTAACCGCCTCAGGTGTGTCTACTGCACAGGCGCCAGATGTTGTGGTGGTTCCAGGCGGAGCCCAGCGCAGTGACTCTGTGGCGCGTGGACTTGCTGAGGTGGAAAAGCTCGGCGCCGATGTTGTTCTTGTGCATGATGCAGCTCGTGCTTTGGCGCCGGTTACTTTATTTGAAAATGTTATTGCGGCTGTTGATGGCGGTGACGCGGCTGTGATCCCAGGCCTTGCGGTCACTGACACGATTAAATACGTCGATGGTGATGACATTGTTGATTCGACTCCGGCGCGTGCCAGTTTGCGAGCAGTGCAAACTCCGCAAGGATTCCGAACGGATGTGCTTGTTCGGGCTCACCGTGAAGTGACAGATCAAGAGGCCACCGATGATGCATCCTTGGTGGAACATCTTGGCGAGTCTGTTCGGGTCATTCCGGGCCACCCGCAAGCAGACAAGATCACCACCCCTGACGACCTTGAACGTATTGCTGCTTTAGCTGCTGCTCTATCGAGCGAAACGAAGCCCACTGTGCAGCCCCAGCAAGCACCTGCGCTAGTGATGCCTCGCATTGGTCACGGAGTGGATGTGCACGCCAATGCATCTGAAGACTCGGGGCGCACTTTATGGGTTGCCGGATTGGCATGGCCAGGAGAACTAGCCCTCGACGGCCACTCTGATGCCGATGTTGCTGCACATGCGTGTTGCGATGCGTTGTTTTCCGCTGCGGGAATCGGTGATCTTGGGGCCCACTTTGGAACTGGTCGGCCACAGTGGTCAGGTGCCTCTGGGGTAGTTCTTCTTACAGAAGCAGCCCGACTTGTTCGCGAAGCCGGATATGTGATTGGGAATGTTTCTGTGCAAGTTGTTGGTAACCGCCCCAAGGTGGGTAAGCGACGTGCTGAAGCCGAACAGGTTCTTTCCGCCGCCTGCGGTGCCCCCGTCTCGGTTGCAGGAACCACCACAGACGGATTGGGGTTGACCGGACGCGGTGAAGGAGTAGCCGCCATAGCTACAGCGGTTGTTGTACCGAAGAACTAACAATTCCGCACACTGGAAAAGTGCAGTCGCTCACTGCTGCAAATGAGCGTGATCTGACTCACAAAAAGCCTGTCATGGATACCGATCTGGCTCTCAGTGCTTGTGGCGAGGGCCAGTACAACTGACTCCCAGGTAGACATAGCTAGGCTGGATGTACAGACCAAACGCGAACACCCACACGCCAATCGCGGCGCGCGGAAGCGATCTAGGAGGATTCGTGCCCAGCATCGTCAACGGCGTTATCGCCCGCTCCAAAGACGCACCCGTTGAACTCACCACCATCGTGGTCCCTGACCCAGGCCCCGGTGAAGCCGTCGTGAAAATTCAGGCATGCGGCGTCTGCCACACCGACCACAACTACGTTGCCGGAGGAGTAGGAGATAACTTCCCCTACCTCCTGGGGCATGAAGCAGCAGGCATTGTTGAAGCAATCGGTGAAGACGTCAACGACCTCCAGGTCGGTGATTTCGTGATCCTTAACTGGCGAGCTATCTGCGGTGACCAGTGCCGGGCCTGCAAACGCGGCGAACCTTGGTACTGCTTCAACACTGCCAATGCCACCCAAAAAATGACGCTCGAAGACGGCACTGAACTTGAGCCAGCCCTAGGAATCGGCGCATTCGCGGAAAAAACACTCGTCGCTGCTGGACAGTGCACCAAAGTGAACCCCGCAGTGACCCCCGCAGCCGCAGGACTGGTTGGATGCGGCATCATGGCCGGCGCCGGAGCCGCTATGAACACCGCCAAAATTAAACGCGGTGAAAGCGTCGCTGTGTACGGATGCGGTGGCGTAGGCGATGCCGCCATCATGGGAGCCCTCATCGCTGGCGCTACCACGGTCATCGCTGTCGACATCGACGACCGTAAACTCGATAAAGCCAAGGAATTTGGCGCCACGCACACCATCAACAGCAAAAAAATCGACCCCATCCAAGCCATCAAAGATGCCACTGACGGTTTCGGTGCCGACGTCGTCATCGAAGCCACCGGCCGCGCTGACACGTGGGAACAAGCACTCGCCTCTCGTGACCTCGCTGGCCGACTCATCATGGTCGGCGTACCTCAACCCGGCCAGAAAACCACCATCCCTCTTGACCAGCTCTACGGTGCAGGCGGATCCATTTCACCCGCCTGGTACGGAGACTGCCTACCCAGCCGAGACTTCCCTATGCTCATTGACCTTCATCTACAGAAACGCATCGACCTTGACACCTTCGTCAGCGAAAAAATCTCTCTTGACTCCATTAATGAAGCCTTCGACAAAATGGCCGCAGGCGATGTTCTCCGATCGGTGGTGATCCTGTGAACACTATTGACACCCCAGGAACAATCCCCGGCGTCACCATCAGCTCCGTCGTCACCCATGGCACCTTCAATCTCGATGGGGGCACCTGGGAAGTCGACAACAACGTCTACATCATCGGCGATGAGAAAACTGTCATCGTCATCGACGCCGCCCACGACGCAGACCCCATCCTCGAAGCCATCGACGGCCGCAGGGTCGAAGCAATCCTGTTGACCCATGGCCACGATGACCATCACAGCGCTGTTACCGCGCTCGCCGATGCGACCCTCGCACCCATCTATCTGCACCCCGAGGACAACTTTCTCTACGAAGAAATCCAACCTCGCCCCGCAGACAAATCACTCACCGCAGGGCAGACCATCGACCTTCCCCTAGCCGCTGGGGGAGTCCTCGAATTGCGTGTCCTGCACACTCCGGGCCACTCACCCGGAAGCGTTTGCTTGCATATTCCGCAGCTGGCAGCAGTCTTCTCTGGCGACACCCTCTTTAACGGTGGCCCTGGTGCCACGGGCCGATCCTTCAGCGACTTTGACACCATCCTTGAATCCATCACGGGGTCACTGCTGACTTTGCCTAGTGAAACTCTCGTTCTCACCGGGCACGGAGAAACCACCACTATCGGAGACGAAGCACCTCATCTGCCGGAGTGGCGCGCCCGCGGTCACTGACCAGTCCACGAATGGTGTCCGTCGCGGGAAACCGCACGGACACCATTCGTTACGCTGGGTACGTGACATTGCGCCTCTACGACACCGCCACCCGCACCCAGCGAGACTTCGTCCCGCTCACACCAGGCAAAGTCGGCATCTACATTTGTGGCCTCACCACCCAGGGAACCCCCCACATCGGACACCTACGCTTCGCTGTAGCGTTCGATATCCTGCGCCGTTGGCTTGCCTGGGGGCATGGCTACGACGTCACTCTCGTGCGCAACGTCACCGACATCGACGACAAAATCCTTCGCAAATCCGCCGAGAACGAACGCCCCTGGTGGGCGTGGAGCTACGCACACGAACGCGAAACCTCTGACGCGCTGCGCACTCTGGGAGTCATCGACGCCACGTACGAACCACGTGCCACCGGCCACATCCCTGAGATGGTCGAACTGATGGAACGCCTCATCGAACTCGGCCATGCCTACCCGGCCGAAGATGGCTCCGGCGATGTTTACTTCGATGTTCGTAGCTACCCCGAGTACGGTGCGCTCACCCGCCAAAAGGTCGAAGACATGTCTGCGGCTGAAGACGCCGATCCACGAGGAAAACGCGACCCCCGAGACTTTGCGCTCTGGAAAGGTTTCAAACAGGGCGAGCCCGAAACCGCATCCTGGCCCACCCCTTATGGGCGCGGACGCCCCGGATGGCACCTCGAATGCTCCGCTATGGCACGCAAATACCTCGGTGACGCCTTTGACATCCATGGTGGAGGGGTGGACCTGCGCTTCCCCCATCACGAAAACGAACAAGCTCAATCCCGCGCAGCAGGTTACGGATTCGCTCAGTACTGGATGCACAACGGCTGGCTCACTGCCGGCGGTGAAAAAATGAGCAAATCACTAGGGAATGGCATGACCATCGCCCAGATCACCACCAAAGCCGCGCCACTGGCCGTCCGCTACTACCTCGGCGCTTCCCAATACCGATCCACTATTGAGTACTACCCCACATCTTTGGAGGAAGCTGCCTCCGCAGCCGAGCGCATCACCGGATTCCTGAACCGCTGCATCGAAACTATTCCTGAGCTCGAAACAACCGCACTAGTTCTTCGCACCGGCGTCCACATCCACACACCAGATCACCTTGCTGTACCTGACGCGTTCGCCGCAGCTATGAACGATGACCTCAACGTGCCCGGCGCACTCGCAGTCGTCCACGACACCCTCCGCGCAGGCAACGCCGCTCTGGATAAAGGCGACACCGCCGCTGCTCACCAAGCAGCCATCGCTGTCGGCACGATGACCACAATCCTCGGCATCAACCCGCTGGACTCACAATGGGATAAGAGCGGCTCCACTGAGCAACACGCGATAGATGTCCTCGACGGGCTCATCCGTGCTCAACTTCAAGCCCGCGCGACCGCGCGGAAAAACAAGGACTTCGCCACCGCCGACGCCATCCGCGACACCCTCACCAGCCTTGGTGTGGTCGTCGAGGACACCCCGTCCGGTGCTCGTTGGACCCTGGCAAAGGCAGGTGCGTAATGGCAGGAACTGGTAACTCCCGCAAACGAGGAGCAGTCCGCAAACCCGGCAGTAAAAAAGGCATGGTGGTCGGTTCCGGTGGACAACGGCGTAAAGGGCTTGAAGGCAAAGGCCCAACACCCAAAGCCGAGGACCGTCCATATCACAAGGCCTACAAAGCCAAACAAGCTGCACTGACTCGTGCTAAAACTCGCACTGCTGCGCCAGGCAAACGTCCTCACCGTGACAGTGATGACGTCATCATGGGCCGCAACGCTGTTCTTGAGGCGCTTCGCGAGGACATGCCTATCACTACCTTGTATATCTCTGGCAAGGTAGATGAGCCACGGCTACGCGAAGCTGTCGCTCTAGCCACAGAAAAAGGCATCCCCGTTCTTGACGCGCCTCGCGGCGAGATGGAACGCATCACTGATTCCACAGTTCATCAGGGTATCGCGGCCAAGATGAAGGCCTATAAGTACGCCGACATCGAGTCGTTGATTCATCCGGAAGATCCTTTTGATCGTCCTGCGGGAGTGCCGCTGGTAGTGGCGCTCGATGGAATTACCGATACCCGTAATTTGGGTGCCATCATCCGATCCGCAGCAGCGTTCGGTGCACACGGCATCGTGTTACCTGAACGGCGTTCTGTAACGATGACTGCGGCAGCGTGGAAGACCTCTGCGGGTGCTGCTGCGCGCGTGCCAGTTGCTTCGGTGACGAACCTGACGCGCACTCTCGAACAGTTCCGCAAAGCGGGGTATTTTGTTATCGGGTTGGATATGGATGGCGATGTGAGCCTTCCTGACCTGCAGCTAGCTGATACGCCTTTGGTGGTGGTTGTTGGTTCAGAGGGTAAGGGTATGTCGCGCTTGGTGCGTGAGACGTGCGATCAAGTTGTTGATATTCCGATGAGCGGCGAGATGGAGTCACTGAACGCCTCTGTTGCTGCGGGAATTACTCTTTACCAGGTAGCAGCAGCGCGGGACGCGGCGCGGCGTTGAGGCTTTAGTCTGACGGCGTCATTCGGTGTGTGTGCCGGTGGCGCCGTCTGCTGCATTGTTAGTCACGATGATGGGGATCGCGGTGGTGTTGACCCCAACGATTGCCTTCTCATCGGGTTTGGTGGGCAGAACCTGGCTCAAGTAGTCAGCGAATGCCCACTGCACGGATACGTCGTACCCAGCGCGTTCGGAAAGGTACCAGCGGTGTTCGAGCACTTCGTGGAATACCTGCGCAGGTTCGAGCTTGGCAGCCATGTTTGAGGGGATGTTGGCTGTGACCGGTTCGTAGACGTTAACGAGCCATTCATGGGCTGCGACTGATTCGAGAATATTGGGGGATAGAGAAGCACGGTATGTGTCCATATCGGACAGGAGTCGTCGTGCTTGGTTTTCTTGGACGTCGAGCCCGGTCAGTCTCATGAGGCGCCGGTGGCTGTATCCGGCGTCGACTACTTTCGGGGTGATTTGAATTGTTTCTCCGTTGCCTTCCCTGGTGACTGAGAGCTCGTCGACGTTGTAGCCCAGAAGGTTGAGGCGGCGGATGCGCTCTTCCATTCGCCATGTTTCACCGGTGGTGAGGGCTTCGGATGCGGTTAGTTCGTTCCAGAGGCTGTGGTATCTGGAGACAACTTGTTCTGATGTGGCGATGGGGTCTAGTTCTGGGCTGAGCAGGCCCCCCGCGATGAGATCCATGAGTTCGCCGGCGATGTTGACGTGGGCGATGTCCAGGTCATGGCGGCGTTGGCCTTCAGTGAGCTGGGGAAAGAGTTGTCCGGTTTCTGCGTCGACGAGGTAGGCGCTGAAGTCGTCGGCGTCGCGGCGGAACAGGGTGTTAGACAGGGAGACGTCTCCCCACCAGAATCCGGCGAGGTGGAGTCGCACGAGTAGGACGGTCAGGGCGCCGATGAGGCGTTCTGCTGTGTCGGGTTGCAGTTTTCGGCTAAAGAGAGCGCGGTACGGCAGGGAGAACTGGAGGTGTTCGGTGATGAGGACAGCGTCGAGAGGTTGACCGGTAGCGGTTGTGCGTCCATCGACGACGCCCAGGGGAGTCACGCAGGGTTGGTCAAGGCGTTGGAGGTTGCGGAGCATGGCGTACTCGCCGCGGGCGAGTACGGCTTTGATTTCTTTGAGGGCGATTATGCGTGGGCCAACGTTGACGAATCGTACGACGTGGCGGGATATTCCGCGGGGGAGGGCGGCGAAGCGGCTGATTGGCCAGTCCTCTAGGGCGGTGTCCCAGGGGAGGTCGAGAAGCTCTGGGGTGGGTTCAGTTGTTGTGATGCTCAGGGCCACAGGGCCATGCTGGCATTTTCGGGGCGTGGAGTCACGGCCCGAGGCGTTGGCCTGTGTGCGGGTTGAAGAAGTGGATGTGGTTGGGGTCGGGTGTGAGGTGGACTAGGTCGCCTTGGGAGAGGTTGTGCTCGGTGGGTATGAGCGCGCGTAGTGGGGGCATGGGCAGGCTTGTGTCGGTGTCGGCGAGGTCGTGGTCGATGCGGTTGAGGGCGGGGATGGTGGTGTCGAGGTGTTCGCGCATGGTGGCGGTGGCTGTGTGGGGGGTGACGGCGCCGTGAGGTGGGGTGGGGGTGATGGTGTCGATGTGAGTAGGGCAGCCGGTGTTGTCGGGGCTGATGGTGGTGTGGCCGGGGCGGGCGCCGAGCACGATGGTGTCGGTGAGATGGTGGCGGATGTGGTCGGGGATGGGGATGGTGGAGCTGCCCAGGGTGGCGTGGTTGCCGTTGATGGGAGCTAGGAACAGATTCATGGGTTCGGGGGCTGCGTAGAGTGCTACGAAGATGGAGGCAGGTGTGTTGATGATGTCTTCGGGTGGGCCGATTTGTTCGAGGCGTCCGTGGTTGAGGACGGCGATGCGGTTACCGAAGGCTTCGGCTTCGGTGGGGGATGAGGTGGCAAAGAGTGTGGTGATGCCGAGGCGTTGTTGGAGTTCGGCGATGTGGTGGCCGGTGTCTAGGCGTAGGTCGGCGTCGAGGTTGGCGAGGGGGTCGTCCATCATGAAGACGCGTGGTTCGCGGACGACGGCGCGGCCTAGGGCGACGAGTTGGCGTGCGCCGTGGCCGCTGAGTTGGTCGGGCAGTGCGTTGAGCTGGTCGGTGAGGTTGAGGATTTCGGCTGCGTGGCGGACTCTGCGGTCGATTTCTTTGGCGGGTATGCCGGCCACGCGTAGGGCGAATCCCATGTTGTCGGCGACGCTCATGTGGGGGTAGAGGGCGTAGTTCTGGAATGCCATGGCGACGTCGCGGTCGTGGGGCGGGATGGTGTCGATGTCGTGGCCGTCTAGGAGGATGCGGCCGGCGGTGACTTCTTCGAGTCCGGCGAGCATGCGCAGTGCGGTGGATTTTCCGGCGCCGTGAGGGCCGAGGAGGGAGAGGAATTCTCCGTCGGCGATGTTGAAGGTCACGGCGTCTACGGAGGGATGTTCGCTGCCCGGGTACACGCGGGTCGCGGCATCGAACGTCACGCTTGCCATCAGCTCGTGATCACCTTTCTTGAACGCGACATTGCGTTCTTTGTGACGGTCTTGATCGTGGGGCCGTCTGCTTCCATTGTTGCCTGATGTTGTGGCGTTTTGGTGGTTTGTGCGCTGCGGGCTTGGGGGAGTGCTGTGTTGCTGGTGTTTCTTGTGAGGTTAGGTGTGTTGGGTGTGTTGGGTGCGTAGGTGGGTTAGGCAGGTAAGTGCTGCATGGACGTAGTGGGGGTCAGGTAGGCGTGTGGTGGCGGCTGTGGGGCCGTCACCGACTTTGAACATGAATGACGTTTGAGGGTCGTGAAAGGTTTCGAAGACGGTTTCGTCGGTGAGATCGTCCCCGAAATAGACGAGAGTGGGTTGGGGGTGGGTCAGGGTGGCCAGGGTGGTTAGGGCGCTGCCTTTGGTGGCGTGTAGGACGGCGGTTTCGACGACGTTTTTGCCTAGGAGGGGTTCGAGGTTGGTGTGGGTGCGGATGGTGGTGATGGCGGCGTCGATGGCTTCTTGTCGTTGTTGTGGGGGCAGTTGTCGTACGTGGATGACTACGGCGGCAGATTTGTTTTCGATGGTGATGCCGGGGTAGCGCTGTTTGAGTGTGTGAGCGAGGTGGTTGAGGTGGGCCAGGGTGGCTTGTTGGGTGTCGGTTAGGGGGGCCGCATCTGCGATGCGGGGGTTGTTGCTTTGGGCGCCGTGGCTGGCGATGAGGGTGATGTTGTGGGGGTTGTCGGTGAGGTGGGCCAGGGTGGCAAGGTCGCGTCCGGATACCAGTGCGCTGGTTGTGTGGGGTAGGCGAGCGAGGTGCTGCAGGGCTTCGATAGTTCCCGCTAGGGGGCGCACGGCCATGGGGTCGTCGTGGAAGGGAGCTAGTGTGCCGTCGAAGTCGCTGGCGACGATGAGGTGAGCGGCTCCGGCTGCGCGGGCGAGGAGTGCGGTGGTGTGGGGGGTGAGGGTGGTCATGGCGTGGTGGTTTTGCGGTTGCGGCGGGGGCTGGGTTTGGCAGGGGCAATGTCTAGGGCGGTGAGGAAGGCTTCGGCCCATTTTTGGACGGAGTTGTCGCGGACTTTTCGGCGTAGGGTGCGCATGCGTTTGCGGTTGTCTTCGCGGGGGGCGTGGATGGCTCGGATGATGGTGTCTTTGAGGCCTTGGATGTCGTGGGGGTTGTGAATGTAGGCGGCGTTGAGCTCTATGGCTGCGCCGGTGAATTCGGAGAGTACGAGGGCGCCACCGTGGTCGGGGCGGCAGGCGACGTATTCCTTGGCGACGAGGTTCATGCCATCGCGTAGGGGGGTGACGAGCATGATGTCGGCGGCGCGGTACATGGCGGCGAGTTCTTCGCGGTCCATGGATTGGTGGAGGTATTGCAGGGCGGTGTGGGTGACGTCGGAGAATTCGCCGTTGACTTGGCCGACGTTGAGTTCGACTTGGTCGCGGAGGTGTTGGTAGGCCTGGACGCGCTCGCGGGAGGGGACGGCGACTTGGATGAGGGTGGTTCCGGGGACTTCGAGTCGTCCGTCGGTGAGGAGTTCTTGGTAGGCCTTGAGACGGTGGCGGATGCCTTTGGTGTAGTCGAGGCGGTCCACGCCTAGGAGGATTGTGTCGGGGTTGCCGAGTTCTTCGCGGATTTCTTTTGCGCGTTTGACTACGGAGGGGCGGCGGGCGAGGTCGTCGTAGTTTTCGAAGTCGATGGAGATGGGTAGGGCGGCGGCGCGGGCTGTGTGTCCTGCGTGGGGGGAGTCGCTGCCGATGGTGACGGTGTCGCCTTTGACGGTCATGTTCCCGGCCCATTTGGCGGCGTGGAGGAAGTTGCTGGCGTCGGCGGGGCGTTGGAAGCCGAGGAAGTCAGCGGAGGCGAGTCCTTCGAGGATGTTGCGTCGCCAGGGCAGTTGGCTGAAGAGTTCGAGTGGAGGGAAAGGGATGTGGTTGAACCAGCCGATGCGTAGGTCGGGGCGTTGTGCGCGCAGGAGGGCTGGGACGAGTTGGAGTTGGTAGTCGTGGACCCAGATGGTGGCTTTGGGGGCAGCGACGATGGCGATTTCGTCGGCGAATCTGCGGTTGACGCGTTGGTAGGCGTGCCACCAGGATCGGTGGAATTGGGCGGGGACGATGACGTCGTGATAGATAGGCCAGAGCGTGTCGTTGGAGAAGCCTTCGTAGTAGGCCTTGACTTCTTCTGCGGATAGGGCGATGGGGTGTAGGTGCATTCCTTCGTCATCGAAGGGTGCGGGTGCTTCTCCTGGGTCTCCGGCCCAGCCGACCCAGGCTCCGGAGCGGTTACGCATGACGGAGTCCATGGCGGTAACTAGGCCACCGGGGCTGCGTTTCCAGGAGTGGGTTCCGTCTGGTTCGGTGTGGCTGTCTACGGGGAGCCTGTTGGCCGCGATGACGAAGTCGAAGGTGGGTGTGGTTTCGGGCATCGTGACTCCTGTGTCAATCGCGTTGTCGCTTCGTGCGGGACTGTGTGGGTGTGTGGGGTCTTCTGGTGCACGTAGCGATCTGGACCATCCTAGGATCGATGGAGGCCGATCGGCGAGGGGAAGACGAAGAACGATTCGTGTGGCTTGTGCGTTCCCAGGGTGGGTCACGTTGTGATCGGGGTTAGTGGGTGGTGGAGCAGTGGCTTTTTTCTGTTCATGAGATATGAGGAGTACGGATGAGCGATCGGGCCGGTATGGCGAAGATGGGTGAAGCGGATTTCCCGCGTCTGCTGGGCTCGTACACGCTGCATCACGAGTTGGGTTCCGGTGGGATGGGCATCGTGTATCTCGGCACGGATGCGGGGGGCCGTGGGGTTGCGGTGAAGGTTTTGCAGCCGCATATCGCTGCTGATGGTTCGGCGCGGGCGAGGTTGCGGCGTGAGTTTTCTTCGTTGCAGCGAATTGATGATCCGCGGGTGGCTCCGCTGGTGGATGCGGATTTGGATGGTGAGACTCCGTATTTGGTGACGCGGTATGTGCCGGGGTTGTCGTTGGATCAGCGGGTGCGTGAGTCTGGGCCGTTGTCGTTGGCTGAGGTGCGTGTTCTTGGTCGTGGTTTGGGTGAGGCGTTGGATGCGATTCACGCTGCGGGGGTGGTGCATCGTGATTTGAAGCCGACGAATGTGCTGATGGAGGGGGATAACCCTGTTGTTATCGACTTTGGTATTGCGCAGGCTGCTGATGATTGTCGGTTGACGCAGGCGGGTGTGGTGATGGGCACGCCGGGGTATTTGCCTCCGGAGGTGCTTAGTGGTGAGGTCGTTGCGGCGGATTCGGACTGGTGGGCGTGGGCTGCGACGTTGACGTATGCGTTGACTGGTCGGCCGCCGTTTGGTCGTGGTCCGTTGGATGCGGTGTTGTCGCGGGTGCATACGGGCCGTCCTGATTTGGAGGGCGTGCCTAGTTCGGTGGCGGATATGTTGCGTTCTGCGTTGGTTCCGGACCGGGAGCGGCGTCCTGAACCGCATACGTTGTTGTGGTTGCTGGAAGAGGCGCGTTCAGATGGAACGGGCCCGGTGGCTGGCGACGCCTTGGCGGTGACGCAGCAGTTAGCCGTTGATCCTGGTGCAACGCAGCAGATGAATGCTGGGTCCACAGGGCATTTGTCAGCTGTTTCGGGTGCTACGGAGCAGTTGTCGATGGGGGCGGCTACGGCGCGATTCCCAGCGGCTTCAGCGCCTGTGGGTGATGGGTGCACGGAGCAGTTGTCGACTGATCCGGGGATGGCGGCTACGGCTGCTCACCCGCGGATCGAGACTCGAACGATGCCGGCGGTGACTCCTTCTCAGGAGCAAGGCAGTACAGCGCGTTTGAGCACTAACGGTGGATACACAGGATTTGGTGCTCCTCCTGCGGGTAAGGCTGAGACTGATGAAGAGATCGGCATGTTCCAGAACTCTTGGGGCAAGCGTGCGTTGTCTTCTGCTGGAACCGATGGGCGCCCGTTTTCTCGTTTGATGGTGCCCGATCAGCCGCATTCGATGTCTGAGACCAGAGGCATTGGGCAGGTTGCTTCGTCTGCTCCAGCCAAGGGCAGCCAGGATTCTGGTGTCGGCGGTTATGTTGAGCGGGCTAAGGAGAAGTTCGCTGGCTGGAGTGATGCGATCAGGCCGCAGGGAAAGTTTGCTCAGGTGCGTGGCGGTACCGCCGTGCAGCGGGCTTCGCAACCGCAGGTGCGTAAGTCTTTGACTCCGGCGCTGGCTGGGCTGGGATTGCTTGTGATGGCGTTGGCTGCGTCTTTCCCGGTCTGGACTCTGGTGTTGTGCACGCTGTGGGGCGTTGTTGCGCGGACGACGTATGAGTCGGTGCGGGGGGTGCGGGATCGGCGGCTGGAGAAGGGGCCTAGCAGCATGGATGTTTTCGGTGCTGTGATGCTTGCGCCATTGCGGATTGTGCCTGCGACTGTTGTGACGTTGCTTGCAGTTGTGCCGGTGACGGTCATTGCTGTGGCGGGAATGTTTGGTACGTCTGGGTTGATGTATCTGTTTGGTAAGTCCTCTGTGGATCCTTTCGGAGAGGTTGCTTTGGCTGCCGGCGCGGCAATTGGTGTCATGGTTGCGTGGTGGGGTGCAGGTGGTGCGGGTCTGCGCCGTGGCACGCGTCTGATTGTGCGTGCGGCGACACCGGGGCGTAAGGGTGTAACGATTTTCACGTCAGTGCTGGTCATCGTGGTGCTTTACCTCACCCTGCGGTTACAGGCCAGCGGTATCCGAGTGAACTGGTCACCGTTAGATAATGTGATTTCGGACACATTTTTCCGGTGGTGGTGAAGTCGAACGTAATCCCAGGTTTCGTTCGACTTGAGCCTGCGACCTTCGCTTTCGGCTTCCTGTGTTATTTACGCGCCCGTGGTTACTGCGGTATGGCGGCTGGGCTGCGCCGCGCCGTGGGCGACCCATTTCCTTGCTCGTTATCGAGTCGTGACCTAGAGTCGCAGCCGTTGCTGCTCCAACAAAGTCGTTGGCGGCAACATCACCAATCGCATGACCATTGAGCGCACGTGCCTGAGCGCTGAACTTCGTCGGCGGGCACGTGATCCGGGACCTACCCGGACCAGACGAAGGCGGGGGAACCATATGCTCCGATCACCATGATCGGAGCGGCGGTCACGCTCCAGTGGCCTGGGGGTAAAGGCGAGCATTTCGCCCGGGCACCTGGCGCCCGAACCCGACAGCTAACCCCGTAGGCGCTCGTCAGGAGAGGAAAAAACTTTGTCTTACGTTCCTAAACATGCTGCTCCGCGCAAGCCCAAGATGGCTGCTCGGCTCGCGGGTGTCGTCGCGGTTGCCGGTGCGGCTACTGCTGCCGGTGTCACCACGTCCTCGTCTTCGGCTCACGCCGCTGGCGACGTGTGGGACCGCGTTGCGGCCTGTGAGTCTGGCGGTAACTGGAGCATTGCTTCCGGTAACGGCTACTACGGTGGTCTGCAGTTCTCCAAGAGCAGCTGGAAAGCCGCTGGTGGCACCAAGTACGCCTCCATGCCCCACAAAGCCACCAAAGCGCAGCAGATCGCTGTCGCACAGAACCTGCTCCGCATGCAAGGCCCCGGTGCTTGGCCGGTCTGCTCCCGTAAAGCAGGCCTGACCCGCGCTAACGGGTTGGCTTCTTCCGGTGGCGCCAGTGCTGGCAAGGGTGTGACGAACGCTCCTTCCAAGAAGGGCGTCAAGCCCACCGGTTCCACGGCTGGCGTGCAGTCTGCATGGCTGAACCGTGCTGACACCCGTGACTTCTACACGTGGCTCGGTATGGATCGTCACCACTTCCTCACCAAGTCCGGTATCAAGGCGCTGCAGCGTAAGGCAGGAGTCGCTGCTGACGGTGTCATCGGGCCGAACACGGTTCGCGCCGTCGAGAACCTCATTGGTGCCAAGCGCACCGGCCTTTCGTACTTCACGAAGGGCACCATCAACGTCCTGTCTCACTACATTCAGGCCCGCGTCTGAGTGAATGGGTCCTTTTAACCGAGGCTAACTCGGTTATCCGATCCGACGACACGGCCTCACCTGTGTAGGGGGGATCGCTCGGGGGAATGGCAAACCGTTTGGTGTAGTACAAGTAGCGGGTGCTGTGCACAGCACCCGCTACTTGTCGTGTCGAGAGAAACTCGCATGCCTGGTTCCATGTTGTAGCGGCTGAGAACCAGGCATGCAGCGTTCGATTCGTCGCTCAGGAACAAGACCGCTATGATGGCGCATGTAATCCCGATAGGGAGACTGCTGGCGTGGCGCAATCGGTAGCGCACCTGTCTTGTAAACAGGGGGTTAGGGGTTCAAGTCCCCTCGCCAGCTCCAAATAACTGCAGGCCAGAGCGTTAAGCTCTGGCCTGCAGTTATTTGCTGGGAGCAAATCGTTCGTCTCGTGCTCCCACTCTGAGAGCACGAGATGAGGAACCAGAGGCCAGTCACGCGGTGAGGACGTGTTCACGCTTTTCACCACAGGCATGAAAAGCCCTCATTAAAGGCGAACCGCAGCGAAGTCATAAGGCACGTAGCCGAGAGGCCAAAAAGCTCCAGATATGGAACAGCGCTGCTGCCCCTGTCCCATATGTACACATGCATCCAAAGCTGCGACACGCTGCGCAAACACCCTCCCACAACGAACACTGTGCACAGATAACAGTGTCTTACCGCGCCAGCACGACCGACTCATGACATGGTGGGAATAGATCAACTGTCCCCACCGGGGCGGCTGAAACACCACGCACACAAAGTGCGCACATCCGCGGCACCTACAACCCCCCACCAGCGCCGCTGCACACCACCAGGAGGAACCATGAGCCTTGTTCTCGCTCCAGCCAGGCTGGCTGCCGGCCTATTCATCCTCAACTCCGGACTCGGCAAACGGAACCTACCCACCGACGCCTATGAAAACCTCCGCGACATGGGAGCCAACGGCGTCCCCCAGCTTAAAGACGTCCCCGCCGACACCTTCGGCAAAGCACTCTCCTACGGAGAAACCGCCCTGGGCGCCGCCCTCATCCTTCCCGTCGTCCCCAACTGGGCAGCAGGACTAGCCCTCGGCGCCTTCAGCGGCGGACTACTCAACATGTACCGCAACACCCCCGGCCTGACCGTCGATGGCATCCGCCCCACCCAAGAAGGAACCGCCATCGCCAAAGACGTCTTCCTCACCGGAATCGCAGGCTCCCTGCTCCTAGACTCACTCTTCTCCGCAGGACGCGGCGTCAAAAAGAGCGCAAAGAAAGCACAAAAACAAGCCGCCAAAAAAGCCCGCAAAGCCAAAAAAGAACTCATCAGCTAAAACCACACACCACAACGCACGAGGGCGGGTGAAACCACACCCGCCCTCACCCATACCCTCACCCCTTAGCCTCACTCCACCGCCGAACCACCTGGGTATCAGCAACAAAACGCACCGGCGCACCACCAGTCCACCGCCGCGCAGCATCCACCAACGCCTGATTCACCAAAGCCACCGCATCACCAGCACATTCCTGCGGCACATGCACCAACAACTCATCGTGCAAACACATCACAATCTCCCCACCCAACGACGGCAACACAGCACGCACCGTCGCCACCCACGCTTTAAACAACTCAGCCGCAGCCCCCTGAATAATCGCATTCCGAGCAAACCGACCCCGACCTGACACCCGCGCCTGATCGCCCCCCGGCGACAACCGCCCCGTCGGAATCAAACGCCCACCAAACGTACGAAACTCACCACCAGCCACCCCCACCCGCTGCGCCCAATCCAACACACTCATAGCCCTCGGAAACGCCCGCTCCAACCCACGCAACGCTTGCGCCGCAGTACCCGTACGCTGCCCATACATCGCCGCCAACATCGCCACCTTCGCATGCGAACGATCCACCCCCAACTGCCGAGCCACCCCCGCATACAAATCATCAGCAGCAGTCGCCGCCGCCATCGCCCTATCCCCAGAAACCGCAGCCAAAACCCGCGGCTCCACCTGACCCAAATCAGCCCGCACCAACACCCACCCCTCACGCGCAGCCACCCCCGGACGCAAAACCGCCGGAATACTGTGCAACCCAGCCTCAGCAGTCATCCTGCCCGCACCCCCATCACACGGATGCCACCGCCCCCGAAGCCGATCATCCTCACCTACATGCTCAGCCAACCAACGCATCCCATACGTCGTACGAATCCGCTCATCAGCCCGCCACCTCAACAACGCAGGAACCACCGGATGCACCTGCCGAAACGCCTCCAACGTCCACTTACGCGTATCCGGAACATCAATCCCCACCCCCGCCAACAAACCCCGCACCTGCAACGGATTACGCAAATCCACACGCCCCGCATCAGGCACAAGATCCAACACCGACGCATCCAAAGCCGCCGTATCACCCGACAACGGCTCAATCACCGACAACAACGCACCCCGATCCACCGGCAACCCAACCCGCTCCAACTCGACACACACCACCGCCGCAGCAGACTCCGAATACACAGTGCTCACCAACCGAGGCCCCAACCCTCCAGCCAACTGTGCCTGCGACCGCGCACACTCCAATACCGCGCCGGCCAACTTCACCAACCGAGCATCATCAACCGCCCACGTCCCCCCAGCCGCAGCCGGAAGCAAATACCCCGCACCAGAAACCACATCCACCGCATCAGCACCCCCACCCACCAAACCCAACAAATCATCCCCCGCAGGCGCCTCAACCCCCTCCAACGACAACCCATGCGCCACCGCCCACGCCACCCCAGGCCCAGCCTCCCACCCTCCATGAATCAACCGATGCGCCTGCGCAACATCCCACACCCGCCCCGGACACACCCCCGAACGAGCCAACACCTCAGCCACCCCAGCAGCCTCCCACCACACCCACCGCGGACGCCCCCGCTCCACACCAGCCACCACCGCCCCAACACGATCCACATCCACCACCTCACACACACCCGCACCCACCACCGCCACCCGCGGCACCGACGGAGCCCCCCACGCCTGCGCAGCCGAAGGCCCCACAACCAAAGCCACCCAATCCGCAGGCACACCAGAACCCACACCCCCAGAAAAAGAACCCATCACATCAGACACACACCCATTGTGCGACCCGACACCACCCCAAATGCCCTGGCCACCCCGACCCATCCACGAAACACTGACACCCATGAACCCCACCAGCCCCCGACACCTACTCATCACCGGCGCCACCGGCGGAATCGGCCTACTCCTCACCCAACGCCTGCGCACCGACTACAAAATCACCCAACACGGCCGCACCCCCAAAAACGACGAACAACAACACACCCTCGCCAAAGCCGACCTCACCGACTACAACCAAACCCTCAACCTCATGACCGGCATCGACACAGTCATCCACCTCGCCGGCGCATCATCCCCAGAATCCACCTGGGACGAAGTCCTCAACGCAAACATCATCGGTACCCGCAACATCCTCGAAGCCGCACGAAACAGCGCAGTACGCCGCATCGTCTACGCCTCCTCCAACCACGCCCTGGGCATGTACGACCGCCACTCCCAATGGCCCACCGGCCCACACACCCTCCCACGCGCCGACTCCCTCTACGGCGTCTCAAAAATCTTCGGCGAAACCCTCGGACGCTTCTACCACGACGAATACGGCCTGGACTTCATCGCACTACGCATCGGCTGGTCCGTACCAGACCCCACCACCACCGACGAAGACCTCCTCCACGCCATGTGGCTCTCCCCAGACGACACCGAACAAATCTTCCGCTGCGCCATCGAAACCACCACCACCTTCGGCCTCTACTACGCCATCTCCAATAACAACAACCGCCGCTGGGACATCACCAACACCCTCCTGGAACTCGGCTACCGCCCCAAAGACTCCTGGGAAGACCACGACCCCCACCCCCAACCAGCCGTCGAAGGCGGCATCACCACCCGACTCACCTGGCCCATCGGCTCCTAACCACCCCCAGCCCCAACCATCAGCAACCAACTCCACCTGATTCACCAAAGACACTCAGATCGCCAAGCATTCGTCCGTATGAGAAAGCATGAACGAGCTGCGCGGTGACATCGCCGAAGCGTTGGCACGTATGGAAGTCACCTTCGGCACCCGTACGGCCATCCGAGACCTGCACGAAAGCCTCGAAGACGGCGAAACAGTAGTCGACATGGTCGGCTGCCAATTCGCCTCCGGCAACGCCGTACTCGTCCTCACCAACCAACGCGTCATGGCGCTACGCGACGACATCTCCGCCTTCCGCATGCGCGCAGTCAACCTCCCAGACATCAAAGCCGTCGACTACGCCCCCCGCATCCACGACGGCCTAGGAATCCTCACCGACGCCGGACGCATCGCCGTACGCAAAATGAGCCGCCGCGACGCCGACCGCATCGTCGACGGCATCCTCATCCGCTGCCCTAACGCCATCCTCGGCGTCAGCCGCCCAGCCGGCCCCGGCGGCAAAAGTGTCTTCCACCCCGAACCACGCACCGAAGCCCAAAAAGCACACCCCGACACAGCTAAACCCACCGAAAACACCACCCCCACACCCCAAACCGCCGACGAAATCATCGCCCAAAACGCCAACACCGACGAAGTAGTCCTCATGGCAGTCCTGGCCGACCTGCACGCTAAAGGCCTGCTCACCTCCGAAGAACTCGCCGCAAAAATCGCCCAGCTCTCCTCCCACTAAACAACCAACGCACCGCACCGGATGTCGGTACCTGCCCCCACGGACCTGAATACGGGAAGATGAACCCAGGTCAACTCGAAAGAGGGCAGGGCTCATGGACTCTGACAAGACGCCACTCCACCGGTCACGACAGCGCGAACACCGCCGCGCCCACCCCCACGACGTCTACGACGTCATGGCCGAAGGCTTCGCCACCGAAAAAGACACCAACACCGGAGCAGGCAGCGAAGTCGAATTCCTCCGCGCCCTCAACCTCTTACGCGAAACCACCCCCATCATCCAGCCATCCCACCCCACCCCCACAGAAGAAACCCCCACCCCACCATCCACCATCCCCGCCATCGAGATATACCTCACCCCCCGCACCCCAGAAACCGACCCCAACGAACCCGAACCACACCGCCACAACGAACCCGAAGAACCAGAAGAAATAGACACCACCCCCGTCAGCGCCGAAGAAATGACCGGCATCTGGCTCACCACCGTCACCGGACACACCTCACCGGTATGGCTCGACGGCGAACCCGCCGAACCCGAAGACCTCGGCGTCCCCGACGACATCAGCGACCGCCTCCGCGACTGGGCCGAACTATGGAACACCCAATGGCACCCAGACAGCGGCTGGCTACCCCGCGCCCGCATCACCGACTACGAAGCACTCGGACAATGGCTCGGACGCCGCGTCAAAGACGTCAGCGGCGCAGTCACCGTCACCGTACAACTCAGCCACCTCGGCCGCGCAGGTATCACCGTCGTCCAACCCCCCGAAACCCGCCAACCCGTACGCGTCCTACTCATGAACGACTACGGACTCAACTGGCCCATCTGGGTCGCCGACGATGCCGACTTCGTCACCGAATACGGCGTAGGCAGCTTCAGCTCCGAAATCAACGCCCGCATCGAAGCCTGGACAGCACAATTCCACCAACATATGAACCCCCAAACAGGATGGCAAGCACCCCACCTAGCCACCCACTACGCCGAAACAGCAGAAGACCTCGTCCTAGCCATCGCAGAAGAACTCGGCCCCGACTACCTCGTCGAACTCGACCTGTGGGAACTGCACCTGCGACAACCACCCCGCAGAAACTGAACACACCAACTCAGTCAACATCACCCAGCAGCAGAACCATCCATCCCCAAACCCTCAGCACTCCACCGAGACAACTGCGGATCCTGCGCAAACGCCTGCAACAACCGCGCCGCCCCCTCAACCGCACTCAACGACCCTGCCGAAACCGCCTCCTCAACTTCATCACGCACCTGCGCCACACCCTCACCACGACGCAATAACTGACGCACCTCCTCCTGCGCCATCGTCCACATCCAATCGCGCTGCTGCTGCACCCGCCGCTCCTCCAAGCGGCCCAACTTCTCCAAACGCTCCCGGTGCTTCAACACCGCAGCCCACACATCCTCCAACCCCACACCAGTCAAACCCGAACTCGTCATCACCAACGGCGGTGGAATCGACCGATCAGTACGCATTAACCGCAACGCACCAGACAGCTCCCGAGCAGCCTGCTTGGCCTTCATCTCATCACCATCGGACTTATTCATCGTGATGACGTCAGCCAACTCCAAAATGCCGCGCTTAATCCCTTGCAACTGATCACCCGTGCGCGCCAAACACAACATCAAAAACGTATCCACCATGTCAGCCACCGCAACCTCAGACTGACCAACACCCACCGTCTCAACAATGATCACGTCATACCCAGCAGCCTCCAACAACAACATCGACTCACGCGTAGCCCGGGCCACTCCACCCAAATGACCGCCCGAAGGCGAAGGCCTAATAAACGCCTCCTCACGCACCGCAAGATCAGCCATCCGCGTCCGGTCACCCAAAATCGACCCACCCGTACGCTGACTCGAGGGATCAACCGCAACCACACCCACCCGATAGCCCTGCTCAATCAAAAACAACCCGAACGTATTAATAAACGTCGACTTGCCCACCCCAGGAACACCCGAAATGCCGAGACGGATCGCTGAACCTGTGTACGGACGCACCGCCCGCAACAATTCACGCGCCTGAGCCTGATGCGCAGGCTTACTCGACTCCACCAAGGTGATCGCGCGGGCCAACGTCGTACGCTGGCCCGCACAAATCCCCTCGACGAGCTCCTCGACAGAGGGTGTTCGTCGCACTATCTTCAGCCCTCCTCGCTGGCCTGTTCCTTTAACTTCTCGAGCAACTCGACCGCAGCATCTGGGATAACAGTGCCCGGTGGGAAAATCGCCTCAGCACCGCGCTCACGCAGTTCTGCGAAATCCTGTTCCGGGATCACTCCACCAACAACGATCATCATGTCCGGCCGATCCAGCTTGTCCAGCTCCTCACGCAACGCCGGCACGAGAGTGAGGTGACCAGCTGCCAATGAGCTCACTCCCACAACATGCACATCCGCCTCAACCGCCTGACGGGCAACCTCATCAGGGGTCTGGAACAACGGGCCCACATCCACGTCGAAGCCAAGGTCAGCAAACGCCGTAGAAATCACTTTCTGGCCACGGTCATGGCCGTCCTGCCCCATCTTCGCTACGAGAATACGGGGACGACGACCCTCGATCTGTTCAAACTCTTCGACGAGTTCGTGCGCACGGCTCGCAGAATCGGTCTGGGCAGCTTCTTCGCGGTACACGCCACTGATCGTACGGATCTGAGCCGTGTACCGGCCGTAGACCTTCTCCAATGCTTCAGAAATTTCACCAACCGTTGCTTTGGCTCTTGCCGCATCAATTGACAGAGCCAAAAGGTTCGCGTCTTGAGCATCGGAGGCAGCAGCATTCGTCAGCGCCTCCAACTTGCGCTCAACCTCGTGGTGATCCCGCTCCTCACGAAGACGACGCAGCTTCTCGATCTGCTCGCGCCGCACATGCGCGTTATCGACCTTGAGGACCTCAATCTCCTCGCGCCCGGTGACACGGTACTTATTCACACCGATAACCGGCTGTACACCAGAGTCAATACGAGCCTGTGTCCGTGCCGCAGCCTCCTCGATACGCATCTTCGGGATGCCGGCTTCGATGGCTTTGGTCATACCACCTGCAGCCTCTACCTCTTGAATGTGCGCCCAGGCCCGGCCAGCCAAGTCACGCGTGAGAGCATCCACGTATGCCGACCCTGCCCACGGGTCCACTACAGCCGTCGTCTCGGACTCCTGCTGAATGAGCAACTGAGTATTCCGGGCAATACGAGCCGAGAAGTCGGTCGGCAGAGCGATAGCTTCGTCGAGGGCGTTGGTGTGCAAGGACTGTGTGTGCCCCTGCGTGGCAGCCATGGCTTCGATACAAGTACGAACAACATTGTTGTAGACGTCTTGCGCTGTTAACGACCAACCAGAGGTTTGGCTGTGTGTACGCAGACTCATCGATTTGGGGTTTTTCGCACCGAAATCTTTGATCGCTTTAGCCCACAACAGCCGGGCCGCACGCATCTTCGCCACTTCCATAAAGAAGTTCATGCCGATCGCCCAGAAGAACGACAGACGAGGCGCGAACGCATCCACATCCAATCCCGCGTTTTGCCCGGCACGGATGTACTCCATCCCGTCAGCGAGGGTGTATGCCATCTCGATATCCGCTGTGGCTCCGGCCTCTTGCATGTGGTAGCCGGAGATCGAAATCGAGTTAAAGCGGGGCATGTTTTGGCTGGTGAATGCGAAAATGTCGGAGATGATTCGCATTGAAGGCGTTGGCGGATAGATGTAAGTGTTCCGCACCATGAATTCTTTAAGAATGTCGTTCTGGATCGTGCCAGCCAATTGCTCTGGCTTGACTCCCTGCTCTTCGGCAGCGACGACATACAACGCCAAGACTGGCAGCACAGCGCCGTTCATCGTCATCGAGACACTCATCTGGTCCAGCGGAATGCCATCGAACAGCTGACGCATGTCAAGGATGGAGTCGACGGCCACACCAGCCATACCGACATCGCCAGAGACCCTGGGGTGGTCGGAGTCATAGCCACGGTGTGTGGCTAGGTCGAAGGCGATTGATAGCCCTTTTTGGCCAGCAGCCAAGTTGCGGCGGTAGAACGCGTTGGACTCCGCTGCGGTGGAGAACCCGGCATATTGCCGAATAGTCCAGGGACGGTAGGCGTACATCGTGGCGTAGGGGCCACGTAGGAATGGTGCCGCCCCGGGGTAGGTGTGAAGGAAATCGACCCCCTCTAGGTCAGCTTCCGTATACACGGGTGGGACAACAATGTGTTCGGGGGTCTCCCAACGCTCGCGTGGGGAGGCAGCGTATGCCTCGTCCCACTTCTTTTTGGCGTCGTCTGCTGGTACGGCATCGCCGAGGGGGACCGAGTCGAAGCGTGGAATGGCGGTCATGCACCTGCTCCTTGCGTCGCATTGCTGGAGGGAGTTGCCGGTGAAATGTCGCTGTCCGATAGGGCGGGGACACCGAGTTGGTCGAGGATGGCTGAGGTGATCTCGACGACGTTGCTTCCCATGGCAAAGGAACCATCGATGGCTGCGGCGCCCTCACCGAGCTCTTTGGCCTTGCCAGCTAGGTAGATGTGTTCGACTCCTGCCTCGCGCAGTGCTTTGGCTGCTTCGGCGCCCCATGTTCCGTTCACTTTGGGGGAAGAGCAGATGACGGCGACTTTGCTGTGATGGTCGGCGACTTTGACAGGTATTTCTTCTGCGGAGAGAACTTCTACAAGGTCACCTTTGATACCGCCAGCGGCGAGGAATGGCAGGGTAAACCCTTCCCTGCCGCCGAAGTCGCGTCGGGTGCCAAGTCCTAGCAGGAGCGCGGTGGGCCGGTTGGGGGTGGCGAATGCGCGAGCCCGAAGCCGTTCGAAAACAACCGCGTCACGGCGTGGCATGAATGGTGCGACGTCGCCTTCGATTCGAGTTAATGGTGCTCGCGGGGTGCGTTCCACGATGGGTTCTTCCAAGTTGGGGAACTCGCTGACACCGGTCAAAGGTTGGCTGCGGTCTGCCAAACGGGCATCTCGGGTGGCGAGGTTGTCTGCCACTATTTCGTGGATGCGTCCGCCTTCGAGTGCAGTACGCATTCCTCCGGAGGACTCAATTTGGGTGAACAGTGTCCACGCTTTTGTGGCGATCTGTTCTGTGAGTGATTCCACGTAGAAGGAGCCGCCGCCTGGGTCAGCTACCCGCCCCAGGTGAGATTCCTCGTTGAGGATGACTTGGGTGTTGCGGCTGATGCGGCGCGAGAACGACGTTGGTAGTCCGAGAACATGGTCGAAGGGAAGGACTGTTACAGCGTCGGCGTTACCGGCGGCGGCCGAGAACGCGGCGATTGTGCCGCGGAGCATGTTCACGTACGGGTCGTGGCGGGCCATCATCCGCTCGGAGGTGACCGCATGGGTGCGGGCACCGCGCTTGTTTTCAGGTACGTCGAGGACTTCGCCGATGCGTGCCCACATGCGGCGTAGTGCGCGCAGTTTGGCAAGTGATGTGAACTGCACGTCTGTTGCGACTAGGCGGAATTCGATGCGGTCGAATACGTCTGCTGGAGGTATGCCTGCTTCGTCGAGAATTCGTAGGTACTCCACACCGGTTGCTACTGCGAAAGCCAGTTCTTCGGCTGTGCCTGCGCCAGCGTCGTGGTAGGGGCGAACATCGATTGTTACTGGGATGACGTTCGGGTAGGAGTCCAGCGTTGTGCGGGTCCATGTCACTAGTGGTGAGGTGTCGATGTTGCCGCCGCGGCGGGCCACCAGACCGAATGGGTCGATGCCCAGTCCGCCTGATACTTGGTCGTTGGCGGTTTCTGCTGACCAGGCTTGGACGAGCGCTTTCGCTGCTGTGTCAGGGTCGTCGTTGGACTGCAGGTGGATTCCGGCGAGTGCGAAGTCAACGTCTGTGAGCACAGTGGCGATGTCTTCGGGGGCGATGCCGTCTTGACCTACGCCGAGCCATATTGAGGTGGCGCCTCGTTCGAGGTCGGCGAGTACTTCTCTGCGTGAGGTGTCGGCGTCGGGGTCATCGTGGAAGGCACGCATGTCCCAGCTGGTGGTGTCTCGTTGTGGTTGCCGTCCCCGGGTGAAGGGCATGAAGCCGGGTACCCCGGTGGCGGGGACGGTTTCTTGTCCTTCTGGTATGGAGTACAGCGGTTCTAGGTGGAGACCGTCTGTTGTGGTTCGGCGGAGTCGATCTAGTGAAGTGTCTGGGCTGAGTTGTTTGTCTTCGGGGCGTCCGCGGTTGAGGACTTTGGCTACGAGGACTTTCCACTCGTCGAATGTCACGGTTGGAAAGTCGCCGGCTAGGGGAGGCACCTCGATCGGTGTCTCTTCAGGTGTCGATCCGGTCTGCGTCACGACGCTTTCCCCTTTCATGGCGGTTGCCACGTCGGTGTGCGGTGGGCAAGCACGAGAGGATGCCGCACCCTGGGTGCACGGGTGCGGTCGGCTCGACGTCACGGAGCTTTGGTGGGTGTGCACCGCGACGGGCTGACCGTTCCTTATGGCACACCCTAGACCGCGGGAGGGGGGGCGGACAGGATGTTCTGGCAGGTCAAGGGACCTTAGTCAGGCATTACGCGTGATAGTGCGAGAAGTCTCACGTTTGTGGCGGCGTGGGGGTGAGCATGATCACGCCGTTTGGCGAGATTTTTCACGCGTTTTTAGAGCAGGGTTCCGCGGCGCAGGAGGTAGGAGTCCATAATCCACCCTTTTTCTTGGCGGGCTCGTGTGCGGGTTGTCACGATTTTTTCTGCGACGTCGTCTAGGGGGCCGTGGATGAGGAGTTCGTCTTCGCTGCCGAGGTAGGCGCCCCAGTACACGTAGATGTTTTGGCCGGTGTATTTTTCGCCAGCGAATCCTGCGTCGAGCATGACGAAGACGTCGTCGCAGTTGGGGGGCCATTCTTGGGCTAGTCGTCGGCCTGTGGTGATGGTGACTGAGCCTGCGACACGGTTGAGCAGGGTGCCGTGTCGGGCGGTGAGTGCGTGCAGGCTGCTGATACCTGGGATGACGTCGTATTCGATGTCGAGGCCGCGTGCGATGAGGTCGTCGAGGATGCGCAGGGTGCCGTCGTACAGGCTTGGGTCTCCCCATACGAGGAATGCGCCGATGCGCTCTTCGGTGAGTGTTTCTTTGAAGGCTTCGGCGATGCGGTCCATGCGGGCGTCGCGCCACCGTTTCACTTCGGCTGCGTATACCTCGGGAGGCATTTCGCCGCGGTGGCGGGGGGCTTCGGGGATGGAGTGGATGCGGTATGAGTTGGGGTCTGTGTAGGCGTCGAGGATTGCTTGTCGTGCGGCGTTGAGGTCGGCTTTTGTTTCTCCTTTGTCGATTTCGAAGAACACATCGGTGTCTCGGATCGCTGTCACCGCTTGCATGGTTACGTATGCGGGGTCGCCTACTCCGACGCCGATGACGTGGATTCGAAACATGTTTGGCTCCTTAGTGGTCTCTTGGGTCGTCACTGTAGTGCTGGGGTGGGGGTGGTTTGTGTGGGGTGCGGTAAGCCTCTGGAGGTTGGTGCTGTGCTCGGGTCAGGGGTTGGGGTGTCACAGTGGGGGTATGACATCGCATTTTCCTTTTGTGCCGAGCGAGTCCGGCAGTGGCCCGTATTCGATGAGGAAGCTGCATGATTCGGACAGTCATTTGTTTGGCAGTGACACCTACGCCGGGATTCATCCTGAGGTGTTGGAGGCGATTGCCCTGGTTAATGGCGGTCATGTGCGCGCGTATGGGGATGATCCGTATACGCGCGCCTTGCAGGATGTGATGAAGCGTCATTTTGGTCCGAGTGCGTTGACGGTTCCGGTATTTAACGGCACTGGTGCGAATGTGGTGGCTTTGGAACAGATGACGCGCCGGTGGGAGTCGGTTGTGTGTGCGCGGACGGCGCATGTGAATACGGATGACTGTGGGGCTGCGGAGCGGATGTCGGGTATCAAGCTCATTCCGGTCGATTGTGTGGATGGCAAGTTGACGCCGGATGCGATTGATCGGGTTGTCCCGGTGGCGCGGGGTGAGCATACGGCGGTGCCTACGTTGGTGACTATTTCGCAGGCGACCGAGCTGGGGACTGTGTATTCGGTGGATGAGTTGCGGGCGTTGGTGGAGTACGCGCATGGGGCTGGGATGCGGGTGCATGTGGATGGTTCTCGGATGGCGAATGCGGCGGTCGCGTTGGGTGTTGGGTTGGCTGATTTGACGGTGGAGCTGGGGGTTGATGCTGTTTCACTTGGTGGTACGAACAGTGGTCTTGTGGGGGTCGAGGCGCTGGTGGTGCTTGATCCGGTGATTTCGCAGAGCGTGAAGTTCACGCGTAAGTTCACGGGGCAGCTTGGGGCGAAGATGCGGTTTATGTCGGCTCAGTTGTTGGCTTTGTATGGCGGGGATCTATGGGTGCGTAATGCCGTTGCTGCCAATGATGCTGCGTCGCGTTTGGCGCAGGGGCTTGGAGGCATTCCTGGGGTTCGTCTTGTGCATCCGGTGGAGGCGAATGCTGTGTTTGCGGTTTTGCCGCGGTTGGTGAATGTGCGGCTACGTCGTCGGTGGGGGTTCAGTGATTGGGACAGGGAGGCTGGGGTGGTGCGGTTGATGACGAGTTGGGACACGTCTGTGGGGCATGTGGATGCGTTTCTTGAGGATTTGACAGCGGCGGTGGCAGCTGGCGAATAGGTTGGGGTGGTTGTTTAGGTGAGGGACCAGTCGATGGGGTGCGCGCCTTGCTGGGCGAGGAGCTCGTTGGTGCGGGAGAAGGGACGTGAACCGAAGAACCCGTGTCGTGCCGATAGGGGGGAGGGGTGGGCGCTTTCGACGCGGGGGATGTTGCCTAGGAGGGGTGCGAGGTTGCGTGCGTCGCGTCCCCACAGCACGGCGACCAGTGGTTGTCCGTGTGCGTGAGAGGCGGCGAGGGCACGTATCGCGGTTTCGGTGATGATTTCCCAGCCTTTGCCGCGGTGGCTGGCGGGGGCGCCGGGACGCACGGTCAGGACGCGGTTGAGGAGCATGACGCCTCGGTCTGCCCAGGGGGTGAGGTCGCCGTTACGTGGGGTGGGGATGTTGAGGTCTTCGCTGAGTTCTTTGTAGATGTTGGTGAGGCTTCTGGGGATGGGGTGTACGTCGGGGGCGACGGAGAAGGATAGGCCGATTGCGTGTCCGGGGGTGGGGTAGGGGTCTTGTCCCACGATGAGGACGCGGATGTCGTGTAGTGGTCGTTCGAAGGCGCGGAGGATGTGTTTTCCGGCGGGTAAGTAGGTGTGTCCGGCGGCGAGTTCTTCGCGCAAAAAGGTGCCCATTCGGGTGACTTCGTCTGCGACGGGCGCGAGGGCATTGGCCCAGGTGGGGTGGACGAGCTCGGTGAGAGGTTTTGGTGCGGACACGGTTTCACCCTACCGACGTGTGTGTGGGGGGTGTTTGTGGCTTTGGTTTGGGGGGTGGTTGGTGGGGGGACTTTGTCGGTGGGGGCTGTCAGAGTGAGCGCTCGTGCCGGGGGTCGGGTAGGCCCACGGTTTCGCGAAGGAGGGGATCTTTGGGCATCGTGCTGGGCATGGATGAACGTTGCGATGGAACGCGTGATGAGGGGTGTTTTGACGGTGATGGTGACTCTGTTGTGCCGGTGGGGGAGGGGTTGTCGTCGGCGCAGCGGGAGTTGTTGGTTTTTGAGCGGCGTTGGTCAGGGGCGGTGGGTTTGGGGGGAAAAGAGCAGGAGATGCGCGCGGTTTTTGGTGTGACGCCGACGCGGTATTACCAGTGGCTGAATGCTGTCGTGGATTTGCCGGCGGCGATGGAGTTTGATCCTGTTTTGGTCAAGCGGTTGCAGCGGATGAGGCAGGGGCGAGCGCGTTCTCGTGCGGTGCGGCGTTTGGTGAGCTGAATGTGCTGAGGCGGTTATGAGCCGGAGGGAGATAGAGGCGGTAGGTGTCCTTGGCTGCCTGGGGGAGGGGTGGTTGTGGTTAGTGGAATCAGATGTTGTGCGGCTGTGTGTTCGAGGATGGCGCCGATGCTGTCGAGGATGCCGGAGGTGATGCGGCGCCGTTGCCAGTAGAGCGGGACGTCTTGGTTGTGGGCGGGTAGCTGGATGAGGTGGCCGCGTTCGATGTCATCGTCAAGCAGGGCTGCGGGCAGGACTCCCCAGCCGAGTCCGGCTCGTATGGCGGCAGCGAATCCTTCGGCTGAAGGGATGACATGAGCGTGGTGGCGGGTGGTGCTGGGGGTGATTCCTTGGCTTTCGATGACGCGTATTTGGAGGCGGTCGTCGGCGTCGTAGCGGATGGATGGTGCTGAGTTCCAGTCGAAGCCGTTGCGTGTGGTGTGGCGTTCAACGATGGATGGAGTGGCTACGGGGATGTAGCGCATGGCTCCTAGGGGGGTGGTGGAGCAGCCTTGGACGGGCGTGGGGTCGCTGGTGACTGCGCCGAGGGCATCGCCGGTGCGTAGGAGTTCGGAGGTCACTTCTTCGTTGGCGATGGTTAGGTGCAGAAGTATGTCCAGGTGAGCGATGTCGTGCATGGCTGGGATGAGCCAGGTGGCGAGGGAGTCGGCGTTGACGGCTAGTGGTAGTTCGGTGGGTCTGCCGGTGTCTTCGTGGAGTGTGGCAAGTGCTTCGGCTTCGAGCAGGCGCATTTGGCGGGCGAGGCGGACGAGTACGTGTCCGGCTGGGGTGGCGGTGCATGGGGTGGATCGGATGATGAGGATGTGGCCGACGTCGGATTCCAGGGCTCGGATGCGCTGGCTGACAGCTGAGGGGGTGATGCCGAGTGTGTGTGCGGCGGCGTCAAATGCGCCTTCTTCGAGGATGGCGATGAGTGTGTTGAGTCGGTCCAGGTCGAGCCTCATGAAGTAACTCTAAAGTTTCTGAAGAGAAACTTGTTTTTCTTTATCTCACCGGCTGCATACCTTGGGTTCATGCCGCTTGCTCTTACCGGTTTCTTCACTGGCCTTGCTCTCATCCTGCCTATTGGAGCCCAGAACGCTTTCTTGCTGCGTACTGGACTGACGCGTCGTCACGTCACGCTTGTGACGGTTATTTGCATGGTGTCTGACTCGCTGCTTATTGCTGCGGGAGTGGCTGGGGTTGGTGCTTTGGTGAGCAGCACCCCGGGGTTGGTGACAGTGGTTACCTGGCTGGGTGCCGCATATTTAGTGGCGTTCGGTGTGCGTTCTCTGTTGGCAGCGCGTGCTTCTAGTGGCCTGGTTGCTGCTAATGAGGGCGCTCGGGGAGCGATGGCAATGGTGTGGACCACGATGGCTATCTGCTGGCTCAACCCGCACGCGTACTTGGACATTCTCATGTTGGGCTCTATTGCTAACGCCCATGGGGCCGAGGGCAAGTGGTTGTTCGGTATAGGTGCGATTGTGGCGAGCGTTTTTTGGTTTGCGGTGTTGGGTTACGGGGCTCAGTTGCTGGGGCGCTATGCCCATAATCGGCGCTTGTGGCAGATGATCGACGTTGCTATCGGTGTGCTCATGATTGGGCTGGGTGTGCGCTTGGCGTTGGGGTGAGCGGTGAGCGGTGGTGGAGATGCTAGTTAAGGCTGGCGGCGCGTTCTTTTTATCGGCGTTCACCGTTTGCACTCGCAGGGGTCGAGTGCTAATCATGGAGTTAGCACTCTCATCGTCCGAGTGATAAGAGCTCCGCGCAGCGGTGGCTCCCGGAGTCGCCCGACGGTGCAGAGGGGAATGAACGAAGGACCGGCTCGGTGAGGCTCAGGCCCTTCTCTTACGAAACGGCGTCAGAGAAGGCAAGAGTCGTCCGTCGCGGGCACCGCCCGGTCCACCCAGAACCGCTCGTGTGGGAGGAACCACCGAACATGGCCAAGATCATTTCCTACGACGAAGAAGCGCGCCGCGGACTCGAGCGGGGCATGAACCAGCTCGCTGACGCAGTCAAGGTCACTCTCGGACCTAAGGGCCGCAACGTTGTCCTCGAGAAGAAGTGGGGCGCCCCCACGATCACCAACGATGGTGTCTCCATCGCTAAGGAGATCGAACTCGAAGACCCGTACGAGAAGATCGGTGCGGAGCTAGTCAAAGAGGTCGCCAAGAAGACCGACGACGTTGCCGGTGACGGCACCACGACCGCTACTGTCCTCGCTCAGGCTCTCGTGAAGGAAGGCCTGCGCAACGTCGCCGCTGGCGCCAACCCGATGGCCCTCAAGCGCGGTATCGAGAAGGCCACGGCCGCTGTCTCCGAGGAACTGCTCGCGATGGCCAAGGAGATCGAGACCAAGGAGCAGATCGCTGCTACCGCGTCCATCTCCGCAGCTGACGCCCAGATCGGTGAGATGATCGCCGAAGCCATGGACAAGGTCGGCAAAGAAGGCGTCATCACTGTCGAGGAGTCCAACACCTTCGGCCTGGAGCTCGAGCTCACCGAGGGTATGCGCTTCGACAAGGGCTACATCTCCGCCTACTTCGTCACAGACACCGAGCGCATGGAGGCTGTCCTCGAGGACGCCTACGTGCTCATCGTCAACAGCAAGATCGGCTCCATCAAGGACCTCATCCCGGTTCTGGAGAAGGCCAAGGGCGCAGGCAAGCCGCTGCTCATCGTCGCTGAAGACGTCGAGGGGGAAGCACTCGCCACTCTGGTGCTGAACAAGATCCGCGGCATCATCAACGTCGTGGCAGTTAAGGCTCCCGGTTTCGGTGACCGCCGTAAGGCGATGCTCTCCGACATCGCAATTCTCACCGGCGGCCAGGTCATCTCCGAAGAGGTTGGCCTCAAGCTCGAAAACACCGAGCTTGACCAGCTTGGTCGTGCGCGCAAGGTTGTCATCACCAAAGATGAGACCACCATCGTTGAAGGTGGCGGCGACGCAGACCAGATCGCTGGCCGCGTGAAGCAGATCCGCGCTGAGATCGAGAACTCCGACTCTGACTACGACCGCGAGAAGCTGCAGGAGCGTCTTGCCAAGCTCGCCGGTGGTGTGGCTGTCATCAAGGCTGGTGCTGCTACCGAGGTTGAGCTCAAGGAACGCAAGCACCGCATCGAAGACGCTGTGCGTAACGCCAAGGCCGCTGTGGAAGAAGGCATCGTCGCTGGTGGTGGCGTGGCGCTTCTGCAGGCCACCGATGCCGCGTTCGGCAAGCTTTCTTTGGAAGGCGACGAAGCCACGGGTGCGAACATCGTCCGTGTTGCTGCCGAGGCTCCCTTGAAGCAGATCGCTGTCAACGCTGGCCTTGAAGGCGGCGTTGTTGTGGAGAAGGTGCGCAACCTTCCTGCAGGCCAGGGCTTGAACGCCGCTTCTGGTGAGTACGTTGACCTGCTTGCTGAGGGAATCATCGACCCAGCCAAGGTCACCCGTTCCGCACTGTCGAACGCAGCATCTATCGCTGCGCTCTTCCTCACCACAGAGGCAGTCGTGGCCGACAAGCCGGAGAAGGCAGCCCCGGCCGCTGGCGCGCCTGACATGGATGGCATGGGCGGCATGGGCGGCATGGGCTTCTGATCCCACCGGCCTAATCGTGTCGTGAGGTCTTAGCCTCGCGCTAGGCCTAAGTGACATGGCTGAGGGCCCATACCGACAAGGTATGGGCCCTCAGCCATGTCACGAACAATTAAATGGTGCTGTCCGCGTGCACCTTCGGTGGCTTGGTGAGGAAAGGAATCACCGCACCGACAAGAGCGATCACGCCGATGACGGTGTAGCCGAGCATGTAGTTTTTCTCCGCGTCACCACCGATGAGCGCCGAAGAAAGCAACGGGCCACCGACTCCCCCTAAAGACCACGCGACAAGCATGAGCCCGTAAATACTGCCGCTGTGTGTAAGTCCGAAGAACTTACCTGCAGTAGAGGGCATAGCTCCGAAACCACCGCCGTAGCAGGTGTAGATAATGGCAGCCAACACCGCGAAAGCAGCTGCTGAGGTGCCCAGGTGAGGCATCAGAATCAAACAAATTCCCTGCAGCGCGAGAATGCCGACAAAAGCGTTCATCTTGCCTACACGGTCTGACAGTGCAGCCCAAAGAATGCGGCCAGCCCCATTGAAAAGCCCCATGATTCCAACCAGGGCTGCTGCTGCGGCGGCACTGTAACCGGCAATGTTTGCTGCTGCTGCGGCTGCACCTGAAACCAATGTGATTCCTGCAGTGGTCGACAAAGTCAAGATAAGTGTCAGTAGATACCACTGGGGTGTAGAGAGCGCCTCTTTAACGGTGAAATCACGTGCAGTGGAGTTCGTGGTTTCGTTGCTTGGAACAGGCATTCCAGCAGGACGCCATCCGCTGGGAGGGTTAACGAAAGTTAGCGATCCCAAGACACCAAAAATCAGATAAGCAATCCCCAGAGGTAGGAAAGGCGCTGTGGGATGAACCGGATCACTCTCGATGAGCATTTGCGCCACCGGTGAGGTGATAACAGCACCAAAACCGAACCCAGCGACAGCTAAACCGGTAATAAGACCGGCCTTATCAGGGAACCATTTCTGCAGTAGAGCAATCGGGACGATGTAGGCCATGCCCAGGCCAAGCCCAGAAATGAGACCGTATCCGATCAGAAGGAGCCATAGGTCCCCGGGGGTGGTCGCGAATGAGCTGATGATGATCCCAATGGCGTAGAGAACAACGCCCACCACAGCGACGATGCGGGGGCCGCGGGCGTCTTGGATACGCCCGCCAACGAAGGTGCCGATGAAGATCATTCCGAGCGCCAACTCGAAAGGAAGCGCCGCCTGCACTGCAGACAGGTGCATAGCAGATGGCGCAGCTTGAAGAGCTTTACCGAATGTGCTCCAGGCGTAGATAGCTCCGAGAGCAAGCTGAACGAGAATGCCACCGGCGAGGATGATCCACCGGTTAGGGATGGCGCTCGCGGGTGAAGCGGATGGGGAGGTCATCGGGAAGGGGACTTTCTGTGTGGAAAGAGCTAGTGGTGTGGTGAGTGTCCTTGGTGTTTCTGGTTGTGTCTTTGCGACGGATCGAACCCTACCTGCGGGTGGGTGGCTGCTAAGGCATAGAAAAGGCCGGAAGCTCCTGTTTTAGGGCTTCCGGCCTTTAAATGTGAGGTGTCTTACCCGTTGTCCTCTGTGTCTTGCGGGCGGCTACCGAGAGTGACCTGAACGTCTTGGCGTTGTTTTCCGCGCACGATGGTCAGGGTTACTTGTTCGCCTGCTCGGTGGTCGCGCACTTGTGCGACGAGAGCCTCTTTACCGTCGATTGACTCGTTATTGATCGCGACGATGGCATCGCCGCGGCGGATACCGGCTTCGGCTGCAGGGCTATTGGGTGTAACTTCCGCAACCAGGGCTGCGGCGCGTTGAGCTTCCCCTTCGGGGACGTTTCCGGTCTGGCTGCTGACTCCAATGAAGGCGTGTTGGACGTGGCCGTTCTTGATGAGCTGGGAAGCGATGTTTTTCATAGCGTTGACCGGGATAGCGAAGCCGATGCCGATGTTTCCACCGCCTTGTTGGGTTTGGGCGATGGAGGAGTTAATGCCGATGAGCTGGCCGGATGCGTTGACCAGTGCGCCTCCGGAGTTACCGGGGTTGATGGCTGCAGATGTCTGAATGGCGTTGGTGATGACGTCTTCAGAGATAGTGGCCTCAGCGTAGTTAGGTTTGCCGCTGGTGATGAGCGGGCGATCCAGGGCGCTGATGATGCCTTCGGTGACGGTGCCGGACAGACCTAGTGGGTTACCGACGGCCATGACTGGTACACCGACTTTGAGTTGGTCAGAATCTCCGAGCGTGATGGGGCGTATGTCGGAGGGGACGTCGACCATTTTGAGGGTGGCTAGGTCGGTGCTGGGGTCCGAGCCGACGACGGTTGCTTTGTGAGTGCGTTTGTCGTTGAGGGTGATGAAAATCTGTCCGCGTCCGTTGACGGCGTCAGCCACGACGTGGTGGTTGGTGACCACGTGGCCCTCTTTGTCCAGGATCACTCCCGAGCCTTGAGCGTTTCCTTGATATGCGTTGACGGTGATGGAAACGACACTGGGGGCGACTGCTTCGGCGGTTGCGGTCCAGTCGGGTGCAGAGCCGGAAGCTTGCTGGATCGGTCCGGGTTGGGAGTGGAATTGATCGCTTTGAGCAGGAGGGTTTTTAGTGCCGTCGGCGGTGTTGCGTCCGCTGAGGTAAGCGGGAGCTAGTCCTGCCAGGGCGGCGACGAGCACCACGGCGCCGATACCGATGAAGAGGGTTGCGCGGCGCTTTTTAGCTCGGTTGGTCGCGGCGTCGTCTTTTTTCTCTGCTGTGTCGTCGCTTTGGTTTGGGTCAGCGCCGGGGGCGTCCCAGTTTTTGGATGCGTCCATTTTCCACGGCGCTGACGAGGTGTCGGAGCCGTGCCACGTGGTTCCCGGAGCCTGGTTTGGCCCGGTACTGGGCCCTTCCTGACCGGGGGCGTTGGTGGGTTCGTTAGCCATCCGTTCCTCCAGTGTTGTGGCGTCGTGGTGTGAGGAGTCGACGTACAGGGCGTCGAGCCCGTGTGGCAGTTGTTTCAGTTTGTGAGGCTGGGTGCTCTGCCTCTGTGTTGCTATTGGCTGCAATAGGAAGCTCAAAAACGAAAGTAGCTCCTCCGCCAGGGGTTGGTGCTACACCGACGCGTCCTCCATGCGCTTCAATGAGTCCGGCGACGATAGCCAGTCCGAGCCCGTATCCGCCGCTGGGTTTACGGCCTCGGGCTGGGTCATTGCGGTAGAAGCGTTCGAAGACTTTGCCGGCGACTTCGGGTTCGATGCCTGGTCCGTGGTCGCGTACTTCAACGCGAGCTCGTTGTTGGTGTATTCCAACGGCCACTTCGATGGGGCTTCCTGCAGGAGTGTGGGAAAGGGCGTTAGCGACGAGGTTGGTGACAACTTGGCGCAGGCGTGCTTCATCTCCAACAACTTCGGTGGGCACGAGGTCACCGTCATCGATGGACAGGAGACGGATTTCGCGTTCGCGGTCGCGTGCTCGGGCATCTTGTACGGCGTCCGCAGACAGAACGGTGAGGTCAACGACGCTCATGTTCATGGGGCGGGCGTTGTCGAGTCTGGCGAGGGTGAGCAGATCGTCGACGAGTCCGGCCATACGTGTGGCTTCATTTTCGATGCGGCTCATGGCGGCTGCTGTTTGCTCAGGAGAAGAGGCAGCGCCTTGGCGATAGAGCTCTGCGTAGCCGCGGACTGTTGCAAGGGGAGTGCGCAGTTCGTGAGATGCGTCGGTGACGAAGCGTCGCATGCGCTGTTCGCCAGCTTCGCGGATACGAAAGGACTCCTCGATTTGAGCGAGCATCGCGTTGATGGAGCGGGAAAGGCTTTGTACTTCGTCGTGTGCGCGTGTTTCGGGGACGCGTCGTGATAGATCGCCTGCCGCGATCGCAGCGGCGGTGTCTTCGATGGTGCGTAGTGGCCGGAAAGCGCGCTGGAACCCTATCCAGCCGATGAAAACGCAGCCCAAAACGAGCAGCATGCTGACGGTAAAGGATGCTGCGATGGTTTTGTTGATGGCTTGTTCCACACCGGCCAGGGAGGTAGCCACAGCGTAGGTGCCTGAGGCGTTACTCATTTGTCCAGCAACGACGATCCAGGCAGGGCTGGATGCGTTGGGCGAGGAAAGGATGAACGGTTCGGCGGAGCTGACGCGGGCGTCGCGAGTGGTCAGGCGGGGCATGTCGGGGACGGATTCAGCGTCAATGCCCGAGGGGACCAGGGTCGCTACAGGACGTCCCGCCGTGTTCATAAACGACACGACGTAGGTGCTGGGGACGTCAATGTCGTTTTTGCGATTCATGTATTGGGGGAGCACGCGTTCAGCCACGGGTGCGGCTGCCGTGCGGAGCTCCTCGACGGTGCGGTCTACGAGATAGCGGCGCATGATTGCGCTGGTCGCCAGGCTCGTGAGAGTGAGCGCCACGACGAGGAGCACGACGAGGACGGCGAGGAGTCGCCAGGTGAGCGACTTTTCGTGAAGTCGGCCGGTCACCCGGCCCACGGCCGCGGGTGAGATGCGCGGGCGTGGCACCCCGCTCATGCTGATTCGGGAGGCAATCGCAGCACGTATCCAACGCCGCGGCGTGTGTGGATCAGGTGCGGTTCCTCCGTGTCGATTTTGCGGCGCAGGTAGGAAATGTATGACTCGACGATCCCTGCTTCGCCGCGGAAGTCGTAGTCCCAAACGTGGTCAAGGATCTGCTGTTTAGACAGAACGCGGTTGGGGTTCATGAGGAGGTAACGGAGCAGTTTGAACTCTGTGGGTGAGACGTCCACGACGCGGGTTCCGCGACGTACTTCGTGTGAGTCTTCGTTGAGTTCGAGGTCGTGGAAGCGCAGAACGGAGTCGTCACTGATTTCGCCACGGGTGCGGCGCAGCACAGCGCGGATGCGAGCCACAACTTCTTCAAGGCTGAAAGGTTTGGTGACGTAGTCGTCGCCGCCGACGGTCAGGCCTTTAACTTTGTCTTCGACGCTGTCCATGGCGGTGACGAAAACGATCGGCATTTCGCGGCCACGGTCTCGCAGTTTGGAAGTCACAGCGAAGCCGTCCATGTCAGGAAGCATGACGTCAAGGACGACAAGGTCGGGCTGTTCACGTTCGGCAACTTCGATTGCTTCGTTACCATCGGCGGCGGTGAATACCTCGAAGCCCGCGAACTTGAGTGAGGTCGCTAGCAATTCACGAATGCTGGGTTCGTCCTCGACAACGAGTAGGCGGGCTTCGGCGGTCACATCTTCGGTCACTGTTCCAGAATGCGTGTTTTGCCTGGATTTTGCCTGGATTTGTGCCTCGAGGCACCCGAGGGTCAGGGAGTAGTGACCTCAAATATTTTGTTTTCCATGGGCAAGGGGGCGCCCTTACATGTGACATCTTGACGCGGCCAGATTCCTCGCTGCAGCCAGGCAAGAGCGATGTTGTTCACGCACTTGTTATCAGGTGCAGAGGTGAATGCCCCGTGGTTTCCGTCGTTATCGATGGTGATCATGCGGGTGGCGGAGTGTGCAGCGTGTGCTGCGCGGGCGCCTTCTACGGGGGTAGCCGGGTCAACTTCACCTTGGATCATGAGGATGTTGACCGAGCCTGAACCATTGATGGTGGGAACCTTTTTGGGAGCCCATGGCCAGTAGGCGCACGGGGCGGCTATGACGCTGAGCATGGAGCCTTGCAATGGGTATTTCTTCTGCGCGTCGAGGTATTCCTTTTCGAGAGATTCGCGACGCCGGTCGAAGTTAGTGTCGTTGCAGACGATGGCCGTGCGGACAGTCTGGGTGGAGAGCAGGCTTTCGTTGTCATCGGGTTCGAAGGTTTGCCCGGAGGGCATCTTCACCGTGCCTTTGCTGCTGCGCAGACTGACATTGAGCTGTTTGAGCGTGGCTCCAATGGAGGAGAGCGATTCATCGCTGTAAAGCATCTGCATGAGAGTGGCATCGAAGCTGGCAGGAGTGAGGTCGCGAACGCGTCCTTTAGCCACTTCACTGCGGATTTTCTCGTAGTTGTTGCGGACTTCGTTGGCAGTAGTTCCTAGGCCGAAGTCTTTGTTATGCCGAGCGATCCATGGAAGAGCCTGTTTGTCCCAGCGGCGCTGGAAGCCTTGGGGCATCAGCGCGAAAGATGAACGCCAGTCACCGGTGAACTTAGCGTTAGCGTCGGTGAGTACGCGTCCAGTGCTGTGCGGATAGAGCTTGGCCATCCAAGCGCCCATCCAAGAACCACCGGAAGTGCCGAAAAAGTCGATGGTTTTGAAGCCGAGGACCTGTCGGACCAGATCCATGTCAGCGACGGTGTTAGCGGTGGTGATGTGGGGGAGCACTTTGGGGTGCTTGCTTGTACACGCTTGCGTCCACTGCTTGTAGCTTTGCCACATGCGCTCGCGGACAGCTTTGCTGGTGTCGCGCTGGTCTTTGGGGGTGAAGTCGGGCAGGGGGCATTCAACGGGGCTGGATAGTCCGGTGCCGCGGGGGTCGACGCCGATGATGTCGTGGGTGGTGCGCAGGGATTCTTTTGAGTCAGCGATCGCTGAAACGAATTCGCCTGCGGGAGAGCCGGGGCCGCCAGGGTTGACGAATAGTGGGCGGGCGCTGCGGGCTTTGCTGCTGTGTTTGAGGCGAGTGATGTTGAGGTTGATGGAGCCTTTAGAGAAGTCTTGCCAGTCCAAGGGGGTGCGGATGCGAGCACATTCGATGGGGTAGGGGCTGTTGCCGGTGTCTGCGGCTACCCGTGCTGCGGTGGAGCACGTTTTGTAAGACCAGGCGGGTTTTTGCGCCAGGTACTGGGCTTTGGACAGGGCTGGAAGGGGCTTTTGCGCTCCGGTGCGTGGAGTGGGTTTCTTGCGCGCAGCCAAGACACTGGCAACAGATTTTTTGACCGTGGGGTCTTTGGTGGCGGCGTGCGCATTTTGGGCTGCTGACCAGGGTGTGAGAGCAACGGGGGTCGCTACCAGGATCGCTGCAGCCATGCGGGCTACTGAGGCGCGTCGTGACTTGCCGCCTCTGTGGCGCTGCGATGGTGGTGTGGTGGTCGGCTGATTTTTCATTGCCCCTCCTGCGCATGTGGGTGCGTAGATGCTGCTATCTACGGTCAGGGGCACCAGAACCGTGGCTAATGCCCTCGGAATAACTGTGCCAGCTTGTTCGCCTACGGGTGCTGCTCGGGTTGTGCACGAGAGCCTTTGTCCGGGGCGCTGCCGAAATTGCAGCCTCGCTTAAAAGGATTGTCCTGCAAGTGTAGTGATGGTTTTTAGTGCGTGGCACCGTTTTCTGTCTCAAGGTCATCAGCATCGATGATCGCGTATGCATACCCTTGTTCAGCGAGGAACCGTTGCCGATGAGCTGCGAATTCGGCGTCGATAGTGTCGCGGGCCACGATGGTGTAGAAGTGCGCGCTGCGACCATCGTTTTTCGGCCGGGTCAGACGGCCTAAACGTTGGGCTTCTTCTTGTCTAGAGCCAAATGTGCCGCTGACTTGGATAGCAACACTGGCTTCGGGAAGGTCGACAGAGAAGTTGGCCACTTTGCTTACAACGAGCAGGTTTAATTCGCCAGTACGGAATTGGTGAAAAAGTTTTTCACGCTGTTTGACGGGCGTTTGTCCGGTGATCAGCGGAGCGTCGAGTTCGGCTGCAAGTGTTTCAAGCTGTTCGAGATATTGGCCGATGACAAGGGTGGGTTCTCCGGGGTGCTTGGTAAGCAGTTTTGCCACAACGGTGTCTTTGACGTTGTGGCAGGAAGCGAAACGGTAGCGCTCCTGAGGGTCGGTGGTGGCATAGGTGACCCGGTCGCTGTCAGGCAGTGCCACACGTACTTCGGTGCAGCGGGCAGGGGCAATGTATCCCTGGGACTCGATGTCCTTCCAGGGGGCATCGAAACGTTTGGGGCCGATAAGGCTGAACACATCTGATTCGCGTCCGTCTTCGCGTACAAGCGTCGCGGTCAGGCCCAGCCGGCGTCGTGCTTGCAGATCAGCGGTCATCCGGAAGATCGGGGCAGGCAGCAGATGGACTTCGTCGTAAATGATGAGTCCCCAGTCGCGGGCATTGAGCAGATCCAGGTGGGTGTAGGTGCCTTTTCGTTTGTGCGTGAGGACTTGGTATGTGGCGATGGTGACTGGACGGATTTCTTTGACTGTGCCGGAGTACTCGCCGATTTCGTCTTCGCTCAGAGTGGTGCGGCGTAGCAGTTCGTTGCGCCATTGGCGGGCAGCGACGGTATTAGTGACGAGGATGAGGGTAATGGTGCTTGCCGCGGCCATAGCGCCAGCACCGACAAGGGTTTTTCCTGCCCCGCAAGGAAGAACGACTACTCCTGATCCACTGGCCATGAAGCTGTCGATGGCGTGTTGCTGATAGGGGCGTAGGTGCCAGTCAGTATCGGATAGGCCGATGGGGTGGGCTTTTCCATCCACGTATCCGGCTCGGTCTTCGGCGGGCCACCCGACTTTGAGGAGTTCTTGTTTGAGATGTCCTCGTTCGCTGTTGTGGACGATGACACGTTTATCGTCGAGGCGCTCGCCAAGGAGGGGAGCGATTTTTTTGTGCCGGGTTACTTCTGTAAATACAGCCAGGTCGGTGGCTTCAAGGATGAGGCGATCGCCGTCTTTGATGAGGCGAAGACGCCCGTATCTGTCCATGGTGTCGGCGATATCGACCAGGAGCGAGTGAGGCACGGGGTAACGGGAGTGCTCCACGAGTGCGTGTACGACGGTTTCGGCGTCGTATCCGGCCGAGCGGGCATTCCATAGCCCTAAGGGTGTGATGCGGTAGGTGTGGATGTGTTCGGGGGAGCGTTCGAGTTCGGCGAATGGTGCGATCGCGGCTCGTGCCGCGACTGCGTCGGGGTGGTTGACCTCCAGGAGGAGTGTCTTGTCGCTCTGAACGATAAGTGCGCCGTTTGTCATGGTGGTAGGGACAACGTTGGTGGCGGTGTTTTGCTTCCCGCAAGGTGCGTGGGGTGAGGAATCTATGGGGAATGTTGAACGTATGTCTCCAGAAAGGCCCTGTTAGCTTCGGTGTTTCAGTACGGTGAGAAAGCGGTAAGGGCCGGATTGGCGGTCTGTGAACCTCTGAGAGGTTTCGAAGGCCGCGCGACCAAAGGCCGCGCGACCAAAGGCCGCGCGACCAAAGGCCGCGCGACCAAAGAGTGTGCGGTCGAGGCACCGCCGATGAGGAGATAAACGCATGTCTATTGATCAGTTGCGCTCGGGTGTGGATGTGGATGCTTTTGACCGCAGCATCCGCCCTCAGGATGATTTGTTTGGGTTTGTTAACGGTGGGTGGGCTGCGCGCACAGAGATCCCTGCTGACCGTGGCCGGTTTGGGACATTTGATGTGTTGCGCGATACCGCGCAGGAGCACATGCGCGAGATCGTGGACCGGGCTGCTGAGGCAGCAGCAGAAGGGGACCAGGGTGATGAGCTGGCCGGCGTGCGTGCCCAGGTGGGAGCGCTGTATGCGTCTTTCATGGATGTTGAGCAGGTAGAGGCAGCTGGGGTTTCACCGCTGGTCGATGCCGTGTCGGGGGTGATTGAGGCTGCTGATGCTCAGCAGTTGTGGGCTCGTCTGGGAGTTCTGCAGCGTGAAGGTGTGGCTGGGGCGGTGGCGGTGTTTGTTGATACCGATCGGCGAGCTTCTGACTCGTATGTGACGAATGTGTACCAGTCAGGGTTGGGTCTGCCGGACGAGGCCTACTACCGGGAAGAGGATCACGCTGAGGTCCGTGAGCAGTATGTGAAACATATCGAGCGCACGTTCGCTTTGCTGGCCGAACATGCTCCTGAGCTGGTGGCTCCGTTAGGTGCTGAAGGTGAGATTGCGCGTGCTGTGATGATGCACGAAACGGTGTTGGCTTCGCACCATTGGAACCGGGTGGCAGCGCGGGATGCTGTCGCTACTTATAACAAGGTTTCTTTTGATGGCCTGGTGGAGTTGGCGCCAGCGGTTCCGTGGCGCGCGTGGCTTGATGGTGCTGGTGCACCTGAGGGCGGGCCGGGTGAGTTCGTGGTGGCGATGCCCTCGTATGTGCAGGGATTGTCTGAGTTGGTTCAGTCAGCTGAGCTGCTTGAGTGGAAGCGGTGGGCGGTGTGGTCGGTGCTGCGTTCGTGGTCTTCCTATTTGCCGGGGGCTTTCGACCAGGAGCATTTTGACTTCTACGGTCGGGTGTTGACTGGTACGACGGTGCAGCGGGATCGGTGGCGCCGTGGTGTTGCCTTGGTGGATGGGCTGATTGGTGAAGCTGCGGGACGTTTGTATGTTGCCGAGCGGTTCAAGCCTGAATCGAAGGCGCGTGTTCAGGAACTAGTGTCGAACCTAATTGAGGCGTATCGGCGTGATATTTCGGATTTGGATTGGATGAGTGAAGCAACCAAAGCGCGCGCTTTGGAGAAGCTTTCGTTGTTTACTCCGAAAATCGGTTATCCGGATTCGTGGCGTGACTACTCAGGGTTGCGAGTAGAGGCTGATGACCTGATTGGAAACGTGCGCCGCGCTATGGCGTTTGAAACGGATCGTGAATGGCGCAAGCTTGGCGGTCCGGTGGATCGCGGTGAGTGGTTCATGACTCCACAGACAGTGAATGCGTATTACAACCCGGGAATGAATGAGATTGTTTTCCCGGCAGCTATTTTGCAGCCGCCTTTCTTTGATCCTGAGGCGGATGATGCAGTGAATTATGGCGCTATTGGTTCGGTTATTGGCCATGAAATTGGGCATGGATTCGATGACCAAGGGTCAAAATATGACGGTCGAGGCAATCTAGAGGATTGGTGGACTGAAGAAGATCGTGAGCGTTTTGATGAGCGCGCCACGGCATTGATTGCGCAGTATGAGGGTTTGAGGACGCGTGATCTTCCCGAAGAGAAAGTTAATGGAGCTCTGACGGTTGGTGAGAATATTGGGGATCTTGGTGGAGTAACGATTTCTTACCTGGCGTATTTGATTTCTTTGGATGGCGCGGAGCCAGCTTTGCTGGACGGTTTGACTGGCCAGCAGCGATTCTTCGTGGGGTGGGCGCAGGCATGGCGGGGTAAGTCTCGTCCGCAGGAGGCGCGTCGTTTGTTGAAGATTGATCCGCATTCGCCGGTAGATTTGCGGGCCAACATTGTGCGCAACTTGACGGAGTTCCATGAAGCGTTTGAGGTCGCGCCAGGTGATGGTTTGTGGCTCGCGCCCAGTGAACGAGTGCGTATTTGGTGAGCTGCTGTCAGTGATGGCCGTCTTCGCCCAGTTCGAGGCGAGGGCGGCCATCGTCGCTGTTTAGCTGTTTAGGGGGTTGGCGGGGGCAGTGGTAGCGCCGATGAGTCGGTGGATGGAAAAGGTGCGTACAGCGTCGCTTCCGTCGACGATGCCGTGTACGCGTCCGGCTTCGATAAAGGTGGGGCGTAGGAGGAGTTTGGTGGTGGATCCGTCGGGTCCTGCCAGGGCAATCCACACGTTGTGGCGTGCAGTGATTGCTTCGCGGAGGGTGTCCAGGGTGATGGTGGGGTCGCTGGCTTCGATAGTGGGGTCGTCGTTGTTGGTGAGTGCAGCGTCTCCTGCGCGCATGGCCTGGATGAGGTGAGCGGCATCGTCGTGACTTATCGGTGGTGGCGCGGTGAGGATGGGGGTGGGGGTGTGCTGGTCGGTGGCGCGGATTGTGTTGCGGCTGTGGGGGATGTGGTTGCCGCTGAGGGACTCGGCCAGTGGGCTGTGTCCGGCTTTGCGTAGGGCGGTCAGGGTGGTGTTGCGGTCGTAGTGGGTGATGACAACGGTGGGGGCTAGTCGGCGTAGGGCGAGGTGTGTCAGGCGGGGGTCGTGTTCGATGGCGTCGAGGCAGGAAGTGTCGTCGCTGGTCAGGTAGGTGCTGGTTTCGCCGACGCGGACACGGCCGTGGCGGCGGGCGACGTCGCGGATGAGGTATTCAAGAGGTTGGGGGATGCCAGTGGGGCAGTGGCGTTTGAGGGTGGTAAGGAGGTCGTCGGCGGAGGCTGCGGTGTCGAGGTAGCGGCGGATGCTTTCGGGGGTAAATCGGAAAACGCTTGCTCCTCCGCGGGATTCGAGGTCGGCGATGAGGCGGAGTAAATCGGCGGTGTGGCCTTCGAGACGGCCGGGGACGACTGCGGTTAGGTCGCTTTGGAGGAGGATGTCGTTTGCCGGTGGTGGCAGGTGAGTGTCGAGGGTGGCAAGGGCATGCAGGGCTGTGCTGTGTGGGTCGTCCTCGGCGCTGGGTGGGGTGTCTGGGTCGATGAGGTCGGTGGTGGTTAGGCCGTTGTTCCAGGCGATCCAGAGTGCGTGTCCGGTGGGGGTGAGTGCTCCGTTGGTGATGATGCCGAGGTGGGTGCCTTCGTGGAGGGTGATGTGGGTTGCGTCGGTGAGGAGGTTGGGGTCGCGGCGGGGGTGCTGGGTGGTCAGCGAAGTGGCTAGTGAGGCGGGGGTGGTGCCGTGTCCGGTGGGTAGGCAGGTCAGAGCGTGTAGGACGCGGTGACGGGTGGTGCGGTAGGCGGTGGAGGTGTTTTCTGGGCCCAGGGGGGTGGTGGCTGTGGTGGTGCGGTCGGTGTCGAACCAGGCTAGGGCTAGGCGGGCCCATCGGGTGGCAGCGCTGGTGTGGCGCCATGTGTCATAGGTGAGGGTGGGGGCGTAGTAGGTGTCGGTGTCGGCGTGGCGGGCTGGTGGGTCGTAGGTGCCGATGAGTCCTGCGCTGTATGCGATTTCGAGGTAGAGGGTGGTGGTGTTGGTGTCGGTGTCGGTGTCGGCGGCGATGCGGCGTAGATCGCGCACGCCGAGGGAGCCGTTGCGGAGCATCCGGGGTGGGGTGGTTGCGAGGATGTGGCCGAGTTCGTCGATGCGTTCGAGGCAGGTGGTGATGGCTGCCAGGGTTGCTTCGGGTGTGTGCGGGGGTAGAGGGGTGGTTGTTGGGGGTGTGGGGTCGAGGGTGTTTGGGGGTAGGAGGTTGCCGTTGCGTAGGGCGAGTGCGACAGTGCGGGGCAGGATGATGCGGGTGGGGGTTGGGCGTTGCAGGAGTCCGAGGGTGGTGAGGTGTTCGACGATGTCGGTGATGCGTCCTGTGGCTGGGATGTCGCCGATGGGTGGTCCCCAGGTGAGTGTGTCGAGGATGGTGCGTTGGTGGGGGGTGAGTGTGTTCAGGTGGTCAGCGATTTCATCGGGCTGGGGGGTGTTTTCGTCTGCTGGTGCGAGTCCGGCGATGTAGGGGCCTAGGGCGGTGTTGACGCCTGCAGGTACGTGGTAGGTGTTTTTTTCTTTCCAGAGCAGGGCGAGGTCGCGCAGGGTTTCGGCGCTGCGGCGTAGTGCGGTGGGGGTGATGTTGAGGAGTGTTGCAGCCTGGGTGACGTTGCCGTTGCTGATGGCTAGGGCTTGCAGGACGTGGAGTTCGCGGGGAGCGAGGTTGTCCAGGGCGCGGGCGGCGCTGGGGGTTGCGGTGGCGCGGGCAGCGAGGGTGCGCAGGTCGGGGATGGCTGGTCGGGCGAGGTCGGGACGTTGTTGGAGGAGGGTGATGAGGGCATCGTCGCTGCGGGTGCGTAGGTCCTCGGCGAGTGAGCGAATTTTTCGGCTCAATGGGCATGCGGCCATGTTTTCCACGGTAGTCCTCGCTGAGGTGGGGGTTGGGTTCTTGGATGGTGTTGTTGGGCTGGGGTGGGGCGTTGGGCGATGGCACCAGCTACGCTGGTTTGATGACGGGCTGGTGTCAGGCTGCACCCCTGTAGTGGTGATCCGTGTGGGATACGGGTTCTGCCAGGTGTGATTGCGCCGGTCGGCTCGGCACAGATGACGTTTCGGATGTGAGGTCGAGGCTATGCACAGTTCCCAAGGCCGGGGGTTTCGGCTTGGCGGTGTTTGTGTGTGCTGCGGCGATCTTTGTGGAGGTGTGTGATGCCCGCTGTTAAGAAGGACACCACGTTGAGTTCACCGCGTGCGGTTGAGGTTGCACGGGGGGTTGCTGCTGAGTTGGCCGAGCCGGGCACGGTGGGTGATTTGGTGGAGTCGGTGACTGAAGCTGACCGGTTGGTGACGCACAAGTTTGAGTGCATGGCGAAGGCCTACCGGGGGTGGCGTTGGTCGGTGACGTTGGGGCGTGCGCCGCGTTCTCGCAAGGTGACGGTGTGTGAGGTCGGTTTGGTGCCGGGGGCTGATGCGGTGCTGTCTAAAGAGTGGGTGCCGTATGCGGATCGGTTGCAGCCGGGGGATTTGCGTCCTGGTGATGTGTTGCCCTACCGGGAAGATGATGTTCTGGTACAGCCGGGGTTTGAGGCAACTGGTGATGAGGATGTTGATCGGGTTGCTTTGTGGGAGTTGGGTCTTGGGCGTCCGCGGGTGTTGTCCGCGGAGGGGCGTGAGGCTGCTGCGACTCGATGGTACGAGGGGGAGTGCGGGCCGCGTTCTGAGATGGCTCGGGCTGCGAAGGCCCCGTGCAGCACGTGTGGTTTCTTCTTGCCGGTGACCGGTGCGCTGCGCAGCGTGTTTGGTGTGTGCGCTTCGCCATGGTCGCCTTCGGATGGTCGAGTGGTGAGTTTGGATCATGGCTGTGGTGCACACAGCGAGACTGATGCTGCGCCTACTCAGGCGGCGTTGGCTTCTGAGCCGGTTGTCGACGATTTAGCTATCGAGGCGGTGTAATTTACCGGCAGGGTTGTGGGGCGCGGCCGCGCCTGGTTAACGCAACGAGATTCGTTGGCTAATAAGGCGGTTCTCTGGTCGCTCTCAGGCGTGGCGAGTGGTAGGTCACAGGTAACGTTAAGGTTTCCTTCATGCCTGATGCCCCTGCTTCTGCTGCGCCCGTTGAGAGCCGTGGCGTGATCGATCGTTTTTTCCATATTTCTGAGCGTGGATCGACTGTTGGCCGCGAGGTGCGCGGTGGTCTTGCGACGTTCTTCACGATGGCCTACATCGTGGTTCTCAACCCGCTGATTCTTGGCCTGGTTCCTGATGGAACGGGACAGTTCTTGGGTGGGGGAGCTAACCCTGATCTGGCAAAAATCGCTGCAGCCACCGCGTTGGTGGCTGGGGTCATGACTATCGCGATGGGAGTGATCGCTAACTTCCCATTCGCTATTGCTGCCGGTTTGGGCCTGAACGCGTTTGTGGCGTTTTCGATTGCGGGTATGCCGGGGATGACCTGGGCCGATGCGATGGGTCTGGTGGTAATCGAAGGAATTGTCATCCTTGTGCTGGTGCTGACTGGGTTCCGTCAGGCGGTGTTCCACGCGATACCGGCGCAGTTGAAGACGGCGATGAGTGTCGGTATTGGCCTCTTCGTCACTTTTGTTGGTTTGTATGACGCTGGGATTGTGCGTAAGGCCGAGGGCACACCGGTGCAACTTGGTCCGGGTGGTTTCTTGGCCGGATGGCCAAGCCTCGTGTTCGTGGTTGGGCTGCTGGCCATCGTGACGATGCTGGTTCGTCAGGTTAAGGGCGCGATTCTGTACGGAATTGTTGGTGCAACAGGGCTGGCCATTCTTGTTGAGGCGTTATTCAACATTGGTGGTCAGAAAGATGCTGCTGGCAAATTGGTAAACCCCACAGGTTGGGGCTTGAACATTCCACGTTTGCCGAATTCGCCGATCGCTACCCCTGATCTTGGGCTGCTTGGTCACTTCGACCTCCTCGGTTCTGTAGAGCGGGTGGGGGCGCTGACGGCGTTGCTTCTCGTGTTCACGCTGGTGCTGGCCGACTTTTTCGACACGATGGGGACGATGGTCGCCATCGGTGCTGAGGCTGACCTTCTTGATGAAGAAGGAACGCCGGTGAATGCCTCCCGCATTCTTGTGGTTGATGCCAGCGCTGCGATTGTTGGTGGTGCTGCAGGGACAAGCTCGAACACAGGATTTATCGAGTCGACCTCGGGTGTGGCTGAAGGAGCTCGTACCGGGTTGGCGTCGGTGGTGACGGGGGTTTTGTTCCTGGTAGCTATGTTCCTGACTCCGTTGGTTGAGGTTGTTCCTTACGAGGCGGCGACACCTGCTCTTGTTGTGGTTGGTTTCTTGATGATGCAGCAGGTCAGCAGCATTGACTGGCGTGACCTAGAGATCGCGATCCCCGCATTTTTGACGATGGTGATGATGCCGTTTACGTACTCGATCACGGCTGGTATCGGTTCGGGGTTTGTCGCGTTCGTTGCGATCAAGGTAGCCAAGGGCAAATTCCGGGAGATTCACGCGTTGATGTGGGTGGTGACCGTGATGTTCCTTATCTACTTCACGATGGACCCAATCCGTCACTGGCTAGTAGGTGCCTGACACATAGATCAATGAGCAAAGGGGCCTTGCGCTTGCATCAAGATGCGGCGCAGGCCCCTTTGCTTGTCGCTGACATACCGGGTCAGGGTCCAGGGTGATTAGTCTTGGGTTTCCCCTCATGGAAAGGACGCGTCGATGACTCCCCGGGTACGCAAAGTGATCGTGTGGGTCGCTCTGGTGGCGATGTTGGCTGCGGTGGTGCTGTCGCCGCTTTTGTGAGATTGCGTGAGTTGGGTCAGTCCTGCGAGGAGGGGCTGTCTGTCCCTGTCTTTTCGGTCGGTGTTTTTTCCGCAGGTGTAGATGTAGAGACACGCGGGGTGATGCGGATCGTTGCGCGGCTGGCAGCAGAACCACGGGTGATAGCCCGTGGAATTCCGCGTAGGCGGCTACTCACACTGGCACTGGACTTGAGAGCTTGTGCTTCAGCGTTTTCGCGTACCCATTGTTCGGGAGTGAGGCGTCGAGTGATGTCGTAGTTCTCTAGGAGGCGATCAATAGGAGTGGGGACCGCCGGGTGGGTAGCTACGGGCCGATCACCGCTGAACACCACGTATACGCGGGTATCGCCATCGAAGGTGAGCAGAACACTGCCGTTAACCAGGCCCGCTGCGTGCTCGTAGGCCATGTGTTCGTAGGTGGTGCTGCGTGTAAAAGATTTGCGGGCGACATGTTCGATGGCGCCACGGTTACGCATCACGCCTTCGTAGGCGATCGGTCCATAGGTCACGCCGAGTTTGAACAGGCGAGCGACGAGAGCTTTGCGATCGACCACCGAGAGCACCTTTCGGGACGTTTGGGTGTGCAAGGGGGGGCCGTTGCCTCGAAGCGAGGTAACGGATTGGAGGCTGGATTCATACGTATTGGCCTCGAAGATGTTGACGCTACCCGATGTTCCTGGAGTCGTGCTGGTCGCACGTGGGGTGTGGTGGAGCGGCTTTTCTGCTCACGCGACACGTTCTGGCGAACGCCATGGATAGTCACACCTCATCAGGGGTGTCAGACTAAGGACGTGAGCAACCTCATCGACACGACTGAGATGTATCTGCGCACCATCCTCGAACTTGAGGAAGAAGGTGTGCCAGCTCTGCGTGCACGCATCGCGGAGCGACTGGAACACTCCGGCCCGACGGTGTCGCAAACGGTGGCGCGTATGGAACGCGACGGGCTCTTAACAGTCATGCCCGACCGGACGATCGAACTCTCTGTGGCTGGCCGTGACCTAGCTACACGTGTAATGCGTAAACACCGTATCGCCGAAAGACTGTTGACCGACGTGATCGGTCTGGAAATCGAGTACGTCCATGAAGAGGCGTGCCGGTGGGAACACGTCATGAGCGACCGTGTGGAGCGCAAAATACTGGCCATTTTGAAGGACTACGACCGCAGCCCATACGGAAACCCCATTCCAGGTTTGGAAGCATTCGGTGAGGAGCCACAACCGATCGCACAGGCACTGCGTATCGGAGCAGTGCCTGACGACACACCAGTGGTGCTGCGCAGCATCGGTGAGCATCTGCAAGCAGAGGCAGACATTCTTTCCGAAATGTCTCGCGCCGGAGTGACCCCCGGAGCCGTAGTCATTCCGCGCCGCGACGGCGATGGCGTGGTCCTCTACGGCGAGAAAGTCGGTTCAGACAAAGCGCTGTGGCTCGGAGATGAGCTAGCCGATTACCTGTTCGTGGAGCCAGCAGAGAAGTCCTGAACAACGGACACAGTTTCCACAACCTGGCAATAATCCACTGAACAGAAAACACAGCTGGGGACGGCACACCTGGTCAGGGCTGCGCGGTCAAGGATGAGAGAACTCATGACCGCCTCCCTCAGGAGTTCTGATGCCGACTATCCCGCCACCCCCACGAGCCTGCCTCCAACCACACGAGGCCTCAGCGCGCCACCGTGTTCGCGTCCCCGGCGATCACATGTGGAGCCGCGTCGCAGCAGACTCACCATGGATCGCACGCACCGCATCAGGAGCTGTGCTAACCGGCGGAATTGTCCTGGCCGGTTCAGCACTAGCCTCAGCCCAACTGACCGATGCCCCCCACAGCCCTACACCAAACCCCACCACCGCTACGGTCACTGCGCGCACAACACCGCCGCCACACAACACTTCAACTGATTTGGCCAACGCAAAAACACACGCAGAGACAACATCCAACACAGCTGCCACCAACGCCACTCGCACTGCAACCCAGCACAGAAAACCTGTCCCCTCCGCGGCACAACTGTCAGCCGCAGCCACAACCGACTGCCCCTGCGCCGCAGTAATAAACCCAACTCCCCAGCCACCACCGTTGGTCACCTCAGCCCCAACACCACCACCCCAGACCAGCCCCAACACCACCACCGGTGCTCGTGTCTACCTTCCACAATTAGTAGGTAAAAAAGACACCCCACCCCAGCAACCTGCACCTGTAACCTGCGCCAGCGCAACCACCAGTACGCCTCAGCCCGCACCTTCAGCTAACCAACAAACCCCCGCACCTTCACGCCCCGCAACCCCACCAGCTGCCCAAACTCCCACACCCCCGTCCCGACAGCCCGCTCCAACACAACCAGCCACCCCCAGCACACCGAAACCTGAACACAAACCTGCACTTGCACAACCCTTCGAGAAAGCACCACACGGCCCCCGACTCCATCCAGGTAAACGCAGCACACCCCATCCACGCCTCTACACACCACCCACCGCATCACCGAAAAAAACACACCGCCACACCCAGAAAAAACCAACCACCAAAAAATCCACACGCGCCGCATCCGCACCAACACATAAAACAGCTGTCCTTGAAATGGCGAAAAACCTCTCCGGTATTCCATACGTATGGGGAGGCACCAGCACCAGCGGATTCGACTGCTCCGGGTTCACTCAACACATCTTCCGAAAAGCAGGCATCTCCCTGCCACGCACAGCAGCGCAACAACAAGCAGCAACCACCCACATAAAAAATCCCAAACCTGGCGATCTCGTATTTTTCGGATCCCCTGCCCACCACGTGGGCATATACGCCGGAAATGGCTACATGTACGACGCCCCACGCAGCGGCCGCACCACCGGCCTACACAAAATCTGGTCCTCAAAAGTGACGTACCACCGTGCCCACTAGCCACACACAAGACACGATCTCAGACAAGAACGTCGCCGCTGCCCTGTACGTTGAACGCGACAACCTCTTCGGCAGGTGGAGAACAGCGAACGGAGCCCCACATGCGGATCGTGCACACCAGCGACTGGCAGCTCGGTATGACACGCCACTATCTAGCAGGAGAAGCCCAAGCCAGATACACAGCCGCACGCATCGATGCCATCCGCACTATCGGTGAACTCGCACATAGCCACAACGCCGACGCCATCGTGGTTGCTGGCGACGTTTTCGACTCCAACCTCGTCGCACCTGCCACAGTCCACCGTTCTATCGACGCGATGCGCAGCGTGGGACTACCCATCTATCTCCTTGCCGGCAACCACGATGCTCTCAACGCCGTCTCCATCTACACCTCACCAGCATGGCTCGACCACGTACCCGAGAACGTCCACGTCCTCGATACCGGAATCACAAACACTGGCTTAGGGTTCGAAATCGTCGCCGCACCACTGCCATCAAACGACCCCCGCGCAGACCTACTTGGCCGCGAACTTGACACCCTCGAAGGCCCCGGGGATCTACCCCGCATCGCACTTGGTCACGGCAGCGTTGACCTCATCGATCCAGACTCACACAACCCGGCCACCATGCGCCTGGCCACCATGGAACGCGCCCTGGAGTGCGGCGCTGTCAACTACATCGCCCTGGGAGACAGGCACTCCCGTCTTTCTGTAGGAAACACCGGGCGAATCCATTACAGCGGAGCCTGTGAAGTCACCGACTTCGTGGAAAAACTGCCCGGCGACGTCCTCATCGTCGACATCGACAGCGCCAGGCACGTCGAGGTCACCCCCATCCATGTCGGTACCTGGACCTTCCTGACCCTCGAGGCTGACCTCAACAGCCGAGAAGACATCGTTGACCTCGACAGCCGACTAGCAGCCATAGACCCCAAAGACCGCACCGTCGTGCGCACAATCTTGCGTGGCACCCTCAGCCTCACCGACAAAGCAGAACTGGATACCCTCCTCGAGCGATACTCCACCTCGCTAGCTGCGCTCTTCTCCTGGCAACGACATGAAGACATCGCCGTCGCTGTCGAAGGCACCGACGTAGAAACAATGGGACTTTCCGGCTTCGTCGCATCTGCCGCACGCGAACTTGAACAACGCGCCAGCACCCCACATGATCAGGACGCTGCCGCAGCTCGTGATGCCCTATCCCTGCTGTTCCGTCTCTCCGCGGGAGTACGTCGATGAAATTTCACGCCCTAACCGTCCGCAACTTCAAAGGAATCACCGAAACCACAGTCGAATTTCCCGACACGGGCGTGATCATCATCGAAGGCCCCAACGAAGCAGGAAAATCAAGCCTCATCGAAGCCATCGACTTGCTCTTCCGATACAAAGACAGCTCTAGCCACAAAGCCATCACTGAAGCTCACCCCATCGGCGAAGACGAATCTCCCTACGTTGAACTCGAAGCCAGCATTGGCCCATATCGCTTTTCCTACGCCAAACGATGGGCAAAGCGCGGCGCCAATGGGGCACGAGGCCGCGGCGGAAAAACAACCCTGCACATCACTACTCCACGCACCGAAAACCATTCCGGCGTCGCCGCCCATGAACGAGCCACCGAAATACTGGAAGAATACGTAGACACCCCACTATGGGATGCCCTGCGTCTCCTGCAAGGCAGCGAACTTGCCCCCATCTGTCTAGAAGGCAGTACACAACTACGCGCCGCGCTTGACGCCGCAAGCGGAGCTGGTACTGATGCTGGCGGCGACGGGGATACCATTCTTACTGCTGTCGAGAGCGAATACACCCGCTACTTCACCCCCTCCACTGGGCGCCCCAAAGGCGAATACGAAAAAGCGCTTGCACATGTAGCAGCTGCCCAAGAACAGCGGGATGCAGCTCAACGCGCGGTTGAGGAAGTTGACCGGGACGTCAAGCGGCATGCGAACATCAGCGCCAGCATCGTCGATTTACGCGTAAAAGTTCAGGAGACCGAAAACCAGGCACGGCAATGGGCAACGCGGCGGGAACAAGCTGATACGGCTCGAGAACGCGAGGCTGCGGCTAAGCATGCGCTTACGGAAGCTCTTCGTGTGCAGGAGGACTCTCAGTCGCAGGCAGCTCGCCGGGAGGTGCTGATTGATGATGTCGCTGGGCGTGTGCAGCAGGTACAGGAAGCGGAGAAAGATTTCGCCGCCGCTGCGCAACAGCGAACACAGATGGCAACTCGTGCTGAGCAGGTGGGGGAAGAAATAACGCAGGCTGAGAGTCACTCTCGTGTTTGCCGGCGTGCGGTGGCGGCTGCGCGGCAGCGGCGGAGGCAGGGTGCGTTGGAGCAAGAGAAGCAGCGGTTGAGTGAACGTGTTGCGCGTGTAGATGACGTGGCAGCGCGGCTGGGGCGAGCACGTAATGAGTTGGAGGAGTTGCGTGTAGATGCGCAGCTGCGAGAGAAGCTTGAGGCTGCTGAGCGGGAAGTGGAGGTGGCACGTATTGCTCAGCGGGCGGCTTCAGCGCGGGTGACGGGGCGTGCATTGGCTGGTTCGGCTGCAGTTGAGGTTGATGGTGCTGCAGTTGAGCTGGGCGAAGATGAGAGTGAATGGGTGCTGTGTGAGCCCATTGAGGTAGTGGTTCCTGGTGTGGCGGCTTTCCGGTGGGTTCCTGAGGCGGGGGCGGCTGAGCACATTGATCAGGTGCGTCGTGCGGAACGTGAGGTGGAGCGGTTACTAGTAGAAGAGTGCGGGGTGGACAGCATGCAGGAGGCTCACCGTCAGGCATCGCGACGAGTTGTGGTGGAGGCTGAGATTGAGAGGGGTGAAGCTGAGCGCAGCGCGTTGTTGGCCGGTGATGAGATTAGTTGGATGCGCGATCGTCTTGAGGAAGTAGAAGGTGCGCTTGCCTCGATGCTTCTGAGAACGGATGGTGCTGAGGATAAGAGCGATGCGGCTGATGACGGTTCGGAGGTGGCATTAAGTGCGCTGGTGGAGGCTGAGGAGTCAGCTGCGGATGAGGTGGAGCGTCTTCGAGTACGTGGGGAAGAGGCCGCTGTTGCCGCTGCAGAGGCGAGGGAAGCCGCGACTGCTGCTGAGGCGAATCTTGTGGCTGGTCGGCGTGAGTTGCAGGTGCGGCAAAGTGAGTTGGAGGCGGCGCGTGCGCAGCTGAGCGATGAAGACGTTAACGAGAGAGTGGTCCGTGCCGTAGCTGCTGTGCAGGAGGCGCAGGTGGAGCATGAGCAGGCTCGGCAAGCGGCACAGGAAGCTGCTACAGGTGAAGAACAGTTGGTGGCGGTGGAGCGTCGGGTGGAGGGCGCGCGGTCTCGGTTGGCTGATGCTGAGCGTGAGTTGGTGCGTATTGAGGCTGTGCTGGAGCAGGCGGGTGGTCAGGGTAGGGCAGAGCAGTTGGATGAGGCTGCTTCGCAGTTGGAAGTGGCTGAGCATGATGCGCAGGTGGTGACGCGACGTGCGGAGGCAGCACGGATGTTGCGTGAGGTGCTGCGGGAGCACAGTGCGCAGGCTAAGGCTGCGTATGTCGCGCCGTTTAGGGCTGAGGTTGAACGGTTGGGACGGTTGGTGTACGGACCGTCTTTTCATGTGGTGGTGGCTGAAGATCTCCAGGTGCAGGAGCGGGTGCTGCACGGGGTGAATGTGCCGTTTGAGTCGTTATCCAGTGGTGCCAAGGAGCAGCTGTCGATTTTGGTGAGGTTGGCGGTGGCGCAGTTGGTGGAGCCGGGGGAGGGGGTGCCGGTGGTGATTGACGATGCGCTCGGGTATTCCGATCCGCAGCGCATTGTGGCTACTACTGCGGCTTTTGAAAGTATCGGTGAGCGGGCTCAGGTAGTGATGTTGACGTGTACTCCTGGTCGCTATGACGGGGTGCGGGGGGCTGAGGTTGTTGTTGTTGGGCAGGATCGGTATTCGGTGGTGTAGCGGCACTAGGCCGGGGCAGTCCGTGGACTGTCCCGGCCTAGTGGGGTTATTCAGCGACGTGGATGATGAGTTTTCCGAAGTTTTTGCCGGTGAGTAAGCCGCGGAAAGCTTCACGGGAGTTTTCCAGGCCCTCGACGATGTCTTCTTTGTATTGGATTTTTCCTTCGTTGATCCAGGTGGTCATGTCGCGCAGGAAGTCGCTGTAGTGGTCTTTCTGGAATTCGGTTTGGATGAATCCGCGGACGGTGAGGGATTTTTTGAGGATGGTGCCCATGAGTTGGCTGCTGCGGTCGGGGCCGGCAGGTAGGTCGGTGGAGTTGTAGCCAGATACCAGGCCGCACAGGGGGATGCGTCCGTAGGTGTTCATGCGGGGCAGGACGGCGTCGAAAACGTGTCCGCCGACGTTTTCGAAGTAGACGTCGATGCCATCGGGGGTGGCGGTGGCCAGGTCCTCGGCGAAGGTGGAGCTGCGGTGGTCCAAGGCGGCGTCAAAGCCAAGTTCTTTGAGGTATGCGGTTTTGGCTTCTCCGCCGGCGATGCCGACTGCGCGGGCGCCGTGGATGCGGGCGATTTGTCCTACGGCGGAGCCTACGGGGCCGGTTGCTGCTGCGACGGCGACGGTTTCTCCTGGGCGTGGTTTTCCAAGCAGGAGTAGCCCTGCGTATGCGGTGAATCCGGGCATGCCGAGGATGCCCAATGCGGTGGAGGGTGGTGCTTTGTCGGGGTCGAGGCGGGTGAGGTGGGCGACGTTTTCTACGGAGTGGGTTTGCCATCCGCCGTAGCCCAGGACGAGGTCTCCGGGGGTGAGTTCGCCGCCGGGGCATTCAAGGACACGGGAGACGGTTCCGCCGACGATTGTGCTGCCGAGTTCTAGTGGTGGGAAGTAAGACTCGGCTTGGCTCATACGTCCGCGCATGTAGGGGTCTAGGGACAGGGAGAGGGTTTGGAGAAGGGCTTGGCCGGGTTCGGGTGTGGTGAGTTGGGTTTCTTCGATGCGGAGGTCTTCGTCGGTGGGTTCGCCGTTGGGGTACTGCGCGAGAAACACTCGTGTGGTTGTTGGCATGTGAATTCCTCTCGACGCGTCTGGTTTTCGTGAGTTGCGTTGACTAACTCATCACATTTGTTGGATTACGTCACCTATACGGTGCCTCGGTGGTGATGGGCTGTACGCGTAGTCGGTTGGGGCAGAGGCTAGATCCGTCCTGGCTTCATGTTTGCGAAGAGGATGCCGCGACGTTTGAGGGCGACGCCGATTGATTCGGTGAATTTGGGGTGGGGGATGCTGAGCCAGGTTCCTCCAAGGGGGAGGAAGGCGAAGGTGGTCATGAGGAGCCCTACAGGAGGGTGAAGGAAAAAAAGAATGATTCCGGTGAGGAGATAGATCAGGAAAAGAATGCTGATGAAGAACAATCGGGTGGTGAATATTCCGAGTCGTCCTCCGATGGTTTGGGTGACAATTCCATCGATGATGATCGATAGGAGGGCCAAGCTCAAGAGGCAACCAATGGTGGCCAAGACGATAATCACGGCGATAAGGGCTAGGGAAAAACCGCCTCTAACTACACCCAAGGCGAGGTTAAAAAGAATCCATCCGAGGGCTACGTAGATCGTGGGTGAAATGGGGAAGCCGTGTGACCATGATTTGAGGGATTCACGGATTGGGAGACCTGTTTTATCGATGATGACTCCCCTGCGCTCGGCATTATGGATGTGTTTTTCATAGGCTTGTACTGCAGAATTCAGGTTCGCTTTTTGGAGTTTGTCCATGAGCTGCAGCAGATGTAACGATTCGGTGGATCGTGAGGTGAGAGCGGTCAGTGCGCTGCAGATCAGGACACTGCCGAGGGGAATGAGGAAGTCTGCTGACTGAGCTTTTTTCCCGTCTTCGGGTAGCTGGATCAGTAGCCAGCTGAATGCAGCGCCGGTGGCTCCTACATAGGAGACGAGGATGTCTAGAACAATGACACGCGCTTTGGCTTCGATGTGCGTGTTCATGTCGTTCTCGGAAGGGGAGGGCGGGACTTGTCCTTGCATGGTGTGCGCGACGAAAAGGGTTACCACGATTGCTGCGAACCCAGAAGCGACGGCTGATGGTTCGAGTCCTTCGAAAGCGTTTCCTTGGAATTCGGTATCCCACCATGTGGCTAGGGCATTTTCGGCGCTTCCGGGGCTTCTGAGTAGGTAGGGCAGGGCGGTCAAAGGGGAAACGATCAGAAGGCTCCCGAAGGCTACTGCCCAGATCCTTCGCCAAATGTCGCTGATTGCTTCACGTAAAGCTTGGGTTTCGGTGCGGGGGTCGTTGAGCTGGGGGTTGGGAAGGTTCGCTCGCCGAATCAGCCAGGGGACTTTCCTGGACCGGGCAGCGCGGGAGGTGGCCGGTGAGTTGGGTAGAGGCACGGTGGAATCATCAGGGGTGTTCATGGGGCACTCCGAGAGGCAAGTGACGTTTCGCGCATTTCATCAGAAGTGGTGAATGCGTTGTCGCTCTTGTGGGTTGGTGTTCAAAGGTTGTGGTGGTTGGTGTCGTGGTCACGTCTATCTGTGACGCTTTATGTCGATACGTTTTTCGAGGTGTGTAGTCGCATATGTGGCTGTGCGCTTTTGGGCTAGAGGGCAGGGGGTGTTGGGGGAGTGGGTGCCCTCAGTGTTTCGGCGTTCTCTTCAGTTCCGTGCATGCGGTTATTCCGTTATAAGAGCGGTTCGTAGTGCTTTAGTTGTGCGACGCGCGCCGGGGGCTTCCATGGGTTGAGGTGCGTGGTGGGGATACTGGTGTGGTCGGTTTATTCAGCGTCGCGGAGTGCCTCATGAGATCTGATATCGGGTTGGCTGCCGTTGCATTGGCATTGTCATTAGCAGCGTGTTCTGCGGCCGAAGCGCCTCCTGTTGCAAACGATGAAACGCAAGCGAGAGCAGTTGTTGCAGCTGTGCAATACGGGCGGTGTCACGGTTTCATGTGTGCAGATATTCAACCTGAGGTGGCATAAAGCTATCCATGGCGAAGAAATAAGTTCTTTTACGGGTGGTCAAATTTTTCTCTACTGCGCCTGTGGAAATGAGGTGTTCCTCTCAAGGGTGCGGGGTCATTCCCGGCAAAATGCCAATATAGTTGGGGTGGAGAAATCCACCTATATGAAGTGGTGGAAAACAAAAACATCTATTTACTTCCGCTGAGAAACAGCTAAACGTGCAGCTGGACGAGGGCTGCCTTGCAGGCGCAATATATCTATGGACCCCCGTTTTCGCGCGGGCACCCTACTACCCCAGACATTAAAAAACCGCCCCTAAGGCGGTTATGTCTCGGGCCCTACCTGTCTCGCACGATGGAGCCACCATGTCTAGTTTCATCCGAAAACACCCTCGCGCAGGGTCTTTCGGCGCTGCTCTCCTCCTCGCTACCGGATCAGCTACCGCACCTGTTTTCACTCCGACCTCTGCTCAAGCCGTCTCGGGCACTGCAGCCCGCACCACTAACGATCAATCTGCGCAGACAAACGCAGGCACCTATAAGACACGCTCATTCGACTATCAGCATGGCTCGGTTTTCGTGCCGCAGATCAAGAAGAACAATGTCATTCGAGGGCACGTCGTGGAGCCGGTCGGTGCGCCCGGTAACCGACCTGTCATCTTCTTCTTGCACGGGTTTTTCGACACCTGCACCAATGCCGCCAAAGAGAGCGTCTCAGAGTGGCCTTGTCCTCAAGGCGCTCGCGAAGTCCCGAACTATCGCGGATACGACTATGCCCAGAAAGCGCTCGCAGCGCAGGGGTACTACACCGTTTCTATTGATGCGAACGCCGTCACAGCTAACGACCAAGAACTCCCAGACAAAGGCGCCGCAGCTCGCTCCGTTGTAGCTCGCGCGAACCTGAAGCTTCTTGCTACCGCGGCTTCCTCTCCTTCGTCAGTGTCGTGGCAAGGTAAAACAGCATTCGACCTGAAAAAAACGATGCTTATCGGACACTCTCGTGGCGGGGAAGGGGTGGGGCGCACAGCACTCGATAGCACCACCAATGACCCATGGCGCGTGGCTGGGGTTCTCACTCTTGCGCCCACGAACTTCGGGCGCATCAGCACTCCTAATGTGCCTTCCGTGTCCATGCTGCCTACCTGTGACGGTGACGTCACTGGTCTTGAAGGGCAGATCTACACCGACGCACCGGGTCGTTACGGCGCCGGGGCAGCATTCCATTCCAGCCTCGTTCTCACCGGGGGAGTGCATAACTTCTTCAACACGGAGTGGACTCCCGGTTTGGGCGTAGCAGCAGGACTGGATGATGGCACTCGTGCTGCTTGTCCAGCAAAAACGCGAATCAGTGCCAAACAGCAGCGCGATGCTTTTGTGACGTACGCGGGAGAAACCGCTCGGGCGTTCCTTCTTGGGGATCGTAATGCTCAGCAAGTTTTGGATGGTCGGAAAACCGCCAAAGGTGCTGGGGCCAATAGCGTCACGGCGCTGCCACTTGGAGGAAACCGCATCACTGTGATGAATGCGCTGGGAGCGACGTCGACCAAAGGTCTGACAGGCACCCCCACTGATCGCGCCACGTGGTGCACTGCGGAGAAATGCCGCACCGACTCTGACCGCAGCGCTTCCCCGCACTGGTTGGATAATGACTCCCGGAACGGATTTGCGCTCCACATGCCTCTGGATCAGGGGCAAGCTGGCGGGATCAAATTCGCTGCGCCGACACCTCTTCAACGAGGTGACTCTTTTGAAGCGCGCATCGTGGTTCGCGGGCCGAAGGCTGCCCGTATGAAGGCAACCCTTCTCGATGCCCAAGGCAAAGAGCTGCACACGGCCCCCGTGAACTTGTCCCGTCTAGGTGGGAAAGAACCAACGGATCAGGGATCACACGTGCGTGACCTTGCCCAACTGTGGCGGGTTGATCTGCCTGATGGAGTTCAGGGGAAAACTCTAGGCGGTATCCGTTTCACTGCTTCTTCTGCAAGCGATATTGCTGTTCTCGACATGTCTATTGCTCGAGGGCAAGGGGGAATGACGGCCACGCCTCCTCCGGCGATTATTGAGGCCCCAACGAAAGTTGTCCGTGTTAACGAGGGAAACAAGCGTCATCAAATTAATGTGACTTTGCCGATTCAGGGGCGCGTGACGGCTCCGGCTCAGGTCGGAATTGTTACGGATGCCGCGGGTAAGGATGGAGATAAAGATCTTTCTAACGTCAGCTGGGTGCAGGTCAAGCCTGGACAGCAGTCAGTGAATCTTCCCTTCACTGTGGAGGGGAATACTGTTGACGATGAGACGGTGCGTAAACAGATCGGTATTGAAACGCGCGGGCCGATTGTGGTGCGTAACCCCATTGGTCTTGTCGAGGTTGTTGATGACGATCCCGACCCCACTTTCTCTGTCATTCCCGAGCAAGCCACAGCGAAGGCTGGTGGCGTGCTTGAGTGGAAGATCAAGATGAATGGCTCGACGAACCGTTCATCTGGGTTGGTTGTTCAGCCTGAGCCGGCTGGAGCCAAGGAGATTTTGTCTAAAGAGCTCAATGAGGCGACGCGCAAAGCCTTCGGGATCGAAAAAGCTACGGGAGATGTCTTCTCCAAGAATGCGCAGTCGATCGATGTGAAGTTCGACAAGAAAACTCAGACGGCAACGGTGCGTGTCGCGGCTGCTCCTGGAGTAGCCGGACGTGAGGTGAAGCTCAAGCTTTCGTTTACCGCGTTCAACGTTCCGGACAAGATCCTTACCGGCAAGATCGGCTAAACGCCACATGAGAACGGTAGTGGCCCCGGACCAGTATCGCTGGTCCGGGGCCACTACCGTTCTATGGCGCCCCCTGTAGGATTCGAACCTACGCACCCGCCTCCGGAGGGCGGTGCTCTATCCCCTGAGCTAAGGGGGCTCGGGACGTAGGTCAGGCTATCAGCTCAACGGGCAGCACTGAAATAGAAGCTCACACAGGGGGCATTCCGCGTGATGGTTGGGCAGTTATCAGTCGTGGAGTTGGCTCGAAAAATTTCTTCCTGCGTGGAAAATGACCTGATTGCACGGCTCGGTGGATCACGAGTGTTGCTCCGGAAAGTTGCGCTGCGTCCAGTTGATGGCCTCCGTACGTGGCGTACTCCGTTGCCGCAGTTACTCGCAGCTGGTGGCGACCCTTCAAGGTGGCAGTCTGCTCTTGCTGATCAGGTGGTGCAGATTCCGGGGGTTGCTGCCGCGCGACCTGCAGGTAGGGGGCTTGATGTTGAGTTGGAGCTAATAGGGCAGCAGGACCATGCTGCCCTATTGCCTACTCAGGATGGTGGGTTGCGATTGTGGCTAGGTAGTGGGTCGTGTCTTCAGATAGAAGCTGCTCAGGGGGGTGGGGTTCGCGAAGAGGTGTTTGTTGCTGCCCTCAGTGGCTGTGCTTCTGCAGTGGGGGACTGTGTGGAGCGTGTGGTTACTCCTGCCCAAGGAGTACGAGTCAAGTATGAAGAAAAAACGCACCAGGTCCGTTGTGCTCTGGTGCAGATTGATGGCCAGTTGTTGCGGGAAGAAGACGTCGATGCGCTGGGCAGTGCGGTGGTGGCGTGGGCGTTGTTGCTGGCTGCTCCTGCGCGTGCGGTGGAGCTGTATTCAACAGAGTTATTGGCGAGAAAAGCAGGCAATGCTGCATTTGTGGTTGCTCATGCTCGGCTTCGGGCTGCGCTGACTGTTCGTAGTGGTGATGAATATTGCAGGGGCGTTGTGTCTGGTGGTGATCGTCGCCGTATAGAGCAGCTGAGTGTGCTTTTGATTTCGTGGCCGTTTGTGCTGGAGCAGGCGGTGGCTACGTCCTCGCCGAGGCTGGTGGCTCGTCATCTGTTGGCGGTGGGGGAGTTGGTGCAGGAGGCGAGGTGGTTGCCGGTGCCTGTTGCGCGTTCTGTACTGAGCGTTGTCGATGATGGCGTGGCTGCGTTGGGGGTGGCGTTGCCGCATCGTGTGTGATGGGCGTTTTGTGTGGCTTTGGTGTTGTAGGGGATCTCACGGATTAGTGATGTGTTCCTGCGGATGGATGGAGCTGACACACTCAGAAGTGAGGGCTGTCGGTGTGGTTCCGCTTCGGTCGATGTGGTTTGCGCCGCGGGGCTCTGTCTTGTTGTCGAGCGATTCGAGGTTGAGATGCGCGCGCATGAGGCTGGAGCGATGCATGCTTCAGGGTATGGGGGGCCGCCGTTGTGGCTGCCGACGCCATCGGATGTCAACGAGTTGCTGCCGCAGCTGTGGCCCAGGGGAACTGGCCGTGATGAGCGTGGCCGATTGAGTGTTGATGGGGTGGATGCGCTCACTGTTGCTGAACAGTTTGGTACGCCTGCGTATGTGATGAGCGAGAAGGATTTCCGGTATCGGGCGCGTGCGTTTAAAGAGGCGTTCGAGTCGGCGTTCGGGGTGGGGCGGGCCCATGTTTATTACGCGGGTAAAGCGTTTTTGTGCACGCAGGTTGCTCGGTGGGTGATGGATGAGGGTCTGAGTCTTGATGTGTGTTCTGGTGGTGAGTTGGCGGTGGCTCAGCGGGTGGGGTTCCCTGCTGGGCGGATCGGAATGCATGGCAATAACAAGTCAGTGGCGGAGATCGAGCAGGCGCTGTTGTATGGGGTGGGGCGTCTGGTGGTTGATTCGTTTGACGAGATTGATCGGGTGGAGCGGGTTGCGGCACGGCTGGGGGTGGTTGCGCGGGTGATGGTGCGGGTGACAGTGGGGGTGGAGGCCCATACGCACGAGTACATCGCTACGGCGCATGAGGACCAGAAGTTTGGTTTCTCATTGGCTCAGGGGGTGGCGGCTAAGGCGGTGGAGGCGATTCGTTCCCGGCGGCATATGCGTTTGGTGGGTTTGCATAGCCATATTGGTAGTCAGATTTTTGTTTCAGATGGGTTCCATGTAGCGGCGCGTCGTTTGTTGGGTTTGTTGGCGCAATGCCGTGATGAGCAGGGCAGGGTGCTTCCTGAGCTTGATCTTGGGGGTGGGTTTGGGATTGCTTACACCAGTGAGCATGAGCCGATGCCGCCTTCGCGTATTGCGCAGGAGTTTGCGGTGTTGTTGCAGTGTGAGGCTGAGCAGGTTGGTGTTGAGGTTCCTGTGGTTTCGGTGGAACCAGGGCGTTCGATTGTGGGGCCGAGCACATATTCGTTGTATGAGGTGGGGACGTGTAAGGACGTTGCGTTGCCAGGTGGTGGTCGGCGTCGGTATGTGTCGGTTGATGGTGGGATGAGCGATAACGTGCGGGCGGCGTTGTATGAGGCTGACTACAGTGCGACGTTGGCCTCGCGGGTTTCGCAGGCTGGGCCGGTGTTGTCGCGGGTAGTGGGAAAGCATTGTGAGAGCGGCGATATCGTGGTGCTGGATGAGTATTTGCCAGATGATTTGGTGCCGGGTGATCTTGTTGCGGTTCCTGGCACGGGCGCGTATTGCCGTGCGTTGTCGAGCCAGTACAACCATGTTCCGCGTCCACCGGTGATTGCGGTGCGCGATGGTGCTGCGCGAGTGATTGTTCGGCGTGAGACGGTGGAGGACATCTTGGCTTTGGATGTGGACGAAGGGTGATGGCACTGGTGGTGTGTTGTCGGGTTGGGGGTTGTTGCGGCGTGTGTTGATGGGGACTGGTTCGTTGGTTTGCGTTCTGGTCTGGTCGAGTGTGTTGTGTACAAGTTGATGTAGTAGAGGTGAGCAGTCCAGTGATGAACGATGACTCTCGGCAGGTTCCGCTTCGTGTGGCGTTGCTTGGTTTTGGTGTGGTTGGTTCTGCAGTTGCGAAGGTGCTGACTGAGGGGGCTGAGGATTTAGCTGCGCGGGTTGGTGCGCCGTTGGAGTTGGTGGGTGTGGCGGTGCGCCGGGCTGGGGTGGATCGTTCTGCGTCGGGGTTGCCGGCGGAGTTGTTCACTACTGATGCGCAGTCGTTGGTGGAGAACGCGGATATTGTGATCGAGGTTATTGGTGGGATTGAGCCTGCGCGGTCGTTGATCCTGCGGGCGTTTGATCACGGTGCGAGTGTGGTGACGGCAAATAAGGCGTTGCTGGCTGAGGATGGTCCGACGCTGTATGCGGCTGCTGAGAAAGCTGGCGTGGACATTCACTATGAAGCTGCAGTGGCTGGTGCTATTCCGTTGCTGCGTCCTTTGCGGGAGTCGCTTGCTGGCGATTCGGTGAATCGTGTGCTCGGTATCGTCAATGGGACGACGAACTACGTTCTGGATCAGATGGATTCGACCGGTATGGGGTTCGATGAGGCGGTAGAGCGTGCTCAGCAGCTTGGTTATGCCGAGGCTGACCCAACTGCGGATGTTGAAGGGTTTGATGCTGCGGCTAAGGCAGCGATTCTGGCGTCGTTGTCGTTCCACTCGAGGGTGGCGTTGAAGGGTGTCTCCCGGACGGGGATCACTGAGGTGACAAGCGCAGATATGCGTGCGGCGCGGGCCATGGGGTGTGTGGTCAAGCTGTTGGCAATTTGTGAGCGTACTGATGTGGGTGAGGGGGAGGGTATTTCGGTGCGGGTGCATCCGGCGATGGTGCCGGTGACGCATCCGCTGGCTGGTGTTCGTGGGGCTTACAACGCGGTGTTTGTTGAGGCTTCGGGGGCTGGTGAGTTGATGTTCTATGGGCCTGGTGCTGGTGGTGAGCCGACGGCTTCGGCGGTGATGGGTGATGTGGTGGCCCAGGCTCGTCATCGTGTGCAGGGTGGCCGTGGACCGGTGGAGTCGGCGTATGCGGATTTGCCGGTGTTGGATCCGGGGCAGGCTCAGACTCGGTATTACCTGTCGTTGGATGTTGAGGATCGTCCAGGCGTGTTGGCGTCGGTGGCGGGGTTGTTCTCTGAGGCTGGTTTGTCAATCGAGCAGGTTCGTCAGGAGTCGATTGCTGCAGATGAGGATGGCCAGGAGTCTGGTCATGCTGAGTTGGTGATTGTGACGCATCAAGGTAGTGAGGCCTCGTTGTCGGCGACGGTGAAGGCCGTGTCGAGTTTGGGGGTTGTTCGCGGAGTTAATTCTGTGATGCGGGTTGTGGGGAGCTGAGGGTGAAAGGTAGCGCGGTGGTTGATGTGTTGCCGGTGGGGACAGCGGTGCGGGTGCGGTCCTGCGCCAGTTCGGCCAACTTGGGTCCCGGGTTCGATTCGGTGGGTTTGGCCTTGGGGGTGTGGGATACGTATGTAGCTGGCGTGGTGGAGACCCCTGGGCTGAGCATCGTGATCGATGGTGATGATCAGGGTGTTCCTCGTGATGAGAGGCACCTTGTTTACGCGTCGATGCGTACTGCTTTTGAGCAGGCCGGGGTCGCGGTTCCTGTTGGTTTGGTGTTGAGGTGCGCTTCAACGGTGCCGCAGGGGCGGGGGATGGGCTCTTCGGCGGCAGCTATTACGGCGGGTGTGGCATTGGGTTTCGGGCTGATTGCCGTGGCTGAGCAGAATCAGGGTGATGCGCTGGACCAAGGTGAGGTGCAGATCGACCTTGATGCCGTGAGTGATCTTGCTTCTCGTTTAGAGAGGCATCCTGATAATGCTTCTGCCAGTGTTTTTGGTGGTGCCACTGTGTCGTGGGTACTGGATGAGGCGGGCGAGCAGGTCGAGTCGGTTCCACGTTTTGCCTCTGCGGTGGTTCCGTTACATCCGGATATTGAACCGTTGGTGGTTGTACCTACGGCTCAGCTGCCGACGTCAATTGCGCGATCGGTTTTGCCGGCTTCGGTGCCCCATAGTGAGGCTGCCCGGAATTCGGGTACGGCTGCGTTGTTGACGTTGGCGTTGTCGCAACGTCCTGATTTGTTGTTGCCTGCTACGAGGGAGTGGCTGCATCAGGAGCAGCGGCGTGGCTCGCTGGGGGCGTCGATGGAACTTGTTGATGAGTTGAGAGCTCGAGGGCTGGCTGCTGTGATCTCTGGTGCGGGGCCGAGTGTTCTTGTGTTGGGCTCTTCTTCGGGTGATGTGTCGGTGGTTGAGGCTGTGGTGGCTGGTCGTAGTAGTCAGGGGTGGAAGGTTCTTCGTCCTGGTGTTCCGACGAGAGGTGTGAGGGTTGAGCGTGTTACTCTTGAGGCGCTCTCTGGCGGAGATGTTTCGCTCGCCTGATCAGACCCTGTTCTGACCCTTATCTGACGGGGCCTGCGGATCATTAAGGAGACGGGTCATTTCAGCGGCCTAGATCTTGTTGTTCGATCCGTTCACTTTCGTGCGATGTGCCCCCGATGCGGCGACGATCCGCTTTACCGGTATCCGCTTTCCGATGCCGTGTCCGCTGAGAGTTTCACGTATTCGAAACGGCGCCAGGAACGCGCCTGTATTCACATCCGGTGAATCAGCCCCGTTCTCTGCCGCCGTCCACATGCTGCCGTATCCTTCGGCCGCCGTGGCAAAAACCTCGGAATGAAGCGAGTTGCTCGCCGAGGGGAAGGAACGTTTGTGACCGACACCACCGAAGCGGGTGTGGGAACCGCCCCCAAGCGTCGCGGTCTCACGACGATGCGTCTGGCGGAGCTGCAGGAACTTGCACGGAATATAGGTATCCCTGACACCACTGGGATGCGTAAGGGTGATTTGATCACCGCTATTCGCGAGGTTGAAGGAGCAGGTCGCGGTAGTGGCCGCAACTCCTCTCGGCCGGAGCGACCTGCTCAAACACATGAAGGCTCCGCTAGATCCGTGGAGACCAGTGAGCAGAGCCGTGCCAGTGAAAAGCGGGAAGATCACGGCGCACAAGATCACGAGAAGCGGACCCGCGTGTCGGAGTCCGGCCGCGAGCGCTTGCATGAGACGCGCGAAGACAAGGGTGATGAACAGGCCGTGGAGGGTATGGGACGCTCCGACAGGCAGGAGCAGAACGGCTATGACCGTTCCGGACGGAGTGATCGCGGCGACCGTGGTGGCCGCCGTAACCGCAACCGCGATGATGAGCGCACAGAGCGCCATGAGCGTGGCGGTGACCGGGATCGCTCGGACCGCGGTGACCGGGACCGTGGCGACCGTGGTGGCCGCCGTAACCGCAACCGCGATGATGAGCGCGGGGAGCGTTTCGAGCGCGGTGAGCGGGGTGGGCGCCGTGGACGTAACCGTGACGAAGATGACTCCCGTGGGCGCCGCCGTAACCGCAACCGTAACCGTGACCGTCGTCGTGGTCGCGATGACTTCAGCAATGACCAGGTGGAGTCCTACAGTGAGGATGACGTTCTGGTCCCGGTAGCGGGCATTTTGGACGTACTAGATAACTATGCGTTCGTGCGTACGAGTGGCTACCTGCCAGGCCCAGGTGATGTGTATGTGCCGTTGGCCATGGTTAAGCGTCACGGGTTGCGTAAGGGCGATGCCGTTACCGGTGCAGTGAAAGCGTTGCGTGAGGGCGAGCAGCCCCCGGCGCGACAGAAGTTCAATGCATTGGTGCGTTTGGACACGGTGAATGGTGGCACGCCAGAAGCAGCTCGAGGGCGTGTTGAATTCAATAAGTTGACGCCGCTGTACCCGCAAGAACGTCTCCGTTTGGAGACCGAACCGAATGTGTACACCACCCGAATCATGGATCTGGTGTCACCGATTGGTAAGGGACAGCGAGGCCTCATTGTCAGCCCGCCCAAGGCTGGTAAGACGCTGATGCTGCAGGCGATCGCCAACGCGATCACAACGAACAACCCCGAGGCTCACCTCATGGTTGTGCTCGTTGATGAGCGGCCAGAGGAAGTCACGGACATGCAGCGCACGGTTAAGGGTGAGGTTATTGCCTCTACCTTTGATCGGCCTGCCGATGACCACACCACGGTTGCCGAGCTGGCGATTGAGCGCGCTAAGCGTCTGGTCGAGCTGGGGCACGACGTGGTTGTGTTGCTGGACTCGATCACTCGGTTGGGGCGTGCTTATAACTTGGCGGCTCCGGCAAGCGGACGCATTCTCTCTGGTGGTGTCGATTCTGGTGCGCTCTACCCGCCGAAGAAGTTCTTTGGTGCGGCCCGCAACATTGAGAATGGTGGGTCGTTGACCATTCTGGCTACCGCTCTGGTTGAGACCGGCTCGAAGATGGACGAGGTTATCTTCGAAGAGTTCAAGGGCACCGGCAACATGGAGCTGCGGTTGTCGCGTCAACTCGCTGATCGTCGAATTTTCCCCGCTGTCGATGTGAACCCCTCGGGTACGCGTCGCGAAGAGATTCTCATGAGTTCCGAGGAATTGAAGCTCATGTGGAAGCTGCGTCGGGTTCTTTCGGCGCTAGAGCCGCAGGCTGCGCTAGAACTGTTGCTGTCGCAGATGAAGAAGACGAAGAGCAACGCAGAGTTTTTGATGATGGTGCAGCGGAACTCCAGTATCAAACTTGAAGATGAGTGACCTGGCTGCCGGAGGTAGTCAGGGTGAGTAACTTTGAAGATTGAGGTGCGAGGGTGTCTGCATCCTGCGGTGATGGCCGCGCGGGCAGATGCCCTCGTTCCTTGTATCTACGCGACCGCGTGTTGTATTGACACTGATTGTTGGAGTAGCGGACGGTTGGCCCCCAGGGGCTGCGAGCGCTAAAGGCATTGCTAGGCTGCAAATCCAGGGCTGAGCGCGTCGAAGGGAGCTGGCATGACAGGACCGAAGAGTTCCCTTTCCGTGCGAACCAGGATGATTCTTTTCACGACGCTGTTGATTGCGTTGCTTGTGTTGATCGGGAGCTCATCAGCGTGGATCAGCACTCATGCCGCCTCAATGGTGCAGAAGCAGGCGGAAGTGATTGCGCCCGCCAGGGCCGCCAATGTTCGGGTGTTGGATGATTTGCGTTCGGCTGAGCGGTCTTTCTCGGCTGCCGTGACTGCCAGTCAAGGCGCTGAGATCGGTGACGCTTCTTCGTCCGCTGATTTGCTGGCGCCGTGGAATCGGTTCTCTCAGAGGTACACAACTGATATTGATGCGGTGCAGCGTCTGGCATGGCTATGGCCATTGAATGACACATCCAGGGTGGGAAATCTTTCGGAACAGATTGCCCAGATGCGAGCTTCGACGGCTGCTTGGGTGGAGGCCAGCCGATTGCTGACGAAAGCAGCCGAAGAAGAAACGCCTCCGCAAGCAGACATGGTCAGGGCGCGGGCGTTGTACGGAGTCGCTATGCAAGACAATGCGGCGGTACAGGCCACTTTGGATGCGGCGGCGATTTCGTGGCGCTCGCAAGTGGTGGACATGCTTGGTGATGGTGCCCGGATTGTTTTGACTGCGACCGTGCTTGCTGCGTTGTTGGCGATTTTTACGGCGTGGCGGACGGTTCGTAGTTTGACTGGTCCGTTGCTTGGGCTCCGAGAAACGTTGCGCCGGCAGGTGGAGGGGGAGCGCACGGCGTGGGCCAACGTGGAGGCAGGAACGCCGGAGATTCGAGCAGTAGCGGCGGATTTGAATCATTTGAACCGGGAGCATCTGCGGCTGGTGGATCAGCAGGCGCAGTCGTTGGCTCTGCTGCAGGCTGGTAACGATGCCGTGATGTTGGTTTCTCGTGAGACGAGTATGGTTCGTGCAGCGCAGGTCGCTGCGGATGCTATTGGCACTACTTTGGCAGTTGATGCGGTTCGGTTGGCTGGGTGGACCGATGAGGGGCCATATGCCGCAGTGTGGTCGCGGACGGCGACTGCTCGTTTGCAGGTTCCAGAAATGTGGTGGTACCGGATTTCGGCGCATACGCCACCGACGATAGAGACGCCGTATGCGGTGCGTGTATGGGATGGCGGGGCTCGTAGCGAGCTTGAGTCTTTGGATACGTGGATCGCTGAGGATCCTGTGGTGGTGCGCTCTAAGTCAGCGTTGTTCTTGCCAATACTTGTTGATGGTGATGTTGCTGGCGTGATTTCGGTCAGCTCTTGGGCTGATGAGCGCGCGTGGGATGCCTCGGAGATCGCTTATATAGAGCGGGTGATGCGTGAAATGGCTCGCAAGAGCGTGGCTTTGGCTCGCGCATGATCAGGTGGTTTCTCACATAGCGGGAGCTCAGGCATAATTAGCTTTGTCTGCCGGTTCACGCAACGCGCCGGTTCACGCACATGGCGTCCACCTCATCATTCGGATGATTCCGTGCGACCCGGCAGCCTCTACCAAGGAGAAACCATGCAGAAAAACATTCACCCTGAGTACCACGAGACAACGGTTACTTGCACGTGCGGTAACCAGTTCACCACCCGCAGTGCTGCGAAGAGCGCCACTATTAGCGCCGACGTTTGTGCGCAGTGCCACCCGTTCTACACGGGCAAGCAGAAGATCCTAGACACCGGTGGCCGTGTTGCTCGTTTTGAGGCCCGCTACGGTAAGCGCAAGGCCAACTAACGGTCGTGATTGATGCGCCGGACCCGATACTGGGTCCGGCGCATCGTTGTTTCGTCGCGGTGTGCGCGGCGTTGGTGATGAGAGGGGATTGGCATGGAAGTTCAGTCGTTACTGGAAGCTGCACAACCTCACGTTGAGGAGTACCAGCAGTTGGAGAAAGACCTCTCGGATCCAGTGCTGCTGGCAGACCAGGGACGTTTCCGGGCGGCAAGTAAACGGTTCGCTGCTTTGGGGCCAGTGGTTGCTGCGGCTCGTGAGCTTGAGCAGGTGCATGGCGATCTTGAGGCAGCGATTGAGTTGGCTGACGAGGATGCTGCGTTTGCTGAAGAGGTGCCTGCGCTGCGTCAACAACTGGAGAGCGCGGGGGAGAGGCTGCATCATTTGTTGCTGCCACGCGATCCTGATGATGACCGTGATGTGTTGTTGGAGGTGAAGGCAGGTGAAGGTGGGGAAGAGTCTGCCTTGTTCGCTGGTGATCTTGTGCGTATGTATATGCGTTATGCGGAGCAGCGGAACTGGAGTGTGCAGGTTCTGGAAGCCACTGACTCAGACCTGGGAGGGTACAAAGACATTCGGCTGGCGGTAAAGGCCAAGGGGACCCCCGAGCCTGGCCAGGCTCCTTGGGCACGTTTGAAGTATGAGGGTGGTGTGCATCGGGTGCAGCGTGTGCCAGTGACGGAAAGCCAAGGTCGTATTCATACCTCTGCAGCAGGTGTGCTTGTGATGCCTGAGGTGGAAACCGATGACGAGATCGAGATCGGTCCTAATGACGTGCGTGTTGATGTTTACCGTTCTTCGGGCCCGGGTGGACAGAGCGTTAATACGACGGATTCTGCTGTGCGGTTGACTCACTTGCCTACGGGGATTGTGGTGACGAGCCAGAACGAAAAGTCACAGTTGCAGAACAAAGAGTCTGCGATGCGGGTATTGCGTGCCAGGCTTTTGCAGGCACAGCGAGATGCGGCTGAGGCCGAGGCTTCGGCTGCGCGGCGGAGCCAGGTTCGTACCGTTGACCGTAGTGAAAGAATTCGTACATACAACTATCCGGAGAACCGGATCGCTGATCACCGTACGGGGTATAAGGCTTACAACCTCGATACTGTGCTGGATGGTCAATTGGACCCCGTGGTGGAGTCGGCGATGCAAGCTGATGAGCGGGCACGCATGGCGCAAGCCGCCTCATGACCGTTCAATCATGCTCTTTTGGGCAGGCTTTACGGCAGGCGACCAGGGATCTTCAGGCCGCTGGAGTGCCCTCGCCGCGGCGTGATGCTGCGCTGCTTCTGGCGCATGTAACTCGATGTGACACAGCAGATGTGGAGCGCTCTGCACTGTTAGGGCATGCCTTAACATCAGCGGATATCGCAGCTTACGAGCTGGTGGTGGCTGAAAGGTCACGCCGGATTCCTTTGCAACACATCACTGGGTTGGCGCCGTTTCGTCATCTTGAGCTGTGCGTAGGGCCTGGGGTGTTTGTTCCGCGGCCGGAAACGGAAATGCTTGCTGGGCTTGCCATCGATGCGGCCACAACGCTCGTGCAGGAAGGGGTTCATGAGCCGCTTGTAGTGGACTTGTGTACCGGCTCTGCCGCGATCGCTTTGGCTATCGCGACGGAGGTGCCTCAAGCGCGGGTGATTGCTGTTGAGCTTTCCTGTGATGCTGCACAGTGGGCTGAGTGCAATATCACTTCTATGGCAGCTCAGGTGGAGTTACGTCGCGGAGATGCCACAGCTGAAGCTGTCACGGGCGACCTTGACGGAATTGTTGACATTGTCGTTTCTAACCCGCCGTACATACCGCCAGATGCGATTCCTATCGACCCTGAGGTTGCTGAGCATGATCCGGCAATGGCGCTATATGGGCTTGGCGATGACGGGTTGGCCATCCCCACGGCCGTAGCGTGGCGAGCCAGTGACCTGCTGCGGCCAGGTGGCCTTTTCCTGATGGAACATGCAGATGTGCAGGGTAAAGCGATTGTTGATGTGCTGCTGGGGCAGCAAAGTTGGGTAAAGGTTCATGATCAAAACGACGACGCTGGCCGCCCCCGGCATGTAGTGGCCACCCGTGCCACCAGTGGAGAAAGCAGCTGACCGGGTCGCTCTAAGCGCGCGTGGAGGACACGATCGTAAGATCGTCAGTGGCACAACCGTAGGCACCCCTGCGTAGGGGTGGAGGAGGCACAGATGAGCGAGATCGTCGACGGCACCGACAACGAGACAGCCGACTCGGCGATCCATGCTGTTGCCGATGCGGTACAGCGCGGAGAAGTGGTTGTCATCCCTACCGACACGGTCTACGGCGTGGGGGTTGATGCTTTCAATAGCGAAGCCATTGGTGACCTCCTTGCCGCGAAAGGACGTGGTCGCAATATTCCGCCACCGGTTCTTGTGCCGAACAAGCGCACGCTTGATGGGTTGGCTACATCTGTCCCGGACTATGCCCGCCGGTTGGTGAATGAGTTTTGGCCCGGCCCGTTGACGATTGTTCTGCAGGCACAAAGTAGTCTCGTGTGGGATTTGGGTGACACCAACGGAACTGTGGCACTGCGCATGCCGGATTCTGAGCTAGCTTTGGCCGTTTTGGCTCTTACTGGACCTATGGCGGTCACGAGTGCGAATAAGCATGGCCACCCGGCTGCGACAAGTGCTGCCGATGCTGAGCGCGAACTTGGTGATGCGGTGTCGATCTATCTCGATGGGGGCCCGGCTGGTTGTGGGCAGGCCTCGACGATCATCGATGCCACAGGCGCGGATTTCACAGTTCTGCGTGAAGGCGAAATATCTGAAGTGCAGTTGCGTTCGGTGGCGTTTCCTGGTGACGACGCTGCGTCTGCGGACACGCCCGAAGTTGAGCACAGACCTGAAGTCGAGCAAAAACAATCGCACCCTGGTGAGAAAGCCACGAGTGCATCGGCTGATTCGTCAGTTGAAGAGCAAGGCACATCACACGTCGAGCAGAACAAGGGACATGCGAGAACGAATACTGAACCACCTACGGCAGGTAATAGCTGTTCATGAAGTTCTGGGTCGATACTATGGCGCAGACTGCTCTCTGCCTTGGGGGAAGTCGGATCTCGTGACTCTAGAACTCACGTGTGTCACGTGGTCGGGGGTAAACCGGCGTTGGCAGGAGGGCTAGCGTGCGCGAGTACTTTTTCATTGCGACGCTTGCTGCTGCTTGTACTTTCGTCATCACTCCATTGATTAGGCGGTTGGCTGTGCGTGTTGGTGCAGTTACCGCTGTGCGTGCTCGTGACGTGCATTCGCAACCAATCCCACGACTGGGTGGGGTAGGTATATGTCTCGGCTTTCTTGCCGCGGTGTTAGTGGCTCGACAATTGCCGCATCTATCTCAGATTTTCGACAGCACTGAAATTCTTGGTATTTGTGCTGGGGGAGTTTTAGCTGCTGCAGTCGGGGCTATTGATGACATTGTTGAGCTTGATGCCCTCACTAAATTGGCGGGTCAAGCTATTGCTGCTGGAGTGATGGCATGGTTTGGTGTACAGCTGCTATCAATTCCACTTTTCGGTGTCACGGTACTGCCTAGTCCAGTTCTTATTGGGTTGACCGTTTTTATTGCCCTGGTGGCGATGAATGCCGTCAACTTTATTGACGGATTAGATGGTTTGGCTGCAGGGATTGTTGCTATTGCGGCTTTTGCCTTTTTTATCTATGCCTATCAGCTTTCGTACACTTATGATCCGCCGAACGTCATCTCCACCGGCACGTTCGTATGTGCTGCTATTTCTGGAAGTTGTATCGGATTTTTGCCGCATAACTTTCATCAGGCCAAGCTGTTCATGGGGGACTCAGGGGCACTGTTCCTTGGGTTAATGCTCTCTGCTGCGATGATCTCAATGATCGGCAATATCGATCCGACGGCTCACGTCACACAGAACGATGAAATCGTTCTCTATTTGCCTTTGATTGTCCCAGTGGCGGTTTTGGGTATTCCGTTGTTGGACATGTTTATGGCTGTGGTTCGACGTGTGCGCCGGGGGCAAAGTCCTTTCCAAGCTGATGCTCAGCATCTTCAGCATCGAATGCTTCGCATCGGCCACTCGCATAGGCACGCGGTGCTTTTGCTGTATTTGTGGGCGGCCATCGTTGCTTTTGGGGTCGTCTCATTTAGTTTTGTTGATGGGCTTGTGCCGTTGGCAGGGATCATGTTGCTCGCTGCTGTTGCTTTGGTGCTCACGCTCAATGTGGGGGATCGGTTGCGGATGCGGCGTTCTCGGCTTCGGTTGTCCAAAACCCGTGAGGCTGAATGAAAGCAATCGGGGTTGTGGGTGCCGAACTGGCGGATCGACCAGGTCGTGCGTGTTAATCTCAGGTAAGGAACAGCTGTGGCTCAGATTTAAAGGAATCTTCTCGGTGACGTTGTAAAACGTTGCTGGTGCTCACAGGAAAGTTCATGCCCCGCCAACAGGTGGCGGCACTTGCTTCCACTGGTCGAAGTTCAAACCGCTGCAACTGATTTCGAAGATTTCGCTCGATGTCTGTACGCGGCATTGAATGATCGGCTAGGTTTTGAAAACTCTTGGCCGACGATGACCCAAACCTTCAAGGGGGTGCCCCGTAGTGACGTCCACCATGACGCATTCGAGGGCACGCACCATCACTGACGTCGGTGTCGAATCTGCTTTTAAACCGATGATGTTGACTGCTTGCTGCGCTAGTGCGGTGGCGGCGCTCATCATCACCGTGACTGCTATGGCTTTCGGGCCCGACGGAGCAGCGCTGGCCTCCTTTGCAGGAGCTGCATTTGCCGCCCATTTTTTCGCTATGGGGGCGCTAGGGATCTGGCTGATCTTGCGTGGGCCAACCGCCAACTACCTCGTCGGTGCTTTAGGCGTGTACGTGATCCAAGTCATCGCGCTTGGAATCGTGCTCATGCAGCTGCCTCGCATTCACATGCCAGCCCCTGAGTGGTTCAGCGCGAGCGTCGCTGTGGAGGTCGTGGTGTGGCAATCAGCACAGGCGTACTCCTTGCTACGTACCCGTGTATTTGCTTACTCCACAGCTGAGCGAGGTGAGTTGTGAGATACGTGCCACCCTCGCAACGACGAAACACCGACTGGAACGCCCTCGCAAAGACCGAAAAAAACACGTCAGACAACGCATCCAACGCAGCATCGCGCCTGGTGGCTTACCTGATCGCCGGTCCTGTCGTGTACGGCGGGTTGGGCTACCTCATCGACATATGGCTCGGAACACGATTCGGTATCGCAGTCGGAACTCTCCTGGGGCTCGGGTTGTCTTTGTACATCGTCTGGCTCCGGTACGGTGGGAGCCAATCCCCTGTCCCTTCCGCCTTTGCGCCGCACACCGCCAAGGTGAACGAGCCGGTAGCGCGTCCTAACGTGACCGCTTCCCCCGGATTGAACCGCACAACATCTGAGGAGATTTCGTGAGCTTCACCAGCGCGGCCTTCGCCGGAGCCCTCACCGCTTCCGGCAGCGAGTTCGTGGCACCCTCCACCGGTGACTTCTGGACCCCACTCATCGGCGACGGTGCATTCGCTTTCACCCGCCCCATGCTGGTGTCCCTCGTGGCAGTTGCCATCATCGCCACGTTCTTGTTCCTCGGTGCCCGCCGCGCAGCGGTCGTGCCCACCAAATCCCAGTTCCTCGTCGAGTTCATTTACGACTTTGTTCGTAACGGCATCGCACGCGACATGATTGGCAGCAAACACTTCCTGCGTTTCCTGCCGCTGCTGCTGGCCTTGTTCACCTTCATCCTGGCCAACAACCTCGCTGGCGTGATCCCGTTCCTGCAAAACCCGCCCACTGGCCGAATCGCCTTCCCACTCGCCCTTGTCCTCGTGGTGTACCTGGCTTACCACTACGTCGGCCTCAAGCAGCATGGCGTTGGCGGCTACCTCAAGACCATGGTCCCCGGCGGTCTTCCCGCCTGGATCGTGCCTTTCATCTTCCTCATCGAATTCGTCACCAAGTTCCTCATCCAGCCGATGACTCTCACCTTGCGTCTTTTCGGCAACATGCTTGCCGGTCACATGACTCTGGTGTTGTTCATTCTCGGTGGTGAATTCCTCCTCTTCAGCGCACCCGGAGCTCTCAAAGCCGCAGGCATCGCTGCATACGGCGGAGCCTTCCTCATGACCTGCTTCGAGATGCTGATCCAGTTCCTGCAGGCCTACGTCTTCACCCTGCTCACTGCTTCCTACATCTCGAGCTCCCTCGAAGAAGCACACTGACACTTTTCTTCTAACCGCATCTCCACCAGGTGATGCACCCATTACTCACAACTTCATAGACCACCCGTTCACACGAACGATGCTTCGGCACCAGCCGAGGTAACTCACCACCAGAGAAGGAATCTGCAGATCATGACCGGCTCCCTTTCCCTCGTTGGCTACGGCATCTCGACGCTGGGCCCGGCCCTCGCGATCGGCCTCATCTTCGCTGCCCTCATCAACGGTGTGGCCCGTCAGCCTGAGGCCAAGAGCGTCCTCCAGCCGCTGGCCATCCTGGGCTTCGCTGTCGCCGAGGCACTCGCCATCCTGGGCTTCGTTCTCGTCTTCATCCTCCGCTGAGTCCGACCGCCCACCCCCAACGCCCGGCCTAACCAGGCCGGGACGATGCATGGCACAAGGAGTTCTCCGTGCAGAACATGTCGAACCTCGCGGCCGCCGTTCCCGCCGCAGCGGGCGGTGGCGGCAACCACGGCTTAGGCATGCCGATTCTCCCTCACCTCGGTGAGTTGATTTTCGGCTGTGTCTTCTTCGCCGTCTTCCTCATCTTCATTATCAAGTACGTCGTTCCCAAGATGGAGACCGCCTACACACAGCGTGTGGACGCCATTCAAGGCGACATGAGCCGTGCGGAGAAATCCCTCGCCGAGGCGGAAGCTCTTAAGGCCGAGTACCAGCGGATGATGGAAGACGCCCGCCACGAAGCAAACCAGATGCGCGAACGCGGCCGTGAAGAAGGTGCTGCAATCGTTGCCGAGATGCGGGCCCAGGCCAGCGCTGAAGCCGAGCGCATCATTGAATCTGCCCGCCGTCAGGTTGAAGCCGAGCGTGCAAGCGCCATGGCTGAACTGAAAAACGACGTCGGGCGAATCTCCACCGATCTGGCAGGTCGCATTGTCGGCGAGTCCCTTCAGGACGACGCTCGACGCAACGGTGTCATCGAGCGGTTCCTGCAACAGCTCGAAGACGGCACCTTGCAGCGTGAGACCTCCACGATGGACCGGGCAGGTCGCTGATGGATGGTGCACCCCGCTCGGCATGGCAGAGCGCGGTCGAGACACTCGCCGGTTACCAGCGGGCTGGAGGTCCTGACCTCCGCTCCCTGGCCGGAGAGCTGTTCTCGGTCTCGGAACTTCTTGCCGACAACGCCAAACTACGAATGGCTCTCACGGATCGCTCACGCGATGCGTGGTCCAAGCGTGAACTGGCACGTCGTCTTTTCGGTGGACGACTCAGCGAACCTGCTTTGGCTGTTGTCGAGGCCGCCGTCTCTGGGCACTGGAAAGAGTCCTACAACCTCGTAACCGGCATGGAACGCCTCGGTGGCGACTGCGTCCTGGCCGCAGCGCAAACCGAAGGAAACCTTGACCAGATAGAGCGCGAGCTCATCGCCGTCGAGGAAAAGTTCCGTCAGGACCACCAGATCGGTGCAGCGCTCTCTGAGGATCGCGGAGACAAGCACGCTAAAGCAGAACTCGTGGCGCGCCTGCTCGCCGGAAAAGTTCTGCCCGACACCGTCTGGATCGCCCAGCGCCCCGTGCTTAACCCCCGCGGGTATGACTATGCGACGGTCATTCGGCGCTACCTCAGCCTCGCGGCCAAACGACGACAGGCAGTCACCGCTGTCGTCACCACCCGTACATTGCTCCCACAAACAGCCGTCAGCCGGTTGCAAGCGGGCCTGAGCAAAATGTACGGAACCACCATTTTCGTCACCCAGGTCGAGGACCCCCAGCTGCTCGGCGGTCTTCGTATTCAGGTCGGCGACGAAGTCATCGACGGCACGATCGAGCGTCGACTGGCCGATGTCAGCCGCACCTTGAGTGTGTCCTGATACCAGCACCGCCCGGTGTCAGGCACCGAGGCACACCGCCGGATCCCCGGCACCGATAGCCCAACTGGCCGCCTCGCGGCCGCCGATGAGGAGAGAGACTTAACGATGGCGGAGCTCATGATCCGTCCGGAGGAAATCCGGGACGCCCTCGACCAGTTCGTCCAGTCATACGAGCCCGATGGGGCCTCCCGCGAGGAGGTCGGACGCGTCACCGACGCCGGTGACGGCATCGCACACGTCGAGGGCCTGCCCTCAGCGATGACCAACGAGCTGCTGCGCTTCGAGGACGGAACCCTGGGCCTGGCCCTGAACCTCGACCGCCACGAAATTGGTGTGGTCGTTCTGGGTGATTTCTCCGGCATCGAAGAAGGACAGGCAGTGCACCGCACCGGAGAAGTTCTCTCCGTGCCTGTCGGCGACAACTACCTCGGCCGCGTGGTCGACCCCCTGGGCCGCCCAGTAGACGGTCTTGGCGAAATCAAGGCAGAAGGACGCCGCGAGCTTGAACTCCAGGCTCCCAACGTGATGTCGCGTAAGAGCGTTCACGAGCCACTACAAACAGGTATCAAAGCCGTTGACGCGATGGTGCCGATTGGTCGTGGCCAGCGCCAGCTCATCATCGGTGACCGTCAAACCGGTAAAACCACTGTTGCCGTTGACGCAATCCTGAACCAGAAAGCCAACTGGGAATCAGGAGACCCGAACAAGCAGGTCCGATGCATTTACGTCGCTATCGGTCAGAAGGGCTCCACGATCGCCTCGGTGCGCGGCACCCTTGAAGAGGCCGGCGCTTTGGAATACACCACCATCGTCGCCGCCCCCGCTTCTGAATCCGCTGGCTTCAAGTACCTGGCTCCCTACACCGGTTCGGCCATCGGTCAGCACTGGATGTACGGCGGCAAACACGTCCTCATCGTCTTCGATGACCTGTCCAAGCAGGCTGAGGCTTACCGTGCAGTGTCACTGCTGCTGCGCCGCCCGCCGGGCCGTGAAGCCTACCCCGGTGACGTTTTCTACCTGCACTCTCGCCTGCTTGAGCGTTGTGCCAAGCTCTCCGACGAGCTTGGAGCTGGTTCGATGACGGGACTACCCATCATCGAAACCAAAGCCGGTGACGTCTCCGCGTACATCCCCACCAACGTCATCTCCATCACCGATGGCCAGATCTACCTCCAGGCCGACCTCTTCAACGCCGACGTACGCCCGGCTATCGACGTGGGTGTCTCCGTCTCCCGTGTTGGTGGCGCCGCGCAGATCAAGGCAATGAAGTCGGTCTCCGGCCGCCTCAAGATCGACCTTGCCCAGTTCCGCGCCATGGAAGCGTTCGCCATGTTCGCCTCCGACCTCGACGCAGCCTCCCGAGCTCAGCTTGACCGCGGTGCCCGCCTGGTTGAGCTGCTCAAACAGCCGCAAAGCTCCCCGCTGCCCGTCGAACTACAGGTTGTGTCCGTCTGGGCTGGCACCACCGGAAAGCTCGACAAAGTCGAGGTCTCCGACGTGCGCCGCTACGAGGCTGAATTCCACGAGTTCCTCCAACGCAACCACCAGGGAGTCCTCAACGGCATCGTCGAAACCGGCAAACTCGACGACGCCGCCATCGACGCCCTCGAAACCGCAGTGAAGGAATTCGACAACCAATTCCAGGCCGGTAGCGGAGGAGCAATCACTCCCGGCTCGGCCGCCGAGGACGTTGACGCCCTCAGCGACGAGCAAATGGATCAGGAGACGATCCGACGCGGCTGAGGCCCGTAAGCCGCCGACATCACACAATGTCGGCGGCCCGGTCCAGCCCGTCCGATCCGATCAGGAAGGCGGTTTTCCATGGGAGCGCAGATCCGGGAGTACCGGAGCCGCATCCGCTCCGTCACTGCGACGAAGAAGATCACGAAAGCCATGGAGCTCATGGCTTCGTCCCGACTGGGTAAAGCCCGTCGACGCGTCGAAGCCACCACTCCCTACGCCGACGCGATCACCAAAGCACTTGCTGCGGTTACACGACACTCGGACGTCGACCACCCCCTCACCCGCGTGGTAACCAACCCTCGCCGGGCAGCGGTTCTGGTCGTTACCAGTGACCGAGGACTAGCAGGTGCGTACTCGGCCAACGTCCTCAAAGCAACAGAGCGACTCGTCGAACGCCTCAACCAGCAAGGCATCGAAGTCTCAGCGTTCCTTTATGGACGCAAAGCAATCCAATACTTCTCCTTCCGCTCACGCGAGTTCGTCAACTCCTGGGAAGGGAACACGGATGCGCCGGTCTACGAGACCGCCGTAGAGATCTCCGACACCTTGCTTGATGGCTTCCTTGCCGACAGCCAACCCTTCGACGAGGTCCACGTGGTCTACACGCGGTTCAACTCGATGGTGTCCCAAGAAGTCCGCGCCCGCCGCGTGCTACCTCTGGCTGTCGTCGACGCCGAGCACGAACACGAGAAAATGCACTCACTGTTCGAGTTCGAACCAAGCGCAGACGAGGTCCTCGACGCCGTACTACCCCAGTACGTACGTCACCGCATCTACAACTGCCTGCTCCAGGCGGCCGCATCCGAACTGGCCAACAGGCAACGAGCCATGAAATCGGCAACTGACAACGCCGAAGAGCTCATCAAGACCTACACCCGGTTGGCGAACCAAGCTCGCCAGGCCGAGATCACCCAGGAGATCACCGAGATCGTGGGCGGCGCGGACGCGCTCGCGGACGCGTGATCGGGCGAGAGAACGAGGAGTACTCAGCAATGTCAACTGCGTTCGTCGAGGAGTCCAGCCAGGACGCCAACGCGCCCGGCACGGGACGGCTTGTCCGCGTCATCGGCCCCGTCGTCGACGTCGAGTTCCCCGAGGACTCGATGCCAGAGATGTACAACTTGCTTTACAGCGAGGTGACCCTCTCCGAAGGAGAGCGCCGCATCAACTTCGAGGTCGCTCAGTTCATCGGCGACAACGTCGTTCGTGCCGTCGCTTTGCAACCGACCGACGGTCTTGTCCGTGGCCAGAAAGTCATCGACACGGGCGACTCCATCCAGGTCCCGGTAGGTAACGCCACCCTCGGACACGTCTTCAACGTGACCGGTGACTGCCTCGACCTTCCCGAAGGAGAAAAGCTCGAGGTCGGTGAAACCTGGGGTATCCACCGCAAGGCTCCCGCATTCGACCAGCTCGAATCCAAAACCCAGATGTTCCAGACGGGTATTAAGGTCATCGACCTGCTCACCCCGTATGTGCAGGGTGGAAAGATTGGTCTGTTCGGTGGTGCCGGTGTCGGTAAAACCGTTCTGATCCAGGAAATGATTGCTCGTGTGGCCCGCGACCACGGTGGTGTATCCGTGTTTGCAGGTGTCGGTGAGCGTACCCGTGAAGGTAACGACCTCATCGTCGAAATGGAAGAAGCTGGCGTTCTCGGGCAGACCGCGCTCGTGTTCGGCCAGATGGATGAGCCCCCGGGCACCCGTCTGCGCATCGCCCTGTCCGGCCTCACAATGGCCGAGTACTTCCGTGACGTGCAGAACCAGGACGTGCTGCTGTTCATCGACAACATCTTCCGGTTCACGCAGGCCGGTTCCGAGGTTTCGACGCTGCTGGGCCGTATGCCCTCGGCCGTGGGATACCAGCCGACGCTGGCCGACGAGATGGGTGTGCTCCAGGAGCGCATCACCTCCACGCGCGGCCACTCCATTACCTCGATGCAGGCTATCTACGTGCCCGCCGACGACTACACCGACCCAGCTCCGGCCACGACGTTCGCTCACCTGGACGCCACCACCGAGCTGAGCCGTGAAATCGCCTCCCTGGGTATCTACCCCGCAGTGGACCCGCTGACCTCCACGAGCCGTATCCTCGATCCGCGGTACATCAGTAAGGCCCACTACGACACCGCCGTGCGCGTTAAGGGAATCCTGCAGAAGAACAAGGAACTCCAAGACATCATTGCCATCCTCGGTATGGACGAACTCTCCGAGGAAGACAAGATCGTCGTCAACCGCGCCCGCCGCATCCAGCGCTTCCTGTCGCAGAACACCTACGTTGCCAAGCAGTTCACCGGCATCGAAGGATCGACGGTTCCGCTGGACGAGACCATCGACGCATTCACCCGCATCTGTGACGGCGAATACGACCACGTCCCAGAGCAGGCGTTCTTCATGTGTGGTGGCCTCGACGACGTCGAGCGCCAGGCCGCAGAACTCGCTAAGAAGTAACCACCATTGAGCACCCCAACCGGGGTGCTCAATGCAATAGGTGTGGGGCTCCGACCATGGTCGGAGCCCCACACCTATTGATGGACACCTGGATGTGTCATATGACTTGGACAAGGAAATAAAACACACTCATGTGATGTAAATGGCGGTCGATGAGGTATGTGTCAGCGCGGCAACGCCGCCGCGACACACTCAGCCAGGGAAGGCCCCGCCTTGTTTACACAGATCCGCCTCGCAAGCTCGCATATCGCTGGCCGTGCAACGATAGCTACCGCATCCGCGCTGCTCTTGGCCCCCGTCTTCGTAGCAGCCGCCGCGGTTCCTAACAACGCCCCCACCACTGGCAAAACCTCCACCACCCAAAACACGGCAGCTCGGCCCGCCAGCGTCTTTGCCGTACGCGCATCCTCACATACCGGTGCAGTACGCGACGCATCCGGCAAACTCTGGGAGCGTATGCCCCTAACCTTCGGCACAACACAACGCTCCGCTGTCACCGTCACCAGCGTGCCCTCACCCCGTGAACGCATCGCCTACCAGTCCCTGGCCAACAACGCCACGGGCTATCAACTCCCCGTTCCCAAGGGCACCTACCGGGTCCGGCTCATGTTCGTCGAACCTTCCGCAGCCCCCGGCGAACGCGTCTTCGACATCACCGCCGAAAACCGCAAGGTTGCAAACCGATTCGATATCGCTCGTGTTGCAGGACGCAACCGCGGCTACGACCTCAACATCACCACTCGCGTCACCGACGGCCTCCTCAACATCAAATTCACCTCCCGCAGCGCCAAAAAACCCGTCATCAGCGCCGTCACCGTCACCTCCCGCGGCAAAGTCGCCACACCCACCAACACCCGAGTCGTCAAACTCGACGCACGCTCACCCTTCTACACCCCCATCGACAAAGCACCACTGGCCGCCAACTCCGAGCAATCCATCGCTCACCTAGCCAGCCAAGTACACGACAACTGGGGCGGAACCGCAGCCACCAACGCCTACGAATTCAACGGCGCAGTCAACATCGCCACCGGCAAAACCCCCCGCATCCGCGTGGGATTCCACAACTGCCAGAAAAAACCCTCCACCCCCGCAGGCCTCTACGACGGCCCCAAATACTTCGTCAACGTTCCCGTTCCAGCCAACGCTACCGCAGCACGCGGAAGCGACGGCGAAATGAGCATCTACAACCCCGCCACTGACCAACTCTGGGAGTTCTGGCAGATGCGCCGCAACACCAACGGATGGGAAGCATGCTGGGGCGGGCGCATCGACAAACTCTCAACCAACATCGGTCAATTCACCTTCCCCTACGGCGTTAGCGCTTCCGGACTAGCCATGGCCCCCGGCCTCATCGGTATCGACGAAGCACGCCGAGGCACCATCAACCACGCCATGTACCTGGCTGTCCTCGACAGCCACCGCTGGGACAAATTCTCCTGGCCCGCCAACAGATCAGACGGAATCTCCACCAACCCCAACGCCCTCATGGAAGGGCAACGCATCCGCCTGGACCCCACCATCAACCTCAACGACTACAACCTCACCCCCTTCGGGAGAATGGTCGCCGAGGCTGCACAAAAATACGGCTTCATCATCTCCGACAGATCCGGAGCCGTGGCCGTCGCCACCCAAGACGGCCGAGCAGAACAAGCCCGCACCGGCACCAACCCCTGGAACACCCTGCTAGGCGGCCCCGCCTACAGCGCACTCAAAAACTTCCCCTGGGACAAGATGCAAGCCCTTCCCAAGGATTACGGCAAGAACTGACCACACACAGTCAGGGAGGCCGTACATACCCGGCCTCCCTACTTTGTATCCCTCAACGCAGCGGGATACCCCACAAGACACATCAGACGAGGAACGGATGCCTCGGCGTGTACACCCCCCCACGGAAGGAACCATCATCATGCCTGCCTACAACACACCAACACGCACAGCCATCGCTTTGGCACTTGCTGGAACTATCACCTCCGCAGCAGTAACCCCAGGTCACGCCACCCAATACAGCGCAGCACCCGCAGCTACCGCAACGACCACCAACACCATTCGATTGGCTGCCCGCACCACCTCACGCGTCGATCCAGCGGGAAACACCTGGAAACCCATGTACACGCTCCGCGGAACCCCCAACTACCGTATTGCCCCTGCCAGCCAGCCCATCACTAACACCAACGACCCGGACCTCTACCGCTACGAGGTCTACGGTCTGACCGGCACCACAATTCCTCTGCCCACCGCTGGCCGCTACAACGTCACGATCGCCACCGCAGAGCCCTACTGGAAAGCAAAAGGCAAACGCGTTTTCGACATCACTGCCGAAGGTGCCACCGTCGTTGACGATCTAGACATCTACGCCACTGCTGGGTACTCCACCGCACACAACATCACCTTCACCACCAACGTTACTGACGGCGCACTCGATCTGAAATTCCTCGCAAGCGTTGATAAAGCCATCATCGCCGGAATCACCATCACCCCAGCAGCCCCATCTGCCCCCGCACCAGCGCCATCCACCGCCACACCACACAACTCATTCACCTCACGCATGGTGGCTTCACCCACACCAGTCACCGACAAATCCGGCAACGTCTGGAACCGCTGGTCAGCCACACTCGGTACGAACCGCGTCGACCGTGGGCTGCGCGGCATTGACATCCAAGGCACAGACGATGACGAGGTTTACCGCACTTACGTGCAAAACCCACGCGGATACGCCCTCGATGTTCCAGGCAAAGGCCGCTACAAAGTACGCCTCGCCATGGTCGAAAACACCTACTGGAACAAAGGCGGCCGTGTCTTCGATGTCCTCGCCGAAGACACCACCGTGGTCAAAGACATCGACATCACCGCTGCAGTCGGCCCCCGCACCGCCTACGACGTCACCTTCGAAACCAACGTCACAGATGGCATCCTCGACCTCACCTTCCGCGCCACTGCTGGAACCCCAACCATCAGCGCCATCGAGGTCACCAGCGCGACCACGCTGACCAGCTACACCACCGTAGAGCGCAACTATCCAGGCCTTCCATTCCCCCTCTACCCCGGATCGGTCTACGCCACTGACATCAGCAACGCCCCCCTGGCCGCCAACGCCCAGGCAGTCGGCGATTACATCGCCCGTCAAGCCGCAACCCGCTACGACGGATACGCAGGATTCAACAACCGTGAATTCACTACTGCCATGCACGTGGCAGAGCCAGGCACACCACGAATCGACATCATCCACTCCTGCGCCGTCGACTGGGGAGTACCGAGCAACCTTTTCGATGGAGCCGCGCACTTCCGGTCAGTGCCCGTGCCCGCCAACGCCATCCCTGCCGCGGGCAGTGACGGAGAAATGAGCATCTACGACCCAGCCACCGATCAACTCTGGGAATTCTGGAAAATGTCCCGCGACAGCAAAAACCGCTGGCAGGCCTGCTGGGGAGGACGCATCGACAACTTCTCCACCCACGAAACAGTTTTCCCTGACGGATTCGGGGCCTCAGCCTCCGGGATGGCTATCTCACCCGGAATGATCACCCTGGACGACATTCGCCGCGGACGCATCGACCACGCGATCGCTCTAGCAGTTCCCACCCCCAGCGGACTGGGATACAGCTGGCCTGCCAACCGTACCGATGGCACTTCGACAGACCCCAACGCACCCTACGAAGGTCAACGACTGCGCCTACCAGCAAACCTTGACCTAGACAGGTACAACCTCACCCCTGCCGGTCGCATAATCGCCGAAGCAGCGAAAAAATACGGATTCATCGTCACCGACAACGCCGGTGCCGTCGCAGTCACTGCCGAATCCAGCCGAGTTATCACTGCCCAAACAGGTAAAGACCCCTGGTCTGCTTATCTGGGTAGCGATGCCTGGTCCACGATGCGCGACTTCCCTTGGACAGAGCTAGAAGCACTACCCGTCAACTACGGGAAACGTTAAGCGACACAAATATTCACATCGCGAACCGCCAGAGTTGGCCGGGAGTGCGCACTAGGCTGTGCACGCCCGGCTAACGTTGTACTTCCGGGTATGCACCCGCCCAAAGGAGAGCTCTGCGATGGCACGAGAAAAAACAGCCGCCGGGCCACCCCGACCCCTTACTGCCGACCAACCCGTTCAGGACCCGGTCCGATGGTGTCGTGCCATGCTCGCCGCCGACTTTCCCCGCAACCCGTACTGGACACAACGCCTCACCCTTTTCTGCCTGCGAGCAGGACGAGCGTGGCACCGGCAGCCAGGTATAAAAGCTTTCCTGATCCGACGTGTGCTGCAAGTCCTCAAATTCGTGTGGGTTGAAGGATTCATCGGCTCTGAGATCCCCAACCAAGTGTGGATCGGTCCTGGCGTGCGCATCCCACACGCCCTGCGTGGCGTGATGATCCACCCCAGCGTGAGCATCGGCGCGAATGTCACGCTCTACCATCAGACTGTCCTTGGCGTTCGTAACACCAGGGAAGGCCCCACGCTAGGCGACGACATCGTCGTCGGTGCTGGTGCGAAAATCCTTGGCCCCATCACAGTGGCATCTGGGACGAGTATCGGCGCCAACGCAGTTCTTGTCTCCGACACCGAACCAAACACTACGTGGGTGGGGATCCCAGCCCGCCCAGTTATACCTCGCCGGGACCGATGAACGAACCGGCTATCACGTGATAGCCGGTTAGGATCGCTGGCGAATTGGCTTGGCTGGTACACCTACCGCGATCCACCCAGCAGGGATCTGCCCACGCACCACCGCGCCAGCACCGATCACAGCCCCGTCACCAATCTGCGACCCAGGCATCACTACTGCACCGGCACCGATCCACACGTCGTCACCGATCACTACGCCTTCCCCTGCCCACGGTTGTGTATTGATGGGGATTCCTGGTGCAGTGCCGTGATTAGTGCCAATGATCGTGATGTGTTGCGAAATGAGGCAGTCAGCTCCGATAACGATCCGGGCTCCCGCACACCGGATGTTATTGAACTCGCCGATGTAGGTGCGGTCACCAACTTCCAGCAAAGAACCGTTGAGTTCTCCGCCCTGAGCGACGTTGATCACTGTTGGCCCCTCAATGGTGACCTTGCTTCCTAGGCGTACCTGGCCAGGATCGCCGGAGAATTTCACCGTGGTGGAGATGCACGCGCCTCGATGACGCGCCTGGAGTCGCAGCAGCGGAAGACGTTCTTTTTTCAGTGAGCGGAGCATCGACTTCAGGGGCATGGGGCCGAGCATAGAAGGCAGCGCCGGACAAGCAAGGCAGGAGGAGTCAAAGAATCTTCATGGGTTAGTAAAGACAGTTGTGTTGGCTGGCTATCAAAACCAAGAACCGTGAGGGTGGTTGTAAAGAGGTGTCAGAAGCGTTTGAGCGCTGCCTGGCAAATCGGAACGCACGTGAGGCAACTCGGAGGCTTTCATGACCCCGGCCAATGACGGAACGGAGCGGAACAGTACTGATGCTGCACCCACCGTTTCAGTGATCATCCCTACGTATAAACGGCTCGGGGTGTTGCAGCGCGCGTTGGAGTCGGTGTACTCTCAGACGTTCACGGACTGGGAAGCGATTGTTGTTGACGATCACGGGCAAGACGGCACGGCTGAGTATATGGCCGGGGTGAGCGACCCGCGGGTGCGGTTTTATGAGCACGAAGTCAACAAGGGCGGGAACGCGGCACGCAGCACCGGGATCGCACATGCACGGGGTGAATGGATCGCGTTTTTGGATAGTGATGATGCGTGGCGTCCAACCAAGCTGGAGAAACAGTTGGCGATGCTGCGGGCAAGCGGGCCTGAGTATGGGTTGGCTGGGTGCGGGATTGAGCATTACGCACCAGATGGCACGTCAGAGATGGTGCAGATCCCGCAGGTGGATGGGTGGATTGCCACCGAGATGATGACGTGGAATCCCCTGGGTGGGTTTTCGGCGATTATCGTGCGTCGTTCAGCTCTGCTGCAGGCAGGGGGATTGGATGCTTCGATGCCTGCTCAGCAGGACTGGGAGTTTTATGTGCGGGTTTCCCGGCTAGTGGCGGTGTGTGTAGTGCGTGAAGTGTTGGTGGATTATTTAGTTGATCCGCATGACCCAATCCGGATCACTGTTGATAATTCGCGGGTGGTCAAGGGGATGCGTCGTATGTGGGCGCATGTCTTGCAGCATCGGGATGAATTGACTCCTGAGCAGAGAGAGCGAGCGGTTCGGTATTTCACGACGATGCTGGCCAATGTGGGGGCAGTGGGAGACGTGGCGTTGATTTTACGCTCGGGAATGGTGCCTGCGCGGCCAGGTGAGGTCAAGCATGGGGCGCATATGTTTGTGCGGTCTATCCGTAATCAAGTGCGTGCGGCTGCTGAGGGTCAGCGCAGGGCAGCGGAATTGGTGCGGCCGAGGTCTAAGCACACCAAAATCAGCCACATTTGACCGGTGAGGATATAACCGCAGTCACAGGGTGATCCGTTTAGAGGTCGGAAAAACTCGTTGTTAGTTTTCGGGGTATTCGTCGCGGTAGTTCAGTAGAGGACGTTGCCCGGTGCTGTGGTGACGACAGTGCCGGGTGCAGCGCGAGTCGAGCCAGGCGCGGCGTAAGAACCGTGGGTTGCCGACGATGTATCGGCGCCACATGCGCCCTGGTTCCTGCACAAGCCTCCACACCCACTCGAGCCCGATCTCACGCAGCCACAAAGGTGCCCGGGGAATACGGCCAGAGTAGAAATCGAAAAGCCCGCCTACGCCCTGGATAAGGCCAACATTGAGTTGTTTGCGGTGCTGGTCAATCCAAAGCTCTTGGTTCGGAACCCCGAAAGCAATGAGGAGGATGTCAGCGCCAGAGTTATTGATTGTTGCGATGACCTCAGGTTCTTCCTCGGAGGTGAAATATCCATGGCGGGTTCCGGCGATGTGTAGCCCGGGGAATTTGGAGGTCATGTTCTGGGCAACAGCCTCGGCGATGCCCGGCCGAGCCCCGAGAAGAAAAAGAGAAAGTCCTTCATTGCGGGCACGTTCGCACAGCCGTGGGAACATGTCAGTTCCGTTGAGATTGGCTATCAGTGAAACCCCGTGCAGGCGGGCCCCAAGCTTGGCGCCGATGCCGTCAGGGAAGATACGGTCCGCGTGGTGGAGGGCGCTGGCGTAGGCCGGATTTTCTGCGCTTTCGTTGTAACAGGCAGCGTTAACGAAAACGAGGGTGGACGCTGGGCGGGTGCGGGCAGCCTCCACGCACCAGGTGAGTGCTTCGTCCATGGTGGTGTTGGTGATGGATAAGCCGAGTTGTGTGTATGTGGCTGGGGTGGCAAGTCCGTTGCCGCCCAGAACTTCAGCAATGAGGTAGCGGGCCGTTAAAGCGATGCCATCTTTAGACAACAGCCGTTGGTGGCAGGTGAGGGTTTCGGGTTCGTAGTCGATGCCGAGTCGAGCGCGTAACCGGCTGGGGGAGAGGAATCCTGGAGTGATGTTGGGTGTGCGGCGCGGTTGGGCTTCAGCGTCTTCAGGGTCCAGGGGGCGGGGTCCGATAAAGCACATGTCGCCTCTGGCTACGGACAGCAGATAAGGAAGTCGACGCCCGGGTGCTGAGCCTGCAAAGGATCGAATTGTGATCGGGGTGAGGTTGCGCCCTAGCCGTGAGTGCTGTTCATAGACGTGGCCGGTGGTGGCGTAGGCGATAGCTGCGCGAGCAGCTAAAAGGGGAGAAAAAGTGACTGCCAGCGCCGTGGCGATGAGCCGGTCGCTGGTGTCGGTATGGTGCGGACAGTCTCCGAGGCGAGTGTGAGGGGTAGCCATGCGGTTTCCTCCGGGACGTTGAACGCGCGCAGGCAGATAGACGAGGGTCAATACCGTGCGCACAGAACCTCTGTTCGTTGAAAGTACCGCGCAGGTAAGGGTTAATCGGGGAGGTGCCAGGGAGGGTCGCAGGGTATTTTCTGCTGCGGTGATCCTTCAGTGACAGGGCATGCCAGGGGTGGGGTTACTTGCCAGCGTTGGGGCTGACGGTACGGAGAAAATCAGCCATGACAGGGGCTTGGGAGTCGATGGTGTAGCTGTCGAGAACGGCTTTGCGGCCGGCATGTCCTTGCGCCTGTCGACGGTCAGGATTGCGGGCCTGGTCTTCGATGGCGTTGGCGAGTAAATCGGCTCGCCCCGGGGTGAGAACATGCCCCATGACCTCGTCGTGGACGAGCTCGGGAATGCCGTTGATACGGCTGGTGATGACAGGCAATTCAGTGGCAAGAGCTTCCATGATTACCACGGGCAACCCCTCCATGTAGGAGGGCAAAGTGAAAACATCGGCCCAGTGATAGTGGGGAATCATGTCGTCTTGTCCGACCGCCCCAACAAATTCGACCATGTGATCTAGCCCGCGCTCGCGGGTGCTGCGTTCGAGTAGTTCGCGTGCGGGGCCGTCTCCGACGAAACGCACCTGCACGGCAGTTCCGCGCTCTTTGAGCAGCGTGAGTGCCTCGAGTAGGAGCGGTCCACCTTTTTCAGGGACGAGGCGCCCCACGAACAGGAGCCGTAAGGGCTGTCCCTCACGTCCAGCGCGGCCATCGGGAGGTGGCATATAGATGGTGGGGTCGATGGTCATGTGTGTGATGGCTAGTTTGTGCCAGTGAGCGGGGTCGACGTACCGCATCAGTTGGCTGCGGGTGAAGTCAGTGATGCAGCTGACGGCGTCGGCATCAACGATTTTGGCTGGCAGGTCGACTTTATCGACGCCTTCGAATTCAGTAGGGCCATGCATGGTCAGTGACCAACGCCAGTCAGAGGTGGGGCCGTCGATGAAACGGCCAATTGCCACGGCTAGGCGGGCGACATCGGCGGAAACGTTCGCGAAGTGGACGTGGACATGGCGTAGCCCCCGGGCGCGCATCTGGTCGTGGAGTTTGACCGCCTCAGCGAAGTAGAACCCTTGCCACAGGCGGGTTTTGGGGTGTGGTTCGCCGGTGGTGACTGCCCGCATCAGGGTGCGCACATACGCGTTGGGTTGGCAGGTGAGTAGTCGAGCATGCATGCGAGGAAAAGTTGCCGGTACCTCATCAATGAGAACAGTGGTTTCAGCAGCTTCCTGCCGCATCGCCGCGGAGATCAGCTCAGCATCAGGGCAGCGTCGCACCGAGAACGTGTCGATGCGTGCCCCCAAGGCGCGTAAACCAGCGATCTCACGTTCGATGAATGTGTGAGAAAGAGCGGGATACTTACTGACCAGGTACGCGACCTTAATGTCGCTGGCGTCATCAGGGATGGTCGGGGGAACCGAAGGGGTAGGCATACAAGACTCCTGGAAGGTCAGCGGGTGGATTCGTCGCGGTGCCACGCGGTGCTGCTGCGTCGAGCACGCAACCGCGCGGCGGTCACGACACTGGTGTAAATCGCGGCGCCAGGAGCCAAATGCGGGGCATGGCGGACGATGTCGCCCAGAGAACGGAATGTGGAGGTAGTGGTGGGGCTGTAGTCAGCTGCCGGGAGAGTATGGCTAGAAGCGGCTAACACTGCGTTACCTCGGGCTACGCGAGTGCGGACTCGGACAAGATCTTTAAGAGTTCGAGGAGTCTGCACTTCAAACCATCCCGCAGTGGTGATGCGTTCAGCAGGTGCGAAAAGACGCTGAATGAACAAATCGTCAGCTTGGAGTGCCGGGAATTCACGGAAACGACTGCGAGCTGAGCGGGAAAGACCATATACGCCCAAACCTACCAAGCCTTGAGTGACGTAAGGAGTGCGCTCGTACACCTCGTAATACTGTTTCACGGCCCAACTGGCCCCTGCAGAATTAAAACGAACTTGCGGGGCAGCGACCCGTGTGTGAGAAGTAGTGAGAGTTTCCACCATCGCTGCTAAAGCTCCCGGACCCAAAACAATGTCAGCGTCAAGGAAAATGCGCGGGAATGCTTGTGCGACACGATCACCCTCGTTAAGCGCGTTCGCTTTTCCTGGCATAGCGATATCGATCACGCGGACGTTGTCATAGCTGCGGGCAATCTCGGCGGTGTTATCGGTGCTGCCGTTGACAGCAACAACTATCTCGGCGTCTATCCCAGTGCTCACGAGCGCATCAAGACAACGGCCAATGACTTTGCCTTCGTTATAGGCGGGAATGACGATGCTTGCACTGCTCACAGAATCCACACTAGGGCGAACAAGAGCGAAAAACGCGCCCCTGCGACACGAGCCCAACTCGGGCGTTTTGCGGCCAGATTTGTCGGTACGGTGGGTGGGTGGCCTGACAGGCAACGGCGTTGCAAAAGATCAGTGCCAGGTGATTTCGCCTGTTGCTGTACGCGTTTACACAGGTGATCACGTGGCATTAGGGGTTTGCCGTCAGGAGCGGCATTGTTCTGTACGCGTCGCGAGGAGAACCAGTGGGCACAGGCGCAAAAAACAAGCCTTACCGCCGTATTTGGGCAACCCGGATAGGTGCAGTGAGTATCGCTGCAGCCGTATCCATGCTCGCTTCGTGCGGAATAGGGCACACGCCGAACCAGCCGTCTGCCTCACCAGATAGTGATGTGCAGCGAAAAACAGAGCATCCATCCCTGATCTTCGGGCAAGGAAACACCAACCCATACACAGTTGATATTTCCGGTGCAGCCACTGATCCCGACAGCCAGCACTTCATGAACAATATTCGTGGCCAATTCGCTGCGAACAAATCCCTCGTGCCGCTCAACACAGATCACTACAACTCGGCATTTGTTGTCGCTGATGCCCACGTGCCCCGCACAAACCTCACCTTCGACAACTGCCAAAAGAAACCAGGCACCCCGCCTGGCCTTTATGATGGCCCCGCTCACTTCACTAATGTGCCTATCCCTGCTGACGCCACTCCTGCTAAAGGTAACGACGGAGCCCTAGCCATCTGGTCACCGCAAACCGACCAAGTCTGGGAATTCTGGCAAGTGAAGAAAAAAGGTGAAGGATCTTGGTCTGCCTGTTGGGGAGGGCGCCTGGACCACGCCTCGGGCAGTAACGGAGTTTTCCCCGTTCCTTATGGCACTTCCGCATCTGGACTAGTCACCATCGGGTCGATGATTTCTTTAGCTGAAGCTCGCAACGGCAACATCCCCCATGCCATGAATCTCGGATTAACCAGCATCGCCACCCAACCCATCGTGGTCCCGGCCAACCGCACCGACGGCACTTCCACTGAACGTAGCGCTCCGCCCATGGGGTCCCGGCTACGCCTGGACCCTTCCCTGAATGTCGATGCCCTCAACCTCACACCCTTAGGGAAAACCGTCGCTAAAGCCGCACAAAAATACGGGTTCATCGTCACTGAATCTGCTGACGTGCCATCCATCGGAGTTGAAAGTGGCCTGCACGAAAAACAACGCACCGGCAAAGACCCCTGGGAAGCTATCCTCGGCGGCACTCCCAGCTACGAACAACTACGCAACTTTCCCTGGGAGCATGTTCATGTCATTCAACTCGGCTACGCCCCTGAAGGCGTACCTGGCGGGGAAGTAAACCCACACACCGGACAGGCAGCCACACCGGCTAAATAAGCCAGGAGATAAAGCCCCTACTGTTAATTTCACGCCACTACCGTCTTTGCTGAGACTGGCTCTTGCGGCAGAGCGAGCGCGAACCCCGCCGCAAACCACATAAGGAACGTCGGCAACGGGTACGGGTTAGGGCTGGTCATCGACACGGTAAACCACACCACAAACACTGACAGCGAAAACAACTGCCACGGAACCAGATCCACACGCACCCGCCGGAACAAAGCAGCCACAGGCCCCAATAGCAACGCCAGCACAAACAGCACTAAACCCGGCACACCCAATTCCGCGCCCCGAGACAACACCACGTTATGCACCTCGATGTGCGTATTTGCCAACGGAACCACATCCGCTTGGCGAGCCCAATCAGGCACCACCTGAATGAACTGCTGCCATCCCGCCCCCGTCAACGGCTCCGCCGCGATGATCTGCATCGCCGCATCATTGGTGGTCACCCGATCCCACAACGAACTCGACATTCCCGCACGCTGCGAGGCATCCGCAGCCAACTGTGGGAACAACCATGCCCCCACCAGCAGTGATCCCACCCCAGCAACAGCCGCTACCGGCAGCCACAAAAACCACCGCCACCGCGTCACCGCCACACACACCACCGCCAGCACCGTCCCAAGCCACACCGACCGCGTCATCGTCGCGATGAGCGCAGCCACAGCACACGGCGCCGTCACCAACGCCACTACACGCCACCGGCCACGCTCACGCCAGGCCGCGACAGTGGCAGCAAAAGCACAGATCGCTAATGTCATTCCGTTGGGCTCACCAAACAAGAAAGGCCCACCGGCCCGCGTAGCGTCCTCAGACATCGCCGCCATGGACGCTAACTGTTCCCGGTGTGCTGCGATGTAACGAGGGAAAAGCAAAAAGTTTGCGCCCAACGCTTCAGCGATCGTTGTCACCGTCAAATACACGCCCAACAACGTCAACATCCGTAAAAATAACGCCCGCCGTGCTGCCGTCCCCAAAAAATACGGCGCAAACGCGAATAGCAAAAACGGAATATAGACCCGGTCTAACAACGTGAAAAACGACTGCAAACTCACAGTCCACGGCATTGACAGATACGACCCTGTCGCAGCCGCCGCGAACGCCAGCATCGCTATATGCGCTGACCGCAACCGCCACCACCGAGCCCGACGGTCCATCAACGCCGCAACAAACGCTGCCGGCAACAGCACCCGATCCAGACCAATCGGTAACCCCATGTCATCGGCGTGGCCCGAAAACACATTCGCAGCCAACCCCGCAAATAACAGCCAGACCCCTATAGGAATGCTGCGCCAGCGTAATGACCGTGCCTGCGCCCTTGTAGCGTAAGCATGCCCCGACTCATCGGCTTGCACGGCAGCTATAGCCATCAGCGTCCGTCCACCCGCATATCGCCCTCACCAGTGCTACCTAAGTCATCTCCCTCATGGCGCCCACTACGACGACTGCGAACACCACGCAGATCACGCGCTGCCACCACCCCAAATGCCACGATCAGCCCCACACCAGCCCCCGCAGTCGTACCGAAAGCGACCTTCGAGCTGCTGTTAGTCCCCAACGAAGACGGTGCCGCAATCACCTGCAGCTGCGATACCGGAGATGGCTCAGCTACCCGCTGCCGGTACTTATCGCCCTGCGCGTTCTGGATCAACTGCGCCTCAGCCAGCACGGCCCGAGCCTGCGCCAACGCCTGCGCATTCTCCGCATTAGGTTTCTTACCGAATGTGCTCTCGGCCACCGATACCTGTGCCCATGCTTTGGACACCTGCGGAGCCAATTTCCGATACTCCTGCAATGCTGCCTGCGGCTTCTGTGTTGACATCGCCGCATCCACCGTCGACAACAACTTTTTCGCCACTGCTTCTGCGCCCTGCATCGCAGCCTTCTCATCTCGCGATGTCGCACTCACCCGGATCACCCCTGACTCAGGGATAGGAGTGGCAGTAATTTTCGACACGCCGGGCTGGGACCACGAGCCGTCCGAAGCGCCATTGGTGACAAACCGCGCATAGTTACTTGCCAAATCCCGAGCAGCCACCGGAAAACCAGCAATCGCATAAGCGTTATCGCTGCCTGCAGCAACAGCTAAACGAGTTTCCGCTGTGTATTCCCCAGGCATCACCGCCCCCACCGCTCCACCAGCCACCCCACCAACCAGTGTCGCAGCTACCAGCAGTTTCCAATGCCGCACAGCTGTCGCCAGTGGAGAGCCCGTGCCGTCCGAATCGAGTTGCTGTGCCATGAATCCTCCCCAGAGATGCTCGCCGGCCGTACCTACGCACACGAACTGACCACATCACCGCAGCGAATTCACGTGTGCCTTAAGGCACGTGATTGCAGCCGATCCTAACGGCCAAAGACGCCAATACGGCGGTATTAAAAACAGGTCGCTGCGCAAGTCAAAAACGCACCCCCTCATGACAAAAAGCCCATGGAAGAAAAGCTGCACACGACAACCTCAACCGAATGCGCAGCCTCACAACCGCGGATCCGCATCCCCCACCTCAACCTGACGACGACGCTGCAACCTGGCCAAAACCCCACGCAACGGCCCCCACCGCAATAACTCCGCCTTCAACCGCATCCTTCGATCCGAAGGCATCAACTGAGCCGCACGCACAAACGCCGCACGCGCCTGCCGCCCCCGCCCCTGCGCCAACGCAACCTCACCAGCACGCACATGCACACCCGCCACACCCCACGCCACCGACAACTCCAACAAACGCCGCTCCCTCACCGACAAACGCCCACCCTCACGCTCCAACACCCCCCGATGAATATCCCGCAACGCCTCATGCATCCGCCCCTCAGCCCGCGACGCCGAGACCTCCGTACGCCGATACATCGCCTGCGGCTCCAGACAAAACACCAATTCCCACCCAGCCAACACCGCACGCAACCACAACTCATAGTCCTCGCAATAAGCCAACCCCTCCGTAAACCCCCCAACCTCATCCACCAAACCCCGAGGAAACAACGTAAAAATCGACACAAAATTCTGCTGCAACAAAGAAAAACGCTGCTCAGCAGGCGCAACCGGACCCACCGGAAGCACCTTCCTGCCCGGAAAAACCCCCTCATTACTCAACACAAACGCCTCCGACGTCACAAACCGACGCCCACCACCAGCAGCCACCCACGCGTCATACATCCCCTGCACATACCCCGGAAACGCATAATCATCAGCATCCAACAACGCCACAAACTCACCTTGGGCCTGCGCAATACCCCGATTACGCGCCGCCGACACCCCACGATTCTCCGTGCGCACCAACCGCACCGCCGCCCCAAACCCCTCAACAATCCGAGCCCCACCATCAGTTGACCCATCATCGACAACAACGACCTCCACCCGCGGATACGTCTGCGTCAACGCACTCGATAACGTCCCCCCGATCGTCCTTTCCGAGTTAAACAACGGCACCACGATCGAAATCAACGGACACGAAGACAACGCAACTCCTCACATAACGCCGACAACCCTCTCGCCCACCCAGCCACCACCACAGGCAGCACAGCACGAGACCGACTCTCTCCCATCCGAGCACACCCCCACCCCACGACACGACCAGCCACGCCGCTACCGCACCGCCACCCACGCCACACCCCCACCCGCCCCCGGGGAAAACCACCCCAGTGGGCAATTCACTGACGTAGACTTCCCACAACTCACGCCCACCCCGACACGGCCCACCGCGCCGGGGAAAGCAGCCACCGTCCCGACGCCCAATCGCCGCCCCCACCCAGGAGGTCCTCCGTGTCTGCACTCAACGTCACCCTCGTCGCCGCCGACGGCAAGGTTTGGGACGGCGAAGCCACAAAGGTCACTGTTCCCGCCGACGAAGGCCCCATGGGAATCCTTCCCAGCCACGCCCCAGTTCTGGCTTCACTTGGCCACGGCGAAGTCCACATCACCGGAACTGACAAAACCTCTTTTACCGCTGACTGCGACGGCGGATTCGTCACCGTCGACGACAACATCGTCACCATCGCTGTAGACACCGCAACCATCACAACGCGTCGTTGATCGCCCCAGGCCCATCCTGCCGAGAAAGGTGCACGACATGGGTCTGAGCTTGATCGAGCTTCTGATCCTCGCGGTCTTCTTCCTCCCCTTTCTCTTTCTGATCGCGCTCCTGATCCGTCGTCACCTCATCTCTCGCCACTCAGGTATCAACATCGGAGCTATCCGGTTCGCCAACACTGGCCGATGGCAATCCGGGCTTCTCGCGCTGTCCGCACGCACCCTCGACTGGTACCCCCTTGTCGGGTTCACCACCACTCCTGCCCACCGCTGGCTTCGCCCGACAGTCGAACTCACCGAAGTTGAGGTGGCCCCCGCAGCGCCCCCTTGGCTTCTATCCAGCCAACCCGACCTTCGACTCGTCCGCTGCGCCGGAATGCCCATCGATGGGGATGACACCACCTTCGAGGTAATCATCCCCACAGAGTCCTACAAAGCACTGCGCTCCTGGGCAGAATCCTCTCCGCCCCTGGACCGGCGCGCAGAATACTGACGGTCCCTCCATCAGCGGCTTGGAGCCTGATCCCGGCCGCCACCAGGCCTCCACAACACATCGCCACCGTGATCGATGTTGGCAACCCGAGCTAGCACGAACAACAAATCGGACAGTCGATTCAGGTAGTGCGCCGTCAAGATGTTGACGCCACCAGGCACATGATCTTCCGCGTGCCGATCGGTCGAAGACGCCTGAGTTCCATACGTTTCAATCGCAGCCCACACAGACCGCTCTGCACGCCTGGTCACTGTTGTTGCCACATGCAGATAAGCCGCCCCCAGTGACCCGCCCGGCAAAATAAACGAACGAAGCTTCTCTGTTCTGGTCAAAAACCGGTCGCAGTCCGCTTCAAGCTCAGTGATCCATTCACTTTTCACCCGCAACGGTTCGAACTCGTACGCCGAGGCCAGAGGATTACACAGGTCTGCCCCCACGTCGAAGAGATCATTCTGCACCCGCAGCAACACCTCACGAACATCTTCATCAAGCTCACCGGAAGCGATAGCCACCCCGATCGCTGCATTCGCCTCATTGACATCGGCATAGGCAGCCAAGCGCACATCCGTTTTAGAAACACGAGAAAAATCGCCCAATGCAGTGGTGCCGTCGTCGCCGGTGCGGGTGTAAACACGCGTGATATTGACCATGGCAGGAGTCTTTCACTTCCGCTCCCAGACCGTTACCCCTCACAGGTGAACGGCAGTGGCTGCTTGCCTGCGCGGATCCCCAACAGCGTGAAGGATCCCGTCACAGTCACGAGCAGCTGCCCCTACACCACCGAAGTACATGGTTAATCCTTCAGAAAGGATCACGGGCAGCCCTGATGCTTGGGCTGCTTTTTCAGCGGCAGGATGCGCCTCCAGCCGAAGTACGATTCCTTCTGACTCTGCCGCGAGGTGGATACGCGGATGCACGATAGCTTCCTGTAAAGAAGCCTTATCGAAAGCCAGAGCGGCAAGTACCTGGAACAGCGCTGTCGTGATTCGGTCCGCTCCTGGAGAACCCACAGCAAGAACAGCTCCACCATCGGTGCGGGCTGTGGTGGGGGCCATGTTCGAGGCGATCCGGGTTCCCGGCGGCATGCTATGAAAACCACGTCGGTTCAGCTCAGCTTCTCCCAGAGCATTGTTGAACATGAGCCCGGTGCCTGGCGCGATGTACCCTGAGCAGTAACCGCACGAGGTGGTGATGGAACACGCCATGCCATCAGCATCGACGACCGAAACATGCACTGTGTCTGGTGATGATGACAACAGAGAAAGCCGCTGTGGACCCTCCGCATCGAGGAGCCGAATGAGTTCTGATCCGGCTTCAGCGAGGTCTTCGGCAAGGTCGATGACAGACCACCGGTATCCCAAAACCAGGCGCAAGGTTTCGATGATGTCTGCTGCGCTGATCCGATCGCCGGTGCAGCGGTGCTCTAGCGTGCGTAGACACGCCGCTAAGACCGGTCCACCAATCGATGGGGGAGGGTTAGTAGCGACGTCGTATTCGCCTATCCGGGCACGTAGGGCAGGACGTTCAACCACGCGGTAGGCCGCAAGGTCTTCCCGACTGATGAGCCCCTCGTTAGCTGCCATGTCTTCGGCGATGATGTGGGCGATCTCGCCGATATAGAGAGTGGACACACCATCGCGGGCGATGGTTTCGAAGCTACGTGCCAGGTCACTTGAGCGCATGATTTGCCCAGCGACTGGTCGGCTGCGGTCGGGGGCTTGACGAATGTAATCAACGCATTCAGCGTTCCAGCCAAAAAGATGATCCGCTGCGCGGTCGAGCCAGAACGCTGCGGACGCCCCAAGCGGGAAGCCATCTCTGGCGACGACGGCAGCGTTGTTGATCAGGGTGTGCCACGGTAACCGCGCCCACCTGCGGTGCGCATGGTCCAGACCGGCGAACAGCCCTGGTGTTCCTACGCTTGCGTGTCCGCCGTAGAGGGTGACAGGCCCGAAATAGTCAAAGTCGAAGCGCCGTAGACCGCGGCCGAGGCGGTCAGCAGTAATACCTCGACCGGGCATTTCGGTGTTGGCGTCGATGACGACAGGTTCGTGGCCGGGCTGCCATACGTTGATGAATCCGCCGCCCATGGGCCCGGTGATCCCGAATTCGGTGACAGTAGCCACGCAGACGGCGGCGATTGCTGCATCGACAGCATTGCCGCCATCTGCGGATACGGCTGTGGCGGCTTCGACCGCCGCTGGTGAAGGGGCAGCGATCGCGACGCCTGTCATGGCGGGGCCTTTCTGGGGCTAGAAAAGTCGGAAAGAAGAGTCGTCGATGCCGCGCAGCTGGTCGTAATCCAGGATGAGACAGCGGATTCCGCGGTCGGTGGCCAGTGTGCGTGCCTGAGGTTTGATTTCTTGTGCAGCGAAGACACCCAGTACAGGTCCAGCTGAGGTCAGGAGCGGATCTCGGTTGAGCAGTTCCAGGTAGCGGGTGAGTTGTTCCACGCCGTCAATTTCGCCGCGTCGTTTGATCTCTACAGCGACGGATTGTCCGTTGGCATCGCGAGCCATGATATCTACCGGGCCGATGGCGGTAGGGAATTCGCGACGAACAAGGGTGTGTCCCTCGCCGAGGAAGTGAATATTGGCAGCGAGGAGTTCTTGTAGGTGGGCTTCCACTCCATCTTTAACTAGGCCAGGGTCGACACCTAGTTCGATAGAGGTGTCGGAAAGGATCTCGGCGATTTTGATACGGAGGTAGTCGTCGGTCTTGTTGTGGTTCACCACCCAAATCCGGGTAATTCCTGCTTCGCGTTCGACCTGTTCGGGTTCTTTTTCGGTCAGTGTGCAGGGAGGCGACATCCAGTTGAGGGGTTTATAGGAGCCGCCGTCACTGTGGACGAGGACGGAGCCATCGGCTTTGACCATGAGAAGTCGTGGCGCGAGGGCAAGGTGGGCGTTGAGGCGGCCGACATAGTCGACGGCACAGTTCGCGATGACGAGGCGCACTCGGGCAGGCTACCGCTTTGAGGTGGGAGTGGGGCTGGATGTCGCGGCGGTGAGGCGTTCGACGGGGGTGGCTGCGTTGGTGAACACTTCGCTGAGTAGTTTTGCTCCCTTTTTGACGCGTTCGGTGTAGCGAGCAGCGGACCACGAGGGAATGGGCAGCGGGAAGGAAACGGGGCTGCCGGGGGTGCTCGATTCGATGGTGATGGTCATGGTTTTGACGGGCACTTGGTTTTCGTCCCGGTTGGTGGGGTTGAATGCCAGGCGTCGTGGTGCGTCGAGCATGTCGAGTAGGCCCCAGGGGAGGCGGTAGCGCAGGATGGCCGGGCCGTCGGAGGAGGGGCGGGCCATGTGCCAGGTAGCGCGGCTGTCGAAGTCGGGGTCCTTTGGGTTCCAAGAGCCCAGGATGAGGTCGCCGGCGTCGAGGAAGCGTAGCTTGGCGAGGCGTTCGCGGCGTTGTTGGTCGGTTTCGTCCTCGTTGTCGTTGTTTTTGTCCAGCGCGGCCAGTGATGCGGTGGATCGCAGGATGCGCTGCATGTTCCAGCCAATGTGGGCGCTGTTGGGGATGGCCAGTAGGGGCAATCCGTCGATCTGGAGGGGGTCGAGGACTTGGCGGATAAGCAGGTAGGTGGTGCTCATGGTGGGGACGGTGCGGATGGCTACGTCGTGGATGGGTTCTCCGCTTCCGCCGGGTAGACGTAGTCCACCGTTGGAGAGTAGGTCGAATCCGATTTCGACGGGTGAGGTGATGCGTCCTGCGAATTCGAGGGTGAAGTAGAGCCAGGAGGCGTCGTGGTCGACTAGGACGCGTTGTAGACCGGCTTTGGGGGCTTTGTGGACGACGCGTTCACCTGCGCGGCGAGGATCCAAAGCGACGATGCCCAGCCATTGGTCTGCGGTGAGGGGATCATGGTCAATGATCGGGCGTTCGGTGCGGTCGATGAAGGCAGCGCGGTTGGCGGTGTTCCAGGTTGCTGCTGACCAGTCGTCGTGCCAGTTGCTCATGATTGCGCCGCTGAGCGCGCCAGCGGCGAGCTGTTCGACGAGAGAACTGTCGATTTCGAATTTGTGTTTTTCGTTGTGGTAGCCCTGGCTTCGGCCTGCTGATCCGGGGAAGCCAGAGCCGATGCAGCTGCTGACACCGAGCCCGCCAAGGACGAGGGGGCCGTCGATGGATTTTTGGAGTTCGCGGATGTAGGCCAGGTAGGGGTCAGGGTCGGAGCCGTAGTTTTCGTTCGCGGCGATGAATTCGGGGCGGTAGGGCGGGGCGTCGTAGTAGGCGAAGGTACCGCCTGGCCAGTCGCTGGTGGCCGCGATGTGGTCTGGGCGTAGGTCGGTTCCGGTGGGGGCTGGCGGGTGGGTGGCGGTGCTGCTGGGGGTGGGGGAGCTGGTGGGGGTTGGGGTGGTGCTGGGGGTGGGTGTGGCGGTGAGTGAGCCGTTGGGGGCTACTGCAATGTTGGGGCGGCGCAGAGGGTCGCTTTCGGGGCGGCCGATGACGGCTAGGGGGATGGTGCGGTTGAGTTTGCTGAGGAGGGTGGCGATGTGTTCGAGGCGTTCGGCGGCCCAGTGTTCGGTGGTGGTGCTGTTTTTGCTGGAGGTGATGTAGGTGCCGGCGAAGGGTTTGGGCTTAGGGATGGAGCGGTCTGCTTGGGCGAGTTGGTCTGCGTTCCAGTGCAGGTCGAGCAGGATTGCTGCCAGCCACGAGGTGACGTCGGTGTCGTATTTTTCGTCTTTGCCAGCTAGAGCGTGGATGAGGTGTTGTGCGTGGTCGTCGAGTTTGCTGGTGGTGTTCTCGTCGAGGCTGGGGGTTTCTTCCTCAGCGTTGCTGGTGCTGTTGCGGGCGTCGTTATTGCGGCTGGTAGCTGGGGGCTCAGGAGAGCCGGGGACGACGAGGATTTCGTCGCTGTCGGTGCGGGAGAGCACCTGAATGAGATAGAGCGGAGATTGCGGGTTTTCGGTGTTGTGGCGCGCTAGCTCGGCGTAGGCGGCTGCGGGATGCAAGCGGCTGAAAACGACGAAGTGCAGGCCGAAGTTGTGCATCTGCTGGTACCAGCGGCGGTAGTGCGCTGCAGTACCGGTGAGGTATCCGGTGCGGCTGCCAGGAATATGGCCGGTGAGAGTGGCTCCGCCCCAGAAGAGGATGTCCCCGGAGGTGGTGTGCAGCCGCAGACGTTTATTGTCGACGTGGGCCAGCGCGTGGAGCTTGCCGAAGGTAACGGGGGCAGGTCCTGAATTGGGTGCGCCGGTAGTTGCTGGTGCACTGGGGGTGTTGCTGGTGGTGGTTGTAGTGGCAGGGGAGCTCTGCTGTGGGGTGGAACAGGCAGCGAGAGTGAGGACGCTAGCGCCGAGTGCGGATCCGCGGAGAATGTCACGTCGGGTCGGCTGGCTGCTCACAGGTGGGGTCCTCTCAGGGATGAAACGGTGGAGGGGGCGTTCTTGTCCAATGATCTCTTTAGGTCTTGGAAGAAGCTTGTGGCTCCCTGCGAGAATACCTGTATGCCTCGCCACAACCGTCGCCGTGATGATGTTCGTCCGATTGGTGTGGGGCGGGCGTTGGGTGGTTTTACCAAGAGTGAGCAGCACCCGGACGGGTTATGGAATGTTCGTTCCGTGGCGGCGTCGGGAAGAACGTATTTGTGTCCGGGGTGTCAGCAATGGTTTTCGGGCGTGCCGCACGTGGTGGCTTGGCCTGCTGATGATTTCGTCAGTTTCGGGGGAATCGAGGATCGGCGTCATTGGCACACCAGTTGCTGGCGGGCCCGCAACCGTCGGCGTCCTGGTGGCGCTGTGCGTTAAGTAGATCAACGCGCTGTGCCGCGAGGTGCTGGGCGTGCGTATACATCTGCGGTCGGCCCCGTGTAGAGGGGGCGACCGCAGAGAGTGACTGTGGGGTGCTTTCAGTGCGCGCCGGTAGCTGGTTCGACTAGCTCGACGAGGACACCTCCAGCGTCTTTGGGGTGGATGAAGTTGATACGGCTGCCAGCGGTACCGGTTTTGGGAGTGTCGTAGAGCAGGCGTAGCCCGCGCTCGCGCAGCGTGGCACACACGTCGTCGATGTTTTCAACGCGGTAGGCCATCTGTTGGATTCCGACACCGTTTTTCCCGATGAACTTGGCGATGGTGGAGTCTTCGTTCAGAGGGGCTAGGAGCTGGATGCAGGAGGTGGAGTCCCCGACGGCCATCATTGCTTCGGCGACGCCTTGCTCTTCGTTCTGTTCGCGGTGAACCATCTTCATCCCGTACTTGTCCTCGTAGAAGCGAATTGCTTCGTCGAGGTCACGCACAGCGATGCCCACGTGGTCGATATGGGTGAAAAGGCCGGATGTAGTTGCAGTCATGGGTCCACTGTAAAGACGAGGTGCCTCTTGCAAGGCGGGTCTCGTTAGTTAGCTGCGTGTGACTTTTCAATCATTATGTTTCGGGGATATCGGTGCGCCACAGTTGGTAACGAAGGTCGCATCAGAGGTGATCTGTAGGAGAGAATGTGTCCATGAGCACTCCTTCCTTCTCGTCCGGCGCTATGCGCGGCGCTGTTGATTTGTCGTCATTGGGGCAGGGGACGCCTGCGGCTTCTGCTGAGGCACCCACTGAAGGTGGCGCGGCCGCGTTGCGTGTGAACGGTACGGAAGCGACATTCCAGGAGCTTGTCCTGGGAACCCGTGATGTTGCGGCGTTGTTCGTCTTGTACTCGGCTTCTCGCCCAGAAACTGAACAGGCGGTGGAGCAGGCCGTCGCAGCGGCTTCCATAGTGCAGGGACGGCTGCGGGTGGTGGCCTTTGATGTTGACGCGTTCCCGGCAGTGGCGCAGGCATTCCAGGCTCAGCAGATCCCGATGACTTTCGGAGTGATCGCTGGGCAGCCGATTCCGTTGTTCCCTGGCGTGCAGCCTGCCCCGCAGCTCGCTCCGATGGTGAACGAATTGTTGACGGTTGCGGCTCAAAACGGAGTGACCGGCCGCATCGAAGCAACAGAAAGCACTGGCGCGGCCCCAGCCGAAGAGCTTCCGCCGCTGCACCAAGAAGCATTCGACGCGATCCAAGCAGGCGACTATGCCGCCGCTCGTGCTGCCTACGCCAAGGCACTGGAGCAGAACCCCAAAGATTCGGCAGCTACCGCAGGAATGGCCCAAGTAGGCCTGCTCGAACGCCTAGCCACAGTCGATGCTGCCGCGATGCGGGCAGCAGCCGCCGAAGATCCCAAGAATGTGCAGGCAGCGCTCGCGGTTGCTGATATTGATGTGGCTGGTGGCCATGTTGAGGACGCGTTCGCGCGGTTGATTGACCTGATTCGGGTCACGGTTGAGGACGAGCGCGATGCGGTGCGAGCGCGGTTGTTGGAGTTGTTTGAGGTTGTTGGTTCCCGTGACGAGCGGGTGTTGAAGGCACGGCGCGCGTTGATGGCTGCGCTGTTCTGATTGGCGAGAAGTACATCTGCCCTTGGCGGGTGCGTGCAGCTGAGTGTGGCTGGCGCGCCCGTCTTTTTGTATCTCAGTGCGTGTCTGAAGCGGGGGAGGAAGAGTTGGGTTTCTAGCATGGACAGTGGGGGCTGACTGGCATGTCGGTGCTGGTCGGAAGTGTTCTTTTGCTGAGGTGCCCCATGTCTGTAAGCCCGAATCGTGCTGTCCGTGTGGTCGTTGCGGTAACTACGCAGCGTTCCTCTGGACGGTTGCCGGTGTTGCTGCGTGGCTTGGCGGAGCAGATTCAGGCCTCGGCGCAGCCGGGACGGTTTGCGGTGTTGGTTGCAGATGAGTCGGCTGAGGTGGTGACGGCTCGAGTGACGAAGCAAGCCTTGGCTGGGGTGGCTGGCGGTGTGGTGGGGTTGCGGCATACAGCTCCGGCACGGGTGAGGAATGCCCAGGTGGGTACAGTGTTGCGACGGTTCCCTGCGGTGGAGTGGCTGATTTTTCTTAGTGATGATTGCCACGTGCGTGCCGGATGGTTGTCGGCGATGGATGCGGCGTTGGAATGCTCGGGTGATGTGGTGCGGGGGGCAGTGGTGAGCCAGTTGCCTGCGCGGGCGGCGCGGTGGGATCGGCTGGTGGTTGATGATGACATGCGGGGCAGGTGGACGTGGCCCTCGGGGATTGGCATGGGGTTGGTGAATGTAGCTGTTCGGGCAGATGTTTTTCGGGCTAAAAGTGGGCCCTGGTTTGATCCGCAGTGCGGTACAGCACGGGAAGTCGATGAGAGTTTTGTGTTGTCGTGTCGTCGGGCAGGGGCAACGGTAACAGCGGTTGCCGGGGCGACAATTGCCCGTCGGATTGTGGAGCCAGGAATAAATGTTTCGCGTGCGGTGCAGGGTGTGTTTACGCAGGCGCGTGGTCAGGGGCGGCTGGAATGTGCACAGGGTGGGGTGCTGCAGGGAAGTGGTGGGGTGGCTCGTTCGTGCGGGCATGTTGTTCGTGATTTAGCGGCAGCGGTGGTGCACCGGGATAGTGATGCTTTGGTGTTGGCTGCGTTGGCTTCGGTACGGGTAGTTGGTGGGGGAGTAGGGGTGGTTGAGGGGCTGCGGCAGTCGCACGCTCGGACTGTACCGGACAAGAGCAGCAGAGTCTCAGGTGAGTCGGTAGCTGGTGGTGCCTCGGTAGTGTCTTTGCCGTTGGGGTGAGGCTGTGCACGATGTGCGGTGTTGTCCACAACCCCTGCGCAGCTGTGTGAGAACGCCGCGGTGACGGGCCCGGCGGCCAGGCTGATCTGCATGAACACTCTTAAACCTGGTGAGGCCATCGGCACATGCTTGCGACAGTTCTTCGTTTTCTCTGGCCGTGCTCGCCGCAGCGAGTACTGGTGGTTTTTCGCTTTTAGTGTCGCGGCAATGTTTGTCACGACCCTGATTGATGCAGTTCTTTTCCCGTTCACGGTATCTGAGCTCACGGCGCTAGGACCGTTGGGGAATGTGGTGAGCCTGGTGCTGTTGGTGCCCATGCTGGCGGTCGGATCTCGCCGCATGCATGACACAGGACGTTCTGCCTGGTGGTTGCTTATTCAACTGATCCCGCTGCTGGGCCCGGTTGTTTTCGGAATTCTCGCGGCACGTCGTGGTACGGCTGGTCATAACACCTTCGGCGCAGCCCCCACTGGTGGTTTTGCGGGACAGGCGCAGTTTTCACACGTCTGATCAGTATCGAGCAGCAGCGGTCCATATGTGTTGGGGTGGCCTCCTGAAGTATTTGGGCAGGCCGCCCCAACACATATGTGCTAGCTGCCTAGAGCTGCTGCGACAACGCTCTTCGCTTCTTCTTGCACCTGGGCAAGGTGGTCAGGGCCTTTGAAGGATTCTGCGTAGATTTTGTAGACGTCTTCAGTGCCAGATGGACGGGCAGCGAACCATGCAGATTCGGTCATCACTTTGAGGCCGCCTATGGGGGCGCCGTTGCCGGGTGCCTCAGTGAGTTTGGCAGTGATTGGCTCACCAGCGAGTTGTTCAGCGGTCACGTCGGTAGCCGAGAGGTTTTTCAATGTGGCTTTTTGTTCGCGGTTCGCGGGGGCATCAACACGGGCATAGGCAGGCTCGCCATGCGCGGCCACGAGCTCGGCATAGTGCTCGGAAGGGCTCTTACCTGTTTTTGCTCGGATTTCGCTGGCAAGCAAGGCCAGGATGATGCCGTCTTTGTCGGTGGTCCAGACAGTTCCGTCGAATCGTAGGAAGCTGGCGCCAGCGGACTCCTCTCCCCCGAAGGGGCCGGATCCATCGAGAAGTCCAGGAACGAACCATTTGAATCCAACCGGTACTTCGACCAGTTCGCGGCCGAGCGTGGCTGCAACCCGGTCGATCATCGCGGAGCTGACAAGCGTTTTGCCGACGAATCCATTGGCTGGCCACCCGGGACGGTGTGAGTAGAGGTATTGGATTGCTACGGCGAGGAAGTGGTTGGGGTTCATCAGTCCGGCATCGGGGGTGACGATGCCGTGTCGGTCTGCGTCGGCATCGTTGCCGGTAGCGATGTCGTAGGTGTCTTTCATGGCGATGAGAGAAGCCATCGCCGCAGGAGAGGAACAGTCCATGCGGATCTTTTCGTCCCAGTCCAGAGTCATGAAGCGCCACGTGGCATCGACCAGAGGGTTGACCACTTCAAGGTTCAGGCCGTAGTGCTCACCGATAGCGGCCCAGTACGCTACGGCGGCGCCGCCCAGGGGGTCAGCGCCGATGCGGATGCCTGAAGTTTTGATCGCGTCCATGTCGATGACGTTTTCGAGATCGGCAACGTAAATGCCTTTGAAGTCATAGGGCGTGACGTGCGCGGTGACCTGCGTGTGTGGCGCTCGTTTCACGCCATCAAGGGCCTTGGCGATGTAGGCGTTAGCACGGTTGGCGATCCAGGTCGTGGCGTTTGTGTCGGCGGGGCCGCCATGGGGCGGGTTGTATTTGAACCCTCCGTCAGTGGGCGGGTTATGGCTGGGCGTGACGACGATCCCATCAGCCAACCCGGTGTGGGCTGGCATGTCGGTGACGCCACCAATTTTTCCTTTGTTCGCTCGCAGGATGGCGTGAGAGATCGCTGGCGTGGGGGTGTAGCCGTTTTCGGTATCGACCATGACGGTGATGTTGTTGGCGACGAGTACTTCTAGTGCGCTTGTCATGGCTGGTTCAGACAGAGCGTGGGTGTCACGGCCGATGAACAAGGGGCCGTCGTATCCCTGTTCAGTGCGGTAGTCGACGATGGCTTGGGTGGTGGCCAGGATGTGCTGTTCGTTGAAGGAGGTTTTTACGCTGCTTCCGCGGTGGCCTGAAGTGCCGAAAACGACCTGTTGGTCAGGGTTAGCGGCGTCAGGGATGCGGGTGTAGTAGGCAGTGACGATTTCGGCGATGTCGATGAGGTCTGAGGGTTCAGCAAGCTGTCCAGCGCGGTTGATAGCCATACGAGAATCTTTTCACCCGCCACGGCCAGTTGTGCAGCAAAGAGGGTGGCCAATTCGGGCAAAGTTGGCCACCCCCCTGTTGGTGTAAGGCTTGGTTGTTACTTCAAAGAGCTGCAGTTGCTGCGCTGGTTCGTTTTCCCAGCGAACCTTCCCTCGAACCACAATTGGGCTGCTGCGGCGTGTGGGAATGCCCCCAAAGCGTGCATGCCATCCAAGTGGGTGCGGAATTGCACATCGCCGCCGCGGGAGCACCAATCTTTAGCGAGCTGCTTACCCACTGCATAAGGGATGACATCGTCACCGCGTGCATGTGTGATCAAAACGGGCGCTTTCGGGGTACGGCGACCGATGCGGTTGTCTTCGATTACGTCCTTCAACGGGGCGGTGTCAAAGAACGATGTCAGTTTTTTCCCGGTCTGGGTGTATTTGGCGGTGTCGAGGTTTTTGAATGTTTTCAGCTCCAGCGTGCAGTGGTTTTCGGCTTTCTTGAGCAGGTCGATCCCTTTGTCGTTGACATATTTTTTGGGGTCGAGGTGGTAGGAGCTGAACAAACCGAGTGCCGAGTACAGGCCAAATGCGGCGTACGGTCCACCGTCGATCTTTTCTGCTACGGCAGCCAGGTTTGCTGGGACAGCGCCGGCAGCTACACCTTTGATGTCCAGTTCGGGGGCGTATTCAGGAGCAAGTTCTGCTGCCGCGGCGACGGCTCCACCACCTTGGGAATACCCGTTGAGGCCAATGGGAGTGGAGCCGTCGATACCGGGAAGATCCATGGAGCGGGCAGCGCGAGCCATGTCGAGCACAGCGTGTGCCTGTGCACCACGAACCATGTACGTGTGTGTTCCTGGTGTGCCTAGGCCCTGATAGTCCGGTACGGCGATGGCATAGCCACGTAGGAGAAGGTCCTTCATGAAGAGGATTTCGTACTGGCTGAATTTCTGGAATTGGCGGGAGGCAACGCATCGGTCACCGGTGCCTTGGGTGCCCGGTGCGTGCACGATGAGTGGGCGTTTTTTGCCCGGGCCAATCCAGCGCGCTTTGGGCACGATCACTAGACCGGTAGCGGCGATGGGGTGTCCTTGGCGGTCTTTGGTCGTGTACATGACCCGGCGGTGCGTGAAGTTTTTGTCGTGCACTTTGAGCGGGTCAGCGACCGTGTCGGCAGCTTCGGAACGGATCACAGAGCCTGGCTTGCCTGTGATGGAGGCAGGAGGTTCGTAGAAGGCGGGGCGTGGCGGTTCAGTGGCACCGGTGACGGTTTTGGCTCCAGCGGTGCCGGGAATGTCGTGTTCGTTGGCTGATGAGGCATTGGCATGCGCAACGACGAGGGTGGTGGCAAGCAGAGTGCAAGCAAGTTTGCGGACGGCAGGCACAGTGGGTTCCTTGTCAGGTCTGGTCCCGGTGTCAACCGTGAGGCGACGAGGGGCAAAATTTTTTCGGCATGCGGAACGTACCGGGTGTGGGTGGCTGTGTGGGCTGTCGCACACACCAGTGGGTTCCGATAATCAGCCCCTCTATGTCTTTGAAAAGCGTTGAATCTCTAGGCATTTCCCGGGTTTATGCGACAGTGGGCGTGTTGCTGGCACCCATTACAGCTGCCAGCAACACGCCCACTGCTTTAAAAAACGAGACCCTCAGTTACGCTTCGAGCCTTTCTCCTCAGGCCAGCCCAATGGGGCCTGTTCAGGCTCTGCCCCGCGCGCGGAGGAACCCGCTGAACGACCTACACGAGGGGCGCGCAGATCAGCTTCAGACAGGTCACTGCGCACAACTTCGCCTTCCACCACTGGAGAGTTCGACAATTCTGGGCGTGCAGCCCCACGCACCTCTAGCGATGCAGGCGTGTGCCCCTCATCTTGGTCTTCTGGCTCAAACCAGACCGCAGACATCTTCTGGATCGTGATCGTCGCCGAGTACGGCTGCCCATGCCATGGCACCGGTTCGGCTTCAATCCGGCCCAAGTTGCCCACACCAGCGCCGCCGTACTCGGTGGAGTCTGTGTTGAGGATTTCGCGCCACGCACCCGGATGAGGCAACCCGATCCGCATGTTGTGGTGCTCCATACTCGAGAAGTTCACCACGGAAGCAACGACCGGGCGCCGCCCTTGGGTGTCTTCATCGCCGTAGCGCAGGAACGAAAGCGTGTTTCCAGAGGAGTCGTTCGCATCGATCCACTGGAAGCCCGCCGGGTCGTGATCGACCTCCCACAAAGCCGGACGGCTGGTGTACAGGTGGTTCAAGTCTTTGATGAGTTTGTGGATCTGCCAATGTGGAGCCTGATCTAGTAGCCACCAGTCAAGGCTGCGCCCGTCGGCCCATTCGCTTTCTTGAGCGAACTCCTGACCCATGAAAAGCAGCTGCTTACCTGGGTGCGACCACATGTAAGCGTAGTAGGCCCGCAGCGCGCTGAGCTGCTCCCACCGGTCACCGGGCATCTTGCGCAGCATCGAGCCCTTGCCGTACACGACCTCATCGTGGCTGATCGGCAAAACGAAGTTCTCGTTGTACTGGTACACCATGGAGAACGTGATCTGGTGGTGGCTGTGCTGCCGGTTCACTGGTGGTAGCGAGGCATAGCCGAGGGTGTCGTGCATCCAGCCCATGTTCCACTTCAAGCCAAAACCGAGGCCGCCGGCGTAGGTCGGTTTGGTCACGCCGCCCCAACTGGTTGACTCCTCGGCGGTGGTGACTACGCCGGGGTAGCGTCGGTACAGAGTTGCGTTCGTTTCCTGCAGGAATTGGACTGCCTCGAGGTTTTCGTGCCCGCCGAACTCGTTTGGCACCCATTCACCTTCGGCGCGAGAGTAATCCAGGTACAGCATCGAGGCGACGGCGTCGACTCGCAGCCCATCGATGTGGAATTCTTCGATCCAGTAGCAGGCGTTGGCGACGAGGAAGTTACGTACCTGCGGGCGACCGAAGTCGAAGATGTAGGTTCCCCAGTCTTTGTGCTCGCCACGGCGAGGGTCGGGGTGTTCGTAGAGCGGTTTTCCGTCGAATCGGCCTAGCGCGAAGGCGTCTTTGGGGAAGTGTGCCGGTACCCAGTCCATGATGACGCCGATGCCGTTTTGGTGAAGAACATCGACCAGGTAACGGAATTCGTCTGGTGTGCCGAAGCGAGATGTGGGGGCGTAGTAGCCAGTGACTTGATACCCCCAGCTTGGCCCGTAAGGGTGCTCCGCCAGTGGAAGGAACTCCACGTGCGTGTAGCCCAAATCTTTGACGTACTTCACGAGCTCATCTGCCGCATCGACATAGCTGAGCCCTTGACGCCAGGAGCCGAGGTGGCATTCGTAGACGCTCATCGGCATGTTGTGAGGGTCGGCAACCGCTTCGCGCTGGGCGATCCACTCTGCGTCGTTCCACGTGTAGTGGGATTGGGTGACAACCGAAGAGTTCAGAGGTGGTACTTCGGTGGCTCGTGCCAGAGGGTCGGCTTTAGCGCGCCAGTAGCCGTCTTCGCCACAGATTTCGTATTTGTACGTCGTGTTTTCACCGACGTTGGGGATGAACAGTTCCCACACGCCGGAGCCACCAAGGACACGCATCGGGTGGGCGCGGCCATCCCAGTTGTTGAAGGAGCCGACTACGCGCACCGCGCGGGCATTGGGGGCCCACACAGCGAAGCTGGTTCCTTGCACGTCGCCCATGCGGCCGCCTTCGTAGCGGCGGATGTGCGAGCCGAGCACTCGCCACAGTTCTTCGTGGCGTCCTTCCCCGATGAGGTGCAGGTCAATTTCGCCTAGCGTGGGCCAGAAACGGTAAGGGTCATCCTGATGGTGAACCTGTCCGTCGCTGTAGGTGACATCGAGGCGATAGTCGGACACGTCAGTGCCGTGAATGTGGGTGACCCATACGCCTTCGTGTTCGTGACGCATCGGGGCTGAAAAACCGTCGGGAAGTTTTACGGTGACGGTGCGGGCGTCGGGGCGCAGAGCTCGGAAGGTGACGCCGTCGTTGTGGCGGTGCAGGCCCAGGACGCCGTGGGGGTCGCCGTGGCCGCCGCGGACTAGAAGGTCGAGTTCGTGTGTGGGTACTGGTAGCGCGCCGTCGGGGTCGGTGACTCGGGTGTCACCGGCACCGGGTGCGCCGTTCTTGGACTGCTCAGAGCTGCTCGTCACGGTGTTGTTCCCTTCTTCAGGGGTAGATGGTCGTGACGCGAGACGTTCGACCGCAGCGGTGGGGATGCTCACCCAGGCTGGTCGGTTCCGAGTCTCGTACACGACCTCGTATAGGGCTTTGTCTAGTTCCAGAGCGCGCAGCACAAGTGCGTTCGCTCCGGTGCGTGGGTCGCTGGCAATTGAGGCGTAGCCGTCGCAGAAGGCTTCACGTGCTGCGGTTGCCCACGCTTGGGCGGTTGCTGCTTCTTCGGGGGCTTCCTGGGCCCGGGATCCGGCGGCGTAGTCGAAGGAGCGCAGCATTCCAGCGACATCGCGCATGGTGAGGTCGGGTTCGTTGCGTTCGTGCAGAGGGCGCAACGGTTCACCTTCGAAGTCCAGCAGGACCCATCCGCGTTCAGGAACATCAAGAACCTGGCCGAGGTGATAGTCACCGTGGATGCGTTGTAGGTCAGGCCATTGAGCTGCTTGGGCGGCTTGAAAGATCGCGTCGATCTGTTCTTTGTGGACGGCCAGCTCCGGTACAGCCGCCAATGCTGCGTCTTTGCGTTGTTGCCACGAGCGGACTTGTGCTTGGTGATCTTCTTCGGCGGGTTTGGTGGGCAAGACCCGGGCCAGGTCGACGTGCACCTGGGCGGTAGCGACACCGAGATCGTGTGCGCGGGCCGTGAAGTCCTCTCCGGTGGCGAGTGCGCTGGTGACTGTGCGCCACGCGTCTTGTGTTCCGGTGAAGAATTCCTGCGCGAAGGCAAGGTGGCCTTGGGCGATACCTCCGTGTGGGTTTTCCCACGTGCCGGTGAGGCATCCGAATGGTTCGGGTACCAGGCGTGATCCGGAGGTAGCTAGTGCGCTTTGTAGGACGACGTCAGGGTTCAACCCCGAGGAGAGGACTCTGAAGAGTTTGACGATGAGTCGTCGCGCGGTTTCTTGGGTGCCGCTTCCGATGCGTCCTTCGATGATGATCGAGGTGTTGGATTGTTCTCCGGAAAGGATGCGGCTGGAGATGACCTTCACTGCCCGTGGCGTGTGGAGGGGGATTCCGCGGGCTGGGTCGTTTAACCCTTCACCTTCGCCGGTGGTGCTGACTCCGCCGCCGAGGCTGAATCGGAGTAGCTCGGCGACGTAGACGGGGTCGGCGGCGCCGTCGTAGACCCAGTTTTTCCCGAGTTGGGGGTGTTGCAGGGTGCCGATGAGGTGTTCTTCGGCGTTGGGTAGGGGGCTGGTTCGGTAGGTGATGGGTACGTGATAGATGACACCGGGGGAGGAGTCGGTGGCTGCGCAGGAGTCCAGGAGGATAAGTACCTCGACTCCTACTTTGCCGGCCGGATCTGCGAAGGTGAATCCGCCTAGGCGTCGTAGTTCAGGGGTGTTTCCTTTGGAGGTGTACCACCGTTTGGAAGGCATCCAGGCGGTGAGTAGTTCCATGGTGGTGGGGGTGGTGTCCTGCTGCTCAGCCATCGGCGTCACGCTCCAGGAGTTCGAACCAGAAGAAGTCGCGTGATCCGATGGTTACTGAGTAGCTGCATTGGCCGTCGTCGTTAGTGGTGATTCTGGGGAATCCGCTGCCGCCGAAGAGGTCTTTGACTTTGGCGTCCGCGAAACGCTCGGGCAGGGTGATGGTTCCGGCTTGGGGGCGAGAGGAAAGGTTGTGCACGCACAGGACGTGTTGTGATTCTTCTCGGCCTTTGCTGGGGTCGGCTTCGAGGGTGCGGGTGAAGGCTAGGACGGCTTCGTTGTCGCATTCGCGTAGGTCGAAGCTGCCTAGTCCGAAGACGGGGTAGCGTCCGCGTACTTGAAGCATGGCGCGCATCCAGTGCAACAGGGAACTGCTGGAAGCCATTTGGGCTTCCACGTTCACGTTGTTGTGGTGGTACACCAGGGATTGGATGACTGGTAGGTAGAGCTTGCCTGGGTCTGCGGTGGAGAAGCCTGCGTTGCGGTCTGGTGTCCACTGCATGGGGGTGCGTACTGCGTCGCGGTCATTGAGCCAGATGTTGTCGCCCATGCCGATTTCGTCGCCGTAATAGAGGCAGGGGCTGCCTGGTAGGGACAAGACGAGGGCGTTGATGAGCTCGATTTCGGCGCGGGAGTTGTCCAGCAGTGGTGCCAGGCGTCGGCGGATACCGACGTTGGCGCGCATGCGGGAGTCGGGGGCATACCAGCCGTACATGGCGGTGCGTTCTTCGGGGGTGACCATTTCGAGGGTGAGCTCGTCGTGGTTACGCAAGAACGTGCCCCATTGCCCGTCGGCGGGGATGGGTGGGGTGTCGTTGAGGACGTCGATGATGGGTGTTGCCTTTTGCTCGCGCAGTGCGTAATACAGGCGTGGCATCACCGGGAAGTGGAAGCACATCTGGCATTCGGGTGCTTCGGGGGTGCCGAAGTAGTCCACGACCTCGTGAGGCATTTGGTTTGCCTCAGCCAGCAGGATGCGTCCGGGGTATTCCTCGTCGACCATGGCGCGGAGTTTGGCGAGGAATTCGTGTGTTTTGGGGTGGTTTTCTCCGTTGTGCCCTTCTTCTTCGAACAGGTAGGGCACGGCGTCGAGGCGGAAGCCGTCGATGCCTAGGTCCATCCAGAATCGGACGACGTCGAACATGGCTTCTTGGACGGCCGGGTTTTCGAAGTTGAGGTCTGGTTGGTGGGAGAAGAATCGGTGCCAGTAGTACTGGCGTCGTTCGGAGTCGAAGGTCCAGTTGGATGTTTCGGTGTCGACGAAGATGATGCGTGCGTCGGCGTATTTGGTGTCGTCGTCGCTCCAGACGTAGAAGTCGCCGTAGGGGCCGTCGGGGTCTGAGCGGGACTCTTGGAACCAGGGATGTTGGTCGCTGGTGTGGTTCATCACGAAGTCGGTGATGATGCGGATGCCGCGGGCGTGGGCCTGGGTGACGAGTTCGGTGAATTCGGGCAGGGTGCCGAATTCGGGTAGGACTGCGGTGTAGTCGGCGATGTCGTAGCCGCCGTCGCGTAGCGGGGAGGCGTAGAACGGGGGCAGCCATAGGCAGTTGACGCCGAGCCATTGCAGGTAGTCGAGTTTGTTGATCAGGCCGGTGAAGTCGCCTGATCCGGAGCCTTTGCTGTCGGCGAAGGCGCGGACGAGGACTTCGTAGAAGACGGCGGTTTTGTACCAGTCAGGGTCGTGTTGCAACCCGGGTTGGGAAAGGTTGAGGCCTTGCATGGGTCAGAACCTCCGGACCGAGATGACGTGGACGGGTTCCCAGTCCACGCCCAGGCGTATGTAGTTTTCGTTGCCCCATTCCCATTCGCTTTCGGTGATGAGGTCTTTGGCGATGAAGCGTTCGTCCTTTTTCAGGCCGAGTGCTTCCATGTCGAGATGGATCATGGTGCCGCGCATGGAGTGCGGGTCGGTGTTGGCCACGACGATGATGGTGTCTTCGTGGGGGCCTTCGACGCGTCGTTTGGAGAAGCAGAGCACTTCGGGGTCGTCGGTGGTGTGGGGGGTGTAGTTGCGTAGCCAGTCGAGGGCGTTGTGTTCGTGGCGGATGCGGTTGAGTTTGCCGAGGTAGTCGGCCATCCAGAGTTGTCCGGCTCGTTCTCCGCCGGGGGCGTAGCTGGCCCAGTCGCGGTTTTTGAATTCGTATTTTTCGTTGTCGATTTGTTCTTCAGCGCCGGGGCGGGGGACTGACTCCATGAGTTCGTATCCGGCGTAGATGCCGTATGTGGGAGACAAGGTGGCGGCCAAGGTGGCGCGTAGTTTCCATGCAGTGGGGCCGCCGAACTGCATGTAGGGGGTGAGGATGTCGTGGGTGGTGGGCCAGAAGCTGGGGCGCATGTAGGCGGCGGAGCCGGTGGTGTCGTCGGTGAGTTCGGCCATGTATTCGGCGATCTCTTCGGCGGTGTTGCGCCAGGCGTAGTAGGTGTAGCTCTGTTGGAAGCCGACTTTGGCCAGGGTGGCCATCATCGGTGGTTTGGTGAATGCTTCGGCAAGCCAGATGACGTCGGGGTGGTCTTTAGCAACGTCATTGATGAGCCATTGCCAGAATTCGACGGGTTTGGTGTGGGGGTTGTCGACGCGGAAGATTTTGACTCCGTGGTCGATCCATACCTGGATGACGCGTCGGATTTCGGCGTAGATGCCGGCTGGGTCGTTGTCGAAGTTCAGTGGGTAGATGTCTTGGTATTTCTTGGGTGGGTTCTCGGCGTAGGCGATGCTGCCGTCGGCGCGGGTGGTGAACCATTCGGGGTGTTTGCTGACCCAGGGGTGGTCTGGGGAGCATTGCAGGGCGATGTCTAGGGCGACTTCTAGGCCTAGGCGGCTGGCTTCGGCGACGAAGTAGTCGAAGTCCTTGAAGGTGCCTAGGGATGGTTCGATGGCGTCATGGCCGCCGGCTGCTGAACCGATGGCGTAGGGGCTGCCTGGGTCTTCAGGGCCTGCGTTGAGTGTGTTGTTGGGGCCTTTGCGGTTGGTGGTGCCGATGGGGTGGATGGGGGTGAGGTAGATGACGTCGAAGCCCATCCCGGCGATGGCGGGCAGGCGTTTAGCTGCGGTGCGCAGTGTTCCGGTGACCCATTTGCCGGTGGTTTTGTCGAAGTAGCAGCCTTCGGAGCGGGGGAAGAATTCGTACCAGGCTCCGGTGAGGGCGCGTTTGCGTTCGACGAGCCAGTTGATGGTGGGGGAGGCGGTAACCCAGTCGCGCAGTGGGCGCGCGGTGAGTTCGTCTTCGACGCGGGGGTCGGTGCCTCCGGCTAGGCGGGTGGCGGGGGCTAGTGATTGGTTGCGCAGGGTGCAGATGCCTGCTTTGACGGCTTCGATGCCTGGGCGGGGGCGTCCGGGCACGGTGAGTGCGCGTTCGAGGACGCGGGCGCCTTCTTCGAGCATGAGGTCTACGTCGATGCCGGCTTCGACTTTGATGACGGCGTCGTGTTGCCAGGTGGCGTAGGGGTCGGACCAGCCTTCGACGCGGTAGGACCAGGAGCCGGGGCAGTCAGCGCTGACGGTTGCTTCCCAGAGCATGAGGCCTGGGTTGGTGCATGTCATGGGGATGGTGTGTTCGGTGCCCTCGGGGTCGGTGAGGACAACGTTGGCGTTGACAGCGTCGTGGCCTTCACGGAACACATTTGCGCTAATAGCGAACTGTTCGTCGACGACAGATTTGGTGGGGTAAGCGCCGTTTTCTACAACGGGGCTCAGCCCAGTGATCGGGATACGCCCGAGCGGTCGTTGGGTGGGAATGTTGCTGTGGGTTTCAAGTTGGGGCGTCATGGGGCCTTTCGGCGTGGACAGCGCAGACGAGGAGGTAGAAGAAGTAGAAGAGGTGGAGGCGGACGTCGCCTTCTTTGCAGCGGAAGCGGACGTCGGCTTGGTAGAGGTCGGCCTAACAGCGGAAGTTTTTGTGGTCTTCGGCTTTGAGTAGCTGCTCACGTACTCGACGCTACCGTTCCGGCTAGACCATTGTCTGCCTGTGATCGCTGTCATTGCAACCAGATCGGTTGGGTAATGGCATCAAAAAGCGCCCCCGCCTACTGGTGAGTTAGTAGGCGGGGGCGCTAGGTATTAGCTAGTTCGTGATGAGCTCGTACACCCGCATCGACGCGGCTGGCATGGTGACGTACTCGCCTGGGTCATGCGACGTGTGTTCTGCGCCGGCGGGAGTTTCCCAGGCGCTGTCCCAGACGAGTTCGTAGCGGGCCAGGTGGTGCGGTTCGTCTTCGCAACCGACGTGGTTGTATGGAGGGTGGGGCAAAACGATCTCTCCGGCTGTGTTCGCGCCGTGAAGTACAAGAAGAAAACTCGTGGCTTCAAGCCCTTCGCCGATGAGCATCATCTGCAGGACGCGCTGGTCGGGATCGCCCCATGCCTGCGGGGTCAGGGTGCGTCCAAGGCGTCCGTACCAACGCACGTCAACTCGACGGTCGACAGGGTTGGGGCGCTCGGTGAAGAAACGTGACTGTCGGAACACGCGATGGTCGGCGCGCAGCTGAGACAGGAAAGCAAGAGTTTCGATGAGGTTCTCTTCGGTTTCGCCGTGATCCCAGTCCAGCCAGCTGGTGGGGTTGTCCTGGCAGTAGGCGTTGTTATTACCGCCCTGGGTGCGGCCGAACTCGTCACCAGCGCAGATCATCGGAGTGCCGGTGGACAGCAGGGTGGTAGCCAACAAGTTACGCACTGAGCGGCGGCGCTGGCGCAAGATGTCAGTGTCATGGGTCAGGCCTTCAGAGCCGTGATTCCAGGAGCGGTTATCGCCGTGGCCATCCCGGTTCTGTTCACCGTTGGCTTCGTTATGTTTGCGCTCGTAGGCAGTGGCGTCAGCCAGGGTGTAGCCGTCGTGACTGGCGACATAGTTGATGGATGCCAATGGGCCGCGGTCTTGGTTACCGAAAAGGTCTTCACTGCCAGCCAAGCGGGTTGCGATGTCGCTGACTCCGTGCCCATTAGTTCCGCCAGCGGCGACATCCTGCAGCCAGAAGGTGCGGGTCACATCACGGAAACGATCGTTCCATTCGCAGAAGGGAGGCGGGAACTGGCCGGTGCGCCACCCATTGATGCCTACGTCCCATGGTTCTGCGATCAATTTCACCCGCGACAGGACTGGGTCCGCCCGTAGCGCCATGAGGAAGGGATGCCCTGGGTCGAAACCGTCGTCACGACCACGTGCCAACGCCACTGCCAAATCGAAACGGAATCCATCTACGTGGTAGTGATGCACCCAGTGCCGTAGTGAGTCCAGCGTCATCCGCAGAGCCGAGATATCCCGCAGGTCAAGGGTGTTGCCACAGCCTGTGACATCGATATCTTGCCCCCAGCCGTCTAGGCGGTAGTAGGAAGCGTTGTCCACCCCGCGCCAAGACAGGGTGCCGCCTTCTTTGGACTGTTCTGCAGTGTGGTTATAGACCACATCCAGGAGCACTTCGATGTTACGCGAGTGCAACGCATCCACCATGGCTTTGAACTCGTCAATGACGCCTTGGGGGGTGCTGGCATGGGCGTAAGCCTCATGGGGGGCGAAGAATCCCAACGTGTTATATCCCCAGAACTGCGAGAGTCCTTTCTTCACCAGATGTACTTCGTCGCTGAATGTGTGCACCGGAAGAAGCTCCACAGCAGTGACACCGATGCGCTCCAAGTGGTCGAGGAACGCCTCATGGGCAACGCCGGCGTATGTGCCGCGCAATTCCTCCGGTATTCCCGGATGCTGCATGGTGGCTCCGCGTACATGCATCTCGTACACGAATGTTTCTGTCCACGGCACTCGACGCATAAATGCGTCGTTCCATTCGTATGTGTTCTGGTTGACCACCACAGATCGAGGAACAAACGGTGCGCTGTCGCGGTCATCGCGCCGGGTGACGTCACCAGCAAAATCTGCGTTTACCTGATGCCCGAATACTTCTGGGGCCCAAGTGACTTTCCCAGTCACGGCCTCGGCATATGGGTCCAATACGAGCTTGTTCGGGTTGTGCCGATGCCCCGAAGCAGGGTCCCACGGCCCATCGACACGAAACCCATATCGCTGCCCGGCACCTACTCCAGGAACAAACAGAGACCACAGTCCATGCGCCCCGTCTTCCATCGGTAACCGCCGTTCGGCCCCTCCTGCCTCGTCAAACAGGCACAAGTCGACTGAAGAAGCATTGTCGGCGTAGAGGGAAAACCGAGTACCCCGTTCACCGAGGGCGGCACCTAGACGCGGAAGTCGTAGAGGAGAAGACACGCGACAACAGTAGGGCGTCTTCGATAGTGCATGTAGTCGGTCAGTGTTGTTGAAGCACAGGAAATCCGAGCGTCTAGCCGCACAGATCTGCGACATGTTCAATGTGATCTTGCCCAACACCACCGCCTGCCGCACCCATGACTCGAAGAACCCCGCAACCCCAAAAACAAAAGATTTCCGAAAACACCCCGAAAAAAACCACCAGATACACACCCATAAAAATCACTAACAAACGACCACGCACAGCACAACACCCCAGCGCCACACTGCTATTACCAAACCCACACACGGCATAAAAACACCCCCCCGGCCGCGACACCCCGATGAAGTGCGCACACGCCAGACCTCGCGCACCCACCCCACAGGCCGATACCGTTGACCCATGACTGATCCCACCAGCCTTCCCAGCTTCCCGCCGCCATCTGACGAACACCCCTTGCGCGGACGGGTCCTGGACGCACTCCAAGACGAGGGCTTCCGCCCCGACATCGACGCCGATGGTGACGTCAGCTTCAAAGTCGAAGGCCAGCAACTGTTCGTCCACACCACCGAGGGCGACCTTCCCGTCATGCGAGTCTTCGGCCAATGGCAGATCGGCGCCGACCTACCCCAAGACGAAATGGCTTGGTATAAAGCCGCCAATGACCTCTCCCTGCGACTCAACGTCGCCAAGGTCGGCATCAACAATGGCACCCTCGTCGTCACCTGCGAACACATCGTTCGTCCCGACGAGCTCGTCATGCCCTACGTTCAGCTCTCCTACCAGCTTGTTCTCTCCGGCGTGCAGATGTGGCACCAGCTCATGCTCGGCGAAGACATCTTCGGCGACGGCAGCGGCCTGGCTGGCGGCCCCGGCGCCATCTGAGACACCACGCCAACACACAGGCACAGTGGCGCCCGCCCGGTCTGACCAGGGGTGGGCGCCACACCCATGCGAGCATGGGAAACCAGCACCCACCACGGCCACGAACAGCCCACGTCCCGACAGGGAGGCGAAAATCAATGAGGATCGTCGTCACGGCCAAGTTCGTCCCCGATGCCACCGCAACCCGTCGATTCGACACCCGCGACAACACCACAGATCGCGAAACCGAAGGCATCCTTAACGAACTCGACGAATACGCCGTCGAAGAAGCCTTGCGGTTAACACACCACGAACACGACCAGGTGATCGTTCTCACAGTCGGGCCAGAAGACGCCACCATCGCGCTACGCAAAGCCCTGCACATGGGCGCAGACATCGGCGTACACGTCACCGACGCCGCCCTAGCCGGATCCGACGCCGTCTCCACCTCCCACGTACTCGCCGCAGCCATCACACACATCAGCGCCTGCTTCGGCCCCATCGACGTCGTCCTATCCGGCATGGCATCTACCGACGGAGGCATGCGTGTCATCCCCGCCATGCTCGCCGAATGCCTCGACCTACCCATGATCACCTTCGCCGACGAACTCACCATCACCAACGGGGTAGCCCGCATCCACCGCGCCACCCCCGACGCCCACGAAATCGTCGAAGCCGACCTGCCAGCCATCATCTCTGTATCCGACCGCATCAACGAACCCAGATACCCCACCTACCGGCAAATCATCGCCGCCAACAGCAAACACGTGTACACCTGGGAACTAGGCGACATCGGCATCGACCCCACCACCGTCGGACACCACGGCGCTCGCACCTATGTCCGCAGCGCCACACCCGCCACCTCCACTCACCGCAGGCACACCATCGTCCCCGAAGCCCAAGGCGGCCAAGCCCTCGCCGAACTCCTGCGCGCCCACGGAACCCGCCCCTCATGACCCCCACATCCACCACCCCCCACGCCCACGCCCCCGAAGAGACCCCCATGCACGACGTGCTCACCCTCATCCTTGATCAGCACGACACCCTGCCCCGATCTGCCCACGAACGACTCACCCTCGCCGCCGACCTCACCGAAACAACACACACCGCCGCAGCCCTCTACGTCGGCGCCCACGGCCACGCCGCCACCGACGCCGCCGCCCGCCACGGCATCCACCACATCTACACCCTCGACCCAGGCGAAGACGCCATCCACCCCGTCCTACCCGCGCTCAACGCCCTCACCGACCTCGTCCGCACCACCAACCCCCGACTCGTCCTGCTGCCCAGCAGTCACACCGGCCGCAACATCGCCGGACGCCTCGCCGTGCGCCTCGATGCCGGACTCATCACTGACGCCATCGCCGTGACCGCCGACCCCGCCGCACCCAACGGCTACGTCGTCACCCAAAGCGCCTTCGCCGGAACACACGTCGTCGAAGCCGTCTCCACCACCCCCACCCTCATTGTCTGCCTCAGCCCTGGAGCACTCACCCCCACCACCAACCCAGTCACCCCCCACCACTACGCCCTGGCCACCACACCACCCAGCGGTCGGGCCGCCCGCATCATCACCCGAACCCCACGCAACCCCAGCACCTTCGTTGACGGCGTCCCCACCGACATCGCCGAAGCCGACATCGTCATCGCCGGAGGCCGCGGAACCAACGGCAACTTTGAACCAATCCGCGCACTCGCCCAACGCCTCGACGCAGCCGTAGCTGCATCCCGCGCCGCCGTCGACGCCGGATGGATCGATCACACCGCCCAAGTTGGCCAAACCGGCCAATCAGTCTCCCCGCGCCTCTACATCGCCTGCGGCATCTCCGGTGCCGTGCAGCACGTAGCAGGAATGCGCACCGCCACCACCGTCGTCGTCATCAACAGCGACCCCGACGCCCTCATCTTCCACGAAGCCGACCTAGGCATCATCGGCGACCTCTTCACCGTCATCCCCCAAGCCCTACAACACCTCGACCAACCCGCACCCAAACACGCTCCCACCAGCGAAGAAAACTAGCCACCACCGCACAAACAGTGCCACCGGTGGCCCCTGCCACACCTCGCTCGTAGAATCGCTGAGTGCCTATGCGACGTGCTTACCTCGACCATGCGGCCACCGCCCCTACGCGCAGCGAGGTCGTGGCGGCCCTGAGCGCTGCACTCCAAATGACCGGCAACCCCTCAGCTCAACACGACTCAGGTCGACGAGCGCGCTCAGCTCTAGAAGAAGCCCGCGAAAACGTAGCTGACCTGCTGCGCGTACGCCCCTCCGAAGTGCTCTTCACCTCCGGCGGAACCGAGTCAGACAACATCGGCATCCTGGGCACCTACCGCCGCTGTGTTGCCGACAACCCAGACCGCCGCCGCATCATCATGGGCGCCATCGAACACCCAGCAGTGCGCGATGCCGTCTTCGCCCTAGAAAAAAACGAAGGCGCAACCATCACAATCGTCGCCCCCCGCCCCGATGGCATCATTGCCACCGAGGACATCCGCGCCGCCATCGAAGACCCCAACGACGGCGGCCCCGACAACGTGGCCCTCGTGACAGTCATGGCCGTCAACAACGAAATCGGCACCATCCAGCCCACCGCCGCCATCGCCGAGACCTGCGCTGAACACGCCATCGCCTTCCACTGCGACGCAGTCCAAGGGATCAGCGTCCTCGACCTACCCCTGGACCACCCCGGTATCACCACCGCGGCCCTATCAGGACACAAACTTGGCAGCCCCGTAGGCATCGGCGTACTCATCGCCCGCCGCGACGCCCGCATCGCACCCATCTCCTACGGCGGTGGACAAGAACGAGCTCTACGCTCAGGTACCCTCGGCCTGGCCCTAGCCCGATCCTTCGAAACCGCCCTGCACAGCGTCGTCACCAACCGCGACGCCGAAGTGGCCCGCCTGGTTGCCCTACGTGACCGCCTAGCTCAAGGCATCCTCGAAAGCATTCCCGACGCCCACATCACCGGCGCATGGACGCCCACAGACACCATCCAACGCAGCGCCAGCAACGTCCACGTCCTCATACCCCAAGCCCAAGGCGACTCCTTGCTCTTCCTCCTCGACGCCGCCGGCGTCGAATGCTCCACCGCATCGGCCTGCCACTCCGGAGTAACCCAACCCAGCCACGTCGTCCTCGCCCTCGGCCACGACGCTGAACTCGCCACCGGCGCCCTACGATTCAGCCTCGGCTACACCACTACCGACGCCGACATCGACCTGGCCCTAGCCCGCCTACCCGAAGCAGTAGAACGCGCCCGCAACGTCCATCGCCTCACCACACGAAAGAAAACCGCATGAGCCGCATCGTGGCCGCCATGAGCGGCGGAGTTGACTCAGCCGTAGCCGCCGCACGCATGGTCCAAGCCGGACATGACGTCATCGGAGTGCACATGGCCCTGTCTTCCAACGCCGCTACCTTGCGCGAAAGCGCCCGCGGGTGTTGCACCCTCGAAGACGCAAGCGACGCCCGTCGCGTCGCCGATAAACTCGGCATCCCCTACTACGTGTGGGACTTCGCCGAAGAATTCCGCAACGACGTCATCGAAGACTTTGTCACCGAATACGCCGCCGGACGCACCCCCAACCCCTGTTTACGCTGCAACGAAAAAATCAAATTCTCCGCCCTGCTCGAACGCGCACTCGCCCTGGGATTCGACGGCGTAGCCACCGGTCACTACGCCCGCGTCATCGAACCTGGCGATCCCGAAAACACAACCGGAGAAAGAGAACTCCACCGCGCCGTCGACCACGCCAAAGACCAGTCTTACGTGCTCGGAGTCCTAGACGCCGAACAACTAGCCGCCTCCTGGTTCCCCTTAGGAGACACCACCAAGCCCGTCATCCGCCAAGAAGCAGCCCGCCACGGCTTCTCCGTAGCGAAAAAACCAGACAGCCACGACATCTGCTTCATCGCCGACGGAGACACCCGCGCCTACCTCGCCGCCCGCCTAGGCAGCGAACCAGGCCCCATCACCGAACCCGACGGCACCATCGTCGGCGAACACGCCGGCGCCTACGCCTACACCATCGGCCAACGCCGCGGCCTGCACCTACAACGCCCCGCCGCCGACGGACGCCCCCGCTACGTTATCGGCACCGACCCCACCAGCAACACCGTCACCATCGGCCCCGAAGAACTCCTACGCATCGACCGAATCGACATCGACCACCTCCGCTGGTCCAGCGCACGCCCCACCGGAGAAGCACACCTGGGTGTACAACTACGCGCACACGGACGCGAATACCCCGTCACCGTCACTGTCCCCACCACGGACGAAACCACCCTCACCCTCCACCTGCAAGAACCAGTCCGAGGCGTCGCGCCAGGACAATCCGCAGTGCTCTACGACGGGCCACGCGTAGTGGGCTCTGGCACCATCAGCGCAACCGGCCGCAGCAACCCCACCAACTAACGAACACCCCTACCCAACAAGTCGATACGGTTAAGACCACAACCGCTCTAACGGCCGCTAGCGTTGGGGGGGGTGACCCGAGGAAATGTAGCCCTAACACGCAGCGAAGCCGCCCACCGCTCCACCCACCTGTACATCCATAACTACGAGGTCGACATCGACCTCGCCGCCGCAGCGGACACCACACTCCTCACATTCCCCGTAACCTCCCGCATCGAATTCGACTCCAACATCACCGACACCTTCGCCGACTTCATCGGCGAAGACATCACTCACCTCACCATCAACGGACAACCACGCACCATCGAATTCGACGGCGCCCGCATCCACCTACGTGACCTAAACCACGGCCGCAACATCGTCGAAATCAGCGGACACGGCATCTACTCCCGCAGCGGCGAAGGACTCCACCGATACGTCGACCCCAGCGACGCAAACACCTACCTCTACACCCAATTCGAACCCGCCGACTCCCGCCGCCTCTACCCCCAATTCGACCAGCCCGACCTCAAAGCCAGCTTCACCTTCACCGTCACCGCACCCGCCACCTGGCAAATCCTCTCCGGCAGCCCCGAAACCAACCGAACCACCATCCCCACCCACAACAACCTGCCCGAACTGGCCCGCGTCACCTTCGCCCCCACCCCCCGCCTATCCACCTACATCACCTGCATCTGCGCCGGACCCTACGTCGGATACCACGACACCTGGACCGGACTCGTCGGCCCCCACCACGACACCGAACTCACCATCCCCCTCCGCATGTTCTGCCGAGCATCCCTCGTCGATGCCTTCGACCCCGACGTCCTCTTCACCATCACCAAATCCGGCCTCGAGTTCTTCCACAACCACTTCGACACCCCCTACCCCTGGGGCAAATACGACTCCATCTTCGTCCCCGAGTACAACCTCGGCGCCATGGAAAACCCCGGCCTAGTCACCTTCACCGACGCCGGATACGTCTTCCAATCCGGTGCAACCACAAACCAATACGAAGCCCGCGCCAACACCGTCCTACACGAAATGGCCCACATGTGGTTCGGTGACCTCGTCACCCCCACCTGGTGGGACGACCTCTGGCTCAAAGAAAGCTTCGCCGAATACATGGGCGCACTGGCCTGCGCCGAAGCCACCGAACACCACAACGCCTGGACCGCATTCGCCGCGCGCCGCAAAGCCTGGGCCTACCAAGCAGATCAACTCCCCACCACCCACCCCATCGCCGCCGACATCCCCGACGTCGCCGCCGCCAAACAAAACTTCGACGGCATCACCTACGCCAAAGGCGCAGGCGTCCTCAAACAACTCGTCGCCTATGTAGGCCAAGAACACTTCTTCGCCGGCGCCTGCAGCTACTTCGCCGCCCACGCGTTCTCCACCGCAACCTTCTCCGATCTGCTCGAACACCTCGAACAAGCCTGCGGCAAAGACCTACGCACCTGGGCCAAACTCTGGCTCGAAACCGACGGACTCAACACCCTCATACCCCACGTCATCCGCAAAAACGACGCCATCTGCGAACTGATCATCGAACAAAGCGGACAGCCCCAACGCCCCCACCAACTCCTCGTCGGCCTCTACAGCTTCGACCACCACGGCACCCTGCGCCGCACCCACAGCATCGACGTCGAAGTCACCGGTCAACACACCCGCGTACCCGAAGCAGTCGGCCTCAACCCCGACCTAGTCCTCCTCAACGACGACGACCTCACCTACGCCAAAGTTCGACTCGACCCCGACTCAGCCCGCACCGTCGCCGCCCACTACAGCGACGTCGACACCTCACTAGCCCGCGCCGGACTCAGCGCCGCCATCTGGAACGCAGCCCGCGACGGCGAACTACCCGCACGCGACTTCATCGACATCGTCTGCCGCCACGCCCCCCGAGAAACCGACACCGTCCTGCTCGTGGACCTCCTCGACCACCTCCAACCAGCCATCGACCAATACCTACCCGCAACCGAACGCCCCACAGCCAACGCCCGCGTCCTCGACCTGGCCTGGAAGGCCATCCATGAAGTCACACCAGGATCCGACGCCCAACTGAGCTGGGCCCGCACCTTCGCTCGCACCGCTGCCTCCCACGACGGACGAGCCAAAGAGATTCACGACCTCCTCAACCACACCCACACCATCGAAGGCCTCGAACTAACCCCCGAACTACGGTGGCAACTCCTCGAAGCCCTCGCCGCAACCGGCCACGCCGACACCGCACTCATCGACACCGAACTAGCCCACGACACCACCTCAGCAGCCCCCGTCCGACACCTACGCGCACTGGCCTCATTCCCAGACACCAACACCAAAGCACGCACCTGGGAACGCCTCATGAGCGCCGACCCCGGATCAAACGACGAAGTCTCCTCCCTCACCGGCGGATTCGCCCGCCCCGGACACGCCCACCTCCTCCTCGAATACACCCAGCGCTACTACGACAACCTCCCAACCATCTGGAACACCCACACCCAAGAAATCGCCCAACGCATCATCCGCGGCACCTTCCCAACCTGGGACCCCTACCAACCCGGAACCCCCATCGAAGAACACGAAGGAGTACGCCAAGCCGCCACCTGGCTCCACACGCACCCCGAGGCCCCCGCCGCCCTGCGGCGCCCTGTCATCGAAAGCCTCGACCATCTCCGCCGCAGCCTGCGTGCACAACGCCCAGCCAATTAACAACCACACGGCGGGAGCCGAGGGCACATCACCCTGCCCCCGGCTCCCGCCGCACCGGCAACGGCCGCGCATCCAACCGCCGCGTCAACGCCGCTGCCGTCACCGAATCCACCACCAAATCCGTCAACGCCCCTGACCGCAACGCGCCCACCACCGCAGGCACCTTCGCCGTACCCGTCACCGCGCCAATACGCCGCGGCAACCGCCCCAACACCGCAGGCGTCGGCCCCGTCGCCCGACGATTCAACTCGATATCGGCATATGTGCCGTCCTCCCGCAAAAACACCGTGCACACATCACCCACCACCCCCAACCGGCCCAACCGCTCCACATCCGCACGTGACAAGTAATCATGCGAATACACGTGCGAAGGTAACTCACTAGCAAATGCCCCAATTCCAAACAACGCCACGTCCAACCGCTGCTGTGCCGCCACCACCCGCTGCACCGACCGCTCACGCAACAACGCCCGCCGCGACTCGGCATAATCAAAAAACGCTGGCATCGGAAAATGGTGAACCCGGGCCCCATACGCCTGCGCCGCCCGCCCCAAAATCTCCCCCACAAAAGTGATCCCACTGGACTGCGCACTAGCCGCACCGTTCAACTGCACCACCGACACATTCCGCAACGGCCGCGGCGGCAACTGCTCCACCACCGCAGCCACCGTCGTCCCCCATGCCACCCCCAATGACGCACCATCATGCATGCACTCACTCACTAACGCCCCAGCCGTGCGCGCCACCGCATCCAACCGCGCTAACGGCGTACTGGTCGGACGCACATCCACCACATGCGCGCGCACCCGAGCCCGATCCAAATGCCGCTGTAAATCCCGCGGCGCACTCCCACCATCCACAATGCTGATCCGCACCACCCCCACCTCACGTGCCCGCGCCAACAACCGCGACACCGATGAACGCGACACCCCCAACCGCGCCGCAATCACCTCCATGGTTTCCCCAACCACGTAATACGAGCGCGCAACCTCCACCATCTGTCGTTCGTCCACAATCCACCACCATAGATGCACATTCGTGCACCCGCTGAACAAATGCTCACCCATCTGACAAAGTGGAAATAAACACCAATCGCCATGACGGGAGCACGCCCATGCAACGCACACAACTCACGCGTGAACAACGCGCACAAGCACTCAGGGAAATGGGCAGCGAGAAAGTCGACATCCTCGTTGTCGGCGGCGGCGTCACCGGAGCCGGAATTGCCCTCGACGCAGCTACCCGCGGACTACGCGTCGCCATCGTCGAAGCACAAGACTGGGCAGGCGGCACCTCCGCCTGGTCCAGCAAACTCGTCCACGGCGGCCTGCGCTACCTCTACCAATTCAACTTCGCCCTCGTCGCTGAAGCCCTCAAAGAACGCGGACTCCTACTCACCCGCACCGCACCCCACCTCGTCAAAGCCCAACCCTTCCTCTGGCCCCTGAAAACCCCCGTCGTCGAACGCTCATACAGCGCCCTCGGCGTCGGCATGTACGACATGCTCGCCCAATACGGCGGCGGCGGCCGCAGCGCCGTCCCAGCACAAAAGCACTACAGCAAAGAAGGCGCCCGCAAACTCTTCCCCGGAATCCGCGAAGACGCCCTTATCGGAGCCATCCGCTTCTACGACGCCCGTGTTGACGACGCCCGCCTCGTCATCGATCTCGTCCGCACCGCCCAAGGCTACGGCGCCCTCGCCGCAAGCCGCGCCCAAGTCACCGGCTACCTCAAAGACAACGTCGGCGGAAACCAACGTGTCACCGGCGCCACCGTCAAAGACCTCGAAAGCGGACTCGAATTCGACGTACGCGCCGACTACGTCATCAACGCCACCGGCGTTTGGACCGAACAAACCCAAGACCTCGCCACCCAAGACGGAGGACTGCAAGTCCTGGCCAGCAAAGGCATCCACATCGTCGTGCCCAAAGACCGCATCGACGGCTCCGCAGGCATCTTCCTACGCACCGAAAAATCCGTCCTATTCATCATTCCCTGGGACCGCTACTGGGTCATCGGCACCACCGACACCGAATGGACCGAAGACCTCACCCACCCCGTCTGCACCGCCGCAGACATCGACTACGTCCTCGAACACGCCAACTCCGTGCTCGCCACCCCGCTAACCCGCGAAGACATCATCGGCACCTACGCCGGTCTACGCCCCTTGCTGCAGCCTAAAGTCAAAGGCAACGGAGGATCAGCCAAAGTCTCCCGCGAACACACCGTCGCCGAAGTCATGCCTGGACTTTCCGCCATCGCCGGCGGAAAACTCACCACCTACCGCGTCATGGCCCAAGACGCCATCGACTTCGCACTCACCCGACTACACGGCAACCAAGGCCCCAAAGAGCGTCCCTGCGTCACCGAACAAATCCCCCTCGTGGGCGCATCCGGATACCCCGCCTGGCAAGCCCAGCGCGACCGCATCGCCACCGACGAAGGCTTCACCCCCGAACGAGTCCAACACCTCCTTGACCGCTACGGCGATGAACTACCCGACATCCTCGACATCATTGCCCAGAATCCCGACCTCGGACGCCCCTTGGAGCAAGCAGACGCCTACCTGGGAGCCGAAGTGTCTTTTGCCGTCACCCACGAAGGCGCACTGCACCTCGAAGACATCGTGCGCAAACGCATCCGCCTAGACTACGAACAGCGCGACCGCGGGCTGGCCGCACTGCCCGAAATCGCCGAAATCGCCGCGCCACTACTCGGATGGGACGAAGAGACTGTCGCGCGCGAAATTGACGCCTATCGTGAACGTGTCGAGGCCGAAGCCAAAGCAGAAAAAGAACAAACAGACGCCGAAGCGATCGCCGTGCGCCTAAGCGCCCCCGACATCACCCCTATGGTCTAAGGGACGCGGCAACCCCCACCCACAACTAAAAACACAATCCTTACCCAACGACGTGTTAGGACTACCCCCCAAATGAATGCCTTTGTTACTGCGCCGGTTATTACCGCGCCCGCGCTCGGGCAGATATTCCTCTCCGAGCTAGTTGGCACCGCTGTTCTCATTCTTCTCGGCGGCGGAGTAGTAGCCGGCGTAGTACTCCCTAAATCAAAGTCACACGCAGCGGGATGGGTAGCTATCACCTTCGGGTGGGGGTTTGCCGTTTTCTCGGCCGTATATGTCGCTTACCGTTCCGGGGCCCACCTCAACCCGGCTGTCACATTCGGCATCTTGTTCAGCGGAGTCGATGAGTACGCCAAAGGCGTGCCTATCAACATCACCACCACGATGATCTACATCATCGCTGACCTACTCGGCGCCTTCCTCGGCGCGGTTCTCGTATTCCTCAGCTACAAAAAACACTTCGATGAAGACGCCCCCGCTGAGGACAAACTGGGCGTATTCTCCACCGGCCCAGCCATCCGGTCCTACGGGTGGAACCTATTCACAGAAGCCATTGCAACCTTCGTCATGGTGCTAGTGATCCTGGAGTTTGGTCACTCCCCAGGCGAACTTGGTCCTCTCGCCGTGGCACTACTCGTCGTCGGTGTTGGCCTATCTCTGGGCGGACCAACTGGGTACGCAATTAACCCCGCGCGCGACCTAGGCCCCCGCATCGCCCATGCCATCCTGCCGATCCGCGGCAAAGGATCAAGCGACTGGGCCTATGCCTGGGTGCCCGTTGTAGGGCCGCTCCTTGGAGGAACAGCGGCAGGTCTATTTGTGATGGTCTTCTGACCAACTCAGCAACTTCTTATTGATCTTCGTCACAAGGACGTGAAAGGCGTATGTCATGACAACTCAAGAGGCCGCACTCCAAGAAACCCCGAAAAAATACGTGCTGGCCATCGACCAAGGCACCACCAGCTCGCGGGCGATCGTGTTCGACCACAGCGGAAAGATCATCTCGGTCGGGCAACTTGAGCACGAGCAGATTTTCCCCAAAGCCGGCTGGGTGGAACACGATCCGATGGAGATCTGGCGCAATGTGCGCGAAGCCGTAGGACAGGCACTATCGCGCGGTGAGCTCAACCGCCACGAAATCGCGGCAGTGGGTATCACCAACCAGCGCGAAACCGCAGTGGTATGGGACAAAAACACTGGCGAACCGGTATACAACGCCATCGTCTGGCAAGACACCCGCACTCAGAAAATCTGTGACCGTCTCGCCGGAGACGAAGGACCCGACAAGTACAAGTCGGTGTGTGGTCTGCCGCTGGCCACGTACTTCTCCGGACCGAAAGTGGCTTGGATCCTGGAAAACGTTGAAGGAGCACGTGAGCGCGCCGAAGCAGGAGATCTACTTTTCGGCACAACGGACAGCTGGGTCCTGTGGAACCTCACTGGTGGTGTGCACGGTGGAGTCCACCTGACCGACGTGACGAACGCTTCGCGCACGATGCTCATGGATTACCGAAGCCTGAAATGGGATGAGTCGATCTGCGCTGACATGGGCATCCCTATGTCGATGCTGCCCGAGATCCGCTCTTCCTCTGAGGTGTACGGCTACGGGCGGCCGCAAGGCCTCCTGGTCAACACCCCCATTGCTGGAATTCTGGGCGATCAGCAAGCAGCAACTTTCGGGCAGGCGTGCTTTGAACCGGGAATGGCGAAAAACACGTATGGCACTGGCTGCTTCATGCTCATCAACACGGGAACCAAGCCGGTAAACAGTGAAAACGGGTTGCTGACAACGCTGTGTTACAAGATCGGTGATGAACCGGCGGTGTATGCGCTGGAAGGTTCAGTTGCTGTGGCGGGGTCGCTGGTGCAGTGGCTTCGCGACAACATGGGGTTGATTTCTTCAGCTGAACAGGTGGAGGAGCTGGCTGCAACGGTTGAGGACAACGGTGGTGCGTACATCGTGCCAGCGTTCTCTGGGTTGTTTGCGCCGCATTGGCGGCCAGAGGCCCGTGGCGTGTTTGCTGGGTTGACTCGATACGTGAATAAAGGGCACATCGCGCGTGCGGCGTTGGAGGCTACCGCCTATCAGACGCGTGAAGTGATGGATGCGATGATCGCTGATGCTCAAGCTCACAATGTGGAGTTGAGTGAGCTCAAGGTCGATGGTGGTATGACGGCCAACTCGACTCTTATGCAGTTCCAGTCCGACATGTTGGGTGTGCCTGTGGTGTTGCCCTCGGTAGCGGAAACGACTGCGCTGGGTGCTGCTTACGCGGCGGGCATCGCAGTCGGGTTTTGGTCCGGTGGGAAGGAAGTGGCGGCTAACTGGTCGGAGGGCCAGCGTTGGGAGCCGCAGATGCCAGCTGAGGAGCGCGAGCGTTTGCTCCGAAACTGGAAAAAGGCAGTCAGCAGGACGTTGGATTGGGTGGACGATGACACTGAGTGAGGCTGCTTGTTCTGCCTCGTTCTGACTCAAGTGGCAGGGGGCTTTGTCACCGATGCCCGGTGACAAAGCCCCCTGCGGTGGTGTGGTTTAGGCGTCGATTTCGGGGTGGGCGCTGAGGTATTTAGCGGCGTCGGTTTCGATGCCGCAGGATCCGTAGATGATGGCGGTGGTCAGGCCGCCCCAGATGATGCTGCCGAAGAGAGTCATCATGACGATGGCGATAGGGGACATGTCAGTGGTTCTCCTTGGCTGTGCTGGTGTAGGCGGCGGTGAGTCCTTCTTCGTAGTCTTCGTGGGCGTGCTCGGCGTCCAAAGTGGCGGACTGTTTCCAGGGAAGAAGGGAGACAGTAATGCCCAGTACCGGTAGCAGGAGGGTCATTCCCCAGCCAAAGGTGTTGACGAACCATTGCGGGTAGTCGCCGTAGGGTTTGGCCAGTTGGGTCGCTACGTCGGTGATGAGTAGGTAGGCCAGGGTGAGGGGAACGACTACGCCGACTAGGAACCGCCACGTGCGGTTGACTTTGAAAGTTCCGTGGTAGTTGAGGTGGTCACGTAGTGCTGGCAGCTTTTTGAAGACGTAGGTGATAGCCAGCATCATCACCATGGCGCCCAGGAGAATACCGAAGCTGTTGACGAATGAGTCGAGGGTGTCCAGTACGGGCAGGCCGGTGTGGGTTCCCATGAGGGCGATACTCAGGGTGGCTACGGGCAGGCACAGCAGCATGGTTCCGGCGATGCGGCCTAGGCCGAGTTTTTCGCGTAGTGCCGAGACGCCTACTTCCAGGATGGAGACCATGGATGTGACTCCTGCGATCAGTAGCGACAGGAAGAACAGCACGCCGATCAGTGAGCCGAAGGGGGCTTGGCTGATGATGGTGGGGAAGGCGATGAAGGCTAGGCCGATTCCGCTGGAAACTACTTGGGGTACGGGTACGCCCGAAGCGTTGGCCATGAAGCCCAGGGCAGCGAAGACACCGATTCCGGCGAGGAGTTCGAAGCTGGAGTTGGCGAAGCCGACGATGAGTCCTGAGCCGGTCATGTCGGTGCGGCGGTCGACGTAGCTGGAGTAGGTGATCATGATGCCGAAGCCCACGGATAGGGAGAAGAAGATCTGGCTGACTGCTGACATCCAGACTTTGGGGTGGGTGAGGGCGCTCCAGTCGGGGGTGAAGATCGCGTCGAGTCCGGTCAGCGCGCCGGGCAGGGTGAGGGAGATTGCAACCATGAGGGCGAAGGCTGTTACGAGCAGGGGGATGAAGACGGCTGAGAGTAGTCCGATGCCTTTGTCGACGCCAGAGGCCATGATCGCGATGACGACGATCCAGACGATGACCAGGGGAATGGCTACGCCGGGGACGAAGTCGAAGCTGAGTGTGTGTGGTTTGGCTACTTGAACGAAGGTGTCCATAAAGAAGCGTTCAGGGTTGTTGCCCCAGCTGTGGTCGAGGGAGAACCCGACGTATCGGGCGGCCCAGGCGAGGATGACGGCGTAGTAGGAGGCGATGATGACGCAGACGAATACCATCCACCAGCCGATCCATTCGGCTTTGGGGTGGAGGCGTCGTAGGGCTAGGGGTGCGCCGCCGCGGTATTTGTGGCCGATGGCGTAGTCGAGTAGGAGGAGGGGGATACCGGCCAGGAGTAGAGCGGTGGCGTAGGGGAGCATGAATGCTCCGCCGCCGCCTTCGTAGGCGACGTAGGGGAATCGCCAGATGTTGCCTAGGCCTACGGCTGAGCCGATGGCAGCGAGGATGAAGATTTTGCGCGATGAGAAAGTGTCGCGTTGTGGTGGCGTGGTGCTTGCCGGTTGGGTGGTGTTCACCCGGTCACCTCCAGAGGGGTGGTTCTGAGCCGTGTGGGGCTCGTGTGCTGCGTTGTTGTTTTTGAAGTGGTGGGCCTGAGCATAGGTGTTCTTTTAATCTGTACCAGTGACTGGAGCTTCTGGTATCGGATCGTGGGCAGGTATTGACGTTTTTGCTGCTGTGGATGGGGTGGCTCAGACGGTTGGCGCGGTGGATTGGGCGGGTACGGGAGTGCGGGGTGTTCCGTATATGCCGGAGTTGCCGGCGCGGGGTCCGGGGGCAGACATGATTGGGCGTTCTGCGGCTGTGTTGGCTGAGTTGGCAGTGGATTTGCAGCCGTCGGGGTGGCGGTTGGTGGATCGTGCTGGGGTTGATATGGCGCGGGCGTCATCGTTTTTGCAGCAGGATAAGGACGCGGTTGCGGCGGCTTTTTATGGCTGGGATGGATTGTTCAAGGTTTCTTTTGTGGGGCCGTGGACGTTGGCGGCTAACCTTCGTCTTTTTCGGGGGGAGAGGGTGTTGGCCGATGAGGGGGCGGTGCGTGATGTTGCCCAAGCATTGGGTGAGGGTATTGCTGGGCATGTGAGTCATATCGGCAGTCTTTTCCCGCAGGCGAGTGTGATTCTGCAGTTGGATGAGCCGTCTTTGCCTGCGGTGTTGTCGGGGAGTTTGCGCACATCTTCGGGGTACCGGTGTCATGCCGCGGTGGGGCAAGACGAGGCGATGATGGTGATGCGTCAGATGTGTGATCAGGTGCGGCAGCGCAGCGCGGTGGAGTCGGTGGTGATGCATTGTTGTGCGCCGGGGGTCTCGGTGGGGTTGTTGCGCCGGGCGGGGGCTGATGCTGTGGCGGTGGATGTGTCGTTGTTGGGTGCGCGTCAGTGGGAGGAGTGTGCTGAGCATGTGGAGGCCGGTGGGGGCCTGTGGGCGGGTGTTCCGGTGCCGTTGAGTGGTGTGGTGCCTGGGGCACGGGAGTTGGCTGAGCAGGTGGAGCGTCCGTTGGGGATGCTCGGGCTGGGGGCTGAGGTGGCGGATTTGATTACGGTGACTCCGGCGTGCGGGTTGGCTGGTGCGGTGTCGGCCTCGTTTGCTGCCGGGGTGCAGTCACGGGTGGTGGATGCGGCGAAGATGTTCCGCCAGGACGTGATTGCGTGATCGAGTGATGCTCTGGCTGGGGTCACGAACTGGGAGGGGGTGCCGATAGGGGAAGAACCCTAACCTGGGCCCAGAGTCCTTTTTCGTGAAGGCCGTGTTCACATGAGTCAATCTCGTATTACCCGAATAGCTGCGATCGCTACGGCAATTCTCGCCGTTATTGCTGCGCTGTGCATGGTATTTACTGTGCGCGCTGCCAGTGCTTCGACGAAGGCAGCCTCGACGCATTTTGCGTCGATTGCTGCGGCGCAAGATATTTCTGCATCGTCGGCTTTTTTGACCAATATGGTTCGCGCTTATGTCTCTACTGGTGATAAGCAATGGCTTGACGCATATTGGAAAGAAATTGACGAAACTAAACGCCAGGCACGCGCCCTTGGGACTTTGCGGCAGCTGGAGACTCCGGATTCTGAGCTTGCGATGGTGAAGAAGGCCTCCGATGATTCGGGGGCTCTTGTTGCTGCAGAGACGCGCGCTATGCGGCTGGTTCTTGAGGCTGGAAATGTGCCTACCTCACAGATGCCTAAAGCGGTTGCCGCGTGGGATATGACGGCTCAGGATTCTGCTCTCTCGGCAGCGAAGAAACGTGAAACCGCTATTGATCTGGTGTATGGCAAGGATTACCAGAACGCGGCTGCTGGGATTATGGGCTCGATTGACAAGTTTGTTCAGACACTCACTAACCGAGTAACGCAGCTTGCCCAAGATGCACAGAAGTCACGTCAAACTGCCGAGATCTTCCTTGCGCTTTCGGCCGCTGTGCTAGCGGCTGCTCTTGTCGTGGTTCTTGTGACTTTCAGCCGTCAAATGGGTCGTGTGGTTCGTGAATATGCTCACAGCATTAACAACCGCGATCCGCGGGATTTGACGTTCCGGCTCACTCCGGCTGGGGTAACTGAGCTGCATGATCTGGCTACTGCGTTCAATAGCCAGAACGATCAGTTCAACGAGATCCTCACCACGGTTGCCGGGACTGCGCGCTCGTTGGCTAGTGAGTCGGGGCAGCTTCAACAAACGGCCGAGCGGCTCTCCCGTAACGCCGAGGACACCCGCACAGCGGCAGACACGGCCTCTACTGCTGCTACTTCGGTGACCGGTGATGCATCGACGGTGGCTGCGGGCACCGAGGAGATGACGGCTTCGATCCGTGAGATCTCGGGTTCGGCGGTGAAAGCTTCGGAGGTGGCGCGCGAGGCGGTGCGGGCTGCAGAAGAGACCACGGTCACGGTGGCTAAGTTGGGTGAAAGTTCGGCGCAGATCGGTGATGTGGTCAAGTCGATCACTTCAATTGCTGAGCAGACGAACCTGTTGGCTTTGAATGCCACGATTGAGGCCGCCCGTGCGGGAGAGGCCGGTAAGGGTTTTGCCGTGGTTGCTGGTGAGGTCAAAGATCTTGCGCAGCAGAGCGCTTCTGCTACGGAAGATATTTCGCAGCGGGTGTTGTCGATTCAGCATGACGCGGAGGAGACGGCTGCGGCGCTGATCACGATTAGTCAGATCATTGAACGCATCAATGAGAGCCAAACCACGATCGCTTCGGCGGTGGAGGAGCAGACAGCCACTACTAACGAGATGAGTCGTTCTGCTCATGACACGGCTGAGTCTGCGGTGGGTATCAGTAACAACATCAGCTCGGTGAGTTCCTCGGCGAGCCATGCAGCTGAGGAGGCACGTCACACGCAAGAATCTGCGGCGACGGTGGCTCGTTTGTCTGCGGAGTTGGATACGTTGGCGGGCAGTTTCCGGCTCTCTTAAAGCCAGAAACGGCTGAAGTTTGTGTAGTGAGGCCGGTGGTGTGCGGCACCATGGGGGAGTGAGTTCTTCCACGCACAGCACCGGTCTTTCTTCTGCCCTTGATGCGGGTGTCGTTTCTGCTGCTGATGAGCTGTCGTCGGCGCAACGGCACCAGTGGGAGGACCTGGCTGAGCAGGTGCGGGAACACCGGCGGCTGTATTACGAGCAGCAGCCGGTTCTTTCTGATGGTGAGTTCGATGCGCTGTATCAGCGCCTAGTGGCTTTGGAGGAGCAGTATCCACAGCTGCGGGTGCCGGATTCGCCGACGCAGCAGGTGGGGGGCGGTGTTTCTGCTGAGTTCACGGCGGTGGATCACCTTGAGCGCATGTACAGCCTTGACAATGTGTTTGATGAGGTTGAGCTGCGGGAGTGGTTTGATCGCGTGCTTGCTGAGACGGAAACAGCTGAGGGTGAGCTGCATTTCCTGACCGAGCTGAAGATTGATGGGTTGGCGATCAATCTGCTGTATGAGAACGGTCAGTTGACGCGGGCGTTGACGCGTGGTGATGGGGTTACTGGTGAGGATGTCACAGCCAATGTGCTCACTATCGCTGGTGTTCCGCACACGTTGACCCAGCCAGCGGATGCGCATGATGAGGATTCGGTGCGGGTACCGATTCCTCAGATGGTCGAGGTGCGGGGGGAGATTTTCTTCCCGACGGAGTTGTTTACTGAATTCAATGCTGCCCGCGTGGAGGCCGGGGAGAAGCCGTATGCGAATGCGCGTAATTCGGCTTCGGGGTCGTTGCGGCAGAAAGATCCAGCCAAGACGCGTAAGGCGCCGTTGCGGATGCTGGTGCATGGCATTGGTGCGCGTAGTGGGTTTGATGTGCAGCGCCAGAGCCAGGCGTACGACATTCTGCGTGGCTGGGGGCTGCCGACAGCGTCGAACAATGTGACGGTGACCCGGTTTGAGGACATCGTGGAGCGGGTTCGGTATTTCGGTGAGCACCGTCATGACGTTGAGCATGAGATTGACGGGATCGTCATCAAGGTGGATGAGACCTCTACGCAGCGACGGTTGGGGTACACCTCGCGGGCTCCGCGCTGGGCGACGGCGTATAAGTATCCGCCGGAGGAGGTGACGACCAAGCTGCGTGACATTCTTGTGAATGTGGGGCGTACGGGGCGGGTGACGCCGTTCGGGATGATGGAGCCGGTCACGGTGGCTGGTTCGACGGTGAGTATGGCGACGTTGCATAACGCTTTTGAGGTGCGGCGTAAGGGTGTGCTTATTGGTGACACGGTGGTGTTGCGTAAGGCCGGTGATGTGATTCCGGAGATTTTGGGTCCGGTGGCGGATCTGCGTGATGGCAGTGAGCGGGAGTTTGTGATGCCGACGCATTGCCCTAGTTGTGGCACTGAGTTGGCGTATGAGAAAGAGGGCGATAAGGACATTCGTTGTCCGAATGCACGCTCGTGCCCGAGCCAGTTGAAGGAGCGTTTGTTCGCGCTCGCGGGTAGGGGGGCGTTTGATATTGAGGCCTTGGGTGAGGCTGGTGCGGTGGCGTTGGTTGACCCGGAGGCGGGGCGGCCTGAGTGGGCTGATGAGCAGGGGGTGCCTCGTGATGTGCCGGTGTTGGCTAGTGAGGCGGGGTTGTTTGATTTGACGGTGGAGGATTTGCAGGGGGTGCAGGTGTGGCGTACGCCGCGGCGGCGTCGGGCTGGTGAGGTGGTGGAGTTGCCGCCGGAGAAGCAGTTGTATTTCTGGACGGCGGCGAAGTACACGGCTAAGGGGGAGATGAAGGAGCCTTCGAAGCCGCGAGTGACGACGGATAAGTTGTTTGACCAGTTGGAGGAGCGTAAGTCTCAGCCGTTGTGGCGGGTTTTGGTGGCTTTGTCGATTCGTCATGTGGGGCCGACGGCGGCGCGTGCGTTAGCGGCTAAGTATGGGTCGATTGACGCTATTCGGGCTGCGCAGGTGGAGGATTTGGCGGCTACTGATGGGGTGGGGCCGGTGATTGCGGAGTCGGTGCGTGCGTGGTTTGAGGTTGATTGGCATGTGGAGATTGTTCAGGCGTGGGCGCGTGCTGGGGTGCGGATGGCCGATGAGGTGGATGAGTCGGTGTCGGCGACGTTGGCTGGGTTGACGGTGGTGGTGACGGGGTCATTGGAGGGGTTTACGCGTGATGGTGCTAAGGAGGCGATTTTGGCTCGTGGTGGTAAGGCGGCTGGGTCAGTGAGTAAGAAGACTGACTATGTGGTGGTGGGGGCTAATGCTGGGTCGAAGGCGACGAAGGCGGAGTCGTTGGGGTTGCGTATTTTGGATGAGGAGGGGTTTGTGGCTTTGCTTGCTGGGGGGCCGGCTGCTGTGGGTGATGAGGTGGGGCAGGAGTGAGTGCAGGTAGGGGCGTGGGGATGGGTGTTGTGTGGCCGGGGTTGGTGTTTTCTGTGCTGGTGGGGATGGCTGCGATGGGGGTTTCGTGGCTGGTGGGGTTGGTGGTTCCGGCGGTGAGTGCGTTGTTGGTGGCGATTGTGCTGGGGGTGGTGGTGGGGAATGTGATGCAGGTGCCGTGTAGGTGGGAGCCGGGGATGGCGGTGGCTTCTAAGCGGGTGTTGCGGGTGGGGATTGTGGCGTTGGGGTTGTCGTGTTCGTTGGTGGATGTGGTGGCGTTGGGGTGGGGCACGGTGGTGTTGGTGGTGGCGGTTGTGGTGGCTGGGTTTGTTGCTGCTGAGGTGGTGGGGCGGTTGTTGGGGGTTTCGCGTGGGTTGCGCACGTTGATTGGTGCGGGGTCTTCGATTTGTGGTGCGGCTGCGGTGGCGGGTGTGGAGGATTTGGTTGAGGACAAGGATGAGTCTGATGTGGTGACGGCGTTGGCGTTGGTGGTGTTGTTTGGCACGCTGATGATTCCGTTGATTCCGGTGTTGGCTGGGGTGGTGGGGTTTTCGGTGGTGCAGGCGGGTAGGTGGGTGGGGGCTTCGACGCATGAGGTGGCGCAGGTTGTTGCTGGTGCTGGGGTGGTGGGTCCTGCTGCGTTGACGGTGGCGGTGATGGTGAAGTTGGGGCGGGTGGTGATGTTGGCGCCTGTGGCGGCGGTGTTGTCGTTGGGTGTGCGTCGTCGTGTGCGTGCTGGGGGTGGGGCGGGGCGGGTGTCGTTGCCGCCGGTGGTTCCGTTGTTTGTGGTGGGTTTTTTGGTTGCGGTGGGTGTGCGCAGTGTGGGGGTGGTGCCGGTGGGGGTGTTGGAGGTTGCTCGGTGGGTTCAGGTGGTGTGTTTGTCGACGGCGATGTTTGCGTTGGGGTGTGGGGTGAAGGTTTCGCGGTTGCGGGCTGTTGGTGGGGCTCCGGTGGTGTTGGCTGCTGTGGTGACGGGGGTTGTGGTGGTTGTTGGTGGGGTTGGTGCGGGGTTGCTCGGCGCGTGATGGTGTCGTTTTGGGGTGTTTGGCTGCGAGAGTGGGGGGATGGATGACAGTGATGTGCAGCGGTTGCGGCAGGCTGCGGAGGTTATTCGTGCTGCGGGTGGCAGTGATGGTCTAGCGGGGGATTTGACGTATTTGGATGGTGCGTTGCCTGGTTCTACGACTGGTCATGCCGCGTATGACTTGGTGTTGGGGTTGGGGTTGTGGTGTTCGGATTTGGCGGATTTTGTGGAGGCTGTTGCTGCTGGTGGTGAGCAGGGGTGAGGGCGCGGTTGTTTGGGGTGGTGGTGCATCCGTGGATGACGCAGGATCCTGAGGGGTTTGTGTGGTTGGCGCAGGTTGTGCGGCAGCGGGGGCGTGAGATGTCGCGGGGGGTGGGGATGGTTCAGGAGGTGTTGGGTGGGGTGGCTGATGAGGGGGTGTCTCCGGAGTTAGTGGGGGTGTTTGCGGCGATTGAGCAGGCGGCTTCGGCGTGTGAGGTGTTGGCGCAGGCGTTGGGTGAGCATGGTGTGCAGGTTGCGCGGTTGGTAGGGGAGTTGGAGTCGTTGCCGGTGGGTAGGTGGTGGCAGGTGGGGCGGTTGCGGGATGAGTTGCGGGTGCATACGGATGCGTTGTCGCAGGTGGATGTGCGGGTGCGGGAGTTGGTGCAGGAGTGTGTGCGTGGGGTTCCGCGGGCGGGGGTGCGGCGGTGGTCGCAGGTGTTGGGTGTTGTGGGGGTAGGGGGTGAGGTGGCGGTGGGGTCGCGGGTGGAGTGTGCGGGGTTGGCGTTGCCGGTGTTGCGGGTGGCGGTGTTGGGGGATCCGGGGGTGCGGGTGCGTTTTGCTCGGGAGGGGTTGGAGTCGGTGGGTTTGGGGGTTCCGTTGGGTGTTGGGGCGGCGATGCGGGTGGTGGAGTTGGCTGAAGGGGCTGGTGTGGGTGGGGTGGAGTGTGAGGCTGCGCGTGCGGCGGTGGTGCGGATGCGGGGTCAGTTGGGTGGGGTGCAGGTGGGGGTGCGGGTAGTGGAGGAGGTGCGTGCGGCGTTGGTGGCGTTGGGGTGGCAGGGGCGGGAGCGGTTGGTGTTGTTGTGGCCGCGGGTGGTGGGTGCGTTGCCGGGGGCGGATCCGTTGTTGCGGGGGAGGGCTAATGCGTCGGTGATTAGGGCGGAGTTGGGGCGTGCTCGGGTGGTTGATGTGGAGTTGGAGGCGCGGGCGGTGGCTAGGCGGGTGGGGGATGCTTCGAGTGTGTTGCGGCGGGCGCGGTCGTGGTTGTTATCGGTGTATACGGGGGTGGAGCAGGCGCGGACGTGGGTGGCATTGCGGACGGATTATCCGTGGTTTGTGCGGCGTGATTTGCGGGCGCGGGTGCGGTTGTGGCTGCGTTTGTTGATGGAGCGTCCTGGGGGTAGGGCGCGGTGTGTGTGGGCGTTTGATGCGGTGGGGGTGGGGCATGTTGTGGAGTTGATTGGTTGTTGGGATGAGCGGACGCGCAATGTGGTGGTGTTTGTTCCGGGGACGGGGTCGGGGATGTATGGGTTTCATATGCCTGAGCGCAGTTGTCGGGTGTTGGTGGAGTCTGATCTGTCGGGGCGGACGGCGGCGTTGTGTTGGGTGGGGGATGAGTTTCCGACGGGGATTGTGAATGAGTCGTCTTCGGGGCGGTTTGCGGTTTCGGCGGGGCGGGCGTTGGTTTCGGATGTAGTGGCGTTGGGGGTGCCTGGTGGTTCGGTAGGGGTGCGGGTGACGGTGGTTGGTCATAGTTATGGGGCGGCGATGGTGGGGGCGGCGGAGCGGGTGGGGTTGCCTGCTGATGTGGTGGTGCATCTTGGGTCTGCGGGGGCGGGTCCGGGGGTGCGTTCGGTGGCTGATTATGCGCGGTGGGATGTGTGGGGGCGGGTGCGTCGGGTGCGTCGGTTTGTGTGTACTGCTCCGGGTGATCCGGTGCGGTGGGTTTTTCTGTTGTCTGGGGTGGGGGTTGCGCCGTTGGGGGTGGATCCGCGGGGTTTGGTGGGAGTGGAGGTTTTTGGTGCGGGGGTGTGGGAAGAGGAGGTGGGTGGTCATCGGGTTGGGGAGTGTGTGTCTGGTGCGGCTGGGCATATGGGGGTGATGACGCCGGGGACGACGGCGTTTCGTCGGGTGTGTGAGATTGCGCGTGGGGTTGAGCCTTGTTGATGGTGGCCAGCTCGGGGCTGGGGGTGTTTGCCGCGTATGGTGGTTTCATGGCGTCGATTTCGAAAGACCAGGTAGCGCACCTGGCCATGCTGGCCCGTATCGAGATGGACGACGAGGAGCTGAGCCGGCTTGCGGGTGAGCTGGATGGGATCCTCGACGCGGTCGCGTTGGTGGGTGAGGTGGCTTCGGCGGATGTGGAGCCGATGGCTAATCCTGTGGCGATGAATACTGTGCTGCGCGCAGATGAGCCGTGTGAGGGTTTGTCTGGTGAGGGTGTGTTGGGTAATGCCCCTGAGGCCGAGGATGGCCGTTTCGTGGTGCCGCGCATTCTTGGTGAGGACTGACGTGGCTGTTTCTTCTGGGGCCTGTGATGGCTCGTTTTCTTTTGTTGATTCGTCTGTGGAGTGTGAGGAGCAGGTGCCGATGCTGAGCACCCCTGAGCAGATTGTGCGTGCTTCGGCCGTTGAGTTGGCTGCGGCGATGCGTGCCGGTGAGGTGACTTCTGAGCAGGTCACTCGGGCTTTTTTGGACCGTATTGATGCTGTGGATGGTGTGGTTCACGCTTTCTTGCACCGTAATGACCAGGAGGCGTTGGCGGTAGCGCGTGAGGTGGATGCGGCGCGTGCGGCTGGTGAGGAGTTGCCGCCGTTGGCGGGGGTACCGATTGCGGTGAAGGACATCGCGGCGACGGTGGGGCAGCCTACGACGGCGGCGAGTCGGTTTTTGCAGGGGTGGATGCCTCCGTATGACGCCACGGTGGTGGAGCGGATTCGTCAGGCGCGGATGCCGATTTTGGGTAAGACGAATATGGATGAGTTCGCGATGGGTGGGTCTACGGAGCATTCTGCGTATGGCGTGACGCGTAATCCGTGGTCGTTGGATCGGGTTCCGGGTGGTTCTGGTGGTGGTAGCGCGGCGGTGCTTGCGGCGCATATGGCGCCGTTGGCGGTGGGGTCTGATACGGGTGGGTCGATTCGTCAGCCGGCGGCGTTTACGGGCACGGTGGGTGTGAAGCCTACGTATGGAGGGGTTTCCCGGTATGGGGTGATCTCTTTGGCGAGCAGTTTGGATCAGATTGGTCCGTGCGCGAACACAGTTGAGGATGCAGCGTTGCTGCATGAGGTGTTGGGTGGGCATGATCCGCGGGATTCGACGTCGTTGCCTGATCCGGTTCCTCCGGTTGTGGAGGCTGCGCGTAGTGGTGATTTGCAGGGGCTGCGGGTTGGTGCGATTCCGGAGCTGATCAGTGGTGAGGCTGCGCAGAGTTTCGGTGAGGGTGTGTTGGAGCAGTATGCTGCTGCGATCGCTGATCTAGAGGCTGCGGGTGCGCAGATCGTGGAGATTGAGATGCCACATTTCCGTTATGGGGTGGCGGCTTACTATCTGATTCTTCCTTCGGAGGCGAGCAGTAATCTCGCTCGGTATGACGCGATGCGGTATGGGCGTCGGGTTGCGCCGGCGGGTGTGGCTTCGCCGGATGCGGAGCAGGTGATGGCTGCTTCGCGTGAGGCTGGTTTTGGGCCGGAGGTTAAGCGCCGCATCATTTTGGGTACGTATGCGCTTAGTTCGGGGTATTACGACGCGTATTACGGGCAGGCGCAGAAGGTGCGCACGCTGATTGCTGGTGATTTTTCGGCTGCGTTTGCGTCGGTGGATGTGATTGCCTCGCCGACAGCGACGGTGACTCCGTATGTGCTGGGTGAAAAGATTGATGACCCGGTGGCTTTGTATGTTCTTGATGCTTTGACGATTCCGGCGAACTTGGCTGGTCTTCCGGCGATGAGTGTGCCTGTTGGTACTTCGTCGGCGGATGGTTTGCCGGTGGGGATGCAGTTTATTGCGCCGGCTCGTGCTGATGATCGTCTTTACCGTGTGGGTGCGGGGTTGGAGCGGGCTGTGCGTGAGCGGTTGGGTGCGCCGGTGTTGGCGTCGATGCCGGATCTTATTGCTGCCGTGGCTGCCTTTGAGGGTGAGGCTGCTGACATCACAGGAGGGGACCGATGAGCACGGTCGCGAAGGAGTTGGCTTCGATTGCGGCTGCTGCCGCTACGGAGATGGACACGATCGATTTCGATGAAGTGGTTGAGCTGTATGACCCGGTGATTGGTCTTGAAGTCCATGTGGAGTTAAATACGGCGACGAAGATGTTTTGTTCGTGTTCGGCGCGTTTTGGTGCTGAGCCGAATACGCATGTGTGTCCGGTCTGTTTGGGGCTGCCTGGGGCGTTGCCGGTGGTGAATGCCGCTGCGGTGGAGTCGGCTATCCGGATCGGGTTGGCGTTGAACTGTGAGATCAATCAGGTGACACGGTTTGCGCGGAAGAATTACTTCTATCCGGATATGACGAAGAATTTCCAAACCTCGCAGGCAGAGAACCCGATTGCGGTGAATGGGTATCTCGATGTGACGTTGGAAGATGGCGCGGTTTTCCGGGTGGAGATTGAGCGTGCGCACATGGAGGAAGATGCCGGCAAGTTGGTGCATGTCGGTGGTTCTACTGGGCGTATTCAGGGTGCGGATTATTCGCTGGCTGACTACAACCGGGCTGGTATTCCGTTGATCGAGATTGTGACGCGGCCTTTGTATGGGGCTGGTGAGCGTGCGCCGGAGGTGGCTCGGGCATATGTGGGTGCGTTGCGTGAGTTGATGCAGGCGTTGAAGGTCAGCGATGCGCGGATGGAGCAGGGGTCGTTGCGCTGTGATGCGAACGTTTCTTTGCGGCCGCGTGCTGGTGCGGATCGTTTGGGGCCAGAGCAGCTTGCGGTGAAGTTGGGTACGCGTACTGAGACGAAGAATGTGAACTCGTTGCGGTCGGTGCATGACGCGGTGCGTTATGAGATGACTCGTCAGGCAGCGGTGTTGGAGTCTGGGCGGCCGGTGTTGCAGGAGACTCGTCACTGGAATGAGGGGACGGGTATTACTGGTTCGGGTCGGCCTAAGTCTGATGCGGATGATTATCGGTATTTCCCGGAGCCGGATTTGTTGCCGATTGTGACAACTGCCGAGCGTATTGAGCAGTTGCGGGCTACGCTGCCTGAGCCGCCGGGGTTGCGTCGTGAGCGTCTTCAGGGCCAGTGGGGTTTCACTGATTTGGAGATGCGTGATGTGGTCGGTGCTGGTGCGCTGGATCTGATTGATGAGAGCGTGTTGGCTGGTGCTAGCCCGGCTGGGGCGCGTAAATGGTGGCTGGGTGAGGTGTTGCGTCGCGCGAATGCTCAGGAGCGTGAGTTGGTCGATATGGGGCTGGCTCCTGCTGATGTTGCTGAGTTGGAGCAGTTGGTCTCTTCGGGGCGTCTGTCGGATGCGATGGCGCGCCAGGTGCTTGAGGGTGTTCTTGCTGGTGAGGGTACGCCGACGGCGGTTGCTGATGCCCGTGGCTTGGCCATGGTCAATGATGACAGCGCGCTCCAGGAAGCAGTAGACGCGGCGATTGCTGCGAATCCTTCTGTGGCAGAAAAGATTCGCGGCGGTAAGGTGCAGGCTGCAGGTGCTTTGATCGGTCAGGTAATGAAGGCAACAAAAGGCAGCGCGGACGCCGCCCGCGTGCGTGAGCTGATCCTCGAAACCTTGGGCGTGGAGGGCTAAACGATGACGAGTGTGCAGACGGTTGAGGGTCCTGGGGCCATGCGTCGGCGTCTGCAGCAGGCCTCAGCGGCTGGCGAGCATGGTGCCGCTGAGGTCGACTCTTCATTAGTTGCTTCGTCGGCATTGGCTGGTTTCGCCGGAGAAGGGGAGGACATGCGAGTCGTTGTCCTGATGCGGCATGCGAAGGCTAAGTCTTCTTCTCCTGCGGGCGATTTTGAGCGCCCGTTGCATCGGGATGGTCGTAACGCGGCCAGGATGGTGGGGGAGTGGCTAGTTGGCGAGAATGTGCGTCCTGATATCGCTGTGGTTTCGCCCTCAGCGCGTACGGTGCAGACGTGGGAAGAGTTAACCCGTGGTGGCTTGCGCGCTAATGATTTGTGGGCCGATAAAGCGATTTATGACGGTGAGGCTCGCGACATCATCGAGTCGGTGAATGCTTTGCCTAATGATGCGCATGTTGTTGTGGTGATTGGGCATTTCCCGGGGGTTCCGCAGTTGGCGAGTCGGTTGGCTGATCATCTTCCGGCAGGGTCTGCTCATCCTGAGGATGGGTGGCCGCCGGCGTCTGCTGCGGTGGTTGCTCATCCGGGTAGTTGGGAGTCTTTCCCGAGTGAGGAGTCTGCATTGGTTGCTTTCCGTCGAGGGTGAGGCGGGGCGCAGCGAAGTTTCTTACAGAACGGGCCCGCAGGGTAGGCATGGTGTGTGCTTCCTTGCGGGCCCGTTGTGCTGGGGAGTGCGTTTTCTACTTTTTGCAGGGTGAGATGGTGAACCAAACGCGCACGGCTGCAGCCACGATGCGCTCTTTGCGTTTCATGGTGGGGGAGAGGCGTTTGATGTCGGCTTTGAGTTTGGCGTCGCATTGGCAGTCGAAGTAGGCGCGCTGGCCGTAGCAGTCGTCGTGCTCTTTGCAGAGCTGGTCGAGTGTGTCTACGGGGTCTCCGGGGCCGCTGTGGCCTGGTCCGCAGTATTTGCCCCAGATGGGTAGGGAGAAGCTGCGTGCGGTGGCAGCGGGGCCGCTGAAGGAGTCTCGGACTTCGTTGTATTTCTCTCCAGCATCAATGATTTCTGAGGATTCGCCTGCGCGGCGGGCTTTTTCGACATCGAAGACGGATTCTCCGTCTTTCTTGACCAGGTAGCGCTCGATACCGGCAACAAGTGTGTCTAGGGCCGGATCTGCGGCGGTAGCAGTAGCGGTGGTGGGGGCTGGTGCAGCTGGTTCGGCAGGGGCGGCGGTGGCGCTTGTTCCTGCCAGTGTCAGTACGAGAGCGCTGGCTGAGAGGGTGGACAGGCAGGCTCGTGCCAGGCGGGTGAGGTTGGTTTTCATAAAAGCTCTTTCAGTGATTCCGGCGACGCGGTCGTCGAATCGCGCAGTGGCGAATGTGCAGTGAAGTATGCGCTGCCACTGTCATGTGGTACTTGCCTGGTGTGGGTAGAAGAGCTGTTAAGCGGCCGAAAGGAATTGCGTGGTTTTCGGGTGTTTCAGGGCCGGTTAGATGCCGTGGAGAAGGTAGGCCAGGGTGACGATAAGGGGAATGCCGGTCAAGGTCAGGGCAGTGTTGAGCGCGGTGAGGGGAATGTTTTTAGCGCGTAGCCCCAGGATTGCCCCAGTGATGCCGATGAGCATGACCAGGCCGAAGATGAACCAGGTGAGCCATACGAAATGGGTGCCGCGGGATACGGTCACGATGATGATGATTGCGTTAGCGACTAGGCACAGCCAAGCAGCCTGCGAAGCGGATGGGCGCATTGCGGCTCCTTCGTGGGGGTGAATCGCTGTCTTTGCCAAGGAACGGTAAACGGTATCGAGAGGTTCCGGTAGGTCTTCGTTATTAACGTTGGGTGAAAACTCCTGCGTAAGAGCGGGATGCGTTGATTGTTGCGGAAGTTTTTGTGACGTGGATTTCGTGGGTGCATGGCCGTGGTCAGTAATTACGCCCAGCGCCACGGATCCACAGGAAAGAATGTGACATCTATCACATATTTTGTTGTGTGGTGTGGGTCGATAAGTGACATGGCAGATGAGACGTATCTGTCCGAACTTTGACAGCCTGCGGTGCCCATACGAAGGTTGTGAATCACACTCCAGGAAAGTGGGCATCCCCGTGGCAAATTCACGAGCACCTCGCCCTTCGCCGCCGAAGACGGCGAAGAACGCCGAACTGCGTAACACCACCAGTGAGGTCCACGCAGTCACTGGCGCTGAAAGTCTCGTCAAGTCCCTTGAAGCAGTGGGCGCGGACGTCATCTTCGGGATGCCTGGCGATGCGATCTGGCCCGCCTACGAACCCCTACTCAGCTCGGCCAGCCTGCGGCACATCCTGGTCCGTCACGAACAAGCAGCTGGCCACGCAGCACAAGGCTACGCCTGCGTCACCGGCAAGGTCGGCGTATGCATGGCTACCTCTGGACCTGGAGCAACCAACCTGGTCACCGCAATCGCTGACGCCCACATGGACTCCGTCCCCCTGGTAGCAATCACTGGCCAAGTCGCCAGCTCAGCTATCGGAACAGATGCTTTCCAAGAAGCAGATATTCGCGGTATCACCATGCCGATCACAAAACACAACTTCCTCGTCACTAACCCCGATGACATCCCCGCAGTCATCGCATCCGCGTTCCATATCGCTTCCACCGGCAGGCCAGGCCCGGTCCTTATCGACATCACCAAAGATGCCCAGAGGGCACACACCGAATTCTCCTGGCCACCCAAAATTGACCTCCCGGGTTATAAACCAGGCACCAAACCTCACCAACGACAGATCCGAGAAGCAGCCAAACTTATTGGCTCGGCACAACGCCCTGTTTTCTACTTCGGCGGCGGAGCCATCCGAGCTGGTGCCGGGCACCACCTGCGCCGACTCATTGACCTAACCCGCATCCCCTGCGTCACTACCCTCATGGGGCGCGGCGTTGTCCCCGACTCCCACCCTCTCCACCTAGGCATGCCAGGAATGCACGGCTGCGCCGCAGCAGTCATGGCCCTGCAAAAATGTGATCTTCTTATTGCTATCGGTGCCCGGTTCGACGACTGCGTCACCGGAAAACCATCCACTTTCGCCCCTGCCGCCACAGTGATCCATGCCGACATCGATGCAGCAGAGATCGGCAAAAACCGAGCCGCAGATGTCCCCATCGTTGGTGATGCAAAAGCCGTCACCATCGAACTATTAAGCGCACTAGGACACGAGGGTGCACTGGGTGATTACATCCCCTGGCGTGAGGAAATCCACCAGATCGCGCAGCAATACCCCCTCGGCTACAGCGCCACCGAGGGGCAGCTAGCAGCACAATTCATACTCGAGCGGCTCTCTACCCTCGTTGGCCCCGAAGCCACATATGTCTCTGGTGTTGGTCAGCATCAAATGTGGGCCGCACAGTTCATCACCTATGAACGCCCAGCCTCATGGTTGAACTCCGGGGGACTAGGCACGATGGGATATGCAGTCCCTGCTGCGATGGGCGCCAAAGTTGCCGAACCAGATCGCACAGTGTGGGCCATCGACGGCGACGGCTGTTTCCAAATGACTAACCAAGAACTCGCCACCTGCCTGGTCAACAATATCCCCATCAAAGTCGCCATCCTCAACAACTCCTCGCTGGGCATGCTGAGCACACGGCAGGGCCTGATCTATGGCCAACACGCTGCATCCGAAGCTGGCGCAGTGCGCGTACCTGACTTCGTCAAACTCGCCGAGGCATATGGCTGCGCTGGCTTTAGATGTGAACACCCCAGTGAGGTAGATGCCACCATCGCCGCAGCCATGGCTATCAATGACCGCCCCGCCGTTATTGATTTTGTCGTCGCACACCAAGCCATGCAGTGGCCTATGGTCCCAGCCGAGATCACGGACGAGGAACTGCGCTACGTCCGTGAATCTTCACCCGTGTGGGACCGTCTCGCCTGAGCCCGGAATGGAAGAAGGCCACCCCATGAAACGCCACATCTTGTCCGTGCTGGTCCAAAACCACCCGGGTGTTCTTGCTCGGGTGGCTGGGTTATTTTCCCGCCGCGGCTTCAATATCGATTCCCTTGCTGTTGGCCCAACAGAAGATCCAAAGGTCTCACGGATGACCGTGGTGGTCGATGTGGAAGACCTTCCGCTAGAACAGATCACCAAGCAGCTCAATAAACTTGTCGAAGTACTGAAAGTGATTGAGCTCGATCTTGACAACACAGTCACCCGGCGCATCTTGCTCGTAAAAGTTCGTGTCGACAGCACCTGCCGTGCTGATGTGGTGCAAATTGCTGAGCTGTTCCGCGCTCGCATTGTTGATGTCGCTTCGGACTCGGTCACGATCGAAGCCACTGGCCGTCTAACGAAGTTGGATGCTTTGCTGGCGCTGCTTGAACCCTACGGTGTGAAAGAACTCGTGCAGTCCGGGATGGTTGCGATTGGGCGAGGATCCAAAGCGATTACAGACCGTTCCGGTAGGAACTGACTGTTTGCGGCGCCCACGACGGGCCGTGTCCTGCAACACTTTCCCCATACCCTCCCGGCGTTGCTCGGGACTGAGAGCTATTGAAAACGATGTGAGGAGCCAGACATGGCCGAACTGCTTTACGACGACGACGCCGACCTGACAATCATCCAGGGCCGCAAGGTCGCCGTCATCGGTTACGGCGAGCAAGGTCAGGCTCACAGCCTCAACCTGCGCGACTCTGGTGTCGATGTCCGCGTTGGTTTGCGGGAAGGGTCGGCCTCAATTGAGAAGGCGCAAGAAGAAGGACTTCGCGTGGTGCCGGTGGCGCAGGCAGCACAAGAAGCCGATGTCATCGTGCTGATGGTCCCTGATCATGAGCAGCAAGCACTTTTCCTGCAAGAAATCGCTCCGCACCTGCAAGCAGGTAACGCGCTCGGCTTTGCACACGGGTTTGCTATTCGGTACGGCTACATCCAAGCCCCCGCAGACGTGGACGTGTTCCTGGTCTCTGCTAAAGGGTCAGGAGATCTTGTTCGCCGCGAGTACGAGGATGGCCGTGGCGTGCCGGTGCTCCTAGCAGTTGAGCAGGACGCCACCGGGCAGGCCTGGGAGCTGGTGGCTTCCTACGCCATGGCTATGGGTGGACTGCGTGCAGGTGGCATGAAAACCACATTCGCAGAAGAGGCCGAGACGCACCTGTTCGCTGCCCAGGCCGTTCGTGGTGGAGGACTTTCGCACCTGGTGAAAGCTGGTTTTGAAACTTTGGTTGAGGCCGGATACCAGCCGCAGATGGCGTACCTGGAGTGCCTGCACGAGCTGAAGACGGTTGTTGATGTGATGGTTGAGCAGGGGCTGGCTGCACAGCGCCGATCGGTCTCGGACACCAGCGAATACGGCGATTACGTTTCTGGTCCGCGCGTGGTGGACGCGAATACGAAATCGTTGATGAAAGATGTTCTCGAGGACGTTCGTAGTGGTGCCTTTGCTGAGCGGTTTATTCAGGACCAGCAGGCAGGTGCCGGCGAACTCACTGAGTTGCGCGCCGCAGCAGAAAGCCACGAGGTGGAGACGATGGGGACCCAGATGCGTCCGATGTTTCCGTGGATAGCTGCACGCGATGAGTACAGCGACTGATCTGCTGCGCGCTGACGTGGCAGGTGGAGCAGTGGGGGCGCCGCACCAGGGGCGCCCCCAGCGTCGTATCAGCGCTCGTGCGTGAGCTGCCTGGGCGCTCAAAGAACGATGAAGCCAATTCCCATAGCGTTGTGTGGGATACGTTATCGATTTCACTTATGGATCTAGTGGCTACTTGCTGTTTGCGGTGAAGTTGTCCTCGATAAGCTCAGGATTGTCCGCCCCTGAACATCCAACGAGGAGCAGCCCGTGAGCGATACAGATCTCACTGCCCAGTCCACTGCGTTCCGTAACGCAATCAGCGTCATTGAAGGGGTGGAGCCGCGTATCGCGCAGGCCATCCGATCAGAGCTTCGTGATCAGCGCAGTTCTTTGAAACTTATCGCCAGTGAGAACTATGCTTCCACAGCTTCCCTGTTGGCATTAGGTAACTGGCTTTCTGACAAGTACGCCGAGGGCACGATTGGGCACCGCTTCTATGCCGGATGCCAGAACATTGACACGGTCGAGAGTGTCGCAGCCGAACACGCACGGGAACTGTTCGGCGCCCAGCACGCCTACGTGCAGCCCCACTCGGGTATCGACGCCAACCTTGTCGCTTATTGGGCGATCCTGGCTCATCGAGTTCAATCACCGGCGTTGGACAAGGCTGGGGTGAAATCGGTCTATGACCTTAATGACGCTCAGTGGGCTTCGCTGCGTGCTGAATTGGGTAACCAGCGCCTCATGGGTCTTGCTCTGGATGCTGGTGGGCACCTGACTCACGGGTATCGCCCAAACATTTCCGGAAAAATGTTTGATCAGCACTGCTACTCCACAGACCCGCAGACCGGCGTGCTCGACTATGCGCAGGTTGCCCAGCAGGTCAAAGAGTTCAAACCGCTGATCCTCGTGGCGGGGTATTCGGCATATCCACGGCTGATCAACATGGCCAAGATGAAAGAAATCGCCGACTCTGTCGGTGCCGTGCTGATGGTAGATATGGCGCACTTTGCTGGCTTGGTCGCTGGCAAGGTCGCTACCGGTGAATATGACCCGGTGGCTTACGCCGATGTCGTCACCACCACGACGCACAAGTCATTGCGCGGTCCTCGCGGTGGGCTGGTGCTGTGCACGGATGAGTTCAAGGATGCTGTCGACAAGGGCTGCCCGATGGTGTTGGGTGGGCCGCTGTCGAACATGATGGCGGGTAAAGCGGTGGCCTTGGCAGAAGCGCGTAAGCCAGAGTTCCAGACGTACGCGCGCAACATTGTTGACAACGCTGTTGCTTTGGCTGAGGGGCTGAAGAAGCGGGGCGCCAAGCTAGTTTCTGACGGCACCGAAAACCACATCGTTCTGCTGGATGTGGGTAGCTACGGCATCACTGGCCGGCAGGCCGAGGGGGCACTGCTGGAATCCGGCATTGTCACAAACCGTAACTCGATTCCGAACGACCCTAACGGTGCCTGGTTCACCACGGGAATTCGTTTCGGCACACCAGCATTGACCTCCCGCGGTCTGGGTGTGGCGGAGATGGACACCATCGCTGAGATGGTCGACACTGCGCTGAAAGCCACGAAGCCGGGCACGACGAGCAAGGGAGCCCCGAGCAAAGCGCAGTACGTCATGCAGGAGTCTGTTGCCGCTCGTGTTCACGCACAAGCCGATGAGCTACTTGCTCCGTTCCCGCTGTACCCAGAGGTTGATCTGGGCTGAGCTGAGATAACGCGCAATCAACTCAGGGCGCATTGTGCTGCTTCTGTGACGAAGCTGGCCAATGCGTCCTTGCACATGTGATGGGGGAACACGCAACGACACAACAACCACAACCAAGGAAAGAGACCATGACTGCTGCACTCGATTTCGCTGTAGAACACAATCCGCACCCAGCGACGCCAGAACAACGTGCCCAGATCCTGTCTGCACCTAAATTCGGTGCTTACTTCACCGATCACATGGTTACGGCCACGTGGTCTGAGCAGCGGGGGTGGCATGAGGGACGTGTGGGCCCCTATGTGTCGTTCAGTATCGACCCGGCTGCGGGGATTCTGCACTATGGGCAGGCTGTGTTCGAGGGGCTCAAGGCCTATCGCCATGAAGACGGGTCGGTGTGGAGTTTCCGCCCAGAGGCTAACGCTGAACGTATGGCTTCTAGTTGCCGCAGGTTGGCTCTGCCTGAGTTGCCAACGCGGGATTTCCTCGAGTCCATCACTGCACTGGTGCAGGTCGATAACGCTTGGGTTCCGCCTTTCGGGGTGGGAGAGTCTTCTTTGTATTTGCGGCCTTTTGTGTTCGCTAGTGAGGCCTTTCTTGGAGTGCGCCCGGCACGGGAGGTCACCTACGCGCTGATTGCTTCACCTGCAGGGGCGTATTTTTCCGGTGGGGTTTCTCCGGTGACGTTGTGGATTTCGACGACATATTCACGGGCTGGGCGAGGTGGAACAGGGGCAGCCAAATGTGGCGGTAACTATGCCTCTTCGTTGGCTGGGCAGCTGGAGGGCATTTCTCACGGTGCTGAGCAGGTAGTTTTTCTGGACTCAGAGACCCAAACTTTTGTCGATGAGCTCGGCGGCATGAACATTTTCTTTGTTTATCGCGATGGGCGTTTGGTGACACCGGAGTTGACGGGGTCAATTCTGGAGGGAGTGACACGACGTTCGGTGTTGACTCTTGGTGCTGAGATGGGCTTAAACGTCCAGGAACGCCGAGTTCCGGTGCAGGAGTGGAAAGACGGCGTTGCGTCCGGCGAAATTACGGAGGCTTTTGCCTGTGGAACTGCTGCGGTTATTACTCCCATCGGGGATGTTCTCTGGGAGGGAGGATCAATGTCGCACGGCGCTCCGGTAGTGGCTTCGAAGATTCGCAGTACGCTTCTCGACGTTCAATATGGACGGATCGAGGACGGCCACGGATGGATGAAGCGACTGGTGTAAAAGACGCTGTACGCAGTGAAAGTGATTACACGAAAGGTCGATGGAAAGTTGCGCCGCAGCGGGCATCTCAGCTGCTTGCTGGGACGGTAGCGATGACGCTGGTCATGTTTTTGCTCTCAGAGTCATGGCTGTGGTTTTTGGCTATTCCGTTGCTGACATGGCTGATGTATGGATCTGGAGAATCCACCGATGCGCACTGAGAACCTGGCGTGAAATCACTTGTGTAGTAGTGCTTCGCATGCCTGGATAAGCCGGGTGCGTAGTTCGGTGGCGGCGCTGGCGAGTGTGCGCTGCTGGGCCACGTACTCGGCACGTCCCGATGTCGTCTCGATACGTATGGGCGTGATGTCCAGATCGCTCAGGTCGTAGGGGCTGGCCGCCATGTCTAGGTATCGGGCACGCATGGCATGGTCGAACATGTCGATAACTAGTTCGCTGGGCACGGCAGGTAGTAGCGCCGCGGCATATCGATATAGATCCATGCCTGCGTGAAGACAACCAGGCTGTTCATGGTTGATCTGGGTTTCTCGTGTTGGATGCTCCCGGTTCAGAGGCTGCGCTTGTGGCGTGAAGAACCGGAACGCGTCGTAATGGGTGCAATTCACCGGCAGCGATTCGACTACCTCGTTTGTGCCTTCCGCGCCCAAACGCAAGGGGGCAGGATGTCTCCTCTGGTCAGCGTCTTGATAAACCATTGCCCATTCGTGTAGTCCGAAGCAGGCATAGCTGGGGGTACGGGCCGCAGTGGCGACGAGAAGATCACGCACGTAGCGCACAAATTTTCCCCGATTAGCCAGAAAAGCAGGCACATCCACGTGCGTGAAGGTGTGGCCGTCACGTTCTTGGGTCACGTAGTAGCGCATGCGGGCATGCTCGGCAGCGTCGATCAATGTGATGTCGGGGCCAGGATGCCACTGGCGAAGCTGACCGGGAGTGTGTCGGTAGTACACCCAGATGAAATCTTCGACAGCATGTTTTTGGCCGTGAGAACGTCGCTCAAGGTGGGCGCGGGTACGTGCATCGACGCGCTCGTGATGTTCTTGAGCTGCGCGTCTCCACGTATCGGGCGGCAAAACAGTGTTGGTCAGGGCGGACACCAGGTCAGGGTATCCAGCTCGCGCATGCACGCCCACTCGTGGTGATTTTTCCCCCGCGTGCCCAGAGGCAGCCACGGACATGCTGTGAGCCAGCCTGAGCCGGGACGACCCTGCCTTCTTAGGCAACTAGGCTTCGCCAAGAGCTGACCAGGTGGCTGCATCCAGGCAGACACCTATTGCATAAGAAGGGGAACGCATGCGGATCGTTCGGTTTGTGCACGAAGATGAGGCGCCCAGTTATGGCGTTATCCAGGGAGATCCGGGTGAAGAGTGGATTGCTGCGGTCGCCGGTGACCCTCTGTACACACAAGTCACTGGTACCGGGCAGCGTTTCGAATTGGACCAGGTTCGCCTGGTGGCGCCGGTGCTACCACGCAGCAAAGTTATTGGCGTGGGCCGTAACTACGCTGACCACGCCGCGGAACTAGGGAACGAGGCACCTGCTCAGCCTGGGCTTTTCTTCATCCCGAATACTGCCGTGGCTGGCCCGGATGACCCGGTTGTGATTCCTCCTTTTGTTGAGGAAGTCAGTTTTGAAGCTGAACTGGCTGTGGTGATCGGCACGATGTGTAAAGACGTCCCAGCGTCCAGGGCTATGGATGTCATTTTTGGTTACACCTGCGCCAATGACGTCACTGCTCGTGATTTGCAAAAGACTGACCTGCAATGGGCCCGTGCCAAGGGACTTGATACCTTCTGCCCGCTTGGTCCGTGGATCGAAACGGACCTTGACCCTTCGGCGCTGGCTATACGTAGCCGGGTTGATGGTGAGCTTGCTCAAGATGGCGCCACGAGCGACATGGTCTTCGATGTAGCGGCGTTAATCGAGTACGTTTCTGCTGCCTTCACCCTTTTGCCCGGAGACGTGATCCTTACCGGTACTCCTGCGGGAGTTGGTTCGGTACGGGCCGGGCAGCGTGTCGAGATCGAGATCGAAGGGATCGGGGCTTTCTCTAACCCATTTGTTCGCCGCGACTAACTAGCTGCAGCGCAGCAAATGGTGACACATCGAACGAATGTGCCACCACAGAGTTACGAATGTTCGCCCCGCGAGTATCGTCATGGCATCCACAGCCTCCACCGTTGAAGGAGAGAAGTCGCGTGTCCTCCAAGAGCACCCCCCACATCAACCCCAAGGGCGTCGAAATCGCAGAAACCGTGTTGCTTCCCGGTGACCCGCTACGCGCTAAATTCGTCGCCGAGAACTACCTCGAAGACGTTGTTCAGTTCAACGATGTCCGTAACATGCTTGGCTTCACCGGCACCTTCAACGGCACCCCCGTTTCCGTGATGGGAACAGGCATGGGGATTCCTTCGATCAGCATCTACTCCTGGGAACTAGTCAACGTTTTCGGAGCGAAAAAGCTGATTCGCATTGGCTCCTGTGGCTCCATGCAGAAGGAGATCGACCTTTACGACATCATCATTGCCCAGGCCGCTTCCACTGACTCCCGGATTCTCGAACACTACGGTTTGCCGGGCACCCTGGCTCCTACCGGTTCATGGCGCCTGCTCAGCGCCATCACCAAGCAGGCCGAAGCCAACGGTGTGCCGGTTCACGTCGGAAACGTTCTTTCCAGCGATGTTTTCTACAACGACGACAACACCGTCAACGAACGGTGGGCCCGCATGGGTGTCCTGGGCGTCGAAATGGAAAGTGCAGGCCTTTACGCCATCGCAGCCCGCGCTGGCGTCGACGCCTTGGGCGTCTTCACCGTCTCGGACAACCTTGTCACTGGCGGCAAAACCACACCCGAAGAGCGCCAGACTGCTTTCACCCGCATGATGGAGCTCGCCCTACCCCTGGCAAACGCATGAACACTATGAAAGAACACGCCCGCACTGCGCTGGATCCTCGGCGCGCTGTGCCGGTGCTCCTATTTGTTTTTGTTTTCTCCCTTGTCATCGATAACGGCTTTAAGACGATGACTGGGCCTATGGCTGCGGCGTTGGGGATTAGCGCCAAAACCGCCAGCTTGCAGGCCTCTCTTGCCGGAGTGATCATCGGTATCGGTGCGGTGGTCTACGCCGCTCTAGCCGACTCGATCAGCATCCGTAAGCTCATGGTCACCGGTATTGGTCTGATCGCTGTGGGCTCTGTGATTGGCTTCGTGTTTTCGAACTCGTGGCCACTGGTGCTTGCCGGTCGCCTCATCCAGACGTGCGGATTGGCTGCTGCGGAAACTCTCTACGTCATTTACGTCACGAAGTACCTGTCGGAAACAGACCAGAAGAAATACCTGGGCTACTCCACTGCTGCGTTCCAGGCGGGGCTGCTCGTTGGTGCACTGACGAGCGGTTTCATTTCTGCGAACGTGTCATGGACTGCCATGTTCCTCATCCCGCTCATTCTCGTTTTGACGATCCCAGCCATTCACAAGATGGTTCCTGAGGATGAGGCCTTCGAGGGCAACCTGGATCTTTTTGGTCTGCTCATTGTCGCGGTGTTCGCAGCCAGCCTCATCATGTACATGCAGGAATATGCGCCTGTATGGCTGATCCCAGTGATTGTTTCGCTGCCATTGTTCGCGTGGCATGTGCGCAGTCATGAACGCGCTTTGGTGCGTCCGGAGTTCTTCACCAATGGCTGGTACGTGACCGCTTTGGTGCTCGTGTTTATTATTTACACGGCACAGCTGGGCTACATCTTCTTGCTGCCTTTCGCCGCGAAGTCTTTGCACGGTTTGGGGCAAGATCAAGCATCGCTGCTCATGGTCCCAGGGTATGTGTGCGCGGTTCTTGTCGGTATTCTCTCCGGGCAAATCGGTCGATTCCTCAGCTCGCGCGTGACCATTTTCACTGCGCTGGGAATGATTTTTTCCTCGCTCGTTCTGGGGGCTGTGCTGATAGAGATCAGCTTGCCTGTTTTGGTGGTGTCGATCGTGCTGTTCGCTTCCGGTTTTGCGTTGATGTACGCGCCGCTGGTGAACACCTCTTTGCAGAAAATTCCTGCTGCTAAATCCGGTATCGCGATCGGGTTCTATAACCTCACAATCAACATCGCAATCCCGTTGGGTATCGCGTACACGGCCAAACTGCAAGACATCGCTCCGACGTGGTTCGGTGCTTTGTCGCTGTCTCGTTCCCACGATGGTCGGGTCTATTCGACGATCACCTGGGTGCTTGCGCTGGTGGCGTTGAGCGGCATGGTTATCTACTTCTTGTGCGACCGAGTATTGGTAGCACGTGACAAGAGCGCTGCAGCTCAGGTGCCTGCTTCGTAAATTCGTGCATACGTGTGTGGGGCGGGATCTGACCAGATCCCGCCCCACACACGTATGCACGAATTTAGCAGTCGTTGTCGATGATGAGCCGGGCAGTGTCGATGTCAGTGGCCAGATGTGTGGCGTAGCCAGCGCGTAGCGCTACTGCGAGTGCTTCTGCCTTTCTGATCCCACCGGCGACGATCAGGCGTGTGTCTTTCTCGCGCAGCTTCTCCAGGGGGATGGCGATGGTGCGCTCATCGACGCTGCTGAGGAATGGTGAACCGGTTGAATCGAAGAATCGGGAGCAGATGTCGCCGACGGCATGGTCGAGGATTGCTTTTTCTTCGTTTTCGGTGAGTTGACCAATTTTGAGAAGGACGGATTCTTGGGATACCGCTCCGACGGTGAAAACGGCCACGGTTGCTTCTAGGCCCAGGTTGAGCAGTCTGCGAATGTGACGGTCTTGTTCGACTAGGTGTTTCACTTCGGGGGAGTCGAATATGACTGGAAGAGGCAGTGGCCATGCGTATGCGTTGAAGGCATGCGTGAACATGGTCATGGTTTCGAGGTCGTTGGTGGAGCGTGGTGTGAGGGAGATTCCACCTTTGAGCTGGATGAATTGCACACCGCGGCGAGGTTGGGGTTCTAGCGCTAGTGCGATTGAGTGCATGCTGCGTCCCCAGGCGATTCCAACGAGGTCGCCGTCGGTCACAATGTCTTGGAGCATGCTTGCCCCGAGGCGCCCTAGCTCGCGTGTTAATTCAGGGTCGATGGGGTGGTCGTGGACGAGTCGCACTTCTTGTAGGCCAAACCGTGTGCGTAATTCGTCGGCGAGCTCTGCGCCGCTTTCACGGGGGTCGTGGATTTCTACGGTGACGAAACCGCGGTCTTTGGCGTGTTGAATGAGTTTGCTCACTGTTGGGCGGGAGATACCCAGGCGCGTGGCGATTTCGTTTTGCGATAGCTCGTAGCGGTAGTACAGCTTCACAACTTCGAGGGCCTGCGAATCACGCGGTGTCATAAAGCAATTCTCCTGTGCTAAGCACAGCGTCCCGCCGAGACCGTGAAGGTATCGACGGGACGCCTATCAAGCGATCAGGGCTGTCAGCTCATGACGACGCCGACAATGGCGGCGTTGAGCAGGTTGGTGCACATACCGGCAAGCAGGGCCAGGGGGCCGAGTTTGGCGACTTCGCCGCGACGCTCGGGGACCAAGCTTCCAAAAGCACCGATTTGGATAGCGATCGAGGAGAAGTTCGCGAAGCCAGCCAAGGCGAAGCTGGAGATCAGCACTGCCTTGGGTGACAAGGTAGCAACCTGCTGGCTGAAGGCGGTGTAGCCAACGAACTCGTTGAGAACGGTCTTTTGACCGATGAAGTTGCCGACCAGTCCTGCTTCTTCCCATGGTGCGCCGATGACCCATGCGACGGGGGAGAGGACGACACCGAAGAGGCCTTCGAGTGTCCATTCGGGGTGGCCGAACCAGCCGCCAATGCCGCCGATGATTGCCGAGACCAAAGCGATGAGGGCAATGAATGCGATGAGCAGGCAGGCGACGCACACGGCGATGCGGCCACCGTTGAGGGCACCGTTTCCGAGGGCGTCGATGACGTTGCGGGATTCGGTGTCGCGAACGTTGCGGACGTTGGCGTCAGCTTCTGGTTCTTCCATTTCGGGCATGAGGGCTTTAGCCATGATGAGCGAGCCAGGTGCGTTCATCACGCTTGCTGCCAGCAGGGTAGGGCAGAGGTGCGCCGAGTAGGGAGTACCCGATCAAGGTGGAGCCAGCAACAGCTGCGAAACCACCGGTCATACAGGTGAACAATTCAGCTTTGGTGAGTTTGCGGATGTACGGCGCAATCATGAGTGGGGCCTCGGTTTGGCCGAGGAAAATCACTGTTGAGGCCCACACGCCTTCGATTTTCGAAATGCCTAGGAGCTTTTGTAGCCCGGTACCGACGATGTCGACGAATAGCTGGATGACGCGCAGGTAGTAGAGTGCGCCGATCAGTGCTCCGAAGAACACGATGACGGGCAGTACGTTCAGGGCGAAGACGAACCCGTTGTTGTTGGTAGGCAGCAGCCCGCCGAAGACGAATTGTGTTCCTTTATCGGTGAAGTTGATTAGGGAGGTAAGCCCGCCAGCTACCCAGGAGAGTGCTTTGAATCCGGGTTCCCATTTGAGAACGAGGAATGCGAAGGCGACCTGCATGGCTAGGCCTACGGCCAGGGTGCGCCATTTGATGTGGCGGCGATTGCGCGAGATGCCGATGGCGAGCGCGAAGATCAGGGCAATGCCGATAAGGCCTTGGAAGCGCTCCATTAGTTGTCCTTGTTTTCGTGAGTGGGCGTGGGGTTGAGCGATTCGGGACCGAAGCTGTGTGGCAGGAGGGTCTCGAAGGGAATCGAGATGGGTGTGCCGTCTTCGCTTTCGACGATTACGTCGATACAGCCGAATTCGCGGAGTACCTGGCGGCAGCCGCCGCAGGGGTAACAGGGAGCGCCACGCAAGCCGACGATGGCGACGGCTGCGATTGTGCGGTCGGTTTCGTCTGCAGCCACCATGGTGGATACCGCGCCACGCTCAGCACATAGGCCAAGGGGGTAGGCGGCGTTTTCCACGTTGCAGCAGGTGACTACGCGCCCGCCGCCGGTCAGGAGGGCTGCGCCGACGGGGAAGGAGCTGTACGGCGCGTATGCGCGCGATGCGGCCGTGCGCGCAGCCTCCAAGAGTTGGTCGGCAGTGGGGCGACTGCAAGGGGGTGAAGTGGTCATCGTCGTGCATCTTCCTGGCCGTCTCCGTCGACGGCTTCGTGTGGCTCATCACCGTTGCCGAAGTCGTGATGTTCACTGTTTTCGTCGTGGTTATGAGTGAGGGTGTGCTGCAAGAGTGCCGTACCGAACTTTTGTAATCAAGCTTGTTGACAAAAGTGCATGGAGGTTCACAGGATGGGTGGCAATCGCGGACGGGACACCAGTGCCCGGCACCGCCCGAGCGGCAGCCATCCAGACACCGGCACCATTCGCGACGGGTCCGAAGAAGCACTCGAGGCACATGGAGTGAAGTGATGGTTGAACCCCTGGATGCAGTAGATGTCATCCGTACCAAGCGTGACGGTGGCGAGCTGAGCGATACCCAGATTGCGTGGGTCATTGACGCCTACACGCGCGGCGTTGTCGCTGATGAGCAGATGTCTGCCTTGGCGATGGCTATTTTCCTCAACGGCATGAACCGCCGTGAAATCGCTCGTTGGACTCAGGCGATGATCGACTCTGGCGAGCGCATGAGTTTCGCGTCGCTGTCGCGGGGCACCACGGACAAACACTCCACCGGTGGTGTGGGTGACAAGATCACGCTTCCCTTGGCGCCGCTGGTTGCCACTTTTGGTGTGGCCGTTCCGCAGTTGTCTGGGCGTGGGCTTGGTCACACTGGAGGCACCCTGGACAAGCTCGAAACTATCCCCGGCTGGCAAGCTGCTATCTCCAACGAACGCATGATGGAGATCCTCGAAGACGTCGGCGCAGTGATTTGCGCCGCAGGATCTGGTTTGGCACCTGCGGACAAGAAGCTCTACGCCCTGCGGGACATCACGAGCACTGTGGAAGCCATTCCGCTGATTGCCAGCTCGATCATGAGCAAGAAGATCGCTGAAGGAACCGGCGCTCTCGTGCTTGACGTGAAAGTCGGCTCCGGTGCATTCATGAAGAAACTTGAAGACGCCCGCGAGCTTGCCCGCACCATGGTTGACCTTGGCACCGATGCGGGTGTGCGCACGGTGGCTTTGTTGACGGACATGTCCCGCCCGCTCGGACGCAAAATCGGTAACACGCTCGAGGTTGAGGAGTCCGTGGAGGTCCTCGCTGGTGGCGGCCCTGCCGACGTGGTGGACCTGACCGTTGCACTGGCAGAGCGCATGCTCTCTCTGGCTGATGTCAACGTCGGACAAGACGAACTGCGTGCTGCCCTGGCTGACGGTCGTGCCATGGACACGTGGCGCCGAATGATCACCGCTCAAGGCGGCGACCCCGATGCACCCATGCCACGCGCCACCTGCACTGAAGATGTTTTGGCCGAGAGTGACGGCGTGCTCACCCGCCTGGATGCTCTTTCCGTTGGTGTTGCCAGCTGGCGCTTGGGCGCAGGCCGCAGCCGTAAAGACGAGCCGGTGCAGATGGGTGCCGGTATCGAAATCCACGTCGAGCCCGGCGCTCGCGTCCGCAAGGGAGACAAGCTCCTGACACTGCACACGGACACTCCGGAGCGTTTCGCCCGTGCCCTGGAGTCCTTGCAAGGCGGATATGACATCGAAGATGGCGACGAGGCTCAGGCACGTGCCGCTTCTTTGGCTGATCGCGACATCGTTCTGGAAACGGTGGAGTAAAGCCACTTTTGCCCGTACGTTCACCCATATACCCCCCCCTGATTAGGAGAGCGCATGCCCACCCGATCCGATGTGGCCCGCATGATCGACCACACCCTCCTCAAACCCGAAGCAACCCCCGAGCAGGTCGCCGAGCTTGTTGCTGAAGCCGCTGACCTAGGCACGTTCTCTGTGTGCGTGTCGCCGAACATGCTTCCCGTTCAGGTACCCCAAGGCGTGGCTGTGGCCACGGTATGTGGTTTCCCTTCGGGAGCTCACGCCAGTGAAGTCAAGGCGGCAGAAGCTGCTCGCAGTGTCGCTGACGGTGCTGATGAGGTCGACATGGTTGTCAATCTCTCCCTGGTCAAGACTGGGCGCTTCGATGAGGTTGAGGCTGACATCCGCGCGGTTCGGCAGGCATGCCCCACCGAGGGTGATCGCCCGGTTCTCTTGAAGGTCATCATCGAGTCTGCTGCGCTGAGCGATGATGAGATCGTGGCGTGCTGCACCGCAGCCGAGCGTGCGGGCGCCGACTTTGTTAAGACGTCCACTGGTTTCCACCCTGCGGGTGGTGCCTCTGTCGAAGCAGTCGCTTTGATGGCCAAGACTGTGGGTGGACGTTTGGGTGTCAAGGCCTCTGGCGGTATCCGTACGGCTGAAGCTGCACTGGCAATGATTGAGGCCGGGGCCACGCGTCTGGGCTTGTCGGGTAGCCGCGCTGTCCTTGACGGCATCGGAGGCTGAAAATCGGGCGGTTCAGGGTTGCGCGCGCCGTGCCCTGAACCGCCCATAGCCGTGCTTTCGGCGCGCATCCACGGCTGACGTGGCATCACGAGCAAGGAGAAGCATGATGCGCCCCGAGGTAACACCTGAACTGATTGAACATGCACGTACGTGGGCTGCCCACGATCCTGATGAGTCTGACCGGGCCACGATCCTTGCGCTCGCTGACGCTGCGCAGGCTGGGGATGAGGAAGCTGCGGCTGATTTGGTGTCGCGTTTTTCTGGCCCGTTGATGTTCGGTACAGCTGGACTTCGGGCAGCGGTAGGTGCGGGGGAGAGCCGCATGAGCCGTGCGGTGGTGATTCGGGCCACAGCTGGGCTGGTTGCCTATTTGACCAAAGAGCTGGGGCAAGCCCCGACTGTCGTTTTGGGTTGTGATGCCCGTCATGGTTCTTCGCAGTTCCTTCGCGATGCAGCGCAGGTGGTTTCTGCAGCTGGGGGTACTGCTCTTGTGCTTCCGGAGAAGCTTCCTACGCCGGTGACGGCGTTCGCGGTTCGCCGTTTGGGGGCTGATGCGGGTGTGATGGTTACTGCATCCCATAACCCGCGGGAGGACAACGGGTACAAGGTGTATTTGGGTGGGCGTGCTGCTCGTGGCGCCGCGGAGGGAGTACAGATCGTTCCGCCTGCTGATAAGGGGATTGCCGAGTGCATCGCAGCTGCTCCTTTCGCTGATGAAGTTCCGCGTGATGAAGCGCGCGTGCAGCACGTTGAGCCAGCGTTGTGGGAGGAGTACGTGAATCGGGCTGCCTCGTTGGCGGTGAGTGATCCTGCACCGATTCGGATTGTGTTGACGCCTATGCATGGTGTTGGTGGTGCGACTGCGGTGGAGGTGTTGCGCCGGGCAGGGTTCACCGACGTTCATGTTGTTCCTGAGCAGGCTGAGCCGGATCCAGATTTCCCGACGGTTGCGTTCCCAAACCCAGAGGAGCCTGGTGCTCTTGATTTGGCGTTGGGGCTGGCTCGGCAGGTAGAGGCGGATGTGGTGATTGCGCTGGATCCGGATGCCGATCGTTGTTCTGTGGGTACCTGTGGTCCTGATGGGTGGCGTCAGCTCACTGGTGATGAGATTGGTGCGTTGCTGGGGGAGCAGGCAGCGGCAGATTCTTCGCGGGTGGGTGACACTTTGGCGAACTCGATTGTCTCGGGTCGGCTGCTTTCTCGCATCGCGCAGGCGCATGGGTTGCAGCATCAGGCCACGTTGACTGGCTTTAAGTGGATTGCGCGTACTGAGGGGCTTCGTTTTGGGTATGAGGAGGCTATTGGGTACTGCACTGATCCGATGGGGGTTCGGGATAAGGATGGCGTAACGGCGGCGGTGCGGGTTGCTTCGCTTGTCTCAGCGTTGGCTAAGCAGGGTCGGAGCCTCTCTGATGCTTTGGATGATCTTGCCCGTGCTCATGGGTTGCACGCGACGGCGCAGTTGTCGTTCCGGGTAGCGGATACGGCGTTGATTGCAGATGCGATGGCTCGGTTGCGCGCGACGCCGCCCAGTGCGTTGGCTGGGTCTGAAGTGAAGCAGGTCGCGGATTTGGCTGACGGGTATGAGGGGTTGGCTCCTACTGATGGCATGTTGTTTATCACTGCCGATAACGACCGGGTGATTGCTCGTCCTTCAGGCACTGAGCCGAAGTTGAAGTGTTACTTGGAGGTTGTGGTACCGGTGAGTGGTGAGCAGGTGCCGCGGGGTGAGGCTGCGCAGCGATTGGCGCTGTTGAAGGAGGACATGCGCGCTGCGGTCGGTTTGTGATCGAGGCGGTGGGGCGGGGTGTCTGTTGTGGGCGTCCTGCCCCACTGTTGTGGGGATGAGGGTGGTTTCTTGGCTATGGGCGGCGCTGCCTGGCCTTGGTGTGCTCGCTTAGACTTGAGGGCATCATGACGAACGATTCTTCGAACTCTGAAATCCTTCCGGTTGTTCCTCGTCTGCGTGTGGCTCCGAGCCCGACGGGTGACCCGCACGTGGGTACCGCCTACATGGCGTTGTTTAATCTGGCGCACGCGCGTAAGCACGGTGGTGACTTTGTGCTGCGGATCGAGGATACGGATCGCTCGCGGTATCGAGAGGATTCTGAGCAGCAGATTTATGACACGTTGGACTGGTTGGGGTTCACGTGGAGTGAAGGGCCAGACAAGGGCGGTCAGTATGCGCCGTACCGTCAGTCGGAGCGTCTTGATACGTATCGGCCGTATGTTGATCGGTTGATCGAGCAGGGGCATGCTTATTACTGCTGGTGTAGCTCTGAGCGTTTGAAGCAGATGCGTGATGAGCAGGCCAAAACGAAGCAGGCGAACACGGGATATGACCGGCTGTGTTACGGGAAGACTCGTGAGGAGCGTGCGCAGTTGCCGGGGTTCACAGAGACTCCGGTCGTGCGGATGCTTATTCCTGATGATGTTCCGCTGGTTTTTGATGATGTGATTCGTGGTGAGGTTAAGGCACCTCGTCCGGATGATCAGGTCATTTTGAAGGCTGATGGGTTCCCCACCTATCACATGGCCGTGGTGGTTGATGATCACGAGATGGGGATCACGCATGTGGTGCGTGGTGAGGAGTGGATTAGTTCTACGCCGAAGCATTTGTTGTTGTACCGCTGGTTGGGGTTGCAGGCGCCGGCGTTTGCGCACATGCCGTTGTTGCGTAATACGGATAAGTCGAAGATCTCGAAGCGGAAGAACCCTGCTGCGCGGCTGACTTGGTTTAAAGAGCAGGGATATTTGCCTGAGGCGTTGGTTAACTTCCTTGCGCTGTTGGCTTACCCGCCGGCGCGTGATGCTGAGGGTAATGAGGTTGAGGTTTTTTCGTTCCAGGATTTCACGGAGCGTTTTGAGTTTTCGCAGATCAGCCCGGTAGGCCCCATTTTCGATTTGACGAAGTTGGACTGGCTGAACGGTGTGTATATTCGTTCGCTTCCTGTGCCTGAGTTAACGGGGCGTTTGCTGCCGTTCTTGCAGGCTGAGGGGATTATTGGTCAGCAGCCGACGCCGCGTGATCTTGAGGTGTTGGAGGGGGTGACGAAGCTGATTCAGCCGCGTTTGGTGCATTTGACGGGTGCTGCGCAGCAGGTGCGTCCGTTCTATATCGCTGATGAGGACCTTGAGGTAGCTGAGGACGCGAGGGCACAGCTGAAAGAGTCCGCTCCGGAGGTTCTTGATGCCGCGATTGCTGCTCTTGAGGCGATCTGTGATGAGGAGTTCACGCACGATCGGGTTGAGACGGCACTGCGTTCTGCTGTGGTTGAGGCAATGGGCATTAAACCGAAGTTCGCTTTTGGTCCGGTGCGGGTGGCTGTTTCTGGTCAGAAAGTGTCACCGCCGCTGTTCGAGTCGATTGAGATTTTGGGTAAAGAGTCTGCGCTGAATCGGATGCGGTTGTTGCGGGCGTCGTTGTGACGCGCGGCAGTGTGGATTGGTCTGCTCCGGTTCGGGCCCTGATTCTCGACATTGATGACACGTTGCTGGATACGCAGCAGGCGATGCGTCAGGCGTGTTGTCGTGGGGCGGGGGCTGCCTGGCCTGGGCAGGCTCCGCCGGTGTGGCAAGCGGTGTCGGATGTGTTTTACGAGGATCCTGAGGGCTATTTCGATGCCTATACGCGTGGGGAGCTTGAGTTCTCGCTGATGCGGGAGTCGAGGTATCTACGTGCATGCGCTGAGGTTGGTCTGGGCACTTCGGGGTTTGAGGAGTTCGAGGCTGCGTACCGGTTGGCGTTTAAGCAGTCTCAGACAGTTTTTGATGATGTGGAGGAGTTTTTTGCCTCTGTTGAGGCTGCTGGTGTGCCGGTGTGCTTTGTGACGAATTCTGGTGCTGAGCAGACAGCTGTGAAGCTGGAAGTGTCGGGGTTGGCTGGTCGTGGCTGTGTTGTTACGACGGACACTTTGGGTGTGGGTAAGCCTGATCGGCGTGTTTTTGATGAGGCGTGTCGGTTGATGGGCGTTGCGTGTGTCGACACGGTGTGTGTTGGTGACACGTTTGGTTCGGATGTTGTTGGTGGGCGTGGAGCGGGGATGCGGGTTGCGTGGTTGCAGCGCCCGGATAAGCCTGCTCCGCGTCATGCGGAATGGGGGCGCCTAGTTCGTGATGAGGGGGTACGAGTGGTTGGGTCGTTGCGTGAGGTAGCGACTTTGCTCGGATAAGTTCTCATATGTTGAGAACATCTGTTTTTCTCTATTGGCGAACGCTGTGTCGGGTTTTCTGGATGTATGACGGGATGCGGTTCTCTCCTGATGCATGCTCGTTGAATTCTGAGGAATAGGGCCTATCTAGCGGGTAGGTTGATGCGTGCTGCCCGTGTGTAGATGTTGGTGAATTTGCTGTTCAATGGGGTTTATGCGGGCATTCAGGTTCCGTTCTGCGGAGATTTTTCTTGCCGCTGAAGTGAACTCGACCCAACGCGTGACCACGGCGCATGCTGTAGGCATGAAGTCCATAGCGCGTTCGGCAGCTTTCACGCTGACAGCGATCACAGTTATAGCCGGTGGAGCGTTTACCGCCATTCCGGCCTCTGCCATCACTCCTGCGACCAGCATTGTCGCCGATGGAGACAAGACCGACGGAAACCACGGCTCCAAGGGGAAAACCGACGGAAACAAAGGATCCAAGGGGGATAAAGGATCTAAAGGGGACAATCAGGGCGATTGGGATGAAGGTACCGGTGATGGTCCGCACACGGACCCCAACCGCAAGCCTGCGCAGCTGAGTGTTAAGAAGGTCGGCAATGTCACTATCCGTGACTTTGACCTAGGCAACCTGGAAGTTGGCCCGGCAAAGAACAAGAAGGAATTTATTACTCCTGTGCGGGGCATCTTCGTTGCTCCGTCTAACGCGAAGAAGGCTCCCTTGGTGCTGATGGGGCACCTGCGTAGCCCAACATGTTCGGACAAGAAGTTCGCGTTCCCTTGTGCTAAGGGCACCACGGAAATGCGCTATGACCGGGGGATGACGTACTGGGCGCAGGCGCTGGCTGAAAAGGGCTATGCCGTGGTGATCCCGGACTTGAGCCCTGTGTACATCTCCAGGAACGATAACAAGTACGACCAGCAACAAGCATGGCTGCGCGTGATGGAACGCTCCCGTGATGAGGTGCTTGCTGCGGATGCTGGCAAGAACTCCATCTTCGGTCAGGGCCTGAAGGGCAGCATTGATGCTTCGCACGCCTCGTTGGTTGCCCACTCCCGTTCGGGTGCAATGGTTCCGGCAGCACAGAAAGCATGGGCTAAGTCTGTTGCTCCGCTGCGCTCGGTGATGACCTACGGCGCGGCTCCTTCTGATGGCCGGGACGACTTTGAGTTCTCGCCGCCAGCTGACCCCAGCATACCCTTCTTCTCCCTGCATGGGGCAGAAGATGGCGACGTTGAGTTGATGGCGCCGCTGTGGATGACTGAGCACATCGGTCAGAAGCGGAACACGGCAGCTATCTCTGCGGTGGTTCCTGGCTTTGGTCACAACTACATCAACCGTGAGTTCAGCAGCCGTAAGCTCGATGACCGTAAAGATAAATCGCCTAGCCTGCCGGGCGCTAAGGCTCACGAAAAGATGATGGTGGAGGCCTCTCTGGCGTGGCTGGATGCCACGTTGCGGGGTAAGACAAACCAGTTCCCGCTCAAGCCAGGTGACCAGCCGCCGGCCACGTTTGCAGGCAAGCCTGCTGAGTGGTTGATGGTTTCGAATGGCCAGCGGTACTCCTACCTTGCTGGCACCCATGGCTCTGCTAAGCCGCTTGGTAACGGCACGGCTTTGACGTGCCGCAACTACCCGAACGTCGTGCCTGATGTTGGTCGAGGCAAGGATGCATGCCCATCGATTCATGAGGGTGTTCTGTTCAACCACTCGCGCATTACGCGAGTGAAGTTGACTCCCGCGGGTGGTGCTCGCTTCACGATTCCTGCGGAGGGCTCAAAGAACGGTGCTACCGGAGTCACGGATGCAGCTATCCACTTGATGCCTACCGGCAGCCGCACCGATAAGGAAAAAGGTACGGCCATCCACGTGACAGTGCGTTTGGATAACGGCAAGGTCTATGAAACTGATGTGCCAGCAACGCACTACGCATTGATGGACAAGAAGACCGATAGGGTCAACGGCGAGTACACAGTGAAAACTGTGCGGTTGAAGTTGCCTGACTGGGTGAAGGGCCAGAAAGTCACCGCAGTGGATATCACGGGTGGTTTGAAGAACGTCAAGGGCGGTTCGGTTGACGTTCGTGGCATTGACCTAATTCACCAGTGAAAATGATGTAGTCACCTCACATGGTGAAATCCCGCCGCGCTCACCAGAGCGCGGCGGGATTTTCTTATTTCTTCTTGGAAGCGTTGCGTTTTTGAATGTTGGCCCATTCGTCTTTGAGGCCGACCGTGCGGTGGAAGAGCAAGGGTTCGCGTGGGTCATGTGCGAAGTACCCAAGCCGCTCGAATTGGACAACCTCGCCCGCGGGGGTATCAGCCAGGCTGCTTTCGGCGATGGCGTTGACGATTTCCCGGGAAGCGGGGTTGAGGTCATCCATGACTTCACCGGTTTCGGCGCCGGGGGCTGCGGCGCTGAAAAGGCGTTCGTAGAGAGCAACGGTGATGGGGGTGCCGTGTGCGGCCGAAACCCAGTGCATCGTGGACTTTACTTTTCGACCATCGGGAGAGTTGCCACCCTTGCTGGCTGGGTCGTAGGTCGCGTTGACCTGGATCACGTTGCCATCGTCATCTTTGATGACCTCGGTTGCGGTGATGAAGTATGCGCCGCGTAGCCGCACCTCGCGCCCGGGGGAGAGGCGGAAAAACTTCGGCGGGGGCACTTCGGCAAAGTCGTCGGATTCGATGTAGAGCTCACCCGAGAAAGCGACTTTCCTGGTGCCGTCTTCAGGGTTTTCTGGGTTGTTGACGACGTCGAAGTATTCGACTTCGGGGTTGCCTTCAGCGTCTGTTGGCCAGTTGGTGAGTACCACCTTGATGGGGCGCAGGACCGCCATGCGGCGTTGACTGGTGACGTTTAAGTGCTTGCGTACGAACGACTCAAGCAGTTCGATGTCGTGGCGGCTGTTGGCCTTGGTGATGCCGATGTATTGGCAGAATTCTCGGATCGCTTCGGCTGGGTATCCGCGACGGCGTAGGCCACGCAGGGTAGGCAGTCGTGGGTCATCCCAGCCATCGACGGTGCCGTCGGTGATGAGCTGGCGGAGTTTTCGCTTGCTGGTGACGGTGTGAGTCAGTTCCAGGCGGGCGAATTCGGTCTGCCGGGGCGCCTCGTAGGGGATGGGCAACTGGGAGAGGTACCAGTTGTATAGGGGGCGGTGTGTTTCAAACTCCAGGCTGCACAGGGAGTTGGTTACTCCTTCGATGGCATCGGATTGTCCGTGAGCCCAGTCGTAGGTGGGGTAAATATGCCACTGGGTGCCGGTGCGGTGGTGCGCGACGTTTCGAATGCGATACATGACCGGGTCACGCAGGCTCATGTCCGGAGATTGCATGTCGATTTTGGCGCGCAGCACACGGGCGTTTTCGGGGAATTCGCCAGCTTTCATGCGGCGGAGGAGGTCGAGGTTTTCTTCTGGGGAACGGTTGCGGAAGGGGCTTTCGATACCGGGTTTGCCGAAGCCGCCTCGCTGGGCGGAGATGGTCTCGATGTCTTGGTCATCTACGTAGGCAAGGCCTTTGGTGACGAGTAGTTCTGCCCATTCGTAGAGTTGGCCGAAATAGTCCGAAGCGTGTTTGAGGGGCATGGGGATGTCGAATCCGAGCCAGCGCACGTCTTCGATGATGGATTCGACATATTCGGTTTCTTCGGTGTCGGGGTTGGTGTCGTCGAGGCGCAGGTTGCAGGTGCCGTTGAAGTCGGCTGCGATACCGAAGTTGACTGTGATGGCTTTGGCGTGGCCGATGTGGAGGTAGCCGTTAGGTTCAGGGGGGAACCGTGTCTGTACCCGTCCATTAAATGTCGCGTTCTCGAGGTCGCGATGGATCATGTCGCGGACGAAATCTCCCGGGATGGCTGGGTCAGGTGCGGTCATACGGAAACCGTACACAAAGCTAAGGCGCCAGTCTGAGTGACTGTGTCGACAGGTCGATTTGGTGACCAGCGTTATTCCCGGCTAATGTTTCTTCTCGGATCGGGCTTCCGAGCGGATGTTCCTACTCTACTTGTTAGAGCAGGGGGTCTCCCATCAGGAAGGCTGATACCCCTTGGGGTATGGTGTAATTGGCAGCACGACTGATTCTGGTTCAGTTAGTCTAGGTTCGAGTCCTGGTACCCCAGCGCAGAGTTCTTCAGTAAGAAGAGTTCTTCTGATTCAAGCCTAAGGCTTCAATCAGCGGATTATGGACATCCGACCTAGTCAGGTAAACTTCATGAAGTCGCCAAGCACAGCAGTGCAAAGCGAATGGCCCCGTAGTGTAGCGGCCTAGCACGCTGCCCTCTCAAGGCGGTAACGCCGGTTCGAACCCGGTCGGGGCTACAAATAAAAAATAACCCTCACTCACACGAGCGGGGGTTATTTTTTTATGCCACGACACGCATCCTTAGGCACAACCTCATCGGCCACTGGTCACCGCAAAAACACCCTAGCTGGTTGAGGAACTCGAATACGCGAACCCCCCAACCAGCTAAGGCAACTGCTTAGTCCTCCTTAATCACAAGCAGAAGATCCCCACCCTCCACCGCTTGCGTCTGCCCAATCGCCAGACGCTCAACCGTCCCGGCGACCGAAGCAGCGATACCTGCCTCCATCTTCATTGCCTCAATCGTGGCAACGTTCTGTCCAGCTTCAACACGGTCACCCTCGGCCACCGACGTCGTCACCACACCAGCAAACGGCGCCGAGACATGGTTAGCCAAAGAAGGATCAGCTTTCTCAGCAACCTTCACATCAACCTTGACGTTTTCATCACGCACACGCACCGGCCGGATCTGCCCATTCACCGTGGCCATCAATGTCCGATAGCCACGCTCATCAGCCTCACCGATCGACTCCACCGTCATCAACAGAGTCTTACCCGGCTCCATCTCAACCTCGTGCTCACGACCCACCGCCAAGCCATGCCAAAACTCGCGAGTCGACAACACTGACAGATCGCTATAACGATCCCGCCGAGCCTGGAACTCCTTCGTTGGGCCGGGGAACAAAAGCCTGTTCAATGTGTTCTTAGGATCATCAACAAGGGCCTGCTCATCCTCAGCCGACAGAGTTTCCTCCCCAGGCGTGAAGCTGCGCCCTGCCAAAGCCTTAGAACGGAAAGGCTCTGGCCATCCCGCAGGCGGATTACCAAGCTCCCCAGACAAGAACCCGATCACCGAATCCGGAATATCAAACTTGCCCGGATTTTCTTCAAACTCGGCCGGATTAGCATCGCGCCCAACTAGCGCCAAAGCCAGATCTCCCACCACCTTCGATGAAGGAGTCACCTTCACAATGTGACCCAGCATCCGGTCAGCAGAGGCATACATGTCCTCCACCTCTTCAAACCGGTGCCCCAGCCCGAGAGCAATAGCCTGCTGCCGCAAGTTAGAAAGCTGCCCACCGGGAATCTCATGCCGGTACACCCGGCCAGTAGGCCCGGGCAATCCTGACTCGAACGGCTTATACAGCTCCCGGACAGCCTCCCAATACGGCTCGAGGTCATTCACCGCATCAAGAGAAAGCCCCGTGGGACGATCTGTGCCATCGGTGGAAGCAACCAACGCAGACATCGACGGTTGGCTTGTAGTACCAGCCATCGAGGCAGAAGCAGCATCAACCGCATCTACCCCAGCATTAATCGCAGCCAACAACGTGCCAATCTGGCCACCTGCCGTGTCATGGGTGTGCAGGTGCACCGGAAGATCAAAATTCTTCCGAAGCGCCTTCACAAGCTTCTCGGCCGCTGGCGCGCGCAGCAAACCAGCCATGTCTTTAATGGCCAGCACATGCGCACCTGCCGAGACGATCCGCGCAGCAAGCTTCAAGTAGTAATCAAGCGTGTAAACACGCTCTCGCGGATCCAAAAGATTTCCGGTGTAGCACAGCGCCACCTCGGCCACCGACGTCCCTGTGCCTCGGACTGCCTCAATAGCAGGGCGCATCTGATCCACGTCATTAAGAGCATCGAAAATACGGAAAATATCGATACCTGTAGCCGCAGCCTGCTCCACGAACACATCAGTAACCCGCGTCGGATACGGCGTGTACCCAACCGTGTTGCGACCACGAAGCAACATCTGCAGGTTCATATTCGGCATGGCCTCACGCAACTTGGCCAACCGCTCCCACGGATCCTCAACAAGGAACCGCAACGCTACGTCGTAGGTCGCTCCACCCCAGCACTCCACCGACAACAACTGCGGTGTTGTACGCGCAACATGGTTCGCCACATGCAACAAATCGCGCGTACGAACACGCGTAGCAAGCAAACTCTGATGCGCATCACGCATTGTCGTATCGGTTACAGGCACATCCGGGCGCGCACGCAACGCCGCTGCAAACTTCTCCGGCCCCAACTCGCGCAGCTCATCACGACTCCCGCGAGGCAACGGGTCATTCACCGCCAGCGCAGGCAACTTACTTCGCGGCGAAAAAGTCGACGTGTTCGGCCCAAACGGCTGATTAACCGTCATCTCAGCCAAGTAGGTCAACAACCGTGTCCCACGGTCAGCTGACACCCGAGAAGACAACAATTCAGGGTGCGCATCGATATACGACGTCGAAATCTCGCCCCGCTGGAAAGCTGGCTCATCGAGAAGCGCCTGAAGAAACGGGATATTCGTCGCTACACCACGTACCCGAAACTCCATTAGCGCGCGCCGCGCCCGATGCACAGCAGCTGAGAAATCACGACCGCGACACGTCAACTTCACAAGCATCGAGTCGAAATGAGGACTAATCTCAGCCCCCACAAAAGCGGTGCCACCATCCAGGCGCACCCCAGAACCACCTGCAGAGCGATACGTAGTGATGCGACCAACATCCGGGCGGAACCCATTACGCGGATCCTCCGTCGTAATACGGCACTGAACCGCAGCGCCGTGAGCCCGGATCTCTTCCTGACGCAGCCCCAAGTCCTCGAGCGTCTCACCCGCTGCGATTCGCAACTGACTCGACACCAAATCCACATCAGTGATTTCTTCGGTGATCGTGTGCTCCACCTGAATCCGCGGATTCATCTCGATGAACACATAGCGGCCATCCGCTCCCACCAAAAACTCCACCGTGCCAGCGTTCACATAACCAATCTGCTTAGCGAACGCCACCGCATCCTGGCACATAGCCTCACGAACCTTCGGATCCAGGTTCGGAGCCGGCGCGATCTCAACAACCTTCTGGTGGCGTCGCTGCACCGAGCAGTCCCGCTCAAACAGATGCACCACGTTCCCTGATGCATCCGCCAGAATCTGCACCTCGATGTGCTTGGGATCAATCACCGCTTCCTCGAGGAACACAGTCGCGTCACCGAATGCCGACTCTGCTTCCCGCATGGCCGCCACAATGGCCTCGCGCAGTGACCCAGCAGAATCGACACGACGCATGCCACGGCCACCACCACCGGCAACCGCCTTCACAAAGATCGGAAAACCAATCTCTTCGGCCTGCTTCAACAGCACATCAACGTCTGTGGTCGGCTCAGTGCTACGCAAAGTAGGCAGCCCTGCCCGCTTCGCGTTCTCAATGGCAGTGGCTTTGTTGCCCGTCATGTCCAACACCTGCGCGGATGGGCCCACAAAAGTCAGACCTGCCTGCGCACACTGGCGCGCCAGCTCCGGGTTTTCTGACAAGAACCCATACCCGGGATACACCGCCTCAGCGCCGGACTCGATAGCCACGCGCACAATCTCACTGGCATCCAGGTACGCCCGAACGGGGTGCCCTTCCTCGCCGATCATGTAGGCCTCATCAGCCTTCATGCGATGCTCGGACCCACGGTCCTCGTATGGAAAAACAGCCACCGTCTTGATTCCCAACTCGGTAGCTGCACGAAATGCGCGAACCGCGATCTCACCGCGATTGGCCACAAGAACCTTGCTGAACATAGCTCTCCGATCTGTGCGTATTGAGGCCAGCGTAAGCAAGGCCACACCAACCTTTTGCCAGTTGGGCCACTACTGCCCACCCTCGTCCGACGAACAAGACAACCCCGCCCCACCACAGCCAAGGCCACAAAGACCAAGCAGACGGATACAACAACGGCCATCTCGAAAGAATCTCTGCATGCGCTTTGAGGCTCTTCCAAGATGGCCGTTGTGCTGCCAGCTTAGGTACGTCACACCAGCATCACTGCTACTTCTGTTTCACGACCATTACCAAGTCACCAGCAGCTTTGGGGCCAGGTGAGGCCGGAACCACTTCACCCAGCTCGTTGGTGTTCATGATCGTCATCATGATCGTGTTGTCGTAGCCAGCGGCCTCTACAGAGGGGAAATCAACATCCACAAGAATGTCTCCGGCCTCTACGTACCCGCTTGGAGCAACAACACGGTAGAAGTGCTCTCCGCGCAGCTCGACGGTGTTGATGCCCACGTGCACGAGCACCTCCACGCCTTCTGCGGTGCGGATTCCATACGCGTGGTCGCTGTCAGCCCCAGTCACGAGTTCGCCACTGACCGGCGCGCACACGCGACCCTCTTCTGGAGCGATCGCCACACCCTTACCGAGAAGACCAGCTGCCACAACTGGATCAGTCACCTCAGAAAGCGGAATCGCGCGACCCCGAACAGGGCAGCGGATCTCCACGGCTCCTTCGTCAGCTGCGGCCATCGCTAGCGGAATCGCAGAAGATGCAGTCATCGGGATAGCCGAAGTTGAGGTGTCTTCGCTCGAAGTCACCACCTTGCTCACAATCGGGTTAGAGCCGGTAACAGGCCCTGCGCCGGGTAGACGGATAGGCGTTGTTTCAAATGACTGATCCGAAGACTTCTCATCGCGTCGTTCCCGCGGAGCGAAGACCAAAGTAAGGACAAACGCAATAACCGCAGCTACCGCCGTACCGGCGAGTTCAAGTGTGAAATCGCCAACTTCAGTGAATTCTGTCAGCCCCAGCAGCGAAGGAACAGCAAATGAACTCGACCCGCTACCGCCACTAGCGGCAATAGCGCCACCGATCGCTCCACCAAGCAGACCAAAGTAGAACGGCCTGCGCAGCGGCAAGTTCACACCGTAAACGGCAGGCTCAGTCACACCTGCGAACAGACCAGAAAGCGCAGCCGGGACGGCCACACCACGCCGCTTGTTGCTTCGGCTACGGAATACGACGGCCAACGTCGCAGCAGACTGGGCAACCACAGATGCCACCAGCGGGCCAGTAACCAGTGTGTGTCCACTACCAGAAGCGAGCTCATTAGTGATGTGCAGGATGAAGCCCCAGTGCAGCCCGAAGATGACGAACAGCTCCCACAAGCCACCCAAAATGAGCCCAGCTAGCCACGGCATATCGCCAAAGAATCCGGTGATGAGGTCAGTCAGCAGGTTCGAAGCATGCACCGTTGCCGGGCCCATGGTGATAAGAACCAACGGCACCATGACTGTGATGACAATCATGGGGCGAACCACGTCACGCACTGCATCCGGCAGGACCTTATTTAGCCCTCGCTCCATGTAGGACTGCAGCCACATGGCCAAGAAAATCGGGACGAAAGAGTTCGCGTATGTCAACATCACGACAGGCAGCCCAAAGAAGGACACGGATGTTCCTGCCTCTGCCAGCGAAGCAATGCTCGGGTGAAGCAAAGCAACCGCAATAGCAACAGAGGTAACCATGTCTGTCTTGAGCCACTTCGATGCCGCAAGCGCCAAAAAGACAGGCAGGAAGTAAAACATCCCATCGGCACCTGCCGAAAGAATTGCGTAGGTAGGGCTTTCAGTCTTGATAATTTCGAACATGCTCAGCGCAGACAAAACTGCCTTGACCATGCCAAGACCAGTCAACGCCCACACAATCGGCTGCATCACAGCACTGAACAACGCAATAAACCGGGCTAGAGGACCGCCACGGCGCTCGTCAACAGCGACGGCGGCCGCGTCATCTCCCACCAGTGCCGCGAACTGCGCAAACAGCTCAGGCACTTCATTGCCGATGACGATCTGGTACTGACCATTCGGATGCCGGACAGCAATAACGCCATCTAGCTCTTTAATTGCCGCCGTGTCAGCTTTCGACTCGTCGGACAAATTCAAACGCAGCCGCGTGGCGCAGTGCGTATAACTTACGAGGTTTTCCCCGCCGCCGACCAGGCGCAAGATATCGCTGGCCAGCGTCTGAAAATCGACGGACCCCATCGTCCTCTTTCCTTTCCCTTCGCCCTTAAAGCGGGCATAAAAAAGACCTGAGGGCACACATGGTGCATCTCAGGCCATGCCTTCCTGAAACTTGACTGGGGGCCACAGCTCCCCTCCAGCTATGAACCGATCCCAACCTAAGCCCGCCGGGGCGGCACCCACAAGCTCGGCGCATTCAACAACCGTGATCAGTGGGGGCCGTCACCCTGCAGGAATCAGTTTTCGCTTCGCTGCGCATTCTCAGCTGCGTGCATCTGGGCGTTGTGAGCCCGTTGAAGAACCTCGGTAAGTTTGTTGGCACCAGCCACCACTGTAGCGGCGTGGAGACGCCCTGGCTGGCGAGATAGCCGCTCGATCGGCCCGGAAATAGACACTGCCGCAATAACTCGGCCAGAAGGGTTACGCACTGGCGCAGAAATAGAGGCAACTCCCGCCTCCCTTTCCCCAACGCTCTGAGCCCAACCACGGCGGCGCACACCCGAGAGAGTGGTTGCCGTAAAAGCTGCTCCCTGTAAACCTCGGTGCAGTCGATCGGGCTCTTCCCAGGCCAGGAGAACTTGCGCGGCAGAGCCAGCCTGCATGCTTAGCGTTGCCCCAACCGGAATCGAATCCCTTAGCCCCATAGGCCGATCTGCTGCTGCTACGCAGATTCGCATGTCACCTTGTCGTCGGAATAGCTGGGCGCTTTCGTGAGTGTGGTCACGTAATGCGGCCAGTACTGCTCCCGCAGCAGCTAGCAGTCGATCTTCTCCCGCAGCAGAAGCCAACTCCGCCAAACGCGGCCCCAGAATGAAACGTCCTTGCATGTCCCGCGCCACCAGACGGTGATGCTCTAGCGCAACCGCAATTCGGTGCGCCGTTGGGCGCGCCAATTTCGTTGTTGCCACTAGTTGCGCCAGAGTCGCAGGTCCACCTTCTAGAGCGCTCAACACGATGGCTGCTTTATCGAGAACTCCCACACCGCTCGAAGATTCCATGTATGCATCTTGCCGTCTCACCGCATGAGACGCAAGGCCTCCATAATTTGAGCCTTCATGGAACTTAGGGTCATCGTCGCCGAATCCCAACCCCCGCAGACCGGTTCAGATCCGCAAATACCCTGAAAATTCACCGCTCGCGATCGGGATATTCCCAAGCAAACCTGCATGGCCTACCACCTACTTCACAGCGCGAATGACTGTTACATGCACCACACAACACACCCCACAAGAACGAGCAAAGCATCCAATCCTTGTGTCTACGTAAGACTCAAGCAGACTGCTTTCCCGCCCCGGACCTGGCCTATCCCGCTGTCAGGAAACCCTTGTTGTCCTCGGCGACACGCCCTGTGTAAAGGTAGAGAAGTAAAGACCACCAGCAGGTCAACAACGGAGGACGACCGTGGCCGATCACGATGGTCGCAACTGCTCGGGAGATAAAGCCGGTAAACCCCCCGCATCCGAAGCAGAAAAAATGCGCATCATGCACCTATGGCTCGAAGCCGTATGCCATGAGCTCAACGTCGATCCAGACCTTCTGAACGACATCGCTCAACCTGCTCTGGGTCTTATCAGTGACGTGGCACACGGTCCCTCTCGTCCCGGCGCGCCCATGACCGCGCTCGCACTCGGTCTCGCGACCCAGCCAGGTGAAGGACGTGAGGAGATCGCTAGCCGTATAACCCGACTCGTGCAGCTCGCGCGCACCTGGGAGGCGCCCACTCCGTAACACGATGGGCAAACCAAAAGCGTTGCGCAGCATAAAAAGCAACGTTCGTGTTGAGGCGTAGCGGCCGAAAAAGCCTGCGACGTGCTTGTTTCCGTTCCCCCTTGTATACAGCCGTTCCTTGAATCCTCTGTCTGTCAGGCCAACTCGTGCCGATAGGGAGCCGGGTCCGGCAGATATGCGGGACCGGTGAAACACACCGAATGACACAGCCTGCGTCAGCAGATGTAGGAGCTAGGACGTGACATGCATGCCATGGCGGGACTACCGCTGCGGCATTTGTGTGGCTACGCCCTCGGTTCGAGGGATCGAACCGGTCTTCTCTGGAGGGAGAGAACAAGAGTGAACAAGGCTGATCTGGTTGATGCCCTTGAGCATCGAATCGGAGGGAAGAAGGCGGCAGCAGATGCCATCGAGGCTGTCTTCGACGTAATTATCCGAGAGGTTGCGGCGGGCGGCAAGGTGGGAATCACCGGCTTCGGCACGTTCGAGCGAGTGGACCGCGCTGCTCGTACTGGCCGCAACCCGCGTACGGGTGAATCCGTGCGTATCGAATCCACTGCTGTGCCGAAGTTCCGGCCCGGCACCGCTTTCAAGATGTATGTCGCCGAACCGGAGACCTTGCCGAAGTCAGGCCCGGCTGCAGCCCGTGCCGCTGCTGGCACGGCCGCCGAGGTGCGTTCTCGCGCCGAGGCCACCATCCGCGCGAACAAGGCAAAGCGGAAGGCCGGCAAAAACGCCTGAGTAAGGCCTTGAAGCGTCCCCTCCCTTCCAGAGCCTGCAGGTGCTCTGGTGGACGTGTATGGATCAGGCTTATGGGGGTGCCCTTGTTCTTCCCGTATGGGCAGAACAAGGGCACCCCCATGTTTGGGCGGCTGTCTGTGGAGGCCGTGGTTGAGGTCTTTCGGAGCCGAAGAGCAGCTGCGGCCAACTATGGTGTACCGGGCGGTGGCTGTGTTTTCCTCCAGCGGTGGGGTTCTCCGGTGTTCTGAGGCCAGCCGCTGTTTCTCATGCGTCAGGTACAGCGGAATCAGGGTAGAAGGAGCACGTCGTGGACACGGTAGCCGTTCTCGGGTCGGGTAGCTGGGGCACCGCGTTTGCCACAATCGTTGCGGATACGGGAGCTCAGGTGCGTCTATGGGGGCGCAGGGCTGAGCAGGTTGAGCGAATCAACACCGCACACGAAAACTCGGACTATCTGCCTGGCATCAAGCTTGCTCCTTCCATCGTGGCGACCACTGATCCAGCTGAGGCGCTGGATGGGGCAGAGATTGTGGTCGTGGCGTTGCCGTCGCAGAAAATGCGGACAACGATGACCCAATGGAGCAATCTGGTTCCCTCTGATGCTGTGTTGGTGTCGCTGATGAAAGGCATCGAACGAGGCACAGGCCTGCGAATGAGTCAGGTGATTTCACAGGTAGGCGGTTTTGAAGCTGAGCGGATTGCTGTCGTTTCAGGGCCAAACTTGGCTGGAGAGATAGCGGCGCGTCAGCCATCGGCGAGCGTGGTTGCTTCTGTCAGCGCAGCGACTGCAGAAATGGTGGCAGATGCATGTGCAACCCCGTTTTTTCGACCCTACACCGATGAGGACATTGTGGGGGTGGAACTAGGCGGTGCCACGAAGAACGTCATCGCGGTAGCTGTTGGTGTAGCAGAGGGCATGGGGCTAGGAGACAACACAAAAGCCACCATCGTGACGCGTGGCTTGGCCGAGACTGTGCGATTGGGGATGGCGCTGGGGGCTGAGGCGGCCACGTTCTCAGGACTAGCTGGGGTGGGGGACCTTATTGCTACCTGTATGTCGCCGTTGTCCCGTAACCACCGTGTTGGTGTGGGGCTGGGGCAGGGGATGAGTCTTGATGAAGTGGTGGAGAAAACAGGACAGACTGCTGAGGGTGTGGCATCGAGCCTGTCGATTTTGCATCTGGGTGCCCAACTTGGGGTGGAGATGCCGATTACGGAGGCCGTGGTGGCGGTTGTTCATGATGGTCAGCGTCCGCAGTTGATGGGTGATGTTCTTATGTCGCGGGTGCGTAAAACCGAGAAGCCAGAACAGCTACGTCGCTCGTGAATCAGATGTGCTGGGGTGTTTGTCTCGTGGGTCGGGCAGGGGGACGTCCTCGTAGGTAAAGTGCGGCTGATGAGCACCGATGGCACTTTTCCCTCGCCCCCCCGTCCTCTTTCCTCGCGTACCGGATCTGGTCGCGATGGACGTATTCGTGTTGCCATCGTTTTTGGTGGCCGTTCCAGTGAGCATTCGATTTCGTGTGTCACCGCTGGTGGTGTTCTTGGGGCGATCGACCGCGACCGGTTTGATGTAGTGCCGATTGGGATTACTCGCGATGGTCGGTGGGTGCGTATGCCTGACGACCCTGAAGCATTGAAGTTGGGTGGGCAGGAGCTGCCTGAGGTTACTGACGCAGATTCCTATGTCAGTTTCTCGCTGGAGGCTCATTCGAGCACGGTTATTGAGGTGGCAGACCGCAAGGGTGGCGGTCTGCAGTCCCTTGGCGATATTGATGTGGTTCTGCCGCTGCTGCATGGTCCTTTTGGTGAGGACGGCACAATCCAGGGATTGTTTGAGCTTGCCGAGATGCGGTACGTGGGCTGCGGTGTGCTGGCCAGTGCCATGATGATGGACAAGCATTGGATGAAGGTCGCTTTTGAAGCGGCGGGGCTACCTGTGGGGCCCTATCGCGTCATCACAGATAAGGCGTGGCGTATCGATGCCCAGGCGGCGCTTGAATCGCTGCAAGGGTTGAAATTCCCTATGTTTGTCAAGCCTGCGCGGGCTGGTAGCAGTTTCGGGATTACGAAGGTTGATGCCCCTGAAGGATTGCGGGAGGCCATTGAGGCTGCGCGCGAGCATGATCCGAAGGTGGTTGTTGAACAAGGCATCGTGGGTCGGGAAATTGAATGTGGTGTCTTGTCCGGCCATGGATTAGAGCCCAGCCGGGCAAGCATGCCTGGTGAAATCGTCGTTGCTGACCATGATTTCTATGACTTTGAGGCTAAGTACTTGTCTGAGTCGGATGTGACGCTTTCATGCCCGGCAAAGCTGCCGGAAGATGTCACCGCGCGGTTGCGTGAGCTGGCTGTGCATGCGTTTGATGCGGTGGAGTGTGAAGGGCTAGCGCGGTGCGATTTCTTCTTCACACCTGATGGTGAACTCATCATTAACGAGATCAATACGTTGCCAGGTTTCACGCCGTTCTCAATGTTCCCGAGCATGTGGGCGGCGACGGGGTTGGAGTACTCCGACCTGATCACAGATTTGATTGAGCTCGCGCTGGAACGTCGAGCTGGTTTGCGCTGAAACACCAATGAACCGCTCGTGCCGATCCACTGTGTTGATGAGGTGGACGCGGCACGAGCGGTTCATTCGGGTGGAGGTGGTTAGTTCTTCATCATCGCGGCTGCCATGCCAGTGAAGTAAGGCACAAGCCATACAGCCCAGACGCCCACGCTGAATCGGTGGAAAGTCACTTGCGCCCTGTGATCGCGGCGAATCAAGACGACGACAGCCCATAGAAGATGGATGGCCATGAGGACGAGGGCAGCTGCACCGGTGACCTGCATAAGTTGAGTAAGGACGCTGGCAGCGCCGGTGGTGGCCAGTGTTGCGCCGGAGGCTGCGATGCGCCCCATGAGGAATGTTCCTGAGGCGTCGAAGGTGAGCCCGAGTGCAAACATGGCGGCGTGCCAAGGGCGCAGGACTCCGGCGCGGCGTTCTGCCCAGACACCGATGGTGTAGGCGATCAGGGCGCCCGTGATGAGGACGATGGCTGGGACGAGCAAAGGCATGATGGGCTCCTGATGGGGGATAGGGTCCGTGCGAGTTGCAGCGGGTATGTATTCAGGTTCGGCTATTGGTGATGTTCGACACATCGGCCGGGGGAGTGGAGTTGGGTCATCCTTTTGGCTGATGTCGGTTCGGTTTTTTGCGAAAAGGTGCCGGTTATGGTGAAGGGGTGCATCACCGCTCTTTCCCGCCAGTAGCGCGGGAGTTACTGGTTGGGTTGGATTTGCTGGTCGTGGCGCTCACGGTGGTGGGGTTTTCGATTGGTGTGAGGCGTGGCGCTCAGGTGTGGCTGCTGGTGGGTGCGGCGTTGCTGGTTTTGGGTGTGTACGCCGGTGGGCGTTTGCGGTTTCGCAGCGTGGATGTCTCTCGTCTGGATCGTCGTGGTGGGGATTTTTGGGAGATCGCTTGGGTGGTGGCCCTGGTGGTTTCGTGGGTGCTGTTCACGCTGGTGACACCTGCTGCGCTGTGGCTTTCTTTTGCGCTGATGTTGGTGCAGATGCATGTTCTTGGGCCGTTTGTTGGTGGTGGGGCGGTCGTGGTGACGGCAGGTTTGACGATTGCGCTGCAGGTGTGTGAAGGCACGGTTGGGCCTGGCTCGTTGGGGGGTGTTGTGGGGCCGGTTCTTGGGGCAGCGTTGGCGATTGGGGTTGTGGTGGGGTTGGAGGCGTTGGCTCGAGAGGGGGAGGTGCGGGCACGCATGGTGCAAGAGCTTGCTGTTGCGCGTGAGCATTTGGCGCATGCGGAGCGCGAGCGGGCAGTTGCTGCGGAGCGGGAGCGGTTGGCGCGTGAGATTCATGACACGTTGGCGCAGGGGTTCGTGTCGATTGATTTGTTGTTGCGTGCTGCCCAGTCGGCGGATTCGTCGGTTGCTGGTGGAGAGTTCGTGGAGCGGGCAGCGCAGACTGCGCGGTCAAGCTTGGAGGAGGCGCGTCGTTTTGTTCGTGGTCTTGCTCCGGGTGATTTGGATGCCGGTGGGCTGGTTGCGGCGTTGCGGCGACAGGTTGAGGCGTTGCCGCCACCATTGCAGGGGCGTTTTGCGGTCGATGGGGTGGCGGTTGAGTTGCCGTTGGCGGTGGAGTCTGCATTGTTGCGTATTGCGCAGTCGGCGTTAGCTAATGTGCGTCAGCATGCGCAGGCCTCGTGTGTGGTTGTGACGCTTTCGTATGAGGATGAGCAGGTTGCGCTGGATGTAGTTGATGATGGTCGTGGTTTTGATCCGGCTGATCCGCCGCGTAGCGCGGGAGGGTTTGGGTTGTGTGGAATTGCTTCGCGGGTGCGTGAGTTGCATGGCACCTCGGATGTTGAGAGCAGTCCAGATGGGGGCACGGCTGTGGTGGTGAGGATTCCTGTTGCGGGGGCAGAAAGTGAGCGGCGCGGTGAGTGAGGCACGTGTGGATGCGCAGGCTCGCTGCGTTCAGGTAGTGCTGACTGATGATCACCCGATTGTGCGGGCGGGGTTGCGTGTGTTGGTGGATTCGCAGCCGGATATGCGTGTGGTGGCGGATTTTGCGACAGCTGAGGAGTTGGTTGCGTGGGTGCGTGGGTGCGTGGTGGTGGGGTCGCTGATGTGTTGTTGGTGGATTTGCGGTTTGGGCAGGGGCGGATGAATGGCGCGCAGGCCACGGCGCAGTTGGTTGCTGGGGGTGCGCCGCCAGTTTTGGTTCTTACGACGTATGACACCGATGGGGAGATTCTTGCTGCGATTGAGGCAGGGGCGACGGGGTATTTGTTGAAGGACTCACCGACAGAGGAGCTGACGGCAGCGATTCGGGCGGCGGCTGCTGGTGAAGTCACGTTGGGGCCAACGGTGCAGCGCAGGTTGGTGGCGCGGATGGCTAAGCCTACTGCTCAGCTGTCGGTGCGGGAGAGAGAGGTTTTGGGGTTGGTGGCTGAGGGGGCGGGCAATGATGCGATTGCGGCGGCTTTGTTTTTGTCTAAGGCGACGGTGAAGACGCACTTAGCGCATATTTACGACAAGCTTGGGGTCAAGAGTCGTACGGCTGCGGTTGCGGCTGCTCGGCGTCAGGGGCTTATCGAGCATTGATCGCGCTTACATGCATTTGCCTTTGGTTTGGGGGATTTTCTGCACTGATGGGGCGAAGGCTGACAGGACGAGTGGTTCAGGGGCGTATTTTTTGGGTACGAGTACTTCGACGGCGGGGGACCTACCGTAGCTGATGAACTGCATGCCATCGTCGAGGTGTCGAATGATCCAGTCCACGCCGTTGACGTCGATGCATTCGTCTGTGGTTGGCCCCGGTGAGGTGATGCCGCATCGGGCGATGATTGCGGGTTTTCCCCAGGCTGCGGATCCTTGCGGGTCTGAGGTGGTGGGGATGCGTGGGTGGCCGGATATGTCGTGGGGCCAGTTTTGGGTGACGGTGGTACAGAGCTTTTCGTGTGCGCGGGGTGCGGCGGCGACGTCGATGGGGGTGTGTTGGGTAATGGATATGAGTAGGGCGGCGGTGGAGCCGAGGGCGATGCTGAGCAGCCCACCGGCGAGGGCGAGAATGGGCAGGGCGCGTTTGGGGAGGCGAGGTGTTGGCATCGTCCTCCTTTGGGCAGGTGTAGGTTCGGGTTTTTGGGTGTTGTGCTAGGAGTTTTTGTGGCTGATTCGTCTTTATTCTCGCAGCCTCTGAGTTCTGTTTCTGAGGCTGAGTTGTTGGGTCTTGTGTTTCCTGTGTATGAGGCAGGCGGGGTTGATCGGTCTTTTGTGTCGCTGGGGGTGGGTGATGACACGGCGTGGGTGCGGACAAGTGATGGTGGGGCGTTGGTGACGACGGACACGATGGTGCGTGGGTGTGACTGGTTGGATGAGTGGAGTTCGCCGTATGAGGTTGGGGCAAAGTGTGCGGCGCAGAATTTAGCTGATATCGCGGCGATGGGTGGGGTGACGCGGGCGCTGCTTGTGACTTTGGTTGCGGATCCGGCTACGACTGTGGGGTGGGCAGTGGAGTCAGCACGTGGATTGGCTGATGCGGCGGCTGCTGCTGGGGCGGTGGTTGTGGGTGGGGATTTGTCGTCGGCTCCGGCGGGCGTGGTCACCTTGTCGGTGACGGCATTTGGTGATGCGCAGGGGCGTTCTCCTGTGTTGCGCAGTGGTGCTCGTGCGGGAGATGTAGTGGCGGTGGCTGGGTCTTTGGGGTGTTCAGGTGCTGGGTTGGATGTGCTGGGGCGACAGGGGCGTGGTGGTGTTGTTTCTGAGCGCACCTCCGAATGTGTTCAGATGCATGTTTGCCCCAAGCCTCCGTTGGAGCAGGGCCCGGTTGCTGCGCGTGTGGGAGCGACATCGATGATTGATGTTTCCGATGGTTTGGTGATTGATGCTGGCAGGGTTGCTTCGGCTAGTGGTGTGGAGGTGGCTTTGTCCGGGGAGTTGCTGGAGCCGTTTGTTGAGCGTCTTGTTCCGGTTGTGGGGCAGCAGCGGGCGGTGGAGTGTGTGCTTGGTGGAGGTGAGGAGCATTCGCTGCTGGCGACGTTTTCTGATGGGGCAGTGGTGCCGCCAGGGTGGCGCGTGGTGGGTGAGGTGTTACCTATTTCCCCTTTGGCGCGTGGCCGCGTCACTGTTGATGGTCAGTGTTCTGATGTTGTGACGTGGGATCATTTCGCTCGATAGTTCATGTGAGTGTTCAAAAAGGCCGTCACCCGGGTGTGGGGTGGCGGCCTTGTGGGGTGCTGGAGAGGTCAGCGGGTAACTTTGCCAGCTTTGATGCATGAGGTGCATACGTTGAGGCGTTTGGAGGTCTTGCCGCTAGGGCCGACCAGGGCGCGTACACGCTGGATGTTGGGGATCCAGGCGCGGTTGGTGCGCCGGTGCGAGTGAGAGACGCTCTTCCCGAACTTCGGGGTCTTGCCGCAGATCTCGCAGTTGGCAGCCACGGGACACTCCTGATTAATCGATGTATATGGATTCGTGAAGACCGTCTAGTGTTTGCGGGTTCGGTTTTGCCGTGACGGATCTGACACTGAACGTGTAGGCGTGACGTGATCGGTAATTCATGGCCGAGACATTTACGTGTTTTACACGTTTGTCCGTTTGAACCTTGATGCAAAACGCGACTGGCGGTCGAGCAGATCAATGCTAACGAATAGCGGCGGGGGGCCCAAATGAGTGTCGAATGTTTTGTGTTTCACAGTGCCGGTGAGCGTGAGAGCGGTTCTTGGGGTGGCGCGTGTGAGGATGGGTGTCGGTGATTCCACGGTCGCGGGAGGTCAGTGCGGTGAAGTGCGTTGCTGTGCCATTAGAAACACTTGATGAACTGGCTTTTATGCGCTGGGGGGCCACTGCATTGGTGCGACTGGAGGCCGCGGTGGAGGAGCTTAACGCTCTGAATGTTTTTCCTGTTCCTGATGGAGATACGGGTTCGAATTTGTTTTTGACGCTTTCGAGTGCGCTCAAGGTTGGGGGTGATGAAAATTCATCCGGCAATTTGGGAATGATTCTCGAAAACGCTGCGCGTGAAGCATTAATGGCCGCAAGAGGTAATTCGGGAGTAATTCTCAGTCAGTTGATGGTGGGAATGGCTGAAGAAATAGCGCAGATCCCTCTCACAGAAGGGAGAGGGTGTGTGCGAGCTAGCCAGTTGGCCCAGGCGCTGCGCACGGCCGCAAACAAAGCTCGTGAAGGTGTTCCACACCCGGTGCAGGGAACGATCCTGTCGGTGGCGGATGCAGCCTCGGCTGCGGCGATGAGAGCAGCATCTGCAGGTAAAGAGCTCGTTGAAGTCGTAGACGCTGCGGTGGTGGCTGCTGAAGATGCCTTAGCAGATACAACCGAGCAGTTAGAAGTGTTGGCACGGGCGGCAGTGGTCGATGCCGGCGGGGCAGGGATGCTCGTGCTATTGCGTGCGTTGAGTGAAGTGGTGCATCAGCGAGAGTCCGCGGAAAAAACCGTCAGTAAGGAACAGCGGACAGCTCTTTCGGAGGCTGCGTGTTCAGCAGCATCGGTGGACCGCCTGGAATACGAGGTGGTTTATCGACTCCGTCAGGTGTGCGCGCTGAAAGTGCATGCGCTGGCTCAGGTGTTGGAGCAGCTGGGGCAGAGCGTTGTCGTTGCAGGTACCTCTGAAGTTGATGGGGTGCAAGAGTTGGTGACGGTGCATGTACACACCGTTGATCCGGGGGCGGTGATTGAGGCTGCTTATCAGGCGGGATTGCCACGGGATGTGCAGGTGGAGGCACTTCCGGCAGGTGAGCAGGTGGAATCGGTAGATGTTCCGGCTGGGCCTGAGTACGTAAGGAGCAGTGGCTTAACGCTTATTGCCGTGGGTGCCGGAGAAGGAGCAGCTGATGAGCTGTCTCGTTGGGGTGTGATTGCGATAGAGCCGACCCCAGCATGGGTTGAGCCCCGTGTGGCTTTCTCGCAGTTAAAGAAAGCTGTCATCAGGGCTGATGGTGATGTTGTTTTGCTGATGGTGGCTGATGCCCGTTGGTGGGAGGTTGTAGAGAAATTCGCGCAGGAGGCGAGGGATTTGCGCTTGCACGTGGTGGTGGCCAGGTGCGAGTCAGTGGTGGCTGTGTTGACAGCGGTGTCGCTTTTTGATGGGGGTGCGGAGCCGGTGCAGGAGGCAGCGCGTTTGGCTCGTGGGGTGCGGGATATCGCGGTGGGGTCGGTGCGGTGGAGTTGTTGGGGGTTTGCTGAGGTGGGGTGTGAGATGAGCCGTGGTGATTTCTTTGGTGTGGTTGGGGCAGAGGTGGTTTCAGTTGGAGATGTGGTGAGTGTGGCGCAGACGGTGGTGGCGAGGTTGTTGTTGGCTGTGCAGTCTCAGGGGCGTGATCCTGAGTCGGTGGCTGTGTTGGCCGGGGCAGGGCAGGAGCAGCTGGCTGAGGAGGTTACTGGGTGGGTGGGGGAGCAGTTCCCTGAGGTGGAGGTGAGTGTGCTGCGTGTTTGTGGTGTGGAGCCGGTTCTTGAGTTTGGTGTGGAGTGAGGGATGGTGTGTATGGGAAGGGGATGCGCATGAGTGATTGGTGGAGTTCCTTGCGGGGCATTTTGCCCGAGAAGTATGCGAAGGCGTTGTCGCAGGCGCGGGGGATAGATACCGCTGGCGATTTGTTGCGTTTTCGCCCGCGAAAGTTTGTTAGCCGTAATGGCGACTTGGGGGACTTGCATCCGGATGACTATGTGGTGTTTGTCGGGGTGGTGACCTCGGCATCGACGCGTAAGGCGGCTCCCAGGAGGGGGCGGCGTCCGATGACAATTTTGTCCGCGACGGTTAGTACAGGCCCTTGGGAGATGGGGTTGACGTTTTTTTCGGCGTTTCCGCATGTGCGGGAGTTGCGGGTGGGGCGTCGTGGGCTGTTTGCAGGGAAGGTGAGCACGTATAAGGGGCGTTGGCAGTTAGCGCATCCGACGTATGAGTTTTTGCCTGATTCGGTGGGTGAGGACGGTGGCTCTGGTGGTGCGGAGCAGGAGTTTGCGGGTGTTTCGGGTGTGGGGTCGTTGTTGGAGCGGGAGCAGGTGCCTGTGTATCGGCAGGTGAAGGGGATGCCGAGTTGGGTGGTTTCGCGTGCGGTGGAGCAGGTGCTTGCGTCGGTGGATTTGCCTGATCCGTTGCCGGAGTCGTTGCGGTTGTCGCGGGGGTTGCGGGGGTATGCGCAGGCGTGGCGGGGGGTGCATTTGCCTGAGGGACCGGAAGATTTTGCTGCGTGTGTGCGTCGGTTGAAGTATGACGAGGCGTTTGCGATGCAGGTTGAGTTGGGCAGGCGTAGGGCTGAGCAGGCGGCTTCGCCTGCGATGGCGCGTTCGGTGTGTGCGGGTGGGTTGCTTGCGGCTTTTGATGCGCAGATGCCTTTTGCGTTGACGCAGGGGCAGCGGCGGGTGGGTGAGGAGATTGAGGCTGATCTGGCGTGTAGTCGGCCGATGAACAGGTTGTTGCAGGGGGATGTGGGGTCGGGCAAGACGGTGGTGGCGTTGCGGGCGATGTTGGCGGTTGTGGATGCCGGTGGTCAGGCGGCGTTGTTGGCACCGACGGAGGTGTTGGCGCAGCAGCACTATCGGTCGATTTCTGCGTTGTTGGGGCCGTTGGGTCAGGGGGGTTTGTTGGGTGGTGCTGTTGAGGGCACTCGGGTGGCGTTGTTGACTGGCAGTGATTCTGCAGGGCAGCGTCGACGTTCGTTGTTGCAGGTGGCTTCTGGTGAGGCGGGGATTGTGGTGGGGACGCATGCGTTGTTGCAGGAGGGGGTGGTGTTTGCGGATTTGGGATTGGTAGTGGTGGATGAGCAGCACCGTTTTGGTGTGGAGCAGCGTGATGCGTTGCGTGCCAAGGGGACGCAGGTTCCGCATATGTTGACGATGACGGCGACGCCGATTCCGCGGACGGTGGCGATGACGGTGTTTGGGGATATGGAGTTGTCGGTGTTGTCGGAGTTGCCGGGTGGGCGTGCTGCTGTTCAGACAGCGGTGGTTGATAATCCGCGGTGGTATGCCCGGGCGTGGGAGCGGGGGGCTGAAGAGGTGCGTGCTGGGCGGCAGGTGTATGTGGTGTGTCCTCGGATTGGGGATGAGGTGGGTGCAGGTGGTGCGGTGGAGGAGGGTTTTGCTGCGGTGTGGGATGGTGCGGGCACTCCTGGTGGTGATGTTGTGGATGCGGGGGGTGGTCAGCGTCCTTCGATGCGGGGTGTGGTGGAGGTGTTTGCTGAGTTGCAGGGGATTTCTGCGTTGGCGGGGGCGCGTATGGCTGTGTTGCATGGCCGTCTTCCTAGTGATGAGAAAGAGCGCGTCATGCGGGATTTCGCTGAGGGCAGGGTTGATGTGTTGGTGGCGACGACGGTGGTTGAGGTGGGGGTGGATGTGCCGAATGCGACGGTGATGGTGATTGTGGATGCGGATCGGTTTGGGGTTTCGCAGTTGCATCAGCTGCGTGGGCGGGTGGGGCGTGGGGGTTTGCCTGGGTTGTGTTTGTTGGTGACGTCTGAGCCGACGCCGGGTGGGCGGGAGAGGTTGGAGGCGGTTGCGGGCACGACTGATGGGTTTGAGTTGTCGCGGTTGGATCTTTTGTCGCGTCGTGAGGGTGATGTGTTGGGTAAGCGTCAGTCAGGTGGAGGGTCGCAGTTGCAGTTTCTTCGGTTGGCTGGGCGCGAGGATGAGGAGATTATTGCGATGGCGCGCCAGGATGCTGCCAGTGCGTTGGCGCAGGATGCGGAGTTGACGGGGTTTGTTGATCTTGACCGTATTCTGGACGATCACGTGGCGGCGGAGTCGGTTGATTTTTTGCAGAAGGGGTGAGTGGTGTGACGCGTATTGTGGCTGGCCGGTTTAGGGGGCGTCGTTTGGATACTCCGAAGGGGGATCGGACACGGCCGACGACGGATCGGGTGCGGGAGGCGTTGTTCAGTCGGTTGGATCATTTTGATGTGTTGGCTGGGGCGCGGGTTTTGGATTTGTATGCCGGGTCGGGGGCGTTGGCCTTTGAGGCGTTGTCGCGTGGGGCTGCGCAGGCGGTGTTGGTGGAGTCGGCGAGGTCGGTGGCGGCTGTTGCGGGGGGTAATGCGCGTGATTTGGGTGTGGCGGATGTGGTGTCTGTGGTTACTGGTTCTGCGGTGTCGTATGTGCCGCAGGTGGAGCAGGGGGCGTTTCGGGTGGTGTTTATAGATCCGCCGTATGAGGTGGCTAATGAGGTGATTGAGGCGATTTGTGGCCGTTTGGCTGTGCCTGGCGTATTGGATCCGGACGCGGTGGTGGTGGTGGAGCGGTCGAGTCGTACGGCTGAGCCGGTGTGGCCGCTGGGGTTGGAGTGTTTTGATGGTCGTACGTATGGGGAGACGCAGTTGTGGTTTGTGCAGCTGGTAGCGGCTGAGGAGGATGCGACCCTGGTGTGACGACAGGGGTCGTGTTGGGCCCTACGGTGGTGTTGTGCGAGATCTTCCGTTGGTGCGTTCGGTGCTTCGTGCGTATGCGTGGTGGCGTCGTGTGTGTGCGTGGTGGCGTAGTCATCCGATGGTGGCTGATGCGTTGTGGGCGTTTCCGGTGGGTTTGCTGGTGCTGGTGGCCATGGCGGAAGAAGAAAAGTTCAATCAGGGGTGGCTGCCGCCTGGTTTTTCTTTTGTGTGGGCTTTGGGTGGGGCAGTGGTGCCGTTGCTGTGGCGGCGGACTCGTCCGGATAGGGCGATGATGTGCGTTTTCCTTGGGTGTGTTGTGCAGCTTTTCATTCTGGATACTGCGTATCCGGGGAATATTTCTGCGTTGATCATGCTGTTCGCGGTGGCGGCGTATGGCAAGAAGCAGTTGCGGTGGTGGTGGCTGGGGGCGGCGTTGGTTGGCTGCTTGCTGGGTGTGTATGACTGGCAAAAGGGTTCGTACGGGGCCTCGTGGTTGGCGGCGCTTGCTAATTACGTGATGACAGCGGTTTTCATGATGGGGTTGGTGGTTTCTTCGTTTGTGCCGGGGGCGTTGCGTCGGCAGCGGTATGAGTTGGTGGAGTCTTTGCGGGAGCGGGCTGCTTCGCTGGAGCGTGAGCGGGATTCGGTTTCGCGGTTGGCGGTACAGGAGGAGCGCAACCGTATTGCTCGGGATATGCATGATGTGGTGGCGCATTCGTTGTCGGTGATTGTTGTGCAGGCGGATGGTGCGGCGTATGCGTTGGCCCATGGTGATCCGGCGACGGCCGGTCAGGTGGCTGAGCGGGCTTTGGGAACGATTGGTGATACGGCGCGGGGGGCGTTGAGTGAGACGCGGCGTTTGGTGGGGGTGTTGCGGCGTGCGGGGGATGAGGTGGAGTATGCGCCGCAGGGTGGGTTGGATCGTATTGGTGATTTGGTGGCGCATGTGGATGCGGCAGGAACTCCGGCGACGTTCACGGTGGTGGGGGGGCCGGCGCCGGTGGAGACTCTCGATGTGGCTGCGCAGATGGCGTTGTATCGGGTGGTTCAAGAATCGTTGACGAACGCGTTGAAGCATGGTGGTGCTGGGGTGACGGTTGCGGTGGAGTTGGCGTATACGCCGGGGAAAGTGTCGGTGGCTGTGCGGGATACGGGTGGGGGTGTTTCGCATGATGATGGGCAGGGGCATGGGTTAATTGGGATGCGGGAGCGGATTGCCTCGGTGGGTGGTACTTTTTCGGCGCGGCCGCGCTTTGGTGGCGGGTTTGAGGTTGTTGCGAGTGTGCCGTCTGTGGAGTCGGAGCATTCGTCGTCGGTGTTGGGTATAGCGCCTGGTATTGGTTCTGATGGTGGAGGTCATTCGTGAGTGAGCCGATTCGGTTGTTGTTGGCTGATGATCAGGCGTTGGTGCGTGCGGGGTTTCGGATGGTTTTGGATGCCCAGCCGGACATGGTGGTCGTTGGTGAGGTGGGTGATGGTGCTGCCGCGGTGGCTGCGGTAGCTGATCCTGGGGCGGGGGTGGATGTTGTTTTGATGGATATCCGGATGCCGGTGCTGGATGGGGTGGGGGCAACGCGGCGCATTGTGGAGTCAGGTTCTGCCACAAAGGTGTTGGTGTTGACGACGTTTGATTTGGATGAGTATGTGCATGCGGCTTTGCACGCGGGTGCGAGCGGCTTTTTGCTGAAGGACGCTGGCCCTGCGGAGTTGTTGGCGGCTATTCGTGCGGTGTTCGCTGGTGATGCGGTGGTGGCTCCGAGTGCGACGCGGCGTTTGTTGGAGCGTTTCTTGCCGGGGATGGGTAACGCAGATTCGGAGAGAAGTGTTGATAGGGAGCGCGTGTTGGCTCCGTTGACTGATAGGGAACGTGAAGTACTGGTGGCGGTGGGGCAGGGCATGAATAATGCCGAGATTTCGGCGAACTTGTTCATGGCTGAGGCGACGGTGAAGACCCATATCGGTCGAATTTTGTCGAAGCTAGGGTTGCGTGACCGGGTGCAGATGGTGGTGTTGGCTTACGACACGGGTTTGGTTCGGCCGCGCAGCGGTGATGTTTGATCGTTGACGTTCAGGTACGACTTGGGTCGTACGTGGATGGGGTTGGTGTGCTCCTGGCGGGGTATGTGAAAACCAGACCGTAGCCCGATTCGGGGGACAGGTCGTGCTTCGTACTGTGGTTTTCATCATCTACCGATAACTACGGCGCCCCGGAGTCGGGGCGCTTCCGCTTGCCTGGATAAGGAGCGGATGTACAGATCAGGAGCAAGATCATGACCGCATCACCGGTGTCCGTTGCGTTGGAGATGGATCCTGCGGAGAAGTTTCCGCAGCCTGCGCTCAAGGTTGAGGATCTCTCGAAGGTCTACGGCGAGGGGGAGACCCGTGTGGTGGCGTTGGATCACGTGGATGTTTCTTTTGGGCAGGGGCAGTTCACGGCGATCATGGGGCCTTCTGGGTCGGGTAAGTCGACGTTGATGCATTGTGCTGCTGGTTTGGAAGATGTTTCAGGCGGACATGTCTGGGTGGGGAACACTGATCTGACCACGTTGAATGACAAAGAACTGACGAGGCTGCGCCGGGATCAGCTTGGGTTTGTGTTCCAGTCGTTTAACTTGCTGCCGACCTTGTCGGCGAAGGACAACATTTTGCTGCCGCTGGAGTTGGCCAGCCGAAAGGTTGACATGCAGTGGTTTGACCATGTTGTCTCGGTGCTTGGTTTGGGAGAGCGACTGTCGCACCGGCCCACGCAGCTCTCCGGTGGGCAGCAGCAGCGAGTGGCGGTGGCTCGGGCATTGGTGATGCGCCCGAAGGTGATTTTCGCGGATGAGCCCACGGGGGCTTTGGACTCAGTGACTGGTCACGAGTTGCTGGAGTTTTTGCGGCACAGCGTCCGGGATTTGGGGCAGAGCATCGTGATGGTGACTCACGATCCGAATGCTGCGACGTATGCAGATCGGGTGTTGATTCTGGCTGACGGGCGGATTGCTGGTGATTTGCAGACGCCCTCTAGCGACCAGGTGCTGTCGGCTCTGCGTGAGTTGGGTGCGTGATCATGAAAACGTCGATGAAGATGGCCTTGGCCAGTGTGATTGGCCAGGGTAGGCGTTTGGCGAGTGTGCTTGTTGCTATCGCGTTGGGTGTTGCGTTCATGGCAACTACGTTGCTTGTCAGTAATTCGGTGCAGGCAACGTTGCGGGATCGGGCTGCGGCATCGGTGGGTGGGGCAGCCGCGGTGGTTTCTGTCCCAGATAGTGGGGAAGGGCCTATTCCGGTTGCGTTGCCTTCGCAGGTGAAGTCTGCGTTACCTCAAGCCAAGGTGACTGCCATCGCAGGAGGATTGACTTTTCACAGAACTCACACCGGTGGCCAGCCGCTGCGGCTGAAATCATTGCCTGTGTTGGATGAGCGCACGAAGTTGGATTCGGGGCGGTTGCCAACAGCTCGTGGAGAGATTGCTGTTTCCTCTGATGTCGCTGCCCAGCGGCAGATTCAGATAGGGCAGAGCGTCGATTTTCTTTCGGGAGAGGCCGCCAAAGATGGCAATGGGGGAACTACTCCGTTGCGCGTAGTAGGCGTGGTCTCGCCAGATAAGAGTGGTCCTGATGGTGTTGCCCCGTTGGCGTTTGCTCTGAATGACGATATTTGGGAGCTGACGGGCAGGACTGGTTTTCTCCAGGTGCAGGTGAATCTGCCTGATGTGGGTATGGAAGACGAAAAAACGAAAAAGCTTGTGGCGGGGCTTCCTGCCGCCGCTGGTTTGACGGTGCGCACGGGCGCTGAAGAGGTTGCTGAACGTCAAAGGTTTCTTGACTCGGGCATCAAGGTGGTCACCACTATGCTGCTGGGTTTTGTTGTTATCGCGGTTTTCGTCTCTGCGTTGGTGATCTCTAACACGTTCTCGATTTTGATTGCGCAGCGTACGCGTGCGCTGGCGTTGATGCGTTGCATCGGTGCAGACCGTGCTCAGGTGCGCCGGGCAGTTCTTTTTGAGGCATTCCTTGTTGGGGTGATCGGCTCTGTTATTGGTTTGCTATTGGGTGTGGCCGTCGCTGCGATTGTCGTGTCGTTTGCGAAGGGGATAAATGGGCTGGTTCCCAGCGTTGCAGCGGTGCTGGTGCCGATGTCTGTGGGTGTTGTGGTGACGGTGCTTGCGAGTTTGGCTCCAGCGCGTGCTGCAACACGGGTTGCTCCGATTGCTGCTTTGCGGCCTGTTTCCGCGCAGGTTGAGGGTCGGGTTGCGCGGTTGCGCATCGTGATTGGGACGGCGCTGTTCTTCGTTGGGGCTGTGTGCTTGGTGATGGGCGCGCGTGGTAGTGGGATCGCTATTGGTGTGGCCGGTGGAGTGAGTAGCTTCCTGGGTGTCATGTTGTTGACGCCGCTGGTGGTTCCTGCGGCTGCGTCTGTGGTTGGTGCTCCGTTGCGAAGCGGGGGAGTGGCAGGCCGATTGGCAGTGGCTAACGCTCGACGTAACCCGGGGCGTGCTGCCGCCACAGCTAGTGCGCTGTTGGTTGGGGTCACGTTGGTGACGATGATGCTGGTGGGTGCTGCGACGGGCACGACGTCGATCAATGCGTCACTGGATCGCACTTTTCCAGTCGATTCTCAGATTTCGGCCGAAGCCCCACTGGGGCAGTCTCATGCAGACAAGCTAGCGGCTACACCTGAGGTGGAGCGCAGCGGTCTGGCTAATTCGACGTCCGTCACAGTCAAATCGGGAAGTGTCACTATCTCGGATTCAAGTTTGGTGGGAGTTTCTGCTGAGGCTGCCAAGGTCAGCCGTCGCGCTGATGCTTTCACTGGACTAGCTGACGGGAAGATTTTGCTTCCCAGTGATGCGGGAATTGCTGATGGTTCGCCTGTGACTGTCGCCACTGAAGGCGGCGGGACGCTGTCTCTTACCGCTGTGGTTTCTTCGGGCAAGTTGGAGTCTTTCTACACCACGTTTAACAGTGTCCAGCGCCTGGACCCCAAGGCTTTGAACCAGGTGTGGGTGCGGTATGCCGACGGTGTTGAGGCTTCCACTGGCGAGCGGAAAGCCGCTGAGTACTTGAGCGGTGTCCCAGGTGTCCGCATTCAGGGGGCGGCTGCGGCGCGCGAGGCTTTCCAGAAGATCATCAACATCGTGTTGCTTGTTGTTGTCGGACTGCTGGCGATGGCCGTAGTTATTGCTTTGGTTGGTATTGGCAATACTCTAGGTTTGTCCGTGTTCGAGCGGACGCGTGAGTCGGGTCTTCTTCGGGCTCTAGGTTTGCTGAAGTCTGGCCTGCGCGCGATGTTCGGGCTGGAGGCGTTGGTGTTGACAGGTGTCGGTACAGCTCTTGGGTTGTTGCTGGGCATCAGCTACGGCATCGCTGGCTCGTACGCTTTGTTGAATGATCTAGGTGGTGTCACCGTCGATATCCCCTGGGCACGATTGCTGTTGGTGGTCGCGGTGGCGTTGGCTGCTGGCTGGTTGGCTTCGGTCCTGCCTGCGATTCGTGCGGCAAAGGTCAGTGCGTCTGTGGCTTTGGCTTCAGAGTGAGTGCGTGGTCGGCTTCCTTCGCGTAGCCGGCCGTGCTTGACAGGTTTTCCCCTGCCGGGGAGTGCAGGGGAAAAGGGAACCGGTGTTTATCGGCACTGGTTTCTTCGGGCGGGGTTCGAGTGTCTGAGGATCAGGGGTCAGACATTCGAACCCCGCCTGTGTTGTGCAGCCTGTTACGGTCGGCGCATGAGTGAGCATCTGATTCGTCGTGCTGCGTGCCCTGGTTCGTATGATCCGGTTACGTGCGGGCATCTTGACGTGGTTGCGCGAGCAGCTGCTTTGTTTGATGAGGTCTTTGTGGTGGTGTTGCATAACCCGGCCAAGCAGGGGCTGTTTTCTCCGGATGAGCGGGTGGCTTTGGTTGAAGCGGAGATTCAGGAGCGGGGTCTTGCCGGTCGGGTACAAGTGCGTTCTTACGCGGGCAGGCTTTTGGTGGATGTGTGTAGTGAGCTGGGGGTTTCTGCGATTGTGAAGGGACTGCGGGGAGAGACTGACTATGCCTACGAGTTGCCGATGGCGGTGATGAATAGGCGTTTGAGTGGGGTGGAGACGTTGTTTGTGCCCGGCAGCCCGGAGTTCGTTGAGGTGTCTAGTTCGCTGATGAAGGAGGTGGCTGGGTATGGGGGTGATGTCACGGGGTTGGTGCCGCCACGGGTGCAGGCAGCGTTGATGGAGCGTTTGAATTCGTAGTTCGGGGGTGGATGATGGCGGTAGGTGCTGCTTGGCTTCGTTTTCCCTTGTTAATTGGGGCAGTGAAGAGTTGAAGCGTTTTGGGGGGCGTGGTTCTGCTGAGCTAAAATTGATATTCGGTCCGCGTATTGTCCCTAATCGCCTTGTTGATGCGGTTTCGCACCAGGAATCTCGAGCTAACGGGCCATGCTGAACCGACCGAAGCTGCAGGCTGTGAAGCCTCTGTTGGGAGTGAGTAATTCCATGACCGAGCTTGATCCGCACGGGCCTTTGGTGATTGATACCCGGTGCTTGAATCGCAGGGCTGGGTCGATGGTGGAAGATGCCTTCGATGCAGTTGCCCCCTCACGTATTGGCACTGATGTGCTGGGGGTTGAAGAAGGAACTCCTATGCATGTGGATTTCCGGCTGGAGTCTGTGATCGAGGGAATCCTCGTGAGTGGAGAAATGCGGGCGCGTGCTACCGGTGCTTGCGTGCGGTGCTTGGACGACATTGACGAGTCAGTCGATGTGAGCTTTCAAGAATTGTTCGCCTACGCCGATCGTGCCGCTCGTCATGAAAAGGTCGGTGATGAAGACGAGGACCAGCGGGTTATCGAGGGCGACTTGATCGATCTTGAACCCGTCATCGTGGATGCGGTGGTGTTGTCGCTGCCGTTCCAGCCGGTGTGTGATGAGGACTGTCCTGGTCTGTGTTCAACATGCGGAGACCACCTGGCGGAGGATCCTCAGCACTCACACGACCAGACCGATCCTCGTTGGGCTGCGCTGGCTCATCTCCGTCAGGAGGTTGCTCAGACCAGCGATGGTGACACCGATCCAGAGAAGAGGAACTGACGTGGCTGTCCCCAAGCGGAAGATGTCGCGCTCCAATACCCGTTCGCGTCGTGCGCAGTGGAAGACAACTGTGTCCACGTTGGCTTCGTGCCCCACGTGTACACAGCCCAAGCGCCCGCATGTGGCTTGCCCGTCGTGTGGCGTTTACAACGGCCGTCATTATTCGGCCGCGGAGCGCTCCGAGCTCCAGGACTGAGGCCGTAGGTCGCGATGGCGTCAAAACACAAGACGACACATCAGCGGCGACCGGTTGGCGAGCTCACTGAGAAGATCGTTGCGATCATCGGTGGCACCGTTGACAGCGGCATCGTCGATCACGCGTTGACACACCGTTCGTATGCCTACGAGAACGGTGGTCTTCCTAATAACGAGCGCCTGGAATTCCTTGGAGACTCGGTGCTTGGTCTGGTTGTAACTGAGTCGCTTTATGCCGATCATCCTGATTTGGCAGAAGGCCAGTTGGCTAAGTTGCGCGCCGCTGTGGTGAATATGCGGGCCTTAGCGAAGGTGGCTCGTGAGCTTGGCGTTGGCGATTACCTTCTTCTTGGTCGAGGTGAGGAAAGCACAGGAGGGCGGAATAAGGCCTCCATCCTCGCCGACACGATGGAAGCGCTTATTGGCACGGTGTACTTGGAAAGAGGCCTGGAGGGTGCACGCGTATTCGTTCACCACATCCTTGACCCGCTGCTTGAAAAGTCAGCTCAGCTTGGTGCTGCTTTGGACTGGAAAACTTCACTCCAAGAGCTGTCCAGCGTGATGTCTATCGGCACTCCGGAGTACCGAGTCAGTGAAGAAGGACCTGACCACGAGAAAGTTTTCACCGCCTCCGTTGTGGTGGGTGAAGAAGTGCTCGGGACCGGGGTTGGCCGCAGCAAAAAACAAGCAGAGCAACAAGCCGCTGAATTTGCGTGGACGATGCTGAAGGAACGTCAAGAAAAAGCCGAAGCTGTTGTTTCCGCTACTGAGGCAGAGGTAGCTGAGGCGGTAGTTGACTCCGTTGAACAGGTGAATAAGAAGGGCTAGGCAGGGCAGCGTGCCTGAACTCCCCGAAGTTGAAGTTGTGCGTAGAGGCCTTGCTGATCATGTAGTCGGCAAGGCCTTTGCGCGTGTGTCCTTACGCGGCACCAGGGTGGCACGCCGCCATGTGCTGGGCCCAGAACATTTGAGTGCGCAGATTACGGGGGCGCGCGTACGAGCAGTGGACCGACGGGGTAAGTATTTGTGGCTGGTACTTGAACCAGCGCATGAGGTGGCAGCGCAAGGGTCTGCTCTTATGGCTTTGATCGTCCACTTGGGGATGAGTGGGCAGATGCTTGTTCAAGATTGTCACCTTGAGGCCCCCAAACATACCCATGCGCAGTTTTGGCTATCTGATGGCCCAGTGAAGAATTCTGCCGAACCCATCTCCTCTGAGGGAAAGGTGCTGCGGTTTGTGGATCAACGCACCTTTGGTGGGTTGGCGCTGGCCGAGTTGGGTGCTCCCAGCCAGGGGCATCCTTTCGGCGTGCCTGTTCCGGTAGCCCATATTGCTCCCGATCCGCTTGAACCAATCTTTGATGCAGAGCAGGTAAGTGCACGGATCCGTAGCTCGAATAGTGAAGTGAAACGGCGACTGCTCGATCAAGGGGTCGTTTCAGGTATCGGCAATATTTATGCAGATGAGTCGTTGTGGCGCGCAGGTATTCATGGCCAGCGCCGTTCGTCGTCTTTACAGCAGTCCGATCTTGTTGCTCTTCTTGGCCACGCTCAAGATGTCATGCGTGATGCTCTGGCCCAAGGCGGGACGAGTTTTGATTCGCTGTATGTGAATGTCAACGGCCAGAGTGGATATTTCTCACGTTCCTTGGATGCCTATGGCCGCGAGGGTAAACCGTGCCGACGATGCGGGACCCTGATGCGACGGATCCAGTTCACTAATCGCAGCTCGACGTTCTGCCCGAGTTGTCAGCGCCTGCCCTAGGACGAGGGGCTATTGCCGAGCGACGTACGTAGATGAAGCCGTTCTCCCTGGCTGCTGAACATCGTCAGCAGCTCGACTGGGTGCTTGCCAACTGCGCCGAACCAGTGAGGGACGGCAGTGTCGAACTCGGCGGCTTCACCTGGTTTGAGGACGAAGTCCTTGTCTCCTAGAAGAAGGCGGAGTCGGCCACTGAGCACGTACATCCATTCATAGCCGTCGTGGCTGCGCAGGGTGCGCGGCTCGTGGAGGGCTGGAATGGTCACCTTGTAAGCCTGCGGGTTATGGGGGTGGTGGGTAAGACGGATAAAGGTTCGCCCCGCTGTCCGTTCTGGTGTGCTGCGGACGCGTGGATCGACGATGCGCGGCGGGGCGATGAGTTCGTCGAGAGAGACGCAAAGTGCGGCGGAAATCGGTAGCAGCAGTTCCAGGCTGGGTTTGCGTTGGCCGTGTTCCAGTCGCGAAAGCGTGCTTGTCGAGATTCCTGTCAGTGCAGAAAGTCTGGTCAACGAGACGTTCTGATGTTCCCGGAAGTGACGCAGCTTGGTAGGGATGAGCTCCAAAGTGGCGGTGATCGACGGGAGAGACTCCACGGTTAGAGCCTATTGATCCCTTCCCAGTTTCGGCAACGATCCTTGCCGGAATGGCTGGTTCCGGTGATCGTGGCAGAAAAACACGAGGAGGGCTCATGAAACTCAAGCATCTTGGTCACGCCGCATGTGTCGGCGTCGGTGCCACGGCCGTGATGGACGTCGGTGCGCAGATCATCCAACGCACGACTGGCACCCCGCCACTCAACCTCGACCTCGTTGGTCGATGGATCGGCCACATGCGACGCGGAGCATTTGCCCACGAATCGATCATGACTGCTGAACCAGTCGAGCGCGAGCATGAGATCGGCCTCGTGGCTCACTACGCCATCGGAGTCGGGTTTGCCCTCGCCTTCGTCGCCGTGCGACCAGGCTGGCTCGACAAGCCCACCCTGGTGCCAGCCATGACGGCGGGTCTTGCAACATGCGCAGCACCCTGGCTGCTCATGCAACCTGCGTGGGGCATGGGCCTGGCCGCCTCCACACTTCCGGACCCGGCGACGACACGACTGCGCACTGTGCGAGCACATGCAATGTACGGCCTGGGGCTCTGGGCCTCGGCCTGGATACCTATGGCCATGTGTAGCGCTGAGAACTATCGGACGGATGCCACCTCAGCATCTGTGGGCCACCCATTAGCAACGCAGCCTTGAAGGCTTTTTGACTGCTGTTGCATGAGAGAAGCCTTATCGCCGTTCTTGGCGCAGTAACGGTGCTTCAGCCCCAACCAGTGACCGGTCTCATGGTTGAGAACCATGTGATGGTAGGTGTCCAACGACCCCTTAAAAGCAGGAGTTTTCTTGCGCCAATTGAGGTCGTTAATGACCACGTACTTGCCTACTCGGCAGCTGAACTGCTTTTTGCACGAGGGAGAGAAGGAAGCAACGCTCTGCGGGGAGGCCAGGACGAGGGTGAAATCTGCTGGGGCGCTCGCAGGTACACGGACAAACCGGTGGCTTGCTTTTTTCCAGCCTCGTGGATCGGCGTAGATTTTCGCGGCTTCGGCAGCGAATTGCTTCGTGTTTGTGAGGACTTTCCCGCGGGTAATGACTTTATAGGTGTGACGTTTGGTTTTTCTGACCGGCACAGCTGGGCGTGGGGTCACTTGAGAGCTGGAGGGCTTTGGTGGGGTGCTGCCCGGTGTAGTTCCCGAAGCAGTTGGTGTGCTCGAAGAAGTACCCGAGCTGCTTGGTGTCGAGCCAGGAGGTACGGCTGCTGCTGTGTTCGATGGCGCAGCGGGTCGTTGCTGTTGCTGTTGAGAGGCTGGGCTGGAACACGCTGAGGCCAGCAGTACTGTTGCAAGGAGCGCAGCCATACTGCTGCTACGACGCACTCGAGGGGAAAGGAGTACTGCTGCGGCGGTCAAATTCAAGTTTTTCAGCGTGCTCACCTCATGAGATGCGTGGCTAATATGCGGCTGCTCTTGGCAGGCCGGGGATCAGAGTAGCCGCGCCACAAGAACTTTCACTGAGAAATAGCTGGCCGTGTGGGGCAGCTCAGGCGCGGTCGGCTACCGTTTGGCTGCGGCCGAATACCAGGTTGCCCAAGACTTCCCGGAGGAGATGAACAGCTGGTGAGCGTGGAAAAAGCGACGTTTTTTGTTTCAGGGCATGTGCAAGGTGTCGGGTTTCGATGGTGGACAAAATCACAGGCACTGGAACTTGGGCTTGATGGTTTTGCTCGCAATCTGTGTGACGGACGTGTTGAAGTGGTCGCTCAAGGAAACCGGGAGGCGATCGAGGAGTTAGGTGCGCGTTTGGCAACGCAGCCGAGCCAGCACAGGCGCCCTGGCAGGGCGGAGGCAGTGGTGACGCAGTGGGGCAGTGTTCGCCAAGATGTGGGACGGTTTCGTGAACTGTGAGGTGCGCTAAGCCCTGATGTAGGTGTGGGCGGCACCCCAATTGGGGTGCCGCCCACACCTACATCAGGCGCAGTAGTTATTTTTCTTGTGCTGCCGGGCTTTGAGGTTTCTTGATGCCACCAAGGGCAGGCATCGTGGTGACTTCGCTTGTGGGTGGGGCAGTGATTGTGACGGACTTTCCGTACTCACTGAAGGTGGTTTCGCTCTTTGCCCCCGCGATGTCGATGTTCATCTTGTGAAGCAGTCCGTTGGCGTCCAAGAAGTAGTCATGCTGGTGCTTCTCGGCCCCTGCCGTTGGGTGTGCATGGGGTGCGCCGGTGGCCAGGCTCGCTGCTGCGTGAGGGTCGAGCTTCACTTTGTATTGGAAGATCTGGGTGCCGCTGTCATTTGATTGGCCGACGTAGGTGACGGACTGGATCGCAGCTTTTTGTGCTTGGAGTTGCTTGCTCAGGTCGAGCATGTCGGAGAGGTTTCCGCCGTTGGAGTGAAGAAGGTCTTCCAAGGGGGTTTTGATGTACTTGTCTCCGGTTAGGCCAGCTAGCTGTACGTAAACGTTTTGGTTGGCCATGATCATGTTCATGGTTTGCCCGCCGGTGGAGACGGTGCCTTTGAACTTGGGTTTGCCTTGTTCGCGCCCATCGACGTAGCCGTTCAGGGCCATTTCTGAGCCGGGCATGGTGGTTTTGGTGGAGATCTTGTAAGTCCCTGCTGCGAGCATGCCTTTGTTAATCTTCTCGACGAAGGTGTCCTTATCGACGGAAGCACCTGGTTGAGAATTGAACGGACCTCCTGCGCCCTGTGATTGCGCGGATGAGTTGTTCTGGCCTGTGTTTCCGATGTCGGACGAGCTGCCGCCGTTGCCGCAAGCACTGAGCGCAAGAGGCAGAACGAGGATCGTTGCCGCTGCGCGGAGCGTGAAACGCCGGTTCATGGAACTCCTTCAGGTCGGTGCCACGTATAGACGGCTGAATGTGTTGCTTGGCATGGCCAGCGTACGTTCCCGACCTCCTAAGTCGTGGAATCACTGCATACCGGATGTGTCGGCCCGTCCACCCCAGAAAGGGTTGTGGATAGGCTCTCCACGTCGAAAGCCTTGCCAACGAGAGGAACTGCCCGGGTGTACGTCGCCAATCTCACCCTGCGTGGATTCAAGTCTTTCGCCTCGGCGACATCGTTCACGCTAGAGCCGGGAATCACCGCAGTGGTGGGACCCAACGGGTCAGGTAAATCGAACGTGGTGGATGCCCTCGCCTGGGTGATGGGGGAGCAAGGCGCCAAATCGCTGCGCGGCGGAAAAATGGAAGACGTCATCTTTGCTGGCACCTCAGGTCGCGCACCGCTAGGGCGAGCCCAAGTGACGATGACCATCGACAACTCCGACGGCGCATTACCCATCGACTACTCCGAGGTGACAATCTCTCGAACAATGTTCCGGGCCGGTAGCTCGGAGTACTCGATCAACGGCACAGCCTGCCGCCTGCTCGACATTCAAGAACTCCTGTCTGACTCAGGCATCGGTAAAGAAATGCACGTCATCGTCGGCCAAGGACGCCTCGATGACGTTCTGCGATCCACGCCGGAACAACGCCGCGGACTCATCGAAGAAGCAGCAGGGGTGCTCAAACACCGACGCCGCAAGGAAAAAGCACTCCGAAAACTGGAGACGATGGAGGTCAACCTCAGCCGCGTCGTCGACCTCGCAGGTGAAGTGCGCCGCCGTCTTGGCCCGCTAGGACGCCAGGCAGAGACAGCCAGAAAAGCCGCCCTATGGCAGGCAGAAGTCAGAGACGCCCGACTGCGCCTATATGCAGAGGACTTGGTGCAGAAACAAGCCACCTTGACCCAGGAACAAGCCGACCACACAGCGCTACAAGCACGCGCCATCGAAGTCCAAGCCCAACTCGCACATGCCAAAGAAGCAGTCGCGGCAGCAACAGCGCGGGCAGGAGAAGTTGCCCGCGAGGCAGAAACACTCAACGAACAAACGCATCAACTGCAGGTACTGCGTGACAGGTTCGCCACCTACGGTCGGTTGGCAACAGAACGGTTGAACTCTCTACAACAGATGGAACGTGCCACGCACAACCACACGGGCAAAGACCCAGAAGCACTACGTGCCGACGCACAAAAAGCACGCGAATTCGAACAAACTCTGACCGAAGAAGTCGAACAAGCGCGCAATGACCTAGAAACCATCCGAACAGAACGCAGTTCTGCCGAGCAAGCCCACGCCGAAGAAAGAGACCGCATCGCAGCCGTCACTAAAGCCCTTGCTGACAGGCGAGAAGGACTAGCGAAACTGGCTGGACAGGTAGCTGCCAAACAATCTCGCGTGGAAACCCTCGAATCACAGTGGGCCGCATCCCAGGCACAGATCGAAACAGCAACGAAAAAAGCCGACGAGGCCGAGCAAGAACACCACGCTCTCCACAAGCAACTCTCAGCAGAAGAAAACGAATCCGACATCGAACGCCAGCTGGCTCGTGTCCGCGAAGAACACGCAGCCGCACTCCAAGCACTCAGCGAAGCCGAACAGCACCACCGCCAAGCAATCAGTGAACGAGATCGTGCTCACGCCCGCTGTGAAGCATTCGAAATGGGGCTGCGCAGCATGAGCGATTCGCAAGCTTTGCTGGCTCACGACGCCCCACCATCATGGGGAACCTTGGCGTCCATGATCACCGTGAACAACGGGTGGGAAACTGCCATCGCAGCAGCCCTTGGCGCTGCAGGAGAAGCCGTCACATACCCGACGATTGAACAAGCCATCGAGGGACTGACACACCTGCGCGCGGTAGGCGATGCCGGAGCAGCGATAGTGGTAGCCGATGGCGAACTGCTACCAAGCGCTACACCAGAATCCAACTGCCCCGGACAGCGAGCCATCGACCTACTCACTGCGAAACCAGATGTACACAGTGTGGTTGCTGCCCTGTTGGCAAAAACAGTCTGCGTCGAAACCGTGACCGAGGCCGTCGAATACCTGCGTTCCCACGCACCCTCGACACCACACCTACGTGTGGTTACTCGCGCTGGCGACATATTCGAACCCGGCCTTGTCCAGGCTGCTGGCGAGCCCGGTTCAAGCCGTATCGAAATCGCTGCCGCTCGTGATGAAGCCCACCGACACCAAGAAGAAGCATCTATTCGCGTAGAGCAAGCCGCCACAGTAGTAGCTGACGCCTCGCACCTGGCTGAAACTCTCACAGATCGCCTCAAACAGCTCACCGAGGAACTACGCAAAACAGACGCAGAGAAAGCAGCAAAAACAGCCAAGCTCGCCGCACTGCAAGCAACCCTGCGAGCTGCTACCACCCAGGTGCAACAACTCACCACCGCCGCCGAAAAAGCAGCATCCGCGCTCGCAGCAGACCAGGCCGCCCTCGAAGAAATCCGCGCCCGTCACGAAGCAGCTCTAGCCGCCCCTGAGGCGGAGGAACCCTCAACAAAACAATTGGCTCGCCTTGAAGCTGCCGCATCAACAGCCCGGGCAGCAGAAACCTCATGCCTGCTTAACCTACGAACCGCTGAAGAGCGCCTGCGCGCAAGTCAAGGCCGAGCGGACCGGCTCGAAGCTGCAGCCCGTGCCGAGGAAAACGCACGAACTGAGGCAGCTCGACGCCGCACTATTCTGCAGGGCAAGATCCAAGCCACTGCCCTGCTGCGCGAAGCCGCTGAGCACAGCGTTGCCCGAATCACCACATCGTTGGAGATAGGGACTAGCCGCCGTGATGGCATTGCCACCGAACGCCAACAAGTCGAAGAACATCTGGCCGCTGCGCGAGGCCGCACTGACCAACTTGCCGAAGAGCTACGCACCCTTACTGACACGGCACACCGTGACGAAATGGCGCGAGCTGAACTGCGCATGCGCATCGAGAATCTCCTCACCAAAGTGACCGAAGAGTTCGGTATTGGAGAAGACATTCTCCTCGATGAATACGGCCCCGATAAGCTCGTCCCACCATTGGAAGTGGCTTCCGCTACGCCTACCGAAGCACCTGAAAATGCTTCGACTGCTGCTGAAGACCCAGGACATACACCGGCACCGAGGAAAACCCGCCGCCGCAAAAGCGCCCAGATCTCCACCGAACCGCGACCTTACGTCCGTGAAGAACAAGAAGCGATCGTCAAAGACCGCGAAAAGAAGCTCGCCAAACTAGGCAAAGTCAACCCGCTGGCCCTTGAAGAGTATGCGGCTTTGGAAGAACGGCATGCTTTCCTCAACGGACAGATCGAAGACCTGCGTGCCGGTAAGCGAGATCTCCTATCGATCATCGCTGACGTTGATGATCGAGTGCAGCGTGCCTTTATGGAGGCTTATGAAGACACCGCGCGCGAATTTGCCGGTGTTTTCTCTCGACTATTCCCAGGGGGAGAAGGGCGACTAATCCTCACCGAACCGGACAGCCCGCTTACTACCGGTATCGAGGTGGAAGCTCGCCCGCCCGGAAAGAAAGTAAAACGACTGTCGCTGCTCAGCGGCGGTGAACGATCCCTAACTGCGATGGCGTTGCTTGTCTCTATCTTCAAAGCCCGGCCGAGTCCGTTCTACATCATGGATGAAGTTGAAGCTGCTTTGGATGATGTGAACTTGGGACGGTTGCTCATGCTCTTTGAAGAGCTACGCGAGTCCAGTCAGCTCATTGTCATCACGCATCAGAAACGCACTATGGAAAAAGCTGACGCGTTGTACGGCGTGACGATGCGTGGAGATGGAGTAACCCGAGTGGTCTCGCAACGACTGCGGAACCAGCAGGAATCACCAGAGAAAGATCGTGCCAGTGCGTGAGTAGCTCGCCGTCGAGGCGCGCTGCGATAAGAAACGTGCCGACAAGTGAGACAACTACAAAGAAAAATCTGCCGGCCGCTCGCCGGGGAAACTTCGCTCACAGCAGCGTGGAATCAAGGTGCTGGATACGTAGGTGTTGGGCGTACTCATTGCTTAAATAACACGAGCAATGAGCACGCAGTAGGCCTGTGAGCTAACCTTTTTCCGCTTTAAACCGGCAGAGTTAGTTGATGCCTAGCGACTATCTGAGTACCGGAAAAGCCTGCGAACGCCACAGCTGTAGTGGAGGTCCGGTGTCCCAATTTTTGCCAAAGATGTGCCCGATCGTAACCGAATGTCGACACACTACATATCGCGAATTCGCCTCAGCCGTCGATGATGTAGTCATGGTGGCGCTCGTAATCTGGCTTCTGGCGGTGGCAGCAATAGGCACTTCAATCATGGTGATTGCCCTTCGATGGGCATCTAATAGCGGCAGGACACCCTCCAAGGTGCACGTTCGCACTCAGGCACACAATGCCGCACGACGTATAACTGCACCGGTGCGCACCGCTGATGAGCGAGAAGGTGACAGTGGTCGTGGGCGACGGATATTCGCCGCGAGTAAGGCGCGTAAGCCAGCTGTCTGTGCAGCCCAGCTTGCGTGCGTTGAAAAAACTGAAATCGCCGTGAAGTCCTCTGTCGAGGCCAGCGCCAATAGTGAAGTGAACACCGAAAGCTGCGCGAGCAGCGTGACTAAACCCGGCGAGCAGGGTGCGGCACCGCTACCCAATAGCTCCGAACTCGGAAACGTCATTGACGCCCGCCAGCGGTGGAACGGCAATATCCGTGCCGTCGGCACTAATGCTCAGACAGCAACAGAGCACGAAGAAACTCCGACCGGACTGCGCCGCGCCGAGTAAAGGCCCACCAGGCGATGCTCGCCTGGTTGACTGGTCCTGTGGATCAGATACTCAACGATTTCGGAGGAATTCTCCTCGCCGTCATCGGGGTGATCGTCATTGGCGTGGGGACGTTAGTCACGCTCCTCGGGCCAGGACGGCGCCGCCAAACCGAGCTCCCCTCAGCCAGCACTGCACCGGAGCCACCACAGCAACAAGATTCAGAACCTGTCGAACTTGAACAACCCGCGAATGCGCGGGGACGAATACAGCAGTTACGTGTTCGCTTATCTCGGTCTAACTCGGCCCTTGGTCGTGGCCTCCTTACCCTCATCGCTGGGGGGCGCCTCGACGAGGAAACATGGCAAGACATGGAAGACATCCTCATTGCTGCTGACCTTGGCCCCGAGGCTGCCTCCAGCATTGTGACTGCGCTACGGGAACGCGTCGCTGCTGAGGGCGCACAAGATGAGGCAACTATCCGTGCTTGGCTTCATGAAGAACTCTTGCGCGTGGTTGATCCCACCATGGATCGACGTATTTCTAGTAGGCAAGTCGATGGTCGCCCGGCGGTCATTCTTGTCGTAGGTGTGAACGGGACAGGTAAAACCACCACCGTCGGCAAGCTTGCTCGTGTCATGGTGGCGGAGAACCGCAAAGTCACTCTCGGTGCCGCAGATACTTTCCGCGCTGCTGCTGCCGACCAACTCACAACATGGGGTCAGCGGGTTGGGGTACCCACTGTTCGAAGTGACAAAGAAGGAGCCGATCCGGCTGCCGTTGCCTTCGAGGCGGTGAAAGCTGGTGCCGAGGCTGGTAGCGACGTCGTCATCGTGGATACAGCGGGGCGCCTGCATAACAAAACCAATCTCATGGATGAGCTAGGTAAAATTAAACGTGTCATCGAAAAGCAGAGTCCTCTCGATGAAGTACTGCTCGTACTCGATGCCACCACTGGTCAAAATGGGCTTGCTCAGGCTGAGGTCTTTGCCGAAGCGGTGAATATTACTGGAATCGTTCTCACTAAACTTGACGGGACAGCTAAAGGCGGCATCGTCGTAGCCGTTCAGCGCAAACTCAAAGTTCCTGTCAAGCTTGTCGGAATTGGTGAAGGCGCCGATGATCTTGCGCCCTTTGATCCGACTTCCTTCGTCGATTCCATCCTCGGCCCAGACCCCGCCCGTAAGGCTAACTCCCCTTCCTAGCAACGCAACTCAATAATGCGGGGAATGCACCGGAGAAGCACAGCGGAATCACAGGATGAGCCTCTAACGTGGAACACGTGAGGGGATAAAAAGGGTGACAGCCCCGGCCGATCGGGCAATCGGCCGGGGCTTCTTTTTTGCCATTTAACGATGCGGAATATCTCTTACAGATGTCACTGAAAACACTTTTCCTCGACGCATACCGAGTCCTTGAGTCCCCAAAAACACAAACACAACAGTCTTAAAACCCCGGGTCAGCACAATAAACGCCACCTCTACTGAATCTCACCTGTGCCAGAAAAGCAGTCCCACACCGAACAATCAGTCAGTGATGATGGATGAATGAGCCAGCACGGAGTCGGCCAGCGGATGGATCAACGCGTCACCGAAAAACCGTCGATGACACCAGACCCACCCCCGCAGAGGATCTTCCTCGCTGCTGGACTGCTCATCGCCGCTGGACTTCTCATGGCTGCCGCGGCCAGCAAAAGATGGTCTGCCTGCATAGGCACTGACCTCACCGAAAAAATCTGCGGAGATCGCACAGGATCGGACTTTGACTTCTTTATCGTCTATCCCGTAACCGTGCATATTGCTCCCGCGGCGTGGCTGTGCGGCATTGCCCTTGTTGCAGCCGCCGCCGCAATGGCTGCACTTCTCTACCGCAACTGCACTGTCAGCCGAGCCTGCGCCGCTATAACCGCAGTTATCCTGCTCTTAGGGGCTCTTATTACTTTCTGGGCAGCTCATACTGCCGTTCCGCAGCACATCGTTGCTTCCAACTTCTGGATAGACAACTACCGATGGTGGGTATTTACCGTCGTCCTTCCGGTGACTGTATTCATCGCCCTATCTACCCGATTTTTCGCCCCCCTCGACTATGGGACCCGCCCAGTGCGACGTCCGCCATCAGCGGCAGCACTTGCCATGTGGGGAAGCCTTTTCTTCACAAACCCTGTCCTGTGCATCGCGGTGGCGGGATTCTTTCTCAGCGATGTTCATGGTGGGGTCACACCGTGGGCAGAGATGGTCTCGGCCCTAGCCTGCTTCGTATCGGGAGCATTCGCGATCCTTGATGCCAAGCGTCATCAATACCGCCAAGTCGCCACATCTTGACCGCACCCATGTGGGTGCCGCCCCCGCCGGTCGAGTAGCCTGGGGCGGTGTTCAACTCTCTCTCGGATCGACTGACCGCAACGTTCACGAATCTGCGCGGGCGCGGCCGTGTGTCCGAGAAGGACGTCAACTCGACGATCCGCGACATCCGTATCGCCCTTCTCGACGCCGACGTAGCACTTCCCGTGGTGCGTGCCTTCACCAGCAACGTCCGTGAGCGCGCGCTCGCGGCCGAGGTTAATCAAGCCCTTAACCCGGGCCAGCAGGTTGTGCAGATCGTCCATGATGAGCTGATTGAAATTCTCGGGGCTCAGGCCCGAGGGCTTCAGCTCGCTAAAAACCCACCAACGGTCATCATGCTGGCTGGTTTGCAGGGTGCAGGTAAAACTACTTTGGCGGGCAAGCTGGCGCACTGGCTTAAAGAGCAGGGGCATACGCCGATGCTTGTTGCTGCTGACTTGCAGCGCCCGAATGCGGTGACGCAGCTGGAAATTGTGGGTGAGCGAGCGGGTGTGCCTGTTTTCGCTCCGGAGCGCGGGAACGTTGCTGGCTATGACGCTGCGGTGGAGTACGGCTCTGGTACGCGAGGGTATGGCGACCCTGTGGAGGTTGCGCGCCGTGGCGTTGAGGAAGCTAAGCATCAGCAGCGCGACGTAGTCATTGTTGACACTGCAGGACGTCTCGCTATTGATACTGAGTTGATGGCTCAGGCTCGTGATATTCGCGATGCTATCCAGCCAGATGAGACGTTGTTCGTCGTTGACGCCATGATTGGCCAGGCAGCTGTGGAGACTGCCCAAGCTTTCCTTTCTGGGGTGGACTACACCGGTGTTGTGCTCACCAAAATGGACGGTGACGCGCGTGGTGGTGCAGCGCTGTCGATTCGTTTCCTAACAGGTCGTCCCATCATGTTTGCCTCGACAGGCGAAAACATGACGGACTTTGAGGTTTTTCATCCGGACCGTATGGCCAGCCGGATCCTCGATATGGGAGATGTGCTTACTCTCATTGAGCAGGCGCAGAAGGCGTTTAATGAACGTCAGCAATCCAGCATGGCTCGTAAATTCATCGAAGCTGAGGACTTCACCTTCGATGATTTCTTGGAGCAGATGGCGGGTATCCGCAAGATGGGCTCGCTTAAGAGCTTGCTCAAAATGATGCCCGGTATGAATCAGATGCGTGATCAGCTAGATGCGCTGGATGAGCGAGAGTTCGATCGTGTTGAGGCGATGGTTCGCTCTATGACTCCCTATGAGCGCAGCCACCCGAAGGCTATTAACGGTTCACGGCGTGCACGTATTGCTCGAGGTTCGGGTGTGCATGTATCGGAAGTGAATGGGCTCCTGGAGCGTTTCGGTCAGGCACAAAAGATGATGCGCCAGCTGCGCAATGGTGGCGGCATGCCTGGTATGCCCGGGATGCCTGGTATGCCGGGGGTCGTAGGTGGCGGTAAAGGTAAGAAGAAGGGCAAGGCTGTCAAAGGCAAGTCTGGTAACCCTGCTAAACGTGCTCAGCAAGAGGCTGAGCTCAAAGCTAAGCGTGAAGCTGCCCGTCAGGCTGCTATCGATGCGGCTTTTGGTTGCGGTGCGGACGCTGAGGCGACAACGGGAGTTCCTGGTGGGGCCTTCGGGGCTTTGGGAGGCGCTAAAAAGCAGCCAAGTGCCGAAGAGTTGATGAAGAACTTTGACCCAAACAAACTTCCGAAGAACTTCGGTGACTTTTTGAAGTGATCGGGTGACAACTTTCGCGCAGGCGCTGCTTTTCCCAGAAGAGCGGCGTCTGTGGCGTTGTCAGTGTTTTTTCTGGTCGGACATGGCTGCGCGAATGGCGTCGTCATAGCTGGTGACTCCGCCGGGTGGTGTGCCGAGGTAGTCACGTATGTCATTTTCTTTAGCGATGACGTCGTGGACGAGGCTTCCCATAAGGGGGCGAGCTATTCCTGCGTCGATGGGGGTGACAAGGCCTACCCACCAGCTTGCGATGTCAGGTGTGAGCAGGGGGATGGGGAGCATGATGCGTGGAGTCAGTCCTGCTACGGCTGCGTACCGCTTCATCATGTTTTCGTATGTGAGGATCTCGTCGCAGGCAATGTCGAAGGTGCGGTTTACATCGGAGGGAAGCGTGGCAGCACCGGCGAGGTAGTGCAGTGCATCTTTGATGGCGATGGGTTGGACTTGGTTGCGTAGCCAGTTGGGCACGAGCATGAGCGGGAGTCGTTCAGTGAGGTGTTTAAGCATCTGGTAGGAGACTGATCCTGCTCCGAGGACAACAGCGGCTTGCAGACAGGCTGCAGGGATGGGGGAGTCTAGGAAGATCTGGCCGACTTCAGCGCGGGAGGCCATGTGTTCGCTGAGGCGTTCATGGTCGGGGTGGATTCCGCCGAGGTAGACGATTCGTTTCAGGTGGGCACGTTCTGCAGCGTCGGCGAATGTAGTTGCCATTTTGACTTCTTGGGAACGGAAGTCTTTGGAGGAGTTCATGGAGTGCAACAGGTAGTAGGCGACGTCTGTGTCGGTCAGAGCGCGGTCGAGATCGTGGGGGTTTGCTGCGTCGCCTTCAATGATGGTGATGTCGTTTTTCCAGGGGCGATCATCTAGGGATGAGGCATTGCGGGTGAGCACGTGAACGTGGTGTTTGTGAGCTAAGAGTTTTGGTACGAGTTCACCGCCGATGTAGCCGGATGCGCCGGTGACAAGTACGTGGAGTGGTTGGGTCGTGTTGGTCATGTGGTTCACCTCAGGGTCTGCAGTAGTGGGGGGAGGAGGAAGAGCATGGATCCGGACCAGCAGCAGTGCACGATGATTGGGCCCAGGACTCCTCCGGTGACGCGGCGTTGAAGTCCGGTGATGGTGCCTAGTAGTAGTGCGGCAAGGATGAGTAGAGGGATGCCGGAGGTTGCGGTGACGAGTATGTAGATGATGGTGCTGATGGCGACGGCGTGGCTTCGGGGTAGGGCGTCGTAGAGGGCGCCTCGGAAGTAGAGTTCTTCGCCGATGCCGTTGATGAGGGTGAGGAAGGCAACGATGAGCAGATTGTTGCCGCTGGCGTGGTTGAGCAGGTTGTCGACGGGGTCTCGAAGGGCGGGGATGTGTGCGATGGCTAGCGCACCAGTGAGGAAGAGCGCGATGAGTATGGCGGCTAGGGCGAGGGATTGGGTGATGGGGCTGCCAATGGTTTTTTTGCGTGTCCAGGCGTGTCCGGCGTAGATGGGGCCGGAGATGGCTGCGCCAGCGATCCAGGTGAGGGCTAGTGCGAGGGTTGCCCAGTGGAAGCTTGGATCACCGGGTGGGATACGTAGGCTGATGGCCAGAATGCTGGTGCCTAGTGCCAGGGTGAGGGCCGCGGTGAGGCGTCTGCGGGTGTATGTGGTGGGGGTGGGGTGGGTGTCAGGTACTGGGTTAAGGAGTGCAGCGTCGATGAATCGGCGCAATTCGCCCATGGGGTTCTCTCTTGCGGTGGGGGTCCTGGTGTGTTTTCGAGCGTAGACCTCGCGGGGGGAAGGACTGCGTGTTTCCGTCGGGGTGTCTGTACGCGGGGCCTGTCTAGGTGGGGTAGAGCGTTTTAGGGTGAACTGACGGTATTTTTCAGAAAGTGGGGTTCGGGGATGGCTGTGTCGGTTTTGTGGTTGCGCCGGGATTTGCGGATCGAGGATTTGCCTGCTTTGGGGGCGGCTGCTGAGGCTGCTGCTGGTGGTGTGGTTGTGCCGTTATTTGTTTTAGAAGCGCATTTGTTCGAAGGGTGTGGTGCTGCTCGGTTGGCTGCGCTGAGGGAAGCGTTAGTTTCGGTGCAGGAATCGTATGAGGGCAGGTTGTGCGTGCGTGTGGGGGATGCCGCGCAGGTGGTGCCTGAGGTGGTGCGGGAGGCTGGTGCGAGCAGTGTGCATGTGAGTGGGGAGTCCACGCCGTATGGGAGGGTCCGTGGTAAGCGGGTTTTGGAGGCGTTGGGTGAGGTACCGATGGTTGCGACGGGCACTCCGTATGCGGTTTCGCCAGGCAGGGTTCGCAAGAAGGACGGCACGCCGTACAAGGTGTTTTCGAGTTTTCATTCGGCGTGGCTGGATTGTGGTTGGGATCGCCCTTTTCCGGTGCCGCGAGGGCTTGATCTAGGGCATCGGTTGGAGTCGGATGAGTATGAGGGGCTGTTGGGTGATGGGGATGGGCCTGCGGGGGTTGCTCATCCGGATGGGTGGTTGCAGCGGTGGCGGGAGTTTTTGCAGGAGGGGATTGCTGAGTATGGGGATGAGCGGGATAGGCCGGGTGTTGATGGCACGTCGGGCATGTCTGAGCCGTTGAAGTTTGGTTTGGTGCATCCGCGGACGTTGCTGGCTGATGTGGCTGATTGTGCGGCTGCCGGTAGCGAGGGTGCGAGGACGTTTGTGAAGGAGCTTGCGTGGCGTGAGTTTTATGCGGATGTGTTGTGGCATAACCCAGATTCGGCGTGGCATGACCTGGGGGATGGGTTGGCTGGGATGGAGTACGCGGATCCGCAGAAAGACGCGGTGACGGCGGAGTTGTTTGAGGCGTGGAAGGAGGGGGTTACGGGGTATCCGATTGTGGATGCGGGGATGCGGCAGTTGCGTGCGACAGGGTGGATGCACAATCGGGTTCGGATGATCACTGCGTCGTTCTTGACGAAGGATTTGCACGTGTGGTGGCCCTATGGTGCGCGTTTTTTCTTGGAGCATCTGCGTGATGGGGATGTTGCTTCAAATAATCATGGTTGGCAGTGGGTTGCGGGTACTGGCACTGATGCGGCGCCGTATTTTCGGGTGTTTAATCCGGTGAGGCAGGGGGAGAAGTTTGATCCGGATGGTTCGTATGTGCGTCAGTGGGTTCCTGAGTTGGCGCATGTGTCGGGTGGGGCTGTGCATATGCCGTGGAAAGCGCCGGATGGGTATGCCTGTGGCTATCCGTTGCCGGTGGTGGATCATGCGCAGGAGCGTGTTGAGGCGTTGCGCCGGTATGAGGCTGCGCGTCGTTGAGGGGGTGAGTTGTGTTGGGGAGCGGTAGTTTCGTTGTATGAGCATGCGTGGTGTGGGGCAGGAGTGTCAGGGGCGAGTTCTTCATCTGACGGGGCGTATTAATGTTTCGGCAGATGATGTGCGTGATGAGGTGTGGGTGGTTGGTGGGCGGATTACGTTTACGCGGCCTGTGGGGGTGGAGGTGGAGCGTATTTCAGGGCATGTATTGCCTGGCTTGGTGGATGCGCATTGTCATGTGGGGTTGGAGTCGCAGGGGGCGGTTGAGCGGGGGCGTGCGTTAGAGCATGCGTTGGCTGAGCGTGATGCGGGGGTGCTGCTCATTCGGGATGCGGGTAGTCCTGCGGATACGCGGTGGTTGGATGAGCGTGGTGATCTGCCTCGGATTGTTCGGGCGGGGCGTCATATTGCGCGGACGAAGCGGTATATCCGCAATTATGCGCATGAGGTGGAGCCGGAGTTGTTGGTGGAGTGTGTTCGTGGTGAGGCGCGTCGTGGTGATGGGTGGGTGAAGTTGGTGGGGGATTGGATTGATCGTCAGCGGGGTGATTTGTCGCCATGTTGGCCTGTAGAGGTGCTTGGTGAGGCTGTGGAGGTGGCTCATGCGGAGGGTGCGCGGGTGACGGCGCATTGTTTTGCTGAGCAGTCGTTGCGTGATTGTGTGACGGCAGGGGTTGATTGTGTTGAGCATGCGACGGGGCTTGTTGCTGACACGATTGAGGCGTTTGCTCGGGCTGGTGTCGCGATTGTGCCGACGTTGGTGAATATTGCGAATTTTCCTGATTTTGCTAGGGCTGGTCGGGCGAAGTTTCCTTCGTATGCAGCGCATATGTTGGATCTTTATGGGCGTCGTTATGAGACGGTGAGCGCTGCGCATGAGGCGGGAGTGGCGATTTATGCGGGTACGGATGCTGGTGGTCGGGTGCCGCATGGTTTGTTGGCGTTAGAGGTCGTTGAGTTGGCCAAGACGCGGCTGGGCAATGTTGGTGCGGTTGGTGCGGCGTCGTGGGCTGCGAGGTCGTGGTTGGGCTATCCGGGTATTGAGGAGGGTGCGCCGGCGGATCTTGTTGTTTATCTGGATGATCCGCGTGAGGATGTGCGGGTGTTGGTGAGGCCGCATTGCACTGTTTTGGGTGGGGTGGTGTGGTGATGTCGGGGCATTCGGCGAATCGTCCGGGGTGGGTTTCGCCGCCGGTTCGGAGGGTTTCTGGTGTGGTGAGGGAGCCGTTGACTGCTTGGGGTGAGCGGGTGTGGGTGGCTCCGGTGTGTGCGGATGATCTTGAGCCGTATGGGCGTGCTTTGGCGTTGTCTGCGGATCGGATTCGGGTGTGGAATCCGGTGGATCCGCGTGACTTGGAGACGCATTTGCGGTTTCAGACGAGTGCCCACCGGACGTTTGTGATTCATGCGGTGGAGCCGATTGCTGATGCAGGGCATGACATTGTCGGGGTGGTGAATGTGACGGGGGTGGTGCGCGGTCGTGCGATGAGTGCTGCGGTGGGGTACAACGCTTATGACCCGTATCAGGGTAGGGGTTTGTTTGCTGAGGGGTTTCGGTTGGTTGTTGATGTGGTGTTTGAGGCGGAACCTTTGGGGATGGGTTTGCATCGGGTGGAGGCGTCTGTGCAGCCGGGGAATGTGCGTTCGGCTGGTTTGTTGCGGTCGGTGGGGTTTCGGCGGAGGGGTTTTTGGCCTGCATATTTGTGGTTGGGGGATGAGCGTGGTGTGCATGCGTGGCGGGATCATGAGACGTATGGGATGACGGTTGAAGAGTGGCCTGCGGTGCCGTTTTCGGTGGGGTCAGTGCCTTCTCCGGTGGTTGTGGTTGGTCCGCAGTGGGGGGATGCGGGGGTTGAGTTGGCGGTGCAGTTAGAGGTGCCTTTTATTGCTGCAGGGGTGGTTGAGGCGTTGGGTGATGAGGGTTTAGGTGCGTTGTTGAGGGGTGTTCGGGGGGCGGTGATTGAGTTGCCGCGTCCTACCGATGAGGGGCAGGTGCGTCGTGTTGAGGTGGCGATGAGGTTGGCGGGTGCTGATGTGGGTGCTGAGTTGACTGTTGCTGGTGATGTTGCGCCGGTGGGGCGGCATCGTGTGGTGGCCTTGGCTTTGCGTGCGCGTTCTGAGGCGCATGCTGCGGTTAGGGGGGTTCGCCCTGTTTGAATGGGGTTTTGGCATGTCGTGGTTTGGCGATGTGTTGGTTGGGTCTTTTGTCTGGCAGAATGGTGGGCTGTACCCGCCCGGTCCAGGCCGCTCTCCGTGTCGCGCTTTAGTGTGATGTTCGGATCGACTGCGCCGGGATTTCGGGCGCCTACACCCGAGGCGCGATACCCCGGATTTGTTCTGGTCCGGTCTCGCCGTGCCTCACGAGAGAGTTAAGGAAGTGACACCCTCGTGGCAGTCAAGATCCGTTTGAAGCGTATGGGTAAGATCCGCACCCCGTTCTACCGCGTTGTAGTGATGGACTCGCGCACTAAGCGCGATGGTCGCGCGATCGAAGAGATCGGTGTTTACCACCCCACGAAGCAGCCTTCTGTGATTGAGATCGACTCTGAGCGCGCGCAGTACTGGCTGGGTGTTGGCGCTAAGCCGACGGAGCAGGTTGAGGCCTTGTTGAAGGTCACTGGTGACTGGCAGAAGTTCAAGGGCGAGGAAGGTGCTGAGGGCACCTACAAGACGGCTGAGCCGAAGCCCTCGAAGAAGGAGCTTTACGAAGCTGCTCTTGCTGCTGCTGACCAGGCTGACGAGAAGTTCGCGAAGAACCCTCCGAAGAAGAAGTCTGAGCTGCGTGCTGAGAAGGAAGCCGCTGCGGCTGCGGAGTCTGCTCAGGATGAGGCTCCGGCTGAAGAAGCAGAGAAGGACGAGGCCTGATCGTGCTTGAGGAAGCCCTCGAACACCTGGTCAAGGGCATCGTCGAGAACGACGAGGACGTCGTGGTTCGTAAGCGCCCTAATCGTCGTGGTGACGTGCTCGAGGTTCGCGTTCATCCCGAGGATTTGGGTCGCGTGATCGGCCGTTCTGGTCGTACGGCGAATGCGCTGCGTACGGTAGTCACCGCTTTGGCTGGTGGCCGTCAGGTTCGTGTCGACATTGTTGATACGGACCGCGAGTCCTAAGTTGTAGACGTTTGATTGACGGCGCTCCCGCGTTTGCGGGGGCGCCGTCGTCGTAGTGCAAGGGTTGTTGTTGAGGGAGGCGGGCAGGTATGCAGGTTCGGGTGGCGCGGATTGGTAAGCCGCATGGTTTGCGGGGTGAAGCGACGGTGCAGTTGTTTACTGACTCACCGGAAGAACGTTTTGTTCCTGGGGCGAAGTTTGTGACGGAGCCGGTAGATGCCGGGCCATTGACGGTACGTAGCGCGCGAGTGCACAAGGGGATTTGGCTGCTGGGTTTTGAGGAGGCGGCTGACCGTAGCGCGGTGGAGTTGTTGCGTGATGTGCGGCTGTTCGTTGATGCCGGGGCAGAAGACGAAGATGAGGTGGATGAAGGTGTAGAGGATGGTTTTTATGAGGCAGATTTGCTGGGGCTGTCAGTAGAGACTGTTAGCGGTGAGCAGGTTGGGGTGGTCAGTGCGCTCTATACGCGTCCGGCGCAGGATTTGTTAGAGGTCTCGTTGGCTGACGGTGGGCAAGCGTTGGTTCCGTTTGTTGATGAGCTTGTGCCTGAGGTGGATTTGGCGGGTGGTCGTGTGGTGATTGATCCGCCTGTGGGGTTGTTGGAGCTGGGGCGTGAGCAGGATGGGGAGTAGTTGTGCGTATTGATGTCGTGACGATTTTTCCGGAGTACTTGGCGCCGCTTGATTTGTCGTTGATTGGTAAGGCACGGCGTGAGGGGTTGGTAGATCTGCGGGCCCATGATTTACGGGAGGTGACTACTGATCGGCATCACACCGTTGATGACACTCCTTATGGAGGTGGCGCTGGGATGGTGATGAAGCCGGATGTGTGGGGTCAGGCTTTGGATCGGATTCTTGCTGAGGCGGCCTCAACTGATGGGGAGGGTAAGCATCCTCGGTTGATCGTTCCTGGTCCTGGTGGTGTTCCTTTTTCGCAGGCCTTGGCGCATGAGTTGGCCAGCGAGGATCATTTGGTCTTTGCGTGTGGGCGTTATGAGGGCATCGATGAGCGTGTGTATGAGTATGCGCGGGGTGCCTTTGATGGTCGGGTGGACATTGTGTCGTTGGGGGATTATGTCCTCAATGGTGGTGAGGTGGCAGTGCTGACGATGACAGAGGCAGTGGTGCGGCTGTTGCCTGGTGTGGTAGGTAATGCTGAGTCTTTGGTGGAGGAGTCGCATGAGGATGGGTTGCTTGAGTATCCGGTGTATACGAAGCCGGCGACGTGGCGTGGCATGTCTGTTCCTGATGTGTTGCTTTCTGGTGACCATGGCCGTATTGCGCAGTGGCGGCATGAGCAGCGTTTGATGCGTACGTGGTTGCGTCGCCCGGATTTGTTGCCGGCTTCTGCGGTGCCGGAGGTAGTTGCTGGTGGTTTGGAGGCAGCAATTAGTGTTGCTGTTCCGGGGGATGCGGGTGAGTTGTTTACTTTGGTCAAAGCGGTTGCGCCTTCAATGGCGGATTCTTTGGTTGATGGTCAGGGTGGGGCAGTGACGCATGTGTGTCGCCTTGGTGGGCGTTTGGTGGGGATGGTGCGCCATCGGCGTGTGTGTGATGAGGCGGGTGTGGCTGTCGCGCGGGAAATTGAGGTGTTGGCAGTGGTTCCTGACTTGGTTCGGCGCGGGATAGGCAGGGCTCTTTTGCAGGTGGCTACTGGTGGTGATGGTCGGCGTTTGCCTGTGCGTTTGCCTGGTCAGGTGGAAGATGTCCAGAGGGTCTCTGCTTTTATGCGGGCTTGTGGGTATCGTCCGGGGCGCAGGGCAGGAGAGTGGAGTCGTAAGAAGTAGGGAACAAGCGTGTGGCGAATGCTGAAGAGGGTCGGTCACACGCTTGTTTTGGGTTTAGAAGATGGGTTTTCCGCCGGTTACTCCGATGACGGTGCCAGTGACGTAGGACGCTTCGGCGGGGCTGGCCAGGAAGACGAAAGCGCCGGCACACTCTACGGGTTGTCCGCCTCGCCCTAGAGGGGTGTCTGTGCCGAAGGTTGGCATGGAGTCGCCGCCTTTGGTGGCTGGTTGTAGTGGTGTCCAGATGGGCCCGGGGGCGACGGCGTTGACACGGATTCCGCGGGGGCCGAGTTCGGCAGCGAGGTTGGCGGTGAAATTGTTAATGGCGGCTTTGGTTGCTGCGTAGTCGATGAGGGATACGGATGGGTCGTATGCCTGGATTGAGCTGACGTTGATGATGCTTGCGCCGCGGCTGAGGTGGGGGAGGGCTTGCTGGCAGATCCAGAACAGGGCGTAGAGGTTGGTTTTCATGACTTGATCGAGTTCGTCGGTAGTGACCGAAGGTAGTCCTTCTTCGCGACGTGCCCATTGGAATCCGGCGTTGTTGACGATGATGTCGAGGCCGTTGAGTTGTGTTGCTGCGTCTTCGACGATGCGGCGTGCGGTGGTTTCGTCTTGGAGGTCTCCCGGTAGGAGGGCGCAGGTGCGGTTTTCGCGCTCGACCCAGGTGCGGACGTCTTGGGCGTCTTCTTCTTCGCTGGGGAGGTAGTTGATGGCTATGTCGGCGCCTTCGCGGGCGAATGCGATTGCTACGGCTCGGCCGATGCCTGAGTCGCCGCCAGTGATGAAGGCTTTGAGTCCAGTGAGTCTTCCGTGGCCGACCCAGGTTTTTTCGCCGTGGTCGGGCAGGGGGTTCATTGCTTTGGTGTGTCCAGGGTGTTGCTGTTCTTGGGCGGGGAATCCGCCGTTTGGGGAGGCAAGCTGGCGGGCGGTTTTGTCGATGGCGTAGAGGTCGCTCATATCTCGATCCTGGCGAGATAGTTGGTGTCTTTCTACCTCCTTAGGGGGTGAGTCTTTTTGTGTAGCAAATGATGTGGTTTTAGATGCTGGTCCGTATGGTCTGAGGCTGCATGCCGTTTTGGATTCCCCACAACACGGCTTGTGAACGACGTTCTACACCCATTTTTCGGTATGCGGATCGGATGTAGGACTTCACTGAGTTAATGGATAGGTAGCAGGATTGGGCGATTTGGTCGTTGGTGAACCCTTGGGTGATCAGGGCGACTACTTCTGCTTCCCGGGGAGAAAGGCCAGCTGTTTGACCTGGCCATTTCTTGACGCCAGGTGTTGTGTGGTCGGGTGCTTGGATGTGGGTGTGTTTGCCGGTGTGGATGCTGATGAGTGCGTCGGCGAGCTGTTCAGCGCTTATGCGTTTGTCGAGGAAACCTGCGGCGCCTAGGGCCATGGCTTGGCGGGCGTGGGCATCTTGTGGGTCCCAGGAGTAAATGATGACTTTGCCGATGTAGGGGGCTTCGAGAAGGGGAATGACGTCGTTTTCGAGGTGGTCTCCGGCTGCGAAGGTGTCGAAGAGGGCAATGTCGACCCGGGAGCGGGGAGTGGTGTTGGCGGCGTGTTCGACCACTGTGATGCGCGGGTCACTGGCGAGTAAGTGGGCTACGCCCGCGACAACGATGGGGTAGTCGTTGACGACGGCGACAGTGATGGGAGTGGTGGGGTCTTTCACGAAAATCAGCATAATGTCCGCTTGGTCTAATCATTTGTTGATGAGTAGGTTCGTGGCGCGGTGATTCTGTAGTGACCTGCCTCACATGCAAGCTGAAGTGATGCGCTGGTGAGGTGTAGCGCACACCTGACAGAATGCGCTTATGACCTGGCCTGTCCCTGCGCGTGCGCTGCGAGCGTGTGGTGTGGCTTCGTCGACCACGTTTATGGCGCTGTTTATGCACGCATTTGCTGGGGGTGGCGTGCCGCCTGTGCTCGTGGTGGTGGTGACATGGCTGTGCGGTTTCCTCATTGCTATGCCGCTTGTGGGGCGGTGGCGTGCGTGGTGGAGTGTTGCTGTTCCGGTGTTGGTGGGCCAATTCGCTTTTCACCTGTTTTTTGAGTTGGGTGCGTTAGTAGGCGCTGCTCAGGAGGCTGGTACTGCTGCTGGGAAGGGTTATGCAGCGTCAGCGTGGATGAAGGCCGCAGATCTTCATGCTTTGTGCGCTTTGACGCGTAGTGGTTCTGATGCTGCTGCGTTACGGGGGCAGCTGCATCATGGTGCTGTTGTCTCTAGCTCGGGGGATGTTTGGGGCGTTATGTCCTTGTCGCCGTTGATGGTGGCTGGGCATGTGTTTGCTGCTGCGGTATGTGTGGTGTTGGTCCGTAGCGGTGAAGAGTTGTTGATTCGTTTGCTGGAGTTGGGCGGCACTGTTCTTGACGCGTTGCGTCCGGTGCTGTGCGTTGCGTGCCCAGTGTTGATGCCAGCGGCTGTGAGAGTGGCTGTGGGTAGCGCCGCGGTCAAAGCTGTGATGTTGCGGGAGTACTTGGCTGCGTGCCTTGTTCGTCGTGGTCCGCCGATCTGTGTGTGAAGAGAGAGGCTTCGTATATGGCCTCTCGGTATGCAAATCACTGCACATTCCCTCGGGGGCTGAGGTCCCCGGTCAAGAGGTAAGCCTCTTTGACCAGCCAGAAAGGCATAGTTCATGACTACTTTTTCTTTGTCTCGTTCGCGCAAAATTTCTCGCCGTGGAACTACTACCATCGCGGTCCTGGCTGCTGCGGTGCTTCTTACGGCGTGTGGAGGTGGTGGGGACCATAGCTCCAATCACGGTGCTGCGCAAACGACGCAGGCGAACGAGTCCAGCCCCATCAATGCGCACGATCCGTGGGTGAAAGCGGCAGCTTCGGGAAATTCGGCTCTTTTTGGAACGCTTGCCAACAACAGCGATAAGGACATCACCATCACTGCGGTGAGCAGCCCTGCAGCTGGGTCAGTGCAAATGCATGAGACGAAGAAGGACGCTTCGGGCGCCATGGTGATGAGTGAGGTCAAGGGCGGTTTTAAGATTCCTGCGCATGGTCAGCATGAGCTCAAACCCGGTGGTGACCACATCATGTTGATGGGGTTGAAGGGGGCGTTGAAGGCAGGTGAGCAGGTCGAGTTCACTGCAATGACCAGCGATGGCGGTTCTTTCAAAGTTACTGCGCCAGTGAAGGATTTCAGCGGCGCGAATGAGAACTATGACCACGGTACGGCATCCCCGACCGACCACGACCATGGCGATCATGACCACAGCGGTCATGACCATGGCGATGGCAAGCATGAGGGCCATGACCACATGCACGGATCTGGGAAAGCTGCTTCCTCGGCGGCGCATTCGTGACGGACGAAGAGTTTGGTGTGACTCCTTCCCGGCGTTCGTTCCTCTCAACGGGAGCGATCGCCGGGTGGGGGGCGGCGACAGCTTTTGGGCTTGCCGGGCTTGCCCGAGCTGAGGCAGGGGGCCAGCGGGCAGATAATCGCCCAGACCAGGCCATCCCTGCTACTGATACCCCGCATGGAGGGGACACGATTGCGTTTTATGGCGAGCATCAGCCGGGGGTGGATACTCCGGCACAGGCTCACGCCAATTTTGTGGCGCTTGAACTCGATGACGACATTGATAAGGAAGGGTTGCGCCGTCTCATGCGCATCCTGACTGATGATGCGGCTCGTCTTATGGCAGGGCGAGGTGCGTTAGCTGACAGCGAGCCGGAATTAGCTGCCTTTCCTTCGCGGTTGTCAGTGACGTTTGGGTTTGGTCCTGAGTTTGTGCGCCGCGCTGGAGGGCAGGGGCCTGGTTGGTTGCGTCCTTTGCCGAAGTTCAAGGTGGATCGGCTTGAACCTGAGTGGAGCGGTGGGGATCTTTTTCTCACGATTGGGTCTGATGATCCGACGGCTCTTTCGCACGCTACGCGCATGCTCCTGAAAGACACACGGAGTTTCGCGACAGTGAAGTGGAATCAACCGGGGTTTCGGCATGCGCGTGACACGCTGGCACCTGGTACGACGATGCGTAACTTGTTTGGCCAGGTCGATGGCACGGTGAACGCTTCTGCGGGAACACCTGAGTTTGCGCGTCAGGTGTGGATCCCAACAGGTCCGTTTGCGGGTGGGACGGGCGTTGTTGTTCGTCGCATCCGCATGGATTTGGATACGTGGGATGAGGTTGATCCTGCGGCCCGGGAGCACAGTATTGGTCGTCGTATCGATAATGGTGCGCCTTTGACGGGCAAGCATGAGCAGGATGAGCCAGATTTCGCGGCTGTTACCGAGAGTGGGTTTCCTGTTATCTCGCAGTTCGCGCATATGCGCCGGGCTCGCAGCGATGATCCACGTCACAAAATTGTGCGTCGTGGCTATAGCTATGAGGTCCCAGTGCTGGCAGGGCAGAAGGATGCTTCTGGAATTGGCACGGATGCTGGGCTCATTTTTGTTGCCTACGCCGCAGATGTGGATGCGCAGTTCGTTCCTATCCAGCGCCGTTTGGATGAGGCAGATTTGTTGAATACGTGGACTACGCCGATTGGTTCTGCTGTTTTTGTTATCCCGCCTGGGTGCAAAAAGGGTGGTTATATTGGCGAAACCTTGCTCGAGTAGCTCCGTGATTTTCCGAGGAGTCGGCTCGTCTGGCAAACTTGTCTCCTGTAGAGCGTCTCAAAGCCCCTGCCGCAGGGGGAGTGGGGTGCGGGTCACATTGTGACTGCGGATCCCCATGAGGCTGGGATGCTCCCACCAATCTGTTTATTGAGGTCTTTGTGGCCTTGTGAGAACTGTTGCAGCCTGCGGTGCAGCGAGGAGAATTTGATGCAGAAGCTCGATGTAGTTGATGCCGCTAGCCTTCGTGATGACATCCCTGAGTTCCGCGCCGGTGACACAGTCAAGGTTCACGTGAAGGTTGTTGAAGGTAACCGCACTCGTGTCCAGGTGTTCCAGGGCGTTGTGATCCGTCGCCACGGTGCCGGTGTTCGCGAGACCTACACCGTTCGTAAGGTCAGCTTCGGTGTTGGTGTGGAGCGTACTTTCCCGGTCCACACTCCTATCGTGGAGAAGATCGAGGTTGTCTCCCGCGGTATCGTGCGTCGCGCCAAGCTGTACTACCTGCGTAACCTGCACGGTAAGGCAGCTAAGATCCGCGAGAAGCGTTGATCACGCGCTGACAGGTTTTAGGTGAGGGGGCCGCGGGCGAGGTTTCGCTCGCGGCCCCATTGCATGCCCGGCCGTGAACCCTTTGGGCGGGATCTTCGTTTACTGCTAGAGATATCAATGCAGGTGTTTATCTGCGGCTTCGTGGGCTGCCCACAGATATACGGGGTACGGTTCCAGCAGGCCAATTGCGTCGATGGGCGCAGATCGGGGACACAACGACGATGAGTAATACGCACAATTCGCCAGAACATGGTGGCGAGACCGGCGCGCGAGGGGATAACCGCGGTTTTCGGCGTAGGCCAAACCGCTCGTCATCTCCTGGCGGAGGCAACAGCACGAGTGTGCTGGGGTCAATGTGGGCGTTTGTGCGTGAACTAGTGATCATTGTCGTTTTTGCCTTGATCATCTCGTTCATCGTGAAGACATGGCTGCTGCAGTCTTTCTATATCCCTTCCGGATCCATGCGTAACACCTTGATTGAGGATGATCGTGTGGTGGTCTCGAAGCTGACGCCAGACCTTTTCGATATCAAGCGTGGCGACATCGTGGTGTTCGAGGATCCAGGTGGCTGGTTGCCGCCGTCGATGCCGCGTCCACGTTCCGGGGTGGCCAAGGTGCTCAGTTGGGTGGGGGTTCTTCCTGAGGATGAAGGGAACCACTTGATTAAGCGTGTCGTGGGGCTTCCTGGCGATCACGTGGAGTGCTGCACAGCGGATGGAAAGCTGACTGTTAATGGTCAACCGATCGACGAACCGTATGTTTTCCCTGGTACGCCGCCCAGTAGTGTCACTTTTAACATCACTGTTCCGCCTGGAAAATTGTGGGTGATGGGTGACAATCGTGACCATTCGAGTGACTCGCGATTCCATGACAAGCCTTCGAGTAATGGGACGGAAGGGTCCGTCCCGATCGCTAATGTTGTGGGCCGGGCATTTGCTGTGATCTGGCCGCTGAACCGTGCGACGTGGTTGAGCGATTATCCGCAAGTTTTTTCGAAAGTGCCTAACGCATCACAAAATCCGTCAAAAAGGTCGTCTGCGGTGAAGGAAGAGAAGGGTTCGCATAGCGCTCCGCTGGGTACCGGAAGCACCCCGCATGCTTCCGCCGTACGGTGACAAGGCTGACTTCGCCAGCTCCTACGTTGCGTCTCGAACGATCGCAGATGAGGCAGGGTGCTGCGCTCGTTGCTGGAATGGATGAGGTCGGTCGCGGCGCTTTGGCTGGTCCGGTCAGCGTTGGTGTGTGTGTCGTAGATGCCAATACACGCAGCGCCCCGGTTGGTTTGCGTGATTCCAAGCTCATCTCTCCAACGGTTCGTGAACGTCTTGTCGAACCTATTCACCGTTGGGCTTGCGCATGGGCAGTAGGGCATGCAGAGCCAGAAGAGATAGATGAGCACGGGATCATGGCTGCGTTGCGGCTAGCTGGTCGGCGAGCACTTACTGCTTGTGGCGTGATTCCGGATGTGGTGATTCTGGACGGCAAGCACGACTGGTTGACCGATCCTTCTACCGTGGGTCTTTTTGCTGCGCTTCCTACAGATGTTGAGGATGCCAGCGTATGTAGGTCTGTGCCCCCGGTTGTGACGGTGGTGAAAGGGGATCGGACGTGCTCTTCAGTGGCCGCTGCAAGTGTGTTGGCCAAGGTAGAGCGTGACGGCATCATGGTTGAGCGTTCCGCCAAGCATCCTGTGTATGGCTGGGATGTGAACAAGGGGTATGCCAGTGCGGCGCATCGTGCTGCGTTGGGTCGTATGGGTGTCTCTGAGCAGCACAGGCGTTCGTGGAACCTGGGCACATGTCCCACAGGTGTGGTGGGATCAGATGGGGCAGTCGTGCCTGAAGGGCAGACCAGCGTTGCTGGGTGTGGCACACTCCCACAGCGGGGCGCACAGTCGCCGGATCACACGTGAAGAAAGGTGAGTGCGCATGAGCGCCGAGGATCTCGAGAAGTACGAGACCGACATGGAGCTGCAGCTCTACCGTGAATACAGGGACGTTGTCGGGCTGTTTTCCCACGTCGTGGAAACCGAGCGTCGTTTTTACCTGTGTAACTCGGTGGATGTGAAAGTACGTAGCGATGGCGGCGAGGTTTATTTCGATGTCTCGATGAGCGATGCATGGGTGTGGGATGTTTACCGCCCGGCACGGTTCGTCAAAAACGTCCGTGTAGTGACGTTTAAAGATGTGAACATCGAGGAACTTGCAAAGAATGACCTCGAAATCGCAGACGAAGATTTCGGCGCCTGAACTCGTTTCACGGGGGTGTCTGTCCCCAACCTGTTCACCTGTCCCCAAGGCACATCTGAGGTCAGCGGAACCACTGCCTGAGTCGTGAGGCTGTCAGGTGGAGGTGATCCAGATGGGATCAATCGCTGCCCGCAGTCGGCGGGCATTGGGGGCCTACGGTGAAGAGCTCGCGGCCCAGCGCCTGGTGTCTGCAGGCATGGAAATTCTGGCGCGTAACTGGAGATGCAGTGCTGGCGAGGTTGATGTCGTTGCGCTCGATGGCAAAACGCTTGTCATCGTTGAAGTAAAGACACGGCGAAGTACGCGGTTTGGATCGCCGATTGAGGCCGTAAACGCAGAAAAGCTCGCTCGGCTCAGGCGTTTAGCGTCGGCCTGGTTTGCAGAGCATCCGAGTGGTCGAGGCGCTCGTCGTTTTATTCGCTCGGTGCGTATCGATGTCGTTGCGATTTGGATGAATGATTCAGGTCCTGCACGTATCGAACACCTGGTTGGTGTGTCATGACTGGCCTGGGAAGAACGTGTTCAGGGACGCTGTTGGGGCTTTCCGGGGCTTTGATCCAGGTCGAGGCGGATGTTTCGCCAGGGTTACCAACTTTTTTAGTCAGTGGCATGCCGGATGCTGCCTGCCGTCAAGCTACTGAACGGGTCAAGGCTGCCGTTATCCATTCGGGGTTTCCTCGCTTGGATTGTCGAGTAGTTGTGAACCTTTCCCCCGCGTCACTACCCAAAACCGGGGCTGGTTTTGATTTGGCAATTGCCATGGCTGTATTGGCTTCGCAGGAGGCGCTACCCCCCGAAACCATTGATCGAGTTCTTCACATCGGAGAACTTGGTCTTGATGGGTCGTTGAAACCCATATCGGGGGTGCTTCCTCTCGTGCTGGAAGCTGTCGCGCAGGGGTGCACTACGGTGCTTGTTCCGCCAGCGAACGCTGCTGAAGCTGCTCTGGTTAGTGGAGCGCGTGTATTCGCGGTGAGCAGTCTTGCTGAGGCGGTGAAATTCCATCTCGTTGGGCGTACAGGCAATGATGCATGTGCCCAAGCTGGATTTTCACCTGTGCAAGCTGAGGTCAGCAGTGCCTCTGTGTCTGTGTGCAGAAATATGTCTGATGTTGCTGGCCAGGAAGAAGCTCGTTTTGCTCTAGAAGTTGCTGCGGCAGGCGGGCACCATATGGCTCTTGTTGGTCCTCCCGGAGCAGGAAAAACTTTGCTCGCAGAGTGTCTTGCCGGTTTGTTGCCACCTCTGAGCGATGTGCAGGCATTGGAGTCAACGGTTGTGCACAGTGTGTTGGCCAAGCTTGATAATGCTGGTTTGGTCAAACGAGCACCTTTTGTAGCTCCTCACCATGGAGCCTCGGCGACTGCTCTCATCGGAGGTGGTGGCAATGCAGGCGCCGTCCGTCCAGGGCTAATTTCATTGGCGCACAATGGGGTTCTTTTTCTTGATGAAGCGCCTGAAATCAAGCCCTCAGTGTTGCAAGCACTTAGACAGCCCTTGGAATCTGGCGAGATTGTTGTTGCCCGAGCTCGTGGTTCAGCGAGGTTCCCAGCACGCTTCCAGCTCGTCCTTGCTGCTAACCCATGCCCGTGCGGGAATGCCTTCGGTAAAGGTGCTCAATGTCGTTGTTCTTCGAAGGCACAACGAGACTATTTAGGTCGTCTGGCGGGCCCGCTGTTGGATCGTGTTGATGTGCAGCTTCAGGTGCAACGCGTCTCGAGAGCAGCGCTACGAGCGCCACGGGCAGAGAGTTCAGCGGTGATTGCCCAGCGAGTGAAGAAAGCACGAGAAAGACAAAACCATCGATGGGCAAACCAACCGTGGAGCCTTAACGCGCATGTGCCGGGGCCACGTCTTCGTGACGGAGAGTTTCAGCTACCTGCCGCTGCTACCAGTGACATTGACCGTGCACTTGACCGGGGAACACTCACATTACGGGGGTATGACCGCGTTCTGCGTTTGGCTTGGACTGTGGCTGATCTGAGCGAAAAAGATCGCCCAACCCGTGAAGACGTCGGATTAGCACTCGGTCTACGTTCGCGTCTGGGGGCAGCTGCATGAAAAGTTCTAAACGAGCCTCTCTAGAGAGAGTGCAAGCACCCTTGGATGCTGAAGGTATTGCAGCTCGAGTTCTTGGCGTCGACACAGTTACGGATTTCACGGAAGCTGACTCACCCGAAGCTGGACTGGACCGTATGGCGCGAGCTGCATGGACTCGTTTGGCAGAACCGGGGAACGTATGGGCGCATGCTTTGATTCAGCTGCTCGGCCCCGTCCAGGCCCTTGCTGCTGTGGTTACGCGTCATGAGGAAGTAGTTCAACAATTCACTCCTCGGCTCGCTGACCTGAACGTTCTCAGGGATTTCGATATTGCGCGCAGGTACGGTGCACGTCTCATCGTTCCTAGTGATGATGAGTGGCCAAGCGGTCTTGCTGACTTGGAAGTGCCTCCCGTTGCTTTGTGGGCACGAGGACCCCGACAAGCAGCTGAGGCATGCAGCGGATCTGTGGCTATTGTGGGCGCACGCAACTCTACGGATTACGGGATAAATCAGGCGGGCGATCTGGCCTGGTCCCTGGCTGAGCGCGGTCGTACTGTGGTCAGCGGTGCAGCATACGGAATCGACGCTGCAGCACATCACGGCGCCCTTGCAGCACACGGAACAACGGTTGCGGTGTTGGCCTGCGGTATCGACAAGCAGTATCCGGCAGCTAATGCACAGATGCTGGCTGAGATCGCGCAGACCGGACTCATTCTTAGCGAGGTCGCTCCAGGTAGCGCTGCATTAAGAAGTCGCTTCCTGCAACGTAATCGCCTTATCGCGGCTATCTCAGCAGGCACAGTAGTTGTCGAAGCAGGGCTACGGTCTGGGTCGCGAAACACCGTAGGTACTGCTGCTTCCTTGGGGCGTGTCGTCATGGCGTTTCCTGGGCCGGTGACTTCGATGGCCTCGGCGGGATGTCACGTAATGATTCGTGATGGCATGGCCACTCTCGTCACCGATATGGATGAGGTGATCGAACTGATGAGTCCGGTGGGGGAGCAGACTGCAGCAGAAAAGCTAGCTCCTTCTACGGTCATTGACTCACTGGATGCATCGGATGCAGCAGTACACGATGCGCTGTCGGCACGCCCGCGAAGCGTGGGCAAGATCGCCACCATTGTCGGTATGGGCACGCGCGAGGTTCTTACGAGTTTGGGACGACTTGAACTGGAAGGATTCGCCATAAACAGCAACGGTCATTGGCGCCGCTCGACAGGTGGTCGAAGTATCGGATAGCTCGAAAAATCGTGAATATCTAGCGGGTCCGCCTAGCTTTCTTGCGCTGGGTGGACCCGCTGTGCATCGTGAAGTGGTGACTGAACCGACTAGCGACTCAAGTAGTCGCGGCACAGTTGAAGAGAGCCTCGAGACTCGAACGCAGGAGATCGTGGCGGATTTTCTCAGCTTTCTTAAGCACCATCGAGGCAAAGAACGATCCCCACACACGCTGCGCGCATATGACACCGATCTTCGTTCCGCGATGCGCCATGCAGCGCAACGAGGGCATAAGTCAGTTCAAGATATCGATGTTGATGACGTGCGAAGTTGGTTAGCTCAAGCAGCTGAACAAGGAAAATCACGAGCTACTCTCGCGCGCCGAATTACGGTACTGCGTACCTTCTTCCGGTGGGCTCGTGATGCAGGTGTAGTGCAGATTGACCCGACTCTACGGATCCGTAGCCCACGCCGATCACAGCACCTGCCCAAGGTTCTCAAAGAACGTCAGGCCATCAGGCTCCTGACGACTGAGTCTGATGACACAGATGAGCCGGGAGCCGTGCGGGCTAAAACGCTCCGTTCTCGAGATGCTGCTGCGCTTGAAATGCTTTATGCCACTGGTGTTCGAGTTCAGGAATTGTCTGGACTTGATATTGACGATGTTGACCTTGAGTCACGTACTGCTGTGGTTATTGGTAAAGGAAACAAACAGCGCAAAGTTATTTTTGGTGAGCCTGCAGCACAGGCGTTGCGTCTGTGGCTTTCTATGCGCTCGCACTTGGTGAGTAAGGAAAGTGGATCAGCCTTATTTTTGGGTGCACGTGGAGGTCGCTGGGGAGTGCGGCAAATACGTGATGCAGTGCATGCGGCGGCGGCCCGGGCTGAGGTTCCTGATATTTCGCCCCATGCTTTGCGGCACAGTGCAGCTACGCATCTTCTTGATCATGGAGCTGATTTGCGTGATGTGCAGGAGCTTCTTGGTCATGCTTCGCCGGCCACTACTCAGATTTATACGCATGTGTCCACTGCTCGTCTGCGGGCTGTTTTCGAGCAGGCTCATCCGCGGGCGTGAGAGCGAACTGTTCAACGTAACGGCAGGAGGCGAACTTCGCCGATGAGGGTGAGGGGGTCGATGTATTCAGCGTTTTTGATCGCTCCCCAGTGCAGGCATGATTTGGGTGCGCAGTGAGCGGCAAATGGAGCAATGCGTCCGATGACTTGACCTGCTTTGACGACGTCCCCAGTTTTAACTGTGGGGATTACAGGTTCATAGGTGGTTCGGATGCCTCGTGCGTGCATGATTGACACGGTTGATTTTGTGGCGACTTTGCCTGCATAAAAAATTTTTCCGTTGCTCGCTGCTAGAACAGGGGCGCCTGCGTTTGCAGCGAGGTCTACGCCTCGATGCCCGGGAAGCCAATTTTGTGCGGGTTTATCGAAGCCACGTAAAACATGGGTAGATCCACGTAGAGGAATGCGGTAGGGAGCGGGAAGCAGCGCAAGCATGTTTTCCATGTTTTTCTTTGCATGTCGTCCGGAAGCAGCTGTTCCTGCTCGTGCGGATGTGCCTGCGCGTGCTGCGCCTTGCCCAACGGCGGCTGCTTGACTTGTTGTTGCGGTTACCTGTTTGCCTAGTGCGCGTGCAGCAACACCTTCAAGTTCTTTGGCTACACCGGATCCAGCTAAGCGTGTGAGAGTGCCTCGAGCGGCTCCTGTGGCAACTGACTTCACGACCTGGGTGGCTACTGTGCGTGCAATGGCAGTGCCAACTACACGTACGCCGGTGCCAACGAGAAGGGTTCCCCATCCTGCGGGGCCGGTGGCAATGGTGAGAGCGATGAGGGCAATGGTGATGGGGTCGAGGCTCACGTAGGTGATCGTGGTTGGTGGAGTGAATGTATGAGTGGGGAAAGTTGCTGTTTGTGGATGGGAAGGCAGGTTGGGGACTGAAGTTATCGCGCGAGAGCGTGCTGGCGTCGCGGGGCAGTGGCTGCTGGCGTTATGATGTTCAAACCTGTGGCGTGTGAGCTGCAGGAAATCGCGTGTCGTTATTCGCCAGTGACTTCCGGTGTTTGTGTGCCAGAGAAGGAATGGTGGGGTTTCGCCTTCGGTCCGGGTTTTCTCGGTGGCGGTTCTCGCGACACCAGGGACTTAGCCGTAATTCCGCGGATAAGTCGTCAACCAAAACGAGTATCAGGAGGCTTCGGCATGGCCGTCGTCACCATGCGTCAGCTCCTTGAGAGCGGCGTCCACTTCGGACACCAGACCCGCCGTTGGAACCCGAAGATGAAGCGCTTCATCATGACTGAGCGCAACGGCATCTACATCATCGACTTGCAGCAGTCGTTGACCTACATCAACGATGCTTACGAGTTCATCAAGCAGACCGTTGCTCACGGCGGTCACATCTTGTTCGTCGGCACGAAGAAGCAGGCGCAGGAAGGCATTGAAGAGCAGGCAACTCGCGTGGGTATGCCCTACGTGAACCACCGCTGGCTCGGTGGCATGCTGACCAACTTCAGCACCGTCTCCAAGCGTCTGGACCGCCTCAAAGAACTTGAGGCCATTGACTACGACGATGTTGCAGGCTCGGGTCACACCAAGAAAGAGCTGCTCGTTCTGCGTCGCGAGAAGGACAAGCTGGAGCGCACGCTCGGCGGTATCCGTGACATGTCCAAGGTCCCCTCTGCCGTGTGGATCGTGGACACCAAGAAGGAACACCTTGCCGTTACCGAGGCGCGCAAACTCAACATCCCGATCGTCGCGATCCTGGACACCAACTGTGACCCCGATGAGGTTGACTACGCCATTCCGGGTAACGACGACGCTATCCGTTCCGTGACGTTGCTGACCCGTGTCGTTGCTGACGCTGTGGCCGAGGGGCTCATGGCCCGTAACTCTGGTGGTGCAGCTGCTGGTGAGCAGGCCGAGCCGATGGCTGAGTGGGAGCGAGAGCTGCTGGCTGGTGAGCAGGCTGAAGCACCTGCCGAGGCAAAGAGTGAAGACCAGGACACGGCTGAGGAAGCCCAGGCCTGAGCCAGTTTCGACCGTTCATGGCGTGTTCTTGAGCATGTGAACGCTGCCGTTGTGGCTCGTAATGGCCATTGTTGGACGTAACAACTTTGACGACGGTGGTCGCGACGATAGTCGCGACCACCGGTACGAGAGAGAGTGATTGGTAGATGGCTAACTACACCACCGCCGACATCAAAGAAATCCGCGAAAAGACCGGCGCGGGCATGCTCGACGTCAAGAAGGCTCTGGATGAGGCTGAAGGTGACAAGGGCAAGGCTGTTGAGCTGCTTCGCGTCAAGGGCCTGAAGGGCATCACGAAGCGCGAAGGCCGCTCGGCCTCCAACGGCTTGGTTGCTGCCAAGGTTGAAGGGAACGTTGGGACCCTTGTCGAGGTCAACACCGAGACGGACTTCGTTGCCAAGGGCGAGAAGTTCATCGCTATGGCTGACCAGATCCTGCAGGCTGCTGCCACCAGTGGCGCCGCCGACGTTGAGTCCCTCATGGAGGTTGACGTCGAAGGCCAGCCGGTTAAGAAGCTGATCGAGGACAACGCTGCTGCGATTGGCGAGAAGATGGAAGTACGTCGTGTTGCCCGCATTGAGGGTGAGCACGTCGTTTCTTACCTGCACAAGACGAACCCTGACCTTCCTCCGCAGGTCGGTGTTCTCTTCGCCTTCTCTGGTGGTGATGAGCAGGTTGGTCGCGATGTCGCGATGCACATTGCCGCGTTCTCTCCGTCTGTCTTGACTGAAGACGAGATTGACGAAGAGACGGTCGCTAACGAGCGTCGTATCGCTGAAGAAACGGCTCGCGAGGAAGGCAAGCCCGAGCAGGCTCTGCCGAAGATCATCGAGGGCCGCGTCAAGGGATACTTCGCTGAGAACGTCCTTCTTGACCAGAAGTACGCTAAGGACCAGAAGAAGACAGTTGCCAAGGTGCTGGAGGAAGCTGGAGCAACAGCTATCGGCTTTGCTCGCTTCCGCGTCGGTTCCTGATCTCGTAGTCGTGGGGTAGGCCTACTTGGCATAAATAAGCATTTTCTGCCGAGTAGGTTCCCTTTCCCTTTGTTTCTTTAAATAGGCAGCAACGGGAAATCTTTTTAAGAAGTGATCTGCCTTTATTGGTGGGTCACTTCTTTTGTGTGAGTGACTTCTTTGTATAAGTCGCTTGTGGTTCGCCATGCGTGGCAACATGGTTTGAATTGGTTCGCCGATGTGGGGAGATTTTTCGTGAGTGCTCGTGCATACAAACGTGTTCTGCTGAAGCTGTCTGGGGAAGCTTTCGGTGGTGGGGCTGTAGGCGTAGATCCAGATGTTGTTCGTGGAATTGCCGCGCAGATCGCTGTAGCTGTGCGGGAAGGTGTTGAAGTAGCGGTCGTCGTGGGCGGCGGTAACTTCTTCCGTGGCGCAGAACTGCAGCAGAAGGGTATGGACCGTACCCGTGCTGACTACATGGGCATGCTTGGCACCGTGATGAACTGCCTAGCTTTGCAGGATTACCTAGAGAAAGAAGGGATCCCTACTCGAGTGCAGACCGCCATCACGATGGGACAGGTCGCGGAGCCCTACATACCCCGCAAAGCTATTCGACACATGGAGAAGGGGCGTGTCGTTATTTTCGGCGCGGGCGCAGGAATGCCTTTCTTCTCCACAGATACGGTCTCCGCTCAGCGTGCGCTTGAGTGCCATGCCGACGCAGTTCTCATGAGCAAGAATGGCGTAGACGGCGTTTACACCGGTGACCCAAGAACAGACGCAACGGCAGTCAAGCTGGATCGCGTTAGCTACAGTGACGCGATCAGCCAGGGTCTCAAAGTTGTTGATGCGGCCGCTTTTGCCTTGTGTCGTGAGAACAAAATGCCGATGGTTGTCTTCGGCATGCAGGAGGAGCAAGCCATTACTCGGGCGCTGCGTGGCGATGGGATCGGTACCGAGGTCTACAGCGCTTGATGGAGGCGGGTAGAGTCTGATGCAGGAATGCTGAGCTGCTTAGGTGTTCTCCGATATCGCCGGGGGCGAGCAGTCTAGTCAGTCGATAACGCAGAAGGGGCCGCACATGTTGGATGACACGATGCTCGAAGCCGAGGAAAAGATGGAGAAGGCTTTGGAGGTCGCCCGGGAGGAGTTCTCCAACATTCGTACCGGTCGTCTTTCCGCAGGTCTGTTTAACAAGATCATGGTCGACTACTACGGTGCTCCGACACCTTTGCAGCAGCTTGCCTCTGTGCAGATTCCAGATGCACGCACCGTGCTTGTGACTCCTTATGACCGTAGTTCGCTAGGAGCCGTGGAGAAAGCTTTGCGCGACTCGGATCTGGGGCTTAACCCGAGCAATGATGGCGTTGTTATCCGAGGGATCATGCCTGCGCTGACTCAAGAGCGCCGCAAGGAATACATCAAGCTCGCGAACCGTAAAGGTGAAGACGCGAAGGTTTCTGTGCGTTCTGTGCGTCGTCACGCTAAAGACGCCATCGACAAAGCTGTTAAAGATGGCGAGGTTGGTGAAGATGAAGGCGCCCGCTATGAAAAAGATCTCGAAGCGTTGACGAAAAAGTTCGTTGAGAAGGTTGACACCCTCCTGAAGGGTAAAGAGGCAGAGCTACTCGAGGTTTGATCGGGTGAATGCACCTGTTGTGGAGCCCTCATCGCCACCTGAGAAAAAGTCGAAGGGGGGCCGGAATCTTCCGGTCGCTGTCGGCGTGGGGGTGGCGTTGGGGGTTCTTGCTCTTGCATCCTTGTTTGTGGCGCCCTGGGGATGGCTGCTGCTCTTAACTCCAGCGATCGTGTTTGCAGTGCTGGAGTTAAGGAACGGGTTCGTGGCTGGTGGACATGAGGTGCCATTAGTTCCAGTGGTGGTGGGGGCATCCGTGATGCCGTTGGCTGCGTACCTAGGAGGTCCAGCGGCGCTGTTGGTGATTTTTGGTGTAGAAGCTGGTGCGGTAATCGTCTGGCGAACGCTGATCGGTCGTCACCTGCGTACAGGGATACGCGATATCGGCAGCGGTGTTTTTGTGCTGGGTTATGTGCCGTTTCTTGCCTCATTTACGGCATTAATGTTGACAGCCCCTGAAGGGCATTGGCGTGTAATCGCGTTTGTCCTTGTCACTGTTTGCAGTGATATTGGTGGTTTTATAGCCGGTGTGCGCTTTGGGAAGACCTCGATGTCACCATCGGTGAGCCCTCACAAATCCTGGGAAGGTTTCGCTGGATCGGTAGCAATGTGTGCTTTTGCTGGAGCAGTGATGTTTGCATTGCCGCTGGGAGCAGCCTGGTGGCAGGGCGTGCTCTTCGGGGGTCTGCTAGCTATGTGCGCCACACTGGGTGACTTGACCGAGTCGATGCTCAAGCGCGATCTAGGCATTAAGGACTTCGGAAAAGTTTTACCGGGGCACGGTGGACTCATGGATCGCATGGATTCTTTGTTGGTGTGCGCCCCGGTGGCATGGATAGTTATGGCTGCTTTGCTGCCAGCGTGAGAGGAAAGGCGCTCCTTCACTCAGCGGTCGAGAAGCTCTGACAGTGCGGGCGGTACACGAATGGCGATTTGCCCCCGTTCGTGTGTTGTCAGCGGAGTGAGTGTTTCCAGATGCTCACCGTGTGCCCAATAGACGTGGGGACTGGTAGCTCCTGAGTCTTTGTAGCCGTTGCGAGCGAAGACACTCATTGGGCCCACCGACATGAGGGAACTGACGTTATCGACTATGCGCAGCGCGAGGTGATGGGCATTTGGCACAGCCACAAAGACACCTTTGCTGAGGTCACTTCCTGGGTGGAGAAGGCGTGAAACACGGGGCAGTTCGATGGCCAGGCTGGCCACTGACAAGGAATCGCCTAGAAGGCCAGTGAAGGTGAGTCCTTCGGTGGTTTCGAAGTGGCGCACTTCGATTTCTTCTCCGATATCGGCCAAAGTGTGCACGAGATTGTGGCGAGCTACTTCGACGAGTTCTTCAGGAGAACCTAGATGTGCTAGGTCGGTTGCCGGTGGAGCGATGACAGCCTCCGGCGTACTAACAGTAAGGAGCTCAACAAGCCCGGGGGCGTAAGCGCGAACGTGGGTCAGGTTGCTGAGCGAGGGAACATCTTCGATGTCGGCCAGCTGTAGTCGCAGTGATGACAGCACGGTTTTGTCATCTGGGGTGGCCTTTCCTGAGGGGGAGAGGGCAGGTGCGCGGTTGGCTGTGCCGTACAGAGGTAGCCACGCATGTTCTGCCGGCGTTGGACGGCTGTTGGCCAGAGGGTGGGGATATTTTTCGTACTCGCCTTTAAGAACGAAAGGCGCGATTGTTGGCGTGCGTGGTTTGCGTCGTTTGGCGGATGTTCCCGCGTTAGTTGCCTTGGGGCGTGAGCGCCGCATGCGTCCTGCGAGGCGGCGCCACAAGCTTTCCGTCATCGCTGTACCTTCACTTCGAGCTGTTGTGGGCGTTCATGTGTTGATCGCCCGTTCTGGGGTGAACAATGTCTTCGGGGAAGGGTAATCCCCAGATGTGGAAGCAATCGTTGAGTTATCTGTGAGCTTAGGCGGTCACTTGGGGTAGGTCTCGAGGGGGCCGCGTTGTCGAGGGTTGCGGCTTCCTGCGAGAATAGCCGTGATGAACAGTGAGAATGTGACTAGTAGTGAGCCGCTTCAAGGGCGGAGTAGCGGTGCGCAGGCGCGGCCAGTGTTGGCGCGCAGGCGCCCTGGTCCTGGGCAGATTACATTATCGGCGCCGGGTAACCCCTTGCCGCGCACTCATCTCGCTGATCTTGATATGGCAGGACGGGTGGCCCTGATGAAGGAAGCTGGATACCCCGGTTTCCGGGCTAAGCAGCTGTCCACCCACTATTTTTCACATTTCACGACAGACCCTGAATCAATGACTGACCTTCCTCAAGGATCCCGGTCAAAGATCACAGAAACAGCCTTTCCTTCGCTGTTAGAGAACGTGCGTGATTTGGTTGCTGACAACGGGCGCACAGTCAAGTCTGTGTGGCGTCTTCATGACGGAGCGCTCGTCGAAAGTGTGCTGATGCGTTATCCGCGCCGCGTGACTATGTGTATTTCAAGTCAGGCCGGTTGTGGAATGAATTGTCCGTTCTGCGCTACCGGACAAGAAGGTTTCACTCGCAACCTCTCGACTGCTGAGATTGTTGAGCAGGTGCGGATGGGAGCAGTGCTGCTGCGTTCAGGGCGTTTCGCAGGTCCAGGAGGCGGCGAATCGGGATCCGCGGGAGCAGAGGCATTCGCTAACCCCGACGATGATGAGGCCTACCCTCTGGCAGATGCTCATGAAATAGCCACAGCGCCATTGCGGGTAAGCAATGTTGTTTTCATGGGGATGGGCGAGGCGCTTGTGAACTACAAACGCGCCGTGGCGGCGATTCGCAGGTTGATCGCCCCGGCCCCCGAAGGATTTGGGATGAGTGCACGCGGCATCACGATGAGCAGTGTGGGTCTCGTGCCCGGAATTAACAGACTTGCCGCTGAGGGATTACCAGTCACGCTAGCGCTGAGCCTGCATGCACCCGACGACGAACTGCGGGATGAACTTGTCCCGATCAACAATCGGTACAAGGTCGCTGAAGCACTTGATGCTGCCCGGGCCTACTTCGATGCAACGGGCCGTCGAGTTTCGATCGAATACGCACTCATCAGGGACATGAACGATCAAGCGTGGCGCGCTGATCTGCTGGGGGAGGAGCTCACCCGTCGAGGTAAAGGCTGGGTGCACGTCAACCCCATTCCACTCAACCCCACCCCTGGATCAAAGTGGACAGCTTCCCGCCCTGGTGTGATGCAGCAGTTTGTTGAGCGACTGCGGGCACATGGGGTGCCAACAACCATCCGAGACACACGTGGAAGCGACATCGACGGCGCATGCGGGCAACTCGCTGCTGCTACCAGTTGAAAGTGAAGTGACTACTCAGCTAGTTCGAGTGATAGTGCAGTTGTTCGTAGGCAAGACGAATATGACTTTCAACAGCTTCAGCTGCTTGAAGAGCATCGCCTTTTTCAATTGCAGCGAAGATGGCTTCGTGGCCCGCACACAAGCTAGCTGAGCGAGCATGCCAGTCTTCCTCATCATCAAAACTGTGCATTATTGGGCCTGTCATCGTCTCCCGAATAGCTGTAGTCAATTCAGTGACAAGCCTGTTATGACCTGCAGCAGCCACAAGCACATGGAATTGCGTGTCCAGCTCGTTAAACCTGTCGCGAGGTGTTGCGGGATCAGCCATTTCATCAAGAACCTCACGCATTTTCGCGAGATCTTCTTCAGAGGCCTGTGACGCCGCTAGCCTGGCGCTTCTACGTTCTAAAGGGATACGAGCCTCTAAAACTTCTGGCACTGAGAAGTGGGAAAGATGCACGTGTAAGCGAAGGATGCGCGTGATTGCCTCGCTCGACATGGTCGTAACGAACGTCCCCCCGTCTGTTCCTACGTCGGCAGAGACCACACCTTGCGCTTCTAGCGTGCGCATTGCCTCTCGCACGCCAGCTCTGGAGACACCCAACATTGTCGCAAGCTCACGTTCTGCAGGAAGGCGGTCCCCTACCCGTAGCCGCCGAGCCACGATTTGTTCCTCAACCTGGGCGATGACCTGCTCGTAAGCCTTCTTTTTGGTGACGGGGTGCCAGGAAGGGCCAGACGTGTCAGCAGCCCCATCCTGGGCCTTGTGTGCCATGCAAATCCTCCAGAATTTGAGCCAGCGGTGGGAATCGTTCACGATCATTCTCGCTCGACGGTGGCGTGACGCACGACACTTGAGCGATTTAGTACCCACGCCATGATGCATGACCGACCGCAATGTCCTTTAATGGTCGGACCAAAGCAGTGGCGCCCATCACCCGGCCCAACTACGGGTAGCCCTCCGCGGCGCCCCCATGGACAACGGAGTTCTCATGCTTCCAGCCCTTGCGGCATTCACGCCCAATCCCAGTCCCCTCCCATCGCAGTGGCTCTCGGCGCTTGTGGCCGCCATCCCGATCATGGTGATGCTCATCACTCTGGGCGGTCTGCGATGGAAGGCACATATCGCTGGTATTACCTCATGGGCAGTGGCCCTGGTCATCGCGGTTACGGTCTTCTCCATGCCCGTGGGCATGGCCCTGTCGACCAGTGCGCACGGCTTCATTTACGGCCAATTCCCCATCGTATGGATCCTGCTGTGTGCCATCTGGATGTACCAGGTGACCGTCATCTCCGGAAGGTTCGACGACCTGCGCCGTACCTTCTTCCTGATCAGTGACGACCCCCGCGTGCTGGGTATGCTCATCGCCTTCTGCTTCGGTGGCCTTCTCGAAGCGCTCGCAGGTTTCGGTGCGCCGGTAGCCATCGCCACAGTCATGCTCATCGCTATCGGGTTCTCGAAACTACGCGCAGCGGTTGTGGCCTTGCTCGCCAACACCGTTCCAGTTGCTTTCGGTGCTGTCGGGCTTCCCATCCTTACCGCCGCCCAGGTAAGCGGTGTAGGCGTCACTGAGGTCGCCATTATCACCGGTCGCGTATGTGCACTTCTCGGTCTCCTTGTTCCCTTCCTCCTCCTGTTCGTCATGGACGGTAAAAAGGGTGTCACTCAATGCTGGCCGTTCGCCATCCTCATCGGTGTGATCTTCGGCGCCACAAAATGGGTCGTCTCCGCTACACCGCTCTACAACCTCACAGAGATCTTCGCGGCCGTCATCACCGTTGCTGCAGCCATTGCCTTCCTGCGCTTCTGGAAACCCCGCGGTGGCGAAGAAGCTCTTGCCCGTGTGGGGGCTCCGATGGATCCGAGCTTGGAAGAACAAGCACCTGCGCGCGTTACTGACGACAACGAAACTCTTACCGGCGGGCGTATCTTCATGGCGCTTGTGCCATACATCCTTGTCATCGTTGTGTTCTCCATCGCAGCCATCCCGGCTGTTCACAACGCCCTAGTCGCCACCAACCTCAAGATTTCATGGCCTGGCCTGCAGGAGCTCATGAGCGTTTCCGGTAAGCCCTCTGGCCACGCCACCTACACCATCGCTTGGCTTTCTGGCCCCGGCACCCTGCTTGCCCTGGTCGCAATCCTCGTTGGAATCATCTACAAGGTTTCGTTCAAAGAGATCTTCGCTGAGCTTTGGCGCAACGTTGTCAAGCTGCGTTTCACGATGCTCACCATCGGCGCTGTTGTTGCTCTTGCCTACGTCATGGGTGACTCCGGTCAGACATACGCTCTTGGCCTCTGGGTTGCTGGTGCAGGCGCTGTGTATCCCTTCTTGGCTCCGATCCTGGGCTGGATCGGTACCTACGTCACCGGCTCTGACACTTCAGCCAACCTGCTCTTCTCCCCGCTACAGGCCAGCGTTGGAGACCAAATCGGCTACAAGGGTCTTCTGGTCGGCACCGGTGCCGCAGGTGGCGTTGTCGGCAAGATGATTTCTCCGCAGTCTTTGGCCATCGCCGCTTCTGCGATCGGGCTAGCTGGCTCTGAATCTGTCATCCTGCGCCGAGTTATTAGCTGGAGCCTCATTCTGCTGGTGTTCATGTGCGTCGTTTCGGGCCTCATGTCCACCCCCGTCCTTGCGTGGCTGCTTCCGTAACAAACAGCTTCCCCGTGCACCCCGGGGAATCAACCCACCCGACACCACCTGGAGAACGAGAACATGACCACAGCCGCACCCTCCTCACCGGCCGGCACCCGGCCAGGTGAGGGACTCACCGTCGCGCTGTTCGCAACCTGTGCCAACGACGCGATGTTCCCTAACACCCCCAAAGCAGTAACCACTTTGCTGGAGCGCCTGGGCGTGAAAGTGACCTTCCCGCAGAAGCAAACATGCTGCGGACAGGCCTTCACAAACTCGGGCTACTTCGACGAGACTATTCCGCTCGTTCGTAACTTCGTTAACACCTTCAGCGACTACGACTACATCGTGGCCCCGTCTGGTTCCTGCGTAGGCTCTGTGCGCGACCAGCACACGATGCTCGCTGAACACGCTGGTGACAGCGGGTTGCGTCGCGAAGCAGCTGACATCGCCTCCCGTACATATGACATCTCTGAGTTCCTCATTGATGTTCTAGGAACGGTGGATGTTGGCGCTTACTTCCCGCACAAGGTCACCTATCACCCGACTTGTCACTCTGTCCGCATGGCCAAAGTTGGAGATCGCCCGATGCGTCTTCTCCAGGCCGTGTCCGGTATTACCGTGCTGGAACTCGAAGACGCAGACCGCTGCTGCGGATTCGGTGGCACGTTCTCGATGAAGAACCCGGATGTGTCTGTTGCGATGGCCGCAGATAAGGCTCGTCACGTCGCAGATACCGGAGCGGAGTACCTCGTCGCAGGAGACAACCTCTGCCTCTTGAACATCTCCGGCGTGCTCGGGCGCAACAACGCCGGTATCCGTCCGGTCCACCTCGCCGAAATTCTTGCCTCCACTGAAGAGGCACAGTTCACCCCCGGATCTTCCCGGGCCTCACGGGAAGGAGTGCGCAAATGAGCACCACGTTCATCGGTATGCCAGCACTGCCGCGCGACGCCGAGGGCCGGTTGACTCCTTCGCCGCCGCCCGGAGAGTTGATCAACTCGGACGCCTTCCCCTCAGCAGCCAAGGTGCAGCTAGGCAAGCCAGTGCAGCGAGGCAACCTGCACACCGCTATGACCATGATCCGAGGCAAACGTGGTCGTGTCGTAGCAGAGCTAGACAACTGGGAACAGCTTCGTCGCGCTGGTGAATCAATTAAGAACCGCACCCTGCGGCACCTGGACCAATACTTGGTCCAGCTAGAAGAGTCACTTACTGCAGCAGGAACAACTGTTCACTGGGCGCGTGACGCAGCCGAAGCGAACGAAATCATCGTCGGCCTCGTTAAAGATGCACTCTCCCAATACGCAGTCAGCGAGGGTGAAGGCACCGAGGCAAACAACGGTGACGTTACTTACCCTGAGGTCGTCAAGGTTAAATCCATGGCCACCCAGGAAATCGAGATGAACGAGGCCCTTGAAGACGCGGGCATCGCAGCCTGGGAGACTGACCTCGCTGAGCTCATCGTGCAGCTGGGGCATGACAGGCCAAGCCACTTCCTCGTGCCGGCTATTCACCGCAACCGCAGTGAAGTACGCGAGATCTTCCTCGACGAGATGGGTACCTATGGCCGCCCTGCTCCCGAAGGTTTGGACTCCGAGCCAGCCCACCTTGCAGAGGCTTCTCGCCAACACCTGCGCGAAAAGTTCCTGCGCGCCAAGGTAGGTATCTCCGGAGCTAACTTCGCAGTTGCCGAAACTGGAACTCTGGCAGTTGTCGAATCCGAAGGTAACGGCCGTATGTGCCTAACCCTGCCGGAGACGCTCATCAGTGTTGTCGGCATTGAAAAAGTTGTCCCGACGGTTGAAGACCTTGAGGTTTTCCTTCAGTTGCTGCCGCGTTCGTCTACGGGCGAGCGCATGAACCCTTACACCACCCTTTGGACGGGACCGGGCGGCGATAAGGGTGGCGAAGACGGCCCCAAAGCCATGCACGTGGTTCTTATCGACAACGGCCGCACCAACGTTCTCCAGGACAAACACGGTCGTGAGGCACTGCGCTGCATTCGCTGCACCTCCTGCCTCAACGTGTGCCCTGTCTATGAAAAAGTCGGTGGTCACGCCTACGGCTCGGTGTACCCAGGGCCAATCGGCTCGATCCTCACCCCGCAGTTGCGCGGAACATCTTCCAAGGTCGATCGCTCTCTACCTTTTGCCTCCACCCTGTGCGGCGCGTGCTTCGACGTGTGCCCTGTGCGCATCCCGATTCCGGAGCTGCTCGTCTACATGCGCAACAAGGTTGTTAGCGCCAAAAAGGCAGAAGCGAACGCCAAGTTTAAGAAGAAGCGGCTTGCCCGCCCCTTCATCGCCCACACCGAGCCTGCTCTCATGGCTTCTGCAGCCTGGATGATGTCAGACTCCCGCCGCTGGAAGACCGCTACCAACATGAGTGGTTTTGGTGGGCGCAGCCTCGGCAAGTTCACCGATCACATCGGCGCTATTCCTGGACCGCTCTCTCGCTGGACAGGAGCAAGGAACGTGCCGGTGCCTCCGGCGGAATCGTTCCGTAGTTGGTGGAACCGTGAGCACGGTGACGATGACACAGCTGGCACGAATGGCGAGCGCAAGGGGGAAAACTGATGAGCACGGATTTGCAACGCCCTGACCTCACCGCGGGCGCGCCGCACACGCCAGGAATGAGCGCTCGTGATGAGATCCTGGCGCGTATCCGCCAGGGGCTGACCGATGTGCCCGCTGATATGTCTCCGGCTGAAGATACTCCGGTGGATTGGGAGTATGGGCAGGCCAACCCACAGGTAGACGACGTGGTTGATCGATTCGTTGAGCGTGTCGAGGACTACAGAGCTACGGTCGCTCGGTGCGCACGTAAAGAGATCCCCGCTGCCATTGCTGAAGCTTTGCGGATCACTGAAGCAAAAAGTGTCGTACTACCAGAAGGCATTGACGCTTCGTGGCGCGCTGCAGTGGAGAAGTTCGGTGTGCCAGTAAGCACCGATGGTCCTACTGCTGGGGCTCGAACTCGCGCTGAGCTGAACTCCACGCATGCTGTTGTCACGGCGGCTCGTGCTGCAGGCGCTGAGTCGGGAACGATCATGCTTGACCACGCTGAAGACCAGGGACGTCGTGCCCTCACCTTGCTTCCTGACATTCACGTGTGTGTAGTGACTACCGACCAAATCGTCAGCGATATTCCTGAAGCCACGGCTTTGGTTGCCCCCTCATTGCGTGCGGGCAACCCAGTGACCTGGATTAGTGGCGGTAGCGCTACGAGTGACATCGAGTTGTCTCGTGTTGAAGGCGTGCACGGTCCTCGGACCCTCTACGTCATCGTGGCTGGCTAATTCTGTTCTGTGCGAGCCGCTGTGATACATAGCTCAGCGGCTCGCACGAGCCGAGCTCGGTAGTTATTTTTCAACGTAGCTAGGCGCCCAGACTCTTTGAGTTCTGGGCGCCTAGCTACGTTGAAAAGCCCTTACCGGTCGATGCGCCTTGTGCAATGCAAGAGACCGGAGCGGTGATTATCTTGCTAGTTCTGTTGGGCGTGGTACTGGGCAATTTTGGTTTCACGTTCCGCTTTCAAACGGTGCAACGGGTCGTTATCGCCAAGTTGGGCAGGGCCGAATATGCTCATTGCCACTCTGCGGATGTTCCACCAGAGGCGGTAGCCGAGGGAGAGCCCGTCTTTGTTTGCCATGTGGGGTCCTTTGAACGCAGGTAAAAGATAGAAAAGGGTTTCGAGTAGCCTACGCGTCAAGAAGGGGGATGGGAGATAACCAAGCTTGTTTACCGCCTAGGTGTGCATGAAACGATGTGTCGGTGACAACGCAACGAACAGTAACTCTGCTGGGATCCACTGGGTCGATCGGTACGCAGGCAGTAGATGTAGCCCTACGTAATCCAGATCGATTTCGCGTGACGGGTTTGGCTGCTGGTGGTGGGCAACTGGGGGTGCTTGCCGAGCAGGTTGCCCAGCTTGATGTTGATGTGCTTGCGGTTGCGCAGGGCTCAGTAGAAGAAGTGCATGCAGCGCTGCGAGCAGCTGGTGTGCAGCGGATCCCCGAGGTGCTAGTGGGGGGTGATTCGGTGGCAGAGGTTGCTGGTCAGTCTGTGGATGTGGTGGTCAATGGCATTACGGGATCGATTGGTTTGCTTCCGACTCTTGCTGCGCTCCAGGCTGGAAATACCTTGGCGTTAGCCAATAAAGAGTCACTGATTGTGGGGGGCGATCTTGTTAAGGCGGCGGCCAGGCCAGGGCAGATCGTGCCAGTAGATTCAGAGCATTCGGCTCTGGCGCAGGCGTTGCGTTCTGGAAAGAGTAGTGAGGTTGCCAAGCTTGTGGTGACAGCAAGCGGTGGACCTTTCCGCGGACGGCGCCGTGCAGAGCTTGTTAATGTCACGCCGGAGGAGGCTTTGGCTCACCCAACATGGAATATGGGGCCAGTGGTAACTACTAATTCGGCCACGCTTGTCAATAAGGGTTTGGAAGTTATTGAAGCCCATCTGCTCTTCGATATTCCTTTTTCGTCTATCGAAGTGACTGTGCATCCTCAGTCAGTGGTGCATTCGATGGTTGAGTTTGTTGATGGATCTACGATTGCTCAGGCATCGCCGCCGGATATGCGGTTGCCGATTGCTTTGGGAATGGCATGGCCAGATCGTGTTCCAGCAGCGGTAGCGCCATGTGACTGGTCTAAAGCGAGTGCGTGGGAGTTCTTCCCGCTGGATGAAGAAGCATTCCCTGCAGTGGCGTTGGCTCGCCGTGTTGGGGAAATGGGGGGAACGTATCCCGCTGTGTATAACGCTGCCAATGAGGTGTGTGTTGATGCTTTCCATGATCGCCGTATCGGTTTCTTGGAGATTGTGGACACGGTGGAGCTGGTGGTGAACCGGTGGCATGAGGCGGTGCAGCGGGCAGAGCAGTCAGGCAACGCTGATGATGTAGCTGGGGTGCTGGCCGCTGATGCGTGGGCGCGTGACGTGGCGGGATCAGTTATCGCTAGGTGATCGTTGCACAATCGGTACAGGGTGTGAGCTTCACGGTCGATCAGTCGTAGAAGCTTTTTCGTGCAGGAATTCGCTGGAAGAAGGAGTCGACGGCCATGATGTTCGTTTTTGGTGTGCTGTTCATGGCTTTTGCGATTGCAGTGTCGATTGCGTTGCACGAGATTGGACACCTGGCGCCGGCGAAGAAGTTCGGTGTTGCGTGCCGTGAGTACATGATTGGGTTTGGGTCAACTTTGTGGTCGCGCCAGTGGGGAGAGACCACGTATGGGGTTAAAGCCATACCGCTAGGTGGGTATGTGCGGATGATCGGCATGTACCCACCTTCGCGGGCAGAGCAGGCGCGCGTTCGTGATGGTGCGGAGGATCTGAGTGTTTCTGAGCGTAGTCAGAACGCTTCGGCTGCTGATGAGCAGTCAGGTCGCACTCGTAGTGGGCGTGTGTGGCCATGGTCAGGTATGGTTGCGCAGGCTCGTGAAGCGTCGTTGGCTGAAATTCGTCCCGGTGAAGAGGACAGGGTCTTCTATAAGCTGTCGGTTCCCAAAAAGCTGACCATCATGTTTGGTGGCCCGATGATGAATCTGGTCATTGCTGGGGTGGTGATGGCAGGAGTGTTTACGACACACGGTATTGCTGAGTCAGTAGGGGCCAAGGTTGTTTCTGTGGCTCAGTGTGTGCGACCGGTGGTGGGGGCAGGAGCCCAAGATGTGACGAAGCCGTGCACCGCGGCAGATACGCCTTCACCTGCGGCAGCAGCAGGGCTTCGTCCTGGTGACCAGTTTGTATCGATTGATGGCCGCCAGGTGAGGGGGACTATGGATGTGGCTACCGCTGTGCGTCCTGCTGCCGGGCGCACGGTGGATGTGGTGGTTGAGCGTGGTGGTCAGCAGGTGAGGCTCAAAGTGACCCCGATTGCGGTGCAGATGCCGCGAGTTGATGAGCAGGGGCGGGTGATTGTTGATGCTCACGGGGCGCCGCTGACTGAGAAGGCTGGCTACATGGGGATGACGAGCACGCCTGTCAGCGCATTTGTTCCGCAGCCGATTACGGCGGTCCCCGGGTTCCTGGCCGACGGAGTGGTGCAGACGGTAAAGGTAGTTGCGGTATTGCCAGCCAAGTTGTTTGGTGTGTGGCAGGCAGCTTTTGCCGGTGCTGATCGGGATGCTAATAGCCCAATGAGTGTGGTGGGCGTTGGGCGTATTGCCGGTGAGGTAGCTGATGGGCGGGTGGCGTGGCTGTCGGACCCGGGGGCTATGTGGGCGGCGATGTGGATGTTGGTGGCGAGCTTGAACATCGCGTTGTTTGTTTTCAACATGATTCCGTTGTTGCCGCTAGATGGTGGGCACATGGTGGGAGCTGTGTGGGAAGGCTTCACGAAGGTGGTGGCGCGGGTGCGGCGGCGCCCTGATCCTGGCTATGTCGATGTTGCTCGGGCTATGCCGTTGGCATATGTGGTGACGTTGTTGTTTATCGGGATGGGTGTGTTGCTGGTGTATGCGGACGTGGTGGCGCCGGTGCGGTTGTAGTTGCTGTGGGGGTGGGGGGGAGACCGGTCTGGAGTGCGTCGAAGGCGCGTTCGAATGTTTCGAGGGTGCTTTGTGGGTCGAGGTCGTGGTGCGCGCGGGTTACCCAGGTGGCTCGGGTGGCGCCTACTGCGGCGGTGGCTAGTAACGCTGCTTGCATGTGCAGGTGGGCGTTGTTGGTGTCTGTGTTGTTGTGTGTCAGGCGTGTGAGTAGGGCTTTGGTGAGGGATTTTTCGGTCTCGATGACCAAGCTCATGCTTGTGGTGGCTAGTTCGGGGTGGTCGGTCAGGACGCGGCGTCGCGTGGCAGTGAATTCTTCATCGATGCGTGGTGCGGTGATGAGGGAGCGTAGGGCGTTGCGTAGTGCTGTGAGGGGGCAGATGTTTGGGGGTTGCTGTTCGAGAGCGGCGGTGACTTGTTCGGGAATGTCTGAGTCGATTCCGAGGATTGCGGCTTCTTTGGAGCGGTAGTAGTTGAAGACGGTTCGAGGGGATACGTCGGCTCGGGCTGCGATGGCTTCGATGGTGAGTGTGTCGAGGCCGTGTTGGTCGGTGAGTTCGACGGCGCTGCGGTGGATGCGTGCGCGGGTTTGGCGTTTCTTGCGTTCGCGTAGACCTTCGGTGGGTGGGGGAGCGGGTCGATGGGGTGGTTGGGGGGTGGGTTGGTTGCTGTGAGGGAGTTGGTTGTTTGTGGTGTGCATGGTTGTAGTGTACGTAGCAGTAGTGAAATTTTGCAGGAGTGCACTTATGCTTTTTGTGAGTTAAGAAAGCAGAGAAATCGCGTATTACTGCTCCCCATGGTCCACCCATAGGCCGCACTAAACACCTCGCCAACACCTCGCCGAAGACGCCTGAGGAAACGCGCACCCACCCAGGAGGTCTCCACATGCCCAACAGCCCCACCCCAGCCCCGGATGAATTTCGTCTTGACCCCGCAGGACGAAAAGTCTTTATCGGCCTCCTGCTGGGCATGCTCGTCTCCTCGATCAGCCAAACAATCGTCGGGCCAGCAATCCCACGTATCGTCGCTGAACTGGGCGGGATGGAGCACTACAGCTGGCTCGCTACTACCGCCATGCTGGTCACCGCCGTATCTGTTCCAATCGTCGGGAAACTCTCCGACATCTACGGCCGCCGACGCTTCTTCCTCGCTGGTCTAGGAACATTCATGCTTGGCTCGGCATTATCCGGGGCCGCAACAAACTTCTGGTTCCTCGTCTTCGCCCGTGCCTTGCAGGGCCTGGGCATGGGGGCACTCATGCCCCTGTCGCAAACGATCATTGGTGACATCATCCCGCCCCGCTACCGCGGTAAATATCAAGGCATCATGGGAGCGATCTTCGGATTCACTTCCATCGCAGGTCCCCTTGCCGGTGGGTATATCACCGACCACGCCGGATGGCGATGGCTTTTCTACATCTCCCTACCTGTTGGCCTTATCGCGTTCTGGTTCGTCTGGCGTTTCTTCGAACCTGACCAACAACGCATCGACGCCACCATCGACTACGCCGGAATCGGAACACTTACCATCGGCCTGGTTGCCCTGCTCGCTGCCACCAGCCTCGGCGGAACAACCTGGCCATGGCAATCAGCCCAAATAATCGGCCTATACATCCTCGGAGCGATCAGCATCGCGGTGTTCATTGCCGTAGAAAGCAAAGCTAAAGAGCCAGTCATCCCTTTGCGCCTATTTACCAGCTCCATTTTTACTCTTTCGAACATAGCCAACCTGACCGTCTCCATGCTCATGTTCGGCATCCTCATCTACGTGCCTGTCTTCGCCCAGGGCGTTCTGGGCATGAGCGCAGGTCAGTCCGGAGCTGTGCTGGTTCCCATGAGTGCCGCAATGGTGGTTACCTCCATCGTCATCGGTGGAGTTGTCACACGAACCGGCAAATACAAAGCCATCACACTGGCCGGCATCCTCCTGATGGCAATCGGTATCTGGCTACTCACTCTGCTCTCACCACAGTCCTCACACCTGCAGCTGGCCCTGTTCACCGTAGTTATCGGTATTGGCCTGGGCGCATGCATGCAGATGTTCACCCTCATCGTGCAAAACGTCGTGCAGCGACGAGACCTCGGAGTGGCTACCGCCACCACACAGTTCTTCCGCAGCACCGGCGGGACAGTAGGAGTAGCCGTATTTGGCACAGTCCTGACAAGCCACATGGGCCCAGCGATCGCTGCCCGCATGCCCGCTGGACAGTCCAACCTGCCAGGAGGACACCTCAACGCTGGAGCAGTTCTCGACCCAACAGCCTTGGCTAAACTGCCCCCAATCATCGCCGAAGCCGTTCGCTACGGCCTATCAGATGCTCTCCATGACGTCTTCACCGCGGGCATACCGCTAACCATTATCGCCCTGCTCGCTGCCTCATTCATTAAGGCAGTCCCACTGCGCACCACCAACCACACTGGCCCAGAAGCCGCACGAGACATGCTCGACACAATGAGCCAAACTGCAGAAGGCGGCGCCGTCGAACCTCGATACCCAACTCTTAACGAACGTACCCATGAACGAGTCCTCGGGCTCAAAATCGGGCTTCTCGTCACCCAGGCGGCGCTACCTGAACGTGAATTCCTCCGCCGCGCCGTGGAACACATCGGAGAAGGCGACTTCAACCAAGGGCTAGCCGTCCTTCAGTCAGCATCCACCATGCTCATCACCGAAGACAGCGCAGAAATCATGCGTAACGAACCCTACGCAGTCGAGCTGTCAAAACTCACCAATCGCCCAGGAGGAGTGCTGGGGGAAGAACTCACTAGTGAAATCGCCCTCGCCGCATCCCGTTTAGAAGCACACACTGCTGCCACCAAAACAGAACCCCCTCATGCACCACAGGCCGAAGGGGTAGACATACGCAAACTCAGGAAAGCCGTCGACACAGTAAACGCTGCCCTTCTTGTCGATCTTTCCCGAGCCTCCACCACTGACCTCTCATGACGAAAACCACACAACAGGAGAAACAAACACTGCCCATGTCCGCACTGACAGTGTTCGTTCTTGTCTAAAGACATAGGTGAGAACAACAGCAATAGCGGCTGCGCAACGGTGCAAGAACACGAACCGTTGATGCCGTGGCGCAGGCGGTACGACATACTGACGCCTATGAGCGTCAATCTCGGAATCCCCTCACCTGCTTCTCACACGCCGGAGCCATCTGCCGCATTGCTTAACCCGCGTCGGAACTCCCGCAAGATCGGGGTCGGGACCGTGGAAGTCGGCGGCGACGCCCCTGTCAGCGTGCAAACAATGACGACCACAAAAACCCACGACATCGGCGCAACCTTGCAACAAATTGCCGAACTCACCGCAGCTGGGTGTGACATCGTCCGTGTCGCCTGCCCAACAGACAAAGATGCCGAGGCGCTCCCCATTATCGCAGCCAAGTCAAACATCCCGGTGATCGCGGACATCCACTTCCAACCCAAATATGTCTTCGCCGCGATTAAAGCTGGTTGCGGCGCAGTACGCGTTAACCCAGGCAACATCAAGAAGTTCGACGACAAAGTAAAAGAGATCGCCCAGGCAGCGAAGGAATACGGCACATCCATCCGCATTGGTGTCAACGCTGGCTCTCTCGATAAACGCCTCTACGCCAAGTACGGCGCACCAACCGCTGAGGCACTCGTCGAATCAGCCGTCATGGAAGCGGCACTCTTCGAAGAGCATGACTTCCACGACTTCAAAATCTCTGTGAAACACCACGACGTCATCACTATGATCCGCGCCTATGAAATGCTCGCCGAACGCGGTAACTGGCCACTGCACCTTGGCGTCACCGAAGCAGGCCCAGCCTTCCAAGGCACCATCAAATCTTCGGTCGCTTTTGGGCACCTTCTAGCCCAAGGCATCGGTGACACCATCCGCGTCTCCCTATCTGCTCCACCGGTAGAAGAAGTCAAAGTCGGCACCCAAATCCTGCAAAGCCTGGGATTGAAACCCCGCAAACTCGAGATCGTTTCCTGCCCCTCTTGTGGCCGCGCCCAAGTGAATGTCTACGAGTTGGCGAACTCAGTCAGCGACGCTCTTGAAGGAATGACCGTGCCACTGCGGGTCGCCGTCATGGGATGTGTTGTTAACGGTCCCGGTGAGGCACGCGAAGCCGACCTTGGAGTGGCATCTGGCAACGGCAAAGGCCAAATCTTTGTGCGGGGACAAGTGATCCGGACTGTGCCCGAAGACCAAATCGTAGAAACTCTCGTCGAAGAAGCGAACCGGATAGCCGCAGAGATGGGCGAAGGAACCGAGGGCACCCCAGTCGTATCTGTTTCCTGACGTGTAGCAGAACACAGGCGTTTACCGATGGTGATGGAGCGTCGGCGATAGCATCAGTGCGTGCTCGCCGACGCTCCCCACCTTTTCAACGACCTTGGTTCTCTGGGAGCTGCGCCACTCATACTGCTACTGGTTGCTTCCTTTGCTGCCGGGTGGGTAGATGCTGTCGTTGGCGGCGGTGGGCTCATTCAACTGCCTATGTTGTCGATCCTGCTCCCGCACGCAGCAACTGCACAGATCCTTGCGACGAACAAAATTGCCTCGGTATTCGGCACGCTTGCCAGCGCCACGACATACATACGCCGCATAGGCCTCGATCGAAGCGCCGCTGCCTGGCTCGCACCCACGGCTTTCGCAGGATCCGCCGCTGGCGCGGCAGTAGCAGCAGCCATCCCCCGCAGCGCATTTGATCCCATCATCGTGGTCGCACTCGCCGTGGTCGGGGCGTACACAGCGATGCGTCCTCATGTTGGAACAAGCGATCCTGCACCGCGCGGCGGCACCAGTCACATCGTCACTCTCGCCTGCATCGGCATCGCAGTTGGTTTCTATGACGGAGTGCTCGGCCCAGGGACGGGATCTTTTTTCGTTATCGCTCTTGTTTCCTTCGCCGGACAAAGCTTTCTGGGAGCCAGCGCTCACGCGAAGATCGCTAACGCATCCACAAACATTGCTGCACTTGTTGTTTTTGTTCCTCAAGGCGCCGTTATGTGGTCTCTGGGACTAGCCATGGCTGCGGCCAACATGGCGGGCGGATACGTCGGTGCTCGCACAGCTGTGGCTCGAGGTTCGAGCTTCGTGCGGGGTGTGTTCCTTGTTGTTATTGCTCTCTTGTCTGTCACTCTTGTCATGAAAATTATTCACGGCTAGCAGTAACTTTTCGGCCGCGAAAAACGCTCTCCGCCATGGATAATGACGCCTATGTTATGGACCTCGCGCACTGTTCGAAGCCTTGGGCGCGGTGACATCGACGAGGCCCTGGAACTGCTAGCAAAACATCCTGTTGAGAATGTCTATCTCGCTGCTCGGCTACAAGAGCTCGACCTTTCCCGTGGCGAGGGACACGCTCTGGTGTATGTACCAAAGGGACGAATCGAAGCAGTCTGCTGGATGTCAGCCAACATCGTTCCGAGCGCAGGGTCCATCGAGGGTGCAATAGCCTTCGGGGGGCGCTTGCGTAGACATCAACAGCGCTTTTCCTCCATCTTTGGTCCTGCAGATGTCGTCACAGCTTTATGGTCACAAATCCAGGCTTTTTGGAGACCACCGATTGAAGAGCGACTTCATCAGCGTCTGATGGCAATTGGCCCCGAAAAAGCTCTTACCGTCGCTGCGGATAAACATGTGAGAGTCGCCCATCCTGACGAACTCGACATCATCGTTCCAGCTGCTGAGGCCATGTTCATTGAAGAGATTGGATATGCCCCCTACAACGATTACGCGGGAAGTCTTTCTTACCGCAGCGCTAATCTGGCCCTCATTAGGCGTGGCCACACCCTTGCCGCAGTCGAAGATGGTCAGGTCATTTTCAAAGCAGAGTTCGGCTCGGTGGGTTTAGGGGCATGTCAGCTTCAAGGGGTCTGGGTAACGCCTACCCGGCGTGGCCAGGGGGTAGCTGTTCCGGCGCTCGCGGCGTGTGTTGAGTATGCCCGTGCTCATGTCGCACCTGTTGTGACGTTGTACGTCAATGACTACAACGAGCCAGCTGTTGCTGCGTATCGACGCGTGGGATTCGAGGAAGTGGGCGAATTTGCCACCGTTTTGCTGTGAATCTTGGGGTGAGAGGGCGTGGAGCTCTTTGTGCGCAGCTCCTGGTTGACCGTAACTGTGCGCTGCTCTGGGCTGGCGAGCACTTAAGCTAGTTATCAACCACAGTTCTCTTCTTTGCCAGTGAGGCCCACGTGAGCGTTACGCGCATGTCAAATCTTTTCCTGCGGACTCTCCGCGATGACCCATCTGACGCCGAGTTGCCAGGGCATCGCAAACTCGTCCGCGCTGGGTATGTTCGTCGCTCTGCGCCAGGTGTGTACTCGTGGATGCCACTGGGACTACGGGTGCTTCGCAAAGTTGAGCAGATCGTACGCACCGAGATGAATGCGATTGGTGGGCAGGAGCTGCTGTTCCCTGCCTTGTTGCCGCGTGAGCCCTATGAGGCAACAAATCGGTGGAGTGAATACGGGGAAAATCTTTTCCGCGTGAAGGATCGCAAGGGGGCCGATATGCTCCTTGGTCCTACTCATGAGGAAATGTTCACTCTGGCCGTTAAGGACATGTACAACTCGTACAAGGATCTTCCGGCCACTCTCTACCAATTCCAGAACAAGTACCGTGATGAAGCGCGTCCGCGCGGTGGTTTGTTGCGTGGACGTGAGTTCTTCATGAAGGACTCTTACTCGTTTGATATTGACGATGCTGGTCTCGAAGCCGCATATCAGCGCCATCGTGAGGCATACATTCGCATCTTCGAGGCGCTGGGACTTGAGTTCGTCGTCGTGAAGGCGACTTCTGGGGCGATGGGTGGCTCTGCAAGTGAAGAGTTTCTCGCAGTTTCTGAGAATGGCGAAGACACGTTCGTGACGTGTGACGAGAGCGGTTACGCAGCCAACGTAGAGGCAGTTGAGGTGCCTCGCGCCGCTGCAGTTGCTGCTGATGTTGTGGCTGCCACCGGGCCCGCACGGCAGATTGACACTCCGGATGCCTCAACTATTGAGTCTCTCGTTGATGTTTTGGATGAGGTTGTTCCTGAGCATCATGGGCGTGCGTGGAGCACTGCTGACACATTGAAGAACGTTGTCGTCATGCTTGTGTACCCCGACGGCACTCGCCGCCCGCTTGTTATTGGTCTGCCTGGTGACCGCCAAGTTGACGCTAAGCGTCTTGAAGCGCAGGTTGTTCCAGCTGAGGTGGAGGCATTCACCGACGCGGATTTCGCCACGTGGCCTGCTTTGGTCAAGGGGTACATCGGCCCGACTGCTTTGGGACCCAACTCGGGCTTGGATCCCGAGGACCCTCAGTACATCCGTTACTGCGTAGACCCTTCTGTTGCGCAGGGCAGCGCCTGGGCAACAGGTGCCAATGTGGCTGGTGCGCATGTGATCGACCTTGTGCTTGGTCGTGATTTCGATGTGGATGGTGTCATCCAGGCTGGTGAAATCCGTGATGGGGACCCGAGCCCCGATGGTGCTGGTCTGCTGCGCGCTGCTCGGGGTATTGAGATGGGGCATGTCTTCCAGCTTGGGCGCAAATATGCTGAGGCGCTTGGCCTTAAGGTTCTCGACGAGAACGGCAAGCTTGTGACTGTGACGATGGGGTCCTACGGGGTCGGGGTTTCCCGAGCAGTAGCTGCTTTGGCTGAGGCAAACGTTGATGACGCGGGTTTGGTGTGGCCACGCAATGTTTCTCCCATGGATGTGCATGTTGTTGCCACGGGTAAGGGTGAAGCGATTTTCCAGACCGCACAGAAAGTGGTTGATGACCTCTCTGCTGCTGGCATCGATGTCTTGTATGACGACCGGCCTAAGGTGAGCCCTGGCGTGAAGTTCAAGGATGCTGAGCTGATCGGTGTGCCCACGATTGTGGTACTTGGTAAGGGTCTTGCAGCAGATGTTCCTGTCGCTGAGATTAAAGATCGCCGCACGGGTGAGCGACGAGAGGTACCGCTTGCTGAGCTGGTTCAGCAGGTGAAGTCTGAGATCAGCGGTTGACGTTGAATACCTGGCGGTATGGCACTCGTATTTTGTGCTGTGCCGCCAGGTGAGGCACAGCTTTGGATAAAAAGGAACAAACACGTGACAGATCGACTCATCGCAGCCGCTGACGGTTCTGCGCTTGGAAACCCAGGCCCAGCAGGTTGGGGTTGGTACATCGATGACAATCGGTGGGCTGCGGGGGGATGGCCGCATGGCACGAACAACATGGGTGAGCTCATGGCTGTTCTCGATTTGTTGCGTGCGACGCGTGAAGCGGGGCCGTTGACGATTTATTGCGATTCGCAGTACGTCATCAACTCGATCACGAAATGGATGCCGGGATGGAAACGCAAAGGGTGGAAGAAAGGCAACGGCCAACCGGTTCTCAATCTTGATTTGATGCAAGCGATTGACGCCGAGCTCAACGGCGGTATCCAGCGGGATGTCGAGTTTAAATGGGTGAAAGGTCATGCCGGGCATGAGTTGAACGAGGCTGCGGATCGTTTGGCTAATGGCGCTGCAGTTGCTTATTCGAAAGGTGCTGAGCCTGATCCTGGACCCGGTTTGGGTGGGGCTTCAGTGGGTGTTGCGCCTGCTTTCGCTGCGTGTGGTCAAGGAACGCTGTTTGGTGATGTAGAGCAGGATGAAATCGATGTGGTGGTCGATCTAGAACGGGCGCTTTTGGAAGATGATGTGCGGGCTAGTAGCCGCATGCTGGAGCGTTTGTTACATCCACAGTGGGTGAAGGTGGAGCCTTCGGGGGCTGTGCTTACCAGAGCTGAAGCTGTGGCTGGGTTGGCGCCTGCAGAGACTGATTTGGAGCTGTTAGCGGCTGAGCGTGTGTCTTCGGATGTTGTTCTGCTGCGGTGGCGGGGGCACACCGATGGTGGTACTTCGTTGCATTCTTCGTTGTGGCAGCGGGTGGAGGAGCGGTGGCGGCAACGTTTTTCTCAGAGCACCTGGGAGTAGTGAGCTACCTGGTGGGTGAGTCACTACTCCCAGTTTTATAGCTGTGTGTTGTTCAGAATGAGCACTCTGTATGTGGATGTTTATTTTTTGGGCGGGACAGAGCAGATCTGGAAAGCGGCGCCTTGAGGGTCGGTGACTGTGGCTACGCGCCCGAAGGGTGAGTTGATGGGGCCATCGAGTAGGGTGCCGCCTTGTTCGGTGATGGCTGTGATGGTTGCGTCGGTGTCGGTGACGCCGACGTACATGCGCCAGTAGGAAGACATGGGGGTGGTGAGCCATGGGGCTTCGCACATGCCTGCGATGGGTCCTGCTGGAGTGTGGTTAATTACGTAGCGTATGGAGGGGTTTTCTGGGGGAGTGGGAGTGTATGTGGGCATGTTGTCGTTGCTTGTAGCGCTGGTCATCCAATGTGGGGTCCAGCCCAGGGCAGTGGAGTAAAAGTTCAGGGCTGTGTCGAATTCGTTGGTGACGAGTTCGAACCATACAGGCACATTTGGTGCGGCGGTTGCTTCGATTCCGTTGAAGTTACCTGGTTCCCATAGTCCGATGGTGGCGCCTGTTGGGTCGTTGATGAGCCCCATGGATCCGAGTTCGCCTACTGGCATGGCGGGGAAGACGATGCTGGCGCCTGCTTGTTCTGCACGGCTAAGGGTGGTTTCGATGTCGGTGGTGGCGAGGTAGATACCCCATGCGGTGGGGGAGTGCGGTTCGGTCAGGGGGCCTTCTGGGCCGATAAGAGTGGACATGGCTCCGCCGATAGCTGCGTTGTTGGAGCGGATCATGCGGTATTGGCCAAAGTCGTCACCGGTGTTGCTGAATTTCCATCCAAAGATGGCGTGGTAAAAGGCGGTGGCTGCGTCGATGTCGTGGGTTCCTAGGTCCATCCAGATGGGGCTGCCGTCGGTGTGTGCGATGGGCGTGTTCATTTCAGATTCCCTTCGTTGTGCCTGTGCTCGCGGAGTGTGATGGGTGTTTGTCTTCCACGGTGGCACCTGAGGGGGTGGTTGCGGTGCAGGGGCGGGATTGGGCGTGGTGTGTTTCGCCTAGGGTGTCGTCATGTTTTTACGTGTTCGTGTGTTGTTCGGCCGGGCGATTCTTGCGGCGGCGAGGGTTCGCTTGGTTGATGAGGATCCGGGGAAGCATCGTCCGTTTGTGATTGTGGCTCCGCATACCAGCTATATGGATCCGGTTTTGTTGTTGGGGTTTACCTGGGCGACGGGATATAACGTTCGGGCGATTGTGGAGAAAAAGTTTTTTGTGGGGCCGTTTGATTGGTTGTTTCGCAAGTTGGGGGGTATCCCAATCGACCGGAAGCGGCCTATCGGTGTGGTTGAGGAGATCACGGCGATGTTGTCTGACCCGAACGTGTGCGTGGTGATTGCTCCGGAGGGGACGCGTTCTGCGACGGAGTTTTGGAAGAGTGGGTTTTACCGGATTGCACGTTCTGCTGGTGTTCCGGTGACGTGTGGTTTTGTGGATATGCGGCGTCGAGTAGGTGGTTTGGGCCCAACGTTTGAGCTAACGGGGGATGTGGCTGCGGATATGGATCGGATTCGTGGTTTTTATGAGGGAATGACGGGGTGGAGGGCAGGTAAAGAGTCGCGGGTGAAGTTGCGTAATGAGGTCGAGGGGGATTTGCGGTTGTGTGAGGGGTGAAGGGGTTAGTGGTTTATGCGTCCGTTGTTGGGAGCTTCGGCGGATGAGAGGTGAACGAATTGGTGTGCGATGCGGGCGGCTGATTCTTCGTCGATGGCGGGGATGAGGATGGTGTCGTCTCCGGCGACTGTGCCCAGGACGCCTGGGAGCATTGCGTCGTCGATGGCTGAGGCGAGTAGTTGTGCGGCGCCGGGTGGTGTTTGCAGGACGACGTCGGTGTGGGCGTAGGCGATGGAGACAACGAGGTCTGCGGTGAGTTTGCAGAGTCGTTGGGTGAAGCGTGAGGTGAGTCCGCTTCCGTCTTCGAGTCGCATTTGTCCGGGTGCGCCTGCTTCGGGGATGACGTAGACCTGGGCCCCTCCGGCGGCGCGCATTTTGGTGGCGCGCATTTCTTTGAGGTCGCGCGAGAGGGTGGCTTGGGTGACGATGACGCCGTGGGCTTCGAGGGATTTGCTGAGTTCTCGTTGTGAGTGGATATGGGTGGCGCTGATGATGCGGGCGATGAGTCGGTGGCGTGCCGCTTTGGTTCGGGCGGCCATGTCCATCTGGTAGCGCCTTTCTTTGGTGGTGGGTAGGAGGGGTTTTGGTAGGGCAGGTCACGTGTGGTGTGCGTGACCTGCCCTAGATTTGGTTGTTTAGTTATTGGGGTATTCGCCGGTGGGGGTGATGATGGTTCCGGCGGTGCCGGCCATGATCGCTACGGCGTCTTCGAGACGTCCGATGGCGGCCATTTTTCCGGTGTTTTCGACGAATGCGGTGACTGCGTCGACTTTAGGTCCCATGGAGCCGGCAGGCATGTTGAGGCTGCGTAGGTCTTGGGGGGTGCAGCGGTGGATTTCTTTTTGTTGTGGGGTGTTGAAGTCGGTCATTACGGCGGGGACGTCGGTGAGGACGAGGAATGCGTCGGCGTTGACGTGTTCGGCGAGCATGCGTCCGGTGGCGTCTTTGTCGATGACTGCTTCGATTCCGGTGAGTTTGTTGTTCTCGTCGCGGATGACGGGGATGCCGCCGCCGCCTGCGCACACCACGGTGGTTCCGGCGTCGATAAGGGCGCGGATGGTGTCGATTTCGACGCACCGGGTGGGCTGGGGGGAAGGGACGACGCGGCGGTAGCCGTTGCCGTCGGGTTTGACGGTCCAGCCGTAGGTGGTGGCGAGTTTTTCGGCTTCTTCTTGGGTGTACATTTCGCCGACGAATTTGGTTGGGTTGTTGAAGGCCGGGTCGTCGGCGCAGACTTCGGTCTGGGTGATGAGTGCGGAGATTTTGTGGTTTGGTAGTTCGTTTTGGAGTGCTTGGAGGATCCAGTACCCGATCATTCCTTGGGTTTCGGCGCCGAGGGTGTCGAAGGGGTAGGGGTCGTTGAGGCGCTCGTCGTGGATGGATTCGAGGGCGAGGACACCGATTTGGGGGCCGTTGCCGTGGGTGAGGACGAGTTCGTGTTCAGCTGCGAGGGTGGCTAGTACGGCTGCGGCGTGTTTGACGTTTTCGATTTGGGGTTTGGCGTCGGGGGATTGTCCTCGTCGCATGAGGGCGTTGCCTCCGAGGGCGGCGACGATGCGCATTAGAGTCCCTCTCCTTCTCCGAGTGTGGCGACCATGACTGCCTTGATGGTGTGCATGCGGTTTTCTGCTTGGTCGAAGACGACGGAGGCGTCTGATTCGAAGACGTCGTGGGTGACTTCGAGGGATTCCATGCCGGTCTTTTGGTAGATGTCTTCGCCGACGGTGGTGTTGCGGTCGTGAAAGGCGGGGAGGCAGTGGAGGAATTTGACGTTGGGGTTGCCGGTGGCGGCCATGAGTTCTTTGTTGACTTGGTAGGGCTTGAGTTGGGCGATGCGTGAGTCCCAAACCTCTTTGGGTTCGCCCATGGAGACCCATACGTCGGTGTAGATGAAGTCGCATCCTTCGACGCCCTTGGTGGGGTCGTCGGTGATAGTGACGGTGGCTCCGGTTTCTTTGGCGAGGCGTTCTGCTTCTTCGCGGACGGACTCTTCTGTGGCGAGTTCTTTGGGGCCAACCATGCGGACGTCCATGCCCATGAGGGCACCGGCGATGAGGAGGGAGTTGGCAACGTTGTTGCGGGTGTCACCGACGTAGGCGAAGGTGATGTCTTTGTAGTCTTTGCCGCAGTGTTCGTGCATGGTGAGTTGGTCTGCGAGCATCTGGGTGGGGTGCCATTCGTCGGTGAGGCCGTTCCAGACGGGGACTCCAGAGAGTTCTGCGAGTTGTTCGACGTGTTCTTGTTTCTTGCCGCGGAATTCGATGCCGTCGTAGTAGCGGCCAAGGACGCGTGCGGTGTCGGCGACGGATTCTTTGTGGCCCATTTGGGAACCGCTGGGGTCGAGGTAGGTGACGTTTGCGCCTTGATCGTGGGCGGCTACTTCGAAGGAGCAGCGGGTGCGGGTGGAGGTTTTTTCGAAGATGAGGGCGATGTTTTTGTTGGCGAGGTAGTGCTGTTCGCGGTTTTCTTTTTTGGCTGCTTTGAGTTCTGCGGCGAGGGTGAGTAGGGAGAGCCATTCGTCGCGGCTGAAGTCGAGTTCTTTGAGGAAGTGGCGTCCGTGGAGGGCGTGCTTTGCCATGGGGGGTCCTTTCGGTGGTTTTGGGGTGTGTAGTGGTAAGTCGTGGTTAGTAGTTGATGGGGTCGCGGTCGATGGGGCAGGTCATGCAGTGGCCGCCGCCGCGTCCGCGTCCGAGTTCGTAGCCGGGGATTTCGAGGACTTCGATGCCGGCTTTGCGGAGGTTGTCGTTGATGGAGTGGTTGCGGTCGTAGGCCACGACGACGCCGTCGTCGAGGGCGACGACGTTGTTTCCGTCGTCCCACTGTTCGCGTTCGGAGCCGAGTCGGCCTGCGGAGGAGGAGATGGGGTGGAGCTTTGTGCCGAGGGCGTCGCTGACGACGTCGATCCAGTTGCCTTCGTCGTGGGTGACTTCGATGCCTCCTCGTGCGGTGTCGCTGGGGCGCAGGGAGAAGGCGGTGAGTTGTTCGACGACGGGTTCGTAGACGTTGACGACTTCGCGGGAGCAGAAGGTGAAGATGGTGTCTAGGTGCATGGTGGCGCGGTCGCGGGGCATGCGTGCTGCGATGACGCGTTCGGCGCCGCCGCCTTCGAAAAGGCCTTTTGCTAGGCGGGAGACTGCTTGGTAGGTGGAGCGTTCGCCCATGCCGACCAGGACGATGCCGTTTCCGATGGGCATGATGTCTCCTCCTTCGATGAAGGAGTGTCCTTGGTTGCCTTCGGATGCGTCGAACCAGATGGGGAAGTCGTAGTTGAATTCGGGGTGGAATTGGTAGATGGCTTTGACCAGGGTGCTTTCCCAGCTGCGGGCGCCCCAGAACATGGAGTTGATGGAGACGCCTTGGTAGATCCAGGCGGAGTTGTCTCGGGTGAAGATTGAGTTGGGTAGGGGGGCGATGAGTAGTTCTGGTTCGTTGGTGTTGACGTGGTATGGCTTGATGCCGCTGCCGAAGAGGTCTTGGGGGACTTCGTCGGAGACCAGGCCGCCGACGAGGTAGTCGGCGAGTTCGCTGGCGGGTAGTTCGTCCATCCAGGCGCGCAGGTCTTCGGAGACTCCGTAGCCCATGGTGCGGTGGGTGACGCGTCGGTCGAGGATCCAGGCGCGGTGTTCGGGTGTGTTGAGAACGTCGGCGAGTAGTTCGGTGAAGTTCAGGACTTTGATGTCTCGTTCTTCCATGAGTGAGACGAATTGTGCGTGGTGTTTTTGTGCTTGAGAGACGTTGAGGACGTCGTCGAAGAGTAGGCCGTGACAGTTGGTGGGGGTGAGGTGTTCATGGGCGCGTCCGGGTGGGCAAACCATGACTCTGCGTAGTTTTCCAGCTTCTGACCAGACGCCTTTGGTGGTTTCGGCCATGACGTTTCCTTTCGTGCGTGTCACGGGTGTGGCTGGTGTGGGTGGGGTTTTAGAGTGATAGGTGGCCGGTGCTTAGGCCCCAGATCGCGTATATGGAGGTGATGAGGAAGAAGAGGAAGACGATGGTGTCGATCTTGTCGAATACTTTGAGGCCGGATTTTTTACGTGCGACGACGTAGAACGGGGTGCCGATGAGGTAGAAGAGGCCTACGTAGAGCAGGTAGGTAAGGCCGGCTGCGTAGAGGAGCCAGAAGGCGTAGATGGTTCCTAGGAGGCCGACCAGGATGGCTGCGGTAGAGCGGTTTTCTTTGGCGCGGAAAGCTTCGAGTAGTTGGAATGTTGCGGAGAAGAGGTAGGGCAGGAGGATGAGTGCTGAGGCTAGGAGGGCGAGTTGGGTGTAGGTGGATGAGTTGAACAGGGTCCAGATGAGCATGAGCTGGACGCAGATGCTGGTGAGCCACATGGCGCCGGCGGGGGTGCCGTTGTTGTTTGCTTTGCCGAACCAGGCGGGGAAGGTGTTGTCTAGGGCGGGGGCGCGGAGGATTTCGGCGCACATGAGGGACCAGGACAGGAGGGCTCCGATGAGGGAGATGGCTAGTCCGAAGGCGATGATTTTAGCGCCCCAGGGGCCGACTGCTGCGGTGAGTACTCTGCCCAGGGATGGGTTGGCGAGGTTGGCTAGTTCGGTGCGGGGGACGATGCCGTAGCTGAGGATGTTGACGAATAGCAGTAGTGCTAGGACGGAGACGAAGCCGATGATGGTGGCTTTGCCGACGTCGGAGCGGGTGCGTGCGCGTTCGGAGAAGATTGATGCGCCTTCGACGCCGATGAAGACCCATACGGTGACGAGCATCATGCTTTTGACTTGGTCGAGGGTGGAGCCGAGGTTGGTGTCGGCGGTTCCCCAGAAGTCTGCGGAGAAGATGCCTGCGTCGAATGAGATGACTGCGATGATGATGAAGACGAGCAGGGGCAGGATTTTCGCAATGGTTACGACGAGGTTGATGAAGGCGGCTTCGCGCATTCCTCGTAGGAGGAGGAAGTGGTAGACCCAGACGAGGATGGAGGCTACTGTGATGGCTTGGCGGGTGTTGCCGTCGCCGAATCCGGGGAAGAAGACACCAAGGGCTGCCATGAGTAGGACCATGTAGCCGACGTTGCCCATCCATGCGGAGAGCCAGTAGCCCCAGGCTGATGAGAAGCCGGTGTAGTTACCGAATCCGGCTTTTGCGTATCCGTAGACGCCTGCGTCGATCTCTGGGCGGGAGATGGCTAGGCGTTGGAAGACCATGGCGAGCATGAGCATGCCGAAGCCGGTGATGATCCAGCCGATGATGAGGGGGCCGGGGGCGGCTGCGCTGGCCATTTGGGAGGGGAGGGAGAAGATCCCGCCGCCGATCATCGAGCCGATGACGAGTGCGGTCAGGGCGGTGACGGAGATTGTGTCTGGTTTAATGTTGGTGGGTGCTGTGTTGTTGGTGTCGGCTGTGTGTGTGGACACGGGGACCACTCCTTCGTGGGGTGCGAAGTGGGGTGACTTCGTAAACATAGTGGGTTTTATGGGGATTTGAATAGGTAATTAGCGTATAAATCTATTACCGCGCCCCTGTATACATATGAAAATATACACGCGTATAGATGTGGTTTTCAGTTCATTTGGCTTCTCCTGGGGTCGGATGGATCGCTAGCAGGTATTTATATTCCTGCTGTTTCAGAGGGTGCTCATGTTGATTTGGGGGCCTAGTAGGTCGCCGAGTGGGCTGATGAGCTGCTTGGCTGTGGAGTGGTCGGTGCAGATGAGTAGGACTGAGTCATTTCCGGCGATAGTGCCAAGAGTTCCAGGGAAGTTGGCGCGATCGACGGCGCGCGCTACGTAGTTGGCTCCTCCGGCAACGGTGCGGATGAGGATGCGGTGGTTAATAACTTGGAACGAGGACCAGAGTCCTTGTTCCCGTAGTGGTTCAGTGGGGTCAATGCCGTGACGGGTCCAGCGCGTGCCTGGGTTCGGGAGGCTGGTCGTGTCGTCGTCCATGGTTGAGTGCTCCGGTTGTGTTGCTTTATGGGTGCATGGAAAGCGTGGCCAGGCTAGTCCTCTTGGCTGGGTATCTCTCGAGGTGGTGAAGGGGGTAGCTGGCAAGGAGCGGTGTAAATGTGATTTTCGACATTTTATTGCTTGAGTGTTGTTTTTCGCTCATTTCGAGGCGTAATTTGTATACCTTGGCGGGGTTTTAGGTGCGTTTTATTTGATTAATTCATCATATGGATGAATATTTTTGAACTCTTTTTGAGGATGCGCGGTGGGGGGAAGTGCATGCGGTTTAGGTATACCGAGATTTATTGGTAGTGAAATGGTGAGTGGCGGTAACCAATGCACTTTTGGTTACCGCCACTCACCATTGTGTGAAGGCTTGTGGCTAGGCGTTGCTGTGATCGCGATGGATTTCTTCAGCTACGGCGAGGTAGTGGCCAGCGAATCTGGGTTGGGTTTCAGCGAGGTTGAGTCCTGCTGCGACTGCCGCAATTCCGGCTTCTCGGTAGGTGGGTTCGTTGAATTGCGTTCCGTACGTCACTAAAGCTCCGGCCAGTGCTGACTGTCCGCAAGGTTCGGCGTTGTCACCACTGGTCTGGGGGGTGATGACGAGCTGGGGGCAGTGGTCAGGGATATCAACAAAACCTCCGTGTCCGTCGCTGTAGTGGGCGATTGCTTCGTCGAGCAGGAGGCGTGCGGCGTCGGCCCATCTCTGTTCTTGTGTTGCTGAATACAGATGCAGCAGTCCGGTTGCGAGGTTGCCCAGGTCGTCGCTGGTCGCGGGTGCATCGCTACGGTTGCCGTCGAGACTTACCCGCACAGGGTGGTCTAGTCCTTCGACATGTGTGGTGAGTATGGCTTCTGCGGCGCGTTCGGCGGCGGTGATGAGGTCGGGACGTTGCAGGGAGCGTGCTGCATCAACTAGTCCAGTGATGGCTAGGCCATTCCAGGAGGCAATAACTTTGTCGTCGCGGGCCGGTTGTGGTCGTAGCCGGCGGGCGTCAAGGAGGCGTTGCCGGGTTTGTTCCCACCAGGTGGTGTCGTCAGGGTCGTTGTGGAGTTGGAGGGTGGAGGTTCCGTTTTCGAAAGTGCCTTTTTCGGTGACGGAAAGGAGTTCCGCGGCGCGAGGGCCATCATCATCGAGTACGGCTTTAAGGGCGGCGGGCGTCCAGATGTATGTGAACCCTTCGAAGGTGCCTCCTCCGGGCAAGGTGGTGTCGGCATCGAGAGAGGAGACGAAGGCACCTTGGGCGTTGCGTAGCTCATTGAGCATGAACTCGGCGGTGGCGGTGGTGATGCGGGTGGCAAGTGGTGAGTGTGTTTTTTCTGCTAGGCGGGCGTAGATGCTCAGGAGTTGGGCATTGTCGTACAGCATTTTTTCGAAGTGAGGTACGGCCCAGTCTTCGTCAACGGAGTAGCGGGAGAATCCTCCAGCGAGTTGGTCGAATATGCCGCCGCGTGCCATGGCTTCGGTGGTGACTTCGATGGCGTGGAGGGCACGGGGTGTGCCGGTGCGGTCGTGATGGCGTAGTAGCCAGTCGAGGATCATCGATGGCGGGAATTTCGGTGCTCCTGTAAAGCCGCCTTTTTCCCAGTCGATTTCGTCTGCGATGGCTTCTTCGGCGGCAGCGAGTTGTTCGTGGAGGGTAGGTGCGTCGATTCCCGAAGTGGTGGGGGTTGTGCCTTGGTATTCGCGCAGGGCGGTGGTGATGCGTGAGGCGCTGGCGTTGACTTCTTCGCGGCTACCTGCCCAAGCTTCAGCGAGTTGGGTGAGCAGGGTGAGGAATTGCTGTTTGGGGAAGTAAGTTCCGGCGTAGAACGGTTCGCCGTCGGCGGTCATGACAACGGTCATTGGCCAGCCTCCGCGGCCGGTGAGTGCTTGGGTTGCTGTCATGTAGACGGAGTCGACGCCGGGGAGTTCTTCGCGGTCGACTTTGATGTTGATGAAGGCAGTGTTCATTACTCCTGCGATTTGGGGGTCTTCGAACGATTCGTGGGCCATGACGTGGCACCAGTGGCAGGAGGCATATCCGACGGATAGCAGGATGGGAAGGTCGCGTTTGCGTGCCTCTTCGAATGCTTCGGGGCACCACGGCCACCAGTCAACGGGGTTGTCGGCGTGCTGGCGTAGATATGGGGAGAGTGCGTCGGCGAGGCAGTTTGGCATGCCTACACGGTAGGTGAGGTGGCGCTGCGGGCGCGATGCTGAGGCGGGTGGATGTGCCAGTGGGGGTGGGGGAAGCATGTGTGTGCTTCCCCCACCCCCACTGGCTGTTGGTGTTTTTAGGTCAGGCGAGAGCTTTAAGGGTTGCTTCGTAGTTGGGCTCTTGGCCGATTTCGGGGACCTGTTCGGTGTGGATGATGGTGCCGTCGGTGTCGATGACGACGATGGCCCGGGAGAGCAGTCCTGCGAGGGGGCCGTCGGTGAGGGTGACTCCGTAGTCCTGGCCGAAGGTGGAACGGAAGGCTGAGGCGGAGGTGACGTTGTCGATGCCTTCAGCGCCGCAGAAGCGTTTCAGGGCGAAGGGTAGGTCCATGGAGATGGCTAGGACTGTGGTGTTGTCGAGTGAGGCTGCTTTTTCGTTGAACTGGCGCACCGATGCGGCGCAGACGTCGGTGTCGATGCTGGGGAAGATGTTCAGGACGATGCGGCGACCTTTGAATGTGTCGAGGTTGATGTCAGACAGGTCGGCTGCGGTGAGGGTGAACGCTGGGGCTTGGGTGCCGTTGGTGGGCAGGGAGCCAATGGAGTTGATGGGGTTACCGCCGAGGGTGATCTGTGCCATAGGCACGTTTCTAACAGACCCAGATGTGATGCGACAGATTGTTCTGCTGTGTGTTTGCTGGAGGGCGCGGTGACATGCTTGGTAGGTCAGAGCGGGAGTTGTGAGTAGACCGTTGTGATCCGGGGCTACTCGTGTCGTTGCTTGCTTGTATTCGCGTGTTGTGCGGGTGGGGTTTAAGCAAAGATTCGTTCCGTTTCGTTTCGAGAGGTCGTTGGTTCTCGGGAGGTCGGTAGCAATGCATATCGCTGAGGGGTTTTTACCTGTTGGCCACTGTGTGGCGTGGGGGGGTTGTGTCGGCTCCGTTTGTTGTGCATGGGGCGCGGGCGGTGTTGATTGAGACGCGTGAGCGTCCTGAGAATCGTGTGTTGTTGGGCGCTGCGGGGGCGTTTACGTTTGTTTTGTCTGCGATTAAGTTGCCGAGTTTGTCAGGTAGTTCTGGTCATCCGACGGGAACTGGGTTGGGTGCGGTGTTGTTTAGGCCGCCGGTGATGGCGTTTTTATCAACGGTGGTGTTGTTGTTTCAGGCCTTGCTGTTGGCTCACGGTGGTTTGACAACGTTGGGGGCCAATGTGTTTTCGATGGGTGTGGTGGGGCCGTGGGTGGGTTCTGCGGCGTGGTCGGTGTTTCGGTTTGTGGGGCGCGAAGTTGGTGTTTTCGCTGCGTTGGCGTTGGCGGATTTGTCTACGTATTGCGTTACGAGCGTGCAGTTGGCGTTGGCATACCCAGATGCTGTTTCGGGTGTGATGGGTTCTGCGGTGAAGTTTTTGGGGGTTTTTGCGCTGACGCAGGTGCCGTTGGCTTTGGCTGAGGGTGTGGTTGGTGTTTTGGTGTTCCGGTGGTTGGGTCGGGTGGCTTTGCCGGAGTTGCGGGGGTTGGGCGTGGCTTCGAAGGTTTCTGATGTTCAGGGGTCTGTGGAGGTTGTGCGATGAAGCGCTCATTGGTGAGTAGTTGGGTGTTGGGTGGGGTGTTGGTTGCTTTGTTGGTGTGTTGTTTTGTGGTGGGGTCGGGGCGTTCTGGTGGTGGTGAGGAATCGTTTGCTGGCACGGATTCTGTGGTGACGCAGATGATTGCTGACAGTGGTGTGCAACCGTGGTTTGAGCCGATTTTTGAACCGAAGTCTGGTGAGGTGGAGTCTGGCTTGTTTGCGGTGCAGGCTGCGGCTGGTGGTGTGTTGTTTGGGTATTGCTTCGGGGTGTTGCGTGAGCGTGCGCGGCGGAGGGGGTCGGTGGTAGCAGGTGTAGAGGTAGAGAAGGAGTGAGCGGTTACGGGTTTGCTGTTGACGCCGCTGCCTGGGGTAGTCCTTGGCGGCGGCGTTGTGTGCGGGATAAATCGGTGTTGTCGTTGGGTTTGTTGGGGTGTGTGCTGGCTTTGCCGTGGCAGGTGGGTGTGGTGGCTGCGGTGGTGTCGGTGGCGGCGTTGGCTGGGCCTGCGCGGGTTCCGGTGGGGTTGTTGGTGCGGGCTTTGCGGGTTCCTGTGGGGTTTGTGGTTGTGGGGGCTTTGACGGTGGCGGTGAGTGTGGGGGGTGATTTGGTGGTGTCGGTCACGGCTGAGTCTGTAGCTTCGGCGTGGGTGGCGTTGGTGCGTGGGGTTGCTGGGACGTGTGCGGTGTTTGTGTTGGGGGCTACTACGCCGATGGTTGATGTGTTGGCGTCGTTGCAGCGGTTGGGGGTTCCTGCTGCGTTGGTGGATGTGGCGGGGTTGATGTACCGGCTTGTTTTTGTGTTTGTGGAGTCGGTGGAGGCGGTGACTTCTGCGCAGGTGGCGAGGTTAGTTTATGTGTCGCGTAGGGCTGCGGCGAGGTCGGCGGCGGGGTTGATGGGGTCTGTGATGGTGCGTGCGTGGTCGAGGTCGGTGCGGTTGGAGTCGGGGTTGGCTGGTCGGGGGTTTGTTGATGAGTTGGTGACGTTGGAGCCGTTGCGGGTGCGGTCGTGGAGGTTTGTGGTGGTTTCGGTTGTGGTTGTTGTGGGGGTTGTGTTGCTGGGTTTGGGGGTTGAGGGAGTGTTTGGGTGATGGATAGTTCTGTGGGGCTTGCTGCGCGGTCAGTGTCGTTTGGGTATGGCGAGTTGGGGGTGTTGTCGGGGGTTGATTTTGTGGTGCCGGTGGGTTGTCGGGTGGCGTTGTTGGGGGCAAATGGGTGTGGGAAGACAACGTTGCTGAGGTTGTTGTCGGGGGCGTTGCGGCCTTCGTCGGGTCAGGTGTTGGTTGATGGGGTGGCTTTGCGGCCAAGTAGGGAGGGGTTGCGCCGGCATCGGCAGATGGTGCAGTTGGTGTTGCAGGATCCGGATGATCAGTTGTTTTCTGCGGATGTGTATCGGGATGTGAGTTTTGGACCGGTGAATTTGGGGTTGGGGGTGGCGCAGGCGAGGGAGAGGGTGCAGGAGGCGTTGTCGTTGTTGGATATTGCTGACTTGGCACACCGGCCTACGCATGCGTTGTCGTTTGGTCAGCGTAAGCGGGTGGCGATTGCTGGTGCGGTCGCGATGCGGCCGCGTTTTTTGTTACTTGATGAGCCGACTGCGGGGTTGGATTCGGCTGAGGTGGATGAGTTTGTGGTGGCGTTGGAGCGTTTGGAGTCGGCGGGGACGACTGTGGTGGTGGCTACGCATGATGTTGATTGGGCGTTGGCGTGGGCGGATGTTGGGGCGGTTGTTTCCGGTGGCCAGGTGTGTTGTGGCCCGGTTGCCGAGGTTTTGGGGCAGGGGTCTAGGGTGCGTGTTCCGTGGGTTTTGGAGTTGGTGTCGCGGTTGGGTTTGGAGGTGGATCCGTTGCCGCGTTCTTTGGATGATGTCGTGGAGGTGTTGCGGGCTAGGGGGCGTTTTTAGGCGATTCCGGGTAGGGGGCGGGCTTGTGAGCCCCATTCGGTGGCGTGGGTTTCGAGGGCAGTGGCGCGTCGTCGGGTGGCGTTGTAGCAGGTGGTGCTGGTTTTGGCTGCGGTGGGTAAAGCGGCTATGAGCGTGTCTGTGAGGGTGTGTAGTGCGGTGGTGGCGGTGTGGCTGAGTTGTGCTGGGGTGGTGGGTTGGCTGTGGGGGTATCCCAGGGGGGGTGCGTGGGTGGGAGTGATGTTGGCGGTGTGGGTGAGGTCGTGGATGAGTTGGTTGATGGTGGTGAGTGCGGCATTTGCGGTGGTTCGGGTTTTGTCGGTGGTGCGGGCTGCGGCGATTTCGAGGGTGTAGCGGGTGGCGTGTGCGTGTTGATAGATCGTTTGTGCGGTGTTGGTGGGTAGTTGGGTGAACCCGTCTGTGGGGTGGGTGGTTTCGGATTTGTTGTGTAGGAGGCGGGCGAAGGTGCCGCGGGCGGTGTGGATGGACCCGATGAGGAGGAGGTCTGGTGGGGTGGCGGTTGACCAGGCGGTGGTGTTGTTGGGGGTGTGGTTAAGGCCGTTGAGTTGGGCTTGGGCTGCTGCGGCGCGGTCTTGGGGGGTGGGGTTGGTGGAGGGATGGGGTGGTGGTGGGGGTGTTTGGGGTGTGGCGTGCAGGCTGGTGAGTCTGGCGCGTAGTGCGTGGAGTTGTTTTTCGTGGAGAGTGACGAGGGGGGTGGCTCCGGCGGTTATGCAGGCGTGGTATGCGGTGGTGACGTGTTGTAGTTCGGTGGTGAGTAGTTCGGTGGTGGGGTGTCTTTCGTGGGGGAGGAAGGGTAGGTCGCCAGCGTCGGCTTCCCAGCGCAGGCCGCAGCTGCTGAGGGCGAACGTTCCGGTAAGTGTGAGTGCGGCGGTTGCTGTGGCGCGGAGGAAGTTTCGGCGGGTAGGAGCGGTGTTGTGCGAGTGGATTGCTTGGTCAGACACGTGCACGATCATGGCATCTAGATAGGTCGCGTCCCTGATGCCCGGTACAGTGGTCCGGGCATTGGCGTTGTTGTGCTGGCTGAGGTTGGGGCGTTGGCTTGGTTGTGAGGCTGGGTTTTCGCGTTTTTCAGCGGTTACGGCGGCGTTTTTTCTGACCACAATAGGATCACCACAATCGGATAGGCGTGGGGTGCGTAATGACTGACACCGATCGGATCGCTACATTGACTGAGCTTGCTAGTCGGTGTGCGCAACCGCATGGCTTAACGGTCGAGGCGGTGACATTGACGCCTGCTGGTCGCCGTCGTGTGTTGGCTGTGGTGGTTGACACGGATATCAGTGGTCTTGAAGCTGATGACGCCACTTCGCGGGTGGAGAGTGTGGATATGGACGCGGTGGCGGAGGTGACGCGGGATTTCGCGGCTGCGTTGGATGAGGTCGATGTTATGGGTGAGATGCCCTATACGTTGGAGGTTACTTCCCCGGGGATTGGTCGACGTCTGGAGCGTTTTGATCAGTTTCGCCGCAATGTGGGGCGTAAATTGCGGGTGAGGTTTGCTGCTGCGGGGGTGGAGGTTCCTGATGGTCTTTCTGTTGATGCCGCTGGCGTGGTCGAGGCGACTGGTCGGCTGTTGAGTGTTACTCGGGAGGCGTTGGAAATCGCTCCTGACCCGATTCGTTCGAGCCCGGGTGCTAAGCCCAAGCCGGTTGCCGATGTACTCGTGCCGCTTGCATCCATTACCCACGCGAATGTCGAGGTCGACTTCGCGAGCCATGAGGAGGACAACTGATGGACATCGATCTTGCTGCTCTGCGTTTGTTGGAGCGGGAGAGGGACGTCTCGATGGACGTCCTTATTCCTGCCATCGAGCAGGCGCTGTTGTTGGCGTATCACCGTACGGATGGTTCGTATCGGAATGCGCGGATTGAGCTGAATCGCAAGTCGGGTCACGTGGTGGTGTGGGCGCGTGAAGAGGCTCCGATTCTGGAAGATGGCAGCCGTGGTGAACCGGGGCCGGAGTTTGATGACACGCCGGATGATTTTGGTCGGGTTGCGGCCTCAACGGCTCGTCAGGTCATCATGCAGCGTTTGCGTGACATTGAAGATGATGCGGTTCTGGGCGATTTCCGTGGTCGCGAGGGCGACATCATCACGGGGGTTGTCCAGCAGAGCCAGGGTCGAAATGTTCTGGTGGATTTCGGGACGGTTGAGGGAATGCTTCCTGCAGCTGAGCAGGTTCCGGGCGAACGTTATCGGCACGGTGATCGGATCAAGTGTTATGTGGTGAGCGTTAAGCGCGGCCCTAAAGGTGCGCAGATTGGTTTGTCGCGGACACACCCGAACTTGGTGCGGAAATTGTTTGCGTTGGAGGTGCCGGAGATTGGTGACGGCACGGTGCAAATTGCGGCGTTGGCGCGTGAGGCGGGTCATCGCACCAAAATGGCTGTGTGGTCTAAGTCGCGTGATGTAAATGCTAAGGGCGCATGTATTGGCCCGATGGGTGCGCGTGTGCGTGCGGTGATGAATGAGTTGGGTGGAGAAAAGATCGACATTGTCGATTTCTCGGAGGATCCGGCTGAGTTTGTTGCTGCTGCTCTTTCGCCTTCTCGGGTGACGTCGGTCGAGATCGTAGATCCGCGCGCACATGCTGCTCGTGTATTAGTGCCGGATTATCAATTGTCTTTGGCTATTGGTAAAGAAGGGCAGAACGCTCGTTTGGCGGCCAAGCTCACTGGGTGGCGAATTGATATTCGTCCGGATACTGCTCCGGAGACACCGCAGAGTATGTCTGTGGCTTCTCCTGACGGGGAGTAAAAGTGGCTGTGGCTTATACCTGTGTGGGCATGAGCCACAGCCTGCGCATGTGTCAAAGAGGGGACAGCGCGTTAAGATGTACAGGTTGATGCCGAGTTGTTCATGGCCAACTAATTGGTTTTTCCCTTCACCTGGGGCTCCGATGTCTCTGGTCTCTTGGTGGAGGCGCAGCAACTGGGCGGTGCGTACATGGGCGGCCTGAAAAAGGAACTGCAACGGCTGGATAGTCCATCCGTTGATGGTCCGGTACGTACCTGTGTGGGGTGTCGGCAGCGCGACGTACGTGCGCAGCTGCTTCGTCTTGTTCTTGACGAGACGGAAGGCACCACGCGTGTTCGACCAGATGTTGCAGGCCAGCTGCCCGGCCGTGGTGCGTGGTTGCATGCCACGCCGCGGTGTTGGGAGTTGGCTGTTCGGCGACGTGCAGTAGGCAGAGCTTTGCGTGCCGGGTCTGCGGTGGATACCGCGCTGGTAGAAGCTTTTCTGGCTGTTCAAGCCGATCACGTGGTTTCTGCTGTGGAAGCTACGGGAACACACAAGATCCAGTGATGGATCACCGAAATGACCGAAAGCGGGTTCGACGCTGATGAGCATCCGATGAGTACTCAGCGATGAGCAGCACCCACTAACGCGGTCCGAGAACATGTCGTCTCGGGCGGACCTTTCGAAGGCCGCCTCCTCGACTCGGGGCTCGGACCACAGATTGAGGAGAGAATGGCCAAGGTTCGGGTCTACGAGCTTGCAAAAGAGCTTGGAGTCGAGAGTAAGACACTGCTTAACCATTTGAAGGAACAGGGCGAGTTTGTTCGCTCAGCCTCGTCGACGATCGAGGCACCTGTAGTACGGAAAATCAAGGACACCTTCCCAGGTGCAAAGGAAAAGCTGAGCGAAGGCGCTGCTGACGCTCCGGCTAAGCCCGCTGCACCTGCACCGAAGCCAGGCGCTCCCAAGCCTGCGCCGAAGCCTGGTGCGCACATGCCTAAGCCTGCTGCGCCCAAGCCTGCCGCGCCTGGCCCTAAGCCCGCTGCGCCTAAGCCCGCCGCGCCCGCGCCTGAGTCGGCGCCGGCTCCTGCGGAGACACCCGAAGCCGCGCAGGCTCCAGCGCCTACGCCTAAGCCCGCACCAGAGAAGCCGCAGTTTGCCTCTGCTGAGGATGCGGCTCCTAAGCCAAGTGCGGCTCCTAAACCAGGTGGGGCTCCCAAGCCAGGAGCAGGCCCTAAGCCAGGTGGCGCTCCTAAGCCAGGTGGGGCTCCCAAGCCAGGAGCACGCTCGGGTGCACCTAAGCCCGGCGGTCCGCGACCTGGTGGGCCTCGTCCTGGGAACAACCCCTTCTCGTCCAGCCAGGGCATGCCTCGCCCCGGTGGTAGCCGCGGTCAGGGCGGCCAAGGTGGGCCTCGTCCTGGGAACAACCCCTTCTCGTCCAGCCAGGGCATGCCTCGCCCCGGTGGTAGCCGCGGTCAGGGCGGCCAAGGTCAGGGCGGTCGTCCCGGTCCTCGTCCAGGCGGTAACCGTGGCGCACAAGGCGCACCTCAAGGTCGCGGTGGTCAGGGCGGCCAAGGCGGTCAAGGTGGGGCACGTCCAGCACCCCGTCCTGGAGCACCTCGTCCTAACCCGGGAATGATGCCGCAGTCTGCAGCGGTGCCGCGTCCAGGAGAACGCCCCACGCGTGGCGGTGGCGGCCGTAGCGGTGGCGGCGGTGGCTTCCGCGGTCGCCCCGGCGGTGGCGGTGGCGGAGGCGGTGGCTTCCGCGGTCGTGGCGGTACCCAGGGTGCGTTCGGACGTGGCGGTAAGCCAGCACGCGGGCGTAAGAGCAAGCGCGCGAAGCGTCAAGAGTTTGAGCAGATGCAGGCCCCCTCTATTGGTGGTGTGCACGTTCCTCGCGGTAGCGGTGACACGGTCATCCGTGTGCGCCGTGGTGCTTCTCTGAGCGACTTCGCTGACAAAATCAATGCAGATCCCGCGGCATTGGTGACTGTGCTGTTCCACCTCGGTGAGATGGCTACAGCTACGCAGTCGCTGGATGAGGAAACATTCCAGCTTCTTGGCGCCGAGCTTGGCTACGACATTCAGGTCGTTTCACCTGAGGATGAAGAGCGTGAGCTCTTCGAAAGCTTCGGTATCGACCTTGAGAACGAAGCTGAAGCCGAAGATGACGAGCTCCTAGAGCCGCGGCCTCCGGTGGTCACGGTCATGGGTCACGTTGACCACGGTAAGACGCGCCTGCTGGATGCTATTCGTAATGCTCATGTCATCGAGGGTGAGGCCGGTGGCATCACCCAGCACATCGGTGCATACCAGGTGACGACTGATCTCGAGGGTGAAGAACGTAAGATCACGTTCATTGACACTCCTGGTCACCAGGCCTTTACGGCTATGCGTGCCCGTGGTGCCAAGGTCACCGACATCGCGATTTTGGTCGTGGCTGCAAACGATGGCGTTATGCCACAGACGGTTGAGGCGTTGAACCACGCCAAGGCTGCTGGTGTGCCGATCGTGGTTGCGGTGAACAAGGTCGACTTGCCGGAGTCCAACCCTGACAAGGTTCGCGCTCAGCTGGCTGAGTATGGCCTCATCACTGAGGAGTACGGCGGCGACACGATGTTCGTCAATGTTTCTGCGAAGCAGAACCAGAACATCGACGGTTTGCTCGAAGCTGTTCTGCTGACTGCGGATGCTGCTTTGGACCTGCGCGCTAACCCCGACAAAGATGCGCGTGGTGTTGCGATCGAAGCCAACCTGGACCGTGGTCGTGGTGCTACTGCCACTGTCTTGGTGCAGTCCGGAACGCTGGCTGTCGGTGACTCGATTGTCACCGGATCTGCCTACGGTCGTGTACGCGCCATGCTGGATGAGCACGGCAACAACCTGGATGTGGCTTTGCCTTCACGTCCGGTGCAGGTCTTGGGGTTGTCTAGCGTTCCGCGTGCTGGTGACACCTTCGTCGTGGCTCCTGATGACCGCACTGCTCGTCAGATCGCTGAGAAGCGTGAGGCAGCAGACAGGCAGGCCTCCCTGGCGAAGGCACGTAAGCGGATCAGTCTTGAAGATCTCAACGAGGCTCTCGCGGCAGGCAAGGTCGACACTCTTAACCTCATCCTGAAGGGTGACGTGTCGGGTTCGGTCGAGGCTCTTGAAGACTCGTTGCTGCAGATTGATGTCGGTGATGAAGTTGACTTGCGGATTATTGACCGCGGTGTCGGCGCCATCACGATGGACAACATCAACCTTGCTGTGGCTTCTAACGCCATCATCATCGGCTTCAACGTTCGAGCTGAAGGTCAGAACGCTGAATATGCCGAGCGCGAAGGTGTTGACATCCACTACTACTCGGTTATCTACCAGGCAATCGAAGAGGTGGAGGCTGCTCTGAAGGGCATGCTGAAGCCGGAGTACGAAGAGCGCGAGACTGGCTCTGCTGAGATCCGTGAGATCTTCCGTAGCTCCAAGTTCGGCAACATTGCCGGTTCGTTGGTGCAGTCGGGCACGATCAAACGGGGCTCCAAAGCACGCATTACCCGCGATGGCGTGGTTGTCGTTGAGGGGCTGGAGATCAGCGGTCTGCGTCGCTTCAAGGATGATGTCACTGAGGTCCGCGAAGGATACGAGTGCGGTATCAACCTCGGTTCGCACAACGACATCCAGCTTGGCGACTTGGTTACCACCTACGAGATGGTCGAGATCCCTCGCACCTGATGAGATAGGTAAAAACCTTCATAACTGGTGGTCGTGTCCTTGCGAGGGCACGGCCACTGGCCGTACGTATGGGATTTTCTAGGGTGTTGTTCTGATTTGTGCGATCGGACGGCCTGGGCAGGCAGGTATCAGGATCATCTAGGATGTGTCATCTGTGTGCACCTGCACTGTGTTGAGGTTGTTACCCGCGGTGCTTAGCAGATAGAGACGGTTAGAGCCCGTAGGGAAGCGTTCTACTGCGGGAATGCACGGAAGGTGGAAGTTATGGCGGATCCTGCACGCGCCCGTAAGGTTGCAGATCGAGTTCAGGTTCTTGTTGCTGAGGCGTTGCGTGAACGAGTCAAAGATGAGCGGATCGGCATGGTCACGATCACCGATGTGCGCGTAACGGGAGATCTTCAGCAGGCTACGGTCTTTTATTCGGTTCTTGGCGATGATGAAGAGCGGGAACGGAATGCTGAGGCGTTGGCTGAGAACAAGGGGCGCATTCGCTCCTACGTCGGTAAGGGGTTGGGTATCCGCTTAACTCCTACTTTGGAATTTGTGCTTGATGCGCTTCCTGAGGGAGCAGCGCATATCGAGGAGTTGCTGACGGAAACGCGTAAACGTGATGCTGAGCTGGCTGCGGCTCGTGGCGCTCAGTTCGCAGGAGAAGCTGACCCGTACAAGCATGAGAGCGCTGACGAGGAGCGAGACTGAGTCGTGGCACGCGAGATCGACCCGACGGTGGGGGATGGGCTTCTCGTAGTTGATAAGCCCGCTGGATGGACTTCGCATCAGGTGGTCGGTCTGTGCCGGTGCCTTGCTGGCACTCGCAAAGTGGGGCACGCAGGCACTCTTGATCCGATGGCAACGGGTGTGCTGGTCGTTGGAGTGAATAAAGCGACGCGCATGCTCACGTACATCGTCGGAGCGGATAAGACGTATACCGCTACGGTTTGCCTTGGTGTTGGCACGATGACAGATGACGCGGAAGGGGTAGCAACTTCCGTGGCGCCAGCGGGCTCTATTGAGGCGCTGTCTGATGAAGATATTCGCAAAGCTGTTGCTTCTCTCACCGGGAATATTCTTCAGGTGCCTAGCACGGTGAGCGCTATCAAAATTGATGGGAAGCGTTCGTATACGCGTGCGCGAGCTGGAGAGGAAGTTGTTCTTCAGGGCAGGCCGGTTCGGGTTTCTGCTTTCCATGTTCATCAGGTGAGTCGTGGGAAAGTAGTTCCCCCGCAGGAGGAGGCACAAGATCCTGCTGCGATTCATCGGCGTGAACGAGGCGAAGAGGTTTCTTCTCTGGCGCCGGTATCTGCTATTCCTGCTGACCCTGTTCCAGCTATTTTCCTTGATATTGAGGTGACTGTCTCCTCGGGTACGTATGTGCGTGCTTTAGCTCGTGACTTGGGGACTTTGCTGGGCGTCGGTGGTCATTTGACGGTGCTGCGGCGCACTCGAGTAGGGGAAATAACGCTTGACCGCGCTTCTACCATGGAGGAGCTTGAGCGGGCGCGAGCTGCGGGTGCTCCTCGCAATGGTGATAATCCGCAGGTGGGTACTTCTGGCTTGCCGTTGGTGTCGTTGGAAGAAGCGGCGCGTGCTTCTATGCCGGTTAGGGAGCTGGATAAAGATATGGCTGAGCAGCTTTCGCATGGGGTTCGTATTCCTGCAGAACTTCCAGGGCGGGTTGGTCCAGTTGCTGCATTTGGTCCTGATGGGAAGTTAGTAGCGATTCTTGATGAATCGTCGTCGCGTGTGATGCCTGAGGTGGTTTTCTCTGCCCCTTGATTTCAGGGGCAGTGTTCAGGGTGTGTATGCGTTGTGGGTGAGGTGCGTAGTGCAGGTCGAGGAGGGGCAGCACTTGTTGGAAGATGCTCAAGGCGAGAAGATCGAGGCCTTCTGGGAGGAGGCAAAACTGCGGGCAATGTTGAATCCTGTGCCTGTGGTTTTTGGTCCGAATGCCGGTGATAGTTTGCGCCCTCCTGCGTGGGCTTTTGGTACCTCAGCAGAGGAGGCAGATCTGGCTGTTCAGTTGATTTTGCAGGGTAAGAAAACTGCAACGGCGGCCGCAGCGTGGGATTACGAATTGGCTGGGACTGATTTGCCGCAGGTGGGAGCGATGGGGATTGTGCTTGATGGGGTGGGCGATCCGCGTGCGCTGGTGGTGACGACGCAGGTGCGGGTGGTTCGTTTTGATGAGGTGGATGCTGAGCATGTGCGCGCGGAAGGCGAAGGGGATGGGGCAGTGTCGTCGTGGAAGCGTACGCGCCGTCGCGAATTTGTTGATCAGGCTGTTCATGGTCGAGATTTCGCCGAGGACATGCCAGTGGTTTTGGAGCGTTTCCGCGTTCTTTTCCCGTAAGGAATTTTGAGAACGGGTGGGTGTGTGGGGCGGCGTAGCGTGTGGCTATGTATGTTCCGGCGCATTTTCGGATGTCTGATGAGCAGGTGCATGGGTATATAGCGTCTGCGCAGACTGCTGATGTGGTGACGGTGACTGATGGGGTTCCTGAGGCGACTTTTCTGCCTTTGCAGTGGGTTGATGACGGAACGCTGTGGGGCAGGCTGCGTATGCATGTGGCGCGAAATAACCCGATTGTGCGTGATTATGGGCGGCGGGAGCCAGGGGGGCAGGCGTTAGTTATTGTTCGGGGTCCGGACGAGTATGTTTCGCCTGCTGGGTTGCCGTCGCATGAAGACACAGGTCGGGTTGTTCCTACGTGGAATTACGTTGTTGTGCATGCATATGGGCCTTTGCTGTTGCATGAGGATTCGGTGTGGTTACGTGAACATGTGGCTCAGTTGAGTGACAGGTTTGAGTCTGGGTCTTCTGAGCAGTGGCGCACGGATGATGCTCCAGGTGATTTCATCGAAAAGATGTTGCGCGCAGTGGTGGGAGTTGAGATTCCGATTGAGCGCGTGGTCGCCAAATGTAAGTTCGCGCAGAACAAGGCACCTAGTGATGTGCAGGTGCTTTTGCGTCGAGCTGAGTCTCGTGGAGATGAGCAGTGTGCTGCGATTTATCGTGATGTTGCGTTGCCTGCGGCGCGTGCGCGCGCTCAGACGTTGCGTAGCCTGCGCAGAGGGTAGAGGGCGGGCGATACAGTAGTCGTCGTGCTGCGCTGGAACCAGGTATCTGATCTGCCCGCCGATCTCGGCCCGACTGCCGTGACGATAGGAACTTTTGACGGTGTGCATCGGGGGCATCGAGCGGTGTTGAGCGCTTTGAATTCGCAGGCTGCGTCGCGGGGGTTGACTTCCGTGGCGATTACATTCGCACAGCACCCATTGGCTGTGCTCCGTCCAGAAGATGCGCCGGAGATGGTGTGTAGCACTTCTCAGCGGTTGGATCGGATGGCTGATAGTGGCTTGGGTGGCGTGCTGGTTTTGGATTTCACTGCGGAGTTTGCGCAGTTGAGTCCGCGGGAGTTTGTGCAGCAAGTGATCGTGGAGGGTCTTCACGCTAGGGCGGTGATTCTGGGCCGTGACAGTAGGTTTGGGCACCGTAATGCGGGCGATGTGGAGACGATGCGTGCGCTAGGTGAAGAGTTTGGATTCGAAACGGTGGTTCTTGATGACGTGGGGGTGTGTGCTGGCTCAGAGGCTGCTGTGCAGCGGTGGTCATCATCGATGACTCGGGATTTCCTTGCTCGTGGTGAGGTGGGGGAGGCGGCCAAGGTTCTGGGGCGTCCGCATGTTGTCTCTGGTGAGGTGGTTCATGGGGATCACCGTGGGCGTGAGCTGGGTTACCCGACAGCTAATTTGAGTACGGACAGTGAGGGTCTTGTTCCTGCTGATGGGGTGTATGCGGGGTGGTTGATTCGGCCGGGGATGCCGGTTGGTTCGACTGAACGTATGTTGCCGACTGCTATTTCGGTGGGTACGAATCCTACGTTTGAGGGCACGCAGCGGCGTGTAGAGGCCTATGTGCTTGACCGAACAGATCTGGATTTGTACGGCGAGCGTGTGAATGTTGAGTTTGTGAAGATGTTGCGGCCTACGTTGAAGTTTGACTCGGTGGAGGAGTTGTTGGAGTGCATGGAGCAGGATGTGGCGCAGACAAGGCAGATTCTTTCGTCGGTGGTGCCGTCGGTATGAGTTCCCAGTTCTTTGGGGGCAAGGTCCCGCTTCTTGAATATGACGCAGATGTGCGTGATTTTGTTGGTGATGGGCATCGTGCGGCTGAGGCTGGTAATGACCCGGTTTTGCCGCGGCGGATTGTGTTGGCGTTCCTCGGGGATGTGGTCCAGAAGTTTGCGGTGGCTCAGGGATGGCAGGTGGGGTTTGAGTTTGATCTCATCGCTGGGGTCGTACCGATGTGGGTGGGGGAGTACCAGGGTGAGCAACTTGCGCTAGTGAATATGCCGGTGGGTGCGGCTGCGTCGGTGACGGTTGCTGAGCGTGCAGTGATGCTTGGCGTAGATACGCTTGTGGCGGTGGGGTCATGTGGCTCATTGGTGCCTCACGAGGCGGGGGCATTGATTCTTCCGACGAAAGCTTTGCGTGATGAGGGCACGTCGTACCACTACCTTCCTGCTGATCGGTGGGTAGAAACGGATGCGCAGGTGCGTGCTGCGTGTGGCGAGGCGATTGAGGAGTTGGGGTTGGAGTTCGTGGAGGCTGCGACATGGACGACGGATGGGTTTTTCCGTGAGACTCCGGGAAAGGTGATTGCTCGTCGAGGGGAGGGCTGCGAGGTTGTCGAGATGGAGTGCTCAGCTTTGTCTGCGATGGCGCAGTTCCGTGGGGTGAGGTTTGGGCAGATTCTCTATTCGGCGGATAGTTTGGCTGCGGAGGTTCACGAGCAGCGAGGTTGGGGCAGCAGTTTTCGGGAGATTGCGTTGAATGCAGCTCTTGATGCGGCGCTCAAACTCTGAATTATCATCGTTTGATGCGCGAATAGTGTTGAGTGCGGCGCGATTGGGATGAAGATCACCCCACGCATACCCTGGTGGTATGCGTGGAACCTCGAGAATCGACCAACTCGAGCCGTTGCTCGGAGCGGTCAATAAGCCCATCCAGTACCTCGGTGGCGAGATGAACAGCCAGGTCAAGGATTGGGATTGCGGTGGTTTCGCCACCGGACCTGATGGGGAGCAGCAGGAGTTGACTGCTCGTTGGGCTCTTATGTACCCAGATGCTTATGAGGTGGGGCTGCCCAATCAGGGACTGATGATCCTTTATGAAGTGCTGAATGAGCGTCCTGATGCCCTGGCTGAGCGTACGTATGCAGTGTGGCCGGATTTGGCTGAGAGTATGCGTGCTTCGGGGGTGCCACTGTTGACGGTGGATGCGCACCGTGCGGTGTGTGAGTTCGATGTTCTTGGGATTAGTTTTTCCACGGAGTTGAACTACACGAACATGCTGGAGGCGCTGGACCTGGCTGGGATTCCGCTGCATGCGCACGAACGCGGTGTCGATGACCCGATTGTTCTTGTCGGTGGTCATGCCAGTTTTAACCCGGAGCCAATTGCGCGGTTTATTGATGCCGCGATTATTGGTGATGGTGAGGCAGCAGTATTGAAGGCTAGCGAGATCATCACTGCGTGGAAAAAGGAGGGGCGTCCTGGTGGACGGACGGAGTTGTTGACTCGTTTGGCTGTGGATGGGGGCGTTTACGTTCCTGGTTTTTACGAGGTGACGTATCGGGCCGATGGGTGTATTGAACAGGTCCGTTTGAAGGATGAGGCTTTGGCTGCTGGCGTTCCTGAACGGGCAGTGAAGCACACGGTCACGGACTTGGATGAGTGGCCGTATCCGAAGCAGCCGATCGTGCCGATTGCCGAAACGGTGCATGAGCGGATGAGCGTGGAGATTTTCCGTGGCTGTACGCGAGGGTGTCGGTTTTGTCAGGCCGGGATGATTACCCGTCCGGTGCGGGAGCGCTCGATCACTGGGATCGGTGAGATGGTGGAAAGCGGCTTGGCTGCGACGGGGTATGAGGAAGTCGGCCTTTTGTCGTTGTCGAGCGCGGATCATTCGGAGATCGCTGAGATCGCGAAGGGGTTGGCGGATCGCTATGAGGGAACGAATACGTCTTTGTCGTTGCCTAGTACGCGGGTGGATGCGTTCAATATCGATCTTGCTAATGAGTTGTCTCGTAATGGCCGCAGATCTGGTTTGACGTTTGCTCCCGAGGGAGGGAGTGAGCGCTTGCGTCGTGTGATTAACAAGATGGTGAGTGAGGACGATCTCATCCAGACGGTTTCGGCGGCGTATGGCGCTGGCTGGCGTCAGGTGAAGTTGTACTTCATGTGCGGTTTGCCCACAGAAACTGATGAGGATGTACTGCAGATCGCGAAGATGGCTTCTCGGGTTATTGAGGAGGGCCGAAAGGTCAGCGGCAGCAAAGACATTCGTTGCACTGTGTCAATTGGTGGGTTTGTGCCGAAGGCGCACACGCCTTTCCAGTGGGCGGGGCAGTTGTCGCCAGAGGAGACAGATGCTCGTTTGGTGAAGTTGCGTGATGCGATTCGGGCAGACAAGAAGTACGGAAGGTCTATCGGATATCGCTATCACGATGGCAAGCCAGGCCAGATTGAGGGTTTGCTTTCGCGCGGTGATCGTCGTGTGGGTGAAGTTATTGAGGCGGTTTGGCGTGATGGTGGCAAGTTTGATGGTTGGAGTGAACATTTTTCACACGCACGGTGGGTGACTAAGGCTGCAGAAGTGTTCAGCGTGATGAGCGATGAACATGGGTGGCCTATTGATTTAGCGTGGTACACCACTCGTGAACGCACTGAAGAAGAGGTGCTTCCGTGGGATCACATCGACTCTGGTTTGGATAAGGAGTGGTTGTGGGATGACTGGCAGGACGCCCTTGAAGAGGTGGAGCAGGACGACTGTCGTTGGACGCCTTGTTTCGACTGTGGGGTGTGCCCAACGATGGGGACGGATATCGAGATTGGGCCTACAGGGGCGACGTTGTTGCCTTTGACAGTGTTGCGGGATGGAGCTGAAAAACTCACGGAGAAAGTTGGGTGAGTTATTCGTGCACTGAGTTTGCATTAGGCGCAGTGTGTTGATTTGAAGATGCGGGGCGGCGTGAGTGAAAAGCTCGCGCCGCCCCGTCGTGGTATGGGCAGGTAGGAAGGTGTCCAAGGCCGCGGTGGAGGAAGCGTGTGTATGCTCGTTTCTACGACAGGGGAGCGCAGGAAGCGCTGAGAGTGCGGGTGTTCCGCAGACCCTCGAACCTGATCCGGTTAGTACCGGTGTAGGGAGTCGGGATCTTCTCGTGGGCGTCTATCAAATGGCGCCTATTCCCCGTGTAGCACCGCAGTCGCGGTGAGGAACGGGTGTTCTGATGGCCGTAGGAACGGAAACGTCACGAAGCGGTGATGAGCGGGCATGTTTTGCAGTGGCACGTGGTGGGCCAGCAGCGTGGCGTGGGCTTGATTTCGTAACTCTGGCGATGCTGGGCGTCGCGTTCGGAGTGGCGTTCTGGGCGTGGGATGTTTTGCTCTATCCCTTTGTGAAGTTGGCTTTGGTGTTTCCGCCACTGATGTCGTTGACCTTGGGTGTGTGGCTGCTGCCGTGTGTTGTCGGAATGCTTATTGTGCGTCGGCCGGGTGCAGCAGTGTTTATCGAGTGTATTGCTGCTTTTGTGGAGATGGCGCTTGGTAATGAGTGGGGAGCGATGGTGATGGTTTCCGCCACGTTGCAAGGGCTGGGGGTTGAGGCTGCATTCGCGTTATTCCGGTGGCGTCGAGCAGGGCTAAGCGTTGCGATCCTTGGTGGTTTTCTTGCCGCGGTCGCGGAGATTGCTGGTTATGAGTGGTGGGTTTATCAGGTTGAATATGCCTGGGTGTGGCGTTTTGTGTCGTTGGGGGCTGCTGCAGTTTCGGGTGTATTTATTGCCGGGTGCGGTGGGTGGAGCATCATGCGTGCTCTTGCATCGACGGGGGCGCTGCGGGCGTTGCCTGCGGGGCGTGATGCTCTTCAACAGCCAGGTTCGGATGGCAGGCGCTGATTGTGTCGGGTAAAAACTTGCCTTGCGGTGCAGTGCGTTTAGAAGGTCTGACGTGGACACCCGAGGGGCAACAGACCCCGGTACTGCATGAGGTTGATCTTCACATAGACCCTGGTGAGCGAGTGCTTCTCATCGGGCCTTCTGGTGCAGGAAAATCTACGTTGCTGCATGCGATCGCTGGTGTTTTAGGCGAGGTTGATCCTGGCGTTTTGTGTGGTTCGCTGCAGCGCGGAGGCAATGTTGGTCTTCTTACTCAAGATCCTGCGGATGCACGGGTGGCAGCCACGGTTGGTCGTGATGTTGCTTTTGGCTGCGAGAACGCCGCGATGCCTCGCTCTGATATTCATGTGGCTGTTCGGGAAGCTTTGGAGTTGGTGGGGTTCCCTTATCCAACGTCACGTTCGACTTTGGCGCTTTCTGGGGGTGAGGCTCAGCGGCTTGCCCTTGCGGGGGTGATTGCTCCTCGCCCGGAGGTGCTGCTGCTGGATGAGCCGACTGCCTGTCTTGACGAGGAGTCGGCAGCTGTGGTTCGTGATGCTGTTGATCAGTCGGTGCGTGCTCGGGGGAGCACTTTAATTGTGGTTGAGCATCGTATTGGGCCATGGCTGCCTCTTGTTGATCGAGTGCTGGTGATGGGCGCTGAGGGTTCTCTTGTGTCGGATTTTCCGGTCAGCCAGGTGGACACATGCCGTGAGATGTTGTCGAGCTTGGGGTTGTGGGTGCCGGGTGTGCCTGATCCGGCGCCGCTGTCTCTTTCCGAAGGGCTGTTTGTCGCGGGGCATCTGGAGAGAGAACGGCCTGCTTTTGGTGATGTGTTGATGGTGGCGGAGCAGGTTGAGTGGGTCCGTGCTGCGCCGCGTTCGTTGACGTGGACGCGGCGCACGCCGGTGCAGGTACTTACTTCTACTGATGCGTGTGTGCGAGCTGGAGAGGTTTTGGGGATACATGGACGTAGTGGGGCGGGTAAGTCGTCTTTCTTGCGGCTTTTAGCTGGTCTTGCAGCGCCTACGTCGGGTTCGGTTCGGGCAACGTCTGCTCTTTTTGGTGAAGGGTTTATGGGTTCTTCTTCGCCTGCACAGTGGAGTTCGCGCGTGCTCGCTGCGCGTATTTCGTGGGTGCCGCAACGCCCTTCGCAGACGGTGGTGGCTGACACTGTCTGGGATAGTCTGCTGGTGACGGCTCGTGTTTTGGGTCTGGTGGGTGTTGAGCAGCGCGGTGAGCAAGTCGCTGAAGCGTTGTCTTTGGGGCATGTGTTAGGCCGTAATCCGCATTCTCTTTCTGGGGGGGAAAAGCGGCGTTTAGCTGTTGCTTCTGCGGTGTTGCATGGCCCTGGTTTTGTTGCTTTTGATGAGCCTACTGTTGGTCAAGATCGAGGTACGTGGGCGGCTGTTGCTGGTGTTATGAGTGTGATGCGTCAGGTGGGGGCGGGCGTCGTTGTGGCTAGTCATGATCGGTCACTGTGTGGGAGTTCGGGGTTAGTTGATAGCACGGTTGAGGTTTCCTGATGAGTGATGCTGGTTTGTCAGGGAGCGTGGGTGGATATCGGGCCGGTTTTTTGGAGTGCCAGGCTGGGCCGCTTTCTCTTATGGGGTTTTCGTTTCTTGTTGCCGTTGGGGGGTTGAGTATTGGGTCTTTTCCCGTGGGGGCTGTGGCTTTTTTGGTTGTTGTGGTTGTCACGGTGGGGATCGCGGGGAGGGCTGCTTGTGACTGGCGTCGGATGGTTCCGCCGGTTCTTGCGGTGGCTTCGGTGACTTGGTCGAATTGGTTGCTTGCTGATGATTCGTCGTTAGCTGTGGCTGCGACTGCTGGGTTGCGGGTTGCGTATTTTGCGTGGCCGGGGGTTGTGCTTGTTGGTTTGGTGGATGCCTCGCAGCTGGGGGATCACTTGGGGCAGCGGTTGCGTTTTCCTGCGCGCGCGGTGCTTTCTGCTGTGGCTGCGTTGCAGCGGTTGGATTCGTTATCGCAGGAGTGGCAGGAGTTGAGGTGGGCGCGTCGGGTTCGGGGTGTGGCGGCTGATCGAGGTGTGTTGGGTAGGGCAGGGGAGTTGTGGCGGTTGACGATTGCGTTGTTGGTTGAGTCGTTGCGTCAGGCTGGGGTGCTTACGGTGGCGATGTCGGCTCGCGGGTATGAACGGTTGGGGGAGCCAGGGGTACGGCGTACGTGGGCTGAGCCTGCGGTGTGGAATCGATGGGATTCTGTGGTGATTTTTCTTGGTGGATTTTTGGCTGTGTTGCCGTGGTTTTTGAGTGTTTTGGGGCTATGAGGTTGCTCAGGTATGCAGGGTGTTGGGGTTCACCGAGTTGAGCTAGGCGTGGGGGCGGTTAGGCTTTTGGACCATGTCTAGTAGCGATACCACTGCAGAGCAGGCGTTGTTGACCGGTGGTGAATCTGATGCGGTAAAGACGTCGGAGAAGTCGGTGTCGCAGCCTGCGAAGAAGCGACGTCAGCGGGTTCCTACTGGGCCAGCGCCGGATCCTGCGGTGCAGAAACTACGTATTCGCTATGCGAAGCGGGGGCGGCTGCGGTTTACCTCTACTCGTGATTTCCAGCGTGCGCTGGAGCGAGCTTTGCGTCGTGCAGCGATCCCGGTGGCGTATTCGGCTGGATTCCATCCGCACCAGAAAATTTCGTATACGAATGCGGCTCCGACAGGTACTGCGAGTGAGGCTGAGTATGTCGAGATTTCGGTGACTCGACGGTTGGATCCGCAGGCCGTTCGTGAAGCTTTGGATGCTGCTTTGCCGGATGGGTATGGGGTAGTTGAGGTGGTTGAGGGTGTTGGTGGCTCGTTGGCTGAGCTGATGGAGGGCTCGCTGTGGCGTTTGGAGTTTGGTGAGGTTTCTCAGGAAGAGCGCGCCGAATTGGATCGGGCGGTAGCTGCGTATCTGAATTTGGAGAAGGCTGAGATCACACGGGTGTTGAAGAAGGGTCCACGCACTTATGACACTCGCGAGGCGGTGTTGTCGATGCGCTCGGTATCGGAGTCGGCTCCGTGTGCGATACTGGAAATGGTAGTGCGGCATACCACGCCCGCCGTACGCCCCGAAGATGTTCTTGCTGCGATGCGAGCAGCCGTAGATTTGAACGTTGCGCGTCCAGTTAAGGCGACGCGCTTGGCCCAAGGCCCGCTCGAGCTCGCAGCCGCAGCGGTGGCCGATCCATTCGCTGCCGGAACTGCTTCGGCTACTCCATGAGGTGACGCGTGACCGCGAGCCAGTGGGGTTGGAGATCAGACTTTTAGTGGATCGGATACACCGGTTCCATAGGCGCTGACGAACATTGGCGCGCGCGGTGAAGAGGTTATGGGCGTGGTCGCCGTTGGCGTGCTGCGGGAAGGAATGCCAGATGGCTTCCGATGAAAAAAACACATCACATGCGCAGTTGGATGAAGTTACGGCCGTGTCTGGTGGGGCGGCTGCAGCACCTGCGGGTGCAAGTTTTGGGTTGATTTTTCAGGCTCCCGATCCGGCTGCCGTGACGACGGTGCGTCGTCGTGTGCGTTCTGAGCGGGTGGAGGTGACCGAGTCTTCAGCTGATGAAGTTGAGGAGCCGCAGCCGCGTGAGAGCAGTGATGACGGCGAGGACGAACGGGAATCCCGTGGTGCGCGGCGTAGTCGCCGCGGGCGTCGGGGTGGGCGTGGGGCTCGTCACCGCAGTGATCATGAAGGGGATGCGGAGCTGGAAGCTCCGCAGGAAGATGCTGCTGATGGCGATGCGCAGGTAGATGTCGCCGAGGCTGAAGAGCGGCAGGATGGCGCTGATGAGTCCGAGCCCAGTGAGAGCCGCACCCGTCGACGTCGGCGAGGTGGGCGTGGACGGCGCCGTTCGTTGGGGGAGGACAGCGAAGATGCGGTGAAGTCTGTTGACGAGGAATCTTCGTCGGCGGATGAGGACACCGATGACTCTTCGAGTGATTCTTATTCGGACGGCGATGACTATGAGGGTGGTGAGGATGAGGAAGGCCGTTCTAGTCGTCGGCGTACCCGTCGCCGTCGCCGTGCAGGGTCTTCGGTAGAGGCTCAAGATGATGTTCCTGGTGTAACGACTCGTGTGCGTGAGTCGCGTAAGAGCCGTGATGAGGCGACTGGGATTAAGGGTTCAACCCGCTTGGAGGCGAAGCGGCAGCGGCGTCGGGACGGGCGTGAGGCTGGTCGGCGCCGCACGATCATCACGGAGGCGCAGTTTTTGGCGCGTCGTGAAAGTGTCGAACGGGTTATGGCGATCCGTGAGGTCGATAATCGGATTGAGATCGGTGTGCTTGAGGATGGTGTGCTAGTTGAGCACTATCTCTCTGGCGCTGATGGCAGTGCTGGTGGTAGCTCTGGCGCAAGCAGCGTGGGTAACGTCTACTTGGGTCGTGTTCAGAATGTGTTGCCGTCGATGGAGGCAGCATTCGTTGATATCGGTAAGAACCGTAATGGTGTGCTGTATGCCGGTGAAGTCAACTGGGATGCTGCTGGTCTTGAGGGTGGTAGTCAGCGTCGTATCGAGAATGCTCTTTCGCCGGGGCAGAACGTGCTGGTGCAGGTGACCAAGGATCCGATTGGTCATAAGGGTGCTCGTTTGACGAGTCAGGTTTCGTTGCCTGGACGGTTCCTTGTGTATGTGCCGGATGGCTCTATGACGGGGATTTCTCGTAAGTTGCCGGACACAGAGCGTGCGCGATTGAAATCGCTGTTGAAAAAGATTGTTCCTGAGGATGCTGGCGTGATCGTGCGGACTGCTGCCGAAGGCGCCAGCGAGGAGGAATTGACCGCTGATGTGAAGCGTCTCGCGCGTCAGTGGGAAACGATCCAGAAGAAAGCGGCGAGTGGCCATGGACCGGTGCTCTTGCACGGGGAGCCGGGGCTGACTGTCCGAGTTGTTCGTGACATCTTCAACGAGGACTTTTCGAAGCTTGTTGTTTCGGGAAGTAACGCGTGGGCAACGGTGAGTGAGTATGTGGAGTCTGTTGCTCCTGATCTGCGTGATCGTGTGACTCAGTGGACTGAGAAAGCAGATCTTTTCGCGACTTACCGCATCGATGAGCAGTTGGCTAAGGCGATGGACCGTAAGGTCTGGCTGCCCAGCGGCGGTTCGTTGATTATTGATCGCACTGAAGCGATGACGGTCATCGATGTGAACACGGGCAAGTTTGTTGGGGCAGGCGGAAACCTGGAAGAAACCGTCACTAAAAACAACTTGGAAGCGGCTGAGGAGATCGTTAATCAGCTGCGTTTGCGCGATATCGGCGGCATCATTGTGGTCGACTTCATCGACATGGTGTTGGAGTCTAACCGTGAGCTGGTGGTTCGTCGCCTGGTTGAGTGCCTTGGGCGTGACCGGACTAAGCACCAGGTTGCTGAGGTGACTTCGCTTGGTCTGGTGCAGATGACGCGTAAGCGGGTCGGTGCTGGGCTGATTGAGGTGTTCTCTGAGACGTGTGAGCACTGTCATGGGCGCGGAATCATCGTTCGGAATACACCTAAGTTGCCTTCAGGTGAGCCTGATGGTGAGGGGCGTAAGGCGCGCAAAGGTCGTAAAGGTAAGAACGTCGAAGCGCCTGAGCCTAAGCCGCAGGAAGTTGAGCCGGTCGAAGAAGAAGTTATTGAGCCGGTCGAAGAGGTTCTAGAAGAGTCTGGTGAGGAGCGCCGTGGCGTTTCTGCTGCTGCTATGGCGAAGGTAGCGGCTGCGCTCAAGAGCGTTCCGGAGCAGGTGGCCGCTGAGGGTGATGGAGCTGAGGGCGCTGCACCTGAGCCAGTAAAGAAGCGGACTCGCCGCGCGGGTCGTCGGGCTGCAGGAGCGCCCCGCACCGCTGTGGGCGAGGCGGTGACTGCCATTGTTGCTACGGAGCCGGAGGTTGTTTCGCCTGTTGAGGCTGCCGAAGCAAAGGTTGAAGAGGCAGCAGCGCAAGTAGTGGCTTCGGATGCGGAAGCGGTTAAGCCGGAGGCTGCTAAGAAGCGGACTCGCCGTGCGGGTCGTCGTGCTGCTAGCGCGCCATCGGGAGTCGCAGACACTAGCGGTGTGGGGCTGATGACTGTGCAGGAAGCTGCAGTGGTGGATGCTGCGCCGTTAACTCAGCTCGCAATGGTTGCATCTGCTGTGTCGGATGAGCCTGCTGAGGTTGAGGTATCCGTTGCTGAAGAGGTCATTGCTCCGAAGAAGCGGACTCGCCGTGCGGGGCGTCGTGCTGCGGGAGCGCCTGCAGGGCCTCCGGCTGCTGCCGGTGGAGAAAGCAGCGCTGCTGAGTGATCGCGTGCGTTTGGGTGACTTCCCAGCGCACGGTAAAGTGATATGTCGTGCGTCCACCGTGACTCGTGCCATTCGGGCGACGGGCCGGTAGCAAGCGGCGCAGCAACCCCAGAAAGTGAGTGTGTTTACGTGTACGCGATTGTTCGCGCCGGTGGCCGCCAGGAGAAGGTGGCAGTTGGCGACAAGCTCCTGGTCGACAAGATTGATGCCGAGCCCGGTTCTAACATCGAACTCACTCCGGTGTTGCTCGTTGACGGTGACAAGGTGACTGCAGGCGCCGAAAAGCTCGGTAAAGCCACTGTTACCGCTGAGATCGTGAAAGCCGCGAAGGGCCCCAAGATCTCCATCGTTAAGTACAAGAACAAGACGGGTTACCGCAAGCGTCAGGGCCACCGTCAGCCCCTCACGCAGATCAAGATCACCGCGATCAACGCCTGATTTTTCGTCGTCGTAAGAGAGGTTTGACATGGCACACAAGAAGGGTGCATCCAGCTCCAAAAACGGTCGTGACTCGAACGCGCAGCGCCTTGGTGTGAAGCGTTTTGGTGGCCAGCTGGTCAACGCTGGTGAGATCATCGTCCGTCAGCGTGGTACGCACTTCCACCCTGGCGTAAACGTCGGCCGTGGCGGCGACGACACGCTGTTCGCGCTCTCCGCTGGTGCGGTTGAGTTCGGTACCAAGCGTGGCCGCAAGGTCGTTAGCATTGTGGAGCCCGTCGCTGCTGAGTGACGCCCCACCGAGTTTGTTATAAAAGCGAGCCAGTCATGACTGACTGGCTCGCTTTTATAACGCGTGAATAATTATTGGGCACTTCTGATGCGTCATCGCTTGGAAGGGCATTTCTTTGCTGCAAGCCACCGGCGTGCCGCCTCATCAGCGGATTCATTCTCGTTGTGCTCATCTGGCTGGAGAGGCTTCTCAGCCAGGTTGTTACCGAAGCGGTCGAGATAAAGGTTTTTCGTGAGTGTCAATGTGGCGCCGTCGTAGAGTCGTGGCGTGACACTTCCTGAAGTGTGGCCAGCTGTTGGCGTCCCGAAAGTTCTCACGTGGGATAGTCCACGAAGGGCTGTCACTACCGCTTCGCCGCTGGCGGATGTGTGTTCTCCGTGAAGTACTGCTACGGGTGCATGTGTTTGTTTGGTTCGATCGCCAACAGAGATGATTGTGCCTCCGACACCTGCGCCGTCGGAGTGTGTTGTTACTTCTACGCGGGCATCTTCTCGAGTGGTGAAAATGACGGAGACTCCGTTCGGGATGAGTGCAGTTATCCCTGACAGTAGGGGGTACATGTTTTTTCCCGAGTTGTTCCGCACATCGACGATGTATCCGCATGTGCTCGGGGCGGCTTGGTCGATTCCGTCAGCGATAACGCGTGCGTAGCGTGCTTGAGACTCTGCGTCCACCATGCCGAGGGAAGGCATCGTCACTGTTGTGACGGAAGGGCGATTGGGTGTTGCGCCCGCGGCGGGTGCAACAGTGGGGGTGTGGAATACAGGCGCAGGTAATGACTGAGCATGGGGTGCGGGTGTCAGATGGGAGTTTTTCCCACCAGCTATTTTTGCAGCCTTGGCGAGTACTGGGTGAAGGTCGTCGTATGAATTAGCTGTACTGATTGCTTCTTCTACCTCGGTGCGCATCTGTTCCCATGCTGGTCCTGATGCATATACCCCTTCGTCGAGAATATTGAGAGCTATCTGGCCGTAGCGCTGCATCGATGGCGGCATGATGTAGAGGCCAAAGATAGGGCCAAAGGCATACGTCGCAGATATCCCACCGACAGTCACACCTGTGACGACAAGAAAACCCGCGATAAAACGAGTCAAGAGTGCATGTTTGCCAGGCTCGGTGGAATCTTTTACGGCCATAGGGCAACTTTGACTGACGACGGGATGTAACGTCATCGTTCTTCGGTATGTCGGTGGCCTCAGAAAAGTACGACTATGGTCGTATCTTTCACAGCCGTGGCTGTAGCTGCGAGGCTCCTCGAAAAGAACACGGCCTGGCGGCACAGGTGTGAGCTGGATTTACCACCTATTCGCGCGCATGTGATGATGGGGATCATGCCTGCATTCGTCGATCGCTGCGTCCTTCATGTCACCGCCGGTAATGGTGGTCACGGATGCGTTTCTGTTCACCGTGAAAAGTTCAAGCCCCTCGGTGGCCCTGACGGCGGCAATGGAGGTCATGGCGGTGATGTCATTTTCCGTGTGGATCATCAGCTGACCACGTTGCTTGAATATCACCACAGTCCACATCGCAAAGCGAGCAACGGACGTCCGGGTGAAGGTGATGAGCGTAATGGTGCGCGCGGTGAGGACCTCATCCTTCCTGTTCCAGACGGCACTGTGATTTCTACCCGTGATGGACAGGTCTTAGCCGACCTTGTTGGTGAGGGGACTGAGTTCACCATCGTTGAGGGCGGACATGGCGGTCTGGGAAACAAAGCTCTTGCCTCCACGAAACGTAAGGCGCCTGGTTTTGCTCTGATGGGAGAACCCGGTGAAGAGGCAGAAGTTGTTCTCGAGCTTAAAACTCTGGCTGATGTTGCGCTGATCGGGTATCCCTCGGCAGGTAAATCTTCTTTGGTTTCTGTGATGAGCGCCGCGAAACCAAAAATTGCGGACTATCCGTTCACCACGCTCGTGCCGAACCTTGGCGTTGTCACTGCGGGAAGCGCCCGCTACACCGTCGCTGATGTTCCTGGGCTGATCCCGGGTGCGCATGAAGGCCGAGGGCTTGGTTTGGAGTTTTTGCGGCATGTTGAGCGATGCCATGTGCTTGTGCATGTCATTGACTGCGCAACGTTTGAAGCGGACCGCGACCCGATGAGTGACCTCGATGTCATCGAGCATGAACTAGCGGAGTATGTTCCCGAGTCCACGCTGGGTGGTCGTCCTCTTTCGGACCGCACCCGCATCGTTGTGCTCAACAAAGCTGACGTGCCGGAAGCTAAAGAGCTGGCTGAATTTGTCAAACCTGACTTGGAAGCACGTGGTCTAGAGGTGCATGTCATTTCGGCGGTGGCACGTACTGGGCTGAAAGAGCTTTCTTTCTCGCTTGCTAAACATGTTGCTCAAGCCCGTGCTCGTGTTGCTTCTGAGCAAGAAGAACAGCCTCGTCGTCGGATCACCATTCGGCCGAAGGCTGTGGATGAGACTGGCTTCGAAGTGCGCCGTGAAATGGAATCTACGGGCCCGGTCTACCGCGTTATCGGAGACAAAACCACGCGGTGGGTGCGTCAGACTGACTTCGCAAATGATGAGGCTGTTGGGTTCCTCGCAGACAGGCTTGCCAAAGCTGGCGTGGAGGACGCTTTGGTTAAGGCAGGTGCAGTGGCAGGGGATACTGTCTATATCGGTCCAGAAGACAGTGCTGTGGTGTTCGATTGGCAACCGTCGATTACTGCCGGTGCTGAGTTGCTTGGTCCTCGTGGAACGGACCTGCGACTTGAGGACATGCATCGGCCCACCCGTGCTGAGAAACGCAAGGCTTATGACGAGCGCAGAGCATCTCGGGCTGCTGCACGGGCACAGTTCGATGAGGAGCGTCGTGCTGGGTTGTGGACGGATCCTTCTCACGATGAGTGAGTGAACGAGGGTGTGGTTCTCTTTCTTCGAAGAAAGAGAACCACACCCTCGTTGTACACATCTTTCCTGGTCAGATGGCTAGAACGGTTTTACTTTGATCGTTCTGAATCACACGCTGTCATGCTGTACAGGGGGAGTCATGCTGATTATCGATGTGCGTTTGCCGCAACCGGTGACTCCGCCTGTGCCTGTTGTAGTTAAAGCGGACGCTTCTGCTACATCTACAAGCACTGAGCGTCTTCCGGTGATTCATCGGGGTGAGCGCCGTGTCCGTCGTCCTAGCGCCCCTGATACGTCTCTTCTTAGTGCTGCTGATATCGAATTGATTCACGTAGTGACGGGAGAGCGGTTGTACGGCACGGGGATCGTTAGTGGGGAGGATCTTCAACCGTTCAGTTTGCAACTAGTTCTTGATCGGCATGATGGTGTTCTTCCTCGGGGGGTTGAAGTGACCGTGTCTTACCTTCATCGTCGTGGGAAAGCACTGCTTCGCAGTGGTCACTTGAACCCTTATTCCGGTGCTGAGCTGACGCGAGCTGAGCGGTATCTTGCTTCGCGACACTCTGGTGGCGTGGACGTCTCCCTTTAGCGGTGGGACCAGTTCGCGATACTGGTTCGTTTCGTCTGAACGTCCTGGTGCTGAGTTGTTGTTCAGACTGGACACAGTAAGTGTGCGATGGGGAAGACCACATGTGCTTCTCGGAGCGGATGTGGATACGGTTTCCTCATGAGTCAACAGATCGTCCGCGCGCACGTGCGAGACATCGCGAAGGTTAAGCCTCTGTGGAAGCAGATGGTCAGCGAATACGCGACTATTTCTGGTGGGAAATGGCGTGTGCTTGAGCCTCATGAGGCGTGGCAGCTGCGTTTTCAGGAGTATTTGGCCTGGATCAACGATGCCAGCGGCTTAGTTTTTATCGCGATTGACCAGACTCCTGACGAGAACGGAAACGTGGAGGATAAGGCAGTTGGGTACGCCGCTATCCGTTTTGTCTCGCCAGACTCGACCTTCGATATGGGCGAAACACGAGGTGAGCTGGAATCTCTCGTAGTTTTACCTGACTATCGTGGGCGCGGTATCGCATCCGATCTTCTCGCTGCGTGTCGGAAAGAGCTGATGCGGCGTGAAATTTCTTACTGGACTACGAGTACTCTCACTGACAACGCTGCCACCATTCACCTCTTCCAAAAGAACGGTTTTAAGCCTTTTCTCTTGCGTATGGGGCAGCGTCTTGAAGATGACTGAGCTGCGTATCGAAAATTAGTCGGCTGTGGCTATGCCTGTATGCCCAAAAGTTCATGGATGCCTCAGCGGCCTGGTGAGGGTGAGAAAGCCACAGTAGAACACGGACTGGGAGCGGAGTTTCTCGATGCTTGTTGTAAGCGCCTTCAGGTTGAGGGGTTAGCGGATTGAGGCCGAGTGCTCCTTTGGTGTTCGAGTGGGTCGTGTTCGATTCCCGTCGCTTCCCCGATGCGTGGCAGGATCGGCGGTATGGAAGGTTCCGAAGTACGTAAGCTCGCAGCTCTCGAAGACAACCACTGGTGGTACCGGGAGCGTCGTCACATCCTCAAGAAGCTCCTCGAGGGGCGTACCCCTGGTCGCGCTCTCGATGTTGGCGCAGCCGGTGGGGGTAACACACGCGTGCTGCGGGACATGGGGTGGCAGGTTTCTCCGCTGGAGTATGGCCCTGAAGGCGCGGAAGTGGCAAAGGAACGTGGACTAGCTGTCATGCGTGCTGACGCCATGCAGCTTCCGCTACCGGATGCCAGCCTTGATCTCGTTACTGCTTTTGATGTGCTTGAGCATCTTGAAGAAGACGATCGCTGTGTCAAAGAAGTGGCGCGCGTACTCAAACCGGGTGGAGCTTTCCTAGTAGCTGTTCCAGCGGATCCGAAACTGTGGAGCTCTCACGACGTAGCTGTGTCTCATCTTCGCCGATACACCCGCGAGACTCTCACTCAGGTTCTGGACCAGCCAGGCTTCCGTTTGGAGTGGATGAAGTCGTGGATGGTTTTGCTTCGACCAGCTGTTGCTCTTCGCCGCTCTTCATCGAGCGGCAGCGACCTACAGCCGATGAACCCCATCGTCAATGCGGGGCTTTCTGCTGTGGTCGCTGCCGAGCGTTACTTGCCGGTTTCCTCGCTTCCGGGAGTGAGCTTGTTTGCTGAGGTGCGTCGTACCGCCTGACGGGCTTCGGCGTCGATCATTTGTGTGCGGGGGGTATCCGGGTGGGTGCCCTCCGCAGCTTCACCAGAAGCGGTCACGAGTGCAGGCTCGGTGGCCGTTTCTTCGTATGCGCGGGTGAAAGCGGTGACAGACGCTGCTGCTGGCTTCTCTGTAGAGGATTTGTTTTCGGTTGCGGTGGCAGCATCAGGTGTGGTGAGTGAGGCTGGGGTTTCCGGTGCCGTTGCTTCTGCGGTTACTGCAGGCGTATCGGCATTGCGGGTCATGGGAATTTCGCCGCTGGCAGGGACGTCAAGGTCGGCGAGTTCGGTGAGGAAATCGCGGTCACCGCTGGTGTCGTGGTGGGTGGGTTCGTTTTCTCCGATGTTTTCGTGGCTGATGAAGTCGGTGTCATGGGCGACGAAGTAGGTTGGGCGGCCTTGCATCATGCTGTACATGCGGCCGACGTATTCACCAAGGATGCCGACGCAGATCAGCTGTGCACCGCCAACAGCTGAAACCGCCATAACGGTAGATGTCCATCCGGCTACGGCGCGGTCGGTCAGTGAAGAGATGAGAGCGTAGAAGAAAATGAGTACAGCGCCGACAAATCCGAGTACGCCGAACCATGTTGCTAGGCGCAGTGGTGCCATGGAGCCGGCAGTGAGGCTGTCAACAGACAGGGCGATCATTTTGCTGAGCGGATATTTTGATTCCCCTGCGGCGCGTTCTTCACGTTTGTAGTAGACCTCGCCTGATGGGAAGCCGAGTTGAGGTACAACCAGGCGTAGTACGCGGTGATGTTCGGGAAGAGCGTTGACAGCATCGACGGTGGCGCGCGACATGAGACGGAAGTCGCCAGCATTGGCTGGGGCGTCAGTTTTTGATAGGTGCCGCAGGGTGGCGTAGAAGGCTTGGGCAGTGCCGCGTTTAAAGGCGGTGTCGGTGCTGCGGTCGCTGCGGATGCCGTAGACGACGTCGAGTTTCTTCTGTTGTGCTAGCTCGAGCATTTCCGCGATGGTTTCGGGTGGATCTTGCAGGTCTGCGTCGATGGTGACGACGTAGTCGCCGTGTGCGCGAGCTAGACCAGCGGAGATGGCGGCCTGGTGGCCGGAGTTCGCGCGAAGGCGAATGATGCGAAATTGCGGCCAAGATCGTCGCAAACGGGCCATGACCAGTGCAGATTTGTCCTTACTGCCGTCGTCGACCGCGACGACCTCGTAGGTCTGGCCAAGGCCGTCGAGTACGGGACGGAGCCGCTCCACCATGAGAGGGAGGACTTCCTCTTCGTTGTAGACGGGGATAACGACGGACAACACGGGATGCATGCCCCATACCCTATGCATCATCAGCTTCGTGCAGTGTTAGTGGTGAGGTGGGCGTGGTGGGATGTGAGGTGGTTGTGTGTTGTGTCTTGCTAGAGGTGCTGTGCGGGCAGTGAGCACGGGTACGCTGGATCACATGTCCACTCATGTTTTTAGTCTTGCGGCTCATACACCTCACGTCGTGAATCATTTGCCAATGCCTGCTTGGGTTTTCGGTGCGATTGCTCTAGCCGTAGGCATCCTTTTGCTTGTTTTTACGTGGATGTTCCGTCACTCGGCGCAGGCCATGATTGAGGGGCGGGATATCCATGGCAGTGCTAGCCGTGGTCATGTGTCTCAGGAGCATGGATCCGCCGAGACTGGGGGATCCCACTGACGCACAGGATAGGCGTGATGGGGGGAACGTTTGATCCAATCCATCATGGCCATCTCGTTGCGGCAAGTGAGGTTCAACACCGTTTTGGTTTGGATGAGGTGGTGTTCGTTCCTACTGGGCACCCGTGGCAGAAAAGTGGGCGGAAAGTTTCGCCTGCTGAGCACAGGTATCTCATGACGGTGATTGCGACCGCTTCAAACCCCCGTTTTACTGTCAGTCGCGTCGATATTGATCGACCAGGGTTGACGTACACGATTGATACGTTGCGGGATTTGCATGAAGAACGCCCGGAGTCGGAGCTGTTTTTTATCACGGGAGCGGATGCGTTGAAACGCATTCTGTCCTGGAAAGATGTTGATGAGCTGTGGTCGTTGGCTCATTTCGTGGGGGTGACCCGCCCCGGGCATGAGTTGACATCAGAGGGTTTGCCCAGTGAAGGGTTGAGCTTGGCGGAGATCCCAGCGATGGCGATTTCGTCGAGTGATTGCCGTGAGCGTGTCGCGGCGGGACAGCCGGTTTGGTACTTGGTGCCAGACGGGGTGGTCCAATACATCGCTAAACATTGTTTGTATCTAGATGGGCAGGAGACCCAGTGACGGTTGTCGCACCGATCAAGGAACTAGTCGATGTGGCTGCTTTAGCCGCTGATGAGAAGAGCGCAGAGAATATCGTTGCGTTGGATGTGACTGGCCGATTCGCGCTGGCTGATGCATTTGTGCTCGTTTCCGCTGAGTCTGAGCGCCAAGTGCAGGCGGTCGCTGAAAACATTCAAGACCGTCTGCGGGAAGTTGGTGCTAAGCCGATCCTTATGGAGGGGTTTGCTGGCGGGCGTTGGGTGCTCATGGACTTTGATGGGGTGATTGTGCATGTGCAACACACCGAAGAGCGTGAGTTTTACCAGTTGGAGCGCCTCTGGAAGGACAGTCCTGCGCTTGAGCTGCCGGAGTTTCCTACGGCTGCGCAGTTGTCGTGACGTGTAGGTCCAGGGATTGCGTGGTAGCAAGGTGGGGTGATTGACAGTGACGCGTCGTTTGTTGGTGATGCGGCATGGGGTTACTGCGCACAATCGTGACCGGGTGGTTCAAGGGCATTTGGATACTCCTTTGTCTGATGAGGGGCGTTCTCAAGCCAGGCAGGCAGCAGGTTTTGTTGCGGGCTTTTCTCCTGAGTTCATTCTTTCTTCGGATCTTTCTCGTGCCGCTGAGACTGCTGAACAGGTCGCAGCGGTTCTCGGCGTCCGTGTTGAGTTGGATCCGCGGTTGCGTGAATCTCACAGTGGTATGTGGCAGGGCAAGCGAGTTACGGAGCTGGAGCCTCGTCCGGACTGGGCCACCTTTGGTGTCTCGGATAAGCGTGGTGGTCCGACTGGGGAGTCGGTGCTTGATGTGGTGGAACGCGTTCGACCTTTGTTGGCTGAAGTGGATGCGCGGTTATCAGCTGGGGGAGTCGGGCTTTTGGTAACTCATGGGGTGACTGCGCGTGCTTTGGTTGCCGAGCAGGTGGGGCTGGATCAAGCTGTTGCGTGGCGGATGCTCGGTGGTTTGCAGAACTGTGCTTTGGCTGAGTTAGAGGACTCTGATCGGGGGTGGCGGGTACGTTCGTGGAACGTTCTCCCTAGCCAGGCTGCCGATTTGGGTTTAAACCCGGAGTATGGCTAGTATTAAAGAGTCGCCGCGGGAACGGGGTGAAAATACTACGAATGTAGTATGGGGCTATGGCGCAGTTGGTAGCGCGCTTCCATGGCATGGAAGAGGTCTGGGGTTCGAATCCCCATAGCTCCACTTAAATAAAAAGGATCTGGCCCACCTATTAGGTAGGCCAGATCCTTTTTATTTTCTTTTGGAGTGTTCCTCCTCCCTTCCGTGACGGCTCATGTGCTTTCGAAATGTGAGGTGGCATCAAAAATGAGGGCATGTGGGCGTGGATGACTTCATGTAAGTGCCCTATGGCTAGGGGTACATAAAGCGTTAGAGGTAGTTGAATCATTGGATTTTGAGCGCTCGGCGGGGGTGTCGGCGTGTCGCTCGTGTACATGCTCAATGCGCTCCACTTCTCTCCACCTGTGCATTCCATACTCATCACCCCATGGTTTGTTCCGGTAAATGACCTGGGTCATATTTATTTATATCCATTGCTCTGAGCTGCGGTTTTGTTCCGATTGAAGGTGATGTTCAGTGTTGTGAGGGTGGTTTTTCCTTAGGTGTCGATAGGCGGTTGCGCCTGGGGGAGAGGTTGATGGCAGAGGTGGGTCAGGTGGGGTGTATGTACTTTCTGACGTGCGTCTTTACTGACTAATTGAAACTGGCTACATTCCCTTCGCGCTGCGGGAGGAGCGAAGTGGAGTAAAGTGGAGGGCGCTGGAGGGGAAGGTCCGGCAAACCGTCAGGTCCACGAAGGTGCCCCATCAGAGGTGGCATCGATCCCGCGGAGGGAAGGGGTGTTGCGAGATGTTTCTCGGTACTCACAACCCCCGTCTGGATGAAAAAGGACGCTTGATCCTTCCCGCCAAATACCGGGAACGTCTGGCCCCCGGGCTGGTCGTGACGCGCGGACAGGAACACTGCCTCTACATCTTTCCGATGGATGAATTCGTCCGTGTGGCCGACGGTTTGCGTTCTGCTCCCATGACCAGCAAAGCCGCGCGTGATTACATGCGGGTCTTTTTGTCTGGTGCATCAGATGAAATACCGGACAAACAAGGTCGCTTCACGATTCCACCCGCGTTGCGTCAATATGCCGGACTCGACAAAGAGCTCACCGTCATTGGTGCTGGCTCTCGCCTTGAAGTCTGGGACAGCGCAGCGTGGGAGGAGTATCTCGCGGCATCCGAGGAATCTTTCGCGGCTCAGGCCGAGGAGGTGGTTCCTGGCCTCTTCTGAGGTGTCGGATCTGTCCATGTCCGTTTAGCGGGAGTTTGACCACACTGTTGTGGCTTTTCACCCGCCCGATGCTCGGGATGCTCTGCCCCCTGCCGGTCGACTTCCCTCCGCTCAGTTCTTGTTCCGACGCACTTCCCCGGCGCCGGAACAAGAATGAATCCGCAGGCCTACCCAGCTAGTTGGATTCATCAAGAGTCAGGCCACCCAACCTGACTAAGAAGCGGTGGGGGATCCGCCGGCACGGTGTAGTCGAGCAGTCATTACCTCAACGGCACAGCGCAGTTCACATATGTGAGCAAAGTTTGTCGAAGCGGAACCTTGCTAATGACACGCTCGTTGCATTTCGCACCGGAAGTGAATATGCGTTAACTAAGTGTGTGTAGCCACACGCTGCAGACCGACCCCGTCACCACGGCGGGACACGCCTCGAACAGACAAAGGAGGGACGATGCGTCACGAAGACCCCGCATCGCTCCACCGTCCCGTGATGCTCCACCGCGTCACCGAAATTCTTCTACCAGCCCTCACTGGTCCAGAAGCCGCCGACGGCACACCCGTGCACGTAGACGGCACCTGTGGAATGGGCGGACACATCGAAGCCATTCTCGAGGCCTGCCCTAACGCCATCGCCATCGGCATCGACCGCGACACCGAAGCCCTCGAACTAGCAAGCTCCAGACTTGCTCGCTTCGGTGACCGATTCCGGCCCTTCCATGCCACCTACGACAAAATCAGTGACGTCATCACCGATGCCGGTTTCTCCCACGTCAATTCCATCCTCCTAGACCTGGGAGTTTCCTCCCTGCAACTCGATGCCGACGACCGTGGCTTTGCCTACCGTGTCGATGCACCTCTAGACATGCGCATGGACCAAACAACAGGCCCTACTGCAGCTGACCTGCTCAACACCCTCAGCGCAGACGAACTCACCCGCATCCTGCGCGAATACGGCGAAGAACGGTTCGCTGGACGCATTGCCCGCCGCATTGTCCAAGCCCGCACCGACCAGCTTTTCACTACCTCGGCCAGGCTCACTCAACTTATTGACCAAGCCATCCCTGCGGCATCTAGCCGCACTGGCGGACACCCAGCAAAACGTACGTTCCAAGCCCTGCGCATCGCAGTCAACGCTGAACTCGACTCTCTAGCTGGCGCCCTTCCAGAAAGCCTGCGCGTACTCAAACTTCGAGGCCGAGCAGCAGTGCTCTCGTACCACTCCCTCGAAGACAGAATGGTCAAAAGAGTTTTCACTGCCGCAGCCACCAGCTCCGCACCCCCGGGACTACCCGTCGAATTACCTGAACACGCCCCCACCCACCAACTCCTCACTCGCGGTGCTGAAGAGCCTGACAGTCAAGCCATTGCGGAAAACTCTCGAGCCGCCTCAGCGCGCCTTCGCGCAGCCTGCCGAATCCGTGAAGGAAACCGCCCACAAATAGTTTCCGCACAAACAGCTTTCCCAACTCAACGCCGCTCGAAAGGACGCCACCGATGAGCCAGCAACCACTGACTTCTCGGCCCGTCCGCCGAGCCACCCCACGCCCCACCACACCCCAGCGGCCGCCTCTGCGTGTCGTGGCACCCACCCCACGACGAGTCGGACGCATTCCCTTCATCGTCTTCTGCAGCATCCTCATGACACTGGGCCTCGGTGCGCTTCTGGCTCTTAACCTCTCCCTCGTCGCAGGAGCCTACGAACTCCACGACGTCACCGAGCAAGTAGAAGCACTACGCGCACAAGAATCTGAACTCATCGAAAAAGTTGCTCTCCGATCCACCCCCTCGGAACTGGCAACCCGCGCCAAAGAACTCGGCATGGTCACTGGCGGGACTCCGGCCTATCTCAAACTCAAAGATGGATCCGTCGTCGGTAACCCAACACCCGCCCCCTCTGGAGGGCCCAACCGTCAAGTACCCCCACCCCCGAACTCCTCACCCACAAACGACAACACCCCCAACCCCAACCCCAATACCGCAGAACCCAGCCAAACACCCGGCGCACAGAACAATGGCAATAACCCCAGCACGTTTCCTGAGGCCAACGCCCCCGACGCTGACCCAGCGCCGCAGACCAATGACGCACCAACCAACGCACAATGAGGTGAGGACGTGAGTAACGGACCAAGCAACAAAAAGCCGCCACGCCGCACCCCTCGCCCCACCGCGCCCCAGGGCAAACGCAAACACCCGCATCGCCCAGCAAACCCCAACCAGAACCGAAAAAACCAAACAAAGAAACCCAGCGCGCCCCCGAGCCCCATTAAACCTACCGTGCCCTCACCAGCGGGCCCGGATACACCCCAAAACACCAATCCAGCACGTCCTCCACAAGGCCCAGGCGAAACAACAAAAGCTACTAAAAAACGCGCAGCTGGTGACCCCAGACGCCGCAGCAGAGCCATGTTCATTGCTCTGCTCTTTATCTTCACTGTTTTCGCTGCCCAACTAGTGCGACTCCAAGCCATCGACGCTGAGACCATTGCTCAACAAGCCCAAAGGCTCCGTTCTCGCCCCACCCCAATCCCTGCCAAACGCGGCACGATCCAAGACCGCTACGGAGCACCCCTAGCTGAGTCCAGCGAACGCTTCGACGTCGTCGTCGACCAAGTTGCCGTAGCCGAATACACCAAAAAAGATCCCAACACGAAAAAAAGCACCAAAGTTGGTGCTGCAGGTGCAGCAGCGGACCTAGCCCCCATCCTCGGCATCGACGAAAAACAACTCGCCACCAGCATGACCGGACGAAAACCATGGGTCCCCATCGCCCGATCCGTGGTTCCCACTACCTGGCTCAAAGTCCAAGGCCTGAAAATCCCCGGCGTCACTAACGAACTTGTTCCCATCCGTTATTACCCCGGTGGAGAGCCCGCAGCCGCCACCGTCGGATGGGTTGGATCTGATGGCACTGCCAAAGGCAACACCGGTGGTGGACTCGAATACCTCTACAACCAAGCCCTCACCGGTCGCCCAGGAAAAATCGTTCGCGAATACTCTCTCGATAACCGCGTCATACCCATGGGCAACTCAAAAATCACCCCGGCCGTACCCGGCGAAGTCATTCGAACCACCATTGATAACGACCTCAACTGGTTTGCCCATGACGCCATCGCCAAACAAGTACAAGACCTCGGTGCCGAAGCCGGAGTCATCGTCATCATGGATAAACAAGGACGACTACTCGCCGTCACCCAAGCACCCTCCTTCGACCCAGCAGACCGCGGTCGCAACAACTCAGACTTCTCCAACATGGCTTTCCAAGGCGCCTTCGAACCCGGGTCAGTCACCAAAATCATCACTGCCGGAGCAGCTCTCGACCTTGGTCTCACCACTCCCACCACCCAGTGGGAAATCCCCAACCGCTACACCGTCGACGGCCAAGAATTCCGTGACTCACACGACCATCCCACCGAACACCTCACCACAGCAGGTGTTCTCGCTAAATCCAGCAACATCGGCACCGTCAAACTCGCTCAGCTCTACCCACGAGAAAAGCTCGCCGAATATATGCAACGTTTCGGACTAGGCGAACGCACTGCTGTCGGATTCCCGGGCGAATCTGCCGGCTATCTCGGGGATCCCAGCACCTGGGACGGACGAAGCCGCTACACCATTTCTTTCGGTCAAGCCTTCACCGCTACTCCAGTGCAAGTCACCGGAATCATGCAAACTATCGCTAACAAGGGAGTCCATATTCCCCCCTCCCTCATCGCTGGCCGCACTGATGTCGAAGGTCAATACCACCCCCAACCACTGCCACAACAGACTCAAGCAGTCTCTAAAGAGACCGCCAGCCAGCTTGCTTCCATGCTCCAATCCGTCGTTTCTAACGAAGGAACCGCGCTACAAGCGGCTGTCCCGGGCTTCAACATCGCAGGAAAAACTGGAACCTCTAACCGCTACACAGGTAAAGGAGGATACGTCTCCTCATTTGTCGGCTACGCACCCGCCGACGATCCGCAATTCGTCATGGGTGTTTTTCTCGTCAACCCGAAAAAAGACATCTACGGCGGTTCCACCTCAGGCCCAGTGTTCTCCTCAGTCATGTCACATGCCCTTCAGAAATACGGAATCGCTCCCAGCGGCGCCAAAATTGCTGAATTCCCACTTACCTTCGACCCCTCCCAGGCGACTCCTACCCCACAAAGCGCACCCGCCGGCGATAACAAACCTCAAGCCGTGACGCCCAACACCCCCGAAACAAAAACTGGACTCCAACCACCTGCCGTATCACCTACGGACAACACCTCCGCGGCCAGACGCAGGTAGTGTCCTGCACGTGGTGATCACAGTGAACCGGCCAGAACACGTATCAGGCACATCGATCGCGCAGATCGTCGACCTCATCCGGGGCACCGGCGTCGACGTCAAATTACGCGGTGCAATAACCGAAACCGACAAACTCCTTACCGGAGCCACCCTTGACAGCCGCGAAGTGCAGCCCGGAGACCTCTACGCTGCGCTTCCTGGAGCCAACGTGCATGGTGCCCAGTTCGCACAGAAAGCAGTGGAATCGGGTGCTCAAGCAATCCTTACCGACCCCCACGGTGCCGAACTAAGTACTAACTGCAACAGCACGCTCATTGTGGTTCCGGATCCACGAGCCGTTCTAGGTGCAGTATCAGCAGCTATTTATAACAACCCCACTGCTCAGCTAGGCATGGTCGGCATCACCGGGACTAACGGCAAAACCACTACTGCCTACCTTGTCGAATCTGCATGGAGGGCGCTCGGCCGCACCACCGGACTCATCGGAACCATCGAAACCCGCATTGCAGGTAGCGTCCTGCGCAGCTCACACACCACACCTGAATCCCCCAAGCTCCAGGGTGTACTGGCACTCATGCGAGAGCACGAAGTCAGTCACTGCGTGATGGAAGTAAGCAGCCATGCCCTGTCACTGCACCGCGCTGACGCTATCCGCTTCGACACCGCAGTTTTCACGAACCTCTCTCAAGATCACCTCGACTTCCACGAGTCCATGGAGGACTACTTCCAAGCCAAAGCCACCCTCTTTACCCCTGAACACGCTACGACGGGAGTCATCTGCATCGATGACACTTGGGGACGTCGTCTCGCCCAGCAATCGACCATCCCCACCATCACACTTGCCACCCCGTCTTTTAGCGACAGCACCTGCGCGACAACTGACCAAACATCACCAACTGCTGAAGACACGCCAACCCCGGACTGGCGCCTAGTCACCACTGGCGACAAAGCAGATACCGCATTCGAACTTGTCCGTGAAGGTACTCACACCGGCCCAGGAAGACTTCGGCTCAACAGTGCGCTGCCTGGCGAGCACAACCGCATCAACACAGCACTTGCCGCACTTGTCTTGCTCGCTTCAGGGCTCCCCGTCAACGAGATCGAACGAGCCATGGGAGCCCGACCTCGTGTTCCCGGACGTATGGAGATCGTCCCTCTTCACACATCGACACTAGGCAGTGCAGACAATGCACTCACCCCAGAGGCCTACGTCGACTTCGCACATACGCCCGACGCCATTACTGCCACTCTCACTGCCCTGCGCGCTCGAGCTGACCAGCGGGGAGGCAACCTCGTCGCAGTTATTGGGGCAGGTGGCGACCGCGATGCGGGAAAACGCCCGCTTATGGGAGCCGCTGCAGCAGCTCTGGCTGATGTTGTTGTCGTCACCGACGACAATCCACGTTGCGAAGACCCAGCTATCATCCGAGCTGCCGTCACCGCGGGCGCTCATAGCGCTTCGCAAACCACTGTGCTGGAACAAGCAGGTCGCGCAGAAGGAATCGCAGCTGCAATCAGGCACCTCGAACCTCAAGACATCCTTGCAGTGCTTGGCAAGGGCCACGAAAGCACCCAAACAATCGGGACGGAAACCATTCCTTTCGATGACCGCGAAGCCATTGCGGCAGCGTGGGCCTCACATCTGGGATCGGATCAGGAGGATCGATGATTCCACTTACTTTAGGCAAGATCGCTTGTATCACTTCAGGACGTCTGAGCTCTCCTGAAGCAGCTGACATCCTCGTGAAGGGGTCGGTAGTCACCGATTCGCGCGCTGCTGAGGAAGGTTCGCTTTACATTGCTCGAATTGGTGAGCACGCAGACGGACATGCCTACGCAGCTTCTGCTGCAGACAACGGTGCTGTGGCTGCTCTAGTCACCACGCCTATCGAGGATCTTCCCTACGTTCAGGTTGACGATGTCCAGGATGCATTTGCTGCGCTGGCCTCTTTTCTCATCGAAACACAAGAGGCAGCAGGTGAACTCACCGTAATCGGCGTCACCGGATCAAGTGGAAAAACCACAACGAAAGATCTCATTGCGCATGTCCTGAACTTCCAAGCAAACACAGTCGCCAACGTCGGTTCTTTAAATTCTGAAGTCGGTGTTCCGTTGACTGTGTGTCGGATTACACCGCAAACCCGATACCTTGTGCTCGAAATGGGAGCTCGCGGTATTGGCCATGTCAACTACCTCACTACCATGACGCACCCGAGCGTGGGCGTTGTCCTTAATGTGGGAAGCGCGCACATTGGTGAATTTGGATCGCGTGAAGCAATTGCGCGCGCAAAATCTGAACTGCCTATGTCTTTGCCTAAGGGCGGGCTTGCCGTTCTGAATGCCGATGACGAGCTCGTCAGTACGATGTCAGTAGCTGACGAAGCCAGCACTGTTCGTTTTGGCACAAGTGAAGGCAGTGATATCCGCGCATCACATATCGTCGTCGGTGAGGACGGGTGCCCATCCTTCACACTGACTATCGATGAGGAGTCCATCCACGTCGACTTAGGTCTCATGGGTGACCATCAAGTTTGGAATGCTCTCGCTGCTGCTGCTGTTGCTACGTGGGCCGGGATGAACTTGAGCGAACTGAAGACAGCCTTGGAAACAGCTCGTCCAGCAAGCCGGTATCGCATGGAGCGTCATGATCGGCCCGATGGCACCACCGTGATCAATGATGCTTACAACGCCAACCCTGAGTCCATGTCTTCGGCCATCCGAACCCTTTCGGTGATGGCGGGACAAGGTGAAACGCGCCGCCGCACATATGCCGTTTTGGGTGCAATGTTCGAGCTTGGCGATGAAGAAGAAGCTGAGCATCGAGCGGTCGGCCAATTGGCGGCTCGTTTGGGGATTGATGAAATCGTGGCGGTGGGTGAAAGCCCTGGCGTCGAGGCTTATGTTGATGGTGCCAATAGCGAGATTCTGCCTGGTTCGCCGAATTTGCATGTTCAGCACGTCGCTACTGTGGAAGCGGCACTTGAGAAACTCGAGAGCATGCTCCATGACGGAGATTTAGTTCTCGTCAAGTCATCCCATGGCGCAGGTTTGTGGCGCCTTGGTGAGGATTTGGTGCGAGGGGGAGGAAACGCGTGAGACTCATCATTGTTGCAGCCGGGACAGCACTCCTGGTTGCGTTGTTTGCCACCCCGTGGTTCATCAAATTCTTAGTGAAAAAGCATTACGGCCAGTTCATTCGAGATGATGGCCCTACAAGTCACCACACCAAGCGCGGAACGCCCACGATGGGTGGTGTGGTCATTATTGTGGCTACTGTTCTTGGATATTTAATTGCCCATATTGTCACGATGCATCCGGTTTCTTCCAGTGGGTTAGCAGTTTTGTTTCTCGTCGTTGGCATGGGGACAGTTGGCTTTCTTGATGACTACATTAAAATCAGTAAGGCGCGAAGTCTTGGTTTACGAGCATGGCAAAAACTCGTAGGTCAAACTTTGGTTGCCTCTGTTTTTGGTGCAGTCGTCATCATGTTTCCGAATGCAAATGGTATAACTCCCGGATCGACAGCCATATCTTTTGTTCGTGATACCGAATTCGACTTTCGTGAGTTGGGTGTCGGTGCCGCGATCGGCATCGTGCTTTACCTCATATGGGTGAACTTGATGGTTGCGGGAACCACAAATGCGGTGAACCTCACCGATGGTCTCGATGGGTTAGCTACGGGGGCTACAGCAGCAGTAGCCGCTTCTTACCTGCTCATCGGGCTGTGGCAGTTCAATCAGAACTGTTGGATGCCCGCACCATCGCCTAAGTGTTACCCCACTCCTGATCCGCTTGATCTAGCGATTGTTGCTGCTGCGCTACTGGGTGCCTGTGTTGGTTTCTTGTGGTGGAACGCTTCTCCAGCTCGGATCTTTATGGGTGACACGGGATCACTGGCTCTTGGTGGTGCTGTTGTGGGGCTTGCCATTACCTCACGTACACAGTTGTTGTCGGTCATTCTTTGTGGCCTGTTTGTGATTATCACTATGTCAGTGATTGTCCAAGTTGCTTCTTTCAAGCTTCGTAAGAAGCGTGTTTTCCGCATGGCGCCTTTGCAGCACCATTTTGAGCTTTTGGGATGGGCTGAGGTAACTATCGTCATTCGGTTCTGGATTATTGCTTGCTTGTTCTGCGGTTTGGGTGTGGCTGCTTTCTACGCAGAATGGATGACCGGAGGGACGGTGTGAGCGTGACAGAAGGTATGAGCGGTTCATCGATCGAGAAAACAGTCCACGTGTGTGAAAGCGACGACTTTGTCACCACTTCGGTGGTGGGACTGGACCCTCGTCCGGGCCTTACTCACCGCGATGCGAATTGGGCTGGGCTGCGAGTACTCGTTGCGGGGCTAGGGCTCAGTGGATTTGCTGCCGCAGATGCGCTACTGGAGCGAGGAGCTCGTGTAACGGTGGTCGATGGTGCGCAGGCTCCTGCGGAGAGCGTTTTGGCTGAGAAAGCCAAAATTTTGCAAATCTTAGGTGCTGTAACCCTGTTGGGCCAGGAGGGTCAGGCCGCGATTGAGTCACCGGAAACAGTCTCTGAGATTGATTTGGTTGTCACCTCGCCCGGGTGGCGTCCGGATAATTCCCTCCTTGTTCATGCTGCCCAGGCAGGTGTGCCGATTTGGGGAGAAGTGGAGCTGGCTTGGCGTATGCGGCCAGCAGAGAACCCTGCGCCATGGTTGTGCATCACTGGAACCAATGGAAAAACCACGGCTGTCACAATGGCTGCTTCTATTCTCTCTGCCGCGGGATTGAGGTCAGTCGCGGCGGGGAACGTGGGAACGCCTCTCCTTGAGGCGGTTTTGCATCCAGATCCGTATCAAGTTCTAGCGGTGGAGCTATCGAGTTTCCAGCTGCATTGGCAGCGTTCGATTTCTCCCGCTGCATCGGTTTGTTTGAACGTTGCACCTGATCATGTCGATTGGCACGGGTCGATGGAGGCCTATGCGGCAGATAAGGGAAGAATTTACGAAAACACGCAGATCGCGTGCATTTACAACGGGTCGGACCCTGTCACAGAGCAGCTCGTTCGAGATGCGGATGTTATCGAGGGATGCCGAGCTGTGGGGTTCACCCTGGGGATGCCTGGGCTATCGATGTTGGGGGTAGTCGAGGATGTGTTGGCTGATCGAGCTTTTGTCGAGGATCGAGCTAATTCGGCAGCTGAAATCGGAACTTTGACTGATTTGTCGCGGGGGTCGCTGCCTCCAGCGCCACATTTTGTTGCTAACGCATTAGCTGCAGCAGCCTTGACTCGGGCGATTGGTGTTCCTGCTCCAGTTGTGCAGGCTGGTCTGCGCAACTATGAAGTAGAGAAGCATCGCATTGCGGAGGTTGCGGTTGTTGATGGAGTTACGTTCATTGATGACAGTAAGGCAACAAATCCGCATGCGGCTGCTGCCTCTTTGGGGTCTTTTGCGAGTGTGGTGTGGGTTGCAGGTGGGCTGCTTAAAGGCGCTGACGTCGATGAGCTGGTGCGGACCAGAGCTGATCGGTTGCGAGGCGTGGTTTTGCTGGGGCGTGACCGAGCAATTTTGGCGGATGCGTTGGAACGCTATGCGCCTTCTGTTCCCGTGATTGATGTGGGTGACGAGGCGCCTCCGGAAGGTTCGGAGCTGATTATGGATCGCATTGTTCGTGAAGCTTCGGCTCTAGCACAGCAAGGTGATGTTGTTTTGTTGGCGCCTGCGGCGGCATCAATGGATATGTTCCTTAATTACGGTGCTCGCGGGGATGCTTTTGCTGAGGCTGTTAGACGTTTCGCTGGTGATACGTGTGCCGGGGAGTCTGAGTAGCCATGAGTAAACAGCTGCGTGACCGGGAACGAGTCATCGGTGAGCGAGAGCGTGAGAGGCCGTCGTTGTGGGATCGGCTGGAATCTCCGTTGTCGACGTATTACTTGTTGCTCACGGCGACTGGCATGCTTCTCATCATCGGTTTGGTGATGGTTTTGTCAGCAAGTTCTGTTACGCAGCTGAATAACAATAAGTCTCCTTTTAATCTTTTTTTCCGCCAAGGTATTTTCGCTGTGGTGGGAGTAGGGGCAGCGTGTGTGACGGCACGATTGCCTGTGCGCTTTTGGAAGCGTATTGGGTTACCCCTTCTTTTTGTTTCTGTTTGTTTGCAGATGCTGGTCTTTACGCCATTGGGGCATACGGTAAACGGGAACCGGAACTGGGTTAGTATTGCTGGAGTTCAGCTGCAGCCCTCTGAAATCGGCAAAGTTGCCCTCATTCTGTTTTCTGCTGCAGTTTTGGCGAAAAAGAAAAAGCTGTTGGGGGACTGGCGTCATGTGGTTATTCCAGTTTTTATGCCGGCTGCTTTTGTTGTAGTTGGCTTAGTGTTGCTTGGTCGTGATTTGGGCACGGCGCTAGTTCTATTTGCTGTACTAGGTGGAATTCTCTGGGTTCTTGGTATCTCATGGAAATTTTTTGCGATTTCGGCAGGAGTTGGTGCTGTCGGAGTTCTGGCTTTGGTGGTTGGCTCAAGTAACCGAACTGAACGTATTAATGCTTGGCTGAGTTGCACGAACGTTTTGCAGTGCTGGCAGTCGAGACACGGGCAGTTTGCGCTGGCTGACGGAGGTTTGTCGGGTGTTGGGTTGGGTGGCTCTCGGGAGAAGTGGTTGTGGCTGCCAGAGCCGCATAATGATTTTATTTTCGCGATTGTAGGGGAAGAGCTAGGTATTGCTGGCACATTAATGATCCTTCTCCTTTTTGGTGCTTTGGCGTTGGGTTGTTATCGCTTGATCCGGCACAGCGATGACATGTTTGTTCGTTTGGTGACAGCTGGTGTTATGAGCTGGATTCTAGTGCAGGCTGTCATCAATATTGGTTCCGTAATTGGATTATTGCCGATTATTGGTGTTCCTCTTCCTTTAGTGAGTTATGGCGGTTCTGCCTTGGTCACTACTTTGGGCGCGTTGGGGATTCTCATTTCTTTTGCAAGAAATGAGCCGGCCGCTCGTCGGGCATTGCAGGCACGTCCTCGCGTGCTTATTCGTACTCTTGCGGCTGTTCCGCGCAGACATGGAGGTCCTCGTCGATGAATATGGGTAGTGAGTCAGTAAAGATGCCAGCTTCGGTTCTTTTAGCTGGGGGCGGCTCGGCGGGACATGTGTCTCCTCTGTTAGCGACGGCGGATGCGTTGCGGAGACGTGACCCACATGTGCGAATTACGGCTTTGGGTACGCGTGAAGGGTTGGAGGCGCGTTTAGTTCCGGCGCGTGGCTATGATTTGGCTTTTGTTCCCAAGGTTGCTTTTCCGCGGCGACCTAATCGCGCGGCCTTGAAATTTCCAGGGAAGCTGGTGGAGGAAATTCGTGCCGCAGATCGGGCAATCCTTGATGCGGAGGCTGAGGTTGTGGTGGGGTTCGGTGGCTACGTGTCCACCCCTGCATACTTGGCGGCTAAACGCCGGGGCGTACCGATTGTTGTTCACGAGGGTAATGCGCGGCCAGGGCTAGCAAATAAAGCTGGTTCGCGGATGACGGAGTTCGTGGCGACTACGTTCAGTTCAACGAGTCTTCCAAATGCTCGGTGTATCGGAATGCCAATGCGGGCGGAAATTACACGGTTGGATCGTGCTGCGTTGCGGAATGAGGCTTTGGCTCATTTTGGCTTGCGCGGGGATGCACCGGTGCTTTTGGTGACGGGTGGGTCATTGGGGGCCAAGCGGTTGAATGATGCTTTCTCTGCTTCTGTGCGGGATCTGCAGGAGGCGGGGGTACAGGTGTTGCATTTGGCTGGTGGCGGTAAGGGGTTTGAGCCTGATCTGCGTGTGGATGGGCCAGCTTATCGGGTTCTTGAGTATGCAGATCGTATCGAGCTGGCTTATGCGGCAGCGGATCTGGTTGTTTGCCGTTCGGGTGCGAATACGGTGTGTGAGTTGACGGCGGTGGGGCTTCCTGCCATTTTCGTTCCTTTGCCGATTGGGAATGGGGAGCAAAGAATCAACGCTGATGACGTGGTCGCCGTTGGTGGGGCTTTGCTGGTTGATGATGCGCAAGTCTGTCGTGAATGGGTTACCGGGACAGTTATTCCTTTGATGCGTGACCGTGAGCGGCTCTCTTCGATGGCTGATGCGTCGGCGCGTGTGGGGGTCCGCACGGCTGATGATCAGCTGGTGGACATGATTATTGCTGCTGGAGCGAAGGGTGCTGTTCGATGAGGCCGACGCGTTTTGACGTCACGGGTGAAGTTTTGCCGGTTGCTGAGTTGGGGCGTACCCATGTGTTGGCTGTAGGTGGCGCGGGGATGTCTGCGGTGGCGCGTCTGCTGTGTGCGGCGGGTTTGTCGGTGAGCGGATCTGATGCCAAAGATTCTGCGGTTCTTGACGGTTTGCGTCAGGCAGGTGTTGACGTACACGTCGGGCATGATGTTGCTCACCTTGAAGGTGTTGAAACGGTAGTGGTTTCCTCTGCCATTCGTGATGACAACGTTGAGCTGCTGGCGGCTCGTGAGCGTGGCTTGCGTGTGTTGCATCGCTCGATGGCGTTGGCGAGTGTGGCGAAGGATGTTCGCCGCGTTGCGATTGCAGGTGCGAATGGGAAAACCACGACTACAGCGATGACTGCCACGTTGTTGCGTGATGCTGGTGTGGATCCCTCTTTCGCCGTTGGTGGTGATTTGGTGGCGACGGGGTCAAATGCAGAGCTGGGCGCTGGTGGTGTTTTTGTTGTGGAGGCTGATGAGTCGGATGGCTCGTTCCTCGCTTATCGGCCTGACGTGGCGGTGGTGACGAATGTGCAGCCTGACCATCTGGATTTTTACGGCACGTTTGAGGCGGTTCAGGATGCATATCTGGAATTTGTGATGTCGATGCGTCCGGGTGGGTTGTTGGTTACGTGTGCTGATGATGATGGTGCTTTGCGCCTGGCCGAGCGCGCCGGTCTGGCCGGCATTCGTGTGGTCACGTACGGGCAGTCTGCTGATGCTGATGTCCGTGTTGATGCAGTCGAGTTTGTGGGCATGACGAGTCGGGCGCGTGTGTATATGCCTGGTGGGGGAGTGATTGCGCTCGAACTGCCGTTGCCGGGTTTGCATAACGTGTTGGATGCGGTGGCCGCATTGGTGGCCGCCACGGTGGGGCTTGGGGTGTCGCCTGAGGCCGGGGTGGCCGGGTTGGCCGGTTATGGAGGTGTGCGGCGGCGCTTTGAAATTAAGGGCTCGTCGGGGGATGTCACGGTTATTGATGACTATGCGCATAACCCCGGTAAGGTTCGAGCTTTGGTGCAGACGGCGCGTGAGTTGGTGGGTTTTGGACGGCTGGTTGTGCTTTTTCAGCCGCATTTGTATTCGCGTACTAGAGATTTTGCTGAGCAGTTTGCTCAGGGGCTGGCCCCTGCTGATGAAGTGTTTGTTCTGGATGTCTATGGGGCTCGGGAAGAGCCGATGCCTGGGGTGAGTGGGCGTTTAATCACAGAGCATCTTTCTGCGTTGCCAGGGCAGCGAGGAGTGCACTTCGTGGCGTGTTTGTCTGATGCGGCATCAGTTGTGGCGGATCATGTGCGGGAAGGTGATGTGGTTTTGACTGTGGGAGCTGGTGATGTGACCACGGTTGGGCCTGCATTGCTGACGTGTTTAGCTGATCGTTCTGTGTGAGGTGGTGTGGTGCGTTCTCGATCACGAGCTAAGGACGCGGGGGCGCGAGGTTCCGGGCAAGCGGCGGTAAACCCGAAGGTGACTCCGCATAAACGTTTTGTGCAGCGGGCGCGTCGTGTGCGGTTGCGGGTGTGGCGCCTTGTGGCCTGGCTTTTGCTTGTGGCGGGAGTGGCTGGAGGTGTTTATTGGCTGTTGACGCAGAGTGACTGGTTTCGTGTGGATCAGGTGACTATTGGGGGAGCGTCGGCGCATCGGGAGACGATTATTCGGGACCGGACGCAGTCTCTTTTGGGTAAACCTCTAGTTGAGGTTGATCTTGTGGAGGCGCGTGATGCGGTGGATCAGGTGCATTTGTTCTCTGCTGTAAGGGTGCGGCGTGCCTGGCCAAATGGAGTGCATGTGGAGGTTTCCGAACGGACACCGGTGGCTGCTGCTGCTTTGCCTTCGGGGGCATATCGTTTGATCGATAAAGCTGGAGTTGGGTATGAGAGTGTGCCTGCGCCTCCCGCTGGTGTTCTTCCGGTCAAGATTGCTAATCCGCGTGATTCTAGGTCGCTTGCTACCGCTGCTGCGGTGGGAACTTCTATGCCTGCTGGTTTGGTTGCCAGGGTGAAGAACTTCGAGGTGGATGGTAGTGCGCGTGGTTCATTTGAACTCTCTGGGGTTCGAGTGATGTGGGGTGACTCTTCAGAGGGGCGCGTTAAGGCTGCTGTATTGGAGCCGCTGATGCGGCGGGGGAAGATCTCAACCTTGGATTTGTCGGCTCCGTTGAGTCCTGTAACGACGCGGTGATAAGGATCGTTCCTTCCGCGAGTTCCCTACGGATCAACTGGAGGTCGAGACATCCCGGCGTGTTAGGAATGCGTGGACAAGGCGTATAACTCACGTAGGATGGTATGGAGGTCAAGAGCGACCGCTCGAGAACTCAGACGGTCCGTCTGTCAAGATGTATTGCATCTGAAACCCGTTGATGTCGTGGACAGGTCTTCCTGAAGTGGCAGCATCGTTGTCAGAAGAGGGATCGCCCCGGGGAGTCGACCGGTATGGGAATCAGGCGATCGGGAATACCTCCTCAACATTGACTTGAAGTCGAGGGTTTTGCTGAAGGTGAAATCACTCGCCACATCGTTAACATCTCCGTCTCGAAAGGCCCCCCAGTGGCAGCTCCACAGAACTACCTGGCCGTCATCAAGGTCGTCGGTATCGGCGGGGGCGGTGTCAATGCGGTCAACCGGATGATCGAGGTCGGCCTCAAGGGTGTCGAGTTCATTGCGATCAACACTGACGCGCAGGCGCTGCTCATGAGTGACGCCGACTTGAAGCTGGATGTCGGTCGTGAACTTACTCGTGGCTTGGGCGCTGGCGCCGACCCTGAGGTCGGTAAGAAAGCGGCTGAGGATCATGCCGAGGAGATCGAAGAGGCGCTTCGTGGCGCCGATATGGTCTTCGTTACCGCCGGTGAGGGTGGCGGTACCGGTACCGGTGGCGCGCCCGTTGTCGCGCGAATCGCTAAAGGCTTGGGTGCGTTGACTATTGGTGTGGTCACGCGTCCATTCACGTTTGAAGGCCGCCGTCGAGCCAACCAGGCTGAGTCGGGTATCGGCGCTCTCCGTGAAGAAGTTGACACGCTCATCGTTATTCCTAATGACCGTTTGCTGTCTATTAGTGACCGCGCGGTTTCCATGCTTGACGCGTTCCGCAGCGCAGACCAGGTGTTGCTTTCCGGTGTGCAGGGCATCACCGATCTCATCACCACGCCTGGTCTGATCAACCTTGACTTCGCTGATGTGAAGTCTGTTATGCAAGGTGCTGGCAGTGCTCTTATGGGTATTGGGTCAGCACGTGGTGATGATCGTGCAGTGCAAGCTGCTGAGCTTGCTATTTCCAGTCCGTTGCTGGAGGCAAGCATTGATGGCGCACATGGTGTGCTGTTGTCCATTCAGGGTGGCAGTGATCTTGGATTGTTTGAGATCAATGAGGCTGCTCGTTTGGTGCAGGAGGCAGCCCACCCCGAAGCGAACATTATCTTCGGTGCGGTCATCGATGATGCTCTTGGTGACGAGGTGCGGGTGACTGTGATTGCGGCGGGTTTTGATGGGGGTACTCCCCAGCCTCGTCGTGAGCAGCAGTCGCAGGGTTCTTCTGCGCAGCAGGGGCAGCAGGCCCCTCCGCGTTCTGCGCCGCGTCCTGCTCAGCAGGTGGCTCCGCAGGCGGAACGGCCTATGGTGCCCAGTCAGCCGCAGGCGGCCGCGGCTTCTGCTGGACGTCCGGGGCAGGTTCAGCCTCAGCCGGTGAGTCCGCGTCCTGCACCTGCACAGCCGGAGGCTGAGCAGGAAGCTCCTGTTGAAACGCATCGTGAAGCAGTGCGTCCTCCACGAACGGTTACGTTCGATGAGGGTGATGATCTGGACGTTCCAGATTTCCTTAAGTGATGTAGTTCATTGATCGCGAAGAAGCGCTCCCTTAAGGGAGCGCTTCTTCGCATATTTCGAGGGTGATGTTGTGTTGTATGCGCGTGGAGTTCTTCCGATGGATCATCACCTCGGTGATGGGGAGCATCGAGTGGCGTGGGGGTTCACAGATGCGGGAGGGCATTTACCGGAGTCTGGCCAGGAGGAGCCTGCATATGGTGAGTTCAACGTGGGGGGGCATGTTGGTGATGACTTGGCGCGAGTGATGGCTAATCGTGTAGCCCTGGCGCGTGAGATGGGGGTGGGGTCTGGTGGGGTGGTGTTCATGAATCAGGTGCATGGAAATGATGTTGCGGTGGTAGATGGGCCGTGGGGTCAGGGGCCAGTTGCAGATGTGGATGCGTTGGTGACAACGCGTCCAGGGCTGGGGTTAGGGGTTTTGGTGGCGGACTGCGTGCCAGTTGTTTTCGCTGATGTGCGTGCTGGTGTGGTGGGTGTTGCGCATGCTGGGCGTCGAGGCATGTTGTCTGGTGTGGCTACGCGTACGGTGACTGTGATGCGCGAGTTGGGAGCAGAGCGGGTTGTGGCCTGGATTGGTCCCTCGATTTGTGGTGAGTGTTATGAGGTGCCTGTTGAGTTGGCGCGGGAAGCTGAGTTGGTTCGTCCGGGGGTGCGGTCGCGGACTCGTTGGGGTAGTGCGGGTATTGATGTGGCTGCCGGGGTGGAGATGGAGTTAAGGGCGGCTGAGGTTGAGGTGAATCGGATTTCAGGGTGCACGCTGGAGGACCGTTCTTTGTACTCGTATCGGAGGCATAAGGTGACTGGGCGTTTTGCTGGGGTTGTTGTGCTTGATCCGGCAGTGTGAGGGGCTGTTGTGAGTAAAGCGGGTGCTATGAATGAGGGGTTAGAGGGCGCGTTGGTGGAGCGTGAGTGTGAGTTGCGCAGGAACCTTGAGATGGTGCGTGGGCGGATTGAGTCTGCGTGTGTGCGTTCTGGGCGTTCTGTTGATTCTGTGCAGCTTGTTGTGGTGACGAAGTTTTTTCCTGCGACTGATGTGGCGGCGTTGGTTAGGTGTGGTGTGACTGACGTGGGGGAGAGTCGTGATCAGGAGGCTGTGGCCAAAGTTGGCGAAGTTGCCCGTTTGTGTGGTGAGATATCCATGCCTCGTTGGCATTTCGTTGGTCAGGTGCAGTCGAAAAAAGCAGTTTCGATTGCGCGCTACGCGGATGTCGTGCAGTCAGTGGATCGGCCTAAGCTTGTGACAGCTTTGGCTGGTGCTGCGAGTCGAGCGGGGCGAAGGCTTGATGTGCTGCTGCAGGTGGACCTGCGTTCGTCTGAGGCGATCTCTGAAGATCCCGGGCGGGGTGGTGTTCCCCCAGCTGAGCTTGCTCGGTTGGCTGACTTTGTAATGCAGCACAAGGATTTGCGACTACGAGGCCTGATGAGCGTCGCTCCAAGAAACGTTGAACCCGCGGCCGCATTCGCGGAACTGTTCTGTGCGCGTGAGCGTTTCTTGTGTAATCACCCCAGTGCCACTTGGCTTTCCGCGGGGATGAGCGGCGATTTTGAAGAGGCTATCCAAGCGGGGGCCACGCATGTGCGTGTCGGTAGCGCAATCCTGGGGTCCCGGTCTACGTACGGGTAGTTTGAGGCGAAATCACGCATCGGGCTCCCCGGTGTGCCGCTGATTGATGTGAAAGTCAGTGGGGGGTGGTTGTTGGCCGGAGACTCGGTCCATTAAACGTGAAGTGGAATTCAATGAGGAGCGAGCGATGGCAGGTGCCCTGCACAAGGCAATGGTGTACCTGGGTCTGACCGATGAGGTCGACCGTTATGACGAGGAGTACGCCAACGGATACCGTCGTGCCACAGATGGCGCAGCGGATGGTCGCGATCACCGGTCTAGGGGGCATCACGCTGCGTCCGCTGTGTCGGAGCGGGAAGCTCAGGGGGATGAGTGGGGGGCTTCGCAAGCAGATACTCCTACTCCTATCCGTCGTTCGACGCCGGTGTCGTCGGCTGCGGCGGTTGCCCAGGAGGATGTGCATGATAGTGAGGAATATCACGCTGAAGTGGCGCAGTTTCCGCGTCGGGTTCCTGTTTCAGAGGTAGTTGACGATGTGGAGGTCATGGGCGTGCATCGCATTACCACCATTCACCCTCGTACGTATAACGAGGCTAAGAAGGTGGGAGAGGCGTTCCGTGATGGGACGCCGGTGATCATGAATCTGTCGGATCTGGATGACGCGGATGCTAAGCGTTTGGTGGATTTTGCGGCGGGTTTGGTGTTTGGATTGGCCGGGTCGATTGAGCGGGTGACGAACAAGGTGTTTCTTTTGTCGCCTTCTGATGTGGAGGTGACGACCACGTCTGAAGTCGAGGACAGTGGTGCACATGCCGGAGTGTTTGATCAGCACTAAGCGCCGCGGTCGGTTCTATGTGGGTCCGGTTGTGTGCATGTGTTGTATGCGTTGAATTGATGAGGTCGGTCCTTTGAAGTGAGGGCCGACCTCACGTGTGTGCGTGGCGTTTTCGTGGGTGTGCAGTGGTTGTGGGTGTTGGGGCCGTTGTGGGTGCCCAATAAGAGTTGGTGTGGGGTTACTGGAGCGAGGGAATGCCCCTCGGGAGAGCTAGGGATACTTAGGTTATGCAGGGATTTTTTGCTCTTGTGGCGTGGTTGCTGAACCTCTACATGTTCGTGTTGATTGCCCGGCTGGTCATTGACTGGATTCAGCTCTTGGCACGTGATTGGCGCCCTAAGGGCGTGATTCTTATGCTTTGCGAGGGTGTCTACACGGTGACGGATCCGCCTCTGAAAGCCTTGCGGAAAGCTATTCCTCCGCTGCGTTTGGGGGCTGTTGCGTTGGATCTGTCGTTCCTCGTACTCATTCTCATGATTTCCTTGCTGGTAGGCTTTTTTCAACAGCTCAGTTGAAATGTGCTCGTCTACACGTTGATCGTTTCCGTGTTTTCGGGTCGGCCGTCCTGGTCAGATCAGTTCTCGTCGTGCAGAATCATCGGGTCTGGTCGGGTCCGTGTTCGTGCCTGACCAGCGGTCCAGCGATTTGTCGTGGTGTCGAGTGTTCGGGGGCTCGGCTATGGTTGCCGATCATCTGGGCACACGCTTCCGCCAATGCAAAGGGGACGGTTGATGGCTCTCACGCCAGAAGACATTCTCAACAAAAACTTCACAGCCACTCAGTTCCGTCGTGGGTACGACGAGCAGGAGGTCGACGACTTCCTTGACGAGATCGTTGCGGAGTTCCGTCGACTCAACGCTGAGAACGCGGACTTGCGGCGGCGTGCTGAGACCGGTGGCGGCGGCGCCACCGATGGTCGCATTGACCCTGCACAGCTCGAGGCCGAGGTGGCCGAGCGTATCGCTGCGGTGAAGCGGCGTGCCGAAGAGCAGGTTGCTGCGGTTGAGCGTGAGGCAGAGAAGAGGATCGCCGCGGCTCGTGAGGAGGCAGCTGCTCAGGCCAGTGCAGCTCCGCCTGCGCCGAGTCCCGTGGCTGAGTCCGGCTCTACTGATGCCGCCGGTGTTATCGCCCTGGCTCAGCGGGTGCACGATGAGTACGTTGCGCAGGGTAAAGCTGAGCACGAGCGCTTGGTGAATGAGGCGACGGTTACTCGCGACAAGATGATGAGCGAGGTCCGGGTTCAGCGGGATTCCATGCTGGCTGATGCCACTACTAAGCGTGACACGTTGTTGCGAGAAGCTCAGCAGCGGCATGATGACTTGGTGCGTACTGGTCAGCAGAAGCACGCTGACTTGGTTTCCTCCGCGCAGGAACAGCATGATCGGTTGACGGGCGAGGCTCAGGCCACGCATACGCGTTTGCTTGGTGAGGCGCGCAGTGAAGCTGATCAGCTTGTCGGTGAGGCGCAGCGCCGTCGTCAGGAAATTTTGGCGGCCTTGGAGGGGGAGAAATCTTCTTTGGAGGCTGCTATCAGTGGCTTGCGTTCTTTTGAGTCTGAGTACCGTACGCGCCTGCGTTCGTACCTGGAGAAGCAGCTGGGGGCTCTTGAGTCGCAGGCTCCTATGGCGCCTGCTGGTCTTGGTGACGCCTGACTGTAGAAGGAAGTTAGCGAGGACGCTCCGCCTTGGTGTGCCGGGTGGGGCGTCCGCACGTCTTCGTCGATGATTAGTCGTGGTGGGGTGGTTAGGGCACCATTCTTGGTGTGATGCTCTGGAAAAAAATCGATTCTCGTGCTGCCTATGGGGCTGCACGGCTGATGCCAGGTGTTCTTGTGTTGCTTATTGGCTCGGTCGTGTTTGTCTTGGATCAGTGGTCGAAGTCTGTGGCTTTGCGCACGTTGGCGGAGGGGCCAGTCGCCGTTATTGGGGATTGGGTTCGTTTTCGTTTGGTTTTTAATCCGGGTGCTGCGTTTTCTGTGGGCGAATCTATTACTCCCGTGTTCACGGTTTTTCAGGCTGTGGTTGGACTGGGAGTGTTCGTGGCTGCCTGGCGTTTGAGGTCTATGTGGTGGGCTGTGACGTTAGGGCTTGTGTTTGGCGGTGCGACTGGAAATCTTTTCGATCGGTTGTGGCGGCCACCTTCGTTTAGTTATGGGCATGTCGTTGATTTCATCTCGGTCGGGTCGTTTCCAGTTTTTAACGTTGCGGATTCGGCAATCACTGTGGCTGCCGTAATGATTTTTGTGGCAGCTGTGGCTGGGTGGGAGGCGTTTTCGGTGGCGGCACCTCAGGAGGGGGATATGAAGTTTGGTGAGGCGATGAGTGGGCAGGAACGCGAATGAGTGAAGTGAGACGGTTGCCGGTCCCGGAGGGGCTTAGCGGCGAGCGTGTGGATGCTGTGTTGGCCAGGCTGTTTGGTTTGTCGCGTTCCAAGGGCAGCAAATTGATTGAAGCTGGCGATGTGCTCGTTGATGATGTGGTGGTTTCGAAGGGGGACAGGGTTTCAGCGGGCGCAATTTTGGAAGTGTCTTTGCCGGGGCCAGAGTTGCCTTCTGGTTTAGAGGTTAAGGCTGAGCCTGTTCCGGGTATGCGTATCGTGCATGATGATTCGGACATCGTGGTGGTCGATAAGCCAGTAGGTGTGGCTGCGCATCCCAGTGTGGGGTGGTCTGGTCCGACTGTTGTTGGTGGGTTGCGTGCAGCTGGTTATCGGATCTCTACTTCGGGGGCCCCTGAGCGCCAGGGCATTGTGTCGCGTCTTGATGTAGGGACGAGCGGCTTGATGGTTGTTGCGAAGAGTGAACATGCCTATTCGGTACTCAAGCAGGCTTTCCGTGACCGCACTGTTGACAAGACTTATCACGCTGTTGTGCAAGGGCTGCCGGATCCGATTGTCGGTACTATCGATGCTCCGATCGGAAGGCATCCTGGGCATGATTTCAAGTTTGCTGTTATGCGTTCTGGTAAGCCGAGTGTGACGCATTATGAAGTGCTTGAGGCTTTTCGTGAGGCTTCTCTCATTGAGGTTCATCTAGAGACTGGTCGTACACACCAAATTCGTGTGCATTTTGCAGCGACAGGGCGTCCGTGTGTGGGGGATCCCTTGTATGGAGCTGATCCGAAGCTGGCAGCTCGTCTAGGTTTGATACGCCAATGGCTGCATGCAATGAAACTTGGTTTTATCCATCCGGATTCTGGGCGATACGTGGAATTCACCAGCTCTTATCCTGCGGATCTTGCCGATGCAGTAGATCTTTTGCGTGCAGGATGAGCTGCTAGCTTCCGCACACGTACGCCTCCTGGGTAACTGTCGAGGACTGCTTCGAGGTAGCGTCAGGGTTTAGTTGTACGTGCACCTGCTTGTGTGAGGTGCACGGCGGCGTCCCCTTAAGCAACCTTGAAGAAAGTGATCGAGCAATGACTGCAGATCGCGTGGTCTTGATGGCACCGATGACTGGTGCTGTTGTGCCCTTGGAGGAGGTCCCCGACCCAGTCTTCGCGAAGAGGATGGTCGGGGATGGTTTCTCCATCTATCCGATGAGTTCGGAGCTGTGTGCGCCTGTAGATGGTGAGGTGATTGATCTTCATCCTTCTAAGCATGCGGTGACTATTCGGACAGGTGAAGGTCTCGAGGTGCTGATGCACATCGGACTTGAGACCGTGCGTCTTGATGGAGAGGGTTTCGAAGCCCTGGTCGAGACTGGACAGGTTGTTCGAGTTGGTGAACCGTTGGTGCGCTTCGATTTGGCAGTCGTCTCTGAGAAAGCAACTAGCACCTTGACCGAGGTGGTTATCACCAATGGCGAGTTGGTCAGTGGTGTTGAGGTCGTTGGTGGATTGGTGACTGTCGGGGAGGATGCTGTCGCTCGAGTCACGCTTGTGCCTGGGGCGCAGCTCTCTGCTCAGGTGGAATCTGCCTTTGAGGGTGATTTTGTTGTTTCCGAAGAGCTGATCATTCCGAATCCAACGGGTATGCACGCGCGTCCGGCTGCCACTTTGGTGACGTTGGCTAAAGAGCTTGGTGGCGAGTCTGAGCTGCGCTATGCAGGAAAATCTGCAAATGCGACGAGTATCACTAGTGTGCTAGCGCTTGGATTGACTCGGGGTTCTGCTGTGCAGGTGGCTGCGCGCGGCGATAACGCGCAGAAGACGGTGGAGCGTTTGGCTGCGGCAATTCTCAGCGGTCTTGGCGACGAAATTGGCCCGGATATAGGTTCTAGTGCCGCTGTGGCTGTAAGTGACTCTTCTGTCGACTCTTGGTCGGGGCCACGGTCAGGGGATCCGAACCTGCTTCTTGGTGTTGCGGCCTCAACAGGATTGGCGATTGGGCATGTTCGGCAGTTGCATGTTGATATTGCTGACTTTGCCGAAGATGCATCTGATCCTGCTGAAGAGTTGCGAGTGCTAGATGCGGCCATTGAGCGGGCGCGTCAGCAGATTGTGGCATTGAGCGAGCGCGTTGCTAGCGACGATGAGAAAGCAGCGATTTTCGCTGCGCATAGTGAGATCATCGCTGACCCCGAGTTGCGGACGGGCGCTGTTGCACAGATTAATGCCGGTAGAAGTGCACCATTTGCTTGGCAGCAGTCGTTTATGGCGCAGGCGGCACAGTTGGCTGCGCTACGTGATGAGGTTTTGTCTGGGCGGGCGACAGATATTCGTGATGTTGGTCGGCGAGTGCTTGCTGAGCTGACAGGCAATGCCGGCGAGGTGATGGAGTTCGAGGAGGGAACCATCCTTGTTGCTGAGGATCTCACTCCCTCTGACACTGCAGCCCTTGATCGCAGCAAGGTTGTTGGGTTTGCTACTACCGCTGGTGGAGCCTCGAGCCACGTAGCGATTATTGCCCGCAGCATGGGGATCCCTGCGGTGGCTGGTATTGAGCGCGCAGCGTTGGAAGTGCCTGATGGAACGCGGGTTATTCTCGATGGTGCAGCTGGCACCTTGCGTATGGGAGCCGATGATGCCGAGATCGCGCGTATTGAAGAACGTCAGGCAGCATTAGCTGCTAAGCACGAGGCAGACCTATCTCACGCGCATGAGAGTGCGGTGACGACGGATGGATACTCCATCGAGGTTGTAGCCAACATTGGCAACGTTGAGGATGCACGTTCGGCGATGAAATATGGCGCCGAGGGTGTTGGCTTGTTGCGGAGTGAGTTTATCTTCTTGGGGCGTTCGTCTGCTCCAAGTGAAGATGAGCAGACGAGTATTTATCGCGAGATCTCACGTTCGCTGCATCCAGGGCAACCGTTGGTGATTCGCACGCTTGATGTGGGTGGGGATAAGCCATTGCCCTATCTACCTATTGAGCGTGAAGAAAACCCCTTCCTCGGTGTTCGGGGAGTGCGTGTGGGATTGGAGCGCCCGGAGGTGTTGCGCACCCAGGCCAGGGCGATTCTTCGCGCCGCAGATGGTGGCACGAATTTGCAGGTCATGTTCCCGATGATCGCTACTCTTGAAGAATTCCGTGCCGCGAAAGCGATCTTTGATGCTGAGGCTGCTTCCCTTGGTGTAGCGCGTGTGCCGTTGGGAATCATGGTTGAGGTTCCTTCTGTGGCTGTGATGGCTTCACAATTCGCAAAAGAAGTCGATTTCTTTAGTGTCGGCACCAATGATTTGACGAGTTACACGCTTGCGATGGATCGCGGGCACCCTAAGCTGGCCAGTCAGGTGGATCCGTGCAATCCGGCGGTTCTACAACTGATTGGTCGAGCAGCGAAAGCTGCACATTCTGAAGGAAAGTGGCTGGGAGTTTGCGGCGGAATAGCTTCTGATCCTCAAGCCGTTCCTTTCCTTATTGGGCTTGGCGTGGATGAGCTTTCGTGCTCTATTCCTGCCATCCCGGAGATTAAAGCCGCAGTACGTGCGGTTTCATTTGAAGACTGTCGTGTGCTGGCCGACAAAGCCCTTGAAGCTAGCACTGCGACTGAGGTGAGAGCCCTCAATCCCCTTGATGGTCAGTCCACGTCGGCCTGACCCGGAAAAATCAGGAAGTCAAAATGGCAAATAATGAAGCGAGCGAGATTCTCGCTGGCGTTGGTGGGGCAAACAATGTCGTAAGCCTCACACACTGTGCCACCCGCTTGCGGTTTCAGCTGGTGGACAGCTCCAAGGTAGACGCGGCTGCCTTGGAACAACTCCCCGTGGTTATGGGGGCCGTGCCGCAATCCGGTGATCGGTACCAGGTAGTTATTGGCGGTCACGTCGATAGCGTCTATAACCACATCATGGCCTTGCCAGGCATGGCTGAGGGTGGTAGCGGAAAGAAATCTTTCGAGGACGAGATGGCAGCGACCAAGGCTGCAGCTCGGGCTGGGGGAATTCGGGGGAAGTCCGCAGCAATTGACTCCTTCTTCGAGTTCCTCTCTGACAGCTTCAGGCCGATTATTGGCGCGTTGCTCGGTGCTTCGTTGTTCATCACGTTCATGTCGTTGATGGCGACTTTGCAAGTTATTGGCAACTGGGCTGATCCGCGGGTGCAACTTGACGGTGGATGGCCGTTCATTAACTTGATGTGGCAGGGTGTCTTCACCTTCTTGCCCTTGATGATCGCCTACAACGCTTCTAAAAAGCTGGGTGCGGATCCGTGGGTCGGATTCGGCATCATGGCTGTGTTGATGTTGCCAGCCTTCTCTGAAGGCCTCGGCAAGATGGCCGGCACCGCAACTGTGTTCGGGTCTGAGGTGAAGATCTTCTCTGTCTTTGGTTTGCCGTTGACGATCTTTAACTACGGCAGCTCAGTGTTCCCACCTCTTCTTATGGCTGCGGTTCTTGGCCCCTTGTACAAGGGGTTGAAGAAGATCATTCCGACGAGCTTGCATCTGATCTTCGTCCCATTCATAGCCATGCTCATTATGATCCCGCTTACTGCGTTCCTGATTGGTCCTATCGGGGTTTATGCAGGCGCGGCTATTGGGCAGGTCCTTAAGTCCATTAATGACTTCAACGCACTGATTTTTGCGATTGTCATTCCTTTGGCCTACCCGTTCATGGTGCCGTTGGGTCTGCACTGGCCTATCAATGCAATCATGCTGCTCAACATTCAGACCCTTGGGTATGACTTCATCCAAGGTCCAATGGGTGCATGGAACTTCGCCTGCTTTGGTGCAACGGCTGGTGTTTTGTTCTTGGCGGTTAAGAACAAAGAGGTTCAGATGCGCCAGACCGCTACGGGGGCTTTGGCTGCGGGTCTGCTAGGTGGTATTTCTGAGCCGAGCCTTTATGGAATTCACTTGCGTTACAAGCGCATCTATCCTCGAATGCTCATCGGGTGTGGTCTAGGCGGTTTGGTCGTCGGCCTTGGTGGTGGTTTGCAAACGAAGGCATTCGTCTTCACCTCACTGCTCACTATCCCTGCGTTTGACAATGTGCTTCTGTACACCATTGCCATTGCTGTCGCTTTCTTCACAGCAATGATTTTGGTCATTGTCGCGGACTACATGACTCCTGAAGAGCGTGCAGCTCAGCGCGCGGCACTTGCTACTGCTGAAGATGGAGTCGTCGCTACGGAGGAGGAGAAGCCAGCCGTTGCCGAGGTGATTGTTGGTGACCGGAAGAACATTCCTTCTCCGCTTCAGGGCGTTGTTAAGCCGCTCTCTTCTGTTTCTGATGATGCTTTCGCTATCGGCGCTGTTGGCCCTGGTGTGGCAATCGAAGTAACTGGCACAGAGGTCTTTGCGCCTGCTGATGGCACAGTGAGCTTCATTGCTCAGGGCGGGCAGGCTGTGGGAGTTCAGCTCGAGAATGGTGTTGAGCTTCTCGTGCACATCGGAACAGGGACTGCCTCTCTTGGCGGTCGAGGCTTCGAGGCCCACGTGAAGCGTGGAGACAAGGTCTCTGCTGGTCATAAACTAGTTACCTTCGATCCCGCTGTCATCCGTGAGGCGGGGCACCCGCTGCTTTCGCCAGTGGTTGTTTCTAACCGCAACGAGTTCTCGCTCGTGGAGGGCGTTGCCAGTGGTGAGGTCAAGGTCGGCGATGAGCTGATCGTGGCTGTTGCTCAGGTGATGACTGAACCAGCTGGTGCATGAGTTTGAAGGTTTAACGCGCTAGTTGTAGGGCTGTGTCAGGAGGTTTCTGGCACAGCCCTTCTGCGTTGTATAGCTATTTTGCTGTGGAACTGTGCAGCAAGGCCTGTATGCGCGAAGACGCACGCAGTGGTCCGTCGACCATGAGGGTAAGGCGTTCTAGAGTGGGATCACCATGTCGATGCACGCACCCGAAACCGCCGCCGCGCCTGTTGTGCAGGATGCTGAGCCCCAGTCACCGTCAGAAACTTCTAGCGTTAGTTCAGCGCCGTCAACTGAATTGAAGTTGACGAAACATAATGATTCTTTCGTGCATCTGCACAATCACACCGAGTATTCAATGCTTGATGGTGCTGCAAAGATTGATGATCTGTTTGCGGCAGCTAAAAAGATGGGTATGCCTGCTGTTGCTACAACAGACCATGGGTATATTTTCGGTGCTTATGAGTTTTGGAAAAAAGCAAAAAAACATGATGTGCGTCCCGTTATTGGGATCGAAGCATATGTAACGCCGGGAACTAAGCGCGCTGATAAAACACGTGTGAAGTTTGGTCCGGGCGGTCGTGACGATGTTTCAGGTTCAGGTGCCTACACCCATATGACTATGTGGGCGCCTACGAACGATTCTTTGCTTAATTTGTTTCGCATGTGCTCAATTGCCTCCATCGAGGGGCACTATTTCAAGCCGCGTATGGACCGGGATCTTCTGGAACAGTACGGCAAGGGGATTATTGCAACTACCGGCTGTCCTTCTGGGGAAGTTCAGACGAGGTTGCGTCTAGGGCAGTACGAGGAAGCAAAACAGGCTGCTAGTGACTTTCGAGATATTTTTGGTCCGGAAAACTATTTTTGTGAGTTAATGGACCATGGTCTAGACATTGAGCGACGTGTTCAGCGTGATCTTCTGCGACTGGCAAGAGAACTGAAGTTGCCGTTAGTTGCCACAAATGATCTGCACTACACGCATGCTGAAGATGCAAAAGCGCATGCTGCTCTTTTGTGCGTTCAATCTGGATCTACGCTTATGGATCCAAATCGCTTTAAGTTTGATGCTGATGAATTTTATCTAAAGTCTCCAGCACAGATGAGGCACTTGTGGCGTGAATTTCCAGAAGCTTGTGATAACACTTTGGCTATTGCGGAAAGGTGCGAGGTTTCTTTCACGGAGGGGGAAGGGCGTTTTATGCCCAAGTATCCCTGTCCTCCAGGTGAAGACGAGACTAGTTGGTTTATTAAAGAGGTGGAAACGGGGCTGCGAGAGCGCTTCCCAGATGGTGTTCCTGAGTATGCGCGCAAGCAAGCAGAATATGAAGAGGAAGTCATTATCGGAAAAGGTTACGCTGGATATTTTCTTGTCGTAGCTGACTATATTAAGTGGGCAAAGAATAACGGGATTCGCGTAGGGCCTGGGCGCGGTTCTGGCGCAGGATCTATGTGCGCGTATGCGATGAAAATCACGGATCTGGACCCGTATGAGCATGGGCTTATCTTCGAGCGTTTTTTGAATCCTGAGCGCAAGTCGATGCCTGACTTCGATGTTGACTTCGATGACCGCCGTCGCCCTGAGGTTATTAAGTATGTAACCGAGAAGTATGGGACAGAACGAGTGGCAATGATCGTGACGTATGGAACGATCAAAGCCAAGCAGGCAGTTAAAGATGCTGGTCGCGTTATGGGATTTCCCTTTGCATTAGGGGAAAAGCTTACGAAGGCTATGCCACCTGACATTATGGGAAAGGGTGTACCTCTGTCTGGGTTGTATGACCCCGAACATAAGAGGTATGCAGAAGGTCAGGATTTCCGTGAGGTAGTAGAAGCGGACCCTAATGCGCAAGAAGTTGTAGAGACAGCTAGAGGCATTGAAGGGCTTAAGCGTCAATGGGGAGTGCACGCCGCTGGCGTCATTATGTCCTCTGAGCCCCTTATCGACGTGATCCCGATCATGAAGCGGGAGCAGGACGGTCAAATCATTACTCAGTTTGATTACCCGACGTGTGAAACGTTGGGGCTGGTAAAGATGGACTTCCTCGGGCTGCGCAACCTTACGATTCTTGATGATGCACTTGAGAACGTGAAAATGAACCGCGGCGAAGAAGTTGATTTGGATGCTTTGCGGCGTGACCCAACAGATAAGGCTACTTATGATTTGTTGACTCGTGGCGATACGCTGGGAGTTTTCCAGTTTGACTCGACTGGATATCGGTCTTTGTTGCGTCTAATGCGTCCGGATAACTTTGAAGATATTTCAGCTTTGGGTGCTCTTTATCGCCCTGGCCCCATGGGCGCAAACGCGCATACTAACTATGCCCTGCGTAAAAATAAACAGCAGGAAGTTGAGTATCCTCACCCAGAGCTTGCTGAGGCTTTAGAGCCGATCCTTGGCGATACGTATGGCTTGATCATCTATCAGGAACAGGTTATGGCAATTGCTCAGCGTCTTGCCGGATACACGCTTGGTAGCGCTGATCTGCTCCGTCGGGCTATGGGTAAAAAGAAAAAAGAAGTCCTTGATGCGGAGTTCCCTGCTTTTGAGAAAGGGATGTTGGAGTCTGGGTTTTCAAAGAAATCTATTCAGACTTTGTGGGATGTTCTAGTTCCTTTCTCGAACTATGCCTTCAATAAGGCGCACTCTGCGGCATATGGCGTAGTATCTTATTGGACCGCTTACTTGAAAGCCCACTATCCTGCCGAGTATATGGCAGCTTTGTTGACGAGTGTTCGTGAAAATAAAGACAAGTCGGCTCTTTATTTGAATGAATGCCGACATATGGGAATTAAAGTTCTCCCTCCAGATGTGAATGCTTCTGTTGAGAAATTTGCTGCTGTCGGTGAAGATATTAGGTTCGGGTTATCTGCGATTCGCAACGTCGGTGGGCCTGTGGTGGAGGGGATTATTAAGTCCAGAGAAGAGAAAGGGGAGTTTACGTCTTTTAGTGACTTCTTAGGAAAAGTGCCCTCAGTTGTTTGCAATAAGCGTACGGTTGAATCGCTGATTAAATCTGGTGCTTTTGATTCGATGGGAAATGCTCGCTCTGGCCTTGTGTCTGTCCATGAGCAGTATGTAGATGCGTTAGTTGATGTCAAGCGTAAGGAAGCAGTGGGGCAGGATTCCTTGTTCGGTGCCTTCGGGGATGAGGCCGATGAGTCAGTGGGCATGATGAGCGCACTGCCTGCTATACCCGATAAAGAGTGGGATAAAAAAACACTTTTGTCTTTCGAGCGGGAAATGCTCGGTCTGTATGTTTCAGATCATCCACTATATGGGCTTGAGCATATTCTCGCAAAACATGCTGATACGTCGATTGCTTCTCTTTTGGTTGAAGAAGGCGGGAGGGGTGATGGGGCAACGGTCACAATTGCTGGTCTCATCACGAATCTTTCGCTTAAGCGTACAAAAAATGGCGACTTGTGGGCAATTGTTCAACTAGAAGACCTCGACGGTGGGATAGACTGCCTTTTCTTCCCGAAGACTTATCAAACAGTGTCAACTATGTTGGCAACTGACGTTGTTTGTGCTGTTCGTGGTCGGGTAAATCGCCGTGATGATCAAGTTTCGATTTATGCGCAGGATTTGATTATTCCGGATTTAACGGATGGTGGTGCTCGCGGTCCGGTGATGGTTTCGATTCCCCTTGCGCGTGCAACTGTGGAAATGGCAAACAAGCTGAAATCTGTTTTGAGTGAGCATCCTGGAGGCACGGAAGTTCATGTTCGTTTGACGCAGCCAGGTCGTTCGGTGGTGATGCGTCTCGATGACACATTACGTGTGGAGGCTACTCCTGCGTTGTTTGGTGATTTGAAGGCTTTGCTTGGGCCTTCTTGCCTTGGGTAGTTAAGAAGCTGCTTCGCCTCTGCTTACTTCTGGGTTTGTGTCATCCAAGACAGTGGCCACGCTGCGTGCCAATTGCCCTTGTTGAGTGACTGCTTGCCGGATATTTGTATTGGGCTGAGCAGGCCAGGGTGCAGTATTTGTTGAGGTTTTCCACCATCCTCGTGCCCGTCCTAGCGCGGGTACGAGGATGGTGGTGAAGTAGGTCCGCCAGTCGAATCCGTGGAGATCGACTGCTGTTCCTCCGTTAGTGCGGTATTCAGCGAGTAAAACGCTGGTGACGGCCGCGTTGAACGCAGTGGAACTATCGAGGTAGGGGCCGAAGGTTTCGTGATGCCGAAGCTTGGTGGCCAGGCCAGCCCGTGTTGGTTTGGGTGCGCCGAAAAGACGGTTGCGCAGTTCGTTGCCAGTTTTTCTAAGTTGCTCTGTGAATTGTTGGCGACGTGTGGTGGGGGCAGGGTCGGAGGGTTCAGTGTGTTCTTTTGGTCGACCGTGGGCTTGCAGAGCAGCGTCCAGGTGTGTGAGAAGTGCGTCTAAACGTAGTGGTGCTGTTGTGCTAGTGGATTGGTGAAGATAGCGGGCTCTTCCTGGGCGTCCTGGTAGAGAGGCAGCTGCTCGGATGATGTCAACGACAGCGTCGACAGGGACGATGTCGAAGGTGGCTGTTGCTGGCGCTGGTTTCTCTTCTATGTCGCCGTGTATGTATGCCTTGATAAGTGGCTCGAGGGCGGTGGTGCCGCGGAACCACCCGGGGTGGGGGTGTGCGGCAGCGCTGGCAAGCATGCTTGGGCGGACGATGGTGAGTTGGTGCCCTGCTCCTGCCCAGAGATCTTCGGCTACGCGTTCTCCGAGCGCTTTTGTGTAGGTGTAGGCGTCTACCCAGCCTTCGCGGCGAGCGTAGGCACGTCCTGCTTGTGGGTCGCAGGCAAGATCAGGTTTGCCAGCAATGTGGGTAATTTCTTCGCGCCAACGCAGGTCGTGACGGATGGGGCCTTCGTAGGCGAGGGCTGTACGTCCTGCCTGGGTGTACGCGGATGAGATGTGGATGACGTGCGGGGTTGACCCGGTTGCTGCGAGCGCTCGATAGAGAGATTCGGTGCTTGCGACGTTAGCTTCGATGAGTGGGCCAAGAGGGTGTTCGAGGTGTGTGTCAGCGGCTGCGTGGATAACGAGGTCGATGTTTGTTGGAAGGGGTAGGTAACGAGGTGTACGGGGGTCGATGTCGCGCAGGCTGCCTGGTAGAAGGGTGATGCGCTCACGTAGAGGTGTACGGGCTGTGCGTAGAGCGTCAAAGGCGGAGGTTCGCAGGGTGGCAAGGAGGCGTTCAGCGGCGGGCAAGTCGGCGTCGCGTACTAGGACTGAGATATGTGCGTCGCTTGTGCGGAGCCAGGATTCGAGTAGGGCGGTGCCTAGAAGTCCTGTGGCGCCGGTGATGAGCACGTGTGTGGGACGTGCTGGACCGTTGGTCACGGTGGCCTCTCTCGTGCGTGGTGGTGTTCGGTGCGTGGGGGGCAGACTTCCAGTCGTCACGTGTGGTGCTTCGCTGAACCTGTTGTGTGATGCGCATGTGGTTGGCGGGCGTGACGAGTTGCGGTGGCTTGTTGCCCCCGGGTGTTGTTGCTGTGTTCTTCCCCCAGAGTTGATCTTATCGGGTGATGGTGGGCGTGTTCATGCGGGTGTTGGGGAGGGGTCGTGGAAGGTGATGGCGGGTTTGTAGAGTTAGGGGCATGTCTGCATTGATGCCCCCTTGCCCTGTTCGTGGCGATCGTGTTCGTGTGGTGCACGGGGATGCTGTTGCTGATCCGTATGCATGGTTGGCCGATGTGGAGGATGCTCGTGTTATTGAGCATGTAGAGGCTGAGAATGCGTACGCAGAATCGGTTATGGCTGATTTGGGTCCGTTGCGTGAATCGATTGTTTCGGAAATTCGTTCGCGTACGCAGGAGACTGACATGTCGGTTCCTGTGAGTTATCGGGGTTGGTGGTATTTCTCACGGACGGTTGAGGGTGGCCAATATGGAATTGCTTGTCGTGTTCCGGATGTTGATGGTGAGCGCCCTGAGGTAGGGGTAGAGACATTGCCTGAAGAGCAGGTGTTGCTTGATGGCAATGTTGAGGCCGGGGATGCGGAGTTTTTCACTGTTGGTTCGCAGGTTGTGAGCTCTTCGGGTGAGTTGTACGCGTATTTGGTGGATTTGACGGGCGATGAGCGTTTTGATCTGCGGATTCGTCGTATTTGTGATGGCCAGGTGGTTGATGATGTGGTCCGTGGGGTGGGGTACGGGCTGGTGTGGTCTAGTGATGACCGGTTTGTGTTTTACACGCGGGTGGATGACGCGTGGCGTCCGTGTGAGGTGTGGCGTCATGAGGTGGGGTCTTCTGCTGAGAATGATGTACGTGTTTTTGTGGAAGAAGATGAGCGTTTTTGGGTGGGGATTAGCGATTCGTCGGATGAGCGTTTTCTTGTGATTTCTTCGGGGTCGAAGAATACGAGTGAGACGCATTTGCTGGAGTTGGGTGATCCGTGTGGTGATTTGAGGTGCGTTGCTCCACGTATTGAAGGTGTGGAATATGACGTGGAGCCTGCGGGGGACGTCATGTTTGTTACGCATAATGCGAACAACGCTGACTTTGAGGTGGCGTTTGCTCCGGTGGAGTCGTCTTCGCGGGAGGATTGGGTGAGGTGGTTGGAGCCTGCCAAGGATGAGCGGGTTGTTGGGGTGAGTGCGTTTGCGCGTGATGTGGTGGTGGCGGTGCGCTCAGGTGGATTTACGCAGTTGAGGGTGGTGCGCCGGTTGGGTGTTCTCGATGGTGCAGAGGCTCCGGCTGGGCAGGGGTCGTGGTTGCCTGGAGCGTGGCGGAGTGATCCGTGGCAGATTCCTACGGACGAGGTTTCGCACACGATTGGGTTGTGGTCTAACCCGGATTACGAAACATCTGAGTTGTTGTACTCCTATGAAACGCTTGTTACGCCGCCGAGTGTTGTTTCGTTGGATTTTGGGTCGCGTCAGCGGGTGACGTTGAAGACTAGGCCTGTTCTTGGTGGTTTTGATCAGGCGGATTATGTGAGTCGTTCGGTGATGGCTGTGGCGGCTGATGGTACGCAGGTGCCGATGTCGTTGGTTGCGCGAGCGGATACTCCGTTGGATGGTACGGCTCCGGGGGTTTTGTATGCCTACGGTGCGTATGAAGTGAGTTTGGATCCGTGGTTTTCTGTGCCGCGTTTGTCGTTGTTGGATCGTGGGGTGGTGTGGGCTGTTGCTCACGTGCGTGGTGGTGGTGAGTTGGGGCGTTCTTGGTATGAGCAGGGACGGCTTTGTAGCAAGGCGAATACGTTCTCTGATGTAGTGGCGTGTGCAGATGCTTTGGTTGAGGGTGGGTTTGTTGCCCCGGGGCGTTTGGCTTTGGAAGGTGGCTCTGCAGGTGGTTTGACGGTGGGGGCTGCGGTGAATTTGGCTCCGGAGAAGTTTGCTGTGGTGCATGCGGCGGTTCCGTTTGTGGATGCGCTTAATACGATTCTTGATCCGTCGTTGCCGTTGACGGTGACGGAGTGGGAAGAGTGGGGGAATCCTCTGCATGATGCGGATGTGTATTCCTACATGAAGGCGTACACCCCTTATGAAAATGTGCGGCCTGTGCGTTATCCGGCGGTGTTGGCGACGACGAGTTTGAATGACACGAGGGTTTCGTTTGCTGAGCCGGCGAAGTGGGTGGCCCGGTTGCGTGAGGTGACGACGAATGGACAGGATCGCCCGATTCTTCTTGTGACTGAGATGGTGGCAGGTCATGGGGGGCGCAGTGGTCGGTATAAGGCGTGGGAGCAGTATGCGCGTGAGGAGTCTTTTGTTTTGGCGCAGTTGGGGGCCATTGAGCGCGTAGAGCGTGTGTAGGTAGTTCCTTTCTCGGCACCCGAAAAGTGATATCTTTTATTTATCACTTTTCGGGTGCCGAGAGCGCCCGCTACCGAAAGCAGGTGAAGTCGTGAGCAGCGACAGCAAGAAGCCCACCGAAGTGCACCTCGAAGATATTCGGAGTGAAGGTAGGGCTCCAATAGCTACAAAACCGGTAGGGCATGACGGAGCTCGCGTTGATGTTGCGGAGCGCAGAGCTTGGTCTATTGATGGATTTGTTGCTCTCTTCGTCAGCTTGGCGCTTATTGTCGGTGGAGCTGCGATGGCTGTAGTTTTTGTGACTTCTGCTGATTCGGGGGAGCCCTCTGCGCTAGCAGGGCTGCTGTCACCGCTTTTGTTCGCATTGGGAGCGCTGGCGCTGTCGTCTTTGAGTATCGTGTCACCGGGTCAGACGAGGGTTGTGCAATTTTTTGGTCGTTATGTAGGTACGTTGCGCACTCCCGGTCTTTTGATGGCATTGCCGCTGACCTCGAAGCGGCTGATATCCGTGCGAGTGCATAACTTTGAGACGAATCTCATTAAGGTCAATGATGCAGGTGGCAACCCTGTTGAGGTCGGGGCGATTGTGGTGTGGCAGGTTGCTGATACCGCGCGGGCGACATTTGCTGTGGAGGACTATGAGTCGTTCGTACGCACGCAGGCCGAGTCTGCGTTGCGTCACGTAACGGGTAGTCACCCCTATGACGATTATGACGGTTCTGGAACATCGCTTCGTGGTTCGACAGATGTAATTTCCGAACAGTTGGCTTACGAAGTAGCAGAGCGAGTTTCTCTGGCTGGTATTGAAATCATTGAGGTTCGTATTTCGCACTTGGCGTATGCGCCGGAGATCGCTCAAGCGATGTTGCAGCGTCAGCAAGCGGGGGCTGTAGTTGCTGCGCGTGCGCAGATTGTTGAAGGAGCTGTGGGGATGGTGGAGATGGCGCTTGCGAAGTTGGAGGAGGAGTCCATTGTGGAGCTAGATGATGAACGTAAAGCTGCGATGGTCAGTAATTTGCTTGTGGTGTTGTGTGGTGAGAAGTCTGTGACACCTGTAGTTAATTCGGGATCGTTGTACAGCTGAGATGGCTGTGGAAAAAGGAGTCGAGGAGGGTGCGGTAGGTGAGGATTCCGCGCCCTCTGGTGGTCGTCGGCGGGGTGAGCGTAAGCAGATTTTGTTGCGTCTTGACCCGGCGGTGCATGAGGCCTTGGCGAAGTGGGCGAATGATGAGCTTCGCAGCGTTAATGCTCATATTGAGTTTGTGCTCAGGCGGGCGCTGCGTGAGCAGGGGCGAGCACCGAAAGATGCTGCTCCTATGCGTAAGCGCGGTCGTCCGAGAAAGCAGATGTGAGGTTGGTCGGTGGCTGCATTTTTCTCGCTTTGATTGTCAGAGAGCCCTTTTAGACTGATTGCTGTCATTTCCTGGGTTTGATGTTCATTCGTGAATGTTGATGCCAGGGAGTCTCGTGGATGGCTCCGAAATCTGTCTTCGTGTTTTGTCGGGGGGGGAATAACTGTGTCGCAGGTGTGAATTGACGCATCGTGCGCTTTGGGTTTGTTGGGCATTGCATGTAGTGAGGGTTTCTGTGGCGTTGCTGTGTGTTTTGCCTGCGAGAATGTGGAGACGGTCGAGAGTAAGGGAGATCGGGATGTTTGAGACCACCGCGCAGTTCGTGGGGGCATCTTCCGGTCCCTGTGCAGCCGATTTCGGTAAGAGCCGGTTAGTGAATAGTGCTGCGTTTGGCCTTATATGTGATGTTGCAGGGGTCATGATGCTGTCGTTGGAGATGTTGTCTGCTGTTGTGCGTGTGGTTCAGATGAACCCGCGGGTGGGGGAGATCTCTAATGCCAAAGGTGCTCACTGATCTGGGCGCCGCGGGTGGGCGCATTGCGATGGCGGATCAGGGGGTTTTGTTGTCTACGGGGCGTTCTTCGGCGGCGGTGGCGTGGGCGCAGAGGGGGATTGCTGAGGCTGGCGTAGCTTCAGTTGAGGGGTGGACGTTGCTTTCTCCTGCGGGGCCTAGCCGGGTTCGTTTTCCGTATGACGACCCAGTACGGGCGTTGGCGGGGCGTCCAGTGAGTATGGGTATGCGGCCGGCTATCGGGATTTTTCGTGTGGGTCAGCAAGCGGCGGTGACCCTGCATCCTCGTGGTTTTCGTCGTGAGGTGAGGTGGATTATTTGGACGCCGGGTGAGGGGATGGTGCCGCCTGCGGGGTTGTTGGAGGCGGATATTGCGGATGTGGTTGCCTCTTCTGGTTTGCCTCAGTCTCGTCAGGCGCATGCGTCAGCTGTTTTGCACCGGGTTTTGGTGGATGGTGGTGGTGTCGCCGCGGAGGTTGTGGGTGCTGTGTTTGAGACGTTGGCGTTGCCGGGGGTGGAGTTGTTTGCTGAGCACGGTGATGTGAGGACGTTGCCTGGAGTGCGGGTGGTTGCTCCGCGTGAGAAATATGCGCGAGAGTTCGAGAAAGTTGTGGATGAGCTGGTTCGAGAGCGTGGTGTTGAGGAGGGGGCTAAGGAATGAGTCCTGTTGTTGCGGTGCTGGAGTACGGAGTTGGCGATGTTCGACCGGTTGCTTCTGTGCTTGAGCGTGTGGGGGCACGGGTAGTTGTGACTTCGGATCGGGGTGAGTGTCAGGATGCTGATGGGCTTGTGGTGTCCGGTTTTGGTGATTTCCGTGTGTGCATGGAGAAGTTGTCTGCGGTTTTTGGACCACAGGTGATTGAGACTCGGTTGTGTGGTGGGCGGCCAGTTCTGGGGATTGGTGTAGGGATGCAGGTGATGTTTGAAGGTGTGGTGGATGCGTTAGGGGATGAGGTTGCTGGTTTGGGGGAGTGGCCTGAGGTTGTGGAGCCGGTGAAAGGAGAGGTTGTGCCGCATGTTGGGTGGGGTGTGGTTGATGCGGCTGAGGGGTCGAAGCTGTTTGTTGGCGTGGATGGGGAGCGTTTTTATTTTGAGCACGAGTATGCGGCGCATTCGTGGTCGCTGTGGCCGACGGGCTCGTTTGAGGTTGTGAGGCCGTTGGTGTCGTGGTCGGATTATGGTTGTCGTTTTGTTGCTGCGGTGGAGAACGGCCCGTTGGTGGCTACGCAGTTTTACCCCGAGAGTTCGGGTTTGGCAGGTGAGGTGGTGTTGCGGAATTGGGTTGGAACTTTAAAACGGTAGATGGGGTGTGCTGGCCGTTGTGAGGCGCCGACATTGCAGTGGGGCGGGCAAAACCCATCTGGGTTTTGCCCGCCCCACTGCAATGTCGGCGTTTGGTCAGATGATGATGTGAGCGAGGGCGAATCCGATGGTTACTGCATAGGTGATTGCCAGTACGCCGGGGATGAGGAATGGATGGTTGAAGACTGCTTTGCCGATGCGGGTGCTTCCGGTGTCGTCCATTTCGACTGCTGCGAGCAGGGTCGGGTAAGTCGGTAGAACGAAGAGAGCGGATACGGCAGGGAATGCTGCCAGTGCTGCGCCGGGGGCTACGCCTAGGGCTAGAGCTGAGGGCATGAGTGCTTTGGCTGTGGCGGCTTGTGAGTAGAGAAGGGATGCGGCGAAGAAGAGAACTACTGCAAGTAGCCAGGGGTATTGGGTGAGTAGGGTTCCTGCAGCTCCTTTGATTGCGGCGGTGTGTGCGTGGACGAAAGTTGTTCCCAGCCATGCAACGCCGAGCACGCAGATGGAGGCGCTCATACCTGATTTAAAGGTTGATGCGTTGAGGACATCGCTGGCGGGGACTTTGCTGATGAGTACGATGGCCGCAGCGATTGTCAGCATAAAAGCGATGATGGCTTGGTCACGGGTCATCGGTGGGTTTTCGATGAGGCCGACTTTGTCAGAGATCGCGGTTGCGTAGCCCATGACGGCGACAAGTCCGATGAGGAAAATGAGGACTGATGTGCGGGCATTGGGGGCTAGTTCTTGGTTTTGGTGTTTGCGTGATTCAACGGTGCCTGCTGCAAGTCGTTCTTGATAGATCGGGTCTTTGTGCAGGGGACTGTTGGGGTTGAATTTGTCGATGAGCATCATCGTGAATGCCGTGAGCATGCATGCGATGAATGTGGATGGTATGGCTACGCCGAGTACTTGTAGGTAGCCGATTCCTTGTTTTTCGAGGGTGCTTGAAAAGAACACCACTGCCGCTGAGATGGGGGAGGCGGTGATGGCGATTTGGGAGGCGACTACGGCTACTGAGAGTGGGCGTGAGGGGCGGATGTCGTTTTCTTTAGCTACTTCGGTGATGACAGGCATGGTCGAGAAAGCTGTGTGTCCGGTGCCAGCCATGAGGGTCATGAGGTAGGTCACGACGGGGGCGAGGATGGTGAGGTGTTTGGGGTTTTTTCGGAGGAGTTTTTCGGCGAGGTTGACGAGGTAGTCCATTCCGCCTGCTACTTGCATTGCTGCGATGGCGCAGATGACGGACATGATGATGGATATCACGTCGAGTGGCATGTCGCCGGGGGATACGCCTAGGAGGGCTAGTGCGAGTACTCCTAGGCCGCCGACGAAACCGATGGCGATGCCGCCGAGTCTCGCGCCGAGGAGGATTGCGGTGAGGACGATTAAAAGGTGAATCCAGATCATCGAGCAGCCTGTGGGTCGGAGGGAGTCCCGTTTTCTGCGAGTTCGCGCAGATCGCGGGGGCGCATGAGGTTTTCGCGTGAAAGTACGCGGTCGAGTAGGTCTGCGTCCATGAGTTCTCGTTCGAGGACGATTTCGCGGACGCTTCTACCTGTTGCGGCGGCTTCTTTGCCGACGGCGTCACCGGCTGTGTGGCCGATGTAGTCGTTGAGGTAGGTAACCACGCCGATGGAGTTTGTGACGTATTCGTGGCATACGTCGGGGTTGGCGGTGATGCCTTGAATGCATTTGGTGCGCAGGGTGGTGCAGGCGTTTTTGAGCAGTGAGATGGACTCGAAGAGCGCTTGGGCGATGACGGGTTCCATGACGTTGAGTTGGAGTTGTCCGGCTTCTGCGGCGAGGGAGACGGTGAGGTCGTTGCCCATGACTTTGAAGCAGACCTGGTTAACGACTTCAGGTATGACGGGGTTCACTTTGGCGGGCATGATCGATGAACCTGCTTGCATTTCGGGCAGGTTGATTTCGTTGAGTCCTGCGCGGGGTCCGGAGGATAGGAGGCGTAGGTCGTTGCAGATTTTGGAGAGTTTGACGGCAAGGCGTTTGAGTGCTGCGTGGGCCATGACGTAGGCCCCGCAGTCGCTGGTGGCTTCGATGAGGTTGGGGGCGGGGATGCAGGGGCGGCCGCTGACTCGAGCGAGGTTGACGAGGGCGAGATTGGCGTATTCGGGGGGCGTGTTGAGTCCGGTTCCGATAGCTGTGGCGCCGAGGTTCATTTCGAGTAGGAGGGTGCGGGCATTGTCGAGGTGGCGGAGTTCTTCTCCGAGGGTGACGGCGAAGGCGGTGAATTCTTGGCCGAGGGTCATGGGGACGGCGTCTTGGAGTTGGGTGCGTCCCATTTTGAGGATTTCGGTGAATTCGTCGCCTTTGTTGGCAAAGGTGGCGTTGAGCTCGCCGAGTGTGTCTGCTAGTTCGCCGAGCATGGTGTCGACGGCGAGGCGGAATCCGCAGGGGTATGCATCGTTGGTGGATTGGCTGCGGTTGACGTCGTCGTTGGGGTTGACGATTTTGTAGTTTCCTTTGGGCTCGCCGAGGTGTTCGAGGGCGAGGTTGGCGATGACTTCGTTGGTGTTCATGTTGAGGGATGTGCCGGCGCCGCCTTGGAATACGTCGATGGGGAATTGGTCCATGCAGCGGTTGTTGTCGAGCATTTGGTCGCAGGCCCAGATGATTGCGTCGGCGATTTCGGGTTTGAGTGCCCCGAGGGTTTTGTTGGTCATTGCTGCGGCTTTTTTGACCATGACCATGCCGCGGATCATGGCGGGGGTGTCATTGATGGTGTGTCCGGAGATGGGGAAGTTTTCGATGGCTCTGGTGGCGTGGATGCCGTAGTAGGCGTTGGCGGGGACGTCTTTGCTTCCGAGTAGGTCGGTTTCGGTGCGTGTGGTGCTCATGTGTGTCTCCTTGGTTTGGTGTCTGGGGTTCTGTTGTTGATGGTGCGGTCTCTTGGTTTAAGGATGCTCTTTTGGTGATGTGGCCGGGGCTTGTTTGGGGGTGTATTAGCTGGATGTGAGGGGATTATCAGGGCGGTGCTGGGGGTCACGTGGCAAAGGCTGTTGAAGGTGGTAGGTCGGTGGGGCTATCTGGTTTTCTGTGGGGATTCTTGATAGGGTGGTGAGTCGACCGGTCAGCCTGCGCATGCGAAGTCATTCATCTGTGAAAGATGTTGTGGTTTAGCGGTGTAGGTAGACATCAAGTGAGGCGCTACCTGCTTCCACCTGTTTATCGCTTTTTGCGTTCGGGTCACGGGTCTTCGACATTGATTTGTCGTGTGTCGGGTCTTTTGGGGACCCGAGTCTCGTGCTGGGTAATGCCTTTCGTGATGTCTGCGAGAGGCATTTTTTGTGTCCCTGGTGTCCGTGGTTCGAGAAGTTTGTGGAGGTTTTCTCCGCTAGCTTCTCGAGGCATGGCCCCTGTGGGCAGCCTGGCTGGGCGAGGTGTTCAAAGAGGACCGCCTCGTTAGGGATCCACGAGTTTAAAGGAGCGCGACATCAGCGAAGCCCGTATTAATGACCGCATTCGAGTGCCCAAGGTTCGATTGGTTGGACCGAACGGCGAGCAGGCCGGGATCGTCAATATTGATGAGGCCTTGCGTCTGGCTGCGGAGGTTGACCTCGACTTGGTCGAGGTTGCCCCTAATGCCAATCCGCCGGTGGCCAAGCTCATGGATTATGGCAAGTACAAGTACGAAGCCGCTTTGAAAGCCCGTGAGTCCCGCAAGAACCAGGTCAATACGGTCATCAAGGAGATCAAGCTCCGACCGAAGATCGATGCGCACGACTACGAGACGAAGAAGGGCCACGTTGTCCGATTCCTCTCTGGTGGTGACAAGGTCAAGGTGACGATCATGTTCCGTGGTCGGGAGCAGTCCCGCCCGGAGTTGGGGTTCCGTCTGCTCCAGCGTTTGGCTGACGATGTCGCCGAACTAGGAACGGTGGAAAGCCAACCAAAGCAGGATGGCCGGAACATGGTGATGGTGGTCGCTCCAACGAAGAAGAAGTCAGAAGCTAAGGCTGAGCAGCGTCGTAAGCGTGACGAGTCTGCTCGAGCGGCTGCGCAGGCTAAAGCTGAGAAGCAGGCGCCGGCAGCAGCGGCTGAGACTGCAGCTGAAGAGCCAGTCGAGCAGGCCTGAAGCTCTGCTTCACAGGATCGGCTCGCTGATCCTTTTGGCGGATGTTGTTTCATGCTTCGTCCGTATCGCCGGTTTACCGGCAGTAATAGCGCCAACCGGCGCCCATCCGCGTGTTTCGCGTGTGATGGCCCGACAGCGACAAGGAGATCGGCCCATGCCGAAGAACAAGACTCACAGTGGTGCGAAGAAGCGCTTCCGCCTTACCGGTACCGGCAAGGTTATGCGCGAGCAGGCGGGCCAGCGTCACCTTCTCGAGCGCAAGTCGAGCAAGCAGATTCGTCGTATGCAGGATGACCAGGTTCTTGCGCCGCAGGACGCCAAGAAGGTCAAGAAGCTTCTCGGCAAGTAAGCCACTCGCACACCGAACATATTTTCCGCTGTAAGGCTTTAAGTCTTCCGGTGCCCGGCCTGTAAAGGCCGTGAGGTGCGGGTGCGGATCCGATTAGCAAGGAGAATCACGTGGCACGCGTGAAGCGGGCGGTTAACGCCCACAAGAAGCGTCGTACGACCCTCGAGCGCGCCAGCGGTTACCGCGGTCAGCGTTCTCGCCTGTACCGCAAGGCGAAGGAGCAGGTCACTCACTCATTCGTTTACAGCTACCGCGACCGTCGTGCGCGTAAGGGTGACTTCCGTCGTCTCTGGATTCAGCGCATCAACGCTGCAGCTCGTGCGAACGGCATGACGTACAACCGTTTCATTCAGGGGCTGAAAGCTGCTGAGGTTGATGTCGACCGCCGTATGCTGGCTGAATTGGCTGTTTCTGACCCTGCTGCGTTTACTGCGCTGGTGGAAATCGCCAAGGCGACCGTCCCGGCTCAGTCGAAGGGTGAGCAGGACGCCTGATCCTCAGCGCAGCTACGATCGCTGCGTGAGTATTCATAGCAATCGACGAACCCGTTCCATTCTCGATAATCCGAGAGCGGAGCGGGTTCGTCGTGTTCGTGCATTGCTTCGCCGGAGTGTGCGGCAAAAAGAGGGAAGGTTTCTCGCAGAGGGGCCACAAGCAGTTCGGGAGGCAGTGGCTTGGTGTCCACAATCAATTATTGATGTTTATGTTGATCCGCATGGTCGCGAGCGGCATAAGGACATTGTCGATGCGGCGTTGGCTGCGGGAGTTTTCGTTCATGATGTGACTGCTGAAGTGTTGGCTGTGATGGCCGATACGGAGAGCCCGCAAGGCGTTTTGGCCGTAGTTGAGAAAGTAGATGTGCCATTAGAGAAGATCCTTGAGGAGGGATCTGATCGTCCTCGGATGCTTGTCATGCTGGCTGCGGTGCGTGATCCAGGTAATGCAGGAACCGTTTTGCGGGGCGCGGACGCGATGGGTGCCGATGCGGTTTTGGTTGGTTCTTCAAGTGTGGATTTGTACAACCCGAAGGTAGTTCGCTCAACCGTGGGATCGTTGTTCCATCTGCCTGTTGTTACGGGAGTCGATGTGCAGAGCACATTGATGCGGCTTCGTGAAGAGGCTGGGGTGGTTGCTTATGCCGCAGACGGTGAGGGCGATACACCTATTACTGAGGCAGATTTGACGCGTTCTCATGTGTGGGTGATGGGAAATGAAGCTTGGGGGCTCACGGAAGAGATGAGTGCTGCTTGTGATCAGGTTGTCTCAATTCCTCTTCATCGGGCAGAGTCGCTAAACCTTGCAATGGCAGCCACGATTTGTATGTTCGCTTCGTCTCAAGCGCGTGGTTGATGGTGCTGGTCTTTTAAATGGCGTAGTCGATGATGACGGGACAGTGATCGGAGATACGGGAGTCTGGAGAGCTGTCTTTGTCTGTGGTGTCATTAACGGCGGTTTCGGCGAGTTTTGGTGTGGCTAAGTGGTAGTCGATACGCCATCCGACGTCTTTGGCAAAAGATTGTCCGCGCCAGCTCCACCAGCTGTACGGTCCGGGGGTGGGCCCGTGACGGTGCCGGATGACATCAATGAATTTTCGGGGCGAGAGGATTTTGCTGAGCCACTCTCGTTCGATGGGTAGGAAGCCTTCAGAACGGCGATTTGCTCGCCAGTTGGTGACATCCCAGTTTTCGTGGGCGATATTGAGGTCTCCCATGACGAGTAGTTCGCGGCCGCGTGCTTTTGCTTGCCTTCGTGCGCGGGTGAGTTGTCTATCTAGTCCGGTGAGGAAATCCATTTTCCGGAGGTGTTTTGCACCGCCGTCCATAGGTTCGCGAGAGTTTCCGGGGCGTTGCAGTTCTGCTGGTAGGCCTCCTTTGGGTACGTATAAAGAGATGACTGTGATTGGTGCTTCTGCCAGGTCTACTTCGATCCAGCGGCCTTCGTGTATGAATTTTTTGAGTTCGCGTGCTAGGGGCGTGGGAGAGGTCTCTTGCTGTGGTGTTGGGTAGGAATCGGTTTTGTCATTGTTGGGGGTGAAGATGGTTGCGGGGTGAGTAAGGGTCCAGGTGCGTACATCTTCGGGTGGTTGTTTTGTGAGGATGGCGACGCCGTTTCGCCCGGGGAGTGTGCCGGGGTTGTAGGCGGTGTAGTAGGGGCCGAAGGCATTGGTGGGGAGTACTTCGAGTGAGGCTCGTACTTCTTGGAGTGCGATCACGTCGCAGTTGCGTTCTTGAAGCCAGCGAGTGAATCCGCGGCGGTGTGCGGCACGAATGCCATTGATGTTGAAGGTGGCGATGCGCTGCATTTTTACAAGGGTAGTGCTGTGTGATTGTGCAGAAGCGTCCGTATGGGTGCGGCACTCATGCGCTCTCGCCCTTAGGATCAGGTACGTGTCCGGACCCAATACGAATTACGACCCTGTAGAGGTGAGCGCTTTGTCGGCCGAGTCGGTCGAGGTTGCGCTTGCGGATGCCCTTGCTGCTGTGGAGGCTGCGGGGGATCTGGATGAGTTGAAAGCTGCGCGTGTTGCGCATGCTGGTGAGAAGAGCCCGTTGGCTTTGGCGAATCGTGAAATTGGAGCGTTGCCGCCAAGTGCTAAGGCTGAAGCCGGCAAACGTGTCGGTGCTGCACGTGGGCAGATTGGTCGTGCTTTGGCTGCACGGCAGGAGATCTTGGAGGCTGAGCATGAAGAGAAGATGCTGGCCGAGGAGACTATCGATGTAACGGTCGTTCCTGAACGTCGCCGTATTGGTGCTCGGCACCCGATCTCACTGATGTCAGAGCGGATTGCCGACATTTTTGTCGGTATGGGATGGGAAATCGCTGATGGCCCGGAAGTCGAGGCGGAGTGGTTCAACTTTGACTCTTTGAACTTCGCGCCTGACCATCCGGCGCGGGCGATGCAGGACACCTTTTTCGTGGAGCCTGCCGATGGTGGGTTGGTGCTGCGGACGCATACTTCGCCAGTTCAGATGCGAGTGTTGCACGAGCGGGATTTGCCGGTATACGTGGCGGTTCCGGGCAAGGTTTTCCGCACGGATGATTTGGATGCCACGCATACACCTGTCTTCCACCAGATTGAAGGTTTGGCGGTTGATAAGGGCCTGACGATGGCTCACCTGCGGGGCACCTTGGACCGATTCTTGTCTGAGTTGGTTCAGGCAGAGGTGGTGACGAGGCTGCGGCCGTCGTTCTTCCCGTTCACTGAGCCGAGTGCTGAGATGGATGTGCAGTGCTGGGCGTGTGCCGGTGGTGAGGCATCGTGTCGGGTGTGCGGAGGTACTGGTTGGATCGAGCTTGGTGGCTGCGGCATGGTTAATCGGAACGTGTTGCTGGCTGCTGGAATTGATCCGGAGGTTTATACCGGTTTTGCGTTTGGGTTGGGTATTGAGCGTGCCTTGATGTTGCGGCACGGGGTGAAAGACATGTTTGACATCGTTGAGGGTGACGTGCGTTTCAGCACCCAGTTTGGCTTGGAGATCTGATGCGGGTACCGATTTCGTGGTTGAGGGACATCGTGGGCAAGAACTCCTTGCCTGATGAGATGACTGCTGAGCAAGTGGCAGCAGCATTGGTGCGCGTAGGCCTTGAAGAAGAGGCAATTCTTGGCGGTGAAGTCTCTGGGCCGTTGGTGGTTGGCCGCGTGCTGACGCGTGTTGAAGAGCCTCAGAAAAACGGCAAAGTCATCAACTGGTGCACGGTAGATGTTGGTGAGAACGGGCAGCGTCTTTCTGAACAAAAATATCAGGAGATTGTGTGCGGGGCACACAACTTTGATGTTGGTGATCTTGTTGTTGTTGTACTTCCTGGTGCCGTGCTTCCTGGTGGGTTCGAGATCAGTGCCCGTAAGACGTATGGGCATATGAGTAACGGCATGATTTGTGCAGAAGATGAGCTCGGTCTAGGTGAAGATCACGAGGGAATCATCGTTCTGACGGAGTACTTCAAGAACAATCCGGACAAGCTTGCTCGTTGCGTGCCTGGTGCAGATGCTATTGAGTTGCTCGGTCTGGACGAGAAAGTTGTTGAAATCAACGTCACGCCTGATCGTGGTTACGCTTTCTCGATGCGCGGGGTGGCTCGTGATTTTGCTTTGTCGGTAGGTGCTCCGGTGGTGGACCCTGCGGTGGATGCGGCTTCGCGGGCACCGGAGGGCAATGAATCTGGTTATGAGGTTCGCCTGGAAGACGAAAGCCCTATTCGTGGTAATGAGGGGTGTGATCGTTACGTTGCGCGTGTTGTGCGTGGTGTGAATCCTGATACGCCTACGCCTGAATGGATGGTTCAGCGGCTGGTGCAGTCGGGGATGCGTCCGATTTCATTTGTGGTTGATGTGACGAATTACGTCATGTTGCTGCTTGGCAATCCGTTGCATGCGTTTGATCTTTCTCACCTTGAAGGACCGATTGTGGTTCGTCGGGCTAGGCCTGATGAGAAGTTGACGACGCTAGATGGGGTGGAGCGGGAGCTTCATTGCGAGGATCTCGTTATTACTGACTCAGGGGAGAAACCGCTGGTGTTGGCGGGTGTTATGGGAGGAATGGGGGTTGAGGTCACCGATAAGACGACAGATGTTTTGATTGAAGCTGCTTGTTTTGATCCGGTGAGTGTTGCTCGTTCTTCGCGGCGTCATCGGTTGAGTAGCGAGTCGTCGAAGCGTTTTGAGCGAGGTGTCGATCCTGCTCTTGCTCCGGCTGCTGCGGAGATGGTGGCAGATTTGTTGGTTCGTTATGCCGGTGGTACTGCGGATGAAGGTGTTACGGATGTGGGGGAGCGTGCTGCGCTGGCGCGTATTACCACACCGTTCACCATGTCTATGCATGAGCCGGAGCGGCTAGTGGGTCTGAAGTGGACGCCGGCGCAGATTGGTGAGGAATTATCGCGGCTGGGAGTGTCAGCCACGGGCAATGGTGATGGAACGTTGAGCATTGTGGCGCCCTCGTGGCGTCCAGATTTGCGGACAGGAGCCGATGTTGTTGAAGAGTTGACTCGTTTACGGGGGTATGAGCAGATTGGGTCTGTTCTGCCTGCGGCTCCTGGCGGTCGAGGTCTAACGGTTGCTCAGCGTGTTGTGCGTCGTGTATCGGACACTTTGGCGAATGCAGGATTCGTTGAGGTGCTGACGTATCCCTTTGTGGCTTCTGAGCGTTTCGATGAGTTGCAGTATGGCGAGGATGATGAGCGTCGTGTTGCGCGTCGTCTGGTGAATCCGCTTCGCGCTGAGCAGCCGTTGTTGCGTACGACGGTTTTGTCGACGTTGGTTGATGCTGCGGCGCGTAACGTGGCTCGAGGGATTCGGGATGTTGCTGTTTTCGAGGTGGGCCGTGTTGTGCACGGTGTTGAGGAGCCGGTAGCAGCGCCAGTTCCTGCTGTGGGTGCCAAGCCTGAAGCGGAGGTTTTGGCGCAGGTTGCTCAGGCGCTGCCTGAGCAACCGCATCATGTGGCGTTCGTGGCTGCTGGAGCTGCGGTTCCTGCTTCGCCTGGTGTTGAGGCGCGTGCGTTTGATGCAGCTGATGTCATTGGTGCTGTGCTTGAAGTCGGTCGCGCATTGGGGCTGAACTTGGTGGTTGAAGCTGCTGAGTGCGCGCCGTGGCATCCGGGACGTTGCGCCAAGGTTTCTACAGATTCTGGTGAGTGTGTCGGTTATGCGGGTGAGTTGGCTCCGCGTGTTTGCAAGGCAGTTGATTTGCCTGCACGCACGTGCGCAGCAGAGCTTAACGTTGATGTTTTGATCGATGCGTTCGCTGCTTGTCGCGCTCAGGCTGCGAAGTTGTCAACGTTGCCTGTAGCGAATACGGATGTCGCCTTGGTCGTGGATGAGGTGGTTTCGGCAGCAGAGGTGGAGTTGGCCTTGCGTGAGGGGGCTGGGCCATTGTTGGAAGAGTTGACTCTGTTTGATGTGTTCCGCGGGGAGCAGGTCGGTGAGGGTAAGAAGTCGTTGGCGTATCGGTTGACGTTCCGCCCTCGGGAGAAAACGCTTAAGACGACGCAGGTTAGTGCACTGCGTGATGATGCGGTTGCAGCAGCTAAGAAGGCTACTGGAGCGGAGTTGCGTGGTTGATGTGAGTGTGAGCGGTGTGTGTAGCGCGCCGGTCGCTGTTGTGACAGGTGCGTCTCGAGGTATCGGGGCGCACCTGTCTGCAGCATTTGCTGCGGCTGGTTATGTGGTGGAAAAGTCTTCTCGTAGTGGTGAGGGAGAGAACGTCCGGGTTCTGGATGTGTCGGATCCGGCTGCGGTGAAGGCGTATGTGGATGAGGTTGTTGAACGCTGTGGTCGCCTTGATGTTCTTGTCAATAACGCTGGTGTTATTGACAACGAAGTGGTGTTGTGGGAGGCAGATCCGGATCAATGGTGGCGCACAGTTGAGGTGGATGTGCGTGGACCGTTTTTATTAGCGCGTTTTGCTGTTCCGTATATGTTGATGGCCGGTGGTGGCCGTGTCATTAATATTAATTCTGGCGCTGGTACTCGCGCGAGCGATATATCGACTGCTTATTATGTGGCGAAAACGGCTTTGAGCCGGATAACTGGTGGATTGCATGTTGCCGGGTTTGTTCGTGGTTTGCGTGCTTTTGATTTGGCACCTGGTGTTGTGCAGACCGATATGACTGCGGGTATGGGAGTGCATGCGGGGCGTGTTGAGTGGACTGATCCGGCTGCGGTTACTGATTTGGCACTGGGGTTGGCTTCGGGGTGTCTAGATGCATGGTCCGGGCGTATGGTTCGGGCGGGGGTTGACACAGTCGAGTCTTTGAAGGCTGTGGCCGATCGTGGTTTGACTCCTGGTTCACGAACTGTGGGGTTGCTCAGTTTTGGTGAAGGCGATCCTTTAGGGCAGTGAGAGTGCACCCAATCTACATACTCATGTATATCCCTGTATCAGTATGTAGATTGGGGTCATGTATTTTTTGCTGCGATATGCGTCTGTAGCTAGATATGTCTCTGGGCTGCGGCGTGACTGGTTGTCGGGGATGCCTCTGAGATGTGAAAACTGCGGGATTACCTTGTCGGGGCGGGTGTGAGCGATGGGGGCAGTTCAGTCGCGTAGCGCCCGGTTGGCTCGTATCGCGGAAATTTTAGAGAGCTGTGATGTTGGTTCACAGGCGGAGCTGTCGGATGCGTTGAATGCGGATGGGTATTCGGTTACGCAAGCGACTTTGTCGCGTGATCTGCTCGAGTTGGGGGCAGTGAAGGTTCGGCGTGGCACTCAATTGGTCTATTCGATCCCTGGTGATGATGCCGGTTCTGGTGGGGTTCCTCGTGAGGAAGTAAATGCTCGGCTGCGTCGTTTATGTGCGGAATTGATGATTTCTGCGGATGCGTCTGGGCCAATGGTTGTTTTACGTACTCCTCCGGGAGCTGCGAATTACCTCGCAGCGGCGATAGATAAAGCTTTGGTTTCTGGTGAAGGTTCCGCAATCGGCACTGTGGCGGGGGATGACACGGTGTTGATTGTGGCGGCTGATGCTTCTGGTGGTGATGCGTTATTGAAGCGTTTGTCATCGATGGCGTCGGGAGAGGGAAGATCGGTTACGGGCGGGTAGCGTCTGGCATCGAGACGGTTTGTTGGTGTGTGGGAAGGATGTGGGTGTTGTGAGTGATGCGAATGCAGTTGAAGGTTTGGCCTTGTGGGGTGGGAGGTTTTCAGGTGGGCCTGCAGATGCCTTGGCAGCTTTGTCGAAATCCACGCATTTTGATTGGCGGTTGGCTCGGTATGACTTGGCTGGCTCGCAGGCGCATGCGCGGGCATTGCATCGGGCAGGTTTGCTGTCTGATGAAGAGGTCGAGGCGATGCTTGAGGGGCTTGGGCAACTTGCTGACGATGTTGAGTCAGGAGAGTTTGTTGCTTTAGAAGGTGATGAAGATGTACATACGGCATTAGAGCGTGGCTTGATTGAGCGGGTTGGGGCTGAGTTGGGTGGCCGTTTGCGGGCGGGGCGGTCGCGAAATGATCAGGTGGCAACGCTGTTTCGTATGTATTTGCGGGATAGTTCTCGGGTGGTTGCTGGGCTGGTTTTGGATGTGGTCGATGCGTTGCTAGATCAGGCGGAGGCGAATTTTGATGTGATCATGCCTGGTCGTACGCATTTGCAGCATGCGCAGCCTGTTTTGTTGGCGCACCATCTTGCTGCGCATGCGTGGGCGCTTTTGCGTGATGTGGAGAGGTGGAGGGATTGGGATGAGAGGACTGCCGTTTCGCCGTATGGTTCAGGGGCGCTGGCTGGAAGTACTTTAGGTTTGGATCCAGATCAAGTTGCTTATGATTTGGGTTTTTCTGGTGCTGTCGAGAACTCGATTGATGGAACAGCTTCTCGTGATTTTGTGGCAGAGTTCTCTTTTGTTTCTGCCCAGACAGGTGTCGATATTTCACGTATTGCTGAAGAAATTATTCTTTGGGCTACGAAAGAGTTCGGTTTCATTGTGCTGGATGACTCTTTCTCGACAGGGTCCAGCATCATGCCTCAAAAAAAGAATCCAGATGTTGCTGAACTTGCCAGAGGTAAAGCGGGGAGGCTGATTGGTGATTTAACAGGTTTGTTGAGCACTTTGAAGGGGCTCCCGTTGGCATATAACCGGGACTTGCAAGAAGATAAAGAGCCAGTTTTTGATGCAGTAGATACCTTAGAGATGTTGTTGCCAGCATTTTCGGGGATGGTTTCGACGTTGACTTTCTGTGGTGACCGTATGGGTGATTTGGCTCCGCAGGGGTTCTCGCTGGCGACGGATATTGCGGAGTGGTTGGTGCGGCAAGGTGTTCCGTTCCGTGTGGCTCATGAGGTCGCTGGGGCCTGCGTGCAGGAGTGTGAGAAGCGGGGCATTGAGCTGGATGAGCTTTCGGATGAGGACTTTGCGAGCATCTCGGAGCATTTGCATGGGGGAGTGCGGGATGTCCTGACCGTCACTGGTTCTGTGGAGTCACGGGATGGTAAGGGTGGCACGGCTCCTGTGAGGGTGAGGGAACAGTTGCTGAAAGCTCGGCAGGTAAGTGCCTGGCAGTGGGGATGGGTGGGCAAAGTTCCTGCCTGGCGTGGTTGACTGATCTTGTGTGGGGAGGTGTCGCATGGCGTTTCCTGCGCAAGATGATGGGCGTTATCGGTGCACTATGACGAGAGAGGTCGAACGAGCGTGACGCATGTGCTCGATGAGCTGGAATGGCGTGGCTTGATTCACGCGACTACCGATGTAGAGAAGCTTCGGGAGGAGCTTTCGACGCCTACGACGGTCTATTGCGGTTTTGATCCGACGGCGCCGTCTTTGCATTTTGGTAATCTCGTTCAGTTGGTGGTGTTGCGGATTTTTCAGCGGCACGGTCACCATGTGATTGCTTTGGTGGGTGGCTCGACTGGTTTGATTGGAGACCCGCGTCCGACGAGCGAGCGGATTTTGAAAACGAAAGAGCAGACCGCTGAATGGGTGGAGCGCTTAAAAGCTCAGATGCGTCCTTTCTTGGACTTTGAGGGTGACAATCCAGCCCGAATGGTTAATAACCTAGATTGGACTGAGGGATTATCTGCTCTCGATTTTTTGCGTGATTTTGGCAAGCACTTTCGCGTGAATCACATGGTGAAGAAAGATGCAGTTGCTGCGCGCCTGAACTCTCAGGAGGGTATTTCCTACACTGAGTTCAGTTACCAGATCCTTCAGGCGATGGACTTCCGGTTCCTCTATAAAGAGTACAGGTGCACGGTCCAGACGGGCGGAAGTGATCAGTGGGGAAATCTCACAGCTGGAGCGGACTTGGTGAGCCGCATGGATGGCGGTCAGGTGCACGCTGTAGTGACCCCGATCCTGACGGATAGTTCAGGTGAGAAGTTCGGTAAATCTGCAGGTAATGCTGTCTGGCTGGATCCTGCTATGACGAGTCCTTATGCGTTCTACCAGTACTGGCTGAACGTTGAGGATGCATCGGTGATCAAGCTGTTGAAGGTTTTCGGTAGCCGTGATGCTGCTCAGGTTGAGGCTCTGGAGCGCGCGGTTGCTGAGGAGCCTTTCCGTAGGGCTGCGCAGAAAGCCTTGGCGCACGATGTCACTCTTTTGGTTCACGGGGAAAAAGCGGTGAGCGACGTGGAGGCTGCGTCAGCTGCGCTTTTTGGTGGAGCTTCCTTGGCTGACCTGGATGCACAGACTCTTGTGGATGCTACGTCTGAGTTGCCCAGTGCGACTGTGGTCGCCGGCGCAGAGGTAGTTGATCTTCTTGTGGCGACGAAGCTTTCTGAATCGCGTAAGTCAGCACGTCGCACTATCGGAGAGGGGGGCGTGTCGATCAATAACGTCAAGGTGCTAGATCCTGCCGCTGTGTTGCGAGAAGAGGACTTCCTAGGTGGCAAGGTTGCGGTGCTTAAACGGGGTCGGAAAAACATGGCCGCGGTGTATCGCGAGAGTTAGAGGGGAGCGTCCTCTTGCATTACTCATGCGGCGCTCCTCTTTAGAGACTCTGACCAGCAGATTTGTCAGTTAAAGCGCCGCATGAGTAATGTTCTTCTTGTTCGCCCGGCAGGGAGGAACGGACACGGCTTCTTAGCTGTGGCCGGTCTCGTTGGGTGAGGTAACTTCGAGGAAAACGAGGAGTTGCACCGGGCTGAATGGCCTGGTAAGATTGCTTCTCGGCTCAAGCGCTTAAGTAGCGCGGGTCGAGGATAGTCGATCGCCTCTGATGAGGAAATTCTTCTACTAGGGTTTCTTAGTCGTGTGCGTCCGATGCTTGAGAACTCAACAGCGTGCCATGAATAATCGATGCCAATTGTTTGTTGGTTGAAGTCAATTCGGACAATAGTCGCTATAAATAATGTAGTGACATTAATTGTCAGTGTTGTTTCGGCCAGGATTTTCCCGCGTTCGTGGTGACTAGGTTTCTAGTTACGTGTACGTGGGTGTGATTTCTTTTTGGAGAGTTTGATCCTGGCTCAGGACGAACGCTGGCGGCGTGCTTAACACATGCAAGTCGAACGATGAAGCCCAGCTTGCTGGGTGGATTAGTGGCGAACGGGTGAGTAACACGTGAGTAATCTACCCCTCACTTTGGGATAAGCCCCGGAAACGGGGTCTAATACTGAATATGACCTTTCCTCGCATGAGGTTTGGTGGAAAGTTTTTTCGGTGGGGGATGTGCTCGCGGCCTATCAGCTTGTTGGTGAGGTAACGGCTCACCAAGGCGACGACGGGTAGCCGGCCTGAGAGGGTGAACGGCCACACTGGGACTGAGACACGGCCCAGACTCCTACGGGAGGCAGCAGTGGGGAATATTGCACAATGGGCGAAAGCCTGATGCAGCGACGCCGCGTGAGGGATGAAGGCCTTCGGGTTGTAAACCTCTTTCAGCAGGGGAGAAGCGAAAGTGACGGTACCTGCAGAAGAAGCACCGGCTAACTACGTGCCAGCAGCCGCGGTAATACGTAGGGTGCGAGCGTTGTCCGGAATTATTGGGCGTAAAGAGCTTGTAGGCGGTTTGTCGCGTCTGCTGTGAAAATCCAGGGCTTAACCCTGGACGTGCAGTGGGTACGGGCAGGCTAGAGTGTGGTAGGGGAGACTGGAATTCCTGGTGTAGCGGTGAAATGCGCAGATATCAGGAGGAACACCGATGGCGAAGGCAGGTCTCTGGGCCATTACTGACGCTGAGAAGCGAAAGCATGGGTAGCGAACAGGATTAGATACCCTGGTAGTCCATGCCGTAAACGTTGGGCGCTGGGTGTGGGGTCCATTCCACGGATTCTGCGCCGTAGCTAACGCATTAAGCGCCCCGCCTGGGGAGTACGGCCGCAAGGCTAAAACTCAAAGGAATTGACGGGGGCCCGCACAAGCGGCGGAGCATGCGGATTAATTCGATGCAACGCGAAGAACCTTACCAAGGCTTGACATACACCGGAAAAGTGCAGAGATGTACTCCCCTTTTTGGTCGGTGTACAGGTGGTGCATGGTTGTCGTCAGCTCGTGTCGTGAGATGTTGGGTTAAGTCCCGCAACGAGCGCAACCCTCGTCGCATGTTGCCAGCACGTAATGGTGGGGACTCATGTGAGACTGCCGGGGTCAACTCGGAGGAAGGTGGGGATGACGTCAAATCATCATGCCCCTTATGTCTTGGGCTTCACGCATGCTACAATGGCCGGTACAGAGTGCTGCGATACCGTGAGGTGGAGCGAATCACTTAAAGCCGGTCTCAGTTCGGATTGGGGTCTGCAACTCGACCCCATGAAGTCGGAGTCGCTAGTAATCGCAGATCAGCAACGCTGCGGTGAATACGTTCCCGGGCCTTGTACACACCGCCCGTCAAGTCACGAAAGTTGGTAACACCCGAAGCCGGTGGCCTAACCCTTGTGGGGGGAGCCGTCGAAGGTGGGACTGGCGATTGGGACTAAGTCGTAACAAGGTAGCCGTACCGGAAGGTGCGGCTGGATCACCTCCTTTCTAAGGAGCCCCTCTTAATAGAGGCACCCTTTATGTTCGTCGAGTGTGCGAACTGGGGTGTTGCTCATGGGTGGAACATCGATTATGTGGCTTATCTGGTTTCTGGTTTGGAGTACTGCTTCTGTCTCTTTATTGAGACGTATAAGCGTGGAAACAAAAACAGTTTTCGGTTAGGTCACGTTTGGCGCGTTGTTGGGTTTTGAGGTATCGGCCGTATGGCTGGTAACTCTACGAATGTGCCTCTCTCGAAAACGAGTAGGTTTCCTACTTGGATTCGGGTGTGGGCTGGTGTTTTGAGAACTGCACAGTGGACGCGAGCATCTGATTCTTTGTGTGTCAAGTTTTTAAGGGCGCACGGTGGATGCCTTGGTACCAGGAACCGATGAAGGACGTAGTAATCTGCGATAAGCCTCGGGTAGTCGATAAACAGGCTGTGATCCGAGGATTTCCGAATGGGGAAACCCGGCTGGAGTCATGTCCAGTCACCTACACCTGAACACATAGGGTGTGTGGAGGGAACGCGGGGAAGTGAAACATCTCAGTACCTGCAGGAAGAGAAAACAACAGTGATTCCGTGAGTAGTGGCGAGCGAAAGCGGATGAGGCTAAACCGATTGCATGTGATAGCTGTCAGGCGTTGTGTGATCGGGGTTGTGGGATCGTGCGTGCACCACTGACATGGTGCGGCGGAGTGATAAATACGTGTCATAGTCGAAACGTCTTGAATGGCGTGGCGTAGAGGGTGCGACCCCCGTAGACGAAATGGCGTGTACTCCGTGTGCGTTTCCCGAGTAGCACGGGGCCCGTGAAATCCTGTGTGAATCTGTCGGGACCACCCGATAAGCCTAAATATTACCTGGTGACCGATAGCGGACTAGTACCGTGAGGGAAAGGTGAAAAGTACCCCGGGAGGGGAGTGAAATAGTACCTGAAACCGTGTGCCTACAATCCGTTGGAGCCTCTTTGTGGGGTGACAGCGTGCCTTTTGAAGAATGAGCCTGCGAGTTAGTGCTTCGTGGCGAGGTTAACCCGTGTGGGGTAGCCGTAGCGAAAGCGAGTCTGAATAGGGCGTTTGAGTCGCGGGGTCTAGACCCGAAGCGGAGTGATCTACCCATGGCCAGGTTGAAGCGACGGTAAGACGTCGTGGAGGACCGAACCCACTTAGGTTGAAAACTGAGGGGATGAGCTGTGGGTAGGGGTGAAAGGCCAATCAAACTCCGTGATAGCTGGTTCTCCCCGAAATGCATTTAGGTGCAGCGTCACGTGTTTCTTGCCGGAGGTAGAGCTACTGGATAGCTAATGGGCCTTACCAGGTTACTGACGTTAGCCAAACTCCGAATGCCGGTAAGTGAAGCGTGGCAGTGAGACTGCGGGGGATAAGCTTCGTAGTCGAGAGGGAAACAGCCCAGATCATCAGCTAAGGTCCCTAAGCGTGTGCTAAGTGGAAAAGGATGTGGAGTTGCAGTGACAACCAGGAGGTTGGCTTAGAAGCAGCCATCCTTGAAAGAGTGCGTAATAGCTCACTGGTCAAGTGATTCCGCGCCGACAATGTAGCGGGGCTCAAGTACACCACCGAAGCTGTGGCAACGAAAGTTGGGTAGGGGAGCGTCGTGTAGCGTGTGAAGCTGCGGAGTGATCCAGTGGTGGATGCTACACGAGTGAGAATGCAGGCATGAGTAGCGAATGACGGGTGAGAAACCCGTCCGCCGAATAACCAAGGGTTCCAGGGTCAAGCTAATCTGCCCTGGGTAAGTCGGGGCCTAAGGCGAGGCCGACAGGCGTAGTCGATGGATAACGGGTTGATATTCCCGTACCGGCGAAACACCGCCAATACTGAGGCCTTTGATGCTAAGCGTGTGATGCTTGTTTATGGCCCTTCGGGGTTGTTTGCGGGTTGAGTGCGTGATCCGATTTGGTAGTAGGTAAGCGATGGAGTGACGCAGGAAGGTAGCCTCCGCGTGGCGATGGTTGTCCACGTTCAAGCATGTGAGGTGCCGGGTAGGTAAATCCGCCCGGTGTGTCCTGAGGTGTGATGATGACCCCTTTTGGGGGAAGTAGGGTGATCCTATGCTGCCTAGAAAAACTTCTAGCGAGGTGTGAGCCGCCCGTACCCTAAACCGACTCAGGTGGTTTGGTAGAGTATACCGAGGCGATCGAGTGAATCATGGTTAAGGAATTCGGCAAAATGCCCCCGTAACTTTGGGAGAAGGGGGGCCGGAGCCCTGAAGACTTTTCTGTCTAGGGGTGATGGCCGCAGAGACCAGGGAGAAGCGACTGTTTACTAAAAACACAGGTCCGTGCGAACATGTAAGTGGATGTATACGGACTGACGCCTGCCCGGTGCTGGAACGTTAAGGGGACCGGTTAGCCCTTCGGGGTGAAGCTGAGAACTTAAGCGCCAGTAAACGGCGGTGGTAACTATAACCATCCTAAGGTAGCGAAATTCCTTGTCGGGTAAGTTCCGACCTGCACGAATGGCGTAACGACTTCTCTACTGTCTCGACCATGAGCTCGGCGAAATTGCAATACGAGTAAAGATGCTCGTTTCGCGCAGAAGGACGGAAAGACCCCGGGACCTTTACTATAGCTTGGTATTGGTGTTCGGTGCGGCTTGTGTAGGATAGGTGGGAGACTGTGAAGCATGCACGCTAGTGTGTGTGGAGTCGTTGTTGAAATACCACTCTGGTCGTATTGGATGTCTAACTTCGAACCATGATCTGGTTCAGGGACAGTGCCTGGTGGGTAGTTTAACTGGGGCGGTTGCCTCCTAAAAGGTAACGGAGGCGCCCAAAGGTTCCCTCAGCCTGGTTGGTAATCAGGTGTTGAGTGTAAGTGCACAAGGGAGCTTGACTGTGAGACGGACGTGTCGAGCAGGGACGAAAGTCGGGACTAGTGATCCGGCCGTGGTTAGTGGATACGCGGTCGCTCAACGGATAAAAGGTACCCCGGGGATAACAGGCTGATCTTGCCCAAGAGTCCATATCGACGGCATGGTTTGGCACCTCGATGTCGGCTCGTCGCATCCTGGGGCTGGAGTTGGTCCCAAGGGTTGGGCTGTTCGCCCATTAAAGCGGTACGCGAGCTGGGTTTAGAACGTCGTGAGACAGTTCGGTCCCTATCCTCTGCGCGCGTGTGAGATTTGAGAAGGGCTGTCCCTAGTACGAGAGGACCGGGATGGACGAACCTCTGGTGTGTCAGTTGTCCTGCCAAGGGCATGGCTGATTGGCTACGTTCGGGAGCGATAACCGCTGAAAGCATCTAAGCGGGAAGCGTGCTTCAAGATGAGATCTCGATGCCTCCTTGCGAGGTGTGAGGCTCCCACTAGACGAGTGGGTTGATAGGCCAGGTGTGGAAGCGCAGTGATGTGTGGAGCTGACTGGTACTAATTGGCCGATGGCTTGATACACACTTTTAAGAGTTTTGTTCGCGTCGACTGTGCGGTTCTTGGGGCATCAGCCCTACAGGATCATGACAGATATGTTTCTGATTGGTTCTGTTGGTTTTTCGGTGGTTATAGCGTTGGGGAAACGCCCGGTTACATTCCGAACCCGGTAGCTAAGCCCTTCAGCGCCGATGGTACTGCACTGGGGACGGTGTGGGAGAGTAGGTCACCGCCGGAATATACGTGAAAGGAAAGGGCCTGGAACATTGTTCCAGGCCCTTTCCGCATACCCAAAAACACCACAACCAGCTAGGCCTATCCTCATCACTGGTAGCGTCGACGCTGCGAATTTATGAACAGAGGAGCAGGAACATGGCGGAAACATCCGGGTCATCGCGGTGGAAAAAACCTCGGCACAACAACCGTGGCCACAACAAGCAGAACAGTGCATCCGATAACGAACGCCGCTCCTACCGGAACCGTTACGACGACCGTCCTCGACGCAGCTACTCCAACGAGAACGACACTCGCTACCAAAGCGACAAAGAACAGAGCAGTCGACGCTACGAAAAGCAATCTGATCGCAACAGTCAAACACGTCACAGCTACCGCGAGGACTACCGCAGCGACCGCAGCCGCGGTAACGAAAACCGCTCCGACTACTCTCCACGCGAAAAAGCACACCGCGATAACCGCGACAATTCAGTAAATCGCCAAGAACACGGCGAATACCGCTCCTATACGTCCCGGGACCGAGGAAATGCTGCACGCGGCAAGTACCGTTCCAGCGAAAACAACACCACACGAAACAGGGACGAAAACCCACGCAGCTACCGCCGTACTGACGGCCAATCTGAATCACGCTGGTCCAGCCGCCGTAACGAACGCCAGAACGGCTTCAAACCCCGCGAAGAAAACCGCGAAAACTTCCGCCACAACGGAAAACCCGAACGAGGACCGCGACAAGACCGTCGAGACAACCGCGCATTCGATAACGAACGCCGTAACAGGCCATACGACCGACCCCAAAAAGTCGCACCCGAGCCTCGCATCGACGATGACGTCACCGGCAAAGAAATCGCCCCGGCAGTTCGCCGAGAACTCCGCACCCTCAGCAAAGACAACGCAGCAGGCGTCGCCCAACACCTCGTCATGATCGAACGCCTCCTCGAAACCAACCCTGAACAAGCCCGCGCCCACGCCGAACACATCGTCGGCCGTGCCGGCCGCGTCCCCAGCGTCCGTGAAGCCCGCGGCCTCGTCGCCTACCAAGAAGGCGACTGGAAAACCGCCCTCAAAGAATTCCGCACCGCCCAACGACTCTCCGGCAGCAACCACCTCCTGCCCTACATCGTCGACTGCGAACGCGGCACCGGACGACTCGAACGCGCACTCGACATCGCCCGCAGCCCCGAAGCCCAAAAACTCGACCAAGCAGAAAAAATAGAACTAGCCATCATCGTGGCCGGAATCCGCCGCGACCTGGGAGACCTCAAAGCCGCACTCGTACACCTACGCGGCCCCGAGCTAGACCCCACCAAACGTCACCCTTGGTCAGGGCGACTCTTCTACGCCTACGCCGACAGCCTCCAAGCACTCGGGCGCAGCGACGAAGCACGCGAATGGTTCGCGGCAGCAATCGACGCAGACGCACAGCTAGGCACCGACGCAGCCGAACGCGTTGACGACCTCGACGGCACAATCTTCATCGACGCAGCTGACGAAACCATCGACGACGAAACAGACGAAACCACCACCCAAGAACCAACACCAAGCCACACCGAATCCGCCACCGAAAACACCAACAGCGACACAGCCCCACTCAAAGAAAACGACACCCCCACCAAAAACACCCCACACCCGGAGAACTAACGGCAGCAACAACCACGAGGAAGGACCAGCACAGATGAATACCCTCATCGACAACTACACCGGTTTAATCTCTGACCTCGACGGTGTTGTCTACCGCGGAGCCCAAGCCGTACCCCACGCCGTCGCAGCACTCAACGCAGCCCACGACGCAGGAAAACGCATCGTCTACGCCACCAACAACGCTGCCCGAACCCCGACGCACATCGCCGAACACCTCACCGAACTCGGCATCAACCTCACCCCCCACGACGTCATCAACTCCTCCCAAGCAGGAGCCCGCCGCGTCGCCGAACTCGTGCCACCCGGATCCCGCGTCCTAGCCATCGGCGGCCCAGGGGTCACCGAAGCCCTCCTCGAAAACGGACTCACCCCCGTCTACACCCCAGAACTCGAAAACGCCCAAAAAAACACAACAACACACGAACCCCCCGCGGCCGTCCTCCAAGGCTATGGCCCCGACGTCTCCTGGCACGACCTCGCCCAAGCAGCCTTCGCTATCCAAGCCGGCGCCATCTGGGTAGCCACCAACACCGACTCCACCCTCCCCCTGGCACAAGGACTCGCCCCCGGAAACGGATCACTCGTTGGCGCAGTACGCAACGCCGTCGACACCGACCCCATCGCCGTCGGCAAACCCAACACCCCCCTCTACGAATACTCCGCCCAAGCACTCAACATGCCCCTGTCCAACGTCCTAGCCCTCGGAGACCGCCTCAACACCGACATCGCCGGAGCAACAAACACCGGCATCGACTGCCTCTACGTCACCACCGGCGTAAGCAACCCCATCGACGTCGCCCTCGCCAGCACAACCGAACGCCCCACACACCTAGCCATCGACCTCCGCGCACTCAGCGAAAAATACACTCACCCCACCACAGAAACCGGCCCATCCAACACCGGCACAGCCACCACCTTCCACCGCGCCCGATGCGGCCAAGCCACCGCCACCTGGGACAACAGCCTCCACCTAGAAGAAGCAGGCAACGCCAACGAACGCCTCCGTGCATTCATCGCCACCATATGGTCAGCCATCGACGCCGGCGAACACATCACCCCCAGCGACCTCACCCCAGCCCTCGACTGGATCGAACGCGCCAAATGAGCACCCCCACCCCCGGAAACGCCCCCGAGCACACTGCCGCCACCATCCGCGAAACAGCCACCACCTTCGCCAACTCCGACCCCACCGACCTCACCACCACCCTCCAACACGGCCACCACCTCGCCGAACAACTAGAAAACGCACTAGACACCCACACATGAGACTCGACGCCCACCTCGTCACCCACAAACTCGCCCGATCACGCGGCCATGCCCGCGAACTCATCAACGCCGGTGCCGTCACCATCGACGGCACCACCATCAGCCGCCCCTCACACCCCGTAACACCAACCGACAACATCAAAGTCACCACAACCGACACCTGGGTCAGCCGAGCAGCACACAAACTCCTCGGCGCACTCAACCACTTCACCACCCCCACCCAACAACCACTCTCCACCACTATCCCCGGAACCCGATGCCTCGACCTTGGCGCCTGCACCGGCGGATTCACCCAAGTCCTCCTCACCCACGGCGCAACCCACGTCACCGCCATCGACGTCGGCCATAACCAACTCGCCACCTGCCTACGCAACGACCCCCGCGTCCACAACATCGAAGGACTCAACGTCCGCCACCTCACCCCCACACAACTCGGCGACCCCTACGACATCATCGTCGGCGATCTCAGCTTCATCTCACTACGTCACGTCTTGCCCACCATCACCAACCACCTCACCCCCACCGGCCTAGCCATCCTCCTCGTCAAACCCCAATTCGAAGTAGGCCGCGAACGACTCGGTAAAAAAGGCCTCGTCCGCGACCCGCACCTACGTCAACACGCCCTGCGCGAAGTACTCCACCACGGCATCAACGCCGGCCTCACCCCACTCGACACCACCACCTCACCTATTCAAGGCACCAACGGCAACATCGAGTACCTAGTCTTATGGGAGAGAACCCATAACAACTCACCCCAACCCAACATCGACAACCTCATCACCAACACCCACCACACCTGACCCCGCGCGAAGGACCGACATGACCCGACGCATCCTGCTCGCCCCTCACGGCCGACGCACGGACATGCACCAACTCGTGGGCGTCATCGCAACACAACTAGCCGCCCACGACATCGAGTGCGTCATGTCACCCGATACCTACCAACGACACGACGACAAACCCAACCTCACCCCCGCCGACCAAACCAACCCCGCCAACGGCTGCGAACTCGTCCTCGTCCTCGGCGGCGACGGAACCATCCTGCGCGCAGCACACTGGGCACACACCGCAGACATCCCCCTCATCGGCATCAACTACGGCCACGTCGGATTCCTCGCCGAAGCAGAACCCAACAACCTCGCCACCACCATCGACCGAATCGCCACCGGCAACTACCACATCCACCCCCGTATGACCCTCGCTATCGAGGTATGGAACGGCAACCAACTCATCGCCACCGACTGGGCACTCAACGAAGTCACCGTCGAAAAAGCCTCCCGTGCCCGCATGATCCAAACCATCATCGAAATCGACGACCGCCCCCTATCCACCTGGGGATGCGACGGCGTCATCCTCGCCACCCCCACCGGATCAACCGCCTACGCATTCTCCAGCGGAGGCCCCGTCGTCTGGCCCGACGCCGACTCCATCCTCATCGTCCCCATCGCAGCCCACGCACTCTTCGCCCGTCCCATGGTCGTCTCACCCACCTCCGTCGTCGCCGTCGAACTATCCGGACACGACATGGGAGCAGCCATCCTCGTCAGCGACGGCTGCCGCTCAACCGACCTGCCCCCCAACTCCCGCATCGTCATCCGCCGAGGCGAAAAACCCGTCCGCCTCGCCAAACTCGACAACGAACCCTTCACAGACCGCATCGTCCACAAATTCCACCTGCCCGTACGCGGATGGCGCGGCGCAGGACCCACCGAAGAACGCTGAAACCCAACCCTGTCACCACCGCAACCTAGGGTGAACACATGCTCGACCGCATCCGCATCCGCGACCTCGGAGTCATCGACGACGCAGAAGTCGACCTCGCACCAGGCCTCAACGTCCTCACCGGCGAAACCGGCGCAGGAAAAACCATGGTGGTCAGTGGACTCAACCTCCTCCTAGGAGCCCGCGGAGACGCCGCAGTCGTACGCACCAACGCCACCACAGCCTGGATCGAAGGCATCATCAACATCGATGCCACCCACCCCATCCGCGACCGCATCCGCGACGCTGGCGGTGACGCCGACGATGACATCATCATCGCCCGCGCCATCACCAACGCAGGACGCTCCCGCGCCCACGCCGGCGGCCGCTCCGTCCCCGTGGGCATGCTCGCCGAAATCGGACACAAACTCGTCGCCGTCCACGGACAAACCGACCAATGGCGACTCAAAAAAACCGACCAACACCGCGAAATGCTCGACGCCATCGGCGGCCCCAAACTCGCCGCCGCACACGCCGAATACACCCACTGGTACCAACGACTCACCGAACTACACACAGAACTCGAACGCGTCCGAGAACTAGAACGCAACCGCCACCTCGAAACACAAATGCTCCTCACCGGGCTCGAAGAAATCGAACACACAGACCCCCAACCCGGCGAAGACGAAAAACTCCGCGAAGAAGACGAACGACTCACCCACGCAGAAGAACTACGACGCAGCGCCGCCACCGCACACGCAGCACTGGCCGGAGACGACATCAACGACACCGGCAGCATCGAAACCACCCTCGCCCACGCCCGCAACGAACTCGCCACCGCAGCCATCCACGACCCAGCCCTACGCGAATTCGAAAACAGAACAGCCGAACTCGGATACCTCGCCGCCGAACTCGCCACCGACCTATCCGCATACCTCACCGACCTAGACATCGACCCAGCCCGACTCGAACACGTACAACAACGCCGAGCCGAACTCAACCGACTCACCCGCACCTACGGCCAAACCATCGACGACGTGCTCACATGGGCAAAAAACGCAGCCGCCCGCCTAGCCGAGCTCGAAGGTGCCCAAGCACGTCTGAGCGAAATAGAAACCGAAACCACCCACGCCCGCGCACAAGCAGCCCAAGCCGCACGCACCCTCCACGAAATCCGCCTCGCCACCGCCGCTACCCTCAGCACCGAAGCCACCAACGAACTCGCCCACCTCTCCATGGGCAAAGCCACCCTCACCGTCGACATCCACACCACCCCAGACCCCCACGGACTCGACCTAGGCGAAGAACACCCCACCCCACTGGCCTACACACTCCACGGCGTAGACACCGTCGAAATCAAACTCGCACCCAACCCCGGAGCCCCCGCACGATCCGTCGCCAAAGCAGCCTCCGGCGGAGAACTCTCCCGCGTCATGCTCGCACTCGAAGTCGTCACCGGACGACGCGCAGCAGAAGACAACACCGCCATCGCCACATTCGTCTTCGACGAAGTCGACGCAGGCATCGGCGGCCGCGCCGCCCTCGACGTTGGTGCCAGACTCGCCGCCCTGGCCGAACACGCACAAGTCATCGTCGTCACCCACCTCGCCCAAGTCGCAGCCTTCGCCGACCGACACCTCGTCGTCCGTAAATCCGACGACGGCGCCATCACCAGCTCCGGAGTAGAAATCGTCACCGGAGACAATCAGCTACGTGAACTCGCCCGAATGATGGCCGGCACCGACTCACCCACCGCCCTCCAACACGCCGCCGAACTACGAACCCAAACCGAAAACATCCGCCAACAACACAGCGCCTAGCCCCACCCCAGCAACATCACACACCCAACACCTGCGCAGCCTCAGCCGAACTATCACGCAAAAACACACGACACCGCTGCTCCTCATCCCCCTCACCAAGAGCCGAAGCAGCCAACGCCAACGCCGCCAACGAACGCAAAAAACCCCGATTCGGCTCATGCGACCACGGCACCGGACCAGCCCCACGCCACCCAGCCCGACGCAACGCATCCAACCCACGGTGATACCCCACCCGCGCAAACGCATACGCCTGCACAAACTCACCACACGCCAACGACTGCTCCGCCAATGCAGCCCACGCAGCTAAACACAACGGATCCGTAGCCGCCACCACCTGCGCATCCTCACCAGCAACCAAACGCTCAACCGAAGAATCCACCGGCAACAAAGTCGGCTCCGGCCCAAGCAAATTCTTCCGAACCTCGTACTCACCCATAAAAAAACTCCTCAACCACAACAAGAAAACCAACAAAACAACCACGCCAACCCTAATGCGACACACCCAACGCAACCCCACACAACAACCCCACCCGAAAAAACAAAACCCCTACAACCACACCCAACCCCACCCCAGCACAAACACCAACGAAACAGCACACCCCCAACCATGCGATAAGCTCGAAGTCCGTGGTCAATACAAAACACATCTTCGTCACCGGAGGAGTCGCCTCCTCACTCGGCAAAGGCCTCACCGCATCCAGCCTCGGACTACTCCTACGCGGCCGCGGCCTCGCAGTGACAATGCAAAAGCTCGACCCCTACCTCAACGTAGACCCCGGCACCATGAACCCCTTCCAACACGGAGAGGTATTCGTCACCGAGGACGGAGCCGAAACCGACCTCGACATCGGCCACTACGAACGCTTCCTGGATACCCCCCTATCCGCCCAAGCCAACGTCACCACCGGGCAGGTCTACAGCAGCGTCATCGCCAAAGAACGCCGCGGCGAATACCTCGGCGACACCGTGCAAGTCATCCCGCACATCACCAACGAAATTGCCGCCCGTATGCGGGAACAAGCCCACACCACCCCCGCACCAGACATCATCATCACTGAAATCGGCGGCACCGTCGGCGACATCGAATCACAACCCTTCCTCGAAGCAGCACGCCAAGTCCGCCAACAACTCGGCCGCGACAACGTCTTCTTCCTCCACGTCTCCCTCGTGCCCTACCTGGCACCCAGCGGAGAGCTCAAAACCAAACCCACCCAACACTCCGTCGCCGCCCTACGCGCCGCAGGTATCCAACCCGACGCCATCGTCCTGCGCGCCGACCGCGACATCCCCACCGAGATGAAGCGCAAAATCGCAGCCGCCACCGACATCGACCTCGAAGGCACCATCTCCTGCAAAGACGCCCCATCCATCTACGACATCCCCAAAGTCCTCCACAGCGAAGGACTCGACGCCTACATGATCCGACGCCTCGGACTACCCTTCCGAGACGTCGACTGGACCGGATGGGACCGCCTCCTCGAACGCGTCCACCGACCAGCACACCGCGTCGAAATCGCACTCGTCGGCAAATACATCGACCTACCCGACGCCTACCTCTCCGTCACCGAAGCACTCCGCGCCGGCGGTTTCGCCAACGACACCCGCGTCAAAATCCGCTGGGTCGCCTCCGACACATGCGAAACCCCAGAAGGCGCACAAGAAGCCCTCGAAGGAAGCGACGCCATTCTCGTCCCCGGAGGCTTCGGCATCCGAGGAATCGAAGGAAAACTCGGCGCACTGCGCTGGGCACGCGAAAACCACATCCCCACACTCGGGATCTGCCTAGGCCTCCAAGCCATGGTCATCGAATACGCCCGCAACGTCGCCGGGATCGACAACGCCAGCAGCAGCGAATTCGACCCCCAAACCAGCGAACCCGTCATCGCCACCATGGCTGAACAAAAACAATTCATCGACGGCACCGGAGACATGGGCGGCACTATGCGCCTAGGCGCATACCCCGCCACCCTCGAAGCCGATAGCCTCGCCGCCACCACCTACAAAACCCAACACGTCACCGAACGCCACCGCCACCGCTACGAAGTAAACAACGCTTACCGAGCCCAACTCGAAGAAGCCGGACTGCGCTTCTCCGGACTCTCACCCGACGGAAACCTCGTCGAATTCGTCGAACTACCCACCGACCAACACCCCTACTACATTTCCACCCAAGCCCATCCCGAATTCCTCTCCCGACCCAACCGCGCACACCCCCTCTTCAGCGGACTCGTCGCAGCAGCACTTAACCACCAAAACCAAGCCGCACCCGCCGACACCCGCGAAAAATAAACACCCCGGCGGCGGGTGGTACCCAACCACCCGCCGCCCAAAACACCCCCAAAACAGTCACAACAGCGACCAGAAGCATTAAGCCCCAACAGAAGACACTGCTAGCGTGCGGTGCTGTGACCCCACAAAAACCAGCCCAACAGCACCAGCTGCACACCCCCCTACCCGGCGAGCGACTACGCCGAGCAGGACGAGCCATCACCCTCACCGCCCTCCTACTACTGCTGACATCAGGACTGGGAATCGGATACGCCCTCCTACAGATCAACGACGATCACATCAACGAACTGGTCAACGAAAAAAGCGCCCACATCACCCAAGGGCATGCAGAGATAACACATGGCGGGCGACAGATTATCCTCGCCGAAAAACACGAAACCACCTGCACAGTCCACTCCTCATCCGGCTCACCCATCCCCGTCAACCCAGGCAAATCCCACGTCAAAGGAGACGGAAAAAGCCACTTCGGAATCGGAGCCTTCGAAGCCCCCGCAGGCAGCTACGACATCACCTGCACCCCAAACAAAGGAGTCGTCATACTCCCAGAAGCAGCAATGGAATCCCTCAAAACCGCCGGAACCATCGCTGCTGTTTCAGTCGTAGGAATCCTCGTATTCACAATGATCGCTCTCAGCGGGGCAGTGCTATGGGTCAGTGGCGCCCGAAGCCGCGCAAAAGCAATAGCCGCCAACCAACACCCCACATACCGTTAAACAAAGCAACAAAAAACACAGACACCACCAGATTTAAAAGCGCCAAACAGCACGGGGTTTCGCCCCCACCACGCCCCCACAGGCCGCTACCGTGAACCCTGCCGACACAACAAAACACCCCCAGCATGAAACGGAGCAGCCACATGTCGCTCGAGGCACCCCTCCTCTCGACCGACCAACTCTTTGACGAATACGGACAAAAAGACGTCGACAGCCTCATGACCATCGCCGACGGAGCCGTCTTCGGATTCGACCGAGCCCGCGTCGACCTAGGCCCCGCCGGTGGCCTCGTCACCCGCGAATACCTCACCCACCCAGGAGCAGTCGCCGTCCTCGCCCTACGCACCACCTGCGCCGGCAACGACCAAGTACTCCTCATCAAGCAATACCGACACGCCGTCGGCATTCACGAATGGGAACTACCCGCAGGCCTACTGGACAACGACGACGAACCTCCCGCCGAAGCAGCAGCCCGCGAACTCGAAGAAGAAGCAGACATCTCAGCTGCAACCTGGCACACCCTGACCCAATTCGCACCCAGCGCAGGGGCAAGCACCGAAACCATCCGCATCTACCTCGCCCGCGACTTCACCGAAGTGCCCAGCGACCAACGCTACGAACGATGCGGCGAAGAAGCAGACATCCGCACCGCCTGGGTCGACCTGGACACACTCTACGAAGCAGTCATCGCCGGACAACTCGCAAACGCCCCACTCATCATCGGGGTCCTCACCGCCCACGCCGCCCGCGAACGAGACTGGAAAACCTTGCAACCCGCAGACACACCCTTCCCGCTCCACCCCGCACACCGCGACTTATAACACCCCAAATAACCCACAACCAATGTGGTACTGCCCACACCTGCCACTAGTGTGGAACGAACGACTCGCACCACGAGTCCACGCAATGATCCTCGCGCAGCAGCACCAATGGGGCGCGTAGATCCACCGCAGTACCTGGTGCACAATCGCCTACAGCGACTCCGCGCGATGTATCGACATGACAACCCTGGAGGCGCGCATGACGAAGATGTACATCGACGGACAATGGCGTGACGCCCACGACGGCGCCACCCGAGACATCACCTGCCCTGCAGACAACACCCACGTCACCACCGTCGCAGAAGGCAACACAGCCGACGCCCACGACGCAATCCGCGCCGCACGCAAAGCATTCGACAACGGCCCCTGGCCCACAACCCCAACACCAGAACGCGCCGCCCTCCTACGCACAGTCGCCGACCTGCTCACCACCGAAGCAGACGACGTCGCCCGCCTCGAAGCCCTCGACACCGGAAAACGCTTCGTCGAATGCCAAATCGACGTCACCGACATCATCAACGTCTTCCGCCACTTCGCCAGCCTCGCCCAAGAAAACGCAGGCCGCATCGTCAACCCCGGCACCCCTAACGTCTCCAGCCGCATCGTCCACGAACCCATCGGCGTCTGCGCACTCATCACCCCCTGGAACTACCCCCTGCTCCAAACCTCCTGGAAAGTAGCCCCCGCCCTGGCCGCTGGAAACACCTTCATTCTCAAACCCAGCGAACTCACCCCCTCCACCAGCATCTGGCTCATGGACGCCCTCGAACGCGCCGGACTACCCGCCGGCGTGGCCAACCTCGTCCTGGGCCCCGGAGCAACCGTCGGCCAAGCCCTCACCGAATCCCCAGACGTCGACCTCGTCTCCTTCACCGGCGGGCTAGCCACCGGCACCAACATCATGCGCACCGCCGCAGACACCGTGAAAAACATCGCCCTCGAACTCGGCGGCAAAAACCCCAACGTCATCTTCGCCGACGCCAACATCGACGCCGCCATCGACAACGCCCTCACCGCAGTATTCCTCGACTCCGGCCAAGTCTGCTCCGCCGGCGCACGCCTCATCGTCGAAGAATCCATCCACGACCGCGTCGTCGACGAACTCGTCCGCCGCGCCAGCGAAATCCGCATGGGCGGCCCCTTCGACCCCGACGCCGAAACCGGCCCCCTCATCTCCGCCGCCCACCGCGACAAAGTCGAAAAATACGTAGCCAACGCCCTCGAAGAAGGCGCCACCCTCCGCGTCGGCGGCCAACGCCCCGGCGGCGATCTCGAAAAGGGCTACTACTACCCACCCACCATCCTCGACAACTGCCACACCTCCATGCGCTGCGTCCAAGAAGAATCCTTCGGCCCCGTGCTCACCGTCGAAACCTTCACCGGCCAAACAGACGAAGAAAAAGAACGCAACGCACTCACCATCGCCAACGACACCATCTACGGCCTAGCCGGAGCCGTCTGGAGCGAAAACGCAGGCCGCGCAGAACGCGTCGCCCGCAGACTACGCCACGGAACCATCTGGATCAACGACTACCACCCCTACGTCGCACAAGCCGAATGGGGCGGCTACAAACGCTCCGGAATCGGCCGCGAACTCGGCCACCACGGCCTAGGCGAATACCAAGAAACCAAACACATCTGGCACAACACCAGCCCCGCCCGCGCCGGCTGGTTCAACGACAGCCAAGCCTGAACCACCCCCAAGGAGGCGCGCATACCCCTGCGCGCCCCCACACCCCTGCCCACACGGGCACACGAGGACGAAGAAAAGACGAAGGAGAAAAACACATGGCAACCTACGACTACGTCATCGTCGGCGGCGGATCAGCAGGATCCGTCCTCGCACACAGGCTCAGCGCCGACCCCTCCACCACCGTCCTCGTCCTCGAAGCAGGACGCTCAGACTTCAAATTCGACCCACTGATCCACATGCCCGCCGCACTCATGTTCCCCAGCGGCAACCCCCTCTACGACTGGGCCTACGCCTCCGAACCAGAACCCCACATGAACGGCCGCCGCATCGCCCACGCACGCGGCAAAGTCCTCGGCGGATCCTCCTCCATCAACGGCATGATCTTCCAACGCGGAAACCCCACCGACTACGACCGCTGGGCCCGCGAAAACGAAGGCATGGAACACTGGGACTACGCCCACTGCCTGCCCTACTTCAAACGCATGGAAACCGCAGCAGACGGAGCCAACGCATGGCGAGGAGCCTCCGGCCCCCTAAAAATGTCTAAAGGCCCCGCCTCCTCCCCACTCTTCCAAGCCTTCTTCGAAGCAGCCCGCCAAGCCGGCTACCCCATGACCGACGACGTCAACGGATACCGCCAAGAAGGCTTCGCACCCTTCGACCGCAACCTCATCGACGGACACCGCCAAAGCGCATCCCGCTCCTACCTCTGGCCCATCCGCAACCGCAAAAACCTCACCATCCACACCCTCTCGATGGTCACCGGGCTCAAATTCGACGGAAACCGCGTCACCGGAGTCGAATACAAACGCGGACGCAAAAACGAAACCGTCACCGCCGGAGACGTCATCCTCTGCGGAGGCGCCTTCAACTCCCCACAACTACTCCAACTCGCCGGAATCGGAGACCCCGAAACCCTCACCGCAGCTGGCGTAACCCCCCGCATCAACCTCCCTGGCGTCGGCGCCAACATGCAAGACCACCTCGAGGTTTACCTCCAACACAAATGCGCCGAACCCGTCTCCATCGGCCCCTGGCTCAACTACTGGAAAGCCCCCTTCATCGGCGCCTCCTGGCTCCTCGGAAAAGGCGTTGGCACCTCCAACCACTTCGAAGGCGGCGGCTTCATCCGCACCAACAACGACGTGGAATACCCCAACCTCATGTTCCACTTCCTCCCCATCGCCGTGCGCTACGACGGCTCCGGCGAAAAAGGCTCCCACGGCTACCAAGTCCACATCGGCCCCATGAACTCCGACGTCATGGGAACCCTCAAAATCCGCTCCACCAACCCCTTCGAACACCCCGAACTACGGTTCAACTACCTCTCCACCGAAAAAGACCGCCGCGAATGGGTCGAAGTTGTCCGCGCCGCACGCTACATCCTCGACCAACCCGCCATGCGCCCCTTCGACGCCGGCGAAACCTCACCCGGACCCGACGTCCAGTCCGACGAAGCCATCCTCGAATGGGTCAAAAACGACGCAGAAACAGCCCTACACCCCTCCTGTACCGCAGCCATGGGTAAAGGCGAGATGAGCGTCGTCAACCCCGACACCATGCAAGTCCACGGAGTCGAAGGCCTACGCGTCGTCGACGCATCCGTCATGCCCACCATCACCAACGGCAACATCTACGCACCCACCATGATGATCGCCGAAAAAGCAGCCGACCTCATCGCCGGAAACACCCCACTACCCCCCGAACACGCACCCGTCTACCTCGCCAAACACGACATGCCCATCTACCCCGACGGCGATGCACGCAACAACGGATGGGACGCCCGCCGCGACCTCCCCTCCGCCGCAGAACTAGCAGCCAAACAGCAGGGAGAAAACCAGTGACCGTTCCCCTCACACCGGGGAACACACTCACCAGCAAGATCAAAAACGCCGGAGTCCAATGGCCCGTATTCATCGCCTCCAGCGTGGTGATCCTCGTCATTGCACTCTGGGCCATCCTTGACACGACGCGTGCCGGGGCCATCCTCGGCACCGTCGTGGCCTGGACAGGGAAATGGTTCGGCTGGTTCTACGTAGGACTAGCCGCATTCAGCCTCCTATTCGTGTTGATCCTCGCGACATCCGGAAAAACCGGCCGCATCAAACTCGGCCCCGACACCTCCAAACCCGAATACACCTTCTTCGCCTGGGCCTCCATGCTCTTCGCAGCAGGAATCGGTACCGACCTCATGTTTTTCTCGGTCGCCGAACCCGTCGCCCAATACCTCGCACCACCGGCAACCCAGCCACAAACCGTGCAAGCAGCGAAAGAAGCCACCGTATGGACCCTGTTCCACTACGGAATTATCGGATGGGGAATGTACGCCCTCATGGGCATGGCACTGGGCTACTTCGCACACCGCAAAGGACTACCCCTAGCTGTGCGATCAGCCCTACACCCCATGTTCGGCAAACGCCTCGCCGGCGCCCCCGGCCACGCAGTCGACACCGCCGCCATCGTCGGCACCATCTTCGGCGTAGCCACCACCCTGGGAATCGGAGTCGTCCAACTCAACGTCGGACTCGAAATCATGTTCGGCATCCGCCAAGGACTGCCCGCACAAATCGTCCTCGTTGTCATCGCCGTCGGAGTAGCCACCATCTCGGCCACCTCCGGCGTCGACAAAGGCATCCGAATCCTGTCCCAACTCAACGTGCTCCTCGCACTCTTCCTTGCCTTCTACGTCCTGGCAGCAGGCAAGACAGACTTCCTCCTCAACTCTCTAGTCATGAATATCGGCGACTTCGTCTCCATGTTCCCCGGCATGGCAATGGGCACCCTCGCCTACAACGACGCCAGAGAATGGATGAACGCCTGGACACTGTTCTTCTGGGCCTGGTGGATCGCCTGGGCCAGCTTCGTCGGCATGTTCCTCGCCCGCATCTCCCGCGGACGAACCATCCGCGAATTCGTCATCGGCACACTCACCCTGCCCTTCGCCTACATCCTCATGTGGGTATCCATCTTCGGCAACGCAGCCATCGACAGAATCCGCAGCGGAGACAGCGCCTTCGGACAACAAGCACTCAAAGTCCCCGAATACGGGTTCTACGCCCTGCTGCAGCAATACCCAGCAGCGTTCTTCATCGTGGGGCTCGCCACCATCGTCGGACTGCTCTTCTACGTCACATCCGCTGACTCCGGAGCACTCGTCATGGCCAACCTCAGCTCCACCCGCGTGACACCCCGCACCGATGCACAGCCCTGGCTACGCATCTTCTGGGCCGCCGTCACCGCGCTGCTCACCATCGGCATCCTCATGGTCGGCGGAATCCCCGCCCTCCAAAACGCCACCATCATCATGGGCCTACCCTTCGCCATCGTGGTACTGCTCGTCATGGTCGGCCTATGGAAAGCACTCGCCGACGAAGGGCGCCGCATCGAATCCAGACACCGCGTGGTCGAGCCATCCATCCTCGGCTCCTCCACCATGGTTCGCCAACGCCCCTCCTGGCGATCCCGGATGTCCAAGGCGTTCAACACCGTCTCCCGCCGCCGAGCGGAGGAATACCTCAACCGGGTCGTCATCCCCGCCCTGGAAGACGTAGCCACCGCATTCCGCGACGAAGGCACCACAGCCGAAGTCGTCTCCGGCGAAGACGAAGACATGAGCCTCATCGACGCAGGCGACGAACCCACCAGATACGTCGCACTCGTGGCCCAATGCGGAGAAGAAGAAACCTTCCGATACCGCGTCTCAATCCGAACCGTAGCCGCACCCTCATACGGGCGAGCCCTCGACGTCGAAGACGTCACCACACGACTCGAAGTCAACGGGATCTCCGACGAACCCTACGACGTATTCGGCTACAGCACAGACGAACTAAGACACGACATCCTCGACCACTACGAAAGGTACGTCGACTTCCGACGAATCTACGAAATCGAATCCTCGATCACATAAACCCCACAAAAACACCACCGATGCCCCGATCACCACAACCGGTGACCGGGGCATCACCGTGCGCCAAGGCAGGATGAGACACGAAAACAGAAACACCGACAGGAGACAGCCATGGCAAGTTCGGCATTCGGCACCGGTGCCAGCTTCGGCGCACCCCGAAAACACCACACCCCCATCGAAGGACAACAACTACCCGACAACGCCCCCTGCCCCTGCGGGTCAGGCCGCACCTACATCGGATGCTGCGGAGCCCTCCACCACGGACTACGCCGAGCAGGCACCGCCGAAGCACTCATGCGCTCCCGCTACAGCGCATTCGCCCTCTACAACGGCAAATATCTCCTCGACACCTGGCACCCCAACACCCGCCCCGAACACCTGCGCCTAGACCCAGAACACACCTGGACCGCACTCGACATCCTCGACACCCACCACGGAAACACCACCGACACCACCGGAACCGTCACCTATCGCGCCCACGCCCGCGCCCGCGACGGACACACAACCACCCTCACCGAACACAGCAGATTCCAACGACTCAACGGCGCCTGGGTCTACGTCGACGGTGACATCCTCGATTAACACAGGCCGGTGGGGCCGGCCATCCACAATGACCAGCCCCACCAAACACTCAACACAGCGAACGTCAGAACAAACCGACAATCTCACCGTTCTCATCAATATCCATACGCTCTGCCGCAGGATGCTTACCCAAGCCCGGCATCGTACGCATCTCACCAGCGATCGCGTACACATACCCCGCGCCAGCAGCCAAACGCACCTCACGCACAGGCAACCGCCAACCAGTCGGCGCACCCTTCAACTTCGGGTCATGCGAGATAGACAAATGCGTCTTAGCGATAACGACCGGCAAATTACCGAAACCAAGATCCGTGAACCGAGCAAGCTCCTTACGGGCCACCGGAGACAGATCCACACCATCGCCGCCGTACACCTTCGTCGTCACCTTGTGGAGCTTGTCCTCCAACGAATCCGACATCTCATAGCTCGGCGTGAAAGTGGTTTCACTGTTCGCAGCAGCGTGCACAGCCTCAGCCAGCTCCTCAGCACCACGGCCACCATCAGCCACATGCGTAGAGACAGCAACATGCGCGCCCATCTCCTCAGCGATCTCACGAATCGCCTGATGCTCCGAAGCAAAATCACCCGGGAAAGCATTAATAGCCACAACCGGAGCAACACCGAAACCACGAATAATCTCGATGTGCTTACGCAAGTTCGCGGCCCCCTCACGGACGAGATCAGGGTTCTCCGTCTTCATCTCCTCCGGCAGATCCTTACCCGCCGTGATGGTGAACCGACCCGAGTGAGACTTCAACGCCCGCACCGTTGTGACCAGCACCGCCGCATCCGGAGTCATACCCGAAACACGACACTTGATATTGAAGAACCGCTCGGCACCCATATCCGCGCCGAAACCAGCCTCCGTGATCAAATACTCACCCATCTGACGGCCAATCAGGTCACCAACCACAGATGAGTTACCCGTGGCGATATTCCCGAACGGGCCAGCATGGAACAACGCCGGTGTGTGCTCCAACGTTTGCAACAAGTTGGGCTTAATCGCCTCTTTCAAAAGCACCGTCATCGCGCCCGCAGCTTTCAAATCCTCAGCTGTGACCGGTTTGCCCTCATACGAGTAGCCAATGACGATGCGACCCAAACGCTCACGAAGATCATGCAGCGACGTCGCCAAAGACAAAGCGACACCCACCTCAGAAGCTGCAGTGATGTCATAACCGGTCTCACGCGCCACCCCATCCATGCGTGAACCCAAACCGACAATCACATTCCGCAACGCTCGATCATTCATATCGACAACGCGCTTCCAAGAGATCGCACGCGTGTCAATACCCAGCTCATTACCGTGATGCAGGTGGTTATCCACCATCGCGGCCAACAAACTATGCGCCGCCGTCACAGCATGAAAATCACCCGTCAAATGCAGGTTCAACTTCTCCATCGGCACGGCTTGGCTGTAACCAGCACCTGCCGCGCCACCCTTAATACCGAAAATCGGCCCCATCGATGGCTGACGCAAAGCCAACGTTGCCGGATGCCCGATCCGAGACAATCCCTGGGCCAAACCCACCGACGTTGTGGTTTTTCCTTCACCGAACGGAGTCGGAGTGATGGCGCTAACCACAACATATTTCGCGCCACCAGCAACCTTGGAAGGGTTGTTCACCGCATCCAACGACACTTTCGCCACATAGTGGCCATACGGATCCATTTGCTCCGTGGACAGACCGGCGGCCGCACCGATCTCTGAAACGGGACGCAATTCGGCATCCCGAGCAATGTGCAGATTCGAAGGCATGGAGCTGCTCATGTCCTTCATCATGACGCAGCTAACACGCTTACGCAGCGGCTAACTCAGACTGTCGCCCAACTTCTTGCGTTCGAGAACACGAATGCACCCCGCGTAGGATCAAAGAAGACCCCATGCGCCCACACCGTCTATGTGGGCGCGAAGAAAGGAACATGCATGCTCCGCACCCATACAGCCGGCTCACTCCGCTCCAGCGACGCAGGGACCGAGGTCGTTCTCGCGGGATGGGTTGATTCCCGCCGCGACCACGGTGGCGTCGAATTCATCGATGTTCGTGATGCCAGCGGTATCGTGCAGGTGGTTTTCCGTGATGAGGCACTCGCCGGGGGTGTCCGTGCCCTCCGCAACGAGTTCTGCATCCAAGTCACCGGGACAGTCACCCCTCGTGACGCTGAAAACGTCAACCCCGAACTGCCCACCGGCGAGATCGAGATTGTTGCTTCATCCCTCGAAGTGTTGAGCGAAGCAGCTCCACTACCTTTCCAGATTGATGAGCGCATCAACGTCGGTGAAGAAGCCCGGTTGAAGTACCGCTACCTCGACATGCGCCGCCAGCGCCAACATGACGCTCTCGTGCTTCGCTCGAAGGTGACGCACACCATCCGGGAAGTGCTAGCCGCCCACGATTTCTACGACATTGAAACTCCCACCCTGACGCGTTCAACCCCCGAGGGCGCTCGCGACTTCCTTGTGCCGGCTCGTTTGTCGCCGGGCTCGTGGTATGCGCTGCCGCAGAGTCCGCAGCTGTTCAAACAGCTCCTCATGGTCGGTGGGATGGAGCGGTACTACCAGATTGCTCGCTGCTACCGCGATGAGGATTTCCGTGCTGACCGGCAGCCTGAGTTCACGCAGCTCGACCTCGAGATGAGCTTTGTGGACCAGGAAGACGTCATCGCGATTGCCGAAGAAGTGATGGCAGCGGTGTGGAAACTCATTGGGGTGGAGCTGCCCCGGCCAATGCCGCGCATCACGTGGCACGAAGCGATGGACAAGTACGGTTCAGACAAGCCTGACCTGCGCTTTGGCAACGAACTTGTCGAAATGACTGAGTTCTTCGCGCAGACACCTTTCCGGGTATTCCAGAACGAATACGTAGGTGCGGTAGTGATGCCTGGTGGTGGCTCGTTGCCTCGTCGCCAGTTCGATGCCTGGCAGGAGTGGGCACGTCAGCGTGGAGCAAAGGGACTGGCCTACGTCACGATCGGTGAAGATGGTGCGCTTGGTGGACCGGTCGCTAAAAACATTTCCGAAACAGAGCGTGAAGGGTTGGCCGCGAAAGTTGGCGCCAACCCAGGGGATGCGATCTTCTTCGCGGCTGGTGAGCGTGAGGCAAGCCAGGAGCTGCTGGGAGCGGCGCGTCTGGAGATTGCACACCGCACCGGCATGATTCCTGAAGATGCTTGGGCGTTCTGCTGGGTTGTCGACGCGCCAATGTTCAAACCGGTTGAGCGCGCTGTGGCGGAAGGTGATGTGGCGCTGGGTGCAGGTAAATGGAATGCGGTGCATCACGCGTTCACGTCGCCGAAGCCGGAGTTCCTGGACACCTTTGACACTGACCCGGGTTCGGCTTTGTCTTACGGGTACGACTTTGTGTGTAACGGCGTGGAGGTCGGTGGCGGATCTATCCGTATTCACCGCCGTGATGTGCAGAAGCGGGTCTTCTCTGTCATGGGGCTCAGCGAAGAAGAAGCATCCGAGAAGTTCGGCTTCTTGCTTGAGGCGTTCAGCTTCGGTGCACCCCCGCATGGTGGTATCGCGTGGGGTATTGACCGGTTGGTGATGTTGCTCGGTGGGTTTGACACCATCCGGGATGTTATTGCGTTCCCCAAGTCCGGCGGCGGTTACGACCCGTTGACCGATGCTCCTGCTCCGATCACGGTGCAGCAGCGGCGTGAGGCTGGCGTAGATGCCAAGCCGAAGAAGAAGGATGAGGCGAACGCCTCGGATGCTGCTTCGGCAGGAGCTGCTGCGGGTAACTGATGTGTGTGCTGTGCGGCTCGGGTCGAGGTCGACTCGGGCCGCACACGTGTGTCGGGCGCGTTCGGATGGGCGTGCCCGGGTGTTGGATTCTTTGAATTTCTGAAGGAGTTTTCGTGGCTGTTGTTCACACGGTTTTGTTTGATGCTGATGGGGTGTTGCAGGCGCCTTCTGCAGAGTTGGCTAAGCGGTGGGGGCGTTATGCCTTAGAGGGCAGCCGGGAGGCGTTAGCGGAGGAACTGTTTCGGATCGAGTTGCCGTCGTTAGCGGGGCAGGGGCGTATTGAGGATGCGGTGGGGCGTTTCGTGGCTGAACGTGGGCTTCCTGCAGAAGCTGTGGAGGACATTCTTTCTGGGTGGGCCTCGATTGATGTTTTTGCGGAGTCGTTTGCTTTGGTGGATGCGGTGCGTGCGGCGGGGGTGAAGGTGCATTTGGCGAGCAACCAGCAGAGTTTTCGCCGTGATGTGATGTTGGGGCTGGGGTATGCGGATCACTTTGATGAGTTGTTTTTTTCGTGTGATTTAGGGGTGGCTAAGCCTTCTGCGGAGTATTTCCGGAGGTTGCTTGACCGGTTGGGGATTGGGCCGGAGGGGGTTTTGTTTATTGATGACAGGGCTGACAACGTGGCTGCTGCTCGCCAGGTTGGGTTATCGGCGCGGGTGCATGCGCGGCATGACAGCCCGGATCAGGGAATTGGTGATTTGGTGTCGTTGCTGCGTGAAGAGGGAGTGATGTTTGAGTTGGGGTGAGTTAGGTGGGGGTGGTTATTCGGCGATGGTGGGGGTTGCTTGGGTGAGGATGTCGGTGGGGGATTGGGGTATGGCGAAGTAGTTGCCTTGAGCCATGTGGCATCCGGCTTCTTCGAGGACTGTGGCTTGTTCTGCGGTTTCGACGCCTTCAGCGATAGCAGTGTCGAGTTTGAGTGCTTGGACTAGTCGGATCATTGCTCGGACCTGGGTGGCGCCGCGGGGGTCATGTCCGATGCGGCTGATGAGGGAGGGGTCGAGTTTGACGCCGTTTGCGGGTGTGCGTAGGAGGGAGGTGAAGGAGGAGTGGCCGGTGCCGAAGTCGTCGATGACGACGTTGATGCCGGCGCGGCGGAGGCGGGCGAGGTTTTGGAGGGGGACGTTTGCTGGTGATCCTGGTAGTGGGGTGTGGGTGGGGAGGCGTTCGGTGACTTCGATGGTGAGTGCGGGGTGGGGCAGTCCGGTGGTGGCTAGTTCGGTGAATACGTCGTCTGCGTAGTCGGTGCGTTGTAGTTCGAGGGGGGAGGCGTTGATGGCGATGGTGCGGTTGCTGTGTTGGGGGAGTTTGCGTAGGAGGGTGAGGTGGTGCAAGGCGGTGTGTAGGACGTGTTGTCCGATGGGGTGGATGAGGCCGAGTTCTTCGGCGAGGGGAATGAATTCGGTGGGTGGGATGTCGCCGAGAGTGGGGTGGGTCCAGCGGGCGAGTGCTTCCCATCCGATGGTTTGGGTGTATGAGGGGCCGGTCATGATGGGTTGGAAGTGAACGGTTATTTGTTTGTGGTGTAGGGCGGTGCGGAGTGCTTCGCTGAGTTGTTTGCGTCGCTTTTGGCGTGCGCGGAAGATGTCGTCGAATACGGCGTATTGGGCGCGGCCTTGTTCTTTGGCGGAGTAGAGGGCTAGGTCGGCGCGTTCGAGGAGTTCGGTGGCGGTGCATTGTTCGGGTGGGGTGGTGATGGCGATGCCGATGGAGGGGGTGATGCGGTGGGTGGTGCGGGGGGCGAGGGTGAAGGGGGTTTCGAAGTAGGTGAGGATGCGGTGGGCGAGTTGGTGGGCGTCGGTGGGGGAGGTGACTGTGGCGACGATGACGAATTCGTCGCCGCCGATGCGGGCGATGACGTCGTCGTCGCGTAGTTGTCGGGGCAGGCCTGTGGAGATGTTTGTCAGGAGTCGGTCTCCGGTGGCGTGGCCCCAGGTGTCGTTGACTTCTTTGAAGTGGTCGCAGTCGAAGAAGAGGAGGGCGGTGGAGTGGTGGTGGTTGTTGTCGCGGTTGAGGCGTTGTTCGAGTACTTCGAAGAGGGCGGAGCGGTTGAGTAGTCCGGTGAGTGAGTCGTGTTGGGCGCGGTGTTGGCTTTCGTTTTCTGCGCGGGAGAGGTCGTTGGTGGTGCCGATGAGGCGTAGGTAGAGGAGGATGAGGAGTAGGAGGGTGAGGGTGACGCGGACGGTGGTGTCGATGCGGTCTGTGGTGGGTAGGGAGATGTAGATGACGGCGGGGATGAGGGGTAGGTAGAGGAGTACGTGGCGCCAGGGGTGGGGGGAGAGTGGTTGGGGTGGCATGGTCAGGTCGCGCATGGTGACGACGGAGGGGTGGGCGCAGGCGATGGCGAGTAGTCCGTATCCGGTGGCGGTCAGTGCGGAGGGGAGGGTGTGGTTGGTTAGGCCTGCGTCGAGTCCGTATTGGGCCCAGGTGAGGTCGGCGGCAAGTTGGACGGTCATGGATGCGCAGACCCAGTACCAGGCGTGGATGTAGGTTCCGATGCGGTAGGCGATGTGGCCGGTGAGTACGACGATGGTGGCGTCGAGGACGGGGTATGCGGTCCATTGCAGGACTAGGAGGGGGTTGTCGAGGCTGGTGCGTAGGGCGGGGATGGTCCATAGGAGAAGGATGACGGAGGTGGTGACAGCGATGGCGTCGAGGACGGCGCGGTAGGTGAGTACTTTTCCGGCTTGGTTGTTGAGTTGGGCGAACCAGATTCCGAAGGAGAGGTATCCGAGGGTGAAGAGGATGTCGACGTGGGGGTTTCCGTCGGTGCGGGGCCATTGGAGGTCGATGATGCGGGCTGAGCCGAGGAAGAGGATGCCTAGGGGGACGAATCCCCAGATGCGTAGGGGCATGTAGGCGTGTGTGAAGGGGGCGATGGCGATGGTGAGGAAGGCGATGGTCAGGGTGGTGGCGTGGGTGAGGGGGCCGATGCCGTAGGGGTTGTTGATGGTGATGATGCTTTGGGCGGCGAGGAGGGTGAGTGCGAGGAGGATGAGGATGGGGTGGTGTTTGTGGTGGGGGGTGGTGTGGGTTTTAGGCATGGGTGTGCCTCGCGATGAGGTTGCTTGGTGGTTCGGCGCGGCCGAAGTACCAGCCTTGGGCGTGGTGGCAGCCGAGGCTGGTGAGGATGTGGGCTTGTTCGGCGGTTTCGACGCCTTCGGCGGTGACGGAGGGGATGCCTAGGCTGGTGACGACTTCGATGGCTGCTGAGACTTGGGCGATGCCGTCGTCGGTGGTGTCGAGTCGTGCGGTGAGTGAGCGGTCGATTTTTACGGTGTCTGCGGGGGTTTGGAGTAGGGCGGTGACGGAGGAGTAGCCGGTTCCGAAGTCGTCGATGCTGACGGCTACTCCGGCGGCGCGGAGTTGGACGAGGGTTTTGTGTGCGATGGATCCTTCGATGAGTGGGATGGATTCGGTGACTTCGAGGGTGAGTGCGGTGGGTGGGAGGTTGGTTTCGTGGAGGGTGGTGAGGACTTTTTCAACGAAGTCGGGGCGGCGTAGTTGGATGACTGAGACGTTGACCGAGACGATGGTGTGTTCGTATCCGGGGAGTGTGCGCAGGGTGTGTAGTTCGCGGCATGCGGTGCGTAGTACGTGGGCGCCGAGGGGTTCGATGAGGCCGATTTCTTCGGCGAGGGGGATGAAGATGTCGGGGGCGATGGGGCCCAGGGTGGGGTCGTTCCAGCGGGCGAGTGCTTCCCAGCCGAGGATGGTGGTGAAGTTGGGGCCGGTCATGAGGGGTTGGAAGTGGACGGTGATGGCGTTGGTGGTGACGGCTTGGCGTAGGGCGGCGAGGGTGAGGGTTCGGGTGCGTGCTTTGGTGCCGAGGTCGTCGTCGAAGATGGCGTAGCGGGCGCGGCCGCGTTGTTTGGCGGAGTAGAGGGCGATGTCGGCGCGTGCGGTGAGTTCTTCGGGGGTGATGTTTTCGGTGGGGGTTGCGGTGGCGACGCCGATGGAGGGGGTGATGTTGTGGAGGACTCCGGGGGCGATTTCGATGGGGGTGTCGAAGGTGTGGAGGGTGGTGTGGGCGATGGTTTTTGCGTGTTCGGGGTGGGGGATGGGGGTGATGAGGATGAATTCGTCTCCGCCGTTGCGTGCGGTGATGTCGTTGGGGTGGGTGGTGCGTAGGCGGTGGGCGATGGTGGTGAGTACGACGTCGCCGGCGGAGTGTCCCCAGGTGTCGTTGACGTATTTGAAGTGGTCGCAGTCGATGAAGAGCATGAGGGTGTGGTGGCCGTTGATGCGGTTGCGGCGTAGTGCGTTGGTGCAGGCGTGGAGGAGTCCGGATCGGTTGAGTAGTCCGGTGAGGGGGTCGTGTGTTGCGCGGTGTCGGCTGTCTGCTTCGGTGGCGGACAGTTTGGTCATGGCGCGGAGGAATCGGATGAATAGGAGGATGAGTAGGGCGGTGACCAGGGAGGTGCGCAGTATTTGGTCGGGGGTGTTGTTGCTGTGGATGGCGAGGCTGGCGACGCCGGGGATGGCGCTGAGGTAGAAGGCTGCGTTGATGCCGCGGTTGGGGGTGCGGTGGGTGTAGGTGGTGTGGGGGTGGGTGATGGTGAGGATGTCTGGGTGGGTGAAGGCGAGGGCCAGGGTGGTGGTTGCGATGAAGGTGGCGGCGTTTGACCAGGTGGGGATGGGTTGGTTGGTGAGTTGGGTGGCTGCTTTGATGGTGTCGCTGGCTAGGAGGATGCCGAAGGTTGCGGTGAGCCAGTGTGCGGTGGGGGTGTGTTGGTTTGGGTGGTTGGCGTGGGTGGCGAAGTAGGCGCATAGGAGGGCGTCGAGGGTGGGGTGGATGGTCCATTGGAGGGTGTTGATGGCGGGTGGGCGGTGGGGGAGTGCTAGGGGGATGGACCAGAGGATGAGGAGGGTGGCGATGGCTGCTGCTGCGGTGTCGAGGTTGATGATGGGGTGTGGGTGGGGGTTGTTGCGGGTGTGGTTGGTGAAGAAGAAGAGGGTGATGAGTAGGTAGCCGGTGAGGTGGAGGGTTTCGGTGAAGGGGTGGGGGATGCTTTGGGCGGCGATGGTGTCGAAGAGGGTGGCGAGGATGAGGGTGGTGGTTCCTGCGATGAAGGTGGCCCAGTGGGTGGGGGTGTGGGGTTTTCGTCGGAGGGGGCTGAGGGTGGTGATGGCGAGGGTGGCGCATTGGGCGATGCCGAGGGGGGTGGTCATGAAGGTGGGGTGGCGTAGGTAGGTGAGGGTGATGAGGGTGGTGGCACCTAGGGCGATGGCGATAGTGAGGGGTCGGGGTGTGGGGTTGGTGTGTGGGGGTGTTGGGGTTTTCACTCGGTCTCCTCTCGCACCACCGTGTGACCGAGGTGTCGGTACTTCACAGGTCGTCTGGTGTGGGGGGTTTCTGAGGGGTACGGGGGTGAGTTGTGTGGTGTGCGTGTGGAGGTCGGGTTGGGTGGTGGAGGGGTGGTGGGGGTCGGTTTAGCCTGTCGGGTGTGAGTGATGATTTGTTTGGTGTGGCTGCTGAGGCTGGTCGTGGTGGTGTGGATGGGGTGGGGTCGGTGCCGTTGGCGGTGCGGATGCGGCCTCGGTCGTTGGATGAGGTGCGTGGGCAGGGTGATGTGTTGCGGGTGGGGAGTCCGTTGCGGCGGTTGGTGGAGGGCGCTGTTGGTGGTGGTGTGGGGCCGTTGTCGGTGATTTTGTGGGGGCCTGCGGGGACGGGGAAGACGACGCTTGCGCATTTGGTGGCTGGTGGTGAGCGCAAGTTTGTGGAGTTGTCTGCGTTGAGTGCGGGGGTGCGTGATGTGCGGGCGGTGATGGAGGCTGCGCGTCGGGATAGGGATGTGTATGGGGTTGAGACGGTGTTGTTTCTTGATGAGATTCATCGGTTTTCGAAGGCGCAGCAGGATGCTTTGTTGCCGGGGGTTGAGAATCGCACGGTGATTTTGGTGGCGGCGACGACGGAGAATCCGAGTTTTTCGATTGTTTCGCCGTTGTTGTCTCGTTCGATGGTGGTGACGTTGACGTCGTTGTCGGATGAGGATGTGGCGGGTGTGGTGGGTGCGGCGTTGGTGGATGAGCGGGGTTTGGGTGGGGCTTTTGTGGTGGAGGATGATGCTTTGGAGCATTTGGTGCGGATGGCTGGTGGTGATGCGCGGCGGTCGTTGACAGTGTTGGAGGCTGCGGCGGGGGTGGCGTTGGATGATTTGCCGGCGGGGCGTGGGTATCCGACGGCTGGTGATCCTGCTGTTATTACGTTGGCGCATGTGGAGCGTGCGGTGGCGCGTTCTGCGGTGCGGTATGACCGGGCTGGTGGGCAGCATTATGACGTTGCGAGTGCGTTGATTAAGTCGATGCGTGGCTCGGATGTGGATGCTGCGTTGCATTATTTGGCGGTGATGTTGGAGGCGGGTGAGGATCCTCGTTTTATTGCGCGTCGGGTGGTGATTTCGGCCAGTGAGGAGATTGGTATGGCTGATCCGGGGGCGTTGCAGACTGCGGTTGCGGCGATGCATGCGGTGGCGCAGGTGGGGATGCCGGAGGCTCGGCTGATTTTGGCGCAGGCGGTTGTTCATAATTGTTTGGCGCCGAAGTCGAATGCGGTGTATTCGGCGATTAATGCGGCGATGGCGGATGTGAAGGCGGGGCGGGGTGGTCAGGTGCCGCCGGCGTTGCGGGGGTCGGCGTTTTCGCGGGCGGCTGGGTCTGCGACGAGGCCGGTGGGGGCTGGTAAGGATGCGTATGTGTATGCGCATGATGAGGTGGATTCGGTTGCTCGGCAGCAGTATTTGCCGGATGAGTTGGTGGGGGTTGATTACTATCACCCCAAGCCTCATGGGTATGAGGAGCGGCTGGTGGGGCGGTGGGCGTGGTTGCGGGAGCGTTTGGGTAAGCCAGGGGCTGAGGGTGGTTCTTCGAATTCTTCGGAAGGGGGGGGTGAGCTGGTGTCGCATTTTTGAGGGTGGTTGGGGTGTTTAGGCTGGGTGGATGGTTACGTGGTTTGACGTGCGGGATGCTGTGGATGCCCGCTATGAGGCGTTGGGGCCTTTGGCGTGGGATAGCCCGCATGGGGGTGATGGTCCGTTGTTGGAGGCATATGAGCGCACGAGTGATTTTCGTCGTTTTGAGGCTCCGCCGTTGCGGGTGCGGGCGTGGGTGGATGTTTTGGTTGGGTTGGGCGTGGCTTCTGCTGTGGAGGTTGGGTGTGTGCAGCAGGGTGGGAAGCGGTTGCGTCGTGAGCTGGTGCGTGCGAAGCGTTCGGGGACTTTAGCGTTGTGGGTGACTACGGGTGTGCAGGAGCCGACGACGTTGGCTGTTGCTCATCCTCAGCTTGTGATTGAGTCTGAGCCGCGTTGTGGGTGTGATGGGTGTGATTTTGGTAGTGACTCGTTGTTGGGGCTTTTTGATTGTGCGTTTGAGTCTGTGGTGACTGGTTATGTGACTGTGCGGCAGGATGAGCAGGATCGGTATGTGTATTTGTCGCAGTGCAGCAGTCAAGGTGGCGCGCATTTTCTTGATCATCCGTTGGTAGGGGAGTGGCATGGCGCGGCGTGGGTGGATTAATTCTCTGGGGTGTTGTTGCTGGATTTAACGTAATAGGTGGAGTGGGTTCTTTGGAACCCGCTCCACCTATTTTGAATTCAAAGATGCTGTTGTTTCTCGACGGGCTATCCGTCAGGTTCATGCATCAGATTGTTCTTACGGCAGCCTGGTCAGCGGCCCCTCGTGCGAGACGGAACCCCAAATCGTCGAACGAGGCGCTCGGGTTAGTTTTGCGTCGGACGCCCGCTCGGCAGCTCCATTCCGGATCATTCCAGCCTCCGCCGCGAATAATTCGGTATGACCCATAGACCGCGGGGTCGTACAGATCCCAGCACCATTCCCATACACCGCCGAGCAGATCGAACAGGCCCCATGTGTTTGGCTGCTTCGATCGCACTGGATGGGATCTAGCGTCGGAATTATCCGCGTACCATGCGATGTCATTCAGGTGCCCGTAACGGGCTCCGAGTGTTCCTGCGCGGCATGCCACCTGCCATTCAGCATCCGTGGGCAGGCGATACCCATCAGAGCTGTGGTTCCACTCCACGATCCAGTCATCGAGTTCCGGTTCGCTGTGCGGCCGCCATCGTGTCTGCTTGGGAACGCTGCACTCTGTGATCTTGTAGACCGGCGTTAATCCTTCCTTTAGCAAGTACTTATTGCAGAACAAAATGGCGTCTCGCCAGGTCACATCTGTTTTGGGAAAATTGGCTAGTTGAGGATCGCCGACTTTGCCGCATACGTCGTTCCATACGCCATGCGTAACCACGGTGTCTGCCAAAGCAAACGGCTCGACGTGGACGATCCAAGACTGGCCAGTGCGGCGATCAATCACGGTTTCCTTAACTGCTCCGGGGAGAGGAACGGTGACCAGGTGAGTTTTCATTGTTAATGATTTTCTGGGGGTACCTTTGGGGTTGAGGTGCAACTTGTCCATACAGAAGGGTTGATCACGTGAGCCCTAAGTTGAGGATTTAAATACTTGACCCTTCAGGTTGTTGAAAAGTGCAATAGCGATCAAAAATCAAAACAAAGTCTCATTAGGGGAAGAAGATTCGTTTGGATCAAATTTCCTATCCATCTCTTCTTCAAGCGGATCAATTGGATTGATTGAAGCTGATGCCAGTGTTATTGACCCTCAGTAATTTCAACAATTTATTGAAAACTTGGTTGATTTTCTCCGAGAGAAGCACTGGAGTGAGACTGGGCTCTCTAACTGGCCAAAGTGTCAGTTCTCTCAACATACCCACCCATCCTGCCTTCACTGGGATTCAAACTACACCGCCCACTGGCAGTGCCCTCTAATTAAGCTAGATATTCAAGAATCTTGAATATCTAGAATTTGAATTGCCGCCCCGGCTGTGCGTAGCGAGACCAGCCGACGAGGCCAGGCATCATGACCTCATGAGTGCCGACGAGGGAGGCACGCGTCTTCACCTGTCACGTGGGGTGACAGGTGAAGACGCGTGGGGTTAGATTCCGGCAGGTTCACCCAAGGGTGGGGTGGGTTTGCTGTTGATGATGGCGTTTTCCTTGGCGTAGTGGCATGCACTGCGGTGTGCGCCAGTAGCGGTGGTGTCTGGGCGGTCGATGAGTTCTGGGTCATCGGTGGCACAGATGTCGGTGGCGATGGGGCAGCGGGTGTGGAATCGGCAGCCGCTGGGTGGGTTCGCGGGGGAGGGGACATCGCCGGTGAGGATGATTTGGTTTCCTAGGCCGCGCACGGTGGGGTCAGGGACGGGCACGGCGGACAGGAGTGCCTGGGTGTATGGGTGGGTGGCGTGTTCGTAGATTTCTTCTTCGGTGCCGAGTTCAACCATTTTGCCCAGGTACATAACGCCGATGCGGTCGGAGATGTGGCGGACGACGGATAGGTCGTGGGCAACGAAGATGTAGGCCAGTCCGAGCTCATCTTGAAGTCGTTCCATGAGGTTGACGGCTTGGGCCTGGACGGAAACATCAAGGGCCGAAACTGGTTCGTCACAGACAAGCACTTTGGGGCGCAGGGCGATGCCGCGGGCGATGCCGATGCGTTGTCGTTGACCGCCAGAGAACTGGTGGGGGTATCGGTTGATGTGCTCGGGGTTGAGGCCAACCATGTCGAGCAGTTCTCGTACGGCGGCTTTTTTGCCTTCTTTAGGGGTGGCGGTGGGGTGGATGTCGAAGGGCTCGCCGATGATGTCGCCGACGGTTTTACGTGGGTTGAGTGAGGTGTAGGGGTCTTGGAAGACGATTTGGATGTCGCGGCGCATTTTTCGTAGGGCGGCGCCGGTGGCGGTGGCCAGGTCTGCACCATCGAAGTCGACGCTGCCGGAGGTGGGTGTTCGAGGCGGACGAGCATGCGGCCGAGGGTGGATTTTCCGCACCCGGATTCGCCGACGATGCCGAGGGTTTCGCCTTTGCGTAGTTCGAAGGAGACACCGTCGACGGCTTTGACTTCTCCGACTTTGCGGCGCAGCACGCCTTTGCGGATGGGGTAGTGCTTGACGAGGTCGTTGGCACGGAGGATGACGTCGTTCATCGTGTTTCTCCGTTCGTGGGGGTGGTTGAGGTGGGCACGGTGCGGATGCTGCCGGTGGCGGTGACTTCGGCGCGGGGGGTGAGTTTTCCTTCGAAAAGGGAGTCTGCGTAGTGGCAGGCCGAGGTGTGTGGGTGGGTGGGGTCGTCTTCGACGGTGTGTAGTGCTGGGCGGGTGCGGATGCATTCGCTGGTGGCGTAGCGGCAGCGGGGTTGGAATTCGCAGCCGGGGGGCATGGCGAGCAGGTTGGGTGGCAGTCCGCCGATGGCGGCGAGTTGTTCGCCTCGGCCGTCCATGCGGGGGATGGAGTCCAGGAGCCCTTTGGTGTAGGGGTGTGCGGGGTGGGCGTAGGCGTCGAAAACGTTGGCCTGTTCCATGATGCGTCCGGCGTACATGACGGCGATGCGGTCGGCGACGTCGGCCACGACCCCTAGATCGTGGGTGATGAGGATGAGGCCCATGTGGCGTTCTTCTTGGAGTTCGGCCAACAAGCGCATGATTTGGGCTTGGACGGTGACGTCCAGGGCGGTGGTGGGTTCATCGGCGATGAGGACTGCTGGGTCGAGCGCGATGGCCACGGCGATCATGATGCGTTGGCGCATTCCGCCGGAGAATTGGTGGGGGAATGCTTTGACGCGTTGTTTTGCACCGGGGATGTGGACGCGTTCCATGAGTCGGATGGCTTGGTCGAGGGCGTCTTTGCGGTTCATGCCGCGGTGGACGCGTAGCATCTCGGCGATTTGCCAGCCGACGGGGAAGACGGGGTTAAGTGCTGATAGGGCGTCTTGGAACACCATGGAGATGTCAGGTCCGCGTAGTTTGCGGCGTTCGCTTTCGGGCAGGGTGAGGATGTCGCGGCCGCGGTAGCGCACGGATCCGGAGGCGATGCGGGCTGGTGGTGTGTCGAGGATGCCCATGATGGCTTGGGCGGTGACAGATTTCCCGGATCCGGATTCGCCGAGGATGGCGAGGGTTTCGCCTTCGGCGACGCTGAACGAGGCGCCGTTGATGGCGTGGGCGATGCCGTCGTCGGTGTGGAAGTCGACGTGGAGGTTATCGACTTCCAGGAGGGTTTGGCCGACGTTGCGGTGGGTGGCGTGTTTGGTGTGTGTGGTGGTCATGGGTGGGCTTCTTTGCGCTTGGGGGCGGTCATCGGGCCTTGGGGTCGAACGCGTCACGGACGGCGTCGCCGAGGAGGATGAAGGCCAGGACGGTGATCGACAGGAACAGGCTCGGGAAGAGCAGGATGTGGGGTGCGGCGTAGATGGCGTCGGTGCCGGTTGAGATTGCTAGTCCCCAGCTGATGGCGGGGGAGGTCAGCCCGATGCCGAGGAAGCTCAGGGTTGCTTCGGCGGCGATGAAGGTGCCGAGGTTGATGGTGGAGACCACCAGGGCGGGTGCGAATGCGTTGGGCAGTAGGTGGCTGAAGATGATGCGGCCTGTTCCTGCTCCCAGGGCGCGGGCTGCCATGACGTATTCGCTGTCTTTGATTTGGAGGATGGCTCCGCGCATGAGTCGGGCGATGCTGGGCCAGCCGAAGAGGGCTAGGACGAGGACCACTTTTCCTACGACGACCCAGAAGCTGGCGTCGGCTGGGTTGGGGAAGGAGGTCATGAACAAGATGCCGCCTAGCAGCATGGGGATGGCGAAGAAGACGTCGGTGACGCGCATGAGCAGGGTGTCCCAGATGCCGCCGAAGTAGGCGGCGAGGGTTCCGACGATGGCGCCGATGAGCAGGGTGGAGATGGTGGTTAGGACACCGACGAGGATGGAGGCGCGTGCGCCGTAGATGGTGAGGGTGTAGATGTCTGCGCCTTGGACGTCGCGGCCGAACCATGCTTCGGCGCTGGGTTCGGCGCGTGATTGGGATAGGTCGGCGGCGTAGGGGTCGCCGTGGGCGAAGAGGCCAGGGGCGATGGCCATGAGCACGAGGATGATGATCATGACGGTGGAGACCCAGAACAGGGGGCGTCGGCGCAGGTAGCGCCAGGCGTCGGAGGTCAGGGACCGTGCGGGGGCCTCTGCGGTGGTGGTGGGTTTCATGGTGGGTTCCTGGGCGACGCTGCTGGTGGGGGTGATGTTGGTGTCAGTCATGGCTGATCCTCGGGTCGAGAACGCCGTACAGCAGGTCGACGATCAGGTTGACGAGCAGGAAGACAAGGACGAGCATCGTCACGGCTGAGACCACGGCGATGCCGTCGCGGTTGGCGATGCCTTCGAAGATGTATCCACCTACTCCGGGGATGTTGAAGATGCGTTCGGTGACGATGGCCCCGCCTAGGAGTGCACCGAAGTCGGCGCCGATGAAGGTGATGACGGGGATGAGTGAGTTGCGCAGTACGTGGATACCGACGACGCGTTTTTGGGTGAGGCCTTTGGCGCGTGCGGTGCGGGCGTAGTCGGCGCGGAGGTTTTCAACGAGGTTGGTGCGGGTGAGTCGGGCGACGTAGGCGATGGACAGGGACCCGAGGACGAAGCCGGGTAGGAGGAGCTGGTACCAGCCGGGGTCGTAGCCGACGGTGACGGGGAACCATTGGAGTTGGATCCCGAACACGAGTTGCATGATGGGGGCGATGACGATGATCGGGATGGAGATGACGAATAGGGTTCCGACCATGACGAGGGCGTCGATGAATCCGCCTTTGCGTATTCCGGCCAGGATTCCGGCTAGGACACCGATGAGGATTTCGACGGCGACGGCGACGATGGCTAGTTGGCCGGTGACTGAGTAGCGTTCGGTGAGTTCTTCGCTGATGGGGTTTCCGAAGTAGTTCTTTCCGAAGTCGCCTTGGAGTACGTTTCCTCCCCACTTCGCGTATTGGATGATCAGGGGGTCATCCAGGTTGTGTTGTGCGCGGAATTCGGCAACGAATTCGGGTGAGCATGGGCGCTCACCGCATTTACCGACGGTGGGGTCTCCAGGTAGTGCGAAGACCATCGCGAAGATGAGGAAGGTTGCGCCCAGTAGTACAGGAATCATCTGTAGTAGTCGGCGCAGAACATAGGTGCCCACAGTTTTGGCTCCTGCTCTGTGGCGGTGTGTGTTGTGGCGTGGTGCTGGGGGTGGATAGGCCGTGATGGTGCGGCTGTCCGGGGTGCCGCGTCTTTGAGGGCGCGGCACCCCGGAGGTGTGCTAGGTGATGCTGGGGCTGGTGTCAGCCTTTGACTTTGAGTGAGGCCCAGTCGATGGTGCCTTTTTTGGTGATTTTGATGTCGCTGATGCGGTCGCTGTAGACGACTTGGCGGGTGTAGTCGAACATCGGGATGCTGGGCATGTCTTCGGCGAGCATGCTTTCTGCGTCTTGGTATTCCTTGTTCGCTTCTTCCAGGGAGGCTGCTTCGGCGGCTTCAGCGAGTTTCTTGTCGAATTCGGGGTTGCTGTATTTGCCGTCGTTGCTGGATCCGCCGGTGGAGAACTGGGGGGTGAGGAAGTTCTCGATGGAGGGGTAGTCCATCTGCCACCCGGAACGGAACATGCCTTTCATCTCGTGTTTGGTGATTTGGGTGCGGAATGTTTTGAAGTCGACCACGGGGGTGGAGACGCAGTTGATGCCGAGGTTCTGCTTGATGTTGTTGCAGACGGCTTTGGTCCAGGGGCCGTGGTCGGAGTCGGCGTTGTAGCTGAAGGTGAGGGTGCCTGTGTAGCCGCCGGCTTCCTGGAGGAGTTGTTTGGCTTTGGTGGGGTTGTAGGTGCAGTATTCGCCGCAGCCGCCAGCTTTGTGGCCGTCGACGGCCGGGGGTACCCATCCGGTGGCGGGGACGCGAGCGCCAGCGAAGATTTGCTTGCTGATGGTTTCGCGGTCGATCGCCATGGATAGTGCTTGGCGCAGTTTGGGGTTTTGGACGCTGGGGTCGGTTTCCTTGGGGGCGAAGGAGATGGTGCCGTTGCCAGCGATGGGGGCCGAGATGTTTCGGTCTTTGAAGTCGTTTTTGTATTTCTCGTTGATGAGGGCCGACTGTGGCGGGTCGTTGTCGATGTCGAGGTTGCCAGCTTGGGCGTCTTTGTAGGCGGCGTCGCTGTTCTGGTAGATCCGGAACGTGACTTTGCCGACCTGGGTTTTGTCTGGGCCGTCGTAGTGCGGGTTTTTCACCAGCACGATTTCTCGGTTGGGGGTCCAGTTTTCGACCATGAGGGGGCCGGCGGAGATGGGTTTCTTGCCGTAGGCCTCGGTGTCTTTGAAGAAGACGTCGGGCAGTGGCATGAAGGGGGTGTGGCCTAGTCGGACTTCGAGGTTGGCGAGTTTTTGGGTGGTTTCGATGGTGAAGGTGTGGTCGTCAACAACCTTCAGGCCGCTCATCTCTTTGGCTTTGGGCTGTGCGCCTTTGTCGCTTTGGAGGTCTTCGTAGCCTTTGATGGGTTCGAAGAAGTAGGAGTTGATTTGGGCGTTGGGGCCGTATGCGCCCCAGTTCCAGGCGTCGACGAAGTTTTTGGCTTTGACTTCGGTGCCGTCGGAGAATTTGCGGCCTGGTTTGAGTTTGACGGTGAAGTGCTGGTTGTCCGTCGTCTCGATGGATTCGGCCATGTCTTTTTCGGGCGCTCCGCTTTGTGCGTTGTATCGCACGAGCCCGGAGGAGACCGCGTCGAGGACGTCGCCGCCGCATACCTCGCTGGTGGAGGTGGTGATGAGGGGGTTCTGGGGGTTACAGCCGCGCATGGTGACTGCGCCGCCTTCCACCTTTGAACCGTTGGAGCCTCCGCCGCCGCAGGCGGCCAGAAGCGTGGTGAGGGAGAGACCGACTGCGAGTGCGGCGCGTGTGCGGATCGACATCTGCACTTCCTTTCTGCGTCAACGGGGAGCGCATCGTTGCGTTCTCCGAAGGGCGCCCGGGTGTCGCGGTGACATCGGGCGCGGTGCCGTGGGGCACAGGATGAGGGCGCGCCGGGGCATATGTGGGGTGACCAGCGGACGCACAAAAATTCATCCGATTGCGTAAAGGTACGCTATGTCGGCTTTTTGTCCACTTCGATTGGTGCCACGGCACGCCGGTGAATGTGGCTATTGGTGCGTTATGCCTGATTTTGGGCGTAAAGACGGCCGAGGAATCTGTGTCCGGATTTTGGGCACTGGTGATTCCTCGGCCGTGGAAAAGGCACTCACTAACTAAGTTAGGTCACCCTTTCTTGAAGCCTTTTTGCCAGCCGACTTCTTCCCATTTCGGGGTCAGTTCTTGGAACAAACCGGGCCCCCAGTTGGCTAGCCCTTCACGCGTGGCGGTGATCTTTGGGCCATTCCATAGCGGAAGTTGACCGTATGTTTCGGCCATCCATTCCTTTTCCACAGCGTTCATCTCTTTGGCTTGTTCTTCTTCATCGGTGATGGAGCCAAGCTTTTTGATGCGGGCATCGAGTTCTGGGGTGCCTGCGGCAGAGAAGTTGTTACCCGAATCAGAACACATTGATTGACACATGCCACCCAGCGGGCTGTTCGTAGTTGCCGACCAAGCCATAGCGATGAAGTCGAAGTCTTTCTTTTCGACTGTGCTCCCAAACTGTGCGGAGGGGCGGATATCGAGTTGCAGGTCGATGCCAATGGCTTTCAGTTGGGACTGGGTGGTCTGCGCCAGCGCTGCTGACAGCGGGTCGTCACCAAAAGTTGTGTAGCGCACCGACAGCTTTTTGCCGTCTTTTGCAACGAACCCGTCGGCCTGTTTTGCATACCCCGCATCGTGCAACGTTTTCTGCGCAGCCTGCGGGTCAAACTTCACCGGCGTATTGTTCTCTGCTCGTGGGTCGAAGGAGAAGAACAACCCAGATTCGACTGGTTTCTCGGTGTAGTCGACTCCGTTGAACTTAATTTTCCGCAGCTGCTCACGGTCCAATCCCTGCCAGATGGCTTTACGCACAGCTATGTCTTTGATGTTCGGTGACTTCGCGTTGAAAATATAGACGTTGTTGTACAGCAGCTGGCTGCGGCGTAATTCCATCCCAGCAGTGCCGCGAATCTGCTCTAGTCGTGCCTTATTTGCCACATCTGTGGCATCGATCTCCCCGTTTTTGAACGCCAGAATGGTTGCCGAATCCTCCATCTGACGGAACACCACCCGATCCAGCATCGGGGCATTTCCCCACCACTTGTCATTAGGAACGATGACGACAGTTTTACTCTGTTCATCGATTTCCTTGATGACAAACGGCCCAGACCGCAGCTCTGGATGCGGATCCGTCTTCATCAGGGTGTTAAAAGTTTCTGGATCTTTCGCCACTTTCGGGTGAATAAGAATATCGAAAATCTCGGTGATCGGATTGAAAGGCTGCTTGAACGTCACCACCACCTGCTCGGGGGTGTCCCCCTTCTCTATCGACTCGATGTCCTCATAGCCAGCAGTGGCACCAGCGTTGTTGTACTTACCTTCATCTACCGGTGCGCGCTGGGACTTCCACGTGGCTTCAAAAGCAGTCCAGTCGATCTTGGTGCCGTCATTCCAGATCGCCTTCGGGTTGAGGTCGTAAGTGACTACCTGTTTGCCGCCGGTGATCTCCACATGCGGCATCTTGGTGAGGTACTCAGTGCGGGCGCTGGCAACCCCTTGCGGCGAATAGATAAACAGCGTCGGATCGGTGGCTTTGGTGACTCGACCCCAGTCACCGTTATTGCCATTCGTGTGCAATTTGTTGTAGTTCGTCGGGAAAATCTTCACCGCGAAAATGGCGGTGCCGCCCTTATCCATATGAGCCCGATCCTGCGGATTACGCTGCACCAACGAAGCAGGATCATGACTACTCACCGAACTCTTCGAATCCTGCCCACCCCTACCAGCACAACCAGAAACCCCCAACACAGCAGCCATCACAATCGCCACTGCCACAGTGCACCTACGTTTACTCACGGCGTTGTCCTTTCTCTGAACAGGCCATCCACACCAGCATCACTTGCCCCACCTACCTGCTCCCCACCACGCAAACGATCAGGGAAAAAACAAGCCTGACGGTGATCACCATCACCAACAGCCTCCAACGCAGGCTCAACATCACGACACCGCTGCCGCTGCTGCTCATCCAACAGCTCCACCACCGGGCACCGCGAGGCAAAATCACACCCCACCGGCCGGTTCAACGGACTAGGCAAATCACCCCGCAACACGATCCGCTCACGAGTCCGCTCCTTCACCGGATCAGGAAGCGGAATAGCCGAAAGAAGCGCACGCGTATACGGATGCCGCGGATTATCGAAAACCGAATCCACATCCCCGATCTCCACAATCTTGCCCAGGTACATCACCGCAACCCGGTCACTGATGTGACGCACCACAGCCAGATTGTGAGCCACAAACAAATACGAAATACCCAACGTCGCCTTGAGCCTGTCCAACAGGTTGATCACCCCAGCCTGCACAGACACATCCAACGCCGAAACCGGCTCATCCAACACAATCACTTTGGGATTCAACGCCAGCGCCCGCGCAATACCGATGCGCTGACGCTGACCACCTGAGAACTGCGAAGGAAACCTGTTCAAATGGTCCGGCTCCAAACCAACCGTGGCCATAAGCTCACGAGTGCGCTGCTGCCGCTGCTCCTCCGGCATCCCAAAAGCTCGCAACGGCTCACTGATCAACTCATACACCGTGAACCGCGGGTCCAAAGCCCCCATCGGATCCTGAAACACCAACTGCACATTGCGCCGCAACGCCGTGATCTCAGCCTTACGCCGCAACGAGGCCACCGGCTTACCCAATACAACGATCTTGCCGACCGTGGCCGGATTCATCTCCATGATCTCAAGCAACGTTGTCGACTTACCGCACCCAGACTCACCCACGATGGCCAGGCACTCACCCTCACGCACATCGAAAGAGACCCCATCAACGGCCTTCACCTCGCCGACCTGACGCTTAAACAAGGCCCCCTTCTTCAGCGGGAAGTGCTTGTGCAGGTTCTCCACCTCTAAGAACGTCTGTCGCTGCTGCCGAGGCACTCCCTCCAACGGTGAATGCGTCACCGCAGGAACCGGGAACACATCCGTAGCGCCCTGGATGTCACGCAAATGCTCGTGTCGCACACACGCACTCATATGCCCCGGCTCCACCAGCACAGCCGCAGGTTCACCATCGCCACACGCATCAATCGCCAACGGGCAGCGAGGCGCAAACGGACACCCAGTCGGCTCATGAATCAAATTAGGCGGATTGCCCTCAATCGGCACCAGTGAGGCCTTCTCCCGCCGGTCAACCCGAGGAATCGAACCCAACAAACCCAGCGTGTACGGCATCCGCGGCTGGTAGAAAATGTCATCCACCTGCCCCTTCTCCACCGGACGCCCGGCATACATCACCATCACGTCATCAGCGATGCCCGCCACGACACCCAAATCGTGCGTAATCATCACCACCGCCGCACCGGTCTCCCGCTGCGCCACCTTCAACACATCCAAAATCTGCGCCTGGATCGTCACATCCAGCGCCGTCGTCGGCTCATCAGCGATGATCACGCGCGGATTGTTCGCGATCGCAATCGCGATCACCACCCGCTGGCGCATACCGCCAGAAAACTCATGCGGGTAGGAATCCACCCGCGAACTCGGGCTGGGAATCCCCACAATCTCGAGCAATTCAATTGCGCGCTCCCGAGCCGCCTTCGCCGACAGCGACTGATGCGCCTGTAACGCCTCAATAATCTGCTGCCCTACCGTGAACACCGGCGTCAACGAACTCAGCGGATCCTGGAAAATCATCGCGATGTCACGGCCACGATGCGCCGACATCTGCCGATCAGACAGGCCAATCAATTCCTTGCCCTGATACGTGATCGACCCCGAGATCTTCGCGCTGGCAGGCAACAGTCCCATCATCGCCAACGAGGTCACCGACTTACCCGACCCCGATTCGCCAACAATCCCCAAAACCCGGCCCGGGAACAGATCAAAATCCATGCCGCGTACCGCATGCACCACCCCGGCCTCAGAAGGAAACCGCACATGCAAATCCCGCACCGACAAAACCGCCTGTTCCTGCGGAGAAGACACAGTGTGCTCAGTCGACAAAACAACGTTACTCATGCTCGGCCTCCGGACTTGCTGTTGGGGTCGAGAGCGTCACGCAGACCATCACCGACCAAAGACAAGGACAAAGTGATCCACAGCAGACACGCCACCGGACCCCAGAACATCCACGGATAAGCAGACAACTGACTGGCCGACTGCCCAATAAGCTGGCCAAGAGAAACATCCGGCGGCCGTACCCCCACACCCAGGAAGCTCAACGACGTCTCGGCGATGATCGCCCCGAACGTGCCCAACACAATGTTGAGAATCAAATACGAGCCGATATTTGGAATGATGTGCCGCCGGATAATCTGCCAATCCGACACACCCATGTACCGCGCACACGCAACGAACTCACGCTCACGCAACGACTGCGTCGTGGCTCGCACCACACGCGCCAACCCCATCCAGCCAAACAACGTCAAATACAGCGCCAACTGGAAAGCATTACCCTGGCTGGATCCCATCAACACCGCGATGACCAGGAAATACGGCATCAGAATCAGCATGTCCAACAGCCACATGCCTATCCGCTCACGCGTACCACCCCAGAAAGCAATCGCCGTGCCGTACACCGCCCCAATCAGTGGAGCGAGCACGCCCACGCACAAAGCGATGAGCAAAGACTTTCCGGTACCACGCACCAGCATCGCCCACAGGTCCAACCCGCCAGCGCTGGTGCCAAGAATATGGCCGCCTTCACCAGGAGCAGCCCCCAAATTCATCAGGTCCTGATCGGTATACGAGAACGAGTTAATGGTGTTTCCCGCAAGAGCGAAAGCTACAACCAACCCCAGCATCACCAGGCCAACAATCGCTCCTTTGTTCCGCAGCAGACGGCGCAGAATGAGCGTGGACTTACGCGTGATCGCATGCTCCGGCTGAGCAGAGGCCACAGGCGCAGCAGCTCCGCCAGGAAGAGGCGCCGGGGGCTCAGTGCAGGTGTGTGCATCGCTAGTCATCAGGCGACCCTCGCTCTCGGATCCACGATCGCCACCGACAAGTCAGCGCAGATAGCACCGATGGCGAACATCACTCCACCGAAAGCCACTCCGGCCACGGCTGCATTGACGTTTTGTGTCGACGTAATTGCATCGAGGGTGTACCGGCCCAGGCCCTCCCAAGCGAACACCGCCTCGATGATGAACGTGCCGGTGAAAATGCCAGGAATCTGGAAGGCGATCGACTGCGCCACCGGGATAAAAGAGGTACGCAGAGCATGTTTACGCACCGCTTGAGACTTCGTGAGACCTTTCGCGCGAGCCATACGCACGTAGTCAGCGTTGATGTTGTCCAAGAGCAAAGAGCGCTGCAGCAACTGGTAGCTGACGTAAGCAACAATCGTCAGCGCTACCGTAGGAAGAACAAGGTGCTGCGCTATGTCGACAACCCTCTCCATCGCACCTTCGGGCTGCGGCACCGAATACATGCCAGAGACGTAAAGTAAACGCTTGCCCACGGCGTCGTTGAGATCGATACCGGCCGTCTGCACAGTCAGATAAATCACCGGGGCCGGGATACAGCTAATGACGTAGCTCAGTGTCGTGACCGAACGATCTGAGAAGGAATATTGCCGCGAAGCAGCGAACACGCCCAGAGCAATACCGATGACGATCGACAACAGCGTTGCCAGTAGCACCAGCCGCCCAGAAATAACCGCCCTGGTAAGGAACTCCTGGTTGATGCTGGAACCATCTGGCCCCATGCCCCAGTCGAAGTGAAAAACGACGTTTTTCAGCCAGACCAGATAGCGCTGGAACGGGTTCAAGGTGGGATCCAGCCCAGCTTCCTGCAGCTGCGCGGTGACTTGCTCCATGGTGGGGCGTGGAGTGCGCTGCAGCAGTGCTGTTTCGGGTTTCATGACTGTCACGGCGGCCAAATACGCCAGCGATGTCGCCACGAAAATCATCACGAAGTAGTTGGCCAGGCGCCTGAAAAGGTATTTCAGCACGTCGCCACCTCCGGGCATGGATGGCAGATCCCAGATACGACCAGCAGTAAATAGCGGGGCATGGGCGACAACCCTTTCTCTCACGGGACAGAGCCCTGTCTCGAGGTGCACCCCACCTGTGGAACGGCGACGGTGCCGGAAAGTAACGGATCTTCCGGAAGGTTTTTCGATGCGTTTGCTGCGGCGCGACACTGCCGGCAGGCACACCGAAAAAGGGCGAATTAAGCTCGTTGACTAGCTCGTTCGGGCCTCGCCCGAAGATCTGATCCCCAAAAGGTAAGCGATGAGCGCCCGTGTGGTGCACGTAACTCAAACTCTGTGCGGGCTCAGGAGTGCCGCTGTGGCAAATCCTGTACGTAGTGACCTGGTTCACATATTGCGCAAATTGAATATCCGTCTGCGAGATATGCAGGCTAAAAAATAGCGCTCAATTTTTGTTTGATTACTCGGACGAGCGTCCCGGATGAATGTACGAGTTACCGCGACACGCCAGTGAAAGCGCGATCAATCTGAATTACGCCAATGTCATTAAGAATCGGGAACCTCAGGAGGTTTCCCCATGACTTTGGTACACACCACAACTGTCTCCACAAACGCCCGTGCTTTCCTGCAATCGGCCTACACAGACCGGCTGCATATTCCTGCACCAGTTGTCCCACCAGTTGGACGCCACCGCACACTCGGTAGCTCGGCATGGCGAACAGCACTGCGTGAACTCATTGGATGGGCAACCTTGGGACTGTGGGTTCCTGGGCTCAATCGCGCCGCAAACGCAGCCTGGCGCCCCTTCCGCACTGCCCCAGGACGCCACCGCGCCTAACCCTTTTCCCGACCCGCTTTGCGGTTGTCGTCAGGTTGCTTTGGGGTTGCCCAGGGGAGCGGCGGCATACTAGTGCGATCGTTGTTGTTGCACGAAGGGCGCTACCTACCGGAAAATCCGGCAGCGAACGCACCGCGAGTGAAGGGTTGTGTCGATGGAAACCGCAGAGATCCGGCGTCGCTGGCTCCGATTCTTCGAGAGCAAGGCGCACACCGTGGTGCCCAGCGCACCCCTGCTATACGACGACCCCAACCTCCTGTTCGTCAACGCCGGAATGGTCCCCTTCAAGCCCTACTTCCTCGGCGCCGAAACCCCCGCCTACACACGCGCCACCAGCGTGCAGAAATGCGTACGCACCGGAGACATCGACGAAGTCGGTAAAACCACCCGCCATGGCACGTTCTTCCAAATGAACGGCAACTTCTCCTTCGGTGACTACTTCAAAAAAGAAGCCATCGAATTCGCCTGGGAATTCGTCACCGGGCCTCAAGAAGAAGGCAACCTCGGCTTCGACCCCGAAAAAGTCTGGGTCACCGTCCTAGGCCCCGGACATCACCCCGACCACCCCGAAGGCGACATCGAGGCCCGCAACTACTGGCGCGCAGTCGGCATCCCCGACGAACGCATCCAAGGCCGCAGCCTCAAAGACAACTACTGGCACATGGGCGTCGAAGGGCCCGGCGGTCCCTGCTCCGAGATCTACATCGACCGCGGCCCCGAATACGGCCCCGACGGTGGCCCCGAAGCCGACGAAGACCGCTTCCTCGAAATCTGGAACCTCGTCTTCCAAACCGAACAAATCACCGACGTCACCGCCAAAGACAAATTCACCGTCGAAGGCCTCCTGCCCTCCAAAAACATTGACACCGGCATGGGGCTAGAACGCGTCGCCTTCCTCATGCAAGGCGTCGACAACATGTACGAAATCGACGAGGTCTACCCCGTCATCGCCGCCGCCGAAAAACTCTCCGGCCGCAAATACGGCGCAGACAACGACGCCGACGTTCGCTTCCGCGTCGTCGCCGACCACGTCCGTTCCTCCCTCATGCTCATCGGAGACGGCGTCACCCCCGGCAACGAAGGCCGCGGCTACGTCCTGCGCCGCCTGCTACGCCGCGCCATCCGATCCATGCGACTCCTTGGCGTCACCGACCCAGTTCTGCCCGAACTGCTCCCCGTCTCCGTGGCCCAAATGGAGAAGTCCTACCCCGAGCTGCGCCGCGACTGGGACCGCATCTCCAACGTCGCCTTCGAAGAAGAACACGCGTTCCGCCGCACCCTCACCGCTGGCACCGCAATCCTTGACACCGCAGTCGCCAACGCTAAGAGCCAAGGACACACCCAGCTCTCCGGCGCCGACGCGTTCAGCCTGCACGACACCTACGGATTCCCCATCGACCTCACCCTAGAGATGGCATCCGAACAAGGCCTGTCCGTTGACGAAGAAGGCTTCCGCTCCCTCATGAACGAGCAGAAGCAACGCGCCAAAGCTGACGCCAAAGCCAAAAAGATGGGTCACACAGACCTACACCTGTACCGAGAAATCGCCGACACCATGTCCGCGCCCACGGAATTCCTCGGCTACAGCGAGACCACCGCGCCCGGACGCATCATGGGTGTTCTCAGCGACTCTGGGTCGGTTCGCAGCGCCAGCGAAGGCGACGAGATTGAACTCGTTCTCGACCGCACCCCCTTCTACGCCGAATCGGGTGGACAGCTTGCCGACAAAGGCATCATCGAAGTCGACGGAGCCCGCATCGAAATCACCGACGTGCAGCGCCCCGTCACTGGCCTCGTTGTCCACAAGGGACGAGTACTCGCCGGCGAATTCGGTGTCGGACAGACCGCCACCGCCATCGTCGACGCCGCACGCCGTCGTGACTCCTCCCGCGCTCACACCGCCACCCACATCGTCCACCAGGCACTACGTGACAACCTCGCCAGCACTGCCACCCAGGCAGGCTCTGAAAACATGCCTGGGCGCCTGCGGTTCGACTTCTCCTGGAACAACCCCATCGACCCCGACACCTTCGCCACCATCGAAGAGCAAATCAACCGCGTCATCCTCGGCGACGAAGCCGTCGAAGCTGCCACTATGCCCAAGGACGAAGCACTTGCCTCAGGGGCCCTGGCAATGTTCGGCGAGAAATACCCCGAACACGTCCGCGTTGTCAGCATCGGTGACTGGAGTCGCGAACTTTGCGGCGGCACCCACGCCATGCGCGTTGGTCAGCTCGGCGTCGTCAAACTTCTTAGCGAGCAATCCGTAGGTTCTGGGGTGCGTCGCGTCGAAGCCCTCGTCGGCATGGACGCATACAGCCACCTGTCCACCGAATCGCTGCTTCTTTCCCAAATCAGTGACCTTGTCAAAGCCAAGGGCGAGAACATCCCCGACCGGATCGCCGCCCTCATGGCCAAACTCAAGAGCACCGAAAAAGAACTCACAGCCATGCGTGCAGCTCAGCTACGCGCAGCTAACGCCAACCTCGCCAACGAAGCAATCGACATCTCAGGCGTCGCCGTTCTCACCCATGACCTGGGAGCTGACGCCGGAGCCGACGATGTCCGCTCCCTTGTTCTCGACATCCGTGGACGCCTCGGCGAAGACAAACCCGCCGTCGTGGCGCTCACTGGCGTGGCTAAAGAACGTCCGCTTATCGTTGTTGCCACCAACGACGCAGCTCGCAAAGAAGGCATCAAAGCCGGAGCGCTCGTCAAAACAGCCGCGACCATTCTCGGCGGCGGCGGTGGCGGCAAACCCGACATCGCCCAAGGCGGCGGCACAGACACCACCAAAATCGCTGACGCGCTCGAAGCCGTGCGCCACGCGATCGCCACCCGCTGAACCAGTAACACAACGCAATCGGGAGCGGCACAGTGCGGTCTGGAGTACGTATCGGCGTTGACGTCGGCGCTGCACGCGTCGGCGTAGCCACCTGCAACCACGAGGCAATTCTCGCGGTTCCGGTCGACACCTACCCACGAGAGGGTGTCCCCGCAAAAGGGGACATCCCTGCCGTTCCCGATGCCCTCGAACGCATCGTTGCGCTTGCTGGTCAGTGCGAACCCATCGAAATCATCGTTGGCCTCCCCATGCACTTATCTGGAGCCGAGGGGCAGTCGGCACACGCTGCGAAAACGTTTGCACAAGCTCTCGCCGCACGCGTGAAGCCCATCCCTGTTCGACTCATGGACGAACGACTTACTACGGTGGATGCTCACCGCGCACTGCACTCGAGCGGCCGGGCCGCGAAAACGCACCGGTCAGTCGTCGATCAAGTCGCGGCAGTCATGATCTTGCAAAGCGCATTGGACGCCGAACGCGACTTCAACCGCGTTCCCGGGTCCATCATCGGGGGCCGAAAACCTAGGCATAGGAGACGTACATGAATTCGCAGTATCCCGAGGATCCTTACAGTCCCCGGCCTGCCGAGGAATTCGTCACCCGCGCCTCACTCCGCGCCAGCCGGAACCAGCGCAACAAGCGCCCTAAACGCGCAACACGTCGAAGCTACGACGAAGAGCCACGACGCGACACCTACTACGACGAACCACCTCGCCGCAGTCGCCGTTCCGAACCGGAACCCACTGAACCCATCCGATTCGTTCAACGCTCCTCACGTGCTCAACGTCACGAAGAGGAAAAACCTTGGACCTCGGCTCACTACACCGACGACTCCACCCAAGAGCTCGATCCTCTCGAAGAACTTCTTCGCCGAACCCGCCAATACGAAAACCCTGACCGCAGGAAACGTGGCATAGACACCGGCGAACTCATCCGCAGCACAGAAGAACTCACCCGTAGTAGACGCCGCCTCGAGGTAGATAACGAACCTAGTCGTCGTAGTCGTCGCGGCTATGAGGCCCCAGATCCTGGGATGCGCGCCGGATTTGACGATGAGGAGCCCATGCGGCCTCGGCGGGGTTTTGACCCCGAATCACCTCGTTCCTCGCGGGAACAGGAACAACCTAGTCGTCGTAGTCGTCGCGGCTACGATGCCCCAGAGCCCAGCGGTCGTGGTGGATTCGACGATGAAGAGTCCCCTGCGCTGCGTGGGGTTAGTAGGCGTGAGCGTAAACGGCAGCGCGAGCGTGAAGATGTTGAGCCCGAGGCCGAACCACGTACCCCCAGCCGCCGAATCGAACAAGGCATGCGCGGGGAACAAGGCCGCCGGGTTCAACAAAATCTGAGTCCCGATCAGGGACGACGCATCCGCCGCAACGACAAACCACCACAGCGACGCGGAAAACGTCTCCTAACAATCGTCGCGGTACTCCTCCTTGTGGCAACCGTGGCCCTCGGAACCACCGTCTATCGCGCATTCAGCACCCCCGACTACGACGGCGAAGGAACCGGCTCGGTCAACATCGTTGTTGCTCCAGGACAAAGCGGATCCCAAATCGGCAACACCTTGGAGAAAGAAGGCGTCGTCAAATCTGCCCGCGCCTTCATCAAAGCGCTAGAAAACAACCCCGGCAAAGAAATCCAGCCCGGAACCTACGCCCTCGCTAAAGAGATGTCTGCCGATAGCGCGCTTGAAAAAATGCGCAGCACCGGACGAGCTGTGCACCGCGTCACCATCCGCGAGGGGCTATGGAAAGCACAGGTTTTCGAGGAACTCGCCAAAGTAACTAACCACAAGCCAGCAGACTACGCAGCAGTTGAAAAGCAAAACGAAAGCGATCCCAGCATCCTCAAACTTCCTGCCTCAGCTAAAGGCAACGTTGAAGGCTACCTATTCCCAGCCACCTACGAGTTCGACCCCGGAACAACACCGGCGCAACAACTGCGACAGATGGTCAACCACACCCTGGAACAGTTGAAAAACCTTGGCGTACAAGAAGCAGACGCCGAACGGATGATCACCTTGGCCTCCATTGTTGAAGCCGAGGCGCGCCTTAACGAAGACCGACCCAAGGTTGCTCGCGTCATCCTCAACCGTCTTGCCAAACCGATGCGTCTGCAGCTGGACTCCACCGTCAGCTACGGCGTGCAGAACCGCTCCATCACCACCACAGACGCCGAACGCGCCAACAAGAACCCCTACAACACGTACGTCAATGATGGCCTGCCCGCCGGACCTATTGGCAACCCTGGAGCCCAGTCGATCAAAGCTGCCATTCAACCGGCTGAAGGCCCCTGGCTCTACTTCGTCGCCATTGACCCAGTTAAGGGAACCACCGTGTTCTCCAACACCAAAGTCGAACACGACAACGCTGTGCGCCAGTTCCAGCAGTGGTGCCAGCAACACCCAGGAACCTGCTGACGTGCCCGGCTACGGCGTGCTCCCGCCCGAAGACTTCCTCACGGTCATCGACACTGCTCGTGAAGAAGAAGATCTGGTGCGCGCCGCGGCCGGAACCCACGGCACCAACGTCGCAGCCGTTCTTGGGTCACCCATTGACCATTCCCTTTCCCCGCTGCTACACCGAACCGCCTACAACGAGCTAGGTCTTAGCGATTGGCAGTTTCAGCGCTACGCCGTCGGTGGCCCTGGAGAACCAACCTTGGCGCATCACCTCTCTACCGTGCATGCCAGCCATGGCCGCTGGCGGGGGATGGCAATCACGATGCCTTTGAAAGAAGACGCACTGGCTGCAGCCGACCTTGTCTGCGCACGTGCAGCTGACCTCAGAGCAGCTAACACCCTCATTCCGTATGGCCGCGGCTGGGCAGCAGACAACACAGACATTGTCGGTATTGAGATGGCTCTGCAAGAAGTTGGGATCCAGCACGCCGAGTACGCACTGATCATTGGTTCCGGTGCCACGGCCCGAGCCGCTCTGGCGGCGCTGGTTTCCTTCGGGGTTGAGCACGTCACATTCGCTGTGCGCTCTCAGGTGCGACCTGCCACTGTCGACCTAGCCAAACGTCTTGAAGTCAACATTGACACCCTGGCCCTCACTGACACGGTGAGCCTGCAGCGATGCGTCAATGAAGCCGAAGTGACTATTTCTACTCTTCCCACGGGGACCGACCTCAGCTTGCCGCCCCTGAGTGATGACCCGATTCCGGGCATCGTGATGGATGTCGTCTATGCCAACTGGCCCACCGCTTTGGGTACCTGGGCGCAGGCGGCTGGCGCACGCGTTATTTCAGGGCTTCCCATGCTGCTCCACCAAGCTGCGGCTCAAGTGCGAGCCTTCACAGGGCGCACACCGAACGTCGCACATATGCGTCAGGCTTTGGAGCACGCTGTCACGTTGTAGCTGTCTGCCCAATCCCCGAGCAAGCGCCCGGGGGAGCGCACCAGCCGTGACACCATGAGCTTCATGCGTTGGTTGACAGCAGGTGAGTCCCATGGCCCTTCCCTGGTGGCCATCCTTGAAGGAATGCCAGCGGGTGTGGAAGTGACCTCACATGATGTTGCGGCAGCGCTTGCGCGTAGGCGTTTGGGGTATGGGCGAGGTGCACGCCAGAAGTTTGAAAAGGATGCATTGCGCGTGCTTAGCGGTGTGCGTCACGGAGTTACGTTGGGGTCTCCCATTGCTGTGGAGATAGGTAATTCGGAGTGGCCGAAATGGGAGACGGTGATGTCTCCTGACCCGGTTTGTGCTGATGCGTTGGCGCGTAGCGATGATGTCAATGCGCCGAAGGAGTTGGCTCGTAACAAGCCGCTTACTCGTCCTCGGCCGGGGCATGCTGACCTGGTTGGTATGCAGAAGTATGGGTGGGATGATGCGCGGAATGTGTTGGAGCGTTCTTCTGCGCGTGAGACTGCTGCTCGGGTGGCTTTGGGGGCTTACGCCTCGTGTTACTTGCAGCAGGTAGCGGGCATTCGTCTTGTTTCTCATACCGTTTCGATTGGTAGTGCGGGCACTGCTGATGGGGCAGCGCTGCCGACTCCTGATGATGTGGATGCCCTTGATGGTGATCCGGTGCGTTCTTTTGACGCTGCGGCTTCAGCGGCGATGGTGCAGCAGATTGATGCGGCTCGTGGTGCTGGTGACACTCTTGGTGGGGTTGTTGAGGTGCTTGCGTACGGGTGCCCTCCTGGTCTTGGGTCGCATGTGCATTGGGATCGGCGGTTGGATGCGCGTCTGGCTGGGGCGTTGATGGGGATTCAGGCTATTAAGGGGGTGGCGGTTGGTGATGGTTTTGATAGTGCTGCTCGGCTTGGTTCGCAGGCGCATGATGAGATGGAGCGTGATGATGCTGGGGTGATTCGCCGTCGTACGGGGCATGCCGGTGGTCTTGAGGGCGGGATGACCAATGGTGAGTTTTTGCGGGTGAGCGCTGCGATGAAGCCGATCAGTACGGTGCCGCATGCGTTGGATACGGTTGATATCACTGGTCAGGGGGCGGCGAAGGCTATTCATCAGCGCTCGGATGTGTGCGCGGTGCCTGCGGCGGGAGTGGTTGCTGAGGCGATGGTTGCTTTGGTGCTTGCTGAGGCTGTTGCGGAGAAGTTTGGTGGGGACAGCGTGGTGGAGACGCGGCGTAATGTGACGGGGTATTTGGAGGCTATGCCTGCTGGGAAGAGGACGTGGTGACTGAGCAGATGTGTGTTGATTCCTCGCTCATTGTTTTAACTGGTCCTCCGGGGGCGGGTAAGTCCACGGTGGGGCGGTTGTTGGCTGCGCGTTTGGGTGTTGATTTCGCTGACACGGATGTTCTTGTTACCCAGCGGGCTGGCAAGGATATTGCGGATATTTTTGTTGATGATGGGGAGGCTGCTTTTCGCGCGGTGGAGCGTGAGGTAGTTGCTGATGCGTTGGCGCATCGGCGTGGTGTGTTGGCGTTGGGTGGGGGAGCGGTGCTTGATCCGGTCTCGCAGGTGTTGTTGCGGGATCGGTGTGTGGTGTTTCTTGATGTGTCGTTGCGGTATGCGGGTAGGCGTACTGGGTTTGATCAGGGGCGGCCGTTGTTGGCGTTGAATCCGCGGGGGCAGTGGCTTGCGTTGATGGAGCAGCGGCGTCCGATTTATGTGGACGTGGCGACGGCGAGGGTTGATACCGATGGCAAAGAGCCCGATGAGGTGGTTGAGGCTGTTGTTGCGTTGTTGTCTGATGAGTTGAACAGCGGGGGAGTGCGATGAGTGTTGATGGGGTGCGGTGTGAGGGTGGTCGTAGCGTTATTCATGTGGGGCCCACTGCTGGGGCGGGGGCGTATGACGTGGTGGTGGGGTGGGGGTTGGCTGCCGAGGTAGCTGCGTTAGTGATGGGTACCGGTGGTGAGGGTGTGGTGGCTGATCCTGCTGCGAATCGTCCTGGGCGGGCGTTGGTTGTGCATGCTGGTGCGGTGGAGGGATTGGCGCGGGAGATTGCTGGGCAGTTGCGGGGTGGGGGTGTTGAGGCGCTTGTGGTGTGTGTGCCTGATGGTGAGGCGGCTAAGACGGTGAGTGTGGCTGCGGATTTGTGGTCGCGGATGGGGCGGGCGGGTTTTACGCGTTCGGATGTTGTTGTTGGTGTTGGTGGTGGGGCTGTGACGGATTTGGCTGGGTGGGTTGCGGCGAGTTGGTTGCGTGGGGTGTCGGTGGTGCAGGTCCCGACGACGGTATTGGGGATGGTGGATGCGGCTGTGGGGGGTAAGACGGGGATTAATACGGCCGAGGGGAAGAATTTGGTGGGGGCTTTTCACCCGCCGTTGGGGGTTTTTGCTGATTTGTCAGTGTTGCGGACGTTGCCGAAGGCGGATGTGGTGGCGGGTTTGGCTGAGGTGGTTAAGGGTGGGTTTATTGCTGATCGGCGGATTCTTGAGTTGATTGAGCAGGACCCTCTAGGAGCGGTGGATCCGGAGTCTGGGGTGTTGCGGGAGTTGGTGGAGCGCAAGATTGCGGTGAAGGCGGGGATTGTGACGGGGGATCTGTGTGAGGCGGGGGAGCGTGAGTTCCTTAACTATGGGCATACGTTGGCGCACGCTATTGAGAATCTTGAGGGGTATACGTGGCGTCATGGGGATGCAGTGTCGGTGGGGATGGTGTTTGCGGCTGAGTTGGCGTGTAGTGCTGGGTTGTTGGATGCGGCTGTGGTGCGGCGGCATCGGGATGTGTTGTCGGGTTTGGGGTTGCCGGTGGGGTATTCGGGGGCTGGGTTTGCTGATGTTGTGGAGGTGATGGGGCGGGATAAGAAGACGCGGGGGGCGACGTTGCGGTTTGTGGTTCTTGCTGGTGTGGGGGTTCCGCGGCGGCTTGTGGGGCCGGATGAGGGGTTGTTGCGGGAGGCTTTTGCTGCGGTGTCGGGGTGAGGTGTGGGAGTGGGTTATTGCGGGGGGCGGGTGATGTGTGTGTAGACGGGTACGCCGGTGGGGTCGGTGACGACGCCTGTGACGGCGGAGGTGGAGGTGGTGGTGGCGTTGAATGACCATAGGGGCAGGCTGGGTAGGCCGCGCAGGATGTAGCGTTCGGCTTCTTGCTGGGCGGCCATGGCGGCGGAGTTTTTGGTTGCTGCGTTGGCTAGGCGTAGGTGGAGTTCGGCGAGGGGGTCGGTGTAGGAGTTCCAGTTTTCTTGGGCGTCGGGGGAGTAGCGGGGTTCGAGGAAGGCGCCGAGGTCGCGTTGGCGCATGCGCCAGGTGCGTAGGTAGGGGCCGTTGATTTTGCCGTTGCGGACGGCGTTGGCTAGTGCTTGTTCGTTGGGGTAGGGGCGGGTGTCGCAGGTGATGGGGAGGGTTTCGACGAGGGCGGAGCAGATGGCGCCGGCGGATACGGCTTCGGTGCCGTTGGTGAGGTAGGCGATGGTGATGTTGTGGGGTGAGTTGGGTGACCAGAGGGCTCGGGCTTGGTCGGGGTCGTGGACGCAGAGGGTTCCGCAGATGTCGTTGGAGTAGCCGTCGACGACGGGGGATGCTAGGTCGGTGGCGGGGGTGGTGGCGCCGTCGTAGTTGGTTTCGGTGATGGTGTTGCGGTCTAGGGCGGCGCCGATGGCTGCTTTGCGGTTGCGTCCTTCGATTCCTTGCCATTCGGGGGTGGTGGGGAAGTCGAGGGTTTGGTTCATGCCGACGGGTTGTTGTGCGACTTGGAGTTTTGCGTCGGTGGCTTCTTGGATGCGGTTGGGGGGTAGTTCGTCGATGACGTCGAGTTTTCCTGCGCGTAGGTCGAGGTAGGCGGTGTCGAGGTTGTCGTAGGTGTGGAATTCGATTCCGGTGTTGGCTACTTGTTGGGGGCTCATGTAGGTGGAGTTGGGGCGCAGGGTGTAGGTGCCTTTGCCGGTCCAGGGTTTTTCGAGTCGGTAGGGGCCGTTTCCGGTGGGTTTGGTGGCTAGGGCGGTGGGGTCGGTGCGTTGTTTGGCGGGGAAGGGGGCCATGGTGATGTCGGCGGAGAGTTTGTTGAAGCGTGGTGTGGGGGTGGTGAGGGTGATTTGGAGGGTGGTGGGGTTGATGACGTTGAGGCCGCTGAGGGGGTCGGTGTTTTTGGGGTCGTGTTCGTCGTAGCCTTCGATGAGGGTGAGGGGGGTGGCTACTCCGGTGGTTTTGGTGCGGGTTGCGGTGAGGGTCCAGGAGGCGGCGATATCTTCGGCGGTGATGGGTGTTCCGTCGGCGAATTGGGCGCGGGGGTCGATTTTGGCGGTCCAGGTGGTGTGGTCGCTGGTGGTCATGGTGTTGGCGAGGCCGGGGACTGCTTTTCCTTTGGGGTCGATGGAGTACAGGCCGCGGTAGATGAGTTGGGCGATGCGGCGGGTGGCGTCGTCGGTGATGTCGGCGGGGAAGAGTGAGGGGCCTGCGGCGCGGGTGTTGGTGCGGATGGGTGTTTCGGGGGCTACTGGTGGGGGTGTGGTGGGGGGTTGTGAGGGTGTGGTGGGGGTGGGGCTGGGGTGGGTGCAGGCGGTGGTGAGTAGGGTGCATGCGAGCGTGACGAGGATCCGCCGGTGTGTGCGGCGGCGGGTGTGGGGTGTTGGGATGGAACTGGGTCGTTCTTGTGTGTTCCCCCGGTTTCGCATGTAGCCACCTTGCCACGGGTGGGGTGGTGGAGGTGGAGGGCGGGGTGTTGTCGGTGGAGTCTGCGAAGGGCCGGTGGCGCGGATAGACTGGTGGGCCGAGAGTTATTCGGACATCATTTTCGAAGAGAGAGTCGACTTACGTGGCAACGACGAACGATCTGAAAAACGGCATGGTGCTGGTGCTGGACAACCAGTTGTGGACTGTTATTGAGTTCCAGCACGTGAAGCCGGGTAAGGGTCCGGCTTTTGTCCGTACCAAGCTCAAGAGTGTGACGAGCGGTAAGACGGTCGATAAGACGTTTAACGCTGGCACGAAGGTCGAGACCAGCAATGTCGACAAGCGCTCGATGCAGTACTTGTACAAGGATGGCGACGACTACGTTTTCATGGATGGGAAAACGTATGACCAGTTGACGGTGCCGGGAAGTGTTGTTGGTGACGCGGCGAAGTACATGTTGGAGAACATGGAAGCCACGGTTGCTACGCATGAGGGTTCGGTGTTGTTTATTGAGCTTCCTGCGTCGGTGGAGTTGGAGATCACGTACACGGAGCCGGGGTTGCAGGGTGACCGTTCCACTGGTGGGACGAAGCCTGCGACGTTGGAGACGGGTGCTGAGATTCAGGTGCCGTTGTTCCTGGAGACCGGTACTCGTGTCAAGGTTGATACGCGTGATGGCTCGTACTTGAGCCGTGTGAACTGATGTCGCAGAGCTCTTCGGAGTCTGTTCGCAGCGGTTCGGGGGCGGGTAAGCGTTCTCGTTCGGGTAAGCCTGGCCAGGGTTCGGGTACGTCTGCGCGCAGTAAGGCTCGTCGTGAGGCTTTGGATATTTTGTTTGAGGCTGAGCAGCGGGGTAAGCGTCCGTTGGAGATGCTGGCTGAGCGGGTGGCGCATCCGGCGCGGGTGAATCCTCCGCGTGCGTTTGCGGCGCAGATCGTCGAGGGTGTGGCTGATCATTGGGCTGCGATCGATGATGCTATTTCGACGTATTCGCAGGGTTGGGCGTTGGATCGTCTTCCGGCGGTTGATCGTGCTGCGTTGCGGGTCGGGACGTGGGAGGTTCTGTACCACGATGAGACACCTGATGGTGTTGCCGTGGCGGAGGCTGTTGCGTTGGTGGCTGATTTGTCGACTGATTCGTCTCCGAGCTTCGTGAATGGTTTGTTGAGTCGTATCGTCGAGGTGAAGTCCACGTTGATGTGATCAGCGTGGTGTGTCAGGAGGGGCGTGCGCCGGTGGTGCATGCCCCTCCTGGCGTGTGTTGGTGGTGTTGCGCCCGTAGGATTGCGGAATTGTGTTGCCGCAGCAGTGTTCTTTGAGGGTTGTTGTGGTGTGGGCGTGGTCAGGATTGCGGGGAGGTTGCCCAGGTGGATATTCGTCAGTTGCGCTATTTCCTTGCTGTGAGTGAGCGCAAGTCGTTGTCGAGTGCGGCGCGTAATTTGTATGTCACTCAGCCGACGTTGACGGTGGCGATGAAGAAGTTGGAGACGGATGTGCGGGCGAGGTTGTTTGTTCGTACTCCGGGGTCGGGGTATGAGCTGACGGAGGCGGGGCGGCGTTTGTATGAGGAGGGGTCGGAGATTGTGCGGCGGGTGGATGCGGTAGTGGATGAGATTCGGGCGATGGGGCAGCAGGCGCGTCCGCAGCTGCGGGTGGGGTTGACGGTGTTGTTTGCGGTGCAGCATATGCCGGCGATTTCGGCGTTTATTGCTGGGCATACCGATGTTGAAGTGACGTTGGTGCAGAGCGGTTCGATGCAGTTGCAGAAGGCTTTGGTGGCTGATGAGATCGATGTGGCGATTGTGAGTCACCCAATTGTGGAGCCGGAGATCACGGTGTTGTCTTTGCCTGAGGGGGCGGGGTCGTACAGGGTGTCGGCGGTGATGCGTTCGGATAATCCGTTGGCGGGGCGGGAGTCGGTGACGTTTGCGCAGCTGCGTTCGGAGCGGTTTTGTGCGTTGTCGGAGCGGTTTGTGTTGGGGCGGGTGTTGCGTTCGCGTGCTGCGGAGGTGGGGTTTACGCCTGCGGTGGTGTTGCAGGATGACAGTTGGGAGGTGCTGTTGAATGCGGTGCGTTCGTTGAATGCGGTGGCGTTGTTGCCTTCTGAGGTGGAGGAGTTGTCGGTGGTGGAGGGGGTGTCGTGGGTGCCGTTGGACGATAAGGCGAATTGTTTTCCGATTGGTATTGCGACTCATGGCGCAGCGCAGCGCAGTGGGGTGGTGGATGAGTTTGTCACGATGATTCGTCAGTGTGGGCGTTCGGCTGCGCTGCGCTCGGGGGTAGGTGATGGGGTTACTGGGTGAGGGTGTGGGCGTGTTCTTCGCCGTTGAGTACGCGTAGGGCTCCGGCGGCTAGGGCGGTCATTTCTGCTTCGCCGGGGTAGGGGTGCAGTGGGGCGATGAATGCGGTGCGTTCGGCTACGAGGGTGCATAGGCGGTTGGAGTGGGCCATGCCTCCGGTGAGGATGATGGCGTCGACGGAGCCTTTCATGGTGGTGGCTAGGCATCCGATTGCTTTGGCGATGTTTAGTGCCATGGCTTCGAGGATGAGGGCGGCGTGGGTGTCACCGTTGTCTATGCGGTTTTCTAGGACGCGTAGGTCGGTGGTGTCGGCGTGGGAGCGTAGCCCGGCTCGGGAGCGGACGAGTTGGGTGAATTCTTCGACGCTCATGGTGTTCAGGAGGGTGGTGACGGTTTTGAGGGGCAGGCCGCCGGAGCGTTCGGCTGAGAATTGGATTTCGTCGTCGGAGATGAAGTCGATGACGGTGCCGTGTTGGTGGGCGCTGGCGGAGCTGCCTCCGCCGATGTGGACGACGATGATGTCGCTGTTGGGGTAGCCCTTACCGAGTTTGTTGGCCAGGTCGATGGCTACGGCGCGCATGTTGAGGTGGTGGCCGATGCTTTCGCGGTGGATGCCTGCGATGCCGGTGATGCGGGCGACGTCGGATATTTCGTCGACGGTGACGGGGTCGTAGACGTAGGCGGGGGCGTTGGGGATGCCGAAGGTGGCGGCCATGATGCGGGCGAGGGGGCCGCCGAGGTTGGAGGCGTGTTGGAGGGTGGGGCGGTTGCGGACGATGTCTTCGAAGGTGTCGTCGACGGTGATGGCGCCGGGGGCGACGGGGCCGATGAGTCCGCCGCGGCCGACGACGGCGTCGAAGTTGTTTTCGCTTCGGTCGCGCAGGATTTTTTCGATGTCGTTGGCGCGGGTGTCGAGTTGGTCGATGACGTGGGTGGTGTGTGCGAAGTGGTGGGGGTCGTAGGTGATTTCTTCGCGGAAGAGTTCGGTGGTGTCGTTGTAGACGGCGATTTTGGTGGAGGTCGCTCCGGGGTTGATGGCCAGGATGTGTTTCATGCGTGGTCTCCCAGGAGGCGTGCTAGGGCGATGGAGAGGTATTTCTCTTGGGCTGATGAGCTGCGTGAGACGAGGATGATGGGTACTGCGGCGCCGAGGACGAGTCCGGCCATGGTTCCGTTGCCGAACATGCTGAGGGATTTGGCTACGGCGTTGCCGGAGACGATGTCGGGAGCCAGGAGGATGGAGGCGTCGCCGCGGATGCGGCCTTTCCAGCCTTTTTCTTCTGCGTGGCTGGGTAGGAGTGCTAGGTCCAGGGATAGGGGGCCTTCGATGGTGATGTCGTTGGTGGCGTTGTTGGTGGTGAAGGTGGTTTGGAGTTCGGCGGAGGGTAGTCGGGGGATGGGGGTTTCTGCGGCTGAGAGCAGGGCGACTTTGGGGTGAGGTTGACCTAGGAGTCGCATGATGTGGACGGCGTGGTTGATCAGGGGCATCATGTCTTCTTCGCGGGGGACGGTGACCATGCCGCCGTCGGTGATGGCGATGATGCGTCCGACGGTGGGGTTGTCGACGAGCATGACGTGGGATAGCAGGGGGCTGGTGCGGATGCCGGTTTCTCGGTCGACGACGGGTTTGAGGAATGTGCCGGTGGAGATGTGCCCTTTCATGAGGGCATCGGCGTTGCCGGTGCGGGCTAGGCGGACGCCTTCGGCAGCGGCGTGGGTGTCTTCGGCGATGTCGATGAGGTCGTATTGGTCGGGGGTGAGGCGGTGGGCGACTGTTTTTTCGATGCTGGTTGCGTCGTCGATGAGGATGGGGTGGATGAGGTTTTTGTGGGTGGCTTGGATGATGCTGTCGAGGACGTGTTCGTCGGCTGCTTTGACGACGGCGACGCGGGCTGCGGGTGCGGTGCTGTCTTGGCTGATGTTGATGAGGTCGTTCATTGTGATCGACACGGGGTGAAGCTCCTTGTGAGTTGTGTGTCGTGTGTGGCTTTTTACTGGTGGATGGGGTGCCCGAGCGCGATTTCTGCGGCGTCCATGATGGCTTCGGTGATGGTGGGGTGGGCGTGGATGGTCAGTGCCATGTCTTCGAGGGTGATGAGGTTTTCGATGCCGAGGGTGACTTCGCCGATGAGTTCTGAGACGTTGGGGCCGACCATGTGGGCGCCGATGAGGCGTCCGGTGGTGGTTTCGGCAATGAGTCGGACGAATCCGGTGGGGTTGTTCATGGATAGGGCTCGTCCGTTGGCGGCCAGGGGGAAGGTTGCGGTGGTGGTTTCGATGCCTGCGGCGGTAGCGGTGTCGGTGGTGTGCCCGACGGTGGCGATTTCGGGGGTGGTGTAGCAGACGGTGGGCATGGCGGCGTAGTCGACTGTTGCGCTGGTGTCTGCGCTGAGCGCTTCGGCGGCGATTTTTGCTTCGTAGCTGGCTTTGTGTGCCAGGGGTGCGCCAGCAACGACGTCTCCGATGGCAAAGATGTGTGGGTATGAGGTGCGGCCTTGGGCATCGACGTTGATCAGGCCGCGCTCGTTCATGTCTAGCCCGATGGCGTCTAGGCCGATGCCGTCGGTGTTGGGGGTGCGTCCTACGGTGACGACGGCGTAGTCGGCGGTGATTTCGGTGGTGGTGCCGTCGTGTTCGTAGGTGATGGTGACGCAGGTGTCGTTTTCGCTGCTTCCGGTGGCTTTGGCGCCGGTGATGATCTGGACGCCTTTGGCTTGCATGTGTTGTGTCACCGGTTGGGTGAGGTCGTGGTCGAATCCGTTCAGGACATGGTCCATGCCTTCAAGGATGGTGACTTTGGTGCCGAAGTCGGCGTAGGCGCTGGCCAGTTCCATCCCGATGTAGCCTCCGCCGATCATGATGAGGGAGTCGGGGACGTGGGGGAGGTTGAGGGCGCCGGCGGAGTCTAGGACGCGTGGCCCGAAGGGGACGGTGCTGATTTCGATGGGGCGCGATCCGGTGGCGATGATGCAGTGTTTGAACCGGTACGTCTGTCCGTAGACATCGTCGAAGACGACGCGGATGTTGTGGTCGTCGATGAAGTGGGCTTCACCGGTGACTACTTCGACTTTGTTTTTTTTCAGTAGTCCAGCCACACCGCGGGTGAGTTTGCCGACGACCTGTTCGTTTTTCCAGCGTTGGGTGGCGGTGAAGTCCAGGGTGGTTTCGGTATTGGTGACACCGAAAAGGTTGGGGGTGCGTGAGGCTGCGTAGTGGTGCCCGGCTTGGATGAGTGCTTTTGAGGGGATGCATCCGACGTTGAGGCAGGCTCCGCCGATGGCGTCTCGTTCAACGCACACCACGCTGTGGCCGAGTTGGGCTGCACGGATGGCGGCTACGTATCCGCCGGGACCTGAGCCGATAACGATGACGTCTGTTTCTGATGCGAAATCTCCGACAACCATGGTGTTCAGCTTTCGGCGAGGAGGAGGTCTGGGTTGTGTAGGAATTCTTTGAGGTCGTTGAGTGCTTTTTGGGCATCGACCCCGTCGATGAGGCGGTGATCGAAGGCGAAAGACAGTTTGCACACGGGGCGCAGAACGGGTTTTCCCTTTTTGTCGGGGAGGAATTCGTCCTCGAATCGGCCGATGCCGAGGATGGCGGCTTCGGGGGCGTTGATGATGGGGGTGGACCATACGCCGCTGGTGGCGAAACCACCGACGTTGGTGACTGTCATGGATCCGCCACTCATGTCGGCGCTGGTGAGGGTGCCTGCTTTAGCGTGGCTGCTGAGTTCGGTGATTTCTCGGGCGATGTCGAATAGGGATTTTCGGTCTGCGTCTTTGATGATGGGAACGAATAGGCCACGGTCGGTGTTGGTGGCGACGCCGATGTTGAAGGTGTCGTAGTAGATGAATTCCCCAGCTGCCATGTCGACGCGGCCGTTCATGAGGGGGTTTTTCTTGAGCATGGCCACGCATGCTTTAACGATGTAGGGCGTGTAGGTGAGTTTTGCTTCGCGGGTGGCTGCGGTGTCTTTGAGCCGGTTGCGGTGGGCCACGAGTGCGGATACTTCGACTCGGTCGAGGATGGTGACTACGGGCACCGTGGTCACTACTTCGGTGAGTGCGCGGGCTGCGGCTTTGCGGATTGCGGACATTTTTTCGCGGCGTTGCCCGCTGCTGCTGGTGGCGGGTTGTGGTGTGGATTCTGCTGCTGGGGTGGTGTTTTCTTCGCTGGTTGGTGCCGGGGCGGTTGGTTGTGTGGGGGTGGGGGCGGCGTTGGCTAGGTAGGCGTCGATGTCTTCGCGGGTGATTTTGCCGTGGTTTCCACTTCCGGTGATGCAGGTCAGGTCCACGCCTTTGGAGCGGGCGTAGCGGCGTACTCCGGGTACTGCCAGGGAGCGTATGTCTACGCTGCTGGTGGTGGCGCTCGCGGGTGGTTGGGTTGTGGTTGTGGTGGGGGTGGTTGCGGGGGTTTGGGGGGTGGGCGTTCCTGCGGTGGGGGTGTTGTCGTTGGTGAGGATGTCGGCGATGACGCTGCCGACGAGTGCTTTTTGTCCTTGGGGTACGTGGAGTTTGGCGATGGTGCCGGTGACGGGGCAGGGCAGTTCGGCGACGACTTTGTCTGATTCGACTTCGACGAGGATGGAGTCTTCGGTGATGGTGTCGCCTTCGGCGACGAACCATTTGGTGATTTCGGTTTCGTGGGTGCCTTCGCCGATGTCGGGCATGGTGAATTGGTACATCGGTTCTCCTCAGAACTGGACGGTTTTGCGGGCCGTTTCGACGATGTCGGTGGCGTTGGGCATCCAGATGGATTCGGCCATGCCGAAGGGGAAGGTGGTGTCGGGGGCGGTGACTCGGCCAACGGGTGCGTCGAGTGTCATGAAGGCGCGTTCGGTGATTTCGCTGATGAGTTGTCCGGTGATGCCGCTTTGGCGTTGTGCTTCTTGGCAGGCGATGGCGCGGTGGGTTTTTTCTACTGACTCCAGGACGGTGTGCATGTCGATGGGGGAGACGGTGCGTAGGTCGATCACTTCAGCGTTGATGCCTTCGTTGGCGAGGGTGGTTGCTGCGCTGAGGGCTTCGTGGACCATGAGGCCGTAGGCGATGATGCTGATGTCGGTGCCTTCGCGCACGATGTTGGCTTTGTCTAGGGGGACGGTGTAGTGGCCGTCGGGGACTTCGCCTTTGACAGTGCGGTACATGCGGAGGTGTTCGAGGAAGAAGACGGGGTCGTTGTCTTCGATGGCGGAGATCATGAGGCCTTTGGCGTCGTAGGCGGTGGCGGGGATGATGACGCGTAGGCCGGGGATGTGGGACAGGAGTCCTTCGATGTTGTCTGAGTGCAGTTCGGGGGTGTGTACGCCGCCGCCGAAGGGGGCTCGGATGACCATGGGCATGGAGCGGGTGCCGCCGTAGCGGTAGCGGAATCGGGCGATTTGTCCGGCGATGGCGTCCATGGCTTCGAAGACGAATCCGCCGAATTGGAGTTCGGGTAGGGGGCGCCAGCCTTCGTTGGCAAGGCCGAGGGCCAGGCCCATGATTCCGGATTCGGCGAGGGGGGTGTTGAAGACGCGGTCTTGGCCGTAGGTGGCTTGGAGGCCGTCGGTGATGCGGAAAACACCGCCGTTGTGGCCGACGTCTTCGCCGAAGATCAGGGTGGTGGGATCTTGGGCAAGTTTGAGGTCTAGGGCTGCGGTGATGGCTTGGGCGAGGGTCAGTTCAGCCATGATCAGTTGTTCTCCTTGGCCTGGTAGACCGCGATTTGTTCGGTGATGTTCTGGGGTGGGTTTTCGTACATGTTGGTCAGGAAGGTGCTGACTTTTTGGGCGGGGATTTTTCCCATGTCGGTGACTGCTTGTTTGACTTCGGCTTTGACTTGTTCGTCGATGTGGTTGGCCATGTCCTCGTTCCAGAGGTTTTTGCTGGTGAGGTGGGTGGCTAGGCGTGTGACGGCGCTGCGGGAGGTCCACATGTCGACTTCGTCGTCTTCTCGGTAGCGTTTGGGGTCATCGGACATGGTGTGGGCGCCGGTGCGGTAGGTGAGGGCTTCGATGAGGACGGGCCCGTTTCCTGCTAGCGCGTATTCGCGGGCTTGTTTGACGGCTAGGTAGAGGGCGATGGGGTCGTTGCCGTCGATGCGTAGGGAGGGGATGCCTGCGGCGACGCCTTTTTGGGCGATGGTGGCGGCGGCGGTTTGTTGGGCCAGCGGGGTGGAGATGGCCCATTGGTTGTTTTGAACCACGACGATCAGTGGTGCTTTGTAGACGCCGGCGAAGTTGAGTCCTTCGTAGAAGTCGCCTTGGGAGGTGGCTCCGTCACCGCAGTAGGCCATGACGACGTGGTTGTCGCCTTTTTTCTTTTTGCCTAGGGCTACTCCGGCGGCGTGGGGGATGGATCCGCCGACGATGACTTGGGGTGTCCAGGCTTGGAATTCGGGTTCGTAGGTGTTGCCTTCGACGTGTCCGCGCCACCAGAGGAATGCTTTCCACATGGGCAGGCCGTGTTTGATGAGGGGGGCGATGTCTCGGTAGGTGGGGACGAGGAAGTCGCCTTTGTCGAGGGCGGCGAGTGTGGCGAATTGGCTGGCTTCTTGGCCGCCGCCGGGGGCGTAGTTGGCGAGGGTTCCTTGCCGGTTGAGCATGGTGATGCGCACGTCGAATGTTTTGGCCCATTGCAGGTCTTTCATGAGCTGCACGAGGGTGGTGTCGTCAATTTTTTGCGCGGCTTGGGGGTCGACGATGGTGCCGGTTTCGTCGAGTACTTGGATGATGGGGAAGTCTTCGGCGTAGGTGGTGACCAAATGGGCCAAGTCGATGTTGGTCAGGGAGTGGGTGGTTGTCATGGGCTGCGCATCTCCTGCTTGTCGAGCGACCTTGTCAAGCACTGTATGAGCAGGGGAGGTGGCGCAGCCTGGGTTGGGGGTGGGGAGTTTATAGCGGTGTTTTATGCACCTATGAGTCTGGGCGTGGGTATGAGTGCGGCCGGGTAGGTGAGTGCAGAACTCACCTACCCGGCCGTGTGGTGTTGCCGGGTTAGTTGTTGCGGTGGGCTTGGTAGTACTCGATGAGGGATTTGGTGGAGGAGTCTTGGTCGGCGAGGGCTTGGGCATCGCCGCCGACGGCGGGGGTGATTTGGGTGGCGAGTTGTTTGCCGAGTTCTACTCCCCATTGGTCGAAGGAGTCGATGCCCCAGACGATTCCTTGGGTGAAGGTGATGTGTTCGTAGAGTGCGATGAGTTGGCCTAGGACGCTGGGGGTCAGGGCGGGGGCCATGATGGATGTGGTGGGTTTGTTCCCGGTGAATACGCGTGCGGGGACGATGTTTTCGGCGGTTCCTTCGGCGCGGACTTCGTCGGCGGTTTTGCCGAAGGCCAGGGCTTTGGTTTGGGCGAAGAAGTTGGCGAGGAAGAGTTCGTGGACGTCTGCACCTGCAGCGGTGCTGTCTTTGAGGGGGTGTGCGGGGGTGGCGACGGCGATGAAGTCGGCGGGGATGAGTTGGGTGCCTTGGTGGATGAGTTGGTAGAAGGCGTGTTGTCCGTTGGTGCCGGGTTCGCCCCAGAACACTTCGCCGGTTTCGGTGGTGACGGGGGTGCCGTCCCAGCGCACAGATTTTCCGTTGGATTCCATGGTGAGTTGTTGCAGGTATGCGGGGAATCGGTGGAGGTATTGGGCGTATGGAAGGACGGCGTGGGTACTGGCGTCGAGGAAGTTGCGGTACCAGATGTTCAGCAGTCCCATGAGGGCTGGGACGTTGCTGGTTAGGGGGGTGGTGCGGAAGTGTTCGTCGATGGCGTGGAATCCGGCGAGGAAGTCACGGAAGTTCTCTGGCCCGAGGGCGATGGCTAGGGCGGTGCCGACTGCGGAGTCGACGGAGTAGCGGCCGCCGACCCAGTCCCAGAATCCGAAGGCGTTGTTGGGGTCGATGCCGAAGGCGCTGACTTTGTCCAGGGCGGTGGAGACGGCGACGAAGTGTTTGGCGACGGCTTCGGAGCGGGAGTTTTCGGAGCCGTCGATGGCGCCGTTGGTGGTGAGGGCCTCAAGGAGCCAGGTTTTGGCTAGGCGGGCGTTGGTGAGGGTTTCGAGGGTGGTGAATGTTTTTGAGGCAACGATGATGAGGGTGGTTTCGGGGTCGAGGTCGTGGAGTTTTTCGGCGCCGTCGGTGGGGTCAATGTTGGAGATGAAGCGGCAGGTGAGGCCTTTTTGGGTGTAAGGCAGGAGGGCTTCGTAGGCCATGACGGGGCCCAGGTCGGAGCCTCCGATGCCGATGTTGACGACTGTTTCGATGCGTTTGCCGGTGACGCCTTTCCAATCACCGGAGCGGACTTTGTCGGCGAATGCGTAGACGCGTTCGAGGGTGTCGTGGACGTCGGCGGTGACGTTTTGGCCATCGACGGTGAGGTTGGCGGTGGCGGGGGCGCGTAGGGCGGTGTGCAGGACTGCTCTGTCTTCGGTGATGTTGATGTGTTCGCCTGCGAACATGGCGTCGCGTCGTTCGGTGAGGTTGACCTGTTCGGCGAGGTGGATCAGGGCGGTGAGGATTTCGTCGGTGATGATGTTTTTGGATAGGTCGACGTGTAGGTCGGCGGCCTGGAAGGTGAAGCGTTTGGCGCGGTTGGGGTCTTGTGCGAACCAGGCGCGTAGGTCGGGGGTTGTTGTTTCTTTGAGCGTGGTCAGCTCGGCCCAGGCTGTGGTTGCGGTTGCGTCAACGGGGGTGGTCATGCTGTGCACCTTCCGGTCGTTTCGTTCGTCGGTGCCCAATCGGCCGCTCGAAACGGTGTGAGAGGTCGGGGGCGTGAGCCGCGCATAGATGTGGCTGCTCTCGTTCTCCAGCCTAGTTGCAGGAGTAGGGGATGACGTTGTTGGTGCGGGGGTGGGCTGGGGGAAGGTTGGTGGGCTCTTCAAGCAGAGTTATTGATGTGTCTGTGGGTTGTTGAGCAGGAGGATGACCCGCTGGTCTGCCGCGCTGAGGTCGCGCTCGGAGAGTATTTTTTTGCAGGATTTTTGATTTGCCTGCGATGTATGTGTCGATGTCCAGGGTAGGTTTGGTCGCCAAGCCCGGCACAGACGTAGATCCCACGTGCTCGATGGCCTCCATATGCATCCCGATCAGTGCGGCAGCGAGGTCGGTAGCAACCTGCTTGAACTGCTCAGCCCATCGCGGGTTAGGTGTGAGGACTGTCACGCTCATGTCCCCGAGTTTCCCACTTTCGCAGTCCTGTTAGCGCAGCCTGAGCAGGCCTGACCTCGATCGCAATGTGATGGCAGATGTGTGGCGTGATTTGTGCCCAGAGATGCCCCACGCACATGTATGGTGGCCTCGTTGACAACCCGTTAACTGACATCCTTTAAAGACCGTCCCGTGAGGCGGGTAAGGAGGTCTGTTCGCCATGGCGTCAGACAAAAAGCATGCCCTGAAACAGGGTGAATCAGATCCGGCTATCGCCGAGACATTCCGCACAGTTCTTGGGCCAGATGAAATTGCCCGCGCTTTGCGCCGCATGGCCCATGAAGTCCTCGAAGCAAACAAAGGTAGCGAGGATCTCATCGTTCTCGGTATCCGCACTCGCGGAGTTCCTTTGGCTTGCAGGCTCGCCACGTTGATGACTGAGGTCGAAGGCCGCCCAGTCACAGTGGGCAACCTGGACATCACGCTCTACCGAGACGATCTGCGCAGCAACCCGACTCGCTCCTTAGAGGGCACGTCGATCCCCACCGGAGGTATCGACGACAAAGTCGTGGTTCTCGTAGACGACGTTCTCTACTCCGGCCGCACCATCCGTGCAGCTTTGGATGCGCTCAATGACTTGGGTCGGCCTCGCGCAGTCCGCTTGGCAGTCCTAGTGGATCGTGGCCACCGTGAACTACCCATCCGAGCAGACATTGTCGGTAAGAACTTGCCCACCTCCAGCAAAGAACGCGTTGCCGTGACGGTCTCAGAAACCGATGGGATCGATGAGGTCCGCATCTACGGAGGCGAGGCCTGATGCAACTGCCACACCTTCTGGACACTGAAGGCCTCAGCCGCGAAACCATCACCACCATCCTGGACACTGCGGAGGAAATGGCGCAGGTGCAGCAGCGGGAAGTGAAAAAACTCCCGGCACTGCGTGGACGCACCATCGTCAACATGTTCTTCGAGGACTCCACGCGCACGCGGCTGTCTTTTGACCTTGCCGCTAAGCGCCTGTCCGCAGACACGATGGCTTTCACCGCTAAAGGCAGCTCCACATCGAAAGGTGAGTCCCTACGCGACACGGTTCTCACCCTCAAAGCGATGGGGGTCGATGGGTTCGTCATCCGTCACTCCGTCTCCGGGGCACCCAAACTCGCGATGGAATGGAGCGGCCTGCCGGTCCTGAACGCTGGTGACGGTCGCCACGCACACCCCACCCAGGCCCTTCTGGACGCGTTCGCTATGCGGCGAGCCTTGGGTGACCTGGAAGGCAAGCACGTCGCCATCGTTGGTGACTTGCTGCACAGCCGGGTGGTCCGCTCGAATCTATACAGCCTGGCTGCTCTGGGGGCACGAGTCACCCTGGTCGCCCCGGGCACGCTGTTCCCCGACGGGGTTCGTGACTGGGAAGTGATGGGTACTCCCGGTTTCACCTGCACCACCAACTTCGACGAGGTCGTCGAAGATGCCGACGCCATCATGATGCTGCGTGTGCAGCGTGAGCGCATGAGCGGTGGATTCTTCCCCTCCGAGAACGAATACACCGACAGGTGGGGCCTGACGCGTGAGCGACTGGCCCGCATGAAAGACAACGCGGTGATCTGCCACCCCGGCCCCATGAACCGCGGACTGGAAATCTCACCGGAGGCCGCTGACGCAGCGAACTCTCTCATCCTCGACCAGGTCTCGGCAGGTATCTCCGTGCGCATGGCCGTGCTCTACCACATCTTTTCCGGCGACCAGATGAGTGCAGGGGAGTCCCGATGACCAGCACGAACAGCAACAACCGCACAGTCGTTATCACGAACGCCTCCCTGCTGGGAGAACGCAGCGCCGACCTGGTCATCACCGACGGTGTGATCAGTCAGATCACCGAGCCAGGCACAGCCAACGTCCCTGACGCCTTGACCATCGACGCCACCGGCCTCGTCGCTCTTCCTGGCCTCGTCGACCCGCACACGCACCTGCGTGAGCCGGGCCGTGAAGACGCAGAGACCATTCTTACTGGTACCCGCGCTGCCGCAGTGGGTGGCTACACCGCCGTCATGGCGATGGCCAACACCACCCCGGTCACGGACACCGCAGCCGCTGCTGAGTGGGTCCACGACGCCGGTGTGGCCACGCCCTACTGTGACGTGCACCCGGTAGGTGCTGTCACTAAAGGACTCAACGGTGAAGAGCTGGCCGAGCTCGGATTGATGAACTCTTCCCGCGCTGGCGTCACCATGTTCAGCGACGACGGTAAATGTGTCGCTGACCCAGTGATCATGCGTCGAGCGCTGCAGTACGTCGCTGCTTTCGATGGCGTGATCGCCCAGCACAGCCAAGACCCACGACTAGCTCCTGGATCTTCCTGCTGTGACGAAGGCCCCGTTTCTGGCCGGTTGGGGCTGCCCGGATGGCCCGCAGCCGCAGAAGAGTCGATCATCGCCCGCGACATCATGCTTGCTAAGTTCGCTGGCGCTCGCCTGCACGTGTGTCACCTGTCCACTGCTGGGTCTGTTGAGCTGGTCCGGTGGGGTAAGGCACAGGGAGTCAACATCACTGCCGAAGCAACGCCTCACCATTTGGCACTGACTGCTGATCTGCTTGAGTCGTATGACTCCGTCTATAAAGTGAACCCGCCGCTGCGGTCGATGAAAGACGTCGAAGCGCTGCGTGCTGGGCTAGCAGACGGAACGATCGACATGGTCGGCACAGACCACGCTCCGCACGCCCTGGTCGATAAGCAGCATGACTTCGCGGTTGCCGCTAACGGCATGCTTGGCCTTGAAACCGCCCTCTCTGTTGTCAGTGACGTGCTTGTCCACACGGGGGCTATGACATGGGCTGATGTGGCCCAGTCGATATCCGTGCGCCCTGCTTCTTTGGCTGGCCTGTCCGATCAAGGCCGCCCCTTGGAAGTGGGGGAGCCTGCCAACATCGCGCTGGTTGACCCGCAAGCCACGTACACCGTTGACCGTGAGGAAAGCGCCAGCATTTCGCGTAACAACCCGTGGCACGGGCGCACCTTGCGTGGCCGTGTCCGCCACACCCTGCTGCGCGGCGTGCCCACCTTCCTTAACGGTGAACTCACCGACCTGCAGGTAACCCCTCGAGGAGGGTGCGCGTGACCGAGAAGACCGCCACTTTCTCTCTTGACGCCGAGGCGGCCATTCTCACTGAATTACAGCGAAGCCCGGCCGTCCTCGTTCTCGAAGACGGCCGGATCTTTCGCGGGCGTGCCTACGGCGCTACTGGCTCCACCACCGGCGAAGCTGTTTTCAACACCGGCATGACCGGTTATCAAGAGACACTCACAGACCCCTCGTATCACCGGCAAGTTGTTGTGATGACGGCCCCGCACATCGGCAACACCGGCGTCAACGACCATGACGTCGAATCACGACGAATCTGGGTGGCTGGGTACGTGATCCGTGAGGCCGCTCTTCGCCCGAGCAACTGGCGTAGCCAACGTCACCTCGAGGACGAATTGCGTGAGCAAGGAATCGTCGGTATCTGCGGTGTCGACACGCGAGCGATCACCCGCCACCTACGCACTCAGGGCGCTATGCGTGTCGGTATTTTCTCCGGCACCGCCGCTGAACACAGCGACACGGAACTGCTGGAGCAGGTCCGATCTGCGCCGCAGATGGCTGGGGCGGCCCTCGTCGATGAGGTCACCGTCGCAGCACCTGTGGAGTATCTACCCGAAGGCGAACCTGCCTTTGTGGTGGCGCTTGTGGACTTGGGTATCAAAGACATGAGCATCCGTAACTTCACGCGGCGTGGCGTGAAAGTTGTTGTGCTGCCTGCGAGCGCAACTTTCGATGATGTGATGTCTGTGCGCGGTGTCCACGCCGAGCACGGCCCCGATGGTGTGTTCTTTTCTAACGGTCCGGGAGACCCGGCCACCGCAGACCATCAGGTCGACCTTCTCCAACAGGTTTTGCGCCGCCGCGTCCCCTACTTCGGGATCTGTTTCGGTAACCAAATCCTGGGCCGGGCTCTTGGATTCAATACCTACAAGCTGCGGTTTGGCCACCGCGGCATCAACCAGCCGGTGAAGGTGCGCGCTACCGGCAAGGTCGATATCACTGCACAAAACCATGGTTTCGCTGTTGACGCCCCGATTGATGAGGACATCACCGCTGCGGCGAATGCTTCCTACGGTCGTGTCCGGGTTTCTCACGTGGGCCTTAACGACAATGTTGTCGAGGGGCTGCAATGCCTGGACATCCCAGCGTTCTCCGTGCAGTTCCATCCCGAGGCAGCTGCCGGGCCCCACGACAGCCAATATGTTTTTGACCAGTTCATCGCTCTCATGGGGCAGGTGCATGGTGTCGAAGAAGTAGCCGCCGAGATCAGGATCATTGATCCTCTTATCGCCCAGATCAAAGAGGGCGTACACCAGCAGTCTCACCTGAGCGCCGGTGAGGCAGGCCAGGCAGCAGCGACCACCACGGAAAGAAAGGGTCACTGATGCCCAAACGTGATGACATCAATTCCGTTCTCGTCATTGGTTCTGGGCCGATCGTTATCGGGCAGGCTGCCGAGTTTGACTACTCCGGTACACAGGCGTGCCGGGTGCTGCGCGCTGAAGGGCTGCGCGTGATCTTGGTGAACAGCAACCCGGCCACGATCATGACCGACCCGGACATCGCGGATGCCACATACATCGAACCCATCGAACCGAGCATTCTCGAACGCATCATCGCCAAAGAACAGCCAGATGCGATCCTGGCTACTCTCGGTGGACAAACCGCGCTCAATGCAGCTATTGCTTTGCACGAAAACGGCGTTCTCGACAAATACGGCTGCTGTCTGATCGGCGCGAACGTAGAAGCCATCCAGCTCGGGGAAAACCGTGAGCTGTTCAAAAGTGTGGTCGAAAAAGTTGGTGCCGAGTCCGCTGCGTCGCTCATCTGCCACACCATGGACGAAGTCCTTGCAGGTGCAGAACAGCTTGGCTACCCCCTCGTTGTGAGGCCCTCCTTCACCATGGGTGGGCTGGGGTCAGGGTTCGCCTACAACGAAGAAGACCTACGCCGCATCGCCGGGGCTGGTCTGGATGACTCACCCACCACCGAGGTCCTTCTCGAAGAGTCCATCCTGGGCTGGAAAGAGTACGAACTCGAGGTCATGCGTGACCACGCGGACAACGTCGTCGTGGTGTGCTCAATCGAGAACGTCGACCCGGTCGGGGTGCACACCGGTGACTCCATCACTGTTGCCCCCGCACTGACCCTCACCGATCGCGAATACCAACGCATGCGTGACATTGGTATCGCCGTCATCCGTGAGGTCGGTGTTGACACTGGTGGCTGCAACATCCAGTTCGCGGTGAACCCCGTTGATGGGCGAATCATCGTGATCGAGATGAACCCGCGTGTTTCACGGTCTTCAGCGTTGGCTTCTAAAGCCACAGGATTCCCGATCGCGAAAATCGCCGCGAAGATGGCGATCGGGTACACCCTGGATGAGGTGCCTAACGACATCACGGAGAAAACTCCGGCCAGTTTTGAGCCGACACTCGATTACGTGGTCGTTAAGGTGCCGCGTTTCGCTTTCGAGAAATTCCCCGATGCCGAAGATGTTCTCACCACCACGATGAAATCTGTCGGCGAAGCAATGAGCTTGGGCCGTAACTTTACCGAGGCGCTGCAAAAGGCGCTGCGTTCCACGGAACGCCAAGGAGCAGGGTTCCATTGGCGCCCGGGCACAACTCCTTCTCGGGAACAGGCCATGTGCCTACTGGAACAGGCAGCGATCCCTCGCGATGGCCGTATCGAACTGGTTCAACAGGTTCTGCGCGCCGGAGTCAGTGTTGAAGAGGTATTCGAGGCAACCAAGATTGACCCGTGGTTCCTTGACCAGATCGCGCTAATCAACGCGGTAGCTGAGCAGGTTGCGCGTAGCCAAAACAGCAGCGGCACCATCGACCCGCAGATTCTCCGGTTGGCGAAGCGTCATGGATTTTCTGACGCCCAGCTCGCCGAGATCCTCGCCACTGACGAGGCAGTGGTGCGAGGGGTGCGTCATGCCCTGGGAGTACGGCCGGTATACAAAACGGTTGACACCTGTGCGGCAGAATTTGCTGCCAGTACGCCGTACTACTACTCCACCTACGACTGTGAAACGGAAATCGCCCCCCGTGAACAACCGGCGGTAATCATTCTCGGGTCGGGTCCAAACCGGATCGGTCAAGGAATCGAGTTCGATTACAGCTGCGTGCACGCCAGTTTCGCGTTGCGGGATGCCGGGTTCGAGACGGTCATGGTCAACTGCAACCCCGAGACTGTCTCCACGGACTACGACACCTCGTCGCGGCTGTATTTCGAACCGCTCACTCTCGAAGATGTCCTCGAAATCATCCATACCGAACGCCAGGCTGGCCCGGTAGCTGGAGTGATCGTTCAACTGGGTGGGCAAACGCCACTAGGGTTGGCGGCTGCGCTCAAAGCTGAGGGAGTGCCAATTGTTGGCACCTCACCAGAAGCTATCGACCTCGCTGAAGACAGGGGCGCTTTTGGGCGGGTTTTGGAGGCAGCAGGGCTGCCCGCGCCGAGCAACGGCATCGCCTACAGCTCAGCTCAAGCCGTGGAAATCGCTGCCGGTATTGGATACCCGGTTCTGGTTCGTCCGAGCTACGTCCTGGGGGGCCGCGGCATGCAGGTGGTGTATGACGACCCGACCCTGATTGAGTACGTCGACCGTGCCACGTTCGCTGACACCGAGCATCCGGTCCTTATTGACAGGTTTCTCGATGACGCAATCGAGATAGACGTTGATGCCCTTTTCGATGGGCGCGAAATGTATCTCGGTGGCGTGATGGAGCACATCGAAGAAGCCGGAATCCACTCGGGTGACTCTGCCTGCGTGTTGCCGCCGATTACCCTAGGCCCCAGCGAAATCGAACGTATCCGAGAGTCCACTCGGCTGCTGGGAGAAGGCATCGGTGTACATGGCCTGTTGAACGTGCAGTTCGCGTTGACCCAGGACATCCTCTACGTGCTAGAAGCTAACCCTCGCGCTAGCCGCACGGTTCCTTTCGTCGCTAAGGCCACAGGAATCCCGTTAGCAGCAGCTGCTTCCCGAATCATGTTGGGCGCCACCATTCAACAGCTGCGTGAAGAGGGAATGCTGCCCCAGGTAGGGGACGGATCCACCCTCACCGCCAATGCGCCGCTGTCGGTCAAAGAAGCCATCTTGCCGTTCAAACGGTTCCGCACCGCCCAAGGTCGAGTTGTTGACTCTGTGCTCGGGCCGGAGATGCGTTCGACTGGTGAAGTCATGGGAATTGACGCCACGTACGGCGCCGCGTTCGCCAAAACACAGATGGGCGCGCTCGCGGGACTGCCTACTGCGGGTAGGGTTTTCGTTTCGGTGGCTGATCGGGATAAGCGTGCCATGATTTTCCCGATCAAACGCCTTCACGAGATGGGCTTCTCGCTTCTCGCTACTGAGGGAACGGCACAAGTGTTGCGACGGAACGGAATCCCCACCGAACCCGTTCGTAAACACAGTGAGGGTCGTGGACCTGGCGGCGAGCCAACAGTCGTGGAAGAGATCTTGGCGGGTAACGTCGACATGGTCGTGAACACCCCTGGCAGCGGTAAGGCTCGGGCGGATGGGTACACGATCCGCACGGCAGCTACGAGTCAAGGGCTCCCCATCATCACGACGGTGCAGCAGCTCGGTGCGGCAGTGCAAGGCATGGAAGCCCTGATGGCTGACTCGATCACGATCGGGTCTATCCAGGAGCACGCGGTGAGGCTGAATCAGGCTCAGCCGGTAAGAGAGGAGCGCGCATGAGTGCGCGACGCACGGTTCACGTCGAGGCTCGACTGGTAGCGACGAGACCAGCGGGTCACTACCAGTACATGACGTTCACTGCGCCAGGCTTGCCCGATCTGGCTAAGCCTGGGCAGTTCGTTGGTATCACTGTGGGTGGGCAGATGAGTGGCGCGTTGCTGCGTCGTTCTTTTGCCCTGCATGCGGTCAGTCCCGCTGCGGATCGCTCTGAAGAAGACATTCTGGACATTGTTGTTTCCCCCGCGGGTAAGGGCACGGACTGGTTGGCCAACCTGGAGGTTGGTTCGTACGTGGACTTGGTGGGGCCGCTCGGTAGGGCGTTCCCGTTGCCGCGTGAGCGGGTCAATTGTGTGCTTGTTGGTGGCGGTTATGGCAGTGCGCCGCTGTTTTGGTTGGCGGCGGCGCTGCGCGAGCGCGGCTGCCATGTCGAGTTCATTCTCGGTGCAGCTACGAATGACCGCCTGTTCGGAGCGGATAAGGCTGAACGGTATGCCGACGGCGTTACCGTCGTCACTGACGATGGTTCTCGTGGGCAGCAGGGTTGGGTTTCTGATCCGCTTCCTGAGGTTATTCGTCGTAGCGATGCTTCGGTCGTGTACGCCTGTGGCCCGATGGGCATGCTTGAGTCGGTGACGCGGGTTGCTGGCGAGATGGGTGTGATCGCGCAGGTCTCTGTGGAAGAGGCCATGGCCTGCGGTATCGGGGTGTGTATGACCTGCACAATGCCGGTGACTGGCTCCGATGGGGTGACGCGGATGGTGCGTAGCTGCGTGGAAGGGCCTACCTTCCGCGGAGATCGGGTTCGTTGGGATGCGTGGAATGACGGGTACTGCCAAGTTCCTGCTGATGCGGTTGGCGCCCCAGGAAACGGAGGCCACTGATGTTTTCACGCAAACGTGACACTGCGGTTGTCGATGAGACACCGGTCGCCGCGCAGGAGACAGCTACTGAAGTTGACCTGACTGCTCAGCTGGGGCCGTTGACGCTTGCGAACCCGGTCATGACTGCTTCTGGGTGTGCCTCTAACGGGCGGGAGCTGCATAACTTCTTCGACGTGTCCGCGCTGGGGGCGTTTGTTACCAAGACAGTCCTTGCTGACCCGCGTTCAGGGCGGGGGACACCGCGCATGGCTGAGACTCCTTCAGGCATGCTCAACTCGATTGGTTTGCAGGGCCCGGGCATTGAGGCGTTTTGTGAGAAAGATCTCGCTTGGCTTGCCTCAGTGGGGGCGCGGGCGTTGGTGTCGGTTGGTGGCAATGATGCCCGTGAGTATGCGCAGGTAGCCCAGACTCTGCTTGCCTGTGAGCATGCTGGAGCGGTTGCGGGTATTGAGCTGAACATTTCGTGCCCCAATGTTGCTAACCGTGGGCTTGTGTTCGCTTGTGATCCAGTTTCTGCTGCCGAGGTTACTGAGCGGGTGCGGCGCGTCGTTGGTGAGGGTGTTCCGCTATTCGTCAAGCTCAGTGCCGATGTCACTGACCTGGTTGAGATAGCGCGCTCTGTGGTGCACGCTGGCGCCGACGGTTTGACCATGATTAACACCCTGCTCGGTATCGAAATCGATACGGTGCGGATGCGTCCTCACTTGGCTGGTGTTACTGGCGGGCTCTCAGGCCCGGCTGTGCGCCCGGTGGGAGTGCGGGCAGTGTGGCAGGTCGCTAATGCCATGCGTGATGGCCGTATACCTCCTCGTCCCATCATCGGAGTCGGTGGCGTGCGTACAGGCGCCGATGCGCTTCAGTACCTTGCTGCGGGTGCTGCGGCTGTTCAGGTCGGTACGGCCGTCTTTAACGACCCTCATGCGCCGGTGCGGGTGATTGAGGAGTTGGCGGCGGAGTTGGACGCGCGTGGATACACGACAGTTTCGGAGGTTGTTGGCGCCGCTCTTCCGCTTTCGTAACTGATTTGCCTGTCTGAGCCCTATCTGCCCCGGAGAGTAAATGATGAGCACCACCGCTTCTTTTGGCGTGCGCTTGCGCGCAGCAATGAAACAGCACGGCCCGTTGTGTGTCGGTATTGATCCACATCCGGGGCTCCTAGAGAAATGGGGCCTGAGCGATGATGTGCACGGGTTGGAGGTTTTTGCCGCGACGTGCGTTGAGGCTTTTGGTGGTTACGTCGCTGCGGTTAAGCCCCAGTCTGCGTTTTTCGAACGGTTCGGTAGTGCAGGTGTTGCCGTTCTGGAAGACACTTTGACTGGCTTGCGCCAGGCGGGGACGTTGTCGATTCTCGATGTCAAGCGTGGAGATATTGGATCGACGATGGCTGGTTATGCCCAGGCGTATCTGGGTGAACAATCTTCGTTGCGGGCTGATGCGGTGACTGTCAGCCCGTACTTGGGCTACGAGTCACTGCGCCCTGCTCTGGACTTGGCTGAGCAGACCGGTCGGGGAGTGATCGTGCTGGCGTTGACGTCGAACCCGGAAGGCAAGTCGGTGCAGCATGCCAGCATTGCTGATCACAGTGTTGCTGGTGCCATTGTTGCTGGTGCTGCTGCCGATAACGCCGCGGCGCGTGATCGTGGTGAATTGGGTCGAGTTGGTTTGGTTGTTGGTGCCACGGTCGGTAACGCTGTTGCCGATTTGGGTATTGATTTAGCCGCGGCGAATGCTCCGATTTTGGCTCCTGGGATCGGGGCGCAGGGGGCTACTGGTGCAGATGTGCAGCGGGTGTTTGGCGCGGCTTGCCCGAATGTGTTGGCTAATTCCAGCCGCGGTGTGCTCTCCGTGGGCTCTGATGTGAAAGCTTTGCGCAGCAAAGCTATTGCGACCGCTGAGGAGCTCGCTGAGACGTTGCGGGCGCGGTGAGATGACCCAGGAGTCATGTTCTGCCGCGAGTGAACCTGTTGGTCCTGCTGCTGATGGTGAGGGGCTTCCTCCTGAGCTGCTTGAGATTCGCCATTCGATTGACAATATTGATGCGGCAATTATGTATTTGCTGGCAGAGCGATTTAAGTGCACGCAGCGGGTGGGTGTTCTCAAAGCCGACTTCAATCTTCCTCCTGCTGATCCAGAGCGGGAGAAAGTGCAGATAGAGCGGTTGAGGGCCTTGGCTGTGGCTGCCAAGTTAGACCCAGCTTTCGCTGAGAAATTCCTCACTTTCGTCGTCGATGAGGTCATTCGGCACCATAAAGCCATCGCCGCAGGTGAGGCGTGAGGGGGTCTAGATGACTCATCTCCTTGCGCAGGTCGCGGGGCGTCGATAAGTTTCCTTGTGATAGACAGCCTTGTGCGGGTGTGAAGTCGCTCGGTTTAGGGAAATCCGACCCGAAGACTTTTCCGTACATGGGACTGTATGTACAAAATTTGCATACAATCGCGCCGGAGCCGGTCACAGACTCCGCAGTGCCAGTCAATGACAAATCACCCCTCACCTGATGAACGGTGGGGGCTTCAGTCGAGGAGAGACACGTGGCTCTACCCCAGCTCACCCCCGAGCAGCGCGCCGCAGCACTCGAGAAGGCCGCAGAGGCCCGCCGGGAGCGCGCCGAAGTTAAGCACCGCCTGAAGAGCTCTCAGGGATCCCTGACCGAGGTCATTAAGGAGGGGCAGACCAACGAGATCATCGGCAAGATGAAGGTTTCCGCCCTGCTCGAGTCCATGCCTGGAGTCGGGCGTGTGCGCGCCAAGCAGATCATGGAAGAGATCGGCATTTCTGAAACCCGTCGCGTCCGTGGACTTGGCGCCAACCAGGTCACGGCCCTGCTGGACCGCTTCGGCGAGAGCTGAGGTGTCAGACAGGCGGCGTCTCGTCGTTTTGGCGGGGCCGACAGCAGTAGGTAAGGGCACTATCGCGGCCTATATCCGCGAGCATCACCCTGAGATTCTGCTTTCGGTCTCCGCCACCACCCGCCCTCCGCGTGAGGGCGAGGTGGACGGCGTTCACTACCACTTCCTCGATCAAGAGGATTTCGCCGCTCGAGTCGAGGATGGGGAGTTCCTCGAGTGGGCGGTGGTGCACGGTCGGGCAAGCTACGGAACCCTGCGGGGGCCGGTTGAGGAAGCTCTCGATGCTGGTCGACCGATGCTGTTGGAGATCGATTTGCAAGGTGCGCGCCAGGTGCGCGCCACGATGCCAGATGCGTTGTTTGTTTTTCTGGAGCCGCCGAGCTGGGATGAGCTTGTTGCTCGTCTTGTGGGGCGAGGCACTGAATCTCCAGCCGAACAGGAAGCCCGACTCGCTACAGCAAGGGTCGAGTTGGCAGCGCGCAGCGAGTTTGATGTGTCGATTGTCAACGACACGGTCGAGCGAGCGGCTGCAGAACTCGTATCATTGATCGATCCCTGATTCCGACGCGCCCTTCTCAGGCGTGCGTGATCTTCACGGTCAACTTTTGATGAGCGGCCACCGTGCGCTCGAGTTGGCCCCATCAGCGATGAAAGGACACTGCGTGGCAGGCACCGTTGCCGATCCAATCGGTATCACCAACCCGCCCATCGACGATCTGCTGGATGTGGCGGAGAGTAAGTACTCTCTGGTCATTTACGCATCCAAGCGTGCACGTCAGATCAATGCCTACTACAGCCAGCTCTCTGAGGGGCTGCTGGAGTACGTGGGTCCGCTGGTTGAAACCGAGGTCCGTGAAAAGCCGCTGTCGGTGGCTTTGCGTGAGATTAACGAAGGTCTGCTGACGTCGACTCCGGTCGAGGCCTGAGCGGTCGAACGAACCGTTCGTCGCGAGGAACGTGAAAACGTCTAAAGGTGCGCTTCTCTGATGAGAGGCGCGCCTTTTGGCGTCTGTGCTGTGAGTGCGCAGCGTTGCGTCGAGAACACATGCAGATGCAGGGCAAAGGGGAATTGGTGACTGGTATGGACAGCAATGTTGGTGCTGGCCGGCGCGTGGTGCTCGGGGTAGGTGGGGGAGTTGCTGCATATAAGGCAGCTTCGTTGCTTCGCCTATTCACTGAGTCTGGTTTTGATGTGACGGTAGTGCCGACAGATTCGGCACTACGGTTCGTGGGAGAGCCAACATGGTCGGCCCTGTCAGGAAACCCAGTGTCCTCGCAAGTGTGGGATTCGGTGGAGCAAGTGCGGCACGTGCTACTGGGGCAGCGCGCCGATCTGGTAGTGGTGGCCCCAGCTACGGCTGACCTCTTGGCCCGCGCCGCGCACGGCATGGCCGATGACCTGCTAACTAATGTTTTGCTCACTGCCTCGGGTCCCGTTGTAATGGCCCCAGCCATGCATACAGAGATGTGGGAGCATCCAGCAACAACTGCCAATGTGAACACGTTGCGCTCCCGAGGGGTGCATGTGCTTGATCCGGTTAGTGGTCGACTCACAGGTAAAGACACAGGTAGGGGACGTCTGCCGGACCCAGAAGACATCTATGCCGCAGCGCTGAAGGTCCTTGATGGGGCTGAGGGGGCAGCTGAGCAGAAACAGCAGCCGTTGCTTGCTGGACTGCATGTCCTGGTGACAGCTGGCGGCACCAGGGAAGCGATCGACCCGGTGCGTTTTATCGGTAACCGCAGCAGCGGAAAGCAGGGGTATGCCCTGGCGGAGGTCGCTGTGCGCCTAGGTGCACAGGTCACTGTGGTGGCAGCGAACGTGGCACTGCCTGACCCAGATGGGGCACGCGTCATTTCTGTCGAGTCGGCTGCGCAGATGCAAGAGGCTGTCTGGGGATGTGCTTTCGGGGTGGATGAAGCCTCCGGCTGCGACGTTGCGCATGGAGTCGATAACCCGATCGACGTCGTGGTAATGGCAGCAGCGGTCGCTGACTTCCGGCCACGTTCCATCTCTGAGACGAAAATTAAGAAAACCGACGAAACCGACCCCACCGTGCAAGCACACGATGTGCCCACCATCGAGCTCGTACGCAACCCCGACATCTTGGCTGGACTCGTCGCTGAAAGACGTTCTCGCCGAACCGGACCTCTCCTAGTGGGATTCGCTGCAGAGACAGGTGACAGCGAAGGCACAGTTGTGGAATACGCCCGCGCCAAACTCCGCCGTAAAGGCGTAGACCTTCTTGTGGCTAACGAAGTAGGACACAATCTCACGTTCGGGAAAGACAGTTCCACAGTGCATCTGCTCGCCCCGGACTCAACCGGTGTCGTTACTATCGGACCTGCTGATAAACACGAGATAGCTCACGCTGTCTGGGCTCGGGTCCGCGAGATCCTGAACCAGCCGTAAACTCGAAACAGCGACGTTCGACCGCCGCGAGGGCCAGGTCCCACAGCCGCTCCTATGCGGTACGGTACGGCCAGCCATCGCCGTTCGGCCGTCAACCGACGACAACTTCCAGGCGCAATCGACGCCGCCGGAGAGCCGGTGGCAGCAAGGAGAGCATTCGTGTCTCGACTGTTCACGTCCGAGTCCGTCACCGAGGGACACCCCGACAAGATCTGCGACCAGATCAGCGACTCCATCCTCGACGCCATGCTCGAGCAAGACCCCCGCGCTCGCGTGGCGGTTGAGACCATGGTCACGACCGGTCTCGTGCACGTCGCAGGAGAGGTAGCCACCAGCGGCTACGTCGACATCCCCAACTTGGTTCGCCGCACTGTTTTGGGTATCGGCTACGACTCCTCCGTCAAAGGTTTCGACGGTAAAAGCTGTGGCGTAGAGATCTCTATCGGCGAGCAGAGCGCCGACATCGCTCAGGGTGTCGACACCGCCTACGAGACCCGCACCAGCGGTGGCGAAGACCCCTTCGACCGTCAGGGCGCTGGCGACCAGGGCTTGATGTTCGGTTACGCCTGCGATGACACCCCCGAGCTCATGCCGCTGCCGATCTTCCTCGCGCACCGTCTGGCTGAGCGCCTCACCGACGTCCGCAAGTCCGGCAAGATGGAATACCTGCGCCCCGACGGCAAAACCCAGGTCACCATCGACTACGACGGCGACAAAGCCATCAGCCTGGACACCGTTGTTGTTTCCAGCCAGCACGCCGAAGACATCGACCTCGAGAAGCAGCTCCAGCCCGAGATCGAAGCAAACGTCATCCAGCCTGTCCTGGCTGAACTAGCTGACTCCGGCGTGAACCTGGACTGCTCGGACTACCGCACCCTGGTGAACCCCACCGGCAAGTTCGTTGTTGGTGGCCCCATGGGTGACGCTGGCCTGACCGGCCGCAAGATCATCGTCGACACTTACGGCGGCATGGCTCGCCACGGTGGTGGCGCCTTCTCCGGTAAAGACCCGTCGAAGGTTGACCGCTCCGCCGCATACGCCACCCGCTGGGTCGCCAAGAACGTCGTTGCCGCTGGCCTGGCCAAGCGCTGCGAGGTTCAGACCGCCTACGCCATCGGTAAAGCCCAGCCGGTCGGCCTTTACGTGGAATGCTTCGGTACCGAAACGGTCCCGGTTGAGAAGATCCAGGCTGCGATCACCGCCGTGTTCGACCTGCGCCCGGCCGCCATCGTTGAGCAGCTGGACCTCCTGCGCCCGATCTACCAGGCCACCGCCGCCTACGGTCACTTCGGCCGCACCACCGCTGACGGCGTGGACAACCCCTTCACCTGGGAAAAGACCAACCGCGTCGAAGAGCTTCAGCGCGTCATCCGCGGCTGACCTCTTCACCGCACAGCCCACCTAAAACCGGGCACCAAGCAACGCCGGGAGCCGGTGGCTAGCACGCAACGCGCCAGCCACCGGCTCCATGCACACCCTCCCAGGTTTTGACGGCGCACAGCCCAGCAGAGAGCAACACTGACAGTGCAGTGCGGTAAAAACGAGATAACACCTACACCCATGCCGACGTGACCGAAGGGGGTGTTTATGGCCAGCGAAGACGCAGCCCCAGACTTGCTTCACATAGGTCTGGACCTGGACACCGGGCCGGTCACAGTCACCAAAAAGACTCACGAGGGCGTTCCCCTCGCGCCTGAAAACCCAGTCGCTCGGGTCGTTGTCAGCCTTGGCCTACCGCAACTAGACCAAACCTTCGACTACCTCGTTCCCGCAACGATGGACCACAGCGCCCAACCAGGTGTACGAGTGTGCGTGCCCTTCTCCGGCCGAGAACTCAACGGATTCCTCACCGAACGCGCAGACACCAGCGACCATCACGGCAGCTTCTCTCTCATCCGACGTGTAGTGGGCACCGAACAGGTCCTCACTCCCGAAATCCTCACCCTCGCCCAAAAGATAGCCCTCACCCACGCAGGCACAGTCGACGACGTCCTGCGCCTAGCGATCCCGCCGCGCCATGCCACCGCAGAACGCGACCTACCCCTGACAAGAACAAACGACCCTTCCCCGCTACCACCACCTACTAGCCAACCATGGCAGCACTACCCAGCGGGAGAGCACTTACTGCGGCACCTACGCGAAGGCGATAACCCTGCAGCTGCCTGGGTCGCCTCACCCGGCCTACCACACGACGAAGACTGGCCATACGCGTTCGCGCACCTGGCCGCCGCCACACTCACATCCGGTCGCGGGGCCCTCATCGTCGCCCCAGACCACCGTGATGTCGCCAGCCTCGACACCGCCCTAACCGCCGTTCTCGGGCCGGACCAACACGTATGCCTCACCGCAAGTCAAGGCCCATCAGCCCGATACACAGCCTGGCTGAAAGTGCTCCGCGGCCACGTCCGCTGCGTAGTCGGCACCCGCGCAGCAGCTTTCGCCCCCGTAACTAACCTCGGACTCGTTGCATGGTGGTCCGACGGCGACCACTGCCTAGCCGAACCACATGCTCCCTACCCTCACGTGCGCGACATTCTCCGCACCCGCCGCGAACTCAACAACTGCGCCCTGTTCGTTGGCGGCTGGACCCGCACAACCCATACACAAGCCTGGATCGATGACGGCTGGATCCACCCCATCAGTGAAGACCCCGCCCAGCGTCGCCACCGAGCCGCCCCCATCACCATCGCCGGTGAACACGAACAAGAAGATCGCTACGGCCCCGGAGCCCACGCCCGCATCCCCTCACTGGCCTGGCGTGCCGCTAAAGCAGCACTGGCGCACGGCCCCGTCTTAGTTCACGTCCCGCGACGCGGATACGTCCCGTCCATCCGGTGCACCTCATGCGCTCTGCCCGCCCGCTGCCCCGACTGCCACGGGCCGCTGTCTTTTCCCACCGCTGAGGCGCCGCCCACCTGCCGCTGGTGCGCCACGACAGTGCCGCGATACCAATGCCCGGACTGTCACGGCTTTCGATTACGAGCCACCGTCATCGGCAGCGAACGCACCGCTGAAGAACTTGGCCTAGCATTCCCCGGCGTGCCTGTCCGATTCTCCGTCGGGGCAGACATAAAAGACTCAGTACCTCCCACTCCAGCCTTGGTTGTCGCAACACCAGGAGCCGAACCAACTGTTGAGGGCGGCTACGCAGCCACCATCATCCTCGATGCATGGTCCGCACTTGGACATGCCTGCCTCGACGTCGGTGAAGAAGCACTATCCCGATGGATGAGCGCCGCCGCCCTGACCCGGCCACGCAGCCGAGGAGGACGCATCGTGCTCGCAGGGGTTCCCGACAGCACCGCACTAACTCCAGTAGAAGCTTTCGTGCGCTGGGCACCGGAATGGTTTTCCAGCAGAGAACTAGCTGACCGCTGTGGCCTGGACCTGCCCCCGCTCATGTGGCCAGCAAAACTCACCGGCAACTACGGCGCCCTCGCCGATGCGTTAAACACCATGCAAACAAACCTCCACGACACCAACGCCCGCGTTTTTGGTCCCGCCCTGCTAGCCACGGGCGAGAGTAAAGACGAACACACCCCCGTCTCCGAACGACCCGCAGTTGCCCTAGTAACCTGCGACCTCGAGCATCGAGAGCACGTAGCCGCCCTCTTGGCTGCGATGCGCGCCACCCGAGCAGCCAGACAAGAACCACAAGTACGTGTTCGCGTCGGAGACGCTGACCTCGAAGCCCTCGCCTGAGCGGCGAAGCATCGAACGCAACCCCCGTAGACTGAGCGATCGACCTGAGCACCACCAACAACACACGACGCGACCCAACAGCGTGCCGCACCCCGTAGAAACACAGCAGGAAAGCAGGAATTTGATGCGACTTGTCTTCGCTGGCACGCCTGAAGTGGCAGTGCCTTCACTCCAGGCACTCTTGGAATCTGGTCACGAAATCCTCGCCGTTGTCACCCGCCCTGATGCCGCCGCAGGCAGGGGAAAAAAACTCCGCCCCAGTCCAGTGCGGGAAGTTGCCGAAGCTGCCGGCGTCGAAGTACTAACACCTGCCACCCCTTCAGAACCCGAGTTCGTTTCCCGCATGCGTGATCTCGCCCCAGATGCAGCCCCCGTGGTTGCTTTCGGAGGCCTCATCCCACCGGAAGTGCTCTCCATCCCCACGCATGGCTGGATAAATCTGCACTTCTCACTGCTGCCAGCATGGCGTGGAGCCGCCCCAGTGCAGCAAGCAATCATCGCAGGAGACACCGTCACCGGAGCCAGCACCTTCCTCCTCGAAGAAGGCCTGGACACAGGGCCAGTCATCGACACGCTGACTACCCAGATCGGAGAACACGAAACTTCCGGTGAACTGCTGGAGCGTCTTGCTCAGGAGGGAGCCACTCTACTGGTGTCCTGCCTCGATGCCATCGAGGCAGGAACAGCCACGCCCGTCCCGCAACCAGAGGAAGGCGTCAGTTACGCCGCCAAACTCTCACACGAAGATGCGCGACTGAACTGGTCAGCCAGCGCCATCGACCTAGACCGTCGAGCACGGGGCTGCACACCTAGCCCTGGGGCGTGGACCTTGTTCCGTGGTGTCCGTTTGAGGGTGGGACAGATGCAGGTCGCGGCCCCTGGCGCTGTCGAAATTCCCGAAGGAGCCGAACCGGGGCGGCTCGTGGTGAGCAAGAGATCAGTCCATGTGGTGACTGGTGATGGAGTTATTGAGCTGCAGCAGGTTCAGCCAGCTGGAAAGAAAATGATGGTGGCCAGTGACTGGGCGCGCGGCGTCCGTATCGAGGATGGGGAGTTGGTAGGACGATGAGCGATGCGCGTGGTCAGGGCAAGAACGCAGGCCGGGGCTTTGAAGGTCAAGGGCGAGTGAGGTACGGGGGGCGCGCCCGGGTCAGTGATGCCTCGCGGCGTTCTGCGCAACGCCCTTCGCAACGGTCTCGTCATGGCGATAAAGCACGTTCGGTGGCTTTCCAGGCGATGCGCGCCATCGAAGAAGGGGCGTACGCCAACCTGGACCTTCCGGCACGGCTACGTCGAGCAACGCTGCATCGGCAGGACTACGCATTCGTCACGGAGCTTGTCTACGGAACTACGCGGATGCGGGGATTTTATGACGCGGTGATCAGCGTGGCGGGGAATCGTCGCGTTGAAGACGTGGACGCGGATGTGTTGGCTGCGCTGCGTTTGGGAGTGCATCAGATTCTTGACATGCGTGTCCCGGTGCATGCGGCAGTCGATGAGACGGTTGCGCTGGTGCGTGGCGAGGTCGGTGTGGGAGCGAGCAAGTTCGCTAATGCGGTGCTGCGGCGAGTCAGTGAGCGCTCGCGGGAACAGTGGTGTGAGCGTGTTGTTGAGGGGGTGGATGATGAGGCTGAGCGGTTAGCGGTGTTGTATTCGCATCCGGCGTGGGTGGTGCGTGCGCTGCGGGCTGCGCTGGTTGCTCATGGAAGTGTCCCTGGCGCGGATGCTGGGGATGAGGCAGGTGGCCGGGAGGCTGTTCGGCAGGCGTTGGTGGAGCTGCTGGAGGCTGATAATGCTGGGGCGAAGGTGGCTTTGGTGGCGCGTCCTGGTTTGGCTGATGTGCAGGAGTTGGTGGAGGCCGGGGCCAAGCCGTTGTCGTTGTCTGCGTATTCGGTTGTTCTTGATGGTGGTGACCCTGGCCGTATCGCGGCGGTGCGTTCTGGGCGTGCGGCGGTGCAAGATCCTGGGTCGGTGTTGCTACCTCCGGCGTTGGTGGGGGTGCCGGTGGAGCCAGTTGCCGGTGGTGATGGTGAGCGCTGGTTGGATATGTGTGCTGGTCCTGGCGGTAAGGCGGGCTTGTTGGCTGCGTTATCGATTGGGTATCCGGGTGATGTGGCGGTGTTCGCTAATGAGGTGAGTGAGCATCGAGCTGAGTTGGTGGAGCAGGCGGTCTCGGCGGCGCAGGATGCTGGTGCTGAGGTGTTTGTTGGTGTTGGTGATGGGCGTTCTTTGGGCGCGGAGGAGCCTGGCGGGTTTGATCGGGTGTTGGTGGATGCCCCGTGTACGGGGTTGGGTGCGTTGCGGCGCCGTCCGGAGGCGCGGTGGCGGCGTGTTCCGCGGGATGTGGCGGAGTTGGCGCAGCTGCAGGGGCAGTTGTTAGATTCGGCGATTGCTGCCACGCGCGTGGGGGGTGTGGTGGCATATGTGACGTGTAGTCCGCATCCGGTGGAGACGGTGGATGTGGTGCAGGGTGCGTTGGAGCGGAATGCGCATGTGTCTGTGTTGGACGCTCAGCAGTGGGTGCGTGGCGCTGATGGTGAGCAAGTTCAGGGGTTGGGAGCGGCGCCGTATGTGCAGTTGTGGCCGCATGTGCATGGTACGGATGCAATGTTTTTGGCGTTGCTGCGGGTGGGGGATGCTGCTGGGTGAGGGTGTTGATGGTGCTGGTTGTGTGATCTGAGCGGTTGCGCGAGCGATGGAGCCCCGGGGGTGGGGGTTCTATCGTGGATTTGTGCAGATTTCACCGAGTATTTTGTCCGCGGATTTCGCCCATTTGGCTTCGGAGTTGCAAGCGATCGCCAATGCTGATTGGGCGCATGTGGATGTGATGGATAACCATTTCGTCCCGAATTTGACGTTGGGGTTGCCCATCGTGGAGTCGTTGTTGAAGGTGACTCCTGTTCCGTTGGATTGTCATTTGATGATTGAGAATCCGGATCGGTGGGCGCCGCAGTTCGCGGAGGCCGGTGCGCAGAGTGTGACGTTTCATGTGGAGGCTGCTGCGGATCCAGTGTCGTTGGCGCGGGCTATTCGTGCTGCGGGTGCGCGGGCGTCGATGGCGATTAAGCCGGGTACGGATTTTGGTCCGTATGAGGATTTGTTGCCGGAGCTGGACATGGTGCTGGTGATGACGGTTGAGCCTGGTTTTGGTGGCCAGAAGTTTATGGCTGACATGATGCCGAAGGTTGCGCAGGTGCGTGAGGCTGTGCGTCGTCATGGTGGCGATATTTGGGTGCAGGTTGATGGTGGTGTGTCTGCATCGACGATTGAGCAGTGTGCTGAGGCGGGCGCGGATGTTTTTGTTGCTGGTTCTGCCGTGTATGGGGCGGAGTCTGCGGCTTCGGCAGTGGATGAGCTGCGCGCGTTGGCTAACAAGCACAGGCATATCTGATGCCTGAGGTTGTGGGGGTTGAGGAGGCGTTGGCGCGGGCGAGTCGGTTGAGTTTGGCTGCTTCGGCTGGTGGTGAGCGTTTTGTGTTGGGTTTGGTGGGGCCGCCGGGGGTGGGTAAGTCCACGTTTGCGCGGGCGTTGATGGAGTCACTGGGTGGGCAGGTTTGTGCTGCTTTGTTTGCGATGGATGGTTTTCATTTAGCGCATGAGGTGCTCTCGGCTCGCGGTGATGTGGATTGTAAGGGGGCGCCGGAGACATTTGATGCTGAGGGGTATGTGAATTTGTTGCGGCGGTTGCGTGCTCGTGATGAGGAGGTGGTGTGGGCTCCGGTGTATGAGCGGTCGTTGCATAACGGGGTTGCTGGTGCGGTGGAATTGCCGGCGTCGGTGTCATTTTTGGTGACGGAGGGGAATTACCTGTTGTTGGATTCGGGGGCGTGGGTGAAGGTGCGTGGTTTGTTGGATGAGGTGTGGTTTGTGCAGGGGGATGAGTCGGTGCGGGTGCAGCGGTTGGCGCAGCGGCATCAGTTGCATGGTCGTTCTGCTGAGGCAGCGTTAGAGCGGGCGACTCGTGGTGTGGATGCACAGAATGCGGTGTTGGTGACGGCTACGCGGGATCGGGCGGATTTGGTGGTGGATGTGCGGGGGTGGGAGTGCACTGTTTGTTGAGTGGGTGGGGTGTGGCTGGGTGGGTGGTGGGATAGTGTGACTCGTACGTGCTCCGGGGTCGGTGTAATTCCGAGCCGGCGGTGAAAGCCCGCGAACCGAGTTTCTGCACTGTGTGCAGGGTCTTGGCCGATCTGGTGAAATTCCAGAGCCGACGGTGAAAGTCCGGATGGGAGGCAGTGCGTGCAGTGACGCTTGTGGCACCCGTGTGGTGTCGTTGTGGTGTTGCTGTTGGCGGTTGATGCCGTGCGTGGTCACGTTGGTTGTGGCTGCGTGTTCGGTGCTATGTCGACTCGTCATGAATCCCGGAGTGGTGTGTGCATTGCATGCTCATCCGGGAGGTTTAGATGGTTGCGGCTGTGGTTGGGGCGCGTGATCTGGTTCATTTGCGTGCCGCGTTGGATGCTGCCGTGTTGGGGCCGGCCGCTGATCCGAATCCTCGTGTGGGTTGCGTAATTACGGATTCGGCTGGGGTGCAGCTGGGGGTTGGGTATCACCGGGGTGCTGGTACGGCGCATGCTGAGGTGGATGCGTTGCTGCGGGTGCGGGAAAGTGGCGCTTCACCGGTGGGGGGTACGGCGTATGTGACTTTGGAGCCGTGCAATCACACTGGCCGGACGGGGCCGTGTGTGACGGCGTTGGTGGAGTCGGGTGTGTCTCGGGTGGTGTTGTTGCGTCACGATGTGGGCGCGTTGTCTGGCCGGGGTGCGCAGACGCTGCGTGCTGCTGGGGTGCAGGTGGATAGCGTGCCGCAGTGGTGCCGGGATGCTGGTCAGAGCGATGAGGCGCGGTGTGTGCGGGAGTTGGTAGCTCAGGCTGGTGACTTGGTGCGGGAGTGGGAGTTTGCGGTGCTGCGGGGGCGTCCGTGGGTGACGTGGAAGTTCGCGGCGACGTTGGATGGGCGTTCGGCAGCAGCTGATGGGTCGAGTAAGTGGATTACTGGTCCGCAGGCACGCGCGGATGTGCATGTGCGGCGCGGTGCTGCGGGGGCGATTGTGGTGGGTACGGGCACGGTGTTGGCTGATGATCCGGCGTTGATGGTGCGTGATGGCTCCGGTGGGTTGGTGGGGCGGCAGCCGTTGCGGGTGGTGGTGGGGTGTCGTGATGTTCCAGGTGATGCGCGCGTGTTTATGACTGACCCGTCGGTGCCGTCGTTGGTGCCGGCGGTGCATTTGCGGACGCGGGATCCGCAGGTGGTGTTGGCGCAGTTGCATGCGCGGCAGGTGCGGCATGTGTGGCTGGAGGGCGGGCCGACGTTGGCGGCTGCGTTTGTGCGGGCTGGGTTGGTGGATGAGGTGGTGGCGTATGTGGCGCCAGCATTGTTGGGCTCTGGTGTGGGTGCGGTGGGTGATCTCGGTGTTTCTTCGATGAGTCAGGTGCGTCGTTTCGAGTTGTGTGAGGTGGAGCGTGTGGGTGCAGATGTGCGCTGTGTGTTGCGTGTTCCGGCCGCGGCGCAGCAGGAGCAGATTAATGGGGTTTCAGTTTCGGAAGGGGCGGTTGCGTAGATGTTCACAGGAATTGTTGAAGAGGTCGGTCAGGTCGTTGCGGTGCAGTGGCTGACGGATTCGGCGGTGCTGCGGGTGCGTAGCGCGTTGGCGACCTCGGATGCGCGCCCGGGTGATTCGATCGCGGTTAGTGGTGTGTGTTTGACGGTGGTGGAGGTGGATGGGGACACGTTTTCGGTGGATGTGATGCGTGAGACGTTGCTGCGTTCTTCGTTGGATGGGGTGGAGCCGGGGATGCGGGTGAATGTGGAACGGGCGATGCCAGCCTCGGGGCGTTTTGGTGGGCATGTGGTGCAGGGGCATGTGGATGGGGTGGGGACTGTGCGTTCGCGTGTGCCGGGGCAGCGGTGGGAGGTGGTTGCTTTTGATCTGCCGCAGCAGTTGCGGCGGTATGTGGTGCATAAAGGGTCGATTGCGCTGGATGGGGTGTCGTTGACGGTGAGTGCATTGACGGAGACGGGGTGTGAGGTGTCGTTGATTCCTACAACTTTGGAGGCGACCACATTGGGTGAGGTGAAGGTTGGGGGAAGGGTGAATGTGGAGGTTGATGTGGTGGCCAAGTATGTCGAGCGGTTGTTGGGGCCGTGTGGCCAGGGCGTGGTGGGGGCGTGATGAGTATGTCGGCGCAGTCTTTGGTTAATGGTGCTGCGGGGGAGTCCGTGGAGGGTTTGTCTTCTATTGAGGATGCGCTGGAGGCGTTGCGGGCGGGGCGTCCGGTGTTGGTTTTGGATGACGCGGACCGGGAGAACGAGGGGGATGTTGTTCTGGCTGCGGCGACGGCGGATGCGGCGTGGGTGGCGTGGACTGTGCGGCATTCGTCGGGGTATTTGTGTGCGCCGATGACGCAGGAGCGGGCTGATGCGTTGGGTCTTCCTGCGATGGTGCAGCATAACCAGGATCCGCATGGCACTGCGTATGCGGTGACGGTGGATGCTGCTGTGGGGGTGAGTACGGGTATTTCGGCGGCGGATCGTGCGTTGACGGCGCGGTTGTTGGCTGACCCGAAGGCTGGTCCGCAGGATTTCACGCGGCCGGGGCATGTGGTTCCGTTGCGGGCCAGGCCGGGGGGCGTGTTGGTGCGGGGTGGGCACACGGAGGCGGCGGTGGATTTGTGTCGGTTGGCGGGGTTGCCTGAGGTGGGGGTGATTGGTGAGCTGGTGCATGATTCCGGGGAGATGATGCGGGCTGAGGCGGTGTTGGCTTTGGGTCGTGAGCATCGTCTTGCGGTGATCACGATTGAGGATTTGGTGGCGTATCGGCAGGTGCATGACCGGGTGCGGCCTGGTTCTAGGACGGTGTTGCCGACTGCTCATGGCACGTTCGACATGGTGGGGTACCTGGATGTGTTGACTGGCGCTGAGCATGTGGCGTTGATAGCGCCAGGGGCCGGTGGGGTGGGGGTTGATGCGCAGGGGGTGAGTACGGTGCGGGTGCATTCGGAGTGTTTGACCGGGGATGCGTTTGGGTCACGGCGCTGTGATTGCGGCCCGCAGTTGGAGGCGTCGATGGCGCGTATCGCCCGTGATGGGGGAGTGGTGGTGTATCTGCGTGGCCACGAGGGTAGGGGGGTTGGTTTGTTGTCGAAGTTGGAGGCGTATGCGCTGCAGGATGAGGGTGAAGACACTGTGGATGCGCAGACGCGGCTGGGGTTGCCGATTGATGCGCGTGAATATGGTGCCGCGGCGGCTGTCTTGGCCGATGTGGGGGTGGACAGGGTGCGCTTGTTGACGGGTAACCCTGCAAAGGTGTCGGCGCTGCGGCAGGCAGGTTTTGATGTGGTCGAGTCCGTGTCGGTGGCTACGCCTGTGACCAGTGAAAATGTTCGCTATTTGGAAACGAAGGCTCGCCGTATGGGCCATGACGTGATGGGTATACCGGAGGGCGCAACCTCCGGGGCCGGAAAGGATATGTGATGGCAGGTTTTGGGTCGCCAGATTTGGAGAATATGGATGGAGCAGGCTTGAAGGTTGCGATCGCCGCAGCCAGCTGGCATGACCAATTCATGGATGCTCTCATCGCCGGGGCGCAGCTGGCATGCGAAGAAGCCGGGGTGGCAGAACCAACCGTGATCCGTGTGCCCGGAAGTTTCGAACTGCCCGTCGTGGCAGCCAAGCTCGCCGAAAACCACGACGCAGTCGTGGCGCTGGGAGTGGTGATTCGAGGTGGCACGCCACACTTCGAATACGTCTCCCAAGCAGTCACCTCAGGCCTGACACGAGTGGCCCTAGACAGCGGAACCCCGATCGGATTCGGGGTTCTCACCTGCGATAACGAAGCCCAAGCCGCTGACCGTTCCGGCTTGAGTACCTCACACGAATCCAAAGGACACGAAGCTGCGCAGGCAGCAATCGCCACCGCCGTGGCATTACGTGACCTGTAAGCCTTCCCCGTCAACACATATGACGGTTCCCTTCTGAAGAAAGGCACGGCGAGACAGCTGTGAGCGACGTTTTACAGTCGATCTACGAGGCACAGATCGACGTGGCCGGTTATCCCCTGTACTGGCGAGAAATCATCGGCAACGGGTTCGGTTTAGCCTCGGCGATCGGCGGCATGCGCCGACGCGTATGGGCCTGGCCGGTCGGGATCATCGGCAACGTGATCCTGTTCACGGTGTTCGTGGGGGCCGCAGTCGGGTTCGCCGACGGCCGCCAACCCCTGCTCGGACAAGCATTCCGGCAAGTGTTCTTCGTCCTGACCAGCGTGTACGGCTGGTGGATGTGGCGCCGCCGCTCTGCAGGGAAAGCGAAAAACGCCCCAGCTATCGTGCCCCGCTGGGCCACCACCAAAGAACGCGCCACATACATCGCCGTGTGGATCACCCTCGTGGTGATCTGCCAGCAAATATTCGCGACGGTAGGAGCAGGATGGCCCGCGCCGCGCTGGTACTACTGGACAGACGCATGGATTTTCGTCGGCTCATTCATCGCCACCTACGCCATGGCCCGCGGATGGGTGGACTTCTGGCTGGCCTGGGTAGCCGTAGACGTAGTAGGAGTGCCGCTGCTATGGCACAGCCAGTACTACCCATCAGCAGTGTTGTATGCGGTTTACGGCGCCTTCGTTATCGCTGGTTTCGTGGTGTGGCTGAACGCAGCCCGCAACGAACAACCCACCGTCTCCGCGCGAACCGAACTGGAGACCACCAGCAACGGAAGATAACCTTCGCGGGTGGATCGACCCGAGAAGAACAGCAACTCTCCTGCCTTGACCGACGACGTAGCCGTGCGCCGCATGCTAGGCGACGCAACCGAACCTGAACCCGGCCGGCCCCCACGAGTACGGCCAGGCACAGCAGCCACAGCAGGCCCCGTCGCAACAATGTCAGAAGTCGGGATACCGCGAGTGAAAGAAACAATCGCTCACGGCAAAGGAGAACTGCTGTTCTTCGGCATCACCCCACCACGGCGCTCCACCGACCCAGAAAAACTGCCAGAAATCGCAGGCCGTACCCTGACCCGCCTGGACGGACTCGCGCTGGACTCACTGATCCTGTACGACCTCGCCGACGAAAGCAGCCGCACCGAACAAGAACGCCCATTCCCGTTCTCCGAAACACACGACCCAGCCTCCTACCAAGCCGAATACCTACAAGCCTGGGAAGGGCACAGCATCATCTACCGCTCAGTCGGCAAATACACCCCAGAACAGCTACGCAGCTTCCTGAACACCGCACCCGCAGAAGTATCCACCGTGTTCGTGGGGGCACCCTCAAAAGACACCCCCGTAAAAATGAGCCTACGGGAAGCCTACGAGGTCTACCGGAACGAAAACTCACCAACACCACTAGGCGCAGTTGCAATCCCTGAACGCCACGCTCGCCACGGAGATGAACAAGACCGCCTCGTCATGAAACAACGACAAGGCTGCTCCTTCTTCGTCACACAAGTCGTCTACGACCGACGCTCCGCCAAAGATATGGTCTCGGACTACGCCCGCGCCCTACGCGCCGAAAAAGACCTCCGCCCGGCCCCCATCATCTTCACCCTATCCGTCTGCGGATCCCTGAAATCACTAGAGTTCCTACGCTGGCTCGGCGTAGACGTACCCCGCTGGCTAAGCAACGAACTCGAAGACACCGACGACCCACTGGGCCTATCTGCCGCACACGCCGCCGGAGCCGCACAAGAACTAGCCCAATACTGCCGCCACCTAGGCATCCCCTTCGGATTCAACGTCGAATCAGTCTCCAGCCGAAAAGTAGAAATCGAAGCCTCCGTGCAACTCGCCCACGAAGTCTCCCAACTGCTCCGCCGCTAAAAACCACCAACCCCTCATACGTGTTAACCCCTGCGTGCCCCCGGCTCAATGCCATACTCACGCAGGGTTAACACGTATCTACTGCGACAACACCGCAGTATCAAACTGTGCGCACTTCAAGGCCTAATGGGCGGCGTCCCTGCAGTTCAGATGCGTCTAACCTCCCAAAAATTTAATTAGCTCCATCAAACCTCCTGGGTATTCTTCATACAGGAGCCACGCAAAGGAGCGGGGATGGAGCCGCCACGACCAGCGCATGCATGGAGCACAGCCGTGCAAGCAATATGGGGAAAACTAACCCCGGCCAAGACTCATGGCTGCCACTGTGGCGCCACCTAGAAGACGCCACGCACGTCGCGGAACTCCTCTGGGATAACTGGCTCCCCACCGCTATAAAAAACACCATCGCCGCAGCTCTCCCCGGCGGAAGCGCAGACGGAAAAATTCTCCTGAGCTGGCTCGCAGGCATACACGACATCGGAAAAGCCACCCCAGCCTTCGCTATCAAAGCCGCCGATATGACCGGCCGGCTACACGCCGCTGGCCTTGATCTCAACGTCCCGCTCTCAGAAACACGCACAGCTCCCCACGGCGCTCTCGGATATCTCATCCTCCGGAACTGGCTAGAAGAAAAATTCGCAGCAACACCACGTGCCTCCGCCGCGCTCGCGGTCCCTGTAGGGGCCCACCATGGCACGCTCCCCAACTCCGGTGAACTAGAAGCACTCCGGCAGCGCCCCGACTACTTAGGCGGCCCCGCATGGGAACAAGCCCGAAAAGAAATCCTCAACCACATCACAGCACTCACCGGCGCAGACAAACGCCTCAACGACTGGCTATCCCGCCCCCTGCCGGCCACAGTGCAAGCACTGGCAGCATCGACTGTAGTCGTGGCCGACTGGCTTGCCAGCGATGAAGGCCGCTTCGGCTACGGTGACCGCTCTAACTGTGAAATCAACTGGGAACTGCTCGCGCTACCCACGCCATGGAAACCAATAAAACCTCCCCCTAATCCACGGGATCTCCTGACGCAGCGTTTCCCCGCCCTAGCTGAGTACGAGCCCACTCCAACCCAAACCGCAGCCATCCACGCCGCCTGGGCCGCCAAACGCCCTCCACTGATCATCCTTGAAGCAGAAATGGGAAGCGGTAAAACCGAAGCTGGTCTAGCAGCTGCGGAAATCCTCGCATATCGATTCGGCATGCAAGGCGTCTTCATGGCCCTGCCCACAATGGCGACATCTGACGCCATGTTCGGCCGGGTGCGCGCCTGGATCGACTCACTGCCCGGCAACGGTGCCCTGAGCATGTTCCTCGCACACGCCAAAGCTGGCCTCAATGACGAATATCAAGGGCTAGCCGACGACAGGTGGATCACCGAAGTACACGACGACGATGACCCCCCCCAACCATGCGCTCGCTGCAGTCAACGCCTGGACCAGGGGACGCCGAAAAGGCGTACTCGCACCTTTCGTAGTCGGAACTATCGATCAGATACTTTTCGGTGCCCTGCGAAGCAAACACTTAGCACTAAGACACCTCGCACTTGCCGGGAAAGTAGTAGTAATCGACGAGGTCCATGCTGCTGACACCTACATGCGTGAGTACCTGGCCGCAATCCTCGTATGGCTAGGCGCATACGGAACTCCCGTGGTGCTGATGTCAGCAACCCTGCCCCAGGCGCAACGCACACAATTAGTGAACGCATATGCCAAAGGTGCAGCCCGAAGCTCATCCGCACACCCCACCCCTTCAGCTACTCCAGATTCGATTACACCAAAGGGATACCCGCGCACACTGCTACTTGATGCCTCTTTCCGGGAAATAGAGACACAACAAAAATCGCACCGGCCCCGCACCATCACAGTTGAAGAATTCCCCGATGACATTCCATCCCTAGCGTCTCGACTCGCCAGCGACCTCGCTGAGGGGGGATGCGTCGCAGTGGTCCGCAACACGGTGAGTCGAGCGCAAACAACATGGCAAGCCTTACGCCGCGCATTGCCGCACACAGAAGTCCTGCTAGTACATAGTCGTTTCCTCTCCATAGATCGGGCTGCACGGGAAAACGACCTGCGCGGGCGACTTGGCCGTGGAAGTTCCTGCCTAGCTGGGACACGTCCTCACAGGCTTGTTCTAGTAGGAACCCAAGTACTTGAGCAATCACTCGACATAGACGTTGACCTCATGGTCACCGACCTAGCGCCGATCGACTTACTGCTCCAACGGCTAGGCCGCCTACACAGGCACACCCGTGGCGTCGAAGAAAAAGACCGACCGCCGCTCCTGCGTGCTCCCCGGGTTCTTTTGACCGGCGCCGACTGACAACACAGCCCCGTTAAAGCGGACGCAGGATCAGAACGGGTATACGGAAGCATCCAACTACTTCGAGCTGCCGCTACCCTCCAGCAGCACGGCAACAAAATCCATCTTCCCCAAGACATACCAACGCTGGTGGACCGGGCCTACGCGCCCGATCTCACCGCCCCTCAAGGATGGGAAAAAGCATGGGAAGTAGCAGAGCAACGTGAACTGGAGCGTGTCGAAAAAGCCAAAAGCAAGGCAACTGCTTTTCTGCTTGGTCCACCAACCAGCCATGAGGGTCTCCTAGCGCGCTCCGGGTTCTTCGTTAAAGGAGACCCTGATGGCGGCAATGGCGGCAATGGCGGCCGTAGCCAGGTTCGAGACAGCGAAGACAGTCTCGAAGTGATCGTTGTGCAACGCATCAACGGAACCATCCGTCCCATGCCGGGATCTGGCCTTCCTGAAGACACCGCCCTCCCGCTGGACTTCCCACCTGAACCGCGCATAGCGCGCGCCCTCGCCGGATGCACTGTCCGGTTACCGGCGTGGAGTACCGCCTCTGACATCGACAACATCATCGCCGCCCTGGAAGACATGTCATTTCCCGGATGGCAACAGGACTGCCCCTGGCTTCAAGGGCAGTTGGTGCTAGTCCTCGACGAGCAGGGGCACGCACGTGTCGCAAACCTCGATGTCGCCTACGAGCTGGAAACAGGTCTAACCGTCACCACGTCCAGGGAGAACACATGACCATTGCGCCCACGACATCATCCACAGAACCAAAGAAAAAACACACCTCCTTCAACCTCCTTACAGAGCCGTGGCTCCTGGCCAGAAGCCAATCGGGTGAAGTCGAACAGATCGGGCTACTGGAGGCGTTCGAACGTGCCCATCAGATCACTGGCCTGGGTGGAGAAATACCTACTCAGGAGGCAGCCTGCCTGCGTTTAATGCTGGCCATTCTCTACCGGGCCATAGACGTGCCCGAAGGCGAAGAAATGACAACCTGGGAACAGCTATGGGAACAACGTCGCCTGCCTGTTGAACAGGTCTGTCCCTACCTCATGAAGCATGCCGACCGATTCGACCTACTGCACCCGCGCACACCGTTCTTCCAAGTAGCTGGGCTACATACAGCATCCGGTAAAACCTCAGGCCTGGGAAAAATCATCGCTGAACTTCCAGACGGAGCGCCCTTCTTTACAACCCGGGCAGGCCAGTCCTCTGAGCAGCTTTCCTTCGCTGAAGCAGCCCGATGGCTTGTGCATGTTCAGGCCTACGACTACTCCGGAATTAAATCCGGCGCAGTCGGAGATGACCGCGTTAAAGGAGGTAAGGGATACCCCATCGGGGTAGGATTCACTGGTTGGCTCGGCCTGATCATCCTTGAGGGCAAAACTCTCGCTGAAACACTGCTCCTTAACCTTTCGCTGCGATTCTGGCGCGCCGATGACCTTCCCCCTTGGGAGCGAGAACCGGTCGGCGCCGAGATAGATCTGACTCACCCACAACCTCGAGGACCCGTTAGCGCTGCTACCTGGCAGGGGCGCCGAGTCCGACTTATCCATGACGGATTCAATGTGGTCGATGTCCTTCTAGCTAACGGTGACCCATTGGGACCGCAGAACCGTCAAACCGTAGAACCGATGACGTCGTGGAGATTCAGCGAACCACAGACAAAGAAAGCCAACGGGGTAACGACGTATATGCCATTGGCGCATCAACCTTCGCGGGCTCTATGGCGCGGTTTAGGGAGCATGCTGGGGGAGCGGGTAAGCCAAGCTGCTACCAAAGCAAATGCTGCAGCTTTCCTGCGCGCTGGCAATCTGGAGTGGCTCTCTGACCTCGTCGATGACGGCATCGTTAAACGGGACTTTCCCATGCGGTTTCGAGCTGTCGGCATGGAATACGGTGCGCAAAGCGCATCAGTGACTGCAGTGATTGATGACCGACTGGAACTCGCGCCTGCCGTCATCGCAGACCCCCTCGTCAGGCGCCAAGCAATCGACGCTGTCGACGCCGCTGAGGAAGCAGTCCGCGCTCTGGGGCGGTTAGCGACAAATCTTGCAGATGCCAGCGGGCGACACCTCCTGCCAGGCATGGAAGACGGAGCCCGAGCGCGAGCTGGAGAAACAACCTACGCCCTCCTTGATCTCCCATACCGAACATGGGTGGGGACATTAACAGCCGAGAACCTCGACGAACGTCGACAGGCATGGCAACAAACGGTCTGGCACATCGCCAATCGAGTAGCAAGCGAACTCGCGCAAGCAGCAGGAACCCCAGCCTTGGTGGGCCGAACAGTCAACAGCCGCTACCTCAACACATCGATCGCTGAGAACTTTTTCCGCGCCGCCCTCAAAAAAGCCCTCCCATACGCCTTCCCGCAGGAAAAACAGACCGACGAACCAAAAATTGAGTCACCGTCGGATGGCAAGGAGCAGCAATGATCGAGCCTCACTCATCAACACTCCAAAAAGAATCCGCTACAGCTGCACGGGACAAACCCTCTGAGCTAAGAAACGCCACGGGCAAGGTCATTGCACGTTTGCAAGCCGAATACGTGCGGCCTGGATCTCAACCATCAGCGTGGGCAGCAGCATCCATAGCAACCCTGCGCAAAAGCAGCCCCGGAAAAATCGAAAATGACCGAGGCGCATGGCCTCTCATCTACGCGGCCATTCCAGAACAGCTACTTGGCCACACAGATGCGATAACGCGTGAAGAAAGAGCTATGCACGCAACCTTGGTTTTGTATGCCGTGCACCAAAGCTCTCAACCAACAGGTATGCACTGCGCCGGTGTCCCTTTAGGGCGCGCACTCAAACAACTCCCCGGCGCTGACGACGAACGAAGCCCCATCCTCAAACGATTCACCTCGCTGGTCGCGGCTCCCAGCTTCGAAGCCGCGATGTATCACCTTCGCGGGCTCATCACATTGCTTCGTCGAGAACACATCGCCCTGGACTACGTCGCACTCTGCAGCGACCTAAGCAAGCTGCAAAACCCTTCCAGCTCGGCCACGATTCGCCGCCGCTGGGGACGAGATTTCTTCAGCAACCGATCTGCCCAGTAACACATCTTGACCTTCCCCACCTGACAGGAGAACAGCATGTCCGCTACCTACATCGATATTCACGTCCTTCAGTCCGTTCCGCCGAGCAACATCAACCGCGATGACACCGGAACTCCCAAGAACGCTTTCTACGGAGGTGTGCAACGAGCACGAGTCAGCAGCCAAGCATGGAAAAAAGCCACGCGTCAGGACTTCAGCCAGCACCTCGAAGCTAGTCACTTGGCTCTACGCACAAAACGCGCCGTGCAACAAATCACCGAACGGCTGGTAGCCACACACGCACTAGAACATGAAGACGCCACCAACCGTGCTGTTGAGGCCATCACTCTGCTGGGGTTCAAATTAGAAAAAGGACGAACTAAAAAAGACGACACCGCAGAAGCCAACCTCACCGAGTACCTCACCTTTTTCAGCAACGCACAGTTGGACCGTTTCGCTGAAATCGCTGCCGCAGCCGCCCCCGGGGAAAAACTCGACAAGAAAGCCCTCACCGAGGCCGCACGGGCACAACACGGCATCGAAGTTGCCCTTTTCGGAAGAATGGTCGCTGATGACAAGCAACTGAATGTCGACGCTGCCTGCCAGGTGGCGCATGCCATCTCCACCCACGCCGCCACAGTGGAACATGACTACTACACCGCAGTAGATGACAAAGCACCAGCTGACAACGCTGGCGCAGGCATGTTAGGCACAGTTGAATTCACATCTGCGACTTTCTACCGATACGCAACAATCGCAATCGATCAACTCATCACAAACCTCGGATCAGAGGAAGCAGCGCTAACAGCAACGAAAGCATTCATCGATGCTTTCGTGCGCAGCATGCCAACAGGAAAACAGAACACCTTTGCCAACCACACCCCGGTCGATGCTGTCCTGGTGCAGGTGAGGAAGGCGCCAACGAACTTCATCGGCGCTTTTGAAGAAGCAGTTACCTCCGCCAGCGGCTACGTTGAGCCCTCTGCCCAAGCCTTGGCTGACTACGCACACGAAGTGGAAACCCAATACGCAGGAAAGCCTTTAGCTTCTTTCGTTGTCCGAGTGTCCCCTAAAGCAAAATCCCTTGACGATCTCGGAACGCGTTCCACACTGGATGAGCTTGGCTCCGCTGTCACTGCACACATGTCACACCGCACCGAGAGCGGCGACGCCTGATGGCGGTATTACTGCTCCGCCTCGCTGGGCCTTTGCAATCGTGGGGCGACTCCAGTCGATTCACGCAGCGGCTCACTCGAAGTGAGCCGACAAAAAGCGGGGTTGTTGGGTTGCTCGCTGCTGCACAAGGAAGACGGCGCAGCGACCCCATCGAAGATCTTGCACATCTGCTGTTCGGCGTGCGAGTGGACCAACCTGGGCGCATTGTTCGTGATTTTCACACAGCCATTCGCTGGCAGGAGCCAAAACGAACGTCAATGCCGCTGTCTTACCGCTACTACCTGGCCGATGCTGTGTTCGTAGCTGGGGTCAGCGGAGACCAGAACCTTCTTGAGGGACTCAACGACGCGCTGAAAAATCCATCATTCCCGCTTTATCTCGGACGGCGCTCTTGTCCCCTGTCAGGGCAGGTCAGCCTCGGTGTGCATGACGCCGAGCTGGAAGAGGCGCTCAGGCAGGTGCCTTGGCAAGCTTCCGCATGGCATCGCCGGAGACAAGGCAAAGAGATCGACCTTCCCCTGTACCTAGATGTGGGGGCAACAACAGTGACGGGCGACACAGTCACTGAAGTTGTCCGTGACGTCCCTGAATCATTCAGCCCGATCCGCCGTGAGTACGGATGGCGCGAAGTGGTGCGGGTTCAGCCACAGCGGGTTCACAACCCCGCCGGCCACGACCGTGACATGGACTTCATGGCTGTACTTGGAGGTGCCTGATGTTTTTAACCCGATTCGGGATTAACACATCACGTCGCGGAGCGCGACATCTTCTCAGCGCCCAGCAACGAATGCATGCAGCTGTGCTCGCAGGATTTCCCTCAGAAACCCCAGGGCGAGTCCTATGGCGCGTTGACTCTAGCCCTACAAAAACTGACTTGTTCATAGTGAGTCCGAAACGCCCGGACCTTACTCATCTAGTTGAGCAGGCAGGATGGCCGACTACTGCAACCTGGGATACGGCGGATTACACGCCATTCCTTGAACGCTTAGAGGAAGGACAAAAATGGGCCTTCCGCCTCACAGCCAACCCCGTACGCAACATAAACGCAGGCCCAAACGAGAGAGGAAAAGTAAAGGCCCACGTCACTCCGGCACAGCAGCAAGAATGGCTGATGCGCCGTGCAGGCAAGTGTGGTTTCTCAATCGCTCAGACAGAGACCAGGGACCCAAACCTAGTAGTCAAGAATCGCAATGCAGCCAGGTTTGAGCGCCGCCACGCCCAGCAGGGACGAAACGTCACGATCGCTATGGCAACATACGACGGCTTACTCCATGTCACTGACCCCGATGCTCTACGGGCAGCTCTCACTGAGGGAATCGGCCGCGCGAAAGCGTACGGGTGTGGCTTGATGACCCTGGCCAAGGCCTAGCGAGGGCCGCATGAAACCCATACCGGGCATGCCGCCACCTGACCTTACCCAACTACAACGAGCCGAAGACCGACTCAGCTTCATCTATGTAGAACGCTGCACCGTTCACCGCGACGGCAATGCCGTAACAGTGACTGATGAGCGGGGAATCGTGCACATCCCATCAGCTACGTTAGGTGCTCTGCTGCTTGGCCCAGGTACACGCGTAACTCATCAGGCAATGATGCTTTTAGCGGAGAGCGGCTCTACAGCTGTCTGGGTTGGTGAGCGAGGAGTCCGGTACTACGCGCACGGGCGCTCCTTGGCCAAGTCATCACGGCTACTGGAGGCACAAGCAGCGCTGGTCACTAATCAGTCTTCTCGCTTGGCTGTGGCAAGGCGCATGTATGCCATGCGTTTTCCAGACGAAGACGTAACCGGTTTAACGATGCAGCAGCTCCGTGGCAGAGAAGCAGCCCGCGTGCGACGTGTCTATCGAGGTGCCTCGAAAGCTACAGGGGTTCCATGGGCTCGACGTGACTATTCCCGGGAAGATTTTTTCAGCTCCGACCCCATCAATCAGGCTCTATCGGCAGCGACAACATGCCTATACGGGATAACGCACGCCGTCATCGTGGCCTTGGGATGCTCACCTGGGCTGGGGTTCGTCCATACGGGGCACGTTCGTTCCTTCGTGTTCGACATCGCTGATTTATATAAAGCAGAGATCGCGATCCCTGTCGCATTTGCAGTAGTGGCTGAAAAACCAGAAGACATCGCAGGAGAGACCCGACGTGCTGTCCGCGACGCTGTCTACGACGGAAAAATTCTCAACAGATGTGCACGGGACATTCGCGCTCTTCTCCTTCCAGATGATCCCGTCGACACCGAAGAAGACTGGGATGTCACCCTCCTCTGGGACGGCGGAAACCGACGGGTAGCTGGAGGTATGTCCTATGGCATAGATGATGAGGTGGAGGTGCCGTGGTAGTTCTCGTCCTTACTGCCTGCCCAGCAGGACTACGCGGCTATTTAACGCGCTGGCTCCTCGAGATCAGCCCGGGAGTTTTTGTTGGAAACGTAAATTCACGAATCAGGGAGCCCATGTGGCTGGAAGTCATCGAGCACGCCAAAGACGGAAGAGCACTCCTGGTTTATTCAGTGAAAGGAGAACAACACATTGAGTTCAAAGTTCACCGACATGACTGGGAGCCGACCGACTATGACGGCATCCAGCTGATGAGACGTCCCACCGAACCAACTCAACGCGCTGGAGGTCTCCGGCATGGATGGAGCAAGGCCAGCCGATACCGGCGATCTCAGACACGAAAACCGAAGCTGGAATCCTAAACGCAGAAAAGAATATGCTGGTCACGAAGTGTGCTCCCCGCGCCTGCGGGGATGAGCCGGGCCTGGATCAGCTCACCGCGAAGGTTAAAAGGTGCTCCCCGCGCCTGCGGGGATGAGCCGCTTCGTGACCACATCACACGCGGAACCTGGAAGTGCTCCCCGCGCCTGCGGGGATGAGCCGGCTTTCGTGTCTGGAGGACGGGCGGGGCGGATGTGCTCCCCGCGCCTGCGGGGATGAGCCCGCCAACGTAGCCCGAGAAATACCCTCCGAGCCGTGCTCCCCGCGCCTGCGGGGGTGAGCCTGGGCCTGACCTTGCCGGTGTTCGTTTTGAGCTGTGCTCCCCGCGCCTGCGGGGATGAGCCTGGGCCTGACCTTGCCGGTGTTCGTTTTGAGCTGTGCTCCCCGCGCCTGCGGGGATGAGCCCGTGAAGCGGTGTTTGCTCTGGTTGTACTTCGCGTGCTCCCCGCGCCTGCGGGGATGAGCCCGACACCGGCCCGCTATAACCCCACGGACCCACCGTGCTCCCCGCGCCTGCGGGGATGAGCCGGTGAGATGGCAGGTCAACGCGCTAGCGAGCCTGTGCTCCCCGCGCCTGCGGGGATGCGTGGGCCAGGGGGATTCATACTCGGGGATGATGCCTGGTGCCGTCGAGGTGCCTTAGCGTCGTGGCTGATAGGCCCAACATAGTTTTTCCGGTTTTACCGCAAAGGAATCGAGGCTGCTTTCCCCTGGGGAACATGCGGGGTACCTGGTCGTGATTTTGGGTCGAAGGCTCTGGGAAAGGTATCGATGCTAAAACGAAGCCGCTGGCCCCTGCCGGATGTGCTCCTGGGGGTGGCAGTCGCAGTGCTTGGGCCCCCTTTTGCTGTCGTTTTCCAGCCTGCACTGTGGGTGACAGTGCTCGTGTTCGCAGTATTCGTTGCCCTCGTGCCTGTGATTGCTATGCGCAGGAAACGGGCAACTCTGTGCGTTGCGGCGGGGCTGGCAGCAGCAGCTGTGCTTATGGCGATAACGCCGGTGATGTCACTGCACATTGGGCTCGTGGTGGCGGTCACTGTGCACTCGGCTGCGGCTCGTCTTTCGTCCAGGTGGATGTGGGTGACCCTCAGCCTTGTCGCCTCAATGGTTGTCATCGCCGTGGCTTTTCGACCCCACACTCCCGCTCTGATCATCGGCGCTGTGGTCACCCTGGCCATAGCGGCGGTCGCTGCGCTGACAGGGTTACTCAACCGGCGAGAACGTGAACATAACGAACAGCTTCTGGCCCTACAGCGTTCTGAAGAGCGAGCAGCTGTTGCGCGCGAACTGCACGATATCGTCGCCCATTCGTTGGGCGTCATTGCTGTGCAGGCAGAAGGCGCCCGGTACGCCGGGGGCGACAATCGCCAGCTTGAACAGGAAACTCTCGAACGGGTCGCTGCTATTGCACGCACATCTTTACGCCGAGTTCGTGAGTTGGTTGTGGCGCTGCGCTCGCAGGATGAGCAACTGGCTTTGATTCAGGATGGTTTTGACCAGATCGCGGAGGTTATTCGAAACATCCAGGCAGCTGGCCTAGAGATCTCCGCCGCGTTGCCGCAACCGTGGCCAGAGGCCGACATGCTGGTCCAGGTGACTGTTAATCGCATCCTCACCGAGGGGTTAAGTAATGCCGTGCGCCACGGTTGCGGGCCAGCAAGCCTCGATGTGCGGGTACTGGGGGAAATGATGGTGATTGAAATCTGTAACCCCTGTAGCCGGTCATCGAAAGAATCCGGTATGGGGCTGGCGGGGCTACAAGAAAGGGCACAGTTGATCGGGGGGCGCTTGAACAGTGCCCCGGACCCCACAGGTGAGATGTGGCTGCTCACTGCGGAGATTCCGCTGTCATGACCGTAATCAAGGTTGGGCTCGTCGATGATCAAGAGCTGTTCACTAGCGGTTTGGCGTTGATCGTCGATTCTCAAAAAGACCTTGCGGCGTGTTGGCAGGCACGGAACGGGCGAGAAGCTTTGGACTGCCAGGCTGCGACACGGGCGGACGTGACCCTTATGGATGTGCGGATGCCTGTGATGAACGGACTGCAAGCAATCAAGCGATGGTTTGGCGGCCGCGTGATCGTGCTAACCACCTTCGATGACGAGGACTACTTGACTGAAGCCTTGGCACACGGGGCCAGTGGTTTTCTTGTTAAAGATTCTGCCCCCAGAGACATTCTGGCTGCGGTGCGCACCGTGCACGCTGGTGATGCAGTCATTTCCCCACGCTCAACACGTCAACTCCTTGCTCGGGTTCAGCCTGTCCTGCGTTCCTCAACTGGTGTCGCGCAGGCTACGCAACGGGTTGGATTGACGGCACGTGAAGTGGAGGTGCTGACGCTAGTGGCGTCGGGGCTTAGTAACGCTGAGATCGCCGAAAAGCTCTGGATTTCTCTACCAACGGTCAAAACACATGTGAGTCAGGTCTTTCACAAAACGGGTAGTCGGGATCGTGTGCAAGCTGTTCTGTGGGCCTGTGCGCATGGGGTGATCACCCGAGACAAGCTCTTGAAAGAACTCATGCTTGCGACTGATGTGCCGCTCTAGCTCCCGGATCAATATGACAGGGAGGGAATTTCGGCAACTAGGCACATCGGAGAAGCAGCCATGAGCAGTGATTTAAAGGTTCAGCCCCACGCAGACCGCGCCGCAGGCAGATACGCCCAGGCAGCAATCCGAACCCATTCTCTAACAAAGGAGTACCGGGGTATCCCTGTCGTGGACCGCGTATCCATCACGGTGCCTGAACAGAGCGTTTACGGTTTCCTCGGCCTGAATGGGGCAGGCAAGTCCACGACGATGAAAATGCTGCTTGGCCTGATCAGGATTTCGTGTGGCCAGGCCACCGTGCTGGGGCGTGACATTCGTGCAGGTCGTGCAGAGATTCTGGCCGCAACTGGTTCGCTAATCGAGGGCCCGTCCTTTTACGGGCATCTGACCGGGGCGCAGAACATGGAAATTGTTCGACGAGTTCGCGGGGCACGGTCGGACATTTACGGGCTGCTTGCCTACCTCGGCTTGGAAAAAGCTCGCGACAAGAAAGTACGCGAGTACTCGTTGGGAATGAAACAGCGTTTGGGAATCGCGATGGCTCTGATTGCCGAGCCCCGACTGCTTATTCTCGATGAGCCCACTAACGGTCTGGATCCGGCTGGCATTCACGAGATTCGTGAGATGATCCGGCGTTTCCCAGCTGATCACGGTCTTACGGTGCTGATGAGCAGTCACATTCTCAGTGAGGTGCAGCAGGTCGCTGACAACATCGGCATCATCCACCGTGGCCGTCTGGTCTTCGAAGGGCCGCTAGAGGCATTGCGTGGCGCCTCGCAACTGCGGCTTCGGACTAACAATGACAGTCTCGCCCACGCCTATCTGCGTGCGAATGGGGCCCCGCTGCAGCCGGACTCTTTGACATTGCCGTGGCTGGATGACGTAACAGTGGCCACGATGGTGCGCGACCTGCTTAGACAGGGGATCGACGTATATCGCGTAGAGGGATATGAGGAGACGCTAGAAGATGTGTTCCTGCGCATCACAGGTGAGGCGCAGGAGGGGCAGTGGTGATGATCTCCGTTGAACTGATGAAGTGGCGGGGCCGTCACATTTTATTGATCAGCGGGCTGCTGACTCTTGCGCTGCTGGCATGGGCAGGCATGGTGATTGTCAAGCTGCAACGGGCCCCATCAACTCCCGCGGCCGGCAAAGTGGCAGCGAGTACGGTGCAGACCGGTACTCAACTGATGTCGTTGCTGTTGCCAGTGATGGTGGCAATCATTGCCTCTCGTATCGTCTCGATCGAGCACGATGACCGAATGCTTCAGATGCTGCGCAGCCTTGGGTGCTCCTCCTGGCAGAGCGCGGTGAGTAAAACCATGCTGACATGGGGGTTGGTGTCCGGTTTCCTGGGCATCTATTGGGTGCTGGTGTGCCTGATCGGCAGTGTCTTTGACGCTGGCCCTGCCTTGGTGCAGCTGCTGTCTGTGCTGTCCTGCCTGGTTATTGCGGCCGCAGCCCTCTCAGCGGTTCACCTTGGCCTTGGAATGGCATTCGAGAACCAGTGGGTCACTTTGGGTGCAGGAATCATCGGTGGCTTGTTCGGTAGTGCCTCGCTGCTGATGCCTCCGGTAGTGGCTGCCCTTACCCCATGGACTCTTATCGGTGGTGCATCTTCGGTCCGGTTGACCATGATCGATGGGCACGCCCAGTACGTTCATGTGTCATCAGTGGTGCCATTGCTCATCGGGCTGGCGGGTGTGCCTCTGTGGTGGGGAGTTTCTGCTGCGCTTGTCGTCTGGAAGGCAGAAGAGCAGTGACTACGTCAGCCGCTGCGATGTGGAGCACCGAGATGACCAAGATGAGAGGTTTGCTCGCCTATTTCGTTTCGTTAGCTGTGTTTGCTGCCTTCAACATGGCAGGAGCAGCCGTCCACTACAACAACAACCGAGTCCTCTTCGAGGCGCAGACAGTCACCTACCGTGTGCTATGGGGACAGTCGGGAGTCATATACGCCTACCTATTTCTGCCTATCGCGCTCGCGGCCTGGGTGGCGATGGCAGTCAAGGTTGAACATGATGACCGCAATCTGCAGCGCATGGCCGGGTATGCGGCCCTGTGCCGGCACGTGTTGCTCGGCAAGCTGTTAGCAATCGCTGTGATGGCTGTGATCGGGACTGTCATCTATTGGGTGGCCATGGCTGTGACCGGGCTGATGCTGGGTTTTGGTCTCAACGGCGAGCTGGGGACAACTTTGCTGGCCGCTCTGTCTGGAGCTTTGGGGGCCGCTGCGGTCATGACAGTGCTGCTCTACGTTGCCATGCGAGCGCGGAGTTTCGTCACCCCCGTGGCAGTGGGGGGTGCTGGTTCGATGGTTGGGCTGGTGCTTGTTCTTGTGGCGCGGCCTCTAGCGCTGTTCTGGCCGTTCTGCCTACCTGGCAATCTAATGTTCGTGCGTTCGGCTGGGCAGGTCTGTCTGGCTGAGGCGGTTGGTAACGTGGCGATGGCGTTGCTGTGGATGGCAGCTGCGATTGCTGTGCTGGTAGCGCACCTGAGGCGGCGAGAATTCTAAGCCGCAGAGTAAGCGTGGCTAGAGGTGCTGTGCTGTGTGAGAGGGAAGGGGGAGGCGGTGGATCCGTATGCGACGTTCCGCCCGGTGCGGGGCAGGTGGGTTCCGGTGGTTGTTTCGGTGATCGTTTTTGCCTCGTTCACGTTCGCAGCGATAACGATTCAAGGTGCGGAATGGAAGCTGGTAGATCGCCTGTTTGTGTTCGCGTTGGGGGCGGGGATTGCGTGGTTTTGCTCACGGTTTGTTGGGGTGCGAGCCGTGCCTACGGAACAGGGGCTCATGGTGCGGAACCTGTTCCGTAAGCGGCGGTTTGAGTGGACGGAGATTCTGCGGGTCCAGTTCGGTGGGGGAGGGCCCTGGGCGTACCTGGATGTCATGGATGGGGAGGTTTTGGAAACGGTGGCTGTGATGGCGATCCAGAAAGCTGATGGTGCCAAAGCAATCAAAGAAGCCTCTCGCCTGTCTGCCTTGGTGCAGTTTCACTCCAGTGCTGAACCACACCGGGGCGCCCCAGAGGCGTAACGGCTCGCGCGGCCAGCTCCGCTAGGTTCAGGCACATGGATGCCTGAATAGTTAAAAGGCTGTGTGTGCCAGCCGATGGGTCGATTGTGACTCGTACAAAGCGTATTCCTTCCCGTTCCCACGCCCACACGATCCGACGCCTCGCGGTCTCAGTCGCTGCGGCAGCTGTGCTGTTGCCGATGTCAGCTCCCGCGCACGCCGCCACCCGAGACACCGTAAGCCGCCCCAGCAGTGGCGGCTTTGTTATTTCTGGGCAAGGGTTCGGTCACGGCCGCGGAATGAGCCAGTGGGGCGCATACGGCGCAGCAACCGCTGGGCTTAACTGGAGCCGGATCTTGGACTTCTACTACCCGGGCACCGTGCGCTCCAAGCTGCCTGAAAGCACAATGCGTGTCTGGCTGAGCGCAGATAACGATGGCGACACCCGCATCGCACCGGCACGCGGAATGTCCCTCACTGTAGGAGCAACCCGCAGAGCACTCCCATCGGGTAACGGATACCGGGCATGGCGCGCAATCCGCTCCGGTAAAACCCTCAACGTCCAGTACCTCAACAACGCAAACACCTGGCGGCCGTACACCACAACCACGGGGTCAGCTGTCGTCTTTGCCACAAACTCAGGACTCGTGGACGTTCTCCTGCCGGGCGGAAACGTCAAACGAGTACGCGGGTCGGTCTCTGCCGTCAGTGACCGCGCCGCCACCTCGGGGATGCGCACCGTCCTGAACTCCAGCATGGAGTCCTACCTGCGCAGCGTCGTCCCCAACGAAATGCCCGCCTCCTGGCACCCGAATGCTCTGGCTGCGCAAACGGTCGCTGCCCGCACCTACGCGGCCGCATACCGCACTAACCAACGAGCCAGGAAAGCTACCTGGGATATCTGCGACACCACCACCTGCCAGGTTTTCAAAGGCGTAGCAAACACCAGCAGGTGGGGAACCCGCACGCCTGGCGAATACGCCTCCACCGACGCCGCGATCAAAGCCACAACGGGAACGGTGCTACGCACCCGAAATAAAAACTTCGCTTTCACTGAATTCTCTGCCAGCAATGGCGGATGGACCGTCGAAGGTGGCCCGTATTACCAGGTAGCAAAAGCAGACCCATACGACGGTCGAATGAAAAACCCGAACTCCAGCTGGTCTGTCACGATCTCTCCCGCGAAAATGGACGCAGCATTCGGAGTGGGGACGGTCCGGTCGCTGCGGATCACACAACGCGATGGGCACGGCGCTCGCGGTGGGCGTGTGTTGAGTGTTCTGGTCTCTGGGTCGCGGGGAACGAAGACTGTTTCTGGGGATTCGTTCCGATGGGCGCTTAGGTTGCGTTCTGATTGGGTGTCGTTCGCTGGGTGATATTTCTCAGTGGGTTAGATGTTGCTGCCGGGAGTGCGTCATGTGGGGCGCTCCCGGCAGTGGTGTTACAGGTGGTGCAGGTTGGCTCGTTCGATTGTGGCGAGCCTGTTGAGGTCTTCTGTGGTGTCGCTGGTGACGATGGAGCCCCCTGCCGCTAGGACTGAGGCTATGAGGGTGAGTGCCTGCATCCGGGATGTGTCTGCTGACAGGGGCAGCAGGAGTCGTTCTGGTGAGTGGGGGCTGATGAGGTCGTTGTAGGTGACTTCGTAGCCGCGGTCGGAGCAGGCGGGGTCGTGGGGGTCGGCGCTGGTGGCTAGGTCTGCGCTGTCGGGGTAGGAGGAGATTTCTGCGGCTTCGTCGAGTGCGCCGGCGAGGTCGCGCTCGAAGCTGCGCGCTAGGGGGGCGGTGGAGACGGCGATTGTGTCCAGGGGGAGCTGTGTCCACTTGGTGGGACGGTCAGTGATAGCTAAAAGGGGGGTCCCAGTTGAGGTTGTGGCGGTGGCTGGGTCGGTTTCGGGGTCGATGATGTGTAGGTGTGCTCCGCATGCCCAGGTTGCCAGGGCCCAGTAGAGGGTGCGCCAATGTCCTGCGGGCAGGTCGAGTGCGATGACGTCCAGGGGTTGGGGGTCGTATTCGGTGCGAAGTAGGTTTGTGGCTTTTGCTACCCAGTTGCCCAGGACGCGTCCGGACAGTTCGATTCGTCCCCAGGAGTCGTAGCGGGTGATACGTGGGGCGGTGGGGTCGGTGGTGAGGGTGTTGAGGAAGCGGTGGGTGTCAAACACGATGGTCAGCCTAGGTGAGGTTGGGTGTGCTTGGTGTGGATGGGGTCAGGTGCCTGCTGTGTGTGGCAACTGAGTGGGGTGGAGATGGTGGTTGGGATTCGTGAGTCAAGGGATCGCAAAATCTCTGTAAGCCGCGCACAAAGTGGGGTCTGTGTGATTGGTGTGCCTGGTGGTGGTTTTGTGGATGGAATGGGGTGTTGTTTTTTGTGGAGTCGTTGTGAAAGTGGTGATGGAGTTCCTGGTCAAGGGTTCTTTCTAGGAATTGCTAGATACCCGATTCGGTGATTGAAAAACTTTATTTGCACTTATGACCAAGACGTTTGTTTTGGACGAGTGTGCAGGTCCAATTATCAAATTCGAGCTTGACGGCTGCATTCGACACGCGTGTAATTTCGTTGTCGTTGCTTCACTGATGCATCCGAAGTTTGGGTGCCGGGGAACACGTTCTGGCAGTAGGTATTTCCGAAGTTGATCAGTGGGTTGTGAATGCTTCCGGGAATGCCCGTTTATGTGGATATTAAGGCGCGAGCTCGTATAGGACCTCGGGCTAGGAGGCGTTTTAAATGAATGAGCTGCAGCTGGTTGTCGAAGAGCTAATGGTTGAGGAGACTGAGCTCTCGTGGCAGGACCGCGCATTGTGTGCCCAAACCGATCCTGAGGCATTCTTTCCCGAGAAGGGTGGATCGACACGCGAGGCTAAGCGCGTCTGCACCGGGTGTGAAGTCCGAGCCGAATGTTTGGAATATGCGCTCGAAAATGATGAGCGTTTTGGAATTTGGGGTGGTTTGTCAGAGCGGGAGCGCAGGAAACTGCGCAAGCGTGCAGTGGTGTGATGTGTTTTTACTTTCCCCTTGGTGGTGAAAGTTAGTCCCAGTCACGGGGACGGTTGGGATCCAAGGTGAGCGGATCCATGCCGAGTGCGTCGGCGACTTGGTCTACGACGAGATCGAATACCACGTAGCGCAGGTCGTCGGGGGATTCTAGGCCGGTTTCGATGGGGCGGCGGTACAGAACGATCTTGCCGGGCAGTGACTGTTCTGGCGGGAATAGTCGAGATAAGGGAACTCGTTGCTCTTCCCATGGGTTAGGGTCGGACGGAGGAACGAGTTCTACTGCAATCTCGAGGTTTTCGATATGTCCGCCGAGTCGGCGTTCAATGCGTTCGAGAGCGTCGAGGACAGCTTCGTCGAAGCGGTCGGAACGAGATTTCATTGCTGGCACTGCGGGCCAGGCGAGCGGCCCGCGGATACCGCGTCCGCGGCGGTCGCGACGACGCGGTGTGTGAGGGCCGGTTGCGTTCATAGGACATGACGATACGGCGTGGTGAGCGTGGTCGGTTGTTTGAGGGGGTTTAAAGTCGAAATCGTGCCTTCCATGCGACGTTGTACCCGGACCGCGTGTGGGCGGCGGGCGGTGGCCACGCTGACCTACAACTACGCCGACTCCACGGCGGTGCTTGGCGCGTTGTCTACCTACGCCGAGCCACACAGTTACGACCTGTGCCCCAAACATGCTGAGCGGCTGACAGCTCCGCAGGGCTGGGAGGTCGTACGGCTTATCGATGATTTTGAAAGCCTTCCTGACCCAACGGATGACCTGACGGCTGTTGCGGACGCTGTTCGGGATGCGGATGTGTGGGAGCAGGCGACGCGACACGCGGCGCAGGAGGAGCGCGCGTTGTCACGCTATGGCCGTTCGCGCCGTGACGTTGCGGTAGGGGGCGAGCCGTTAACGTCGAGGACTCCTCGTCTTCGTGTGCTTCGAGACAGCGACGTTCCGGACTCCGGCCGTTAGGCTGTGACCGTGAGCTCCCGTAATCTTTCCGATTTCATCAAGGCATATGACGTCCGCGGTTTGGTGCCCTCTCAGTTGGATGCCGGGGTTGCGCGGGCAATCGGTTCTGCTTTCGCGCAGGTGGTGGCGCGTCCGGATGGGGCTTCTTCTGTAGTTGTTGGGCACGATATGCGCCCGTCGTCGCCTGAGTTGAGTCAGGCTTTTGCTGAGGGCGTGGCAGCTCAGGGCCTGGATGTGGTGATTATTGGCCTGTGCTCTACCGACGGTTTGTATTTTGCGAGCGGGTCGATGGGGTTGCCGGGGGCGATGTTTACAGCTAGCCATAACCCGGCGGAGTACAACGGGATCAAGTTGTGCCGTTCTGGTGCCCGTCCGGTGGGGCAGGACACGGGGTTGGCGCGGATTACTGAGGTTGCGCAGCGGATTGTGGATGGGGTGAGCCCGTTGGCTCCGGAGGGGATCGCTCCGGGGGCGATTGGTACACGGGAGACTGTGGAGGACTACGCCCGGTGCGTGCGTGATCTTGTTCCTTTGGGTGATATTCGTCATCTGAAGGTGGTGGTGGATGCGGGGAACGGCATGGGGGGGTTCACGGTTCCGGCAGTGCTGGAGGGGCTGCCTTTGGATGTTGTTCCGTTGTATTTCGAGTTGGATGGGACGTTCCCGAACCATGAGGCTAATCCGCTAGATCCGAAAAACTTGGTGGATCTGCAGAAAGCTGTCGTGGAGCATCGAGCCGATGTGGGGTTGGCGTTTGATGGGGACGCGGATCGGTGTTTTGTGGTGGATGAGAAGGGCAATCCGGTTTCGGCGTCGGTGATCACTGCTTTGGTGGCGGATCGGGAGATTGCTAAAGAGGTCGCGCGGGGTGTTGATCCTTCGGATATCACTGTCGTGTACAACGTGATTTCGTCGCATGTTGTTCGTGAGGTGGTCAGCGAGGCTGGCGCGAAGGGGTTGCGCACTCGGGTGGGGCATTCGTTTATTAAGGCGCAGATGGCTGAGCATGATGCGGTGTTTGGGGGGGAGCATTCAGCGCACTATTACTACCGGGATTTCTGGTTCGCGGACACGGGCATGTTGTCGGCGTTGCATGTGTTAGCTGCGTTGGGGTCGCAGAGTGAGCCGTTGTCGGCGATGGTTGAGCCGTACGTGCGGTATGTGCCTTCTGGGGAGATCAATTCCACGGTGTCTTCGGTTGAGGATGCGGTGCAGCGGGTGTGCGAGTGGGCGCAGGAGCGTCCGGTAACGGTTGACCGTTTGGATGGCATTACGGTGGAGAGCACGAGCACGGATGCGCCTATGTGGTGGTTTAACCTGCGCCCGAGCAATACGGAGCCGTTGTTGCGGCTGAATGTTGAAGCTGCGGATGTGGCAACGATGGAGAAAATTCGGGATGAGGTTCTCGGGATCGTGCGTGCGTGAGGCTGTGCCGTACCGGCAGGCTGCACACAGATCTGGCAGGATCAAGGAACGCGTTGTCCGTGCGCCCAGAGCCCGGGCTACAGCTACCGTTCCTCGTTGGGGAACGAGATTCAAGGAGATAGAGAATGAGCACCACCGGTATCGAGCCTTGGCTGCGCGAGATTTTGCGTTGCCCTGTGACGCAGAGTGAGTTGGTTGACGGCACTGGGCCTGATGGGCAGCCTGAGCTGCAGGCGAAGGACGCCGACGCTCAGGGGCGCCGTCGTGCTTACCGTGTTGAGGGTGGCGTTCCTGTCCTCATTCCGGAAGAGGCTCGTTTCATGGACTGACCTCTTTCTGGTTGGTTTTTCGGGGCGTCGCGTGTCCGCTGCGGGGATGCGCGACGCTGTCGTGTATTCGGCGTTGTGTGAGTGTCGTGGTGTTGGTGCGAACTGAGTTCGGGAGGTGGCATGCCGTATATCGATGAGGGTTGTCTCGATGACGCGGGGTGGCTGGCGCAGCAGGATCGGGCTGGGACTTTGCGTGCTTTGGCCAGCGCGGGGGCGCAGGTGCGCGAGGCGCGTTTTCTTGCTGATGAGGCGGGTGTGGAGCGGTTGCGATCGTGGGATCGTCCGCGGTCGGTGTTGGTTGCGTCGGTGGGCGTGTCTGCGGCGGTGGCTGCGGTGTTGGAGATGTTGGCTGAGCCGGCTTCTCCGGTTCCGGTGACGGCGCGCCGGAATGTGCCGTTGCCGGGGTGGGTTGGGGCCTTGGATTTGGTGGTGGCGGTGTCGTTGTCGGGGCGGTCGCCGGGGGCGTTGGCGTTGGCTGCGGAGGCTGCGCGTCGGGGTGCGTCGTTGTTGACGGTGGGTGCTGTTGATTCACCGTTGGAGGCAGTGACGAGGCAGGCTCGTGGCGTGCATGTGGGGGTTGGTCTTGGTCGGGTTTCGTCGCGTACGTCGTTGTGGTCGTTGTTGACTCCTGTGTTGATGGGGGCTCATCGGCTTGGGTTGGTGTCGGTTCCAGATAGTGATTTGGATGCTGCGATTGCGCGTTTGGATGAGGTGGCTGAGGCTGCTCGTCCGAGTTCGGAGTCGTTTGTTAATCCGGCGAAGTCGTTGGCGTTGGGGTTGTCCGAGTGTGTGCCAACTGTGTTGGGGGATAGTCCGTTGAATGGGGTTGCTGCGCAGCGAGCAGCGTCAATGTTTTCGCGAACTGCGCGGATTCCAACCACTTTTGGGGAGATCCCGGATATGGCTTCGCAAGTGGTGGCTACGTTTGATGGGCCTTTCACTGCTGGTGGGGGCCAGGGGGCGGGTGTGAGTGCGGCGGATGACATTTTTGCTGATCCGTATTTGGACGGCCCGGCCCAGCCGCGGTTGGGGTTGTTGATGTTGCGGGAGCCGAATCAGCCAGCTTCTACTCCTGATGAGGCGCAACGGTTGGCGTTGGTGGATGGGATTGTGGAGACTGCGCAGCAGGCTGGCGTGTCTGTGCATGAGGTTTTTGCTGAGCCGGGGCCAGCGGTGGCGCGTCTTGCTGGACAGATGGCGTTGACGGATTTTGCAGCTACGTATCTTGCGTTGGGTATGGGGGCGGATCCGTCGTTGTCGCGTCATGTGTCGGTGTTGAGGGATTTCACGGGTCGCTGATTGGGTGCTGTTCCGCGGTGTTCTCACGCCTAGTCTGGTGCAATGGCAGATTTCGACCTTGCGATCATTGGTGCTGGTTCGGGTAACAGCCTTGTCACGGACGACTTCGCAGATGCGAAGGTGGCTGTGGTGGAGCGTCACCTGTTTGGTGGTACGTGTCTGAATGTGGGGTGTATCCCTACGAAGATGTTTGTTTATGCGGCGGAGGTCGCGGAGACAGCTCGGTCAGCTGCGCGCTATGGGGTGGATGCGCATGTGGATGGTGTGCGGTGGCGGGATATCCGGGATCGGGTTTTTGGTCGGATTGATCCAATTGAGGAGGGTGGCCGGAAGTATCGGGTAGAGGGCGAGAACACGACTGCGTTTTTGGGTAGTGCGCGGTTTGTGGGTGATCGTCGTTTGCGGGTGGAGCTGAATGAGGGTGGTTTTAGTGAGTTCACTGCTGATCAGGTGGTGATTGCTGCGGGGGCTCGTCCTCGGGTTCCGTCGGTGATCGCTGATTCGGGGGTGCCTTTCCAGACTTCGGATTCAGTGATGCGTATTGATGAGTTGCCTTCCCGGATTGTGATCATGGGTGGTGGGGTTATTGCTGCCGAGTTTGCGCATGTGTTTTCTGCTTTGGGTGTGCAGGTGGAGGTGGTGATTCGTGGTCCGCGGATGTTGCGTGCGTTTGATGAGGAGTTGTCGCAGCGTTTCACTGAGTCGGTTAAGACGCGCTGGAAGGTGCATGCAGGGGTGGATGTGGTTGCTGCGCATTCGACGTCTGCTGGTGGGGTGGTGTTGACGTTGGATAGTGGTGGCGAAGTTGCTGGCGACATGTTGTTGGTTGCTACGGGCAGGGTTCCGAATTCGGAAGATTTGGATGCTGCTGCTGGTGGGGTGGAGTTGCGTTCAGATGGTCGGGTGCGGGTGGATGAGTTCGGGCGTACTAGTGCTGAAGGTGTGTGGGCGTTGGGGGATATTTCTTCGCCCTTCCAGTTGAAGCATGTGGCTAATGCGGAGGCGAGGGCGGTGGCGCATAACCTCACTCATCCGCAGGATTTGCGGTCGATGCCGCATGAGGTGGTTCCGGCGGCGGTGTTTTCTGACCCGCAGGTGGCGTCGGTGGGTGCATCTGAGGATGAGTTGCGTTCGGCTGGGGTTCGGTATGTGTCGAAGGTGCAGTCGTTTGGTGATACGGCGTATGGGTGGGCTTTGGAGGATTCTGAGTCGTTTTTCAAAGTGCTTGCGGATCCGGCATCGGGGCGGATTTTGGGTGCGCACAGTATGGGGCCGCATTCGTCTACGTTGATTCAGCCGGTTGTGATGGCGATGTCGTTGGGGTTGGATGCGCGGCGTGTGGCGCGTGATCAGTATTGGATTCATCCGGCGTTGGCTGAGGTTGTGGAGAATGCGCTATTGGGCTTGGAGTTTGATAAGTAGCGGATAGTAGCTTCAAATAATCACCCGAATTGATCACTTGCTCAATTCGGGTGATTAATTTTTTAAGCATTTTTGGTAGTGGTGTCGCGCTTTAAACGGTTAAAAATAGTGAGATAGTTGAATTGCCTGGGGGTAAAAGCCGGTGGGGGAGTTGTGAATGTGGCCGGCCTTGGGTATCCGGGCGTGACGGGTCCCCTTATTGCCCTTCGTTGATGCGCAGGGATGTTTAGTAACTGGTGGCCGCCGTCACTGGTTTGCGCTCAATGCTCGAACGGTATTGAGTGCATCTTCGATAAGAAAGGCCACCCATGATTTCGCGGGCTCTGTCTCCTCGCTTCCCGTTTTTTCTCCTTGCGGGCGCTGTGGGCGCGAGCGTTTTTGCTGCTTCTGTTATGTTTCAGGGCGCTGCGTATGCGGCCGTGATTGATGATGCTGTTAAGCGAATTGAAGTTGTGGAATCTTCTGCTTCCCCTGGAAGTGGCGTCACGGTTGTTGTGGACTGGGCGGTTCCGGATGGGGCGCGGCATGGCGATACGTTCACGCTTACGTTGCCGACCATGCTGGTAGCGGATGTTCTTGATGATGTTCATCGGGATGTGAAGGCCCCTGATGGTGCAGTGGTGGCGCGTTATGAAGTTCATGGTCAAACTGTCAATTTCACAATGACAGAGTTTGCTGATGAGTATGTGGGTGTACATGGAACGGCGCGTTTCGGTGTGCGTTTATCACGTTCTGTTGAGCCCGGAAGCAATAGTGCACTTGTTTTTCTTGTGAATGGTGTTGCTTTTTCTCATCAGGATGAGATTGTTGCTGTCGCCCCGCCTGTTAAAGATGATTATTCAGGGGCGGCGACTAAGTGGCAGACCTGGAAGGCTGTTGGGGAAGATAAGCGAGGCCGGATTCAATGGGGGATCACTGGCCCTAGGGTGCCGCATGGAATGGTGACAGCTTCGTATCGGATTGTTGATGAGGCTGGTCCAGGGAAAGCTATTGATTGTTCGTCGCTGACGTTGTGGTCTGGGTCAGCGAATGAGGCGGGGGTCCTCAAAGATGCCAGGTGGGTGCCGGTAAATCTGTATGCGAAGTCTTGTGATGAGAAGTCGGCTAGCGCAGTTGTGACTCCGGATGCGAGTTTGTTTGGCCGTGTCTTGATGTTGATGGGTGGTTCGCGAGTAACGGATCGGACTTTGAGTGCATATCGGAACAGTGGCTACGTCAGCGTGTGGGATACCGCCCCGCTGCGTGTGAGTGACACCCTGCTGGTGGAGGCCACGGGGGAAGGGACTGGCACGCCAGCTGCGGTTCCTTCGGTAACTATCACCAACCCGGCGATCCCGCCTGCTGTGACGGTCACGGTTCCACCTACCCCGCCCACGGTGACGGTGACACCTATTGATCCCAACCCGCAAGAGCGTCCTTCGACACCTTCAACGGGCCCGACAACGGGTGCTCCTGTGAAGCCTATTCAGAATCCACAGGCTTCAGTGACTCCTTCATTGCCTAGCTCGTCCACCTCAAAACCAACGGTGATTTCAGTTGTTAATCGTGGGGTTTCGCAAACGGATGCTTCGCCTTCACGCATTGAGACTGGGCAGCCTGGCGATGGCCCGAATGTGCCGATGCTGGCTGCAGGTGGGGTGTTGGTTGCTAGCTCAGTTGGTGTGTTAGCAGCGGCGTTGCGTTCGATGGTGCGTCGTCGGCGTATCTGATTAAGAAAATGAGCACGAAGCTTCCTGATGCAGGGGTGGGGCGGATACGTAATTTTCTTGTGGCTAGCGGTGCGGTAGGTGGCGTGGTGATGGGGGTTTTGTTGCTTTGGGGAGGGTTGAAAGGTTCTCCTCCGGATGCGGCGCCACTGCCTGACCATACGTTTTCTCTCGCGGCCGAAGATGCTCGTCGTCTTACTGATGTGCGGCACGATGCGCGAGCAACTGGGGTGCATCGGCTCTCAACAATTTCTCCGTCTCGGGTTGTTATTCCCTCGTTGGGGGTGGATGCGCCGGTAGTGGATGTGTCTGTGCATGCAGGAGAGCTTGTTGTTCCTGGTGATGTGAAAGTGGTTGGGCGCTGGGGTGCCGGTGCAGCATTGGGGGCGGATCAGGGAGGCACTCTTCTTGCTGGGCATGTTGATGTCAGGGGGGACTTGGGTGCGTTGCATCAGCTTTCGCGTATTGAGCCGGGCGCTGAGGTGTATACGAGTGATGCTGTTGGGCGAGTGCAGTTTTGGACTGTGACTTCTTTGATTGTTCGCGCGAAAGACCGTTTGCCTTCGTGGCAGGCTAGCGGTCCGCGTCGTCTGATTCTTGTCACCTGCGGGGGGCCGGTTGAACGCAGGGAGGGGCGCTGGAGTTATCGCGACAATGTTCTTGTGACGGCTGTTCCTGCGGCCGTAAAGCGCTGATGTGTTGGTTCTATGGAAATCCCCAGCGTCCTTATTGTGCGGACGCGGGTAGAATGCTTTGCGGAGGTCGGCGTGTGTTCGGCCTGTGAAGCCGCGTGGAACGCGGTTCGTCTTGCAGGGGAGCCCCCCGAGCTTATTGATCGTGTCTGCTTTTGCGGGCGCGTATCCGTCGACCGTGACCGGCCGTCAAGGCCGCACCCATCGGCGTCTGTGCACCAATTGCGTTTATCAACGAAAGAGGAATTCATGACGTTCGACTACAAGATTCGGGACATCAACCTGGCGGCTGCTGGCCGTCACCAGTTGCGTCTGGCGGAGGCCGAGATGCCCGGTCTGATGTCGCTGCGTGAAGAGTATGCCGAGCAGCAGCCTTTGAAGGGCGCCCGTATCGCTGGTTCGTTGCACATGACTGTTCAGACAGCTGTGCTCATTGAAACTTTGACAGCTCTGGGTGCCGAGGTGCGCTGGGCTTCGTGCAACATTTTCTCGACCCAGGACGAGGCTGCCGCTGCTGTTGTCGTCGGCCCGAACGGAACCCCTGAGAACCCTCAGGGTGTACCCGTCTTCGCCTGGAAGGGTGAAACCCTCGAGGAGTACTGGGACTGCGCCGAAGCGATCTTCACCTGGCCTGAGGGCTCCGGGGCGAACATGATCCTTGACGACGGTGGTGACGCCACCATGCTCGTGCACAAGGGACGCGAGTGGGAGCTGGCTGGCGGCGTTCCCCCCACCACTGAGGAAGACTCTGAAGAGTTCACCGTTTTCAAAGCTTTGGTGCGCCGCACCATGGAGCAGAACCCGAACAAGTGGACCGAGATCGCTAAGCAGATTAAGGGTGTCACTGAAGAAACCACGACAGGTGTGCACCGCCTGTACGAATTGGCCCGCAACGGCGAGCTGCTCTTCCCGGCCATGAACGTTAACGACGCGGTCACCAAGAGCAAGTTCGACAACAAGTACGGCTGCCGCCACTCCCTCATTGACGGCATCAACCGCGCCACTGACGTCCTCATCGGCGGTAAGACCGCTTTGGTGTGTGGCTACGGAGACGTCGGTAAGGGCTGTGCTGAGTCGCTGCGTGGACAGGGCGCCCGCGTCATCGTCACCGAGATTGACCCGATCTGTGCGCTGCAGGCCGCGATGGACGGCTACCAGGTTGCACGGTTGAAGGATGTCGTTGACCAGATCGACATCTTCGTCACCACCACGGGCAACAAAGACATCATCATGGCCGAAGACATGGTCAAGATGAAGGACAAGGCCATCGTGGGCAACATCGGCCACTTCGACAACGAGATCGACATGGCTGGCCTGGCCAAGGTGCCTGGTGTCAAGCGCACCGAGATCAAGCCGCAGGTGCACGAGTGGACCTTCCCCGCTGATGGTGAGCGCGGTGAGCGTTCGATCATCATCCTGTCTGAGGGGCGCCTGCTGAACCTGGGTAACGCTACGGGACACCCCAGCTTTGTGATGAGCAACTCTTTCGCTGACCAGACCATCGCTCAGATTGAGCTGTTCACCAAGCCGCAGGAGTACAGCAACGACGTCTACGTGCTGCCTAAGCACCTTGACGAGAAGGTTGCGCGAGCGCACCTGGCTGCGCTGGGTGTTGAGCTGACGGAGCTGACCAAGTCTCAGGCTGACTACATCGGTGTTGACATCGCTGGTCCGTACAAGCCGGACAACTACCGCTACTGATTGTCGGTAGATTCTGTTTTCGGGTGATCCGTGTGTCCACGATCGTGGACACACGGATCACCCGTAGCGGGGTGGAAGTGTGCGCGCCTGGCGCAGTGATTTTCGGGCTGCGGGTAGCATGGCGGCGTTGTGAGAGCCGGTGGGGTGTGTGTCCTATGTGGTGCAGGACCCGCGGTTTTGGCAAGTGGCATGTGCGCTTGTGTCGTTTCTGAGGAGGTCCTGTGAAAGCTCACGTCCTGGTCGTGGATGACGATCTTGCGCTAGCTGAAATGCTTGGGTTGGTGCTGCAGAACGAGGGTTTTCATGTGACCCATTGCCCTGATGGTGTTTCAGGGTTGAAGGCGGCGCGTGAGCTGAAGCCGGATCTGGTGTTGTTGGACGTCATGATGCCGGGGATGGATGGCATCGAGGTGGCTAAGCAGCTTCGGGCCGAGTCTGGGGTGCCAATCGTGATGTTGTCTGCGCGCTCGGACACGATTGATGTTGTGGTGGGTCTGGAATCTGGTGCAGATGACTATGTGGTCAAGCCGTTTAAGCCCCAGGAATTGACTGCTCGTGTGCGGGCGCGGCTGCGTCGCGGTACGGATACCAATCCTGAAACGTTGCGTATTGGTGATGTGGTTATCGATGTGGCTGGTCACTCGGTGACAAAGAATGGTCAGGTCGTTCAGCTGACGCCGTTGGAGTTTGATTTGTTGGTGGCGTTGGCGCGTAAACCGTGGCAGGCGTTTAGCCGGGATGTGCTGTTGGAGCAGGTATGGGGTTACCGGCATGCCGGAGATGCGCGGTTGGTGAATGTTCACGTGCAGCGGCTGCGGGGCAAGATTGAGGATGATCCGGAACACCCGAAGATTGTGGTGACGGTGCGTGGCGTGGGGTACAAGGCGGGGACGAACTGAGCCGATGCCAGATGACGTCGTGAGGTCTGCGCCGATGGATGGGGTGGCCTCCGTCGAGGTGGGGGAGGCTGTTCCTCCCGGCGGTGAAGAGGCGCTGGTTGCCTCGAGTCCTGTTTCTCAGGTGCAGGAACATCGTGGTTGGAAGCAGCGCGTGAAGTCGGGGTGGAGGAACGCTCGGGCAGAGCTTGCTAAACGGTGGCGGACAAGTCTTCAGTTTCGCACCGTTGTAATCACGGTTGTTTTGGGTGCCGTGATTACGGTGTTGTTGCAGTCGTTTTCGTATAGCCGAACGGCGGCGGCGCTGGTAGAGGGCAAAGTGGAGGCTTCGAAAGAGGATGCTGCTTATCGGGCTTCGGGTGTGCAGAGAAATTTGGATGCCACGGATCGTTCGGATGCTGAGTCGATCCGGCAGTTGACGTATGACTTGATGCAGCAGCAAACGTCGCAGGCTCCTGATCAGGCTCGTGAGGTGATTTTGACGCACGGGCCGAAGAAGTCGCCGGGCAGTATCCCGACGATGTGGACGGCTTTTGGCCCGGAGGTGTTGCCGCAGGCGTTGCGTGAGGCGGTAGTGGAGGATCCAGGCCACCAACAGGTGCAGATTGTGCCGGTTCGGGGGCATGACGGGTCTGAAGCTCAGGCGGTGGTTGTGGGGCAGCAGATCCAGATTCCAGATTCGGATGCGCACGAGTTGTATTTCGTGTATCCGATGGAACGTGAAGCCTCGACGATGGATTTGATGCTGCGTACGTATTTGTTGGGTGGTGTGCTGCTGACGGGGCTGATTGCTTTGGTGTCGTTGGCTGTGACGCGGTTGGTGGTGGATCCGGTGCGTGAAGCTGCCCAGGTGGCGGAGCGGCTGGCCAACGGTCGGTTGGATGAGCGGATGCAGTTGCGTGGCGAGGATGATCTGGCGCGGCTTTCGGGGGCGTTTAACCGGATGGCTGATAATTTGCAGAGCCAGATTCGTCGGTTGGAGGAGCTGTCGCAGGTTCAGCAGCGGTTTGTTTCGGATGTGAGTCATGAGTTGCGTACGCCGTTGACGACTATTCAGATGGCTAGCGAGATGCTTTTTGCGGATCGGGATGCGTATTCGCCTACGAGTCGGCGCTCTGCTGAGCTGCTGCATGGTGAGGTGGAGCGGTTTGATGAGATGTTGTCGGGGTTGTTGGAGATCAGCCGTCATGATGCTGGGTCGGTGGTGTTGGAGACGGACAAGCATGATGTGGTGGCTGTAGTTCAGCGGGTGATTTCGGCAGCGACCACGTTGGCTGAGACCAAGGGCAGTGAGGTCACGGTTGTTGAGCTGACGCCGGGGCCATTTGTGGCTGAGATCGATCCGCGTCGTATTGAGCGGATTCTGCGCAATCTTTTGGTGAATGCGTTGGAGCATGGGCAGGGTGAGCCGGTGCAGATTGAGGTGGGCGCAAACGAGGAAGCCGTCGCTGTTGCGGTTCGTGACCATGGGATTGGTTTGGAGCCGGGGCAGTCTTCGTTGGTGTTTAACCGTTTTTGGCGGGCTGATCCGGCGCGGACTCGCACCACCGGTGGTACCGGTTTGGGGCTAGCGATTGCTTTGGAGGATGCGCGTTTGCATCGGGGTTTGTTGCAGGCGTGGGGTGTTCCCGGGGAGGGCAGTAGGTTCAGGTTGATTGTGCCTAAGGATGAAACGGTGTCGATTAGTGAGCCACCTATTCCGTTGGCTGATGGTGAGGGCGTGACCAGCCATCACGACACGGGGACGTTGCCGGTGATTGATGGGGTGGTGCCGGGAGCCACGGTTGTGCCGGTGGATTCAGATTCTCAGGGGCAGGTGTGAGGTCGCGGCGCTGGTTGGGTGTTGCGGGGATAGTGGTCTCGCTGTCGTTGGTGGCAGCGTGTGGTTTGCCGAGCTCGGGAAAGGTGGAGCAGGGGCTGGCGGTGCAGGATCGGCCGCCGCCGCCGATCAAGCTGCAGTTTGAGGCTCCGCGGGCAGGGGCCTCTCAGGAGGAGATTGTTCGGGGTTTTTTGGCGGCGCAGTGGTCGGCTGACGATGATTACCGGGCGGCTCGGGCGTATCTGACTAAAGCTGTCTCTGAGAAGTGGGCACCTGATTCGGTGGTGGTGCATCCGACGGGGATGCGGCCGCAGACCGTGAAGTCGAAAGACGGCAGTTCGGTGACGGTGACGGTTGTTGAGATAGGGGTGCTGGATTCGGATGGCCGTTTCCATGCGTCGACAGCTGGGACAACGCGGGAGGTGGAGATTTCGCTGGCCAAGGTGGATGGTGAGTGGCGTATTTCTTCGTTGCCTAAGGGTTTTGGCCTGTGGCTCTCTGAGTTCTATTTCGATTCGACGTATCGTCCGTTTCAGGTGTCGTATGGCTCGACGATGGGTAGCACGTTGGTGCCGGATTGGCGTCGTTTTGCGGTGGGTCCTGGGTTGACGACGTCGTTGGCGCGGGCGCTGTTGGGGCCGGTTCCTTCGCATTTGGCTGGTGCGGTGCGTAGTGGTTTTCCGTCGGGGACGACGTTGGCTGTGGATGCGGTTCCGGTGGGTAATGGTGTGGCCACGATGGATTTGACTGGTCGGGCCTTGGCGATGAATTCCTCTGAACGTCATACGGCGTGGGCGCAGACGTTGCGGACGATGCGCCAGGCAGGGACTGTTGATCGGGTGGCGATGACGGCGGAGGGGCGGCCGCTGGAAGTGATGGGTTTGGGTTCGTTGCCCGAACGGGTGGGGGATGTGGGGTATTCGGGGGCGCCTGCGCGTTCTCCGGTGGTGGTACGTCGTGTGGGTGATGTGTTGACGCCGTTGTCGTCGGCGTCTTTTCCTGCGGAGGTGGGTAAGGCGGCGTTGCCTGCGTTGCCGAAGGTGCCAGAGGAGTGGTCGCGTGCGGCGATTTCTTTGGATTTGCGTGATGTGATGGCTGCTAATGAGTCGGGTACTGCGTTGGTTCGGTGGGTGGATGGGCAGCGTGCGTCGGTGCAGAGTCCTGGTTCGGGAATGAGCGCGCCGGCTTATGACGTGATGGGGCATGTGTGGCTGGGGGGCCAGGATGCCAAGAGTGAGGGGGCGGTGTGGGTCTTCCACCGGGTGGGGGACGCGGGGGCGGTTTCTGAGCCGCGTCCGGTGCGGGTTTCAGCGCCGTGGTTGCATGATCGGCGGGTGATTGATGTGAGACCTTCTCCGGAGGGGCATCGGGTGGTGGTGTTGAGTAAGGATGCTGCTGGGGCGATGCATGTGGATGTTTCTGGGGTGGTGTCGTCTTCGGGTGTACCTTCAGCTTTGCCTGAGCCGTTGGCGGTTGCGCAGGATGTGGTGGATGCGACGTCGGTGATGTGGGTAAATGACAGTACGTTGGCGTTTGTGGGCTCGCGTAATGCGGGGCAGCCGTTGGTGCCTTTGGTGGCGCCATTGGCGGGGGTGACGCAGGAGTATTCGGGTGTGGCTGGTGTTTCGAGGTTGATTTCGATGGGTGGTGAGCGTGGTTTGGTGGGGGTGGATCAGGCCAATCAGGTGCTGCGTAAGGTGGGTAGCCGGTGGCAGCGGATTGGTACGGCTTCGGATTTGTTGGTTCCTGCTCGCTAGGGCGTTGTCCGCAACCGTGGTGGTGTTGGTTCGGTGGTGGGGATAACCCGCTTTGGGGTGGGTGGGGTGGTTGAGGCTGTGGGGATGGATTGGTGTGTGCGTTGGTGGCGTGGATGTGTGACGGCGGTGGTGGCGCTGTGTGAGTTGGTGTGGCCGGTGGTGTGTGCTGGGTGTGGGCGGCATGGGCAGTCGTGGTGTGCGCAGTGCGCGGATGTGGGGGCGTTGCCGGATGTAGAGCCGTTTACGGTGGTGGGGTCGGGTGAGGGGTTGGTGGTGTGGTCTGCTGCGGAGTTTATTGGGCCGGTTGCTGCTGCTGTGGTGGCGTTTAAGGATGGTGGTCGTCGGGATGTGGGGAGTGTGTTGGGGGTGGGGTTGGCGCGTGCGGTTGAGGCGGCTGTGGGGGTGGAGGTGTTGCGGGGTGGGCCAGTGGATGGTCCGGTTGTGGTGGTGCCGGTTCCTTCGCGTCCTTCGGCGCGGCGTCGGCGTGGTGATGTGCCGTTGTTTGAGTTGGTTGATGTGGCGTTGAGGTCGGGTGTGTTGTCTTTTCAGGTGGGTGCGGTTGAGTCTTTGCGGTGGGTGCGGCGGGTGCGAGATCAGCGTGGTTTGGGGCGGTTGGGCAGGGTGGTGAATGTGTGGGGGGCGATGGGTGTGGTGGAGCGTTGGAGTGCTGAGGTGGGTTCGTGGGGGTTGGTGGTGTTGGTTGATGATGTGTGTACGACGGGGGCGACGTTGGGTGAGGCGCAGCGGGTGTTGAGGCAGTGTGGTGTGCATCGGGTGGTGGGTGCGGTGGTTGCTGCGACTCCGGGTGGTCCTGGGGTGTGAGGTGGGTCACTGGGTGGGGGTGTTGGCTGAGTGGTGGATGCAAGTTGGCTGACAAATATGCCGGGTTCCTTCCTCCTGGTCAGAGTTTCATCTACCGTTCTTTTATCGGGTGTTCACCTCATTGGGTGGCCGCCGGGATCCGATGTTTTGCGCGTTGTCGCGCATTGAAAGAGGTGATGCCTCACTCGCGTTAGCGAGTTGATTTCCGGGCCCGGTGTGGATTGCGTGTTTTCCCAGGGCCCATCTCAGCCCCGTAGTCCGGTTCGGGCCGTTCGGGACAGCGCTTCCAGGAGGAACTGATGGAACTCACCGTCACTGCACGTCACGTCCAGGTGTCTGATCGTTTTCGCTCCGTGCTGGAGGAGAAAATAGAGAAGATTGAGCACTTGGCGCCTAGGGCGCAGCGTGTTGAGGTCATTGTGGGGCATGAGACGTCGCGGAATGCTCCGAAGGGCAGTGTGCGTGTGGAGATTACGTGCATTGCCAAGGGGCCGGTTCTTCGTGCTGAGGCTTTTGCTGATGATCCGTATTCGGCGTTGGATCTTGTTCTTGCGAAATTGTCTGAGCGGTTGCGTCGGGCGAATTCGAAGAAGAAGGTGCGTCGGCACCGTGGGCCGGATTTGGCGACGGCAACGGCTGATCTTGATGTGGTGGAGGCTATGCCGCCGGGTGGTTCTTCAGGCGGTGATGAGGTTAATCCGTTGGAGGCCAAGCTTGGTGTGACGGGTGATTCGCCGGTGCAGGTGCGTGAGAAGGTGCATGCTTCCTCGCCGATGACTTTGGATCAGGCTCTTTATGAGATGGAGCTGGTAGGGCACGATTTTTACCTCTTCCATGACAAGGATTCGGATAGTCCGTGCGTTGTGTATCGGCGTCGTGGTTGGGATTACGGCGTGATCCGTTTGGAAGTTTCTGAGGCGGAGGATGCCGCGCAGTAGTTGCTTGTCGTGACCCCGCGGCATCGATGTTTTTGGTGTTGCTGTGGTGGTTGTGAGTGTGTGGGGCTGTCGTGGTGTGTTGCGGCAGCCCTGCATTGTGTCTGAAGCGTCATATCCTGTGTGAGCCCGGGTTTGGTTATCCGTGTGGGCGCGCCGCGATGAGGTCGGGGAACGCGTCGACGGTTGTAAGCGTTTAGCCTGGGTCTGGGGAGTGACCGGTGGCATGTCCTCATGTGATCTCGTTGTGGGGTCGGCGTGAGGGCGCGGAGTTCGCTGTGTTGGCGTTTTCCGGCTGGTGTCGTTTCCTGGGTGCCCAGCCGATTACTAGGTGTTCGAGGGCCGGTTTTTCCGGTTTCTGCGTTACACAACGAGGAGTGTCCGTGCCGAAGATCATCGATCGAGTCCTGCGAGCAGGTGAGGGGCGTGTGCTGCGTCACCTAGAGGGCATCGTTGCTCAGGTGAACGCGATCGAGGAGGATTTTCTGTCGCTCTCTGATGCGGAGTTGCGGGCAGAGACGGACAGGTTTAAAGCGCGTATCGCTGATGGTGAGTCGTTGGATTCGCTGTTGCCGGAGGCATTTGCCGCGGTTCGTGAGGCGTCTTCTCGAACGATTGGTAAGCGTCACTTTGATGTGCAGGTGATGGGTGGAGCGGCGTTGCATATGGGCAATGTTGCTGAGATGAAGACCGGTGAGGGTAAGACGCTGGTCGCGACTTTGCCGAGTTATTTGAATGCTTTGTCGGGTAAGGGTGTTCACGTTGTTACGGTGAACGACTTCTTGGCTAAGTATCAGTCTGAGCTGATGGGTCGTGTGCACCGCATGTTGGGGTTGGAGACGGGTGTGATCTTGTCTCATTTGACGCCGGCTCAGCGTCGGGCGGAGTACGCGAAGGACATCACGTACGGCACGAACAATGAGTTCGGCTTTGATTACCTGCGTGACAATATGGCGTGGCAGACCGAAGAGTTGGTGCAGCGGGGGCACAACTTCGCGATTGTGGATGAGGTGGACTCGATCCTCATTGATGAGGCGCGTACGCCGTTGATCATTTCTGGTCCGGCTGATGGTGTGACGCGCTGGTATGTCGAGATGGCGAAGATGGTTAAGCATCTTGAGCGGGGGCGTGGCGCGGATCGTCTGCGTGGTATTGAGGCCGAGGGTGACTACGAGGTCGACGAGAAGAAAAAGACGGTAGGCATTCTTGAGCCGGGTATTGCCAAGGTGGAGGACTACCTCGGCATTGACAACTTGTATGAGAGCAACAACACGCCTTTGATCGGGTATTTGAACAATGCGATCAAGGCGAAGGAGTTGTTTAAGCGGGATAAGGATTACGTGGTCATGGACGGTGAGGTGCTCATCGTTGATGAGCACACGGGCCGTATCTTGGCTGGTCGTCGTTATAACGAGGGGATGCACCAGGCTATTGAGGCCAAAGAGGGGGTGAAGATTCAGAACGAGAACCAAACGTTGGCGACGGTGACGTTGCAGAACTATTTCCGCTTGTACAACAAGCTGTCGGGTATGACAGGTACGGCTCAGACGGAAGCTGCCGAGCTGCATCAGATTTACAAGGTTGGGGTGGTGCAGATTCGGACGAACCGTCCGATGGTGCGTCGTGATCAGCCGGACTTGGTGTACCGGACAGAGGTCGCGAAGTTTGACGCGGTGGTCAAGGACATCGTTGAGCGGCACCGTAAGGGCCAGCCGGTGCTGGTGGGTACGACCAGCGTGGAGAAGAGCGAATATCTTTCGCAGCAGTTGGATGCTCATGATGTGCCGCATGAGGTGCTGAATGCGAAGTATCACGAGCGTGAAGCGGCCATTGTGGCTGAGGCTGGCCGTCGGGGTGCGGTGACGGTTGCGACGAACATGGCTGGTCGTGGTACCGACATCATGCTGGGTGGTAACCCAGAGTTCCGTGCGGTGGATGCGTTGCGCCGTCGGGGGCTGTCGCCGGAGGAGACGCCTGAGGAGTACGAGGCGGCTTGGGATCAGGCTTTGGCTGAGGCTGAGGCTGCGGTGAAGTCTGAGCACGACGAGGTGTCGTTGCTGGGTGGTTTGTATGTGTTGGGTACCGAGCGGCACGAGTCGCGTCGTATCGATAACCAGTTGCGGGGTCGTTCTGGTCGTCAGGGCGACCCGGGGGAAAGCCGTTTCTATCTGTCATTGCAGGACGATTTGATGCGGTTGTTTAACGCCGAGCGCGTGAACCGCTTCATGGTTGCTGTGAAGATGGATGATTCGGTTCCGATCTCGGCGAAGATGGTTACCCGTTCGATCCAAAGTGCCCAGACGCAGGTTGAGGGCCGTAACTTCGACATTCGTAAGAATGTTTTGAAGTACGACGATGTTTTGAACACTCAGCGCAAGGTTATTTACGGTGAGCGTCGTCGTGTGCTTGAGGGTGAGGATCTGCACGAGCAGATGCGTTACTTCATCAACGATGTGGTGACCGAGTATGTGCGTGCTGCGACGGAGGAGCAGCTTCCGGAGGATTGGAAGCTGGAGCAGTTGTGGTCTGATGTGGCTGAGTTGTTCCCGGTGTCGTTGTCGCTAGCGGATGTGGAGTCTGCTGCCGGTGGCCGTAGTTCGGTGACTCGGGAAATTCTTGTGCAAGAGCTGATCTCGGATGCTCAGTTCGCGCTGGATGCACGGGAGGCGCAGTTTGGTCGCCGTGCGATGCGTGAGGTGGAGCGTCGTGTGGTTCTCAGTGTTCTGGACCGTAAGTGGCGTGAGCACTTGTACGAGATGGACTACCTCAAAGAGGGTATTGGGCTGCGGGCGATGGCTCAGCGTGACCCGGTGGTGGAGTACAGCCGTGAGGGCCACCACATGTTCCAGGCGATGATTGAGGCCATCAAGGAAGACGCTGTGCGTCTTCTGTTCAACGCTGATATCAAGGTGGATGAAAGCCAGTTGCCTCCGGAGGAGGCGCCGGAGCAGAGCTCGGGTGAGGCTGTGCGTGGTGAGGGTGTCGAGCACCCTGATGCGCGTCGCTTTGCCTATTCCGGCGGTGGGGACACTGTGGGTGAGACTGAGCAGCGGGGTAACCGTCGTGAGCGTCGTTCGCGCAGATTGCGTCGTCGCGGGCGTTGATGTGTTGTCCGTAGCGTTGTGAAACGTGACTGAGGCCCGCACGGTGTTCTGTGCGGGCCTCAGCTATGTGCTGGTGGGTTACTTGGTGGTGATTTTTTCGATGCTGACTTTGGCTGAGCCGATGGCGGCGTTCTCGGAGTTCATGATTGTGAGTTCGCCGAACATGTGGCGGCCTTCGTCTGGTTGGGTGTTGGGGGTGATTTCACCCGTGATGGGCAGGGTGGCTCCGTGTTCGAGGGTGCGCAGGGGGCCGTTGTTGATGGTGAGTTTGCCTAGCGTGCTGCTGTAGTAGACGTCTTGGTAGTCGTAGGCCATTTTGCCGCCGGGGATTGTGTATCCGTCGATCTCGACTGTGTAGGTGCCCGCGGTGGGGTTAGTGAGGGTGACGGTTTCTTCGGCGGAGGATGTTGCTGCGCGGCCTACTTCGGTGCCGGAGGCGTCACGGACCACGATGTCCAGGTCAGAGTTGATGTCTGCTGGTTTGCCGGTGGAGATTTCCAGTCGGCTGGTTCCGGCGGGTACGGCTACTTTGTAGGTGTGTTTTTCGCCTTGGCTGATGCTGGGGCGTTCTTCGTGTGCGGAGCCGAGGGGGCCGCCGGTGCCGCGTACGGGGGTGCTACCGAAATCGTTTTTGATGTTCCAGTTGATTTCGGTTGGGCTGCCCACTGATGCGGTGGGGATGGTTTTTTCGGCGGGGTCGACAGTGACGCCTTGTGCTGAGGCGGTAAGGCGGAAGGAGTTGGATGTGACGGGTGTGCGTCGGCTGGCGTCGACGACGATTTCCCATACTCCGGGGCATGGGTTTGTGTATGCCCGTGAGGTGGGTGGGCAGACTTTGGCGTCACCGATGGAGGTGTAGCAGCGGTTTTGGATTTCTTCGCTTTCGACGGGCATGCCCAGTGGGTCGATTGCCAGGAAGCGCACGGCGGATCCGTGTGCGATTCCGGCGAGGTTGACCTGGAGTGCTTGGGTTTTTTCCGGGACGGTGACGAAGATGCTGCGTGCTCGGACGCGGTCGATGTTTCCGGCCATGGAGGCGGTGTATGGGGCGGTGTCGAGTGCGTTGGATGTGATGATGTCGGCCATCATGCGGGTGCCGCGGATGGCGTTGTCACGAGGTGTGATGTCCAGGATGGCGGCGTGGGTTCCTAGTGTTTTGGGGGTTGCGGTCACCGGGATGGTGACGGGTTTTCCTAGGGGGAGTTCCACGGCGTTGGTTGAGGAGTAGGTTCCGTCGTTACCTATCCAGGTGAGGGTGTGTGATGTGGCCTCTTGGGGGCCAGCTGTACGGGTGATGGTCACGTTGTATGTGCGGTTTTGGCCAGCTTTGTGTCCGCCTTTGGTGGCGTCACAGCGGTTGTAGATGCCTTCGCCTTTGTTGGGTGTGGCTAGCAGGTGGGCTAGTGGTGTGCACACGGGGGCGGAGATGGCGTATTTGTTGGAGGCTTCGGGTGCTTTGCGCAGTACTGGCCAGGCGCGGTCGATGCGGATAAGGCCGTTGCCTTGGGCAGTGGGTTCGAGCCCGGGGATGAATCGTGTTGTTGATTCTAGGGATGCGCGTAGTTGTGCCGGTGTGACGGGTAGGTCGTTTTGGCGTGCTGCAGAGAGTAGTAGTGCTGCTGCGCCGGTGGCTTGGGGGGAGGCCATGGAGGTTCCGTTGAACATGGATAGGCCAACGGGAAGTTTGTAGCTGACCTGTGGGATGTCTTCGGGGTCCATGAACATGGGGACAGCACTGATGGCTGACCCGGGGGCCATGATGTTGGGTTTGAATCCGCCGTCTTCGCGGGGGCCGCGAGAGGAGTAGTTCTGTGCCCAGTACTCTTCTTTGGCTTTAGCGCCGTAGTTGGCCAGCCAGGTGTCTTTGGATGCTCCGGCGGCGACGCTGACGGCGTCGGTTGCTACGGAGGGGTCACCGATGGTGTTGGTGCCTGCTCCGGAGTTGCCTGCGGAGATGAAGATTTGTACACCGTATTCGTCGATGATGCGGTTGTAGAGAGCGGAGCGGGTGTTGTTGCCGTCGTTGAGGGCGGGCAAGCCGCCGATGGACATGTTGACGATGTCGACGCGTTGGTTGGCAACGAGTTCGATCATGCCTTCGGTGAGGGCGACGGAGGTGCAGCCACCTGCGTAGACGCAGGCTTTGGCAGAGACAACTTTTGCTCCGGGGGCTGCTCCTTGCATTTTCCATCCGGGCATGTTTGCTGCGGCGATTCCGGCGACATGGGTGCCGTGTGCGCTGGATACGGTGCCGATGTTGATGACGTCGGCTGTGGTTCCTGCATGGCCGATGGGGGTGAGGTCGACGTTTGTGCGGTATTCGACGACGAAGGGGACGTTTTCTTGGACGCGGGTGGAGGGGTTGTCTTTACCGAAGTGTCCGACTTGGTTTTTTTCGGCGTATGGCCGCATGGGGGTGTTGTTGGTGAAGTCGTGGTCGCCGTCGGTGTCGACCCAGATGTCGTGAGTTTGGTAGTCGTACAGGACTCCCCAGCTGTCGTCGGTTTTCCCGTTCCTGTCGATGTCTCCCTTGAATTCACTTCGTGCGGAGCTTGATTCACGGAATATGTCGATTGAGTATTGGGCGTCGTCGCGGTGGGGGAGTTTCCAGTTTGCTCCGCGGAATGTGGCTGTTTCGCCGGATACGCGGTTGAGCATGACTCGCCAGGTGGGGTCTGATTCCAGAAGTGGATCTGTTGCGGTGATCCAGTTGCTGATTTTGCGTTCACCGGTGGTGGTTGTTGCCAGGGCTGGGTGTTCTAGGTCTATGCCTGAGTCCAGGACACCGATGGTGATTCCTCGCCCGTCGTAGGTGGGGTTTTTCTTGGTGAAAGCAACTGCGCCGGTGTCAGCGGTGGGCAGGTAGGGGTTTTCGGCGGGGGTTTGTGGTGAGGGGCCGGTCCAGGGGCTGGAGCCGGTGCCGGTTCCTGGCGCGGGGTCAGGTTTGGGTTCGGAGACGATTTCATCGAGGTCTACGTATTTGACCTGCGGGATTGTGGAGACTTGTTCGGCTTTGCCGGTGGGTAGGGATGCGCGTACGTATCCGAGTTTGTCGTGGACGTAGCCGATGGTTGCCCCAAGTGAGGTGAGGTGTTTGACGACTTCGGCGGTTTTTCCTCGTTCAGTGGCGGTCATTACTGTGACGCGTGATTTGCCTGCGGCTTCTGCCTCGATGAGTAGCTCTTGGCTGTGGCTGCTCATTTTTTCTTTGTCGGGTGCGCCTTTGGCTCCGTCGGAGACCCCTCCTGTGGTGGAGGGAGGTGGCAGGGGTTCCGCGCTTGCGGGGATGGCGGTGGCTCCGCCGAGTGTGAGTGCCAGGGCGAGGGTGGCTACGTTGCCGATCCTCGACGTGCGTGCACGCATGGGTGTTGTCCTTTCGAGAGGGGGCGGAGTGTATGGCCTTCGTTCCCCCCTGGCCGCTCCGCTGTGCACACTCTCGCTGGAGGGGTGTTCTTTGGTGCGACATTTCGACGTGGTTTTTTCTGGTGTCGCGGCGAATTCCCAGGTGAATGGGTAAGTCTGTGGTTTTCGTGTCGTGTTGTTGGGGTAGCAGTAAGGCCGTGCTGGCCACTGTGGTTGGTGGCTGGCACGGCCTTACTGAAGGGCGATGAGGGTTAGTCGAGGTAGAGCTCTGTGACGATCCAGCGCCCCCGGTTTTGGGTGATTCGTAGGGCCATGGTGTGGATGATACCTTCTTCTTCGAGGATGACGGCAGCGTCGTAGGTGCCGTTTTTTGGGGGTACTGCCGACGACGGTGCGTAGTCGGACGGGTTTGATTTTCATGGTGCTGCCTGCGCGGTGGCGGCGTCGGTCGAGGGATCCGTGGATTTTGGGGCTGACGAATCGGGCGAGTGTGGAAAGGGGGCGGCGGCCGCGGAGGACTTCGAAGAGGGTAACTGCGAGGCGGCCGACGTAGTTTTCGGCGGGTGGGAGTATTTCGGGTTCGGTGGGGCGGGTGGCAGTGGTGGTGCTGCGGGTGGGGGTGATTTGTATGTCGAGGCGGTCTTGGGCGTAGGGGGTGGGGTTTTCGGGTTCGAGGGTGGTGGGGCGGGTGCGGGTGATGACGGTGGTATGGGCGGGGATGTTGCGGGGGGAGGGGTAGACGCGCCATGAGCCGATGTTGGTGCTGGGAATGGTGCTGGGAATGGTGCTGCTGTTGGTGGCTGAGTCGGTCATGGCTGTCTCCGAGGGGTCAGTGAGGGTGCTTTTGTGGGGTGGGCTACAACCTCACCTTAATGCAGTTTGATGCAGTTTGATGCAGTTTGTGGGTTTATAAGTCTTTTTAGACCTTGTTGATTTGTTGAGGTGGTTGCGGTGGTACGTAGCGGGTGTGTTGGCTTGGGGCACGTTTACAAGGAGGACGAATGCGCTGGGAACGACTGTTTTCCGATCTCGAAGGCATGGCTGACGAGCAGGATCGGGCGTTTCTGGAATCCGAAATCGCGGACCGTGTTCGTCGCGAACTCGCCCGCGTAGAGCTTTCGGATCGCCTGCGGGCCAATGATGGCCGCATCTGTCTGGTGTTGCGCGGAGGCCGAATGCTCTCCGGGGACCTCATTGATGCAGGTGCAGACTGGCTACTGATGGAGAACCGGGAGCAGGTTCTTGTGCCTCTTCATGCCGTCATGGAGGTCAACGGTCTAGGCAGAGCTGTTGCGGCGCCCTCTGATATGCGCAAGCGGTTGTCTATGTCACACGCTTTGCGTGTGATTGCGCGGCATCGAGTTCCGGTGGCTGTTGAGGATGAGATGCGGCGAGTGCGCACCGGCACGATCGATATCGTGGGCGCAGATTTCTTTGAGTTGGCTGGGCACGCCCCTGACGTTCCGCGCTCGGCGCGTTACGTCCAGGGAGTGAAAATCGTGCCGTTTAGTGCTGTGGTAGCTGTGACGACTCTGGCTAATCAGCGCAATTCATCAATGCGTTCATCAGCGGAGTCATCTGCGCTTTGGGGAGATTCGGCGAGGTAACGGCGCGTTTCGGCGTACATGCGTTGGATGTAGTTCTCTAGTTCCACTGATTCGACGCGCCATTGTCCGCGTCCTCCTACCCGAATGGCTGGTAGTTCGCCGCTACGCACGAGTGCGTATGCCTGGGCAGAGGAGATGTTGAGGACCTCGCAGACATCGGACAACAGCAAGAAGCGTGATGTCATCGCTGGTCTCCTTCGTGGTTGCTGTGCAGGTGTGTCGACGTCAGAGATACCGGCACCTGGGTGTGGGTGGAGCCAGCGCCCGTACAGTCAACGGTCGACCGAGTTTAACCGCAGGTTGCGAGGCAAGTCGTATCGACTGTGGGCCCTGTGGATAACTGACGTGGCGTGCGGGGAGCTGTTCGTGGCGGCGCTGTAGGGGGAGCTGCCGCGAGGGGCATTGAAGATCAAGGGGATTCGTGATGCGGGCTGCGCGTGTACGAGTGATAGTCGGGGGAAATATCGGCCTTTTGCGTGAGGCGCTGGCTATCTCACGTGGTGTCGACGTGGTTGCTGAGGAAGAAGAAATCGCCGGGGTGGCGGCTGCGGCAGAGGCAGCACTGGCAGATGTGGCCATCGTGAATCTCACAACCGTGAAGCTGCAACGATCTCTGGTGGAGAAAATGCGTCAGCGGGGTGTGGCAGTGCTGGCCGCAGTGCCACCAGGGGCAGTTGATGAGGCCCAAGCCGCGTTGCGGCTCGGGGGTGATGGGCACGTGTTTATGAATGCAGGGCCTGCCGATGTTCCTCCACTCTTGCGGCAGGCCTGTGAGCGCGTGACCTGTGATGAGCAGGCACGCACACAGCGGCTGCGGGGGCGAGGGCCGCGAGGGCGCGAACTCCAGGCCGCCAAAACCGGAGAACTCGGCGCAGCTGTGGAAGGACAGTTGGGAAGCGTCATTGCGTTGTGGGGGCCTGCGGGGGCTCCAGGACGGACAACGATTGCTGTGGGGGTGGCGGCAGCGTTAGCTGGGCGCGGTGTGCGCACACTGCTCATTGATGCCGACACTTACGGCGGCGCGGTGGCTGGTTCGTTAGGTCTTGAGCAGGAGTCCCCGGGACTCGTGGCGGCGCTGCGGCTAGCCGATCGGGGGCTTTTGGAGCCTGTCGATGTTGAGCTGCTTTCAGTACAGGCTGGATCGCGGCTGCAGGTGTTGACTGGTTTGGATCGCGTTGACCGGTGGCCAGCTTTGGTTCCTGAGTTGATTGGCCCGGTTTTTGACGTGGCACGCCGGTACGCGCAAGTAACGGTTGTTGACTGTGGTTTTGCGTTGGAAGATGACCCGGAGTTGAGCTATGACACGTATGCTCCGCGCCGTAATGGGGCGACTTTAGCTGCGCTTGAGGCAGCGGATCACGTAGTCGCGGTGGGGTGTGATGACCCGGTTGGGCTGTCGCGTTTAGAGGATGGGTTGTTGGAGTTGGCCGCCGTGGGTAGCCCAGCGGAACGAGTTGTGGTTAATCAGGTGCGAACGCCGTTGCCCAAGATTACGCGAAGCGGGGTGCAGGAGGGGGAGTCCGGGCCAGTAATGGCGCGATCTGCGGCGTGGCGGCGATTGTATTTGGGGCACACGGTGCATTTGGTCCCTGCTGACCCGGAAGGCGTGTGGGCTGCTCGGATGAGGGGAGTACCGGTTACTGCGCTGCAGGAGCGTTCACCTGCAGGGGCGGGCATTGACCATTTGGCGCAAGGGCTGCTGGAGCAGGTGGCACAGTACTCGTCGGTGTGAGGTCAGGCAGCTAGTTACCTGGCCTCAATCTCTGCTGGGAAGGCAAGAAACGTACGATGACAGTGAAGGCGTGATTAATCGGTCACGTTATGTGTGTTGCTGAAGCTGTGGAGGGTTCGGATGGGTGAGGTGAGGGTGTTCATCGGGGTGGGGCAAGAGGTGCCTGCTGCAGTGGCGCAGGGAGATGCATTGCTTGCTGCTGGGGGGCGTGCGCACATGATCACGCCGACGTTGTCTGCGGTTTTCCCAGAGCATGATGAAGAAGACTTGGAGTATGAAGCGCTGTGGGAGGCAGCGGCAGATTGTCCTGGCCGTATTGCTGTTGCAGCTGCAGATGTTCCAGCGGCATGGGTAAGTGAACAGCCAGAAGAAGATGCGCCGGGGCATGTGGTGGTATCGGCGCAGATTCCACTTTCAGCTGTGGTGAGTTGGCATATCGAGTTAGCTGAAGATGGCCCCGACGATGAGCTTTCCTGGTACGACGTGACAGAGACGCATGAGGTTGCGCGGCTCATGGCGTGAGCCGCGCAACCTCATGCGGGCGTCCCTATTTCCTGGGCGATAGCCCGGATTGTCTCTACCAGTGCTGGGGCAGCTGCTTTTTCGATGCTGGGTCCGAACAGTGGTACGGCGGCGGTGATGTCGGCGTCGAGTTCTAGCTGGCAGCTGTCGGGGCCGGTGGGGCGCAGGCTTAGGGTTCCGTTTCCGGTAACCGGGGTTCCCGGGGCGGTGATGTTGACAGATGAGGTGCGGGATCCCTCCGCTGTGGCTGATTCCCAGTGTTGGGTGAGTCGGACAGTCAATGTGGGGCCAGCTAGCCGCGCTGCTGCTGAAGGCATGCCGGTTGTGGGTAGAGCGAAAGTAGCTTCGACGTTAAAAGCGTCTTCCTGTTGTGTGATGTGCACGTCTGCGTTATGGGCGCCGATGTGTTCGGCACCGCGATGATAGATCGCCTCATCAGTAAGACGGCGACCAGCCTCTGCCGCGGTTGTAGCGACTAGAAATGTCTCGTGCACATGCATGGGCGACAGGCTACCGGGTTCCTGTTTCCTGGCCGGAGTGGGGGAGTGAGGCGTTTGTGTGAGGTAGTTCTGGTTCGGGGCATCCGTGCCGGACCTGTTCGGTGGCTAAACGTAGGCGGTAGCGCGCTTTACCGGTGGCGGTGGCGGTGGCGTGGCGGTGGCGGCGAACATCGTCGTCAGATTCGGCGCTTGTTGGGCGAAGCAGGTCGGCGCGTAGGGCGCGCATGTTTTCTGTGAATGCGTGTAGGGCTTGTCCGAGGAACTCAGCGTCGGTGGCGACCATGAGCGAAGAGGGCATTGCATCGGGGGAGTGGGTGATTGTTGCGGCGTGGGCAAGGAGTTTGCTTGCGAGCGCGGCGCAGGAGTCTACGTCTGCGTGGCATTCCAGGGATGTTGCGTTTTCTTTGTCGTTGTTGGTGCTGGTGTGGCAGCGGCGGTTGGTGCGTTCGGTGGTGGCGCCGGGGGTGGGGATAGGGGCATGTTGGGTTGCGGCGCGGACGTGTTCGCTTGTTGGGTGGGCGAGGGAGGCGCGTCTGGCGATGGTGGCTAGGGCGTCGAGTAGGTGTTCTTGGGTGTGGTGGTCGCCGACGTCTACGCAGGTTGTTGCTGGCAGTCTGGCCAGGGCGTGGAGGGCGATTTCGTGGGGGGTGGGGTGGTTGGTCACGGGAACACCCTAGGGCGCGGGGGCGCTGGGAGGGGTGTTGCGATGTGTGCCTGTGGATGGGGTGTTTGTGGTGGGTGTTGTTGGGGATGAGTTGGTTGTTGTTGGGCGGCGCTAGTCTGGGGATATGGCGACGTTCAGCGAGAAATTGCAGTTCGTTCCAGGGCTGCGCAGTAAGGACGTCGATTGGTTGCACATGCTGGTCGGCGATTGGCAGTTAATCGCTGATTTGGCGATTGGTGATCTTGTTTTGTGGGGGCTTGCTCGTGATGAGGAGCAGGTTTGCCAGGGTGGTTTTGATCAGGCTGCGGATGAGGCGGCGTTGTTGGCTGGCCGTCGTCCTGAGGGGACGAAGTGGACGGTTTTGGCGCATGTGCGGCCTAATACGGGGCCGTTGGTGTTTTATGACGATTTGGTGGGGGATCAGGCGAATGAGGCCAGCACCTTGATGTTGGATCAGGCTGTTGCTGCGCGGGCGATTGTGACTGCGGGGCAGTGGCCGCACAGTGTGTTGCGGCGGGTGGAGGCTACGCCGGTGGTGCATCGGGGGGCGGCTATCGCGGTGGTGACGCGGCATCAGTCTGTGGCGCAGGTGCGTGCTGCTAGTCAGTTGGAGCGGGTGTATCAAGCGACGGCAGATACGTTGATGGGGATGATCCGTGATGGTGGTTTTCCGTTGTCGGGTCAGCCCAAGTCGCAGCGTCATGGCACTCCGCGGGCTGGGGATGGGGTTATTCGTATCGACAATGATGGTGTTATTGAGTATTTGTCGCCGAATGCCACGAGTGCGTTGTTGCGGTTGGGGCATGAGGGCCCTTTGAAGGGTGCGTATTTGTCGAAGGTTGTGATTGACCTTCTGCAGGGGCATACGAATGTGGATGAGACGTTGCCGTTAGTGACGATGGGGCGCGCGGCGTGGCGCACTGATGTTGAGGCTGATGGCGGCGTGATGGCCATGCGGGCGGTGCCGTTGCGGCAGGGCAAGGAACGTTTGGGGGCGTTAATCCTTGTTCGTGACATCAGTGAGCTGCGTAGGCAGGAAGAGCAGCTTCTTACAAAAGATGCGACTATCCGCGAGATTCATCACCGGGTGAAAAACAACCTGCAGACGGTTGCTGCGTTGTTACGGTTGCAGGCTCGTCGTGTAACGGATACCTCTGCGCAGGCTTCGTTAGCTGAGGCTGGTAGGAGGGTGTCAACGATTGCGTTGGTGCATGAGACGCTTTCGCGTAGTTTGGATGAGAGCGTGGGATTTGATGAGATCGCTACTCGGGTGATTAACGCGATTCTTGAGGTGGCTGGTGGGACGGTCTCATGGTCGCGGCAAGGCAGTTTTGGTCATCTTGATGCTGCTGAGGCGACACCGATGGCGTTGGTGCTAGCTGAGCTGGTGCAGAACACGGTTGACCACGCATTTGGTCCTGATGGGGGTCATGTGGTGTTGAGTGTTGCTGAGGAGGATGCTGGGGTTTTACGGGTGGATATTTTTGATGATGGGGTCGGGTTGCCGGAAGGATTCAAACCGGGGCGTTCAGGGTTGGGTACGCAGATTGTGCGTGCTTTTGTGCAGGACTTGCGGGGGAAAATTACGTGGCAGGCGCGCCCTGAGGGGGGAACGAAGGTGACTTTTACTGCGCGTAAACGCCTCACGGCGCACTCCCGCGCTGGGTGAGCGTGGTGAGTGCGCCGTGAGGTTTCGCCGGTGGTTGACCGGCGGGTGTGAAGTTAGCTGGCGCGGCGGGCGCGGGCGTTGCGGCGCTTGAGGGCGCGGCGTTCGTCTTCAGACATGCCGCCCCATACGCCGGCGTCTTGGCCGGATTCGATGGCCCACTGCAGGCAGGTGTCCATGACTGCGCAGCGGCGGCATACGGTTTTGGCTTCTTCAACCTGGAGCAGGGCGGGTCCGGTGTTTCCGATGGGGAAGAAAAGCTCGGGGTCCTCGGTCAGACATTCTGCTCGGCTGCGCCAATCCATGAGGAGTTCTCCTTGAAGTACGTAACGGGGAAAGTGGTTGGTGGACCGATTGAGTCGTCGAGTTGTTCACCGAGGTGTGGTGTGGAGGCCACATCTCGGACATGTGCTTCCGGCATTCTGTGGAACAGATGGGCACGTGGTGGGTGTGTCTGTTCCGTTGAACGTGTGACATCACAGGAGGATGTGTGTTCGTTAGCCGGTGTGCGTGACGCCAGGGCGTCGCACGGCAACATCCACTGACCTGTGGTGGCCAATGGGCCGCTGCCCTACGACGTCGAGAGCAGTCATGCTCGCGATGTTTGGGTCCGGTCTGTTTCACGTGCGTCTTTGCACCCCTCGTTCTGGAGGAGGAGGGTGAGTGAAACAGGTCGATCCTGTGCGCAACTCAAGATGAGTTGACCGTGGTGTGAGGGATTGATCAGTGCTTTGGTGCAAAGCGTGGTGAATGACCGCCTTCACCGCGGTGCTGTAACAGCGAAAGTTGCGGGTGGAACTGCTCAAGCATCACAGTGTGACCCGCTTTAGGGAAGAGATCTCTCAAAATTTGCGCACAAAAACTACGTCCGTTGCATACGGACGCTGCGTCAAAGTACCGCTACGCATCACGGATGGATGCCTGTGGGCGGCAATTCCGTCAGGAAGGCGTGCGACCCATAGAGGAACGCTGCATATCAGCGGCTCACTGATAGAGCCTGGCCCTGTGGGTCGCCTTGACTGTCCAGACACTGCTGACTCTAACCCCAGTGAGTCCATATCGATAAATCGCGCACCATGCGACGCGATTTGCAAATGCCCACATCGCATGCTTCTGCCATCGCTCAATACGTCTAACGAAAGGTCTAGACGAGAAAGTTTCGCTGCCGTAACCTACGGAACCGTAGCCTAAAGTTACGTAACCGTAGGTTGCGGTCATTGTGGCCGCCCACACACACGTGCGCCACCACCGCACGGAGAGGACGGCAATGAACACCTCGCTACCAACAGTCATCCAAGGCGGCATGGGAGTAGCGATCTCCTCATGGTGGATGGCGCGCAAAGTCGCCCAAACCGGCCAACTTGGTGTCGTCTCAGGAACAGCCATGGACTCAGTCCTCGCCAGAACCCTCGAAGACGGAGATCCTGGCGGCCACTACCGCCGCGCACTCCAACACTTCCCAGACCAAGACATGGTCAAACGCGCACTCCAGACCTACTACCGCCCCCATGGGCGCAATGGGGCTCCCTACCGACCCAACCCAAAAATCACTATCAACATCTCCCGCAAAGCAGTCGAACTAGCAGTTCTAGGTAACTTCGCCGAAGTCTGGCTCGCCAAAGAAGGCCACGATGGACCCGTCGGCATCAACTTCCTCGAAAAAATCCAAATGGCCACCCCCAGCGCAGCACTGGGTGCCATGCTCGCCGGAGTCGACTACGTCCTCATGGGCGCAGGCATCCCCCGCGAAATACCAGCCCTGCTGCGCAACTACGCAGCACACAAACCCGCAACCCTCACCATCGATGTAGCCAACGCCACCTGCACCCACACCACCACCCTCGACCCAACCAGCATTCTGAGCACCCCCCTACCGCCACTAACCCGCCCCCACTTCCTCGCCATCATCTCCTTGCACTCCCTAGCCACCTACCTGCACCGCGATGAAGAAATCCGTCCCGACGGATTCATCGTCGAAGGTGCCACCGCTGGCGGACACAGCGCACCCCCACGCGGAAAACTCACCCTTGACCACCATGGCGACCCCATCTACGGCCCCCGCGACACTCCCAACCTCACCGCCATCGCCCGCCTAGGCCTACCGTTCTGGCTCGCCGGAGGAGAATCCACCCCGCAAGCCCTCAAACAAGCCAAACAAGCCGGAGCCACCGGCGTCCAATGCGGCACCATCTTCGCCCTAAGTAACGACTCCGGCCTCGCCCCCCACATCCTGGCCACCCTGCACCACCACCTACGCACAAACACACTCACCATCCGCAACGACCCCCGCGCATCCCCCACCGGATTCCCCTTCAAAATCGCCACCCTCACCGACACCCTCTCCGACCCCACCGTCTACGAACAACGCCCCCGCATCTGCGACCTCTCCTACCTACGCACCCCCTACGAACGCCCCGACGGCAGCATTGGCTACCGATGCCCCGCCGAACCTCAAGACGCATACATCAAAAAAGGCGGAGACATCGCCGAGACCATCGGCCGCAAATGCCTCTGCAACGCACTCCTGACCAACCACGGCCTCGGACAACGCCGCAAAACCGGATACGAAGAACCACCCGGCGTCACCCTCGGCCAAGACCTCACCGGCGCACAACGCCTACTCGACCTCTACCCCAACGGCTGGAGCGCCCAAACCGCCACACACTGGCTACTCAGCGCAACCCGCACCCCACACAACGCCAGCGACAACCACCCTCAACTGATCTCAACCCGACGCCACTCATCAGAACGATAAAAACGCCTAACCTCCTCAAACACCCCCGCCCGCACATACGCAACAAGCAACACCCCCGAAAAATCATCCCGCCGCGCCGTCCACTGCCCATCCCGAGGATGACCAAAATCCTCCCGACGACCATCACGCAACCACACCCGCACCCCCACCGACCCCTCCTCCTGACCCGCAACGACGAACACCACCCCCCACCCACAACAATCGGCCCCCACCAGGGCACAGTGAGCACAACAACCAACATGGTGAGAACCAGCCACAAGCGTCGCGTAACCTTGATCATTGTGGCTGTTGACTTCGAATCCGAACTGACCGACCTACGGACGACCATGAAGTCGGTCCGTGACGTGACCGACGTGGACGCCCTACGCGCCAAAATCGCCGACCTCGAAAAACAGTCCGGCGCCCCAGACCTGTGGGGTGACGTCGACCACGCACAAAAAGTCACCTCAGCTCTCTCACGCGCCAACGCCGAACTAGAACGCGTCGAAAGCCTCGACTCCCGCATCGAAGACCTCGAAGTACTCATCGAACTCGGCCGTGAAGAAAACGACGCCGACACCCTCGCCGAAGCCGAACAAACCCTCGAACGACTCAAAAAATCCGTTGGAGAACTCGAGGTCAAAACCCTCCTCGCCGGCGAATACGACGAACGAGAAGCTGTCGTGACCATCCGCGCCGGAGCAGGCGGCGTCGACGCAGCCGACTTCGCTGAACAACTCATGCGCATGTACCTACGTTGGGCCGAACGTAACGACTACCCAACCAAAGTCATGGACACCTCCTACGCCGAAGAAGCCGGCCTGAAATCCGCGACCTTCGAAGTAAACGTTTCTTACGCCTACGGCCACCTATCTGTCGAAGCAGGCACACACCGCCTCGTACGCATCAGCCCCTTCGACAACCAAGGGCGACGTCAAACATCATTCGCCGCGGTTGAAGTTGTTCCCCTCATCGAACAAACCGACCACATTGACATCCCCGAAAACGAACTAAAAATTGACGTATTCCGCTCCTCTGGCCCCGGTGGACAAAGCGTTAACACCACCGACTCCGCCGTCCGCATGACACACATCCCCACCGGCATCGTCGTGTCTATGCAGAACGAAAAATCCCAGATCCAAAACCGCGCCGCCGCATACCGCGTGCTCCAATCCCGACTCCTACTGCAAAAACAGCAAGAAGAAGCCGCCGCAAAGAAAGAACTCGCCGGAGACGTCAAAGCCACCTGGGGTGACCAGATGCGCAGCTACGTCCTCAACCCGTACCAAATGGTTAAAGACCTGCGCACCGGCTACGAAGTTGGTAACCCTGACTCGGTCTTCGACGGCGACATCGACGCATTCATCGAAGCTGGCATCCGTTGGAAACGAGCAGCTGAAAAAGAGTGACCCCCTAACGAGTGTGTTGCCTTTCCAACACACTCAACAACGGAACACGTAAACCGCTCAGCACGCTTCTAGACTCGAAAAATCGGGTGTCAGCGACGCACCACGGCCGCGGGCGCCTGCCCACCCAGACGAGACCTGGAGGCCACCATGACTGACGAGACTCGTGCCTACACCAACCGCATCGTTGTTGGCTACGACGGCTCACCCGTCTCCCAACGAGCTCTCACATGGGCTGCCGACGCCGCCGAACACAGCGGCGTCGGCTTAACCGTCCTCACCGCAGTCCAACTCACCGCACCCACCATCGGCGAAGGCAGCTGGTACGAGCCAGCCACCGACGTGCTCCTCGACGTGGCCCGCCGCGAATGCGCCGAAGGTGTCGAAACAGTACGCGCACACCACCGTGAACTTGACGTAGACGCAGTGACAAGCACCGGCTCACCTGCCCGCCTACTCATCGAAGCTTCAAACCACGCCCGCATGACCGTTCTGGGATCACACGGGCGCGGCCAAGTAAGCGGACTGCTTCTCGGCAGCGTCTCCAACGCCGTCGCCGGACACGCACACGGAGTAGTGACCGTCGTGCCCGAAAGCACTACCGCAGATAAGAGCGCTCCGGTAGTTGTTGGAGTCAGCGACAGCCCTGATGGCCGCGCCGCAACACGCTTCGCTGCCCAAATGGCATCCGACCTCAACGTTCCACTCATCGCCGTGCGCTGCTGGGGCGCGCTGCGCAGCTGGACCATGACAGACGAAGACCACGCACGTTTCGCCACTGCAATCGAAAACTCATCACGAGCTGTGCTCGAGGAAATCATTGCCACCGAAACCACCACCCACCCACACCTGAAGGTGGAAAAACGCCTCATCCACGGCGGCCCCGAACAAGCTCTACTGGCCACCGCCCAGAACGCTCAACTGATTGTTGTCGGATCACGAGGCAGAGGCGGATTCCAGGGGCTGCTCATGGGATCAACTTCCCGCAGCATCCTGCACGCCGCTCCTGTGCCAGTGACAGTAGTGCACGCCTAACCGCACCAGAATCCAATACACGCCACAACTAACAGGGGTGGTGTAGCCAGCTGGATACACCACCCCTGAACAGTGAAAACGTGTTTAGCTTTCCGCCCACTGCAGGAGCACCTGGCCGTTCTGCACGGCCTGCCCCACAGTGACCTCAACTGAAGCAACCACACCATCCTTGGGTGCGGTCACTTCCGTTTCCATCTTCATCGCTTCCAAGATGAGCAAAGTGTCACCGGACTTGACCTCGGCACCATCTTCAACAAGCACTTTGACAACCGTGCCAGCGATGTTGGCCGTCAAAGCACTCGCCGAGGAGGCAGGAGCTTTCACCGCGGAGGTAGCAGGAATACCACCACCGAAACCGCCAACCTGGATCGCGCCGAGCTGTTTCTGTTTACGCGTGTCCTCGACCTCGACCTCGACGTCGTAGACCGAGCCGTTGACTGTGATCTTGAGCTTCATATCTTCCCTCGTATGGCTCTTGCTGGTCATTCACCGGCTGATCATCGAACGTTCGACGACTGCGGTCGGATGGTGTGCGAATGCTGAATATCGCTGCGGCCTTGGTCAGCCCAGCCCGATCCAGACTTCGAGGCGAAGTGGATCTGTTTGATGGTGGCGCGCTTGCCCAAGGCCGCGGCCACCGCCGCAGAGATAGCGAGAATGACGTCTTCGCTGATCTCTTCGGGATCGTGAAGTTCAGCAAGCCTGCTTTCTAGGCGTTCTACGCGGGCGCTGAGGTCTTGCACGAGTACGCGCAACTGCTCGAGCTCAGAAGGCTCAGTCACATCACTCATGGTGTGTTCTCCGTTCTCGTCGACGTGTTCGTCGTGGTGAAACGTCGCCGATCACATCGGGATGAGGCCGTGCTTCTTGGGCGGTCGGATATCGCGTTTGTTCGCGAGGTATTCCAAGGATTGCGCGATCATTCGGCGGGTGCTGGCTGGTTCGATGATGTCGTCGACCTGGCTGCGCGCCCCGGCAACGTAAGGGGTGGAGAACGCCTCGCGGTAATGCTGGACCAGTTCGGCTCGTTTGGCTTCGGGGTCTTCAGCGTTGGCGATTTCTTTGCGGAAGACTACGCCTGCAGCGCCCTCGGCACCCATCACAGCGATCTCAGCGGTAGGCCACGCGAATACCCGGTCCGCGCCAAGGTCTTTGGAACACATGGCTAGGTAAGAGCCGCCGTATGCCTTCCGGAGAACAACGGTGATCTTAGGAACCGTGGCCGAGCTGTAGGCGAAGAGCATTTTGGCGCCGTGGCGGATGATGCCGCCGTACTCCTGCTCAACACCAGGCAAGAAGCCGGGAACGTCAACGAGGTTGACTACAGGAATGTTGAAGGCGTTGCAGAAGCGCACGAACCGGGCAACTTTGTCGGAGGCGTTGATGTCTAGAGAACCAGCGAGGAAGTTGGGCTGATTCGCGATGATTCCCACAGAGCGACCAGTCACTCGTCCGAAACCGATGACAACGTTCATTGCCCAACCGGCCTGCACTTCGAGGAAATCCGCATCATCAACGATGAGCGAGATGACCTCGCGGATGTCGTATCCGCGTTTGGTGTCTTCGGGAATGATGTCGTTGAGCTCAGGGATGTCTTCGACATCATCGTTGCCATCGACGATGGGGGGCATTTCGGAGTTGTTGCTGGGCAGGAAGCTCAGAAGTTTCTTCGCGATGAGCATTGCTTGAGCGTCATCGTCGGCAACAAAGTGCGTGACACCGGAGCGGGTCATGTGCGCGCCCGGGCCGCCGAGATCTTCAGCGGATACTTCCTCTCCCGTGACCTGCTTGATCACACCAGGACCGGTGATGAACATGCGAGATTCTTTGGTCTGGATGATGAAGTCGGTGAGTGCGGGGGAGTAGGCAGCACCGCCAGCACACGGACCAGCGATGATGGAGATCTGTGGCACCACCCCGGAGAGCGCGACGTTCTGGAAGAACACTTTGCCGTATCCGGATAGCGAGTCAATGCCTTCTTGAACGCGGGCGCCACCGGAGTCGTTGATGAAGATAAAGGGCGTCCCATTTTCCAGTGATGCTTTTTGAACGACCGTGACTTTTTCGGACTGTTTTTCACCGGCGGAGCCGCCCATGACGGTGAAGTCCTGGCTGGCGATGTGAACGGGGCGCCCCAGCACGGTAGCGGAGCCAGTGACGACGCCGTCGGCGGGGGCTTTGGCTTTGTCCATGCCGAACAAAGTGGTGCGGTGTTGGGCGAAGAGACCTAGTTCAGCGAAGCTGCCTTCGTCAGCGAGTTCGGTAATGCGCTCACGGGCTGTGAGTTTGCCTTGCTCATGCTGTTTTTCGATGCGGGCTTCGCCGCCGCCAGCTTCGAGTTCTGCGCGGCGGGCGCGGAGTTCTTTGTTCCGCTCCGCCATGGTTGCGGGTTTGTCAGCCATGTGTGGTCCTTAAGAATGTGTGGAGGCGGTTAGGGGCTGTGGTCAGGCCGGTTTAACGGTGACGGAGTGGCTCTTGCCTCCGACGGTGACGTTGTAGGTGATGGGGACGCGGATGGGTCCGTTCTTGGTGTCTCCGGCTTGGGCTGCACGTTCCGCTTCGAGCTCTTCGGGGCTTTGGCCGACGTTCTTGGGTCCTTCAGGCCGGGTAGCCCAGAAGCCAGGGGCGACTTTGGGGAACATGGCGTAGGTGAGGACGTCTTCATCAGTGCCGTCGAAGCCGGGGATGTTGGCTGCTTCCTCTTTGAGCTTGTCCCATTCGGGTTCGATGAGGTCGGCAGGCCGGACAGTGATGGGCTCTTTGCCTGTTTGCGCTTTGGCTTGTTCGACCACCTCGGGGTTCATATCGCCGATGGTGGTGCCGTAGTAGCCAAGCATGAGGTCGGCGAACTCGGCGGTGAGGACTTTGTATTTGCCCATGAGTACGTTGAACACCGCTTGCGTGCCAACGATTTGGCTCGAGGGAGTCACGAGTGGGGGGTATCCGGCGTCTTTGCGGACGCGGGGTACCTCTTCGAGTACTTCTTCGAGGCGGTCGGCAGCTCCCTGCTGTTTGAGCTGGGACTCCATGTTGGAGATCATGCCGCCGGGGATTTGGCTATCGAAGATGGCGGTGTCGACGGTGTAGCTCGACATGAACTTCTGGTAGCGGGGTTTGATTTTGGCGAAGTGCTGTTTGACGTTTTTCAGTAGCTCTTTGTTGAGGTTAGCGATGTAACCGGTGCCTTCGAGCATTTCCTGGAGGGACTCGGTGGGATTGTGGCCCGGCCCTAGGGACATGGAGCTGATGGCGGTGTCGACGACGTCTGCACCTGCCTCGATAGCCTTCATGAGGGAGACCAGGGTTACTCCGGTGGTGGAGTGGCAGTGGATGTTGATCTGCATGTCAGGCAGTTCATTTTTGATGGCTTTGACGATGTCGTAAGCCGGTTGGGGTTTGAGTAGGGCTGCCATGTCTTTGAGAGCGATGGAGTCCACACCCATGTCGGCTAGCTGTTTGGCTAGCTCGACGTAGCCCTCAACGGTGTGTAGCGGGCTGGTGGTGTAGCAGACGGTGCCTTGGGCGTGCCCGCCGGCGCGTTTAACAGCAGCGATGGCGTGTTCGAGGTTGCGAGGGTCGTTGAGGGCATCGAAGACCCGGAAAACATCCATGCCGTTTTCGACGGCTTTTTCAACGAAGTGGTCGACAACATCGTCCCCGTAGTGGCGGTAACCCAGGAGGTTTTGCCCGCGCAGCAACATTTGTGTGCGCGTGTTTGGCATGAGTTTGCGGAAGGTGCGTAGGCGCTCCCACGGGTCTTCGTTGAGGAACCGGATGCAGGAGTCGAAAGTGGCTCCGCCCCAGCATTCGACGCTCCAGAAACCTGCTTGGTCCAGGTCTGCGCAGGCGTCGACCATGTCTTCGAGTGCCATGCGCGTTGCCATGAGGCTTTGGTGTGCATCGCGGAGTGCGAGTTCGGTGACGCCGATCTGTCGCTGCGTGGTCATGGTGTGAGGTTGTCACGGTCTTGGTGGGATGCGCGCAACCTTTGGAGAAACCGGGACCAGAGTCACATGAAAGGTGTGAGCTGGGTTACGGGCTGGTGGATGGGGTTGCGACGCGCCGCTGCAGGAACGGGGTTCGTGTGGGCGCGGCGGCTAGGGTGCTGTGGGGTGTAGCCGGGGGGGTTTCTTGTTCGTTTCGTGTTCTGGGAGGGCAGGAGTTGTGATCTCGTTCACGGATGTGGTCAAGACGTATCGGCGTGGTGTGAAGCCGGCGTTGGATGGGGTTTCTTTTGAGGTGGGGGAGGGTGAGTTTGTTTTTGTGGTGGGTGCTTCGGGGTCGGGTAAGTCGACGTTGATTCGGTTGCTGTTGGCTGAGGAGAAGGTTTCTTCGGGGGAGCTGTCGGCATTGGGGTGGGATGTGGTGCGGCTGCCGCGTCGGCGGGTGCCGCAGTTGCGTCGTCAGATTGGGGTTGTTTTTCAGGATTATCGGTTGTTGCCGGATCGGGATGTGCAGGCGAATGTGGCGTATGTGCTGCATGTGTTGGGGTACAACCCTGCGGATGTGGATCGGTTAGTGCCACAGACGTTGGATTTGGTGGGAGTGGGGTCGTTAGCGCGGCGGTTGCCCCATGAGTTGAGTGGTGGGGAGCAGCAGCGGGTGGCGTTGGCGCGGGCGTTGGTGAAACGGCCGTCGTTGTTGTTGGCGGATGAGCCGACGGGAAATCTGGATCCGGAGGCGACCGAGAGCATTGTTGAGTTGTTGGGGCGGGTGAATGCGGAGGGAACGACAGTGTTGATGGCTACGCATGATGATCGGGTGGTGGATATGGCTGGTCGGCGGGTGATTGAGCTGTGTGATGGGGTGGTTGTTCGAGATGAGGTTGGTGGTAGGTATCGGGTGGTGGCTTCGGGTGAGGGGCATGGGGGTGAGCTGCTGTGAGGCCGACGTTTTTGGTGCAGGAGGTGGGGGCGGGGTTGCGTCGCAATCTGGGGGCGTTTGTGTCGATTGTGATTGTGGCGATGGTCAGTGTTGTGTTTTTGGGGGTGGGGATGTTGTCGGGGCGGCAGGTGGATGCCGCGAAGGGGTATTGGTACGACAAGGTTGAGGTGTCGATTTTTTTGTGTACGGCTTCGTCGCCGGATGCGGGGTGTGGGGGTAAGCCGGTGACTGCGGTGCAGCAGGCGGCGGTGCGGGAGTTGCTAGATGCCTCTTCGAAGGTGGTGGCGTCGTATGAGTTTGAGTCTCAGCATCAGGCGTATGAGCGGTTCCGGGCGCAGTTTGCGGGTAATCCAGCGTTTGCGCGTACTCCGGCTTCGGCTATTCCGGCGGCGTTTCGGGTGAAGTTGGTGGATCCGGGGGAGTATGCGGTGGTTCATCAAATGTTTGGTGGGATGCCGGGGGTGGCGGCGGTGAAGGATATTCGCCAGGTGGTGGATCCGTTGATTCGGGTGTTGGACTTTTTGCGGGTGACTGCGTGGGGAGTTGCTGGGGTGATGTCGGTGGCGATGGTGTTGTTGTTGGTGACGACGATTCGTCAGGTGGCGTGGACGAGGCGTCGTGAGACTGGGGTGAAGCGGGTGGTGGGGGCTTCGAAGGGGGCTTTGCAGTTGCCTTTTATGGTGGAGATGGTTGCTGCGGTGCTGGTGGCGTGTGTGCTGGCGGTGGGGGTTTTGTGGGGGGCGGTGCGTTTTGGGGTGGCTGAGTTGGCTGCAAAGTTTTCTGATTTTGGGTGGATTACTCCGGTGGATGTGTTGGTGGTGGCGCCGGTGTTGGTGGGGTGTGGGGTTGGGGTGGCGGTGGTTGTGTCGTGGGTGGCGTTGGGTCGGTATGTGCGGGTGTGAGTCAGGGACGCTGGGTGCTGTTGGGGTGCCTGTACGGTGGTGGAGTCTGAGCGTGAGCTATGGAGTGGTTTGCGCGGTAGTTGTGTGACCAGTGGGAGCACTGGGTTGAGGAAGGCAGTGGCAGATGGCCAAGGAGTCGGGTGTGAAGGTGATCGCGCGTAACAAGAAGGCGCGTCACGATTATTTGATTGAGGACACCTATGAGGCCGGTCTGGCGTTGATGGGTACTGAGGTGAAGTCGCTGCGGTTGGGGCGGGCTTCGTTGGTGGATGGGTTTGCGTCGTTTTCACGTTCGGGTGAGGTGTGGTTGGAGGGTGTGCACATCCCGGAGTATGTGCAGGGGACGTGGACGAATCATTCGGCTCGGCGTCGGCGCAAGTTGTTGTTGCATCGAGCTGAGATCGACAAGTTGGAGTCCAAGGCCAGGGAGGCAGGACACACGGTGGTGCCGTTGTCGCTGTATTTCAAGGATGGTCGGGTGAAGGTGGAGATCGCGTTGGCCAAAGGTAAGCGGGAGTACGACAAGCGTCAGGCGTTGCGTGAGCGTCAGGATCGTCGTGAGGCGGAGAGAGCGATGTCGGTGGCGTTTAAGCGGGGTCGGTGAGGCGCGGCTGTTTTTTCGTGGATGGGATTGGGGCGTAGTGATGGGGTTGTTGATGGGTGTGGCTCGGGTAGGGGTTGCCTCGGGGGCGCGTCGGTGGGTGGGGCGTGGCATGTCGGGGTTGTGTGTGGCTGCGATGTTGGTTGGTGTGGGTGTTGGTGGGGCGTGGGCGCAGCAGGGGGACCGTATCGCTGATTATCGGGTGGAGTATTCGCTGCGTCCTGATGGTGAGGTGTGGGCGCGAGAGACGGTGGATTACGTGTTCGGTGGTGGCAAGGACCGGCACGGCATTTTTATGGATTGGACTGTGCGGCGGAATCTTCCGGAAAGTCCGGGGCATTTCCGTGAGTACGAGATGTCGATTGTGAATGTGACGAGCCCTACGGGCGCTTCGACGGTGTATGAGAAGCGGGACCGGGGTGGTGCGTTGCGGTTACAGATCGGGGATAAGAAGCGGTCTGTGTCGGGGCGGCAGCGTTACGTGGTCGAGTATCGCGTTAAGGGCGTGGTGAACCGGATTCCGGGTAAGGATGGCGCTGCCGATACGCAGGAGTTGTTTCTGAACCCGGTGGCGACTCATTGGGAGGCGCCGATTGATCAGGCGACGGTGACGGTGACAGGTCCGGTTGGTTCTGAGCGTCGGGAATGCTGGGTGGGGGAGGAAGGATCCAGGAATAAGTCTGGGTGTGTGGGGGAGGCTGTGGGGGGTACAGATACTTTCACTGCGACAGGGCTAGGGATGCAGGGTGAGAAGCATCTGGGCATGACTGTGGTGACGGGGTATCAGGGTGGGACGGTTAGTAATGATCAGCCGATCATCCGGGAGGGTGATGCTGAGGGTGGGCGTGCGTTGACGGAGTTTGTGCCGCAGTGGGTGGCTACGGCGATGGGTGCGGGCAGTGTTGGTGTGGGTGGGTTGGCGTTTGTGGGCGCGGTTGTGGGGATGGGGGCTGCGTATCGGCGTCGTGGTCGCGATGAGCAGTTTGTTGGGTTGACTCCTGGGGTTTTGCCTGGTGATGAGGATGCGGCGACGGAGACGGTGCGGTTGTCTGCGTCTGCTCCGGTGGCGGTGCGTTTTGAGCCTCCGCAGGATTCGCTGCCGGGGTTGATTGGGACGTTGCAGGATGAGTCCGCCGACATGGTGGATGTGACGGCCTCGATCGTTGACTTGGCGGTGCGTGGGGTTGTGGTTATTGAGGAGGTTCCGCATCAGCGGAGTGATCCGGATTGGCGGATTCGTCGCGGCGAGAACTTCGATGAGGATCAGTTGCTTAGGTATGAGCGGACTTTGGTGCAGGCGTTGTTGGGGTCTTCGCAGACGGCGTTGTTGTCCTCTCGTCGTCAGCAGATGGCTACGCGGGTTGATCTGGTCAAGTCGCATATGTATGACGAGGTGACTGCGCGTGGGTGGTTTAGAAAGAACCCGAAGCAGACACGTTCAGTGTGGGCTGGTTTGGGTGTGGTTTTGCTGATCGCGGGTGCTGTTTTGGCTGCTCCGTTGCTGTTTATGTCCGGGACTGTGGCGTTGACTGGTGCGCAGTTTGGGATGTTTTTGTGTGCTGGTGCTGGGGTCGCTGCTGCTGGCGTGGTGGTGTTGTTGATGGCGCGTTCGATGGTGGCGCGTACGGCGGCAGGTACAGCTGTGTTGCATCAGGCTCGTGGTTTTAAGGAGTACTTGGTGACGGCTGAGGCGGGGCAGATCCGTTTTGAGGAGGCGGAAAAGATTTTCAGTCGCTATTTGCCGTATGCGATTGTTTTTGGGGTGGCAGAGAAGTGGGCGAAGATCTTCGATGAGGTTGTGGCTGCGGCTAAAGCTGAGGGCGCGGTAGTGGATTCACCGTCGTGGTATTCCGGTGGCGCTACGGCGTGGGATTACGTGGTTTTCACCTCGATGCTGCGTGATTTTTCGGGCAGTGCTGAGAGTGCTTTCTCTGCCCCGGTTGACAGCGGTAGTGGTGGGGGCTCTGCGGGCGCTTCAGGACAGAGTGGTTTTGGTGGAGGCGGTTCAGTTGGTGGTGGTGGTTTTGGTGGGGGCGGTGGTGGTTCGTGGTGAGGGACGTTTGGGCACCACGGGCCGTGATGTGGGGTTAGCGTGGGTGAGGTGGGCGCTGCGTGCAGTGTCGGGTATTTCGTTGTTGCACAAGGATGTACGAGGTCAGGAGCGGCTATGGGTGACGAGATGATTCATGAGATGACCAAGGAAGAAGCCGTCGAGGTTCTGGAGTCGTTGAGGTTTGGGCGGCTTGCTACAGCGGTAGCTGGGGTTCCTTTTATTACGCCGTTGAATTATGTGGCGCGTGATGGTGCTGTTTATTTCCGGACGGCCGAGGGAAACAAATTAATGGGGTTGACCATCAATGCGGATGTGGCTTTTGAGGCGGATCGTTTCGTTGATGGGTGTGCTGAGAGTGTGATTGTGATGGGGCGCGCTGAAGAGGTAGTTGCCGGGCAGGAACGAGAGTTTGCTGAGTCGCTGCCATTGCAGCCGTGGATTGAGACCGATAAGCAGCATGTGGTGAAGATTGCGGTGGGGGAGATTTCTGGTCGACGGTTCCGGCTGAATGAGTTTGCACAGTTGTGATGGGTGCGTAGTAGTAGTGGTGTGTTTCTGGTGAGGGGTTTCGCCGCTGGAGCGCGCTGAGCTATCGTTGGTTTCCCGGTCTGTGGTGTACAGGCAGGGCGTGCTACTGGATAACAAAACAGTGTGAGACACCCCATGGGGGTGATCGGTTTCGACGTCGATAGTTCGGCCAGGGGAAGCGGGCCGAGGATGCAGGGTTATCTCGTTAACGCTCCCTGTAAACCAATAGGTGCCGATTCCAAGCGCACCGACTTCGCCCTCGCCGCCTGAGCGAGCGCATAAAGAAGTCCGTCAGCCTAGGTTTGATTCCGGCCTAGTTCCTGGCGTCATCTAGGAATCTTGCTGCATTGTCATGTCGGGGGGCATTGCGGGACTTTTACTCGACTGGGCCTGTGTTCGGGAACGTGTGCGTGCGTGCCCGAAGGCTGAGAAACACCTAAGCGCACTGCGCCCGGAGAAGTCCTGGTCTTTCATCGGCGGACGCGGGTTCGATTCCCGCCACCTCCACCATTTGTGTGTCTCGCACTGGTTATCTGTGCAAGTGAAGGCCGGGCCCCTGGTGGGGCCCGGCCTTCACTTTATGGGTGGGTTTTAGTTGTTGTCGCCAGCTTGTTCGTTGCCCTGGCGTTCTTCCATTTCTTTGCGTACCTGTTCCATATCCAGGTTGCGGGCCTGGGTGATGAGGTCTTCGAGAGCAGGTGCTGACAGCGCGCCGGCTTGGGAGAAGACTGGGATGCCTTCTTTGACGATCATGATCGTGGGGATGGAGGTGATGTTGGCGGCGGCGGCGATGGATTGTTCGGCCTCGGTGTCGAGCTTGGCGAACGTGATGTCTTCGTGCTTTTCAGATACCTGTTCGAAGATGGGCGCGAACTGGCGGCAGGGGCCGCACCAGGAGGCCCAGAAGTCGATGAGGACGATGTCGGTCGCGGAGATCGTCTGCTCGAAGTTCTGTTCGGTCAGTGCCACTGTGGTCATGGTGGCGGCAACGTCGGGCAGGGGGTGTTTGATTCCTTAGTCGATGAATCTGTCCTTGCGCCGGAAAATGAGACACCGCCCGCTCGCTAGAGCCTGTAGACGTGTCGCGCGCCGTATCCGGGGGAGTTGTGTGATGAGTTAGCCATCAGCAGCTGGGGTGACAGCGGTCGTCGTGCGTAAGACGACTCCGCGAACGTGGAGGTGTGAGTCGTGCAGACCGTGATTGCTTATGCAGGTGGGGGCTCTCTGCGGAGCGTGTGCAGCAGGGGTTGCTTCGGGTGGAGCGAGCCTACGAGAGGAGGTGGGGTGTTCGACCTAAGCCGCGTGCGCGTCACTGTGCAACGTGCGGGCTAGTTGAGTGGTCGCGCTGCCCGTCGACGTTCCGTTGGCCCGCATGGGTGCTGCAAGGGTCGCAGGCTGTGGCCTCGGTAGGCACCCCATTGGGTGTTGAGCGCATCACTCAGAAGGCGCCTGTAGATGCGGCGATCGAGGTGGCGCGGGTTCTGCGCAGTTCTCCTCGCAGGATTTTGGATCTAACTCCTCCGTTCGTCCTCGGATGCATCGATGCTGACGCCGACCGGCTGGACCTTTTTACAGACGCGCTTGGGTGTCGGGCGGCTATTTGAGGTGCGCACTGAGTGGGGATGGGTGTGGAGTAACGGGCCTGTTGCGGCCATCAAGTTCGCTGGGTTGCCGCTGGTGCCAGACCCGCTCGGTTGGTCGCAGATGGCAGTAGCGGATGAACTCTTTGGCGAGGTAACCCCGTTAAGAGGAGTCCGGGCCGTTGGGCCAGCGACGCGGGTGAGTTGGCGGCGCTCACGTCTGACAGTTCACAGCTTGGACACCGTATCGAGTCAGCTCTGGCATGAAGGGGAGCTGGATGACCTGGTGGAGGAGGCAGCCGCGGACCTGAAGGGCGCAGTGGCCTCTATAGGTCGCTGGTTTGATGGCGCCCCGACGGTGGACTTGAGCGGCGGGCGGGACTCCCGTCTGGTCGCGGCTGCGTTCCTCGTTAGCGGAACGGCTATCACGCTTCACAGCCACGATGCCGTCCCGGGAGACCTCGTTATTGCCAAGGAGTTAGTTGGGCTCTTGGGGCGAGAAGTCGAACACCGCATCAAGCACACGGAGTCTGGGGGTACTGGAGCTGTTCAGATGCCCTCTGGAATGGATGCTGCCTATGCCTGGCATGCATACGCCGAAGGGCTGCGCCCTTCATCGTTCTTGCTCCATCGCCCCCCGAACTCTGGATGCTGAGACCAACGTCGTCGTCGGTGGTGTTGGCGGAGAAGCAGCGCACTCCTATTACGGACCCCTCGGGAGAGTGGGCGAGCCCCAAGGGTTGCAAAGTGACCTCCTGAGAGGAATCGAACGCGCATCCCAAGAGGAGGATTTGCTGAAGGCGTGCGCTGATCGGATTGTCCGGCGTCACTGCACTGGCGAGGCAGTCGTGGATCGTTATCGACAAGACGTGTTCATGCACGTTCTGTCAGTTCTTTGGAGGATCAGCCGTTCAGGTGTCCCCAGCTCGGCTGTTCTGGATCATTACTACGTGCTCGAGCGGATGCGCAGGTGGGGCACAATGGGCGAAAGGAATGGTGTTTGTTCGCCCTTGCTGACGCCCAGTTTTCAACGAGCAGCTCTCGCTCTTGCCCCTGGGCAACGCCGTGCAAATATGCTCCATCGCAGGCTTACTGAACGACTGGTCCCTGAGTGGAATGGGGTCCCTTTTTCCCCGGCGAAGTTCCGCACACTTCCCCGCGGCGCGGCGCTCTCACGTAGCGAAGGCGGTCGCAGCGAGCAGACTATGGAGGTATTGCCGGACCACGCGGTTCGGCCGAATGCTTCGGAGGGTGTTTTTCGCCTGATCATTCGGGTACGGGCATCGTCTTCTTTGGGATAGAGTTGGTCACGGATGCCTGTGTTTGTGCAGGAACGATCCGTGTGTCATGTAGTTGCTGACTCCGTATGTGCGTGTGTGCATGGGATGTGGAACATGGCGGACGGTATCGGGAAGAAGTAGGCCAGCAGCACATACGCGGCGGTCCTTTGTGACTGCTGCACTGAGTGGCCTGTCCAGAGATTTCTCGGTTGCCGAGGAATTGGTGTTGTCCGGTTCGTTATGGGTACGGGCGATAGCCACAGACAGGCAATAACGGCCCGCTTGACAGGTTGCTCACCTGAGTCAGCCGGCCGAACAGCATCCGTTCTGCACGCAAACGCAATGTTGTGTCGTGCATACCAGCAGTCGTTCACATGCGCGGACTCCTCGAGCACGTTGCGTCCACGTCCCCGAAGACTGCTCATGAGATCGGTCCGACGAGGGGCCGAGCACGCGACGATGTGACGCGTGCATGTGAAAACGACGTAATGGCTCGTTCTCGACAGCGCATTCGATGTGTGCCCGGGTGAACGCGCCTGCCCGAGAACGAGAAGCGAGAGAGCAGATGCCAGACTTTCAGCAGGAAACCAACTCCGACAGCGGTACTTCTAGCCGTTCTGAACGCCACTCCGGCCCTAAACAGCGCTGGAGCCCAGCCCGCAAGGCGCAAGCCCGTAAAGCAAAAGAAAAACCGTTAAGCCCGCGTGAGCAGCGCCGAGCAGCCGAGTTCGGCAAAGACCGTCGTGATGGTGACCGCGGTGGGTTCCGTGGTGGCAGGGACTTCCGTGATGGCGACCGCGGTGGCTTCCGTGGTGAGCGCGGCGGCTACCAGGGCGGTCGTGGCTTTGACCGGCCTGGTCGTTTCGATGAGGACCGCCGTGATGAGCGTCGCGGGGACCGTGATGACCGTGGCGGATTCCGAGGGAACCGTCGGGACTTCCGTGATGGCGACCGGGGCGGGTTCCGTGGTGAGCGCGGTTTTGACCGTGGCGAGCGGGGCGGTTATCGCGGTGATCGGGACAACCGTCGTGATGGTGACCGCGGTGGGTTCCGTGGTGGCAGGGACTTCCGTGATGGCGACCGCGGTGGCTTCCGTGGTGAGCGCGGCGGCTACCAGGGCGGTCGTGGCTTTGACCGGCCTGGTCGTTTCGATGAGGACCGCCGTGATGAGCGTCGCGGGGACCGTGATGACCGTGGCGGATTCCGAGGGAACCGTCGGGACTTCCGTGATGGCGACCGGGGCGGGTTCCGTGGTGAGCGCGGTTTTGACCGTGGCGAGCGGGGCGGTTATCGCGGTGATCGGGACAACCGTCGTGATGGTGACCGCGGTGGCTTCCGTGGTGAGCGCGGCTTCGACCGCGACAACCACCGCGAAGAGCGCGGCAGCTACCGTCGCAACGACGAACACAAGCACCACGAAAAACGCGAATTCCGTGGACGTGACGAGCAACGCCACACCCACAGCGGCTCCGACTTCGCTCGGGACAAACACCGCCGCCCCCGCTCATACGACCCAGCCCGCATAGAAGAAGCCCCCCGCGAATACGAAGCCGAACGGATGCGCCGCGCCGAACGGCCCCGCCGCGTGGAGATCCCCGAAGACCCAAACCAGGGCTTCCAAGGCCTAGGCGTGCCGATGCCCATCGTTGAGCGCCTCGCCCGGGATGGAATCGCTGAACCATTCCCCATCCAAACCGCCACCATTCCCGACGCCATCGCTGGCCGTGACGTTCTAGGTCGCGGGCGCACCGGCTCGGGAAAAACAATGGCATTCGGGATTCCCGTACTGACCCGCCTGGCAGGACGCAGCAGCGAACCTCGCTGCCCGCGCGCCGTGATCCTTTCGCCCACGCGCGAACTTGCGATGCAAATCGGGGACGCTATCGGCCCGCTCGCTAAAGAGATGAACCTGCGTCACAAACTCGTCGCTGGCGGCATGCCCTACGAACCTCAAATCAACGCCCTCGAGCGCGGCGTAGACATCCTGGTGGCCACCCCCGGTCGTATCAACGACCTCGTCGAGCGCGGCGCCGCCTGTCTAGACAACGTGGAAATTTTCGTCCTTGACGAAGCAGATCTGATGGCCGACATGGGATTCCTCCCCGACATCACCACCCTGCTCGAGGCAATCCCCGAAACCGGTCAGCGTCTGTTGTTCTCCGCAACCCTCGACAAAGGTATCGACGACGTCGTCGAAAAATACCTCCACGACCCGGTCGTGCACTCCACCGACGAAGCAAAAGCCTCCGTCGCGACGATGTCACACCACATCTTCCTCGTGGACCCCAAGTACAAGAAACCCATCACTGGTGACATCGCTAACCGTCCAGGCCGCACCGTGGTGTTCGTCCGCACCAAGCTCGGCGCCGACCGTGTTGCCATGCAGCTACGTGAGCAAGGCGTGTTCGCAGCTGCCCTGCACGGTGGCCTCAACCAAGGCATGCGAACCCGCATTCTGGCCGCCTTCAAAGACGGCACCCTCCCAGTGCTAGTCGCTACCGATGTCGCATCCCGTGGTATCCACGTCGATGACGTCTCAGCAGTGCTGCAGGTCGACCCACCCCGTGACCACAAGGACTACCTACACCGCGCAGGCCGCACCGCACGCGCCGGCTCCAACGGTGTTGTTGTCACCCTGGCGTTGCCGCACCAGCGCAAACTGATGAAGCGCATCGCCAACGACGCTGGCCTTGAGGTAGAACCGCAGAAAGTCGACCTCGGTCACCGTGAAATCATCGAAACCACAGGTGCATCACGCCCCAGCGGTGAACCGATTTCCGAAGAATGCCTCCGCGCCATCACCGACCCGCCCCGCCGCCCCCGCGGCGGCTTCAAAGGCGGACGCGGCGGCTTCAAAGGTGGTCGCGGACACGGCCGCGGCGGACACGACCGTCCCCGTCGCCGCTACGAGGACTGAGAACTTCACACACTGACTGCAATTGCAGGTGGGGCCCAACCGATCAATCGGTTGGGCCCCACCTGCAATTGCAGTCAATCACCGCAGCTATGGCTGTGCATTCACACCAGGAAGTGAATGCACACACGTAGTGATCAACCGTGCCGCTGTCCTGGCAGTGCGCCCATCAATATCCAGCCGCGGACACAGCTCCACAACATCAAGCACAACCAACTTGCCCGTAGCCGCTACCCGACGACACAACGCCTCAACTACCTCCACCGGCACACCAAACCCCGCAGGTGCGCTCACCCCCGGCGCAACAGCAGCAGGAAGCACATCCAAATCAATCGATAAATGAATAGCATCAACACGGGCAGCAAGCTCATCTACCAGCTGCTCCAGCGCAGGAAGATGTGCAACCCCCGCCGCGGTGTCCAGCACATACCGCACCCCCAACGCATCAGCAGTATCGAAAAGAACCCGCGTATTCGAGGCCTGCGCAATCCCCACCACCGTGTAATCAAACACACGACCAGCGGCGGCATCAGCAGCTGCCATCTGCAAAAACGGTGTACCCGACGTAGGCCGATCAGCCTGACGAAGATCGAAATGAGCGTCAAGATTCAGCACTCCCACTCGAGCGCCACCCCACCGCGAAGACTCAACCCGCCCTACGTAGCTACCCCACGCCGTCTCATGGCCGCCACCGAGCACCACCACCAAACGATGCGATTCCACAAGGTCAGCTACCCGCTGACCCAACGCGGCCTGGCCAGACTCCAAATCCTCACCCACAACCGCGACAGTGCCGCCATCAAACAACGGCACCTGCGTATGCACCGCCATGGGCGCTAACGCAGCCCGCAACGCATCAGGCGCGGCAGCAGCACCAACCCGGCCACCATTACGACGCACCCCCTCATCACTAGCGAACCCCACCAGCGCAACCCCACCAGCATCAGCAGAGGGCATCGAGGCAGAACATACCCGCTGATGCCACCGCCAATGTTCGCGGCCATGCCCATCAAACCGCCCCTGCCACACCGACGCCCCCGCCTCGCTATCGCTCATGCGCTCGACTCTAAAACCACACGCTGCGGTTGTCTTGCAGACGCAACGGTCAATGCCCCGCTCACACAACACCCCACCCAGGTGTCTGGTATCCCAGACACAAACTGCCCCATCTGCGCTGACCCGACTGCGCCCGAAGCGTTCTCATGGTGACCAGATCCATACGCAGACGAAGGAGTCACCGGATATGGCACTGCCCGGAGCACGCGAAGTCCGCGCCCCACGCGGACCCGGCATCACCGCAAAAAGCTGGCAAACCGAAGCACCCCTACGCATGCTCTGCAACAACCTCGACCCCGAAGTCGCCGAACGCCCCGACGACCTCGTCGTCTACGGAGGCACCGGACGCGCCGCCCGCTCCTGGGAAGCCTTCGACTCCATCATCGCCACCCTCACCGACCTCGAAGACGACGAAACCCTCCTCATCCAATCCGGCAAACCCGTCGGTGTATTCCGCACCAACACCTGGGCGCCACGCGTACTCATCGCCAACTCCAACCTCGTCGGCGACTGGGCAACCTGGCCCGAATTCCGCCGCCTCGAAGCCGAAGGCCTCATGATGTACGGCCAAATGACCGCCGGATCCTGGATCTACATCGCCACCCAAGGCATCCTCCAAGGCACCTTCGAAACATTCGCTGCCGTAGCCAAAAAACGCTTCAACGGAACCCTCGCCGGCACCATCACCCTCACCGCAGGCTGCGGAGGCATGGGCGGAGCCCAACCCCTAGCCGTCACCCTCAACGGCGGCGTAGCCATCGTTGTTGACGTCGACCGCACGCGGCTCCAACGCCGCGTCTCCAAGCGATACCTCGACCTCATCGCCGACTCCCTCGAAGAAGCCATCACCAAAGCCAACGCCGCCAAAAACGACAAAAAAGCCCTCTCTATTGGCCTCGAAGGCAACGCCGCCGACATATTCCCCGAACTACTCGAACGCCACAAAAACGGACAAATCCACATCGACGTCGTCACCGACCAAACCAGCGCCCACGACCCCCTGTCCTACCTACCCAGCGAAATCCCCATCGACGAATGGGCAGATGAAGCAACAGCCGACCCCATCGAATTCACCAAAAAAGCCGAAGAATCCATGGCCCGACACGTCCAAGCCATGGTCGAATTCCAAGACACCGGCGCAGAAGTCTTCGACTACGGCAACTCCATCCGCGACGAAGCCCGCAAAGCCGGATACACCCGCGCATTCGAATTCCCCGGATTCGTTCCCGCATACATCCGCCCCCTCTTCTGCGAAGGCCTCGGCCCCTTCCGATGGGTTGCCCTCTCCGGAGACCCCGAAGACATCAAAGTCACCGACGACGCCCTCAAAGAACTCTTCCCCCACAACGAACACCTCCACCGATGGCTCGACGCCGCCGAAGAATTCGTCGAATTCGAAGGCCTACCCGCCCGCATCTGCTGGCTCGGATACGGCGAACGAGACAAAGCCGGAAAACTCTTCAACGACCTCGTCCGCGACGGCAAAGTCAAAGCCCCCATCGTCATCGGCCGCGACCACCTCGACTCCGGCTCCGTAGCCTCCCCCTACCGCGAAACCGAAGGCATGAAAGACGGCTCCGACGCCATCGCTGACTGGCCACTGCTGAACGCCCTCACCGCCACAAGCTCCGGAGCCACCTGGGTCTCCATCCACCACGGCGGCGGCGTCGGCATCGGACGCTCCATCCACGCAGGCCAAGTAGGTGTCGCAGACGGCACAGACCTCGCCGCAGAAAAACTCACCCGCCTACTGCTCAACGACCCAGGCATGGGAGTGATCCGCCACGCCGACGCTGGATACGAACGCGCACAACACGTAGCCGACGAACGCGGCGTGCGCATCCCCATGCGCGAACACAGCAAAAGAGGCGACGCGTGAGCGAACTCATCACCGGCATCACCGAACTGCTCACCAACAACCCTGACCGCCCCCGCATCACCGATGCCGCCATCGTCATCGACGGCGAACGCATCGCATGGGTCGGCCACGCCAACGCAGCCCCAGCCACAGACTCACGCACCGACGTAGCCGGACGCGCCGTCCTACCCGGATGGGTCGACTCCCACAGCCACCTCGTCTTCGCAGGCGACCGCTCCGCCGAATTCGAAGCCCGCATGGCCGGAGAACCATATGCAGCCGGAGGAATCGGCGTCACCACCGCAGCAACCCGCGCCGCCAGCGACGAGGAACTCACCCGCCTCGTGACACAGCGCATAGCCGAAGCCCACGCTGGCGGAACCACCTACCTAGAAACCAAAACCGGATACGGCCTCGACGTGGAACAAGAAGCCCGCGCCGCACGCATCGCCGCCAACGCCGTCGACGAAGTAACGTACCTAGGCGCCCACCTGATCCCCCCAGGACCTGACGGGCACCCCATGGACGCCGACACGTACATCGACCTCGTCACCGGCCCGATGCTCCACGCAGTACGGCCATACGTGCAATGGGCCGACGTGTTCTGCGAAGAGGGCGCCTTCACCGTTGAACAATCACGCCACATCCTCACCGCCTGCAAAAACGCCGGACTCGGGCTACGCGTACACGGAAACCAAATCGGCCATTCCGGGGGAGTGGCCCTGGCAGTCGAGATGGGCGCAGCTAGCGTCGACCACTGCAACCACCTCGACGACAACGACATCAACGCCCTAGCCGCAACAGAAACAGTCGCCACCGCGCTACCAGCGTGCGACCTATCCACCCGAGCGCCCCTGGTGCCAGCACGACGACTCCTCGACGCCGGGGTAACGATGGCCATCGCCACCAACTGCAACCCCGGCACCAGCTACACCAGCTCAATGAACTTCTGCGTCGGCATCGCCGTGCTGCAAATGGGCATGACCATACTCGAAGCAGTCCGCGCCGCAACCTGGGGCGGAGCCCGAGCGCTCCGCCGCGAAACCGGCACCGACACCCGCCCAGCCATCGGCTCAATCATTCCCGGAGCACGCGCAGACCTGCACGTCCTCGACGCCCCAGCGGCCATCCACCTGGCCTACCGGCCCGGAATGCCCCTCACCTGGGGTGTCTGGCGTGCCGGAGCCCGTGTGCACAGCAACCGCTGACCCCACAAACCCTTCCCGCACTGGGCCCTTGACCCACGAAAGGTTCCACATGACACGTCATCAGACCGACGCAGTAACCGTTTCCACTCACGCACTGCGCACGAGCGATGTCATCGCCGTAGCCCGCCACGGCGCCCACATCACCCTCAGTGAAGACAGCATCACCAAAGTCACCACCGTTCGGGCACACATCGATGCACTTGCCTCCTCCTCCACCCCCGTCTACGGCATCTCCACCGGCTTTGGGGCCCTGGCAACCGAACACATCCCCGTCGACAAACGCACCAAACTGCAACAGTCCCTCGTGCGTTCCCACGCCGCAGGCATCGGCCCAGAAGTAGAAAAAGAAGTAGTACGAGCACTCATGCTGCTCCGCCTCAAAACACTGGCCTCCGGGCACACCGGCGTACGCCCAGAAACCATGACCACCCTGGCTGCCCTTCTCAACGCCGGAATCACACCCATCGTCCACGAATTTGGGTCACTAGGCTGCTCCGGAGACCTGGCACCCCTAGCCCACTGTGCCCTGGTACTCATGGGGGAGGGGCGCGCCACCGGCCCCGACGGGATCGAACGGCCCGTCCCTGAACTGCTCAGCGACGCCGGAATCACACCCATCGTTCTCGCCGAAAAAGAAGGCCTTGCCCTCATCAACGGCACCGACGGGATGCTCGGGCAACTCATTCTCGCCCTTGAAGACCTCCGCACCCTCGTCGATATCGCCGACGTCACCGCAGCACTATCTGTAGAAGCCCTCGGCGGCACCGACCAAGTATTCCTTCCCGAACTGCACCTGCCTCTGCGCCCCCATCTAGGCCAATCCGTATCCGCCGACAGAATGCTGCGCACCCTGGCCGTATCCAGAATCGTGAACCACAACAGAAACAACGAAATCCGAGTACAAGACGCGTACTCACTGCGCTGCGCCCCACAAGTGTCCGGATCCCTGCGAGACACCCTCACCTACGCCACCAGTGTCGCTGAACGCGAACTCGCCGCCGCCATCGACAACCCTGTCGTTCTGGACGACGGACGGGTGCTGTCCAACGGCAACTTCCACGGCGCCCCCATCGCGCACGTCCTGGACTTCATCGCTATCCCCGTCGCCGACCTGGCCTCTATGGCTGAACGCCGCACCGACCGAATGCTCGACGTCAAACGCAGCCATGGGCTGCCCCCGTTCCTTGCTGATGACCCAGGAACAGACTCCGGGTTGATGATCGCCCAATACACCCAAGCCGGCATCGTCTCAGAACTCAAACGCCTGGCCAACCCCGCATCAGTGGACTCCATTCCCAGCTCAGCGATGCAAGAAGACCACGTCTCCATGGGGTGGCACGGTGCCCGCAAACTGCGCAAAGCCGTCGAAGGGCTCCGCCGGGTGCTCAGTATCGAGCTCGTCGCGGCAACCCGTGCCATACAACTACGAGCCCCTCTTGAACCTGGCCCCGTTGCCCGCGCCATCATCGAGGCCCTCCCCGCGCAGATCGAGGCTCCCGGGCCCGACAGCTTCATGACCCCACAGCTACAAGCCGCGGAGGAAATGCTCACTGACGGAACATTCACCACCATCGTGGCAGCCGCACTCGGAGACTAAAAGCGCACGAACATCTCACATAGTCACAGCGATTCCTGCGATCAACTTTTCACAAAGGCCTCACGGATCGAAGATGGTCTAGTGAGATCCACCATTGGAAAGCTCCTAGTCGCCACCCCGACGATGGAAGGTGACATTTTTCAACGTTCGGTCGTGTTCGTGCTTCATCACGACGCTGACGGGGCGCACGGGGTTGTGCTGAACAAACCTCTCGAAACTGACCTGACCCCTGTGCTCCCCGATTGGCAGCCCTACGTCAGTGAGCCTGCCCAACTGTTCCAAGGCGGACCTGTCGGTCTGGACAGCGCTATGGGGTTGGCTTCTGTGCCAGGGCAAACACAGACCGCTGGTGTGGTGTCTTTGTTCGGGTCGATTGGCGTGGTCGATCTCGACCACGCCCCGGAGGTGTTGGCGCAGCACGTAGCTTCCTTGCGGGTGTTCGCTGGCTACGCAGGATGGTCAGCAGGGCAGCTTGAAGAAGAACTCAGCGCAGATGCGTGGTACGTCGTCGAAGCCGAAGTCGGTGACGTGTTCACCCCGTGCCCCGAGGAGCTATGGCAGTCAGTGCTGGCTCGCCAGCGCGGGCGGTTGTCCTGGGTGGCGAGGTTCCCTGACGACCCAACGATGAACTGAAGTGACGCCCCTGCGCAGGGGCGTCACGTGCCTCAAAGCAGCCCTGCCTCGCTGGCTCGCCTATACGTTGCTACGCGGGCAGATTCGATACGTCGACGATTCAGCGCGGCGGGGAAAAGGTTGAAGTGGGGACGGGTAACTACCTGTCCGCCAGCACTCAGCGCACCCCCCAACGAGCGTCCGCGCAACCCACGCTCCTCACCCGCGGCAAGAACCCGGTTGAGCAGGTCATAGCGATCCAACGCAGGCTCAGGGCCATCATCAGCGCCATCAGCATGGGAGGCGAACCCGTCGTGGAACAACACGATGGCGCCTCGCTCTAGCGAGCTAGTGGCTTTCGCGACACGGGTGTCATTGTCGACAAACGGGTTCCAATCGTGGCTGGTGCTGCTCCACAACACAGAAGTCATCCCAGCTGAAGTGATCTCACGCCAGGCGGCAATAGTTTGATCACCGTACGGCGGGCGGTACCAGCGCACCTGCTGCCCCAAAACATCTTCCAGGTCTGCTTTAGCCACTCGCAGGTTCTCGCGGATCTGCTGCGGATCCAACAATGAAAGATGCTGGTGATCCAACCCATGCAGGCCGATCTCATGGCCAGCAGCCACAACCTCACGCAACAACCCCGGGTCATTGCGCACCGATGTCGACAACACAAAAAACGTGCCGGTGGCGTCATGCTCAGCCAACGCCCGCAGGATCTGCGGAGTGCGTTCAGCGGTAGGGCCATCATCAAAAGTAGGAACCCAGTGGCCCTGGTCTGTGCGAAGCGAACTGACAGAGCCAATGGAGTCCGGTGCGTGTTCAAGCACCTTCATAACTGCCAGTTTCGCGGTATGGACCAGGTCGCTCATAGAATGCCTTCCCCGTTTGTGTATGCACTTGAGTGTAGGGGCGTGGCTATGCAGGAGCAGCGGGCGTGGTACCAGTCGCGGCATACTTGATGGTTATGAGTACTCCGTCGACACCCGAACCCATCCGGCCTCAGGAGATGCCGAGCAGGGGCACCTCGACCTCCACCCTGGAACGCACACAGGCCGAGCCCGACTACCGCCTCGACGATGGCGATCACGAACGATTCGCCCACTACGTACGCAAAGAAAAAATCACCTCCTCCGCCGTCACAGGCGAGCCAGTCATCGCGCTATGCGGCAAAGTGTGGGTTCCCGGGCGCGACCCGAACCGGTTCCCCGTATGCCCCATGTGCAAAGAAATCTACGAAGGCCTGCGCGACCCGCAAGACGGCGGAGACAACCCCAAAGAGTGAGGTAGCCCGGGAAGGAACCCCGGCTACCTAACCCAGCCCGCAGCCACGCCCCACACGGGTGCCTTTCATGCGCAACCCTTCGACGGACAACGAGGCGTGGACGGCGGGCTGAAGTGAGGTGGTCGGGATACAGTCAGGTCCGATATGAGTACTTCTGCCGCATCGCATTTGTCTCCGTCCTTCCCAGCGAAGGCTGCTTGGGGTACCGCCACGAAATTGCGGGCATGGCAGGCCGAAGCGTTAGCGAAGTACCTGGAGAACTCCCCACGTGACTTCCTCGCTGTCGCTACCCCCGGCGCCGGTAAAACCACGTTCGCTTTGCGTATCGCCACCGAGCTTCTCGCCCGTGGCGAAGTAGAGCGAGTCATCGTTGTCGCCCCAACCGAACACCTCAAAACCCAATGGGCCGACGCTGCCGCACGCGTCGGCGTGCAAATCAACCCCACCTACAGCAACTCCGGCGCAGCCCTCAGCAAGGACTACATCGGCGTGGCCGTCACATACGCCGGAGTGGCCAGCCGACCCACCGTCTACGAACAGATCGTGCAACGGCACCGCACCCTGGTCATCATGGACGAGGTTCACCACGGCGGAGACGCTCTGGCCTGGGGGGACGCGATGCGAGAAGCGTTCACCGGCGCCACCCGACGGCTCTGCCTGACCGGAACCCCGTTCCGCAGCGACACCAGCCCTATCCCCTTCGTCAGATACGCCCCCGACAGCGAAGGCATCCGCAGATCAGAGGCCGACTACACATACGGATACGCCGACGCCCTGCGTGATGGCGTTGTGCGTCCAGTGCTCTTCCTCGCCTACGGCGGAGCCATGCGATGGCGCACCAGCGCAGGCGACGAAATCGCTGCCCAACTCGGAGAACCAGCCACCAAAGACGTCATCAAACACGCTTGGCGCACCGCCCTAGACCCCAAAGGCGAATGGATCCCCTCCGTACTGCGCGCCGCCGATAAACGCCTCTCCGAAGTGCGTAGGCACGTCCCCGACGCCGGTGGTCTGGTAATCGCCTCCAACCAGACCAAAGCACGCGCCTACGCCAAAGTGCTCACCGAAATGACAGGAGTCAGCCCCACCGTCGTGCTATCCGACGACGGCACAGCAGGTAAAAAAATCGAAGCATTCGCCGCCAGCGACGACCGGTGGATGGTCGCAGTCCGGATGGTCTCCGAAGGTGTTGACGTGCCCCGCCTGGCCGTAGGGGTCTACGCCACCAGCACCTCCACGCCGTTGTACTTTGCCCAGGCCGTGGGACGGTTCGTGCGAGCACGGCGCCGCGGGGAAACAGCCAGTGTCTTCCTGCCCACAGTGCCCGTTCTGCTTAGCCACGCCGCCAGCATGGAAGCCCAACGCGACCACGCCCTAGACCGCCCCCAGAAAGAAGGGCGCGACGAAATCTGGCAAGAAGATTCCCTCATCGAGGCAGCCAACCGCACAGAAAAAACAGTTGACTTCGACGCCCCGAAATTCGAAGCCCTCGAATCCGATGCCCACCTGGACCACGTCCTCTTCGATGCCGAACAGTTCGGCATGGGAGGAGTAGTCGGCTCCGAAGATGAAGCCGACTACCTAGGGCTCCCTGGCCTACTCGAACCCGACCAAGTCTCTCAACTGCTACGACAACGACAAACCGCCCAACTCAAACGCTCCAGCAAACGCGCATCACGAGACAAAGCACAACAACGCGACGAACCCCTCGCCGCGCACCGTGCACTGACCGCCCACCGCAAAGAACTGAACTCCCTCGTGGCGGCATACGCCCGCAAAACAGGCAAAGCCCACGCCCAAATCCACCTCGACCTGCGCAGCACCTGCGGAGGGCCAGCCGTGGACGAAGCCACCGCAGAACAAGTGCAAGCCCGCATCAACAAAATCCGTAACTGGTTCGTAGGACGCCGCTGAACTACGCACGCCGCGCGCCGACCCAAAGAGTTCGGCGGATCAGCGCGCGGCGAACTCAGCAGTGGAGATCAAATCAATGCCGTTGCGCATGGAAAACTTGCCTCATGGATGCGCGCCCTTCCGGCTGGTACGACGACCCCGACGACCCCGAGCTGCTCCGCTACTGGGACGGAGTCCTATGGACTGAACACACAGCGCTTCGCCGCCCACCACAAAACCGCACCGACCAACCCCCAGCCACACCAAACCCCACCCCCACACCAGTGGTTCAACCCGCCGTAACACCCCTGACCCCACCAGGGGGAAACGGCATGCTCACCGCCAGCGGAGCATGGCGCGGCATGGGAATCATCGCCGCCGACGGGCACGAACTCGCCCACTGGTGGCGCCGAGCAGTGGGTTACATCATCGACGTTTTTGTTCTCGCCGCCATCGCGCTGCCCTTCCTCTACGCCCCCATCTCCGCAGCCCTACCGCAACTGCAGGCATGGATTGAGCGCACCGTAGCCGTAGCTCAACAAGGTGGCACCACCCCGCCAGAAATGCCCCAAGAGCTCCTCTCGGCGCTAGCTAACGCTAGTTTGATGCTCGTCCTCATCAGACTCACCTACGAAGTCGTCACCGTGCATCAATGGGGTGGCGGCGTCGGCAAACTGCTCCTAGGGCTACGGGTACGCGGATACGGCCACACAGGCACCCTCGGATGGGCCCCAGCATTACGCCGAGCCGTCATCAAAAACATCTACAGCATGGTTGGCGGCCTGCCCCTGCTGGGGGCATTAGCTCTCGGATTCCAAGTAGCCAGTTTCGCCTGGCCTCTCTGGGATAAACAACGCCAGGCACTACACGACAAAATCGCCACTACCGAGGTCATACGCATCACTCGCGGCACGCAACAGTGGTGACCAACGCTGTGAGTCAGGCTCCTCCTGCCAGAACACCAGGCAGGAGGAGCCTGACTCACAGCAGGAACACACCTCAGCCAGGAATGTCACCAACGATCCGCACCGTCTGATCACCCTCGACCCACATCGTCGGAATGACCGGCGAGCCCTTAGACAACCGCAACGCCTTACTTGGCAACTCCGCCAACGCAGCCAAACGCCGCTGGCGTGCCGCATGCGGATCATCCTGCGCCACGATCTGGCCCTGCTGAACCAACGGAACCAACAGCAGTCGATCATTCGACCCCATAGCGGGAGCCTCGCCGATACCAATCACCTCGGCCTCAGCAATACCATCAGCACCCAACCGCCGCGCTGCGACCTTACGGCCACCCACTGAATCCTTCGCGACGCTCCGCTTGGCCACATTCACCATCGTCCCCGTCGAGTTCTCATGCGCGACAAGCTTGTACACCAGCCCCGCAGTGGGGGCTCCCGAACCGGTTACAAGCTGCGTCCCCACGCCATACACATCCACAGGCGCAGCCGCCAACGCAGCAATCGCATACTCATCCAAATCCGAGGTCACAACAATGCGTGTCTGAGTAGCCCCCAACTCATCAAGCTGGGCACGCACCTCACGCGCCTGAGTCACCAAATCACCCGAATCGATCCGAACCCCACCCAATTCAGGCCCAGCGATACGCACTGCCGTCTCCACAGCACGACGCACATCGTAGGTATCGACCAAAAGCGTGGTCCCCTTGCCCATGCTCGCCACCTGCGCCGCGAACGCTTCCTCTTCGGAGTCATGCAGCAACGCAAACGAATGCGCACTCGTCCCCGCAGTAGGGATGCCGTGCCTACGGCCAGCCTCCAAATCACTTGTCGTGTTGAAACCACAGATATACGCCGCACGCGAGGCCGCCACCGCCGCCTGCTCATGCGTACGCCGAGCCCCCATCTCGATCAAAGGCCGTGACCCGGCAGCCGTAGCCATCCGCGAAGCCGCACCAGCCACCGCGCAATCGAAGTTGTAGATCGACAGCGCCACCGTCTCAAGCAGCACCGCCTCAGCGAACGTGCTCTCCACAATGAGCAACGGAGAACCAGGGAAAAACACTTCACCCTCGGGGTAACCCCAAATATCACCTGAGAAACGGAAATTCGCGAGGAACTCCAAGGTGTCCGCATCCACCACCTTGTTCTCCCGCAGGAATGACAACTCCTCATCCCCGAAACGGAAGTTCTGCAAAGCATTCAATAAACGCCCAGTCCCAGCTACGACGCCGTATCGACGCCCCTCTGGAAGGCGGCGCCCGAAAAGCTCGAACACACTCCGACGGTGCGCCGCCCCTGAACGGAGCGCAGCCTGCACCATCGTCAACTCGTAATGGTCTGTCAACAACGCCGTACTGATCACAGCCGACACCCTAGGCGCTTCCTCGAAGAAGAAGTGACGCCCGTAGTGCGTTCCACACAGGCCACAGTGAAGAAAACTCCATCACTACCTCAGCGAAGTGGCGTGATCTATCACGCTTCACTGCGTTCTACCCTGTTTCTACAACCACACCACCACACGCCTCCTACACCACACCCCGACCGTTGAGGACACCATGACGCCCACACAACACCCCGAGGTGATGAGCACCGCACCCACGGGCCCATCCGAGGGCACAGCCACCCTCGAACTACCTGAGATGGATCAACTCCCAGACACCCCATGGATCACGCTGGTGTGGAACGATCCAGTGAACCTCATGTCATACGTGACATACGTGTTCCAGACCTACTTTGGCTACAGCAAAGACAAAGCAACCGCCCTCATGCTGGACGTACACCACAAAGGCCGCGCCGTGGTTGCAACCGGACCCCGCGAACAAATGGAACGCCACGTCGAAGCGCTACAGAGCTACGGCCTATGGGCCACATTCCAGAAAGACGAATGATGAACTACGGATTCACTCGCGACGGCGACCGCTTTGTCGCAGACCTCGACGACGAAGAACGCGAAATCATCGTCGGCCTCATCGAACAAACCACCGAACTCCTGGAACAGGCCGCACCGGCCGAGCCCGAAGACCATCACCCGGACAGCGGGGAAACCACCGGCGACGTGGGAGGTGAATTCGAACGCATGATGACCGCCGCCGGGTTGGGGCCAACCAACCAGGACCCCAGCAGCAACCCTCCAACCACAGGGTTCATCAACGAGAACGCTCTGGCCGCCGACCCTGCCCTCGGACGCCTCCTACCTGATGCTCACCACGACGACCCACTCGCCGCAGCCGAATTCCGTGCCTGGTCTGGCGACACCGTCCGCCGCACCAAACTGAACCGCCTTCACGCCGCCGCAGACGCTCTCCGTCCCGACGGAACCCCCCTGAACATCGACGAAGACACAGCCGTCACCGTACTCATCGCCCTCACCGACCTTCGACTGGTCTTAGCTGAACGTCTAGGGCTCCACGACGAAGAGGACGTTGACCGACTCGAACAAGCAATCCAAGACGGCCAGATGAACGACGCCACAGCGCTGATCCTCACCTACGACTTCCTCACCTGGCTGCAAGAAACCCTCGCCAGCTCACTAACCTGACCCAGCAATCCGGCACAGCCCTAGCCGACTCTGCAAATAGGTGGTAGTCACCCACGAGCGCATATATTCACCCCGTGGTTGAACGCGACGCACCCATCGGCATCTTCGACTCCAGCCTCGGCGGCCTCACCGTCGCCCGTGCAGTGCTGGACCAGCTTCCCAACGAGTCGATCGCCTACCTAGGAGACACGGCCAGGGCCCCCTACGGGCCCCGACCCATCGCCCAAACCCGCGAATACGCCCTCTCCTGCTTGGACCGCCTCGTCGACAAAGGCGTCAAAATCCTCGTCATCGCGTGCAACACAGCCAGCGCCGCAGTCCTACACGACGCCCGCGAACGCTACGACGTGCCTGTCGTAGAAGTGATCCGTCCTGCAGTACGCCGCGCCGCAGCCACAACCCGAAATGGATCGGTCGGCGTCATATCGACCGAAGGAACCCACAAATCACGGGCCTACATAGATGCTTTCGCCGCCGCCCCCCAGCTCACCGTCGTCAGTCAGCCATGCCCACGATTCGTGGAATTCGTGGAACAAGGCACCACCAGCGGAGAAGAACTCCACCACGTCGCCCACGAATACCTCGACCCGCTCATCGAACGCGGAGTTGACACCCTCATCCTCGGATGCACCCACTACCCACTCCTGACCGGCGTGATCAGTTACGTCGTCGGTGAGTCCGTGACACTGGTCTCTTCTGCCGAAGAAACGGCGCGGGACGTGTACCGCATCCTCGCTGATCGTGATGCACTGCGTCCTGACACCGCTACCCCACCCGTACACACCTTCAACACCACGGGTGACCCGGCCGAATTCGCGCGCCTAGCCCGCCGGTTCCTCGGACCGGAAGTCGACAGCGTTCAACCCGAAGGGAATGCGGTATCAGCCCAGCCCTAACTGGGCATTGGATAGCCAGCCGCGGTCAACCCTGCCCGCACTGCTCAAGGAGGAAGTACGTGTTCGTCACCGCCGTAGGTAATTCGGGCAGTTACCCTGGGCCGCAATCGGCCGCCTCGTGCTACCTAGTACAAGCCGAGCACCACGGACGAACCTGGAACATCGTGCTGGACCTAGGCAGCGGATCCCTGGGATACCTGCAACGCTACGTTGAACCAGCCGACCTCGACGCAGTCCTGCTCACCCACCTGCACCCCGACCACTGCCTCGACATATGCCCCCTATACGTGCTGCTCAGCCACCACCCCACTCACCGTCGAGACAACCCCATGCCCGTACACGCACCTCCTGGCGCTGCAGAACGACTCGCCCGGGCCTACCACGTTGACGAAACCGAAACCCTCACCGACCGATACACCTTCACTGACCTCATTGATCGCACCCCCATCACCATCGGCCCATTCCACATCACCCCCATTCGCATGCGCCACCCCGTCACCACCTTCGGATTCCGGATCGAAGCCGACGGCGCCACCTTCGCCTACACCGGCGACACCGACACCACCCCCAACCTCACCCCCCTGCTACGCAACGCAGACCTCGTGCTAGCCGACAGCGCCTTCATCGAAGGCCGCGACACCGTCCCAGGCATCCACATGCACGGACGCGCCGTCGCCCAAGCAGCCCTGACCGCAGGAGGAGTCAAACGGCTCGTCCTGACCCACATCCCTGCCTGGAACGACCCCGAAATCTGCCGAGCACAAGCCGCCACGCTCTGGCCCAACGTGGAACTCTGCCACCCCGGTCAACGCTTCACCGTCACACGGTGACAACCGCACCCACCACCAAAACGCCCGCACCGATACGGTGAGTCCATGACTCGACACGACGGACGACTAGACGACCAACTCCGCGAAGTACGCATCACCCGTAACTGGCTCGACCACGCCGAAGGCAGCGTGCTCGTCGAATTCGGCCGCACCCGTGTCCTATGCGCAGCCTCCTTCACTGAAGGAGTCCCGCGCTGGAAAAAAGGAAGCGGAACCGGCTGGCTCACCGCCGAGTACGCCATGCTTCCCCGCGCAACCAATACCCGCAGCGACCGCGAATCCCGCAAAGGAAAAATCGGAGGCCGCACCCACGAAATCTCCCGCCTCATCGGACGCAGCCTGCGCGCCTGCATCGACCTAAAACAACTTGGCGAAAACACCATCGTCCTGGACTGTGACGTACTCCAAGCCGACGGAGGAACCCGCACCGCAGCCATCACCGGAGCCTACGTCGCCCTCGTCGACGCAGTCCGCGCCGGACGGAAAATGGGCGCCATCCGCCCCTCCGCCACCCCCATCACCGGCTCTATTGCCGCAGTCAGCGTCGGCGTCGTCGAAGGACACCCAGTCCTAGACCTCGACTATCCAGAAGACTCCACAGCTGACACCGACATGAACGTTGTCATGACCGGCGATGGCCGCTTCGTCGAAGTACAAGGAACAGCCGAAGGTGACCCCTTCGACCGTGAACTCCTCGGCGCACTCCTAGACCTAGCTACCACCGGATGCGCTGAACTCACCCGCCGCCAGCAAGAAGCACTCGAAGCTACCCCGCGGGAGCAGATGTGAGCCGCCGCATTGTCCTGGCCACCCGCAACGCCGGCAAAGTCAACGAACTACGCGACATCCTCGCCGACGTCCTCACCGACCTCGACCTCGAACTCGTGGGCATCGACGCATTCCCAGAGGCCCACGACGTAGTGGAAACCGGAGTGACGTTCCAAGCTAACGCCCTCCTTAAAGCACAAGCCGCCGTCGCAGCCACGGGGCTACCCTGCCTAGCCGACGACTCCGGGCTAGCAGTCGACGTTCTCGGCGGAGCCCCAGGAGTGTTCAGTGCACGCTGGGCCGGGAAACACGGAGACGACCAAGCGAACCTCGACCTTCTCCTAGCTCAAATCGCCGACGTTCCCGACGAACACCGCGCAGCCGCTTTCGTGTGCGCAGCAGCGCTAGTTCTCCCCGATGGCCGCTCAGCCGTACGCATGGGCCGATTCACCGGCACTATCGTGCGCGAACCCCGCGGAACCAACGGATTCGGATACGACCCCATCCTCCTTGTCGACGGAGACACCCGCACTAGCGCCGAACTGTCCCCACAAGAGAAAAACGAACGCTCCCACAGAGGCAAAGCCTTCGCGGCCTTAGCCAGCGACCTGCGCGAACTCCTCAGCTAACCCAGCCGGCACAAACGGCGCCCCACTTTCACACACAGAAAGTGGGGCGCCGCCTTCACCCCGGAGTTCTCGTCTACGCCCCCTGTGCCGCTATGTTTAGCCGGTGCACGCTACACCAGTAGTGATGCGAAAAATTTCGGCTCGGGGGATGCTGAGGTTTGGGGGGATCATCGTGCCTGTCGCGATCACACACATCATTGCTGCTCTTTTCACGGCAGCCACCATCGTCGGTGCACCAGCCACCGGCGGCGCAGCCGTGGAAAACACCCCAACCCCAACAACAACTCCACCGCACCACCAGCCCATCACCGCCCTATGGCGTGATCTCACCCCAACCTGCACTGGCACCGGGAACGACGGCGCCCGCGTCCAAGCTGTCTACGCCTACGAAGCTGGCACGCACAGCCAATTCCACCGCGCCGAACCCATCATCCGCCGCGAACTAGCCCGCATCGACTCCACTTTCGACCTATCCGCCAGAAAAACCGGAAGCGGACGCCGAGCCCGCTGGGTCAGCACACACTGCCGCCCCCACATCGCCACCATCACCGTTCCCCCCGGAACCTTCACTGCATCCACCGGCATAGAAACCACCGAAAAAGCACTCCTCGCCCAAGGAATGGGCTCCCCCCAACGCAAATATCTCGTCTTCGCTCAAGCCCGGAACATCTGCGGTGTCTCCACCATTTATCGAGACTCATCACACCGCGACAACGCAAGCAACGGCCGCTACACCGCCCACGCTCGTATCGACGAAACCTGCTGGATCTCACCGGACTGGTCTGTGGCGGCGCACGAGTTGGTGCACATGCTCGGTGGTGTACAGCCAGACGCGCCGCACGCGTCCGGCAAATATCACTGCGACGACGCCAACGACCTGATGTGCTACCGCGAAACCCCGACAACGCGGCTGCGCCCGGTATGTGGCCTCGAGCATGTGGGGCTGCTCGACTGCGGCGGTGATGATTATTTCTCTACCGCACCTCGCCGCGGCGGCTATCTGGCATCGCACTGGAATGTTGCCGATTCAGTTTTCCTGGACCGCACCCCCCACGTTGTCTGCTGCGCAAGGAGCACCGATCGTTGTGCGCGGCAAACTGAAACCTGGACGGACCCTGGCTCTAAGAATCCCCGCCGTTCCAGGCGCGCAGAAGTACACCTGGCGCGGACCGGGAATCAGGAACAATAACCGGTCACGTACCCGCGCGGTGCTGCCAGATCAACCCGCAGTGGTGACATACCGGCTGTTGATCAACATGCCCGATGGTGTAGTTCAGGAATCGACACGCACTCTACGAGTTCGGTAGCGCAGCGCTCCTGTTCCTAACCGGGGGAGTGGTTACCGGACGCGGGGTGGGAACTGGTGTTCAGTGACTAATGCGCCGATGAGGTACTTCGCTAGAGCCTGGTTAGGGCCGCGCTCTTGGCCGTGCTTCGATGAGAATTTGGCGGTGGCGTCAGTGCCGCACAAGCTCTTGATGCGAGCTGGGCCACCAGGGTGTCGTGAAATCCAGGCCGTGAGGTCATAGACATTGTTGTTGACGACCGCCCAGCAACTCGACGATGTTGCATGCTGCTTCACCTGCGCGACGGTGATTGGGCGACGCTTTCCGGTGGGGCTAGAGCTGGGGGTGCTGCCTCGAGTGCTGGAGGGAGCTGAACGTGTTGGAGAAGAGGTCGAAGAAACGAAAGGCCCGGTAGGTGCGCCTGTCGGCTGGGTCGTAGTGGGGGAAGTGGCTGTCCCTTCCCCTTGCATACCGGAGGTAGGGGTGGTCTTAGCAATTTGGTCTTGCCACGTGGCAGTGGCACCGGTGTGCCCAACCATGACGACAAGAATCAAAACGGCAACGGAAAGTACGGCGATGAGCAAGCCGAGCACCTGGGAAGCAATCGAAAAGATTGGGGAAGGCGTGGTTCCGAGGTTCTCTTTTTCACCGTTCTCTTCTGCGTAGGTGGGTGCAGGCGAGGTGGCTTGGCGTGCTTTCCGTGCAGCGAGGAACCCCAAGAGCCACCAAAGCATGGTGGCGAGCACGGTGAGGCCGGTGACGAGGGTGAGGATGTCTGCATATTCGACGTGTACACCAGGGGCACCGATGCGGTGTTCGAGGGCCTCACCAGATTCTTTAGTAACGAGTGTGAGCAGCCCCATCAGCATCACCACGATGGTGATAGGAGTACGCAGGCGAGACTGGAGACGCTTGGTGAAGATGACAATGACCAGCCCGATTAGCGCCAGGGGAAGCAAGATAACCGTGGCGTGCAAGGTGAGGGCATGCACAGGCAGCCCGCCGATAAGGTCGAAAGGTCCTGATGATTGCATGTTGGGTCTCCTGCGTCGGACTGGTTCGACCTGGCGGGGTGTTCGCCGGTGAGGGGCGTCCGGTCTACGTGATGGCACAGCGGAGTGGGAGCTCCGTATGCCTCATCGTGCAGGAGAGAAGGAAACTGAGCTGGTAGCTCAAGAAACGACGCGCCGTTTCTTGGTGATTTAAAGAAGAAGTTGAAGATTTTGATGCCCGCGCGCCCTTGTTTGGGGGCCTTAAGAAAGCGGGACACGGCCCGTGGGGCCGTGTTGGTGAAGAAAAGAGTGCGCCAGGCGGGAGTTGAACCCGCACGCCCGGAGGCACAGGAACCTAAATCCTGCGTGTCTGCCAATTCCACCACTGGCGCGTCTGCCTACTGACCTTACCGGTATTGGTGCCGAAGGTGGGAATCGGCGTGGTCAGCGGGGGAGTGGAGGCTTCAGGTGAGGTTGAGTTTCATCTGTTTAGCCAGGGATGCGACGTGTCCGGTTGCCTTGACGTTGTAGCGGGCGAGCTCCACGGTGCCGTCGGTGTCGATGACGATGGTGGAGCGAATAATGCCGATCGATACTTTGCCGTAGAGCTTCTTTTCACCGTGGGTGCCATAGGCGTCGGCGACGGCTTTGTCTGGGTCGGATAGCAAGGGGTAGGTGAGAGCATCGCGCTCAATGAACTTGGTGAGTTTTTCGGGGGAGTCAGGGCTGATGCCGATCACGTCGTATCCAGCTTGCTGTAGAGGTGCGAGCGAGTCACGGAAGTCACATGCTTCTTTGGTGCATCCAGGGGTCATCGCGGCGGGGTAGAAGAAGATGATGAGTTTGCGGCCGGCGTAGTCGGCGAGGGAAACGGTGGAGCCGTCGGCGGCGGTGAGAGAGAACGCGGGGGCTTTTTGGCCGGTTTCGAGACGGGGCATGCATGGCTCCTGTGAGTGAATGAATGGGTAGCGGTTCGCGAGGTAAAGGATGCTGCGATAACCGTTGGGCGGAAGGTCGCGTCGCGGGGGAGGCCTGTTCCGCGTCAGTAGATTATCGTCGGATTGAGGGTTTAACCGACCATCTCTATCGAAAGGCAAGCCATGAGCAACGGCACCCGTTCTCCCCAAGAGATCGAGAACGACATTGTCCGGTCCCGGAACCGTTTGGCCGCGACGGTCGACGAGCTGGCGTACCGAGTCAAGCCGAAGACGATTGTCGCTCGCCAGGCGGAGTCTGCGCGGGAAACACTGAACAAGGCTGTGAAGAATGAGCATGGTGAGCCTCGTCTTGAGGTGATTGCCCCGGCAGCGATCGTGGTGGTCGGTTTGACTGCTGTGGCTATCGCACGTCGTGCGCGTGGCTGAAGTGGCAGCGCAGGCACGAACCTCATCTGGATTGCCGATCCGGATGCTCGGTGACCGCGTGTTGTTGCGGCCTGAGGATAAAGAGGGTGAGCGGCAGTCTGGCGGCGGATTGTTGATTCCTGCCACGGCTAGCCTTGGCAAGAGGCTTGCCTGGGCGGAGGTTGTTGCTGTGGGGCAGCATGTGCGGCAGGTCTCGTTGGAGGATTACGCGCTGTTTGACCCTAGCGAGCAGCCGGATGTGGAGCTTGATGGCGTGCGGTATGTGTTGGCGCGTGAGCGTGATCTGCATGCGGTGCGGGCTGCGCCTGGCGATGACGCTGCCGCTGGTCTGTATCTGTGAATATCGCTGAAGTTTTCACCGCGGCGCCCTCCTTGCAGTGCTGCAAGGAGGGCGCCGCGGTGTATCGAGATGCCCCTGATGAGGGCAGGTGGTGCCGGTGTGTCGCTTGTGGTGAGCGGTGAATTTTGCTCTTCCCGCAGAGCCGTGTAATGTTTCAGGAGTCGTCAGGGCGAGGCCCGGAAAGCGATCACAAAGATCAGCTAACCGAGACGCAAACTGAAGACCAAGCGCCATTAGCTCAATAGGCAGAGCAGTTGACTCTTAATCAATTGGTTCGGGGTTCGAGTCCCTGATGGCGCACAAGCAAACCCAGCAGCTAAGCCTGCTGGGTTTTTTGGTACCCTCACAGCGAAGAATCGACATGGCAGGATCGGGTGTGACCTTTGTTGTGTGAAGGAGATCTCTCATGTCGCGTCCGGCTACGCACCCTCACCTGAACTACCCCGTTAAAAAAATCCCCACGCCACCCCTGAGAAGATCTCTCACCACTGCCGCAGCTTCCCTGTTGTGCTTCCTGATGGCATCCCCAGCATGGGCACACTCACAACTGGTCGACTCAAACCCAGAAAACGGGGCCCGCCTAGAGGCCATGCCCAGCTCGGTCACATTCACCTTCAACGAAGAAATCAACTCTCAGTTCTCCCAGATCGTGCTGGTCGGCAATGACGGCAAACCCCACCCCGCCACAGACATACAAACCAAAGGCGAAAAAGTAACCGCTGCCATCCCTCAAGGTCTCACCGGCCCATCCGTGAAAGCGAAATACCGCATCGTCTCCGCTGACGGGCACCCCGTCGGAGGAGAAGTGACCTTCACTGTGCCGGCAACAACACCTACACCCTCTGCGCCCGCGCCAGCAGCCTCCAGCAGCGCCGCCAGCCCCGCACCGGCACCCACAGACACCAGCACCCCAGAAAACGCCTCAGAAAGCTCAAAACCATGGCTTATTGGCGCTGCTGCAGCAGCCGCGCTCCTCATCGGCGGAGCGATCCTCCTCGCCCGCCGCAAGCGCAAGCAATAACCACCCGCCCTTGGCGCCTGAACACATCAGGCGCCAAGGGCATGAAGTAGGCCCCCGCAGATATCTGCGGGGGCCTACTTTTGTGGGGTGAGTGACGGGACTTGAACCCGCGACCACCTGGACCACAACCAGGTGCTCTACCAGCTGAGCTACACCCACCATCGAACACGCTCACATCAACGATGCGGGCGATCCGTTGCCGGTGAAACCGAACGAGACGAACTTACGGCACAAACCCGCCTGACTCAAAATCGAGTGGGAAAACCGTGGTGTCCACGTCCACTCACGACACCCCAGCACCACCATCAGGAACCGGCAACTCATGCCGCGCCGCGATCTCTTTAGCCGTAGCAGAATCCGGCCCCGGATCAGCCACAAACACCGCCTCACGGTAATACCGCAGCTCATTGATGCTGTCCCGGATATCTCCCAACGCCCGGTGCCCACCATGCTTAGCCGGCGCATTGAAATACGCCCGCGGGAACCACCGACGCGACAACTCCTTAACCGAACTCACATCAATATTCCGGTAGTGAAGATGCCCCTCCAGCTCCGGCATATCCCGCGCCAAAAACGCCCGATCCGTGCCCACCGTGTTACCCCCCAAAGGTGTCTTACCTGCCTCAGGAGCATGACCACGCACATACTCAAGAACCTGCCGCTGCGCCTCATCCAGCGACACCCCACCATCCAACTCCGCAAGCAAACCCGAATCGACATGCATCTGATGCACAAAATCATTCATCTGAGCCAACGCCTCCGCCGGAGGTTTGATGATCACATCAACCCCCTCATCCAACGGCTCAAGATCAAAGTTCGTCACAATCGCAGCCACCTCAATCAAGGCGTCATGCTCCAAAGACAAACCCGTCATCTCACAGTCGATCCACACGATGCGGTCATTAACACTCTTCGCAGAATTGCTCACCGCACCAGGTTACGCACCCGCTGCGGCAAGCCACCCGACCCTGACACCAACGCCACGTACTCTTAACCCACATCGTGGATCCGCACGCCACGGCCCCGGCACCCTCAGCGCACAGCCCAAGGAGACCCAGGAATGGACCAGCGGTCCACGCACCCCACCACCACACAAACCGTGCGCACCCAACGCTCACGGCGACAACGCCTCCGCCGCGGCTTTGTCTTCGCCGCCGTACTACTAGCATTCGGCGTCACCGGATGGCTCCTGCCCACCGTCATCGGACTCGAACTCGGCGGAGCCACCGGACTACTCGCCCTGACCGTGTCCCTGCTGCCCGTGGGCATCGTCATGCCACTACTGCTCTGGCTCGACGCCTACGAAGCCGAACCCCCCGCTATGGTCATGCTCGCCTTCCTCTGGGGCGCAGTCATCGCCACCGGAACCGCCCTAGCCCTCAACACCGGATCCACCCTGCTCCTAGCCTCAGCCACCGCCGACCCAGACGCCGTCAGCGCCGTACTCGTAGCCCCCATCGTCGAAGAATCACTCAAAGGAGCAGGACTGCTATTCATCCTGTTCTGGCGACGCGAAGAATTCGACGGCATCATCGACGGAATCGTCTACGCCGGCGTCATCGCCTGCGGCTTCGCATTCGCCGAAAACATCCTCTACCTCGGCCGCGCCTTCAACGAGAGCGGCACCGAAGGCCTCGTAGCCGTCTTCGTCATCCGCGGCCTCATCTCCCCATTCGCCCACCCCCTATTCACCGGCGTAACCGGCGTAGCACTCGGCTGGAGCCTGCAGCGCGGCCCCTTCCTACGCTGCATCATCCCGCCACTAGGCCTCTGCGCCGCCATGACCCTCCACGCCGCCTGGAACCTCTCCTCCGTCACCGGCGCAGGCGGATTCTGGTCCGCCTACCTCGTATTCCAAATGCCCATCTTCGTCGCATTTACCGCCTTCGCGATCTGGGTACGCGTACGCGAACGCGGACTCATCCGCAGCCACCTGACCGTCTACGCCGACTACGGATGGATCTCCCCAGCCGAAGTGCGCATGCTCACCAGCATCTCCGAACGCCGCACCGCACGATCCTGGGCCCACGCCGTCGGCGGACGAGAAGGCAAAACAGCAATGCGCGACTTCCAAGACGACGCCGTCGAACTAGCCATGCTCCGTCGCCGCATGACCAACGGCAGCGCCGGACCCGGCGCCCCCGCCGAAGAACGCCGCCTCCTCGAAGCCATGACAGCCGCACGCGCCGTACTGGGCTAACCCACCACCACAGAGGAAAGAACAATGCGCATCGCGTTGGCACAAATCACCACCAGCCGAGACCTAAACACAAACCTCGACCTCGTACACACCTGGGCACACAAAGCCGCCACCCACAACGCCGACCTCGTCATCTTCCCCGAAGCAACAATGCGCGCCTTCGGCAACCGCCTTACCGACATCGCCGAACCCCTCGACGGCCCCTGGGCAAACCACATCCGCCACATCGCCGCCACCACCAACATCACCATCGCCGTCGGCATGTTCACCCCCGCCACCACCCCCGGCAAAGTACGCAACACCCTGCTCATCACCGGCAAAAACATCGACACCCACTACGACAAAATCCACCTCTACGACGCCTTCGGATTCGCCGAATCCGACACAGTAGAACCCGGAAACACCCCCGTCACCGTCGACATCGCAGGCATGCGCATCGGCCTAACCACCTGCTACGACATCCGATTCCCCAACCTCTACACCACCCTCGCCAAAGCCGGCGCCCACGCCACCATCGTTGCCGCCTCATGGGGCACCGGAGTAGGAAAAATCCACGCCTGGGAAACCCTCACCACCGCCCGCGCGCTCGACTCCACCACCTACATCCTCGCCTGCGGCCAAGCACGCCCCGCCGGCGCCACCACCAGCACAGCACCAACCGGCGCCGGGCACTCCCGCATCATCACCCCCACCGGAGAAACCCTCACCGCCGCACACGAAGCTCCCGAACTCCTCATCGCCGACATCGACAGCGACACCGTCACCATCGCCCGCCGCGAACTGCCCGTCCTCGCCAACACCCACGAATTCCACTAGCAGCCACACCCCACACGCACTGACTTTTCACGGCCACCACTGCCGATAACTGCGCGGCAGTAGTGGCCGTGAACGCTACGGCGCCGAATCTGCAGGCCTGTGCCCGCTAGGCCCTATACAGCTCAAAATCCGCGAAATCAAAACCCGGCGTGACAATGCAAGAAACAAGCGAAGGCTGCGCATCCAGCGGATACGCACGCTGCCACACCCCAGCTGGAACCAACCCCTGGACCACGTCACCAGCCGAAGGATCAGGACCAATGACAAGCCTGTCAGTCACCTCAGGAACATCCCCAACACCACCCAACTCCAGCGCCACCCGGCCACCACGCGTATACAGCCACAACTCATCCGAGACCACTCGATGCCAGGCAGACTGCTCACCCGGCAACAGCATGAACTGAATACCCGTCGCGCTCGCACGGTCACCACCATGCTCTGCAAGCATGCTCCCAGGAATCACCGTCGAAGAACGGTACGTCTCGACATACCAACCACCCTCTGGGTGCGGAACCATGCCAAGCGGTTTAGCCCAATCGGGCAGCTCTACATCACTCATCCCACCATTCTCCCCACCCCACGTAAGGAGCTACCACCTGCTGAACCTTCCACTGCGTGAATCTGATGTACACGCATCGGATGCGTCACGTCCGACAGTGCATCTGCACCCCTAGAGAAAAGGGCAAGAAACGCGTAGATGCAGCCACACGCAAAGCAAAAACGAAATCACTTAGCCTGCATACGGAACACACCCGTCATCGCGCCCTGCCACCACACGCCATCCTTAGTGATGGTGCCAACCATCTCCAACGTGTCCCGCAACGCAGAACGCGCGATCTTCGTGCGAGAAGTCACTGCTCCCGTATTCGGATCCACCGTCACCGCCTCAAACGTGCTGCCCGTCACCACTCCAGCAGCAGGACGAACAATGGTGTAAATCGTGTCATCGGCGACAGACCAACGCGGCACCGCAGAAGACAACACCGGAACAGACCACACACGCCGACACCCCGACCCATCAGCAGCAACCTCAAACCGCTCCATACCACCAGCGGTAAACGACGCCACCCCAGGCTTACTCCTGCCCGCCCCCTGAGGCAACGCCGGATACGGATACCCATACGTACTCGCCACAATCACAGACCGGCCATGCCCCATCGCAGAGTTCTCCGTCCCACTGGCCCCCCGCGCAAAAACCCCAGCCGAACACACCAACGAACCATCCGACACCTTGTACACCAGCAGATGCTCCTGCTCATCGGCGTTATCAGTGATCGTGACGTACTCATCAGAGCCCTTCGGCCCAAAAAACGTCGGCGTAGCCCCCGTACCCCAACTCAACTGCCCAGGCTTACGTGCACTGCCACGGTCATACCCTTTACGCCACAGCACCCGCGGCACATCGTCATCAGAAGCATCCAGCATGTACAACGCATGCGAACTCGCGATCGCCACACCCCGCGGCGACGACGAAATCGAATTATCTACACGCTCACCAACCCCCAAACGCAGACTCTTCACCCCCGCAGAACCAGCAGAAAACACCCCCACCTTGCCCTGCCGCGTCGCCAACCAGATACGCCCCCGCCGATCCGGAGCCAAACCCACCACCGCATCCGCCGAATCAGCACCACCAGCGGTAACAAACGCAGAAATGTCATACGACTGCGCAGCAGAAACCACCCACGACCCATTACCCGCCCGCGACTTACCGATTTTCAACAGCCGATGCTTACCATCCACCATCACCAAACGGTTCTGATTATCCACATACGCATACACGCCACCAAGCAACGCACCCTTGGCAACTGGCATTGACGCCAACGTCGCCCCAGTAGTCGAATCCAACAAATTCACCACCGGAGCACGGTTAGCAATCTGTGTGCACAGCGACCACACCATGCCCTCACGATCAGCTAACACCGTGGGGCACGCAGCCTGCTTACCAGAAAAAACGCTCCTTACACCCCGCGATCCAGGGCCGGGATTCGGTGTGGTGTCACTGGACTGCGCATCCCCATGCATCGTCGCAGTACCCACCGGACCCAAACCATGCACCCCGCCCCGCGAGCCCGGATCAGGAGCAGCCAACGCCACCGGCGCTACCAGCACCGACAACCCCAAAGCAGCAGTAACAGCCCAAAAGCCACAGCGCATGACTCGACTCCTGAGAATCGGGTGATCTTGATCTAGCCGAGCGCGCAGCCATAGGTGACCAATGGCGCCCCCGGCAGGATTCGAACCTGCGACCGGGAGATTAGAAGGCTCCTGCTCTGTCCAGCTGAGCTACGGGGGCGAGTGCACAAGTGGCTGTGCGGGATCAAGTGTAGGGGGCTATGTGGGGGAGTGGTAACGCACCTCGTGGTGTGGTTCAGGATTTTACGAGCCGCCGGATAGCCGCAGTGGCCTCCGCGAGCTTAGCGTCAGCGACATCACCGCCGGTGCGGGCAGCATCAGCAACACAATGACGCAGGTGATCCTCCAACAACCCCAAGGCAACGTTCTCTAACGCTGAATCCAACGCAGAAATCTGCGTCAAAATGTCAATACAGTATTGGCCTTCGTCAACCATCCGAGCAATCCCACGCACCTGCCCCTCAATCCGCCGCAACCGCTTGAGATACCTCTCCTTCTCACCCACATACCCCGGATCAACCACACCACTATCCGTGCAACAAATCTGCGCCGACTCTGACACTGACGCATCGCTTCTATCGACAGGCACAGGCACTCCTGGCAACTTGGGTGAACACACGAGAAAAAGAGGGGCCCAGCCAGTCTAACGAAGCAGCACATACCCCCCGAAGGTATCCAGACAGACCCCCAAGCAGCCCAACCACCCAAAAGTTGTCGACAAACCCCCCACCCCCACAACTCAGTGTCCTCTTAGGGTTCAAAAGGCGCCACAACAGCGCCACACCAACAACTGGCGTCTCTGCACCAGGGGCGTCGCCACCCGGGGGGGAACAACTACGTGACGGTCAGCGACATCATGATGGGCAGCATGACAGGGTGGAGCTACCACCAAGCCGGACACCTCATCGCCGCAGCCCTACGCGGAGCCACCCCAACCACCACACTGCACATCCGCGACTGCATCGACCGCAACGCCGTCGATGCAGCAGCCGCACCATTCCTCGCCTTCGCAGGACCCTGGAGCGAACGCGAATGCGGAGCCGCAGACGTAGAAATCATCCAAGGAAAAGACGCCTTCGACCCAGCCCACGCCAGCGCACAATGCGCCGACGCAGACATCATTGACGACGCCAACCACAAAGTCGTCGACCTCCTACGCAGCGGAGGAATCGACGAAACCCGCTCCTGGGGATGGGTTCCCGGCGTCACCGCCGCATGGCGCGGCGAACTACGCGAAGCCTGGCCCGTCATCCACTGGGCAGCCACCGCCCTCCTCAACGAACAAACACTCAGCGTTGCACAGGTACAAACCCGGCTGCGCGAAGAAGGAATTCCGCATAAGGGTTAACCACCCCACCCTGAGCAAAATCAGCAAGCTGCGCATCCAGCCACACAGCCGGATCGCCCGCCGCCGACCGCCGCACCTGCGCCACCGCCTCAACCGTGGCAAGCACCGCAGCATGCTGCAAAGCAGCCACCACACCCACATCAACACCACTAGGGCCAGACAACACACTCTCGTACATGACCGTTCTCCTCCATGAGGTCCACTTCGCCATCCATAGCGAAACGCGGCGCCAAGAGCTCAACAACCACTCCCACAACCGCGCGCCAGCCCCCTCATCGGCTCACCCGAACCGAGCATGAGCGTTCACAGCACAACGCCACAACAGCGAACAAACAAACAAAAGAAACCGGCCACACCCCACACAAACACAGCCACCACCACACGAAAACGACGAATTCACACACCCCGCCGTGTTCGAACCCCGCAGCACCAACGGAATAAGAGATCATGGGCAAGTGGGAAACGAGACCGGTCAACTACTGAGCGCAGTAGAAAACGTGCGCGTGCAGCTCGGTGCAGCCACCTTTCCGCTCGACGCAGAAGGCACGGCGCAAGCACGAACCGACATCGCCCGCCTCACAGCTCAACTCGACGATTATATACTTCCCCGACTCCGCGACGCCCACGCCCCCCTACTCGCCGTCGTCGGAGGATCCACCGGATCAGGCAAGTCCACACTCGTTAACTCCATCGTCGGAGAAAAAGTCACCGAATCAGGCGTACTACGCCCCACCACCCGCACCAGCATCCTCATCCACCACCCCACCGACAACCAATGGTTCACCGGACCCCGCATCCTGCCCACCCTGGCACGCACCACCGGAACCACCCCCACCAACGACCCCAACAGCATCCACCTCACCACCAACACCACCATCCCCGCCGGCATAGCCATCCTCGACGCCCCCGACATCGACTCCATCGTCGAAGCCAACCGCGACCTATCCCGACAACTCCTCGCCGCCGCCGACCTATGGCTATTCGTCACCACCGCAGCCCGATACGCCGACGCCGTCCCCTGGGAAATGCTCGACGAAGCAGTAGAACGCGGCACCTCCATCGCCATCGTCCTAGACCGCGTACCCCCCGGAGCCGAAGAAACCATCGGCGAACACCTCGCCGCCATGCTCATCGAACACGGCCTACGCCACTCACCCATATTCACCATCTCCGAAGTCCCCCTCGACAACGGACTCCTACCCCTATTCCAAACCCAACAACTACGCGAATGGCTCAACGGACTCGGCTCCGACGCCCGCGCCCGCTCACTCCTCATCCGACAAACCCTCACCGGCGCACTCGACTCACTCGACACCCGCATCAAAACAGTCGCCGAAACCTACTCAATGCAAGTCCAAACCAAACAACAACTCGACGCCATGATCACCAGCGCCTACGGCGCCGCCCTCCAACGCATCACCATCGCCCTATCCGACGGCTCCCTCCTACGCGGCGAAATCCTCGCCCGCTGGCACGAATTCGTCGGAACCGGAGAATTCCTCAAAACCGTCGAAATCAGCTTCGGGCGCCTACGCGACCGAGTCACCGCAGCCATCACCGGAAAACCAACCCCCGCCACAGAACTCGGCGAAGCCCTCCGCAGCGGAGTAGCCGAACTCCTCCTCTCCCACGCCGCCCTCGCCCGCGAAGACCTCACCACCCGCTGGGACACCATCCCCGCCGGAACCCACCTCATCAACACCAACCCCAACCTCCACCGCCCCAACCCCAACCTCGAAGACAAAACCAACCGCCTCATCCGCGACTGGCAAAACGACATCCTCGAACTCGTCCGCGCCGAAGGAAAAGACCGCCGCACCACCGCCCGCATCCTCGCCATCGGCACCAACACCATCGGATTCATCCTCATGCTCGTACTCTTCAGCCAAACCGGCGGCCTCACCGGAGGTGAAATCGGCATCGCCGGCGGATCCTCCGTCCTAGCCCAACGCCTCCTCGAAGCAGTCTTCGGCGACCAAGCCGTCCGCACCCTAGCCACCAAAGCCCGCAAACTCCTCATGCAACGCTGCCAAACCCTCCTCAGTGAAGAAGAAAACGACATACGATCCACCCTCAACACCATCGAACTCGACCCACAACTACCGCGCCGCCTCGCCGACGCCCTCGCCACAGTAAAGGCCTCCCGGTGAACAACCCAGACCCCACCCACGGCCCCAACACCCGCCTAAGCCTCGCCCTCGAAGGCATGATCACCGCTCTCGAACACGGCAGCAACTACCTACCCACCGACACCGTCGAACACACACGCACCCTCCTCGACCGCGCCAGCGAACGCATAGCCATCAACAGCAACCACACCGTCATCGCCCTCGCCGGCGCCACCGGATCCGGCAAATCTACCCTCTTCAACGCCTTCGTCGGCGACCTCATCTCCGAAGTCGGACGCCTACGCCCCACCACCACAACAACCACCGCAGCCATCTGGGGCAACGACCCAGCCACCGAACTCCTCGACTGGCTCAACATCCCCAACCGCCACCACGTACCCCCCGGCACCACCACCCGCATCAACACCCCCAACCTCGACGGACTCATCCTCCTAGACCTCCCCGACTTCGACTCCCACCGCACCGAACACCGCGAAGAAGCCGACCGCATCCTTCAACTCACCGACGCATTCCTATGGGTCACCGACCCCCAGAAATACGCCGACGCCCTCATCCACACCTACCTACGCCGCGCCACCGACCACACCAACATCTCCACCGTCCTACTCAACCAAGCAGACCGCCTCACCAACGAAGAACAAACAGCCTGCGCCAACGACCTCCAACGACTCCTCCACGAAGACGGACTCACCAACACCCACGTCCTACTCACTTCCACCCTCACCGGACAAGGCCTCACCGAACTCGGCCACACCGTCGCCACCACCGTCGCCACCAAAACCGCCACCCGCGAACGCCTCATCGGCGACCTACACCACCACGCCCGCGCACTACGCGAACACGTCGCCGACACCGAACCCACCCTGCCCGAAAACGCCCCCACCAACCTCATCAACGCCCTCGCCAAAACCGCAGGAACACCCACCATCCTCGAAGCCATCGACAAGGACTACCGCCGCCGCGCCAACGCCACCACCGCCTGGCCACCCCTACGCTGGACACAAAAACTCACCCCCGACCCCCTCAAACGCCTACGCCTCAACGCCCAACGCCACCCCGAAACCACCACCGCACCACCAGAAGAATTCAACACACTCCTCAACCGCACCTCCCTGCCCGCACCCACCGCCACCGCCCACGCCGGCGTCGACCTCGCCACCCGCAAACTCGGCGAAACCGCCATCACCGGCCTACCCCGTTCCTGGGCCTACGCCATCGCCGCAGCCACCCACCCCGCCCACGACGACCTCGCCGACGCCCTCGACCAAGCCATCCTCAACGTCGACCTCGGCCAACGCCGCCCCATCTGGTGGACCATCATCGGCGCCCTCCAATGGGCAGCCACCATCGCCCTAGCCACCGGCATGACCTGGCTACTCCTCCTAGCCGGCATCGGATACCTCCAACTCCCCGCACCAGCCACCCCCACCATCGGCCCCATCCCACTACCCACCCTCCTCCTGGCCACCGGCGCCCTCACCTCACTCCTACTCACCCTCCTAGCCCGCACTTGGACCCGCATCGGCGCTCACCGCGCCCGCACCCGCGCCGAAAAACGACTCCACACAGCCATCGACGACGTCGCCCGCACCCGCGTCATCACCCCAGTACGCGACGTCCTCACCGCACACCGCACCACCCGCGAAAACCTCGACAAAATCCTCGCATCCTGAAAGACATAGAGACAGCGTTCAAGGAACCGCCCCTAGAACAAGAAGTTCAAAATCTGAACAACGGGCACTGGCAGTGGAGTGACCTCAGGACCCAGGGCGAATGAGGCCGGTTTCATAGGCAATGATGACGAGCTGAACCCGGTCCCGTGCGCGTAATTTACTAAGAATGCGATTGATGTGAGTTTTTACCGTGGACTCTGCAAGAAAAAGAGAATCAGCAATTTCGCTGTTCGATTGTCCCTTAGCGATGAGAGTTAACACTTCGAGCTCACGGGCACTTAAAGCCCGAAGGTCAACAGGAGTGTGAGAATTCTCTAACGGAAGCAGCCGCTCCAGCAGACGGCGGGTAGCAGCAGGAGCCACAACAGAATCACCAGCATGAACAGCACGAACCGCAGCCAGGAGTTCGGGTGCGCCAGCATCTTTGAGAAGAAAACCCGATGCCCCCGCATTGAGAGCACTGACAACATACTCGTCTAGATCGAACGTCGTTAAGACCAATACTCGCGTAGTCGGTACACATTGAATAATGCGCCGAGTCGCTTCGATTCCGTCCAAGCGAGGCATACGCACATCCATGACGACAATGTCCGGACGAAGAAGTTCAGCGAGCTCACATGCCTGCTGGCCGTCAGCAGCCTCAGCTACTACATCGAAGTCACGCTGGGGCGTCAGAACCATACGGAACCCAGTCCGCACCATTGCTTGATCATCAGCGAGGATAAGACGTGCTGGTTTCATGACGTCACATGTTCATTGACCTGAAGAGGTAGCCGCGCTTCAACGAGAAAACCTCCTTCTGGTGTTGGTCCAGCGCGCAAGACGCCACCAAGGGCGCTTACTCGCTCATTCATTCCAATCAATCCCCGACCGCGTCGTAGCGGCTCTGCGGAAGACTTAACAGTGGTAGTAGTATTTTCTGCCGAATCTTTCTCAGTGCAAACACTGACTGTGAGGTCAGAGTCGTATGTAATGTGAATATTAATTTCCGCGGTTCTCGTGTGTTTGATTGCGTTTGTTATTGACTCCTGTACCACTCGATAAATCGCGCTCTGGGTTGGGGTGTCGATCCTTCCAAAGTCAAAATTCTCACAATCAAGTTTAACGACCCGTCCACTGCTACGAACCGCGTCGACTAACTCTGGAATATCGTCGATTCCATGCAGAGGGTGCCGTATATCCTTCTCAGAATCAGCTTCGCCGATAGCGCGAACTAAAGTGCGGGTTTCCTCAAGAGCAGCCGTCGCATGGGTACGAATGTTACTAAGTGCCTCCTCGGACTGCCTTAGACGCTCATCGGGCGAAAGATCAATTTCGCGAGGCGAGGCAGCGATGATGTAGCAAGCGGCGTCAGCCTGCACAGCAATTAACGCAAGGGCATGTCCCATGATGTCGTGCACCTCCCGTCCGATCTGTGCGCGTTCAGCAGCAACAGCGAGACGAACCTCCTGCTCCTGTGCGGCAACTTCCGCTGCAGTACGTACAGATATCAGGGACGCATCAAGACGACCCAAATGGCCTGCCATCCATGACAGCAAGGTCAGTGCAACCAATGCTCCAGCAAGGCTTTGTATATCGCGCTGCAACAACTCAGGAGATACCAGTCCAACCTCGTCACGTGTCCATACATAGGTGGCTACGCCGGAGCCAGCTAAAACAACCACAACCCAAACAGCAGATCGCCACACGCGTCCGTATCGAGCACATGAATAAAGAGCCAGCAGCATTGTCACGTTGCCTTCGATTGCTGAGTCCGAAACCGCTAACTGCACTGCGCCAACAGCAACGAGGATGGCCATAACCACATCTGGATGCGTGCGCCGCCACCATAAAGGCACAAGAAGTAGCGATACCCATGAAGCCATTACCCACGAAGGGTGCTCTAACAAAGTTCCAGGCAGCGTTAAAAACGCTAAAACTGCGATCAATACCGCATCGACAGTTTGTTTAAGCCGTGACATATTCCTCAGTGAAGCGGACATCAGGCGCCTCCTTCAGGACTTGGCTAGCTAGTCCCAGCGATGAGTGCATACGTTCAACCGTAAGGCTCACTTGTTGGTGCTGCCTCTTTAAGCTGCCCTTTCCACCCGTGGGTGGAGTTTGCCATCCGGACTGTCCTCCGAAGGGTTGGGTTCATTGAAGATGCGAGGCGGGAAGCCAGAATCGCTACTTAGCGTATAGGTATGCCTCCTGTACGACACCGATACGCATTTCTCGATGCTCTCCGCGGCTTTGCTGTAGCCGGGATCATCTTCGTTAATATTCCCGATATCACTCGCCTTGGCTGGGACGGTGAAGAGTTACCTGGACCAGAAGCTGTCTTATCTGTCTTTCATTACTTCGTTTCGGGCAGATTTGTGCCCATCTTCGTGTTTCTTTTCGGAGCCTCGATGGTATTTATGCGTGAATCGGCCCGTTGTCGGGGGTGTTCCCCATGGGCGGTTCTCGCACGCCGACTCGTTGCCCTTCTCGCTATTGGGGCGCTGCATCAAATCGCTTACCCAGGCGAAGTTTTGATTATGTATGCCGTCGCTGGACTCATTATGTTGCCAGCCATAATTCTCATTCCAGGAAGGCTACAACTCTTAGGAGGACTTGTAGCGACGGTTGCTGTTTTCACTCTCAAAGGAGGAGGACTCGCTTCAATACCAACTCTGATGCTTTTAGGAGCAGGAGCGGTATCTTGCGGATGGATCGAGAAGCTCGAACGTGGCGACAAGTCCGTCAAGGTCACCGCCGCTTCGGCGCTGGCAGCGACAGTTGCCGGATACTGGTGGCAAACAACTCAGCCAGGCGACCCTCGATTCACGCTCGCAGGTGGAGCTACAGGTGGCATCATGGCCGTTTTGTACATCACTCTTTTATCTTTGATGTGGCAAACCCAGGCAAAAGGAATACTGCAAGCTCTCTTTACTCCACTCGGGCGAGCAGCTTTTACCTGCTATCTCACGGCTACCATGATCGTCGTTCCAGTCGGGAAAATTTTCCACTTCAGTGTCTGCGGCGACCTGCGAGTAGCAGTGGTTTTAGGTGCTGCAATCCTGATTGCGCAGAACATTTTCATGCGATTTTGGTTTAAACGCTTCACTTATGGCCCGCTCGAGTATCCATGGAGAGCAATCACATGGTTTGGGGTTCCTTTCCGCTCAGCAAAAAATACTGAACCCCTTCAGGGATAATTAATCGTACCGACGGCAGGTGCGTTCCAATGATATTGCTTGGAAAAGCATCCAAAGCTGCTGTAAGGGCGAGTGAGAAGAGGAAGCGCCAGCGAGAAACTCTTCTTCAGGGGCAGAGTTGAGTCCAGGATGGGGTGGTGATTGGTTTGCTGGGCCTGTGGGGTGTTCGGATTCGTGGCGGTTGATCTGAGCGGATAGCCTGGGTATATGGCCGAGTTCATCTACACCATGACCAAGGCGCGTAAGAAGGTCGGCGACAAGCTGATCCTCGACGACGTCTCGATGTCGTTCTATCCGGGCGCGAAGATCGGCGTCGTCGGCCCCAACGGCGCCGGAAAATCAACCATCCTGAAAATTATGGCCGGGCTTGATGAGCCCTCCAACGGTGAGGCACGCCTCAGCCCCGGCTACAGCGTCGGCATCCTCCTGCAGGAGCCGGAGCTGGACGAAAACAAAACCGTTCTCGAGAACGTGCAGGAAGGCCTTGGCGACATCAAACGCAAGGTCGACCGCTTCAATGAAATCTCGGCCGAAATGGCCGAGCCTGACGCTGACTTCGATGCCCTCATGGAAGAGATGGGCAAGCTACAAACCGAGATCGATGCCGCGGACGCCTGGGATCTTGACAGCCAGATCGAGCAGGCAATGGATGCGCTGCGCACGCCCCCGGGAGATGCTGACGTCACTGTTCTTTCCGGTGGTGAACGTCGCCGCGTCGCGTTGGCCCGTTTGCTGCTGAGCAAGCCTGACCTGCTCCTGCTCGACGAGCCCACTAACCACCTCGACGCCGAATCCGTGCTGTGGCTCGAGCAGTTCCTGCAGAAATACTCCGGCACCGTCCTGGCAGTCACCCACGACCGCTACTTCCTCGACCACGTCGCTGAATGGATCGCCGAGGTCGACCGCGGCCGCCTCTACCCCTACGAAGGCAACTACTCCACCTACCTGGAGAAAAAAGCCGCCCGTCTCCAAGTGCAGGGCAAAAAAGACGCCAAACTGCAGAAACGTCTTAAAGAAGAACTCGAATGGGTTCGCTCTAATGCTAAAGGCCGTCAAACCAAGAGCAAGGCCCGTCTGGCCCGCTACGAGGAAATGGCAGCCGAGGCCGAGCGCACCCGCAAACTCGACTTCGAAGAAATCCAGATCCCCCCAGGTCCGCGCCTGGGCAGCACCGTCATCGAAGTTGCTGGTTTGCAGAAAGGTTTCGATGGCCGTTCCCTCATCAACGGGCTGTCGTTTACGCTGCCCCGCAACGGCATTGTCGGTGTGATCGGCCCCAACGGTGTGGGTAAAACCACCCTGTTCAAAACCATTGTCGGGCTGGAATCCCCTGACGACGGTTCGGTGAAGATCGGTGAAACGGTCAAGATCAGCTACGTCGACCAGAACCGCACCGGCCTGGACGCAAACAAAACCCTGTGGGAGGTCGTCTCCGACGGCAACGACTACATCCAGGTCGGTCAGGTCGAGATCCCCAGCCGCGCCTACGTCAGCCAATTCGGCTTCAAAGGCGCAGACCAGCAGAAGAAAGCCGGTGTGCTTTCCGGTGGTGAACGTAACCGACTCAACCTCGCGTTGACCCTCAAACAGGGCGGCAACCTGCTCCTGCTCGACGAACCCACCAACGACCTCGATGTCGAAACCCTCGGCTCGCTAGAGAACGCGCTGCTGGACTTCCCTGGCTGCGCCGTGGTGATCAGCCACGACCGGTGGTTCCTGGACCGGGTGGCTACACACATCCTCGCGTGGGAAGGCACCGAAGAAAACCCCGACCAGTGGTACTGGTTCGAGGGCAACTTCGAAGGCTACGAGAAGAACAAGGTGGAGCGTCTGGGTGAAGACGCTGCCCGCCCGCACCGCGTCACACACCGCAAACTCACCCGCGACTAAACCCCACCCCCGGGGGGCTGCATGGCCTAAACCTTGTGAAAGACATGCAGCCCCCCGGTGGGGAAACGTGTGGAGGCTTGACCATCCCAGTCATTGGGGGGGCAAGCCTCCACATGTTTCCACCGGCACCCAACCAGCGCAGTCCCGCGGATTTATTTATTCGCTTGACTGCTGGCCACGGCGCCGTGCGAGCGCTTCAGCTGCAGGTGTGTAAGGGGTGGGGAACCAGGTGGTGATGATGCCTGTTTGCACCAGAGTCAAGGCATTAGAAACCACCCAGTACACCAGCAGCCCGACCGGGACAGCCACTGCCCCGACGAGAATGCCGACCGAAGAAAGCAACGGCATCATTTTCTGCACGTCAGCGAACCCTTCAGGCATGCCCTCAAGTGACATGTTGGCAAGCACGAAACGTTTCTGCGTGATGTAGATCAGCGCCGCAGACAGCACTGCAAGCGTGATGATCACCGCGAAATGCCCCGGCGATGAGAGCAAATTCCCGAACCCTCCGATCCGGTCAGCGAGGGAAACACCGACTAGTCGGCCGCTGCGCATCGATGCGACCAAATCGTGGGTCATGACACCGATGGGATCACCGTTCGCGACATGCTGCAGCACTTGGAACAGCGACCACATGATGGGGATCTGCAGCAGTAGAGGCAGACAGCCGATGCTGGACATTCCGTGCTCGGCTTGGATGGCCATCTGCTCGGCGCGCATCGCTTTGAGCGATTCGAGGTCGGTTTTTCCTTCGTATTTTTTGCGTAGCTCGTTCAATGCTGGGCGGGCCCGCCCGGAAGCTTGAGCGAGCTTCACGCCGTGGATGGTTAGCGGCAGCATCACTGCCCGGACCACCACAACAAGAACCGCGATGGACAGCACCCAGGACAGGGCGCTATCTGGGGCGAAACCTACTGCGGCTAGGGCGGAATGCGCCGCGGCTAGGACCGTGCTGATGGCGTAGTCGAATGGGTAGAGCAAATTGGGCATGGTTCTCCTCGCCCGGGAGTCGGGCTGTTCGCGAGTGCAGGTGCAGGTGGATTTCCGTGGGGTTTTACCTGGGGGAGGAGGGAGCGCGTGGCCTGCACGGGTGTCCGCAGATACGTCTGCTGGGGTGGGGTGGCGGTGGTGGGGTGAGGCGTTGCAGTGCGGCGTGTGGGCTGGTGAGCCGTGGTGTGGCTGGTGGGTTTTTGTGCTGGAGAGCAAGGGCCAGGGCCGCTAGGCCGACCATCATGGTGAGGGTGAGTTGTTGCTGGTCGGTTGCTGCGGTGGTGATGAGGGTGAGGAAGATGCAGGTGTAGGTCGAGAGTTTTGCTGTTAGTTCAGTGGTGGGGTGTGTTTGCGCGCGGGGGGAGAGGGCGATACGCATGGCGTTCCTCTCTGGTTGACGGCGCGGCGGTTTAAAAGGGGCGGAGTGGTCTTTGGTCATCACAGGGTACGCATAGATGGGTGGGTGCGGCGGTGTAGGTAGGTGGGGGAGTGCAGGTGGGGTTTGGGCGTTGATGGGATACAGCACCCTTACTGTTTATAGTGAATATAGACACTAAGGAGGGTGCGTGCAGATACTCATCTCAAACTCTTCCGGGCGCCCCATCTACGAACAGATCACCGCCCACATCCGCGCCGCCATCCTGCGCGGAGAAATCCAGCCAGGAGAACAACTACCCTCCATCCGCAAACTCGCCCGCGCCCTGCACGTCAGCGTCATCACCACCACCCGCGCCTACAACGACCTCGCCGCAGAAGGACTTATCGACAACGTCCAAGGCAAAGGCAGTTACGTCCGACCCCGCGACCCAGCCATCGCCCGCGAACACGCACTACGCGAAGTAGAAAAACACCTCAACCTCGCCATCCACACCGCCCATACCACCGGCCTAACCCCCACCGACATCCGCACCTGCCTCGAAGCGCTCCTCGCCAACCCCTACCCCAGCCCACACGAGGAACAACCATGACCACCGCCACCCCCAACAACCCCGACACCGTCGTCCGTATCCGCGGACTACGCAAACGCCGAGGCACCTTCACACTCCACGACCTCGACCTAGACATCCCTCGTGGATACGTTCTAGGCCTTGCCGGAACCAACGCATCAGGAAAAACCACCATCATCAACTCCATCACCGGAGCCCTCATCCCCGACGCAGGAAACATCCACGCCCCCACCAACGAACACATCGGCGTCGTCCTCGACACACCCTTCTACCCACAGCACTGGACCGCAGAAAACATCGAAAACGCCAGCGCACCCTTCTACCCCACCTGGTCACCGCAACGGTACCGAGACCTCCTCCAGCAACTCCGCATACCGCTACACACCAAAATCAAAAACCTCTCACGAGGCCAAGGCATGAAACTCCAAGCCGCCGCAGCCCTAGCCCACAACCCCGAGCTACTCATCCTCGATGAACCCACCGCCGGCCTGGACCCCCTCACGCGAGATGACCTCCTTGACCTCATCGCCGAATACATGGAAAACCCCAACCACACCACCCTCTACTCCAGCCACATCACAACAGACCTCGAACGCATCAGCGACCACCTCCTCCTACTCCACCAAGGCCGAGCCATCTACAACGGCCCCACCCCCGACCTGCTCGAGAACTACCGCCTCATCCGAGGCAACTTGCACGACCTCAACAACCCAAACCGCCGCCACCTCTACGGGCTACGCGTACACACCGCCGGATTCGAAGCCCACGCCCCCACCCACATCGCCAACACCTGGCCACGACCCCTCGTGGTCGAACGCCCCACCCTCGACTCCCTCATCATCGCCCTCGCTAAAGGACACCCTGCCCAGCTCCAGGAGACTTCACATGAATAACCCCGCCACTAGCTCCCACAACACGGACGGCGCGACCGGTGTGCTCGCCGCTTTACGGTTAGACGTTTCTCAGGCCACGGGCGGATGGGGCACCGTGGTGGGGTTGTCTTTCATCTGCGGAGCTTTCTCGGCAGCGACTGTGCTCGCTGCACCTGAGAGCAGTTTGCCTTTCGGGCTTTTCGCGTTCATCGCGATGCCCCTTACGTCCTTGCTGTCTTCGATGGGGCAGGCAGATAACGGCGGCATGATGCGCGCGGTATTTCCTCTTTCTCGCCGAGATGTCGTTTACGGACGCTACCTCTTGGCGGGAGTTATCGCAGCGATCGTGCTCGTCGTGCACGTAGTGGTCAGTGCGCTCATTGGGTACGTCATGCACACCTCGCCTGGCCAGCAGTATTTCTCCGCGTTGCTCACTACCGTTATGGCAACGATGGGGATAGCGGCCGGTCTGCGCTGCGCAGTGCGACTTCCTCAATTCGTGGCAGCTTTGTGTGCCCTACTGACTGCAGTAATGATGGCTTTGCTTTTACCTGCTGTGTGGTCAGTGGCTTTTGGCTCCTACGAAATTTGCACAACCGGCCACATTCTCGGCGCGGCAGTTGCGCTCCTTGCAACCGGGATCTTCGTGACCGCTTGCTGCTTGTCCACGGCGCTGGCGAGCGAAAAAACAGACATATGACAGTTGTTACTTGTTGCCCTCGTGCCCGGTGGGGTTCTCCTGCTTGGTAATACGCAAAGATGGGGTCTATGACTGCCAGCGACATAAATGACGGTGTCGACATAGTTCGTCGCCACGGCATTCTTTCTCCCGAGCCGTGCGCGCGCTTGGCGCACCTTTTGGATCTGGAAGCCCCCACGGATGTGGTGCCGGTTGGGTGGCACATTCTCTACTTGTTGAACAATCCCACCACGGCTGAGCTGGGTGAGGATGGGCACGTCGCGTGTGGCGTACCTGGTGGTGGTGCGCTTGGTCGCATGTTTGCTGGTGGCCGTATCACTACGTACCGCCCGTTGGTTTTTGGGCAGAGCGCGCAGCGACAGATTCGAACCTTGCCGCCGGTGCATAAACAAGGACGCACGGGGGCGTTGACGTTCGTGACGGTTGAGCACAGCATCATCCAGGACGGACAGGTGGCTGTCACTGAGCATCAAAACCTTGTCTACCGTGACCTCAGTTCTGTCGGGAGTCGGGGGGAGTTGACGGCGCCGCCGGTGCGTAGCGTTGCGGAGGATGAGCCGCGGTGCGTGCTGGATGTGGATGAGGTGATGCTGTTCCGTTTTTCGGCGTTGACGTATAACGCGCACCGTATCCATTTTGACCGTGACTGGTGTCGCCGTAGTGGCTACCCAGATCTGGTTGTGCATGGCCCGTTGATGGCGTTGTTAGGTAGTGAGTTGGCTAGGCGGCAGGGCATTGACCTTATTGGGCGTGAATACACCTACCGGGTGGGGGCTTCTGCGTTTGGGGCGCAGCGGATCACGGCGGTCCCGGCGGTTGAGGGGCTAGACAGTGGCGTGGAGGTCTTAGCTGCGGATGGTACGCGTACGGTCACGGGGCATTTTTCTGCCCCGTGACGTATGGAGCTAGTCGCGGATGTGCACCATGCCTTCTTGGGCCGCGGTGACGCCGAGTGTGCCCTGCGCGGTGTACATGTGGCCTAGGCATAGGCCACGTCCGTGAGCTGCGGTGGGGGAAGACTGGTTGAACATGACCCATTGGTCTGCGCGCATGTGGCGGTGGAACCACATGGTTTGGTCCAGGCTGGCCACGCGTAGCCGAGGGTCGAACCAGGCGATGCCGTGGCGGCGTAGTACCGGGTCGAGAAGTACCCAGTCGGAGGCGTAGGCGAGGACTGCTGCGTGCAGGAGTGAGTCGTCGGGGAGTTCACCGATGGTTTTGAACCAGACTTGTTGGGTTTCTTGGGGGTCATTGGCGGGGGAGAGCGCGACGTGGCCTTGGACGTGGCGGATCTCAACGGCTCGGCGTAGCACCCAGTTGCCCGGTTCGGTGGCGGGCATGGGGTAGAGATCTTCGGACAGACTGGGTAGTCCTTCGGGGCCGGGGACGGAGGGGGCTTCGATGTGGTGCTCGAAGCCGTCATTGGGGCGGGCGAAGGAGCTCATTGCGGCAAGGATGGGGCGACCGTTTTGGAGGATGTGGACGCGTCGGGTGGAGTAGGAGCGGGAATCGCGGAGGCGTTCGACAACGAACTCCAGGGCAGTGTTGGGGTCGCCGGGGTGGAGGTAGTTGACTTGGTGAGAGTGGATGTTCATTTCTTCGTCGCGGCTGCGGGTGACGCTGCGGCCAGCGGCGATGATGGATTGGGCGAGTACTTGTCCGCCGAAGATACGTCCGTGGGGTGTGGGCTGGCTACGGCCGGTGAACCTGTCACGGATGGTTCCGTCTGTGCCGGTGGTGGGGTCGGCGTCGTGGAGGTCGAGGGTGTCCAGCAGGTCGGCCAGTGGGTCGAATTCGGTGGGAGTCTGGTCGTGGGTCACGGAAATTCATCTTGCCAAATGGGGCTGGTGGAACAAGAGGGTTGCGGTTGTTGCGTGGCGGGGCAGCGCCGATAACGGTGCAGGTTCGCTGTTGTGGGGTGGGTTCGGCGAGGATGTCGGGTATGGATCAGTGGAGTGCACCGGCGAACGCGGCTCGGGTTGAGGTGCCGTTGCGGTTTTCAGATATGGACGCGTTGGGGCATATCAACAACATCGCTTTCATCTCGATCATGCAGGAGGCACGGATTGAGGCGTTTGATCGCTGGGGTGCGGAGGATCTTCATACGTGGCGTTATTTGGTGGTGAAGCATGAGGTGGAGTACTTCGTGCCGTTGGCGTATGCGGTGGGTGTGGCGTTGGTGGATGTGTGGATTGAGCGGGTGGGGAATAGCAGTGTGAAGACGGTGCAGGTGGTGCGTTCGGTGGGTGCTGATGGTGGTGAGGTTGTGCATGCGGCGATGGTGACGACGTCGGTGTATGTGAGTGAGTCGGGTGAGAGTTCTATGCGGATTGGTGATGAGGCCCGGGCGGTTTTGTGCGCTCATATGGCTGCTGGTGTTCGGGAGGGGGAGCGATGAGTTTTGTCACGCTTGCTGATGAGGATGCGTTGAGTGATGTGGCGACGTTTGTGTCGCGGGCGCGGGTGTTGGTGCCTGATGGGTATGTGCGGTTGCAGACGGCGGGTTCGGTGTTGATGTCCTCGGTGTTGGTGCGTAGTGGTTCTGGGCTGTTGGGGTCCGGGACTGTGGTGGGTATGCGTGGGACGGCGTTGGGGCAAGCGGTGGGTGCGTTGGATGTGACGGTGGATTTGTCGGCGGTGGCGGATCGATTGGCGCGGATGCGAGGTGCTGGATGGCTTCGTTTGGATGTGCCGCCGGTGTTACGGCAGGCGCCGTGGGCTGCGGTGTCTCCTCCGCGTGAGGGGTGGTCGGTGATTGGTGAGTTCGCTGGGGAGGATGTGGCTTTCGTGGCGGAGTCGGGGTTGGCGCGGGTGCAGCGTGAGCGTGATGGTGGCGCGGATGCTGCGGCACTTACTGCGTTGGATAAGCAGGTGTGGGATGAGTCGGTGGGTGAGGGGATGGGGCAGTTCCGGGCTGCTTTGGCGTTGGGAGTGCATGCGTTGGGTTTTGGTGGTCAGGGGCCGGTGCGGTTGTTGCGTCATGGGTCGTGGACGCGGTTGTCCACGGCTGCTGGTGATGTGATTGGTAGGTGAGGCTGTCGGTGGGGCAGTGGCGGTGGTGTGGGTGCAGGTGTCGTTGCAAAAGGTTGGCAGAGGCGACGGGGGGAGAGCATCGACACAGCTGCTGAGCTGTCCTGAGGGGAGGTGCCAGGGATAACGTGGAGGTGATGGTAGGTCGAAGTCTGGTGAGAATCCGGCACTGGCCCGCAACGGTGAAGCCCTCCGGTTCTTGAGCCCGTAGTAGTGGGTTAGGGCAGGGAAGGGATGAGTCCGGTCGAACCCGCTGTCACTTTAAGATTCGACGCTCTCGAGGAAAGGAGCGGTTCGGAGCCGCCTCGCTTAGCCTTGCCGGGCGTTAGAACTTCACCTCCTCGAAGCGCATCAGTGCACCCTTCGCCCCCGCTTACAGAGGAGGAAACCGTCAATGCGGTTATCTAAAGTCAGCGCCGTTGTTGCAGCAGCGCTGCTTGTTCTTACTGCCTGCAGTAATGCCTCTACTGGCAGTAAACCTGCTGGTAGTTCGTCTGCTAGCGCCGCTGCGGGGACGGGAACGTTCCCGGTTGTGGTGAACACCTCACTTGGTCCGGTTACGTTGAAGTCGCAGCCGCAACGGATTGTTTCGTTGTCGCCGAGCGCTACCGAATCGTTGTTCGCTATTGGTGCGGGTAAACAGGTGGTCGCTGCCGATAAATATTCCACGTACCCTCAGGGGGCTCCGGCTACAGATTTGTCTGGCTTTGAGCCGAATGTTGAAGCGATCGTCAAACATAAACCGGATCTTGTGGTTATAAGTAATGACGTTAATGGTTTGGCTGCATCGATGAAGAAGCTGAGTATTCCGGTGCTGCTTTCTCCTGCGCCGCCGACGCTTGATGCAGGGTATGGCGAGCTCGCTATTCTCGGGCAGGCCACTGGGCATGTGAACGAGACTACGGAGCTCGTGGGGACGATGCGTTCGCAGATCAATGCTGCGTTGAGTAAGGCGCCGAATAAACCGCTGTCTGTTTATCACGAGCTTGATGACAAGTATCACTCGGCGAGTTCACATAGTTTTATTGGGTCTATTTACGCCAAGATGAGTGCCACGAATATTGCTGATAATGCAGATGGCCCTAAGAGCGGGTATCCGCAGCTAACTGAAGAGGCCATTATTAAGGCTGATCCGCAGGTCATTGTGATCACTGACCAGTCGGGCTATACGGCCCAGGATGTGGCTCGCCGTCCGGGGTGGGCCAATGTTGCGGCAGTGAAAAACGGCAATGTCGTCACAGTGAATTCCGATATCGCATCCCGGTGGGGGCCGCGTTTGCCGCAGCTGGTTGATCAGCTTGCTGGCGCGCTGACTAAAGCCACTGCTGGGGTGGGGACTAGCGCTGCAGCTCAGCCCACCACAGTCGGATGATGGGTTCTTCTACCTCAAAGGGAGCGCCTCTTTCGCTGCAGCAGCCGCAGGCAGCGAAAGAGGCGCTTTCGCGGGCGTTCAAGGTGCCCCTGGTTCCGGTGATTGTTGGGGTTGTGCTTCTTGCTGTCGCGGTGGGGGTGAGCCTGACTTCGGGGGCTGCTGGCCTTGAAATCGCTGAGGTTGTGGACGTGATGTTCGCAGAGATTCCGGGGGTTGGTTCCGGTAGCCACTTGGGTGATCCTGTCGCGGATTTGTTGTGGCAGATCCGGTTTCCGCGCACTGTGCTTGCCTTGATGGTGGGTGCTGCTCTTTCTGTGGCGGGGGCTTCGTATCAGGGGGTTTTTCACAATCCTCTTGCTGACCCTTATCTTCTTGGTGCTTCTGCGGGGGCAGGTGTGGGTGCTGTGCTCGCGCTTGGGTTTGGTGTGCAGTTCACGGTGGGGCCTTTTGAGGCGGTTCCGTTGGCTGCTTTTGTGGGAGCGTTACTGGCGGTGGCTGGGTCGGTGTTGGTGGCACGGGGGTCGTTTTTTGATCCTTCGACGTTGCTGTTGGCGGGGGTGGCGGTTTCCTCGTTGTGTTCGGCTACCCAGGCGTACCTTTTGCAGCAGCTTGATCAGACTCGCTCTCGTGAAGTGTTGAGTTGGATTTTTGGTCGGCTTGCTGGTGATGGGTGGACACCGGTGGTGACGTTCTTGCCGTATTTCGTGGTGTCGGTGGTTGTTTTGCTGCCGCAGGCGCGGTGGCTAGATGTGCTGCGTCTTGGTGATGAGCAGGCTCGTTCACTGGGGGTGAATGCGGCTCGGGTGCGGTGTGTTGTTATCGCTGCTGCGACTTTTCTGACGGCTGCGGCGGTGGCGGTCAGTGGGCTTATCGGGTTTGTTGGCCTGGTTGTTCCGCATGTAGTGCGTCTTGTCGCGAGTCATTCGTATCGGGCGATTTTGCCGTTGTCTGGTTTGTTTGGTGCGGGTTTTCTGCTTTTGGTTGATGTGGGGGCCCGGACTGTGTCTGCGCCGGCTGAGTTACCTATTGGGGTGATTACGGCGTTTGTTGGGGCACCGTTTTTCGCTTTTATTCTTTGGCGCCGTAAGCGGGTGAGCGTATGAGTGGTTTTTCGTCGTCGCAGGTGGGGGTTGCGTTGCGGGTGGTGGGTGTCGCGGTTGATGTGGGGCGCTCTGGTGGGCGTCGCCGGGTTTTGCATGACGTTTCGGTGGATTTTTCTGCGGGGGAGTTTGTCGCTGTTATTGGGCCTAATGGGTCGGGTAAGTCCACGCTGCTGCGGGCGTTGGCGGGGTTGGTGCCGTATGCGGGGGTGGTGCACACGGGGGCCGGTGGGTGTCCGGGGCCGTGCGATATCGCTTTGATGCCGCAGTCTGCGCAGTTACCGGAGGGGATGAGTGTTGCTGAGTATGTGCTGCTGGGCAGGACTCCGTATGTGCGTTTTTTTGCGCGTCATTCGTTCCGTGATCATGCCGTTGTTGCTGATGTGGTGGAGCGGTTGGGTCTTGGTGGTTTGGCGGGTAGGTCGGTGCGGGAGCTTTCTGGGGGTGAGGCGCAGCGGGTGATGTTGGCGCGGGTGTTGGCGCAGCAGGCACCGGTGATTGTTTTGGATGAGCCGACGAGTTCTTTGGATATCGGTACGGCTCGGGATGTGCTCGATTTTGTTGATGAGCATCGGCGGGGTGAGGGGGTGACGGTTGTTGCTGCTATTCATGATTTGACGGTTGCTGCGCGTTATGCGGATCGGGTTGTGTTGCTTGATCAGGGGCGGGTGCGTGCTGTGGGGGCTCCTGCGGAGGTGTTGTGCGCGGATGTGCTTTCGCAGGTGTATCGCTCACCGTTGCTGGTGCATCGTATTGGTGAGCAGTTTGTGGTGTTGCCGGCGTAGGGCGGCAGTGGTGGGGTGGTTACTGGGGTGTGGTGCGGTTTGCGGCGATGGCTGCTCCGATGGCGGTGATGATGGCCATGGTCCAGATGAGCATGTAGGCGCCGGCGCCGTAGGCGGCGTTGCCGGTGTGGGGGCCGGTGGTGGGGGCGCCGAATTGGGTGGCTGCTGCGGTGGCGTAGATGGCGTTGGCGGTGGTCAGGCCGAGGGTGGCGCCGAGGACGTCGCTGAGTTGTAGTGAGGAGGAGATGGAGGCGTGTTGTTCTAGGGGGGTTAGGTGCAGGGCCAGGACGGACAGGGATGCGGTGGATAGGCCCATGCCGATTCCGGTGAGGGCGAGGGTGGGGATGAACCACCAGGTGTGCAGGTTTGGGTGGTAGGTCAGGACGGTGAAGAGTACGTAGGAGCATAGGCAGGTGAGTGCGCCGATGCGTACGAGGCGGTGTTGTTGTCCGTGCATGAGGGGGTGGCCTTGGGTGGTGGATCCGAGGAACCAGCCGATGGAGGCGCATGCCAGGATGATTCCGGCGGTGGTGAGTGTCATGTTGCCGCGGTTGACGAGGTAGAGCGGCAGGTAGGCCATGGTGGCGTTGAAGGCGGCGGTGAGGAAGAACCGTGAGGAGATGACGCTGGGGATGCCGTGGTGGAGTCGGAGTGTGCCGGTGGGGAAGGTGTAGTGCAGTGCGGCGCCGAGTGTGAGGGTGCTCAGGATGATGGTGCTGATGGTCAGGGTGGTTGGTGGGATGAGGTGGGTGCCGCTGGCTTGGAGTGCTGCGGCGCTGGCTGCGATGGCTGCGCCGCAGGTGAGGAGGGCGAGTCGGGTGCGGCTGGTGGTGTGGGGGTCGATTCCGGCGGGGGAGATGGTGTGGTGGTGGCGGATGAGTAGGGGCAGGGCGATGGCTACGGCGGGGATGACGATCCAGAAGGCCAGTCGCCAGGTGAAGGTTTGGGCGAGGAGTCCGGCCAGGAGGGGGCCGATGATGGAGGGCAGGACCCAGGCTGCGGAGATCCAGGCGAAGAGTCGGGGGCGTTGGGTGGGGTGGTAGAGGGCGCCGACGAGGACGTAGACGGTGACGGTGACCAGGCCTGACCCTAGTCCGGTGAGTGCGCGGCCGATGATGAATGGTGTTGCGGTGGTGGCGGCGCCGCAGGTGGCGGCGCCGAGGGCGAAGAGGAGTTGTCCGGTGATGAGGGGGGCTAGGGCGCCGCGGGTGGCGATCCAGGCTCCTGCGATGACGATGCCGAATAGTTCGGCGGTGTAGAGGGCGGAGAAGGTGAGTCCGTAGCCGCTGTGGAGGTTGAGTTCGTTGGCGGCGTTGGGCATGACTGTGCTGATCGCCATTGCTTCGAAGGCGACGATGGAGATGAGGGTGATGAGGGTTGCGGCGGTGGTGCGTTGGTGGGGTTGTAGTTGTGTGTTCATGGGGTGGTGGTGTTTCGGGGGAGTCGGATCCAGGCGGCGCTGTTGCCGGGTAGTTGGTTGTTGTGGCAGGGGCTGCTGGAGATGAGGAGTTCTCCGTGGGGTAGTGGGGTGGGGGTGTTGCTGGTGTTGAGCATGATGACGATGCGTTCGACGGGGCCGTCGGCGTGGAAGACGACGAGGTGGTTGTTCTCGGGGCCCATGTCGACGTGGGCGAGGTCGGTTTCGCCGAGGCGGTATTGGCGGCGCAGGGATAGGAGGGTTCGGTAGAGCTCGAGGGTGGAGTTGGGGGTGTTTTCTTGGTGGTCGCGGGCGTATTGGCGGTAGGTGTCGGGTTGGGGTAGCCAGGTTTTGCCGGTGGTGTTGAAGCCGTAGGCGGGGGCGTCGGCGTTCCAGGGGAGGGGGACGCGGCATCCGTCGCGGCCGATGATGGTGCCGTTGGAGCGGGTCCAGGTGGGGTCTTGGCGGTGGTGTGGGGGGATGGTGGTGGCTTCGGGTAGTCCGAGTTCTTCGCCTTGGTAGAGGTAGGCGGCGCCGGGGAGGCCGAGCATGAGGGTGGTGGCGGCGCGGGCGCGGGTGAGGCCGAGTTGGGTGTCGGGTTGGGGGTCGTTGGGGCCGATGCCTAGGCGGCTTGCGGTCAGTGTGGTGTCGTGGTGGCCGAGGCGGGAGGCGTGGCGGACGACGTCGTGGTTGGACAGGCCCCAGGTGGAGATGGCGTTGACGGCGTTGTTGGCGGTGATGGTGTGGGTGATGGTGTTGGTGATGGCTTGGGCGTCCCAGGCGGTGGTGAGGTATTCGAATCCGAAGCTGTGGTGCATTTCGTCGGGGCGTACGTAGCGGGCGGTGCGTTCTAGGGGGGTGACCCAGGCTTCGGCGATGAGGATGCGGTCGTTGTTGGGGTTGTTGGTGGGGTTGTATTCGTTGAGGATGCGGCGCCAGTGGCGGTAGATGTCGTGGACGCCGTCTTGGTCGTACATGGGTTGGTGGTGGGTGGGGTCGTTGGGGGTGAGGGTGGGGTCGGTGTCGGGTAGGCCGTCGGCTTTGATGAGGCCGTGGGCGACGTCGATGCGGAAGCCGTCGATGCCGCGGTCGCACCAGTAGCGGAGGATGGATTCGAATTCGGCGTGGACGTGGGGGTTGTTCCAGTTGAGGTCTGGTTGGGCTGAGTCGAAGAGGTGGAGGTACCAGCTGCCGTCGTCGGTGCGGGTCCATGCTGGGCCGGAGAAGTTGGATTCCCAGTTGTTGGGTGGTAGTTCGCCGTTGGGGCCGCGGCCTTGGCGGAAGATGTAGCGGTCGCGTTCGGGGGAGTTGGGGGCGGCGTTGAGGGCTTGTTGGAACCAGGGGTGGCTGCTGGAGGTGTGGTTGGGGACGATGTCGATGATGATTTTGAGGCCGAGTTGGTGGGCGCGGTTGATGAGGTTGTCGAGGTCTTCGAGGGTGCCGTAGGTGGGGTCGATGTCGCGGTAGTCGGTGACGTCGTATCCGGCGTCGGCCATGGGGGAGGGGTAGAAGGGGCTTATCCAGATGGCGTCGACGCCAAGTTCGGCGATGTGGTGGAGGTTGTTGGTGATTCCGGGGAGGTCTCCGATGCCGTCGCCGTTGGCGTCGGCGAAGCTGCGGGGGTAGATCTGGTAGACGACGGCGTTTTTCCACCAGGGGAGTGGTTGTGGTTCGGGGGTGTTGATGAGGGAGTCGGCTGCGCGTAGGAGGTAGGCGCGTAGGGCTGTGTCTTCGGGTTGGGGTAGGCCCATGGCGTCGACGCCTTTCATCATGTGGGTTACCCAGCGGTCGCGTTGGCTGGGTGTGATGGCGAAGGGCATGTGGCGCATGCGTAGGCGGGGGTGGCCGCGTTTTTCGGAGTAGGTGGTGGGTCCGCCCCAGTATTGCTCCATGAATTCGAGGAGTCGTTGTTCGGCTGGGGCGAGGTCTTCTTCGGGGTAGAGGGCGCGTAGTTCGGGGTCGTTGCGGACGCCGTCGTAGAAGGTGGAGATGAGTGTGGTGAAGGCTGCGTGGCCGCCCATGCGTTCGTAGGGGCTGGGGCTGGTTGGGTTAGCCATGGTTCCATGCTCGCTTATGTGTCGTGTGAGTTCGAGTGGGGGTGTTGTGATCTGGCTGTTGATGGGGCGTGTTTTGGGTAGGCACAACGTCGCTTTGCGTGTGGGGTGAAGGTATTCCACAGTTGGTGTCGTGGCTGACAAGAGTGGCGGTTCTGTTTCTGGTGTTGGTGATGAGGGGCGCTCGGGTGTGCCTGAGGGTGATGAGCGTTCGTGGTTTGTGCCGGTGACGCGGGATGCGTCTTCGGTTGAGGGTGATGCTGGGGTGGAGGTTGTCGCGCCGGTGAGTAAGCCGGAGATGTATCCGGCGTTGGATGAGAACAGCGTGATCGCTGAAGACCCGGTGACCGGGACGTTGAAGGTTATTCCGCGGGATCAGTTGAAGCAGAGTGGGTTGTTCCGGGTTCGGAATGCGTTGCGGGGTTCTGCGCCGACGTGGGGGATGGATCTGCGGGAGATCAATGATGGGGTGGAGCATGCGCATTCGCGGTCGGTGATTGATTTGGCGATGCGGATGGCTGAGGTGTCGTTGGCTACGGGGGCTTCGGCTGCGGATGTGACTGCGGGTGTGTTGGCGGTGACGCGTGCCTATGGGTTGCGGTCGGTGCATGTGGATGTGACGTTTACGTCGATCGCGGTGACGCATCACCGGGGGTCGTTTCAGGATCCCGTGACGATGGTGCGCACGGTGAGTGTGCGGGTGCCTGATTATGAGCGGTTGTCGCGGTTGGAGGCGTTGAGCGCGGAGATTTCTGAGGGTGATTTGCCTTTGGATGAGGCGCGGGCGCGGTTTTTGGAGATCAATGAGAGTCCGCATGCGTATGCGCGGTGGGTGGTGACTGTTGCTGCGGGTGTGACGGGTTTGGGTGTGGGGATCTTGTTGGGTGGTACGCCGGCTGAGTTGGTGTTGGTGACGTTGGTGGTGATGTTGGTGGATCGCTCGTCGTTGTGGTCGGCGCGGCGGAAGTTGGCGGCGTTTTTCGCCCAGATTGTGGGTGGGGCGATCCCTACGGTGGTGATGTTGGGGTTGGTTGCTGGTGGCGCGTATGTGTCGGATTCGTTTTTGGCGGTGCGGCCTTCGTTGATTGTTACGTGCGGGATTGTTGTGGCGTTGGCTGGGTTGTCTGTGGTGGGGGCGGCCCAGGATGCGATTGATGCGTATTACGTCACGGCGGCGGCGCGTTCATTTGAGGTGTTCATGATGACGTTGGGCATTTTGGTGGGGGTGATGGGTGTGTTGAGTATTGGCCAGCGGTTGGGGGTGCCGTCGTATTTGATTCCTCCGCGCACGTTCGCTCCGATGTTGGGGTGGCAGATCACGGGGGTGGTGTTGGCTGCGTTTGGTGCGGCGTTGTCGTCGTATTCGGGGCCGGTGACGGTGGTGGTTGCTGCGGTGACGGGTGCGTTGAGTTGGTTGGTGTACACGCTGGTGGGGGTTGCCGGGTTTGATCCGATTGCGGCGACGGCGGCTGCGTGTTTGTGTGCGGGGTTGATGAGTCAGTTGATGGCTGGCTGGTTGAGTGTCCCGCCGTTGGGTGTGGTTACGGGTGGGATTGTGGCGTTTTTGCCTGGTGGGCTGGTGTTTAGGGGCTTGTATTACTTGGTTGAGCCGGTGCCGGATCCGTCTGCGGCGATGGATGGTGGGACGTTGTTGTGGTCGGCGGCTGCGACGGGGTTGGCGATTGCTGGTGGTGTGTCGATGGGGACGTATTTGGGGCGTTTCTTGAGGCCGCGCTCGCGGATTGCGGGGAAGGCGGTTTCGCGTGCGTTGCGTCGTTCGTCGGTGAGTTCGGGGGCGGCGAGCTGAGTGTTGTGGGTGTGAAGAAGGCCCCGTGCGTTGGTGCGCAGGGGGCCTTCTTGTGTGTGGGGGAGGGGGTTATGACTTGGGTGGGGTGTTGTTGTCGGTGCCTTCTTTGGGTTTGGCGGCGTGGGGTGCCCAGGGCAGGTTGCTGGGCATGAGGAGGGGGCCGGCGATGCCGCGTGCGGAGAGTGCTTTTTTGCTGTGTTCGCGGATTTCTCGCATGACGCCCCATTGTTGGTCGGCGACGCATTTGGCGAAGATGCGGATGGTCATGGTGCCGCCTTCGAGGGATTCGACACCGGCGACGGTGGGTTCTTCGAGGAGGGATTTGCGCCAGCGGGGGTCGATGTAGACGTCGGCGACGACGCGTTTGAGGATGGAGATGACTCGGCCTGGGTCTTCTTCGATGGAGACGGGGATGTCGACGGCGCCGGTTTGGAAGCCTTGGGTGCGGTTGGCGATGCGGGTGATTTGGCCGTTGCGGACGTACCAGACGACACCGGTTGCGTCGCGGAGTCGGGTGACGCGCAGGGTGACTTCTTCGACGGTGCCGATGGCTTCGCCGGTGTCGACGAGGTCACCGACGCCGTATTGGTCTTCGAACATCATGAATAGGCCGCTGATGAAGTCTTTGACGATGCTTTGTGCACCGAAGGCGATGGCGACACCACCGACTCCGGCGGAGGCGATGATCGGGGCCATGTTGATGCCGAGTTCGGTGCCGATCATGAGGGCGGCGGTGACCCAGACGAGGACGGAGACGATGCTTCGTAGGAGTGATCCGAGGGTGTCGAGGCGTTGGCCTTGACGGTCGGTGTTGACCAGTCCTGCTTGTTTGACGGCTCGGGCGGCTTTGCGGGCTCCGCGGCGCATGACGGGCAGTTGGGCGGTGGGCATGGGGTCGACCACGCCGATGCTGCCGGTGTCGCCGGTGGATCTGCGCCATTGGATGGTGCGGATGAGGGTGTTGATGCCGCGGTGTAGTAGCCAGCGGGCGAGGTAGGCGACGACGAGGATGAAGAGGATTTTTAGGGGGCGGTCTAGGAGCCAGTCGCCTAGGTCGCTCCATGTGAGGTCGCTGAGTTTGGATAGTGAGAAGGAGGTATTTCCGGTAGGTTCTTTGTCTGCGCCTGTCCCTGTTCGTCCGCTGGTGCCGGTGTGGATGGGATTACGGATGTCGAGCTTTGCCGTCATCATCATGAGGGTCGTGCCGATCATGTGATTGATTCTTACTGAGGTGGATCGGTACCAGCTGAAAGAGTGGGTTGGGGTAAGGCGTTTTTGGTGGGTTTTGTGTGTCTTGTATGAGCGGATAGGACTGTGCTGGTAGGCAGCCCATAGGATGCTCGTGGTTGTCGACGTTGTGCTTGTGGACGCACGCGTTGTTTTTCTTAATTTTTCTTTCCCATTTTCTTTTGTGAAGAAAGGCTTGAATCCTTGACTCAGATGGAGCACCCTTCGCAGGTCCTGGCGGACCTGGCTCGCGCTTATGGTGTCGCGACCGAGTACGACAACTGGAAGGGTGAGCACGTCATTGTTAGCGCCGAGACGATTCGGGCGGTGTTGGGCGCGTTCGATGTGGATGCTTCGGATGATGCGGCGGCGTCGCGGGCGTTACGTGAGCGGGAGGATGAGCCGTGGTTACGAACTTTGCCGGCGTTTTCGTTAGTGCGGGCGGGGGAGGGTGGCCGTGTTGCGGTGCATGTGCCTCATGGTGAGCCGGTGCGGGTGTGGGTGGAGTTGGAGGATCGGGCAGGTGTGCGTGATCTGAGGCAGTTGGATGTGTGGGTGGATCCGCGCATGGTTAATGGTGCGTTGGTGGGTGAGGCGACGTTTGAGTTGCCGGGTGATTTGCCGTTGGGGTGGCATTCGTTGCATGCCGAGGTGTCGGGTTCTGTTGAGGGGGTTGGGCAGGGCACGCTTGTGGTGGTTCCGGCGGTGTTGGATGTGCCTGAGCCGGTGGCTTCTTCGGGTGCTCGTGGGGTGGCGACGCAGATTTATCAGGTGCGTACCCGTCGTTCTTGGGGGATGGGTGATTTCGCGGATCTGGGTGATACGTGTGTGTGGGCGGGGCGTGATTTGGGTGCCGATTTTGTGTTGGTGAACCCGGTGCATGCGGCTGCTCCTGTTCCTCCGATTGAGCCGTCGCCGTATTTGCCGACGTCGCGCCGGTTTGTGGATACGAGTTATATCCGTCCTGAGGATGTGCCTGAGTTGGCGTATGCCGATGAGGGTGTGCAGGCGTTGGTGGCTCGGTGTGCTCGTCAGGGTCGGGCGTTGAATGAGCGGGACAGCATTGAGCGCAATGTGTTGGTTCCGCTCAAGCGTGAGGCTTTGCATGCGTTGTATGAGGTGCCGCGGTCGGTGCGTCGTCAGTTGGAGTTTGAGCAGTTCTGTCAGGAGCAGGGGCAGCCGCTGATTGATTTCGCGACGTGGTGTGCGTTGATCGCTGATGGTTCGGTCAGTGATGCGCAGTGGCGGGAGTTGTTCTTCTCGCCGCAGGCTCCTGCGGTGGAGCAGTTCCGGGATGAGCACGTCGAGGATGTCGGGTTCGAGATGTGGCTGCAGTGGGTTGCTGATGCGCAGTTGGCGCAGGTGCAGCGTTCAGCTGTGGATGCGGGCATGAGTGTTGGTGTTTTGAAGGATATGGCGGTGGGTGTGCATCCGGCGGGTGCGGATGCGTGGTCGTTGGGGTCGGTGTTGGCTCGTGGGGTGACGGTGGGGGCTCCGCCGGATGCGTACAGCCAGTTGGGTCAGGATTGGAGTCAGCCGCCGTGGCGTCCGGATCGTCTTGTGGAGACGGGGTATCGCCCGTTCCGGGACATGATTCGGGCGGCGTTGCGTCATTCGGGTGGTATGCGTATTGATCACATCATTGGGTTTTTCCGGTTGTGGTGGGTCCCTGCTGGGAAGAAGCCGCTGGATGGGACGTATGTGCGTCTGGATCATGAGGCGATGATCGGCATTCTCGTGCTGGAGGCCCAGCGTGCTGGTGCTGTGATTGTTGGTGAGGATTTGGGCACGGTGGAGCCGTGGGTGCGTGACTACTTGAGTGGTCGGGGCATTTTGGGCACGTCGATTTTCTGGTTTGAGCAGGATGAGGCCGGTTTCCGGCAGCCGGAGACGTATCGCCGGTTGTGTTTGTCGTCGGTGACGACGCATGATTTGCCGCCTACGGCTGGGTATTTGGAGGGTGAGCACGTCAAGGTTCGTGACCGGTTGGGCATGTTTACTCAGCAGGTTGAGAAGGAGTGGGAGGCCTTCCATGATGAGCGGCACCGGGTGTTGTGCCGTCTTTCTGAGCGGGGTCTTGTTGATGTGCCCAGTGGTGATGGTGTTGATGCCCGCACGATCGCGGCTGAGGATGATCTCGTTGCTCACCGAGCTGGGTCGGTGGTGGAGGCGCTGCATCGGTATGTGTCGTGGACGCCGTCGTTGTTGGTGTCGGTGGCGATGGCTGATTTGGCTGGGGATCGCCGGGGTGTGAATCAGCCTGGAACTAATGATGAGTACCCGAACTGGCGGGTTCCGTTGGCTGGCCCTGATGGTGTTCCTATGTTTTTGGAGGAGTTGGTGCAGTCTCGTCGGGCTAAGGCGTTGGCTGCGTGTATTGAGCGTGGTGTTCCACGTTGTGAAGCTTGATGCGTTGGCGCGGCTCCTCTTCGACTTCGACCTGAAGATCGGCCACTTTCTCGTGTCTTAGGGGGCCACGCTGGGCATGACCGGTGTTCATGGGGCATGTCCTACCTGATTGGGTAGGCACTTCTACAGATCAGCAGGGCGTGTTCATGAGAGCCTGGGCCGTCATCCTGCCCTCGAGGGCAGGATGACGGCCCAGGCTCTCAACTGCTTCTTACCTCCGATGCCGGCCAGGTCTGGGTGCCCGCCGTGCACGGCGGCTCATTTCGGCCCCGAAGTCGCAGCTTCGATGACGTCTTCCATCCCTGCCTGAGCGGGTTCTTCCGTGCCCTTCACCTCTTGACCCTGCACTTCTTCTTCGGTCAGGACCCAGCGTCCGTTTTCAGTAGCAAATCGTGCGGTGCGGTCCGTTGCGGTCTCCATGGTCGCGGGTGCCCCTTCTGAAACTGCGGCAGCGCTGCGATTGAGAACCGTGTCAATCCGATACTTGACCTCAGCTTTTCCGTTCGAGGTTCTTACCTGCGTGACCTTTACAGCGACCTTGGCTGCCGTGAAGGTGTCGATGTCTTGGTCGCGCTCGGCTGTGGCGCGAATCGAGGCGATCTCCTTGGTTGCCTGGTTTTCCATGGGGCGGGATAGGTTCTTCGGCGTCGCTGGCAGCGACTGCGTGACCACCATGGCCTGGGCGCGAGCTTCGTTGAGGTTGGTGATGCTGATTGTCGCTGTCCCTGGGTCCCATGGAACGGTGGGTGCTGGCGCTACCTGTGGAGCCGTGCTGGCCAGTAGTAGCGAGGCGGATGCGATGACTGCACACTTCATGACAGCCTCCTTGTTGCCAGACGCATCCATGTGACACGTCTCGTGAGCGCATTAGATCATTGATGTTTCCTCACTAGGTGGATCTTGGAAAGCTAGTCGTCCTGTGTTGAGCTACAACGCGGACGCGGTGTGGCATAGGCACATCTTCGGCCCGACGGCGCGCGGCATTGGTGCGCGCATGACGCATCAATCACGCGGCTCTCTCCTGTTCCCAGGTAAACCTGTGGTGGCCTTGCCCTCCCTTCTTAGAAGGAAGGGCAAGGCCACCACAGGTTTTGGTGTTTTTAGCTTTGTGCGTCGCGCTCTTGGGCGGCTAGGGCGCGGGCTGCTACGTCGCGGCGTTCGTTCACTAGGCGTAGTAGCGCGTCGGGGGCGTCGGTGTTGGCCTCTAGCCATGTTTGGGTGGCTTCGAGGAGTTCGCGTGAGGCCAGCACTGCGGGGTAGAACGCTTCGACGATCGATTCGGTGATCGCGTGGGTGCGGGTGCGTTCGATGTCACGCAGCATTGCGTGGTAGCGCGGGATGTATGGCGTCAGTAGCGATAGGTCATTAGCGCGCACGAAGCCTTGTGCGGTGGCTTCGATCATTGAGTTGGGCAGGCTGTCTTCTTCGATTGCTCTGGCCCAGGCTGCTTCTTTGGCTTCGGCGGTGGGGATGGATGCGCGGGCGCGGGCTCCGCGTTCGCGGCCGGTTGCGGTGCGGTCTTTTTCTTCTTCGGCGGCGATTTCTTCGACGGTGGCGCGTCCTCCTGCTGCTAGGGATGTCAGGAGTGTCCAGCGCATTTCTGTGTCGATGTCCAGGCCAGGGAGGGTTTGGGTGCCGTCCAGGAGTGCGCGGATGCGTTCTAGTTGGGTGTCGGTGGTGGCCCAGGTGGCTGCGGCGGTGACGAGTTGGAGTTGTGCGTCGGAGCCTGGTTGGGCGTTGTTGGCTAGTTCTGCGAGTTTGTCGCCTAGCTCGATGGTGGTGGTGTCGCGGGTGTGGGGTGCGACGTACATCTTGGCGGTGGTGGTGATTTGGGAGATGAGGCTGCGTCGCAGGGTTGAGTCGAGGTCGTCGGCGAGGAATTGCAGCCCGATGTTGATGAAGGTGCGGGCTGGTAGTGCGGCGTCGCGGGTCATGTCCCATAGGGAGCCTAGGACGACGGCGCGGGCGAGGCTGTCGACGATGGCGTGTGGGTGGGCCATGACGGTGGTTAGGGATGTGTCGTCGAGTCGGACTTTGGCGTAGCCGAGGTCGTCGTCGTTGAGGAGGAGTAGGTCGGGGCGGCGTAGGCCAGCTAGTGCGGAGATTTCGGTGCTTTCTCCGTCGATTTCGGCGTGGATGAGGTCGCGGCGGGTCAGGATGGGGGTGGTGCCGGTTGTGTCGAGGTCGTAGAGCCCGATGCGGATGGTGTGGGGGCGCAGGGTGGGGTGGGTGGTGGTGGCGGTTTGGATGACTCGTACCGATTCCATGAGGGTGGTGTCGGTGTCTGCGGTGTCGATTTCGGCGTGGAGGGTGTTGACGCCTGCGGTTTCGAGCCAGAGGCTGGACCATTGGCTGAGTTGGCGGCCGGAGGCTGCTTCGAGTTCGGCGAGCAGGTCGGTCAGGGTGGTGTTTCCGTAGGCGTAGGCGTTGAAGTAGTTGCGTAGTGCGGTGGTGAATGCTTCACGGCCGACGTAGGCGACGAGTTGTTTGAGGACGGAGGCGCCTTTGGCGTAGGTGATGCCGTCGAAGTTGACGACGACGTCTTCTAGGTCGCGGATGGGGGCGACGATGGGGTGGGTGGTGGAGCGTTGGTCTTGGTCGTAGGCCCATGCTTTTTCGCTGGCGGCGAAGGTTGTCCAGGCTTCTGTCCAGCGGGTGGCTTCTGCTTGGGCGGCGGTGCTTGCCCATTCGGCGAAGGATTCGTTGAGCCATAGGTCGTTCCACCAGCGCATGGTGACGAGGTTTCCGAACCACATGTGGGCTAGTTCGTGCAGGATTGTCAGGGCGCGGCGTTCGATGATTGCTTCGGTGACGCGGCCGCGGAATACGTACATTTCGTTGAAGGTGACGGCGCCGACGTTTTCCATTGCGCCGAAGTTGTATTCGGGTGTGAAGATCTGGTCGTACTTGTCGAACGGGTAGGCGAGGTCGAATTCTTTTTCGTAGTAGTCGAATCCGCGTTTGGTGATGTCGAAGATGTTGTCGGTGTCTAGGTGGGGCATCAGGGAGCGGCGGGCTAGTAGGCGCAAGGGGATGGTGCGCCCGTCGCCGGTGGTGACGCTGTCGCTGACGGATGCGTAGGGGCCGGCGATGACTGCGGTGACGTATGGGGGAAGGATCGCGGTGGGCGGGAATGTCCAGGTGGTGTTGTCGCCGTTTTCTTCGGTGGTGTCGACATTTTGAGTGGAGATGACTTCCCATTCCCGTGGTGCGGTGACGGTGAATTGGAAGGTGGCTTTGAGGTCGGGTTGTTCGAATACGGGGAAGACGCGGCGGGTGTCTGCGACTTCGAATTGGGTGTAGAGGTAGACCTGGTCGTCGGCGGGGTCGACGAAGCGGTGGAGGCCTTCACCGCTGTTCATGTAGGCGCCGGTGGCGGTGATGTCGAGTTCGTTGTGTTCGGCTAGGTCTGTGAGCCGGATGCGTGAGTCGGCGAAGTGTTCTGCTGGGTTGAGGGTGCGTCCGTTGAGGGTGATGGATTCGACGCTGGGGCCGATGAAGTCGATGAAGGTCTCGGCGCCGGGGGTGACGGCGTCGAAGCGGACGCGCGTGCGGGTGGAGAAGGTGGTGGGGCCGCCGTTGAGTGCGAGGGTGATGTTGTACTCGTGGACCTTCAGGAGTTCGGCGCGTTCGGCGGCTTCCTGACGTGTCAGGTTCTCGGCAGGCACGGGGTTCCTCCTGTGTTTTCTCGTGGCGGGGTGGGGCCGGTAGGGCTCATTGTCGTCACGATGTAGGCGTGTTTGGGGTTCAGCATGGCATGGACGGCGCTGCGTCGGGAGGCTCTGGGGGCTGTAGGTGGGGGATTGGTGAGCGGGTTTCTCTTATGGCTGTTGTGAATGGGGCCTGGGGCGGGGGTTGTGCTGTGCGGGTGGCACACTGGGCGTGTGGTCGGCGTGTGGAGTCGGCTGGTTTTGTTCTCGGGCTGCGCGTGTGGCCGTTGTGTATGAGGAGTGTGTGATGCGGGTTCATTTTGGTTCGGACCATGCTGCGTTCGAGCTCAAGGGTGTGCTGATGGAGCATGTGCGTTCGCTGGGTCATGAGGTGGTCGATCACGGGCCGCTGGAGTATGACGCTTTGGACGACTACCCGGTGTTTGTTGTGCCTGCTGCTGAGGCGGTGCGTGAGGATGCTGGCTCCTTTGGTGTTGTTTTGGGTGGTTCTGGTAACGGTGAGCAGATCGCGGCGAACAAGGTCAAGGGGGTGCGGTGCGCGTTGGGTCACAGCGTTCAGACGGCGCAGTTGGCGCGTGAGCACAACAATGCCCAGTGTTTGGCTATTGGGGCGCGTACGTCGTCGGTGGAGTTGGCCAAGGAGATGGTGACGGCCTTTTTGCAGACGCCGTTCTCTGGTGATGAGCGGCATGAGCGCCGGTTGGCGATGCTGGAGTCGTATGAGTCCACTGGTGAGAAGCCGCAGGCATGATTGTTGCGTAGTCGCGAAAAAGGTGAAGCGGCGAGGTGTTTACCTCGCCGCTTCACCTGAGTTTGGAGCGGGTGACGAGAATCGAACTCGCGTAATCAGTTTGGAAGACTGAGGCTCTACCATTGAGCTACACCCGCACGTGAACGGCGTTAACGCCGATCACCCGGTGGTCCCGCCCAGGAGTACATCGTTCTTCACACATGAAGATCTTTGTTCTCGCGGGTGACCTTCCGCTTAAGAAAGTGTGCCACAGGGTGGCCCCGGTCGAAAAATGTAATGGTGAGAGCGGGAAATAAGCGGTTTTTGCGTGGGTGACAGCGGCGCTCAACGGCGGGTGGCGACCTGCCGTTGCTCCTCGACGACTTCACTAATGGCGCGTTGGTAGCTGTCCAGGTCGGTCATGATTGTGCTGATTTCTTCGATTCCTTGGACGGCGCTTTGGGCGTCGTTGCGGATTGTGTCGACCTGGGTGGCGATGTCGTGGGTGGCTTGTGAGGTTTCGTTGGCGAGTTCTTTGACCTCGTTGGCCACGACGGCGAAGCCTTTGCCTGCTTCTCCGGCGCGGGCGGCTTCGATGGTGGCGTTGAGGGCCAGCAGGTTGGTTTGGGCGGCAATGCTGGTGATCAGCTCAACCACTTGGCCGATCTTTGTGCTGCTCTCGTCGAGCTTTGCCATACGGCTTGAGGAGGAGGTCACTGCCGAGACAGCTCGGTTTGCTGCATTAGCTAGTTGTTCGCTGACTCTGGCAAGTTGCGCCGAAGAGTCACGCAGTCGTTCGGCTGTTTCTTCGGCTTCGGCGACGAGTTGCTTGGTTTGGTGGATGTCGTGCAGGGCTCCAGCCACGCGGATAGGTACGCCGTTTGATCCGCGCAGGGTCGCCCCTGAGGCGCGGAACCATTTGTAATCGCCGTTTTTGAGCTGTAGGCGGTATTCGATGTCGAAGGGGGTGCGCCCGGTGCGGTCATTGAGGTGATCGGAGAATTTTTGAAGGGCCTGTTCTTTGTCTTCGGGATGGAGGCGTGATGCCCAGCTGTCGAGGACGTTGGGGAAGTCGCGTTCGTCGTTGAAGCCGAGCATGTGGCGGAAATCAGGGCTCCACCAGAAGGCGTTGTTGGGGTTGACGGGGTCGCCTGCTTCGACGGTCATGTCCCATAGGCCGATGTCGGAGGCTTTAGTCATGAGGTCGAACCGCATTTTGACGAAGTCTGCCTCTTCTTTTGCGGCGGCGATTTTGCGGCGTAGTTCGTCGTTTTCTGCTTGGAGGGTTGCGTCTTCATCTGTGTATATGAAGGGCTGGTGGTTGTCGCCAAAGGGGGATGGTGTGGCGTTCGGCGCGGTGCCGCGTCGGAAAAGGGGCATGTTCGACCTCCGTGAGTGCGTGGTCTTCTGATCGGCACCGGTGGGGGCAATGTGAGGTGCAGTTGGATGGGCAAGAGGGGCCATCAGTGTTTTTGGGATTTGTTTACAGAAGCAAAAATCCCCTTCCACGTGGAAGGGGATTTTTAGGTGGTCGGGCTGACAGGATTCGAACCTGCGACATCGTGCTCCCAAAGCACGCGCGCTACCAAGCTGCGCCACAGCCCGTCTGCAGACCAGCGGTCCGCGGATACCAGTGTAGGGCACAAACAGGGGTGTGAATGCCACGGGAGGGAGCGCTGCATCTTGCGCTCCCTCCCGTGGTTGAGGAGCCAGCTGCTCCTCGATGGCCGCTCCTGGGTCGACTCATCTCCCCTAAGTCGTGAGCTGGCCTGCCCTCCCGCCCGGTCTTGAGAATCCGCTGAGCGAATTTGTTGGCGTCATCGGTTGGGTGCGATGGGGTGTTACATAAACCTACAAGTATCTTGCCATGTGAGATGCGAGGGAAGTGGTGGAGATCAGGGGAGGAGAGGGAAGGTCTCTTTTCTGCGGAGGATTTTTGCTCCTGAGAGCCTGCCTGGCCAGACCTCTAGGGGTGATCCTGCCTTTTAATCGCCCGTTCGGTTACGGGGATGCGGGCGCGAGCGGTTAGCATGGCTGGAACGGGGCTTTTGTGTGCACTCATCATCCGTTTCGGCTCTTGCCGAGCCGGTTCGGCGGTCGCATGCAACCGATCACCGCGAGGCACCTGAATAGTCAGGTCGCGCCGGTCGTGCACCTCCCCGATCTGTCCTTATTCCCCATGTGATTCTGGAGTGCCAGAAGTGAAGAGCTCCGTCGAGACCCTCAGCCAGACCCGGGTCAAGCTGACCGTCGAGGTCCCCTATGACGAGCTGAAGCCTCGACTGGATGCCGCAGTCAAGGCCATCAGCTCCCAGATCTCCGTCCCCGGTTTCCGTCCGGGCCACGTCCCCGCCCGCCTCGTCGAGCAGCGCGTCGGTAAGGGTGCGATCGTGCAGGAAGCCGTCAATGAGGCCCTGCCGGAGTTGTACACGCAGGCCATGGTCGAGAACGAGCTGCGCCCCTTGGGCCAGCCCGAGGTTGACATCACCTCCGTGCCGCTCGAGGACGAGTCTGACTTCGTGTTCACCGCCGAGGTTGACATCCGTCCGGCCATCGAGCTGCCCGAGTTCGAGAAGCTGTCGGTGTCCGTCGCGGATGTGACCGATTCCGCCATTGATGAGCAGACCGACAAGAACGTCGAGCAGCTCCGTGAGCGTTTCGGTTCCCTCGTCCCCGTTGACCGTGCGGCGGCTGAAGGTGACTTCGTCGTCATCGACCTCAAGGGCACCATCGGTGAGGAAGAGATCGACGCTGTCTCCGGTGTTTCCTACGAGGTTGGCTCCAAGACCATGCTCGAGGGCCTCGACGAGGCGCTCATTGGCATGAAGGCTGAGGAGACCAAGACCTTCAAGGGTCCGCTGGCTGGCGGCGACCACGAGGGCGAAGATGCTGACATTGAGGTCACCCTCTCGGGCGTCAAGGTGCGCGAGCTTCCCGAGCTTGACGACGAGTTCGCTCAGATGGCTTCCGAGTTCGACACCTTCGAAGAGCTCAAGGCTGACTCCCGTAGGCAGGCCGAGCGTGAGCTCGTGCTCCAGCAGGGCATCGAAGCTCGTGACCAGCTTCTGGACCACCTTCTCGAAACCCTGGAAATCCCTGTCCCGGACAGCCTTGTCCAGGCCGAGGTTGACAGCCACTTGGCACGTGAAGGCCGCGAAAGCGACGACGAGCACCGTCAGGAGCTTGTTGAGTCCACCGAGAAGAGCCTGCGTACCCAGCTTCTCCTCGACGAGATCGCTGAGAGCCGCGAGGTTCAGGTCAGCCAGGGTGAGCTCATCGAATACCTGATCATGACTGCTCAGCAGGCAGGCATTGACCCCGGCCAGCTCGCCCAGGTGATGGAAGACCAGAACCAGGTCGCCGCTATGGCTGGTGAGGTTGCTCGCCGCAAGGCATTGGCTTCTGTGCTTGAGCTCATCAAGGTCACCGACGCCTCTGGCAACGAGGTCGACCTCAGCGCCGATGTCGACGCCGAAGAAGGCGAAGAAGAGGCCGAGGCTGAGGAATCTGACAAGAAGTGACACAAACGCGCCCACAAGGCGTCGTGATGTGAGGGAGGTGTCCTGCCGATGCGTTCGGCAGGACACCTCCCTCACGCATCCACCCGCTTCGCGTGCAGCTTGTGCACGTCGGTGTCGTTCTCGGTGGATGCATCCGGTGATGATGGAAAAGAACAAAGAAAACGACGAGTGCGCAACACCCCGCAACCACGCATTAGCTGACACCAAACACCGCCAGCCCAATGCACTTCAGGGTTCCGGAGACGGAATTACCTCGTGAGGTGGAGCGTTACTCTCGTGAAAGTGCCGGATCGTCAGCGGGGTTCACCCCCACGTACGCCGCTAGACGTCACATCCGGTGATCAAGCGAGTGAGGAGACCACGTGAGCCACAGCAGCGACATCGTTGCCGCAGGGCCGGGACCGATGGGTGGCCTGGACGATCACATCTACAACCGTCTGCTCAAAGAGCGGATTATCTTCCTGTCTTCTGAGGTGCGTGACGAGAACGCCAACGCCATCTGCGCGCAGCTGCTTCTCCTGGCCGCCGAAGACCCCGACAAAGACATTTGGCTGTACATCAACAGCCCCGGCGGGTCTATCTCGGCAGGTATGGCGATCTACGACACGATGAACTGGATCCCCAACGACGTAGCCACCGTGGCACTGGGTATGGCGGCCTCCATGGGACAGTTCCTGCTTACCGCAGGCGCGCCAGGCAAGCGTTACGCCACCCCACACAGCCGCATCCTCATGCACCAGCCTCTGGGCGGTATCGGCGGTAAAGCCACGGACATCAAAATCCAGGCTGAGCAGATGCTCTTCATCAAACGCCAGATGGCCGAACTTATCGCCCACCACACCGGACAGACCGTGGAGAAGATCACCGAAGACTCTGACCACGACCGCTGGTTCAGCGCCCAAGAGGCCAAAGAGTACGGCTTCGTTGACCACGTCTACGAGCACGCCAACCAAACCCCCGGTAAGGGAGGCACGAGCGACTGATGCATTTCCAGTACCCCATCGCATCGAGCCAGCCCGAGAACGGAACGTCCATGATGAACGAACAGCGCCGCCCTGCAGTGGCAATGCCGAGCAACCGCTACATCCTTCCGCAGTTCGAGGAGCGCACCTCCTACGGGATGAAGCGCACCGACCCGTACACGAAGATGTTCGAGGACCGCATCATCTTCCTTGGAGCGCAGGTTGATGATGCTTCTGCTGACGATGTCATCGCGCAGCTGATCGTGCTGGAGTCTCAAGACCCAGAACGCGACATCATCATGTACATCAACAGCCCTGGCGGTTCCTTCACTGCCATGACAGCCATCTACGACACGATGCAGTTCATCCGCCCCGACGTGCAGACGTTCGTCGTGGGGCAGGCTGCTTCGGCCGCTGCGGTACTTCTCGCTGCCGGTGCCCCCGGTAAGCGTTTCGCCCTGCCTAACGCTCGCGTGCTCATTCACCAGCCCGCGTTGGCTGGGAGTGACTACGGCCAGGCCAGCGACATCGAAATCCAGGCCAACGAGGTCTTCCGGATGCGCACCTGGCTGGAAGAGACGCTGGCGCACCACTCGGGCCGCACGCCTGAGCAGGTCAACGCTGACATTGAGCGCGACAAGATTCTCTCCGCTGAGGAAGCGCGCGAATACGGTCTCATCGACCAGGTTTTGGCAAGCCGTAAGGCATCGCGTCAGCGCTGATTGCTGAGGTACCGTCCGCAAGGACACATCTTGACAATGACGTAGGTCGGGGCGATCACATGATCACCCCGACCTACTCCGTCTCCTCAGGAAAGCTTGTGTTTACGCCGAAAGGGTGAACACTGGGAAACCTCGTCACAATGCCGATGAGATAATGAGATTCTGTCTTTGCGTGTGCTGTGTCATCAGCGAATTGAGGCTCCCCCGTGGGCGACACACGGATTCAATAACTGTGAGAACGTGTGTCTGCCGATAGGTTCGAGATCGGGTTTGAGGATGCAGCATCGAGGGATAGCCAGCCAAGGCCACAAGCCCCACGGCACAGGCCGCCGCTGTTGTTCGGCGGAGCTGGCTAGTCGGTTTTGTTCGTGTCGGATTCCCGTAATGGTCCGCCGAGGCGGGCGGGAAGGATGATTTCGTGGCACGTGTTGGTGATGGCGGAGATCTGCTGAAGTGTAACTTCTGCGGGAAGAGTCAGAAGCAGGTCAAAAAGCTCATCGCGGGCCCCGGCGTGTACATCTGTGACGAGTGCATCGATCTGTGTAACGAGATCATCGAGGAAGAACTCACTGACAGCAACGACTTCGGTCCAGGTGAGCTGCCAAAGCCGCGAGATATTTTCGCTTTCCTCGAGCAGTACGTCATCGGCCAAGATTCAGCCAAGCGGGCACTAGCGGTCGCGGTGTACAACCACTACAAGCGCATCCAAGCTGCGCCCCGCAAAGGCGATGAGCAGGTCGACATCGCCAAATCAAACATCTTGCTCATCGGCCCCACCGGGTGCGGAAAAACGTATCTCGCGCAGTCTCTGGCGCGCATGCTCAACGTGCCGTTCGCTATCGCTGATGCAACTGCTCTCACCGAGGCAGGGTATGTCGGTGAAGATGTCGAGAACATCCTGCTCAAACTCATCCAGGCCGCAGACTTCGATGTGAAGAAGGCCGAGACAGGCATCATCTACATCGATGAGGTCGACAAGATCGCTCGTAAATCGGAGAACCCCTCCATCACGCGGGATGTCTCCGGTGAAGGCGTACAGCAAGCCCTATTGAAGATCCTCGAAGGCACGACTGCCTCCGTTCCTCCGCAGGGTGGCCGTAAGCACCCGCATCAGGAATTCATCCAAATCGACACAACAAACGTGTTGTTCATCGTCGGTGGCGCATTCGCCGGTCTGGACAAAATCATTGAGTCGCGTGCCGGTAAGAGCGGCCTAGGGTTCGGCGCGGACCTGCACCAGGCCAGCACCGAGCCAGAAGGCTACGGTGACGTCATGCCAGAAGACCTGATGAAGTTTGGTCTCATCCCCGAATTCATCGGCCGTCTTCCCGTGATCACGACTGTTTCTCCGCTAGGCCGGGACGCCCTGGTGCGGATTCTGCAGGAGCCACGCAACGCCCTGGTGAAGCAGTACAAGCGCATGTTCGAGATTGATGGTGTGGACTTGGAGTTCACCGGGGATGCGCTAGAAGCAATCGCTGACCAAGCACTGCTGCGCGGCACGGGAGCTCGTGGGCTGCGCGCCATCCTCGAAGAAGTTCTCTTGCCCGTCATGTTCGATGTGCCTAGCGATGATGAAATCGCTCGAGTCGTCATCAGCCGCGAGGTAGTGCTCGAAAACGTGCTGCCCACCATCGTGCGTCACAACCCCGATGAGCTGCGTTCACGCAAGAGGCTTGACCGTAAAGAATCCGCTTAGGCCACACTCATTCTTATGCTCCGAGAACTCGAATCGGTGGGGCGTAAGGGGCCGGTTCAGGCAACCCCCACCAGTTGTGGCGCGGCAGCACTTGTGATGGCTCGCGCCTTGATTGACCCGCCATTTGCGGCGTGGCTGTCCGCTGATGACGTCTCTGGAGAAAAACCGCGCGTCGGTGCAGTGGGTGTCGAGACCCCTCAGGCAGCGCGCATGCGGGCCCAGATGGCCGCGAAACGGTGGGCTACCGCTGAATCCGAGGTGCTCACCCGCACGAACGCAGTCACGCCGCGGCGAGGCACTCTGCAAGTGCCGTGGCCGACGTCCTTAGGCACTCCGCCCTGGGGCGCCAGGGCCGAGATCGAACGTTCTGGTTCTGTGCCAGGTGTGTCTTATGAGATCCGGCTTGTGCGATTCGCTGATAAACGTCGGCGCGCTTCTCTTTTCGATGAAACGGTCGCACGGATCGGGGTAGGACGCCCCGTTCTTGTCTATGTAGGCGGAGCGCACATGCCTCGGCACGTAGCGCTGTGGGCGCGTACCGAACCGGGAAAACCAGTACTGCAATACGACCCTGGCACGGGCGATGTGGACGCCCCACGGCGGGAAGGGTTCCTCACTGACCGGTGTGCCTTATCTGGGTGGAATGTTCCGTGGCTGCTCGTACGCCCAGACCCAGTAACGATCGCGCGCGAGACCGGACGGCTGGCGCTATGGATGCCCCGGCCAAGTGCGCAGTCAAGCATTGCTATGCGATCTTGAAACACAAAGTCGGGGTGCTCACCTTCGAACTCGAAGGTGAGCACCCCGATCTATGTCACGGCTGCCTCAGCAGGGGAGTGTCACTTTTTCTTTTCACGCGGGGGCGGAGGAATAAGCACTGCGTCACGAATGACAACTGGGTTCTCGGTGGTGTCTTCCTCGACGTAGGTGTGCGCGAGCACCCTACCGGTGGCTAGCAAGTCCGCCTCACCCTGTTTAAGCAGCGACAGCGTGGCAGCAGAGCCAGCAATCACGACTGTCTCGACCTCAGCACGCATACCTACCTTGGCGTCGGACTTTGCCCGGCGGATACCGGCCAGCGCTTCACTGACAACACGCAGGACAGCTGGGTCTCCGGGGGTTGCGAGGGAGACATCTTCGGGAACGGGCCACGCCTGGCGGTGAACCGAACCTGTCTCGGCTCGCCACCAGCTCCACACCTCTTCGGTGGCGTAGGGCAGGAACGGCGCAAACATGCGCAGCAGTGTCTCCAAGGCTAGCCGCAGCGCAGCCTGTGCCGAGGTAGCTCCTTCACCCTCGCTGTAGGCGCGGTCTTTGACGAGCTCGAGGTAATCGTCGCAGAACTCCCAGAAAAAGGTTTCCGTCACTTCGAGGGCACGGGTGTGGTCGTAAGCCTCGAAACCTGCGGTGGCCTTGCTTATCACCTCAGCCAAGGAGGCGAGCATGGAGGCATCCAGCGGGTGAGTCACCTGGGAGAGCAGCTGGGCGCGGTCAAACGACACTGGCGCGTCTGCGGCACCGAAGCCCAGAACAAACTTGCTCGCGTTGAGCACCTTGATCGCCAGGCGGCGCCCAACCTTCATCTGGCCGGTATCGAAGGCGGCGTCGGTGCCTAGGCGGGCCGATGCAGCCCAGTAACGCACCGCGTCCGAGCCGTGCTGCTGCAGCAGGCCCTCAGGGGTTTCGGCGTTGCCTTTGGACTTGCTCATCTTCTTGCGGTCCGGGTCAAGGATCCACCCGGAGATCGCTGCGTCAGTCCACGGCAGGGAGTTTTGTGCGTGGTGGGCACGCACAACGGTGCTGAACAGCCAGGTCCGGATGATGTCTTGGCCCTGGGGGCGTAGGTTCATCGGGAACAGTTTGGCGAACAACTCGGGATCGCCTTCGCCCTCGGCCCACGGCCAACCAGTAGTGATCTGCGGGGTGAGGCTAGATGTTGCCCAGGTGTCGAGGATGTCGGTGTCGCCGATGAATCCGCCAGCTTGGCCGCGCTGCTCTTCGGTGTATCCGCTGGGCACATCGGTGTAGGGGTCGATGGGCAGCTGCTCGGGGGCTGGGACGATGGGGGAGTCATAGTCTGGCTCGCCGTTTTCGCTGATGGGGTACCACAGCGGAATCGGCACACCGAAGAACCGCTGGCGGCTGACGAGCCAGTCGGTGTTCAATCCACGAACCCAGTTTTCGTAACGCACACGCATGAACTCGGGGTGGAAGGTGAGTTCTTCGCCGCGCTTGAGTAGCTCTTCGCGCAACTGTTCGCCGCGGCCACCGTTACGGATGTACCACTGGCGGCTAGTGACGATTTCGAGGGGCTTGTCGCCTTTCTCGAAGAAGTTCGTCATGCGCTGGGTTGGTTTGGGGTCGCCATCCATTTCCCCGGATGCGGCGAGGGCCTCGACGATGTTCTTGCGCGCGGTGAAGGGGGTCTTCGTGGCGACGTGTTCGGCGTAGAACTCGGCACCAGATCCGCGCAGCCATTCGGGGGTGTCACCGGAAAGACGGCCGTTGCGGGTGATGAGTGAGCGGGTGGGCAGGTTGAGTTCGCGCCACCATACAACGTCGGTGAGGTCACCGAAGGTACAGCACATGGCGATACCGGCGCCCTTGTCCATTTCGGCGGCAGGGTGGGCCAGTACGGGGATCTCAACCCCGAATAGGGGCGAAGCCACCTTGGTGCCGAACAGATTCTGGTAGCGCTCGTCATCGGGGTGGGCGATGAGTGCCACACAGGCCGGGAGTAGCTCGGGGCGAGTGGTTTCGATGTAGACGTCTTGGCCCTCGATGCGGTTGCCCTGCTCGTCAAGGCGGTGGAATGCGACCCGGTGGTAGGCGCCGGGGTATTCGCGGGCTTCGAGTTCAGCCTGGGCCACAGCGGTTTGGAAGGTGACGTCCCACAGGCCGGGAGCTTCGGCCTGGTAGGCCTGGCCTGCTTCGAGGTGGTCTAGGAAGGCCCGCTGGGACACTGCGCGGGAGTGGTCGTCGATGGTTTGGTAGGTCTGGGCCCAGTCAACTGAGACACCGAGTCGGCGCCAAAGCGATTCGTAGGCTTTTTCGTCTTCGCGGGTGAGTTCGTAGCAAAGCTCAATGAAGTTAGCGCGGCTGATGGGCTGCTGGTCAGCCATCTTCACGGCTTTGCCGGACTTGTCGGCCATGCCGCGCTGTGGGGGTTCGTAGCTGTCGACGTAGGGCAGGGAGGCGTCTCCGCGCACACCGTAGTAGTTCTGGACGCGTCGCTCGGTGGGCAGGCCGTTGTCGTCCCAGCCCATGGGGTAGAACACCTCGAGGCCCTGCATGCGCTTGTATCGGGCGACAAGGTCAGTGTGGGTGTAGCTGAACACGTGCCCCACGTGCAGGGATCCGCTGGCGGTGGGCGGGGGAGTGTCGATGGAGTAGATCTGCTCGCGAGGAAGCTCCACAGCGCGCTGGCGGTCGAAGTGGTAGGTGCCCTTTTCTTCCCATACGGGGCCCCACTTCTCTTCCAGGCCGTCTACTGACGGTTTGTCCGGGATGTGGGCGTGATTGTGGTGGCCGGATATGGGGTTAGTCATGGGTTGATCTTCCCATCACCGCGCAAGTGGGGGCCAATCCAGAAGGTGGTCTTCAGCGTGGCAAAAGGTGATGGTGTTTCAGGCAGGTCACCAGGCAGATGCGATCAGGTAGGCGATGATGGTTTTCGCGACCATCCCGACCGCGAAGATTGTGCTGTACCCGGCTTCTACGCGCTCGTCAGCGACCCGGCTTTGCGCGTATGCCAGGAGTGCTGGTTGGCCGATGCTGCCGGCCATTAAACCGGCTGCTCGCCCAGTGGATAGGCCAAGCAGAATCGCCGCGGCCCACATGAGTAACGCGATTGTGTCTGCTATCACCGCGGCGAGCGCACCGACAGCGATACCGGTCAGGGAGAACGCTGTGCCGGCAAAGGCGGGGCCGCTAGCTAGGCCGACACAGGTCAGGAACATGGTTAGCCCTAGTTGCCGCAGGGTGAGGTTGGCGCTGTGGGGTAGTTCCCATACGAGGTTGCCGGTGCGGCGTACTCGCCCCAGCAGCATTCCCATGACTAGGGGGCCGCCTGCTGCGCCTAGAGACAGCGACGCTGATCCCAGTGGTATAGCGATAGTGCCCAATCCGATCCCTAGGGCCATACCAATTCCCAACGAGAGTGGATCGATTTCAGAGATGCGGCGTTCGGAGTCGCCGAAGATGCCAGCGGCGTGGTCGAGTCGGCCTGCAGGTAATACAACGAGGACACGGTCGCCCAGGGCGAGGCTGAGGTCGTCGTGGGCCAGGATTTGGGTGTCGCCGCGGAACACGCGAGTGACGCGGCCACCAAATCGCCCTGGTAGGTCGATCTCGGCGAGGGTGCGGCCGGCGATTTCTGGGTTGGAGACGGTGACGCGGCGGTGATCGACATCTTGCCGGTTGTCAGTGAGTTCTATATCTGATTCGTGGCCGAGGAATTCGATGGCAGGTTCCAAGGTGGCTGGGGTGCCGATGAGGAGGATGCGGTCACCAGGCATGAGGGTTGCGCCATCGGAGATGACACATCCGGCGCCATCGCGGACGAAGTATGACCCTTGGATCAGCTGTGCCTTCCAGCCAGGGACGTCCTCCAGTGGGGTGTGGCGGGTCACTTCGACGCTGCGTGCGGTCAGGGTGCCGCTGGTGACTGGTTCGGGGTCGCGGCGCGATGGCAGGGGCACGGCAGTGACGATGACGAGAGTGAGCATTGTGGCGATGACGCCCACGGGGTAGCTGAGCGCATTACCGACAGAAGGGATGGTGTTCCCGGCGGCCTGGGTTGCTGCGGCTAAGGCGGGGGAGGTGGTTGTGGCGCCGGCGTAGGCGCCAGCGACCATCGGTGCAGAAAGTCCCAGCAGGCGCCCGACCCCGATGCTGACGCCCACGGAAATTGCTAGAACGCCCGCACTGGCTAGCAGGGTCCAGGCTTGTCGTTTGAGGGTGGTGAAAAATGTGTACCCGACGGCTAGGCCTACCGTGTACACGAACAGGGCCAGCCCGAATGTTTGTAGCTGGTGCACGTTTTCGCTGAGTCGGGCATCCAATGCCCCTACCGCCAGCCCTACGAACAGGCCCCCGGCTGAGCCGAGGCGTAGTGGGCCGAACGGGATTGCGCCTACGAGGGTGCCGCACGCCACCACTCCGAAAACTGTCAGCAGCGGGTTGGCGGCAAGGAAATCCAGGACGGCATTCACCTCATAACGGTATGGCGAGGTAAACCAAGGACTGTCATTGCAGGTCTGGGCAGGGCGACGTACCACCTCGGACATGGCTAGAATTGCATGCATAGGCGCAGACCCGGCCATCACCGGTGAGCCTTCGGAAGAACAGCCACGCATCCGGTGATGCGTGGCCTAGTAGAACCGAACGGGTGGGCCCGTCACAGCCCAGCAGAGAGGTTCCCGCCCCGGTGCATGTGCCCGGTGACGGTGAGCAAGCGAGGTGGTACCGCGGTTGACCGGTCGGAACCGGTGAGCCGTCCTCGTCGGGCGAGTCTTCGCCGTCCCACGCTCACCGCTAGGGAGGCAGAGGTCTGGACGCCCACCAACTCTCAACATCGAAGGCGACCAGCATGATCTACCCCAAAGCACACACTTCCCACGCCGGTGAAGCACTCGGCGTTCCTTCCGCCCCGGATTTCCCCGCCCTTGAAGAACGCGTCCTGGCCTACTGGAAAGAAGACGACACCTTCCGGGCCTCTGTTCAAGCTCGCCCTGCCGGGGACGACGGCGAGAACGAGTTCGTTTTCTACGATGGGCCACCCTTTGCTAATGGTCTGCCCCACTACGGGCACCTGTTGACCGGATACGTCAAAGACGTCATCCCGCGTTACCAAACGATGCGCGGCAAGCACGTGGAGCGCCGCTTCGGATGGGACACACACGGCCTGCCTGCCGAACTTGAAGCCCAACGTCTCCTTGGGATTTCAACGAAAAAAGAAATCGAAGAGATGGGCATCGGTGCTTTCAACGCCGAATGCCGCAGCTCGGTGCTTCGATACACCGACGAGTGGCGTAACTACGTCACCCGCCAAGCCCGCTGGGTTGATTTCGATAACGACTACAAAACACTTAACCCCCAGTACATGGAATCGGTGATCTGGGCGTTTAAGTCTCTCTACGACAAAGGCCTGGTCTACAAGGGACACAAAGTCCTCCCGTACTGCTGGAACGACGAAACCCCTCTGTCTAACCACGAGCTACGCATGGATGACGAGGTTTACCAGCAGCGGCAGGACCCTTCCGTTGCCGTCTGGGTTGCGCTACCCAACGGTGATCGCCTCGTCGCCTGGACCACCACCCCGTGGACCCTGCCCACTAACTTGGCCATGGCCGTCGGTAATGACGTCGAATACGTTGCCGTGCGCGCCGCCGACGGTGAACGCTACATCGTCGCCCAGGCGCGTCTGGGGCACTATGCCAAAGAGTTCGTCGGCCCTGACGGTGACCCGAAAAACGTTGACGACTTGGTTGAAGAGACCTTCCTCGGGTCAACCCTGGTCGGTCAGCGATACACCCCGATCTTTGACTACTTCACTGACGTGGAGCGCTGGGGCACGCACAACGCCTTCCAGGTGATCCACTCTGACTTCGTCACCACCGAGGACGGTACCGGTGTCGTGCACATGGCCAGCGCCTACGGTGAAGTTGACCAGGCAGACACAGCCGCTCATGGCATCCCCACCATCCTTTCAGTCGACGACCGAGCCGAATTCACCTCCGTCGTGCCTGACTTCCAGGGCCTGCAGGTATTCGAAGCAAACCGCCCCATCATCAACAAGCTCAAAGAAAACGGGCAGCTGGTGCGCGAAGAAAGCTACGTGCACTCCTACCCGCATTGCTGGCGATGCCGTAAGCCCCTCATCTACAAGGCCGTTGGTAGCTGGTTCGTTGAGGTAACGAAAATCCGCGACCGCATGGTCGAAACCAACGAAGACATCACCTGGGTACCTGAACACGTCAAACACGGCCAGTTCGGTAAATGGCTTGAAGGCGCACGCGACTGGTCCATCTCACGTAACCGCTACTGGGGCAGCCCAATCCCGGTATGGGTCAGTGATGACCCCGAATATCCACGCACCGATGTCTACGGCAGCCTCGAAGAGATCGAAAAAGACTTCGGCTGTCTACCTCGCAACGCTGACGGTGAAGTCGACCTACACCGCCCCTTCATCGACGAACTCACCCGCCCCAACCCGGATGACCCCACCGGGCAGGCCACCATGCGCCGCGTATCGGAAGTTCTTGACTGCTGGTTCGACTCCGGCTCCATGCCCTACGCCCAGGTGCACTACCCATTCGAAAACGCCGACTGGTTCGAAAACCACTACCCGGGGGACTTCATCGTCGAATACATCGGGCAAACCCGCGGCTGGTTCTACACCATGCACATCCTGGCCACCGCCCTGTTTGACCGTCCCGCCTTCACCAGCGTGCTCAGCCACGGCATCGTTTTGGGTAACGACGGCCAAAAGATGAGCAAGTCGCTGCGAAACTACCCCGATGTCAACGAAGTGTTCGCTCGTGACGGCGCCGACGCGATGCGCTGGTTCCTCATGTCCAGCCCAATCCTGCGCGGGGGAAACCTCATCGTCACCGAACAAGGCATCCGCGAAGGTGTCCGCGCCGGGCTGCTGCCACTATGGAACGTCTGGTACTTCTTCAGCCTGTACGCCAACGCCGTCACCCGCGATGACGGCACCCAAGGCTATGAAGCTACCTGGCGCACCGACTCCACCGACGTACTCGACAAGTACCTGCTCGCTAAACTGCACGACCTCGTCACTGACGTCACCGCAGCACTAGAGGTTTACGACATCGCTGCCGCCTGCGAGTCCGTCCGCGTGTTCTGTGACGTGCTGACTAACTGGTACGTCCGCCGCAGCCGGGACCGTTTCTGGGACACCAGCGGAGCCGACGCCACCGTGGCTCGCGACGCCTTCGACACCCTGTACACCACGCTCGAAGTGCTCACACGCCTGACCGCTCCGCTGCTACCAATGGCAAGCGAAGAGATCTGGCGTGGCCTGACCGGTGAACGCTCCGTGCACCTGGCAGATTGGCCCAACAGCGACGACCTGCCCGCCAACCCAGCTCTCGTGGAAGCTATGGATCGCGCCCGTGAGGTCTGCTCTACCACCTCTAGCCTGCGCAAATCCAAAGGACTGCGTAACCGGCTCCCACTAGCCGAACTCACCGTCGTTACCGAGGACCCCGCAGCCCTAGAGCAATTCACCGCACTCATCAGCGACGAAGTTAACGTCAAGAAGGTCACCTTGCTGGCCACAGACCAGGCTTCGGCAGCCGACTTCGGAATCACCCAGCGGCTTACCGTGAATGCCCGCGCTGCCGGTCCCCGTTTGGGTAAACAGGTACAAGTCGTGATCAAGGGCTCCAAGACCGGAGACTGGACAGTCGAAGACAACACAGTGGTCTGCGCAGGTATCGCACTCGAAGAATCCGAATACACTCTCGAGACCGTTGTTGCGCAGACCGAAGGCAGCGCCAGCGCCTCAGCGATGCTTTCCAGCGGTGGATTCGTTGTGCTCGACACCACCATCACCGCAGAACTGGCCGCCGAAGGTGTCGCTCGTGACATCATTCGCGTAGTCCAGCAGGCACGTAAAGACGCTGGGTTTGACGTCACTGACCGCATCAGCCTCACCATCACCGGTGAAGGCGACGTGTGGGAAGCAGTCAAGAGCTTCGGTGATCTCATCACCTCAGAGACACTGGCAACCCAGTTCGGCTCTGCGCCCACGCTCGAAGCGCTTCCCGAAGAAGGCTCCGTCACCACCACAGTGGGCGACGGGCAACCAATCCGCCTTCTTCTCAAAAAACTGTAAAAACGGGTAGCCACGAACTGGCAGCGCGGTGGAGCTCATGAGCTCCACCGCGCTGCGGCCCGCCTAACAACCATCACCTGAACACCGAGAAAGGGCACCGTGACCCGACGCAGCGACGACATCGAACCCAGCAATGACCCCACCAAAGCCTCCGACGCTGGCACCCCACTAGACCCCGCCTACCTCGATGACTTCGGTGATGAAACCAGCAGCGAAGCCCTCGAACTAGGCGCACTCACAAAAACCATCACACCCAGCGAAGCTCCCACATCTAACGCAATGGGAGAGCGCACCGGATCTCGTGCCCGCCGCCCGGCACCAGAAGACCCCGCTGTCAAAGAACGAGCGCGTGAAGTCGATAAAAACATCATCGCGCGCAACCCCGAGCACATCATCGAGCCAACTCTGGATCGAATCCGCCACGTCATGAACCTGCTCGGTGACCCCCAACAGGCGATGCCGACCATTCACATCACCGGCACGAACGGCAAAACCACCACAGCACGCATGATCGAACGGTTGCTGCGTGAACTAGGGCTACGCACCGGCCGTTTCACCTCACCACACCTACACGACATCCGCGAACGCATCGTTCTCTCCGGCGAACCCATCAGCACCCAACGGTTCCTCGACGCCTACGAAGACATCGTGCCGTTTGTTGAAATGGCTGACGCGGCAAGCCAAGAACAAGGCGGTCCACGCCTGTCGTTCTTCGAGGTGCTCGTAGCGATGGCCTACGCCGCATTCGCTGACGCCCCCGTCGAGGCAGGTGTCATCGAGGTCGGCATGGGCGGCACCTGGGACGCGACCAACGTTATTAACGCCACCGTCGCTGTTTTCGGCCCGATCTCGATGGATCACGAACGCTACCTCGGCAGCGACATCGTCGAAATTGCACGCGAGAAAGCCGGCATTATCAAAGCTGGCTCCATCGTCATCTCGGCTGAACAAGACCCAGCGGTCAAAGAAATACTGACCGAAGCCGCTAACGCCGTAGACGCTCCCATCATCTTCATGGAAGAAAACATCGGCGTTGTTGCCCGCGAAGTTGCTGTCGGTGGGCAAATGGTCACCTTGCGGGGACTGGCTGGGATCTACCCAGATATCTTCATCCCCCTGTTCGGAATGCACCAGGCGCACAACGCAGCCATCGCCCTAGCAGCAGTAGAAGCTTTCATCGGTGGTGGTCAGGAACAACTAGCACTTGAAGTTGTGCAAGCAGCATTCGCTGACGTCACCTCCCCAGGCAGGGCAGAACTGGTACGTCGTTCACCAGCAGTCCTGGTAGACGGAGCCCACAACCCAGCAGCCGTAGCATCACTGGTCGCCACGCTGGAGGACTCCTTCATGTTCACCCACACGGTTGGCCTGCTCGCGGTACTGGCAGACAAAGACGCTGAAGCCATGCTTGAACAGCTCCAGCCCATCTTCGATGAGATCGTCATCTCCCAAACCACCTCACCACGCCGCCGCAGCGCCGAAGAGCTCGGTGCGCTCGCAGTGGAGATCTTCGGTGAGAACAGAGTGCGTATCGAGCCGCACCTGCCAACTGCTCTCGACACGGCAGTTGAGTTGGCTGATGCTGCTGGCATGGGTGCTGGAGTTGTTGCGACCGGTTCGGTATTCACCGCTGGTGAAGTTCGTTTGCTGCTTGGGGCCACAGATGCCTGAGAACGACACTCAGTCGGCAGATATGCCACAGCCGTCGCGTCGAGTGACGCGACGGCTGTGCAGCATGGTGCTGTGGTCTCAGATGCTCGTGATGGGATTCGCGGCAGTGGTGGGCCGAGCCCTCACCGTCGCCTCGATGCCTCAGAACGCTGATGTGGTTCTCTGGATTGGTCTAGCAATCAGCGCAGCGTGCGTAGTTGCTGCGATTGCTGTGCGATTCCGCCGAGGTGAACTAGTCGGTTGGGCGGTTCAGGTAGCCACGTTCGCTTATGCCTTTGTGGTGCCCATGATGGTTCTTGTCGGGGCGATATTCACAGGGCTGTGGCTGGTAGCCGTCCGCAAGGGCGCCCAGATGGACGCCCTCACAGACGAATGGATCAAAAACAACGCCTCACTGCAGGCGTAGCCAGTTCACGCGCCTCAGAGATCCTCTATCTGCACGAGGCGCGTGAGCTCGCGTGCACTGATCTTTGCCTCCATGAGGAACTCACCCAGCGTGATCTCCTGCGCCCACATGCTCATGAGCAGGTACCCCAGCTGATCATGCTGGATGGGGTAGATCATGTACTGGCTGTCCCCGCTCTTGAGCGTTACTTGCTCCAGCGGGCTTGCTTCTTTGTCATCACTGGTGATGGCATCGATAGCGCCGTTACTCACGGAAAACATGGTGCTCGTCATCGCTGCGAGACGACCAACTTGGTAAGACTCCAGTCCGAGCGCGCACAGGTTGTATCCATCGGCCGTGCAAAGCATTGCGCCTTCCAAAGTGGGGAGCCGCTCTGCCAAGCTTTCGAGAATCGGCAGTGTTGCGGTGCCGATTTCTTCAAGCTTGGACACCGTTTCGGTGTCGGTCTCCATATCCCATTCGGAGGTCTCGGCCGCGGGTACGTTACCCGTGTGCATCAGGCTGGTCATGATCGAGCTTTCTTCTTCTTAGTCGAGGCCAGCGCGGTTTCGACCACACGGATCACCGAGTCGCGATCACGTGGATCTCCCGCAAGAAGGCGGATATCGGGACTGAATGAATCAAGCACAGGTCGGTAGTCTTCCAGCGCCGGGTGGTTCTCTCCCTCATCTAGGCGTGTGACAGCCACGGTGAGGCGAGACCAGGTCTGCTCGTTACCGAGAACCTTGATCCATTCTGCTGTTTCCTCGAGAGCGTATTCGTTTTGGCCGTACATCCACAGAACGACGGCTGAAGCTCGTCCGCGAGCGTGGTCACGGGTGGACTGAAAACGTGCTTGCCCGGGAGTACCAACGACAGCAACGGCGCCATAGTTACTGCCCCACTCGCCGTAATCGAGGCCGACTGTAGTCATCCGGCGAGCTGCGCGGCCGCCGGGGCGGGCCATCGTGCTCATTACTTCGGTGTTGACAACGGGGATATCACTGAGGGAACGCACGGCGGTGGATTTGCCAACTCCATAGGGGCCGACGAATGTCACCTCACGGCGAGTGGTGTGTCCGATGACGGCTTTCTTCACCACAAGGGTCTCCTTGGTGGAAGGTGTGCGGGGGGAGTTCGCCGCTACTTTTCGCGACGAAGCTTGACGAGTTCCGCATCGAGCTCAAGGATTCGCGAGTCCCGCTCAGCAATCGCATTTTTCAAGCTGCCGATACGTTGTTCGCCAACCTGCAATTTGCGCTCCTGGGTACGTGACTTCTTTTTGATTTCCTCAAGAGACGTAGTCAGCTGCTTAATGCGAGCCTGATCTGCCTCGATGATCTCGTCGAGGGAACGCAACGCTGCTGCTTCCAGACGGCCGTACTCGACGGCGTCCTTACTGGAGCGGGCGTTGAGTTCCTCAGTGAGAGCTTCGATTCGTGCATTCGCCGCAGCGAGTGCAATAGCGGTGTCTTCGTCGTGCCGGTCGGGGATTACCGGCTCGATAACCTTCTCCTCGGAAGGCTCGGCTCCTGGGGGGGCAGTCGAGGCTTCCGAAGCGAGGTCGACACCGTCGAGGCTCTCATCGGTTGCGGGGGAGGGGTTAACCCGGCCGAGAGCTCTTGAACGCTCCGCCCAAAACCCAACAAAGAGTCCAATTAGAGCTGCTGGAAACATCCAGCCCAGGGATTGCAGGAACACGATCACCCAGTCGCTCATTGGGGTCTCCTTGAATGCTCACGGACGTGCCGCTCGGCCGGTGGGGCGAGTCGCCCGTTTACGGGCATTCTTCGAGTGTGTCAAAGGTACCCACACTGAAGCACATCGAGATATCCAGGTAGGGCCGTGCTCCGCCGACGCGAGCCCTCGACTGAACATCACGAAAGGTCGCTGATCAGTCGAGTAGAGCACCGATCTTAGCGCTGGCTGCACGAGCTTCGATACGCATGAGACCAAGGTTGCTGTCTGAAGGGCCAGCAAGGGCCAGCACGGCGTTCTCGCCGGCGGGGTAAACGATGATGTACCCGTTGCGGCCGCGGATAACACCCTCAGCGAGCTCACCAAGAGTGGAGCGCTCCGAAATACGCTCACCAAGACCCAGGGCGGTGGCGGCCATGGCAGCCATGCGCTCAGCCTCGTTCTCGGGAAGGTCGTGGGCGATGGCAAGGCCGTCGACCGAAGCGACCATGACGCTCTGCAGTTCGGGGATCGAAGCCCGGACATTGGCGATGATCAGGGAGAGTTCTTCTTGACGGCTCACTGTGGCTCCTGTTGGAAAAGAATGGATTCCGATGATGTTGACCTTATGCCGTACGCGCGGTTCTTTGCATCGCCGGTATTGACTAAGGCACTGGTCACGTACGGTTTGATCAGCGTATGCAGGGTGTGGGGCCCACAACAACACACTCGTCCGGAACGCTCGTCCGGTAGTGCTACCAATTGCGTTGTGCCTGCAGGTAATGACCCTTTCCGGAGCCGTATGTATGTGTTGCATACGTCAAGGGCGAACAGGCTATAACGAGGGTTTTTGACCACATATAGCTATTCCATGATGAATGTAAACAGGGCCGATATTGTTCAGCTATGACTCAACGTTCTCTCGTTCTTGTGAAGCCCGATGGCTATGCGCGTGGACTCACGGGTGAGATATTGCGACGAATTGAAGCCAAGGGATACCGCATCATTGCGTTGAAAGTAGCCGCACCAGGCCGCGAATTACTCACCCGGCACTACGCTGAGCACATGGGGAAAGCATTCTTCGACCCCCTCGTGGAATTCATGTCCTCCGGACCACTGGTTGCAGCAGTGATCGAAGGGGAACGGTGCATCGAAGGATTCCGCACCCTCGCCGGAGCCACTGACCCCACCGTGGCAGCAGCAGGAACCATCCGCGGAGACCTCGCCAGAGACTGGGGTACGCCAGTGCAACAGAACATCGTTCACGGATCAGACAGCCCCGCCTCCGCAGAACGAGAAATCAGTATCTGGTTCCCCGAACTCTGACAGCCACCCGTAAGGGACCGCAGCACCGCAGCCTCACTCACCCCTGCCTCAACACCCGATGCGCAGTAGCAGCATCAGTCACAAAAACATTGATATAGCCCCCCAACAGGGCACCACGGATCGCGGCAGTCTTCCCCTCACCAGCGGCCACACCAATAACCGTACGAACAGAACGCAACCGCCCCAACGGAACAGACAACACCCGCTCATACAGATCAGTCACCACCGGATGCCCCTGGGCATCAAAGTGATGCCCCGAAACATGCCCCACCGCCCCCATCGCTAAAAGACGCCGCGACTCCGCATGCGAAATCCACCCATTAAAAATCGGCCCCGACGAACCGGTCTCATCCATGGCCCCAATCCCCACCAACGCCACATCCGCATGCGAAGCCAACGCCAAAGCGTTCGCCACAGACTCCTCTTTCTTCAACTCCCGCGCCAAACGCGGCGTACCCACAATGAGCGGAGCCGGCATCTGCCGATAATCCCCACCCAAACGCTCCGCTATCCGCCGCGTCACATCAGGAGAATCAACAAGCGGATTCGCCCGACTTAGTGCCCCAATCATCTGCACCACATGCAAATCCCGCAGCGACATCGTCGGCAACTCATAGGCCACCTCACTGACCGTCGTCCCCGCAGACACCGCCAACACCGTTGCCCGCTGCACGGCCTCCACCAGCACCTCCGCACCCGCCCGAGCCGGACCCGGATCAGCCTCAGCAGCACTGTCCGTCACTCGCGCCGAACGCAACCCAAACCGCTCCACCAGCGCAGACTCCAACGCCATATGCCGCTCAACCGGGTGCGATATATCGAAACGGACAATTCCCCGCTGCCGCGCCTGCGTCAACAACCTTGAGACCGACGAACGTGAATACCCAATCCGCGCGGCAATTGTGCTCTGACTCAGCTGATCCTCGTAATACCAACGCGAAACAGACAACAACAGCTGGATGTGCTCACGGTGTTCAGCGATGGACTCCACCCACCTATTTTGCGCACCTGTGTGCAAATGTGGAGCGTTAGGTAAAGCTAACGCGTTCAAAAAAACACAGGTCAAAACATACATACACCCTGAATGTGACGTAGTCGTGCACACCTGTGCATGTGGTCGCTCGCCGTGGTCCACCTCAGAGATCTACGTTCTCCGCATCCCGGTAACGACGCCGGGAGCAGGGCCGCCGCCGACGACGACGGCAGCCTCGACGAAGGAGACGACATGAGTCAGACCCGCGCTGAAGACACGTCGCACGACTGCAGCCCCCACCCCAGGCCCCGACTGCAAGTCGCACTCGACGTCCGCGACCTCCCCAGTGCCCTCGCACCCCTGCCGCGCGTCATCGCCCACATCGACATCATCGAATGCGGAACCGTCCTCATCCTGGCTGAAGGACTACGCGCCGTCCGAGAAATCCGAGCCCTCTTCCCCAACACCGCAATCCTCGCCGACATTCGCATCGCAGAAGCCGGCTCCATCCTCTCCCGCATGGCCTTCGAAGCCGGAGCCAACCTCGTCTCCGTCGTCGCCGGAGCATCCATGACAACCGTCCGCCAAGTCTGCGCCGTCGCCGCAGAATTCAACGGAGAAGTCCAAGTCGAACTCGCCGACGAATGGTTCGACCCCGACCGCGCCCACCAATGGCGCGACGCCGGCGTCCAACACATCATCGTCAAACGCTCCCGCGACCGCGAAGCCAGCGGCGACCTCTCCTGGAAACCCACCGACCTCGAACGCATCGACCAACTCGCCGCCATGGGATTCACCGTCACCGTCACCGGCGGCATCACCGCCACCGACCTGACAACCTTCGCCGGACACCCCGTCGGCATCATCATCGCCGGACGCTCAATCACCACCGCCACCGACCCCGCAGCAGCAGCCGCCGAACTCAACCACGCAATTGGCCAGGTCTGGAAATGAACGCCACCCCCACCATCGAACACACCCGCACCACCACCGCCACCATCGAACTAGGCATCTACGAAAAAGCACTCAAATGGACCGGCACCTGGCCCAGCTTCTTCGCCCAAGCAGCAACCGCAGGGTTCTCCTTCGTTGACATATCCATCGACGAAACCCCAGAACGCCAAGCACGCCTGCACTGGAACAAAAAACAACGCGACGAAGTACGCCAAGCCGCCCACAACGCCGGCATCAAACTCGGCGGACTATGCCTATCCCTCCACCGCCGCATCGCACCCGGATCCAGCGACCCACACACCCGCGCCCAAGCCACCCAAGCCCTCATCGACGGCATCGACCTCGCCGCCGACCTACACATCCCCGTCCTCCAACTCGCCGGATACTTCGCCTACTACGAAACACCCCACCCCCAAAACCGCCAGTGGTACGTCGAATGCCTACGTACCGGCGCAGCCCACGCAGCAACCCGCGGCATCCTCCTCGGCATCGAAAACGTCGACGGCACCGACATCACCTCCATCTCCACCGCGATGCACATCGTCAACGAAATCGACTCACCCTGGCTCCAGCTCTACCCCGACATCGGCAACATCGCCGAACAAGGCCTCAACATCACCAGCGAACTACGACGCGGACGCGGCCACATGCTCGCCCTCCACGCCAAAGACGTCCGCCCCGGCGAACCCCGACGCGTCCCCATGGGCACAGGCATCGTCAACTGGGACGAAGCTTTCACCGAACTCGCCGCCCAAAACTGGACCGGCCGCATGATGATCGAAATGTGGAACGACGAAGCAGACAACTCTGCACAACTAGCCGCCACAGCACGCCAATACATCCACGACAAACTCACCCACGCAGGCATCACCATCACCACCCCACCCCCTCCACCCACCACCGACCTACCCCACAGCCTCACCGAACTACGCAAAGAAGTCTGCCGCGGAAACCTCGCCCTCCCCGAAGCCGGACTCGTCGCCTGGACCGGCGGAAACCTCTCCGCCCGCGACCCCGAAACCGGCCACATCATCATCAAACCCTCCGGAATGCCCTACAACGTCATGACCCCCGAAGACATGGTCATCGTTGACATCAACGGCAAAATCATCGCCGGAGAACACGGCCCCAGCTCCGACACCGCATCCCACCTAGCCGTCTACCGCGCCCGCCCCGACGTAATGTCCATCATCCACACACACTCCCGCTACGCCACCGCCTTCGCCGCCGCAGGCCGCCCCATCCCATGCGTCCTGACCGCCATCGCCGACGAATTCGGAGGCGAAGTACCCCTAGGGGACTACGCCCCCATCGGCGGTAACGCCATCGGCGAAGAAATAGTCCGATCCATCGGAACCTCACCAGCAATCCTGATGAAACAGCACGGCGTATTCACCGTCGGCCCAACAATCGACAAAGCACTACAAGCCGCAATCATGGTCGAAGACATCGCCCACACCGTCCTCGTCGCAGAATCCCTAGGCACCCTCACCGAACTGCCCCAAGAAGAAATCAACGCCAACTTCGACCGCTACCAAAACCGTTACGGCACCGACGCCGCCAGTGAAGGACTACGCCGATGAGCACCTACGAACTAACCACCTTCGGCGAAGCCCAAATCCGACTCACCGTCCACCGCGGCGAACGCCTAGCAACCTGCAGCGACCTACGACTCACCCCAGCAGGCTCCGAAGCCAACGTCGCCGGCCTACTAGCCCAACTCGCCCGCAGAACCACCTACGCCACCGTCCTGCCCGGAGGCGACCTCGCCTGCCGATTCCTCTCCGAATATCGCGGCGCAGGCGTCGACCTATCCCACGTCGTCCGCGTACCAGAAGGCCGAATGGCCCTCTACTTCCTCGAACCAGGCGACCCACCCATGCCCGCCCGGGTCACCTACGATCGCCACCACACCGCCTTCCGCGACATCACCCCCGACACCTTCAACTGGGACGCACTACTAGACACCGACGTCCTCTTCGTCACCGGCATCACCGCCGCACTCACCCCATCCACCGCAGCCACCGTCACCTACGCCGTCACCCAAGCCCACCGTCGCGGCGTACGCGTCGCCCTCGACATCAACTACCGCAGCCTCCTGTGGACCCCAGCCCAAGCACGAGCAGTACTCGAACCACTCTTCGACAAAGTCGACATCCTCTTCTGCTCACGCTCAGACGCCAACAAACTCTTCGGCCTCGACGGAGACGGACCCGCCGTCAACGCCCAACTTCACGCCATGTACAACACCATCAACCACGTCATCTCCACAGACGGCATCAACGGCGTCTACTACAGCGGCATCGAAGGCAGATCTATCCACGCCGTCGAAACCGTACCCATCACCGACCGCCCAGGAGCAGGCGACTCCTTCGTCGCCGCCACCCTCCACGGCTACCTCGGCAACAGCGTCAAAGACGGAATCATCTGGGGACTGCGCACCTCAAAACTCGCCCTCACCCACCACGGCGACCTCACCCACGTCACCCCCGAAGAACTCGCCATACCCACCACGGCAGACATTCTGCGCTGAAAACCCCACCCCACCACCCACCTACCCTCTAGCCGTTCAGCCGGCCCACCACCTAGGACTCGTCATGAGTGACATCGCTGTACCCTCAGCGCGCCCAACAGCGCTACAACAAATCGACTCCCGCCCACTCACCCGCAACCAAAAAAGCCTCATCGGCCTAGCCATCACCGGAAACATCTCCGAATTCTTCGACATGTTCCTCATCGGCTTCGCCGTAAACAGCCTGCTCAAAGACCCCAACTGGAACCTCAACGGCAACGAGATCGGCATCATCCTGGCCATGTCCGGCCTCGGAACCGTCATCGGCGCCATCCTCTGGGGACACCTCGCCGACCGCATCGGACGCAAAGTCAGCTTCTTCTGGTGCGTCCTACTCTTCACCCTCTTCACCTTCATATCCGTCTTCACCCCCGACAACGCCTGGATCATGCTGGCCGCCCTGCGCGTCCTCGTCGGCATCGGCGTTGGAGGACTCAACATCGTCTCCATCCCCTACATCCAAGAATTCGTCCCCGCCAAACAACGCGGCCTACTATCCGGACTCGCCTCCGTATTCATCCCCCTAGGCCTCTTCCTAGGCAGCCTCGCCTCCAAAATGGTCGGCGACAACTGGAGACTGCTCATCGCCCTAGGAGCCGCACCCATCTTCCTGCTCCTCTGGCTACGAGCCGTCCCCGAATCACCCCGCTACCTGCAAACCCAAGGCCGCACCGACGAAGCTCGAAAAGCCCTCGCCTGGGCACTAGAAATCCCCGTCAACGAACTCGGTGAACTCCCCACCCCCACCCACACCGAAGCAGCCTCATACTCCATCATCTTCGGCAAGTACCTACGCCCACTAGTCATCATCACCCTCGGATCCTTCAGCTTCATCCTCGGATCCTCCGTCATCCAATCCTGGGGACAAACCATCCTCGGCTCTGGCTACGCATTCGATACCGGCATGGTCGCCAACCTCTTCATGCTCGTCTCACTCGGCGACCTCCTTGGCCGCCTCACCTCCGCCTGGCTCGCCGACAAAATCGGCCGCAGATGGACCATGTTCAGCTTCGGACTCATCGGCGCCTGCGGACTACTCATCGCAGCCATCTCCACAACCACCGGTGACAGCGCCCACGCCGGATGGATCTTCTTCACCGGAATCCTCATCGCCATGACCTTCGGCGACGGAGCCTTCGGCATCCTCAACGCCTTCGGAGCCGAACAATTCCCCAACGAAGCCCGATCCACCGGACTCGGCCTCGGATACGGCATCGGAGCCACCGCCAAAATCTTCGGCCCCGCACTACTCGGCGCAATGTTCGGAGCCAAAGTCACCCTCGACTCCATCGCCCCAGCCTTCACCTTCTTCGCAGCCCTCCTACTCCTAGGCGGCATCACCTACCTCTTCGCAACCGAAACCAAAGGCAAATCACTCGACTCCATCTAACCCACCAACAACCACACAACCACCAACCAACCGGAGAGCAGACATGAGCAAAATCGACGAAATCACCCGCGAAAAATGGATCCTCGGAGCATTTCCCGAATGGGGAACCTGGCTCAACGAAGAAATCGACAACACCCACGTCGAACCAGGCACCGTCAGCATGTGGTGGATCGGATGCACCGGCATCTGGCTCAAAACCGAAAACGGCACCAACATCGCCACCGACCTATGGTTCGGCAACGGCAAACGCACCCAAAAAGTCACCGAAATGAAGCCCTACCACCAAATGCGCAACATGACCGGTGGCCGAGCACTCCAACCCAACCTGCGCGCAGCGCCAATCGTCTACGACCCCTTCGCCGTAACCCAAGTCGACGCCGTCCTAGCCACCCACATCCACCAAGACCACATCGACCCCTTCTTCGCCGCAGCAGTCCTGAAAAACTGCTCGCCCGACGTGCCCTTCATCGGACCACAAGGCTGCGCCGACCTCTGGATCTCATGGGGTGTTCCAGAAGAACGCATCACCGTCGTCAAACCCGGTGACACCGTACAAATCAAAGACGTCGAGATCGTCATGCTCGACTCCTTCGACCGCACCGTCCTAGTCACCTCCTCCGAAGACCTCGAAGGCATCGTCCCCACCATGGACGACAAAGCAGTCAACTACCTATTCAAAACCCCCGCCGGGAACATCTACCACAGCGGCGACTCGCACTACTCCATCCGCTACGCCAAGCACGGAAAAGACCACCACATCGACGTAGCCCTAGGCTCCTACGGCGAAAACCCCATCGGGAACCAAGACAAGATGACCTCCGTGGACATCCTGCGCATGGCCGAAGCCCTCGGCACCAAAGTGGTCATCCCGTTCCACCACGACGTATGGACCAACTTCAAAGCCGACCCCATGGAAATCCTCATGCTGTGGCGCTACAAGAAAGACGTCCTGCAATACCAGTTCAAACCATTCCTCTGGGAAGTCGGCGGCAAATTCACCTACCCCACCGACAAAGACAAAATCCAATACCACTACCGCCGCGGCTTCGAAGACTGCTTCACCGAAGAACAAAACGTTCCCTTCCCCTCAATCCTCTAAACACGCACAACCCACATATGCGGATGGCCCGCACACCATCACGGTGCGCGGGCCATCCGCATGCCCAAAAACCTCAATCAACACGGAGCCTCATGCACACTCACCTCCGGAACCGGGCCATCCCAACGCACAACCTCCACCAAAACATGCTGACCAGTACACCCCTGCGACAAACCAGAGGTAGCAACATCAGCAGTCAACACATTCGGATTACCGTGCACACACGTCCCCACACGTAGCCCAGCCTGGCCAGCCTCTGGCCCATGCACCTGCGGGTCATACGGGTCAAACCATGCCCCCGTCGACAACTGCACAACGTTCTGGCGCACAGCATCACTTAAGATCGCCCCCGCCAAACAAGCACCACGATCATTGCTCACCAAAACGACATCTCCGGTATCAATACCCCGTGCCGCAGCATCCGCAGGGTTCAACCGAATCGGCTCCCGCCCCGCCACCTTCGAAGCCACCGAAGTAGCGCCGTCATCAAGCTGAGAATGCAGCCGCGCAGCAGGCTGATTAGCCAACAACAACAGTGGGAACGTATTGGCATAGTTCGCACCCAAATACTCTGTAGGAGCCAGCCACGTTGGATGCCCCGGGCAATCAGGCAACTCAAGCGCAGCAATCGTTTCGCTCGTCAGCTCAATGCGCCCCGACGGAGTAGGCAACGGATTCTCAACAGGGTCCGTCCGAAAATCCTCAAACGCCACAATGGGACCCAGCCGAGGAAGATCAATCCCCTCACCGTCCCAGAACTCCTCAAACGATGGCAGCTCCGGTACCTCCATACCCGGTGGCGTGATACGCCCTTGAGTGACATCCTGCTCAAAAATGCCGTACAAGTGACGCAGCCACTCCTGCGCATCACGGTTCTCAGTGAAAACCTCACCCACCTCAAGCCGCTCGGCCAGAGCCGAGTAAATGTCGTAGTCATCACGAGCCTCGCAGTACCGCGAAACCAGCGCTCGCATCGGAGTCAGCCGTGCCCCTGAACGCGCCCCACCAATGTCATCTCGCTCAAAAGTAGTGGTGGAAGGAAGGACGATATCTGCGTGACGTGCTGTAGAGGTCCAGTAAGGATCAGAAACGATGATCGTGTCTGGGCGGGTAAAAGCATTCGTCAGACGCCCTAGATCTTGATGGTGATGGAAGGGATTTCCCCCGGCCCACCACACCAAACGAATATCGGGATACGTGTAAGTGCCACCGTCATATGTGAACTCCTCACCTGGATGAAGGAGTAGGTCACTGATCTTGGCAACCGGGATGAACTCACCCACAGGGTTCTGCCCTTGAGGCAAAGCCGGGAACCGCAGCGGTGTAGGAGAGCAGCCAGGCTTATTCATCGATCCATAGCCACTTGCGAACCCACCACCAGGCAGACCGATTTGCCCCAAATGAGCTGCAAGCGCCAACGCAGCCCACATGGGTTGTTCGCCATGGCGAGCTCGTTGCAAAGACCATGAAACCGTCACGAGTGTGCGCGTCTGAGCGGCCAAGCGTGCCAAGGCTTGAATTTCTTCAGCCTTAATCCCCGTGATTTCTTCGGCCCAGCGCGCAGATTTCGGTTCGCCATCGCTGCGGCCAAGGATGTAGTTGGCGTATGTGTCCGCGCCCGAGCAGTACTTCTCCAGAAATTCGCTGTCAGCGAGATTCTCTTCGAGCAGAACGTGGGTCATCGCGAGCATGAGGGCCGTGTCTGTTCCCGGAGAAATAGGAACCCAGCGCGCTCCAGGTAGGTCATCGCGCAGCGGTGAAACAACAACAAGGTTCGCGCCACGCGAATGCAAAGCATCAAGTGCTTGCCCAGTGGGGTGATCACCTGCACCCCCTGCATCAATTCCAGTGTTCTTTACTGGCACCCCGCCAAAAGCGATGAGCGTTTCTGTGTGCTCAGCGACGACATCCCACGTGCTCGCGAACTGCGCCAGGGCAGACTCGTCCGTAAGGATGTGCGGGAAAAGGACCTCTGATGCTCCAGTGGAATATGTATTAACGCCCCGCGTGTACCCGCCCAGCGTGTTGAGAAAACGGTGAAGCTGACTCTGCGCGTGATGAAAACGCCCTGCGCTCGCCCAGCCATAGGAGCCCCCAAACACTGCCTGTGCACCATGGTCACGGTAGACACGACGCAGCTCATCGGCGAGGCGATCAAGCACCTCATCCCACCCTGGAGTGATCCAGTCCTGATCGGAGCCAGCCCGGCCTCGCTCGCGGTCGGGGCCTGGGCCGTGTTCCCACCAGCGGCGGCGTACCGCGGGGCGCTGCACGCGCGAGGGGCGCGTGACCGAGCCTGGCACGTTCCCTAGCAGAGCAGATGGTGCTGTGTCCTCGGACCAGGGGGTAACAGATTCGATGTCAGTTCCATCGGGGGAACGGTGGGCGTCGTACACACCCCAGTGGGAGACATGGCGGGAACTCATGTACTCCAGGGTGCCCCACACGTGGAGCTTGAACGTTCACTGAAGCGAAAAGTGAGAGGATGTTTAGGGCTAGTGTCGTCGCTGTGATTAGGGCAGTGGCAGGAAGCGCTGGTAGGGTGGTCTCTTGCCGTCAGAACGGCCGCGGATAAAGAGCGCCGGGTGGATAAGCCCCCGAGCACCGCGCAACGACAGATCGAGGAGTTGCCCAGTGTCGCTGGACGCCGAAACCAAGAAGCAGATCATGGAAGAGTACGCCACGCACGAGGGTGACACCGGTTCGCCTGAGGTGCAGATCGCGCTCTTGACCAAGCGCATCAATGACCTCACCCAGCACAGCCGTGAGCACAAGCACGACCACCACAGCCGTCGTGGCCTACTCCTTCTGGTTGGTCGCCGCAAGCGCATGCTGCGTTACCTCGCAGACATCGACATCGAGCGCTACCGTTCGCTGATCAAGCGCCTCGGTCTGCGTCACTGAGTCTACGCGTCAAGGGCGGTTCCCCAGGGGGGCCGCCCTTGACGCGTATCCCGTATGACACGGAGGACGGCGTCTCCAGATACGGGCACGCTTTTCTGAGAGCACATACACACCCAGAAAAGTGCAACACGCCCGCCTAGCGGGCCTCACGTCGTGAAAACTGTCCCAAAACAGGACAGCATGGAAGGAAATCTCGGCTGGGCTGCAACGCGCCCCCGAGAAACGAGCACACGAACGCTCGTAACGTGCCCGGCCCCGAGGGTCCACGGACACAGTGTCAAACACATCCTGGACGCTGCCGCGCACGAGTTGGAACACCCGATGCACAACGACGATGCATTTGGTGAGTAGATGAAGAAAAGGAGGGCCCACATGGAGGGTCCAGAAATCACGTTCGCTGAAACCGTCATCGACAACGGAAAATTCGGCAAGCGCACCATCCGGTTCGAAACCGGACGTCTCGCCAAGCAGGCCGCAGGTTCGGTCACTGCTTACCTCTTTGAAGATGAAATGGACACCGGCACCGCCCTGCTGTCCACCACCACCGCGGGCAAGACGCCCAAGGACCAGTTCGACTTCTTCCCGCTGACCGTCGACGTTGAAGAACGCCAGTACGCTGCGGGCAAAATCCCCGGTTCGTTCTTCCGCCGCGAAGGCCGCCCCGGCACCGACGCGATCCTGACCTGCCGCCTCATCGACCGTCCGCTGCGTCCCTCCTTTGTGAAGGGCCTGCGCAATGAGGTTCAGGTTGTCATCACCGTTCTCGCTAGCCACCCGGACTACCAGTACGACGTGCTGGCTATCAACGCGGCATCGGCATCCACGCAAATTTCCGGCCTGCCGTTCTCTGGACCGGTCGGTGGTGTTCGTGTTTCTTTGATCGACGGACAGTGGGTCGCATTCCCTGACTTCTCGCACGCCGAGAAGTCCACCTTCGACATGGTTGTTGCAGGCCGCATCGTTGGTCAGAACGCCGACGGCAGCGACGATGTTGCCATCATGATGGTGGAAGCTGAGTCCACCGAAGCAACATGGCAACTGGTGAAAAACGAAGGCAAAACCGCACCGACCGAAGAGGTTGTTGCTGAAGGCCTCGAAGCCGCCAAGGTGTTCATCGCGCAGCTGTGTAAAGCCCAGTCCGAGCTGGCCGCTACCGCAGCCAAAGAGGTCCGCGAATTCCCGCTGTTCCTTGACTACCAGGACGACGTCTACGCCGCCGTTGAAGCAGCTTCTGGTGAAAAACTCCGCGAGCTGCTCTCAGTAGCGAGCAAGCAGGAGCGCGAAGACGGCATCGATGAGCTGAAAGAAGAACTCAAATCTTCGCTCGCCGGAACTGAAGAAGAACCAGGCGAATTCGCTGGGCGGGAAAAAGAAATTTCCGCCGCCTACAAAGCCGTTCAAAAGAACCTGGTCCGCGAGCGCATTCTGCGCGAGCAGGTACGCATCGATGGTCGTGGCCTGGCCGACATCCGGGCGCTCTCGGCCGAGGTTGAGGTGCTTCCACGAGTTCACGGTTCGGCGATCTTCGAACGCGGTGAAACCCAGATCATGGGCGTGACCACCCTGAACATGCTCCGTATGGAGCAGCAAGTGGACTCGTTGAGCCCGCACACACGCAAGCGGTACATGCACAACTACAACTTCCCGCCGTTCTCCACCGGCGAGACCGGGCGCGTCGGTTCGCCCAAGCGCCGCGAAATCGGTCACGGCATGCTGGCTGAACGTGCACTCGTGCCTGTTCTGCCCAGCCGTGAAGAATTCCCATACGCAATCCGTCAGGTCTCTGAAGCCCTCGGCTCCAACGGCTCGACCTCGATGGGGTCGGTCTGCGCATCGACGCTGTCACTGCTCAACGCCGGTGTGCCGCTGCGCGCCCCGGTTGCCGGTATCGCGATGGGTCTGGTTTCGGCCGAAATCGACGGCGAAATGAAGTACGCGGCCCTGACTGACATCCTTGGTGCCGAAGACGCTTTCGGTGACATGGACTTCAAGGTTGCCGGTACACGCGAATTCGTCACCGCTATCCAGCTGGACACCAAGCTCGACGGCATCCCCGCCTCCGTGCTCGGCGGGGCTTTGAAGCAGGCCCGCGAAGCCCGCTTCCACATCCTCGACGTCATGCTTGAGGCAATCGACACCCCCGACGAGATGAGCCCCTTCGCGCCTCGCGTGATCTCGGTTCAGGTTCCCGTTGACAAGATCGGTGAAGTCATCGGCCCGAAGGGCAAGATGATCAACCAGATCCAGGAAGACACTGGCGCAGACATCTCGATCGAAGATGACGGCACCGTCTTCATTGGCGCGACTGACGGCCCCTCGGCCGAAGCAGCCCGTGCAGCTGTCAACGCGATCGCTAACCCGCAGATGCCAGAGGTTGGCGAGCGTTTCCTCGGCACAGTGGTCAAGACCACCACGTTCGGCGCGTTCATCTCCCTGCTTCCGGGCAAGGACGGCCTCCTGCACATCTCCGAGGTGCGCAAGCTGGTCGGTGGCAAGCGCATTGACGTAGTCGATGATGTTCTCGCAGTGGGTCAGAAAGTGCAGGTCGAGCTTAAAGAAATCGACCCGCGCGGAAAGCTGTCCCTTGCCGTTGTGCTGACCGAAGAGCAGCAGGCCGCAGCCGAAGCCGCAGCTTCCGAAGGAACCAGCTCCAGCTCGAGCTCCGAAGGTGAAAGCGACTCTCGTCCGCGTCGCCGTGGCGGACGAGGCGACAACGGTGGGCGCCGCCCGCGTCGCGAGGACGATGACGCCCCGCGTCCCCGCCGTCGCCGCCGGACACACCACGATGACAACGTCGAATCCGGCACAAACACTCGCGAGGCCAAAGAGCTCGTCGACTCCGCTAAAGCTTCCGAGGGCGCAAGTAACTCCTCAGAAGAAGCCTGAGTGAGTCTCTAAGCTCATATAGTCAGAGCAATCTGCCTGTGGGGCTCTTCCCATCACTGGGAAGAGCCCCACAGGCGCATCTGGGGCAAACAATCCACAGCGGGCGTTGTCCCCAGAGCGCATGCGGCAGCAGAACACGCTTTACGCTGGCGAGCATGACTCAATCAACCCCAGAAGACCGAAAGCATCTCGGCATGCTCCGGTTGAAACCGGTGGAAGACATCCTCCATCAGCAGGACGATGAGTCCGCTGTCGCCGGTGAAACTGGCCAATTCGTCAAACGCCTCGGGTTGAAAGACCTCATCGGTTTCGGCGTAGGCATGATCATCGGCACCGGAATTTTCACGCTCACCGGGATCGAGGCCAAGAACCACGCAGGACCAGCCGTGGTCTTGGCCTTTCTTATTGCCGGAGCAGTGAGCGGGTTGGCTGCGCTGTGCTACGCCGAGCTCGCTGCCGCTGTCCCGACCGCAGGATCGGCATACACCTACACATACGCCACCATCGGTGAGATCTTCGCGTGGATCATCGGGTGGGACCTGGTCCTGGAATTCGCGCTAGGCGCTGCCGTGGTATCACGAGGATGGTCGGGGTACATGCTGCATCTGTTCCCGTGGCTGCCGAGTTCATTATTCGGTGAAGGGTCAGTCATCAACGTTGGGGCTATCGTGATCGCCATCATTCTTGGGATGGTCGCCACGATAGGGGTCCGTGAGAGCGCTTGGGTCACCAATCTGCTTGTGGCAGTAAAAGTTTCCATTTGTGTGTTCATCATTGCGCTCGGAGCTTTCTTCGTGAAAGCGCAGAACTGGCAGCCATTCATTCCACCATCGCAGCCCAGCACCGCCGACGCCGCATCAGGACTGAAGCAGCCTCTTTCGCAGTGGGTGTTCGGTTTTGAGCCAGCAGCGTTCGGGATCGGTGGAGTGCTTACCGCAACGGCAGTGGTTTTCTTCGCCTATTCCGGGTTCGAATCAGTCGCGAACATGGCTGAAGAATCCACCAACCCCGCCAAAGACATGCCACGAGGACTGATCGGCGCGTTAGTGCTGTGCATGATCCTGTACATGGGGGTCTCGGCCGTGATTACCGGGATGGTTCCCTACGACCGTATTGATGAAGGGGCTCCTTTGGCTGCAGCGTTCACCTCTGTTGGACTGGGGTGGGCTGGCATCCTGATCTCTATCGCTGCGATTTGTGGCCTTACTTCGGTGATTTTGGTGGACATCGTAGGGATGGGGCGGATCGGGTTCGCGATGGGCCGGGACAAACTCCTGCCAGCGTGGATTGGTCGGTTGCACCCCAAATACGGCACTCCCTCGCGGATGACGCTTTTGACGACGGCTTTTGTTGTTCTCCTTGGCGGGTTTGTTCCGTTGGCGGAATTGGCTGACATGGTCGCCATCGGAACACTGTTTGCGTTTGTGGTCGTCAGTGTGGCGGTGCCGGTTCTACGGCGAACCCGACCAGACCTGAAACGGCCTTTCCGGGTTCCGTTCTCGCCCGTTGTGCCAATTATTTCGGTGCTGGCATGCCTGTTCTTGATGACCAACCTGTCTTTGGAGACGTGGATCCGGTTCCTGGTGTGGTTTGGGATCGGTGTGGTCATTTATGCGACGTACAGCTACCGGCATGCCCGCGTTGGTGATCACAACACGGCTAGTTGATAGCTGATTTGTCTGTTCTGCGCAGATAAGCGGCGGTATCCGGCAGGTCACCGGTTACCGCCGCTTATCTGTGTTCCCTGCTGGCCTATTCCTGCTTGAAAGCAGGAATAGGCCAGGGGCACTGCAAGCGGGCTGTCGGTTGCAGTGGCTCGTTCAGCCCGCCACAGGGTCAGGCGTGCGAGCCCAACGCGACGATGTGCTCGGGAAGCCGGTCGTTGTTTCCGTACATGAAGTGGTTGCTCATGTTCTCAGAGAAACGGCTGGCCTCGGTGTACTTGCCAACGGCTTCAGCTACCTGACGCACCAGCATCGGGCTCGCGCCGCAGCACACGCCGAGGTAGTGGGCGCCGAGGTCGAATGCTTCCTTAGCGAACGCCTCGATCTCGTACCGGTTGGTGTAGAGCGGGTCGAGGGCGGTGGGGAAAGCACGTCCGTGCGGCGAAGGAACGCTGGCAGAGACATCGGAGAGGTTGAAGAAGGTGGGTTCTTCTTGGGAGGTGCGGTAGGGGATAGGTAGCGCCCCTACGTGGCATGTCACTGCCTTACGGATGGCGCGCAGCCAGGGCATCATCGTTTCTGGTCCGCGGAAGCAGTTCAGCCCCACCACGTCTGCGCCACCTTGTTCCAGGCGACGGGCTGTTTCGACAATGTCGACGCCGTCGGTCATTTCGTTGGAGGCCATCGGGGCGATGGTCAACACGACGGGCAGGCCGCTGCTTTTTGCTACTTCGAGGGCGGTGAGTGCTTCGCCTGCGTAGTAGAACGTTTCACCGATGATTAGGTCGGCGCCTTCGTCGACGGCCCAGCCCACCATTTCAGTGAACATGGCCCGTACCTCGGCTTGAGATGCGGGGTCTGCGGGGTCCCAGATGTTGCTGTTGCTGATGTTGCCGGCCATGAGGTTGCCTGGGACGGCGTCGGCGACGCTGCGGGCGATTTGTAGTGCGGTGCGATTCAGCGGTTCGAGTAGGTCCTCTTTACCGATGACGCGCATTTTTTCGCGGTGGCCGTTGTAGGTGAAGGCCTCGACGATGTCAGAACCAGCGCGTTGGAAGTCCACGTGCAGGGCTCGTAGTGCGTCGGGATGTTCTAGGGCTACTTCGGGTACGAATTCGCCTGCGGTCAGGTATCCGCGGCGTTCCAGCTCGAACAGGAATCCTTCTGCGCAGATCACGGGGCCTGCGTCGAGGCGTTCGACCAGGGTGGGCTGTTCACTCATTTATTGCTCTCCTCGGCAATTTTGGAGCTTCACCACGAGAAAGAGCAGATAAGCCGCAGGCGTCGGTGTGCGGGCGTGCCTATTTCTGGGCATGCCTAAAGATGACGCCGCGGCCGTCCATCACTCGTGGATCGGCATATTGGTGACGGCGCAGGCGGTCTCCTGACTTTCAGGTCGAGCGCTCTTCCTCAGCCTTCCCGGAGGGACTCCAGTGGCATGTGTGAGGCGGAGCTTCCTGATCACAGTGGCGAGGACCGTGCCGGTTTTTCACCGGCTTCCCGTTTCTGCGTCGCGTGCCCGGGAGTTTAAGCATGCCGCGGTTTTTCGTCTCATGTCCGACCGGATAACGGACAGGTGTGTACCGCGGTGACGGGGGTTAGAAGTGTCTAGTGGTGGTCGTAGGGACCTCGCCGATCGCTTCGAGTGGGCGGCGGCGCATGCGGTGGGGGAGTACGAGATGGGCTGCTTCGTCGAGGTCGTTTTCGTTGATGGTTCCGCGTCCGTGCCAGGCTGCGAGTGCTTTGGCTGCGCGGAGCATCATGATGTCGGCGCGGTGTCCGTCAACACCTGCTTCCATGCAGGTTCGGGCCACGGTGTAAAGGTGTTCGCGGGGGACGGTAACGTCTTTGACGCGGTGCATTGCGCCGGCGATGCGTCGGGAGAGGCGGTGTGATTCTTCTTCCCAGCGGCAGACGAAGCCTGCAGGGTCGTCTTCGTAGGCTAGGCGTCGTTCGACGATTTGGATGCGTTCGGCGATGGATGTTGATCCGTTGATGGTGACGCATAGTCCGAAGCGGTCGAGGAATTGTGGACGCAGTTCTCCTTCTTCGGGGTTCATGGTGCCGATGAGGGTGAATCGTGCGGGGTGGGACAGGCTCACGCCTTCGCGTTCGACGGTGTTGACACCCATGGCGGCTGAGTCCAGGAGTAGGTCGACGAGGTGGTCGTCGAGGAGGTTGACTTCGTCGACGTAGAGGATGCCGCGGTGGGCGGCGGCGAGTAGGCCTGGGTCGAGGTGGCGGGTGCCGTCTTTGAGGGCGTGTTCGAGGTTGAGGGTGCCGGTGACGCGGTCTTCGGTGGCGCCGATGGGTAGTTCGATGACGGGTACGCGGACGTTTTTGATGGGGGGTGTGTCGCCTAGGTCGGGTTCGAGGTGTTCGCGTAGGTCGTGGTATTCCTCGGGGGAGAGGTGGAAGGGGGAGCCGTCGACTTCGGGGTGGGTGGGGAGTAGTTCGGCGAGGGCGCGTACGGCGGTGGATTTGGCGGTGCCTTTTTCGCCGCGGATGAGGACGCCTGATAGTGCGGGAGAGATGACAGCTAGGAGGAGGGCTAGGCGCATTTCGTCTTGTCCGACGATGGCGGCGAAGGGATATGGGGGGTGGTGCATGGGGTCTCCTGAGGGGGGCGTGTGGTTAGTGGGGGTTTTGGGTGCGGACGAGGTGGAGGAGGTCGTCTGCGTGGAGTTCGTCGATGGTGTGGCAGGGGGCGTTGAGAGCGTGCGCGAGGGCGGCGGCGTGGCCAAGTTTGTCGGTGGTGGGGTTTTCGGTGTCGACGACTATCCAGCGGGTTCGGGGGTCTTTGCCGAGGTTGGTGGCGAGGTGGTGGGCTTGGTTGATTGCGCTGGGTGTGGGGTCGCCGTCGAGATCGATGTTGGCGCAGCCGTCGCTGACGAGGATGAGTAGGGGACGTAGTTCGGGGGTTTTGTGTAGGAGTGTGTTGAGTAGGCGGCTGGTGGTGGTTAGGGCGGTGGGTAGGGGTGTGGGGCCGCCGATGGGTAGGTCGGTTAGGAGGCGTCCGGCTAGTTCGATGGAGGAGGTGGGGGGTAGGAGGATGTGGGCGTTGCGGTGGTGGAAGGTGATGAGGGCGACGCGGTTGCGTTTTTGGTAGGCGTCGAGCAGGAGGGAGAGGATGGCGCCTTTGGCTGCGGTCATGCGGTTTTGGGCGCCCATGGAACCGCTGGCGTCGACGATGAAGATGGTGCAGTTGCCGGGGTGGTGTTGGCGGATTTTTTCTTGCCAGTCGCTGCGTTCGATGTGGATGCGGCCGTGGGGGTTGTTGCGGGCGCGTTGGTGGGGTGCAGCGGCGCGGATGGTGGCGTCGATGGCGATATCGCTGGTGGTATTGGGGCGTGCGGGGCGGGAGCGGATGTAGCGGCCGCGGTGTGCGGTTGTGGGCGTGTTTTTGCGGCCGGGGGTGTGGGGGTTGGTGGTGTTGGTGGCAAGGGGGATGACGGGGAATGTGGTGCCGGCTAGGGGGATGAGGGGGCAGGTTGCGGGGGTGTCTGTGTCGGTGTCGCTGGGGGTTGGGTCTGCGATGAGGGGGGTGTGGAGGGTGTGTGTGGTGGTTGTGGGGGTGGGTTGGGGTGTGCGGGAGGTTCCGGTGGGGCCTTCGGGGGTGGTGGTGTGGTGGTGTTGCTGATTGGTGGTCGGTGGTGGGGGCTGGTGGCTGGTGGGGTGGTTTTCCGGTGGGGTGTGGTGGGTGGGGTTGGTCAGTGAGGGTTGGGTTTTTGGGGTGGTGGGGGGTGTGTTGGTGGGGGTGGTGGGGGCAGGGGGGGTGTGGCTGCGGTGGGTTAGGACGAGGGAGGTGACGGCGTGGACGTCTTCGGTGGTGGCGTCGCGTCGTTTGTGCCAGGCGGCGTGGGCGCGAGTGGCTTGGGTGAGGACGATGTCGGCGCGGTGTCCGGCGACATGGTTGGTGGTGGTGATTGTGGTGATGAGGCTGTGTATTTCGGGACAGAGGCTGATGTGGGGGAGTAGGTCGCGGGCTGCCTGTAGGTGGGTGGTGTGGTGGTGTTCGTGGGGGGCCCAGGTGTGGGCGAATGCGTGTGGGTCGTTTTCGTAGGCGAGGGTGCGTTCGAGTAGGAGGACGCGGGTGTCGAGGTCGGTGATGGAGGTGATGTCGACGCATAGCCCGAATCGGTCTAGGGCGTGGTCGGGTAGGGGGCCTTCTTCGGGGTTCATGGTGCCGATGAGGGCGAATTGGGCGGGGTGGCTGCAGGAGATGCCTTCGCGTTCGATGTGGGCGGTGCCGGAGGCTGCGGTTTCGAGGACGAGGTTGAGGAGATGTTCGTCCAGGAGGTTGATTTCGTCGATGTAGAGAGCGCCTTCGTGTACTTCGCGCAGGATGCCCGGTAGTGGGATGGGTGTGGCGTGGGTGAGGGTGGCTTGGATGTCAAGGGTTCCGGTGATGCGGTCTTCGGTGGCTCCTAGGGGAAGGGTGCGCATGATGCCGGTGGGTAGGTGGGTGGCGAAGGCGCGTGCGGCGGTGGATTTGGCGGTGCCTTTTTCGCCGCGGATGAGAACGCCGCCGATGTGGGGGTCGATGGCGAGCAGGGTGAGGGCGAGTTGGAGGTGTGGTTGTCCAACGATGGCGGTGAAGGGGTATGGAGGTGGGGGTTTCATGGGGTTGTGTTGGTGGGGGTTATTGGGCGGGGACTTGGGTGTAGTAGGTGAATTGGTGGGATGGCATGAGTTCTGGGTGCAGGATGGCGATGAGGTCGGCTAGGACGAGGTCGGGGCGGACTGCTCCGCTTTGCCAGTAGTCGTTTCCGCCACCTTCGTTGATTCGTTTGGTGAATGTCCATACGTTGGCTTTTTTGACGGGGGGTAGGTTGGCGATGCGGGCGTCTTTGGAGATGGGGTCGTTGAGGGATTTCCACGGTGTGGTTGGTTCGGGGGCTAGCCAATGCTCTGATTCGGCTCCTCGGGTGAGGACCATTTCGAAGTCCAGGGGGCGTGGTTCGGTGCCGTTGAGGTGTTCGAGGACGTAGGTGCCGCCTGCGTCGAGGATTTCGTTAGCGACGTAGTTGTCGCGGCCTGGGGCTTTCCATTTTCCGTCGGTCATGGTGCCCAGCAGCACGGCTGGGCGGTGGGAGACGTGGAGAGCTTTGGCGACGAGGGTGCGGTAGTCGGAGGCGATGCGTTCGAAGCGTGTGTTGGCTTCGGCTTCGGCGTCGAGGAACAGGGCGGTGAATTTGGTCCATTCGGCTCGCCCTAGGGGGGTGCGTTCGAACCAGTCGGCGTAGGAGACGACGGGGATTTTTTCTTTGCGGAGTTTGGGGTTGGCGGGGTCGGTGGGGGTGGAGGAGATGAACAGGTCGGGTTTGAGGGTGGTGATTTGGGCTGGGTCTGCGCCGGTGGCTGTGGGGGTGAGTTTGGTGATTTTTCCGGCTTTGATGGCGTCTTTGACTTTGCCGCCGCTGATTTTGTCAGCGTCGGTGACGCCAGCGAGGGCTTGGGATTGGTTGAGTAGCTGGAAGGGGGGCACGTGACCGGTGGAGCCGGTGGCGGCTTTTTTGACCGGGATCGTGATTTTTTGGGCTGTGGCCAGGTCGCCGGTCAGTTTTGGTTCGGGGGCGCCGCATTGGGTGAGTACGTATTTTTGTGAGGGGCCGCCGGGGCTGGTGTGTCGCACGGTGACGACTTTGTAGGAGTTGAAGTATTCGACGTTAACGTTTTCTGCATCGGAGAACTTCACCTTGTCGGGGAAGTAGTCCTTTGTGGGGTCGAATTTGTCGATGCAGGCTGCTTGGGCTGGTGGTGCCGCTGGGGGTTCAGCTGGTGGTGTGGCTGTTTCTTGCGGTGTCGCGGCGGTGCCGTCCGGGCTGCTGCATCCGGTGAGCGCTCCTGTCAGGGCGAGGGTGAGTGCCAGCAGCGGGATTGAGGCGCGTAGACGTGACATCGCGTGCCTTCCTTGAAAGACCGTGGGGGCCGAGGAGGTACGTCGAGTTCCTCAGCGCGTCTGGGGCGCTGGTCATGCGATGCACCAATCGTCCCTTCCATCGAGGGCGGATGCGAGAACTCGACGCCCCGAGATGGCCGGTGGTTTTCCCCGTAAAAACAGGGGGTTCACCGTCGCGAGATGGTGCCGGTGGTACCTGGTAGCTCGAGGGTGTCGTGTTTCGCGGCGGACGCCCCATGGTGGCATGAGGGGCCCAGTGGAGTGGTGTTTCTGAAGGATCTGGAGACCGAGGTCTCAGGACGCTCTGCGCGAAAGTTCACCGCGTGTCCGTTTGACCTGTATGTTCGTGGAGTGTTGCGCCTGTCTAAAGTGTTTAGGTGCGTCGTAAAGTAGAACTACGGCATGACGTACATAGCGGCGGGGTCGCCCCTAAACATCCCGGCCCCGCCGCCCCGAAACACACAACCGCCGTAACGCACACACCAAAGAGGCGATAGCGAAGGGAAAACACACATGCGGCGGCACCAGAGCAGAACACCCACGAGAAAAACACCCCGATGGGTTCTCGCCGCCGCTGCCGCGACCAGCGCCGCTATGCTCCTAGCCGCCTGCACCGGTACCCCTGAGGCATCTACCAACGGCAGCTCCACCAAAAAACCCGTCGTCCTGACCACATTCACCGTGCTAGCCGATATCGCCCGCAACATCGCCGGGGACCACCTCGACGTACGCTCCATCACCAAACCTGGCGCCGAAATCCACGGCTACGAACCCACCCCAGGTGACATCGCCAAAGCCTCCGACGCCGACCTCATCCTCGATAACGGCCTCAATCTCGAACAGTGGTTCACCAAATTCGTCTCCACTGTGAAAACACCCCACGCTGTGGTCTCTGCAGGCATTACCCCGATCAACATCACCGAAGACGCCTACGCCGGAAAACCCAACCCCCATGCCTGGATGAGCCCCAGTGCTGCAGAAACCTACGTCGACAACATGGTCGCCGCCTTCAGCAAACTCGACCCCGCCCATGCCAACGACTACCGCGCCAACGCCAACACCTACAAAGCTGAACTTCACAAAGTCCGCACCGACCTGACCACCACCTTGAAAAGCCTGCCCGAAAACCAACGCGCCCTGGTCACCTGCGAAGGAGCGTTTTCCTACCTCGCCAAAGATGCCGGCTTGACCGAAAAATACATCTGGCCCGTCAACGCCGAACAACAAGCCACCCCCCAACAAATCACCTCCGTCATCGACTTCGTCCGCAACAACAAAATCCCCGCAGTGTTCTGCGAATCCACCGTCTCGGACAAACCCATGAAACAAGTCGTCGAAGCAACCGGAACCACCTTCGGCGGCACCCTCTATGTTGACTCCCTCTCCGCCGCTGACGGCCCTGTGCCCACCTACCTCGACCTCATCCGCCACGACGCGAAAACCATCGCTGATGCCCTCACCGGAAAAACGTAATGACCCCCGCCGTTGACGTCACCAACATTCACGTCCGCTACGGCGACATCACCGCCCTGACCGGCGCGACCCTGCACGTCATGCCCGGACGGATCTGCGGGCTCATCGGAATGAACGGGTCAGGCAAATCCACACTCTTCAAAACCATCATGGGAATCACCCCCCACCACGAGGGAACCATCAGCATCAACGGCTCCGACAGCGCCACCGCCCGCCGTAACGGCCTGATCGGATACGTCCCCCAAAACGAAGATGTTGATTGGACCTTCCCTATCAGCGTCCGCGACGTCGTCATGATGGGACGCTACGGGCACCAAGGATTCACCCGACGGCCCCGCCCCGCCGATCACGCCGCCGTCGATGACGCCCTTGCCCGCGTCGACCTCACTGACCTCGCCCACCGTCAAATCGGCAACCTCTCCGGCGGGCAACGCAAACGAGCGTTCGTAGCGCGTGGAATCGCACAAGAAGCACGCATCCTTCTGCTCGATGAACCCTTCGCCGGTGTTGACAAACGTTCCGAAACAACAATCGTGAACCTCCTCAAAAACCTCGCCAGCAGCGGCGTGGCCGTCATCGTCTCCACCCACGACCTACACGCCCTACCCGCCCTGGCTGACGAAGCCGCCCTACTGCTGCGCCGCACCCTCTTCCACGGCCCCGTCACCGAAGCGCTCCGGCCAGAAAACCTCACCCGCGCATTCGGTCTAGACACCCTCCAAGAACAGTGGTGAACCCTGTGCTCAACCTCCTCCTTGAACCCCTCCACTATGAATTTCTCACCCGCGCGCTGGCAGCCACCACAATCGCTGCAGCGGTAAGTGGGTTTCTTTCCTGCTGGCTTGTCCTTATTGGCTGGTCGCTTATGGGAGATGCGGTATCGCACGCCGTGCTACCGGGGGTGGTGCTGGCCTACATCCTTGGCATCCCGTTCGCGGTCGGAGCGTTGGTGTTTGGGGTGTTAGCGGTAGCGCTGATTGGGGCGGTGCGCACTGGTAGCAGAGTCAAAGAAGATGCCGCTATCGGGATTGTGTTCACCACGTTGTTCGCTGCGGGGCTGGTGTTGATCTCGGTAACCCCTAGCCACATGGACTTGCAGCACGTCGTCTTCGGGAACATCCTCGGCGTGGGCAACACAGATCTCATCCAGATCGGACTGCTGGCGGCAGTGGCGTCGACTGTCCTGGTGCTCAAACGACGTGACCTGATGCTGTTCGCGTTTGACCCGGTGCACGCCCAAGCGATCGGCCTGCGTCCACGCGTCCTGTCGGGGATTCTGCTCACCCTGCTCGCATTCACGGCCGTGGTGGCGTTGCAGGTAGTGGGCGTGATTCTTGTGGTGGCGATGCTGGTCATCCCTGGTGCGACTGCCTATCTACTCACAGACAGGTTCGAGCGGATGCTGCTGCTCGCCCCAGCCACATCGGTGGCGTGCTCAGTGGTCGGGATTTACGCCAGCTTCTGGCTAGATGTTTCCTCCGGCGGCATCATCGTTGTGCTGCAAGGCTGCCTATTCGCTGTGGTGATGCTGTTGGCGCCGCGGCACGGCGTGATACCGCGCTGGCTGGCCAGAGGCAGAGCCGCTCATGCAGGTGCTGAGGCCGCCTGCACCCAGACTGCGTCAGTTGCAGTAGCGCCGAGCACTAACGGATCCACGCCATCATCAACGAAAACATTCACCGACCCCGAAAACGCAGCGCCCGGCACGTAACGCAACACGGTCCCTACCCCGATACCGTGCCCGGCGAAAAACTGCAGCAGCTGCGGATCTTTGTCACAGATCCGCACAACACACAGATCTGTGGCTACTGGCGCCTGGGTTAAAACGATGGCGTCAAGGTGGGCCACGGCACCATCAGAACTCGGGATGGGGTCGCCGTGCGGGTCACGGGTGGGATTTCCCAGATGCGTAGCAACGCGCTCTACCAGAAGGTCCGACACTGCATGCTCAAGGGCTTCCGCCTCATCATGCACCTCATCCCACTGGTATCCGAGAGTCTGAACCAAAAACGTTTCGAGTAGGCGATGGCGGCGCACCATCGCCACCGCATGCGCACGTCCCGTGGGAGTGAGTGTCACTTCACCGTAGGGAGCGTGCTCAACAAGCCCTTGGGCAGTGAGCTTGCGCACCGCATCAGAAGCGCTGGAGAGTTTCACGCCCACGCGCGAGGCTAACGCTGAGGTGGTGACAGGAGTATTTGACCATTCCTGCAGACCCCAGATGGCTTTGAGGTAGGTCTGTGAACTCGTCGACAGGGCGGAGACCGACATGCTGGCAGATTATCGGACCAGCAACAGCCGGAGTGAACTGCTAGCCAGCGGAGATGAACGGCCCATGTTCGCCCTCACTGAGCGGGCGCGATCAGTTGAGATATTTTCATATTCCAATATGAATAGAATTAGCGCTAGTTGATAAAAAGCTAAAATCGGAAAAGTTGAGAAGCTGTAAATCAGTTCGACTTATTAGGTGAAATATTTAATTCACGTAATTTACATGGTGAAAAGAATCTGAGATAGCTGCTTCATCAGCCGAGGGGTCAGCGCACAGCGCCAGATACCTTGAAGGTTAAAATCAAACGAAAGCTCTACTTTCTGTATTTTTTCCTTCCACAAAAGGGTTTCGTCGGGTACCTTCACCTGGTCACCTCTTGGTGACACCGCACGTACAACACGGCCACACCCGCCCACCCCAGAGCATCCGGCGGGTTCGTCACTCACGCGCGGTCCACGATCCCCATAGGCGAGGGTCGGCGGCAGCACCCCAGTGCACCCGTACCCCCGCCCATGGGCAGAGCACGCGGAGGTACCCATATGACCCAGTCCATTGACGTCTCGACAAACCACGTCGGTGAGCGCACGGACGCGCACCTGGCAGCGGCAGAAGCCGCCATCACACCGAATTACGCCCCTCTGCCAGTTGTGCTTGCCAGCGGAGAAGGCGCGTGGGTGACAGATGTAGATGGACGCCGCTACCTCGACGCGTTGGCAGGATACTCAGCCCTCAACTTCGGACACCGACACCCCGGACTGACCGCAGTCGCACACGAACAGCTAGACACACTGACACTCACCAGCCGCGCCTTCCACTCCGACCGCCTCGCAGACTTCTGCACCGAACTGGCAGCACTATGCGGCAAAGAAATGGTCCTGCCGATGAACACCGGCGCCGAAGCCGTCGAAAGCGGCATCAAAGTGGCCCGCCGCTGGGGATCACTGCGTAAAGGCGTCACACCCGAACGCTCAAAAATCATCGTCATGGACGGCAACTTCCACGGCCGCACCACCACCATCGTCGGATTCTCCACAGACCCCGACGCACGCGAACACTTCGGCCCCTTCACCCCCGGATTCGAAGTAGTTCCCTACGGAGACGCCGCCGCCCTCGAAGCCGCGATCGATGAACACACCGTGGCCGTACTCGCAGAACCAATCCAAGGCGAAGGCGGCGTGATCATCCCGCCCGCCGACTTCCTACCCACCGTGCGTCGTCTATGCACCGAACATCAAGTCCTGATGATCGCCGACGAAATCCAGTCAGGCCTGGGCCGCACCGGACGCCTATTCGCATGCGACCACGTAGGCGTAGTACCCGACATGTACCTGCTGGGCAAAGCACTCGGCGGTGGAATCCTGCCCGTCTCAGCAGTCGTAGCCGACCGAGACGTCCTAGGTGTGCTCACCCCCGGATCGCACGGATCAACCTTCGGCGGAAACCCATTCTCAGCAGCAGTAGGACTAGCCGTCGTGCGCCTACTAGCAACCGGCGAATTCCAAAACCGCGCCAGCGAACTAGAACCAGTCATGCGCGAAGGACTCGACAAACTCGTCGGCCACGGCGTAGAAAGCTACCGGCTCGTGGGCCTATGGGCCGGAGTAGACATCGACCCAGCCCTCATGACCGGTAAACAAGCCGCCAAACGCATGGCTCAAGAAGGCGTACTCGTCAAAGAAACCCACGGATCCACCATCCGTTTGGCCCCACCGCTGGTTGTCACCGCTGACGAAGTACGACTCATCACCGACACCCTGCAGAAAGTTCTCACCGACGCAGCAGCTGCCTCCAAGTAAGAACTAACCCCACAGCGAGGGCGGACCACCTCACTTCGCGGCGGCCGCCCTCGCTGGCCGGTGATCGAAAGTCCACGCCGGATCAGTACACAAACGCGCCAACCCCAACCCCGCACCGATAGAAATCAACAACAGCGCCACATGCGCTGTCTCACTCACACACTCGCTCATCGCACCGGCATTCAAGTGGTAAAGAGCCCGGTACATCAACGTCCCCGGAACCATGATGATCGCCGCCGGCACCGAAACCGTGATCCGCGGCACCTGCCCCAACTTGGCGGCCACCGCAGCCAACAAACCAATCACCAACCCAGCGGTGAAACACGCCGTCTGCGCTGGCACCGCGAAAAATACCAACGCCATCCGCGTCAGATTCGCTGCCGCACCAATCGCCCCAGCAAGAAACACGATACGTAACCGCGCATCGAACAACATCGCGAACGCAGCCACCCCAACAAAACCACCCACCCCCCACAACAACACACTGGCCACCAACCCCAGCTCATGCGGAGTTGGCACCGCCGGAGCCACACCCGTGATCGAAGCAAGAAACCACACCACACCCCCTGAAGTGACCACCACCGTCCCGGCGTACAACAACCGCCCCGCCCCGGCCAAAAGATCCTGATGAGCCAAATCAAGCAGCCCCGTGTACAGCGGAAAACCAGGAACCAGGTACAGCACAGCAGTCACCAACCCAGCCCCAGGCGTAATCCCCTCCACCCCCGTCAACGCCGTCAATCCAGTGGCCACAGCAAGAAACACCAGACACGACACCGCCGAACACGCCCCCACCACACCCAACGGCGCAACATGACGACGCGTCAACAACATCCTCACGGCCTGTCCCAAAGCCGCCGACCCCACCACAGCCACCGCATCCCACACCCCAAAACCATTCAACAACGCGAACGCAGCACACCCCACCCCTGCCGCCGCAGAACGAGGAAACACCCCCCACCGGCGAACACCGCGCTGCACAGCCGTGATCCGCGCATCCACCTCCGCGGCCGTGACTCCTGGCCGCACCTGCGCCGCAACCCGCTCCAACCCAGCGATCCGCCCCGCATCCACCCCAACGCTCGAAATCTCGCGCACCACGGTGCGGAACTCCTCACCCCGCCGCGCTGTCAACGCAATAAACGTTGTTGTGATGCTGGCATCCAGATGCTCAATACCTAAAGCTGCCGCCACTTGCCGCATCGCTTGCCGAACCCGATACGACCCTGTTCCTGCTGCGGCCAAATGACTACCCAACCGCAACACGACCCGGACATCCTCACCGAGAGCGTGCGCCGCGCTAACCGGTTCACCCACCGAAAAAACCTCTCGTCGAACCATTTTCGCCACGGCTTGCACGACACCCGCCGCTCTCGTGACAGACCGCGACCTCTCAGACTGTGCACCCCCAACCTACGACGCGAGGTTGTGAGACACCCAAGAGGCACCCCCTAGGTTCGTTAATACGTGAGCTCTGAGCCCTGCAGTCGAGGCGTTTATGTGGTGAGGAACACCTGGGTGATCAGCAGTAGTCCACCAAAACTGAGCACGAAAACAACCATGGGCCACACAAACCGCACCCAGTGCGAGAACGAGATGTCAAGCATCTGCAACGTGGCCATCACCAGCCCCGTTGGGGCAAGGAAAAGCATCGCGTACTGCCCCCACTGGTAAGCGCACACGATGATCCACCGGTCGATGCCGACTGTGTCACCCAGCGGCGCCATGATCGGCATCGCCAACACCGCCAACCCCGATGAAGAAGGCACCACAAACCCGAGAAAGAAGAACACGAACAGCATCGCCACGATAAAAAGTGGCCCATTCATCCCCTGCACCATGTTTGATGCCGCATCGAGCATCGTGTCAGAGATGAGCCCGTTGTTCATGACGAGGTTGATGCCCCGGGCCAACCCGATGATCAGCGAAACCCCCACCAGACTGGAAGCTCCCGCAGTGAAGCTGTCAACGAGTTGTTTTTCGCTGAGTCGGTGCGGGCCGGTAGCGGCCAGGAGCATGATGCCAATCGTGATGGCCAAGAAAGAGGCCGCCATCTCTGGGAACCACCATCCGCCAGCCATGACGCCCCACACCATGAGCGGGAAAGGCGTCACGAACAGCACGAGAATGATTTTGCGGCGCCAGTCGAATGCCACATGGCTGTCATCGTCGGCGCCTAGTTGCCAGCGGGCCACGAATTTTTCTCGGTCTGTGTAGGTGTATGAGCAGCTCGGGTCGGCTTTGATTTTGCGGGCGTACCACCATAGGTAGGCGATCACAGCGACCGCGCCCACTGCGCACCCAGAAGCCCGCCACCATATCCCTTCAGTGAATTGGGTGCCGGCAGCGTTGGAGGCGATGACAACAGAGAACGGGTTAATGGTGGAGAAGGTGGTTCCCATTGATCCGGCGAGGAAGATCGCGCCGACGCAGATGATGGCGTCGTAGCCCATAGCGATGAAAATCGGCACGAGAATCGGGTAGAACGCGACAGCTTCTTCTTCAAGGCCACACGAGGTGCCACCCAACACCATCAGAACTGAAACTGTTGATACGAGAAGAAATTCACGTCCTTTGGTGCGTTGGGTTAGAGCGATGAGGCCAGCATCGAATGCCCCGGTTGCTTTCACTACACCGATCAGCCCACCGAGAATAAGAATGAACACGATGATGTCAGCTGCTTCGACGGTGCCGTTAACCATGCTGGTTGTGATATCGGCAAGGCCAGCTGGGTTTTGCTCTAGGCGTTCATAGGTGTGTGGGATTGATACAGGTTTTGTGATGGCCCCATCAGTGAATTTACTGACGTCGATTTTTACGCCGAGTTTGTCAAGGGAATTTTGAGTGGCGGGCAAGGGTGTCTTTTGCCCTTGGGGTGAGGTGACAGTCAGTGAATGGGATGGCTGATCGTATGTGAGCTTGGCGTAGGAGCCTGCAGGGACGAGCCAGGTGGCCCCGACGGCTAGAAGTGTGAGCAGGAAAAGAATTGTGAAAGCAGATGGGAAAGACCATCGGCGCTCAGGCTTTGCGGTGGCGTGCGTGTCGTTTACTGCTGGGGTTGTCATCTTCGATCTCCCTACGTCGCAGCCAAAGTTGCTCCAGCCAGATTCAGCTTAGAGTCACGAAGGAAACCGTGACAGGGAAATGTTGTGAGCAACATAAGATTTCACATATGACGTTAGGTAAGCATCGAGCTGCCGGGTACGTCACTGGCGCACAGGATGTGATGATCGTGCTGATGTGCGGTGGGGAGAGGGGTAGTGGTTAATCACGGCCACATCCTAACTGGCAGTGATAGAAATCCATTTAAATAATTGTCTATTAAGTAAAGAAAGTTACTGCTCATAAATAAACAGCGCGACCCTTTCCCTGTTTCATCAAATATAGGGGAAAGGGTCGCGCTGTTTATTTATGAGGTTGCCTCAGGAAAGTTGGGAGTTGGCGCGGATGGCATACGGCTCTTGCGCATGCACATCCAGGTCAGCGTCACGGGTCAAGCGCAGCAGAATCAACACTGCTGCCACGTGAATGCCGATCGAGATCATCGTGGCAAAAAATGACCCAGTCGTCGCTTCAGAAACATTGCTCGCACTAGCCGTTCCAGCGATCGCAGTGATAATCCCGACCACGCTGTTGTTCACAGTGTGCAGCGCTACGGCAGCCTCCAAACCGCCAGTGCGCCACGTCAAATACACGCAGGCCACTGCTGTCGTGCCCAGGTCAACAAGAACCCAGAAATCTGTAGACCCATGGATCCACGCAAAGACGACCGTGCTAACTACCCCCGAAATAATCAAAGCTTTGCGCGGGTCTTCAAACCATGCACCAACGTTCTGCATGATCCAGCCGCGGAAAAAGTACTCCTCGCCAGCCGCCTGAAGTGGGGTGACAAAAATTGCGAGGAAGATCAGCATCAACAGGTTCGACTCCGGCCGGCTTCCCTCAGGAGCGGTGAAGAACTGATCCACGGCGATGTAAACAACCCACAGCGGCAGCAGCGCAATTCCGCATCGCAGCGCCCACTTCCAGCGGAAACGCCCCACAACCGAATGCACCAGCTTCGGGCATCCCCGGTTGCCGAACCACACGGCCACCAAAGTGCAAGGAATAAGAGCAGCCAGGATCAAATCCAGGGTGAGCTTGGAAAGGAAGGTGGAGTCGTTCTCGGTGTTCCACACCGCAAGTTCACGCTGGAGAGCCTCTTCACCACCAAAGATCATGGCGAGAAGCAACCCTGCACCGGTCAAAACTAGGAAAAAGATAACGGTGGCTGCGCCAGCGATACCCAGTGAGAGCACAGGGCGCCACTTTTGGTGGTTTGGTGTGCGCAGAAGGTGTTGATATTCGGCCCCCCTAAACGGCAGCCGCCGCGCATCCCCCTGCGGGGCAGCTGTGCGCGAAGGAGCGCTGCCTGCCGGTGTGGAGGCAGAGCTGGTGGGGGAGGGGAAAGGGTCATTGTGTGGGTGCGAGGCCCCGGGCGACGGTGGTTGCTGAGTCATTCCTTAAGGGTGACGTCCCACTAGGGCGTTTGGGGTGGCCAGGGACTGTTTTTCTCTTTCCGCTGATCATGAATTTTCCCACCCGAGAAGGTGATGCGCAGCTGCCGTGAGTCAGTTCCACACCTGACCCTACCGTGTATATACGAAATAGTCAGGTGTGGAACTGTCTGCGAATGCTTACTGCAAATAAAAGAAACAAAGCACCACTCAAAACTGCTAGCCAGTCTTTTGATGCTATTCCGGAAACGAATAGCATCGCCCCACCTGCCGCCACATTTATTGCTAGCTGCAAAAATATTTTCGATAAGCCCACAAAGCGCAGCCGTGCCCCATGGTGCCAACGCCGCTGAGACGACAGGATTGCTACCTTTGTCCTCAATCTCATCACAACGCGAACGTTCGATTGGGAGGGAAGTAACTAATGACCTGGTGTGCGCGCCTGGGATGAGGCGATGAGTGCAGCCCGAAATTCTGCTCGATGCGGATCAGCACTGATATCCGCCACACGCACACCACTATCCCAGTTAAGAAGGTAGGTAAGAGTTTCGGTTCGTGACCAAAAGACAGAAAGGGGCACCTCGTGCCACTTACCCCTGCCTACAGGGACACCTGCACACCTGAAGAAACATTGGGGCAGCTTTTGCTTCATGCAGGGCAGACCAACCCGGCATGGACATGGGGTGAGGGGCTGAATGTTGGGGTGCAAGCGCCGGCGGATTCGCTTACTCGTTCAGCAACCAGCATGACCAACCCGGATGTGGCACGAGCCGTTATTGAAGAACACGCGGTTTCCCGCGGCATCCCTGCTAACCGGCACGCTGCCTCTTTGGTGTTTCAACGCTACTGTCACCGCTGGTGTGGCATCACTTCATGGGCGTGGGCGCTGACGGGGTGTGTGCTGGATGTTTCTGCCGAACGATGCGCGACAACATTCGTGGATGGCTCGCCTGCGGCAGTGTGGATTGATCAGGTGCAGGGCAGTCGCGGGGATGGGGCCGTGTTGGTCGATGTTGTTTTCGAGCAGCACCTGATGCCTATTGCACGGACTTTCCATCAGGTAGCGCGGTTCTCGATTGCTAATGCGCGAGGCAACGCTGCTGCCTCATTAGCGGCCGGATTCCGTTTCGCTTCAGCGTCTTTACCTGCTGGGGAGGTGCTTGATGCGGCCCAGTCGGTGTTCGCTCACCCTCAGCTGCGCCGGACGGGGGCTTTCCGCGTGATCAGTGATGCACAGCGCAGCCGAGTGTTTTTTGATCGGAGTACGTGTTGCCACTGGGACGTGGTGCCTGATGGCCAGTTGTGCTCGTGGTGCTCGAAACGTACGTGTGATGACCGGGCCGAACAGTTCACCAAAGCTCTTGCCGCGCAGTAGAGCCGCAGCGGATGCCTGCGAAGTGCCGGTTTTCTGCCTCGCTGCCGTGCGCGCGGCGGCGGTGGCGGTTTACCCCGGGGGTTAGGCGCATGTGCTCTGTGGGGCCTCGTTAACTGTGGCAAGCACATCGGAGGTGGCCTCGTAGGTTGCTACCCGCCCGTGTGTGAGAACGATGATCCGGTCAGCGAAAGCTTCAGCCTCGGCGGGATCATGGGTGGAGGTGATGATGGCTACGCCAGCGTTGCGTAGTTCGCCGAAGAAATGCCACATGTCGGCGCGTGCTTGAGAGTCAAAACCGTTGGTGGGGTCGTCGAGGATGAGCAGGCTGGGGCGGCCGATGCAGGCCAAAGCGACATCGAGGTAGCGCTGCCACTGGGTAGAGAGAGTGTCCACAGTGCAGTTTTGGTAAGGATCCAACCCCAGCCTGTTAACGATCGCTTTAACAGGTCCGGGGTTCAGGTAGAGCGCTGATGCTGAGCGGATCGCTTCTCGCACTTTCAAACCGGCCGGTAAGCGTGAGTGTTGCTGCTGTACTCCCACATGCAGCCGAGCCTTGAAAGAACCCGCAGGGATGGTGCCGTTGATGAGGGCGTGACCGCAGTCTGGGCGGCGCAATCCGGCCAAGATCTCAAGGGTGGTTGTTTTACCTGCGCCGTGCGGGCCTGCCAGCGCCAGGATTTCTCCTGGTGTCACATGCAGAGACACTCCATCGACTGCGGTGATTGCGCCGTAAGTTTTGCGGATCGAGCGAAGCTCGCCTGCAGGTGTGGTGTTCGCTCTCATTTGCTCAGATTGACAGCAGTGTTGTTCAGCGGCAACGTCCCACGGTCTTTGGCGGTGGGGACGCTTGTTAATGGTCGGTCACAGCAGTGGGGTGTGTTGCGTGTTTTCGCAGCAAAACCCCGTGCCATGTTTGGCTTGGCTTGTGTGTCCACCGTGCTGACGGGCGTCTACGCTGCCCCTTAACGCATTCTCTTGCAGCAAAGGATTTCGCACATGTCCAGCGAACACCCCTCCACTGCGGCTTCATCGTCGGCTTCGGCTGGGACGATGAATAGCCGCCACCTCGTGATGATGAGTTTGGGGTCAGCTATCGGCGCAGGCCTTTTTGTTGGGTCGGGCGCCGGAATCACTGCAGCGGGCCCAGCGGTTCTTGTTTCCTATCTCGCGGCCGGGATTGTTGTCCTGCTCATCATGCGGATGCTTGGCGAGATGGTGGCAGAGAACCCCTCCAGCGGGGCGTTTTCTGTCTATGCCGAGCGGGCATTGGGCCCGGCGGTGGGGTTTGCGATGGGGTGGCTGTGGTGGCTGCAGCTGGTTGTGGTGATCGCTGCGGAAGCGACAGCGGCAGCGCAGATCCTTGTCGGTATTTGGGATGGGGTTCCGCAGTGGGCGTTGGCGTTGATCTTCATGGTGTTGTTCACCCTGATCAACCTGACCGGAGCGAAGAATTTTGGCGAGTTCGAGTTCTGGTTCGCGTTGGTGAAAGTAGGCGCTGTGATCGCATTCTTGCTGATCGGGGTGGCGCTGCTGGTGGGGTTGCTGCCGGTGCCTTCACCTGGTTTGGCTAACTTGACCGCGCATGGCGGGTTCGCCCCGCAAGGTTTGGGTGGTATCACTGCTGGTTTGTTGGTGGTGATTTTCGCGTTCGGTGGTATCGAGATCGTCGCGGTTGCTGCTGCTGATTCGGATGATCCTTCTGCCAATATTGCCCGCGCTATGCACACGATTCTGTGGCGGATTCTCGCGTTTTACATGGGGTCGGTGGCGATCATGGTGTTGGTGTTGCCGTGGAACAGCCCTGACTTGGCGGGTACACCGTTCGTGGCTGTCCTTGATCACGCTGGCCTGCCCGCAGCGGCTCTGATCATGGGGTTGATTGTTGTTATTGCGTTGCTTAGCGCGTTGAACGCCAACCTGTATGGCGCTTCGCGAATGATTCATTCGCTGGCCGAGCGGGGATACGCTCCGCAGCGATTGACGCGTATTAATGGCCGTGGTGTTCCGGTGGCTGCTGTGTTTGTGTCGGTGGCGTTCGGGTTCGTGGCAGTGTTCTTGAACTACGTGTGGGCAGAGAAGATCTTGTTGATTCTGCTCAACATTGTTGGTGCCACCATCATCGTCACGTGGGCTGTGACGATCTGTAGCCACATCGTGTTGCGCCGTCAGCTCGAAAAAGAAGGCAAGCGGCCACGACTGCCGATGTGGTGCTTCCCGTGGTTGTCGTACGCGGCGTTGGTTGCGTTGGCTGCGGTGGTGGTGTTGGGGATGTCTGCGCCAGATGTTCGGGTGCAGTTCCTCGGTACTGCTGCGGCGATGGCCGTGCTGGTTGGGGTTGGGGTGCTGTTCACCCGTAACCGCCGCGCCCAAGAAAACGCGTGAGTCGCTGGTTTTACCTCCCAGGGCAGTAGTGGCCCTGGGGGATAGGTAAGAGGTAAGTGGTGTGGCGGTGACCAGCTGGGTGCCGCCACACCGCTATTACCTAGCTCGGGGTTGCTCGGGTGCGGCAGGCGCAGCGATGGTGCTGGGAACACGTAATCTTTCCCCATGCAGGTGCAGCGTTTCCTCACACCCGGATCTGACACCGAAACAGCCCTCGAGGCTGGGCGTGACATCCGTACTGCTCTTCGACGCGGGGAGCACGGCGAACTCGCTCTCCCGCCGCACCGGGACCCCATCGCCGTTATCGAAAAAACCCACTCCACACGTATCGCTGACCTTATTGGGGTGCGCGTGGCACGAATGACCCAATCTGTCTACGCGTATTTCCGCGGCACAGTCGATGTCATGACTGGGGACCTAGCCGCAGGTCCGCGCACTGGCGTACACATCGTCATCGACGCCGACGCCCATCTGGGAAACTTCGGGCTCTATGCCTCACCCGAACGCCGAATCGTTTTCGACCTCAATGACTTCGATGAAGCAGGTGTGGGCCCGTGGGAATGGGACATTAAACGTCTAGCCACATCCTTGGCTTTGGTGCAGCGTTCCAAAGGCGTCCCTGCCGAGATCATCAACGACGACATCGTGGCCCTTGTCACCACCTACGCAACCTACCTACGCACCTTGGTCGAAGCCCGCGCCACCGACCGCTACTTCGCCTCGGTCGACGCCGGATGGTTCAGCTCCGGCGGCACACGCGTACTCAACAAAACCGTCGAGAAAGCACGCCAACGCACCTCCGAGCAAGCACTGGACCGCATTGGCATGCGGCACGAAGAATCGGGCCGCCTCGTCCTCAAAGCAGACCCACCCTTACTCATCCCGCGCAGCGAGAAAGGCCTGGCCAGCGCTGCCCGGCGCTTCGAGGACTACCGCTACACCCTGCTCACAGACCGAGCGCTCTTGCTATCCCAATACCGCGTCAATGACGCTGCCCGCCGCGTTGTCGGTGTCTCCAGCGTGGGCACGCACTGCTCGATCGTTCTCCTGCAAGGCCCCAATGGCGAGCCACTGATCCTCCAATCGAAAGAAGCACTGCCATCGGTGCTCGAAACCCAGGCAGGTATCACCCAAGCAGACATGCCAGGGGTGAACCCCTGCGGCGCAGACACCGACCAGCGAGACCGATACTGCCGCCGAGTCACTGAAGGGCAGCGGGTACTGCAGGCCACATCTGACCCTTTCTTGGGCCGCACAGTCGACCCGGATGGCCGCAACCATTACTGGCGGCAATTCCGCGACCACAAAGGCAGTGTCGATCTAGGTAAAGCAACACCGCACGAGGTACGCATGTACAGCGCACTGTGCGCCCAACTGTTAGCCCGCGCTCACGCGCAAAGCCCAGACGCAGCAGCCGCCTCAGGGTATTTGGGTGGCTCGGGCGGCGGGTTCACGCATGCAGTGGCCACATGGGCCGCCGCCTACGCAGATGTCATCGAGGATGACTTCCGCGTGTTCACTGAAGCGGTCAACGATGGCCAGTTCCCCCTTACGGAAGAAAACCCCGCCTAATGTGTGTGCTCGCTGGTCGCGTCAGGCACTCAAGGTTGCGCGGCGAGCGAGCAGACCATCCATTGCTGTGCTCACGGCTTTCTCTGCGCGGCGGATGTCATCTGTTGCTTCGTTAACGGACTGGTGCACAGACAAATCAGTGAAGATGTTGTCGAACCAGATATCCACTGCCCGATCAAACTGAGAAACTACGGCCCCATCCACCTCAGGAATCCCCACATCATCCAGGTCGCGGGAGAAACGCTCACACGCCGAAGCGGCAACCCGCAGGTGCGCCACAGTTTTATCGAGGGCGTCATGTTTAACCACCGACGAAACCATCCCGCCACCAGCGAAGGTGTCCCACATAGACCAGTCCTGCACTGCGCTCAAAGAATCCCGCGCCCGCGCCAGCGCCTCCTGAGCAACCTCCCCTGACTCCAGCGCCTCATCAATTCCGCGGCACTCCCGCAACCGCACAAGTTCACGGGTTGCGCTTTCTGCCCGCGCAGCCACAGCGGAATCATTACGCCCAGCCTCCACCACCGCGGCAAGTGCTTTCTCGTACGCGGCTTCAGGGTCGCCAAGGGCTTCCAGCTGGCTTTTCACGGACTGCTCCTCACGCAACAGCCGCCCCAGTTCTTCTCGAGCTGCGTTGATACGGTACCGGGCACGCTCAGCCTCAGCTTTTTCTTTACTGAGATCCGAGGCGTGCGTGCCCCGTAACGAAGAGACCAGATGCGCAAACGAAACACGCTCTAGTCGCTTCACGGCACGTTCCTCACCCTGCAGCTGCAGCCGCGCTGCGATGACGTTTCCTTCCGCTTCGGTGATGCGCTCAGCTAACGCGCTACGCCGACGACGGAGCAGATCGCTCTCGGCCTTGGCAGCCACGGCCGCGTCCAACGATGCGAGGACGTCTGAGGTCATACACCCAGCATGCCTTCTCGAAGGCATGCAGAGAAGGACAAACATGTACAGATACGCATCATTTACAACTCCAAACGCCGCCCAGTCCACGAACGGGTAAGCCAACGGTCGTGACTAGCGATCACCACCGCGCCCGGATAGTCAGGCAGATGCGTTTCGATAGCGCTAGCCAACGCCAACGACAAGTGATTAGTTGGCTCATCCAGAACAAGCAGATCAGGTCGAGTAGCTAACACCACCGCTAAAGCAAAACGGCGGCGCTGCCCCACACTCAACGACCCCACTGGTCGTGAAAAGTCCCGCGGCTCCACAAGCCCGAAAGAGCTCAACGGTGTAGCTTCAGCCCGCTGGGCGCCCACCATGGACGCGTAAAGCAACTCCACCGTGCAGCCCAGGTCAAGCTCGACCTCCTGCGCCAAAACCCCGATCGTCACCGACCTGGCAATCGTCACAGTTCCGCTATCTGGCTGCAGCGCGCCAGTAAGCAAACCCAACAACGTCGACTTACCAGCCCCATTAGGGCCAGTAACCAACAAACGATCACTACGCCCAACAGTGACAGACACCGGCTCCAACCGGTCAGCGACCGCAGCCTCAGACAACGCCACCAAAACTGAAGGAACAGGGTTCCCATCATGAGCCCCCACACTCAACCCTTGAAACTCAAGCTCTACCGGAGGTTTACGCACCTGAGAGCGCTGCAACTGCTCAAACCGGCGAGAAAAATCATTGACCCGACGGCAAACCACACTCGCATTACGGTCGGCGTAAAACTTCTTCGCCGAGCGCGCCTCAGTACGCGCAGCAGCCCCAGCATGCCCAACCATGCGGCTGTCACGCACACTGCGCTCCAGCTCTCTTAACTGCGCCTGTTCGGTCTCGTATTGCTTCTGCCACCGCTGGCGCTCGTCCTGCCTGGCCTGCAGATAATCAGTGAACGTACCGCCATAACGGCGCACACCGATCCCGCTGGTTGGCCCATCACCAGCGATCGAACTCACTAAAGCACTCGGCTGCGGAGCAGGATCCACATCAACAATTCCGGTGGCAGTGGCATCCATGAACGCCCGGTCATGGCTGGCGAAAAGCACCGGCCCAGGCCAGTTGGCCAATGACGAAGTGAGGAACCCAATACCGCTTTCATCCAAATGGTTTGTGGGCTCATCCAGCAGCAAAACGTCTGGTCGGCTCAGCAGCAGCCACGCCAACGAAAGCCGAGCACGCTGACCTCCGGAAAGCTCACCGGCGCGGCGGCGCCAACTCACCCCTGCAAGACCCACCCCATCAAGAACGACCTGGGCGCGATGATCCAAATTCCACACATCATGAGCAGTGGCTGCCTCTAACGCCCGGTCATACCGTTCGCTAGCGCCCTGCGGGGCGTGTTCAAGAGCCAGGGTTGCCTTCTCGAACTCGCGCAGGATAGCCAACGGAGCAGCGCACGCCTGCTCAACCACCTGGGCCACAGAGTCACTCAAAGCGTAGGCGGGGTGCTGCCACAGCAGCCCCACACGCCCCGGGGCCTCTACCGAGCCACTATCAGCAGGCTCAACCCCTGCCGCGATGCGCAGCAGCGTCGACTTACCGGTGCCGTTTTCACCGATCAACGCTAAACATTCGCCCTGGCTGACCGTGAAAGTGACGTCAGTCAGAACACGACGATCGGAGTAAGACTTACTGATCCCATCAAGACGCAGATGTGCGCCGCGGGACAAGAACGAAGCAGGGGTGATAGTGGGCATGCAGAAACCTCGAAGTCACAAAAGATGGATAGGACAACGGGTTTCACTGCTTCATGCCCACCACACTAACAACACCGCGTTCCCCTTGTCTGGGCCTGAACAAAAATGACAAGAAAACAACCGCCCACCCCACACCACGACCAACGCCCCAACAGGCCAGCATCAACCTCATCGCACACCAAAACTCAAAGCTAGGGTGGTGCCCAAGCACGGCGCCACCAGGCACCCCCCGAGGTGCCTTTACCCAGCGCCGCAAAACCACCCCCGACAAAGAAGGGCAACACTACGTGAGCACCGACCTCATCAAAGTCGCCGTCGCTGGCGCCTCCGGACGCATGGGATCGACCGTCTGCGACGCCGTCACCGCCGCACCCGACATGGAACTCATCGCCCGCTACGACGCAGGCGACAGCCTCGACACCCTCAAGGAAGCAGACGTCCTCGTCGACTTCACCGTCCCTGACGCATCTCCCAGCATCGTCCGCGCCGCCATCGACGCAGACGTCCACGTCGTCGTCGGCACCACCGGATGGACCGAAGAACGCCTCGACGCCGTCCGCACCCAACTAGCTGACCGCCCCAACCTCGGCGTCCTCATCGCACCCAACTTCGCCATCGGCGCCGTACTCATGATGTCGTTCGCCCAGCAGGCCGCCCGCTTCTACGAATCCGTGGAGATCGTCGAACTACACCATCCCAACAAAGTCGACGCCCCCTCCGGCACCGCAGCCCGCACCGCCTCCCTCATCGGCGCTGCCCGCACTGACGCCGGACTCGGCCCCGTCCCCGACGCCACCACACACGACCCAGACGGCGCTCGCGGCGCCCTCGTTGACGGTGTGCGGGTGCACGCCGTGCGCCAACGTGGCCTCGTCGCCCACCAGGAAGTGCTTTTCGGTGGCGAAGGCGAAGGCCTGACGATCCGTCACGACTCCTATGACCGCATTAGCTTCATGCCTGGCGTTCTTGAAGGTGTGCGCGGCGCGTTGAAAACCCCTGGCCTCACTGTCGGCCTGGAGAACTACCTCGGCCTGTAACCCTGCCTAGGGAAGAAGCCCTGTCGGCACCGGCAACACGCAACATGTCGGTGCCGACAGGGTGCATCACATCCGCCGATAGGAAAGAAACGTGCACCCCTGGCCTTCAGTACGGGCGACCTGACGCCACTGGGTCTCATCGATAGGTGGAAACCACGTGTCGCCCTGCGGGCGAGCATGCACCCTTGTCAGGTGCACAGTGTCCACAACGACAGGGGAGTCCGGGCCTAACGCTTCGGCATACACCTGCCCACCGCCAGCCACCGTCACCCGATCCTCACCAGCAATCGACACCGCCTCAGCCAGTGAACATGCAGGTTCCGCGCCAGGAGCTGACCAGGAACGGTCCCGAGTGACCACAATGGATCGACGGCCCGGCAGCGCCCGCCCGATACTTTCGAAAGTGCGCCGTCCCATGATCATCGCGCTTCCGGTGGTGATGCGTTTGAAATGAGCCAAGTCCTCAGGCAAATGCCACGGCATGGTGCCGTGTGCGCCGATCACCCAGTTTTCGGCGGCCGCGACCACCACACAGATACGCGACTCTGGGACGATCGGGTCGGGTGCGGGCACGAATGAGGTCACGTGGTCACTCCTCAACAAAGAACAGCAGCAGCGGGGCAGAGGTGTTGCTAGGGCGGCTAGGGCTAGACGGCAATAGGGGCTTTGATACCGGGGTGAGGGTCATAGCCAATAAGTTCGATATCGCTGATCTGGAAAGCATCGATCTTGCTGACCTGGGGGTTTAGATGCAGGCTCGGTAGAGGCCGTGGCGTGCGGGAGAGCTGTTCACGGGTTTGATCCATGTGGTTGAGGTACAGGTGCGCGTCTCCGAGCGTGTGCACGAACTCAGCTGCTTCCAAACCGGTGACCTGCGCGACCATATGCGTCAGCAGCGCGTACGAGGCAATGTTGAACGGCACTCCCAAGAACACGTCAGCGCTGCGTTGGTACAGCTGGCAGGATAAATATTTCGGTTCGCCGTCCTCGCCGGCAGAGACGTAGAACTGGAACATGGTGTGGCACGGAGGCAGAGCCATGTCTTCAACCTCGGCGACATTCCACGCCGAGACGATGTGTCGGCGTGACCACGGGTTCTGCTTGATCGAAGTGATCACGTTAGCGATCTGGTCGATGGTGCGCCCGTCGGGGGTCGGCCAGCTGCGCCACTGATGCCCATACACCGGGCCTAGGTCACCGTTCTCGTCGGCCCATTCATCCCAGATCGTGATGCCGTTTTCATGCAGCCAGGCAATGTTGGTGTCTGCGCGCAAGAACCAGATCAGTTCACCGAAAATGGAACGCAGGTGCAGCTTCTTGGTGGTCAATGCCGGGAACCCGGCACGAAGATCAAACCGCATCTGGTGGCCGAAAACTGACAATGTCCCGGTTCCGGTGCGGTCACCTCGCTCGTTCCCCTCAGCGAGAATCCGTTCCATGAGCTCCCTGTACTGCTGCATCCGGCTAGTCTCGCAGGGTCAGAGCACCCCCACAGGTAACAGGTGGTTTCACAGCCTTGATGTGTCCGCACCGTAAGCGGATTCCCTAACGATTCGAAGCTGCCGGGCTCAGGGTTCATGCATGAAGTTCCCGGTTTGCACAAAAAATGTGTACACAAAGCTGTAACGCTGTCACTGTCGCGCCGATGATTCCCGAGAACGTTGCTCTACCCGGACCCCCCGAGCGGGTAGAGCAACGTTCTTCCACGTCTTCACCCGCCGAACACCCGACCCACCTGCCCCCAGAAACCTCGATCTGGCCGCCGCTGTGAGGAACCAGCCCACCGCGTGAACAGCAACCCCACGGGTCGAGCCGCGCGGCCCCCCCTCGAAACCGATAGCCTGCCCCTATGTCGTCTGCCATTGCACCCTTTGGTCGTGTCCTGACCGCGATCGTCACTCCGTTCACCGCTGACGGAGCCCTCGACCTCGAATCACTCCGGTCCCTGGCTATATATCTGGCTGATCGCCGCCACGACGGGCTCGTCGTCAACGGCACCACCGGAGAATCCGCAACCACCAGTGACGACGAAAAACGACTCATCCTGCAAACAGTCAAAGACGCCGTTGGAGACCGCATCAAAATCGTTGCCGGCGTAGGCACCAACGACACCGCCCACTCCATCAGCCTCGCCCGACAAGCCGCCGAGATCGGCGCCGACGGCGCACTTGTTGTCACGCCCTACTACAACAAGCCCCCCCAGACTGGGATCCTCGCCCACTTCCGCGCAGTCGCCGACGCCACCGACCTACCCGTCATGGTCTACGACATCCCTGGCCGCGCAGGTGTCCCCATCACCACCGAAACCCACATCGCCCTAGCCGCCCACCCCAACATCGTCGCCGTCAAAGACGCCAAAGGCGACCTATGGGCAGCAAGCCACGTCCAACGAGCCACCGATCTGGCCTGGTACTCCGGCGACGATGGCGCTAACCTGGCACACTTCGCCCAAGGCGCCCACGGTATCGTGGGAGTCACTAGCCACTTCGCGTCAATCGAATACGCAAACATGATCGACGCCCTCAACAACGGCAACCTGCCCCAAGCCATCGACATCCACCGCAAACTCATCCCCGCCGTCGACGCAATCATGGGCACCAGCCAAGGAGCTATCACCGTCAAGGCCGCACTCGCCGAAGCCGGCATCATCGCCACCGACCACGTGCGCCTACCGCTTGCACAACTGACCGATACCCAACGCGACATCGTGCGCCAAGGCCTAAAGGAGGCCCACCTCTCGTGAAATTCCCCACTGACCTGACAGAGCCACCAGCACTGCCCGAGGGAGGACTACGCATCGTCCCCCTCGGCGGGCTCGGCGACATCGGGCGCAACATGACCGTCCTCGAGCACGCAGGACGTCTCCTCATCATCGACTGCGGAGTGCTCTTCCCCGAAGATGCCCACCCCGGCGTCGACCTCATCCTGCCGGACTTCTCTTACATCGAAGACCGCCTCGACGACGTCGAAGCCATCATCCTCACCCACGGCCACGAGGACCACATCGGCGCAGTCCCATACCTGCTCCGCCTCAAAGAAGACATCCCTCTCATCGGATCCAACCTGACGCTGGCCCTCATCGAAGCCAAACTCAAAGAACACCGGATCACGCCCTACACGATGGACGTCACCGAAGGAGACATCGAAGACCTCGGCCCCTTCGAATGCGAATTCATCGCCGTCAACCACTCCATCCCTGACGCCCTAGCCGTTGCAGTACGCACCGACGCAGGCACACTCCTGCACACCGGCGACTTCAAGATGGACCAGCTACCCCTCGACGGGCGCATCACCGACCTGCGAGCCATGGCCCGCATCGGCGAAGAAGGCATCGACATCGCCCTCGTAGACTCCACCAACGCCGAAGTGCCCGGATTCACGATGCCCGAAAAGGACATCTACCCCGCACTAGAAAACGTGTTCAGCAAAGCCCAACGCCGCATCATCGTGGCTTCCTTTGCCAGCCACGTCCACCGCGTGCAACAAGTCCTCGACGCCGCCGCCGAACACAACCGCAAGGTAGCCCTCATCGGCCGCTCCATGGTCCGCAACATGGGAATCGCTGCCGAACTGGGATACCTCAACGTGCCCGACGGTGTCATCGTCGACATGAAAAAAATCGAAGACTACCCCGAACACCAACAACTCCTCATGTGCACCGGTTCGCAGGGAGAACCGATGGCGGCGCTGTCCCGCATGGCCAACGACGAACACCGCATCAAAATCGGTGAAGGTGACACAGTCGTTCTCGCCAGCTCCCTCATCCCTGGTAATGAGAACGCCGTATTCCGGGTAGTCAACGGACTCATCAAACTCGGCGCCGAAGTAGTCCACAAAGGCAACGCCAAAGTGCACACCTCCGGCCACGCAAGCGCCGGAGAGCTGCTCTACCTCTACAACATCCTGCGCCCCAAAAACGCCATGCCCGTCCACGGCGAATGGCGACACCTCCTGGCCAACGGACGCCTCGCCGCTGCGACCGGCCTACCTGAAGACCGCGTCGTCCTGGCTGGCGATGGAATCATCGTCGACCTCGTGGACGGAAAAGCCAACGTCACCGGGAAAGTCGACTGCAATTACGTGTACGTCGATGGCTCCTCCGTCGGCGCTACCGACGAAGCGCTCCTCAAAGACCGCCAAATCCTGCGCGACGAAGGTTTCATCTCCGCGATCGTCGTCATCGACTCGGCCACCGGAAAAGTCAGCACTGGACCGGAAGTCGTCACCCGAGGATTCGCTGAAGGCAACGACGTTTTCAACAAAATCGTCCCCGAAATCTGCGAAGCGGTCGAAAGCGCATGGGACCGCGGCACCAACGACGCCCACCAACTCCAGCAAGTGGTGCGCCGCACCATCGGCGGATTCGTGGGCGGAAAACTACGCCGCCGCCCAATGATCGTGCCCGTAGTAGTCATCGCCTAACCAGCCCTGAGAACACCACACCACCTGTTGGGGTCCGCCCGTCTACACGACGAGCGGGCCCCAACACGCCACGCAACTACCCCACACTGCCCCACACCTCACCCCGCCGCCACCAGCACAGCCCCACCGCCGCGACGTATCGCTATGCGGCACGTCGCAACTGGTCGACCAGACCACCTCGGGTCAATCGCCTAGTCTGCTTGGGTGGCAACTCGTAACACCCCAAACAAGCGGCGCACCGCCGCCAAAGGAAAACCTGTCCCTCGCAAGAACCCCCGGACCAAAAACGGTGCCGCCACACGCCGTACCCCCGCGGCCAAAACCCCCCGCGCGGGTAGTGGCACTCCCAGCCGCGGCGCCGGCTCCGCATTGCGCGGAATCACTGGCCTGACCGGAGGCATGGCGCGCCGCGTTGGCCGCACCGCATCCGGACTACCCGAAGAACACCGACGCGACGGTATGGGCCTGTTCTTCATCATCATCGCCGTGATCATCGCCGCCCGCGAATGGTGGGGACTACCCGGCCCACTCGGCGAATTCATCCACATCATCGCCGCCGGCACCATCGGTTGGGGAGCACTGTTCCTGCCCCTAGCATTCGTCTGGTTCGGGCTACGCATCATGCGCAACCCCGTCGAAGACGCTGCCACCTCACGCATCGCCATCGGCGTCACCACCCTGACCGTCAGCCTCGCCGGCATCATCCACATCGCCCGAGGCAATCCCCGCATCTCCGGCGGCACCGAAGCATTCCGCTCCGCCGGTGGCATGATCGGCTACCTCGTCGGCGCACCACTAGACGCCATGCTCACCGACTGGGGTGCTTACGTCGTACTAGCCATCGTCGCGTTCTTCGGGGTCCTCGTAATCACCGCAACCCCCTTCGTGGAAATCCCAGACCGACTCACCGAACTCCACGACCGCCTCTTCGGCCTCGACGAATACGTCGACACCATCCCCATCCCCACATCCTCACGCCGCAAATCCCGCCGCAACCTCGAACTCGACCACCGCGACGGAGACGAAGCATTCGAGCAAGCCGCAGAAGTCCACAAAGGCCGCAGCCGCAGACTCGCAGACCTCCCCAAAATCGCTGCAGAAGAAGCCGCAAACGCCCAACGCGACACAACCACCGCCGCCGACCGCGCAGCCACACAAGCCCTCGACCGCGTCAACAACCCCGCCGCAGCCAGCAGCACCAAACCTGGCCCCGTGCCAGCCACCAACCAAACCGAACTGGTGCCCCCGCCCACCCAAGCCATCCCGCAACGCACCGAACAACTTGCCCTCGCCGGCGATGTCACCTACACTCTTCCCCCCTCAGACCTGCTCGAACAGGGAACCCCCCACAAAACCCGCTCAGAAGTTAACGACCACGTCGTTCAAGCTCTCACCGGTGTACTAGAACAGTTCAACATCAACGCTCAAGTCACCGGATTCTCCCGTGGCCCCACAGTCACCCGCTACGAAGTTGAGCTCGGCGCCGGCACCAAGGTTGAACGCGTCACCGCACTGAGCAAAAACATTGCCTACGCGGTAGCCAGCGCAGACGTACGCATCCTCTCGCCCATCCCCGGCAAATCAGCCATCGGGATCGAGATCCCCAACACAGACCGCGAAAAAGTCAGTCTCGGTGACGTGCTGCGTAGCCAAGTCGCCACCCGCAACCCTCACCCCATGGTGATGGGCGTCGGTAAAGACGTCGAAGGTGGATTCGTTATCGCCAACCTGGCGAAAATGCCCCACCTCCTCGTGGCAGGTGCCACAGGGTCGGGTAAATCCAGCTTCGTTAACTCGATGATCACCTCGATCCTCGTGCGCTCCACCCCCGACGAAGTACGCCTGATTCTCGTGGACCCCAAACGAGTCGAGCTCACCGCCTACGAAGGCATCCCACACCTGATCACCCCCATCATCACCAACCCCAAAAAAGCCGCTGAAGCGCTGCAATGGGTGGTCAAAGAGATGGATGCCCGCTACGACGACTTGGCCGCATTCGGGTACAAACACATCGACGACTTCAACAAAGCTGTCCGCTCCGGTGACGTCAAACTTCCACCCGGATCGCAACGCGTCGTTGAGCCTTACCCATACCTACTCGTTGTGGTTGACGAGCTCGCTGACCTGATGATGGTCGCTCCCCGCGATGTGGAAGAGTCCATTGTTCGTATCACCCAGCTGGCTCGCGCTGCCGGTATTCACCTTGTCCTGGCTACGCAGCGTCCCAGCGTCGACGTCGTAACCGGCCTCATCAAAGCCAACGTGCCCAGCCGGATGGCATTCGCGACAAGCTCCCTGGCTGACTCCAGGGTCGTGCTGGATCAGCCCGGCGCCGAAAAGCTCATCGGCCAAGGTGATGCTCTCTTCCTCCCTATGGGGGCGAGCAAACCGATGCGTGTACAGGGTGCTTGGGTGCCGGAGTCAGAGGTCGCCGCGGTCGTCAAGTTCGTCACCGACCAGCTCAAACCGAGCTACCGGGAAGACGTTGTTCCCGCCACAGAAAAGAAACAGATCGACGCTGACATCGGCGATGACTTGGAGCTGCTCCTTGAAGCAACCAAACAGGTCGTTACTACCCAGTTCGGTTCGACTTCGATGTTGCAGCGCAAATTGCGTGTCGGTTTCGCTAAAGCCGGACGACTCATGGACCTCATGGAATCTCGCGGCGTTGTCGGCCCTTCTGAAGGAAGTAAAGCGCGAGACGTGTTGATCCGCCCAGAAGATCTGCCTACCGTTCTGGCGCAGATGCAAGGACAAACCCCTCCGCCACCAGCGGAGGGTCAACAAGGCACGGCAGGGGGACATGACCGATATGCCGATGTTGAAGTGCAGGGCGAAGAAGTCGTGCACGAGGGGGACCTGGAGGATGAGGACGCGTGGCAACTGACACAACAGGGGCGCGGCAGGTAGTTGTCACTCGGCGGCGGATGAGCACTGCGTTCGTGTGCGCAGTGCTCTGCGCCACCATGGCCGCATGTGGCAGCTCCGCATCATCACCAAAGGAGGAAGACTCACAAACCAGTACTGCAACACCCACTGTGGCGCCGATGCTGCCTTCGCGGCCGCCAGCAGTGATCAGCACCCCGGCTCCACCTCCGCCTCCGGTGAAGCCTGTACAGACAACTGACGCCAGCAAACTTGTTCAGGGATTCAAGAAACTGCCTGGGCGGGATCAGCAGCTCACTATTGCGTGGGCGCCGGTTGGGCACCCGGAGCAAGTTCAACAATTGGGCACTACGGACACGATCGACGCGTGGTCGACGATCAAGGTCCCATTGGCTTTGGCAGCTATCCAGCAGCGCGGCGGTGATCTGCCTAAAGCTGTGGCTAACGACATTGAGATGTCGGTGCGCATCTCCGACAATGACGCTGCCCGGCGCTTGTGGGAGGGGCTGGAAAACTTCGGGATGAAGGCAGAGCTGGTCAACGAAGTTCTCGGTGATACCGGTGATAAACGCACCCGGGCTGCGCGGAATTCGGCGGGGGTGCGCGTGCCGTTCGGTTTGACTGCTTGGCGAGTGAATGATGCTGCTAAGTTCGCTGCGACGCTTCCGTGTGTTCCCTATGGAGCCCAGATCATGCGGGATATGCGTTTCATTGACCACACGCAGTCGTGGGGGATTGGTGCGGTTGCGCGCGGAACCAACAAACGTGGCTTGAATGTCGATGACGTTGCATTCAAAGGTGGTTGGGGTCCTAGCACCAGTGGTTACCTGATGCGGCAGGTGGGAGTTTTGATCTTGCCCGGTGGCGGTGGAGTAGGGGTCGCGCTTCTTGTTCAACCGCATGGCGGTAACCACGATGCAGGTGCCAAAATTTTGTCGCAAGCAGCTAGTTGGCTACGTGATTCGCTTGGTGCAACAGATGCGGGCAAGTGTGCGTGAGTTGGCACAGCCCGCATCACCCCTAAAGTGGTTGTTATGACTTCGCCCACCGCTGCCGCAAGTGCGCCCGCACGCAACGATGCCACTCACGGCACGATTCACCTCACCAGTCTCGGATGTTCACGCAATGACGTGGATTCTGAGGAGCTCGCAGGCCGCTTGGCTGCTGCGGGGTGGACTCTTGTTGACGACCCTTCTGGCGCCGACGTGAATGTTGTGAATACGTGTGGTTTTGTCGCAGAGGCCAAGAAAGATTCGATCGACACGATTCTTGATCTGGCTGATCTGAAAGAAAGCGGCGAGACTCGCGCAGTGGTGGCCGTGGGGTGCCTGGCGGAGCGGTATGGGCGTGAGCTAGCTGAGCAAATGCCTGAAGCTGATGGTGTTTTCGGGTTTGACTCCTACAAGGACATGTCCGATCACTTGAGTCGCATCTTGGCTGGGGAGCAGGTGCAGTCGCACGTTCCGCGGGATCGTCGTTCTCTGTTGCCGATTTCTCCGATTGCTCGTCAGGAAACGGCGCCGGGAATCGTGCTTCCAGGGCATGGGGATTTGGGGCCGGATGCCACTGCTGGTGAATCGTTCGTGCGGGCACGTTTGGATGGGGCGCCGTGGGCTCCGTTGAAGATCGCTTCGGGGTGTGATCGTCGTTGCGCTTTCTGCGCTATCCCCTCGTTCCGTGGTGCGTTTGTTTCTCGCCGTCCTAGTGATGTTCTTGCTGAGGCTCGCTGGCTGGGTAGTAATGGGGTGAAGGAAGCTTTCCTGGTTTCTGAGAACTCGACCTCGTACGGCAAGGATTTGGGCGATATCCGTCTGCTGGACACGTTGTTACCTGATCTTGCTGAGGTGGAAGGGCTGGAACGTATCCGGGTTTCGTATTTGCAGCCAGCGGAGTTGCGTGATGACTTGGTGCGGGCGATTGTCGAGACGGAGAAGGTTGTGCCGTATTTCGATCTTTCGTTCCAGCATGTGTCTGCGAAGATTTTGCGCCGGATGTGTCGGTTTGGTGATCCGGAGTCGTTCTTGAGCTTGATCGAGAAGATTCGGTCTTTGGCGCCGGAGGCAGGGATCCGCTCTAACGTGATTGTTGGGTTCCCCGGCGAGACGGAGGAGGACTTCCAGATGCTCGTTGATTTCGTCACAGCTGCGCGTTTGGATGTGTGTGGCGTTTTTGGGTACTCCGATGAGGATGGCACTGAGGCCCAGGGGTATGACGACAAGGTTGAGCAAGAAGTTATTGATGAACGCCTGGATATTCTTTCGACGATTACTGAGTCGGCGGGTGCTGAGCGTGCGGCTGAGCGGATCGGTTCGCAGGTGAGCGTGCTTGTTGAGTCCAATGCGCAGGCTCAGCCGTGGGATGAGGATCTGGGTGAGGGGTCGTTCTTTGAGGGGGACCGGATTGTGTTCGGTCGGGCTGAGCATCAAGGTCCGGAGGTTGATGGGTTGACGCGTCTTGTGCAAAGCAGTGATGGTGCGGCGCAGCTTCCTGAGGTTGGTCAGCTCATTTCGGCGCGGGTGGTTACTTCTGAGGGTGCTGATCTGGTTGCGGTGATCTCATGACCAGTAGTGCGCCGCAGACGCAGCCGAGTTCGTGGAATGTGCCTAATGCGTTGACGGTGTTGCGGATTTTCATGGTCCCGCTCTTCGGCTGGCTGTTGCTGGCCGGGGGTGGGCATGAGGTGTCCATGCGGTGGTGGGCGTTGCTGGTGTTTTTGCTGGCGATGGCGACGGATTCGCTGGATGGGTATATCGCTCGCTCACGTAATTTGGTGACAAATTTCGGGAAGATAGCTGATCCGATTGCGGATAAAGCGCTCACCGGAATGGCGTTTATCGGGTTGAGTGTGATCGGTGACCTGTGGTGGTGGGTGACGATTCTCATTCTGCTGCGTGAGTGGGGGATCACGGTGTTGCGGTTGGTGGTGATTCGTTATGGCGTGATGCCTGCTTCCCGTGGCGGCAAGATTAAGACGGTGTTGCAGACGGTGGCGTTGGCGTTGCTGGTTGCTCCGGTGACGGGCGTGTTGTGGTGGATTGGTGTTGTTGTGGTGGCCGGTGCCTTGGTGGTGACTGTGGCGACGGGTGTTGAGTATGTTTTCCAGGCTGTGAGGTTGGTGCGTTCGTCGTCGCGGCAGGTGTCGGCGTGAGTGGTGAGGTGTTGGTTCCTGCTGCTGATGTTGTTGCTGCCTTGTTGGATGCGGGGCAGACGGTAGCGACGGCCGAGTCGTTGACGGGTGGTCTTGTTGTTGCTGGGTTGACTGCGGTGCCGGGGTCTTCTGCTGTGGTGCGTGGTGGGGTGTGTGCGTATAGCAGTGAGGTGAAGGCTCGTGTGGTGGGGGTTTCTCAGAGCGCTTTGGTTACGGGGGCGGTGAACGCTGAGGTTGCTGCGGAGTTGGCTGTGGGGGCGGTGAGGTTGTTTGGTGCGCAGTGGGGGGTGGGAACCACGGGGGCTGCTGGGCCGGATCCTTCTGAGGATGCGCAGGTGGGTACGGTGTTTATTGCGGTGCATGGGCCGCAGGGTGAGGTGGGGTGTCAGACGGTGGTGGAGCGGCTCTCGTTAACGGGGGAGCGTGGTGCGATTCGGTTCGCCACGGTGGAGGCAGCATTTAGACTGCTGCGACAACGGCTTTGAGGTTGTTCTTGGACGGGGGGGCACGGGCCTGTTTTTGGGTCTGTGTGCGTCTTGGATCAGCTTTTTCGGTGAGTACCGCATTATTCCTCGCGTTGAGGGCATGAATTGGGGGGCTCGTCCGTTGCATATAACAAGCCGGAGAGAGGTTCCCCTTATTTGGGGAGGGGACTGTCCACGGCGGTCGATCGCCAGGGGAATTGCGAGGAGAGGACAACATGGTGCTGCTGCGCAAGGAGATCGGTACGGTACTTCGTTCTCGACGTAAGTCGTTGGGACGTACGTTGCGTGATGTGTCGGCGCGTTCTGCGGTCTCGTTGGGGTATTTGTCGGAGATTGAGAGGGGGGAGAAAGAGGCAAGTTCGGAGTTGTTGGCTTCGATTTGTGGGGCGTTGGATTTGCCGGTGAGTCAGATGTTGCGTGATGTCGCTGATCAGGTTGCGTTGGGGGAAGCCGCTGGGGTTGTGCTGACGATGGGCTCTGGTGAGCGGGGTCGTTTGGCTGTGCCGCGTCCTGCTGCGTGAGCGTGGGGTTTGGGGGGTTAGTCGAAGGGGCGTGATCGGTTTCGTTTGATTGCCGCGCGGTGTTTTTTGCTGGTGAGGCGGCGTTGAACGGAGTTGCGTGTGGGGCGAGTTTTCTTGCGTTGGGGCGTAGGGGGCGCGGCGGCTTCGCGGAGGAGTTGCGCGAGTCGTTGCCGGGCGATTTTTCGGTTTGCGAGTTGGCTGCGTTCGTCGGCTGCGGTGATGGTGAGTGTTCCGTTGTTGAGTCGGTGGGCGAGGCGGTCGTGGATTCGTTGTTTGAGGTGTTCGGGGATGGAGGGGCTGTTGGTGAGGTTGAAGGATAGTTCGACGCGGGTGTCGCTGGTGTTGACGTGTTGTCCGCCGGGGCCGGTTGCGCGGTTGAAGCGTTCGCGGAGTTCTTTGGGTGGGATGGTTAGGGTTCGGGTGATGGGTAGGGGGTGATCGATGTGGGGCATGTCATCTTCCGTACCGGGTTTTTCGGGGGCCGCGGGGGTGTGGGTGTCGGGTGTAGCCCAGGGGTTTGATGGGGGCGCCTTTGTCTCCTGGTGCTAGGCCGTTTTGGCATGTTGGACAGTAGAACATGACGCGTTCGCGGGTGGGTGGGCCGATGGGGTGTACGCGGATGGTGGTGCCGCATCGGCGGCAGGGGTGTCCTGAGCGTGCGTGTACGTAGGTGTTGTGTCCGGGGCGGTGTGATCCGGTGCTTGATTGGATGGCGTGGTTGAGGGCGGCGGTCATGAGTTGGTGGGCTTTGGTGAGGATTTTGGTGATTTGTTGTGGGGTGAGGGTGGTGGTTGGTGTCCAGGGGTTGATGTGTTGGGTGAAGAGGGTTTCGCTGGCCCAGAGGGTTCCGATGCCGGCGAGGTTGCGTTGGTCGAGTAGGGCTGCGCCGATGGTGGTGGGGTTGGTCAGGAGGTTGGTGGTTGCTAGGTCGGTGTTCCAGTCGGGGCCGAGGATGTCGGGTCCGAGGTGTCCGGTGAGGGTGTGTTCGTCGCGGGTGGGGATGAGGTTGAGCATGCCTAGGGATAGGCCGAGGGCGGTCCATTCGTTGGTGCTTAGTAGGGCGCGGACGCGGCGTGAGTGGCGTTGGGGTTCGTTGGGGTGGGTGATGCGCCAGCTGCCTTCCATGCGTAGGTGTGAGTGGAGGGTCCAGCCGTTGGAGAAGCGGTGGAGGATGTGTTTGCCGTGGGGGATGACTTCGATGGTGGTGTGTCCGATGAGTCCGCTTCCTTCGCGGTTTCCCCATCTGAGTTCGGCTTCTTGGGTGGTGTGGCCTGCGAAGACGTGGTGGAGGCGTTGGCAGGTGCGTGCGACGGTGTCACCTTCTGGCATGGCGTTTTCTTAGTCCATTGGGGGTGAGGTGGAATCCGTTGTTGAGTAGGTGGGTGTGGAGTGGGTGATTTTGTGCTTGGAGGGCGGGGGTGCCGTCGATGGTGGTGATGGTGAGTTGGGGGAGGCGGCCGGTGTCGATGATGGTGCTTAGTGCGGTGGCGGTGGTGTGGGCGTGGGTGGTGTTGTCGCCGAAGGTGAGGAGGGTGCGTCCTCCTCGTTCGATGTAGGCGCAGAGTTTTCCGGTGTGGAGGATGACGAGGGCGCCTGCTTTGCGGCCGGGGCGGTGGGTGGTGTTTTCGTTGTTGTTGGTGGTGGGCCAGGGGAGGGCTGCGCCGTAGGGGTTGGCGGGGTCGGTGGCGGCGAGGATGAGTGCGGGGGGTTGTGGTGGGGTTGTGTCGATTCTGTTGTTTTCGTTGTGGGTGCGGAGTTGGTCTAGGGCGGCGTTGGTGGCGAATTGGGAGGCGCCGAGTCCTTCGATGAAGTAGCCGCGGCGGATATTTCCTGTTTCTTCGGCGTGGGTGAGGATGCGGTAGATGGGGGTGAATCCGCCGTCGGTGTTTTCGCTGGTGGCGGCTGCGCGGGTGAGGATGCCGTGGCGTTCGAGGAGGATGTCGGCGGTGGTGAGGGTGCGGGTTGTGGGGTCTGTTTCGGTTGGTGGTAGGAGGGACCAGCGTCCTTGGAGTCGTGGTGGTGTGGGGTCGGGGGTGGTGGTGCGGGTGGGGGTGCGTAGGTTGCGTCGGGTTAGTCGTGTGGGGCGTGGTGGTCGGGGGCGTTGTTTGTGGGTGGTGCGGGTGCTGTTGAGTAGGGCGCGCATGGGGGTGAAGGTGTCGTTGACGATGTGTCCGTCCCAGACGAGGTCCCAGAGGGCGTCGCTGATGGTGGTGTTGTTTGGTGGTGGGGTGGTGGGGTTGGTGGTGGTGATGTGTTCGCGGACGGTGTTGGCCAGGGTGGGGAAGAAGAATCCGCCGCCGGTGGCGAGGATGGTCAGGATGGTGGCGTGGATGCTTTCTGGTGGTGGGGTTGTGGTGGGGGTGTGGAGGGTGTTGGGGGCGTCGTCGGTGAGGTGTAGGGAGATCCATCCGTCGTCGCCTGCGGTGGAGCCGTTTCCTTGCCAGGTGATTTCGCCGCGGGTGAGGAGGTCGTCGAGGAGTGTTGGGGTGTAGTTGGTGATGCGGGTGGGCAGGATGAGGGTTTCGAGGGCGCTGGCTGGTAGGCGGTATCCGGCGAGTTGTTCGATGACGTGCAGGAGTCCTTCGGTGCCGTGTTCTTGGGGTTGTGGTGTGCCGGTTTCGGTGGTGATGCCGTGCCAGGTGGTGAGGTATTGGGCGTAGGTGGTGGGGGTGACGGGTTCGACTTGGGCGCGTAGTGCTGCGAGGCTGCGGCGGCGTAGGAGGCGCAGGATTTCGGGGTCGCAGTGGTCTTGTCCGGTGTTTGCGGGGTGTAGTTCGCCGGTGATGATGTTGCCGGTGTTTTCGAGGTGGTGCAGGTGGGTGCGGATGATGTGTTCGCCGAGTCCTAGTCGGGTGGCTAGGTCGGTGGTGGTGAAGGGTGCGTGGCAGCGGGCGTAGCGGATGATGAGGTCGGTGAGGGGGTTTTGGGGTGGGGTGAGGTGGGCGGAGGGGACCCATGATGGTGGGGTGATGCCGAGGGCGTCGAGGAGTCTGCCGGCGTCTTCGACGGGGGCCCAGCGTTGTTCGCCGGCCATGGTGATGGGCATGATGCGGCGGCGGTTGTGTAGTTCGTAGATCCAGGTGGTGGTGGTTGTGGTGTCTGTGTGGGGGTGGGTGCGGGTGGTGATTTCGGTGGTGGTGAGGGGGCCGATGCGGCGGATGAGGTCGAAGGTTTCTTCGATGTTGCGTGGGCTGCGTTCGGGGTCGAGTGCTTGGAGTTGGGCTTCGGTGTGTTCGACGATGGTGGGGTCGAGGAGTTCGCGCATGCTGGTGGTGTGGGTGCCCAGGATGTCGGCGAGGAGTTCGGGGTCGATGGATAGGGCTGCTGCGCGGCGTTCGGCGAGGGGGGAGTCGCCTTCGTAGAGGAATTGGGCGATGTATCCGAATAGGAGGGTGCGTGCCATGGGGGAGGGGGTGGGGGTGTTGATGGCGTGGATGCGGGTTCGCCGGTTGGTGAGGTTGGTCATGAGGGTTTTGAGGGCGGGGACGTCGAAGACGTCTTGCATGCATTCGCGCAGTGTTTCTAGGACGATGGGGAATTCTGGGTAGCGACTGGCGACTTCGAGGAGTTGGGCGGAGCGGCGTCGTTGTTGCCAGAGGGCTTGGCGTGCGGCGGGGTTGCGGCGGGGCAGGAGGAGGGCGCGGGATGCGCATTCGCGGAATCGGGAGGCGAAGAGGGCTGATCCGCCGACTTCGTTGGTGATGATGTCGGTGATTTCGTCGGGGTCGATGGTGATGAGTTCGGCGATTTCGGTGAGGAGTTGGTGGGTGGTGGGGGTGTTGTCGTCGGTGGGGGTGGTTTCGGGTAGGCGCAGGATGATGCCGTCGTCGGCGTGCATGGGGTGGGGGTCGATGCCGAATCGTTGGCGTAGGCGGGCGGCGATGGCTAGGGACCAGGGTGCGTTGACGCGGGAGCCCCAGGGGGAGTGGATGACGATCTGGGTGTCGCCGAGTTCGTCGGGGAAGATTTCGAGGATGATGGTGTTTTGGCTGGGTACGGCGCCGGTGGCGGTTTTTTGTTCGTGGATGTAGGTGACGAGGTTGGTGGCGGCCCAGGTGTCTAGGCCTGCGGTGGTGGCGCGGTTGATGGCGGTGTCGTGGGGGAGTGTGGCGATTTCGTGCATGAAGGCGCCGATTGCGGCGCCGAGTTCGGCTTCGCGTCCTTCGGCGTCGCCGCGCCAGAAGGGGAGGCGTCCGGGGATGCCGGGGGCTGGGGTGACGAGTACTTGGTCGTGGGTGATTTCTTCGATTCGCCAGGATGAGGTGCCGAGGGTGAAGACGTCGCCGACGCGGGATTCGTAGACCATTTCTTCTTCGAGTTCGCCGACGCGGCGGCCGGGGCCTTCGCCGATGAGGAAGACCCCGAATTGGCCGCGGTCGGGGATTGTTCCGCCGCTGGTGACGGCGATGCGTTGGGAGCCGGGGCGGCCGGTGAGGGTGTCGGTGCTGCGGTCCCAGATGATGCGGGGGCGTAGTCCGGCGAAGTTTTCGTCGGGGTAGCGTCCGGCGAGCATGTCGAGGACGGAGGTGAGGAGGGTGGTGGGGATGGTGGCGTAGGAGGCGGTGCGGCGGATGAGGTTGGTGAGTTCGGGGAGGGTCCAGTCGTCCATGGCGCACATGGCGACGATGTGTTGGGCGAGGACGTCTAGTGGGTTGGTGGGGATGTGGAGTGTTTCGATGAGTCCGGCGCGCATGCGTTCGCAGACGACGGTGGTGCGGATGAGGTCGGATCGGTGGGTGGGTAGGAAGATGCCGTGTGATCGGGCTCCGACTTGGTGGCCGGCGCGGCCGACGCGTTGGAGTCCGGAGGCGACGCTGGGGGGTGCGTCGATGTGGGCGACGAGGTCGATTTCGCCCATGTCGATGCCTAGTTCGAGGCTGCTGGTGGCGATGACTGCGGGGAGTTGGCCGCTTTTGAGGGCTTCTTCGATGTGGGTTCGTTGTTCGCTGCTGACGGATCCGTGGTGGGCGCGGGCGAGGATTGGTGGTTCGGGTGGGGGTGTGGTGGGGGTGTCGGTGGTGGTTTCGTTGGGGGTGTTGCGGGTGTCCCATTCTTCGTTGACGCGGGCGGTGAGGCGTTCGGCGACGCGGCGGGAGTTGACGAAGATGAGGGTGCTGCGGTGGGTGGTGATGAGGTCTAGGAGTCGGTTTTCGATGTGGGGCCAGATGGAGTGGCGTTCTTCGTTGCCGGATGCGGCGCCGGTGGGGTTTCCGGTGGGTTGGCCTGGTAGGGACATGTCTTCGATGGGGACGACGATGTCAAGGTCCCATTCTTTGTGTGCGGGGGGTTGGACGAGGGTGTAGGGCAGACCTCCGGTGAGGTATTTGCCGACTTCGTCGAGGGGGCGGGCGGTTGCGGATAGGCCGATGCGTTGGGCGCGGTGTCCGGCGTATGCGTCGAGGCGTTCGAGGCTTAGGGCTAGGTGTGCTCCGCGTTTGGTGGGGGTGAGGGAGTGGATTTCGTCGATGATGACCATGTCGACGTTGCGCAGGATGGTGCGTGCTGCAGAGGTGAGGAGGAGGTAGAGAGATTCGGGGGTGGTGATGAGGATGTCGGGGGGTGTGGTTGCCATGGCGCGGCGGTCTTTGGTGCTGGTGTCGCCGGTGCGGATGCCGACGGTGACGGTGTTTTGGGGTGTGTTGGTGCGGCGTGCGACGGCGGCGATGCCGCGTAGGGGGCGGGCGAGGTTGCGGTCGACGTCGGCGGCGAGGGCTTTGAGTGGGGAGATGTAGAGGACGCGTACGCCGGGGGGTGTGTCGGGGGTGGGGGTGGTGTGGGCGAGGCGGTCGATGGCGGTGAGGAAGGCGGCGAGAGTTTTTCCTGATCCGGTGGGTGCGACGACGAGGGTGTCGTTGCCGGTGTTGATGGCGTTCCAGGCGTGGTGTTGTGCGGGGGTGGGGGCGGGGAAGGTTTCGGTGAACCAGGTGCGGGTGGCTGGGTGGAAGGCGGCTAGGGGGTTGGTGTCGTCGCTGGGGGTGTTCATGTCACCTCGTTCCGTGGCTGGGGGGTGTGCGTCATCCTGCCATTGGGATGGTGTTGCGGCGGTGAGCGGCGCTGGCGGGTTTTGGTGGGGGTGGTTTTTGTTGTTAAGCCCGTGGCCAGGTCGCTGGCCACGGGCTTGGTGGTGTTGTGTTGTGAGTTTTGTGGCGGGGGTTAGTTTTTCTTGTGTGTCAGGGCGGTGAGGATGGTTTCGGTGGTGGGGGAGTTGTTGACCTGGTTCCAGGGCATTTTGTCGAGGAGTTTTGCCATGGCGCAGGTGTCGGATAGGCCTGCGTAGAGCAGGCCTGCGCCGATGCCTCCGGCGAGCCATTTGGCTTTGGGGGCGATGGTGCTTGCGGCGATGCTGCTTAGGGCGAGTGCGCCGGCGACGGTGCGGACTTGGCGGTCCATGGCCCAGGGGCCGCCTTGTCCGTTTTCTACGGGTCGGTGTTCTTTTTCCCATTGGGTCATGCCGCCGACGAGGACGTGGATTTTTCCGCCCATGGTGGGGGCGAGGGCTTTGGCTGCGGCGTGGGCGCGGTTGTCGGTGCGGCAAATGAGGAGGACGTCGTTGGGGATGGCTGCGCCGATGCGGGCGGCGTCTTTTTCGATGAGGTCGATGGGTGCGTTGATGGATCCGGCGATGTGGGTGCTGGCGAATTCTGCTGGTGTGCGGACGTCGAGGAGGGTGGGGGCGTCGGGGCTGTGGATCCAGGTGTCTGCTTGTGCGGCGGTGATGTGTTCGGAGCGGGTCATGGAGGGTTTCCTTACTGGTTGATGAGTTCGGGCAGGTTTTGTGCAGCCAAGCCCAGGGCTAGGAGGATGAGTAGGGCGATGAATGCGAGGTTGAGGGCGCGTTGATTGATACGGGTGGTTAATCGTCCTCCTAGGAGAGTTCCGAAGGCTGTGAGTGCAGCGAATGGAAGAAGGGTGGCCCAGTCCAGGGGGAGTTCTTGGGTGGCGCGGGATGCCAGTGAGGTTGCTGAGTTGATCGCGATGACGAGCAGGGATGTGGCTACGGCTGCGGGCATTTCTAGGCCCATGATGAGAGTCAGGGCGGGCACGATGACGAATCCTCCTCCGACCCCGAAGAACCCGGTGAGTAGGCCGACGCCGGTTGCTGCGCCGATGCGGGCGATCCAGCCGCGGCGTGTTGTGCCGGTGGGGGCGGCGCGGATTTGTTTGCGAATCATCACTGCTGCGACAAGAAGCAGGAGTGCACAGAAAGCGACCATGAGCACTGGGCCGCGCACCGTGGCTGATAGGTGGGAGCCGATGAGCGCGCCTGCTGACCCTAAGACTCCGAAGGTGAGGCCGTCGGCGATTTTGGCTCGCCCGGTTTTCAGGTGTGGGATGACGCCGATGAGGGCGGACAGGCCCACGATGATGAGTGAGCCGGTGGTTGCTGCGCGTGGTGTTTGCCCTATCAGGGTGGTGAGGATGGGGACTGTGAGGATGGCTCCGCCTCCGCCGAGGGCGCCCATGAGGGCACCGACGGCTAGGGCTAATGGGGGGATCCACCAGTCCATGTCAGTGCGCCATTGAGTGTGCGTCGGCCCAGGCGTTGTAGCCGCCGATGAGGTCTGCGACGTTGCTGAATCCTTGGTGGCGTAGGTAGCTTGCGGCGACGTTGGATCGCCACCCTCCGGCGCAGGAGACGATCACTGGGCGGTTTTTGTCTAGTTCGTTGAGTCGTTGGGCTAGCTGCGGCAGGGGGATGTTGATGGTGTTGGGGATGGCGCCTTCTGCTGCTTCGCCGGGGCCACGTACGTCGAGTAGTTGTGTGTGTGGCGCAGCGTTGTCGAGCTCGTGAACTTCGAGGCGGTTGGCCTGTCCGGCTTTCTCTGGGTGTTCGCTGAGGTAGCTGTCGAGGCGGGGGAGGTATCCGAGGACGTGGTCGTATCCAATGCGGCCAAGGCGCATGGTTGTTTCTTGTTCGAGCCCTTCGGGGGTGATGAGGATGATGCGTTGTTCGGGTGTGAGGAGCATGCCGACAGTTTCGGCGGTCCGCCCGTCGAAGGGAACGCTGATGGATCCGCGTAGATGCGCTGCGGTGAATTCTTCGGTTGCGCGTGTGTCGAGGATGAGGGCGCCGTTGTTGAGGGCGTGGTCGAGTTCGGTGTTGTTCAGGGCTGGTGTGACCCTGTTGCCGAGGGTGGGGCGGTGTTTTTTGTTGAGTGTGGCGTCGTAGGCGAAGTAGGCGGGAGGGGCTGGTTGGCCTGCGGTGACGATATCGACGAATTCTTGTTCGCTCATGGGCGTGCAGGCGTAGTTGGTGCGGCGTTGTTCACCGATTGTTGATTGTTTTTCGGTGGAGAGGTTTTTGCCGCAGGCTGATCCGGCGCCGTGTCCGGGGAAGACGCGGACTTCATCGGGTAGGGACATCAGGGTGTGTTGGATGGAGTGGTAGAGGTTGCGGCCGAGTTCTTCGGCGGTGGTGCCGCTGGATGCTAGGAGGTCTGGTCGTCCGACGTCACCGATGAAGAGTGCATCGCCGGTGAGTACGCCGTAGGGCACGTCGTCGTCTGCGTGTTCGTAGACGAGGATGCTGATTGATTCGGGGGTGTGTCCGGGGGTGGCCAGGATTTCGAGGGTGACTTCTCCGAGGCTGATGCGCTCGCCGTGTGTGAGTGGTCGGTGGGTGAAGTCGGGGGTGGCTTTTTCGCCGTATCCGATCCAGGCTCCGGTTTTTTCTGCCAGCTCGAGGTGTCCGGAGACGAAGTCGGCGTGGAAGTGGGTGTTGATGACTCCGATGATGTTCATGCCGTTTTCGGTGGCTTCGTTGAGGTAGTCGTCGGTGTCGCGTCGGGGGTCGATGATGATGGCTTTCTTTGTTGTTTCGTCACCGATGACGTATGAGGCCTGTGAGAGGCAGTCGAGGTAGTGCTGGGTGAAGAGCATGGGGGTCTCCCAGGGGTGTGGCGGGTGGTGATAAACCCAGTTGAACATACCCCCAGGGGTATATTCAAGAGGTGGGTCACGCCAGTGTGTTCAACTGACTAGCTGTCGCCTTTGCTGCGCATGATTCACAGCAAGAGGTAGGTGCCGCCTGGGGTGATGGTGCGGGGTGGTTGACTTGGGTTATGCGTCTTAGTGAGTTTTGGCGGTTGATGGATGAGGAGTTCGGGGCTGCGCGTGCGCAGGTTTTGGCGTCGCATCAGAGTGTGACGGCGTTGGGTGGGGGTACTCCTGATGAGCTCCTGGAGTCTGGTGTTGAGCCGCGGCGGGTATGGGAGGCATTGGTGGAACAGATGGGGGTGCCGCCGGAGCGGCGGCTGGGGCGAGTTGTTCCATTGCAGGAGAATCGCGATAAGTACTGATGTGGTGGCGTGTGTTGAGGTGGCCTATCGAACATTTGTTCGGTAGTTTGTGGGTGATGGGACTTTCTGCCGGTACTCGACCGGCGGGTCCGGCTGCTCCACAACCTGGTTGGTCATGGGGTATGGTCCACAGTTGCCGTTGCGGTGGCGGGACCTTGTCGGTGGTTCCTTTTAACGTCTGACCCGAGTTGTTGGCCTGGTGGTCGCGCTTGAGGTCGCAGGTAGACGGCCGTTTCGAGTATTCGCAGAAAGCAAGGTGTGTCATGGCACGTTCTTCCAAGGCCTCGTCGGGGTCTCGTTCTTCTTCGTTGGATCCCAAGGCTGCTTCTCTGGACACGGTGATGGCCCAGATCGAAAAGGCCTACGGCAAGGGTGCTGTGATGCGCTTGGGTGATCAGGTGCGCCCGGCATTGGGGGTTATTCCGACGGGGTCGATTGCGTTGGATGTGGCGCTGGGTGTGGGTGGTCTTCCTCGTGGCCGGGTGATTGAGATTTACGGTCCGGAGTCTTCGGGTAAGACGACTGTGGCGTTGCATGCGGTGGCTAGTGCGCAGAAAGCCGGGGGGATCGCGGCGTTCATTGATGCTGAGCACGCTTTGGATCCGGAGTATGCCCGGGCTTTGGGTGTGGACACTGATGCGTTGTTGGTGAGCCAGCCGGACACTGGTGAGCAGGCGCTTGAGATCACCGATATGTTGATCCGCTCGGGAGCTATCGACATCATCGTCGTTGACTCGGTAGCGGCTTTGGTTCCGCGCGCGGAGATCGAAGGCGAGATGGGTGATTCGCATGTGGGGTTGCAGGCGCGGTTGATGAGCCAGGCCCTTCGTAAGATCACGGGTGCATTGAACAGCACGGGCACGACGGCAATTTTCATTAACCAGCTTCGCGAGAAGATCGGCGTGATGTTCGGTAACCCGGAGACCACCACAGGTGGTAAGGCGTTGAAGTTCTACGCCTCGGTGCGTCTGGATATTCGCCGTATTGAGACGTTGAAGGATGGCAGCGACCCGGTGGGTAACCGTACGCGCGCCAAGGTGGTTAAGAACAAGGTTTCTCCGCCGTTCAAGCAGGCCGAGTTCGACATTCTGTATGGTCAGGGCATTTCGCGTGAGGGCAGCCTCATTGACATGGGTGTGGAGCACGGGATTATCCGTAAGGCTGGGGCCTGGTACACCTACGAGGGCGACCAACTCGGTCAAGGCAAGGAGAATGTCCGTAACTTCCTCAAAGACAACCCGGAGTTGGCGCAAGAGGTTGAGCGGCGTATCAAGGAAAAGCTGGGCATCATTCCCGGCGCTGAGGCGCCTGCGGAAGCTGTAGAAGGCGGCGCGGGGGGCGATGAAGCGCCTGTTGCGTTCTGATGAGTGACGATGCACGGTTGGCGCGCGCTCGTGAGGCGATGGCGCAGGCAGTAGCGCAGGCGAGTAGGTCTTCGCAGTCCGAGGGGTCAGGTGCATTGTCGGTTTCTGCCGACTACGCACAAGCTAAACGGATTGCGCTGCGTAAGTTAGCGGCGGCACCAAGGTCTCGGGCACAGCTTGCTGAGGCGATCACGGCTAAAGACATTCCGCAGGAAACAGCTGATCAGGTCTTGGACCGTTTGGAAGACGCTGGTTTGGTTGATGATGCGGCTTACGCACAGATGTTGGTGCGTAGCTTGCGGGATTCTAAGGGACTGTCGAAGCGGTCGCTGGAGATGGAACTGGCCAAGAGAGGCGTGGAGGCCACGATCGTTGAAGATGCTGTTGAGCATCTTGACGTGGAGCGTGATAAAGAGGCTGCTCGCGCAGTTGTCGATAAGAAGCTGCGGTCGATGAGTGGCCTTGACATTGAAACGAAGAAACGTCGCCTGCTGGGTTTGCTTGGTCGGCGAGGGTATTCGGCAGGTGTCGCGTTTTCGGTGGTTGCTCAGGCTTTGGATGCTTTGCCTGAGCATGCTCGGGATTGACGTGTAGCTGGTTAAATTGAGCAGCTTGGCGGGTAACCGCTGGAGCTGTGATCGTCCGGTAGGGCGCAGGCCACCTCAGGTGAGGTGGCCTGCGCTTGTCGTGTCGCGGGATCGGTGTCGGTTTCGTGGGCGCAGGGGTGAGGTTGGAGAATAGTTTGTGATGACGACTTATCAAGTGCGCACTCACGGGTGCCAGATGAATGTGCATGATTCCGAGCGTCTTGCGGGGCTCTTGGAGGCCGCGGGGTACGTGGATTACGAATCGGTTCCACCGACTGAACGTTTGGAAGAGCCAGACATTGTCGTGTTCAACACGTGCGCAGTGCGTGAGAACGCGGACAACAAGCTCTACGGCAACTTGGGGCAGTTGCGTCCAGCCAAGACGAAAAACCCCGACATGCAGATCGCTGTTGGTGGATGCATGGCGCAGAAAGACAAAGACCTCATCGTTGCTAAAGCGCCGTGGGTCGATGTTGTTTTCGGTACGCACAACATCGGGTCGTTGCCGGTGCTGTTGGAGCGGGCACGTCACAACAAGAAGGCTGAGGTGGAGATCCTCGAGTCTTTGGAGACATTCCCCTCGACGTTGCCGACGAGGCGTGACTCGGCTTACGCCGGCTGGGTGTCGATTTCGGTGGGCTGTAACAACACCTGCACCTACTGCATTGTTCCGGCGTTGCGCGGTAAAGAGCAGGACCGCCGCCCGGGCGACATCCTCGCTGAAGTTAAGGCACTCGTGGCCGAGGGTGTCCTTGAAGTGACACTGCTTGGGCAGAACGTGAACACCTATGGGGTGGAGTTCGGGGACCGTGGCGCATTCGCTAAGTTGCTGCGCGCCTGCGGTGATATCGATGGCCTGGAGCGTGTGCGTTTCACTAGCCCACATCCGGCGGCGTTCACTGATGACGTCATCTCCGCCATGGCAGAAACGCCGAATGTGATGCCGAGCCTGCATATGCCGTTGCAGTCCGGTTCGGATTCGGTGCTGCGAGCGATGCGCCGCTCGTACCGTAGCGAGAAGTTCCTGGGCATCATTGAGCGAGTCCGGGAGCAGATCCCGCACGCGGCGATCACTACGGACATCATCGTGGGATTCCCGGGCGAAACAGATCAAGATTTCGAAGACACTCTTGAGGTTGTTCGGGCCTCGCGGTTCTCCAGTGCATTCACGTTCCAGTACTCGATCCGCCCCGGCACCCCGGCAGCGACGATGGATAACCAAATCCCCAAAGAGGTTGTCCAGGAACGCTTCAACCGGTTGGTTGCGTTGCAGGACGAGATCAGCTGGGAACAAAACCGTGCCCTTGAAGGCCAGACGGTTGAGGTGCTTGTCGCTCCGTTTGAGGGCCGTAAAGATGTAGAGACTGCGCGGATGTCTGGCCGGGCACGCGATAACCGTCTCGTGCATTTCTCGTTGCCTGAGGGACTGTCGGAGTCCGAACGCCCCCGCCCAGGAGACCTTGTCGATGTGGCAGTGACCTATGGGGCCCCGCACCACTTGGTTGCCGACTCGGCAGTGGCCCAGAACCCAGACGAGCGGGTTTTCTCCGTGCGCCGCACCATCGGTGGTGACGCGTGGGAACGTCTAGAAGGCAACCCGGTTCCGCACAAACCAACGGTCAGCTTGGGGCTACCGACTATAGGTGCGCGGCCACAAACTGCATCTACCGGAGCCTGCGGAAGCTGCTGAGGTGCCCCGGGCATCACTTGTACGCAGATGCGTCGTGATGCCCGGGAAAGCAGAAACTTTTCATCACTGGAAACGAAGACGGCGGGTGGGTTCGTGACCGAACAAGTGCCACAAGTGGTTGCAGTTGTGGGCCCAACAGCGACGGGAAAAACCGCGCTAGCGGTGCGCCTTGCCGAGCAGTTGGGTGGAGAAATCGTTAACGCTGATGCGTTCGCGTTGTACGCGGGCATGGATATCGGCACTGCTAAACCAACCAACGCTGAGCGGGGAAACATCCCTCACCACCAGATCGATGTTCTCGACATTGCTGATGATGCGAGCGTGGCCGCCTATCAGCGGCACGTGCGCACCGATATTGATGGAATCATCGCCCGTGGAAACCTCCCTGTGCTGGTAGGAGGGTCCGGGCTGTATGTGCGCGCAGCTATCGATGTGCTGGAAATCCCGCCAACTGATCCTCGAGTTCGTGCACGGTGGGAGGCGCACGCCGCAACGGAAGGCACTCCCGCCCTATACCAAAAGCTCACCGAACTGGATCCACAGGCCGCCGCAGCTATCGAACCGCGCAACACCCGCCGTATTGTTCGCGCTTTAGAAGTCATCGAGCTCACTGGACGCCCGTTCTCGGCAACCATGCCGAGACGTGAATTCGTCCGTCCCACCGTGATGCTGGGCCTGCACCTAGATCGAGACTTACTCGACACCCGCATCGAAACTCGGGTGCGGGATATGTGGCGCGCTGGACTGCTCGAGGAAGTCGCGGCACTGGAACAGCGTGGTCTGTCCCAGACCAGGACAGCTTCTCGCGCTGTGGGGTACCGCGAAGCTTTGGCGCAGCTCAGCGGATCCATGAGCGAAGAAGAAGCCATCGAGGCCACCACCGTCGCCACTCGGCGCCTGGCGCGCAGACAAATTAGCTGGTTCACCCCTGACCCGCGCATCACGTGGATTGATGCCCACGATCCCAGCAGCGTTCTGCCCGCTGCCCTGGCCGCACTCCAGCAGCACGGTCTCAGCAGTCCTGCTCTGTGATAAACACCCGACCAAACACATAATCCACTCAGCACATCGCGGGAGAATGAATCACGTGAACGCAACAACCCCCGCCCCCGTCGCATACTCCTTCACCAAGGGGCACGGCACCCAAAACGACTTTGTGCTTATCCCTGACCTCGATGGCACGCGTGGCCTAGCCCCTGACCAGGTCCGTCGACTCGCGGACCGCCGCGCAGGTATAGGCGGCGATGGTGTAATCCGAGTTGTGCCCACCGCATTGTGTGGTGAACCCGAGATCGAGGCGCTGGCGGGCCAGGCTGAATGGTTCATGGATTACCGCAATGCTGATGGCACGCCTGCGGAAATGTGCGGGAATGGGACGCGGGTTTTCGCTGCCTATTTGCGGCGGGAGCGGTTGGTGACTGAGAACAGTTACATGATTGCTACGCGCGCGGGAATTAAACGCATCGGGGTCGAGGGTGCGGTGTATTCCACGGGGCTGGGGCAGTACACCTTGACCGCGCAGAGCGAGTTCGAGGCGCAGGGTTTTGATGCGCGGGTATCGGTGCCTGGATTTGAGGGGTTAGCGGGCGTGAGTGTCGATATGGGAAACCCGCACACGGTGGTGATGCTTCCTTGTGAGGTTGATCTACCTGCCGTGGATTTGAGTGCAGCTCCGGTGGTGACGCCGCTGCCTGAGCATGGAACCAATGTGGAGCTCGTGCAGGTTATTGGTCCGGGGCATCTGCAGATGCGGGTGTTTGAGCGCGGTGTTGGTGAAACGCGTTCGTGTGGCACGGGCGCTGCGGCTGCGGCGGTGGCGGCAATGCTGTGCAGTGGCGAGGATGGAGCTAACCAGTGGCGGGTTGATGTGCCCGGGGGAAGCCTTCACGTCGCTGTGGGTGCGGACCGTCAGGTGACTCTTTCTGGACCTGCTGAGTTGATTGCTGATGGTGTGACGCGGCTGTGAGGCAGTTGGCCTGATTGCCTGTGGCTGGCGGGGTCAGCTGCAGGCAGTCTCAGTTTCGCTGTCGCGGTGCACATGAAGAATCCGGAAGCCTTTGGCCGTGGCTGCTCGGCGCACTGTGAAAGCATCGGGCAGGGTTGCTGTGAGCCAGGTCTGTAGTGAGTCGGCGCCGAGGTTTTTGCTGACTACGAGGTAGGCGTCTGCGCTGGGGGAGAGGCGAGGCAGCCAGGTTAAGAGCAGGGCGTGTAATGCCGGTTTGCCGATCCGGATGGGTGGGTTGGACCAGATGAGGTCGAAGCGGGTTTCTTCAGGGACTTCTTCTGGGGCTAGGGCCTGTACGCGTGTGCAGCCCAGTGTTGCTGCGTTTGTTGCGGTGAGTTCTCGGGATCGTCGGTTGACGTCAACGGCGATGACGTCAGCTTCAGGGGAGAGCATTCCGAGGGTGCAGGCGATGGGTCCCCAGCCGCATCCGATGTCGAGGAAGGTTCCGCTTGTGGGGGGGTGGGGTACTTCGCGGAGAAGAACGGATGTTCCTGGGTCGAGCCGGTCGCCGGAGAACACGCCGTCTGCTGAGGCGATTTCGACATCGCGGCCGGCGAGGTTGACGCGCAGGGTGCGGGTGCGGGCAGGTCCAGTTGGGTCGGTGTCGAAGTAGTGGCTGGTCGGGCTCGGCATGGGCTTAGGTTACCGCTGGTGCGTCATGGTCGGTTTGTCTGCGCGGGGCTTTGCGTACCTGTGGGGGAGTGTGGGGAACAGGATGGTTGAGTGTTGCGTTGTTGCCGGTACCGGTTCTTGGGCATTCCCGTTTGAGCCGGATGATCATGCGACTATGAGAGGGATATGACGAACAACGATCACACAACTCACGCCCCCGACATCGAGCAGACCGGTTACGGTGCGGCATTCGGTGGGCTCCGTGACTCTGCCGAGTATGAAGATGTTTTCGCGCGTCGAGCTGCTGCCTTGTCTGACACCAGTGACACCGACGCCCATGCCACCTGGGATGGTGACCAGTTCGAACGTGAGGAACGCGCGGCGATGCGCCGTGTTGATGGCCTCTCGACTGAGCTGGAAGACGTTACCGAAGTTGAATACCGCCAGTTGCGTTTGGAGAACGTAGTGCTGGTGGGGGTGTGGAATTCTGGCTCGGTTGAGGATGCCGAGAACTCTCTACGCGAATTGGCAGCGTTGGCTGAAACTGCTGGGTCGCGGGTGTTGGCGGGGGTGCTGCAGCGCCGCGCTAAACCAGATCCGGCGACCTATCTCGGGTCGGGTAAAGCTGCTGAGCTGGCCGAGGTTGTTGCCGCTGAGGGCGCTGACACAGTTATCGCTGACTGTGAGCTTGCCCCCAGCCAGCGGCGTGCCTTGGAAGATGTGGTGAAGGTGAAGGTCATTGACCGCACCGCGTTGATCCTCGACATTTTTGCCCAGCACGCTAAGTCTAAAGAGGGTAAGGCTCAGGTTGAGCTGGCGCAGCTGGAGTATTTGTTGCCGCGTCTGCGTGGCTGGGGTGAGTCGATGTCCCGGCAGGCTGGTGGGCAGGTTTCTGGTGGTGCGGGTATGGGGTCGCGTGGCCCTGGTGAGACGAAGATCGAGCTTGATCGTCGCCGCATCAATACACGGATGGCCAAGCTGCGTCGCGAGATCCGTGAGATGAAGAAAATTCGGGTCACGAAGCGTTCGGGACGGGCTGCTCACAGCGTGCCCAGTGTGGTCATTGTTGGGTACACCAACGCCGGTAAATCTAGCTTGCTGAACCGGCTCACCGGAGCTGGGGTGATGGTGGAGAACGCTTTGTTTGCCACGTTGGACACCACGGTTCGTCGCACGAACACCCCCGATGGGCGTGAGTACACCATCGCGGACACGGTCGGTTTTGTGCGTTCGTTGCCGCACCAGCTGGTGGAGGCTTTCCGGTCCACGTTGGAGGAGGCCGGGGATGCTGATCTGCTCTTGCATGTGGTGGATGGCTCGCACCCGGATCCGATTGGGCAGATCAAGGCAGTATGTGAAGTGCTTGCTGAGGTGCGTCCTGATGAGCTTCGTGAAGTAGTGGTGGTGAACAAAACCGATCTAGCTGAAGAAGAGACGCTAGATCTTTTGCGCCGCTGTGAGGCTGACGCGGTGTTCGTTTCAGCACGCACGGGTGAGGGGATAGAGCAGTTGCGTCAGCTTGTCGCTGATCATCTGCCAGTCCCGGATGTTCACCTGCGTGTTCTGATTCCTTATCAGCGCGGCGATTTGGTGTCGCTGTTGCATGGGCAGGGCGATATCCGTAGTGAGGAGCACACCCCTGAGGGCACGTTGATTGAAGGTTTTGTGCGGCACGAAAAAGCTAGTGAGTTCGCGCCGTTCCTTGTGGAGTCGTGAGTTTTCTTCGCCACGTTCTTCCTCAACCCTCTGGGCGTTTTGGAAACTGCTGCTTTAGCAGTGGACAAGCAGTCCAGAGGGGTGGGTGAGGGGCACTAGGGTGGTGGATTGTGTCGTCGCCTTCTGTGAAAACCCTGCTTGAGGCCGCTGTTGCCGGAATTGGTGGTTCCCCGCGTGCCGGTCAGGTGTCGATGGCTGAGGCGATTAGCGCCGCTGTCGATTCTGGTGAGCATTTGCTGGTTCAGGCTGGGACCGGTACGGGTAAGTCGTTGGCGTATTTGGTGCCAGCTGCAGCACATGCGCAGGCGACGGGAACCCCGGTTGTGGTGGCTACGGCAACACTGGCGTTGCAGGGGCAGATCGTTGACCGTGATCTGCCACGGTTGGCTGAGTCGCTGCGTGGGTATTTGCCTCGGCCGTTGACGTATGGGCTGGTCAAGGGGCGTCGTAACTACATTTGTGTGCACAAAATTTCTGGCGGTATGCCTGAGGACGATGACGATGCTTTGTTCGGTGTCGGCCAGGTGGATGAGCAGATCGGGCGTCTGGGGCAAGAGGTTTTGCGGCTACGGCAGTGGGCTCAGGAAACCGAATCTGGTGACCGTGATGATCTGGTCCCGGGGGTTTCTGAGCGCGCTTGGCGTCAAGTGTCGGTGTCGGCGCGGGAGTGCCTAGGGTCGCGGTGTCCGATGCGTGAGGAGTGTTTTGTTGAGCAGGCGCGGGCAGCGGCTGCTGACGTTGACATCGTGGTCACAAACCATTCGTTTGCTTCTATTGATGCGTTTGAAGGGCGGCGTCTGCTGCCTGAGCATGATCTTCTTGTGGTCGATGAGGCCCATGAACTCGTTGATCGGGTGACAGCGACGGTCACTGATGAGCTGGGCTCTAAATCTGTTGGTAGTGCTGCACGTAAAGCTGCCTCGCATGCTGATGCCAATGAGTTCGCTTTGGCTGGTGATGGGTTGGCTGTTGCTTTGGAAGCGGTTCCCGAGGGCAGGGTGCAGACTGCCCCGGAAATGCTGGTTCAGGCTTTGGGGCGTGTGCATGAGGCTGCGCGCCTGCTGTGGGGGTCTTTGAAGGGCGAAGGCGGCGAACCTGTCGAGGGCGCAAAGAAAGTCGCTCGTGCCGCGGTTGAAGAGATCCACGCTTTCACTGAACGTGCTTTGGAAAACAGGGAACTCGATGTGCTCTGGGTGACTAAAGACGACCGCAGGGGAGCGGTGCTGCGTATCGCGCCGATGAGTGTGGCGATGCAGCTGCGGGAGGCCATGTTCACCGAACGGACGGTTGTGTTGACCTCAGCCACGCTGGAGTTGGGGGGATCTTTCGACCCTGTAGCTGGGCAGATGGGATTGCGGGGGCAGGGAGCCCCGGCATGGCGTTGCGTGGATGTGGGTAGCCCGTTCGACTATGCGCGGCAAGGAATCGCGTACGTGGCTGACCGGCTGCCTACGCCTGGACGTGATGGCGCTGCGACGGAGGTTTTCGACGAGATCGAAGCTCTCATTCGTGCTGCTGGCGGCAGAACATTGGGGCTGTTTAGTTCGATGCGCGCAGCTAAGACTGCTGCGGAGCAGATGCGGGAACGCTTCGGCGATGACCTGGACATTCTGTGTCAGGGAGATGACCAACTATCGACGTTGGTGAGGCAGTTCGCCTCGGATGCCAGCACTTGCCTGTTTGGGACGCTTTCGTTGTGGCAGGGCGTTGATGTGCCTGGCTCGGCGTGTCAGCTGGTCATTATTGACCGGATCCCGTTTCCCCGCCCCGATGACCCTCTCACTGAGGCGCGCACTCGCGCCATTGGCTCTATGGGAGGTAATGGGTTTATGGCGGTTTCGGCTACTGCTGCGGCTCTCAAACTTGCGCAGGGGGCTGGGCGGTTGATCCGCCGTGCTGATGACCGTGGAGTTGTTGCTTTTCTCGATCCGCGAATGAAGAAAGCCCGTTATGCCGGGTTTTTGCAGGCTTCGCTGCCTGATATGTGGCCCACCACTGACCGTGATGTTGTGTTGGGGGCTCTTCAACGTCTTGATGCTGCGGCTGCGCCTGTGCTGCCGGTCGCGGCGCGTGGGGAGCGCGCGGTGATGAAATCTATGCCCGCCACTAGTGCTCCACCGATGGAACCTGGAGAAACCGAGCATCCAGCGCCGCGCGTAGAGCACACTGGCGCAGTGGACTCGAGTCTGGCAGTGACGGCGGGGCATAAGTGGGATGCCACTCTTGATGAAGAACTCCGCGATGGTCTCGATCTGGGGCTTGATATCTCTGAGCTTGCTGAACATCTTGAAATGCCACCTGAATCGATCATTGCCCGGATGAAAGCACTGAAACTGTCATGACTGCACAACGGGCTGGACGCCGCCGCGCCCCGGAACCGAACTCTGGGTTCGGTGGCTTTGATGATGACGCCACCATCGCAGACACTCCCGCCGGGGGAGTGCCGCCTTTGGTTCTCGTGACTGGGCCAGAACGTGTCTTGGCTCAGCGCGCTTTGGAAGCCACTGCTATCGCGCTACGGGCTACTGACCCGCAGGTCGATATTGTCCGTTTTGATGCCGAAGGGTATGAGGCTGGCTCCATCGCTATGGCCGCTAGCCCTTCTCTTTTCGGGGGCAGAACAGGCATTTTTGTGCGTGGCTTGGAGGCCGCTAATGACGCTTTGATCGAGGACCTTGTTCGCTATCTCAGTGCCCCTGAAGAGACGGTGACTCTTGCCGTTTGGCATCGCAGCGGTAATCGTGGCAAAAAAGTCCTCGACATGATGAAAAAAGCTGGTGCGCGGGTTCTGACCGCTCCAGCGATTAAGAGCGACCGGGACAAGTCTGAGTTTGTCAGCAGTGAGTTCCGTCGCGCGGGGCGTCGTATCGCTCCTGACGCTGTGAAAACTCTTGTCGAAGCAGTAGGTAAAAGTGTCGATGAGTTGGCTTCTGCTTGTAGTCAGCTCATCGCAGACACCACAGGGGCGATCGACACCGGAACAGTCGAGACGTATTACGGCGGCCGTGTCGAAGCGAATGGGTTCAAAGTCGCCGATGCTGCTTTGGCGGGGAACACTGCTGAGGCGCTGGCGTTGGTGCGGCATGCGTTGGCTGTGGGGACTGATCCTGTGCCGATTGTGGCTGCGTTGGCGGTGCAGATTCGCCAGCTCATTAAGGTCACGGGGGCGCCCTCTGGGTCGGCGGGGCAGGTTGCTGGGGCGTTGGGAATGGCTCCCTGGCAGGTTGATCGGGCTCGTCGTACTGCGCGAGGGTGGAGTGAGGATGGGCTTGCTGTTGCGGTGGAGGCAATCGCGGCTGCTGATTTCGCGGTCAAAGGTGGGGGCCGGGATCCGCAGTTCGCGGTGGAGCGGTGTGTGTTGCAGGTGGCGCGGGCTCGGCATGCGTACACAGGTCGAGGTCGGGGTCGATAGCGGGGGTGAGGTGCAGGGGTGCTTCGGTCGTGTCCAGCGCGCCTGTTAAGCTGGATGTTCGCGTGCGCGCCCAGGTCGTGCGCAAGTCACGCGAAATTAGCCCTTCCTTGGCCGGGCCGACCACGACGACTTCAGTTGCGGTTCGGATGCGAGGGGGGCCTGCTTCATGCGTGTGTGTGGAGTAGTCCTTCGACCAGAAAGTCAGATTCGTGGCAAACATTAAGCAGCAGATCAAGCGCGTTAAGACCAACAACAAGCGGACCGAACGCAACAAGGCTTACAAGTCTGAGCTGCGTACTTTCATCCGTAAGTTCCGTGTTGCGGTCGAGGCTGGCAACAAGGACGAGGCAGCGGTGGCGCTGCGCGACGCGTCCCGCAAGCTGGACGTGGCCGTGAGCAAGGGCGTCATTCACAAGAACCAGGCCGCTAACAAGAAGTCGGCTATGGCGACGCGTTTCAACGCTCTCTGATCAACTCCGTGACGCCGGGAGACCGGTGATCGGTGAGGCGAGGGCCGTCTGGAGTTTCCAGGCGGTCCTCGCTTCGTATTTCTGGGTGGCTGGTGGGCCCGGTTCCTTTGGAGAGGTTCTGCTGCCCTGCGGTAGATTGGCGACGGCCCGGCGTGTCCAGTCGTGGCCCGTGACGTGGTGTATGACGAGACGAAGGACGATGTCGATGAGTGAATCAGCTTCCGGAGCCGGCTACCGATACACGGCCGAGGTAGCCGATCGCATCGAGCGCCATTGGCAAGATGTGTGGGAGACCGAAGGTACATATGCCGCCGCGAACCCAGCTGGCCCGTGGGCTGACTCGCAGGCCGCTAAGCGTGAGCCTCTTTACGTTCTGGACATGTTCCCTTACCCCTCTGGGGCGGGGCTGCACGTTGGGCACCCGCTGGGTTATATCGCCACGGATGCTTTCGCACGTTTCCAGCGCATGACGGGTAAGAACGTTCTGCACACCCTGGGCTATGACGCGTTTGGTTTGCCAGCTGAGCAGTATGCGATCCAGACCGGTCAGCACCCGCGCGTCACTACCGAGAACAACATTGCGAATATGCGTCGCCAGCTGCGTCGCTTGGGGTTGGGCCATGACACGCGTCGTTCCGTGGCCACCACCGATGTCGAGTTCTACCGCTGGACGCAGTGGATTTTCTTGCAGCTGTTCAACGCCTGGTTTGATCCCCAGGCCCCTAACGCCAGCAACGGCAAAGGTAAGGCTCGCCCGATCTCGGAGCTGGAGGCAGAGTTCGCGGACGGCACCCGTCCTACGCCAGATGGCCGCCCGTGGGGTGAGTTGGCGCGGCACGAGCAGCGAGAAATTCTTGACCAGTACCGGTTGGCGTATGTCTCTTCTGCGCCGGTGAACTGGTGCCCCGGGTTGGGAACTGTTTTGGCGAATGAGGAAGTCACCGCTGAGGGACGTTCCGATATCGGCAACTACCCGGTGTTTAAGCGCAACATGCGGCAGTGGATGATGCGCATCACCACATACGCCGATCGCCTTTTGGAAGATCTGGATCGGGTTGACTGGCCAGAGCCGGTCAAGTTGATGCAGCGTAACTGGATTGGTCGCTCTACTGGAGCGACGGTGCGTTTTGATGTGCCTGCAGCAGAAGGTGCCACCGAACAGGTCGAGGTGTTCACTACCCGCCCAGATACGTTGTTTGGCGCCACATTCATGGTGCTTGCTCCGGAGCACCCGCTTGTTGAGAAGATTGTGCCCGCCACGTGGCCTGAGGGCACTAAGCAGGCGTGGAAAGCTGGAGCGGCCACTCCTTCTGAGGGAGTTTCTGCCTATATCGCTGCGGCGGCGAGCAAAACCGAGATGGAGCGCCAGGCAGAAGGCAAAGAAAAAACGGGTGTGTTCACTGGGGCGTTCGCGATCAACCCGGTTGATGGGCGCGCTCTTCCTGTTTTCATCGCCGACTACGTTCTGATGGGCTACGGCACGGGCGCCATCATGGCCGTCCCTGCCGAAGATGAGCGTGATTTCGCATTCGCTTCGGCCTTTGACATTGACGTGATCCGCACCATCGAACCGCCGGCGGGGCATCCTGAAGATCAGCCTTACACCGGTGATGGAGTGAAAATCAACAGCACCGGGGAGGGCATCGATCTCAACGGCATGTCAGTGCCGCAGGCCAAAGCCGCGATGATCACTCACCTGGAGGCACAGGGCATCGGTGAAGGCACCACTACCTACAAGCTGCGTGACTGGCTCTTCAGCCGCCAACGGTACTGGGGTGAGCCGTTCCCCATCGTGTACGACGAGTTCGACCAGCCGGTTGCGGTACCGGAGTCGATGCTTCCAGTGCAGCTGCCTGAAGTAGACGACTACTCGCCACAGAAGCTCGAACCCGAGGACGAAACTAGTCAGCCGGTGCCGCCGCTGGCTCGCGCCGAGGAATGGGCGAATGTGCAGCTCGATCTTGGTGATGGCCCGAAGATGTACCGCCGTGAGCTCAACGTGATGCCCCAATGGGCTGGCTCCTGCTGGTACGAGATGCGTTACCTCGACCCGGCCAACACGGAACGTTTTGTTGATCCGCAGGTCGAGCGGTACTGGATGGGCCCCCGAGCCACTCCTGTGGAGGGCGCGCCGGCAGGTCTACCGGATGTTGGTGGAGTGGACCTGTACGTCGGTGGTGTGGAGCATGCTGTGCTGCACCTGCTGTATGCCCGGTTCTGGCACAAAGTGTTGTTCGACCTGGGGCACACCAGCAGTGCCGAGCCGTTCCGCCGGCTGTACAACCAGGGTTACATCCAGGCGTATGCGTTCCGTGACCAGCGTGGCCAAATCGTTCCTGCCGCCGAGATCACCGAGTCTGTGCAGCAGGACGGCACCACCGCCTACCTGTGGAACGGTCAGGAAGTCGTGCGTGAGTACGGCAAGATGGGCAAGTCGTTGAAGAACGTTGTCAGCCCTGACGAGATGTACGACCAGTACGGGGCCGACACATTCCGGGTGTACGAGATGAGCATGGGACCGCTGGAGGCCTCCAAACCGTGGGAGACCCGCGCGGTCGTTGGTTCGCAGCGTTTCTTGCAGCGAGTGTGGCGCAACGTCATCGATGAAGAAACCGGCGAGGTCGTTGTCGTCGATGAACCTATGGATGAGGACACAGCACGGGCGATGGCGCGTGCAGTGCAAGGCGTGCGTGCCGACTACGCCGGTTTGCGGTTCAACACAGCGATCGCCAAGTTGATCGAGTTCAACAACGTTCTCACCAAGCTGGCACATACTCCGCGTGAGGCTGCTGAAACGCTGGTAGTGATGTTGGCGCCAGTGGCTCCGCACATTGCTGAAGAGTTGTGGCACCGCCTGGGGCACAGCGATTCAGTGGTGTACGCGCAGTTCCCTGAAGCTGATGAGGCGCTCCTGGCTGCGGCCTCGGTGACCGCGGTGATTCAGGTGCTGGGTAAGGTCCGGGCACGCATCGAGGTTGACCCCTCGATCTGTGAAGCTGACCTGGAGAAGGCAGCATTCGCCGAGCCGCGCATCGCTGAACTGATTGAGGGCAAAACAGTCCGCAAGGTCATTGTGCGTGCCCCGAACCTGGTCAACATCGTCGCTCAGTGACAGCTCGCAGCACTGACAGCCCGGTGGCCGGTGGCCGCAGCATTGCTGTGGTGACAGATTCCACTGCCGGGCTGTCTGCTGCTGAGCAGAGGCAGTTGGGTATCGGGGTGGTCAGATTGCACGTCCTGGCTGATGGGCACGAGATCACCGCAGATAGTGAAGGATCTTTCCCGATGGCTGCGGCTGCAGCTAAAACCACCGGTACTTCACGTCCTTCACCGGGGGAGTTCCTCACCTGCTACGAAAACTTGGCTTCTCGTGGTGTGCAGGGCATCGTTTCGGTGCATTTATCTTCCCAGCTATCTGGCACGCGTGACGCAGCATTGTTGGCCGCGCGGTCGGCATCGGTGCCTGTGCACGTCATCGATAGCGCAATGGCTGGCGCCGGGTTGGGGAACGCGGTGCGCCACACAGCGTCGATTGTCGCTGGGCTATCGCCGCAGGAAGCTGGTGAGGCCGCTCGCGGTATTGTTCGCGCGGTTGCCGATGCGACGTCCACGTTTTTCTATGTGCATTCTTTGGAGAACCTGCGTAAGGGCGGGCGGATTGGTGCTGCTGCGGCGTTCCTTGGGGCAGCCTTGTCAGTGAAACCGATTCTTCAGCTCACAGACGGGCACATCGAGCCCGTGGAAAAACTCAGAACTACTGGACGTGCTGTTTCACGCCTGATTGAGTTAGCGGTTTCGCGCGCTAGACAGCTTCTAGGCCCGGTCACGGTGACGGTGCAACATGTTGATGCCACCGAGCGTGCCGATCTGTTGGCAGAAAAACTCACGCAAGCGTTGATAACGCAGAGCATCTCCGTTGCTTCGGTGTCGGTAGCGCCTGTGGACGAGGTGTTGGCGGTGCATGTCGGTCCGGGAGCAGTTGGGGTATTTGTTACAGGAACGCCCACAGAGCCTACGTAGGGGCGTCCACAACCTGTTGAGAAGGGATTTGTTCTCCACATCAGCAGGTGCTGTCTGCATCTGAGTGTTCTGGTTCGGCATAGCTTCACCGCATGCCTCCTGCCGATCCGCTGCCCACCGCACAAGCTGCCCACGAGGCCAGTCGCCCGCGTGGAGTCAATGCGCCGTGGCCAATCCACCCTTCGCGCCATCGTGCTCACCGTGCTTTCGCTGCTTGCGAGTCCCGCTATGCCCCTGACTCTAGTGCCGGGTTCGTGTCCGATATTGATGAGGAATTCGAGCTGGAGTGGGCGTCAGAACGTGAGCAGTGGGATTCACAAATCGACGACTGGGATCTAGCAGAGAAACCCTCTGGTGGCTGCAACGACGTCGAGCAGCGGTGGCAGCAACTCGTCGCGAAAGCAGAATCAAAGAGCGCTCGCAGTTACAACGAGCCCACGCACCCAGCAGCAGGTATGGGGGATGTACAGCAAAAAACACCATACGTACCGCAGATCAACAAAAGCCCTCGACCAAATGTGCGCGCTCTGCTTGCCTCCCCAGCTGCGGAGAGCCATAACCAGCATCGGCGTTTGCCACCCCTGGAAGACGAAGAGCGCATACACGCCACGGACACTCGTGCTCTGCTCGCTGTTCCGCAACGTCTCCAAACGGCCAGGAGTGTTCCCCCTACCCGCGCGATTATCGGAGCCTTGATCATTGGTGTGCTGGCGTGTGCGGTGGTGTTCGCACGTTGGTGGTTCACCGAACGTCAAGCAGCAGAGCACATCGTTCCCGCTGCATCCACCCATGCTGGGCAACCGTCACCTTTAGGAACTGCGGGGAAGGCTGATAAACAGTCACAGACGACACCGGCGGCCATCACGGTCCATGTCGCCGGGAGAGTCACCAAACCGGGGGTCGTCACTGTGCCTGCGGGGTCCCGTGCGAGCCAAGCGATTGCGGCCGCAGGTGGTTTCGCACGTGGAAGCGATGCCCGCAGTATCAATATGGCCAAGCCACTCAGTGATGGTGAACATCATCGTCGCTGCCCTGGGTGAGGCAGCCCCCGCGGCCTCTGTAAGCAGCCCAGGTACTTCTACTACCGCTGCAGGCAAAGTGAACCTCAACAGCGCCGATCAAACTACCTTGGAAACTTTGCCTGGTGTTGGTCCGGTGATGGCCGGAAAAATCATTAAATGGCGCACCGATAACGGGCGCTTCACGCGTGTGGAAGACCTTAACGAGGTCTCCGGTGTCGGTGAAAAGACCTTCGCTAAACTTGCCCAACTCGTCACGGTATGAGGACGGTTGCCAACCTGCTTCTTAGCGCACTGCGTGATAAGCGCGAAAAACCTTCCTCGGCCACTGAGGTGCCTGCTGACCTGCGCCTATTTATCCCAGCAGTGATCGCGTGGAGCGTATTAGCCGTGGCTGGTCCGCACTGGACTTTCACCACTGGGGCGGCACTAATCAGTGCGCTGCTCGCCCTGCCTGCTGCTGCATTTCTCTGCCGATGTCCCACCTCGATCGCGCGCATCGGCACTTTGACTCTCATTGCCACGTTTGTTCTGTGCGCCACCGCCACCGCGTATGATCTGCGTAGACAAGCTGGCCCGATCCCCGATCTTGCAGCAACACACGCCACTGGCGCCCTGACTGGACGTATCACCGAAGAGCCACGACAAATTCCCTCTGCGAACGGCTCGGGGGCACTGTATGTCGCCTTGATGAACGTCGAAACGATTGAACATCATGCGCTAAGCACTTCGGTAGCTACACCAGTGCGGATTTTCGCTGATCAACGCCTCGCTCACGCAAACTGGGGTGACGCTATTACGGTGCGTGGAGCGCTACGGGAAGTCCCTGCGCCAGATAAAGCCGTCGCCACCGTGAGCCGCCCGAACGCACTGCAGGTACACCCATCACCGAATCCGATTTTGGCCGTGGCCACGTATGTCCGAACTGGGCTCAGTCAGGCTACTCACGCTCTTCCTGAGGATGCTCGCGGACTCGTTCCGGCGATGGTTCTCGGTGATCGTTCACAACAGTCTTCTTCTCTGGTTGAGGCGATGCGCGACACCGGCTTGACTCACTTGAGTGCAGTGTCGGGCACGAACGTGACGTATGTACTCCTTGGTGTTGCTTTCTTGATGCGGCTGATCGGAATGCCACGGCGGGTCCGGCCTTTTCTCGGTATGGCCGCAGTCGCTCTTTTCGTGGTTGTGGCTCGCCCAGATGCAAGTGTGTTGCGTGCAGCAACGATGGGAGCTGTTGGTCTGGTTGGTGTTAGCGCTTCACGCCGCGGTGCTGCGTTGCCTGCTTTGGCCGCTGCCATTTTGTTGCTTCTGAGTTTCGATCCGTGGTTGGCCCGTAGCTATGGGTTTGCGCTTTCGGTGCTGGCTACGGCGGGAATTGTTCTGTTTGCGCGCTCGTGGTCTGAGGGGATCGCAGGTAAGCTCCCGAGGTTTTTGCGTTGGCTGGCTCCCCTTGTTGCTGTTCCGTTGGCTGCGCAGGTGATGTGCGCTCCGGTGTTGCTTCTGCTGAGCCCAGGGATTCAGCTGATTTCTATCCCGGCTAATGTGCTCACCGCTCCTTTGGTTGCCCCGGTCACCCTGGGTGGGATTTTTACGGCTGCTGCCTCGTTGGTGTTTCCGTCGTTGGCGGCATTGTGTGCGTGGTTCCCAGGGGTGTGCGCGTTGGCGATTGCGTGTGTGGCGCGTGGGTTGGCGGTGGTTCCTGGTGGAACAGTGCCGTGGCCGGCAGGGGGGTGGGGAGCTGGTGTGTTTGCGGTGCTCACTGTGGTGGTGTTGTTCACGGTTCCGGTGTGGCGGCGACTTTTGGGGGTTATGTGTCGTCATAGCGTTTTTGCTGGTGGGGGCTTGATTGTTGCTTTGTTCGCGGTGTGGGTTCCGTTGCCTGGTGGACAGGGGGCTCAGGGCTGGAAGTTCGCTGCCTGTGATGTGGGGCAGGGGGATGCGTTGGTTGTGCGTGGTGATGATCGTGCGTCAACTGTTTTGGTGGATACCGGTCGTGATCCGCGGTTGATTGATGCTTGTCTTGATGCGTTGGATGTGCAGCACTTGGCGGCGGTGGTGTTGACCCATTACGACTCGGATCATGTTGCGGGGCTTTCGGGTGTGGTCGCTGGCCGGAAGGTGGAGCGGTTGGTTGTTTCGGCTGCGGCCGAGGCGCGGGGGCGTCCTGCACAGATCACTCGGATTATCCAGAGTGCGCAGATTCCGGTGGAGACGTGGGTGATGGGCAATGAGGGGGTGTGGGGTGGGCTTCGTTTGCGAACTGTGTGGCCGCGTAGTGAGCACAGCGCTAGTTCTAATGACGGCTCTTTGGTTCTTACCGCTGAAGCTGGTGGGATGCGGGTGTTGTTGTTGGGGGATGCTGAAGAAGCAGCTACTGCTGCTGTGCGTCGTGCTCTTGAAGGCAGTGGGCAGTTAGGCAGTTTTGATGTGGTGAAGGTGTCGCATCATGGGTCGGCGCATGTTGCTGCAGGGTTGTATAGCGATCTGCGGGCGGCAGTTGCGGTTATTAGTGTGGGGGCGCAGAACACCTATGGGCATCCAGCTCCGTCGGTGATGGTGGATTTGCAGCGTTCGGGGGCGAGTGTGTGGCGCACCGATGAGGCGGGGACGGTCTTGATGCATGTTTCGGGTGCTGGTGGTGGCCGGGGTGTTGTGGTTCGGGGGCTGCGAACCAGATGAGGTTTTAGATCATGAGGGTGGCGGGGATTTCTGGTGATGTGTGTGCTTGTTCTGCGCTGTCGGTGAGGGCGTGGAGGGTGGTGGCGACGGCGGGGACGCGGAAAAGGTCGGGTGTGGTGACGGCGTAGACGGTGCGGTGGCTTTGGGGGGTGATGTTGCGGATGGCTACGTCGGGGTGGGTGGCTTTGGAGAGGTTCAGGGCGGGGATGAGGGCGGCGCCGAGCCCGGCGCCGACGAACCCGAGTACGGCCATGTAGTCCTCGGTTTCGTAGGTGACGCGGGGGCGGAATCCGGCCAGGTTGCAGGAGTCCAGGAGGTGGCCGCGGCAGCGGGGGCAACCGGCGATCCAGTCTTCGTTGGTGAGGTCGGCGAGGTTGACCACGGGGTTGCTGGTGAGGGGGTGTTGGCGGGGGAGTGCGACGTGTACAGGGTCATCGAATAGCTCGATGGCGTGGAGTGTTTCGAGGTTGTCTTCGGCTGCGGGTAGTCCGGCTCCGTCGTAGGCGAAGACTAAAGCGATGTCGCATTCGCCGGCGCGCAGGGCGGCTAGTGCTTGCGGGGGTTCGCCTTCGGTGAAGGTGACGGTGATGCCGGGGTAGGTTTCGCGTAGTTGAGCTAGGGCTGCCGGGACGATGGCGGCCGATGCCGAGGGGAAAGCCATGAGGCGTACTCGTCCTGATTCGAGTCCGGCGATGGCTGATATTTCGTCTTCGGCTTGTTCGAGAGCGGTGAGTATGGCTGTGGCGTGGCGGGCGAGGACTTCGCCTGCTTCGGTGAGGCGTACGGTGCGGCCTACGCGTTCGACGAGGGTGGTTCCGGTGCGTTGTTCGAGTCGGCGCACCATTTGTGAGATCGCAGGTTGGGAGTAGCCCAGGGAAGCGGCGGCGGAGGTGAAGCTTCCGGCGTCAGCGATGGCGTGCATGACTCGGAAACCGGCGATGTCGATCATGTTGCTGATCATAACGTCGCGTTACTGGTATCGCGGGTGGTCACAGGCGTCGGATGACTGCGGTGACTTTTCCGAGGATGGTGGCGTGGGTGGCGTCGATGGGGCTGTAGGCGGGGTTGTGTGGCATGAGCCAGCGGGAGCCATCGGGGTTGATTTTTAGGGTTTTGACTGTTGCTTCGGAGTCGAGCATGGCTGCGATGATTTCGCCGTTGCTGGCGGTGGGTTGGCGGCGGACGACGACCCAGTCTTTGTCACAGATGGCTGCGTCAACCATGGAGTCCCCGAAGACTTGCAGGAGGAAGAGCTCTCCTTCACCGACGAGTTGGCGCGGTAGGGGAAAGACGTCTTCGAGTGCTTCTTTTGCGGGGATCGGGGCCCCAGCTGCGATACGGCCAAGGACGGGCACGTAGGTGGCTTCGGGGTGCAGATCTGTGCTGTGTGTTTCTGGCGTGGGGGGTTCTGTGGCCTCGGAGCGGGGCTCTTTACGGTCCGGGAGGTCTAGGTCGGTGTCGATGAGTATTTCGATGGCGCGGGGGCGGTGGGGGTCGCGGCGCAGGTAGCCCTTGCGTTCGAGGGCGGAGAGCTGGTGAGAGACGCTGCTGGGTGAGGTCAGTCCTGCAGCATCGCCAATTTCGCGCAGGCTGGGTGGGTATCCGCGGGATTCCACGCAGACGCGGATGACCTGGAGAACTTTGCGTTGCCGTGCAGTGAGTCCGGGGCGTTGTTGGGCGGCGGTTTCATGGATCTCGGACATGGGGATCCTTTCTCTAGCACCGCCTGCCGACAAGGTGAGATTTCGCAGGGGGCGTGTGAACGGTGTCGGGGGGTGAGAGCAAGGTGGGTTTCACCTTGGGCTGACTGGTTCCCGCTCTTTTCGGGGCTCTGGATTGGGCGTGTACGTGAGTCCGATGAGAGTTGCGAGATGGGGCTGTTGTTCGAATTCTAGGCGGCGATGGGCGGTTTCCTCAAACAGATGTTCGGATTCTGTGTTGCGCCCCCCAGAAGGAGGAGCTCATCTCAGGGGGCACGTTAGTCAAGTTGGATTAAGTAAATCGAATATGTGTGCGAAATATCCTTGCTTTTCTTATCGAACTCTTGTTCGATAGAACAGGTATTCGAATCATTGACTCGCGTGCGACAGGCGCAGAGTCGGTGTTGGGGTATAAGGAGAGGGAGTTTGTGATGACTGGTCGCAATATGCTGCATGCGGTATCAGCTGGCGGGGAACAAGCTGACATGCGGGGGCATGATGAAGTCGGCGCTGGAGCCACAGCTGCAGGTGAGGGGTTAGCGACTGTCATTTCCTTCCCGGATTCGGGGCGGGAAGAATCGAGCCCGGTGTGGTCGATATCTACAGGGCGCTTAGTGGTGGCTTTGGGGGTGGTGTTTGCGGTGTCACTTGTCGTTTTTATGGTGTGCACTGGTCTTGATCAGGTGGGGATTGTGATGGATCGCATGGTGACCGTCACGGAGAACCAATCAACGCTGGCAGATGTTGCCCGAGAGTACCTGCCGCAGCTTCCTTCTGGTGATGCAGTGATGATCCTGCAGCAGATCAATGACTTGGCTGATGTGCATGTGAGTGCGGGGCAGCGTTTGTGGATTCCACGCATGCCGTGAGATCCATTGGGGCAGTAGCTTCGACACGCCGGTGGGGGGAGTTGGGCTCCTGAGTTGGAGGCGCGTGAGTGGGCTGCTGGCCTGTGTGTTTGCGGGCTTGGGATAGGGAAAGTGACGTATCAAACGGCCTTCCAGCTTTTGTTCGGAGAAGTGGCACCCATAGGATCACTACATCTAGTGACGCCAGGTAAGGCATCGTCCATATATTGTGGATGGGCAAAAGGTTTTATATCGCTATTATTTCAGTGGGCCTTTGTCTATTGAGAGAACGTGAACCTGCGTTCCTGGACGTGCGGGGATCCACGCGATGTGGCCGTTCCTCACGGCAGCATCGACACTCAACACGCAAGGAAGGGAAGCGACGTGCACTGCCCATTTTGTCGTCACGACGACAGTCGAGTCATCGACAGTCGTGCGATTGACGACGGATCGGGTATCCGGCGCAGAAGAGAATGCCCTTCCTGCGGGAGACGTTTCACAACCCTGGAAACCTCCGCACTAGCAGTACGGAAACGTTCCGGCGCAAGTGAGCCCTTCAGTCGCGGAAAAATTGTCACTGGGGTGCGCAAAGCATGCCAAGGCAGACCCGTCTCCGACGACGACCTGGCATTACTTGCCCAGCACGTAGAAGAAAACATCAGGATGCGCGGCGCCGCTGAGGTCGACGCGCACGCCATCGGACTGGCAATCCTTGAACCGCTACAAGCCCTCGACGTTGTCGCCTACCTAAGGTTCGCCAGCGTCTATCAAGATTTCGAGCGCCTCGAAGACTTCGAGGCTGCGATCGCCCGTCTGCGCCAACCTCAGGACGAGAACGGCGTCATTACCGACGACGGAGACCCACCCGGCAGCGGGTAAGCACCACCACGCTTTCATAGCGCGTTTTTCACATTTCTCACCATCAGCGGGCCAACAACTGGTGCCGCTATCACCCATGCCCGCATTCAGCGGGCGCCCGAGGCCCTACGCCACTGTGCCTGCGTCGTCGACATAGTCAAGCGTTCGGGGCGAGCAAACAGTAGAGCGGCTTCGCAAGAGCCGAGTCTGGGAGGAACGACGTATGAGCGAAACCACCGACACAATGGCTGAATCAGACCACGCAGGCAGGGAAGGAATCACCGTCGCGCGTATCTTCACCACCCCTGGAGTGCACCCCTACGAAGAGGTGACATGGGAAAAACGCGACGTTGTCCAAACAAACTGGAAAACCGGCGAAACAATCTTCGAACAACACGGAGTCGAATTCCCCGACTTCTGGTCGATGAACGCCAGCACCATCGTCACCACAAAATACTTCCGCGGCGCAGTGGGAACACCAACGCGTGAATCCTCACTCAAAACACTGATTGACCGAGTCGTCATGACGTACGTCGCCGCAGGAAAAAAACACGGCTACTTCGCCACGGACGAAGACGCCACAATCTTCGAACACGAACTCACCTACGCCCTGGTGCATCAAATCTTCAGCTTCAACTCACCAGTCTGGTTCAACGTCGGCACCGCCAGCCCCCAGCAGGTCAGCGCATGCTTCATCCTCTCCGTTGAAGACTCCATGGAGTCAATCCTGAACTGGTACCGCGAAGAAGGATTCATTTTCAAAGGCGGCTCCGGCGCAGGACTGAACCTGTCCCGTATCCGCTCCAGCAAAGAACTCCTCTCCTCTGGAGGCACCGCGTCAGGGCCAGTGAGCTTCATGCGTGGCGCCGACGCCTCGGCAGGAACCATCAAATCTGGCGGCGCTACCCGACGCGCAGCAAAAATGGTTATCCTGGATGTCGACCATCCCGACATTGAAGAATTCATCCTCACTAAGGCACGCGAAGAAGACAAAGTCCGCGCCCTGCGCGACGCCGGATTCGACATGGATCTAGGCGGCAAAGACATCGTGTCCGTGCAGTACCAGAACGCCAACAACTCAGTACGCGTCGACGACGCCTTCATGGAAGCAGTCAAAAACCGCACCACCTACGGCCTCAAAGCCCGCATGAGCGGTGAAGTCATCGAAGAAGTCGACGCAAAATCACTGTTCGACACCATCGCAAAAGCTGCCTGGGAATGCGCCGACCCCGGACTGCAATACGACACCACCATCAACCACTGGCACACCACCCCCGAATCTGGCCGAATCACTGCCTCAAACCCCTGCTCGGAGTACATGTCGCTAGACAACAGCTCCTGCAACCTGGCCTCACTGAACCTGCTGAAATTCCTCCGCGAGGACGACACCTTCGATGTGGAGAAATTCACCCACACCGTCGAACTCGTATTCACCGCGATGGACATCTCCATCTGCTTCGCAGACTTCCCTACCTTGGCTATCGCTGAAACCACACGCGACTTCCGTCAGCTAGGCATCGGATACGCCAACCTCGGCGCACTCCTCATGGCCACCGGACACGGATACGATTCCGATGGCGGAAGGGCCCTCGCTGCCGCCATCACATCCCTGATGACGGGTGCCGCTTACCGCCGCTCCGCCGAGCTAGCTGGCATCGTCGGCCCGTACAACGGCTACGCCCGCAACGCTGAACCCCACCAACGCGTCATGCAGATGCACCGAGATGCCAGTCTCACTCTGCGCACCTTCGAGCCGATGGCGCAAAGCATCCACACAGCCGCCAACCAGGCATGGGAAGACGTAGTACGTATCGGCAGCGAACACGGCTACCGCAACGCACAAGCCTCAGTGCTGGCCCCAACCGGCACGATCGGTTTCATGATGGACTGCGACACCACCGGCATCGAACCAGACTTCTCACTGGTCAAATTCAAAAAACTTGTCGGCGGCGGATCAATGCAGATCGTCAACCACACTGTTCCCCGCGCCCTGCGCAGCCTGGGATACCAAGACGAGCAAGTAGAAGCCATCGTTGAATACATCGCCGAACACGGGCACGTAATCGACGCCCCCGGACTGAAACGAGAACACTACGAAGTGTTCGACTGCGCCATGGGGGCACGGGCAATCGCACCCATGGGCCACGTGCGCATGATGGCCGCGACGCAGCCCTTCCTGTCCGGAGCGATCAGCAAAACCGTGAACCTTCCCGAAAGCGCAACGATCCAAGACATCGCCGATGTGTACATGGCTGGCTGGGAACTTGGCCTCAAAGCCCTAGCCGTATACCGCGACAACTGCAAAGTCGGCCAGCCGCTATCTGATGGTGGAGCGAAAAAAACCTCCACCACCGACCCTCAATCGCCTGCTGAACAGCCTGCGCCAGAAAAGATCGTGGAGTACCGGGCCAAGCGCACCCGCCTGCCCCGGCGACGCCCCTCAACGACAACATCATTCGCGGTAGGAGGAGCCGAGGGGTACCTGACAGCCTCTGCCTACACAAACGGGCGGCCAGGAGAGGTGTTCCTCAAATTCGGTAAGCAAGGATCAACCTTGGCCGGAGTGATGGACGCCTTCTCAATCGCAGTCTCCATCGGGCTGCAGTACGGCGTTCCGCTGGAAACATTCGTGGAAAAGTTCTCCAACCTGCGTTTCGAACCAGCAGGCATGACAGGCGACCCCGACATTCGTATGGCTCAATCGATCATGGACTATGTCGCGCGGCGTCTGGCACTGGACTATCTGGACTTCGACACCCGCTCGGCATACGGCATCTACTCCGCCGAAGAACGTGCCCGGCACCTAGAAACAGGGTCATACCTCGCCGAAAACAGCGACGAAGCCCAAGAAAGCGAACTGGAAAACTATTCACAAACACCGGTCTCAGGAGCCAAAGAGCAACGCCGCAACACCGCGCCGGTGCGCTCCTCAGCAGACCTGATGGAACTACTCCAAGGCAAAATCGCTGATGCACCCATGTGCATGACCTGCGGCACCAAGATGCGCCCAGCGGGCAGCTGCTACGCCTGCGAAGGATGCGGCTCCACCAGCGGCTGCAGCTAACAGACATCTAAAGGGGGGCACCCGATAATGGGTGCCCCCCTTTAGATGTGCTTCTACACGGGCTGGTTAGTACGCTCCAGAGCTGGCGAACACTGCCTTGAAGGTACGAACCAGAATCTTCAAGTCCACAATCGGGGACCAGTTGTCCACGTACTTCAAATCCAGACGAATCGACTGCTCCCAATCAAGGTCGCTGCGGCCGCTGACCTGCCACAATCCCGTCATACCCGGCTTGACGTGCAGACGACGCATCGCATCGGGCTCATACTGCTCAACTTCGGCCTGGCTCTGCGGGCGCGGCCCCACCAGCGACATTGTCCCGAACAACACATTGAACAACTGCGGCAACTCATCCACCGAGTACTTACGGATGAAGCTACCGATACCCGGAATAATCCGTGGATCCTTCTTCATCTTGAACTGGACTTCGTTGCCCTCGTTGTACTTCAACAAATCAGCAAGACGTTTTTCCGCATCAGGGACCATCGAACGGAACTTGTAGATCGTGAACAGCTCACCACGCTGCCCCACACGCTGCTGACGGAAAATCACCGGCCCATCCGGCGAAATCACCTTAATCGCGACAGCAACACCAATAAGCAACGGAGAGAAAATAACAATCAACGCCGCCGCGATAGAGCGGTCCATGATGCTCTTCAAAATCTCTGACTGCCGTGTCGCCGCGGGACGCTCAATATGCAGCAGCGACATGTCCGAAGACTGACGGATCGACAAACGCGGCCCGGCCACATCGAGAAGCCCGGTAGAAACCACCAGCTCCACATTGCGCTCCTCCAAGGCCCAGGTAAGGCGACGCAAAGACTTACCCGCCAACTCCGGATGCGACGTCACCGCCACAACCTCGGCGTCAAACAAATCCACAGCCGAAGTGGCCTCCGCCGGGCTACCGAAAACCGGAACCCCCTCAATCGCGGAGGTGGCATTCCACGACGAATCCATCCCAGAAGTGCACACCGCCACCACATCGAAACCCTGATCGGGGGAGCGCTTAATCTGCCGGATCAACTCGGCTGCAGCATCAGCACGACCAACAACCACAGTCCGCTGCATCAAACGACCGTTGCGGCGGTTCTTGTGCAACCACCAACGCATGATCCGGCGGTTAACCAAGGCCAGCACAAACAACGACACCAGCAGCGTGATGATGTACGCCCGAGACCACTGTCCCTTAGTGAACATTCCTGCCACAGCCAGCAAACCCAGCATGCCAACCACGGCGCGCCCCACCGTCCGATACTCCTCATCGGACACGCCCAAATAACGGCGCTCATAGGCGTGGCACAAAGCAAGAATCCCCACCCACACCAACGGGATAGGGGCACTAGCCAGAATGTACCCACCGGCGATCTCATCCCGAGTAGGCCCAATTTTCAGTGCCAAGAAAAGCCCCAGCACCGCCGAAATCACATCCAGCACAACAATCCGATGCAGGTACATGCGTGACCACGCGCCACGCGCAGCGCCGCGATCAGCGCCACCGGCAGACAATGAATCATTGCCCTGCTCATGCCCCAAAACTCCCGCATCAGTGCGGTGTTGCACAGGCACAGACTCACGTTCGTGAATCGACAAAATAAACCTCCCCAAAATGTCGCCGCCGCAGCGGCCCCCCGCTGCCTAGCCGGCTCCGCTCCATCGCGCTCACGACCAAAAACCACGCCCCCACGGCGTGGATCCCCTCTTCAACACGAGAACGTGTCCCCACGCTGGGCCACGGATAGCGCTCGTGCCGAGGCTCGGGCGGGAACGCCCTCTCAATCGATGAAGCACCGAGCACGCCCCCTTCACGTAGGGAACGCAAGAGGCGGCCAACCACACTCGAGAACGACGTACCTAAAAAGGAGTGTGAGACGGGCGCCCGACCTGGACAACTGCCCACGAAGTCTAGCGGCACCCCCACACCGGTACGACTCGCGTGGTGAACACAAAACAACCCACACACCGGCCCACACCCCGAACTCCACACGGCATGCGCACAGCCCGCCTTACCCCACAGCAACCAGCTCGGTAAGGTCGTCAAGAATCACAACGAGAATCTCGAGCACGACAAGTCCGCACACCCCACCACGGTCACGCGGCCGCCGCAACGGCTACCAACACACCGGGGTGAGCCGCCGATCAAGCGAGGACGTGTTCGCCGGATCAGGGGAGAAGACACATGAGCACGAAGAATGACTTCGAGGTCGTCCTCGTCACCTACAAAAGCAGGGAACACGTAGAAGAGCTCGTCGCCGGATGGCCAGAAGAACTACCCATCGCCATCGTCGACAACGGACAAGGCATCGACGGCCTAGACCAATGGGCTCGAAAACACCCCAATGTGCGCTACCTCGACGGCGGCAACGTCGGCTTCGCCCGCGCCGCCAACAAAGGCGCATTCACCAGCAGCGCCCCCTTCGTCGTCTTCGTCAACCCCGACTCACGACCCACCATGAGCGACATGCAAGCCCTCGTCGACGGTCTAGCCGTTGACGTGCTCGCCGCCTCCCACGCCGCAACCATGGTCTCTACAAACGGAGTCGAAATGGGCGTCGGCGGATGGGAACCCACCGTCCCACGCACCATCGTTTACGCCGCCGGACTCCACAAACGCTTCCCCAAAGCCGGGGTCTACGCCAAACCCGAAATGGGCGAAAACGTCTCCGTCGAATGGACAACCGGCGCCTGCATGGCAGTACGCACCGAACAGTTCCGCCGCCTAGAAGGATTCGACGAATCCTTCTACGTCTACTCCGAAGACATGTCGTTCGGCCGCCGCGCCCGTGAAGCAGGCCTAGCCGAAGTGCTCCGCTCAGACGTCATCGTTCCCCACGGCGCAGGCAATTCCGGAGCACCCAGCAAAGAAATGCTCCGCCTCCGCGGCGCCTCCTTCACCAATTACGTCAAGCGCTACCACACCGGCCCCGAAGCCAAAGTGATGCGCGGAGCCATGCTCGGCGGCTACGCCCTGCGCGCCGCCCGCGAACTGGCCCGCGGCGACCGCCCCCTGGCCAAGCTCTACGTTGAATACGCCAAAGGCGTCGCCACCGGCCGCGCCAACGTCGGCGGCCGTGAAGTAGCCCGCTCCCGCTTCCTCGAAACCTCACCCACCGCCCGAGCAGCAGGCGTACCCGGACTCCCATTCCTCTTCGTCACCAAAGAATTCGGCATCCCAGCAACCTCCGGAGGCATGCTGCGCACCCTAGCCATGGTGCGCTGGTTCGCCGAACGCGACGACGTCATCCTCGTCACCCCCAAAGGCGTCAAAAAAGCCAGCGGCAGCGGCGAGCACTTCACCGTCGAAGACATCTTCACCCCCAAGTCAGGGCCCTTCAGCCGCGTCGAAGACGCCACCAGCTTCATGCGATACCGCAGCCTAGGAGCCCTACGACTGTGCGGCGACGCCGTTATCGAAGGAGTCCAGTACGCACTCGAGCAATACGGCCCCTTCCGCGGATCGATCATCGACCACACCAGCCTCTTCGCAATCGCCGACATCCTCCCCGAAGGACTACCCGTCTGGCTGAGCACACACAACGTCGAATCCGACCTCATGGCCCAACGCGCCCACGCCGAAACCGGCGCCATGAAAGTCGCCGCCTACGCTGAAGCCGCCCTGCTCAAAACCCTCGAAAAAGGCACCGGGGCACGCCACCCCATGATCGTCTGCACCGAACACGACGCCCACCAAGCCCGCAAAGACGGCACCAGCACCGTAATCGTGGCTCGCAACGGCGTCACCCCACCACCACCGGAAAAACGACGCGGAGGCAGCCAAGCCGCCAAAATCGACTCCCTCGAACTGCTCTTCACCGGAGCCCTCGACTGGCGCCCCAACATCAACGGCATCCTCTGGCTCATCGAATCACCCCAATGGGCCGACCTCATCTCCCGCCACCACGGACTCGTCCTAACCATCGCCGGACGCAACCCTTCCGAAGAATTCCGCGCCCGCGTCCAAGCAGCACCCGGAACCCGCCTCGAAGCAAATGTGCCCAGCATGGCCCCCCTCCTCGAACGAGCACGACTAGGCATCGCCCCCCTCCTCGAAGGCGGCGGATCCCGCATCAAACTGCTCGAATACATTGGATACGGCCTGCCCTCAGTCTCAACCCACGTCGGTGCATCCGGACTCGACGGACTCCCCGAAGGAGTCATCCGCACCACCTCCGAAGACCTCAGCCGCTTCTGCGAAGCAATCGAGATAGAACTGCTCCACGGAGAAAAAATCCTGCCCCAAGATGCCGTCGATGCGATGCTGGCCGTCTACGGCTGGGACGCGGCCCTAGCGCCCATCGAACAACTACTCGAAGCAGCAAAACCCGCACACACAGACACCACCACCGCCTAAACACCACACCTGAACAAGCTAACTGTGTAGGGGGCCGATGGGACACCATCGGCCCCCTACACGCACCCCTGGCCCCCGGGGGAAGCAGCAGGCGCCTGAAGGAACACCTCAGAAAAGTCGCCCTCACACCCGACAGGAAAGCGACTCTTTCTCCCCACTCGAAAGCGCCCTACCCATGCGTCCACACCACGCCACCACACGCGCCCTGGCCGCCTTCACCCTCCTCGCCCTGGCCGCGCCCACCAGCATCGCCCTCGCCGCCACACCCGCCCCCGGCAACACCATCCGCATCACCACCGCCCTCACCCCAATCACCGACACCCACGGTCACACCTGGAGCCCCACCAGCGGATTCGACACCGGAGACAAATCCACCTCCTACTGGGGAAACTACGACATCGCCGGAACCACCGAAGACGAGCTCTACCGCCACGAACACGTCCGCATGAACTCCTGGACAACACCCCTACCCAACGGCACCTACACCATCACCCTCAAAATGCGCGAAGCCTGGTGGGACAAACCCGGTCAACGCGTCTTCTCCGTCACCGCCGAAGGAAACCCCGCCCTGGACAACATCGACATCATCAAAGCCGTCGGGAAAAACCACGCCTACGACCGCACCTTCAACACCACCATCACCGACGGCCACCTCAACCTCGGATTCACCGCCACCGCAGACAGCGCCCTCATCTCCGCCATCGACATCACCCCCACCACACCCCCCAGCAAACCCAACCCCCCAGCCCAGCCCGCACCCACAACCAGCACCACAGTGCTGCGCATGACCACCTACACCAAACCCATCAAAGACGCCGCTGGCAACACCTACATCGCTCGCCGCGGCTTCACCGGCGGAGACCTCGTCGAACCACTCCCACCCACCACCGACATCAAAGGCACCACCAGCGACACCCTCTACCGCCCCGAACTCATCCGCTGGAAAAACTGGTCCCACCCCCTACCCAACGGCACCTACACCATCACCCTCCACACCAGAGAAGCCTTCTGGAATAAACCCGGCCAACGCATCTTCGACATCAAAGCCGAAGGAACCACCAAACTCACCAACATCGACATCTACAAAGCCGCAGGCAAAAACACCGCCCACGACCTACGCCTAACCACCACAGTCACCGACGGTCGACTCGACATCACCCCCATCAACAAAACCAACCTCGCACTCCTATCAGCCATCACCATCACCCGAACCGACAAAAAACCCGCACCCCCCAGCAATCCCAAACCCCCCACCACAACCCAACGACCCAGTGGCATGCCCTTCGACTCAGGCCTCTTCCCCATGCACCGCGCCGACATCGCCACCCAGTTCATCCAACACCGAGGACGAGCCGCCGACGTCATCACCGTCTTCCCCAGCCGAGAAAACTGGGCCGAAATGTCCAACGACTGGTTCATGGACAACCAACGCATCCCCACCCGCTACACAGGCACCCTCGACGTCGGCGTCCCCCTTTGGCCCGACGACGGCAACCTCACCACCGCAAGCACCGGCGGCTACAACACCCAATGGGAAAACTTCGGCCGCATGATCGCCGCAAAATACCCCACCGCATACATCCGCCTCGGCTGGGAAATGAACCTCCCCGGCTGGAAACACGCCGCCTACGCCCACAGCGCCACCCAATGGAAACAGGCCTACCGCCACGCCGTCACCGCACTACGCAAAAGCGGCCCACGTCTACGCATCGCCTGGGTAGTCAACGAAGGCCCCGGACAAACCGACACCACCGACGCACGCACCTTCTACCCCGGCGATGACTGCGTCGACTACATCGGCATGGACGCCTACGACTGGGACCCCGGCTACACAAACGACACCAACATCGCCCACCACCGCGACGCCCCCTACGGCTGGAACTTCTGGCTCAACTTCGCCAAAACCCACAACAAAAAATTCGTCCTACCCGAATGGGGAATCGCCCCAGCAAACCCCAACAGCGGCGGCGACAACCCCCGCTACATCGCCTTCGTCTACGACTGGCTAACCCGCAATGCCCGCTGGATCGGATACGAGTCCTACTTCCACGAAAACGCCCCCTACATCCGCTCCAACCTCTTCACCGACAACCCCCACGCCACAGCCGAATACCTCCACCGCATGAAACGCCCCTGACCCAACCCACACGCCACAATGAACCCATGGCGACCACACATCCAGCCACCCCCAGCCTCACCACACCGCAGGCCGCCGACGCCGAACGCGCCCGCGGCCTGCGCATCATGCGCACCGTCGCCACCGCCCTACTCATCATCGCCGCCATCGTCTACGCCCTCACCTTCGGCCACGACGGGCCCTGGGAATACGTCAACGCCACCGCAGAAGCTGCCATGATCGGCGCCCTCGCCGACTGGTTCGCCGTCACCGCCATCTTCCGCCACCCCCTAGGCCTACCCATCCCACACACCGCCCTCATACCCCGCAAAAAAGACACCGTCGCCACCAGCCTCGAAGACTTCTTCCTCGGCTACTTCCTCACCCCCGACGCCGTCCGACAACGAGTCCAAACCATGAACATCGCCCAACGCACCGGACGATGGCTCACCGAAGATGACCACGCCGAACGCGTCGTCCACCGACTCGCCCCCGTCGCAGCCCGCGCACTCAACAGCGTCGACGACAACGAAATCCGCGGCTTCATCAACCACACCCTCGTCCCCAAACTCACCCACGAACCCATCAGCCCCCTAGCCGGAGCCCTCCTGGACGAAATCGTCACCGACCGCATCCACACCGGCCTAGTTGACCTACTCCTCGACGAAGCCCTCGCCTGGCTCCTAGACAACCCCGAACAATTCAGCACACTCATCGCCGACCGCGCCCCCACCTGGACCCCCGACTGGCTCAACGGAATCGTCACCGACCGCGTCCACACCGAATGCGTCAAATGGATCCAAGAAGTCCGATCCACCCCCTACCACCGCGTACGCCAAGCCATCGACGACCTCCTCACCGACCTAGCCCGCGACCTCCAAAACGACCCCACAGTCATGGAACGCACCGAAGCACTCAAAACACGACTGCTCACCCACCCCCAAACCACCGAAACAGCTATCCACCTCTGGGAAGCACTCGTCAACGTCGGACAACGCGCCCTCACCGACACCGACAGCCACCTCATCAACCGCGCCACCGACGAACTACGCGCATTCGGACAACGACTTCTCACCGACCCACAGCTAGCCCAAACCGTCACCAACCGTCTGGCATCCTCCGCCGAAGCCCTCATCGCCACCTTCGGACGCGACATCGCCACCGTCATCTCCCAAGTCATCCGCTCCTGGGACGGCAAAGAAGCAGCCGAACGCATCGAACTACACGTCGGCAAAGACCTCCAATACATCCGCATCAACGGCACCATCGTCGGCGGCCTTGCCGGCCTACTCATCCACACCATCTCCCACCTACTGCTGTGAGAGAACAACAGACAAAACCGCACGTCCTCCACAACCCACCCCACCCCTGACGTATGCTGCGACGGCACCGGAATCTTCCCCGCACCGACACCGTGGGCCCGCCACACCTGGTGCATCAATGCAGGTGGACAACAGGAGGACCGATGACCCGCCGCCTCGTCAAGACCCTCGCAAGCGCGCTCGCACTGGCCACGATCGCCGCATGCTCGGCCGGGTCCACTAACGAAGACCCATCCTCCGGAACCCGACTCACCGTCGGATTCACCGCCGAACCAGTCAGCCTCGACTTCACCAAAAACGACGGCGCCGCTATCCCCGAAGCCCTCCTAGGCAACGTCTACGAAGGCCTCGTCACCCTCGACGAACACGGCATGATCGTGCCCGCCCTCGCCAGCTCCTGGACCGTCTCCAACGACCGCAAGGTCTACACCTTCAAACTCGTCGACGACGCCAAATTCGCCTCCGGAGCCCCCTTCACCGCTGAAGACGCCGTCTACTCCATCAACCGCGTCTCCACCGACTGGACCACCTCCGTAGCCGACTACATGGACGTCGTCGAAAAAGCCGAAGCCACAGCCCCCAACGAACTACGCGTCACCCTCGAACGCCCCAGCAACGACTGGCTCTACCGCATGACCACCCGCGTCGGAGCCATGTTCAGCCGCAACGACAAAAGCGACCACGCCACCACCACCAACGGCACCGGCCCCTACACCGTAACCAGCTGGAAACGCGGCGACTCACTCCAACTAGGCCCCAACCCACACTTCGCCGGAACCACCCCCCACTTCCGCAACGTCACCCTGCGCTACTTCAAAGACGGCAACGCACTCAACAACGCCCTCCTCTCCGGCGGCATCGACATCATCAGCAACCTCGCCTCACCCGAATCACTCGGCCAATTCAAAAACCGACCCGAATACAAAATCACCGAAGGCACCACCACCGGCGAAGTCCTCCTAGCCTTCAACAACGCCACCGGACCTTTCACCGACGAACGCGTCCGCCAAGCCGCACGCACCGCCATCGACAAACCCAGCCTCCTCAAAACCTGCTGGGCCGGAAAAGGCACCCACATCGGCTCCATGGTCCCGCCCACCGACCCCTGGTACGAAGACACCACCCACAACCACCCCTACGACCAAGACAAAGCCAAAGCCCTCCTCGCCTCCGCCGGCACCCCCAACCCCACCATCCGGCTACGCCTACCCAACACGGCCTACGCCATCTCCTGCGGCCAAGTCGTCAAAAGCGACCTCGAAGCCGTCGGCTTCACCGTCCAACTCGACCAACTCGAATTCCCTGCCGCATGGCTCTCCCAAGTCATGAAAAGCAAGGACTACGACGCCACCATCATCGCCCACGTAGAACCCCGCGACATGGGCCGCGTCTTCTCACCCAACTACTACCTCGGCTACAACGACCCCGAATTCACCCGCCTCATCGAAGAAGCCGACCAAGGCACCCCCGCCCAAGAAATCGAAAACCTCAAAGCAGCAGCACAACGCATCTCCGAACACGCCGCCGCTGACTTCCTCTTCCTCATGCCTCACCTCGTCGTCCACAAATCAGACCTCACCGGAATCAGAGCCAACGACACCTCCGAGTCCTTCGACCTGACCCGCATCGCCCGCAAATAAACACCACGACCGAGCGGCACCACCCCATGACTACACCCCCTCCAGAGGGAGCCACCCCCACCCGGCAACCACCACGGGCAACCACACCCCTACAACGAATAACCAACCTCGCGGCATCCCTCCTAGCCGCATCCATACTCGTGTTCACATTCATGAACATCCTGCCCGGGGACCCCGCCCGCATCGCCCTAGGACTTAACGCCTCCGACGAAGCCGTCGCCGCGCTACGCACCCAATACGGCCTCGACCGCCCCCTACTGACCCAATACTTCGACTGGATCCACAGCCTCATCACCCTCGACCTAGGAAACAGCTACGTCACCGGCGCAGCCATCACCCCCCAAATCCTGGACCGCGCCGCCGTCACCTGCTGGCTCGTCGCCGCAGGACTGGTCATCGCCCTACTCATCGCCATCCCCGCAGGCATCCACGCGGCCCTACGCCACCGCCATGCCGACGGCATCGCCATCTCAACCCTCAGCCAAATCGGCGTATCCCTACCCTCCTTCCTCGTCGCCATCATCCTCGTCACCCTTCTATCCGTCCACGCCGGACTCCTCCCCAGCTCCGGATGGGCCGTCCCAGCCCACAACCCCACCAGCTTCCTCGCCCACCTCACCCTGCCAGCCCTGTCCCTGGGCCTCGTCCAAGGCGCCATCCTCACCCGCTACATCCGCGCCGCCGTACTCGAAACCTGGCACCAAGACCACATCCGCACCGCCCGCTCAACAGGCATCAGCACCCCCCACCTCATCACCACCCACGTACTACGCAACACCGCCATCCCCGTCATCACCATCCTGGGCATCCAACTAGCCAGCATGCTCATCGGAGCCGTCATCATCGAACAAGTCTTCGCCATCCCCGGCCTCGGATCCCTCCTGCTCGACGCCGTCGGCAACCGCGACCTACTCGTCATCCAAGACGTCGTCATGCTCCTAGTCATCGCCATCCTCATCCTCAACACCCTCGTCGACCTGCTCTACACCCTCCTCAACCCCCGAATCCGGGTCCACGCATGAACAAACACCGCCGCCTACCCGCCCTCCTCATCACCGGCGCAGCCCTATCAAGCCTGGTCATCCTCGCCGCAGCCTGCTCCTTCATCTGGACCCCCTACGACCCCACCGCCATGCACCCAACCCAACGACTCCAAGGCATAACCGCACAACACTGGCTCGGAACAGACAAATTCGGCCGCGACGTATTCAGCCAAATCCTCGTCGGAGCACGCACCACCCTCACCGTAGGCATCACATCCGTGGCCATATCCGCACTCATCGGTGTCCCACTAGGCATCCTCGCAGCCATGGGCCCCCGCCCCATCAGCACCACCCTCCTACGCGCCGCCGACATCCTCCTGGCCTTCCCTGCACTCCTCCTAGCCATCATGCTCGGCGCCATCTTCGGCAGCAGCACCCTCACCGCCGTCACCGCCATCGGCATCGCCGGAATCCCCACCTTCCTACGCATCACCCGCGCCAACGCCCTACGCATCCTCACCAGCGACTACATCGCCGCCGCACAACTAGCCGGACGCAGCCCCTGGTCCATTGCCTACACCCACATCTGGCCCGGAATCCGCGGCACCATCATCATTCAATGCTCCGTCGCCTTCGCCATGGCCATCCTCGCCGAAGCAGCACTCAGCTTCCTCGGCCTAGGCACCCCACCACCCCAACCCTCCTGGGGCCGCATGCTCCAAGAAGGACAAGAATTCCTCTACTCCCACGCCGGACTCGCGCTCATCCCCGGAACAGCCATCGCCACCGCCGTACTCGGATTCAACCTCCTCGGAGACGGACTGCGCGACCTCACCGATCCCCGACTACGAGGACGACACCGATGACCACCACCGCACCACCACTCATCGACGTCCACAACCTCCACATCACCACCGGAGAAAAAATCCTCGTCAACAACATCAACCTCCACATCGCACCCGGAGAAAGAGTCGGACTCATCGGAGAATCCGGCTCCGGAAAATCACTCACCGCAGCCGCCATCGCCGGACTCCTACCCGAAAACCTCACCACCACCGGCACCATCAACCTCTACGGCAACAACCTCCTCAACACCCGACACCACACCCGCACCGCCGCCGCCAACATCGGTTTCATCTTCCAAGAACCGATGACCGCACTCGACCCCACCATGCGCGTCGGTAACCAAATCATCGAAGCCCTCCAAGCCCGCGCCGCACTCAACCGCACCCACGCACGCACCGCCGCCATCGAACTCCTCGAAGAAATGCGGCTCCCCAACCCCACCCACACCATGACCGCATACCCCCACCAACTTTCCGGGGGACAACGACAACGCGTCGTCGCAGCCATCGCCATGGCAGGAACCCCCGACCTCCTCATCTGCGACGAACCCACAACCGCACTCGACGTCACCGTCCAAGCATCCGTCCTCGAACGCATCGTCGCAGGCGCCACCCAACGCGGATCAGCAGTCCTATTCATCTCCCACGACATCGCCGTCGTCGGCACCGTCTGCGAACGCCTCCTCGTCATGAAAAACGGCACCCTCGTTGACCACGCCCCCACACACACCGCACTATCAACACCCCAACACGAATACACCCGCCTACTCGTCAGCGCCGCCGACCGCGCCACCACCCCCCGCACCAGCAGCCACCAGCCACCCCCCACCCGCCACGGCGCCCACGTAGAAGTCGACAACCTCACCCACACATTCGCCCCCCAACGCCGCTTTGGACGGCCCACCCGAGAAGCAGTCACCGCCCTACATGACGTCTCATTCACCCTCAACCCCGGAGAACGCCTCGGAATCGTCGGCGAATCCGGCTCCGGAAAAACCACCCTGCTGCGCTGCCTCGCTGGCCTACAAAACCCCACCAGCGGCACCATCCGCATCGACGGAGAACACATCACCGCACGCCCCGAACGAGAACTCGGATTCCTCCGAGACCGACTCCAAATGGTGTTCCAAGACCCCGCAGGATCCCTCGACCCCCATATGCGCGTCTGGCAAAGCATCGCCGAACCACTACGCGCCCGAAAACGCACCCTCCACCGCGAACGCGTATGGGAACTTCTCGAAGCCGTCGGCCTCGAACCCGACGCCGCCACCCGCTACCCCCACGAATTCTCCGGCGGCCAACGCCAACGCATCGCCATCGCCCGCGCCCTGGCACCCAACCCAACCCTCCTGCTCGCAGACGAAGCCGTCAGCGCCCTGGACGTCACCGTCCGCGGCCACATCCTCGACCTACTCACCTCCCTCGCAGACAGCATCGGATTCACCCTCCTATTCATCAGCCACGACCTATTCGTCGTCCAAGACCTCTGCGAACGCACCATCGTCATGCAGTCAGGACACATCGTCGAAGACAGACCAAGCACAGACCTCTACCACGCCCCACAACACCCCTACACCCAACGCCTCATCGCCTCAGCCCCCACCATCACCGGCGCCCTCGCAGGCAAACAGGCCGCCGACCTCGCGACGGAGCCAACATGAGCGAACGCTTCTACACCACCATCAGCCACCCAACCAGCGCAGAAATCGACGTAAAAAACTCCCGATTCCTCGCCCACATCGAACCAGTCACCGACGAAACAACAGCCCGCGCAGTCATCGACACCGCACGGCGCGAACACTGGGACGCTCGCCACCACTGCAGCGCCTTCATCCTCGGCCACAACCAAGAAACCCGCCGCAGCAGCGACGACGGAGAACCATCAGGCACAGCCGGAATGCCCATCCTCGAAACCATCGCAGGACACGGACTGAGCAACGTCGTCGTAGTCGTCACACGCTGGTTCGGAGGCACCCTGCTAGGAACAGGCGGACTAGTTCGCGCATACACAGACGCCACCATCGCCGCAATCGAAACCGCCGAAACCATCACCTACGCAGAAGGCAAACGCCTACGCATCACCACAAACATGAACTGCGCAGGAAAAACCGAAAACGCACTACGCGCCATGGGATGCGCATTCCACGATGTGGAGTACACAACCAACAACGTCACCATGCTCGTAGACATCAGAAGCGACCTCGAAAACGACGTCACCGAAATCGTCGCTTCCACCTCATCCGGACACGGCACCACCGAACTCCTCGGCCCCACCTGGTCACCAATCCAAAACCCTCACCAGTAGTCAACCAGCCTGTTCATCACTGCTGCGGATGGATTGTTTCTACGAACCTTTCTCAAAACCCGGTAAGTTGGTAATGCGGCCCGCCATACGAGTGCGTGCGCTGTCATGCTCCCCAGGCGTCGAGGCTCACCACACCGTGAGCCCAAGAGGAGGTTCCCTCAGTGGTCGTTCTGCTCACCATCCATGCAGTGGCCGCTGTCCTGTCCCCATTCATCATTGACCGCTTCCGCTCCAAAGGATTCTGGATCCTCGCAGCACCACCGGCAATGACATTCGCATGGGCACTTACACAGACACCGGCAGCCCTGGGTAGCCCTCTCATCGAAACCTACCCGTGGATCCCCACCCTCAACCTCACCCTCACTTTCAGACTCGACACACTCTCCTGGCTGCTATGCCTGGTCGTCGGTGGAATAGGAGCACTCGTACTTGCCTACTGCGCAGGCTACTTCTCCGACGACGAACCAGGACTCGGGCGCTTCGCTGGAACCCTGGTCGCCTTCGCTGGAGCCATGCTTGGCCTCGTCACCAGCGATGACGCCCTCCTGCTCTACCTCTTCTGGGAACTGACTACCGTCGGGTCCTACCTGCTCGTCGGGCACCGACCCGAAAGCAGATCCAGCCGCATCGCCGCCACCCAAGCACTCGTTGTCACCAGCTTCGGTGGCCTGGCCATGCTCATCGGCATCATCCTCCTCGGCGAACAAGCTGGAACATACCGCCTGTCCCAGCTACTTGGCACCACCCCCCTCGATAGCCCCATCACCAACACAGCCATCGTCCTCATCCTCATCGGGGCCCTGAGCAAATCCGCCCAGGTGCCCTTCCACTTCTGGCTACCCGGCGCCATGGCCGCCCCCACCCCAGTCAGCGCCTACCTGCACGCGGCAGCCATGGTTAAAGCTGGCATTTACCTCGTAGCCCGACTAGCGCCATCCTTCGCCGACGCCCCCACCTGGCGCCCTCTTGTCCTCACAGTCGGATGCGCAACGATGATCATCGGCGCCTACCGATCCCTACGCCAACACGACCTCAAACTCCTCCTCGCCTTCGGCACCGTCAGCCAGCTCGGATTCCTCATCATTCTCGTCGGCTCCGGATACCCAAACACTGCCCTAGCTGGTACCACCCTCCTGCTCGCCCACGCGCTCTACAAAGGCGCGCTCTTCCTCATCGTTGGAGCCATCGACCACTCCACCGGCACCCGCGACCTGCGCCGACTATCCGGTCTACGGCACTCCATGCCCGGACTTTTCATCGCCACAATCATTTCCGCCGCAAGCATGGCTGGCCTTCCACCCCTGCTCGGTTTCGTAGGAAAAGAAGCTGCCTATGACGCTTACCTGCACTCGCCGTTGCCCTACGGAAAGATTGTCCTAGGAGTTCTCGTCGCTGGCTCAGCCCTGACCCTGGCCTACAGCTGGCGATTCGTGTGGGGCGCCTTCCGTAACAACCCTGAACTCGAAAAAACCCCAGTTCATGCCCCTGGTCCCCTCCTGACCGGTATTCCACTCATCCTTTCCGCCGGGAGCATTGCACTCGGGATTTTCTGCACTTATCTTGAACCCATCTTGCGCCGCGCAAGTGACACCCCCTCGCACGCCGCAGACCTTCACCTTGCTCTCTGGCATGGCATCACCCCAGCCCTGCTTCTGACGCTGCTTACCTGGGCCGCAGGAAGCGTTCTCATCCTGCTCAGCAGACACGTTTACCGATTCCAAAACAACGTCCCACAGTTGTTGTCCGCACGAGATGCTTACTGGCTTTGCATGCGTGGTCTTGATCGTCTTTCGCTAGAAACGACCGGTCTGCTCCAACGTGGATCGCTGCCACTGTCGCTGTCCTTGATCTTGACTGTCTTCATCGTCGTTCCTGGCGGGACCTTGCTACTTACCTCGCAGGACTGGCAGCGCATCCACACAGATAACGCTGCAGCTTGGCCCCAAGCCGCTATCGCCCTGGTTCTGTGCACGGCCGCTATCGCATCTGTCCGCTCTCGCCGCCGCCTTCGAGCCATTTTCATGGCCGGTACCACCGGATACGGCTGCGCCATGATGTACCTCGTTTATGGCGCACCAGATCTGGCATTAACCCAAGCACTGGCCGAAACGTTCTCCATCGTCGTGTTCGTTCTCGTGCTGCGCCGCCTGCGAACCCGATTCGACATCACAGCATCAACATCCCTGCGTATTTGGCGAGTTGTTTTCGGAGCGATCGTCGGTGTCATCTTCACCGCACTTGCCCTACTTATGCCGGCCTTGCGCGTTCACCGACCGGCATCCGATGGAATGGCCGAACTGGCATATCCATTCGGAGGCGGAACAAACATCGTCAACATCATCCTGGTCGACATCCGTGCCTGGGACACGATGGGGGAGATCTCTGTCGCCTTGGCCGCAGCAACGGGCATCGCCAGCCTGATCTTCCTCCGCGAAGAAAACATGGAGCGTATTCGACCCCGAAAACTCAGCAAGACAGGAAAACGACTACGGCAAGCCCAGCAGGCAGTGCCTGCTTCACAGCCGGGAGTGCAACAGTCCTGGCTTGTTTCGACTGCCGGGTTTGTGACTGGAGAACGACGGTCGGTACTCATCGAGGTTGTTGCCCGGTTGGTGTTCCATTCAATTTTGCTGTGGTCGGTGTACCTGCTGTTCGCGGGGCACAACGCCCCAGGTGGCGGTTTTGCGGCAGGCATGGTTGCTGGTCTTGCCCTGACTGTGCGTTACCTAGCTGGCGGGCGTGACGAACTACGAGCTGCTGCGCCGATCTTGCCTGGTGCGCTGCTGGGAAGTGGTTTGTTTCTTTCCGCGGGTTTTGGTGTGGTGTCGATGCTCTTTGGCGGGCACGTTTTGCAGACGTGGACATTCGAACTTCATCTACCGCTGATTGGCGAGGTCCACTTTGTGACGTCGGTTTTGTTTGACGTGGGTGTTTATCTCGTGGTGATTGGGCTCGTGTTGGATATGCTCCGCAGCCTTGGGTCAGCCCTTGACCGACAGATGGAAGAAGACTCCTTGAATGGACGCATCACCACATGTGCTCCTGATTTTTCACCGATCAGTTCTTCGTTTGATCGAAGGCAGGGTGGAACAGATTCGATGGAAGGACTGTCGCGGTGATTTCTAACCTTCCATTGGCTGTTGCTGTCGGGGTGATGATGGCGTGCGGTGTTGTGTTGCTTCTGGAGCGAGGCATTGTGCGTTCGTTCATCGGTGTTGTGCTGATGGGCAATGCGGTGAATCTGTTGTTTCTTGCTGCTGGTGGCGCGGCGGGCAAGTCTGCGATTGTGATCACGCTGGCTTTGACTGGTTTTGTCATGGCGCTTGCTCATCGGGCGTGGCAGTTGTCTAGCAGCGACATCATTACCGATGACGATGAGGATGCGCGTATTGCTCGTCGTGCTGCTGAAAATGACATGTCTGACAGTGCTTACGCCGATGATTTGGACCAGCCAGATCCGGGAGATGACCCTGATCCAGGCGGTCACCACCCGGGGCGAGGTGGGGATGTGCAGTCTGTGCCGGTAAGCGGCCCTGAAAGTAAGCGTGAAGGAGGGCCGCAGTGAGTGCGATGGCGTTGGTGGATGTGATCGCTGGTGGAAATATGCCTTCTCCGGCTGGCGAGGTGGATCCGTGGACGTGGCTGGTTCCTTTGCCGGTGACTTTGCCGCTGATTGGTGCCGGGCTAACTCTGGTTGCGGTTCGTAAAGAGAAGGTCCAGCGGATCATCACGATCTGTGTGTTTCTGGGTGTGCTGATCGCGTCGTCTTTGTTGGTGTATCGAGCGGATGTGTATGGCCCTCAGGTGATGCAGGCTGCCGGGTGGGCAGCTCCTATGGGGGTGACGTTGATTGTTGACCGGTTGACGTCGCTGATGGTGTTGGTGTCCACGATCGTGACTTTCGCGGTCATGATGTATTCGATTGGGCAGGGACGTTCTAGCGCTGATGTGGGTGATGGTGAGGCTCCGCTGCCAATTTTTCACCCGACGTTGTTGGTGTTGGCTGCTGGGGTTGGAACCACGTTTATTTCTGGGGATTTGTTTCATATTTATGTTGGTTTCGAAATGTTGCTGGTCGCTAGTTTTGTGCTGCTTACATTGGGTGGTACGGAAGAGCGAGTGCGCGCTGGCGTCAACTATGTTTTTGTTAATTTGCTGAGTTCGTTGTTTTTCTTGGCTGCGATCGCTTTTGTGTATGCGGCCACCGGCACAGTGAATTTGGCGCAGTTGGCGGTGCGGATTCCTGAGTTGTCTTCGGGTGGGGCGCTGACGCTGTCGGCTTTGTTGTTGATTGGTTTTGGGATTAAGGCTGCGCTGTTCCCGATGATGGGCTGGCTTCCGGACTCGTATCCGACTGCCCCTGCTCCGGTGACTGCGGTTTTTGCTGGCCTGTTGACCAAGGTGGGCGTGTACGCGATGTTGCGTACCCAGACGCTGTTGTTCCCTGATGGTCGATTGAATGGCTTGCTCATGTGGGCTGCCTTGTTGACCATGCTTTTCGGGATTTTGGGTGCTATTGCGCAGGATGACATTAAGCGTTTGTTGTCTTTTACGCTGATTAGTCATATTGGTTATTTGGTGTTTGGGTTAGCGGTCGGTAATCAGATAGGCTTGTCGGCGGCTATTTTTTACACGTGTCATCACATTGTTGTGCAGACGAGTCTTTTCTTGGTGACGGGGTTGATCGAGCATCGAGCGGGGACGACGTCGTTGGCTGAGTTGGGTGGTTTAGCGCGTACGGCTCCGATGATTTCCGTGTTGTTTTTCATTCCTGCAGTGAACTTGGGTGGCATTCCTCCGTTCTCGGGATGGTTGGGGAAGATTGGGTTGCTGCATGCGGGCGCACAGGCCGGGGGTGTGGTCTCGTATGCGCTGATGGCCGGTGCAGTGGTAACGAGTTTGTTGACGCTGTATGCGGTGTCGCGAGTGTGGGCCAGGGCGTTCTGGCGGCGGCCGGTGACGGAGATTTCTGCTGATGTGGTGGTTCCTGCTGGGGAGCGTGAGTTCGCGGCGACGGAGTCCAGTCCAGCGATTGAGCCTGATCGGTTGCGTGAGCTGCAGGGGCAGGCTAATCAGCATGTTCCGCGTGGGTTATTTATCCCTGCTGCGTCGTTGGTGGCGGTTTCGTGTGCGTTCACGTTGGTTGCTGGCCCGTTGTATGGGGTGACAGATCGGGCGGCTTTGGATTTGTTGTCGCGGACGTCGTATGTGCGTGCGGTGTTCCCAGCTGGGTGTGGCGAGGGGAGTGTTTGCCGTGGTTGATTCAGGGGCTTTTAGGCGCCAGTTCCGGGCTGTGCGTAGGCGTGTGCAGCCGGTGCAGTTTGTGCTGTTGGTGTTGGTGTGGGTGTTGCTGTGGGGGAGGGCTACCTGGCTGAACGTTGTTGGCGGGATGCTGTTGGCTGCGGGAATTTTGATGCTATTCCCGTTGCCGCCGTTGATTTTGGGTGTGCGGGTGCGGCTGTGGGCGATGCTGGTGCTCTGGTTGCGTTTTGGTGTTGATCTGGTGGTGGCGAGTTTTCAGGTTGCTGCGAGGGCGTTGCAGGTGGGGTGGCAGCCGCAGGGGCGGTTGTTGTGGGTGCCGCTGCGTTCGGATAACGAGTTGATCGCTGTGGTGAATGCGGAGATGAACGCGTTGGTTCCGGGGTCAGTGGTGGTGGATTTGTCTCCGAGTGAGGGGTGGATGCTGTTGCATATTTTTGATGCGCCTGATGAGGAGTCGTTGCGGGTGGCGTTGCGGAAAGCGCAGTCGCAGGAGGAGCGGGTGATTCGGGCGTTGGCAGAGAATCCGGAGGCAGTGTTGCGTGGTCGGCGGCGTTCGCGGTCTGTGGCGTCTGGAGTTGAGGGGCAGGTGCAGCGGTGAGCGTTCAGCTGTGGATTGTTGGTGCGTGCGTAGTGATGTTGTTGGTTTCTGCGTTGTTGTCGGTTTTTCGGATGGTGGTGGGCCCAACGGCGGTTGACCGGGCGATTGCTAACGAGGTGTTGGTGTCGACGGTCGTGTGTGTTCTTGGTTTATATATTGCGGCGACGCGGGATGGTTCGACGGTGTCGATTCTTATTTCGTTGTCGTTGGTGGGGTTTGTGTCTTCGTTGGCGGTGGCGCGGTTTGCGGCGCATGCTGATGATGCGGTGCAGCCAAGGTCGTTGGCGCCGGTGGTGGATGGGCGGGTTTTGTTGGAGGGTGAGGGTGACGGTTCTGGTGAGGGGCAGTTTTCTACAGGTCAGGGGGATCGTCGGTGAGCGTTGTGGAGCAGGTTGCTGATTGGGTGGCGCTGGCGGCGTTGTTTGTGGGGTCGTTTTTGTGTTTGACGGCTGCTGTGGGGTTGGGGCGGTTTCGGGACTTTTTTAGTCGGGTGCATGCGGCTGCTAAGCCGCAGACTTTGGGGGTGTTGTTGGTGTTGTTGGCGGTGGGGTTGAGGTTGCCGTCGTGGATTGATTTGGGGATGTTGTTGTTGGTGGGTGTTTTTCAGATGATCACGGTGCCAACGTCGGGTCATATGACTGGGCGGGGGTATTACGCATTGGCGCGCTCGGATAAGGCTGATGAGGGTGAGGTTTCGGGGCAGGGTGGGTAGGGCAGGTACGCAAGTGCCTGGTAGCTGACTTGTTACATAGGTCAGTTACCAGGCACTTGTGTTTTGTCTGGGGCTGGGGGTTAGGAGATGTTGAGTTCTCCCATGGGGCCCCATTGGCCGTTTTCGACCTGTTTGCTGATGATTTGGGGGGTTTGGGTGAGGTATTGGGGGAATTCTTTTTTCATTGTTTCGAAGTGTTCGCTGGAAACGTGGGGTTCAGCTCCTTCGTCGGTGAATGCTTCGAGGAGGATGTAGGTGTTGGGGTCTTCGATGCTGCGTGACCATTCGAACCAGAGGTTGCCTTCTTCGGCTCTGGTTGCTTCGGTGAAGGGGCGGCTGATTTCTGGCCAGTTATCTGCGTGTTCGGGTTTGATGAAGAATTTGACGTTGATGAGGATCATGCGTTCACGCTAACGGAGGTTGGTGCTCTTCGCTGGGTGAGTTGTGCGGTGGGGTTGTCATTGTTGTGTGGGGGCGGGGTTTGGTTTTTTGGTTAGTGGTGGGGTGGGGCGTTCGGCCCAGCGGTCTGGTGTGTGTTCGCCGGTGGTGGTTATTTCGGTTCCGGCGGGTGCGGATGCGGGGGAGGGGGCTTCGACGGTGGTGCCGCGTAGGCGGGAGAGGGTGCGCATGAGGTGGTAGACGATGAGGGCGGCGCCGGTTCCTAGGGCGATGCCGTTGAAGGTGAGGCCGCCGAGGACCCAGGTGAAGTCAGCGATGCCGATGACCAGGGCTAGGGCTGCGGTGTTGAGGTTGACTGGGTCGGAGAAGTCGACGCGGTTTTGTACCCAGATGCGTACGCCGAGCATGCCGATCATGCCGTAGAGGACGGTGGCTGCGCCGCCGAGGACTCCGCTGGGGATGGTGTTAATGAGTTCGCCGAATTTGGGGATCATGCTTAGTGCTAGGGCGAAGAGTCCGGCGACGACGTAGGCGGCGGTGGAGTAGACGCGGGTGGCGGCCATGACGCCGATGTTTTCGGCGTAGGTGGTGGTTCCGGATCCGCCTCCGGAGCCTGCGAGCATGGTGGAGATGCCGTCGGCGAAGAGTGCGCGTCCGGTGATGTCGTCGAGGTCGCGTCCGGTCATGGCTGCGACGGATTTGACGTGTCCGATGTTTTCGGCGATGAGGACGACTACGACGGGTAGGAACATGGCAAGGACGGATGGTTCGAAGGTGGGGGTGTGGAAGGTGGGTAGGCCGAACCATGATGCTTTGTCGACTTCGGTGAAGGTGACTTCGCCGCGGGTGAGGGCGGTGGCGTAGCCGACGAGGACGCCGATGAGGATGGATAGGCGTCCGATGAGTCCTTTGAACAGGACGGTGGTGAGGATGATTGCCAGGATGGTGACGGTGGCAGTGATGGGTGCTTCTTTGACGTTGTTCCAGGCAGCGGGGGCAAGGTTGAAGCCGATGAGAGCGACGATGGCGCCGGTGACGGTGGGGGGCATGATTGTGTCGATCCAGCGTGCGCCGGCGACGTGGACGATTGCTCCGATGAGTGCCAGGAGTGCACCGACGGCGATGACGCCGCCGAGTGCGGATCCGGCGCCGTGGGAGGCGGTGGCGGCGGTGATGGGTGCGATGAGGGCGAAGCTGGAGCCGAGGTAGCTGGGGAGTCGTCCGCCGGTGATTGCTAGGAAGAGGAGGGTGCCGATGGCGGAGAAGAAGAGTGTGGTGGAGGGTGGGAATCCGGTGAGTCGGGGGACGAGGAATGTTGCGCCGAACATGGCGACGACGTGTTGGGCGCCGATGCTGATGGTGAATGGCCAGGAGAGGCGTTCTTCGGGGGCGACGACTGCCCCGGGTGTGATGGTTCGGCCATCTGAGTGAAGTTTCCACCCGAGTGAGGGCATGGTGTTCTCCTTGTAGCCGCGCCGCTGGTGGGCGTGGTGGCGGTGGGGTGAGGGGTTGGGCGCCCCGGTTGATGTGGGGCGGTTGGTGCCGTCCGTGGCTGGGTTGCGCAACAGCGTAGCTGTAGGGGTGTTGGGCGTGGGTTGGGCTGTCCCGGTGGCTGGGGTGAGGGAGGCTGCTGGGTGGTGCGCCTTTATATTGGTGCGCGTGCCTGATGCGTTTGATTCCTCCCGTGGTCGTTCTGAGTCTGGTGTTGGTGGCGTGAGTGGGGGACGTTCTGGGGGTGGTCGTTCTTCTGGTCGGGGTCGCGGTCGGGGTGGCCGTGTGGTGCGGCGTCCGTTGACGCAGGAGGAGCGGGCGGCGCGGGATGCGGCGCGGGCTAAGCGTCGTCAGGCGCGGTTGGCTGCGGTTCCGCAGGTGTCGTATCCGGAGCATTTGCCGGTGGCGGGGGTGCGGGATGAGATCCTTGCGGCGATTCGTGAGAACCAGGTGGTGGTGATTGCTGGTGAGACGGGGTCGGGGAAGACCACGCAGATTCCGAAGATGTGTTTGGAGTTGGGGCGGGGTATTGATGGGCAGATTGGGCATACGCAGCCGCGGCGTATTGCTGCGCGTTCGGTGGCGGAGCGGTTGGCTGAGGAGTTGGGGGTTGAGATTGGGGGTGCGGTTGGGTATCAAGTGCGTTTTAACGATGCGTCGAGTCGGGACACCTTGGTGAAGGTGATGACGGATGGGATTTTGCTGGCGGAGTTGCAGCGGGATCGTTATTTGCGTCGTTATGACACGATCATTATTGATGAGGCTCATGAGCGGAGTCTCAATATTGATTTTATTTTGGGGTATTTGCGTCAGTTATTGCCGAAGCGTCCTGATTTGAAGGTGATTGTTACTTCGGCGACGATTGATCCGGAAAAGTTTGCGAATCATTTCGCTGGTCCGGATGGTCGTCCTGCGCCGATTTTGGAGGTGTCGGGGCGTACATATCCGGTGGAGATTCGTTATCGGCCGCTTGTGCGTGAGCAGGTTTCGCGTTCTGGTGAGCGGGTTGAGGTGGAGGTGGATCAGGTTTATGGGATTACTGAGGCGGTGGAGGAGTTATGGACTGAGAGCCGTGGGGATGGCGGTGATCAGGATGTTTTGGTGTTTTGTTCGGGGGAGCGGGAGATCCGTGATGCTGTTGATGCGTTGGAGGCGATGAAGTTTCCAGATACGCAGGTGTTGCCGTTGTATGGGCGTTTATCTGCGGCGGAGCAGCATCGGATTTTTGCGGGGCATTCGGGGCGGCGCATTGTTGTGTCGACGAATGTGGCGGAGACGTCGTTGACGGTTCCGGGTATTCGGTATGTGGTGGATACGGGTACGGCGCGTATTAGTCGTTTTAATCAGCGGACGAAGGTTCAGCGTTTGCCGATTGAGGCGATTAGTCAGGCAAGTGCTAATCAGCGTTCGGGTCGTTCGGGGCGTTTGTCTGATGGTGTGGCGATTCGTTTGTATAGCGAGGAAGATTTCGCTGGCCGGCCGGAGTTTACGGATCCGGAAATCATGCGGACCAATTTGGCGAGTGTGATTTTGCAGATGATCTCGTTGGGGTTGGGTGATATTTCAGGGTTCCCGTTTGTTGATCCGCCGGATCGTCGCCAGATTTCTGATGGTGTGCGGTTGTTGCAGGAGTTGGGGGCGATTGAGGCGGGGGAGAAGGGTCCTCATCGTTTGACGCGGTTGGGGCGGGATATTGCTCGTATTCCGGTTGATCCGCGGTTGGCGCGGATGTTGATTGCGGCGGATCGTAACGGGACGTTGCGTGAAGTGATTGTGATTGTTGCGGGGTTAAGTATTCAGGATGTGCGGGAGCGTCCTTCGGAGGGGGGTGATTCTGCTCGTGCTGATCAGGCGCATGCGCGTTTTAAGGTCGAGGGTTCGGACTTTATGACGTTGTTGGCTGTGTGGGATTACTTGTCTGAGCAGCAGCGTGTTTTGTCTGGTTCGGCGTTCCGTCGGTTGTGTCGGGATGAGTATTTGCATTTCTTGCGGTTTAGGGAATGGCAGGACTTGGTGTCGCAGTTGCGGGACACGGTCAAGGAGCTTGGTTTGCGGGTGGGCACGGGGACTTCTCCGGCTTCGGCGGTGCATCAGGCGTTGTTGACGGGGTTGTTGTCGCAGGTGGGGGCGTGGGATCAAGAGAAGCGGGAGTACGTGGGTGCCCGGGGTGCGCGTTTTGCCATTGGGCATGGTTCGGTACTGCGGCGGGTAAACCCGGAGTGGGTGATGAGTGCCGAGCTGGTGGAGACGACGCGGTTGTGGGCGCGGACGAATGCGGTGACGTCGGCGGTGGATGTTGAGGAGGCGGCGGCGCATGTGGTGAAGCGGTCGCATTCGGAGCCGAGGTGGAGTCGTGGGCGTGCTGCGGCTATCGCTGATGAGCGGGTGACATTGTTTGGTGTGCCGTTGGTGATTGGTCGGCGGGTGGCGTTGGCGCCGATTGATCCGCAATTGGCGCGTGATTTGTTTATTCGGCATGCCTTGGTGGAGGGCGATTGGGATACGCCGCATCGGTTTTTCCATGACAACCGTAAGTTGTTGGATCGGTTGGCAGAGTTGGAGTCGCGGGCTCGTCGTCGTGATTTGCTTGTTGATGATTCGGATTTGGTTGCGTTTTATGACGAGCGCATTCCGGCGTCGGTGACTAGTGGTGCTGCGTTTGATGCGTGGTGGAAGGATGCGCGTCGCGCGGATCCGGATTTGTTGACGTTTACGCAGGATGTGTTGGTTGCGGATACGGCTAATGCTGGCGATGGCCCGTTGGATGAGGCATTGCGGGCGAAGTATCCGCATGTGTGGCAGCAGGGGGAGCTGTCTTTCCGGTTGACGTATGAGTTTGATCCAGGTGGCGCTGCTGATGGCGTGACGTGCCATATTCCGCTGGCGGTGTTGAACCAGGTGGAGAATGTGGGGTTTGACTGGCTGGTTCCGGGTTTGCGTGAGGATCTGGCGATTGCGTTGGTGAAGTCGTTACCTAAGGCGACGCGTAAGCAGTTTGTTCCTGCTCCGGATCGGGCGCGGGCGGCGTTGGCAGCGATCAGTGTTGAGGGTGAGCCGGAGCCGGGTTCGGGTCCTGAGTCGGGGTTGTCTTTTGCGGATGAGTTGGCGCGGGGTCTGTATATCGTCACGGGTAAGCGGGTGCCGGAGGGGGAGTGGGGTATTGCTTCTTTACCTGCGCATTTGCGAATGAGTTTCACTGTGGAGGATGACCGGCGGCGCGCCATTGCTGAGGGTAAGGATTTGGAGGCGTTGCAGGAGGAGCTGGCGCCGAAGGTACGTGGAACGATGAAGAAGGCCGCTGCTGATTTGGAGCGCAAAGCGGTGACGTCGTGGGATTTCGGTGAGCTTCCTAGTGAGTTTGAGGGTAAGCGCGGAAAGAACACGGTGAAGGGGTTCCCGGCGCTGGTCGATCATGGTGATTCGGTGGCGATTGAGGTGTTGGGGACGCGTCGGCAGCAGGAGACGGCTACGCATGATGGTTTGCGGCGGCTGGTTTTGTTGAATTCGACGGCGCCGTGGCAGCGCATTTTGACGTTGTTGAGTAATTCTCAGCGGTTGGCGTTGGGTAATAACCCGCATGGTGGCATTGATGCGTTGCTGGAGGATGTGTTGGCGGCAGCGGTGGATGCGATTATCGCTGAGCAGGAGTCGGGGATGTCGGCGCGGATCCGTACTGCTGAGGCGTTTGATCAGGTGTTGGCTGCGGTTAAGCGGGAGGTTGTGCCGCATGTGATGGACATTGTTGACATGGTGGTTCCGGTGTTGGAGCGGTCGTTGAAGGTGCGGTTGGCGCTGGATGCGATGCATGCGGATCGGGTTAAGCAGATGCGTGCTGATATGGAGCAGCAGCTTGCTGGGTTGGTGTATCCGGGGTTTGTTGCTGCGACGGGTATGAAGCAGTTGGCGCATGTGGCGCGGTATTTGCAGGCCATGTTGGTTCGGATCGAGAAGGGTCCGTTGGATCTGCGTAAGGATGCAGCCTCGGCTGAGGTTGTGGCGCGGGTGGAGCAGGAACGGTTGGCGGTTGTGGCGAAGTTGCCTGTGACTGAGCATGGTGCGGCTGATGTTGTGCAGTTGCGTTGGCTCGTGGAGGAGTTGCGGGTGAGTTTGTTCGCGCAGCGGTTGGGGACGGCTGTTCCTGTGTCTGAGAAGCGGATTTATGCGGCGATGGATCGGGTGGAGGATGCTCGTGATTAGAGGGGTGTTGGGGTAGTCGGTTGTGGTGCCGATGGGGTGTGTAGGAAGCCGTCGTTGGCGCGGTCTGCTGTGTTTTTTCGGTTTTTTGGGCGTTGTGCTCAAGTGGCGGAATTATTGCGGCCGGTGTTGCGTTGGCATTCCTGCGTTGACTGAGTTGCTTTCGCATGGTGGGCCACGGCCTGCGGTTTTGCGTGTGTGACGAGGGAGATGTGTGCAAGAAGTTATAATGGTGCAAGTCATTTTTGCCTGCGATTCGGCACTTAAACACCCCGGCTCCGTAATGTCCCGCGAGATGAGCGGTGAGACACGAGCCGCGCTAGCCGTCCGAGCAGGAATGCGACTGACCTACCAACCTACGTGAAAGGTGTCGGTGCAGCACGTGGCGAACGCCTCCGCAGAAGCCCCAACCGGTAAGAATGGAACCAAGCCTCTTCCGGCCGAGTTCTCGCACCCGGCCATCGCCGAGCTGCTGGCGGCTGGTGCCGCCACAGGAACCGTCGACAGTGTTTCCGTTCAGCGCGCGCTGGTCGCGGCTGAATTGACTTTGGCGCGTCAGAAGGCGGTGTTGCGTGCTCTTGAGATGAGTGGCATCACGGTCACTCTTGATGCGAATCACGCAGCGCAGGCTGTTGCTGAAGGCCTTGGTGACAAGCCGCGTAAGCGTACGCCGCGGCGTAAGTCGACTAAGGCCGCTGGTACTACGACGCGGCGTACTAGCCGGGCCACGACGAAGAAGGTCGCGCCTGCGGCTGACGCGGCGGAGGGATCGGAAGAGGCTGCGGACAAGCCAGCGCCGCGTAAGCGCGCGACGCGTTCGACGGCGAAGTCGGCGGCTGCGAAAACTACGCGTACCCGTAAGGCCGCGAAGGAAGATCCGGAGCTCGAGGACGATCTCGATGTCGTGTCTGAGGAATTCGATGAGCCTATTGTCGATGACCTTGTTGACACCGACCACGATCTCGTTGATGACGAGCCTGAAGATGATGACGGTGAAGAGGTCACTCCTCGGGGCAGGCGTTCACGCAAGTCTAAGAAGGACGACAAGAACGATGGCTCTGAAGAGTCGGGCTTTGTTCTGCGTGACGATGATGAGGAAGATGCCCCGGCGCAGCAGGTTGTCACTGCTGGTGCTACGGCCGACCCGGTCAAGGACTACTTGAAGCAGATCGGTAAGGTCGCCCTCCTTAACGCTGAGCAAGAGGTTGATCTTGCTAAGCGTATTGAGGCGGGTTTGTTCGCTGAGAAAATTCTTGAGCGTGAAGAGTTCGATCCGATGCTGACCCGCGATTTGCGTTGGGTGATCATGGATGGCCGTAACGCCAAGAACCACTTGCTGGAGGCCAACCTTCGTCTGGTGGTTTCGCTGGCTAAGCGGTACACGGGGCGTGGAATGTTGTTCCTGGACTTGATCCAGGAAGGCAACCTCGGTCTGATTCGTGCGGTTGAGAAGTTCGACTACACGAAGGGCTTCAAGTTCTCGACGTATGCGACGTGGTGGATTCGCCAGGCCATCACTCGTGCTATGGCTGACCAGGCTCGCACCATTCGTATTCCGGTGCACATGGTTGAGGTCATCAACAAGTTGGCTCGGGTGCAGCGCCAGATGCTGCAGGATTTGGGTCGCGAACCCACGCCGGAGGAGCTGGCCAAGGAGCTCGACATGACGCCTGAGCGCGTTGTCGAGGTGCAGAAGTATGGGCGTGAGCCAATTTCTCTGCACACTCCGCTGGGTGAGGATGGCGACAGCGAGTTCGGTGACCTCATTGAGGACTCTGAGGCTGTGGTTCCTGCTGACGCGGTGAGCTTCACGTTGTTGCAGGAGCAGTTGCACTCGGTGCTAGACACGCTTTCTGAGCGTGAGGCGGGCGTGGTGTCGATGCGTTTCGGTTTGACTGATGGTCAGCCGAAGACTCTCGATGAGATCGGCAAGGTGTATGGCGTGACGCGTGAGCGTATCCGTCAGATCGAGTCGAAGACGATGAGTAAGCTGCGTCACCCGTCGCGTTCTCAGGTGTTGCGCGACTACTTGGACTGATCGCGGTATAGCGGCGGGGGCGGTACACATATGTGTACCGCCCCCGCCGCTATATGCGTGGGTGGTGTTAGTGGCGGTATTTCGCTGAGGCCGCAACGACAGATTCGAAGATGTCGCGGTCCAGGGCGGCGCCTTCGCGGCGGATGCTGTCGGCTGGTAGGGCCAAAAGTCGATTGAGGCGTACTTCGCTGGGGCGTCCTTGGCGGTCCCAGGCACCGGTGCCGATATCCATCCAAAATCGTCCGGCGCGTGCTTCTTGTGCGGCGTCTCGGTCGTGGTCTTTGCTGGTGAGTTGGAGGGCGTGGACGGTGTTGCCTTCGATGCTCAGAACCAGGACGGGTCGGTCTTTGCCTTGGGATGGGTCTTCTTCAAAGGGCACCCAAGCCCAAACGACTTCGCCGGGGTCTGGGCGACCATTGCGGTTGGGGGAGTAAGTGATGTTCTCTGGTGCGCCGCTGTTGGTGGTGGGTGTGCGGCGGCTGGCTGGGGGGCGTGGAGTTGGGGGCGCTTCCGATGGTGCCGGGGCGGTGGTGGCGTGTTGTGTTTTCTTCTCTGGCGGGGTGTTTTCGGTGCGTCGCTGGAGTTCTTCTCCAGCGAATCGCAGGAGGAAACGGAGCAGTTCACGTCCAAGACGTTGGAAGTTGAATGACACGCCGGAAGCGTAGCCGGTGGCGGTGGCGTGGAGCATGCCCCAAGGTGCTGTTGAAGTCGTGGGAGAATGGGAGGTGATTGTGCCGTTGGTGCTGTACAGGCAGCTGATGTTTGATCGCTCCTGTAGATCGGGCTCCTGGCACCTGATCCCCGTCCGCTCTACCACTATCGAGGTCACCTAGTGTCACCGAAGGCTGCTTCGGCGCTGCCTCCCGCAGCGACCCCTGCCGAGCTGATTCGTAACTTCTGCATCATTGCCCACATTGACCACGGCAAGTCCACGCTTGCGGACCGGATGCTGCAGTCAACGGGCATTGTGCCTGAGCGGGAGATGCGTGCGCAGTATTTGGACCGGATGGACATTGAGCGTGAGCGTGGCATCACGATCAAGTCGCAGGCGGTGCGGATGCCGTGGTCTGTGGCTGATGAGGAGGGGCAGAACACTTACTGCCTCAACATGATTGACACTCCTGGGCACGTGGACTTCACCTATGAGGTGTCGCGTTCTCTTGCTGCCTGTGAGGGAGCGGTGCTGCTGGTTGATGCCGCCCAGGGCATTGAGGCCCAGACGCTGGCGAACCTTTACCTGGCGATGGAAAACGATCTGACCATCATCCCGGTGCTAAACAAAATTGATCTTCCTGCCGCGCAGCCGGAGAAGTACGCCGAGGAGTTGGCGGGCTTGATTGGTTGTGAGCCCGAGGATGTGCTGAAAGTGTCGGGAAAGACCGGCGAGGGAGTTGAGGAGCTTCTCGACCAGATCGTCCGGCAGATTCCCCCGCCGGTGGGTGTAGCCGATGCGCCGACGCGGGCGATGATTTTCGACTCTGTCTATGACACATACCGTGGCGTAGTCACGTATGTGCGAGTGGTGGATGGGATGCTCAAGCCGCGAGAGCGGATTTCAATGATGTCTACCGGTGCCACCCATGAGCTGCTGGAGATCGGGGTGATCTCGCCAGAGCCGCTGCCGAGCAATGGTCTGGGCGTGGGAGAGACCGGCTACCTGATCACTGGCGTCAAAGATGTGCGCCAGTCTCGGGTGGGTGACACGGTGACGTTGTCCTCGGCCCCTGCCAAGGAGCCGGTGGGTGGCTACAAGGATCCTCGCCCGATGGTGTTCTCGGGTCTCTACCCGATTGATGGGTCGGATTATCCGGCATTGCGGGACGCGTTGGACAAACTCAAGCTCAACGATGCGGCGCTGGTGTATGAGCCGGAAACGTCGGTGGCGTTGGGGTTTGGTTTCCGTGTTGGGTTCTTGGGGATGCTGCACTTGGAGATCGTGCGCGAACGCCTCGAGCGCGAGTTCAACCTCGATCTCATCTCGACTCTGCCTAACGTGGAGTACGAGGTCGTGATGGAAGACAAATCCGTTGTGCGGGTGACGAATCCGAGTGAATTCCCGGCTGGAAAAGTCAAAGAGGTGCGGGAACCGGTGGTGCGCTCGACCATCCTGGCGCCGAGCGAATTCATCGGGGCAATCATGGAGCTGTGCCAGTCTCGGCGCGGGTCGTTGCGGGGCATGGATTACTTGTCCCCGGAGCGGGTGGAGATGCGGTACACGCTGCCACTGGCTGAGATCGTGTTCGACTTCTTTGATGCGTTGAAATCCAAGACGCGTGGCTATGCATCGTTTGAGTACGAGCCTGATGGTGAGCAAACCGCTGACTTGGTTCGGGTCGATATCTTGTTGCAGGGCGAGGAAGTTGATGCATTCAGCTCGATCGTGCACAAGGACAAGGCCTACGCCTATGGTGTCGCGATGGCGGGCAAGCTGCGGGAGTTGATTCCTAGGCAGCAGTTTGAGGTGCCGATCCAGGCTGCGATTGGTTCGCGTGTGATTGCTCGAGAAAACATCCGCGCTATCCGCAAGGATGTGCTTTCCAAGTGTTACGGCGGTGACATCTCCCGTAAGCGCAAGCTGCTTGAGAAGCAGAAAGAGGGCAAGAAGCGCATGAAGATGGTGGGGCGCGTGGAGGTTCCGCAGGAAGCCTTCATCGCTGCGCTGTCCAGTGATGGTGGCGGCGAAGCCAAGGGCGGTAAGAAATGACGCTGAACTCCGATACCGCAGCTGAGGCAGCGGGCCAGGGCGCGCCTGAAGAACGGGTTCTCATTCCGCGTGAGGTGTTGTCATTCGCGCGTCGGGATGGGCGCTATTCCACGCGCAACGCTAAGGCCTGGACCCCGCAAATGCAGGGCTGGTTCGTCACTCCTGAGCGCGACCTGCGGTTGACCAGCATCGCCCCGCAATGGCGCTTTGATGCACAGGCGGTATTCGGTAGGTCAGCGCCACTGATTGCTGAGGTGGGCTCTGGTACTGGTGATGCGGTTCTGGCGCACGCTGAGGCTTTCCCTGACGCTGACCATGTGGCGTTGGAGGTGTATCGGCCCGGGTTGGCTCGCACCGTGGTGCAGGCTGAGGCGCGAGGGTTGAGCAACCTGCGGGTTTTGGAGGGTGACGGACGGGCTCTGATCGCCAATAACGTAGAGCCTGGAACCTTTTCGGAAATTCACGTGTGGTTCCCGGATCCGTGGCCGAAAACCAAACACCACAAGCGCCGTCTTGTAGACGTCGGGTTTTTTGAGGATGTAGCGCGCGTCCTGGCTGCTGGGGGAGTGGTCCGGCTGGCCACAGACTGGGCCCCCTATGCCGTGGTGATGAGTGAGGCAGCCGCGCAAGTACCTGCACTTTCTCCGATTCCGGGTGCGGTGACTGCCATGACTGACCCACAGGCACACGATGACCCGACTGCTGCGGTGTCTGCCAGGTCGCTGTATGGCCAAAGCGAGCGGTATGCAGTGCGGCCATTGACGCGATTTGAGAGCAAAGGTCGCGCCTTGGGCAGGCCCATCGCTGACCTTGCCTACATGGTCACACCGACGGCCTGACCGTGCCCTCTCTTCCTCTTGGAGATCCGGCTCCTGCCGATGGTGCACTCCCGCCCGCAGCGGTAGCGGCGCTACAGGGGCCTGAACCGTTTGGCTATTACCTGCATGTGCCGTTCTGCTACCGCAGATGCGGTTATTGCGACTTCAACACATACGTTCCATCTGCCGGTGTCGATGGCCAGGAGCAGATGCGCCGTTACGTTGCTGCCGCAGTTACCGAGATTGACTTGTCTGCGCGGGTTCTTGCTGGAACAGGCAAAGCTTTACGGCCAGTGGACACAGTCTTTTTCGGCGGAGGCACCCCCACGATGCTCGCTGCTGAGGACATCGTGACATTGCTCGATGCGATCCGTTCCCGATTCGGGCTGGTCGATGGCGCAGAGGTAACGGTCGAGGCCAACCCAGACACAACGAGCGCGGAATCGTTGGCGCGATTGGCTGATGCGGGGATAACCCGCATCAGTGTGGGGATGCAGTCGGCAGTTAGGCATGTTCTAGAAACGCTTGACCGCACCCACACTCCCGACAACGTTGAGGCAACTATCGCCGCAGCCAAGGATGCGGGTTTGGTGACCAGCCTTGACCTGATTTACGGCACGCCGGGGGAGAGCCTGGCGGACTGGCAGGTGTCCCTGGATGCGGCGATTGCCCTGGAACCAGATCACATCTCTGCCTATGGATTGGTGATCGAAGAGGGCACCGCGATGGGCGCGGCATTGCGCCGCGGTGCGGTCGCCCCCACCGATGATGACGATGAGGCAGCCAAATACGAGATGGCAGACCGGGCGCTCGCTGCTGCTGGGTACCGCTGGTATGAGGTGAGCAACTGGGCACGTAATGATGTGGGGCGCGGTCGCCACAATGAGGGCTACTGGCATGACGGGCACTGGTGGGGAGTGGGGCCAGGAGCGCACAGCCATATTGGTGGTGTGCGGTGGTGGAATGTGAAGTATCCGGCCGCGTATGCAGCTGCGTTAGAGGAAGGCCGTTCGCCGGCTGCGGCGCGTGAGGTGCTGGATGAAGAAGCCCGTGTTACTGAAAAAATCATGCTTGGTATCCGCCTGGCTGAAGGGCTGCCGCTGTCGGTGCTGGATTCAGGGTTTACTGCTGGTCCGCAGGTGGCTAGGCAGTTGTCTCAGGAGGGGCTGCTGCGTGAGGACGCATTAGCTGATGCTGACCCTAGGGTGGTGCTCACTGACCGGGGACGTTTGTTGGCTGACTTGGTTTTGCGGCGGATGCTTGGCTATTAGCGCAGGTGTTTAAAGAATCGTGTTGTGGCGCCCCACCCTGCCTAGGGTGGGGCGCCACAACACGATTTGGGGGTCAGGCTTTTGTGGTGTCGGCTTCGGTGCGTTGGATGAGTGCCACGACCTCGGCGCGCACGACTTTACGCATGGCGTTGATGGGTAGCTCTTCAACAGAAACGAACCTGCGCGGGACTTTGTAGGCAGCTAGGTGCTGTTTGGCCCAAGCACGGAGTTCTTCGTTGCTGGGCAGTTCTCCCTCGGGAACGATCGCGGCGACGACGTCTTCGCCGCGTCGTGTGCCTGGGATCCCGACGACGGAGATGTCTCGGATACGAGGGTGGCGGCGCAGCGCGTCCTCGACTTCAAGTGGAGAAACGTTGAAGCCGCCAGTGATGATGATGTCTTTGAGGCGGCCGGTCAGGACGATGAATCCGTCGATGATGCGCGCGACGTCGCCGGTGCGGAACCAGTCGTCAACGAAAGCTTCAGCGGTTTCCAGTGGCTTGTTGAGGTAGCCGGAGAACACCTGTGGTCCGCGGACGATCAGTTCGCCTTCTTCGCCTTCGAGGACGTCATTCTGTGGGTTTTTGGGGTCAACGATCCGCACTTCAGTGTCGGGGAAGGGCAGACCAATGCTGCCTGCGCGGCGTCGAGAATCCAGGGGGTTGCCTACTACTACCGGTGAGGTTTCGGTGAGTCCGTATCCTTCGACGAGCATCCCGCCGGTGGCTTTTTCCCATTTGGCGACGAACTCTGGTGGCAGTGACATGGCGCCGCACAATGTGGTGCGCAGCGATTGCAGCCGTACGTGGCGTTCTTTGGCTTTTTTGAGGAAGGCGTCCAGCAGCGGCGGCACTCCAACGAGGAAGGTTGCTGGGCGGCGTTTCATGGCTCCGACCATCAAGCCTGGGTCAGGGCTGGGCAGGGTGACGACGGTGGCACCTGCGCACAAACCAGCGAAAGAGCCCAGTGTGAGACCGAATGCGTGGAACATGGGCAGTACCGACAGGAACGTTTCGGTCCCTAAAGTGAGTCCCGTCCACTCCAATCCTTGCTTGCAGTTAGCTAGCAGGTTGGCGTGCGTGAGCGGCACGCCTTTAGGGCGGCCTGTGGTTCCTGAGGTGTACATGATCACGGCGGTGGCATCTGAGGCGGGGTAGCCGTGTGTGGAGGGCAATGCTCCGTGTCGGAATAACGATTCCCAGGATGCGCACCCGCGCATGAGCCCACCAGCAGTTAACTGCGAGCGCATGGAGCGGGTTTTTGCCAGGGGGAGGCGTAGGGCGAGGCGTTTGGGGAGGGGGAGGGATCGGGTGATGTCGACGCCGAAGATGTGTTCAACGCCGGTGCGTTGGCGTAGCGGCATGACGGCGGGTAGGGAGTTGTCCCAGGCGACGACGACGCGGGCGCCGTGGTCGAGGAACATGGGTTCGAGTTCGTCGGTGGGGTAGAGGGGGTTGTGTTGCACGACGGCTAGGCCGATGCGTTGGGCTGCCAGGGTGGCGATGATGTTTTCGGGGCAGTTGGGCAGCAGGATGGCGATGCGTTCGCCGCTGCGGAGGCCGAGTTTGAGCAGGCCAGCGGCCACGCGGGATACGTGTTCGCTGAGTTTTTCGTAGGTGAGCGCGGTGCCCATGAAGTCGATGCAGACGCGTTCGGGAAGTTTGGCCGCGGTGGCTTCGATTTTGGCGGGAATGGAGGTGTCCCAATAGGTGAGGTGTCTGGCGACGGAGCCGGACTCAAGGGAGTCGGTGGCGAGTTGCTTTCCGATCATGTAGGCCTCCAGATTTGCACTCGGGTACCGACTGAAGCTGCGGCTACGTAACCGTAACCTGTGTGGTTACGTGGGGCGCGGCTTTGTGAGGAGTCGGGGCCTGAGGGTTTCAGTTTTCGGTGTCGGTTGGGGCGGTGACGAAGTCGATGAGTTCTTCTACTCGTCCAAGGAATTGCGGTTCGAGATCCTCGTAATTGCGTACCGTAGTCAGGATTGCTTGCCAGCCGCGGGCGATGTCGGCTTGGTCACTGTTGGGTAGGCCTAGTGCCGCCAGGATGCCGCGTTTCCAGTCGGTGCCGCGTTCGATGGTGGGCCATGCGCGCAGGCCGACACGAGCGGGTTTGACTGACTGCCACACGTCGACGAATGGGTGGCCGACGATGTGAACGTGGTTGGCCCAGGGCTGGAGGGTGCGGGCTTTTTCTACGAGTCGGTATTCCTTACTGCCGGGAACAAGGTGGTCTACGAGGATGCCGAGGCGTCGCTGTGCGGTGGGGGCGAACTCGGTGATGATGCCGTTGAGGTCGTCGATTCCGCCGACGTATTCAACGACTACTCCTTCGACGCGTAGGTCATCTCCCCACACTTTTTCGACTAGTTCAGCGTCGTGTCGTCCTTCGACGAAGATGCGCGAGCCTAGTGCGACGCGGGCGCGAGCTTGAGCGAGCGCGCGGCTGCCGCTGGCTGTGTATGCGCGGCTGCGTTTAGCGGTGTTGCGGGTGGGGGCGGTGAGAGTGACGGGGGAGCCGTCGATGAGGAAGCCGGGGCCCAGAGGGAAAGCTTTGATGCGACCGCGGCGATCTTCTAGATCTACGACCTGCATGCCGCCTGCTTTTTGTACCCGCGTGATCGCTCCGACCCAGCCGGAGGCTACTTCTTCGACGACCAAACCGATTTCTGCGGGTGTCTGTGTGGATCTTCCTCGCGGGGGAGTGTGTTTGTGCGCGAGGATGTCACCGGAATATCGTTCCCGGCTCGCAGCGGCAGGGGCGGAAGATTTATGGGGGGAACGGGATCGGGGGAATTCGCGCACGCGACCATCGTAGGGGCGCACCGAGTTGGCACTCGACCGATCAGAGTGCCAACATCAAAGGGAGTCATTGATTGGCGGCCCCGCCCACACGACGGTGACCCGTCGGACTGTTTCAGGAGGTGAGTGGATGAACACCGATCGCAGGTTGACGGTCTTGTCAGCCATCATCGAGGACTACGTGGCCACCTCCGAACCGGTCGGCAGCAAATCCCTTCTCGATCGACACGCCCTGGGCGTGTCGGCTGCGACCATCCGTAACGACATGGCAGTTCTGGAAGAGCAAGGCCTCATCGCCGCGCCCCACACCAGCGCAGGGCGTATCCCCGCCGATGCGGGATACCGCCTCTTCGTAGACCGTCTAGCCCAGACCCGTTCACTTTCCCCGGCGCAAAAAAACGCCATCGCCGGATTCCTGGAAGGCGCCGTGGACCTGGATGACGTAGTGGAACGCACGACACGCCTGCTCGCTTCCCTGACCCGCCAGGTCGCGGCCATGCAATACCCCTCGCTCACTCGCTCTCGCGTCCAACACATCGAACTCCTGCCCCTAGGAGTCGAGCGCGTCATGCTCGTGCTCATCCTCGACTCTGGCCGCGTCGAGCAGCGACGCATCGACCTGCCCGAGGACATCGACCACACCTGGAACGCAGAAAACCTCAGCCACTTACGTGACCGCATCAACGCTGCCTCAGTCGGCTGCCTCCTGCCGGAAGCAGCCGTGGCGCTGCGCGCACACTTTGAAGAAAACATCGGTCCCGAACACACCCTGGTCGAGGCGCTGCTACGTGTCCTTAACGAGGCACTCGTCGAAGAGAGCGAAGAACGTGTGCTCTTGGTCGGGACAGGAAACCTTGCCCGCTTCGGAACGGACTTCCCCTTAAGCGTGGGCCCCGTCCTCGAAGCGCTCGAAGAACACATGGTGCTACTGCGGCTCTTCGGATCCCTCGCCGAAGGCGCCCCCGCTGGCGCGGTGGGCGTCAGCATCGGCCAAGAAAATCCACACGAAGGACTCGCATCAACATCTGTGGTCGGCACGGGATACGGCGTCGGTACCGATACCCTCGGAGGACTGGCTGTCATCGGTCCTACCCGCATGGATTACCCGGGCACCATGGCTGCGGTCCGCGCGGTCGCCAACTATGTCTCACGAATGCTCGGGTCATGAGACCCGAACCCTCTTCCCACGCCACCGTGCACAGAGGACACACACATGGCGAGAACGCCACAAGCGCTCGCCCCAGCGACGTGAAAACCGATATGTCCCCCAGGACAAGAAGGGCTGATTGGTGAACGACTACTACGCCGACCTCGGGGTCGAGCGCGGAGCCTCCGACGAAGAAATTAAGAAGGCCTACCGGCGCAAAGCACGCAAGCTTCACCCAGACGTCAACCCTGGCCCCGACGCTGAAGAACAGTTCAAAAAAATCAGCCAGGCCTACGACGTCCTCGGCGACCCAAGCAAACGCAAGGCCTACGACGCTGGCGCCGACCCCTACGCCTCCGGCGGTGAAGGCTACGCAGGAAACTTCAGCTTCAGCGACATCATGGACGCCTTCTTCGGCGGCGCCACCGGCGCCAGCCGCGGGCCACGCTCCCGAGTGCAACGCGGCCAAGACGCTCTCGTCCGCCTCGACATTGACCTCGCCACCGCTGTGTTCGGCGGCGAGCAAGAAATCGTCGTCGACACAGCCGAAAAATGCGGCACCTGCCACGGCGAAGGAACCGCCAACGGCACCAAACCCGTCATCTGTGACGCATGTGGCGGAGCCGGCGAAGTACAGCAAGTACAGCGCTCCTTCCTCGGCCAAGTGATGACCAGCCGCCCCTGCACCAAATGCCAGGGATACGGAACACTCATCACCAATCCCTGCTTCGAATGCTCCGGTGAAGGACGCGTACGAACCCGCCGCACCCTCAACCTCAAAGTCCCCGCAGGCGTCGACACCGGCACCCGCATCCAGCTCTCCGGACAGGGCGAAGTCGGCATCGGTGGCGGCCCCGCAGCGGACCTATACATCGAGATCGCCGTGCGCGCGCATCCCACCTTCCGCCGCCGCAACGACGACCTGCACTGCCAACTCCACGTACCCATGACAGCCGCAGCCCTGGGAACCACCATTTCCCTGGAAACCCTGGACGGCAACCTCGACGTACGTATCGAACCAGGAACCCAAAGCGGAGACGTGCAAACTCTGCGCGGCTACGGCGTCACTCACTTGCGTGGCCAAGGGCGCGGCGACCTACTCATCCAAACAATTGTCGACACCCCCACCCGCCTGGACGCCGAACAAACCGACCTGCTCTGGCGCCTAGCAGCCCTGCGCGGAGAAGAACAGCCCCAAGGAAAAGTCGGAGCCATCCAAGAAAACCACGGCCTCTTCGGCAAACTCCGAGACGCGTTCCGCGGCAAATGACCCACCTGTTCTGCCCTCTGCATCCACCCGATGCAGAGGGCAGAACACTGCTTGAGAGGAAACCGACATGACCGCGGCGATGTACCGACTCCCCACCGGATCCCTCACCCACACCGCCCCCGGAGACACCCTCACCCTGACCGGAGACGAAAAACACCACGCCGTCACCGTCAAACGCACCACTGAAGGGGAAAACATTCTCCTAGCAGACGGATCAGGCCTAGTCGCCCACGCCGAAGTCACTACCATCACCGAGGCCGAACTATCCGCCCGCGTCACCACCATCACCAACGACAGCTACCCAGGCCCCCGCTTCATCCTCGTCCAAGCCCTCGCCAAAGGTGACCGAGACCTCCAAGCGATTGAAGCCGCCACCGAGCTGGGGGTCGACGAAATCATTCCGTGGCAATCACGCCGCGCCATCGTCCAGTGGAAAGGCCCACGGGCCGAAAAAGCGCTGCGCAAATGGCAATCCCAAGTAGAAGCCGCCGCTAAGCAAAGCCGCCGCCCCCACACCCCCACCGTGCAACCCCACGTAAGCAGCACCAGCAACCACCTCGGCGACATCGCCCGCCACGCCGACCTGGCCCTGGTCCTGCACGAAGACGCCACCACCCCCATCACCACCATCAGCCTGCCAAGCAGCGGCAACATCGCCCTATTCGTTGGACCCGAAGGTGGCATCAGCCCCGAAGAAATCGACATGCTCACCGATGCTGGAGCCACCCCAGTTCACATGGGACGCTATGTTCTACGCGCATCCAGCGCCGGACCAGCGGCCATCGCTGCACTCTCATGCCAACAACGCTGGAACACCCCACCAACCATGTGACCCACCCCAGGCGCACAACCAACGAGAAAGACCCCACCCGGTGCCACGCATCCCACTATCCCTGGTTGATTTCTGCACCATCGGCGCCGCAGAACGCCCAGCAGATGCCATCGCCCGATCAGTCACCATCGCCCACACCGCAGAAACACTCGGATACCACCGCATCTGGTACGCCGAGCATCACAACTTCCACAGCATCGCCTCCTCAACACCAGCAGTGTTGATCGCGCACATCGCCGCCCACACCAACCACATCCGCCTAGGGGCCGGGGGCATCATGCTGCCCAACCACACCCCCTACACAATCGCCGAACAATTCGGCACCCTGGCCGAAATACACCCCGGACGTATCGACCTAGGCCTAGGCCGCGCCCCCGGAACCGACCCCCTCACCCTGCAAGCACTGCGCCGCGACCCACGAGCAGCCGAAAACTTCCCCCACGACGTACAAGAACTCGCCGGATTCCTCAGCGACACCACTCCCATCCACGGCGTCAAAGCCATCCCTGGCCACGGGACACACGTACCCCTATACATCCTCGGCTCCTCCCTATTCGGTGCCGAACTAGCCGCCGCGCTAGGACTGCCCTTCGCGTTCGCCTCCCACTTCGCGCCCGCAGCACTCACCGATGCGCTCCACACGTACCGAACCCAGTTCCGCCCCAGCGTCACCCTGCCCCAGCCCTACGCGATCGTTGCAGTCAACGCCACCGCCGCAGACAGCCGCCCCCAAGCCCACACGATCGCCCACCACGCAATAGGCAGACAAGCCGCCGCCATGGCCTTCAAAACCCGCGACGTCACCCCTGAACAGATCAACGCCGCCATGAACAGCCCACTAGGGCAGCACGCACAAGCCATGATGTCCATTCACGCTATCGGCACCGGCGAAGACGTAGCCGAATACCTCACCGATCTTGCGACCCGTGTCGCTGCCGACGAACTTATGGTGGCGACACGGGCCAGCAACACCGAGACCTACCTGCGATCCCTGGAAATCCTCGCCTGCGCGTGGGGACTAGACCCCCCAGAAAACCTGCCAGGCTAGACCGTCACCGCAATCTTTCCGCACACATCACCAGCATCCAGACGTGCAAACGCATCCCGCACGTCCTCCAACGGCACTACCGCATCCACAACAGGACGCACCCCAGTGGCCTCCATCATCGAGAGCAACCCACGCAACTCAGCAGGAGTGCAGCCCGTAGAACCAATCACCGACAACTGGCGGTAAAAAATGTGCGTCATCAACGCAGGCGTAGGATCCCCGCTCGTGTTGCCACACGTCACGATCGTCCCGCCTGCCTCCACAGACATCACAGAGTGCTTCCACGTCGCAGCGCCCACTGTATCCACCACCACATCGACCCGCTCAGGCAAACGCGCACCACTTTCAAACACCCCATGAGCCCCCAGCGACGCCGCGAACTCACGCTTGTGCGTAGTGCGACCCGTGGCATACACCTTGCAGCCAGCTGCTACCGCTAAAGCAATCGCCGCCGAAGACACACCCCCAGAAGATCCCTGCACCAAAACCCGCTGCCCCGGGCGAAGACGCGCTCGCGTGAAAAGCATCCGATAAGCCGTTCCCCACGCCACCGCCAACACACCGGCCTGTTCAAAAGACAACCAGTCAGGCTTGTCGATGAGGTTTTCCGAAGGGACAACGACCTTCTGGGCAAGCCCACCGTCAACACGTTCAGACAAAATGTGGCGCCGCGGATCCATCGTCACATCACCCCCACCGGCATCAGCATCACCCATTACCGGAGCCAGAAGAACTTCCCGTCCCTGCGAGGTGACACCAGCAGCCTCACAGCCCAGAGTCATTGGCACCCGATCAGCAGGATGACCCACCCCACGTAACGTCCACAGGTCATGCGGATTGACCGAACTTGCACGCACATCGACGCTCACCCACCCAGGACGAGGCTCAGGGACAGGAACATCAACTATTTCCAAACCATCGAGAGGAGATTCAGGATTCTGGGACATCACTCGTGCTGCTCGCATATATCCCACTGTGCACCCCCAAAGCCGCTACGTCCTGTGCAAGAGGTAAGTAGTGGCGAACGCCTCGTTGACTTCAAATGCGTAGACTTGCAGGCACGATGAGCGATCAACCACCTATCGATGACTACCCAAGCGATGCAGGAGCAGACACGGCTCAGCCCAGCTCGGCACGCCTCGACACAGCCCTCGAAGCCATCCCCTCTGGCCACGAGCACAACCCAGACAGCCACAAACTTGCCATAGTGGTGCCCGAAAACCTTTCAATGGCAGCTCTGCTCGGTGCCCACGACACAGTTCTACGTGCTATCGAACGAGCCTTCCCCCACGTCGACATTTACGTCCGCGGCAACGAACTCACCGCCGAAGGCAGCAGCGACGAACTCGCCATCCTGGAAAAACTCATCAACGAACTCCTCCACATCCTCCACGCCGGAAGACACCTGGACAAAGACGCCGTCGAGCGCTCCGTGCGCATGCTGCGCGAAAACACCAAAGAACGCCCCGCCGACGTCCTGACCACCAACATCATCTCCAGCCGTGGAACCACCATCCGCCCCAAAACACTGGGCCAAAAACGCTACGTCGACGCCATCGACACCCACACCGTCAACTTCGGTATCGGCCCAGCAGGAACCGGCAAAACCTACCTCGCCATGGCCAAAGCAGTACAAGCACTGCAAGCCAAACAAGTCAACCGCATCATCCTCACCCGACCAGCGGTCGAAGCAGGCGAAAAACTCGGATTCCTCCCCGGCACCCTCACTGACAAAATCGACCCCTACCTGCGCCCGCTCTACGACGCACTCCACGACATGGTCGACCCCGACTCCATCCCACGGCTCATGGCCACCGGAACCATCGAAGTCGCACCATTAGCATTCATGCGCGGGCGCACCATCAACGACGCCTTCATCATTCTCGACGAGGCCCAAAACACCACCCCAGAACAGATGAAGATGTTCCTCACCCGCCTCGGCTTTGGCAGCAAAATCGTTGTCACCGGCGACATCACCCAAGTCGACCTACCCGGCGGAACCCAATCTGGCCTTCGCGTAGTCCACAATATCCTGGCCAACATCGAAGACATCCACTTCTCCTACCTCACCGCCGAAGATGTCGTCCGACACCGGCTCGTCGGAGAAATCGTCGAAGCTTACGGCCGCTGGGACGCCACCCACCAACAACCCCAGACACGCCGCCACAACCCCCACACCACCACCGAACACCCCGCGCAGGAGCAGCAGTGAGCATCGAAATCCTCAACGAGACCGACATCAAGGTCGACGAGGTAGAGCTCGTCGCCTGCGCCCGCTACGTCATGGAAGAAATGCGCGTGCACCCCCGCGCTGAACTCTCCATCCGACTTGTCGATGAAGACGCCATGAGTACCCTCCACGTGCGCTGGATGGACCTCGAAGGCCCCACCGACGTCATGAGCTTCCCCATGGACGAACTCACCCCCGCCCCCGAAGGCGAAACCCCCATCGAAGGAGTCCTCGGCGACATCGTTATCTGCCCCTCCATCGCCGAACGCCAAGCCAACGAAGCAGGACACAGCACCATCGAAGAAATCCTGCTGCTACTCACCCACGGCATCCTCCACCTCCTGGGATACGACCACGCAGAACCAGAAGAAGAAAAAGAAATGTTCGAGCTGCAGCGCACCCTCCTACTGACCTTCCTAGCCACACGCCGCCCCGAGACCAACTGATGTGGATGCTTGTCGGGGGCGTCATTCTCGCTCTCGTCTTCTCATATCTGCTCAAAGCGGCCGAAATGGCCTTCCGACGTATGTCCCCCTCACACGTCAAGGCCCTCCTGGACGACGAACGACATGGCGCCGAACAACTACGACTCATCACCGAAGACTCCGCCGCCTACTTGTCAGTCACCTCGTTCTGCCGCACCACGCTAGAAATGACCGCAGCAGTCCTAGCCACCATGGGATTCGCGACCATATACGGCGCTGCATGGCAAACCTACGCGTACTCCATCCTCGTTATGGTGGTGGCATCCTTCGTCATCGTCGGCGTCTCACCAGCCACCATCGGGATACAACACGCAGAAACCATCTCCCTATGGTCCGCCCCATGGGTAGTGCGGCTACGGCGCCTGCTAGCACCGGTATCACGCCTACTCATCGCCTTCGGTAACGCCGTCACCCCCGGCAAGGGATACGTCGACGGACCTTTCGAATCCGAAGCCGAACTGCGTGACCTCGTCGACCTCGCCGGTGAATCATCCATCATCGCCGAAGGCGAACGCTCCATGCTTCACTCAGTCATCGACCTCGGCGACACCGTAGTCCGCGAAGTCATGGTGCCCCGCACCGACATGATCACCATCGCCCGTACCAAAAACCTCTCCCAAGCCATGAGCCTGTTTCTGCGCAGCGGCTTCTCCCGCGTACCCGTCATCGGAGAAAACAGCGACGATCCCCTAGGCCTGCTCTACTTCAAAGACGTAGCCGGACGCATCCACATGGACCACGAAGCCAACTGGCTACCCGTCACCGACCTGATGCGCCCAGTTCCCTTCGTCCCCGAAAGCAAATCCGCAGACCTCCTCCTGCAAGAAATGCAACGCGACCAAACCCACATGGCGCTAGTCGTCGACGAATACGGCGGCACAGCTGGCCTTGTCACCATTGAAGACATCATCGAAGAAATCGTCGGCGAAATCTCCGACGAACACGACCCCGAAGAACGTCGCGTCGAAGACCTCGGCGAAGGACGCAAACGCATCCCCGCCGAACTACCCATCGACGACCTTGAAACCCTCTACGACATCACCCTGGACCCAGAAGAAATCGACGACGTCGACACCGTCGGCGGCCTACTAGGCAAAGCTCTAGGCCGTGTCCCCATCCTCGGCTCCAGCGCAACCATCGGCGGCCTCGAACTCACCGCCGACCGAATGAGCGGAAGAAAACACCGCATCGACACCCTCATCGTCGCCCCCGCACCACCCACCGACACCACCAACGAAACACCCACAGATAACGCCCCCGCACCCGCAGGAAGCGTTGACCAGAACAAGGAGCACCACTGATGACCGCACGCGAACCCGACACCACGAACTACCGAGCCGGATTCGCCTGCCTCGTAGGCCGACCCAACGCAGGTAAATCCACACTCACCAATGCCATCGTCGGCGACAAAGTCGCCATCACCTCCAACAAACCCCAAACCACCCGCCACACCATCCGCGGCGTCCACACCACCACCAGCGCCCAGCTCATCCTCGTCGACACCCCCGGACTGCACAAACCCCGCACCCTCCTGGGTGAGCGCCTCAACGACCTCGTCCGCGAAACCCTCCTGGACGTAGACGTTGTCGGTTTCTGCCTACCCGCCGACCAACGCGTAGGCCCCGGAGACCAATTCATCGCACGCGAACTAGCCGACCTGCGCCGCGTCAAGAAAAAACCCGTCGTCGCCATCGCCACCAAAGCCGACCTCGTCGACCGCGAACGCCTAGCCCAACACCTCATCGACATCGACCAACTAGGCGACTGGAGCGACATCGTTCCCTGCTCAGCCACCACCGGCAAACAGGTCGACGACGTCATCGACGTCATCTCCACACACCTACCAGCCTCACCTCAGCTGTACCCCACCGGCATGCTCTCCGATGAATCCGACGACGTCATGGTCGCCGAACTCATCCGCGAAGCCGCACTAGAAGGAGTCCGCGACGAACTCCCACACAGCCTCGCCGTCGTCGTTGAAGAAATGGTGCCCCGCGAAAACCGCCCCGCCCACGCACCCCTGATGGACGTACGCGTCAACGTATACGTCGAACGCGACAGCCAAAAAGCCATCATCATCGGCCGCGGCGGCGCCCGACTACGCGAAGTAGGCACCCGCGCCCGCACCCAAATCGAACAACGCCTCGGCCAAAAGATCTACCTCGACCTGCACGTCAAAGTCGCCAAAGACTGGCAACGCGACCCACGCCAACTCCGCAAACTCGGCTTCTAACCCACACCGGGGACGGCACACAGCCGTCCCCGGAACCACACTCCCTACGTAAAAAAAACAACCGTGGCCATAGAAAACACCCAAAAACCCAGCGGCATGCCCACCAGCAAATACACGCCTTTCCACGAACACATCACCGTGGACCTGCCCGAGCGCACCTGGCCATCTGCGCGCATCACCAAAGCCCCCCGATGGGCCTCAGTCGACCTACGCGACGGCAACCAAGCACTCATCGAACCCATGGACGCCGAACGCAAACTCCGGTTCTTCCAACTCCTGGTCGACATCGGCTACAAAGAAATCGAAATCGGCTTCCCCTCCGCCAGCCAAACCGAATTCGACTTCTGTCGCCGCCTCATCGAAGAAAACCACATCCCCGACGACGTCACCATCCAAGTGCTCACCCAAGCACGCGACCACCTCGTCCACCGCACCTACGACGCCATCAACGGCGCCAAAAAAGCCATCATCCACTTCTACAACCCCACCTCCATCCTCCAACGCCGCGTCGTATTCAACACAGACGTCGAAGGCATAACCGCCATAGCAGTCAACACCGCCAAGCTATGCCGCCAACTCGAAACCCTCATACCCAACACCACCATCACCTACGAATACAGCCCCGAATCCTTCACCGGAACCGAACTCGACGTAGCACTCCACGTCTGCAACGCCGTCATCGCCGAATTCGACCCCACCCCACAGCGGCCCATGATCATTAACCTGCCCGCCACGGTCGAAACAGCCACCCCCAACGTCTACGCCGACGCCGTCGAATACATGCACCGCAACCTGGACCGCAGAGAATCCATCATCCTCTCCCTGCACCCCCACAACGACCGCGGAACCAGCGTCGCCGCAGCCGAACTCGGGTACATGGCCGGCGCAGACCGCATCGAAGGATGCCTCTTCGGCAACGGCGAACGCACCGGAAACGTCGACCTCGTCACCCTCGGCCTCAACCTCTTCAGCCAAGGCATCGACCCCCAGATCGACTTCTCCGACATCGACCGCATCCGCTCCACCGTCGAATACTGCAACCAACTACCCGTCCACCAACGCCACCCCTACGGCGGCGAACTCGTCTTCACCGCCTTCTCCGGATCACACCAAGACGCCATCAAAAAAGGCTTCGAAAACATGGCCGCACACGCAGCCAACACCGGCAAAAACACCGACGAATTGCCCTGGAGCGTCCCCTACCTACCCATTGATCCCCACGACATCGGCCGCTCCTACGAAGCCATCGTCCGTGTCAACAGCCAATCAGGAAAAGGTGGCGTCGCCTACCTCCTCGCCACCCAATACGCCCTCGAACTACCACGACGCCTCCAAATCGAAATCCAACGCGTCGTACAACACCACACCGACACACACGGCGGCGAAATGACCGCCCCCCACATCTGGAAAATCTTCAGCAACGAATACCTCCCCGGAACCAGCACCGGACAAGACACCTGGGGACGCTTCATACCCCGATCCGTTCACCTGGACTCCGACCGACTCGGCGCCAACATCGTCACCGCCACCCTCACCGACAATGGCCGAACCATCCACCTCGAAGGCCACGGAAACGGCCCCATCAACGCCTTCACCGCAGCCCTAGCCAACTACGGCATCGACGTCCGCGTCCTGGACTACGCCGAACACGCCATGTCAGCAGGCGGAGACGCCCGCGCCGCCGCCTACGTCGAATGCGCCGTCGCCGGCCGCGTCCTGTGGGGCGTAGGCATCCACAACTCCATCGTCACCGCCTCCATCCAAGCGATCCTCTCCGCCGTCAACCGTGCAGAACGCGACGGAGACCTCACCACCTAAACCCCAACCACCACACCCACGGTCTGGCACAGTGAACAGCATGGACGTACTCGGCATGCCGCTGCAGACCTGGGTCAACAAAACCCCCGTCATCGCAGACCTGATCAACCTGCGAGAAACGGCATGGTTCAACCCCGCACGCGCCCACACCCACACCGCCCTAGCCGACGTAGGGCTCACCCCCGCAGACATCGACGACGCCGCCACCCGACTCCAACGATTCGCCCCCTACCTCGCCGCCGCCTTCCCCGCCCTCGAAGCCACCAACGGCATCATCGAATCGCCCATCACACCAGCCCCACAACTCCAAAAGACCCTCAACCACACATACCAAACCCCACTACCCGGACAGCTCTGGCTCAAACGCGACGACTGCCTGCCCGTCAGCGGATCCATCAAAGCCCGCGGCGGCATCCACGAAGTACTCCAACACGCCGAACACCTCGCCCACACCGCCGGCCTACTCGACTACTCCTGCGACTACCGCATTCTGGCAACCCCACCAGCCCGCGACCTATTCAGCCAACACACCATCGCCGTGGGATCCACCGGCAACCTCGGCCTATCCATCGGAATCATGGCCGCCACACTCGGTTTCAACACCATCGTCCACATGTCCGCCGACGCTCGGCAATGGAAAAAAGACCTCCTTGCCGCACAAGGAGTAGACGTCCGCGAATACGAAGCCGACTACTCCGTAGCCGTCGCCGCCGGACGCGCTGAAGCAGCAAACGACCCATTCGCCCACTTCATCGACGACGAAAACTCCACCAAACTATTTTGCGGCTACGCCGTAGCCGGACGACGCGTAGCCGCCCAACTACGCGCCGCCAACGTACGCGTCGACACCGAACATCCACTATTCGTTTACCTGCCCTGCGGAGTCGGAGGAGGCCCAGGAGGCGTCGCCTTCGGCCTACTCACCGAATTCGGCGACGCAGTGCACCCCATCTTCGCCGAACCTACCCACTCACCATGCATGCTCCTAGGCGTCGCCACTGGCCAACATGACGCCATCTGCGTCGGTGATTTCGGCATCGACAACCGCACCGCCGCCGACGGACTAGCCGTAGGCCGCCCCTCCGGATTCGTCGGACGCGCCATGCAGCGCCTCCTCGACGGCTTCTACACCGTTGAAGACAACCACCTCTTCACACTCCTAACCCTCCTGCACGAAACCGAAAACATCGCCGCCGAACCCTCCGCCGCCGCAAGCCTGCCCGGCCCCTGGCACGTCGCCACAGCCACCGAATACCGCGAACGTCTAGGAATCACCGACACCCACATGAACAACGCAACTCACCTCGCCTGGCTCACCGGCGGATCCATGGTTCCCCCAGAGATCATGAACACCTACCTCTCCCACAGCCGCTCACCCCAGTAACCCCAGCGCACACCACCAACACCACCGCGCCACTACGCAGATACCCACCACCCTGAAACACTGGAGCAATGAAGATCGCCACACGCGTGCTCGCCGCTCTAGGACTTCTTTTCGTCGCTTTAACCATCGCGGCAGTGGTCGCCTTCATGACCTGGTCCAGACCAGCAACACCGGCAACAACCACCCCCACCACACCGACCAGCCCCTCTCACCTAGCCCAAGGCGAATACAGCGCCAACAACCTCACCTTCGCCACACCGAAACTGGACACACCCTCAGGCACCATCACCGACGTCCACCTCACCGCCGGGAACTTCGTCAACACCAGCAAGGGAAAACGCATCGACAACTTCAAAGCAGACGCCCTAGTTCCCTTCGCCACCGTCCAAAACAAAATCGGTAACGGTGTCACCATCACCCCCACCGGAGATGGAAAAATCACTACCCGCACAACCTTCGAAATCCTTGGCCGACAACTGACCCTCACCGGAACAGGAACCATGGCAGCCGACGCCGGACGCCTCGTCTTCAACCCCTCTGCCATCGGGTTCCACGAAGGCCCCCCAGGACTGAACGTCCCCGAATGGGCTGCCGGACGCCTCCGCTTCGCCATCCCCGTCCCTGCCCTACCCGAAAACGCCACCATCACAAACATCACCACCGAAAACACCGGATTCCGCATCCACCTGGCCGGTAGCCAACTACAGCTGCCCTCCTAAACCACACGAGAGCACGGCAGACACATCGAGGCGACAGTCACATACGGGGCACCCAACACGACTACGACAGAATGATCAGGTGCCCCTCTACCGCGAAGCCGCCATCGTGCTCAGAACCACCAAGCTCGCAGAGGCCGACCGCATCATCACCCTCCTCGGCCGCGAACGAGGACTCATCCGCGCCGTTGGCAAAGGAATCCGCAAGACACGCAGCCGCTTCGGAGCCCGCCTTGAACCCGGACTTGTCATCGACGCGCAGTTCTACGAAGGACGCAACCTCGACACCGTCACCCAAGTCGAAGTTCTTGCCCCCTATGGAGAACGAATCACCCGCGACTACGACGCCTGGACCGCCATGATCGCCATGCTCGAAGCTGCTGAACGATTCGGCCAAGAAACCACCAACTCCAGAAACCAATTCACCCTTCTCGCAGGCGCACTAGCTTCTATAGCGGCCGGGGAGCATGACATCTCAATGACCCTCGATGCCTACCTCCTACGCTCAGTCGCCCTTGCAGGCTGGGCGCCAAGCTTCCACGACTGCGCAAAATGTGGAGCCCCCGGCCCCCACAAAGCCTTCAACCTCACCGCCGGTGGAACCCTCTGCCCCCACTGTCGCATCCCCGGATCAGCTACCCCCGCCCTGGCCACCCTCGCCATGCTCGGCGCCCTCCTCGAAGGAGACTGGGATACAGCCGAACAAATAGCTGAACCGCGATACCTCCGCGAAGGATCTGGCCTCGTGCGCGCCTACGTGCAATGGCACCTAGAACGAGGAGTCCGCGCCCTGAAATACGTCGAACGCAACTAACCCAGACTCCCACCCCAACCCAGCAGTTGCCCTCCATCGGCCCGGAGCGGGATGATCGCACCCATGAGCAGCGAATACGCCCGCCCCTACCCGCACCCAAGTGGAGCAACAGCCCCTCAGATCCCCGCCAAATTCCTCCCCAAACACGTCGCTATCGTCATGGATGGCAACGGACGCTGGGCCAACCAGCGAGGCCTCTCACGCACCAAAGGACATGAAGCAGGCGAGGCTGCGCTGCTGGACGTTGTCGCCGGCGCCATCGAAGCCAATATCACCCACCTGTCGGCATACGCCTTCTCCACCGAAAACTGGAAGCGCTCACCTGAAGAAGTGGCCTTCCTCATGGGGTTCAACCGCGACGTCATCCGCCGCCGTCGCGACCAACTCCACGAATGGGGAGTACGAATGCGCTGGGTTGGGCGCCGCCCCCGACTATGGAAATCCGTCATTAGCGAACTTGAGATCGCCCAAGAGATGACCAAAGACAACACTGGCCTGACCCTCTACTTCTGCGTCAACTATGGCGGCCGTGCTGAGCTAGGAGACGCAGCACGGGAAATCGCTCGCAAGGTCGCGGCAGGACAGCTCAACCCAGACAAAGTTGATGAGCGCACCATCGCCGCTCACCTCACTGAACCAGACATGCCTGACGTTGACCTGTTCGTGCGAAGCTCTGGCGAACAGCGCACCAGCAACTTCCTTCTCTGGCAGAGCGCCTACGCAGAGATGGTCTTCCAAGACACCCTGTGGCCCGACTACGACAGGACAACGCTGTGGAATGCCATCGAGCAATACGCCAGGCGCGACCGTCGCTATGGGGGAGCGGTCGACACACCCGCTGTATGAGAACAAACTCATACCCACAGCAAAAGTGAATATTAATGCGCACCTATGCATATAGTTAGGTGCATGTCCACAGTTCTAACAAAACTCCCGGTCGGCAAACACATCGGCTTAGCCTTCTCTGGCGGCCTCGACACCTCCGTAGCCGTGGCCTGGATGCGTGAGAACGGCGCCGTCCCCTGCACGTACACCGCGAACATCGGGCAATACGACGAACCCGACATCGCCTCACTACCAGGACGTGCACGGGACTACGGCGCCGACATCGCACGCCTCATCGACTGCCGTGAAACACTCGTCGAAGAAGGCATCACCGCCATCGCCACCGGCGCATTTCACATCCGCTCCGGTGGGCGCACCTACTTCAATACCACCCCCATCAGCCGCGCAGTCACCGGCACCATGCTTGTACGCGCCATGAAAGAAGATGGCATCGACATCTGGGGCGACGGATCAACATACAAAGGCAACGACATCGAGCGGTTCTATCGCTATGGCCTTCTCGCAAATCCCCATCTGACCATCTACAAACCCTGGCTCGATGAAGACTTCGTCGCCCAACTCGGCGGACGCCACGAAATGAGCCAATGGCTCACCGAACGCGGCCTGCCCTACCGGGAAACCCAAGAAAAGGCCTACTCCACCGACGCCAACATTTGGGGAGCCACCCACGAGGCCAAAACCCTCGAACACCTCAACACCAACCTGGAAACCATCAACCCCATCATGGGAGTCCGTTTCTGGGACCCCGAGGTTGACATCCCCACCGAAGACATCTGCATCACCTTCGAGCAGGGACGTCCCACCGCCATCAACGACACGGCCTACCCCAACCCAGTTGACCTAGTCATCGAAGCAAATGCCATTGGCGGACGCCACGGCCTGGGAATGAGCGACCAGATCGAAAACCGCATCATCGAGGCAAAATCTCGCGGCATTTATGAAGCTCCCGGAATGGCCCTGCTGCACATCGCCTATGAACGCCTCGTTAACGCCATCCATAACGAAGACACCATCACCGCGTATCACACGCAGGGACGCGCACTCGGGCGCCTGATGTACGAAGGACGCTGGCTCGACCCGCAATCCCTCATGCTGCGTGAATCACTCCAGCGATGGGTCGGGTCAGCTATTTCCGGCACCGTGACACTGCGCTTGCGCCGTGGTGAGGATTACTCCATCCTCGACACCGTCGGTGAAAAACTCAGCTACCACCCTGACAAACTCTCCATGGAGCGTGTCGAAAACGCAGCTTTCGGGCCAACCGACCGTATTGGGCAACTCACAATGCGTAACCTCGACATTGCCGATTCACGGTCGCGGCTGGAGGCATACGCCGAACAAGGAATTCTGCCCAATGCTGAAGAACAGAACGCTTCCACACCGGCTCTGACCGCTATGCATAGTGCAAGCAGCCACCACGCCCCGGTGCGTGCAGGTTTCTAGATCGGCATAAACCGGATAAGAGCGATTCCCAGGGCAAACACCGCGACCGCGACTCGTACCGCACGCCCAGGAACCGATAGGTACTTCCAGCTGACAATGCCTAGAAGGGCGAACAGTGCGAATCCGGTGCTAAATAGAACCAATCCGGTGCTGCCTGCAATAACAAGTCCGGAGGCGACAAGCAGGCTCACCGTGGCAGCCCATATCCACGCCGGTACTTTGACCAGTACTGCGGCGGCTTTGTCAGTGCCTTTCAAGGCAGGCTTGGCTGCGGATGCAGCAGAGCAGCCAGCTGGAGCGGTAGGAGGGGGAGTGCAGCTGGGAGATTGACCGGTTGCTGCGGCAGCGCTGCCCGAGCCGCATCCTCCACCTGTGGAGCGAGAGCACCCGCCACAGCCAACGGCTGCACCGCTGGCGGGGTTGGCTGCGTCCTCGTGAGGACCGTTATCGGTGCCGGGGCGCTGCGCAGGTGAGGTCATGTCTCGATCCTATGCGAATGGCCACCGACTGACATCTTGTCGGTGGCCATTGGCTGTTATGTAGCTAGCCGCTGCGCGGCAGGTGCGCGTGGACCTATATCACTGGGCGTCAGCCTGGATGGAGGTCAATGCAATGGTGTAGACGATGTCCTCGACGAGGGCGCCGCGCGACAGGTCGTTGACGGGCTTGGCAATGCCCTGCAGCATCGGGCCGATGCTGATAACGCTGGCAGAGCGCTGTACAGCCTTGTACGTGGTGTTACCCGTGTTGAGGTCGGGGAACACGAACACGTTTGCCTGGCCAGCCACGGGAGACTCAGGGGCTTTGCTCTGTGCAACCGATGTGGTGGTGGCGGCGTCGTACTGCAGCGGGCCATCAACGAGGATGTCTGGGCGCAGTTCGTGAATGCGCTCTGTGGCTGCTTTGACCTTTTCGATGTCGGCGCCAGAGCCAGAAGAGCCAGTGGAGAAGCTAATCATGGCTACGCGTGGGTCAAGACCAAATGCCTTAGCGGAGTCCGCGGACTGGATCGCAATGTCGGCAAGCTGGTCGGCGTTGGGGTCGGGGTTGACTGCACAGTCACCGTAAACGAGGACCTCGTCAGGCAGCCCCATGAAGAACACCGAGGAAACAAGCGATGCGCCGGGCTTGGTGCCCAGAATCTGCAGGGCTGGACGGATGGTGTTAGCGGTGGTGTGCACGGCGCCAGAGACCAGGCCATCAACCTCATCAAGGTGAAGCATCATGGTGCCGAGCACGACTGTGTCACCGAGGGCGTCTTTAGCCATCGCTTCTGTCATGCCCTTGTGCTTGCGACGTTCGACTAGAGCGTCCACGTATCGCTTGGCCGGTTCGGACGGGTCAATGATTTCGATGTCTTCTGGCAGGACACGGCCCAGGGAAGCAGCAACGGCTTCGACCTCGCTGCGAGGTGCCAGCAGAACACAACGCGCGATGCCTTTTTCGTGGCATGTGATTGCTGCGTCGACAGTGCGAGGCTCGGAGCCTTCGGGCAGGACAATGCGTTTGTTTGCGCGTGCTGCCAGTGTGGTGAGCTGACGACGGAACGCTGCAGGAGAGAGCCTGTTGTGGCTGGTGCTCTGCGTGATGGCGTCGATCCAGCTCTGCTCCAGGCGGGAGGAGACAGATTCCATGACGCGGCGGACTCGCACCTCGTCATCAGTGGGGATGCTGTCACTGAGATGGGTGATGGCGTACGAGGTTTCGTACGTGGGTGCGTTGTTCATGTAGATGGGCAGCCCATTGCTCATGGCGGTGCCGCAGAGGGTTGCAACGGCTGGGTCGATTCCTATGCCAGCGGAGAGCACGATGCCAGCGAGTTTGGTGCCGTTGAGTTCGGCCAGGCACGCGGCCATGAGGATGTCGTGACGGTCGCCGGGGGCGATGAGAACATGGCCCTCTTTGAGGTGGGGGAGGGCGCCGGGGATTGCTTGTGCTCCGATAACGAAGCCCTTGACACGCCGGTCGGAGTCTCCGGGGTTAACGGATTGGAGGCCGAGCTGGTCTGCCACGTCTTTCATGCGTGGTTCGGCCAGGGTTGGGTCCTGGGTGATGGTGGCGATGACGCGCAGCTCGCGGGCTTCGACAGCGTCGGTGTAGGGCTTGGTTGCCTCGGAGGTGGATGAGGGCAGGCGGTTGAGGACGACGCCGACGACGCGGCTGCTTTCCCCGATCTGGTAGTGGGGCAGGGCAACGCCTAGGCGTTCTGCGACGTGTTCTGGGGTGCGGTCTGAGCCGTTGACGACGAGGACGACTTCAGCGTCGAGGGTGCGGGCCAGGGCGGCGTTGAGGTCGTCAGCCCAGGGGGCTTCGTCTTCTTGGGCGAGGCCTTCGATGATGACGACTTCGTGGTCGCTGAGGACGGGTTCGGCGAGTTCGACGACTTCTTCCATAAGGGAGTCGACGAGGTTGCGGGACATGAGGGCGTCGATGTGGGCCCCGGGGATGGGTGTGGGGGGCTGGAGGGCGGTGACGAGGGAGACGAGTTGGGCAGAGGTGTCGGCGCCGTGGCTGTCGGGGCCTGCGAGGGGTTTGATGTAGCCGACTTCGACGCCACGTTCGTCGAGGGCGTGGAGTAGGCCGTGGCAGACGGCTTTGACGCCTGCTGCGTGGTTGGCGGGGACGACGAGAATTCGTCGGGACATGCGGTGACTCCTTCGAGCGCCTGCGGCGGTGCTGGCTCGGTGTGTAGTTGGGTAGGTGTGGGGCCCGGTGATGTGCCGGGCCCCACGTGGGTGTTAGCGGCTGAGGCGGTATGCGTCGCGTGCGATGACGAGTTCTTCGTCAGTGGGGATGACCCAGGCGGCGATGTCGCCGTCTTTGGTGATGCGGGCGGTTTTGCCGCGCAGTCCGTCGTTGACGCTGGGGTCGATTTCCAGGCCGAGGAAGCCGAGCTGCTTGATGATGTCTGCGCGGGTGACGTCGGAGTTTTCGCCGATGCCGCCGGTGAAGACGAGCAGGTCTAGGCCACCGAGTGCGACGCAGTAGGAGGCGATGTATTTGGCGACGCGGTAGTGGAAGGCGTCCAGGGCTAGAGCGGCTGCTTTGTTACCTTCGGCGGCGGCTTCTTCGACGGTGCGCATGTCGTTGGAGACGCCGGATAGGCCTAGGAGGCCGGACTCTTTGTTGAGTTTGGTGTCGATGGCGGCGGCGTCGCTGGAGGTGGCTTTGCTGATGTAGCTGATCACGCCGGGGTCGATGTCGCCGGAGCGGGTGCCCATGATGAGACCTTCGAGGGGGGTGAGTCCCATGGAGGTGTCGACGGATTTTCCGTCTTTGATGGCAGTGATGGAGCAGCCGTTGCCCAGGTGGGCGGTGATGATGCGGAGATTTTCGATGGGGCGGCCGTCGGCTTCGGCGGCTTTGCCGGCTACGTATTGGTGGCTGGTGCCGTGGAAGCCGTAGCGGCGGACGCCGTGCTCGTCGTACCAGTTTTGGGGGACGGCGTAGCGGTAGGCCTTTTCGGGCATGCTCTGGTGGAATGCGGTGTCGAAGACGCCGACCTGGGCCACGTTGGGCATGACGGCGGTGACGGCTTCGATGCCGGCGATGTTGGCGGGGTTGTGCAGGGGTGCCAGCGGCACGGTGTCGCGGATCGCGTCGAGGGCTGCCTGGTCGAGGAGGACGGAGCTGGCAAATTTTTCGCCGCCGTGTACGACGCGGTGGCCGACGGCAGCGATTTCGATGTTGTGGGCTTTGGTGAAGTCTTCGACGCGGGCGAGGACTTTGCTGATGATGCCTTGGTGGCTGGTGTCGTCGAGGCCATCGACGGTGGTGCGTTCTCCGCTGATGTCGAAGCGAATGGAGGCTTCGGGGGTGTCGACGCGTTCGGCTAGGCCTGTGAACTCGCGGTTTCCGGACTCGGGTTCGATGAGTGCGAATTTAAGGGAGGATGAGCCGCAGTTAAGGACGAGGACGGCAGAGGTCACTTTTCACCTTCTCGGTATGGGGGTGCGGGTTGTTCGGCACCGCTTCGGGGTCGTGTCGGTGTGTTCGAGCCGGTCACGTTGTTGGGGTCGGCTGGGTGGCTCGACCCGCGGTGTGACATGGTATTTCACTTGTTGTAGAGGGTGTGGGTCGCGTTCTCTTTCAGAGTATCGCGGGGGTTGGTGGGGCTCCCATTCGGGTGTGGCCATGTTGGGTGCGTGTGCTGGGGGTAGGGATGTGGCGGGTCATACTGGTGGTGAGATGACTGCTGCACATGTACTTCCTCCGTTGATGATCGGTTCTTTGTCGATCCCCACTCCTGTCGTTCTTGCACCGATGGCGGGGGTGACAAATCGTGCCTTCCGGCGTTTGTGTCGGAGTTTCGCTGCTGAAGGGCTCCCTGATGGGGGGAGTTGTTTGTATGTGAGCGAGATGATTACTTCGCGGGCGTTGGTGGAGCGTTCGCCGGAGACGATGAAGCTGATTGAGTTTGATGCCGATGAGTTTCCGCGGTCGATGCAGCTGTACAGCGTGGATCCGGTGACGATGGCGCGGGCTGCGCGGATGGTGGTGGATGAGGGGCTGGCGGATCATATTGATCTGAATTTTGGGTGTCCGGTGCCGAAGGTGACGCGTAAGGGTGGGGGTTCGGCGTTGCCGTGGAAGCTGGATTTGTTCACGGACATTGTTTCGATGGCGGTGCGAGAAGCTTCTCGTGGTGGGATTCCGGTGACGGTGAAGATGCGGATGGGGATCGATGCTGATCACCTGACGTATTTGGATGCTGGTCGGCGTGCTGTGGATGTGGGGGCTGCAGCGATTACGTTGCATGGTCGTACAACAGCGCAGGCGTATAGCGGTCATGCGGATTTGGATGCGATTGCGCGGTTGAAGGAGGCCGTTCCGCAGGTTCCTGTGTTGGGTAATGGGGACATTTGGTCGGCTGAGGATGCGTTGCGGATGGTGGAGCGCACGGGCTGCGATGGGGTGGTTGTTGGTCGTGGTTGTTTGGGGCGTCCGTGGTTGTTCGCTGATCTGGCTGCGGCGTTTAACGGTAGTGATATGCGGATGCGTCCGAATTTGGGGCAGGTGGTGGATGCGCTGCGTGCTCATGCTGAGTATTTGGTTGAGTTTTATGGTGATGAGCAGCGGGGGGCGCGTGATATCCGTAAGCACATCGCCTGGTATTTGAAGGGTTTCCCGGCGGGGTCGTATGTGCGGCATAACTTGGCGTTGGTGAAGGATTTGGCTGCGCTGGATGCGTTGTTGGGTGAGTTGGATCGGGATCATCCGTGGCCGGGTGTTCCTGCTGAGGGTGCACGGGGGCGTCAGGGAACGCCTCGGCGGGTTGCGTTGCCGGAGGGCTGGTTGGATAGCCGTTCGGTGGATGCTTCGGCGGGTGCGTGTCTTGCTGAGGCGGAGGTGGATGCTTCGGGTGGCTGAGGCGGGTGGTTTAGGCGTGTTGGTCGGGGTGGGTGCCGGTGTCGTCGGTGGGAGTTTGGTGTGCGGGGCCGGTGGCGATGGGGCGTTTGGGGTTGCTGATCCAGTCTGACCAGGCGCCGATGTAGACGGGGATTTGTCCGCCGAGTCCTGCTGCGCCTGCGGCGAGGGCGATGAAGCTGGCGACGACGCCGGATCCGCAGGTGGTGGCGATGGGTGTTTCGGTGGTGGCTCCGACGGCGGCGAAGCGTTCGAGGAGCTGGTCTGGGGGCAGGAGTTTGCCTTCGTCGTTGATGAGGTCGGTTGCGGGTAGGTTGACGGCTCCGGGGATGTGGCCGGCGGCGGTGTCGACGGGTTCGTTGCGTCCTTCGAATCGTTCGGGTGCGCGGCCGTCGATGAGGATGCCGTCGCGGGCGTAGAGTTCGGCGGTTTCGGCGGTGAGGTAGGACAGGGCGCTGCGGCGTACGGAGAAGTCGCCTTCGTCGATGAGTCGGATGCCTGCTTCGGTGGGGAGGCGTTCGTTGCGCCAGGCGCTTAGTCCGCCGTCAAGGACGTAGACGTCCATTTTTCCGAAGTGGCGTAGGAGCCACCAGGCGCGGGCTGCGGCGAAGGATGTGAAGTCGTCGTAGACGACGACGGGTCGGTCGTTGTCTACGCCGCATTCGGCCATGTCGATTTCGAAGTCGTCGATGCGTGGCATGGGGTGGCGGCCGGTGTCGGGGCCGGGGGTGCCGGAGAGGTCGCGTTCGAGGTCGACGAAGATGGCACCGGGGATGTGGGCTTGGAGGTAAGAGTCGTAGCCGTCGTCTGCGCCCAGTTGCCAGCGGACATCGAGGACTAGGGGTCGCTCGGCGGCGCCGCGGTGGAACTTTTCGGCGAGTTCGCTAGCTGTGATGAGGGGGTACCGGTGCATGGGAGGAAGCCTAATCGGTGTCGTAGTCAGGAGCGGGGTGGACAGGGTTGGTTGCGGTAGGTGGCGTGCTGGGGTGGTGGTTTGTGTGGGTTGTGCGTTTGTTAGGCGTGTTTGTCGGTAGTTGTTTTTAGGGTGGTGGGGTGAGTGATTTTTTGGGTGATGCTGTGGGGGGTTACTCGTCGGGGAGTGTGGACGGGGGGCGTTATGGTGCGCGGGATCGGGCGCGGTGGGTGCAGGAGCCGGCGGCGCGAAAGTTGGCTACTCGTGATGATTTTGCGCGGGATCGGGCGCGGATTTTGCATTCGGCGGGTTTTCGTCGGTTGGCGTCAAAGACGCAGGTGGTTGCACCGTATTTGGGTGATTTTGCACGGAATCGGTTGACGCATTCGTTGGAGGTTGCGCAGATCGGGCGGGAAATTGCCTCGTTTCTGGGCTGTCATGCGGATCTGGTGGATGCGGCGTGTTTGGCGCACGATTTGGGGCATCCGCCGTTTGGGCATAACGGTGAGCGTGAGTTGAATCGGGTGGCTGAGCAGGTGGGTGGGTTTGAGGGTAATGCGCAGACGTTGCGGGTGTTGACGAGGTTGGAGCCGAAACGGTTTCACGCTGATGGGCGTCCGGCTGGGTTGAATTTGACGCGGGCTGCGTTGGATGCGGCGTGTAAGTATCCCTGGGGTGCTGGGCAGGGGCCTGGGGGGTCGGGGAAGTTTGGTTTTTATGCCGATGATGAGCCGGTGTTTGCCTGGGTGCGTGATGGGGCGCCTTCTCGTGGTGCTGGTGGGGTGACGCCGGTGGAGGCGCAGGTGATGGATTGGTCTGATGATGTGGCGTATTCGGTGCATGACGTGGAGGATGCGGTGGCTTCGGGGCGGGTGGATTTGCGGGTGTTGTCGTCGGTGTCGGCGTTGCGGGATGTGGCGGTGGTGGCGCAGCGGTATTACGAGCCGTCGTTGGAGGTAGAGGCGTTAGTGGAGGCGGGGCAGCGGTTGCATGCTGCTGATGAGGTGGTGGATGAGTTTGATGGGTCGCGGGCGGGGTTGGCTGCGTTGAAGGACATGACTAGTGGGTTGGTGGGTCGTTTTGTTCGTCAGGTGCAGTCTGCGACGCGTCAGGTGCATGGTCCGGTGCGGTTGGCGCGGTACGACGGTTCGTTGGTGGTGCCGGTGCAGGCGCGGGCGGAGTGCGCGATGTTGAAGGCGGTGGCGGCGGCTTTTGTGATGCAGACGCCGGGGCATGCGGCGGTGATGGAGCGTGAGCGTGAGGTGGTGCGGGGGTTGGTGGAGGCGTATTTGGAGTGTCCTGAGGAGAGGTTGGATCGTGATTTGGTGGTGGATTGGGGTGCGGCTTCTTCGGATGGGGAGCGGTTGCGGGTGGTGGTGGATCAGGTGGCGTCGTTGACTGATACGCGTGCGTTGGCGTTGCATGCTCGTTGGTGTGGGAGTGCGTGATGGGTGGGGTGATGTTGGGCTCGTAGACTGCCGTGTGCGCTTTGTTGGCGTGTGAGTGTGATTGGTGAGGTGGGATGGCGGGTCTGCTGCGTGAGGAAGATGTCGCTCTCGTAAAGGAGAGAGTGAATCTTGAGGATGTGGTGCGTGAGCATGTGACGTTGACGCGTTCTGGGTCGGACAGTTTGAAGGGGTTGTGTCCGTTTCACGATGAGCGTTCGCCGTCGTTTCATGTGCGTCCTGCGCATGGTCATTGGTATTGCTTTGGGTGTGGTGCCGGGGGTGATGTGATCGCGTTTGTTCAGGAGATTGAGCACCTGGGGTTTGTGGAGACTGTTGAGCGGTTGGCGGCTCGGGTGGGGGTGGAGCTGCAGCGTGATGAGTCTTCGGTTGCGGAGTCAGGCAGGGCGCGTCGGACGCGGTTGATGGAGGCGCATCGGGTTGCTGAGGAGTTTTATGCCGAGGCGTTGATTGGTGCGCGTGAGGCTAGGCCTGCTCGGGATTTTTTGCGGGGTCGTGGGTTTGATTCCAAGGCTGCGCAGATGTTTGGGGTGGGGTATTCCCCGCGTGGTGGTGATGTGCTGACGAGGTTGTTGTTGGATCGGGGGTTTACGGAAGAGGAGTTAACTCTTGGGGGGTTGACGGGGCGTTCTTCGCGGGGGCTGTATGACAGGTTCCGGGGCCGGGTGATGTGGCCGATTCGGGATGTGACGGGCGCGACGGTGGGGTTTGGTGCGCGGCGCATTTTGGATGATGACCGGATTGATGCGAAGTATCTGAATACCTCTGAGACGCCGATTTATAAGAAGACTCATGTGCTGTATGGGTTGGATTTGGCGAAGAAGGCGATTGCTTCGCAGCGTCGTGCTGTGGTGGTGGAGGGGTATACGGATGTGATGGCGATGCACCTGTCGGGGGTGCGGGGTGCGGTGGCTACGTGTGGCACGTCGTTTGGTGCTGAGCATGTGAAGGTGTTGCGGCGGTTGTTGCGTGATGACGGTGATGGGAAAGTCATTTTCACGTTTGATGGTGATGCTGCTGGTCAGAAGGCCGCTATGCGGGCTTATGAGTTGGATGATCAGTGGGTTTCACAGAGTTTTGTTGCGGTGGCTCGTAATGGGATGGATCCGTGTGATTTGCGCCTGGCTGAGGGCGAGGCTGCGGTTGAGCATTTGATTGAGAAGCCGACGCCGATGTTTGAGTTCGCGGCGCGGACAACGATCGGGCGTTTTGATTTGCAGACCAGGGAGGGTCAGGCCCACGCGATTGAGGCGGTGGCGCCGATTTTGGCTGGTATTGATGGTGAGGCGTTGTCGCGGATGTATGTCGATGATGCTGCGACATGGATTGGTGTGCCGGTTGATCTGGTGGCTGGTGCTGTTGAGCGTGCGCGTGCGGGGGGTCGGCGCCCGGATGCGCAGGTGCATGGTGGGCGTCAGCGTGTAGTTGCCTCTGGGGGAGAGGTTTCGCCGGTGCGTGCGGAATCTGGTCCGGATGCTAATGGTGAGTCTGCGTCATTGGTGTTTCCGCGTCCGGATTTACGTAATCGTGTGGTGCATTTGGAGTTTCAGGTACTGCAGGTGTTGTTGCAGTATCCGGGGGCTCTTGATGACAGCGAGATTATGCCGTTGGTGCGGGCGCAGTTTACGGATCCGGGTTTGGCTGCGGTGTTGTTAGCAGTGTTGACGCATTGGGGTGAGCACACTTCGGTGAGTGCGTCTGCGTGGGTGGAGTTGGTGCGGGCGCAGGCTGGTGATCAGGCGGGGCCGACGGTGAGTTCTTTGGTGGTGACTCCGTTGTTGACTCGGTTGGATCCGCAGACGGGGTTGCCTAGTAAGCGGTTTGTGCAGTCGTTGCTTGTGGCTGTGCAGGAGGAGACGTTGCGGTCGCGTATTGCGGCTGCGGCGGGTGATTTGCGGCGTGCTGAGGCGATGGATCCGCAGCGGGCTAGGTATGTGGCGCAGGAGTTGACTGCGTTGCAGGGTCAGTTGGCGGCGTTGAAACACACAGAAGATTGATGTGTTTTGGCTAGGGGGTGGGTGAGGATGGGTGTCATGCGTTTTTTGTGGAGGAAGTCCTCTCCGGTGTTGCCGCAGGTTGTGCGGGATGCGGTGACGGGGCGTGGTGAGCGTGTGTTGGCGTGGGCGGCTGAGAAGTATGCCGGGGCGTTCATTGTGGCTACGACTGGGCGGTTGGTGGTCGTGGATGTCCAGGGTGAGGTGATGGATGTTGGTAGGTGGGGTGAGGTGGATAGTGCGGTGTGGGAGCCGGGGACGGCGACGTTGTCTGTGGCGTGGGTGGATGGGCGTCGCGGGAGTCAGTGGACGGCTGTGGGGTCTGCGACGCGGTTGGCTGAGAGTGTGCATGAGCGGGTGAGTCGTTCGGTGGTGGTGGCGGTTGATCTTGAGCGTGATGGTGTGCGGATTGGGCGGGCGGCGATTCGTCGTGATCCGCAGACGCAGGAGTTGTCCGCGCAGTTGGTGTGGGCTCGGGGGCAGCGTCCGCGTGATGAGGAGCGGGCTGCGTATGGGGAGGCAGTGTTGGTGAATTTGTGTGAGCAGGTGGGGTTGCCTGAGTCGGTTGGGCGGGCGGCGAGTAGGGCTGGGATGGGGTCGTGAGGGGTGGTTGCACACTCGATTTCGTTTTCTCGGCAGACCTTTGCTAATGTTCTTTTCAGCAGCGATCCCCTGTAGCTCAACTGGCAGAGCATTCGGCTGTTAACCGGAGGGTTGTTGGTTCGAGTCCAACCGGGGGAGCAAAGCACATCACGCCCCGTCCTGAATTCAGGGCGGGGCGTGATGCATATTCACTCGCAGTAGCGAGCCACGGGCCAGTAGCTCAGCCGGTCAGAGCAGCGGACTCATAATCCGTCGGTCGTGGGTTCAAGCCCCACCTGGCCTACCGATACGCGGTAGAAAAATTTTTCTCCCCTTTCTTTCCGCGCGACCTCATCCCCAAACACCACACAAAGTCTTTATGCGTGCCCTGAATCACGTTTAACCCGAGCGTCTTTGACGCGCGACCTAAGAACCCTCCCAGCAGGGTCGATCAGCTGTTCGACCCTCTACCCCTGGGAGATCTCCATGCGTCGTATGCGCTCGGTGGCCACCTGGTCGCTCACCCTCATGCTCGTCACGTTCAGCGCAATGAACGGCCAAGCCGCACCCGCCTCAGCAGCTTCCAGCACTACCTGGTCTCAGAAATCCGGCATGGCCATCCCCGGCACCCGCCTGGCCTGGGGACCTCCCGGACAACTCGAACACGATCTCGATCGCGTCGCTGCTAGCGGCGTCAAATGGCTACGCTTCGACGTCCCCTGGAGCCAGATTTCTTGGGAACCCGGACAAGCAGACTGGGCACGCTTTGACCGCATCGTCGAAGGTGCCCGCGCCCGAGGGCTCCGACCCCTAGGCGTATTAAGCACAATGGCGCCCTACGCACGCCCCGCAGGCACCGACTACCGATACGCACCTCGCACCGCCTCAGAACGCAAAGCCTTCGCCGGGTTCGCCAAACAAGCCGCCGCCCGCTACAAAGGCAAAATCAACCACTGGGAAATCTGGAACGAACCCAACCTCGACCAGGCCTGGTCACCCACCCCCAGCCCAGCGGCATACGTAGAACTCCTACGCGCCACCACCCCAGCCATCAAATCAGTCAACCCCGCCGCCATCACTATCGCCGGCGGAACAGGCGGAGCCACAGGCGCCCCCGACATCACCCCCATTGACTGGTACACCGGCGTCTACGCCCAAAAACCCCAAGGCCTCTTTGACGCCCTAGCCGTGCACCCCTACTCAGACCTGCGCTACGGCTGGGGAGGGGAGATGTCTACCGCTCCCATCATCCGCGCCATCATGGACAAAAACGGCGACGCCAACAAAGAGATCTGGGCAACCGAAGCTGGATTCCCCACCGGCGGCCAATACCGCACCACCGAAAACGACGCCGCCCGGATGATGCGTGAAAGCCACGCAGCATGGACCAAAATCCGTAAACACGGCCCCCTGTTTTGGTATACCCTCACTGACACCAGCGACCCCACCAGCGAAGGACACTTCGGCTTCTACCGCCTAAATGGCACGGCCAAGCCAGCCCTAGCGGTCCTTACTGCTCTCAATGCCCAGCCTCTGCCTGCAGGCACCACCACCCCAGCACCACCGGCCGCAAAGCCAGGAACCGGATACGTGGTAGCACCTGCCGCTAACCTCACCACAAACGGAAAAACCACCAAAGCCACTTTCAGCCTCTACACCACCCGAAGCGTCCCCATCCGAGCATTGAGCATGACCGTACGCAACTCAGCCGGAGCTGTATTCGACATCCCCGTCCGTGCAGCCACCACGCTGCGTGGGTCACAAACCTTCACTGCCACCCGTGCAGCGCTGCCTGCGGGCACCTACACCTACGCCCCAGCTTGGCAAACCACCAACGGAAAATGGAACGGCCCCACGCGCGAAGGTAAACACACCGTCGGAGCCACCCCCAACACCCTCAGCGCCGCTCACGCAACCATCAACAACACTGCCCGAGGCGCCACCGCAGACATCGTCACTAGCGTTGACGGAAAACTAGCCGTCAACGCCCTCATCGTCGCCATGCGGGACTCATCAGGAGCCAACTGGGACATCTGGACGGCCAAAAACACCACCTTGACCGGACTGCAGCGTCACCACGGCACCAAACAGTCCCTGCCCGCTGGCACCTACACCTACACCGTCGCTTACCAAAGCACCGACGGCAACTGGCACGAACAACCAGGCAAAAAAACCCTGACTGTTCATTAATGCCACCTGGCAAAAAGCGGGGGCCACTGCACTAGTGCAGTGGCCCCCGCTTTCGTCACAGCATTACCAGCGCTTCAGGACACTGGCGTCAACGATCAAGCATCCGCAAGCGTCAACCCAATCGTGGACAGCAACTCATACGGAGGAATATTGGTCCCGCCAGAAGCAATCGCCAACAATGCCGATGCAAGAGAAGCCATCGCAGAAGTCAGGATCAATGGATCCTGATCCTCCATCTCCTCACGCAAAATGTTGACGTACTCGTTGACGGTGCAACCGCCATCCATACTTTGCAGCCGAGCGGTAAGAATGGCCATGGCGCTCTGCATTCCCGGTGCGGGTGCAACAGGTGCGTCCGTCATGAATCTCCCCCTTGTAGAGACATGTCGTGGTCCGCCGGAGTTTCCGTCGGCCCCCGCCGCAGTGCACCCCCATGCGAACCACGGCGTGGAAGAAGCTCCGTTCTTCCGCGATCACTCCATAAGTGAAGCGCACGTCTTGATCGAGTGTCCAGTAGCCACAGGCGTAACTGACCTCCCGTTGTCGACAAGCCACAGCGCGCTCATTCCACGCTCGGCAACACATTTGAGGCACAATGTTCTTCGATCAATCGAACTAAAAATCTTCAATCGGACAACCGATCAAAACGTTCACCACGAACAACGCAAAACCACTCCGAGTGAAGAATTCACCGCCGCGCAGGGGTGCGCGGCAACCACACAGTTCGATCGACCACGGGTCCTACAGCTGGGGAGTTGGACGGCCCACACAACCACATACAAACCGGTCACATGGGTGCCAGCTATGGGCGTTGGGGAAGACGTCCCACACACACCCAGGAGGACCGGATGTCTGGAAAGCCCACGGGCAACACAACACGAGGAGCCGTGTACATCCACTCGGCCCCAGCAGCACTATGCCCACATATCAGTTGGGCGCTCGAATCAGTGCTCGGCGGCAAGGTCGACCTCGACTGGTCACCCCAGCCCCTCGGGCGCTCACTCATGCGTGCCGACCTCACCTGGTACGGCGAACCTGGAACCGGCGCCGCCATCGCCAGCGCCATGCGCGGATGGGAAAACCTGCGCTACGAAGTAACCGAAGAACCCAGCCCCGGCCTCGACGGATCACGTTGGTCCCACACCCCCTCACTAGGAATCCACCACACCTGGATCTCCGCCTCTGGGGATGCTGTTATCAACGAAGACCGCATCCGAGCAGCCATGCGCCACGGAAACGCCACCGCCCTGCGCCACGAACTCGATCAAGCCCTAGGCACTGCCTGGGACGTCGAACTCGACAACTTCCGCCATGCCGGCGATGGCCGCCCCGAACGCTGGCTCTACCGCGTGAGCTAAGCGACACACCGCCACTCGTGCGGCAGTACCACCATGCCCGCACACACAACTCCTGGGACCACGCATGGCTGTGGGGCCAGCCCCGTTGATGGGCTGGCCCCACAGCCATAGGCAATTACGCCGCCAACCTCACAGCGGAATGTTCCCGTGATCACCTCGACGCGCCGGAGCAGCCGCGATCGCCGCCGCGATCACACCACGCGTCAAACCCGGCTCGACAATCTCATCCACGACACCGATATCAACAGCGCGCGGCAACCCGCCAGAAAGCCTCTCGTGCTCTACCGCGAGCTCACTCTCCACACGCTCCACATCCTCGGCAGGGACCTGCGCCAACTTCCGCCGATGCAAAATCCGCACCGCGGCAACAGAACCCATCACCGCGACCTCGGCATCGGGCCACGCAAACACCTTCGTAGCGCCCAAAGCGCGACTGTTCATCGCCAGATAGGCACCGCCGTACGTTTTACGCGTCACCAGCGTAACCCGCGGAACCACCGCCTCAGCGAACGCGTGCAACAGCTTGGCGCCACGACGCACCACCCCATCCCACTCTTGGCCCAGGCCCGGCAGATACCCCGGCACATCCACCACCACAATCAGTGGAATACCGAACGCATCACACATCCGCACAAACCGCGAGGCCTTCTCTGCACTCGTGGCATCCAAACACCCACCCAGACGCAGTGAGTTATTTGCAATAACTCCCACCGTGCGCCCACCCAGGCGCCCCAGGGTGGTGACGATGTTCGGCGCCCACTTCGGATGCAGCTCAATCGTTGTAGCGTCAGCGTCAAGCAGATCCTCGACCAGCGGGTGAACATCGAAAGCACGCTTAGCCGAATCCGGTAAGAACCGCACCAAATCCCGATCCTGCACCGATGCAGGGTCCAACGACCCCTGGCTATTGGCGCCGAGCAGATCACACAGTTGGCGACCACGCTCGTAGGCTTCTTCATCAGAATCGGTCACCACATGCACCACGCCAGAACGACGACCATGGGGCTCAGGGCCACCTAGTCGCAGCGCATCAACCTGCTCCCCAGTCACCGAACGCACCACATCGGGGCCTGTGACAAAAATGCGTCCCAGCGGCCCCAACACGACAACATCGGTCAACGCCGGACCATACGCCGCGCCACCAGCAGCAGGGCCCAACACAACAGAGATCTGCGGAATCTTGCCGCTGGCTTTGGTCATGATCGCGAAGATCAACCCCACGCCGTGCAGCGAGAACACACCCTCAGCTAGCCGTGCACCACCGGAATGCCACAACCCCACTACGGGGCAGCCCTCGACCAGAGCCCGTTCGTAGGCGGCCACGACAGCGCGGCAGCCATCACCGCCCATTGCTCCGCCTTGCACTGTCGGGTCGGCAGCGAAGGCGACCACCGTGTTGCCATGTACCTGACCGATACCGGCCAACATTCCCGACAAGTCATCATCAGAGATAACAGTGAGCGTGCCCTCGTCGAAAAAACGCTCCAACCGGCGCTGCGGGTGCCGGGGGTCTTCCTCGCGCGGAACCTTAATTCGCTCTCGAACAGCCTGTGCAGCCTGCGTAGCAGCCACGCTTGGTGTCCGGGAAGTCACGAGACGCTCCGGAACGCCAAAGTCACGTTGTGCCCTCCGAAACCAAACGAGTTGTTCAACGCAACCACATCACCAGCAGGCAAGGCCCGGTTCTGGCCACGAACGATATCCAGGTCAATCTGGGGATCGAGGTTCTCCAAGTTCTGAGTGGCTGGCACGAGGCGATCACGCAACGTAAGGATCGTGAAAACCGACTCCAATGCACCCGCTGCACCAAGCAGATGTCCCGTCATGGATTTCGTGGCGGTCAAGCATGCGTGGTCGGCGTGGGAACCCAAACCAGCGCGAATAGCTTTGGCTTCTGCGCCATCACCGGCTGGGGTGGAGGTGGCGTGTGCGTTCACATGCACCACCGATGCTGGGTCGATATCGCCTTCGCTCAGTGCCCGCTGGATTGATAGTGCGGCCCCGGCGCCTTCAGGTTCAGGAGCGGCTACGTGGTAGGCATCACTGGATAGGCCCGCAGCGACAAGCTCTGCGTAGATGCGGGCACCGCGTGCAACGGCGTGCTCGTATTCCTCCAGCACAAGGATTGCCGATCCCTCACCCATGACAAAGCCGTCACGGTCAATGTCATAGGGGCGTGAAGCGCCCTGAGGGTCTTCGTTACGTGTCGATAGGGCGTGCATCGCAGAGAAGCCACCGATCGTCAGGGGGTGAATGGCCCCTTCGGTGCCTCCGGCCACGACGATGTCGGCTTTGTCACTGCGGATCAATTCAAGCCCATCAGCGATGGACTCAGCTCCGGAAGCACACGCACTCACAGGAGCATGCGCCCCAGCGGTGGCTTTCAGTTCTAAGGACACCGTTGCTGAGGGGCTGTTCACGAGCAGCATCGGCACCGACAGCGGGAAAATACGGCGAGGGCCCTTCGTGCGCAGCGTTTCCCAGGCGTCAACAAGGGTGTGCACGCCACCGATACCGGTTCCTACGCTCACAGCCAGCCGGTTGGATTCGATGTCGGGTGCGCCGGCATCGCGCCATGCTTGACGTGCCGCGATGAGAGCGTATTGGGTGGCGGGGTCTTGCCGGCGTATCTCTACTTTGGTGAGGACCTCAGATGCAGGCTGGGCAAGTTGTCCAGCAAAGGTGACAGGCATGTCGTACTGCTGAACCCACGGGGCCTCGATGTGTCGGATGCCAGAAGTTCCGGCAAGAGCGGCCTGCCAGGTGCTTTCGGCGTCAGCACCGAGTGGATTGGTCGTCCCCATACCTGTGACGACGACACGCTTGAGCGTGGTGGACATGAGTGAACTCCTCGGTCATGGGGCCGTCGGAGCTGGCTCGGCTCGACGACTGGGCTAGGGGCCGCGGGTGCCCAGAGGGTGTAAGCCCCTGCGACACCCGCGCTATGACTGCGATCAGGCGCTCTGGGCGATCTTGATGAAGTCCACTGCGTCCTGAACCGTCATGAGGTTTTTCACTTCCTCATCAGGGATACGCACATCGAATTTCTCTTCAGCGTTGACGACGATCGTCATCATCGAGAGAGAGTCGATGTCCAGATCGTTGGTGAAGGATTTCTGCGGCTCGACCTCGGAGGTCTCGACGCCGGTCTCCTCGTTGACGATCTCGGCGAGGCCCGCGAGGATCTCCTGCTCGGTCGCTGCCATGGTGTTTTCCTTTCGTTATGCCTGCTCACGAGCCGCGAGGGCGCCGTGAGTGGGTGTTATGTCTGCCACGGTGCGTGGCAGGGCCCGATTACCCGTCGGGCCTGGCGGGTCGTTCACGGGAGGCGGACCACCTGGGCTGCCCAGGTCAATCCGGCTCCGAAACCCATCTGCAAAGCGAGCATGCCGCTGCGGATGCGTCCTTCTCGGTAGAGCCGAGCCGTGGCCAAGGGTATGGAAGCAGCGGAGGTGTTCGCCATTTCTGCGATGTCTTCGCGTGCCACGATGACGTGACTAGGCAGTTCGAGCTTCTTAGCCATGGCGTCGATGATGCGGACGTTGGCTTGGTGGGGAATGAAAACGTCGATGTCGTTGACGGTGACCCCAGCGGCCGTGAGAGCTTGGCGGGCGACGTCGAGGATCGTGTAGGACGCCCACCGGAAAACGGATGGTCCTTGCATCCCAATCCATGGCCAACGTCGTTCTTCATCAGTGGCATTGGGGTTTTCGATGCGGCGGCGATATTCAAGCCAGTTTGGTTCTTGGGCGATGAAATCGCTGTGCTTACCGTCGGCTCCCCAAATGGTTTGGGCGATACCGGCAGTGGGGGAAGGGCCAACGAGAGCCGCGCCAGCGCCGTCACCGAAGATGAATGCTGTTCCGCGATCGGTGGGGTTACGGAAATCGGAGAACTTCTCCACACCGATCACGAGGGTGTAGGTGGATAGACCAGTGCGGATAGCCGAATCGGCTGCAGCGATGCCGTAGGTGTAGCCCGAGCAGGCGGCGCTGAGGTCGTAGGCGGCTGCACCGGTGATGCCTAGTTCGGTGGCAACTATTGGTGCTGCTGCCGGAGTCAAAGTCGGGTAGGTCACGCTGGCGAGAATGACTTGGTCAACTTTTTCTGCAGCTATGCCTGCGTGGTCCAGGGCTGCTTGAGCGGCCCTGGCGGCCATGTAGACGATGGTTTCGTTTTCGTTGGCGACGCGGCGTTCGGCGATGCCGGAACGGTCGCGGATCCACTCGTCGCTGGAGTCGATCGCTTCGACGATGTCGGCGTTGGGCACTACCCGGGATGGGCGGTAGTCACCGATGCCAAGGATGCTGGATCCTGGTGCCCCCGTAGTGGTTTGAAGTCGCAGCTCACTCATGATGTCTCCTACCTACACTGCATGCTGTTGCGATCAGGGTCTCGCATCTGCGCTGCCGTGGGTCGTTCACTCGGTGGCAGGGAAGAGACGCAACAGCGGCATTCCCGGGGAGACAGGGTCGCCATCAGCGACAAGCCATTCAATGACACGGGATTCGCTAGAGGCGATCACGGGGGCGGTTTCACGGAGTGAACTGATGGTGGCGAGGGTTTGACCTGCCTCGAGGGGGTCACCTTCTTCAGTGCTGACACCTTCAGCAAATGTGATCGTGCCCTTCATTGGGGAGACGATGAGCCGCCAGTCGGGGGCGCTACCGGCGTAGCACTCGCTGCTGCCGTGTTCTTCGATCATGCGTTTGGCGGCAGGGATGTCTTCGGGGGTGTTTAGCGCCAGACGCTCGACACCTTTCATCGCTCGTTTGGCTAGCCCTGTCAGGGTTCCAGCTGGGGGAATTTCGATGATGCCGGTGACGCCCATAGCCAGCATGGTTTCCATGGTGAGGTCCCAGCGGACTGGGCGGGTCACCTGGTCGACCATCGCGTTCAGGAAAGCGCGCCCGTTGGTCATGACAGAGCCGTCGCGGTTGGTGATGAGGGGCACCCGGGCATCGTGGGTGCTCATGGCGCGGGCGTATCCAGAAAGCACTGAGGAGGCTGGCTCCATGTGGTGGGTGTGGAACGCGCCAGCAACTTTCAACGGCATAACCCGAGTTTTGGTCGGTGGCTGCGCAGCAAGGGCAGCGAGTTGCTCGAGTGTGCCTGCGGCGACGATCTGGCCAGCACCGTTGCAGTTCGCTGCGGTCAGCCCTAGAGACTGCAGGTGTGTCAGGACTTCTTCGCGCTCACCTCCCAGGACTGCTGACATCCCTGTGGGGGTGACGGCGCTTGCCGCGGCCATTGCTTTGCCTCGTTCGCGCACAAACACCATGGCCTGTTCGGCGGTGATGACCCCGGTGGCGGCTGCTGCAGTGATTTCGCCGACGGAGTGGCCAGCACCGACACCGATGGCACGGAATCCGTCTGCCGGGTGTTCGAACAGGGAAAGCAGCGATAGCAGCCCGGCCGCAACGATGAGGGGCTGGGCGATGGCGGTGTCTTTGATGGTTTCTTCGCCGGAGACCGTGCCGTGGGTGATGAGGTCAAGGTCTGCGGCGGCAGAGAGCCATGCGAGACGGTCCTGGAAGCCGGGAAGCTCTAGCCATGGAGAGAGGAAGCCGGGTTTTTGGGACCCCTGTCCGGGGCTGACGATCGCAAGCACACGTTCACCTTTCCGTGATGTCCGGTAACTCCGCAGGGGGAAACCGGTTGAAGTACTCGTGAGTATTTTGTGTAATTCCTACAAATTTTCTTCGTTGAGCGTTAGTGGAAGAAGTTACTGACGAGTTGCCCCATCATCTGCACGGCTTGCTGCCGCAGCCTCAAGGCGCCCCACGGTCAGGGCTACTTCCACGACATACGCCTCACGCGGGTTGGTGAGGTCGTAGCCAATGTGCTCTTCAATACGAGAAAGCCGGTACCGGACCGTATTGGCGTGGACGAACAATGAGCGCGCAGTGGCTTCCACGCTGCGGCCGCAGCGCAAATAACTGTCGGCTGTTTCCAACAGCCCGTTACCCAAGGCATCTAGGGGGGTAAAAACATGCTCAACCAGATGCCTGCGCGCCGTGACATCACCATCAAGAATCCGCTCGGGCAACAGCTCCTCGGCGGCTACTGGTCGAGGCGCATTCACCCACCCTGGGCATGCACGGCTTCCCGCGAGCGCGGCATGGGCAGATTTGTTTGCCGTCATTAGGTGCGCAACGCTTGGCCCGTACACCAGTGGCCCTGGCCCGAAGCAGTGCGAGAGTTCGCTGACGGTTTTTCCGGGGTTCTCGGCGCCGCCAATCATCAAAACCAACCGGCGTCCTTGGACAGAAAAAAGAGAATCTATTCGTTGCCGTCGTAGGTGGGAGCGCATCTGGTCAACGGCTTCGTCGGCAGCGTGGGGGGTTTCTCCCACGACAACGAACACACTGTGTCGGTCATGCCAGCCGATCGTGGCTGCTCGTGAGACGACGTCATCGTCGTATTCGCCGCGCATAACCGCATCCACGACGAGGGATTCCATTCGGGCATCCCAGGCTCCGCGGGATTCAGCTGCGACGGCGTAGGCGCGGGCGGCTGAGAATGCGACTTCGCGAGAGAACGTTGCTACGGCTGCGCGTACCGCATCGATTTCATCTGCGGCTGCTAGCGCCATCACGTGTTCTTCCACGACTGAGACCACGGTGCGGGTGAGTTCTACGGTTTGGCTCAGGCTGATGGATCGGGTGAGTTCTCGCGGTGCTAGCGAGAACACTGAGGCGAATGATTCACCTTCGCGTTGTCCAGCTCGGTACCAGGCAATGAACGCACGAATAGCGGACTGGGCAAGAATCCCCACCCACGAGCGGGTATCTGCGGGTAAGCGTGAATACCACGCGAGCCGCTCTTCTAGACAGCTGCGCACTGCGGCGGTGATGTGGTCTGCTGAAGCAGTGATGGCATCGAGGGTGCTGGTTCGGATCTGCGTCGGGCGTGAATGATCCGGCGACATGCTCGGAGTGTAGGCCGCCTTGCCTGTATTAGACCGTCAGGTGAACGCATACCGTTCGTGCTCAAGCGATTTAGTTGACCACAGCCTTGACCCCGGGGAACGTTTTCGCTGGGATGACCTCATGAAACGCACCTGCGCACGTATTTTCGCCACTGCGGCGGCTGTTGGCCTTCTCACTGCTACGGCCACCGCTGCCCACGCCTCACAGCCGGGGGAGTACCACTCTCCTGGGTCAGAAGGCACTGCAATGCGCTCACCTTTGGTGATTGCTCACCGTGGTGCTTCTGGGTACCGTCCCGAGCACACGCTGGCTGCCTACGAGCTAGCTGTTCAGTACGGCGCTGACTACATCGAGCCTGATCTTGTTTCCACTAAAGATAGTGTGTTGGTTGATCGGCATGAGCCTGAGATCAGCGGCACCACCGATGTTGCTCAGCGTCCTGAATTCGCCCGGCGTAAGAAAACCGTCACGATCGACGGCGAAAAAATGACCGGCTGGTTCACTGAAGACTTCACACTGGCAGAGCTGAAAACTCTCCGCGCTAAAGAACGACTTCCGTACCGTCACCGTTCGGCGCGGTACAACGGCCGCTATCAGGTGCCTACGTACCGTGAAGTACTTGAACTGCGTGCACGGTTGAGCGCGAAGTACAAACGCCCCATCGGTGTGCTCCCCGAAATTAAGCACTCCACGTATCACCGTCAGATCGGGTTGCCGTTGGAGAAAAAGGTTGTGGCCGAGACAGCTCGCTTCGGTCTGAACCGTCCGGGTGCCCCGATGTGGATTCAGTCTTTTGAGTTGACGAATCTGCGCGATTTGAAGAGCAAGTACGGTTATCGCGCCAACACCACTTTCCTCACTGCCTCTAAGGGTGGCCCAGCTGACCTTGCTGCGCGCGGAACCACCTACGCCGAGCTGCTCAAGCCTGCCTCACTAGCACGGCTTGCCCGTAGCGTTGATGGCATCAGCCCTGAGAAGGTGCAGATCATCCCACGTACGTCTGCAGGCACCTTGGGCAAACCGACTTCTTTGGTTGCTGATGCGCACAAAGCACGCCTGAAAGTCATTCCGTGGACGTTCCGGAATGAGAACACGTTCTTGCCTAAGGAGTACCGCGTCGGCACGAAGGACAGCCAGTACGGCCGTGGTCGCGACGAAATCGTCGCCTACCTCAAAACCGGTATCGATGGGTTCTTCACTGACCAGCCTGACACCGGCTACCAGGCACGTGAGCAGCTTCGGCGCAGCAAAAGTTGATTGATGTGATGCGGTAACAATGACAGTGGGGCTCCGGTCAATTGACCGGAGCCCCACTGCGTGTGTGCGGGTGGGTATTACCCGTTAGCTCAGGCGTCGCCGCCAGCGTTACCGGAAGATCCGGCGGAGGGGTCGTCGAGCTTGTACTCGCGTGCTGCGGTCACGGGGACGTCAGCGCCGACCTTGCCTTCTTCAGCCAGGGCGATGAGCGCCTGGACTGCCATGGAAGGACCGTCGATGTTGAAGAAGCGGCGAGCGGCTGCACGGGTGTCGGAGAAACCGAATCCGTCTGCGCCCAGCGCGTAGTACTTCTGCGGCACCCATGGACCGATCTGGTCCTGCACCTGGCGCATGTAGTCGCTGGTGGCGATGACCGGGCCGGGAGCTTCGGCGAGGCACTGCGTGATGTAGGGCGTGCGGCGTTCCTTGCCCGGGTCGCGCAGCTGCTCGTTGTCGCATTCCAGAGCTTCGCGGCGCAGCTCGGTCCACGAGGTGACCGACCAGACGTCAGCGTTTACTCCCCAGTCTTCGCGGAGGAGTTCCTGGGCTTCGAGTGCCCACGGAACACCAACACCGGAAGCCAGCAGCTGCACGCGAGGCGCATCTTCCTTGGCGCCTGCGTCGGTGCCGGACTTGAGCAGGTACATACCGCGCAGGATGCCGTCGACGTCGACGTTCTCCGGCTCCTTGGGCTGCACGATGGGCTCGTTGTAGACGGTCAGGTAGTAGATGACGTCTTCGCCAGCGTCGCCTTCTTCGCCGAACATGCGACGCATACCGTCCTGGACGATGTGCGCGATCTCGTAGCCGTATGCCGGGTCGTAGGAGACGACGCCGGGGTTCGTGGCTGCGAACAGCGGGCTGTGGCCGTCCATGTGCTGCAGGCCTTCACCGGTGAGGGTGGTCCGTCCTGCGGTGGCGCCGATGAGGAAGCCTCGGCTCAACTGGTCGGCGGCTGCCCAGATAGCGTCAGCCGTTCGCTGGAAGCCGAACATCGAGTAGAAGATGTAGATCGGCAACATCGGCTCACCGTGCGTGGAGTACGACGAACCTGCAGCGGTGAACGCGGCCAACGAACCGGCCTCGTTGATACCCAGGTGCAAGAGCTGACCCTGTGGGGACTCCTTGTAAGCCAGCATCAGCTCAGCGTCCACCGAGGTGTAGTTCTGGCCGTGTGGGTTGTAGATCTTCGCGGTCGGGAAGAACGAGTCCATACCGAACGTGCGGGCCTCGTCGGGGATGATCGGCACAACGCGCTTGCCGAATTCCTTGTCCCGCATGAGGTCTTTGAGCAAGCGCACGAACGCCATGGTGGTGGCAACCTGCTGCTTACCCGAACCCTTCTTAGCGACCTTGTATGCCGCGTCGTCGGGAAGGTGCACCGGGGTGTGTTTGCTGCGGCGCTCCGGAACGAAACCACCGAGCTGACGGCGACGTTCGAGGGCGTACTGCACGCGCTCATCGTCCGGGCCGGGGTTGTAGTACGGAGGCAGGTAGGGGTCTTTCTCCAGCTGCTCGTCCGTGAACGGGATGTGCAGGGTGTCGCGCAGCGCCTTCAGGTCATCAAGCGCGAGTTTCTTCATCTGGTGCGTAGCGTTGCGACCGGCGAAGTGAGAACCGAGCGTGTAGCCCTTAATAGTGTGGGCGAGGATGACGGTCGGCTGGCCGGTGTGCTTCATTGCACGGTCGTAGGCGGCGTAGATCTTGCGGTAGTCGTGGCCACCACGCTTGAGCTTCCACCAGATGTCTTCGTCAGACCAGTTCTCGACCATCTTCAGGGTGCGCGGGTCACGTCCGAAGAAGTGGTCACGAACGTACTTACCGTCGTTGGCGCGGAAGGTCTGGAAGTCACCGTCGAGGGTGGTGTTCATAACCTCGCGCAGCGCGCCCTGGCTGTCAGCAGCGAGGAGCTCATCCCAGCCACGACCCCAGATCAGCTTGATGACGTTCCATCCTGCACCGGCGAAGTAGGACTCCAGCTCCTGGATGATCTTGCCGTTACCACGCACCGGGCCGTCTAGACGCTGCAGGTTGCAGTTAACGACAAAGGTGAGGTTGTCGAGCTCTTCACCCGCTGCCCACTGCAGGGCACCGCGGCTTTCGACCTCATCCATTTCACCGTCACCGAGGAACGCCCACACATGCTGCTGAGAGGTGTCCTTGATGCCGCGGTTGTGCAGGTAGCGGTTGAACTGTGCCTGGTAGATCGCGTTGATCGGCCCCAGACCCATCGACACGGTCGGGAACTGCCAGAAGTCGCCCATGCTGCGCGGGTGCGGGTACGAGGGGATCGCCTCGATGTTGCCGCTGACGATGTGGCTCTTCTCCTGACGGAAACCGTCAAGACGGTCTTCGCTCAGGCGTCCTTCGAGGAAGGCGCGGGCGTACATGCCCGGGGAAGCGTGACCCTGGAAGAAGATCTGGTCACCGCCACCGGGGTGGTCCTGGCCGCGGAAGAAGTGGTTGAGACCGACCTCGTACAGCGAAGCTGCCGATGCGTAAGTGGAGATGTGTCCACCAACGCCGATGCCGGGACGCTGCGCCCGGTGCACCAGCACAGCTGCGTTCCAGCGCACGAGGCGGCGGAAAGCCCGCTCCATGTCCTCGTCGCCGGGGAACCACGGCTCTTGCTCGATCGGAATCGTGTTCACGTAGTCGGTGGTGCGCGTGGTGGGCACACCAACCTCGTTTTCGCGGGCGTGCTGCATCATCCGCAGCATCAGGTAACGAGCCCGCTGGGTGCCTCCATTACGGAGCACCGCATCCATCGACTCGAGCCATTCGGCGGTCTCCTCCGGATCTACATCCGGGAGTCGACTGGGCAGACCGTTGATGATCGGTCCTGATTCTTCGGAAGACACGAAGATTCCTTTCTGCGGGGCAGCCGGGGGTCGAGACACGACATCTGCGCGTCCCGGTTGACGCGGCATAACAACGCCACGTACTCGCTTGGGGGTGGTTGCGCCGAATGTGACGCAGCCCTATGCCTCCATCCTGGCATTGATGGGCATTGATGACATCAGATGATGTGCCCACGCCAGCGGACTTAGGTTCATAGTATGAGACGTCGCGCGGTTCGTTTCTCACGGCCATTTCCTCGGTCGTTGACGCGAAATGTGTGAACGACAGGGCAACGGCCGATAAGGACCTCGGCGTCGATATGAGGATTTCACGCCTCGTATACGACAATCGACGTGAGCGCGCCTGGCTGCGCTCGCTCCGGAGGCGGACCGCACGCGCCGCAAAACTCACAGAGCGAGCCGCGAGTGCCGCACACACATGAATCACGATGGCCAAAGATGAGGTGTACCGCAGGGCCCTCGTCGGCCGGACGCGATGATCCATTCCAGGACTCGCATAACGAGGAAGGTGCACAGAGTGGCAACGTCCGCACAGAACGGACATCTGAGCAAGCTTGGCTTCGGCAATGGCGACATCGTCATGGAGTTCGGCTACGACGACGACGTCGATGACAACCTCCGCATGGAGATCGAGGACCTCATTGATGGTGACCTCGAAGACGAAGACTTCGAGGAGGCTGTTGACGCGGTTCTCGTCTGGTGGCGCGACGGCGACGGCGACCTAACAGACAACCTCGTCGATGCCGTATCAGCTTTGGGGCCTAACGGATTCATCGTGCTGCTCTCTCCGAAGGTGGGCAGGGACGGTGAAGTTGACCCCGTCGAGATCGCTGAAGCCGCTGAAACTGCCGGGCTCAACGCCTCAGTGAGCACCAACCTGACCCCTCAGTGGTCCGCCACGCGCCTGGTTGCCCCCAAGAACGCAGCCAAACGCTGATCTCGGGCTTATTCACCAGCACGGGAAGGCAAAGCCCCCTATGTGCGATAAAACGCAGATACCTGAAATTGGCGACCACATCGCCGATTTCACTGCGCGTGATCAGCATGGCGCTGTCGTCTCACTTGAGCGGCTGCGACGCCAGACCGCAGTTCTCGTTGTGTTCATTTCGTACGCCTTCTCTGGGATATGCCAGGGCGAACTAGACGAAATCCGTGACAACTACGAGCAGTTCCGATCCGAGCATGTGCAGACGGTTGTCGTCTCAACGGATTCGATGTTTACGCTGCGAGCTTGGGGTGACCAGAACGGATTCGAGTTTCCGCTCCTGTCAGATTTCTGGCCTCACGGGGGGATAGCTAAAGCTTTCGGGGTGTTTGACGAGTCTGCAGGCACGGCTATCCGGGGGACCTTTCTCATTGATCCCAGTGGCGTTTTGCAGTGGAAAATGATCACCTCTGCCGGGCAGCGACGAGACTTTTCTGCCTACCGCCAGGCATTAGGGGTCCTCATCGGTGAATAACGCGAACGGGTGGGCGCAAAATTTTTCGCCCACCCGTTCGCGTTATTGCCCGCACATAGGGCAGACTGTGAAACCGCGCTCTCCAGTAAGCGAGAGCAAGGACCTGTAGCTCAGTTGGTAGAGCACCGCGTTTACACCGCGGGTGTCGTCGGTTCGAGCCCGGCCGGGTCCACATGAGCGTTGCCACCCTGGCTGACGTGCTGGCTATCCTTGAAAACTCCTACCCAGCCCACACTGCGCAGTCGTGGGACAAGGTCGGGCTCGTTGCCGGGGACCATGGCCAGCCAATTCAACGAATCCACTTCGCTGTCGATCCCACGCTCGACGTGGTTCGTGAAGCAGTCACCGCTGGCGCCGACCTTCTTGTGACGCATCACCCGTTGCTGTTGCGCGGAATCCATTCCGTAGCCACAACAACCGCCAAAGGCGCCATCCTCACCGAAGCAATCGTCGCTGACCTGGCTCTTTTCTGCGCCCACACGAACGCCGACTCGGCATTCCCAGGCGTGAACACTGCTCTGGCAGCTGCGTGTGGTTTGGATCCAGAAGCCACCAGCCCCTTAAGCATCGAAGAAGGATCGCCACTAGGGCTAGTCGGTGACCTGCCCGCACCGACGCGCTTCGATGAATTCGTCACGCGGTTAGCTGAACAACTTCCACGCACTGCGGTGGGAGTGCGGGCCTCTGGGCCAGCGCACGGACAAGTGCAACGCGTAGCCCTGCTCGGCGGGGCAGGAGATTCCCTCTTTGACGAGGTCCGGGCCGCCAAAGCGGATGTATACGTCACCTCCGACCTGCGTCACCACCCGGCAAGCGAAGCCCGAGAAGAAGCCTTCGGCGCCACGCCCTACCTCGTCGACGCCGGCCACTACGCCACCGAACACCTTTGGCTCGCAGAAGCAGCCGAAACTTTGCGATCCAACCTCCACACACACGGCCACGTTGTCGACGTGTACGTTAGTGAGCTCGTCACCGACCCGTGGAGCTTCGTTATTGGCGCCCACGGGCCGTGCGAAAATCCTGAGCGCATGTGACCTGAGCAGCACCACGACGCACATTCCGCTACCGTGCGGAAGGAACCTCAACGGCCACGGGCTGCCAGAACATGCCACGTCGCCCAGCAGGACAAAGTGAACACAGATAGGACCACGATGAAGGCCGACCCCGGTCAGCAATGGAAACTGCTCGACCTCGCCTCGCTGGACACGCGCACTGCGCAGATAGCCCACCGACGCGCCAACCTGCCCGAGGCCGAAGCCGCCGCGGCCGCCCTGCGCACCCTGGAAGAACTCGAAGCCGAACTGGTGCGCGCACGCACAGACCTCAGCGACACTGAGCGCGAAGCAACCAAAGCCGCCGCTGACGTCCGAATCGTCATTGACCGCATCAAACGCACCACCGCTCGCCTTGATGATGGCTCTGCTTCTGCCCGCGAACTGCAGAACCTGCAATCCGAACTCGAATCCCTCGAACGGCGCCGTTCTGTCCTGGAAAGCGAACGAACAGTAGTAGACAAACGCGCACGTGTACTACGCGAACGCGTCACCGACTTGGAACCACGCGAAGCCGAAGCCAGCACAGCTCTGACCCAGGCCCGCGCCGCGGAAAAGAAAGCCCGCAACGACCTTGACGATGCTGAGCACACCATCTCCCGCTCACGTCAAGACTTCGCAGAAGGGGTCCAAAGTGACCTGCTGGCCCTCTACGAAAAAATCCGGGCAAGCACAGGCATGGGAGCCGCAGCACTGACACAACGCCGCTGCGGTGGCTGCAACCTGGAACTGCTTGGCCGTGACCTGCACCGCGTGGCCACGGCGCCTTTGAACGAGGTTGTCCGCTGCGAAAACTGCAGTCGCATCATTGTTCGAACCAGCGACTCCGGGCTGTGACATAGGCACACCAGATGCACACTGCCCCTGACCTTGATGCACCCACTCGACTATGGCTTGTACGTCATGGCACAACCGCACACACGATGTGTGGCCGCATCTCAGGCAGGGGCGGCATCGACCCCGACCTTGACGACAACGGGGCAGAGCAAGCCGCACGCGTCGCAGCAGCACTACACCGCGAAATAAAAGAACCCGCCGTGCAGGTTGTGAGCAGCTCACTGCGACGTGCACACACAACGGCCCAAGTGATCGCCGCAGCAGTCAACACAGACGTCGTCTGCCGCCCTGCGTGGGATGAACAAGACATGGGTGACTGGGATGGCCTCACCTGGTCTGAGATCAAAGCTCGCGGAGCAGACGCAGCAGCCATCCGATGCGGGAACACCCAAAGCGCGCCCGGTGGAGAAAATTTCGCACAGCTGTGCACACGCGTACACCAGGACTGGGAAGAGATCATCACTGCAGCCCAGTCTCTGGTTATCGTCACGCACCGTGGCCCCTTAGATGCGCTCCTGGTCAAACTGCTCGGAATCGACCGCAGCACCGCGGCACTCTTTGACATCGCGCCGTGCTCAATCACCCGGATCCGCGCGTGGCGCGATGGAGGCGTAGCAATCGACACACTCGGCGAAAAAGCACACCTGCTCGAACACTAAAAGCCGAGCACATCTCGACGCGTGCTTTGCATCAACGCCGCATCATGCATCAGGGGGAGGTCACCGGCATGCCGGTGACCTCCCCCTGAGATATAGCCAGATCAGAGCAAATCGTGCAGCGAAGGCGAGACAAGCTCCAGCACAGCCTGACGCGCATCAGCGGCGCTACGGGCCTGCAAAGCCGACTCAGCCATGTGACGGCACTCGTGCAGCTGATGCATACGCAGCGCAGCCCGCACTGCCTTCACTCGGCCCGGGGCCATCGACAAGCTAGTGACCCCAAGCCCAACCAAAACCAAGGCCATCAACGGGTCACCGCCGGCCTCACCACAAACACCTGTTTTCTTACCGTTTGCCAAACCGGCTTCACAGGTGCGCGCCACCAGTTCCAGCAATGCTGGCTGCCACGGGTCAAGAAGACCAGAAAGCTCTCCCTGCATGCGGTCAGCGGCAAGGGTGTACTGCGACAAGTCGTTGGTGCCGATGCTGACAAAGTCGACAACCTCAAACATGTGGCGAGCCCGAAGAGCAGCCGCAGGAATTTCAACCATGATGCCAACGCTGGGCAACCCATGAGCTCGGGCCCGCTCAGCGAACCATTCAGCCTCATCTACCGTGGCCACCATGGGAGCCATGACATGCACGTCAGCCCCGGTAGCGCGGTGAGCGGCAGCCAAAGCCTGCAGCTGCGTTTCCAGCAGGTCTACACGCGCCATCGACAACCGCAGACCTCGCCGCCCTAGCGCAGGGTTCTCCTCTTCACCGAGGTCAGCAAACGCAAGCGGCTTGTCTGCGCCCGCGTCGAGTGTGCGGACCACAACACGGCGGTCACCGAAAGCGGTGAACACGTCGGTGTACGTAGCGGTCTGCTCCTCCAACGTGGGAGCGCAGTCACGCTCAAGGAACAAGAACTCCGTACGGAAAAGGCCAGAGCCCTCAAGATCTTGCTCTGCGGCAGAACGTGCGTCCTCGATCGTGCCGATGTTGGCCAGGAGAGCAACTTTATGGTCATCCATCGTTGCGCCCGGGCCTCGGGATCCCTCCAGGGCTCGTGCACGGCGGGTAGCGCGCTCAGCGAGCTGAGTCTGCTCCTCCAGCGTGGGGGAGATGATGACTTCTCCGACTCCACCATCGAGGGCGATTTCCGTGCCGTCGCTGACATCCAACACGCCTTTGGCCTGTACTACGGCAGGAATGCCAAGCTGTGCAGCCAAGATCGCTGTGTGGCTGGTCGGGCCGCCCTCAGAAGTGACAATCCCCAACACAGTTCCGGGGGTGAGGGTGGCGGTTTCGGCAGGAGCCAAATCTGCGGCAACAAGTACGCAGGGGCGAACCAGCTCAGGAATACCAGGTTCGTTCAAACCGCGGAGCCGGCAGATCACCCGATCCCGGACATCACGCAAGTCTGAGGTGCGCTCTGCCATGTAGCCACCAAGGCTTTCGAACATGGCGATGTAGTCGGCCACAGCGTCGTGAACAGCGCGAGTAAGGCCACTACCAGTTGCGAGTTTGCCCTCGATACCGGCGGCCAGGCCAGGGTCGCGGGCCATCATCGCCGTAGCTTCCAGGACAGGGCGGGCACTTTCGGTGGCGTGGGCTACGCGTGCTTCCAACCCAGCTGCTGTTGCCTCGAGTGCTTCCCGCACTGCGCGAGTGGCTTCAGCAACGTCAGTGGTGGGAGGCTCATCGGCATCAAAACCGGGGGCCGGTCGTACGGTGACGACCGGCCCCGAGGCGGTTCCTGCCGACACGCCGATCCCGGTAAGGATGCGGTGTGTCTCAGTCATTGATTCACTCCGCGTCCAGGTCACGGGCCAGGAGCGCGACGAGCTCGTCGAGCTTGGCCTCAGCGTCGGCGCCTTCGGCAGACAAGGTGACCTGCTCGCCGTGCTTGGCGCCCAGAGCCATCACGGCCAGGATGCTGCGAGCGTCGACGGGTTGGCCGCCCTCTTTAGCGATTGTCACGGGCAAGCCCGTAGCGGTAGCCGCCTGAACGAACAGAGAGGCGGGGCGTGCATGCAGCCCTACTGAAGAGGCGATTTCTACGGTGCGGGTGGCCATGTTTTGACTCCTTCGATGGTGCTTTCCGTCCAGGCCGGTTGGCCCGGGCAGTGTATGGAATGCCTAGGGGGCAGGTGTTGCAGCAGAGACTGTGGGGCGCGCTGCGTGGCTTTTAAGGAGAACCACGAGGGCGCCGGTGACAATCATGCCGACAACAACGGCAAGGACAAACATGAGTGCGTTACCGATAAGAGGTGTGACCCACACACCGCCGTGCGGAGCGCGTAATGTGCATCCAAATGCCATGACGAGGGCGCCGGTAACCGCAGAACCTGCCATCGACGAAGCGATAACGCGGATCGGGTCGGCCGCAGCGAACGGGATGGCCCCTTCGGAAATAAACGAAAAACCGAGAAGCCATGCAGCTCTACCGTTTTCACGCTCAGGTTCGGTGAACAGTCGGGGGCGTATCGAAGTGGCCAAAGCAAGCCCAAGAGGAGCAACCATCCCTGCAGCCATCGTGGCAGCCATGATGACCAGCTGAGGGGCTTGCATGTTGGTTCCAGCAGCCGCCAGGCCAGTTGTTGCGAAAGTGTAAGCCGCTTTATTTACCGGGCCACCAAGATCGAAGCCCATCATCAGTCCAAGGATCGCGCCCAGCAGGATCGCGCTAGAACCGGTCATGCCGTTGAGTGCGCCAGTGAGGCCATCCATAAGGGCCTTGATGGGGCGCCCGAGGACAAGAATCATTGCCGCGGCGGTGATCAGCGTCGACAACAGCGGAATGACAACAACAGGCATAACGCCGCGCACACCTTTGTGAACTTTCCAACTGCTGATCCAGCGTGCGATGAAGCCACCGATGAAACCGGTGATGATGCCGCCGATGAAGCCAGCGCCAAGAGTAACGGCAATAGATCCGCCGACGATCCCCGGGACCAGGCCTGGACGGTCGGCGATACCGTAGGCGATGTACCCGGACAGGATCGGCACAAGGAACCCGAACGACGCTGCACCGATGAGGAAAAGCAGTGCTGCCCAGTGCATGCCATTGGCCGGGTTGAAATCGGCCATGAGGTTGATCGCATCAGGCTTGTTTTCAAGAGCGAAGTTTTTGGTGACGTCGATGGCCCCGGTTTGTCCGCCGAACACCTGGGCGAGCATGAACCCCAGGGCGATGAGGATGCCGCCCGCGGCGACGAACGGAATCATGTGAGATACGCCAGTCATGAGCCATTGGCGAATCTTGGTGCCTGCGCCAACCCGGTCAGGTTCTGCTGATGGAGCAGTGGTCTGACCCGTGGAAAATTCTTGGGCGGCTGGTGCCGGGGCAGCAGTGGTGGCTTTCTCGGCTTTGGCTACAGCTGCGGCGATAAGGGCCTCAGCGTCACTGATGCCCTTTTTGACGCCCACGTCGATGGTGGGTTTACCCGCGAAACGGGCAATGTCTTTGACCTCGAGGTCGTGGGCGAAAATGACAGCGTCTGCCTCGGCGATTTGATCGGCGGTGAGGGGCTCAGAGCCCGCTGACCCTTGGGTTTCGACGATCATGGTGTGCCCGGCTGCTTTAGCGGCCTGTTCAAGGGCCTCAGCGGCCATGTAGGTGTGGGCGATGCCGGTGGGGCAGGAGGTTACTCCGACGAATTTCATGCGGTCACCGCCGCGGTAATGACCTCGACAACCTGTTCGCTGTTGCTGGCTTCGCGCAGGTTGTTTTTGAACTCGTTGTTCATGAGTTTGCGGGCAAGTTTGGCCAGGATTGCCATGTGAGCGTCATCGCCGCCGTCAGGGGCTGCGATGAGGAAAATCAGGCTGGCAGGGCCGTCTTCTGCACCCCAGTCGATGCCTTCGTTGCAGCGGCCGAAGGCAAGTGAGGGCTCGGAGACGGTGTTGCTGCGGCAGTGAGGGATCCCGATACCGCCGGGAAGACCGGTAGCCATCTGAGCCTCTCGAGCTTCAACATCGGCGATGAATTGCTCAAGGTCACTGACACGTCCGGTGGAGACAAGTGTTTCAGCCAGGGCCCGGGTGGCGGCGGCACGGTCGGTGGCTGGCAGGTCGAGGATGACGTGCTCGGTGCGAATGATGGACAAGACGAACTCCTTTGGTCGCTTTTTGTATCCGACGTTGTCGGGTGTGTTGTCAGTCTGTAAGAGGAAGGGTTAGGTCGGGGTTTTGGGTCAGGATGGGCTGGATTGCCGCGACCTGCTCGGCGGTGGGGATTTCACTTCCTGGGAGCGCAACCGCAGCTGCACCGAAGGCAACAGCACGCAGTAGAGCCTCAGGTCCGGACAGGCCTTCACTCATCGCGAGGAGGAACCCAGCTAGGGTGCAGTCACCAGCGGCGACAGTGGAAACAGGGTGCTCAACGTGGGCGCTGGCGTGGGTGAGGCTGTCGGCGGTGATGTATGCGGCGCCGTCTTTGCCTAGAGAGACAAGCACTGAACCAACACCGGAGTTGATGAGGCTACGGGCTGCTGCGACGACACTACCCAGGTCAGGAAGGTCCTTGCCGATGAGTTCACTGAGTTCGACTCGGTTGGGTTTGATCAGGTCAGGGCCAGCATTGATAGCGGCAGCCAGAGCAGGGCCAGAGGAGTCAATCGCGATTTTTCCTCCTTTGGCGTGGATGCGGGTGGTGAGTTGAGCGTAGATATCTTCGGGCATTCCTGGTGGAAGGCTGCCGCAGGCTGCGACCCAGGTGACGCTGTGGTCGTATGCGTTTTCAATGGTGGCTAAGAGTTCTTCGAATTCGTGGTCGCTTAGGTGCGGGCCTGTTTCGTTGATTTTGGTGGTGCTGCCGTCTGGCTCCACCAGGGCGATGTTGGCGCGGATACCTTCGCTAATGGGGACGGTTGCTACGGGGCATCGGGCTTCGGCGAGGAGGTCGGCCATGATTTTTCCGTAGGGGCCACCCAAGGGAAGGACTGCGCAGGTGGCTGCGCCGTGGATCGAAACAGCGCGAGAGACGTTCAGTCCTTTGCCGCCAGGGTCCATGCGGGTTCCAGTGGCGCGGTGGACTGTTCCGTGGACGAGGTAGTCCAGGGAAATGGTGCGGTCGACGCTGGGGTTGGGGGTCAGGGTGAGGATCATGCGATGAGAACCTCTGGTCCTAGTGAGCGGATTTCGTTGGCCATATCAGCGTCGATGCCGCCGTCGGTGATGATGGTGTCGACGTCGGAGAAGTCGGCGAATTTGGAGAAGTGGGCGTCGCCGAATTTGCTGCTGTCGGCCAAGACAATGACTCGCCCTGCCGCGGCGATCATGGCTCGTTTTATCGCTGCTTCGGATTGGTCTGGGGTGGTGAAGCCTGTTTCCACGGAGATGCCGTTGGTTCCCATGAAGGCGACATCGACGTGTACTTCTTCCAGTGCGCGCAGCCCCCAGGTGCCGATGCTCGCGTCGGTGCGGGAGCGGACGGCGCCGCCAAGAATATGTAGTTGCAGGTCGTGGCGTCGGGCGATGACTTCAGCGACGGGAAGGGAGTTGGTCAGGACGTTGAGGTCGAGGTCGCGGGGGATGTCGTGAGCGATGCCGATAGTGGTGGTTCCGGCGTCGAGAAGGATGGATCCAGCGGTGGGTATGCAGGAGAGCGCGGCGGCTGCGATGCGGCGTTTTTCGGGTGCGTGTTGTTCGAGTCGCACTGCTGAAGAGGGCTCGAAGTCGAGCTTTTCCACGGCGACGGCGCCGCCGTGGACGCGACGGATGAGCCCCTTGCGTTCGAGTTGGGTGAGGTCTCTTCGCACTGTTTCTGGAGTGACTCCGAGTTGTTCGGCCAGGGCAGTGACCTCTACCCGTGTGGCTTGACGTGCGCTTTCAACGATTTGCGCATGGCGCTCGAACTGATGCATCGACTCTCCCAACGTTGGATGGTCGCAACATTAGCGGAGCAAAACAGACATAAACAAGCCGTTTTACAGGCCCGATTAAGGCGCGAACACAGATGTGCTTTCCTTCGCCTATCTCTGGATTGAAGCATATTTCTGCAGCTTAGAGCGGGATTCGGGATGGTTTTCCGGGTTCGCTAGCTCTGATGTGGGCTGATGTCCGCTTGTCTGCAGCTGTTTCTGTTATGCAACTCACTCGGCATGAGTACATTCGGGGGTTTGGGCCGTGGATGGCAGAGCCTCGATGGGGCGAGTCATGTGCGTCAAAGTGGTGACCAATAGGCGCCGGAGCATGTTGGGCGGGGCGCCACGCAGCAGTGACGCGCGGATGGCGCGTTCAAAAACGCCGCTAAGAACTTCGGTGAGGTCACCGGGGTCCACGAGGGGTTCGCGGCCAAGGCTGGCTAACCCTTGAGAGACCAGACGTGCGGTGCGCTCATTAAATTCGGTGCTCCAGCGGCCAAATGTGCCGCCGGGGTCACCGCGGCGGATAGCAAGCAAAGCTAATTCGTTCATCATCGTGAAATATTCCGGGCCCATCGGGTGGGAGGCCAGGAAAGCGTCGACAACGCCGCTGAAATTGGCAGTGGGGGAGACGGTGGCGTTCTCGATTGCCTGAGCGATCGATTCACTGCGGGCAATAAGCACTTCGACGATCAGCTCATCTTTATCGGAAAAGTTGGAGTAGAAAGCTCCGCGCGTAAACCCGGCCTCCTCGGCTATTTGCTCAACAGTGGTAGCGATGACGCCGTTGCGAACAAAAAGGGTGGTGGCTGCCTCGACGAGGCGAGCGCGGGTGCGGGCACGACGTGGCGAGATTGTCGTGCCGTGCGAGTTGTTCATGCGGTTGTCTCCTGGAGTGTTCGAGGGAGCGGGGGTGCATCGACAAGGGTGGGCGAATGTGAGCTGAAGGTGTACACCAGTGGCATTGCCGACGCCCCACCTAAAGGATACATTCATGTATTGAGTACATTTGTGTATCGAACTGTGAGGTAGGCAGTGACCTACCTCACCGCGGCCCCCACACGCCACACCCGCACCCCGCTGACCCCACACCCTCAGGAGAGTGACTGCCTGTGTCATCAGCCCTCTACACGCTCGGACGCTGGTGCCACCAACACCGCCGCCACGTCCTCGCCACCTGGCTGCTAGCACTCACCCTCATCGCATCCCTCGCCGTTGCCATAGGAACAGGCACCAAAGAGGAATACCGCGTACCCAACAGCGAATCCCAAGAAGCACTCGACTACATCAAAGGCACCTTCCCCGAAATCTCCGGCACCTCTGCCCAAATCATCGTCATTGCACCCAACGGGCACACCATCACCGACCGCGCCATCCGTACCGACATCGAAAACAGCATCAAACGCATCGAAAACATCGACAGCGTCAAAGTCGTCACCAACCCCTACGACAAAAACGTCTCCGGCTCGCTGTCGGCAGACAACCGCGCCGCCCTCATCAACATCCAATTCACCGGCGACTTCTTCTCCATCACCGACACCACCCGCGATACCCTCACCAACGAAGCAAACACCCTCACCCACAACGGCACCCGCGCCGTCGCCGGCGGAGCCATCTACAACAACGCCGTCCCCACCATGAGCTGGACCGAAGGCATCGGCCTCATCCTGTCCGCACTGGTCTTACTCATCTTCTTCCGCGCCGTCCGCGCCACCGCCGCCCCCATCGTGTCCGCACTCCTAGGGGCAGGTGTCTCCCTAGCGCTCCTCTTCCTCGCCACCAGCATCACCGTCCTGACTGACACCACCCCCATGCTCGCCCTCATGATCGGCATGGCAGTTGGCATCGACTACTCCCTGTTCCTCCTGGCACGCCACCGCGAAAACCTCCTAGCCGGCATCGACCCAGCCGAATCAGCAGCCCGCGCCACCGCCACAGCCGGATCCGCTGTCCTCTTCGCCGGATTCACCGTCATCACCGCCCTAGCAGGGCTCAGCGTCGTAGGCCTGCCCTTCCTCACCACCATGGGCATCGGCTCAGCCATCGCCGTAGCCATCGCCGTAGCCGCCGCCCTCACCATCACCCCAGCCCTCATGTCACTACTGGGCCGAAACATCCTCGCCCACCGTCAGCGCACCAACCCACCCAGACACGCCACCGCCGGCCCCCGATGGGCACACATCTGGATCCGCACCGTCACCCGCTTCCCCCTCCTAACCATCATCATCCTCACCAGCGCCCTCATCTTCGCCTCCATCCCCGCCCGCAACCTCGAACTCGCCCTACCCGACGCCGGCACCACCAACCCCGGCACCAACGCCCGCCTCACCTACGACCTCACCGCCGAACACTTCGGCCCCGGCGCCAACGGCCCCCTCCTCGTCGTCGCCGACATCGTCAAATCAGAACGCCCCCGCGAACTCATGGACGACCTCAAAAAAGAAGTCGCCTCCATCCCCGGCATCCACCACGTCTCCCTGGCCACCCCCAACCGCAACGCCGACACCGGCGTCGTCATCGCCATCCCCACCACCGCCCCCAGTGACCCAGCCACCACCCAACTTGTCCACGAAATCCGCAACCGCGCCACCACCTGGGAAAAACGCTACGACACCACCCTGTCCGTCACCGGCGCCACCGCAGCACAAATCGACATCTCCGAAATGCTCGGAAAAGCACTCATCCCATTCGCCCTCGTCGTCATGGGACTGTGCCTGCTCCTACTGCTCATCGTCTTCCGCTCCATCCTGGTCCCTCTGACCGCCACCCTCGGATTCCTCCTATCCGTCCTGACCGCCTTCGGTGCCGTAGCCGCCGTCTACTCCTGGGGGTGGTTCGCCGAACCCCTCTCTGTCAGCCGCCTAGGACCAGTTATTAGCTTCATGCCCATCATCCTGATGGGCGTCCTATTCGGGCTCGCCATGGACTACCAAATGTTCATCGTGTCCCGCATGCACGAGCACTACAGCCACAACGGTGACCCCGACAGCGCCGTCGAAAACGGATTCGCAGCAGCAGCCCCCGTTGTCACCGCAGCAGCAGTAATCATGGTCGGCATCTTCGCCGCCTTCGTCCCTCATGGGAGCGCCACTATCAAACCCATCGCACTCGGCCTAGCCGTCGGCGTCTTCGTCGATGCCTTCATCGTCCGTATGGCCATCGTCCCCGCCGCACTCAAACTCTTCGGACACGGAGCCTGGTGGCTCCCAGGAAAACTCGCCACAAATCTACCGGCCATTGACGTAGAAGGGTCCGGAGTCATGCGTCAAATCGCAGCCCAAAAAACCAGCAACCGCCACCCACAACGCATCGTCCACGCCACAAACCTCACCGTCAGAGGCGGACGCGGAACCGTCTTCTCCGACCTCAACCTCACCCTCAACGACGGACAACTGGCCGTCCTAGCCGGACCAGAAGGATCAGGAAAAACAACCGCAATCCTCACCCTCGCCGGGCGCATCTACCCCAGCGCAGGCGACCTCGTCGTCAACGGCCACGTCATGCCTGAACACTCCGGCACCATCCAACACCTGGCTTCACTAGCCGAAATCCACGGAGTCAACCCCCTAGAAAACGACCTCAGCGTCAAACAAAACATCGCCGAAACACTCTCCACCCGCACCCTCATGCCCTGGGCACGCCGTCGAGACATCGACGCCGTCATGACCAGCCTCAACCACCTCATCACCTACGCCCTCGACACCGCCGAACTCCCCATCGAACCCACAGCAGGAAACAGCCGGCTCGTCCACCGCGACACACTCGTGCGCGACCTACCCCGACTCAGCCGCATGCTCCTAGGTATCGTCCTAGCCACCATCGGACGCCCACCCTTCATCCTCATCGACGACATCGACACCCTCCGCACCATCCCCGAACGCCGTGGAGCCTGGGCCGCCATCGGGCTTCTCCTGAGCGAACGAGACACCCCCCTGGCCATCCTCACCGCCTGCCAAGACTCCATGAACATCGACGAACTCACCACCTTGACCGGCCTACCTGAAACAGACATCACCCAGATCAACCTCGCCGACATCTACAACCCCGCCGACGCCCCCCAAACCACCGAAGAAACAGTTACTCAGCAGCCGGCCACCACCGCATCGAAAGCACACAACTGATGGCACTTCTTCCCACCCTCAGCAGCTCAGAACTGCGCCGCATCTCCCGAGGATGGTTCGGCAAACTCGTCGTTATCGCACTCCTTCTCATTCCATCCCTCTACGCCGGACTGCTCACCTACAGCAACATCGACGCCACCAACCGACTCGACAACGTCCCAGCTGCCATCGTCAACAAAGACGAACCCGCCACCGTCACCGACGCCAACGGTAAAAAACAGGTCGTCCCCCTAGGACGCGTCGTCAGCGGAAAACTCACCGGAAGTGACGCCACCAACAACCTCAACTGGAAACTCACTGACGAAAACGACGCCAACGACGGCCTCGCCAACGGCCGCTACTACGCTGTCTTGTCCATCCCCAAAAACTTCTCCGCCCAAGCGACCTCCTCTGCAGACCCCAAAAAAGCAAACAACGCTCGCCTCGAACTCAACACCAACGACGCAACCAGCTACCTATCGGGCAACATCGCTGGAGCAATCGCCACGCGCATCACCGACAGCACCAGCGACGAACTCACCAAGAAATACCTCGACCGCGTCTTCCTTGGCTTCAACGGCATCTCTGAGCAAATGGGCAAAGCCGCCGACGGAGCCAAAAAAGTCCAAGACGGCACCCAGAAACTCGCCGACGGAGTAGTTTCCGCGCACAAAGGCACCGGCACGCTGGACTCCGGCATGGGCCAGCTGGCCACCGGAAGCCAAAACCTCGCCTCAGGAAACAAACAGCTCGCCGACGGAGCCAGCAAACTTGCTGACGGAGCCAGCAAACTCTCTGACGGAGCAGGCAAACTCGCCACCGGCCTAGGCGAAGCCAAAGAAAAAACAGCCCAGCTACCCGAACAAACCAAACAACTCGCCGACGGATCCAAAAAACTCGCCACCGGCCTAGGCACTCTCGATGCTGGCGCCAAAAAACTCGCCGACGGCACCAACGAACTAGCCAAAGGAACCGCAGCCCTACCAGAACAGGTGGGACAGCTCGCCCAAGGCGCCACCACCTTCGCCGACGGATCCAAAAAACTCGCCGACGGAGCCACCCGCTTGGGCACAGGAGCCCAAGCAGTCGCCACCGGTGGCAGCGCACTGGCTAAAGGAACCACCCTGCTGGCCGGCGGTGCATCCCGTCTCAAAACCGGCGTGGACCGCTACACCGGCGGCGTTGACGAACTAGCCTCCCAATGCGCAGCCTCGGGCGCCAGTGAGGCCTTCTGCGCCCAACTCAACGCCATCAGCGACCAAAGCGGCTCTATACGCAGCGGAGCAGGACGTCTAGCCATCGGAGCTGCGCCGCTGGCGCTAGGAGCAGAACGACTCCAAGCAGGGGCCACCCGCCTGGCCGAGGGCGCAGCCAAATACAATGCCGCTGTTCAGCAAGCCGGCCCAGGGGCTGCTCGCCTCGCCGATGGACTACGCAAATTCGCTCAATCTGTGCCAGCGCTTTCTACCGGAGTGCAGCGCATTCAAGAAGGAGCAAACAAGCTCGCCCAGGGAACAGGGCCCCTGCACGCTGGTGCCGAGAAACTCTCTGGAGGACTAGACCAGTTGGCCGCTGGCACCCCCGCTTTGACTAAAGGCATCGCCGATGCTGCAAACGGTGCGGCAGCTGTGTCTACGGGGGCGACCTCGCTGCAAAGCGGCGCCGACAAGCTCTCGAACGGTGCCACGAGCGCCGCTGCTGGGGCAACCAAACTCGCTGAAGGAAACAGCAAAGCTGCCAAGGGCGTTCACGACCTGCACGCGGGTCTAGGCAAGCTGGATGATGGCGCCAGAAAACTCCTTCAGGGCGCAACTGACCTGGCTAAAGGTCTTGCCAGCGGCGCGAAAAAAATCCCGACCTACGACTCTAAAGAGCGCAACCAGCTCAGCGCGGTCGTAGCTAAACCGGTTGATGGTGAAAACGTCCGCCTCAACCGTGTGGCTAATTACGGTGCCGGCCTCGCCCCGTACTTCTGTGCACTCGGGTTGTGGGTTGGCGGCATGGGGCTGTTCTTCATGCTCCGCCCGTTGCCACTGCGCGCGATGGCCTCTACTGCATCGCCGTGGCGGGTTGCCCTTGCCGGGTTCGCTCCTGCAGCCCTGGTAGGCATTGGCCAGGCTGTGCTGCTTTTCACGGTCATGCACTGGGCAGTGGGAATCACAATCACCAACCCTGGCTTGTTCATTGGATTCGCAGTACTAGCCTCGTGCGCGTTCATGGCGATCAACCAGGCGCTAGTTGCTACGCTTGGCCCGGCAGGTAGATTCATTGGGCTTTTGCTGATCGTGTTGCAGCTGTCTTCGGCGGGGGCAACGTATCCGATTGAGACCGCTCCTGGATTCTTCCAGTTCATGCACCCACTGCTGCCGCTGACCTACGCGGTCCAGGCATTCCGCTCTTTGATCGCTGGTGGCACTTTGCACTTGGCACCCGCTGCGCTGGTGATGCTGTTGTGGCTCATCGCAGCGTTGGGGATGACGGTGTTTACAGCAGCTCGCGGCAGGATCTGGACTGTGGCGCGGCTGCGAGATGGAGCTATCGCATGATCTGAGCCGATAGCCCCTGCTTTTGCAGGAGCTGCGTTAGTGATTCGTGGAGGTGATGGTGTCGAGAATCATCGATGCCATCACCTTCACTCCTTCTGGGGAAGGGTGTACCCCGTCGGGAACGAGGCTGGTGCGGGTGGCATCGTTGGCGGCACGGATTTTGTCGGCCCAGGGGACGAGGTGGAGGTTGGGATGCCGGGTGGCAGCTTCGGTGAGCATGCTGTGGAGTCGAGTTGAGGCGTTTTCGTCTGCGGTGGGGTTGGCTGCGCGGCGGACGAGGGGAGTGACCCAGTAGATGTGGCGCTCTGGGCCTGCGGTGCGCATGATGCGTTCGATTTGTACAGGAAAAAGCGCTGGTTCGAAGATGTCGTTTTCGCCCGAGACAATGACCAGGGTGCGAGGTTGTGCGTTGGCGGCGTCGATGGCAACGAGGGCGTCCGCGGCTGCGTGGGTGGGTCGGCCGTTCCAGTGATCGAAGGTCATGGGATGTTGGTGTTCTTCGAGGGTGCTGGCTAGGGCAGGGTGTAGGCGGGCGGCTACGGAGTCCCCGAGCAGGAGTACGCCGCGGGGGTTGTCGGCCACTTTTTTCATGGTGGGGATGGGGTCGTTTTTGTGTCCGTAGTGTTGCCAGGGGCCGATGGGGCCTGAGCCGCTGAGAGGTTCCGCAGTGGGGGTGGGCTGGGTGTGGGGGGCGGTGGCGCGGCCGATGATGCAGCCGCTGGTCAGCCCGATGCAGAGGGTGGTGATGATTATGGCGACCGCGAGGTGTTTTCGGGTGCGCTGGGGTGGTGCGGCAGGGGAGGGGCCGGTGGGCCTTGGGTGCGCGGTGCCGGTGCCGGGGTCGGCGGTCTCGACGGCGGTGGAGGGGTTCATGTTGGTTACCGGATCGGCTGGGCGGTAACGCTTTTGAGGATTTTGGGGGAGGTTGGTGGGCGCCTTCGTGTGGGTGTGAAGGCGCCGGTGGGTGTTTAGGGCTGGGGGATGAAGATGCCTGCGAGGAAGTTCGTGAGTTCGTCGGTGGCGCTCAGGGGCAGGACGGCGGCGACGTACATGTCTGGGCGAACGACGATGACGGCGCCGTTGCGGCTGATGCCACGTCGTTCGTAGATGTCGTCTTTGTCCCATGCGGCGTAGATCTTGTTCAAGTCAATGAGGCCGTAGGGACCCACATGTGGGCGGAAGATCTCGGGGCAGTCGGTGACGGCGAATTCTGAGTGGTCTTGTTGGTAGATAGCTTTGATGTCTAGGAGTGCGTCGATGTCTTTGTGGCTGGGGTGAAGCGGGCGACGGGGGAGTGTGGGCTGGCCATGTAGGTGGCCCAGTCGCTCATGTGGGAGGGGGTGCCTGGGTGGGGGGGGGTGTCGGCGAAGGCGTAGATGCGCCAGCGTCCGTCGGCGCGGTGTTGGTGGCCTAGGTGGAGGGGGTTGGTGTCGCAGACGCGGATGACGTGGGCGGAGGTGAAGCGTTTTCCGATGGGGTATCCGGTGGCCAGGTGTTGGTGTTGGTTGGTGATGGTGGATGGTTGGTATTGGGTCATGAACCCGGCGGGGAATTCGGCAGTGCTGGTGTAGAAGCGGGCGAGTTCTCCTTGGTCTTCCCATTCGTGGGCGGGTTTGGCCATGAGGGAGGACCATTTTTTGTCGAAGTCGATGAGGTTTTGGGCGATGACGTGGCGTTCGTTGGAGTAGGTGTGTAGGAGTGATTCGGGGGATAGGCCGGTGAGGACTTGTCCGAGTTTCCAGCCGAGGTTGAAGGTGTCTTGCATGGAGACGTTCATGCCTTGGCCTGCTTTGGCGCTGTGGGTGTGGCAGGCGTCGCCGGCGATGAAGATGCGGGGGGTGTGGGTGCTGTTGTGTGGGGTGTCGTCGAATTTGTCGGTGAGGCGGTGTCCGACTTCGTAGACGCTCCACCAGGCGACGTTTTTTACTTCGAGTGTGTAGGGGGAGAGGATCTGGTTGGCTTTGTCGATGATTGTTTCGATGGGGGTGTTGCGGATGCGGCCTGCGTCGTCGGGGGCGGTGGTTCCTAGGTCGACGTAGGAGCGGAAGAGGTGTCCGCCTTCGCGGGGGATGTGCAGGATGCTGCCGGCGGAGGACTGGATTGCGCATTTGGTGCGGATGTCGGGGAAGTCGGTGACGGCCAGGACGTCCACGACTCCCCAGGCGTGTAGGGCTGAGTCGCCGGTGAGTTTGCGGCCGATGGCGGCGCGTACTTTGCTGCGGGCTCCGTCGCAGCCGATGAGGTATTTGGTGCGTACGGTGGTGGTGGTGTCTTTGTGGGGGCCGCTGGTGTGGCGGAGTGTGACGTGGATGGGGTGGTCTGGGTCGTTGGGTGTTTTTTCGAGGGAGACGAATTCGTAGCCGTAGTCGGGGTGTAGGCGTGCGGGGGAGTTGGCTGCGTATTCGGCTAGGTAGTCCAGTACGCGGGCTTGGTTGACGATGAGGTGGGGGAATTCGCTGATGCCGTGGGGGTCGTCGTCGGCGCGGGAGGTGCGGATGATGTGCGCTGGGTTGTGTGGGTCGGGGGCCCAGAAGTTCATTTCGGTGATGCGGTAGGCCTCTTCGGTGATGCGGTGGGCGAATCCGAAGGCTTGGAATGTTTCGACGCTGCGGGCTTGGATGCCGTCGGCTTGGCCGATTTCGAGGCGTCCGGGGCGGCGGTCAATGATGCGGGTCATGACTTCGGGGTAGGCCGATAGGGATGCGGCGAGCATCATGCCGGCGGGGCCGGTGCCGACGATGAGGACGTCCATGGTTTTGGGTAGGTCGGTGGGGCGGTTGATGCCGGTGGCGGCGGCGGGTTGGGTGTGGGGGTCGCCGGAGACATAGCCGTGGTGGTGGAACTGCATGGGGGTGCTCCTACAGCGCGGTGTGATGGTGGTTGAGGGCAGGGGGAGCTGAGCCGTGGTGTTTACGGTTGGAGGTAGCCGGGCAGGGCGCGGATGTGTTTGCGGGGCGCCGGTGGCGTGGGGGAGTGGGGGAGCCTGGTGGTGGCAGGGCCTGGGGTGGTTGTGGCGCGGCGGCGGGTTTTGGTGGGGCCTGCGCAGGAGAGTGGGGGTTGGGTGGCGCTGCTCATGGGACTCCTTTGTCGTGTCCGGTGCTCGGCTCGGTGGCGTCGTTGCCTTCCGGTGGGGGCCGGGTGCGAGTCGAGGTATTGCCGGTACGATTCGAAATCGTATACGATCGGCGATGCCACGCAAGGTTTTACAGGTTTGCAAGGGAGCACACCATGGAAGGCGCACACGCAGACGAGCGATTCGCGCACCTGCCCACCCGACCAGGCAAAATCATCGCAGTGCACCTGAGCTACACCTCCCGCGCGCAACAACGCGCAAGACGCCCCAAAGCACCTTCCTACTTCCTCAAACCCTCAAGCTCAGTCGCCCCATCCGGGGCACACATCGAACGCCCACACGGAACCGAACTCCTCGCCTTCGAAGGCGAAATCGCTCTCATCATCGGCACTGGCGGAGCACACTTCACCCGCGAAAAATCCTGGTCACACGTCGGATGGGTCACCGCAGGAAACGACTTCGGCCTCTACGACCTGCGCAGCAACGACAAAGGCTCAAACCTGCGCAACAAAGGCCGAGACGGCTACACCCCCTAGGCCCCCACTGCATCCCAGCCAACACCCTGGACCCAGAACACATCCGCATCCGCACCTGGGTCAACGGCACCCTCGCCCAAGAAGACACCAGCGCAGGAATGTTCTTCAGCCTCACTCAAATACTCGCCGACCTATCCCAGCACCTCACCTTCGAACCAGGAGACGTCATCCTCACCGGCACCCCCGCAGGATCCAGCGTCGTCAACCCCGGAGACACCATCGAGGTCGAAGTCGACGCACCCACCGCCCCCGGCGCCCCTACCTCCGGCCGCCTCACCACCACCGTCATCAACGGCACCGGCCCCGCCTTCGACCCCACCCTCGGATCCCTACCCACAATCACCGACCAACAACGCGAAGAAGCATGGGGCTCCCGCCACGCCGCCGGACTACCACCCCACGAACTCAGTGACGAACTACGCACAAAACTAGAAAAAACACCCGTCGCCGCACTGAGTCAACAGCTACGCAAACGCGGCCTCAACAACACCACCATCGACGGCGTCCACCCCCTGCACCCCGACAAAAAATCGTCGGAACCGCCAAAACCCTGCGCTTCGTCCCCGGACGCGAAGACCTCTTCACCGCACACGGTGGAGGCTACAACGCCCAAAAACGATGCTTCGACAGCGTCACCGAAGGTGAAGTCATCATCATCGAAGCCCGCGGTGAAACAGGCTCAGGAACCCTCGGAGACATCCTTGCAATCCGTGCACACGCCAACAAATGCGCCGGCATCATCACCGACGGCGGAGTCCGCGACCACGACGCAGTCAAAGCCGTCGGCATCCCCGTCTACACCGCCGGCCCCCACCCAGCCGTCCTCGGCCGCAAACACGTCCCCTGGGAAACCGACGTCGCCGTAGCCTGCGGCGGAACCACAATCCTGCCCGGAGACATCATCGTCGCCGACGCCGACGGAGTCATCGTCATCCCCCACACCTGGCCAACGACATCGCCGACGCAGCCCTGGAGCAAGAAAACATCGACACCTGGATCGCCAACAAAGTTGCCCAAGGCCACCGCATCGAAGGCCTATTCCCCATGAACTCCCACTGGCGCGCCCAATACGAAACCGAAACCTCCACCCACCCCTAACACGCCCCACCCACACCCCAGCCCCCGCCCAACGATGTGGAGAAACACACCATGACCACCGAACCCCAGCACTACATCGACGGTCAAGCATGTGACTCCCTCAACGGCAACACCTTCGAAGTACTCAACCCCGTCACCAACACCCCCTACCTCCACGCCGCCGCAGGCACCAAAGCCGACATAGACCGCGCCGTCGCCGCAGCGAAAAAAGCATTCGACCAAGGCCCCTGGCCCGGCATGATCGCCCGAGAACGAGCACGCATCCTCATGCGCATCGCCGACATCGTCGAATCCCGCGACACCCAACTAGCCCAAATGGAGTCCTTCGACTCAGGCCTGCCCATCACCCAAGCCCTCGGCCAAGCCCGCCGCGCCGCAGAAAACTTCCGCTTCTTCGCCGACCTGATCGTCGCCCAAACCGACGACACCTTTAAAGTTCCAGGCCGCCAAATCAACTACGTCAACCGCAAACCCATCGGCGTAGCAGGCCTCATCACCCCCTGGAACACCCCCTTCATGCTCGAATCCTGGAAACTAGCGCCCGCACTAGCCACCGGAAACACTGTTGTCCTCAAACCCGCAGAATTCACACCTCTATCGGCCTCACTATGGGCGGGCATCTTCGAAGAAGCTGGCCTACCACAGGGCGTCTTCAACCTCGTCAACGGCCTGGGCGAAGAAGCCGGAGACGCCCTCGTCAAACACCCCGATGTGCCCCTCATCTCCTTCACCGGCGAATCAAAAACCGGCCAAACCATCTTCGCCAACGCCGCCCCCCACCTCAAAGGCCTATCTATGGAGCTCGGCGGCAAATCCCCAGCCGTGATCTTCAACGACGCCGACCTGTCCGCTGCAATCGACGCCACCATCTTTGGTGTCTTCTCCCTCAACGGAGAACGATGCACCGCCGGATCACGCATCCTCGTCCACCGAGACATCTACGACGAATTCGTCGACAAATACGCCCCAAGCCCAACGCGTCAAAGTCGGCTACCCCCACGAAAAAAGCACCGAAGTAGGCGCCATCGTGCACCCCGAGCACTACGCCAAAGTCATGAACTACATCGAGATCGGCAAAACCGAAGGGCGCCTCGTCGCCGGAGGGAGCCGCCCCGAAGGATTCGACACCGGCAACTTCGTCGCCCCCACCGTGTTCGCAGACGTCAAACCCCACGCACGCATCTTCCAAGAAGAAATCTTCGGTCCCGTCGTTGCCATCACACCATTCGACACCGACGAAGAAGCACTCACACTCGCCAACAACACCGCATACGGACTAGCAGCCTACGTTTGGACCAACAACCTCACCCGCGCCCACAACTTCGCACAATCCATCAACGCCGGAATGGTCTGGCTCAACAGCAACAACGTCCGCGACCTACGAACCCCCTTCGGCGGAGTCAAAGCATCCGGGCTTGGCCACGAAGGTGGCTACCGCTCTATCGACTTTTACACCGACCAGCAATCCGTACACATCACCCTCGGCGCAGTACACAATCCCACCTTCGGCAAACACAGCTGAGCACACTCAGCCCCCAGCCACACGAGAGGAGTGCGACATGGGTGTCATCAATGACGCTGCACCCGATCCCGTCGTCACCGACACAACCCCCATCCGGGTACCCAACCCCATCCCCACCCCTGCTGCACCACGCCCAGAAATCCTGCGATGCGCCTACGCCGAACTCATCGTCAGTGACCTGCAAGCCGCACGCGCGTTCTACGTCGACGCACTCGGACTCGTCATCACCTACGAAGACGACGAAGCAATCTACCTACGCGCTTACGAAGAATTCATTCACCACAACCTCGTCCTACGCCCAGGGCCCACCCCCCGCCCTGCGCGCTTTCGCGTTCCGCGTCAAAACCCCCGAAGACGTCGACAAAGCCGAAGCGTTTTTCACCGAACTAGGCTGCCGAGTCGAACGACGCAAAAACGGATTCGTCCGCGGTATCGCAGATGCAGTACGCGTCAGTGACCCACTGGGCATGCCCTACGAATTTTTCTTCGAAACCGAGCACGTCGAACGCCTCACCTGGGCCTACGACCGCCACGGCGTCTGCCCCATGGTGCGCCTAGACCACTTCAACCAAGTCACCCCCGAGATTCCCCGCGCCGTGGCCTACATGGAGGACCTCGGCTTCAAAGTCAGCGAAAACATCCAAGACGAACACGGCACCGTCTACGCCGCATGGATGCGCGCCAAACCATCCGTGCACGACGCCGCCCTCACCGGTGGCCCCGGACCCCAAATGCACCACATGGCTTTCGCCACCTATGAGCGCGGCAACATCGCTGGACTATGCGACCGCCTCGGCGCACTACGCCTATCTGACTGCATCGAACGCGGACCAGGACGCCACGGAATCTCTAACGCCTACTACCTCTACCTACGCGACCCCGATGGCCACCGCATCGAGATCTACACCACGGGCTACTACACCGGCGACCCAGACAACCCAGTCGTTACCTGGGATGTTCACGACAATCAACGCCGAGACTGGTGGGGCAGTCCAGTAGTGACCTCCTGGTACAACGAATGCTCACCTGTCCTGGACCTCGATGGCAACGTTGTCCCCTTGACGCAACGATCCGACGCCAGCGAAGAAACAGTCACAGTAGGCGCCGACGGGTTCTCCTACACCCGCAAAGACGACAGCGACATCCCCGACTACAAAAAAGGGCAAACCGCCGCGACGGAAACCAGGAGCTGAGCCCCCGTGCTTGATACTGCCACCTTGATCCGCATCGCAGACGACCTCGCCGCCGCCGAACGAGATCGCACCACCATCGCGCGTCTGACTGCCACCTACCCTGACATGACCGTCGAGGACTCGTACGCGGTGCAGAACATGTGGCGCCGCCGCGGAATCGAATCAGGACGACGCCCCGTCGGCCGCAAAATCGGTTTGACCAGCAAAGTCATGCAGGCAGCCACAGGAATCACAGAACCGGACTATGGCGCGATCTTCGCAGACATGGTTTACGACAACGGCTCAACAATCGAGCACAACAAGTTCTCGAATGTGCGTATCGAGGTCGAACTAGCATTCATTCTTGCCGCGCCGCTACAGGGGCCAGAGGTAACCATTTTCGACGTCATGAGGGCCACCGAATACGTCACCCCGGCGCTAGAGATCCTCTCCAGCCGGATAGAGATGCAAGGACGCACCATCGTTGACACCATCAGCGACAACGCTGCTATGGGTGGCATGGTTCTGGGCGGTAACCCTACCAACGCGCACGATGTAGACCTGCGATGGGTATCGGCATTGCTGTACCGCAACGAAACAATCGAGGAGTCCGGGGTGGCTGCTGCTGTGCTTAACCACCCCGCTGCAGGTGTGGCATGGCTAGCCAACAAGCTTGCACAACACGGAGATTCTCTGAACGCCGGGGAGGTCATCCTGGCAGGCAGTTTTACCCGCCCAATGTGGGTGGAGCCCGGTGACACTGTTTTCGCTGACTACGGACCGATGGGAACCATCTCGTGTCGATTCGCCTAAAACCCACGCTCCGGGACTGCCTAGCGCAAGCCGAACGGCCCCTGGCAGGGGTGTGGGCGTGCGCGGGTAGCCCTGTGGTCACCGAGATCATTGCTGGGGCCGGTATGGATTGGGTGCTCATCGATATGGAGCATTCACCGAACGGGTTGGCTTCAGTGTTGACGCAGCTGCAAGTGGTGTCGGGGTATCCGGTAACCCCGATGGTGCGGGTCCCTTCTGATGACCCGGTCGTGATTAAACAAGTACTGGATGTTGGTGCAGAGTCACTGCTGGTGCCGATGGTCTCCACACCTGAACAGGCAGAGGCAGTAGTGCGTGCCTGCCAGTACCCACCACAGGGGATCCGCGGAGTGGGGTCGAGGCTGGCACGATCGGCTCGGTGGGGTCGAGTCGGAGGGTATTTGGGTCAGGCCAACGCGCATGTTGCTGTTTTTGTGCAGGTAGAGACAGTTGAGGGAGTGCGTAACGCCGAGCAGATCGCCCGTGTTGAAGGGGTCGATGGTGTTTTTGTTGGCCCGAGTGATCTGGCTGCTTCGATGGGACTGATCGGCCAGCTTGATGCCCCAGAGCTGGAAGCTGCCGTGCAAGATACGTTCCGCGCCGTCACTGCCGCCGGTAAACCGGTAGGAGTGAATGCTTTCGATCCACAGATCGCTCGTCGCTATGCGGCTGCCGGGGCCAGTTTTGTGCTTGTGGCCGCGGATGTGACGATTTTGGCCCGCGGATCAGAAAAGCTTGCGCGGGCATGGGTTCCTGAAACGGACGCGTGAGGCCGAGCCCTGAGGTTCTATGAGGGGCGATCGGAAGTGGCCCACCGTTTCGCCTGTGTTATTGATGGCGCTCTAGGAATGAGTTCAGGGTGCGCAGGGTGTGGTGGCGCAGCATGAGCTCGACGTCTAAGGCGGCGGTTTCTTCTCGCAATGCGCGAATAATTTCGTCGTGTTCTTCAATTGAAGAAGCAACCCGTCCAGGCACGAAAGCGAAAGTGCTGCGGCGGATCTGTGAAAGATTATCGACTTCTCTTTCGATGAGGTTCAGTATTCTCGCATTAGGGCAGTGTGAGCAGAGAAGTCGGTGGAATTGGGTGTTGAGTTCAGTGAATCTTGCCGCGTCTCCAGATTCATGTACGCGACGCATTTCATTATTGAGTTCTTGAGCTGCGTCGAGTGTTTCGGAAGTAATTGTCTCAACACTCAGAGCGGTGGCTGCAGCTTGCAGGACGGCGAGTGTTTGCATTGCTTCGGTGTAGCTTTGCTGATCAACGCCGGTGACCTCGAACCCGACATTGCGTATATGGGTGACGAGGCCTTGGGCTTCGAGCTTACGCACGGCCTCTCGGACGGGCACAGGGGATACGTTGAAATCGGTGGCAAGCCGGGAAAGGACGAGGCGATATCCAGGGCTATATTTTCCAGAAGAAATGCCGTCGCGAATTACTCGATATACCCGCTCTGATTTGGATTCTGTTTTCGTCTCCGCAGCAATGTCACGGGGCACAGAAAATCCTGCGAAATGCGAGGAAGCGGGCAAAGAAGTCACCTATCAACCATACCGGCGTTTCTGTGCTCAATCGAACCGTGCTGTGTTCAGTTGAGTGGAGTGCGTGAAGGTGCCTTCTCCTCCTCGGATGTTCTGGAGAAGAGAAGGCACCTTCAGGGGTGGTGATGCTGCTGCGGCGGCGGTAGGCCATCTGGCCCCGCGGCAGTTATCAGGGGTTAGTGGATGAAGTCAGTTGCCAACCGTGTGCAGCTCGCCTGCGGTCCCAGAATCGGCGGTAGGTTCCTGATGCTGCGTGCAGCTGCGCATGTGTCCCAATCTCCTCGATGCGCCCTTCCTGGTTGAGTACGACGATTTGATCAGCGTCCTCAATGGTTTCCAGCTTGTGGGCAATCACGATCAACGTAGAGGAAGCCCGTAGCCGCGCAACTGCTGCCATGACGTTGCCTTCGTTCTCGGCATCGAGGGCAGAGGTTGCTTCATCGAAGAGAACGATGGGGGCGTTTTTGAGCAGGGCTCGTGCGATGGAGACGCGTTGGCGTTCACCGCCAGATAGGCGGCGCCCACCTTCACCAACGGGGGCATCCCAGCCGAGCCGGTCAGCGATTGATGTGACTCCAGCCAGGTCGCTGACTTCACGGATCTCAGCGTCGGTGGCTTCGGGGCGGGCCACTCGAATGTTTTCCGTCAAGGTGTCGTCAAACAGGTATACGTCTTGGAACACCATTGACATCCGTGCCATGAGGTCTTCGGTGCGCATGTGGCGGATGTCGACACCATCGACGCGGATTTCGCCAGCATTGACGTCCCAGAAGCGCGCGATGAGTCGTGCGATCGTTGTTTTACCTGAGCCTGAAGGGCCCACGATGGCTGTCATCGTGTGCGGCGCAACAGTGAAAGAAACATCACGTATGACAGGGCGTTCGGGGTCGTATCCGAATCGCACGTTCTGTAGTGCCACTTCGTGGCCGTCTGTGTGGTTAACGGGCTGGGCTGATTGGGTGGGTTCGCTCAGTAGGGGAGCGTTGACGATTTGCCCAAGGTGCTGGAGAGGTTTGCGTAACACTCCAAGGTTGAGCATCAGTTGGCCGAGTTGTTCGAGGTTGCGTGCGTAGCGCAGCAGTACCCCGATGAACACCACCGTGGTGATGGGGTCCAAGTGGGCGTGGGTGATGACGATGATCGTCACAACCACAACGGATTGGAGCACCATGCCGTTGAACAGGATTGGTAGGAGACTGAGCCATAGCTCTTTACGTTGCGCGCGTTCATTTTCTGCGGCGGCTTGCCGTAGGGGTTCGTAGTTGATGCTGCGCCCAGCTGCGCGAAGCATGGGCTGGCAGGAGGCGAACTCGACGAGCCGGTGGGCTACCTCGTTCTCGCTGGCGGCGGATGCGCGGCGAAGACGGTTCAGCAGCGACTGGGACCACATCAATGTGATGGCGATGAAAGGTGCCAGGGCTGCCAGTGTCCAGCCCACGCGTGGCTGCCAAACGATGGCGCCGCCGATGATCGTCAGCAGGCCGGTGGCGTTACGGACGATCTGCCCGGTGTATTGGGCACTGTTTTCAGCAACGAGGACGGTGTCACGGGCGATGAAGCGCGATAGGACGGCTGTACGGGCGGGGGTGAACCAGCCCATGGGTAGGCGCGCAAGGGTGCGGCCTAGCCGGTCGTTGGAGTTGTTGAGGTAGTCGATGACTGCGGCGTACCCGAAGCGGGCCGAGGCGTATTGCCAAATCGCGCCGATGAGTGCCAGTGCTCCGATGGCAGTGATCCATGGTATGGCCGGGTTCCCTTGGGCCAGGGCTGAAGCTAGCGGCATCAGCAGGGACACGGCTAGGCCATCGAGGGCACCGCCGACGGCATTCATGAACAGGAAGATGTGTTGTCGTCGTTGTCCTTCGGTGCCCAGGTAGGGGCGCAGTGCGTTGATCAGTAGCGGATCGCGCCAGGCGGAGAGAGCGCGGGTAGCGGATTGCTCAGACATGGACAGCTCCCAACAGCGAGGAGAGTTCGGCGTGTGTGGGGTTGGATTGCACTGCCACGATCTGACCGTCACGAAGCGCCACTACTTGATCGACGCCGATAACTGAGGTGGCCGTGTGAGCGATCACAATCACGGTGCGCCCGATAGCCAGGTGGCTCAGGGCTGCCTGGACTTCGGCCTCGACTTCTGGGTCAGTGGCGGTTGTTGCTTCGTCGAGGATCACGATTGGGCGGTCGGCCAGGAGTGCCTGTGCGATGGCTAGGCGTTGGCGCTGCCCACCGGAGAGGTTGGCTCGGGAGTCCAGGCCATTTGGCAGGGCTGCGATTTCATCCCAGATGTGGGCTCCGATGGCGGCTTGGCGTACTTGCTCGTCGGTTGCTTCTGGTTTGGCTAGGCGGATGATTTCGCGCACTGGAAGGTCAGGAAGGTGCGGGGTTTGTAAAACGAATGCCACGTGTTCGTAGAGGTTGTCGATGTCGCGGATATCGACTCCACCGATGCGCACGACGCCGCTGGTGGGGTCGTTGAATCGGGCGATCATGGTGGCGAGGGTGGATTTTCCTGAGCCGGAGGGGCCTACCAGCGCGGTGGTTGAACCGGCCGGGATAGTTACTGACACGTTGCGCAGTGCCGTGATGCCTTCGTTGTAGGAGAAGGTGACGTTTTCGAATTCCACGGACGTGTCCGCGGGAGTGTTTTTCTGTTCGGTGGGGTTGTGGCTGGTCAGTGTTGGGGTGTCGATGAGGTGGCGGATGCGCACGGCGGCGCTTCCGGCCAGCTGGTAGGACCACATTGAGCCGCCGAGGACGAGTACTGCCCCGGGGACGACTAGTGAGATCAGTGTGGTGGTGAGCAGGTCGACGACTCCGACATGTCCGGCGTGGACAAGCAGAGCGCCGACAGCGGTGTTGACGAACAGCAGAACTGAGGTGCTCACGACTGCCTCGGACAGGGCACTGATACGTAGCAGTGGTTTGATCCAGTCGAGGAAGAAGTCAACGAAGCGCGTTGATGCTTGCGTGAATCGTGAGTGTGCTTCGTTGGTGCGCCCGAATGCTCGAACGACTTCGATGCCGTCACAGAATTCGACGACTGTGGCTGAGGCGTGGTCGAGAAGCTGGTTCATGTGGGCGGTTTTCTCGCCCATGTCGCGCATGCTGAACATCTGCAGCAGTACGTATAGCGGCAGCGTGGCGATGGATAGCAGGCCTAGGCGCCAGTTGACGACGAAGGCGTAGGCGACCAGGCAGATGGGGGAGATAATCGCGAAGGTGGTGTCGACTGGTGCGTGAGCGATGAGCTGGTGCAGGGTTTTGGTGTCGTCTTGCACGGCCTTGCGGACGCGGCTTGAGTTGGTTGCGGTGAACCACGACAGGGGCGCTTGGGCCATGTGGGTGATGAGTTCTCGGCGGATGTGACCGGCGAGTTTGAGGTCGGCGAAGTGGCAGACCGTCAGTGCAAGGAAGTGCACGAACAATTGACTAAGAAATGTGGCGACAAGGATATGTGTGATATTTCGCACATGTTCTGGGTCGGGGGTGCTGCTGAGTAGTAAACGTCCCAGTTCGACGAGGGCTACGTAGGGGGCGATGGAGAGTAGCCCAGAAAGCCCGCCCAGTATTCGCGCGGTTAGCAGAAGGCCACGAACAGGGGTGAGCAGGGTTCCCAGGGCCGCTTGACCTGCTTGGTTGTCGTGTGAGTCGGTATCCAATTTTTCCTCCTCGGCGGTATCCCGCAGCTCGCGAGGCGGGAGCTCCCTGTGGGTAGGTAAACCTACCCTAAGAAAGCGATTGAGGGGTTCTATTTCTGTATAGTGAATGATAATGGTTCTTAATATGAACGATGTTTCGCGATACTCGGCGCGCCCATGACAGGCGATAGTTACGAACCCTTCACGCCATCCCCCGAGCACCCGACCCAGGAACCACTGAGTCCACTGCAACGGGCCTACATGGTCGGCCGACTGCACGACCTCCCCCTCGGCGGGCAAGAATGCCTGGTCTACATCGAATTCCGAGGAAGTGAAATCACCCAAAAAACTCTTCAGCACGCAGTCGATGTCGTGCATGCTCACGCGGCGCTACGGGCCCGCTACGACCCCGAGCACATGATCATGGTGGACACCAATGTGCCCCCTCCACACGTGAGGGAATACACGATCGGGTCACAGATATCACAGCGCGCCGATGTGCGCCGGATCTTGATGCAAGAAACGATCAACATTGAAAAAGGGCGCAACTGGGCAGCAGCCATCAGTAGCGGCCCGCAGCACGAACGGGTCATCCACCTCGTTTTCTCCCTCGCCGCAGTTGACCTAGCCGCAGTGGGAGTCGTGCACGAGCACCTAGCTCGCGTATGCCGCGAACCGGACTACACACCGGCCATGCCAACAACAATCGCGCAGGTATACCAACAACACAGCGAGCGCACCTGCCCCCGACCGCGCACACACAACGACGCCGCACCAGCCATGTTGGATGGCCCCAAAATCGATGGTCTTTCCTCCCCAACACAGGCTGCGCCACACATGACCACACTGCGTCACTGCCTCTCGCAAGAGCAGTGGCAGCGGCTAGAGCAGCGAGCGCACGAGCACGATGTCACTACCGCGGCGCTGGTGTTGACCCTGTATGAACGTGTGATTCGGCGCTGGTCGCACAACCTAGATTTCTGTGTGACTATCGCCGCGCTCAACGTGCGGGGAACTGAAGACATGGTCGTGGACCGCACTGTCGCCTACGCTCACCGCGCTTATGACGGTGAAACTTTCGCAGAAGAACTCGCTGCAGTCTCGGCTGAATTGCGTCGTTGCCTAGCGCAGCAGCGCGATGCCATGGCCGAGATGCGTCAGGCTCAGGTGCTCGACCAGCCAGTTGAGCCAAGTCGATTTGTGTTTACTTTTGCGCCGGCAACAAACATGTTCCCGCCTCAAGCAGTCCACACCTTAGGGAAGGCAACTACCTGGGCCCAGACACCTCAGACTGCTTTCGATTTACGTATCGCCAAGATTGATCACGACACGATTGAAGTAGCCGCCGATGTGCGGGATGTAGCCCTTCCCCCAGATGTGAGCGAGGGCATCTTCACGATGCTGCTCGAACAGATCGACGATGTGATCACTTACGGGGCACCACATGCCCAGATTCCTCGTGAACAGGTTCAACAACGCGCTGTGGCGAACGCCAGCCAGCCGTGTGCACCCCAGCTCCTGCATGAGGGCGTGCGCGTGCATGCCCAGCGCAATCCACACGCGGTGGCGCTTGTTGGGCCCGATGGGGAAACCGTCACGTACGCACAGTTGGATGCGCGAGCACGGTCAATAGGGGCCAGGATCGCCGCAGTGGCTGCCCCGGGCAGCTTGGTGGCCGTCCAGATGCCGCGCAGCGTTGAGCAGATCGTGGCTCTCGTGGGCGTGCTGTACGCCGGATGCGCCTACTTGCCGGTGAGTATTGAGGCTCCACAAGCCCGCGTGGAACGGATTCGTGAACGCTCAGGTTGGGCGGCCTTGATCACAGCCGATGGTGGCGACCTTGCCGGTGTGGACGTTGCGCCTCTGGAGCAGCCGGTTCCTGTTGATCCAGAGGCATTGGCGTATGTGATCTTCACCTCCGGGTCCACCGGGGAACCCAAAGGGGTTTCGATCAGTCATCAGGGAGCGCGAAACACCATCGATAGCCTGCGTCAGCGGCACAGCATCGGCGCTAGCGACACATTACTTGGCACTTCCGGTGTCGATTTTGATCTGAGTGTTCACGATGTGTTCGGTGCTTTCGCTGCCGGGGCGCGGCTAGTCGTTGTTGATGAAGCCGACGCCCGGGACCCATTTACCTGGGCCGAACTGGTGAAAACACACGGCGTGACCATTTGGAACAGCGTTCCCATGCTGTTGGAGATGCTGGTAGCTACCGGTGAGCAGCTGCCTACGCTGCGCCTGTTCCTCGTCTCCGGGGACTGGATTCCCTTGGACTTGCCGTCCCGGTCACGGGCGATGTCGCCAGGGTCGACGTTTGTTGCAATGGGTGGGGCAACCGAAGCCAGCATCTGGTCTAACGAATACGTCATTACCGGAGAGATACCGCAGCATTGGCCATCAATTCCCTACGGGCTGCCCCTGGATGGGCAGCAGTACCGGGTCGTTGATGCCCGTGATCGTGATGTGCCTGATGGGTGCGTCGGTGACTTGCTTATTGGTGGAGTTGGGGTAGCCAACGGCTACTACAACGACCCAGAGCGCACCGAGGCGTCGTTCTTGACTGATCAGGACGGTGTGCGCTGGTACCGCACTGGCGATCTGGGCTTGTGGGCTGAAGGGCTTGTGTTCTTCGCCGGGCGGCGAGACACCCAGGTGAAGGTTCGTGGGCACCGCATCGAGTGCGCTGAGATCGAAGTGTGCCTGAGCAACCTGCCAGGTATCGGCCGTGCTGTCGTGGTCCCGATCCGGAATCGTTCTGCCCTGGGAGCGGCGCTGGTGCCTCACGAACAGGCACAGATCGACGTGCCTGCAGCACTAGCGCACGTTGCCCAGCAGCTTCCGCATTACATGGTTCCAGCCAGCGCCATCATCGTCGATGACCTGCCGGTCACATCGAACGGGAAAGTGGATCGGGCCAGTCTCATCGACTGGATCGAGCGAGGTTCTGACCTGCAGGCTGTCGAAACGGTTGATGCCGACGATGACTTGGCACTGGTGTTGAAAATCTGGGCTGATGTGCTCGGTGTGCCGGTGCCAGCTACAGGTAACTTTTTCGAGCTCGGCGGTGATTCCCTCAAAGCTACCCGGATGTGTGCGCAGCTACGCAGCCACGGGTTTGAGGCTCAGCTGACGTCTTTGTTCCGGTACCCGAACGCTGCTGCCTTCACTGCCGCGTGCCAGCAGCACAATGAAGGCGCCACCACTGACGGTAAAGCTGAAGAAGCCCAGCAACGCGGAGAAGACCACGCGCACAGTTGGCAAGAACTCGCAGCCGTGCAGGAAGTCAGCCTTGACACGCTTGGGCTAGGGCAGTGGTGTCGCTGGATGTGGAGCCATGTGCTGGCCGATGTGGCTGGCAACGAGCTCGAAACAGTCGTGGAAGACGACAGCGACTTTTTTGAGCTCGGCGGTGATTCCCTCAAAGCGGCGCGGCTATGCGCTGACCTGCGCATGTCCGGAGTGAGCGTGACTGTGGCAGATGTGTTCCGCCATCCACGGTTCGCTGACTTCGTTACCCGCTGCACCCCACTGGAAACGGACCACGTAGAGCAGAGCGCCACCACGGTTGGCTCCGTAGAGCAAGCGTTCCCGCTGACACCGCTGCAATTGGCCTACGCGCTGGGAGCAGACGGTATTCCTGGAGTGATTCGCACCGACCCATGCGTTGCCGTGATCGTCTCGAGCACAGACACAGCGGTGCAACAACGCTGGCGTGTGGCGCTGGAAGCTGTGGTCGCACGCCACGACATCTTGAACCTGGTGCGCTCAGGTGACTTTGAGCAGCATGTAGCCCGCAGAAGTGAACCAGAATTCGTCGAATTGTCACTGCCGATGACCGACGAGCAGTTCCGTGCACTGCTTCAGCAGATGGATGTGAACATGCAGGCCAGCCCGGCAGTGCGAGGGGTGGTGCGCACAGACCGGCCCGATGAGCTGGGGTTGGTGTTCAACTATCTGGCACTGGACTCTTCCAGCGTGGCGATTATTTTGCGTGACTTCGCCCAGATCGCCGCAGGAGCAGACCCAGGCACAAGCACAGTCTCGATCGATGCCTTCCGCGCCTACGTGGACCAACCCCCGGCACCGACACAAGCTGCTCTTCCACCAGCACCGCAGATCCCGGTCGGCACGGTGCCTACTGAGCCAGTCACTTTCGTTTCAACAGGCCAGGTATTGACCGCGGATGTTGTCCAGGCGTTGCAGCTGCGCGCCCGCGAACACGCCGTCACCGTCAACAGCATCGTCCTGAACTGCCTAGCGCAAGCCGTGACATCGGTGAACGGACAACAGTGCGTGACGATCAACGTTCCCACTGCGCACCGCCCCATCAACGCCGAAGACGCTGTGGGGCAGTTCAGCCAGCTGGCGCTATGCACGATCGAGCAGAACATGGGGTGGGAACAAACCCACGCCGAGCTTGGCCGGGCCGTAGCCACAGCAGGCCAGCTCAACGTGCAACGCACCACCGGCCGGCAGCGGTACCCACTGGTGTTCACCAGCCTGTTGGGTAGCGCATTGAGCCAACCGTTAGCTGACGGCCTCGTCCACACGGTCTGGACACACACCCGCACCCCCGCGGTTTTGATCGACTGCCAGGTAACACCGATGCCTGGTGGGCAGATCGAACTGCGCTGGGACATGCCCGCAGGCGTGGTGGATGCACAGTTCACGGACGCCGCGTTCACCACATTCGTCTCCTTGGTCAAGCAAAGCGCCGAGGCAGAACCAACCTCCGTGGAGGAAGCCTCGTGAACCTCATCACTGCCCTGGGAGCCTCGGCAGCCAACACCAGCACCACCCGAGTAGTGCTGTTCCCGCACGCCGGCGGCACCCCCCGCTCCTACCGACACATCGCCGCGGCCCTGCCGAACATGCGCGTAGACGCGGTGACCTACCCCGGCCGGGATCACCTGCTAGACCGCCAACCCGCCCCCAGCATCGAAGCGATCGCTGCCGAAGTGACCCAGGAGCTCAGCAGCGACACCGATAACACCGAGCTGCTCATTCTGGTTGGGCATTCCCTGGGCGCATTCATCGCTTACGAAACCACCGCAGCACTGGAAGAACTACACCGACCGCAACGAGTCGTTTTGGTTGCCTCCGGTCAAAACCCGCCGCTGCCACGCGGCAGCACCGCCACTGCACCTACCCCAACGGAAGACGAAGACATCATCGCCGACATCGTCAGACAGAACCCCGCAACAGCTCAGGTGTGGGCCGACCCGCATCTTCGCGAGTTCTTCCTACCCGCCGTGCGCGCCGACTACCAGCTGCTGCACGGCTACGTCCCCTCTGGGCGCCTCGTCGAGCAAATCCACGTGGTCGCCCCCCGCGACGACGAAGAAATTGACCATGGACTCATCGACCAGTGGCAGCAATTCTCACGCCATGCCGTCCCCGTGACTGAAGTTCCCGGCGGACACATGTACCTGGAGAACAACGGTGACCTCTTAGCCGAGGTGATCCTGGCGGCCAGCAACAACAGCGCCGCTGGCGAACACACGAAGGCGGCCCACTATGCGTGAGCTCGACCTGTTCACCCCACAGCAAGCCCAGAGCATCGATGCCATCCTCACCGGCACCGGCCGACGAGCAGCCGACGCCGCCGCAGTACTCCTCATCGAAGCAGCACAACAAACCTGCGCAGAGACACTCACGGCGCCAGTTGGCGCCGCCGCATCAACCGGATCGGTGCTCTCTCGCGTACTGGCATTTACCCTGCGCAGCGACACCCAGGTGCAGTTAGCGGCAGCCGATGGCACACCTCGCTGGCAGATAGAGACAACCAGTTCCGGAGCAGTGCGGATCGAACGATCTGCTCATGCTCCAGCCGTTATCGGACTTAACGCAGCAGTACTCCAAGCCACCAGCGACCTGGCAATCTGGCTCCTGGACGCAGATCCCCAACGGTGGATGAAGCAGCTGCCTTGCCCGCGCGCACACGCCTGGCAGCGCCGCCTGGAAGACGAAGCAATCGCAGCCGAACACCTACTGTGGCAGTGGCTGCACCTGGACAGCCTTCCTGAGGATGGCCGCAGCGCCGCTGCCTGGTGGGAGCACCTGGGATACAGCAACGACCTGGACCTATTGCGCCAGACCTGGATTGACTGGCTGCTCAACACAGGCGCCCTCGTCCTGGATGCAGATCGCCTACGCCCAGGAACACGTCAAGCTGCGTTTTCACAGGTCAGTGACCCCGCCGTGGTGTCACTGACCTGTTCTTTTGAGGCGCATCGAGATCTCATCACGCAGATACTCACCGGGCAGGCTTCAGGATTGGCCTTACTCGAGGTCCCCGAGCTGCGGCCCACCAGCATCGCCGTTGCCGACCCACCTTTAAAACCTGTGTGGGATGACCTCGCCGTCATGGTGCAGCACACCGCTTCACAAGCACCGGAAGCCACGGTCACAGTCGCTGATGTCGGGGGAGTGCTTACCGACAATCAGCACCTGCGCGAGCAACTCCTGCAAGCAGGCGCCCACATCGTGGCCGTACCAGCCGGGCGCCCTGCCCAGGAGAACGTCGATGCCGATATCGCCGTCGCGGTGCAGACGCTGCACCGCTGGGCAGACCCAGCCCAGGCAGCCCGCGCCGTGGCGCGAAGCATCAAGCCAGCAGGCCACCTCCTGGCTGTGGAAACGACAACGACAGGGGCCCTTGGCCTACTCGTAGCAGGCATGATCGAGGGCGGCTTCATCGATGCCCACGGCACCCGCCGCGACACCCCCGCACATGATCGCCGCACCTGGCTTGAGGAGCTGGAGCACGCAGGTATGAAGTGCACGTGGGCTGAAACTGGCTCCAACCCCACCGTGGTCATCACTGCGCTATCCGAGCAGCAGCTACCCGCAGCTGCGTCACCGCAAGCGATAGCGCCCAGCACTCCCACGCAGATCGAACTTGCCCAGATCTGGGCGGAGTTGCTGAAAACACCACCAACCAGCATCGAAGACTCCTTCTTCGAATTAGGCGGCGACAGCCTGCTAGCAACCCGTCTGGTCTCCACAGTGCGGCACCGATTCAACATCACGCTGCCTATGCGAGAACTCTTCGCCGATCCCCGGCTAGCAGGCGTTGCCCAGCGAATCGATGAACACGCCACCAACGGACTGGATGCAGATATGGCTATCGACGAGGGAGTCTTGTGAGAAGACGAGCAGTAGGAGTTATCGGAGCTTCTGGTGATATTGGCCAGCGAGCAGTTGAGGCGTTGCTGCGGCTGGGAGCACTCACCATTTCAGATCTGACGCTCGCGGGACGTCGAGTAGAAAACATTCCGGCACAGCTACACGGGCAGGCAACGCAACGTCGAGCCCTCGATGTCACAGACACCACCGAACTAGCGCGATTCGCCGCCGACCATGACGTCGTGCTGGACGTGACTGGACCAGCTCACCAACGCGCCCTGAACAGCGCCGCCGTGATCAGCGAGCACGGAGCTCACGTGGTCGCTGTCGGCGGCCCAGCAGATGCCCGATCCGTGCACAACCTGCACATCCGGGAAGAAACGACAGCGTTGTTTTACGCCGGCGCGATCCCTGGTGCCTCCGGCATCATCCCGCGGGCTCTGCTGCAGCAGTGCCCCACCGCCAGGACCTTGGAGGTCTTGGCTGGCGGGGTAGGGGCGTTCACACTCGCTGGTGCTGAGGATTACCTTGCCGGGCTAGCACACGGAGATGTCGAGCCGATGGCTGCCTGGCGTGAAGGAACAGTTCGTTCCGGGGCAGCCACTCGTATTGAACAGGTACGGCTTGCGGAGTTCACCGACCCCGTATCGCTGTTCCCGTACTGCGACCTAGAGGGGCAAGTAGTCGCACAAGAACACCACCTCACAGAAGCCACCTGGTACAGCGTCATGTCCGGTGAGGGCATCGCCGAGGTGCTACAGGTCGCTGCTGGTATGGGCATTAGCGCAGGGGCGCAACGGCTACGGGACGCCAGCATGGCCTTGGCTGCAGGGCGCCGCGTGCACGTCATGATGCGTGCCCGAACTGAGGATCAGCAGCTGGTGCTCCGCGCGCCAGGGGAAGCAGTGCTGGCTGGATGTGTGGCTGCGGTGGCAGTCAACGAAATCCTGGCTGGCCACGTCGGCGCGGGCGCTGCCATCGCCGCTCACGCTCTGGACCCGCAACGCGCCGTAGCGGCGCTATCGATAGCTGACCAGCGCATAACAGTTACTCGAAGCTGCGTGGACGGCGAGACAACAGCAGAGGGCACCGGCGTTGACATGGATGAGGGAGAGCTGTGAACCGACAACGACGTGTAGTGATTGCTGGCTCCACATTTGGGGCCATGTACGCGCGCGCGGTGAGCACGATGCCGCATGTAGATCTTGTGGGCATTCTGGGGCGGGGTAGCCAGCGTTCAACGGCTCTGGCCCAGCAGTGCGAGGTGCCGCTGTTCACCTCACCAGCGCAGGTACCTGACGATGTGGATTTGGTGTGTGTCGTTGTCCGTTCCGGCGGGGTTGGGGGATCAGGAACACAACTGGCAACCAGTCTGCTTGAACGTGGCATCTCAGTCCTGCATGAACTGCCTGTTGGCCAAGCCGACGCCCGCACGCTAGTCCGCGCGGCCCGTGCCGGTGGGGCGTCAATAACGATCGCTGATCTGTACCGCTGGTTGCCCGCGGTACAGGCATTCCGTAACGCCGCGCACGAACTCCTGGCCCACGAGGATGCCCTAGCCATCGAGGCATCGCTGTCTATTCAACCTGCCCAAACCTTGGCGCGCATGCTCCTGGATTTGGGGATCAACTCCAGGCCAGTCGATATGACCGTCACCGGATCATTGGTCAACGGCACTCTCGGATCGACACCAGTGACGGTGCGGTACGCGACAGTGCTCGATGACCGCGACACCGACAACAACGTGCGCTTCCCCTCGATGTCGATCCACACCGGCAGCGGCACCCTCTGTCTGCGAGACGTTCACGGCCCGGTCCTGTGGACCCCCACGCTGCATCTACCGGAGGGGCTATGCAGCGACCCCCAGATGAGCGCCGCCGACACGATGATCGACTCCACAACCATGGCGCTGTACGAACAGCCAACAACAACCGGAGCAGCCCTGCGTGACCTGTGGCCGGTAGCTATCGCACAACAAATTGATCAGGCCCTGACACAGGCAACCCACGGCGGTATGACCGCTACGCACGCCCAGCAAGTACTTGCTGTCGCCTCCTTGTGGACGGCGCTGTCCAGTGGCCTAGCTTTCCCTCCTTCGGTCCCTGCGGTCGACCTTCAGGCTCGCCGCGCGCTCGCTGAACGCATGTCTGCCGCTGCGCGCCAGGGGAGTGTCGTTGAGAAAGAACCATATTCGTTGACCACAGCTTCTGAGAGGGGCGTTCGCCTGTGATCCCTACCCGTAACCTCATCGATGTGTGGCGTGCCCAGGGAATCGACCTGTGGGATGACGATGGCCGGCTTCGGTATCGCGCGCCGCGCGGAGTTGTCACTGCCGAAACGCTCCAGGAGCTGAAGGCACGTAAAGATGAAATCTTGACGGTGCTGCGCGCTGACCGCGGTCCGAGCGTAGATAGTGAACACCGCTACGACCCGTTCCCGTTGACGGATGTGCAGAGCGCCTACTTGATGGGACGCTCGGGGGCTTTTGACCATAGTGGCGTGGCCTGCCACCTCTACTGTGAGGTGGAGTATCCCCGGTTGCAGATGGAGCGTGCCTGCACTGCGTGGCAAGAGCTTGTCCGTCGCCACGACATGCTGCGTGTGCGTATTGACCCGGCTGGCTATCAGCAGGTGCTTGCTGATGTTCCGCCACTACCGATCACCGTGACTGAGCTGTCTGACGCACAAGAATCGACTCGGGCTGAGCACGTGCAGCAGGTGCGTGCAGCGATGTCGCACGCAGTGCACCCAGTGGGGCAGTGGCCGATGTTCGCGGTGGCTTTCACGCAACCGCATGAGGAAGATCCCGATGGCGCCACGCTCATGCACGTCTCGTATGACTTCCTGATGGGGGACTGGGCGAGTTTGCTTAGCCTGCTTCGCCAGTGGGAGGAGCTGTACAACGGTGCTGAAGGTGCACAGTGCTCGCCGGTGCTGTTCCGAGATTTCGTGGTGTGGGAACGGGGACAGCGAGAGAAAGCCCCTTACCGTCAAGCCCGCGACTACTGGCTGCAGCGAATTGATGAGTTGCCTGCTGCTCCTCAGATTTCTTTGAGCGAGACTGAAAGTGAATCGGCTTGTTGGTCAGGCATTGAGGCCCTGATCGCTCCCGAAGCATGGAACACGATCCGTTCGCGGGCGCAGGCCGTGGGGTTGACGCCTACGGCAGTGGTGCTGACGTGTTACGCGGATGTGTTGGCGCAGTGGGCGCAGGATCGGCATTTCTGTTTGAACTTGACGGTGCTTGATCGTCCAGCTGAAGTTCCAGGCGTTGATGAGATCATCGGCGACTTCACGACGGTCACTTTGCTAGAGGTGGGCGCCAAAGCTGGCTCGTTCACTGAACGCGCCACGCAGGTGATGCACCAGCTTCTCGAGGATCTGGATCATCGCGCGTTCAGTGGCGTGGAGGTGATGCGGGAGATTGCGCGTAGGCGTGGCCGGCACACCGCGGCGATGCCGTACGTGTTCACAAGTGCTATCGGTGTGGGCAGTCAAGATTCGGCTGAGGCACAGCAGGGAAAGATTGTTCACAGCATCAGCCAAACGCCGCAGGCGGTGTTGGACTGCCAGGTGATGGACGATGCTGATGGGTTGCACATCCACCTGGATGGGCGAGTTGGTGCGTTGCAGGAAGCAGTACGCAAGGACATGGCCGAGGTGCTAGTTGCTGCTTTGGAGAAGCTGGCCAGCGATGAGGACGCATGGGATGCGTTTTCGCCGGTGAGGCTTCCCCAATGGCAACAAGTTGAACGCAATCACGCCAACAACACTGCCGGTCAGCAGGTGGAGGGCACTTTGCATGGCGCCCTTGCGCGTGCGGCTGCAGCTGCCCCAAACGCTCCTGCGGTTATCAGTGATCAGGTGTGCTGGAGTCACGCCCAGCTGCAGCAGCACGCGCTGACTGTCAGTGCGGCGTTGCGGCAACGTGGTGTGCAGCCAGGAGATCGGGTTGCGGTGTGTGTGCCGCGTTCGCCTGAGCAGATCGCGGCAGTCCTTGGGGTTCTTGCGCTGGGGGCTGCGTATGTGCCGATTGATGTACGCCATCCTTCGGGGCGTCGGAGCATGATTGCGCGCAGCGCCGAAGTTCGAGTGTTTATCCATGATGCCTCGACTGCGCCGGAGACGTTGGATGGTGTCACGGCGGTTGAGTTGGCCTCGTTGCTCACCGGTGAGGCTGGTGACGCTGCGACGTTGGCCGCCGATGTAGGTCACCCGGATGATCTTGCGTACGTGATTTTCACTTCGGGTTCGACGGGCACCCCTAAGGGGGTGCGAATGAGTCACCGTGCTGCGCTCAACACGATCGAGGACGTGAATCGTCGGTGCGGTGTTGATGCTGCAAGCCGGAGCATCGCGATCGCTGATCTGAGTTTCGATCTGTCGGTGTACGACATTTTTGGGCCGTTGAGTCAAGGTGGCGCGGTGGTGTTGCCGCCGGCGGAGGCCGTACCTAATCCGGCTGCGTGGTTGTCGGCTGCTGCGGACAATGGCGTCACCATTTTCAACACTGTCCCGGCCGTGGCGCAGATGATGTTGAGCGCGGTTGAGGGCGGTGCGCTACCGCCGTCGGGCGTTCGTACGTGGATTCTTTCTGGCGATCGGATTCCGCGGGATCTGGTGCGGCGGCTGCATGAGGTGTTCCCGGGAACGATTTTTGAGGCTATGGGTGGCGCTACTGAGGCTGCTATCTGGTCGATTGCGCACCGTATTGACCTTGAGTGTGTTTCCGGTGAGATTCCTTATGGCACTCCGTTGGCGAATCAACGCTTCGCGGTGATTGATCAGGCTGGTCAGGATCGGCCAGTGGGAGTCAGCGGGGAGATTGTCATCCTGGGTGCGGGTTTGGCGCAGGGGTATGAGGATTGCGCGCAGACCGAGCGGGCTTTCATTGATGATCCGGTGCGGGGTCGGTTTTATCGCACTGGTGATGCGGGCCGGTATTTGCCTGGCGGCGACATTGAGATTGAGGGTCGCTTGGATGACCAGGTGAAGATCCGTGGGCACCGGATTGAGCTCGGTGAGGTCGAGAGTGTGCTGGTCGCTGACCCGTCGGTGCGTCAGGCGGCGGTCGTGGTTGCTGGTGAAGGAGCCCAACGGGCGTTGCATGGCTTCATCGTTGCTGAGCAGGGCAGTTCTGATGCTGCTGGTGAGCCAGTCGCGCAAGCCATGGAGGAGGCTGCGGGGCTGGCTGCAGATGTGGTTGATTGCACCGACGCTGAGGGCATTGCTGCGTATGCCACGGCGATGGAGAAAGCCTGCGTTGCTTCCATTGTTGAGGTGCTTGGCCGTGTTGATGCTGGTTTGCCTGTGGCGGCAGCGCATCAGTGGATTGTTGATTTGTGGCGGCAGACGTTGGCTGCATGGCATCCGCATCTGTTGAGCGGCGGCAACCAGGGCGTGGTGAATCCTGGGTTGGCTGTCGGCGCGGCTGAGGTGCAGCGGTTGTGGGAGGAGGTGGGGCAGCTCAGTCCGCGGGGCGCGGATTATCGCGGTGTGACTGCGTATGTGCGTCGGTGCGCTGATGTTTTGCCGCAGTTGCTCAGCGGGGAGCAGCGTCCTTCAGATTTGTTGTTCACCGACGGCGTGGATGACAGTTCGGCGCAGGTATATCGCAAACGGTTGAGCATGCGTTGGGGTACTGAGACTGTCGCTCATCTGGTGGAGCGGCTGGTTGAGGGTGATCCGCAGCGCCCGTTGCGTGTTCTCGAGATCGGGGCGGGCACCGGTAGCACCACTGATGCTGTGCTGCGTGGCTTGGGCGATCGGCCGTATGAGTACGTTTTCAGTGATCGTGCATCGTTCTTCCTTGATGCTGCCCAGCAGCGCTGGTCGGGTGATCCACGGATGACGTTCACGGTGTTTGACCTGGATAAGGATCCGGTTGAGCAGGGAATTGAGCTCGGATCATTTGATCTGGTGTGTGCTTTTGGGGTGCTTGAGAATGCTCGGCATATCCCGCGGGCTCTGGATCGAGTGGCTGCGTTGGCTTGCCCTGGTGGAGTGGTCGTTATTTCTGAACCGGTCGGGGTGCAGTGGTGGATCATGGTTTCGCAGATCTTCATGATGACGCGCCCAGAGCCGTCGAGCCGTCCTGAGGGGGTACTTTTCCCTGATGGTGCCTGGTGGGCTGCCCATATTGGGGCAAGCACGGGCAGCGATGTGGCACTCACGCCTGCGGCGGATAGTGTGCTGGCCCCTGAGGGGTTTGGGCTGTTCGCTTCCCGTGTGGGGTGTTCTGCGGTGGATTGCCAGGCGCAGGATCAGTCCATTTTGGCCACGGCGCGCCAGCAGCTGCCTGAGGTGATGGTTCCGGTGAGTCTTCGCCGGTTGCCTCAGCTGCCGTTGACTCCCAACGGCAAGGTTGACCGGCGGGCGCTGGTTAATCTGACGAGAGCTCAGGAGGCGGGGCAGCCGGTACAGCCAAAACCGCAGGAGAGTTTCACATGTGATCTCACCGAAACAGCCGCTACGTGGGCACAGCTGCTCACGCAGCTGTGGAAAGAGCACCTCGGCTCAGACAGCGAGCTGAGCTGGGCGGTGAATCCGTATGATCTCGGCGCGAATTCGGTCTCAGCTGCAGCAGTGTCCACCCAGGTTCGGGACCGGTTGGGCGATGGGGTTTCTTTCGAAGCAATGTTGCGGATTTTGTTAACTGCACCAGATATTGCTGCAACAGCAATAGCCCTGGAGCGTCTGGAAGCAAATTCTGATCCCACGAGCGAGTCGGCTTCAGCAGACGCCGGTCAAACCCAAGAGCCGGTGCGAGTGATATCGCTGGGTGAGCCCACTGCTGCGCCGGCGGTGACCACTGTGGTGTTCTCCGACTCATTGGCCTCGGCGGATTCGATGCGGCCACTGCTGCGTAGACTGTGGCAGCACCCTGATGCCCAAGAGCTATTCGGCGCTGACAGTGATGTGCGCCTGGTTGAGGTGCCTGACGATGAGTGGTTCTGCTCTCTGCCAGCTGCAAGCGCGATCCAGCAGATAGCAGCCAACGTAGCGGCTTGTCTCGAGCAGACAGGCGCCCAGGAGTACTGTCTGATTGGGTATAGCTTCGGCTCGCTCGTGGCTATCGAGGTGGCGCGCCATCTGATCGAGAATGGCCACACGGTTCGGCCTTTGGGGCTGATTGATCCTCACGTTGTTCCAGCAGGTATTCACGATCGCCTAGCTGAGGTGATGTTTATTACTTCGCTGGGGGCACAGACGCAGATGCTGTTCCCCGATGCGCCCCCGCTGGTGGCTTTGCTTGATTCGGTGGTCTCTGCCCCTGCTGCTCACCCGGATGCTGCAGCGTTCTTCGCGTCATTGGATGCGTTGTCTGAGCAGGATCGGTGGGAGCTGTACGCAACGGCAGTTTCTACGTCGCATCGGCGAGCAGTCTGTGACCTGCAACGTATGTGGCGACGTTATCGACACACGATGAACTCCGCTATGGAAGAGCCTGCGGATCTTGTGGTCGATGCGGTGATCATCCAGCCGTGCGATCACCTTGGGTTCCGCCCGGGGGCGCACGACGAATTCTTTGCTGTGTGGCAGGAACGCTTCATCGGTGATGTTCACCGTGAACACGTACCGGGTAACCATTTCACCCTCGTCACTGGTGAATTCGCATCTACGACGGCGCAGGCTTTGATCGCTGGTTATCGAGCTCTTGTGTAAAAAATGTCAGTCAATTCTGATGCTTTAACCCCTCGAAAGGATTTTTCTGTGACCAATCAGTCCACCTCCGACTCTGCCTCAGCTCCGAGCAGTCAAGCCCTCGTTCCTGACTCCCAGGGCGGCACATCGGCAGCGAAGAAGCCGTGGTTCACCGCCCGCGATTTGATCACCGTGGGTATTTTTGGGGCGATCTATGCGGTGCTGAATTACGTGTTCGGCATGCTTGGCATGTTTGGCCCATTGGTGTGGCTGCTCAGTGTTCCCCCAGCAATCATCATCAATGGCATCACGTTTGTGCTGTTCTACAAGCGGGTACGTAAACCCGGCATGATCTTCCTGTTCTCGCTGATCCTGTCGATCGTTTTCGTTCTTCACGGTGGTGCCTTGCTGGGGGCGATTGCCACCCCGATCGTCGCTTTCATTGTTGAATTCGTCGCTCGTGCTGGTGACTACCGCACGAGGGCTTCAGCGATCGCGTCGTACACCTTGTTCGGACTAACCGCGTTCACACCGTTTGTTCCGATTCTTCTCAATGCCGACACCTACTTCCAGACTCCTGCCTGGCAGGCCATGGGTCCAGAATTCATCGCCGCGGCACAGCAGGTGTTCACCGTGCCGATGCTGCTGGGGCTGGCGGTTGCTTGCCCAGTCTCTGGATTCCTCGGCGGGCTGCTTGGAACAGCAGTGGTACGTAAGCATTTCCAACGCGCTGGCCTGGCATGAGAACGAGCGAGCCTGAGAGCTTGCGTGAGCGTTTAGCGCTTGATCCACGGACCACAATGCTGCTTGTCGCTGGCGTCAGCGCGGCAGCATTGGGTCCGTATGGTCAGCACTTCATCGTTCCCGGTGTTGCTTTAGCAGTGCTGTTGGCGTTGTCAGTCAATGAGTGGCGGCGTGCTGTATGGGTGAGCGTGATCGCGCTTGGTGCATGGCTGGCCGCGCGACTGTTATTGCCGATTTCCTCTCCTGCAGTGGCAGCTTCAGTTGTCGTGCCACTGGATTACGTGGCCCGGTACTCCGCTGCTGTCGGGGTGGCGATTCATCTGTTCGCCACCACATCACCGACAGTGCTGCATGCAGCCCTTCGGGCGCTGCGTTTGCCGCGTTCGATCGCCGTGACTCTTGTGGTGATGATCCGGTTTCTTCCGGTGGTGTTGACCGAGGCGTGCGCGGTTCTTGATGCCATGCGGCTGCAAGGTTTGACACGTCCGTCGGCACTGTTTCGTCACCCCATATTGGTGATTGAAAGGTTTACTGTGCCGATGATCGCCTCCAGCTTGCGGGCCGGGGATGATTTGTCGTCGGCGGCGTTGCTGCGTGGGTTAGGGTCACCGACGCCTCCGAGCGTGCTTCATCCGCCACGGTTTCGGGCGATTGATGCCGCCTGGGTTCTGATTGCAGTCGTTCTCTTCATTGCGGGGTGGTACTGGACGTGATCGATCTGAGCAATGTGAGCTGGAAATACCCGCACGCTGAACACTACACACTCACCAACGTTGATCTGCATATCAATGCTGGTGAGTGTGTAGTGGTGTGCGGTGCCAGTGGAAGCGGTAAGTCGACGCTGCTACGTCTGATTAATGGTCTGGTTCCGCACTTTTATGACGAGGGTGATTTGCGTGGTCGTGTGACTGTTGAAGGTGTAGTGACCAGCCAGGCTGACCTGGAGGCCATTGGGCGTCGCACGGGCACTGTGCAGCAGCATCCGCGTCGGCAGTTCTTCACAAACACGGTGAGTGAGGAACTGGCTTTCGCCATGGAAAATTTCGCTCTACCAGTCCCGCAGATCGCTGAACAGGTCAATGCTGACCTGCAGATTTTGGGTCAAAACATGGATGTGTCGGTGCCGTTGACATCGCTATCGGGAGGGCAGCAGCAACAGGTTGCGCTGGCCTCTTCGACAGCGCACCGTCCGCGCATCTTGTTGCTGGATGAGCCCAGCTCTAACTTGTCCACCGAAGCTATCGCTGCTTTGCGTGCGACGTTGGAACGTCACCGCGCTGCAGGTATGACGATCGTTATCGCCGAACACCGCCTGAGTTATCTGAACGGCCTAGTCGATCGTGTAGTGATCATGGATTCTGGTGAAATCTCAGCGATATGGGATGCCGAACGTTTTGCCGCAACTGATGATGCTGAGCTGGAAAGCCTGGGTTTGCGTGGTGAGGTTTGTGCGGCACAGCTGGCCACGTGGCCCGCTGCTGGACTCAGCATCGCTGATGCCTGCGATGTTTGTGATGTTCCTGAGGGAGCGCTAGAGCTACGCAATATTGAATGCCGGGCTGGACGGCGCACGATTGTGGCTATCGATCGACTGACACTGCCACGTGCAACGGTGACTGCGTTGCGTGGTAGTAACGGTGCAGGTAAGTCAACCTTGGCTCGTGTTATTGCTGGCCTGCGCCGGGCACGTGGTGAGGTCCGTTTGGATGGGCGCAAGCTCACTCGCGGTGCTCGGCAGCGAGCTAGTGCTCTGGTGATGCAGGACGTGCAGCGGCAGCTCTTCACTGACACGGTGGAGGCAGAAATTGAGTTGGCTGGGCGTGATGCGGCAAGAACTGTGGCTGTGGCTGATCTGCTCCAGGCTTTCGATTTAAGCAAACTCACGGGGCGTCATCCGCTGTCTTTGTCGGGAGGTGAGCAGCAACGCTTGGTCATCGCAGGTTCTCGGTTGGCAGGGCGGCCCATCGTTATTTTCGATGAGCCAAGCTCTGGTGTAGATCGGCGTCACCTAGAGTCGATTGCCGCCCATATCCGCTCTGTGGCTGCAGATGGCGCAGTGGTGATCCTGATTAGTCATGACGAGGATCTTTTGGCGCGTGCCGCTGACCAGCAGATCACGTTGCGCGCATTGCATCAGGGTGGGCAGCCTGCGGAGGAGCGGGCATCTACAGCTGTCTCTTCAGGTGCTCACGTGGCATTGTGACGGCATGTTTTGGTCGCTCTTGCGCCTTCATGAGTGCTGGGGCATGAGTTCTTGCTCGATTCCCGTCAGGAGGGAACGGATAAGAAGGCGAAAGTAGCGTTCGCTGATCCGTTCCCCTGACGGGGTGGGCAGGTGAGCGAGGTAGTCATCGCGCATCATTGCTAGTGCTGGCGATTCTTTGGTCAGCGGTTCTAGCTTGTTGACCATGGCGGTGATGTCGTGGTGGTTGGCAGATAGGGGAGATTGGCGGTCGTGGTGCTCGATGGCATCGAGTGCGACGTTAACGATCATCGTGTAAGCCGGAGTAGCGTTTTCTTCTAGGCCCGCTTCGGTGAGTTTGACTATCGCCGTTTCGAAGAATGGCACGAGTGACCGTGGTGGGAGCCCAAGCTCGAGAGAGTCCATGACGTGGCGGGTCAGGCCGGTGTAGCGCAGCAGGATGTCGCGTAGTGCAGTGAGTGCTTGAGTGAACCATTCCTGCCAGCTGAGGTGTTCATCGGGCAGCGTGAGCTCAGCGCATATCTGGTCGCGGATTTGGTCATGGATCTGCGTTTTGGTGGGGAAGTAGTGGTAGATCACGGAGGGCACTACGTCTAGTGCGGTGGCTAGGTCTCTGATGGTCCAGTTTTGCAGTCCGTGTTCTCTGGTGAGTGTGCAGGCGCAGTCGATCACGCGTTCGTGGGTCAGGCCCGCGCGTCGTGAGGTGTCCTTGCCAACCATGCCTGTGAGTGTAACGACACATTGCCAGTACTAGAACGCTGATCTAGTGTTGTTGACAACGGTTCTCAATGGATAGGAATGGTCACTGTGCCAGCGGAATCTCATTCGGACTCACAGGCAAAGCTGTTACTCACGATGGTTCTGCTCGCCTTCATGGGGCAGATGATGCTCAACCCCGTCATCGCGCCACTTTCGCGAGCCATGGGGCTAGCCGAATGGCAAATCGGCGCCACGATCTCCGCCGCAGCGCTGGCTCTAGTGCTACTCAGTCAGTTCTGGGGGCGTCGCTCTCAGCGCTTGGGTGTCAAACGCACTTTGGTGACTGCCATGGTGATTGCCCTGTGTGGTTTGGGTGGCTTCACTGCCGTGGCCTGGCTTGGTGTACGCGGAGCACTGACTGACGGGCCTTTGTTTGTGATGACTTTGCTGACGCGAGGCCTTATTTATGGCGGCGCAATCGCGGCTATCGCACCAACCGTGCAGGCCCATCTGGTTACGCACGCCGCTACTGAATCTGAGCGAGTCAAAGCGGTCGGCGCCCTAGGGGCAGCCCAAGGCGCGGCTTCCATTCTGGGTGCCGTTGCAGGCGGTGTACTGGCAGCCGTAGGAGGCCTACTTCTGCCGGTCAGTGCGATGCCGGTGGTGATGCTGATTGGAATCGTCATCCTCATCGTTCGATTCCACGAGCAGTCACCGGATCGGCTTGTCGAAAAGCCAGCCAGTGTTTCTTTCCGTGATCCGCGCGTATTTCCCTATCTCGTGACCGGGTTTTTGCTGTTCCTGGGCTTTTCTACGGTGGCCACGCTTGTCGGATTCGCTGTTCAGGATCGGTTCCATTTCACTGCCAATGGCACCGCCGCGATCACAGCGGGAATGCTACTGGGGCTCTCACTTGTGATGGCGTTTGTGCAAGGGGGAGTAGTACGCCGCCTGGGCTGGCCTGCGCACCGGCTACTCCAGGTGGGATTCGCAGTGATGACACTCTCGGGTGTTTTGCTCTTTATCGATGCGCCGGTGTGGGTATTCGGGGCAGGGTGCCTTCTTCTTGGTGCCGGTAGTGGTTTGGCAATGCCTGGGTACACGGCAGGGCCAACGCTAGGTATGAGTCGCGAGTCCCAAGGCGGGCTGGCTGGTCTCATCAATGCAAATAATGGCTTGACGTACGTCATTGCCCCGATTGGTTCTACTGCGCTCTACGGTGTTCACCACACTGCGCCGTTCCTGGCTGTTCTTGCTCTTTTTGCTGTGGGGTTGGTGTTCACTTTTGTGCACCCGCTGTTCAGGAATGAGGGTGTTGTGAAGCAGCCTGGCAACGGTGCCGCTGAGTGTGAGGGGCAGGAAGTTGCCGTGTCCAAGGTGGAGCAGCCTGTGGGGTGAGAACCAATGTGACCCCAGTGCGGCATGGCTGATGATCGCGAGACGTTCGTCCTGTCTTTGGTATCGCTGCTGGCCTGAGCGGTTTGCTCTGGTGGACTTTCAGCAGGTACCGCGTCTGATAGCTCCACTTTCGGTGGTGGCTGAGTGCATGTTCAACGCATCTCTCAGAGTCTTTTAAGGTTCCCATCCCAGGGTGGAAATGTCGGAACGGACCAGTTCTGTTGGCCCCCGGTCTGCGGACCGGGCTTCTCAAAGAAGGAGCGTGGAAGAATGACGAAGCCCCTGAAAACTGTTGTCGCCGGAGCCGGTGTCACTGCTCTTGCGTCTCTGGCCATTGCTGCAAGCACGGTTGCCGGTGGGGCTGCGAATGCTGCCCCTGCTGTGAGTGCAGGTCAGTCCGTTACGTCCACCGCAGTGGTGCGTGACGTTACAGATCACCCGATTCGTGGGTCCATTAAGGCTCCTGCGGATCGAGGACAGAGTGATGCAGCTGAGCAGGCTCAGCTGCAAAAGCTCGCAAAGATCAGTCTTGATCAGGCACGCAAGATTGCCGTGAAGGCTGTGCCCGGCAAAGTCGTCAAAGCTGAGTTGGACGAAGAGGACGGCTGGGTCGTCTACAAGGTCGAGGTGAGGAACTCTCAGGGCGCAGAGACTGACGTCATTGTCGATGCTGGCAATGGTCGGATTCTCGCTCAGGAGACTGACAACCCCGATGATGACGACTGAAAACATAAATTGACGGGCTGGCACTGTCTGTCACATAAGGCTTAGACAGTGCCCCTGCTTGGGTTCTCTATCCGAGCAGGGGCACTGTTATGTGCGGGGTGTCTGTGTGCTGGGCCAGTGGGGTGTTGGTGGGCCGGGGCAGGGGTGCGTTTAGACTTGTGTGCGGATGAGTCGGCCAGGCGGTCGCGTCGAACGGTAGTTCCACTGTTGGTGGTTTTCCCGTTTGCCGAGGAACGTCCGGGCTCCACAGAGCAGGGTGGTGGCTAACGGCCACCCGGGGTGACCCGCGGGACAGTGCCACAGAAAACAGACCGCCTGTGCACGCAAGTGCACAGGTAAGGGTGAAACGGTGCGTGTAAGAGACCACCAGCATCCTTGGTGACAAGGATGGCTAGGTAAACCCCACCCGGAGCAAGACCAGACAGTGTGTGTTTGAGGGCTGCTCGCCTGAGCACACGGGTAGGTCGCTGGAGCTGCACAGTAATGTGCCGCCTAGATGGATGGCCGCTCAATGACAGAACCCGGCGTATCGGCCGACTCATCCGCTTCAATGGTTCTGATCTGCGGTTTTTATTACATACTTGCCGGTGTAGTCCGCACTGAGTCCGCAACAGCGGATGCTCCCAGAACGGAATCTACGGCCGCTCGTGTTCTTTCATCGGAGTCTGGCCACATGTGTGCGTAGGTTTTCCAGGTTTCCATGGCGGTTTTGTGGCCCAGCATGGCCCGCACTGTCTCAGCGCTTTCGCCGTGGCGGATGAGCAGTGAAGCGTAGTAGTGGCGCAGGTCGTGGAAGGTGAATCCGTGCACGTCGGCGTCTCGGCAGGCCCGCCGCCAGGTGGCGCCGAAGTTGGAGCGGCGTAGCGGGGCTCCGTAGGTGTTAGTGAATACGAGTCCGTCCGGTCCGGTCGCGTATTTCTGCAGGTGAACGGCTAGTGCTTGAGCTACGACAGCGGGCAGAGGAATGACGCGGTCACTGTCTTCGGTTTTTGGTGGGCCGAATTCAGGCTCGCGTCCGGCTAGTCCGATGAGTTGCCTGTCGACAGTGATTTGTTGGCGAAGAAAGTTGATGCGGTCAATAGTGAGGCCAAAAAGTTCACCTTGGCGCATGCCTGTGCCAGCTGCGGTGACGATGAGTGCGGCGTACCGATCTGGTACGGCTTCGCGTAGGGCTGCGACTTGCTCGGTGAGCATGACGGCCACTTTTGTTTTCTTGGGTTTGGGTCCTCTGACTTTTCGGCAGGGTGAATCAACGATTCTTTTATCTTCTACTGCTGCGCGAAAAATTGTTCCAACATATCTCCAGATAACTGAGGCTGTGTTTGTGGAGAGGTTTTCGTCGAGTGTTTTTGCGAGGGCCTGCATATCGGTGTGGCGGAGTGTGTCGAGTTGACGGTCACCGATGCTGGGATAAACATGGTTGCGCAGGTGTCTTTCTACCTGCTCGACGGTTGATGGGCGATGTGTTTGTTTTGTTCGCCAATATTCTGCGTACTGTTTGAAAGTTATTTTTCCGGCGTCGGGGGCGACATAGGCGCCGGTGGTCATTGCTGCAGTAATTTCATTCAGCCAGTGCGCGGCGGCTTTTTTTGTTGTGAAGTGGCGGGCATGTTCTTTTCCGGCTCCATCGCGATATCTAGCGCGCCATCTTCCGTTTGGGCGTTTTGCGATATTTCCGGTCATTGGCCTTCTGGACATGATCCCCCGCGATGCATACTCACACATTTACCGGCACCTACTAGGTGCCGGACGGTCAGTTATCCCTTGTGCGCTAGAGGTCCCTGCTGATGAGGAATCTCCAGCGCACAAGGATTTTCGGGGTCAATCATATTCTCACTGCGGCAGGTGGATTCAACTTCGGGTGAGCAGAGTCCGCACAGCGAACACCCGGGGCTTCTTGTGCGCCTCGCATGTTTTTGGGTTCCACGTGACGAATAAGCGAGTAATTCTCGAGTTGAATCTTCCGTAATTACCAACTTGTATGGCGTGGCCTTCCTTCGTCATATCCTGCAGCGGATTGGATTCCAACGACGGCGCGGTCATGAAATTCAGATATTGTTCGCGCGCCGGCGTATGTGAAAGAACTACGAACGCCGGAAATGATTCGATCTAGAAGGTCTTCGACGCCAGGTCTTTCTGGATCGAGGTACATTTTTCCGCTACTAATTCCTTCTTCAAAAAGTTCGGAGCGAGCTCGTTGATACGCGGATTGTCCTTTAGTGCGATTTTTCACCGCACGTGCAGATGCCATTCCGAAGCTTTCTTTATATAGGCGCCCATCGGTATCTCGCATAAGGTCGCTAGGGCTTTCATGAGTTCCTGCAAACCATGAGCCAATCATCACACTGGAAGCTCCTGCTGCTAATGCGAGGGCAACATCGCGTGGATGCTTTACGCCGCCGTCTGCCCATACTGCGACGTTCTCTTCACTGGCAGCGGCGGAGCAGTCGAGGACGGCAGAGAATTGAGGGCGCCCCACTCCGGTCATCATGCGGGTGGTGCACATGGCTCCGGGGCCGACTCCAACTTTGATGATGTCGGCTCCAGCCCGGGCAAGATCGCGTGCTCCAGAAGCGGTAACGACGTTCCCAGCCGCGATAGGAACATGCCGTCCTGTCACTTCTGCGTGTCTATTTCGTTCTGAGTGAATTAGTTTGAGTACCTCAATCATTTTTTCTTGATGACCGTGAGCGGTATCCACGACGAGGACATCGACATTTCCAGCCAAGAGCGCGGCGGCTTTGTGAGAAACAGCACCATTGATGCCGATTGCTGCCCCGACCGCTAGGCGACGACCCTCATCAAGGTTGGGTGTGTAGATAGCTGAGCGGAGAATTCCTCGTTTAGTCAGCAGTCCAAGGAGAAGGCCATCACGCAAGACGGGGATAGCTTTGATGTGGCGTCGTTCGAGGAGATCAAAAACGTCGGCGAGGTCGTCGTGTTCAGTGACGGCGGGGAAGTCAGTAGTCATTGCCTCGGCGACACTGCTGAATCTATCGACTTCGAGAATGTCGTGTTCGGTGACGATCCCGACGGGTCGGTCGTTGTCGGTGACAACAGCTAGACGGTGGGAGCGTTTGCCGAGGATAGCTATGACGTGCGCAACTGGGTCGGTGGGGGAGACGACGATGGGGGTTTCGTATACGGGGTGCGCGCTCTTCACTTTGGCGATGGTGGAGTTTGCGATGTCGAGGGGAATGTCTTGGGGAAGTATCGCGATTCCACCGCGGCGGGCGAGGGTTTCGGCCATGCGTTTACCGCTGACGGCTGTCATGTTCGCGGCGGTGATGGGGATGGTCGCATTGGTGCCATCACCTGCGGTGAGGTCAACGTCTAAACGTGAGGTTACCGCTGAGCGTGAGGGCGTCATGAAGACGTCGTTATATGTCAGGTCGTGTGGGGGAATGCGATCGTCGATGAACTTCACTGCAAAGATTTTATGTGGCAGTCAGTCTGTATGTACGTGTTGCGCATCGCAGTGACATTGCGCGTGTTTACGCTGGTTTATGCGGATCACACGTTTTGGTCATTCCTGTGTGTTGTTCGAATCGCAAGGGGCACGGATTTTGGTCGACCCAGGAGTATTTTCTTGCGGGTTTGAGGATTTGCGTGACCTTGATGCGGTGGTGGTGACGCATGAGCATCCAGATCATGTTGATGTGGATCGTCTTGCGGGGTTGATGGAAGCTAATTCACAAGCGCAGTTGTTTACCGAGGCCGGATTAGGGCGTCGGATGCGCGCTGAGTGTGGCGTGGAAACGGTGGATATGGCGCCGGGTGAGTTGTTTTCTGTGGGGACGGTGATGGTGGAGCCGGTAGGGAATATGCATGCGGTGATTTATCGCATGATGGAGCGGGTGCGTAATACCGGGTTGGTGTTCCGTGAACAGGGCGGTGCGGTTGCGTATCACCCGGGGGATGCCTTGGATGTGGTTCCCGATGCGGTGGATGTGTTGTGTGTACCGATCGCGGCGCCGTGGAGCGCGATGAAGGAGACGATTGATTGGGTGGCTAGGTGCGGCGCTCGTCGCTTAGTACCTATTCATGATGGGATTTTGTCTGCTGGTGGTCGGGAAATTTTTATGCGTCAGATCGCGAATTTGTCGGTGGGTGTGAATGACGATCCGCGAGAGTGGATTGTTGATGCCGCGCAAGAACCGGTCACGGTGTGACCGGTTGGGGCAGAGAATCTCTGCCCCTGCACCGGTCAGTGTGGTGAGGTTGCCAAGATGGCGCTGCGAGGAGTGATCAGCCAGCGTATTGCGGGTTGTGGTTGGGATGGGTGGCGTCTACTGCTTCGTGGGCTGCGCCGATGATGCCTGCGTCGTTGAACAGGGCCGCAGGAACTGTGGGAGTGCGCAGGTCGAGCAGTGGCAAAAATTTTTCGGCGCGCTTGGAGACTCCTCCGCCGATGACGATGAGGTCAGGCCAGATGAGGTTTTCCAGGTGGGTGAAGTAGCGCTGTAGTCGTGCTGCCCATTCTTCCCAGGTGAGGTTTTCACGTTTGCGGATTGAGCTTGCGGCGCGTGTTTCGGCGTCGTGCCCGTCGATTTCGAGGTGTCCGAATTCGGTGTTGGGGACTAGGCGTCCATCAACGAGAACAGCTGAGCCGATACCGGTCCCTAGGGTTGCAACCAGCACTGTTCCGGCGATGTTTTTTGCTGCACCGTAGGCGAGCTCGGCTACACCTGCGGCGTCAGCGTCGTTGAGAACGGTGACTGGGCGCCCCAGTTGTTCATGTAGTGCGGTGGAGATGTCGTAGTTGATCCAGGTGTTGTCGATGTTGGCAGCGGAGCGGACAACGCCGTGGGTGACTACTCCGGGGATGGTAACGCCGATGGGGCTTTGGCCTGTGTGTGGCTCGAATTGGTTGGCGATGTGGGCGACGACGTCGATGACGTCTTCTGGTTTGGCTCCGGCGGGAGTGTCGATGCGGAGGCGTTCTTCGGTGAAGGATCCAGCGGTGAGGTCGACGGGTGCGCCTTTGATGCCGCTGCCACCGATGTCGATGCCGAGGGGGAGCGCGTTGGGGGCGTGGGTCATGAGTGAACAGCGTACTGGTGCTGCACGCTGGTCGTCAGGACGAGCGTGGGATGGGCGGGTTGGGTTAGATGGAACAGACTCATCCGTACTTCTGCTGGGGGTGAAGGTATTCCCAGCAGAAGTACGGATGAGTGGTTCAGGGAAGGGTCAGGATTTCGGCTCCGGTGTCGGTGATGAGCAAGGTGTGCTCAAATTGCGCAGTGTTGCGCAATTCGCAGGTGGTGGTGGTCCAGTCATCGTCCCAGGTCTGCCCTTCAGGGGATCCTAGGGTCAGCATGGGCTCGATGGTGAACGTCATTCCTGGCTCGATGACGTCGTCATACATGGGCGCCGAGTCGTAGTGCGGGATAACCAGTCCGGTGTGGAAGGCAGGCCCAACGCCGTGGCCAGTGAAATCTTGGACTACGCCAAGACCGTGCCGTTTGGCGTAAGTTTCGATGACGCGACCGATGACATTAACTGCACGTCCGGGTTTGGCTGCTTTGATGGCACGGTTGAGCGCTTCACGTGTGTGCTCGACGAGAGCTTTAGTTTCTTGATCGACGTCACCAACGAGGAAGGTTGCATTGGTGTCGCCGTGCACACCGCCGATATAGGCAGTGACATCGATGTTGACGATGTCCCCATCCACCAGGGGGCGGTCGTCAGGGATGCCGTGGCAAATGACTTCGTTGACGGAAGTGCAGCAAGATTTCGGGAATCCTCGGTATCCGAGAGTGGAGGGGTAGGCGCCGTGATCAATCATGTATTGGTGCGCGATGGCGTCCAGTTCGTCGGTGGTAACGCCTGGGGCTACTGCCTCACCAGCAGCGGCGAGCGCGCGGGCTGCGATGGTCGAGGCATGTCTGATTGCTTCGATCATTTCTGGTGGACGAACTTCAGAGCCGGTGAACGGCCTAGGTTCTTCCCTGCCCACATATTCGGGGCGTTCGATGCTGTGTGGCACTGCGCGCGTAGGCCCAATGCGGCCGGGCTTGACCGATCCGTACGTCACTGACATGGGGCAGAGTCTAGGCCGGTTGGTGTGGGGATCTTATTTCGGTGGCACGAGGTGATTAGATACGCGTCGGGTGCCCGGGGATCGGTGCCAACAGGCACGAGACTGGAAGGTAGCCATGAGGTCACGACCATTTGGTGAGAGAACAACGTTCCCGGGAACTGTGGTCTCCGATAGGGCCGGGTGTGCCCTTGTTGTTGTCGATGTGCAGAGGGATTTTTGCGAGGGCGGCTCACTGGCTGTTACTGGTGGCGCTGGGGTCGCCGCAGCGATCACGCGATACATCGGCTCTGGCCATGAATATGATCTTGTGGTCGCTACCCGTGATGCACATGAGGATCCGGGAACGCATTTTTCGGCGACTCCGGATTTTGTTGATTCGTGGCCAGCTCACTGTGTGCAGGGCACTCCTGGGGCAGATTTCCATCCGGCACTGGAGTTCCGTGACTTTGATGCACAGTTCACTAAGGGTGCGTTCGCGGCCGCGTATTCGGGTTTTGAGGGAACCACGGTTGCCGGGGTCACTTTGGCGTCGTATCTGCATTCACACGGCATTGAGACGGTGCATATTGCAGGTATCGCTACGGATTACTGTGTCTCGGCTACGGCATTGGATTCCATGAGTAGAGGGTTCGCTACGACGGTTTTGGTTGATTTGACTGCTCCGGTCAATCCGCAGGCTCTTACTGCGGTGTTTAACAAGTGGCGCCGCGCCGGAATTACGGTGGCAACTTCTAGTGCGAGCAGCGACGTCGTCGCTGGCTGATCTTTGTCTCTACCACTCCAGCACTCATGGGTTCTCACCACGTAGGTGGTTCCCCACCTACGTCAAAGGTATGGTCGGACGGTTGCGGGGCAACACCGCACAGAGGGAGGAACAGTGTCACTGCTGGAGCAGGTCAGCGGCCCGGAAGTGGTCCGCTCCATGACGACGCACGAACTTGACACGCTGGCGGGGGAGATTAGGTCTTTCCTCGTCGACTCGGTCTCACGCACCGGGGGGCATCTTGGCCCTAACTTGGGAGTCGTGGAGCTGACCCTAGCGATCCACCGTGTGTTCGAGTCCCCGAAAGACTCCATCGTTTTTGATACCGGACACATCAGCTACGTGCATAAGCTGCTTACCGGCCGTCAAGATTTCACGAATCTGCGTAAGCGCGGTGGGCTGTCGGGTTATCCCTCCCGTGCTGAATCTGTTCACGACATTGTGGAGAACTCTCACGCTTCTGGTTCACTGAGCTGGGCGAGTGGTATCGCGCGTGCCCGCAAGCTCGCGAAGGAAACTGGCCGCCACACCGTGGCTGTCATTGGTGATGGTGCCCTCACCGGTGGGATGGCATGGGAAGCCCTCAACGAAATCGCCGCGGATGACTCTTTGCCCTTGGTCATTGTCGTTAATGACAACGAACGTTCCTATGCCCCTACCACCGGTGGTCTTGCCCAGCATTTGGCGATGTTGCGCACCGAACCTGGCTATGAAGAAATGCTCAGTTGGGGCCGGCGCACCCTGAACACCCACCCGGTTGGTCGCACCGTCTACGAGACTCTGCACGGGGTTAAAAAGGGCCTTAAAGACATCGTTGCTCCCCAGGTCATGTTCGAAGACCTTGGCCTTAAATATGTCGGACCTATCGATGGTCACGATGTCGAGGCTATTAGTCGTGCTTTGCGGCATGCTCGCGATTTCGGTGGCCCTGTTCTTGTGCATGCCATCACCGAAAAAGGGCACGGCTACGAACCAGCGCTGGCTGATACCGATGACGCTTTCCATGCGGTGGGTGTGATTAACCCAGAGACAGGGTTACCGCTGGAAATTTCGGGGCGTAGCTGGACGGACAATTTCGCTGAAGAGCTCGTCAAGGTGGGGCAGGATCGTAAGGATGTCGTAGCGATTACGGCGGCCATGCTTATCCCCGTGGGGTTGCGTGAGTTCGCTGCGGCGTACCCGGATCGGGTATTCGATGTGGGTATTGCCGAGCAGCATGCGATAGCGAATGCTTCGGGTCTTGCTTTTGGTGGGATGCACCCGGTGGTCGCGATCTATTCGACTTTCTTGAATCGTGCTTTCGATCAAGTGTTGATGGATGCGGCGTTGCATAAAGCCGGTATGACGATCGTTTTGGATCGCGCGGGCGCTACCGGCAGTGATGGTGCTTCGCATAACGGCATGTGGGATTTGTCTGCACTGTCGATTGTTCCGGGAATTCGGGTGGCGGCACCGCGCGATGGGGCAACTCTTCGTGCTGAGTTCCGGGAGTCAGTGGCTATCAGTGATGGCCCGAGCGCGATTCGTTTCCCCAAGGGCAGTGAGCCTGCTGAAGTGCCTGCCGTGGGGCGCTTGGGAGATATGGATGTGTTGTTTGCTTCGAGCGAGCAGCTCACCGCCCAGGACACTCCGGTGGATCTTGTCATTGTTTCTGTAGGGGCGATGGCTCCGGTAGCTATCGAAGCTGGCCGCCGCATGGCGCAAGAGGGTCTGTCGGTCATCGTGGTGGACCCGAGGTGGGTGCTTCCGGTCAGTCAAGACGTGGTGGCGTTGTGCTCGCGTTCCACGCGTGTGGCAGTGATTGAGGATGGCCTGGCCGCTACCGGAATCGGAGCCGCTGTGGCTTCTGCACTGCATGATGCGGATCTGGAAATCCCGGTGACTCGTTTTGGTCTTCCGAAGGAGTTCTTGGAGCATGCCAGCCGCGGTGAGGTTCTCACTGACGCTGGGTTGACGGTGGAGGCTGTGGTGGAGCGGTTGCACAAACGCTGCGCCGTTGTGTGCCCTGATCGCAGCGCTTAATCGTAGGTAATAGCTCAGAGGGCTTTACCCCCGGCAAGGGGGTAAAGCCCTCTGAGCTATTACCTTGTTTTTTCTGCGTTTAGATATCGCGGAAAATTTCGATGTTGGCACCCAGGGAGTTCAACCGGTCGGCGAGGTCCTGGTAGCCGCGGTTGATGACGTACACGTTACGTAGGTAGGAGGTGCCCGGGGCAGCCAGCATGGCGATGAGGACAACGACTGCCGGTCGCAGTGCTGGGGGGCACACAACTTCTGCTGGGCGCCAGCGGGTGGGCCCTTGGACGGCGACGCGGTGCGGGTCCAGGAGCTCTACCGAGGCGTTGAGGCGAGTGAGCTCAGTCAGGTAGATGGCGCGGTTCTCGTAGACCCAGTCGTGGATCATGGTGCGCCCTTCGGCAACTGCACCGATGAGAGCGAAGAACGGCAGGTTGTCGATGTTCAACCCGGGGAATGGCATCGGGTGAATCTTGTCGATCGGTGCTTTGAGCTCTCCGGGTTTAGTGGTCAGATCGACCAAGCGGGTGCGCCCGTTTGCCGAGGCGTACTCTTCAGTAAGCTCATATTTGAGCCCCATCTCCGAGAGCACCGCAAGTTCGATTTCCATGAACTCGATCGGAACACGCTTGATGGTGATTTCGGAGTCGGTGACCACCGCGGCGGCCAGCAAGCTCATCGCTTCGATGGGGTCTTCGGAGGGGAAGTATTCGACATCGACGTCGATGTGGCTCTTACCAGTCACTTTCAGTGTGGTTGTACCGATGCCTTCGATCTGCACCCCAAGCTTCTCCAGGTAGAAGCACAGGTCTTGCACCATGTAGTTCGGGCTGGCGTTGCGGATGATGGTGGTTGTTTCCCGCATGGCTGCCGCCATGAGGGCGTTTTCGGTCACGGTGTCACCGCGTTCAGTGAGCACGATTGAACCGGTGGGGGTGGCCGGAGTGACTGTGGCGCGGTAAAGGCCTGTGGTTGCTTCCACTTCGAGACCGAAGGCACGTAGTGCCGTCATGTGGGGCTCGATCGTGCGGGCTCCCAGGTTGCAGCCACCTGCGTAAGGCAGGTCGAAGGAGTCGAGCTGGTTCATCAATGGCCCGAAGAACATGATGATGGAGCGGGTGCGACGTGCCGCCTCAGCGTCCAGCCTGCTCAGGTCAAAGGTGGCTGGGGGAGTGATTTGCAGGTCATTGGAGTCTTCGAACCAGGTGCATTTAACGCCAATGGAGGTTAGGGCCTCGATGAGGCGGTTGACCTCTTCAATGCGAGCCATGCGGCGCAAGGTGGTGGTGCCTTTGTTGATCAAGGAGGCACACAGCAGCGCCACGGCTGCGTTTTTGCTGGTGTTGATATCGATGCTGCCGGACAGTTTGTGTCCGCCATCGATTTTGAGGTGCTGCGGTCCGGTGGTCCCCAAAGAGACGAACTCGGAGTTCAGGTTTTGCCCAAGCCTGGAAAGCATCTCGAGGCTGAGGTTTTGTTTTCCTTGCTCGATGCGGGCGACTGCGCTTTGGCTCGTATTGAGCAGTTCAGCGAGATCAGATTGTGTGAGTCCGCGTTCCTTGCGGGCTTCTCGCACGAGGTCACCGATGCGAGCGAGGTAATTCTCCGACATGACACCTACTAACTCATATATGAGATATTCAGTCAAGTGCGCTGTGCGCGAGGTGTGTTCCGATAAGTAGACAATGTGATCACAAGAAGGTCACAGCCAAGCAAGCTCCGAACAAGGCACAGGTACCCTGAGAGCTTTTGAACACCCGTCTCACTATTTCATGTGTTCGCGACGAGCCATAACGCAGTGGTAGCGCTTTCACTCCTCAGAGACGACCGGAGTCGTTGGCGCCTGTGCTATTAACGGGACAACTGCCTGAATCTGCCACGGACGAGCCCCCGCCTGCACTAGTCGATCTGTGACCTGTGCATCATTTTCAACGGCGTCTTCCATGTCCCAAATCACACGCCTGAGCAAAGACGGAGAAATGACATTCTCAGGTGGGACATTGTTTGCCTCAGCAAAACGGGCAATCCCATCCTTAGCGAAAGCCAAACGCTCAAACGCGGCCGGGCGGCGATCCTTCCACGCTTTCATCGGCGGCGGGGCATCACTGCGCACATTCAAAACCGGCAATTCTGAATCTGCCAACGCCGACACCTCGTCCACAGCAGCACGCCACGCAGACAGGTACCGACGGATCCCTTTATGGGCCCCAGCACGCCCTAGATCCTGGCGCTGAGTTGCGGCAACAGCAAGATCAACAAGCACCTGATCAGGTAAAATCCGCCCCGGCGCTAAGTCCTTTTCGGCAGCGATGCGATCACGGGCATGCCACAAAGCACGCAGAAAACCCGCTCCACGACGATTACGGATCTTCTGAAAACCATGTGTCCGACGCCACGGATCAGTACGCGAAGGCGGCCCAGTGAAATGAGTTAACGCCTCGAACTCCTGCTCAGCCCACTCAAACTTGCCCGCTGCGCGTAGGTCCTTGACAACTGCTTCCCGCAAATCAGCCAACAACTCGACATCAAGAGCGGCATACATCAACCAGTCCCGCGGCAGCGGCCGCGTAGACCAATCCACCGCAGAGTGCTCTTTAGCCAACCGCACACCCAAATAGTGCTCAATAACCGTACCCAACCCCACCCGCGGAAGCCCCAGCAAGCGACACCCCAACTCAGTGTCAAACAAACGACTGGGGGACAAACCAATCTCGGTCAAGCAGGGAAGATCCTGCGTCGCAGCATGCAGAATCCACTCAACATCACGCGTAGCTTCTTGAATAGGCGACAAATCAGCACACGCCACCGGATCAATGAGAACGATCCCCGCCCCCTGGCGTTTGAGCTGAATCAAGTACGCGCGCTGCCCATACCGATACCCCGAAGCACGCTCAGCATCAACCGCAAGCGGGCCACTACCAGCCGCGATCTCTTCCGCCGCGCGAGCCAAAGCACGCCCATCAGTAATAACTTCCGGAATACCACCAGCAGGCGCCCGCAAAAGCGGCGCAGAAACTTCCTCAGAGGCTTCCTCGGAAACAACATCTGATTTCTTCGACCGTGCGGGAGCCGGCGAAGCCTGAAGAAACACCAAAGAAGTAGACCCGGCTGGAGGCGCACTGGCCTGCCCTTGCTCTCCTGGAGCGCTGAAGGGCTTTCCATCCGAGGGGTCGTTAACGTGCTGTGCTGCCATCAATCTATGAGCTTACGCGCCACGGTGGGTCACGAACCTTCAGCGGAGCACTGTGATGTCATTTCGCGCCGGCGGTAACCCCCATATACGCCAACAAATCACCGAAAGCACGGAACTGCCCCGCCACATGCCGATTCACCGGCGACCAACTCGCCCGCACTTCCACCGCGTTGGATGCACGCTCACCTTCCAACGCACCAAAACCACGCGAGGATGTACGCGTCACCGTCCCGCCCAAACGCTGATAATCCACCCCCTCAGCAGTTAACGAATCCGTCAACCACGACCACGTCGCCTCAGCAAGCAGCTGATCCTCAGCTACCTCCGGCTCCACATCTGCCTGCGCGAAAATCACCACCCGCCACACTCCTCATGACCAACAGGGTCATGCAGCAAAACAAAACGCCCCGTCGCCGTAGCATCCCTACCCCGAGCAGGCCACACATGCACCGCATACGCAACCGCATACGGAGCAATCCGCTTCGGCGCAGGCAGCGGCTCAATCTCCACATGCCGACGGAACCGGACGCTCTCCAACTCTCCAACTGCCTGAACAAACACAACAGGAGGGCCGACGGTGCCGTAATTCACCCTATGAACATAACGATGTGGGTCGATCTTATGTCGGCCCCCTCCTTATGACACGCCGATCGGTTGCGTCCCACCCGTTCATGTCAGGATCAGACTGTGACAATTTCGCCGAGACCCGCGTCCGCCCTGGAGTCCTACCACCCCGACTATCTGGACTCGGTAATCGAGCGCGCACCCCTGCTGGTCCGCGCCGCACTCCGGCACCCCGGCCCACGACCACCCGTGTGGTTCATGCGCCAAGCCGGCCGATCCCTACCTGAATACCGCCGTGTACGCGGCGAAGGGTCCATGCTGCGTGCCTGCCGCAACCCCGAAATGGTCGCCGAAATCACCATGCAACCCGTCCGCCGCCACGGCGTCGACGCAGCCATCTTCTTCAGTGACATCGTCGTGCCTGTATCCGCCGTAGGCGTCGACATCGACATCGTCCCAGGCACCGGTCCCGTCGTCACCGAGCCCTTCGCCAAATGGAGTGACCTAGACCGCCTCGAACCACTCACCCGCGAACACATCCCCGACATCGACGAAGCAGTCCGACTCACCATCAGCCAACTAGGCACAACCCCCCTCATTGGATTCGCTGGCGCCCCCTTCACCCTCGCCTCCTATCTGATCGAAGGAGGCCCCAGCAAAACTCACGCACGCACCAAAGCGCTCATGCACGGCGACCCAGACCTCTGGCACCAACTTGCCGCCCGCCTAGCCCAAATCTCAGCAGCTTTCCTCGAAGTCCAAATCACCGCAGGCGCACAAATGGTCCAACTCTTCGACTCCTGGGCCGGAGCGCTGTGCCGCGCCGACTATGAACGCTTCGTCCAACCGCACTCAGCAGCTGTCCTGGAGCACGTACACGAACTCGGCGTCCCCGCCATCCACTTTGGAGTCGGCACCGCAGAACTACTCGGCTCCATGGCCAACGCAGGAGCAGACGTCGTCGGAGTAGATTTCCGCACCAACCTGGCCGAAGCCAGCACCCGCCTGGGTAACCGGTACGCCGTACAAGGCAACCTTGACCCCGCCCTACTCAGCGCTCCATGGCCAGTCATCGAAAACGAAGTACGCCGCATCATCACCGAAGGACGTAGCACCCCCGGACACATCTTCAACCTCGGACACGGCGTCCCCGCCGACACCGACCCCGATGTCCTCACCCGCATCGTCGCCCTCATCAAGAGCTGCACCGACACCCCCAGCTCCTAACCTCAACGAACGGCCGGGGCCCACCATGCCCCGGCCGCCACACCGGGCGGCACTACCCCCACCACGCACCCGTTCGATAGGTTCACAGCTATGAGTGGTAACCAACGCGCCGCCCGCATCCGCGAACTCAACGACACCATCCGCTACGCCATGTGGTCTGTCTTCGCCGTAGCTTCACCCCTGCCCCGCGAGGACGACGTCCGCGCGGAAATGGCCCAAGAAGTCGAAACCGTCCTGACTGGCCTGGCCGAAACCGCAGGCCTGGTCGTACGAGGCACCTACGACATCTCCGGAATGCGCGCAGACGCCGACATCATGTTCTGGTGGCACGCACCCACCATCGAAACCGCCCAAGCCGCCTACAAAGCCATCCGCCGCACCCGCTTGGGCTCCCACCTAGAACCAGTTTGGTCCGCCGCAGCACTGCACCGCCCCGCCGAATTCAACAAGAGCCACATCCCCGCATTCCTCTACGACGACCACGCACGCGACTACGTTTGCGTCTACCCCTTCGTCCGCTCCTACGACTGGTACGTCCTCGACGACGAAGAACGACGCGACATGCTCCGCGAACACGGCCAAATGGCACGCGACTACCCTGACGTGCGCGCCAACACCATCGCCTCATTCGCCCTCAACGACTACGAATGGATCCTCGCCTTCGAAGCCGACGAACTCCACCGCATCGTCGACCTCATGCGTGAACTACGCGCCAGCCGCGCCCGCATGCACGTCCGTGAAGAAATCCCCTTCTTCACCGGCCCCCGCAAAGACATCGCCACACTCATCAATGAACTTCCCTAACCACCGAGGGAACCATGTTGGGGGGCGAAGTCTTGTTGACTTCGCCCCCCAACACATCAGTTACCGACGAACACCAGATCAGTCCCCCGACTTCTGTGCCGGCTCCAACGTCAAACTGATGGAATTAATGCAATAACGCAAATCCGTTGGGGTTCCATATCCTTCGCCCTCAAAAACATGCCCCATGTGCGAGCCACACTGAGCACAACGCACCTCAACCCGTCGCATCCCCAGCGAATAATCCTCGACATACTCCACACGGTCCTCAGCCAACGGCGCATAAAACGACGGCCAACCGCAATGACTCGCGAACTTGGTTGAACTACGAAACAGCTCAAAACCACAACCACGACACCGATAAACACCCTCAACAGTGGTGTCCGTGTACTCACCAACAAACGGTCTTTCTGTACCAGCCTGCCGCAACACCTGATACTCAGCCGCAGAAAGCACCTCCCGCCATTGAGCGTCGGTGCGGGTCACAGGATAAGAAGACTCAGACGCCGCCATACACACACCAACACACAAACCCCCCACAACGTTCCCGCACCCAACGCGCCCTCACACCAAATCACTGAAAACCCTTGTCCGACACTGCCGTCCCAGACGCCCCCCTAGACGCCCCCCTAGACGCAACCCGACCAAGCAGTGACCTGCACCAACGCCCTACCGACAGCAACGGCCACCGCAATGCACACATACACATGCCACACCTGACCCCAAGCAGGTTTTACCTACTGGTGACCCCACCCTTTTGTGGGGGACGCCCACCCCGGCCAAGGAGACCTGCCATGCCCAAAACCGCCACCATCGTCAGTAAAGCCCTCGCTGCCGCCGCCCTATCTACCGCTGCTTTCCTGCTGACTCCCACCACAGCAACCTTCGCAGCCGAAGAACTCCCCACAAACGTCGAAATTTCCGCCGCAACAGACACATTCGTCACCTGGACCAGCGCAACCAGCCCTCGCGACTGCTCCTCAAAACACTTCGCCGACCTCACCCAAACCCCACAATGCGGCCGCGGCATGGCCTTCACCTACCCACAGCAACTCGCTGAACAGCAACCCCGCACCGCAGGAGAACTACGCGCCTACCTCAAAACCCTGCAACTCAGCCTGGCCCCCGGACAGCAAATAACAGTGCAATTCGACCGATACATCGGATCCCAAGACGAAGTCGCAGCCGTCATCGCAGACAAACGACTCACCGCAGGCGAAGACGCCCGCATCGCAAAAGAATGGCACGTAGTTGTCCTCACCGGCGCAGAAAAACTCGACCACTGGGTAACGTGGATCGCTCCCTACCGCCCCACTGACTGCTCCGCAGAAGACTTCGCCCAATACGCCACCGGCCCCCTGTGCGGAAACAGCCTCGCCCACGCCTACCCACAGCCCCTCGCCCCCGAACAACCCAAATCCCCCAAAGAACTGCCCGCCTACCTCGAAAAGATCAAAGAACACCTTGCTCCCGGACAGAAAGTCACAGTCCAAATGGACCACTACTCCGGCGATGCCCAAGCAGCACGCAAAATCCTCGCCGACGGTGTCCTACGCATCGGCGAAAACAGCTCCTTCATCGACACCTGGCGCGTAGTCGTCCTCCAAGGCGAGTAAATCCCCACAACACCCCCAATAAACCCTCCACAGGGCCCCAAGGATCTGTTTCCACTCCCTCATCAGAAACCACTCGTTCACCCAACATTCGCCGGTGAAAACGGTTCGGGGGTGGAATCACCCAAGGGGCCCTGACACGATGGCGGAGTGAAAAAAGCGACAGGTGAACAAGCAAAGTCATGGGGACTGATGCGCCCACTGGCCTTAGCAGGAGGCGCCGCAGGCCTGAGCGCTTTAGCAGCCTCAGCAGGATGGGTCGGCGCCGGAGCATACCTAGCCCGCATGCTGCTCACCCCGGTGTATGACAAACCAGACAACGTCCGCGTCTGCGCAATCGACCGCAAAAACGAAACAGTCACGCTCGTCGCATCCGCAGACACCATCGTCCCGGGCAGATACGGCGTATGGCTAAACCGAGGCGGCTCACACATCCGCATCGGCCATATCGTCGACCGCGACGACAAAGCGGGAACAATCATCCGACGCCTCGAAGGCATCGATTTCGGCGAACCCGAACCTGGCGGCGGCCGCTGGGATAGCTACTACTGGGCAGTCGGCCCCGAACGCGCCTTCGGACTGCCCTACGAGGATGTCTTTATCCCCTCAGAAGTCGGCCCCCTACCGGCATGGTTAGTGCGAGCAGAAGAAGTAGGGCGCTCGCGACGCTGCGCCGTTCTTGTGCATGGTCGCGGAGCGACTCGACACGAAACGTTGCGATCAATTCCGGTGTTGCATCGCCTTGGTTGGGATGTATTGGTGCCTTCATATCGGAATGCTCCTGGGGCTCCCTCAAGCGCAGACGGCCTGTACAACCTGGGCCTGTCAGAGTGGCGTGACGTAGAAGCGAGCGTGGATTTCGCTGGCCGGGGCGGCGCTTCAGAAGTTGCGCTTTTCGGGTGGTCGATGGGCGGAGCAGTAGTGCTGCAAATGCTGGACCTATCGCCCCTGTCTTCGCTGGTGACACGGGTGGTTTTGGATAGCCCTGTGGTCGATTGGGTAGACGTGATCGCTGAGCAGGGTCGGCGCCGGCATATTCCTCCGCAGCTGGGCACTTTGGCGCAGTCAATGATTGGTGCACGGTGGTCTCGACGGCTTGTGGGCGTGCATGAGCCGTTGGATGTGGCGCGGACGAGTTGGCAGCACAGGTCGGGGGAGTTGGCGCATCCGATGTTGTTGATCCACTCGGTGGATGACGAGGTGGTGCCTGTAGGGCCTTCACGTGAGTTGGCTCAGTTGCGAACTGATTTGGTTCGCTATGAGGAGTGGGAGGTCGCGCGGCATGTGAAGGAGTGGAACACCGATCCGCAACGCTGGGAGGCTGTTGTAGCGGACTATCTGGAGAACGGGGTGTAGGTGGCTAGTTGAGGGGCCTAAACGGGCCCCTCAACTGTTTTTAGTCTTCGTCGTCGTGACTGTGGCGACTAGTGGTTTTTGCTGCCCAGGCTGGGATTTCTTCTTCGTCCCAAGGGCAGAGTTCCTCGAGGGTGTTTTCTAGTGTTGGGTCGTTTTCGGTGGTGGGAGCGGGTTCTTCTGTTTCGGTGGTTTCGTTAGTGGTTTGGGGGGGTTCCTCGCTTGGTGGCGGTGTTTTGGTGGCGTCATCGAGCGCTGCGTAGGCGGCTGCGGCGGCAGCCGACGAGGCGGCGTAGTCGTTTTCGGTGGTGGGAGCGGGTTCTTCTGTTTCGGTGGTTTCGTCAGTGGGGGAGGGGGGCTCTTCGCTGCGCAGGATGATCACTGAGCGGCTGTGCACGGTGATGGTGGCTCCGGGTAGGTGGCTGGTGGGTTCATGGGGGGAGCCGGTTTCGTAGTAGGTGTTGATTTCTTCGACCCAGTGGACGTTGCTTAGTTCGGTGGGGACGGTGAATTCGACTGCGGCGCTGTGGGCGTTGAACATGAGGATGAAGTCGTCGTCGTAGACGGGGCGGCCGCGTTCGTCTGGTGCTGCGATGGCGTTGCCGTTGAGGAAGACGGTCAGGGTGCGGGCGTAGCCGGTGCTCCAGTCCTCGTCGGCCATTTCGGTGCCGTCGACGCGTAGCCACAGAATGTCGCGCAGGGGGGAGGTTCCTCCGTGGTTGGCGTTTCCGGCGAAGAAGCGGCGGCGTCGGAAGACGGGGTGTTCGCTTCGTAGTTTGATGATTCGGGTGGCGAAGTCCAGAAGTGTGGTTTGGTCTTCGTTGAGTTCCCAGTTGATCCAGGATGTTTCGTTGTCTTGGCAGTAGACGTTGTTGTTGCCGTTTTGGGTGCGTCCGAGTTCGTCGCCGTGGGCGAGCATGGGGACGCCTTGGCTGACCATGAGGGTGGTGAGGAAGTTGCGGGTTTGTCGTAGGCGTAGGGCGGTGATGACGGGGTCGTCGGTGGGGCCTTCGATGCCGCAGTTCCAGGAGCTGTTGTGGCTTTCGCCGTCGTTGCCGTTTTCACCGTTGAGGAGGTTGTGTTTTTCGTTGTAGCTGACGAGGTCACGCAGGGTGAATCCGTCGTGGGCGACGATGAAGTTGATGGAGGCGATGGGGCGGCGTCCGGATTGGGCGTAGAGGTCGGATGATCCGGATAGGCGGGAGGCGAATTCGGACAGGGCTGCTGCTTCTCCGCGCCAGTAGTCGCGGACGGTGTCGCGGTATTTGCCGTTCCATTCGGTCCATAGGGGTGGGAAGTTTCCGACTTGGTATCCGCCGTCGCCCAGATCCCACGGTTCGGCGATGAGTTTGACCTGGCTGATGACTGGGTCTTGTTGGATGATGTCGAAGAATGCGGAGAGTTTGTCGACTTCGTGGAATTGGCGGGCCAGGGTTGCGGCTAGGTCGAATCGGAATCCGTCGACGTGCATTTCGGTGACCCAGTAGCGCAGTGAGTCCATGATGAGTTGTAGGACGTGGGGGTTGCGCATGAGCAGGCTGTTTCCGGTGCCTGTGGTGTCGTAGTAGTGGGCTTCGTCGCCTTCGACGAGGCGGTAGTAGGCCTGGTTGTCGATTCCTCTGAAGGACAGGGTGGGGCCTTTGTCGTTGCCTTCGGCGGTGTGGTTGTAGACGACGTCGAGGATGACTTCGATGTCAGCTTCGTGGAGGGCTTTGACCATGGATTTAAATTCGGTGACTTGTTGTCCGCGTTCCCCGGACGCTGAGTATTCGTTGTGGGGTGCGAGGAATCCGATGGTGTTGTAGCCCCAGTAGTTACGTAGTCCTTTGTCGATGAGGTGGAAGTCTTGGACGAATTGATGGACGGGGAGGAGCTCGACTGCGGTGACGCCGAGGCGTTTGAGGTGGTCGATGGTGGCGGGGTGGGCCAGAGCTGCGTAGGAGCCGCGTAGTTCTGGGGGGATATCGGGGTGTGTTTGGGTCAGGCCTTTGACGTGTGTTTCGTAGATGACGCTGTCGTGGTACTCGTGCCTGGGTGGTCGGTCGTGTCCCCAGTCGAAGAATGGGTTGATGACCACGGAGAGCATTGTGTGGCCGAGGGAGTCGGTGTCGTTGTAGCTGGTGGGGTTGTCGAATGTGTAGGAGAAGAGGGCTTCGTCTCCGCTGCTGAGCCCTTCGATGGCTTTGGCGTAGGGGTCGAGGAGGAGTTTGTTGGGGTTGCAGCGGTGGCCTGAGGCGGGGTCATAGGGGCCATGGACGCGGTAGCCGTAGCGTTGTCCGGGTTGGAGTCCGGGTATGTAGGCGTGCCAGACGTAGCCGTCGACTTCGGTGATTTCGAGGCGTTTTTCGTTGCCTTCGTCATCGATGAGGCAGAGTTCTACGCGTTCGGCTACTTCGGAGAAGAGGGCGAAGTTGACGCCGGATCCGTCGTAGGTGGCGCCGAGGGGGTAGGCGTTTCCGGGCCAGAGCTGCATGTTGCCTTCCTTGTGCACGTAGTGGGGCGGTGCTGGTGGCGGTTGAGGTGTGCACGTTGTGACGTGGCGGCTTCGGGCCGCGTTGTGAGCGAGTTTCGCTGTGTGGCAAGAGCTTAGTCAGGGTGGCGGTGGGGTTGGGTGAGTTGGTCGGCGTGGCGTCGGTTCTGGGGTGTGGTGGGGTCGTGGACTCGATACCGGGGTGGTGATGCAGGCAGGATGACGGGGTGAAGAATGGGACGTCCGACGATTTGTTCTCTGTTGCGACGGAAGGCCTGGTTGAGGATTCCGAGCATTTGTTCGGTCTTGGTGGGCATGTTCGTCGTCCGTTGACGTGGGGGTATGTGAGGGTGGCCGAGACGGTGCCTGATGCTGCTCCAGCGGATCAACCGGGGGTGCGTGAGCAGCAGGTATTGTTGCGGCGGGCGGGGGTGAAGTCGCAGCGGATTGTTGTGGAGGTGGCTTCGAGTGCGCGCCAGCGTCGTCCTCGTTTGGATTCGTTGATTCGGGTGGCGCATCCGGGGGACACGATTGTGGTGACTGCTTTGGATCGACTGGCGCGCAGTACATCGCATTTGTTGCGGACTATCGCCACGATCGCTGATGAGCGGATTATGTTGCGCTCGTTGGAGGAGGGTTTGGATACTGGCACGCCTGAGGGGCGGGTGGCTCTGAATGTGATTACGGCGCTGGCTGGGGTGGATTCGGCGCTTATTAAGGAGCGCACGGAGGTGGGGATGGCGCGTGCTCGTAAGGAGGGACGCAAGCCTGGGCGTCCCTCGCGAGTGACGCGTGAGCAGTATCAGCATGTGTGGCGAATGAGTGCTGATGGTGCCTCACATCGGACTATTGCGCGGAGCACGGGTGTGAGTCGCAGCGTGGTGGGGCGGATCCTTCGGCATGAGTTGCCAACTTTGGAGGAGCGGTATGAGTTGACTACGGAGGGGGAGTTGCCCCTGTGATCTGTGACTTGTTCGGGCGGATTTGGTTCTGTCCGAGAGTTCGGGTTAACGTTTCTGAGCACGCAGCGAGCGGGACAAGTTCCCGGAGTTGACGCGGAGATTCGGTCGAATTCATTGCGGAAACTACTGCATGTCATGCGGATGTGGCTCAGTTGGTAGAGCATCACCTTGCCAAGGTGAGGGTCGCGGGTTCGAGTCCCGTCATCCGCTCTGGAGGGGACAATCATCTCCTGTTTCTCCCCTTTTTGGTGGAGTGGCCGAGAGGCGAGGCAACGGCCTGCAAAGCCGTCTACACGGGTTCAAATCCCGTCTCCACCTCGCATAGCTACACCATCAAGACCCCGGGCGATTGGCGCAGTTGGCTAGCGCGCTTCCCTGACACGGAAGAGGTCACAGGTTCAAGTCCTGTATCGCCCACCATGTATTGAGCGTCGTTTGAGGCTCTTTCATGCCGCGTCAATTAGTCGCAAGCATGAGTTCTTCCTGCTGGTAAGTAGTTTGATAGCCAGGTAACCAGGAGCAATGAACTCGGCGAGTGTGCTAGGGTACGTGGAGCATCATGCGGATGTGGCTCAGTTGGTAGAGCATCACCTTGCCAAGGTGAGGGTCGCGGGTTCGAGTCCCGTCATCCGCTCTGGAGGGGACAATCATCTCCTGTTTCTCCCCTTTTTGGTGGAGTGGCCGAGAGGCGAGGCAACGGCCTGCAAAGCCGTCTACACGGGTTCAAATCCCGTCTCCACCTCGCATAGCTACACCATCAAGACCCCGGGCGATTGGCGCAGTTGGCTAGCGCGCTTCCCTGACACGGAAGAGGTCACAGGTTCAAGTCCTGTATCGCCCACCAAAAATTTTGGGCCCTGGATCTAGATCCAGGGCCCAAAATTTTTTTATGTGTGACTTTGTCACCGAAAAATTTTTTCACTCAGGCGAGTACATCGAAAAAGCACGTTCTACACCTACGAACCAGGTACATACCACCACCCACGCTCATTGCAAACAGAGCCGCCCTACCCTGGTAGTCAAACACTCAGGTAATGTCCTTTCGACGCATACCCGCCACGCACCATCATCACGACACCACTAGTCACGGAAGACGGGTCGGAGATAGCCCGAGTGAGAAACTCACGCAGAAACAGCACGACAGCCAAACGCACCATCAGACATCTCAAAGAAGTCGTCCGCTTCGGAGCTCCTTCTCCCAACCTTGATGGCCGCACTATCGCCATCCTCGGCATCGGTGATGCCACCGCCAGCGCAATCATCTCAGCCCTGCACGCTGAAGGCGCCAAAACTGTGCGGATCCAAGGAAACATCCCTACCGAAATTCACAGCGACCGTGATGAAGCTGCTGCCGCGCTCCGCGATGCACTAGCACCCCACGGCACCACCGTCGACGGCATCATCGACCTCGGCCTGGGCATCCTGACCCTCCCCAAAATCCGCGACTCGTGGATCGCCCAATACCGTCAAACAATCATGGCCCTGGAAATCGTGGGCCCGGAATGGGCGCGCTCCGGAGACGCCAACCGTCACTTCTACATAGCCCTGACCCGAACCGGGGGAGAACTAGCCACCCCCGCAGCCCCAGAAAACCCGCACGCAGGTTTGTGGGCAGGACTAGCCAAAGCACTCCCGCTGCACTACGAATGCGTCAACACTCGCGTCGTGGACTTTCCCACCTACATCGACACGCAAACCCTTGCCTACGGCCTGATTCGTGAGCTTTACCGCTGGGGAAGCTTCGAAATAGGGCTACTCGATGGAGTGCGTTACCGCCCCGTCTCCGTAGTTGAACCCACCCCAGCCCCCATACTCACCCTCACCGATCACGACACCGCCCTCGTTACCGGCAGCCACATCCCCGTCGTTTGTGCCCTTGCGCGCCGCCTCATTGACACCGGAACACGTGTTGTAGCCGCAGTTGCACCCAGCGCGCCACGTAGCCAACGCTCCTATCTTCTGCGCTCCGGGATCGAACCCCGAACCTGCGACATCACCCAACAAAATGAAGTCAACGCCCTCATTGCTGAGCTAGGGCCCCACCTAAGCGCCGTCATCCACGCCGAAGGAGCTGACCTCACTGTCGAAGAAAGCAACGACCCCCTCGACAGCGCGAACAAGCTACTAGAACGACGCATCAAAGGGTTTCTTCACCTGCTAGATGCAGTGAAAAACAACGCTGATCCAGCCGTGATCTCCGTGCTCACCAGCACAACTCGCCCAGCCCTGGCTGGGACACACAACATTCACGCTGGCGCCATCGCTGAACTTCTCTCATATGTAGCAAGATGGGCCACGCAAGAAATCCCCCCACGTACCGCCGTGCAAACCCTGACCGCAGGCATCACCGACAAATCCGAAACCGCTGTCTACGCACACGCCTGGGCCAACGAAATTCTGGCCACCTCCGAAGGCGCCGTCGACCTCGGTGACCGTATCGAAGTCACCGCAGGGCCAATGCTTGCCCGTGGATACCTCGCCCACAGCGACGTTCCCGGAACCCGCGAAACCCGCACCGCCCTGGCACGAATCGGACGCCCAGAGCACTACATCAGTGACAAAAGCATCGCCATCCGCGTAGACCTAGCCCCAGCAGGAGACAACGCCAACCTCGACGTGCGCCTCGAGGGCAACCCTTGTGTACCGATTAGTGTTCTCGTCGACCAGATGGTGGCCACAGCAGCTTGGCTAACCAACGACATCCGGCAACGTGTGATCGAAATACGTCACCTGACGGTCAACCTGCGCGGCCTAGCTGAGGCAACGATGCACCTCGTTCGTGTCGCAGCCAACCTCACTCACGCCCCAAACAACGCCATGCACGCTCGTCATATCGAAGTCACTGCCAGCTGCATGGGCAGACAAGTCGCCCACGCCGTCATCACCTTCGCCGGAAGCTACCCATCACGGCCACACACACACTCCATCGAATCCACAGAGAACATCGCATACCCGCACCCCATCGGTCCCCACGAAGCGCCCGTCACTATGGTGTGGACCGGGCTGGCCTTCGACCGCGTCGGTGAACGCGATGAAAACTCCGGAAACACGCGATACACCGTGCGCCCCGACCGGCTCACCGACCAGTTCTCCCCAGGATTCGTTCCAGCACCGCGCATCGGCTATAACCTCATCGAGAACTTAGCGGCACGCAGTTATCCCAACAGCCCCGCAACCGCATTCACGATCGATAGGCTCATCATCCACGCACCCTCCGTCACTCGCGGAAAGCTCTTCCTCGAACCGGCAACAACCGAAGGTGGCACACAAACAGCGTGGAAAGCTAGCACTACCGGGGGAGATGTCATTCTCGAGGCACGAGGGGTGGCCTACAACAGCGGTCCTGCATGCAGCGCACCTGCATGCTCCGCTGAAGAAATTCACATCCAATAAAAGTAAGAAACAAGGGGGAGTCATCAGCTATGCCAGCGAGATATCAAGTTGGTGACAAATTGGCGCCGACCATGTCTCAAGTCCTACTCACCAGCGCCGATCACAACAACTGAATGGAATCGATCCGGTTCGACAAGGGCCCCCTTGCTGCGTGTCCTGCCAACGTTGACAGCACACGACGTGCAACCGCACCAGCCCACCGTCGACCTGATGCCACGGAAAGGCAATAATGAACCTGGACATTGCGTCGCGCCGATACGCGGTGACGTTGGCGCACCGATGCGAACTCGGGACCTCTAACACTCGTGAAATCTCAGCCAGAAGCCTCACTGAACTTCTTCGCGTGCTGCATGAAGGCGAAAACAACTATCAATCCTGCAGCTACTGCGGAGAGGCAGGGATGGCGATCTCCTCCATCTCCGTAGTTCTCGAAGAAGAAGCCCTCACCGAACGGCTCGGGGCCTACGCAGACGAACTCTTCGCCGCGGTCTAAACAGGAACCGCAGCCGCAGCACACACGTTGAACTCCTCGGGGGATAGGCCACACGTAGCTGCGGTATAGGGGGAGACATGGACGACGGGGGAGCCAAACTTTTCCATCCGGGGCAGTGGCGATGGCATCAGCGGCTACAAGCCAACGCAAACGCGTATCGGCTGTACCGACTCGGCGTCGCAGTTGCGGGACTCCTGATCGTGACAGCGGGGCTGATTATGGTCCCCTTGCCCGGCCCTGGGTGGCTCGTCGTCTTTATCGGTGTGGCGCTATGGGCATCTGAATTCACCTGGGCGCATCGCCTCCACCAATGGGGATGGGCCAAGGTTCGCGCCTGGACTATATGGATTAGCGCCCAATCGCTAGCCATACGCGGGTCAGTGGCACTAGGAACGTGCCTGATCGTATGGGCCGCGCTATGGATCTCAGCCTGGAGCACCGGGATCGCCGACCAGCTCCCGCAACCGATCGGCGATTTCATGCACACCTATCTTTTTCTCTAACTCACTAGAGCGCTTACCACATCACGAAACAAACAGCTGCCGTAGCGGAGAGGCCGCCGCCCCAATCGAATAAACAAACCAGTAACCAATCGCCCCGCACAAAAGAACAAACACAATCGATTCCCCGCGGGTGCCGTTGGAAAAAAGCCCAAGCCCCCACCGGCCGCCACCAATACGAGGCGCCTTCGCTGTCGTCAGTGAATCTCCGATGATGTGCACTGCCACTCCCACCGCTGCCGCCAAAGGCATCCACCACGGATACCAGCTGAAGTGATACGCAAGCGCCCCAGCGATTGCAGACAAGGTCAGGTTTGTGCCTGGGTGCGAAGTATCACCAGGAAGCACATCATCCAATCCGGTCAACGCCAATCCGGTAACCCAGGCAACAACCAAAGCCGCAGCCAGGGGATACATACCTGCCAGCAGAACCAAACCAGCCATCGCCAACGACGACAACACCAGATAGTGAGTCTGTTTACGGTGCTTAACAACCTTGCGCAGCGGCCAGGTCAAAGTTGCCGACAGCCGCCCCCACACTCGCGTTGCTTTCGATCGAGGGGTGTCTAAGTCCGAAGCGATCGCCCACCCTGCCGCAACAGCTGCGAACAGCAACGCATCACGATCGGACAAAACATGAAGACCTGGCAGCGACGTCCCAGAAACCAGCTCGTTCCACGGATCAACTGCCATCCGTGACCACGTCGCTACCCATAGCCCGCCAGCGAAACCACTCACTGCATGTGTTGTGCCCTGCACTGATGTACCCCCTCTAAACAACGTCCTTGTCCATTGACGACCAATCCGTGGCCACACGATGAGGCAAAGTCTTCTGTGACCAGAAGGCACACCACGCGCAGCGCTACACCGCGAATTGCGTATCCCACAAAGTCGTGCCGCGATCATCGCACTGACGCGAAAACCACAGGAAAATAAGCCTGCTCGCACCAGAAAACCCACCAATTTCATCCCCGATTTGGGCGATCGGGGAACCATTGGATACAGTTGCGAAGCACTTGGGCATACAGCTCACGGACGTGTAGCTCAGCTGGTTAGAGCGTTCGCTTCACACGCGAAAAGTCAGGGGTTCGAGTCCCTTCACGTCCACCACCAAACGAGGCCCGAACTGAAATCAACCAAAAGATTTCAGTTCGGGCCTCGTTGCTTTGTCGGGCCTCGCTAAAGGCAACAGCTCCTGGAGGCAATTCCGAATTACCTGTTTGGCTTCACTTCAGCTCTCACGCCCCTCAGCCCGCACCCACACGCCCACCACACCACATCAATGACCTGTATCTCCGCTGAGAATTTTATTCAGGCGTGACGCATCATTCATCTGACTCACAGGTAAAAAACAGAAAAGCCTCTCAGTGGCACGCAAACTTGACAGCCACATCGCCCGCTATGCAGTGCACCACCCACTCTCCTTCCCCTCCTCACCAGGAAAAACCACGAAATTCCCGGCAGACACCAACCAGCCACCTGCCCGCGGAACACACAGGCTGACTCCACGCAAAACCAGCCGCCCACACACCCCCGCATACCCTCTGTGGGTGCCCACATATGCTGCAAATAAAGGCAAATCCCCATATACACATATGTGTGACCTGCAGATGCTGTGGGTCACCTTGTGGCCAGGTGGGTCCCATCTGCATGGGTAGCGTTCTCCTCGTTGGCCGCGAGCCGACCTGTTTCAAGGCGCCACGCCGTGAAACAACACCCGATGTCGCACCGATGACGGCACGTGGACGGATGAACAGCGAGCCCCCTCGAACGACCACGCACCCACTCGAGCACGTCGAAACTCGACACCGCCCTGAAGCGGAGCGTCAAAAGAACAAAACTCCCCAGCCCGGCTCAGCCGGGTTCTTACCACCCTGAGGAAAACTTATGTTCAGCTCACGCAAGGCAGTTGCGGGCCTGGCCGCCTGCGCCCTGTCAATCTCCCCTTTCGTCTACTCCGTGCCGAGCCACGCTGCTCCTCTCACCACGCAGACCAGCTTCTCAGCTCAGTCTCACGTCTCCGCAGAGGCCATCGCCGCCTACCGCGCCGAGGCCAAGAATGACCTGAACAAGATCAACAACTCCATCAACGAGCTGCAGACCGCCAAGGAAATCGCTCCTGACACGAACTACCTCAAGGAGATCAAGCAGCTCCTGAAGACCGCCTTCGAGCTGCGTGGCACCATCGTTGCCATCGCCTCTGGGCAGCCCCCGGCATTCGACCCCGCCACCATCAAGGCTCGCGTCGAGGTCGTTCGCCAGATCGCCGTCACCATCCACTACTCCCACAAGAACCTGCGGAACAAGATCTCCAAAGCTCACGCAGAGCTCGGCTTCGCGGTCACCAAAGCCATCATCCGCGTCTGCAACCCCACCTCCACGATGGAGCAGCTGAACGCCTCCCGCGACGAGCTCATCCAGGACCTCGAGAAGGTCAAGAACTACCCCGACCTCAAGCCGACCGACCGCGCCACCATCTACGTCAAGGCCGGCCTGAACCGCAAGATCTGGGAGATCCGCTGGGGCCGCGACACCAAGATCCTCGGCAAGGCCGAGCGCGGTGTCTACAAAGAGCTCAACAAGAACATCACACACGCTGTCGGCGTCTGGGCCAAGATCAACGTCACCGTTGCCGACGTCGACAAAGAAATTGCCGCGCTCGACGCCGCCTACAAGAAGGCGTTGGGCACGCTCAAGAAGTGATTCACCCCCGGTGAACACGCGTCCCGCCCCTTGTAAAAGGGGCGGGACACCCCCCCCAAAAAAAGCAGGGATACACAGGGGCGCACCTCCACGGCCCCAATGCCCTTCGACAAGGCATAAATACAGGAGAAAGTATGCAGAAAAAGCTCAGCAAGCGCGCCTCCCGGATGATTGCGGCTACCGCCGCATGCGGCCTGGCCTCCTCACTGGTGGTCGGCGGGACTGCTTTCGCAGTAGACGGGAAGCACGACCAGTCGAGCCACAAGCCGGCAGCTACCTCCGGTGACAAGAAAGCCGGTGACAAGGACAAGAAGGCCAAGACCCCCGAAAAGGCCAACCTGGTCAACCCCATCCCCTTCGCTCTCTCGAGTGAAGAGTTCAAAGAGCTTTTCGACGACGTCATCAACGACCGCACAAGCGGAGCCGACCGCGTTCGTTCCTTCGTGAACAAGTTCACCGGCGGCGCCATCAAAGATGGCTTCTACCGCAACTGCCCGTGGATCGACTTCCAGGACCGCAACCCGAACCAGCCTGGCGACAAGGGCTACGGCGACGACCCCACCAACCCCAACCCCACGCACCCCGGTGACAAGACCCCGGGTATGCCTGGCACCCCCGGTGGTGACAAGACCCCGGGTATGCCTGGCACCCCGGGTGGTGACAAGACCCCGGGTATGCCTGGCACCCCCGGTGGTGACAAGACCCCGGGTATGCCTGGCACCCCCGGTGGTGACAAGACCCCGGGTATGCCTGGCACCCCGGGTGGTGACAAGACCCCGGGTGGCGACCACGGTAAGAAGCCTGGCGACGGCACTGGCGTAGGCAACATCGGTGGCGACAAGCCTTCTCGCCCCGGTCAGCCTGGACAGCCTGGTGACCCCTCGCACCCCGGCAAGCCCGGTCAGCCCGGTCAGCCCGGCAAGCCTGGTGACCCCTCGCAGCCTGGCAAGCCCGGTCAGCCCGGTCAGCCCGGCAAGCCTGGTGACCCCTCGCACCCCGGCAAGCCCGGTCAGCCCGGTCAGCCCGGCAAGCCTGGTGACCCCTCGCAGCCTGGCAAGCCCGGTGAAGGATCCAAGGACGCTCAGCTCGACCAGATCGAGCGCGCGATCTTCGACAAGATCAACCAGACCCGCCAGCAGGCTGGCGTTGCACCACTGAAGTGGGACCAGCGCCTAGCCAACGACTCCCGTGCATGGTCCAAGCACCAGGCTGACCTGAACACCATGGTTCACGACAAGTCCAGCTTCTACTACAACAACTACGGGGAAATCCTGGCCGCTGGCCCGGACCCGGCGAAGACGGCTGTCAACCAGTGGATCAACTCCCAGCCGCACTACCTGCCCATGGTCTTCAAGGGCCACACCATCGGCGGCGTGGGCGTCTACAAGCACCCCACCTGGGGCTACATGGTCACCGCTCGCATGGGTGCCAAGTGACCCAACACCTCTGATCACCAGTAGAGCACTACCTGCTCACTGATGACCTGAGCACACATCGCAACACCGTCGGGGTGTCACGGATATATCCGTGACACCCCGACTCTTTATGTACTCCACGTATTTGCTGCACATTTACTCCATACGCGGAACCACCCTGCCATAACCACCCAATCACTCCCAGCTTTCCTGAAAATAAATAAAATTAAACGAATGACCACTCAAAGGGGAGTAGCCATGCCCAACCGCAACCTCACAATCGTTCCCGGCTCCAAATCAGACCGCGACACATGCGCTGAGGTACTCGCACAAGCCTTCGCCGACGACGAGTACACCCTAGGTCTCATCCCAGCCCGAGACCACCAACGACTCCCAACCCTCTTCCGCCGCATCATCACCGAAGTAATCACCGCCAACGGATACGTGTACCTCGCCCGCGACACCACCAGCGGCCAAGCACTCGGATGCGCGCTCTGGGGCGTCCCCAACGAACACGTCACCCTCTTTCAACAGCTCAAAGGACTACCCACATACCTATCCATCTTCGGTAAACGACTCCACCACGCCCTACTCACCCAAAACGAAATCCGATCACACCTACCCACCATTCCCCACTGGTACCTCAAAGCCGTAGGAACCATCCCCTCCGCCCGTGGCCGCGGCGCCGGAAGTGCTCTCATCCAGCAAGGCCTCCACCACGCAGACAAAGCAGGACAAGCCGCCTACCTAGAATCCTCCAAAATCTCGAACATCCCCTTCTACGAAAAATTCGGATTCAACCAAATATCAACAGTTCCCGGACGCGGCACCATCGACTCAGTCGGCATGTGGCGACCAGCCTCCACATGCCACCAAACAATCACCCCTCACCCCACCCCAACTGGTCGATAAACCCCCACCCGCACCGCCAACGTCACCTCAGAGGGCAACACCAATCCATCAACATCTCCCGCATGATGCGCCCCCGGCCCCATCCCCACCAAAAGACGCCCCTGCGCAGCCTCCACAGGCACCCGACGCTCCACACACCGCTGCGAAACCACCTCAAACCCCTCCATCGAAGCCGCAAGCCTCTCCTCCTTACGCGGATCCACCCGCACCCGCATAGCCCCCGACAACTCCGCCAAATGATGAGACAACGGAGTCACCACCATAACCACACCATCAGGACGCAACACCCGCCCCAACTCCGCGCCATGACGAGGCGCGAAAACTACCAACGCAACCTGAACGCTCCCATCCCGAATCGGAAAACGCTCCCACGTATCAGCCACCACCGACACCAACCCCGCATGCGCCTTAGCCGCCCTACGCGCCGCATACACCGACAAATCCATACCCACCCCAAAACCCAACGGCGTCTGCGACAGCACCCCTGCCGCGTAATAACCAGTCCCACCACCACAATCCAAAATCCCACCCAACTCCGCCCCACCAGCAGGCAACACCCCCTCTTCGAGCACAGCGGCCACCACACCATCCAAAATAGGGCGATACAGCCCCGAAGACTGCACCTCAAACCGCGCCGCCACCATCGCGGCATCATCAGCAACAAGACCATGCCGACCCCGGCCACCCAATAACGTCACATGCCCCTGGCGCGCCCGATCAAAACGATGACCCGCCCCACACCCAAAACACCGAACCTGCACATCAGGGACTAAATCCCCACCACACACCGGACAAGCCAACATCAACCAACCCGACGCAGCCACGCCCCGCACCTGCTCTGTACTCACCGCTAAAAACCCTCTTTCCACACCAACAACACACCGCACACAGCACACAGCAACGCCCACTAGGCGATCATGCGCACCCTCCGATTGCTACCAGGATGGGTACCAGGACGTAGCATCATTGCGCGAGCGTTATACAACGCCGCATGAACATCAACGCCACGTAACTAATCGAGGAGACCATCGTGCCCACGCAGATCACCGTGACCGTAGCCGGAGAGCAACGAACGGTCGAGCAGGGCACGACTGCCGCTGACCTGTTCGCCGACGACAAACGCATCGTTGTCGCCCGCCTCACCGACGCAGACACCAACCGCCTCGTCGACCTCGCCCACGTCCTCAACGACGGCGACACCATCGAAGGCGTCGACATCAGCAGCGAAGACGGCCTCAACGTACTTCGCCACTCCGCCACCCATGTCATGGCCCAAGCAGTCCAGCGCATGCGCCCCAACACCAAACTCGGCATCGGCCCCATCATCACCGACGGGTTCTACTACGACTTCGACGTCGAAGAACCCTTCACCCCAGAAGACCTGAAAAAACTCGAAAAAACGATGCAGCGCATCGTTAACGAAGGACAAACCTTCCGCCGCCGCGTCGTCACCCAAGCCGAAGCCGAAGCCGAACTAGCCAACGAGCCCTACAAACTCGAACTCATCGGCCTCTCTGGCGGCCCTGGATCCGGTAAAAACGCCGACGACATCGACGCCGCAGCAGAAGGGGCGTCCATGGAAGTCGGCGGCGACGAACTCACCATCTACGAAAACGTCGACCACAAAGGCGAAGTGGTCTGGCGCGACCTATGCCGCGGCCCCCACGTACCCACCACCAAACTGCTCGCCAACGGCTTCAAACTCATGCGCTGCTCCGCCGCCTACTGGCGCGGCGACCAGCGCAATGCCGGCATGCAACGCCTCTACGGCACCGCCTGGCCCACCAAAGACGAAATGCGCGCCTACCTCGACCGCATCGCCGAAGCCGAAAAGCGCGACCACCGCCGCCTAGGCAACCAAATGGACCTGTTTAGCTTCCCCGACGAAATCGGCTCCGGACTGGCCGTATTCCACCCCAAAGGCGCAATCATGCGCATGGAAATGGAGGAATACTCCCGCCAACGCCACATCGCCGCCGGATACAGCTTCGTCAACACCCCACACATCACCAAAGGCAACCTGTTCGAAGTCTCCGGACACCTCGACTGGTACCGCGACGGCATGTACCCCGCCATGCAAATGGATGAGGAACGCGACAGCGAAGGCAACATCACCAAACCCGGCCAGGACTACTACCTCAAGCCGATGAACTGCCCCATGCACAACCTCATCTTCCGCTCCCGCGGACGCAGCTACCGCGAACTACCACTACGACTCTTCGAATTCGGAACCGTCTACCGCAACGAAAAATCCGGCGTCGTTCACGGTCTCACCCGCGCCCGCGGATTCACCCAAGACGACGCCCACATCTACTGCACACGCGACCAAATGCGCGGCGAACTCACCCGGCTACTCACCTTTGTCCTAGACCTACTCAAGGACTACGGACTCGACGACTTCTACCTCGAACTCTCCACCAAGAACCCAGAAAAATTCGTCGGCGACGACGCCACCTGGGAAGAAGCCACCGAAACACTGCGCCAAGTCGCCACCGACTCCGGTCTGGACCTCGTCCCCGACCCCGGCGGCGCCGCGTTCTACGGCCCCAAAATCTCCGTACAAGCCAAAGACGCCATCGGCCGCACCTGGCAAATGAGCACCATCCAACTCGACTTCAACCTGCCAGAACGATTCGAACTCGAATACCAAGCCGCAGACGGAACCCGCCAACGCCCCGTCATGATCCACCGCGCGCTCTTCGGCTCCATCGAACGATTCTTCGGCGTCCTCGTCGAACACTACGCAGGATCATTCCCCGCCTGGCTCGCCCCCGTGCAAGTCACCGGAATCCCCGTCGCAGAAGAACACGGCGAATACCTCGAAGAAATCGCAGCACGCCTACGCGAACACGGCGTCCGCATCGAAATCGACCACAGCGACGACCGCTTCCCCAAGAAAATCCGCAACGCATCCACCTCCAAAGTCCCCTTCACACTCATCGCCGGTGAAGAAGACCGCAGCAACAACGCCGTCAGCTTCCGCTTCCGCGACGGCAGCCAAGAAAACAAAGTCCCCGTCGACGTAGCAATCGAACGGATCCTCACCACCATCCGCAGCCGCGACAACAACGACCCCGTCGCCTCCACCCACACACCCGAAGAAACCGAGTAACCAAAAACACAAACCACACCTGTTAGGGGTGGAACGGACACACACCGTGCCACCCCTAACTCACCCCACCACCAGACCTAAAATCAAGCCCATGACCCAACCGCCCCGGATCGACCCAGCCACGCAATTCGCTGGCGAACACGACGGCTTCGACCGCCTCTGGACCCCGCACCGCATGGCCTACATCCAGGGCAACTCCGAAACAAAAAACACATCACAACCACACACCGCAAAAGAAAACGACTGCCCCTTCTGCGAAGGCCCCACCAAAACCGACGAAGAAGCACTCATCGTCCACCGCGGAAAACACTGCTTCGCCATCCTCAACCTCTTCCCCTACAACCCCGGCCACCTACTCATCTGCCCCTACCGCCACATCCCCATGTACATCGACCTCAACGACGAAGAACTCGCCGAATTCACATCAATGACCCGCCAAGCAATCCGCATGATGCAGCACGTCAATGCCCCACATGGCTTCAACATCGGAATGAATCAAGGCGCAGTAGCAGGCGCCGGCGTAGCAGCACACCTGCACCAACACATCGTCCCCCGATGGTCCGGCGACGCTAACTTCTTCCCCATCATCGGCCGCACCAAAGCCCTACCCGTCCTCCTCGATGACACCCGACGCATGTTCACTCAAGGATGGACAGACACCACCCAATAAGCAGCACCACCAACCGACAAGAAAAACCACCCCTTCACATAGGGTGGGCTAATCATGAGCACACCGGCATTCGCAGCGCCTACCCGACACCACACACCCACCTACGACAGCGAATGCCCACCACCACAACGGCGGCCCCCACACACCCACCACCACGAAGGGGCCCCATGCTGAACAAATTCGCCCGCTCATTCGCCACCAAAATCGCCACACCCATCGCCAAAATCCTCCTGCGCATACACCTCAGCGCCGACGCAGTCACCACCATCGGAGCACTAGGCGTATGCACAGGCGCACTCTGGTTCTTCCCCCGAGGAGAATTCGCACCCGGAGTCCTATTCATCACATTCTTCGTCCTATTCGACCTCCTCGACGGCACAATGGCACGCCTATCAGGCACCACCAGCACCTGGGGAGCCTTCCTCGACTCAACCCTCGACCGCCTCGCCGACGGAGCTGTATTCGGCGGCCTCCTGCTCTACTACGCCCGCCAACCCCACGAAACCTCCGCCACCTGGGCCTCACTGTTCTGCCTCGTCTTCGCCTTCGTCACCAGCTACGCCCGAGCCCGCGCCGAAGGCCTAGGAATGACCGGAGCAAACATCGGCATCGCCGAACGCGCCGACAGACTCCTCATCACCCTCGCCGGAGCATTCATCGTCGACATCGCCAACCTGCCCAGCGACACCCTCGGCTACATCCTGTGGGCCCTAGCTGCCGCGAGCGCCCTGACCGTATGGCAACGAATGCACGCAGTCGCAAAAGAAATCGAGAAAAAACGCACCGACCACATCCACCCCGTGCCATGAAAAACCCCACCCACACCTGGCGCAAACACATCAGCGACAAGCTCACAACCAGCGCATTCGCCACCGCCTGGCAGGTAATTCCACGACTACCTCAACGCCTAGCCTTCGCCCTGTTCGATCTCGCCGCCCACCTGACCTATATCGCTAACGGGCAAGGCGTACGCACCCTGCGCGAAAACTACCGCCACCTGCACCCACACCTACCGCACCCTCGCTCACCGGAAACCCTCGTCCGTGACGGAGTTCGCTCCTACCTGCGCTACTGGTGCGAACTATTCCGGCTACCAGCAATGACCCCCGAAGACATCCGAAACTCCACCCGAATAGAAGGACTGCATCACATCCGCGCAGCCATGGGGTCACCTGAGCAGCCCCGCGCTGTTGCCTGTTTCCTTTCCCACAGCGGAAACTGGGACCTCGCAGGAGCCTGGGCCCAACTCGACTTGGGCCCCGTTGTCACAGTCGCCGAACGCCTCCAACCAGAAAGCGTCTTCACCCTTTTCCGCGCCACTCGCCACGCCCTAGGCATGCGCATCATCGCCCTCACCGGCGAAGGAAACGTACTACGCACCCTCCACAACGAAACCAGCAAACCCGTCATCATCCCCCTACTGGCCGATCGAGACCTCACCGGTGGGGGAGTGGCTGTCACCTTCCCAGGCGGTCACATCAACGCCAGCGTCGGCCCAGCTGCCCTGGCCATCACCGCAGGAATCTCAGTCCTGCCCGTCACCATCCACTACGAACCCACCCCCGAAACCACCAGTTACCGCACCGTCATCCAATTCCACCCACCCGCCCCACCCACCAGCGGAACAACCCGACAACGCGTCCGCGACGCTACCCGATACTGCGTTGACGTCATCGCCAACAACATCCTCAACCACCCCCAGGACTGGCACATGATGCAACCCATCTACACACCCCAAGGCACCTAAGATGCGCATCGGAATCGTCTGCCCCTACAGCTTCGATGTCGCAGGCGGCGTGCAAAACCACACCCGCGACCTCGCCCACCAACTCCACACCCGCGGACACCACGTCGCTGTACTCGCCCCAGCAGACGAAACCACCCCCCACACCCGCAACTTCACCAGCGCCGGAAACTCACGCGCCATCCCCTACAACGGCTCTATCGCGCGCCTAGCCTTCGGCCCAGCCGTAGCCAACCGTGTCACCACCTGGCTAGAAAACGGCCGCTTCGACATCCTCCACATCCACGAACCCCTCGTACCTAGCACATCCATCCTCGCCCTACGCGCGGCACGAACCCCCATCGTGGCGACCTTCCACACCAACCTCGAACGCTCCCTCGCTATCCAAGCGGTATCCCCGCTAGTGCGCTCATCCCTAGAAAAAATCCACGGCCGCATCGCCGTCTCCCAAGCTGCCCGACAAACCGCCCTCAACCACATGGGCATCGATAGCGTCATCATCCCGAACGGCGTCGATACACACACCTTCGCTACCGCCACCCCCAATCCCACCTGGACCGGAACCCCCGACCACCCCACCATCGCATTCCTAGGCCGTATCGACGAACCCCGCAAAGGCCTACCCGTCCTGGCCGATGCCCTCCCACACCTACTCAAACACCACCCAGGCCTACGCCTACTCATCGCCGGCCACGGAGACATCCCCACCGCCCGCAACCGCATCCCCGCCTCAGCCCGCCACGCCGCTCACTTCCTGGGAGCAATCCCCGAAACAGACAAAGCCGCACTCCTACGCTCCGTCGACGCCTACATCGCCCCCCACACCGGAGGCGAAAGCTTCGGCATCGTCCTAGTAGAAGCAATGAGCGCCGGGGCACCAGTCATCGCCTCCAACCTCACCCCCTTCACCCACGTTCTTGGCGACGCTGGAATCACCTTCCCCACAGGAAACTCACACGCCCTCGCCCAGGCCATCACCAACCTCCTCCACAACCCCGAACTATGCAACCAGCTGCACCTAGCAGGCCCGGCCCGCGCCGCCACCTACGATTGGCGCCACGTCAGTGACGACATCCTCGCCGTCTACGAAACCGTCCTGGAAGGAACCCGCACCACACCCCTGACCAACACCGCAACAGCCCTCTGGGCCACCCTCAAAGCGACCCTTACCCCATGAACACCACCTGGATCCTCACCACCCTGCTCATCCTCGCCCTATTCGCCTGGCACCTTTCCTACACAGCAGCGCGACTACACCGCCTCCACACCCGCGCCGAAGGAGCCCTCGCCGCCCTCGACGCCTACCTCATCCGCCGCGCAGAAGCAGCCACCACCCTGGCAAACTCCGGACTCCTAGACCCCGCCAGCTCACTCATACTCGCCTCCGCCAGCGCCGAAGCCACCCACAGCGACCACAGCCTCCTCACCCTCGACTGGGCTGAAGGACAACTCGCCCTACGCGAACTCACCGAAACAGCCCTCACCGTCGCACTCCGCGAAACCCTGCCCACCGCCACCCCTACGAACAGCAACTCACCCGATGACCCAATCGCCCACACCATCGCCACACACCGCCGTGTCCAGCTAGCCCGCCAGTTCTACAACGACACCGTCAGCGACGTCCGCCGCCTGCGACACACACCCCTGGTACGCATGGCCCACCTCGCCGGACACGCCACCACACCCCGCCCCATCGAATTCGACGACGACCTCACCGCACCACCCACCTAACCCACACCCATCCAGACCAGCCACAACAGCGCTGCGCGTATCGTCTACCCAGGCATCAGTCATTAGGAACGCAAGGGAGCACCCATGACCGAACAGTCATCCGCCCAGTCCGCTGTAGGCACCACCCGCGTCAAACGCGGCATGGCCGAAATGCTCAAAGGTGGCGTGATCATGGACGTCGTCACCCCAGAACAGGCCAAAATCGCTGAAGACGCAGGCGCCGTTGCCGTCATGGCCCTCGAACGCGTCCCTGCCGACATCCGCGCCCAAGGCGGTGTCTCACGCATGAGCGACCCCGACATGATCGACGGCATCATCAACGCCGTCTCTATCCCCGTCATGGCCAAAGCACGCATCGGCCACTTCGTCGAAGCACAGGTACTGCAATCCCTGGGCGTGGACTACATCGACGAATCCGAAGTACTCACCCCCGCCGACTACAGCAACCACATCGACAAATGGGCCTTCACCGTCCCCTTCGTCTGCGGCGCCACCAACCTCGGCGAAGCCCTACGCCGCATCACCGAAGGTGCAGCGATGATCCGCTCCAAAGGAGAAGCCGGCACCGGCGACGTCTCCAATGCCACCACGCACATGCGCAAAATGCGCGATCAAATCCGTTGGCTCACCTCGCTCCCCGAAGACGAACTCTACGTAGCCGCAAAAGAACTCCAAGCCCCCTACGACCTAGTCAAAGAAGTAGCAACCAACGGCAAACTCCCCGTCGTACTCTTCACCGCTGGCGGTATCGCCACCCCAGCCGACGCCGCTATGATGATGCAGCTGGGCGCCGAAGGCGTCTTCGTTGGCTCAGGCATCTTCAAGTCCGGAAACCCCGCCCAACGCGCTGCAGCGATCGTCAAAGCCACCACCTTCTACGACGACCCCGACACCATCGCCAAAGTCTCCCGAGGCCTGGGCGAAGCAATGGTCGGAATCAACGTCGACGACATCCCCGTACCCCACCGCCTCGCTGAGCGCGGCTGGTGACCTCTGACCTGCGCCTGCCACTGAAACACACATAAACAAACGCAGCCGTGGTCAGCGGTGCGACATAAAACACGTTCTCGCGCCGCTGACCACCAGCACATAGGCAGTAACCACAAACCCATACACCACTGCCGGACAAGACACACCAGAACCGCAAAAATTTTTTCAGACTAATTTCAGCGCGATATTCATAAGTTCCCAGCTAGTTGGCCATGTGCAGACAACAGCCACTACGGCCGCCTAGACGCTTGCCGACACCACAAGTTCATGCAGGCCACCCCATGGCCTCACTGTTAGGGCATGACATCATCACAACCTGGTGAGCAACGAAGCTCATCAACGAGCTCAACCCCGGCACAGCCAGCCGAAAACGCCTCCCTCCACCTCGAAGACGCAGGCGACACCGGCTACCACAAATCGCTCACCAACCGTCAGGTCCAGATGATCGCCCTCGGCGGCGCCATCGGAGTCGGCCTCTTCCTCGGCGCAGGACGCCGCCTGGCCATCGCAGGGCCTTCACTCATCCTCTCCTACGCCTTCTGCGGCGTCATCGCCTTCTTCCTTATGCGTGCCCTAGGCGAACTCGTCATGCACCGTCGCAGCTCCGGATCCTTCGTCTCCTACGCACGTGAATTCTTCGGAGACCGCGCCGCCTACATGGCCGGCTGGATGTACATGCTCAACTGGATGACCACAGGGGTCGCCGAAATCACCGCCATTGCCGTGTACATCAGCAAATGGCTACCCGACACCCCTCAATGGATCAGCGCGCTCGTAGCCCTAGCCCTCGTGCTAGCTATCAACCTCTCCAGCGCAAAAGCCTTCGGAGAGCTCGAATTCTGGGCCGCCCTACTCAAAGTGCTCGCCCTATCGGCCTTCCTCATCGTTGGCACCGTCATGGTCATCATCGGTTTCAAGTTCAACGGCAACCCCGCCGGACTACACAACCTGACCTCACCCGATGGATTCTTCCCCAACGGCAACACCCTTGCCTTCGTCATGCTCATGCAAGGCGTCGTCTTTGCCTACGCCACCATCGAGCTCGTCGGCACCGCAGCCGGGGAAACCCACGACGCCGAACATGTCATCCCCAAAGCAGTCCGCGCTGTTATCTACCGGATCGCCCTGTTCTATGTCGGCAGCGTGTTCCTGCTGTCCTGCCTGCTGCCCTACACCGCCTACAAAGCCGGCGAAAGCCCCTTCGTCACCGCTTTCGGATCCATGCTTCCCTGGATCGGCGACCTCATGAACGTCATCGTCATCACCGCAGCGCTCTCCTCATGTAACTCCGGCCTCTACTCCACCGGCCGCATCCTGCGCTCCCTGGCAGCATCCGGCGAAGCCCCCCGCTTCACCGCCAAACTCAACAAAACCGGCGTACCCGCAGGCGGCATCCTCCTCACCGCATTCGTGTACTTCCTGGGAGTCATCCTCAACGTATTCATGCCTGGAGAAGCATTCGACATCGCCGTCGAAACCGCCGCAGTCGGCATCGTATGGACATGGGTGACGATCTTCGCCTGCCAAATGGCCCTACGGAAACGCATCAACAAAGGCCTCGTCGAACCCACCTCATTCCCCATGCCCGGGGCCCCCTACACCGGCTGGTTCGGCATCATCTGCTTGGTGGGCATCATCGTGATCATGCTCATCGACACCTCAAACGAGTTCTTTAACTGGAAGGTGCTCGGCGCAGCAGCCCTATTCACAGCCACCGTGTGGTTCCTATGGCCGCTGGTCAAACGCAACAAAGAACGTCACCCTGAATTCCAAAAAGCCACCGAGCTCACCTTCGAATAAACCCCAAGAAACACAGCGGCGGGGAGAAGCCCACACACATCTCCCCGCCGCTGCTATTGGCCTAACCCACCACACCCCACCACGTAGCCTTTTATGACGTGACATCGCCCACCATCGGAATTCTTGCGCTCCAAGGCGACGTGCGTGAACACGCCACCGCCATCACCGCCTGCGGCGCCACCGCAGTGCCCATTCGCCGCCCCGAAGAGCTCCACACCGTGCACGGCATCGTCCTACCCGGGGGCGAATCCACCGTGATCGACCGGCTCCTACGAACCTTTGACCTCCAAGAACCCCTTAAAGAACGACTCCGCAATGGCATGCCCGCCTACGGCTCCTGCGCCGGAATGATCCTGCTAGCCAACTCAATCCTCGACGGCGAAAAAAGCCAACAAACCCTCGGCGGCCTCGACATCGTCGTGCGGCGCAACGCATTCGGACGCCAAATCGCCTCTTTCGAAACAGATCTACCTGTAGCTGGCATCACGACTACTGACACCCCCATGCGTGCCGTCTTCATCCGGGCCCCATGGGTAGAAACCACTGGCCCTGAGGTTGAAATACTCGCTTCAGCCACCACCGAAACACCCACCGGCCACAGCAAACCCCGCCCCGTAGTCGTCGCCCAAGGAAATCTCTTAGCCTCCGCATTCCACCCCGAGGTAACCGGCGACCACCGCATGCACCAGCACTTCATCAACCTCGTCCAAGCAAGCTAAACAGCCCACCCCACTCTGAAGGCGCAGGCCACTACACGACAGATGGGTACGATAGTTCGGATCTGGATGCGATCGATACCGACAAATCCGCGGGCACTCCGTTCCGATTTTCGAGGAGACAACGTATGAGCGGTCACTCCAAGTGGGCGACTACCAAACACAAGAAAGCGGCCATCGATGCCAAGCGCGGCAAGCTGTTCGCCAAGCTGATCAAAAACATCGAGGTCGCGGCACGTACTGGCGGCGGTGACCCAGCAGGCAACCCGACACTGTTCGACGCCATCCAGAAGGCTAAGAAGAGCTCGGTCCCCAACGACAACATCGACCGCGCCGTCAAACGCGGATCCGGTGCAGAAGCAGGCGGCGCCGACTGGCAGACCATCATGTACGAGGGCTACGCCCCCGGCGGTGTCGCAGTCCTGATCGAGTGCCTGACTGATAACCGCAACCGCGCCGCCACTGAAGTGCGCGTGGCACTGACCCGCAACGGTGGCTCCCTAGCTGACCCGGGTTCGGTTGCCTACAACTTCGAGCGCAAAGGCGTCGTCATCGTCCCCAAGGCGCAAAAAGACGGCGAGGCAACCGAGGACTCCCTACTGGAGGTCGTCCTCGAAGCTGGCGCTGACGAGGTCGAAGACTTCGGTGACAGCTTCCGCATCATTTCCGAAGCCAGTGACTTCGTTGCCGTCCGCACAGCCCTGCAAGAGGCCGGCGTGGACTATGACTCTGCCGAAGCGGAATTCGTCCCGAACCTGCAGGTTCCGCTCGATCTCGAAGGTGCGCGCAAAATGTTGCGTGTCGTCGACGCCCTCGAAGACAGCGACGACGTGCAGAACGTCTTCGTTAACGGAGACATCTCACCTGAGGTGGCCGCTCAGCTCGAAGACGAAGACTGAGCACACTTTCTGCGCACACGCGTGAATGTGTGAGAGCGCCAGGTGGCTCATTAAGACCTCCTGGCGCTCTCACACATGTAAAGAACAAACGAAGAGGAGCAGCGGTGCGAGTTCTGGGAGTAGATCCAGGATTGACCCGATGTGGTGTAGGCGTAGTCGACGGTGCTCCTGGAAGACAACTGCGCATGGTTGCGGTAGGTGTAATCCGAACCCCCACTGGCGATCCGATTCACGAACGGCTCAATTCTTTGGCTGGTCAACTCGATGAGTGGCTCGATCAATACCAGCCTGAATCAATTGCCGTGGAACGAGTTTTCGCCCGCAATGACGTGAGTACGATCATGGGCACTGCACAAGCCAGCGCCATCCCTATGCTGGCTGCAGCCCGAAGAGAAGTGCCGTTAGCACTTCATACACCCAGTGAGGTTAAAGCTGCGGTTACGGGAAATGGGCGGGCCGATAAAGCGCAGGTGACAGCTATGATCACTCGGATTTTAGCTCTGAACGCTCCTCCTAAACCCGCTGATGCGGCGGATGCCTTGGCGCTAGCGGTGTGCCACGTGTGGCGTGGGGGAGCGGCGGCACGTATTGAGCAGGCAACAAAGCGGGCGCAAGGGCGCTGAGAGGCAACGTTTTACCTTCGGTGGGATGCGGTAGCGTTGCAAGCGAACACATGTCCGAATATGTGCCTTGCGTTCTCCGGTGGCGTGAGGTGCCCGACGCAAAACAGCACGGTTTAGGAGAAGCATGATCGCCTCGATCAGCGGCACGGTCATCAGTGCAGGGCTAGATCAGGCTGTGATTGTGGTTGGGGGTGTGGGGCTACAGGTGCGCCTCACTCCTGCCACCGCGGCCTCACTGCGAGTTGGAGAACAGGCAGAGCTGGCCACGACCCTAGTGGTTCGTGAAGATGCGTGGACTTTGTACGGATTCGCTGATGCGCAGGAGAAAGAAATTTTCGAGGTTGCGCAAAGCGTCAGTGGAGTGGGCCCCAGGATGGCGTTGGCCATGCTGGCGGTGTTCACACCTGCCCGGCTGGCGACAGCGATCTCTGCAGGAGAAGTCGCTGCTTTGGTGAAAGTTCCTGGCATCGGTAAGAAAAGCGCCGAACGAATCATTTTGGAGCTGCGCGAAAAGATGACGGCACTCGGCCTTGACGAAAACGCCCACCATGAAGAGCCCGCTGCCAGTAGCAGTGATGAACCGGCCTGGAACGGTTCAGTATCTGAAGCTCTCATAAGTCTGGGCTGGTCTGCCAAACAAGCTGAGGCAGCCCTGGGGCGAGTAGCGAAAACCGTGGATGCTGATGCTCCCGTGGGGGTCGCTTTGAAAGCCGCGCTGCAGGAGCTCAGCCGGTGAGCCCTTTAGGAGAGCACTCGGCAGACCCGTGGGACGACGGCTCGTATGACGCATCACCACGCATCGTTGACCCCAGCGCACACGTGGATGAAACCGGTGACGAACGCCAGATCGAAGCTGCGCTACGCCCGAAACGGCTTGCGGAGTTCCCTGGTCAGCGTCGCGTCCGTGACCAGCTAGGCCTTGTTATTGAAGCTGCTAAGCGTCGGGCCTCCAGCCCGGACCACATTCTTTTATCTGGGCCGCCGGGGCTGGGTAAAACCACGCTTGCCATGATCGTGGCCTCTGAGCTTGGCGCCCCTATCCGTATTACGAGCGGGCCAGCTATCCAGCACGCTGGGGACTTGGCTTCCATCCTGTCGTCGCTGACCGAAGGGGAAGTGCTTTTCCTCGACGAAATTCATCGTATGGCCCGACCCGCTGAGGAAATGCTCTATCTAGCGATGGAGGACTTCCGTGTCGACATCATCGTTGGGAAAGGCCCAGGCGCTACGGCAATTCCGTTGGAGCTGGCACCTTTCACTGTGGTGGGGGCCACCACGCGGGCTGGTTTGCTGCCCGCTCCTTTGCGTGATCGTTTCGGGTTTACTGGGCATCTTGATTTTTATGACAGTGGCGAGCTCCTTGCCATTGTTCGCAGGTCAGCGAATCTTCTTGATGTCGAGGCAACTGATGAAGGTCTTGCCCAGATAGCTGACCGCTCACGTGGCACCCCTCGGATCGCTAATCGGCTTTTGCGGCGGGTGCGTGACTGGGCACAGGTGCATGGAAGCGGTGTGCTCGATGCTGATGCTGCTTGTGCGGCGTTGGAGTTGTTTGACGTTGACAGTCGCGGGTTGGATCGTCTTGACCGTGCTGTGCTGGATGCGTTGTGTCGTCGTTTTGGAGGTGGACCTGTTGGGGTCGCGACATTAGCTGTCGCGGTGGGGGAAGAACCAGACACTGTTGAGACCGTTGCAGAACCATTCCTGGTACGCGAGGGACTCATGGTGCGTACAGCACGTGGTCGGGTTGCTGCTTCAGCGGCCTTTGAGCATTTAGGAATCCCTGTTCCTGATAATCCGGCACTGTCTATGCCCGGTGCGCAACGGAACTCAGGATCGGTTCCAACCGTCGAGAATGATCAAGGCGGCTCAGGTATAGGACGGCTATAGGAGACTGACACACACCCCCACGAGTCGCGCGCTTGGACACATCGACGCGTCACCTAGACTCGGAGGGCGCAAAGGCGCTCTCACCGTGCGCAACCGGACACTCCACGACCGTGGCGCGACCCCGGGGGAACGGTCATCGTGACTCCGTAGAAGTGCAGGCGTGGTGAGTCCGTCCATGTGTACGGTGCAGCACCGCACGACAGTGTGCACCGCTCGGTGCGTGCCATCCGTGGAGGCGTATCCGCTGATTCGCTTGATCGGCGTCGATGCTCGTCTCAGCCTGACCGGCTCGTACGGCTGGCCAGCGAACGCATAACTCCACCAGAACAACGAGGACGATTCATGCATAGGATCCGGAACCGTCGGGCCCGCCCGGCGCCGTGGACGCGCGACTCGCTCGATCACTCGAGTGATCGCAGCAACTCGGTGAGCAGGGGGCGTCGTGGCGAGTGAGGGATCAAACGTCGGGGTTGAAAGCGGAGCGCGCCGCACCAACACCCGACCGGCACACAAACGCGCCACCTCTGACCTGGTGATATGTACTTTCATATCGCTTGGTTTGGTGGTACTGCTTGCTTTGTCCGCCACGATGTGGGGTGGGCAGTGGGCTCCCAAGCTGGGTCTGGACCTTGAAGGCGGTACGCAGATGATTCTGCAGCCGCAAACACAAAATGGGCAGACCGTCGATCAACAGCAGCTTGATCAAGCTGTTGACATCATCCGTGCCCGTGTTGACGGGCAAGGTGTGGCTGAAGCTGAAGTCTCTACGCTCGGAAACAACGTTGTTGTCTCTGTCCCGGGCCGGATGACTAAGCAGCAGGAGGACGGCCTTCGCGCCAGTTCACAGATGGCATTCCGTCCAGTACTGGGCATGATCCCTGTCCAGCCGCCGGGTGCTACCCCCTCGCCGACACAGAGCCCAGCTCCCAGCGGTTCTGCGAGCAGTCCACCAGCAGCCAAGCCTGGTACAACTCCCGCCCCGTCTGGGTCGCCTTCAGCTGCTGCGACTCCCTCGGCGTCCACTCCTGCTGGTCGCCCTAAGGCAGCCGCTGCTCCTGCGCCGGCACCGAAGCCGACTACACCAGCGCCTACGACACCTGCTCCTACGGGTAGCGCATCTCCTACTGCAGCTCCAACGGGTAAGCCCACTGGTGCCCCCACCGGTAAGCCGACGGCACCGGCTGCGCCTCCTACGATCACTGCAGATGTGCGTAAAGACCCAACCAAGCTGATCGAGGCAGCTACCTCAGAGGGGTGGCTCACCCCCGAGCTCCAAGAGGAGCTGAAGCAGATCAACTGCCAGAAGCAAGAAGTGACTAAGCGTCCTGACCCGAACAAAGCCACCGTTGCTTGCGCTAGCGATGGTCAGAGCTTGTACGTTCTGGGACCGACAGTGATGGACGGTAACAACATCGCTGATGCTTCTTCAGGTATGGCCACGAACCCGCAGACGGGACAGCCCACCGGTGGTTACGAAGTCCAGTTGAAGACGCACGATGACTACGTCCAGGCGTACGCGACGATTTCTGGATACATGGTCAAGCTGGGTCAGCCGCGTAACCAGTTGGCAGCTGTCCTTGACAACCGGGTTATTTCGGCACCGTATTTCTCTTCTGCCATTACCGGTGGTCAGGCTTCGATTTCCGGTAACTTCACTGCTGATCAGGCCAAGTTGCTTGCTGATCAGTTGAAGTTCGGTGCGCTTCCGATGTCTTTTGAGGTGCAGAGCACCGATAACGTCTCTCCGACCGTGGGTGGCGACCAGCTGCGCAACGGTCTGATTGCCGGTCTGCTTGGTCTGATTCTCGTTTTCGTGTACTTCCTGTGGCAGTACCGCATCACCGGTTTGGTTGTGGTCTCTTCTGTGCTGCTCGTGGCGGCGTTGACCTACATCATCTTGACCTTGCTCGGTTGGGGCTACAACCTGCGCCTCACCATGGCTGGGGTGACGGGTGCGATTGTTGCGATTGGCACTACTGCGGACTCGTTCATCGTGTACTTCGAACGTGTTCGTGATGAGGCTCGAGAAGGTAAACGCCTGGCAGCAGCGGTTGAATCCGGGTGGCTTCGGGCGCGGCGCACGATCCTTATCTCGGACAGCGTGAACCTCATCGCGGCTGTTGTTTTGTACTTGCTCGCAGCGGCGAACGTGCGCGGATTCGCGTTCATGCTGATCGTGACGACACTGCTGGACCTTTTCGTGACGTTCCTCTTTACGCATCCGCTGCTGACGCTGCTGGCTCGTACGAAGTTCTTCTCTTCTGGCCACAAGTTGTCCGGCTTCGACCCGAAGACTCTCGGCACGGATGCTGGATATAAGGGTGCTGGACGATTCGTGCCGGGTCCGACTGCGGGTGCTGCCCGCCCGACCGGAGGTAGCCACGCATGAGCAAGCTCACCGATTTCGGAAATGACCTGTACACGGGTCAACGTTCAATCCCGTTTGTGGGGAAGCTGAGGCTTTGGCTTTCTATCTCAGCGGTTTTGATGGTGATCGTTGCGTTGGGTGTGGGGCTTCGTGGCCTTAACCCCGGTATCGAGTTCACTGGAGGGTCGGACTTCCGGGTTTCTGGTGTTGCCGACACGCAGAGCTATGACACGAAAGCTCAGGCTGCAGTTAAGGGTGCTTCTGGCATCGATGTCGCTTCTTCGACGGTAATCAGTGGGAACACGGTCCGTATCCAAACGGAGCGGATGAAAGATGACTCGGTTCGGCAGGTTAGTGCCGCGCTTGCGAAGACTTTCGGTGTTCCCGTCGAGAATGTGAACTCTTCGGTTGTGGGTCCTTCGTGGGGTGAGTCTGTCTCCCAGCAGGCGATCCAGGCTCTCGTGGTCTTCCTCGTCATTGTTTCGTTGGTGCTGGCCTTGTACTTCCGTACGTGGAAGATGTCGTTGGCTGCGCTGATTGCTTTGGCGCACGACATGATCGTGACGGTCGGTATTTATGCCTTGGCCGGTTTTGAGATCACGCCAGCTTCGACTATCGGGTTCCTCACTGTTCTCGGATATTCGATTTATGACACGGTGGTTGTGTTCGACAAGGTTCGTGAGAACACTGCCGAGGCAGCCAAGACGGGGCGTCAGACGTATTCAGAGGCCGCGAACTTGGCGGTGAACCAGACGCTCATCCGTTCGATTAACACCACGATCGTGGCTTTGCTGCCGATTCTTGCGGTGTTGGTGATGGGCTTCACGGTGATCGGTCCGGGAACTTTGCTGGACTTGTCGTTGTCGCTGTTTGTCGGTGTCAGCGTGGGCGTGTACAGCTCCATCTGTATTGCGACACCGTTGTTGGCGCATTGGCGTGAGAAAGAGCCTGCTATGCGTGAGTTGTCGGTGCGTGCTCGCAAGCGGCGTGAGCAGCTTGAGCAGCAGGGTGTGCGCGTGGATGCTCGCGGCTATGTTGAGCAGTCCGTAATGGCGGATCAGTCAGCTGGGGATGCCCCAGCCCCTGAGCCGGTTCCGGCGCGTACGGGTGCGTTTGAGCGTCCGGTTCCTTTGGCTTCGGATCAGGAGGTCGGTCCGCAAACGATGACTGGCCGTTTGATTCACCCGTCGATGTTGCAGGAAGAGTCGAAGGGTAAAAAGAAGAAGAGGTTTGGTCGCAAGTCTCGCTGATGTGAGTAGGTGAGATGGCGTGAGGGGCACACCGTTTGGTGTGCCCCTCACGCCATCTCACGGGGTTGTTGGGCAAGTGCTGGGGATGGGGGTGGGGGTTGATGGTTTAGGCTCACGTTCGTGTCACAACGCACTGATCTGGCCCGCCTTGTTTCTTCTCGTCTGGTTGATGTGGAAGATTTCCCTTCTCCGGGTGTCCTTTTTAAGGACTTCACCCCTGTGTTAGCTGACCCTGAGGTAATGCGCGCTGTGGTGGATGATGTTGTTGCGCGTTTTTCGGGTGAGGTGGATGCGGTTGCGGGCGTGGAAGCGCGTGGCTTCATGTTGGGTGCGGCCTGTGCTGTAGCGATGGGTGTGGGATTTGTTCCGATTCGTAAGGCGGGCAAGCTTCCACGGGCTACGTTCAGTGCGGAGTATTCGCTTGAGTATGGTTCGGCAACGTTGGAAGTTCATCAGGATGCCTTTTCCCCTGGGGACCGGGTGTTGGTGATGGATGATGTGTTGGCTACGGGTGGTACGGCGTTTGCTGCGTGTTCGTTGGTTCGGCGTACGGGTGCCAGTGTCGTTGCTTTCGACACAGTGGTAGAGATCGCTGCGTTGGGGGGGCGGCAGCGGCTAGTTGATGAGCAGGTGCACAGCCTTCTCGTGGTGTGAGGGGCGCAGAGCGAACACGGTGTGAGGTAGTGAAAAAAGGCGACGGACAGTCAGGGGCACTATTATTTCTTCATGAACGACACTCCGGCCCGAACGCAGCAGACGCCGCCTGAATCTCATTCGGTTGCGTCCTCCTCGTCCGCGGGTGGGTGGATGCGGGCACGTTTGGCGTGGTGGAGCACGCCGCGTGGTTCTGTGACTCCAGCGATTGAGCCGTTGGTTCGTGCGGTGCGTCAGGCGCATCCGAAGGATGATATTGCATTGATTGAGCGCGCTTATGAGGTGGCTGAGCGGGTTCACAGTGGGCAGTTCCGTAAGAACGGTGATCCGTACATCACGCATCCGATTGCGGTGGCGAGCATTCTTGCTGAGTTGGGGATGACGTCGACCACGATCGCGGCTGCTTTGCTTCATGACACGGTTGAGGACACTGATTACAGCCTTGAGGAAGCTCGAAGCGATTTCGGGGAAGAGATCGCGATGCTTGTTGATGGCGTGACGAAGCTGGACAAGGTCACGTACGGCGATGCTGCGAAGGCTGAGACGGTACGAAAGATGGTCATCGCGATGTCGAAAGACATCCGGGTGTTGGTGATCAAGCTGGCTGACCGGTTGCATAACGCGCGTACGTGGAAGTACGTCAGTGCCCAGAAGGCGCAGCCTAAAGCGAAAGAGACGTTGGAGATTTATGCGCCTTTGGCTCATCGCCTTGGCATGAACACGATCAAGTGGGAGTTGGAAGATCTTTCTTTCGCGACGCTGTATCCGAAGGTGTATGACGAGATTGTGCGGATGGTGGGGGAGCGGGCACCTGCGCGGGAGGAATATCTGGCGAAGGTGAAGGATCAGGTGAGCTCTGATCTGAAGAAGGCGGGGATGGATGCCACGGTGACGGGGCGTCCGAAGCACTACTACTCCGTGTATCAGAAGATGATTGTGCGGGGTCGTGATTTTGATGAGATTTACGACCTGGTGGCTGTGCGGGTGTTGGTGGACACGATTCGTGATTGTTATGCGGCTGTGGGTGCGGTGCATGCGCGGTGGACGCCGATGCCGGGGCGTTTCAAGGATTACATTGCGATGCCGAAGTTCAATCTGTATCAGTCGTTGCATACGACGGTGGTGGGGCCACAGGGAAAGCCTGTGGAGATCCAGATTCGTACGCATCAGATGCATCAGCGGGCTGAGTATGGGGTCGCTGCGCATTGGAAGTACAAGGAGAAGTCCGGTGGGGTGCCGAGCAGTATGGCCCAGCCGGTGGAGAACGGTCATACGGATTTGGATTGGTTGCGTCAGGTTCTGGATTGGCAGAAGGAGACGCGTGATCCTGGCGAGTTTTTGGATTCGTTGCGGTTTGAGATCAATAGCCGCGAGGTGTACGTGTTTACGCCTCGGGGTGAAGTGATTGGTCTTCCGACGGGTGCTACTCCGGTGGATTTTGCGTATGCGGTGCATACCGAGGTGGGACATCACACGATTGGGGCTCGGGTTAATGGTCGTTTGGTGCCGTTGGAGAGCCGTTTGGAGAACGGTGATGTCGTTGAGGTTTTGACGAGCAAGGTTGATGGGCACGGCCCTTCGCGGGACTGGATTGATTTTGTTAAGTCGCCTCGGGCGCGGAACAAGATTCGTGCGTGGTTCACCAAGGAGCGTCGTGAGGAGTCGATTGAGCGCGGCAAGGATGAGATCACGAAGGTGATGCGTAAGCGTCATCTTCCGTTGCAGCGGTTGATGACGGCGCAGATGCTGGAGTCTATTGCTACGGGGTTGGGGCAGAAGGACATCAGTGGTTTGTATGCCTCGGTGGGGGAGAGGAATATCTCTGCCGAGTCGGTGGTGGATCGTATTGTTCGCTCGCTTGGCGGTGAGGAAGGCGCTTCGGAGGATCTTGCTGAAGCAACGATTCCGGGGGCGCGTAACACTGGTCCTGCTGATGCGGGGGGCACGGATTCGGGTGTCACTGTTGTTGGTGTTTCGGATGTGTGGACGAAGTTGGCGCGTTGTTGTAGCCCGGTTCCTGGTGACGACATCATCGGGTTTGTGACGCGGGGTAAGGGGATTTCGGTGCATCGCCGGGATTGCCCGAACGCTGATTCTTTGTTGGCGCAGCTGGAGCGGATTCGTCAGGTGCAGTGGGCGCCGAGTTCGGCGAGTGTGTTCCGGGCGCAGATTGAAATTGAGGCGATTGATAGGCAGGGGTTGTTGGCGGAGATCACGAGTGTGATCACGGATCAACGTATCGGCATTGTGGAGTCTAGTGCGCGGTCAACGAAGAACGATCACATGGCGTATATGAAGTTCACGTTCGAGATGGGGGATGCGAGCCATCTGGACCATATAGTGCGTAATTTGCGTCGGATTGATGGGGTGTATGACGTGCGTAGGGCATTGGGGTCTCAGGCTAGGGGGCATGGTCAGCGGCGGTGATTCGGCTGTGACGTAAGTAGTGCGGGTTATCCATTGGAGATAACCCGCACTACTTACATCTATGTGGTTGTTTTAGCTGATCAGCGTCCGAATTCGGCGAGTCCAGCTTGTGCTTGTTTCAGCCATTGTTCGCGCGCTTCAAGGGCTTCGCGTGCCTTGGCGATTTTGGCAGCGTCGCCGCTTTCTTCGGCGCGGGCAAGGGCCTTGCGGTATTTCGCAAGTTGTTCTTCTGCCTGGGCTGCGAGGCTGGCCGCGCGGGCGACGACCTCGGGGTTACTGGATGCCCACTTCTTGTCTCCGGCTTCGCGGATGGCTTGTTCTACGCGACGCATGCCTTTTTCCATGCGGTCGATGTCGGCGCGTGGAACTTTGCCTGCAGCGTCCCATTTGTCTTGCAGGACGCGTAGTGCAGCTTTAGCTTTCTCGACGTTCTTGACCGGCAGAAGCTTGTTGGCTTCTTCGAGGAGTTGTTCTTTGACGACGAGGTTGGCTTTGAACTGTTCTTCTTCGGCGGCGCTGACGGCATCTTTGGCGTCGAAGAATGCGTCCTGGGCTGCTTTGAATCGCTTCCACAGAGCGTCGTCGTCGGAGCGGGAAGCCCGGCCTGCTTGGCGCCAGCGGTCCATGAGGCGTTTGTAGGCCCCTGCAGTGGCTCCCCAGTCTGTGCTGTCTTTGAGCTTTTCAGCTTCGGTGACGAGCTCTTCTTTGCGTGCTTTGGCTGCGGCTTGTTCTTGCCCTAGCTGGGCGAAGTGGACGCGGCGCATCTTGTCGAAAGAGTTCCGTGAGGAGGACAGGCGCTGCCAGAGGCCTTGTTCGGTTTCACGGTCAATGCGGGTGCCTTGCCGCTGTGCTGTCTTCCATTCGTCGAGCAGTTCGCGCATGCGGGCGCTGGACTGCTTCCACTGGATTTTGTTTTCGGGCTGGGCGGCGATTTTTTCGGCCTCGGTGACAATTTCTTCGCGGCGGGCGATGGCTTCGGCGCGGGCGATGGCTCGTTGTTCGTTTTCGACGGTTTTGCGCGCTTCGATCGCGGTTGCGATGGTTTCGATGCGGTTGTCGAGGGCGACGAGGTCGCCGACGGCGTGCAGGTCTTTGACAGCTTGGCGAAGGTGGTTGAGGCCTTCTTGGGCTTCTTTGGCGGCGAGGTCGGTTTGGGTGACTCGCTGGTAGAGCAAGTCTGCTACTGCTGCGACTTCGTCGAATTTGCGGGCGAAGTAGGCGATTGCTTCTTCTGCGGTGGCGCCGGGGTAGGAGCCCACGGGGCGTTCGCCTTCGGGGGTGCGGACGTAGACGGTGCCGTCTTCGTCGACGCGGCCGAAGGAGGCGGCATCGCCGGTGGATAGTGTGGTCGGCATGCCCTCGATCCCGGGCTGGAGTGCTGGGGAGGTGACCGCGGTGGCGGGGGTTGCCACTTCTTCGGGTGCGGTTTCCTTCGGCGCTTCAGGCGAGGGGGTAGGGGTTTGCGCTGCCTCGTTGGTGTTTTCCGAGACAGGTGTTTCCGCAGTGGTGTTCTCGGACTGCTCGGTAGCGGGAGCGCTCTTGTCGATGTCGGACACGGCGATGGCCTCATTCTTCGTAGACACCGGCTTGATGCCGGTTCGATGGAAACGTCGCCTACCACGATACGCACGGTTTGGCGTGGAGCGGTCATCTGGTTGGGGCCTAGTGGGGGTTATGGGGCGTGTGTCACGGGGGATTGGTGGGGGCGGGCTGCTGCGTATTGGCTGGAGGGGGCTAGGGTGATGGGGTGTTCGTTGTGGGTTTTTCTGCGCAGGCTTTTGGCACTAATTGTTTTGTTGTTGCGCCGGATAAGGGTGAGGAGTGTCTCGTTATTGACCCTGGTTTTGGGGTTGAGGGTCAGCTGCGTGAGGTTGTGGATCGGTATCGGTTGCGTCCGGTGGGGTTGTTGGCCACGCATGGGCATTTGGATCACACGTATTCGTTGCCGGTGTTGTCGCAGCAGGTGGGGGCTCCGGTGCGGATTCATGGGGCGGATCGGTATCGGTTGGCGGATCCGGCGTTAGCGTTGAGTGCGGATTTGTTGTCGATGGTGGAGCAGCAGTTGGGGTTTGGGGTGCAGTGGGTGCAGCCGCAGGATGTGGTTGAGGTCGACGGTGGGCAGGTGGTGTCGTTGGCTGGGTTGGAGTTTGAGGTTGTGCATGCTCCGGGGCATACGGAGGGGTCGGTGTTGTTCCGTTTTTCTGGGGTGCCGCAGGGGTTGGCGGCTGATGTTGAGGTGGATCACACAATTTTTAGTGGTGATGTGTTGTTTGCTGGGAGTATTGGCCGCACTGATTTGCCTGGTGGTGATGGCCAGTTGATGCAGCGGACGCTGCGTGAGATTGTGCTGGCGCAGTCTGATTCTGGGCTTGTGTTGCCTGGTCATGGTCCAGCAACGACGATCGGGCATGAGAGATTGACCAACCCCTACCTGCAAGGACTGCACTCATGAGTATGAAGGTGACGCCGATTAGCGGCTTTCCGGAGTTTCTTCCTGCCGACCGTTTGGTTGAGCAGCATGTGTTGTCTGTGATCGCTGAGACGTTTCAGTTGCATGGTTTCGCGAATATTGAGACACGTGCGGTGGAGCCGGTGTCACGGCTGCTCGGTAAGGGCGGTGATGCAGATAAAGAGATTTATGGTGTTTCTCGGTTGAGTGCTGATCCTGGTGATGCCGATGAGGTGGATCCGTCTCGCCGGTTGGGTTTGCACTTTGATTTGACGGTGCCGTTTTCGCGGTATGTGTTGGAGAACGCGGGCAAGTTGCAGTTCCCGTTCCGTCGGTATCAGATTCAGAAGGTGTGGCGGGGTGAGCGGCCGCAGGATGGCCGGTTCCGTGAGTTTGTGCAGGCGGATATTGATGTGGTGGGGGCAGGGGAGCTGCCGTTCCACTATGAGGCGGAGATGCCTCTGGTGATTGTTGATGCGTTTAGTAAGTTGCCGATGGGGCCGTTCCGGGTTCAGGTAAATAACCGGAAGATTCCCGAGGGTTTTTATTTGGGGTTGGGGATTGCTGCTGAGCAGGTGGTGACGGTTCTTCGGATTGTCGACAAGATCGACAAGGTGGGGCCTGAGGCTATGGTGGCGATGCTGGTGGAAGCTGGCCTGTCCGCGGAGCAGGCGGATAAGTGTTTGGCGTTGGCTCAGATCAGTTCGACGGACTTGTCGTTTGTGGATCGGGTGCGTGAGTTGGGTGTGGAGCACCCGACGTTGGATAGCGGTCTTGAGGAGTTGGCTGCGGTGGTGGAGGTTGCTGCGCAGCAGGCTCCGGGTGTGGTGGCTGCGGATCTGCGTATTGCGCGGGGGTTGGATTACTACACGGGCACTGTGTATGAAACGCAGTTGATTGGGCATGAGTCGTATGGGTCGATTTGTTCTGGTGGCCGGTATGACTCGTTGGTTTCTGATGGGCGGACGACGTATCCGGGTGTGGGTATTTCGATTGGTGTTTCGCGGTTGGTTGCGAAGCTGCTTGCTGATGGTGATGTGGTGGTTTCGCGTCCGACGACGACGTGTGTGTTGATTGCGTTGAATCAGGATGAGGATCGTTCGCGGGCGATGGGTGTTGCTGCGGCATTGCGGTCGCGGGGTATCGCGTGCGAGGTTGCGCCGAAGGCTGCGAAGTTCGGCAAGCAGATTAAGTACGCGGATCGTCGGGGTATTCCGTTTGTGTGGTTCTTGGGTGCGGAGGGCGAAGATGGCGTAGTTGCGCCGGATTCGGTGAAGGATATTCGCAGCGGGGAGCAGGTGCCAGCGCAGGCGCAGTCGTGGTCTCCAGCGGCGGAAGATGCGCGCCCGATTGTTTCTGCCCGAGTGATTGAGGGGGCCTGACCTGCAAACGGGGCCTATTGAGCGTTCTGGGGAGGGGGATGAGCATGTCCTCCTCCCTGGGCGTGTGCCGTCGGTGGAGCGGGCGGTGCGGGTGTGGCTGGATCATTTGCGGGTTGAGCGGGGGTTGGCGTCGAATACGTTGACTGCGTATCGGCGGGATTTGGGTAAGTACGTGGAGTTTTTGGGTGGGCGTGGGGTGCAGTTGCTGCGGGATGTACATACCGCGGATGTGGTTGATTTTGTGTCTGCGTTGCGGCAGGGCGAGTTGGGGCGGGTGTCTTCGCTGGCTTCGACGGGGCGGATTCTTGCGGCGGTGCGCGGTTTGCATGCGTATGGGGCGGCTGAGGGGTGGTGTGTGGATGATCCGGCGGTGTCGGTGCAGCCTCCTGCGCCGCCGGCACGGTTGCCGAAGGCGTTGTCGGTGGATGAGGTGGCGCGATTATTGCAGGCTGTTGCGGTTGTGGGTGATGGTTCGGCCTCGGATGTTGCGTTGGGGTTGCGTGACCGTGCTTTGTTGGAGTTTTTGTATGGCACGGGGGCGCGTGTGTCTGAGGCGACTGGGTTGGATGTGGATGGGGTGGATTTTGAGGAGGGGTCTGTTCGTCTGCGAGGTAAGGGTGATAAGGAACGGGTAGTTCCGTTGGGTCGGTATGCGGTTGAGGCGTTGGAGGCGTATGTGAGGCGTGGTCGTCCTGTGCTGGTGGAGGCGAGGGCGCGTGGGGGAACTCCTGGGGGGAGCAGCCCTGGTGCAGCTGTGTTTCTTAATAGTCGGGGTAAGCGTCTTTCTCGGCAGTTGGCGTGGGGGGTGATTACGGGTGCTGCGCAGCGGGCAGGGTTGCCCGAGGGGATTGGTCCGCATACGTTGCGGCATTCGTTTGCGACGCATTTGCTCGATGGGGGTGCTGATTTGCGTGTGGTTCAGGAGTTGCTTGGGCATTCGAGTGTGACGACGACGCAGATTTACACGAAGGTGTCGATGGCGCGGTTGCAGGAGGTGTATGCGGGAGCACATCCGCGGGCTCGTTTTTCCTGATGGGCTGTTTAGGCGGTGGTGTTGGGTGAGTTATTTGGGGCGCGCGCTCAATTCGCTTGTTCAGGTGCCGGGTGCGGGGTGAATTGCCCTGGTAGGGTCGTGGCGAAACGCTATCGATGGTGGTGGCCGTGATGCCGTGTCGAAGGAGGGCGAACGGATGAGTTCCCCAGCTGGTTCCGATTTCCTCAGTCGGTCGGATGCGCCGGAGGCCGTGATGGATGAGCCGCTGCCCGGCAGTGAGTGTGTGGGGGTGGGTACGGTTGATCTGACTGGTCGTGTCTTGCCAGATTTTGGTACGCCTGCGGTTTTGCATCGGCATGGTCCGGCGCGGATTATCGCGGTGTGTAATCAGAAGGGTGGGGTTGGGAAGACGACTACGTCGATCAATTTGGGTGCGGCGTTAGCCGAGTTGGGCCGGCGTGTGTTATTGGTGGATTTTGATCCGCAGGGTGCGTTGTCGGTGGGGCTGGGGGTGCCGACACATGATCTTGATATGACGATTTATAACCTTCTCATTGAGAAGGGGCACGATGTGCGTGATGTCGTGCAGTCGACGAGCAATCCGAATATGGATTTGGTTCCGGCGAATATTGATTTGTCAGCGGCTGAGGTTCAGCTCGTTGGTGAGGTGGCGCGGGAGATGGTTCTTTCGCGGATTTTGCGTCCGATTGTGGATGACTATGACGTGGTTCTTATTGATTGTCAGCCGTCGTTGGGTCTATTGACGGTGAATGCGTTGACGGCAGCCCATGGTGTGATTATTCCGTTGGAGACGGAGTTTTTCGCGATGCGCGGTGTGGCTTTGTTGGTGGACACGATTGACAAGGTTGCTGATCGGTTGAATCCGCGTCTGAAGATTGATGGGATTTTGGCGACGATGTATGACGGTCGCACGTTGCATAGTCGTGAAGTGGTCCGCAGTGTTGTGGGGCATTTTGATGAGAAGGTGTTTCACACGGTTATTGCACGGACGGTGAAGTTCCCTGATGCGACGTTGGCTGCGGAGCCTATTACGGCGTATGCGCCTTCGCATGGTGGCAGTGAGGCTTACCGCCAGCTGGCGCGTGAGTTGATTTGGCGTGGGGATGCCCCCTGAGCGGCGTATCAGGCATGGGGAGTAGTTCTCGCGCCCCCCGTGAGAGCGTGAAATCAGGGCAGCAGGCTCCTGGTGGTGTGCTTACGCGGCGTGAACGTCCGTCTTTTGAGGTGCATTTGGATGTTTTTAATGGGCCTTTTGATTTGTTGTTGGGGTTAATTAGTAAACACAAGCTGGATATCACTGAGATCGCTCTTGCGAGCGTGACGGATGAGTTTATTGCTCACATTCGGGCGATGCAGGCGGCTGACCCTAATTGGGATGTTGATGTCGCTTCGGAGTTTCTTTTAGTCGCGGCAACTTTGCTTGATATTAAGGCGTCGCGTTTGTTGCCGACCCCTGAGGTTGAAGATGAGGAGGATTTCGCGCTGATTGAGGCGCGGGATTTGTTGTTTGCGCGTTTGTTGCAGTATCGGGCGTATCAGGAGATGTCGGAGTGGATTGCTGAGCGGATGGGTGCTGAGGGTCGTGCTGAGCCTCGGCGTCCGGGGGTGGATCCGTTGGTTTCTGGTTTGGTTCCTGAGCTTGTGTTGGGGATTTCCGCGGAGCGTTTCGCGGCAGTGGCTGCCGGGGCGATGACGCCTAAGGCTGCGCCGGTGGTGGCGACGGAGCATTTGCATCAGCCGTCGGTGTCGGTGGCTGAGCAGGCTGCGATTGTGGCTGAGCGGGTTCGGGATGGGGGTGAGGTGTCGTTTGATGATTTGGTTGTCGATGCGGAGTCGACTTTGGTGGTGGTGGCGAGGTTTTTGTCGTTGTTGGAGTTGTTCCGCTCGGCGTCGGTGGATTTTGTGCAGGATGCGGCGTTGGGGGTGTTGCGGGTTCGCTGGACGGGTGAGGCGGAGGATGCCTGTGCTGATGGGGTGGTTTTGTCGTCGTTTGATGAGTTTGAGGAGGAGTGCGCGTGAGTGTTGAGGCTGTTGAGGGGGTTGGGGGCAAGGATGTTGAGGGTGAGGATTTTGTTGTTGATGAGTTGCCGGGTGGTTTGAAGGCTGCGTTGGAGGCAGTTGTCATGGTGGTGGAGGAGCCGGTGACGGTGGAGCAGTTGTCTTCGGCATTGTCGGCCTCTTCGCAGCGTGTGGAGGCGACGCTGAAGGAGTTGCGGGATGAGTATGACTCTCAGGGGCGTGGGTTTTCTTTGCGGTGCACTGAGATTGGGTGGCGTATTTATTCTCGGGCGGAGTTGGGGCCAGCGGTTGAGAAGTTTGTTTTGGAGGGGGCTAGGGCGCGGTTGACGAAGGCTGCGTTGGAGACGTTGGCGATCATTGCGTATCGGCAGCCTGTCTCTCGGGCCCGCATCAGCGCTGTGCGTGGTGTGAACGTCGATGGTGTTGTGCGTACTCTTTTGTCTAAAGGGTTGATCACCGAGATGGGTTTGGATCCGGAGCACGGCGCGGTGCTGTATGGGACGACGCCATTTTTTTTGGATCGGTTGGGGGTCGGATCGTTGGATGATTTGCCTCCTTTGGCGCCGTATCTTCCGGAGGTCGAGGAGGTCACTGATCGTCTCGATATGGCGTTGGATGTGGAGTCTGCCGCGGATCGGTGAGTTTGTGCAGCGCGGTGAGTGCTGCGTCTTTGTTTGTCAGTGCCGTCCCGTTTGTGTCGGGGTGCGGTTGTTTGTTGTCGATGGAGTAGGGATTTCAGGATGAGTGGGCGTAGCGGCAGTGGAGCACGGCGTAGTGGTGGGTCGGGGGGACCTAAGCGTGGCTCCGGCTACCCGAAGAAGAGTTCTGGCGGGGGGCGTGCTGCGTCTGCGAAGACTGGCCGCAAGGCGGTGAAGCAGCCGCGTCGGGGGCGTGGTGATTTGCGTCCGGATCAGTTAGCTCCGCGGGAAAATCACGCTCCGGTGGTGGATGTTCACGATCCGGACGGGGTGCGTTTGCAGAAGTTGTTGGCTAGCGCGGGGGTGGGGTCGCGTCGGGCGTGTGAGGCGTTGATTGAGCAAGGCCGGGTGGAGGTTGATGACCAGATTGTTACGGAGCTGGGTATTCGGATTGATCCGTTGGCTCGGCGTGTGCGGGTGGATGGTCAGTACATCAATTTGGATTCTTCGCGTTCGTATTACGCGTTGAATAAGCCTGTTGGTGTGGTGTCGTCGATGGATGATGAGTTCGGGCGTCCGGATATTTCGTACATGTTGTTTAACCGGCAGGAGCGGTTGTTCCATGTTGGTCGTTTGGACGCTGATACCAGTGGCTTGTTGTTGCTGACCAATGATGGTGAATTGGCACATCGGTTGCAGCACCCGAGTTATGAGGTGGCGAAGACGTATGTGGCTTCGGTGCCGGGGCCAATTCCTCGGGATTTGGGGCGTCGTTTGCGTGAGGGTGTGGAGTTGGAGGAGGGCCTGGTTCAGGTCGATTCGTTTAAGTTGATTGATTCGACTCCGGGTAAGGCGTTGGTTGAGGTTGTGCTTCATGAGGGCAAGAAGCACGTGGTGCGTCGTTTGTTGGATGCGGTGGGCCACCCGGTGTTGACGTTGACGCGTATTGCGGTGGGGCCGATTCGTTTGGGTGACCAAAAGAGTGGCCGGTTGCGTGAGTTGAATGGTAAGGAGATCGCTGACCTGTACGCGGCGGCGGGTTTGTGAGACGTGTTCACCTTGTTGACACGGAGCTGATTGGCGCCAGTGTTGGTTTGGCGTTGGGGCGCTGTGGCTATGTCATTGCATCAGGACACCTGAGCGATAGGACGCCAAGTCATGACCACGATGATGAATCGGATTCATAGGCCCAGCGTGCGCGATTAAGAAAGAACGCTTCTCGTGACCTCCGCTGTCATGCGTCACTGTATTTCGGCCGTGCTGAGTGTCATGCTTCTCGCTGCGGCTCTGTGGCTGCACTTCAGCGCGCACAACCCGACCGCTGCGTTGGCGTGCGCTGCCATCGGCGCCTTCGTGCCTGCCATCCTGCGGGGGTATGGGCTCTGGTGAGAGGCACTGATTCCCTTCTCCTTCGGCCCCATCGGTCGAGTTCCCCGTCAGTGCAGGGTCACGCGCTGTAGCCAACCCGCGGGCTGAGCGCGCCGCGACCGAAGTCCACCTCAACGTCGTCATGACTGCCCGGGCCGTAGCCCGCGACCTACAGCGTTGGGGCGGCTGCTGCCTGAGGTTGGTCAGGAAGGTGTCAATGTGGCGGATGTGCGGTTAGAGCACGAGGTTGGTCCTCCGGTGGGTTTGGCTGAGGTTTTTGTGCAGCCGGATGCGGTTGGGCTGCTGGGTTCGGCGTTGTCGCGGCGTGGTAGCGGGTGTATGAACCACCCCCGCCGAGGGATCTCGCGGGGGGTGGTTGGTTTTATTTCCAGCCGGGTAGCTGCGGGGTTTGGGTGCGGGCGCGTTTCATTTCGAAGAAGGACGAGAAGGCTGCGATGGCGTTGAAGGCGTCGTAGATTTTTCCGGCTTCTTCGCCACCGGGGTTGTCGGTGATGACGGGTCCGAAGAAGGCTTGTGTGTCTGCGAATTTGACGATGGGGCAGCCACTGTCTTCTCCGACGGCGTCCATGGCTTCGTTGTGAAGTTTTTCGAGAATGGGAGTGTAGGCGTCGTTGTTGGCGGCTTCAGCGAGGGTGGGGTCGAGCTGGGCGATGGACAGGGCTTGGCGGATGACGTTGTCGTAGGCGCCGTAGCCTTCTTTGTTGTTTTCGCCGTTGATGTGGATGAGGGTGCCCATCGCGGTGTAGAGGTCGTCGATTTTGTCTGGCTGGGTGTGGTGAACGGCAGCGAAGACGCGGGCGGGACCGGAGTTTGCCTGCATTTTTCGTGCGTATTCTTCGTCGATGTCGTTGGTGCGGTTGAGGATGTCTAGGGACATGGGGCGGAAGGTGAGGGTGATGTCTCGTACTTTTTGTACGTCTTTGAGCCACCGTGAGGTCATCCAGGCGTAGGGGCAGGCGACGTCGAACCACATGGTTACGTTGTTGGTCATGGGTGTAGATCTTTCGTCGTGAGCTCACGTCGAGGCTCTGTGGGTGGTTAGTTGGCTCCCACAGTATCGAGGGGTGCGTGGGTGGGTGGGTTCTGGGTGCGGGCTGGGTCGTGGCTTAAGGTGCGGGGCCGTTAGGCTGTAGTAATGAGTAAGAACGAGCCCCTGGTCATCGCTATCGACGGCCCTTCCGGAACTGGTAAGTCCAGCGTGTCCCGTGAGGTGGCCGCCATGTTCGGTATCGATTATCTGGACACGGGGGCGATGTATCGGTCGTTGGCTTGGTTCTGCCTGGATAAGGGCATTGATTTTGAGGATGTTGCTGCGGTGGGCGCGGCGGCTCGGGATTTGCCTTTGGAGATTGTTACCGATCCGGGTGCGCCGGCGGTGTTTGTTGATGGTGTTGATGTTTCGCAGGAGATTCGTTCTTCTCGGGTCTCTGGTGTGGTTTCGAAGGTGGCGGCTATCCCTGCGGTGCGGGAGGAGTTGATTGCTCGTCAGCGCGCGATTATGGCTGAGTGTGCTGCTGATGGGGGAGTGGTTGCTGAGGGGCGGGATATCACTACGGTGGTTGCTCCGGATGCGACGGTGCGGATTTTGCTTACTGCTAGTGAGCAGGCGCGTCTGCAGCGTCGGGCGACGCAGGAGGCGGAGCTTTCTGGTGGCGATTCGGTGGTGACGGATCGCACGCGTGCGGAGGTTGTTGGTCGGGATGCGCAGGATTCGGCGGTGACGTCGTTTGTTGAGCCTGCTCCTGGGGTGACGTTGTTGGACACCACTGATCTTGATTACGAGGGTTCGGTGCGTGCGGTGGTGGCGATTGTTGCTTCTGAGGCTGATTTCATCGGTGATAGTGATGATGACGGCATCTACGAGTTCGATGCTGCCGGCGCTGATGGCGTGGCGCAGGATGCTGATTCTTCTGGCGTGGAGGTTGTGTACGTTCCTGAGGGTGCTTCAGGTTCGTTGCCTCGGGGTGAGGACACTGATGAGGATGCGGGTGTAGCGCGCGCTCTTCGTGCTGGTTTGGAAGAGTTCGATCTTGATGATGCTGACTTGGCTTTGGTTGATGGTCAGTTCGATCCGGATGCGCAGGAGGACGGTGAGGGTGCCGCGCCGGTGGTGGCGGTGATTGGGCGCCCGAATGTGGGTAAATCCACGTTGGTGAACCGCATCATTGGGCGTCGTGAGGCGGTTGTGGAGGATGTTCCTGGGGTGACGCGTGACCGTGTCGCGTATGACGCGGAGTGGGCGGGAACGAAGTTCACTCTGGTGGATACCGGTGGCTGGGAGGTTGATGCCACGGGGATTCATCTGCGGGTAGCTGAGCAGGCCGAGATTGCGGTGGGCTTGTGTGACGCAGTGCTGTTTGTGGTTGATGCCACGGTGGGGGCTACGGACACCGATGAGGCGGTTGTGCGGTTGTTGCGCCGTTCGGGCAAGCCTGTGGTTCTTGTGGCGAACAAGGTTGATGACATGCGTGGTGAGGCTGATGCTGCCGCGTTGTGGTCGTTGGGGTTGGGGCAGCCGTGGCCTGTTTCGGCGTTGCATGGCCGGGGGACTGGTGATGCGTTGGAGGCGCTGATGGGTGTGCTTCCGCAGGAATCTCAGGTTGAGGGTGCGTATCGGCGTGGGGGGCCGCGCCGGGTGGCATTGTTGGGGCGCCCGAATGTGGGTAAGTCGAGTTTGTTGAACCGTCTGGCTGGTGAGGAGCGTGTGGTCGTCGATAACGTGGCGGGCACGACGCGTGATCCGGTGGATGAGTTCATTGAGTTGGGTGGGACGACGTGGCGTTTCGTTGATACTGCTGGTATTCGTCGTCGTGTTCATCTGACTCGCGGCGCGGATTTTTATGCGTCGTTGCGTACCCGTACGGCCTTGGAGAAGGCTGAAGTCGCGGTGGTGTTGATTGATGCGCATGACCCCATCAGCGAGCAGGACATTCGGATCGTTCAGCAGGTTGTTGATGCCGGTCGTGCTGTGGTGATCGCTTATAACAAGTGGGATCTCATTGATGAGGAGCGTCGCTACTACCTGGAGCGGGAGATTGAGCGCGAGCTGGTGCAGATCGCGTGGGCTCCGCGGGTGAATGCTTCGGCGTTGACGGGGCGGCATGTGCAGAAGTTGGTTCCTGCGTTGGAGCAGTCGTTGGCTTCGTGGGATACGCGGGTTCCGACGGGTCGGTTGAATGCGTTGTTGGGTGAGATTGTTGCTGCACATCCGCACCCGGTTCGTGGTGGTAAGCAGCCGCGTATTTTGTTCGCGACGCAGGCTTCGACACGTCCGCCGCGTTTTGTGTTGTTTGCTAATGGTTTTATCGAGGCGGGATATCGCCGTTTCTTGGAGCGCAGGTTGCGTGAGGAGTTCGGCTTTGTGGGTAGCCCGATTGAGATTTCGGTGCGAGTGAAGGAGAAACGTCGCCGTAAAGAGAAGTGATGGGTGCTGGGTCCGCTGCTTTGGTGGTGCGCGTAGGCGCGTGAGCAGCGGATTCGGTACTCGCGGCGAGGATGGGGTAATGTTTTCCCTGTTCACGGGACGTGGCGCAGCTTGGTAGCGCACTTGACTGGGGGTCAAGGGGTCGCAGGTTCAAATCCTGTCGTCCCGACGTGAATGAAACCGGACCTGGTTTTCAGGTCCGGTTTCTTGTGTTTTGGTGAGTTTTTAGACGCGGAAGTGACTAACGAGTTCGCGCAAGCTGGCACTGCTGTCGACCAGTCGTGTGATTTCTTCAGACATCCGTTCGGTGGTGCCAGAAGTGCTGCGGGATGACTGGGCGGTGCGTTCGACGTTCTGGGCGATGCTTCCGGCTCCGCGGGCGGCGTCGTTGACACTGCGGCTCATTTCGTTGGTGGTGGCTGTTTGTTCTTCGACGGCGGAGGCGATGGTGCCCTGGGAGTCGTGAATCTGGGCGATGATGCTTGCGATTTCATTGATGGCGCTCACAGCGGCGTGGGTGTCGTTTTGGATGGTTTCGACGCGACGTCCGATGTTTTCGGTGGCTTGGCTGGTTTCTCGGGCGAGGTCTTTGACTTCATTGGCTACAACAGCGAAGCCTTTGCCTGCTTCTCCGGCGCGGGCGGCTTCGATGGTGGCGTTGAGGGCCAGCAGGTTGGTTTGTTCAGCGATTCCGGTGATCGTTTTGACGACTTCGCCGATTTCGGCTGAGCTTGTGCCGAGTTGGGTGACGGCTGCGTTTGCGGTTTCGGCGACCTGCACGGCTTGGGCGGCGATGGCGGCAGCATCGTTTGTGGATTTTGCGATCTCACGGATTGAGGCGGTCATTTCCTCGGTGCCTGCCGCGACGGTTTGGATGTTTTTGTCGACGCTGCTGGCTTCGCGAGCAGTGGAATCCAGTTCGGAGAAGCTGTTGGCTGCGTCGGCCCCCACGTTCTGGGACAGTGAGGTGAGGTTCTGGGCGTTATCCGCGACATCTTGGGTTGCTTGCATGACGCGGGTGATGATGCTGATCATCGCGGTGCGGGTGTGCTCCAGTGCGCGGGCAGTTTCACCGACTTCGTCGTGGGTGGTGATGGCTGCTGGCACGGTGAGGTCACTGCGGGAAATCGCGATGAGTGAGTCGCGGACTGAGTGCAGTGATCGCGCGATGGGTAGGGCGATTATGCGGGCAGACAGAGCGATAAATCCGGCCAGGACGATGGTGATACCGATGATGATCCAGGGGACGAAGGCGATCACCGAAGTTTTTTGTTCGCTCAACGCGGTAGCGCGAGCGGTTGCTGAAGCGGCGAGGGCATCGGAGGCGTCAGCGATTTTTGTGAAGGCTTGTCCGGCTTTTCCGCCGTTGATTTCACCAGCCGCTTGATCGATTTTGGCTCTGTTTTCAGTGGCGTACAGTGTGCGCACTTCAGCTTCGGCGTCGAAGAACTCTTTGTAGCCTGCTTCGACGGTGTCGAGGTGTTTTCGTTCCTCGTCGGTGAGGTCTGCTCGGGGGAAGGCTTTGAGGTCTGCTTCTAAAGAGGCACGGGCTTTGTCGAAGCCTTTGGCGTTGTAGGCGTCTTCGCCGCTGAGTGCGCGTTTGGCGCCGAGGCGGTATACGTCACCAAGAACACCGAGTTGCCAGCCGGAGACATCTAGATTGTGGGCTTGCATGCCCAAGGCGGCTTTTTCGACATGCAGCGCTGTGTTTTGTTCTTCGTTGGCGTTGCTGATCTGCCGTATTGCCAACAGGGCGGCGCCGCCAATGAGGAGGGCCCCAATGAGTCCAACGAGTCCAACGAGCGCGATCTTGACGGTGATGCTGATGGGTTTTTTGCCGGTTGCTTCGGTGGTCAAGTGTGCGTCGGTGGACAAGGCGAGGCTCCGATTCGTGGCATGTGGTGCGCCGCATGGGTGGGGGGTGCGTTGCGGCGTACCTGGTTGACCACCTGTGCAAGGCGGTGCCTTCCTCATCGGCGTGTGGGGGCAGATTGTGAGTGCACCTATGGCCCAGTCCTGCTCGAAAGCGGGACTGGGCCAGGGGTTTAGTGGTTTTTGGGATGGCGTTCGAGGTTGGCGGCGACGTCGGTGGCGTAGAGGAAGGTGGAGCGGTCTGGGCGGGTGTAGTTCTTGCTTGTGGCTGCGGGGCGTGTGGGGATAGTGATTTCGTGGGGTGCGAGGTGTTTCCAGGGGATGCGAGTGAGGATGTCGTTGATCACGTTGATGCGTGATCGTTTTTTGTCTTCGCTTTCGATGGTGATCCAGCGGGCTCCGGGTAGGTCAGTGGCTGCGAACATGGCGTCTTTTGCGCGGGAGCAGTCTTCCCATCGGTTGATGGATTCGACGTCCATGGGGGAGAGTTTCCAGCGGCGCATGGGGTCGGCTGCGCGAGATCGGAAGCGGGTTTGTTGTTCTTCGTCGGAGACGGAGAACCAGTATTTGAGCAGGAGGATGCCATCTTCGACGAGCATGCGTTCAAAGTCGGGGGTTTGGTGGAGGAACCTCTGATATTCGGCGTCGGTGCAGAATCCCATGACGCGTTCTACTCCGGCGCGGTTGTACCAGGACCTGTCGAAGATGACTATTTCTCCCGCTGCGGGCAGGTGGGTGATGTACCGCTGGAAGTACCACTGTGTTTTTTCGCGTTCGGTGGGTGCAGGTAGGGCTACGACGCGGGTGTGGCGGGGGTTGAGGTATTCGGTGATGCGTTTGATGGCACTGCCTTTGCCCGCGGCGTCGCGGCCTTCGAAGATGAGGAGTACGCGTTCGCCGTTTTCTATCACCCATTGTTGAAATGCGACGAGTTCGGTTTGCAGGCGGCGTAGTTCTTTTTCGTAGGCTTTTTTGTTGAGCTTGACAGGTTTGTTTCGGTGTGTTTTTGCGGTGCCCTCATTCGTCGACATAGAGGGACTGTACCTAGGCTCGTAGATGCTTATGACCGCAGGATGGGGACGTCTGCGTGATCGGCGGTACGCGGACGTCCCCATGGGGGAGTGCTCGGTTCATTCCCCTACCGTGAAATCGGGAAGAGCTGCGGAGATGGTGACGGGTACCTGGATGCTGTTAGTGCACATCATTGGCCCCCGAACTCAGGTGTCGTCACGTTCTCCTGTGTGCTTAAGCCACAGCGGCACGATGGCCAGCAGGGCGATAAGCGCAATCCCGACAAGCACGGTTGCTTGTACGAGCAATTGAGTGATCTGCATATGAGAAGAATGGCTGACGTATCTGTCGCAATTCCGTGTTTGTCCTAGGGGTTTCCTGTATTTAAGGTCACGATTTCTATACGATTTTCGGTCACGATCTCCACACCCCGGAGGCGCCGCGGCGATGGGAGCCCACCAGGTGGGTGTCGACGATGCCGACTGCTTCCATGAGGGCATACATAGATGTGGGGCCAACGAACAGGAATCCGTTTTTCTTCAGCACAGCCGATAGGGCGGCTGATTCGTTTGATTCGGAGGGGATTTCGTTAAGGCGGAAGGGTTCAGGGGTTTCCTGTGGTTGGTAGGACCACACCAGTTCGGCGAGTCCTTGCCCTCCTTCGATTGGTTCGGGAGTAACTGTGGCTGGCCGTGTTTCGTGAATGAGTACTCGTCCGCGCAGTGCGCAGGTGGCGCGGGCATTGGTGAGCGTTGCCATGATTTTTCCGCGATGCCGCACGATTGCAGGGTCATTCACCAGCCGTTCGATGTCGACGTCGTCGAATGCGCAGACTGAGTCGGGGGAGAAGTTGTCGAATGCGCGGCGGAATGATTCGCGTTTGCGAAGGATGGTTTCCCAGGAAAGTCCTGCTTGGAAAACTTCTAGCGATAGCCGCTCGAACATGCCTCTTTCGTCGCGTACAGGCATTCCCCATTCAGTGTCGTAGTACGTCAGTAGTGCTTCGCTGCCGTAAGCCCAGGGTGTCCGTGCCAGTCCGTCTTCTCCGGTGACAAGGTCGGGACTGGGAGTGATGGGGACGTATCGACGGACAGTCAGCCCGTCGTGGGTGTCAGCTGCCATGCTCCCTCATTTTAGGCAATGTTGCTTTCTTGCTGGCATAGGCTCTGTATGCGGAAGCTTTTTATCTCCTCGCGCGACCGGTACGAAAGCAGCGGCAGATCCGTATACCTTGGTGTCACCCGAAACCCCACCTACGTGGACGCACCGGCGTTCACGGCGTCAAAGGGAGAGTCATGAGCGATCTCGTCTACCCCGAGAACTTGCAGTACACCACGGACCACGAGTGGGTCAGCATCACTGATGGTGTCGCCCGCGTCGGCATTACTTCGTTCGCCCAGGATGCCCTTGGTGACATCGTCTACGTGTCCGTCCCCAACATTGGTGACGAGGTCGAGGTCGATGGCGCAGCCGCTGAGGTTGAGTCCACCAAGTCAGTCAGTGACGTCAACAGCCCTGTGGGCGGTGAAGTCACGGCAGTGAACGAGAAGCTGGACGAGAGCCCGGAGCTGCTTAACTCCGACCCGTACGGAGAGGGCTGGATCTTTGAGGTCAAGCTTGCTTCTGCGGATGCCACGGCTGACCTTCTCGATGCAGCGGCATACAAAGAGATGCTCGACTGATTCTGGTGGGATCTACCCTCGGGGGCTATCCCCGAGGGGTCCGGTCCCTTCCCTTTCTCACAGTCTTCTGAACTTTTCTTGTGAGGTCGGGGTGGGCACGTGGCTCTTCTTCCACCCGAACCTCGATTCATGCTCTAGGGTTTGTAGTTCCGGTGGGGCACACAGTGATGTGTTCATCGGGCAGCGGCTTGCACGCCGTGATTTGACCAGAGAACAGAGCCCGCACATGCGGGCCGGACGCGAACGGAGCATGTCGTGAGCGACAGCACCCCGCAGAATTTCGGAGCCCCACGCACCGACCCTGCGACCATGCAGTTCACCGGCATAAATATCCCGGACAGCACTGACGTCGACTACGGCCTCCGAGACGAAGACCGCACCACTGCCGAGGCTCTCCGTCCAGGAACTGCCCTGCTCATCGTCCTGCGCGGCCCTAACCGCGGAGCGCGTTTCCTGCTCGACTCTGCCGTGACAACTGTGGGACGCCACACAGACAGCGACATCTTCCTCGATGACGTCACTGTTTCTCGACGGCACGCAATTTTCGAGTACAAGGACGGTTTCTTCCACGTTCGTGACGTCGCTTCTCTCAATGGAACCTACGTGAACCAAGAAATGACCGACTCTGCGGTTTTGCGCAGCGGAGACCAGGTTCAGGTTGGCAAGTTCCGTCTTCTTTTCCTCGCCAAGGATGAGATCTGACCGTGTCCGGTGCAGAGCACGAGGAAACGAGTAAAGGAGATTCGTTCACGATCGGCGCGGTTGTTGATCTGCTATCCGAGGAATTCCCGGATCTCACGATCAGCAAAATCCGGTTCTTGGAGTCCAAGCAGCTGGTGACCCCTGCCCGTTCTCCTTCCGGATATCGACACTTCCGCACCTCTGATGTGGAGCGCATCCGGTACATCCTGCGTGCTCAACGCGACAATTTTTGGCCACTGAAGGTCATCAGGGAAGCCCTCGATGCGATGGATCGAGGGCTGGAGCCTGCTCCTACGCTCGGCTCGACTCCCACTGCTCCACCTGTGGAGCCCCCTTCCGTTCCCGGCGCAGCAGAACTCCTCACTCCACCAAGCAAACTGCGCATCACTCTGGCTGAGTTAGCTCAGTCTGCGCACACCTCAGAGGCCTACATCGAGTCTCTTGTCGGATACGGCCTTATCGTCCCTGACGAGGCTGGACACGTCGACGGTTACGCCATCCCTGTTGCTACTTCAGCGGCAGTGCTGGCTTCTTACGGGCTTGAGCCTCGCCATTTGAGGACATTCCGCACCGCTGCTGAACGTGAAGTAGGGCTGGCGCAACAACTCAATCCCCGCCACGACGATGACAGCGGTGAAGAACGTCTGGGGGAAATGCTGCACGAATTCCTCACCCTCCATGCCGCATTAGTGCAGGCCGGAGTGGCGCGCTCACGTCACTCCTGAAGGTTCCCTTGGCCCGAACGAGCGAGACATCGATGCTTGCCCTGGCCATCTTGGGAGCGAATCGCGATAGGTTGGAGGAGTGCGTGACCTCGATGTGCTCGGCGTAAGAGTGGAAACCCCTACCAATCAACCTATTGTTCTCCTGCGTGAACGCGAGGGGGACCGTTACTTACCTGTCTGGATTGGTGCTGCGGAAGCTGCTGCGATCGCTTTCGCTCAACAAGGCGTTGAACCACCCCGCCCCTTAACTCATGACCTGCTGCGAGATGTCATCACTGGCCTTGGCGTTCTTCTTAACGAGGTGCAAATCGTCAAGCTCGAAGACAAGGTTTTTTACGCCGACCTCATCTTCAGCAATGGCGTGCGAGTGAGCTCACGCACCTCTGATGCGATCGCTTTAGCGTTGCGAACAGAATCACCGATCCGCGTGGTTGATGAGGTGATGGATGAGGCGGGAGTCATCGTCGATGACGACCGTGACGACGAGGTTGAAAAATTCAGGGAGTTCCTCGACAACGTTTCTCCCGAAGACTTCGACACTGAAGGTGGCCCTGAAGAACCTGCAGGGGATGACCTGGACCCGAAGTAGAACACTGCCGTTTGCATGCAATAAACCGCGACACGTGCCGTTGACGAGCATCGTTATCGTTGACCCTCGCTGGAGGTGTCCGTACTTTCGAAGAGTCGGCCCGGCGCGAAGCACTCCAGCGAAGCATCATCTGGGCCACCATTGACCAGGAGGCCCTATGGGTAAGGACATTGAAATGCCGGGCACCGAACCGGCCCTCACCCTTCCCTCGGCCCCGATCCCGGAACAGGTTTCCACCGAGGAACCGCAGTCACTTCCCACAGATGCTGGGTTCCGTGGACCCGTCGCCTGCAAAGCTGTAGGAATCACCTACCGGCAGCTGGATTACTGGGCACGCACTGGTTTGGTAGAGCCTTCAGTGCGCAGCGCCGCCGGATCTGGCAGTCAGCGTCTTTATAGCTTCAGCGACGTCCTCGTCCTCAAAGTAGTGAAAAGGCTGCTAGACACAGGGGTTTCGCTCCAGCAAATCCGGAACGCTGTCGATGCTCTTCGCCAACGCGGTATTCACGTTCTTGAGCAGGTCACCCTCATGAGTGATGGGGCCACCGTGTACGAATGCACCAGCAACGATGAGGTCATTGACCTTCTCCAAGGCGGTCAGGGTGTGTTCGGTATCGCTATTGGTCGGGTGTGGCGTGAGGTCGAGGGTGACCTTGCTGATCTGCCGGTCGAGCGCCTCGGTGAACCGGCGGCACCAACCGAACCAGCCATTGATGAGCTCTCTGCCCGCCGCGAGGCCCGCAAAACCGGTTGACCCGCAGGGGCACACGTCGCTTGTGATGCAGGTAACGTGGCCTTGTGTCCATCCGCGTCTGGATCCGCAGGTGGAGACGCCAATGTTAGTGTCAAAAAAATCCCAGGGTGATCGTGGGGGCCTCGCAGGTGAGCACACGCCGTCGGTATTCGCCGATGACTCACCCACCGGTGTTCCAACGACCCGACATCGACAAACGGAGCACCGGCGCCAGTGACCGTCGGTGCACGAGTCAGCAGGCAGGAGAATTGCCTTGAGCACCGATTCCAACCGCACCGGCGAGCTTTCGGCTTTCGTTGGACGCCACATCGGCCCCACGAGCACTGACGTGGAGCAGATGCTCCAGACGATCGGGGTTAGTGACCTCGATGCGCTCGTCAATGCAACGATGCCCTCACAGATCCGGTTCAACGACGTCCTTAATATCCCAGCCGCCCCATCTGAGAACGCTGTTCTCGCTGAGCTGGCTGAGAAAGCCGCCCGTAACACGGTCAAGGACTCGATGATCGGTCTGGGCTACTACGGCACGATCATGCCCAGCGTGATCCGCCGACGAGTGCTGGAAAACCCTGCCTGGTACACGGCGTATACGCCCTACCAGCCAGAGATTTCTCAGGGCCGCCTGGAGGCGCTGCTGAACTTCCAGACGATGTGCAGCGACCTCACTGGCATCGACATCGCGAACGCATCCCTGCTTGATGAAGGAACCGCCGCAGGTGAAGCCGTGACGTTGATGCGTCGGGCCAGCAAAGCTGCCAAAGACGCGGTTGTTGTTGTCGATGCGGACCTGTTCCCGCAAACCAAGTCGGTTATCAAAACGCGTAGCTGGCCGGTAGGTATCACTGTTGTTGAGGCCGACCTCAGCGACGTCACTGATGCTGCCTCTTTGAAGGAAGCTGCCGGTGGCCACGATGTCTTCGGTGTCATCGTCCAGTACCCCGGCGCTAGTGGCCAGATCCGTGACTACGCCGCTCTAGCTGAGGCTGTCCACGAAGGTAAAGGTCTTGTGGCTGCGGTGGCGGACCTGTTGGCGCTGACGCTGATGACGCCCCCCGGTGAGTGGGGCGCAGACATCGCGGTAGGCACCTCGCAGCGTTTCGGTGTGCCCATGCAATTTGGTGGCCCGCACGCCGGCTACATGGTGGTGCGTAAAGGCCTGGAGCGGAACATGCCTGGCCGCCTAGTCGGCACCAGCGTGGACGCTGATGGCAACCCAGCGAACCGTTTGGCTCTCCAGACTCGTGAACAGCACATCCGCCGTGAGAAAGCCACCAGCAACATCTGCACCGCGCAGGCTCTGCTGGCCATCCTTGCCTCCATGTACGCGGTTTATCACGGCCCTGCTGGGCTGAAGAAGATCGCTACCACGGTGCATGCCCACGCCCGTGTCATCGCAGACAAACTCACTGCGGCTGGCGTAAACGTCACCACTGACCGTTTCTTCGACACCTTGACCGTTTCGGTCCCCGGTGGCGCCGGAGACATCCTGCTCAAGGCTGTGGCCCACGGCATCAACGTCTGGCGCGCCAACGACGACACGATCCTGCTCAGCTGCGATGAAACCACCGACAGTGACACTGTCTCGCGGCTGCTGTCCGCGTTCGGGGTTAAGGTCAGCGCCGAAGAAGTCGACGAGCTCGTCTCAGGCCTGCTGCCCGAAGGGAAAGAGCTGACCGCTGCGTTGAGTCAGGAATGGGGCCAGAGTTTTGCCCGCACCTCAGCCTTCCTGACAGCAGAGGCCTTCAACACTGTCCACTCGGAGTCGCAGATGCTGCGCTACCAGCGCAAACTCTCTGACAAGGACTACGCCCTTGACCGTGGCATGATCCCGCTGGGTTCGTGCACGATGAAGCTCAACGCGGCCACGGAAATGGAAGCCGTCACCTGGCCCGAATTCGCTAATTTGCACCCGTTTGCACCTGCGGACCAGACGCAAGGTATCCGTGAAATCATCACCGACCTGCAGCGCTGGCTGGTGGAGATCACTGGGTACGACGCATTCACTCTCCAACCGAACTCTGGTGCTGCTGGGGAGCTGGCTGCCCTTACCGCCATCCGTGACTACCACACCTCTCGCGGTGAGGGTGAGCGCGATATCTGCCTCATCCCCTCCAGCGCACATGGCACCAACGCCGCCAGCGCAGGTATGGCCGGATTCAAGGTGGTCGTGGTCAAGAGCACTGAGGGCGGCGAGATTGACCTTGAGGATTTGCGAGCCAAGCTGGACAAGCACGCGGGCAAGGTCGCAGCGATCATGATCACCTACCCCTCGACGCATGGTGTCTACGAGGACACGGTGACGACGTTGACAGAGCTGGTGCACGCCGAAGGCGGGCAGGTCTACATCGATGGAGCGAACATGAACGCTCTAGTGGGTGTGGCTAAGCCTGGCCAGTTCGGTGGAGATGCAAGCCACTTGAACCTGCACAAGACGTTCGCGATTCCGCACGGTGGCGGCGGCCCTGGTGTTGGCCCGGTGGGTGTGAAGTCACACCTGGCTCCGTTCTTGCCTAACCACCCACTGGACCCCAGCGCAGGCCCGCAGACCGGTTCTGGCCCGTGTGCATCGGCGCCTTTTGGTTCGGCTGGCGTGCTGCCGATTACATGGGCTTACATTCGCCTCATGGGCGGCCGGGGGTTGAAGCAGGCCACCTACAGTGCGGTGCTCAACGCTAACTACATTGCGGCGCGGCTGCGGGATTCGTACCCGGTGTTGTACAGCAATGACGGGATCGTGGCACACGAGTGCATTCTCGACCTGCGCAAGCTCACCCATGACAGTGGAGTGACGGTCGATGACGTGGCCAAGCGACTTATCGACTACGGCTTCCACGCCCCGACGATGTCGTTCCCGGTAGCAGGAACGCTGATGGTGGAGCCGACTGAGTCCGAGGACAAGGAAGAGCTCGACCGTTTCTGTGACGCGATGATTGCTATCCGTGCAGAGATTCAGCAGGTCCAAGATGGCCAGGTTGCTGTGGAGGAGAGCGTGCTGCGTAACGCTCCGCACACCGCTGCCAGCATCGCGGGGGAGTGGAATCACCCGTATAGCCGTGAGTTGGCTGTATTCCCAGGCAATGTAGACCCCGCTTCGAAGTACTGGCCTCCGGTGCGTCGTATCGATGGCGCGTTCGGTGACCGGAACTTGGTGTGCACGTGCCCGCCGATGGAGTCTTACGAGGACTGAGGTTGAGGTGGTGTGGTGGAGGTTGAGAAACCTCCACCCCCAATCCTGTCTCACTTTCCGAGACGCATGTATGGGGCTTGGTCGAAGCGTTCTTATTGACGCTCCCGCCAAGCCCCATACGCGTTATGCGCACTAAGGATGCGAGCGCGCACTCACAGGTGGTAGGCGCCAGAATGCATGCGTTCCCCTGGGTGCGCCGTAGCGATAACAGCAGGTGCTGCCGGTAGCGTGCGGTGTGTCTGTGTCACCCCCGCTGGAGGAGGCTCTGAGCCGTATGGGTCGTGAGATTACGTCACCGGAGTGGGACTTTTCTTTACCAGGCAGGTTTCGCTCCAAGGTGCAGCTTGACCTGGATGTTTTCGAAAAACTTTTATCCGGAACAGATTTCGCTGCAGAAACCCCCATGACTGGGGTTGAGCTCGAACTGGACCTCATCGACGCCAACGGTCAAGCCGTGTTCGACAACCTCGCTGTCATCGACGCCACTGAGGGGATCGATGTCGTACCTGAACTAGCCCGGTTCAATGTGGAGGTCAATGCCGAACCCCGCCTGTTAGATGGGGATGCGCTCCACCGGCTCCGAGCTGAGCTGCGGGCCTCCATGGGAGAGGTGAACCGGGCAGCAGCCACGATAGGTGCCAGTGTGCTGCCCATCGGTCTGCTTCCTACGCTGACTACCGAAGAGTTAGCGGGGGAGTGGATGACCGAATCTAGCCGGTTCCAGGCGTTGAATGATGCGATCATCCGCGCCCGAGGCGAAGACGTGGTTTTGGACATCACGGGCCCTTCCCACGAGCGCCTGCATATGGGGTGGCCCACTGTTGCTCCTGAGGGGGCGTGCACGTCGTTTCAGTTGCACACTCAGGTGACGCCGCGTGACTTCGCGCGGGCATGGAACTCAGCGCAGGCGATTGCTGGTGCTCAGGTGGCGATTGGGGCGAATTCGCCGTATTTCTTCGGCACGGAGATTTGGCAAGAGGGGCGGGTGCCGGTTTTCACGCAGGCGGTGGATACACGGCCTGCGGAGTTGGTGAACCAGGGCGTGAATCCGCGCGTGCACTTTGGTGATAACTGGATTACCTCGATCTTTGATCTGCTCGAGGCGAATGTGCGCTATTTCCCGCCGCTGCTGCCAGAGATGAGCGATGAGGATCCAGAAGCGGTGTTGGCTGCTGGGGGAGTTCCGCAGTTGGAGGAGTTAATGCTCCACAACGGCACTATTTATCGCTGGAACCGTCCCATCTATGACACCGCTGGGGGAGTTCCGCAGTTGGAGGAGTTAATGCTCCACAACGGCACTATTTATCGCTGGAACCGTCCCATCTATGACACCGCTGGGGGAGTTCCGCATCTGCGTGTGGAGAATCGGGTACTGCCGGCTGGACCGACTGCTGCTGACATGGTCGCTAATGCTGCGTTTTTCTTCGGGGCTACCCGGTTTTTCTCTCGGCAGACTCGTCCTATTTGGAGCAAGTTGTCTTTCACTGCCGCGGAGACGAATTTTTTGCGCGGTGCGCGGGATGGTTTTGATGCGCAGATGTTTTGGCCAGGTATTGGGCGGGTGACACCTGATCAGCTTGTGCTTGATGTGCTGTTGCCTGTCGCGGAGGCGGGTCTGCGTGGCTTGGGGGCAGATCAGGATGCTATCGACCTGTATTTGGGGGTGATTGAGGGGCGCTGTTTGTCGCGCACGAATGGGGCGGTGTGGCAGGTGCAGGCAGTGAAGGCTTTCGAGTCTCGTGGGCAGTCTCGTGCTGAGGCATTGCGGTCTATGACGTTGCAGTATCAGGCCAATGCGCGCACGGGTGAACCGGTGCATACGTGGGACATCCCTCACAGTGGGGGAGTGCTGCCACCGATGGATAGCTTGGCCGATCAGGGTGCTGAGATGCCCAGTTCCGGTGGGAGCAGTCGACGCAGGGAAGGTCCGGTTGTCGCGCATGCTGTGCCTGGGCCGGTAAAACCGGAGTGATTGGCGTACTAGGCTCGAGTTGACCGACGTCCATCAAGCCCGAAAGTGGTTCGTTCATGTCAGACACCGCTGCGTCCGTGAAACGTGTGGCTCTGCTCACCGCCGGGGGATTTGCTCCCTGCTTGTCTTCTGCTGTCGGTGGCCTCATCGAGAAGTATTCGAAGGTGGCTCCCGATGTTGAGATCATCGCGTACAAGCACGGCTATCAGGGCCTGCTCAGTGGCGACTTCTACACCATCACTGACCAGGTGCGTCAGAACGCACACCTGCTACACGGTTTCGGTGGTTCCCCGATCGGGAACTCTCGTGTGAAGTTGACCAACACAGCTGACCTCGTCAAGCGTGGGCTGGTTCCTGAGGGTGTGGATCCGCTGGACTTCGCAGCCAAGCGCCTGACCGAAGATGGCGTGGATGTGCTGCACACCATTGGTGGCGACGACACCAACACCACGGCAGCGGACCTGGCTGCGCACCTGGCCTCCAATGACTACCCGCTGACAGTGGTGGGCCTGCCCAAGACCATCGACAACGACATCGTCCCGGTCCGCCAGTCCCTGGGTGCCGACACTGCGGCGCAGTACGGTGCTCAGTTCGCTGCCAATGTTGTTGGCGAACACAATGCCAACGCGCGCATGCTCATCATTCACGAAGTGATGGGGCGTAACTGTGGCTGGCTAACCGGCGCAACTGCACGCAAATACCGTGACTGGCTCGACACGCGCCAGTGGCTTCCGGAAATTGGGTTGGACCGCCGTGCGTGGGATATTCACGGCGTCTACGTGCCTGAGGCTCACATTGACATCGAGGCCGAGGCAACCCGCCTTAAGGCCGTCATGGATGAGGTGGGCTGCGTTAACTTGTTCATCTCTGAAGGCGCCGGTGTTGAGGACATCGTGGCCCGCATGGAGGCTGAAGGAACAGATGTGCCTCGGGACGCATTCGGTCACGTGCGCTTGGCTGAAATCAACCCAGGGGCATGGTTCGGTAAGCAGTTCGCTGCGCTACTGGGTGCAGAGAAGGTTCTAGTGCAGAAGTCTGGCTACTTTGCCCGCTCCGCTGCAGCCAACGAATATGACCTTGAACTCATCGCTTCCATGACCGACCTAGCTGTCGGCAAAGCTTTGGCTGGCGTTCCGGGAGTTATTGGCCACGACGAAGAGAAAAATAACGAATTGCGGGCGATCGAATTTGACCGCATCAAGGGCCACAAAGCCTTCGACGTGACCCAGGATTGGTACGTAGAAATGCTCGACCAAATTGGCCAGAAGCGCTGACATTTAATCTTTTTCATGCTGAACCCCGCCTCGCTAAGCGAGGCGGGGTTCACTGCTGCATCGACCCCATTTGCGTAACAAGCAGGGGTTTTATGACACGAAATGATTACGGCGTCACCTCAGATGCAGGCAGATGCGGACGACTGGTAGGCGGACCCGCCAAGATCCAAAGCCTTTTCCAGCACGGCCGCACGATCGGCTGTGAAACGCATACTGAGGAGAATCCATCGTGCGAATCCGGCACCTATCTGTCGCAACCGCTATAGCTTTATTGGCCCCCATGGTAACAGTGGTATCGCCTGGCATTTTTGATGCTTCGGCTGACCCAATTCCTGTGTCTACAGAGAAAACTGAAGTCGCTCTTCAAGCCCCAGAGGCCACCGCCGGTGATGGAAAAACGTTGACCACCCGCGATAAGAAACTGGCCCAAGAGCAAGCTGCAACGGCCGAGCTGTCTCCCGCAGCAAAGAAAAACCCCAACGTGCTGGAAATCTCCCCGGAACAGAAAGTTCCCGCCCCACTGACAATCATGGGTGTGACGTGGAAAGCCGGAACCGGCACCGACGTTGTCGTCCAGTACCGCCTGCGCACTACAGCAGGATGGGGCGAATGGAAAGCAGTCGAAGCCGAATCCGGTGAAGAAAAAGCCGACCCCAACGCCACCTCCACCCGCGCCGGAAGTGACCCCATCGTGGTCACCGAAGCCACCCACGCCCAAGTGCGCACCCTCGGCCCTGCCGGGCAAGACACCGTCGATGCCAAACTCAGCCTCATCGACCCCAACGAATCGCCTGCCGACTCCACCGTAGGAACAGTGGCTCCCGGTAGCGCCGCAGCGGCAGTGAACCGCCCCTGGATCAACTCCCGCGCAGCCTGGGGTGCCGATGAATCCCTACGCCGCAACTCGCCCAGCTACGGCGTCGTCCGCGGTGCAGTGATCCACCACACTGAAGGAACCAACAACTACACCCAATCCCAGGTACCCGGGATCCTCCGCGGCATCTACGCCTTCCACGTCAAAGACCGCGGCTGGAGCGACATCGGCTACAACTTCCTCGTCGACAAATGGGGACGCATCTGGGAAGGCCGAGCGGGCGGCACCAGCAGCGCTGTCATCGGCGCGCACGCCTACGGCACCAATAGCGTCACCACCGGCATCTCCGTGATGGGTAGCTACAGCCGCACACCTATCTCGAACGCAGCCGTTAACGCAGTGGATCGGGTAATCGCCTGGAAAGCATCCATCCATGGTTTCAACCCGCAAGGAACCCAGAACATCTACGGGCGCACCTACCCAGCAATCGTTGGGCACCGTGATGTCGGCTCTACCGAATGCCCCGGAGACTACTTCTACGCACGGCTGCCACAAATGCGCCGCGACATTGCCCGCATGGTCCGCAATGGAGGCGGCAGCAACGGAGTCCCCGGAGGCGTCTCCCGCCCTCCGGCACCAGCTCCAGCGCCGGCACCAGCTCCCGAGCCACCGGTATCAACCCCAGGCAACCAGTCCGTGGGAGCCGCTGACGTCATCATGCGCGGCACCTCAAACGCCCTGTTCGCCTCGGCCTACACCGGCAATGACTTGGCCTTCGCCCGCAAGATCCACAGCGGCAACTTCGCCTCCTACAGCAGCGTCCTGACCGCTGGGGACCTCAACCGCGACAGCCGCGGCGACGTCCTCGGCGTGGACCACAAAGGCCGGATGTACCTGTTCCCTGGCAAGAGCGACGGCACCTTGGCCAATGGCCGCCAGGTCGGGCACGGCTGGGGCGCGATGCGCTCACTAACCGCCGGAGCCGACTTCAACGGTGACCGAATCCCCGACATGCTCGCCACCAACCGCAGCGGAAGGCTCTACCTCTACCCAGGTAAAGGCAACGGCACCTTCCACCGCGCCCGCCCAATCGGGTCAGGCTGGCACACGTTCAAACAAATCATGAACATGGGCGACTGGAGCGGCGACGGAAAAACAGACGTCATCGGCGTCCGTAACGACGGCCGTGCCTTCCTGTACACCGGCACCGGCAAAGGAAAGTTCAACAGCGGAGCCATCCCGCTAAGCGGCTACTACGGGGCCATGCGCTCCTTGACCCCGCTGGTTGGCAAAGCAGCCTTCGTCGGAGTAGACCAAGATGGCATCGGGTTCCTCGTCAAGAAAAACGGTGCCAGAGGAACCAGTATCAACATCACCACCCCCAACTTCATTGGGCTGACCGTCTACAGCGGCTAACCGCGACACGAACTCCGGTACGCCTCACCTTCCTTGCAGGGCCGAACGCACGAGCCGAACATGTTTTTCATGAACAGCTCGGCGTCCGGCCCTGCCCCACACCCAGGAACAGCCGTGGACCTCACTAAATTCGCATGGCTATCCATCGCCGCCGCGCTGGGCACAATGGCCCTGAAAATCGTGGCCTGGTGGATGACCGGCTCAGTCGGTCTGCTCTCCGACGCCCTCGAATCATCAGTCAACCTCGTCGCCGCGATCATCGCACTCATCAGCTTGCGCGCCGCTGCGATGCCCGCCGACGCTAACCACCATTACGGCCACTCCAAAGCTGAATACTTCTCCGCAGCTGTCGAAGGCATCATGATCTTCGTTGCCGCCACAGCTATCTGCTTCACCGCTATCCAGCGCCTACTTGACCCCAAACCCCTAGACAACGTTGGCCCCGCACTAGCTATCTCCCTGGTGGCAGGGGTACTCAACGGCGCCGTAGCTCTCGTGCTTATCCGCGCCGGTAAAACTCACCGATCGTTGACTCTCACCGCTGACGGCCGCCATCTCATGACCGATGTTTGGACCTCCATCGGAGTCGTTGTCGGCGTAGCCCTGGTGCTTATCACCGGCTGGGAAATCCTCGACCCCATCGTGGCCCTCGCCGTTGGCATCAACATCATCATCACCGGCTGGAAACTCATCAAAGAGTCCATCGACGGCCTCATGGACGTTTCCTGGCCCAAAGAAGAAAACACCCGCCTGGCCGAAATCGTTGCTGGCCTCACCCCCGAACCCACCGCCGCCCACGCCCTACGCACCCGCGAGAGCGGACAGCAGCGCTTCACCTCCATGCACCTGCTCGTTCCGGGCACCTGGACCGTAAAACGCTCACACGACCTCGCCGAAGAAATCGAAAAAGCAATCCGCGCTGAGTTCGGTGAAGTGAGCATCTCCATCCACATCGAACCCAGCGAAGATCCCCGCTCATACGACGACTACGAACACGAAGTAGCCATCCCCACAGAGCCGACGCCCTGACCGGCCACACGCCGGCCAGGGCGCCTAGGTGTTACACCTGCGAAGCAGTCTTCTCACCCTTGAGCTCATACGTACGCGAGAAACCCGTGTCCTGATCACTCAACGTCACCGACACAATGCCGTGACGATCAATGGTGTACCGCTCCTCAATGAGCGGCCCGACCTCCGTGCGCTCAACCGGCACCGCAGCGGTACTCCCCGGAGACTCGTTCTCCATCGCCTGCAATGCCGCATCGAAGGGGAAAACCACCTCCGCGAACGGCACAATCTGACCACGCGGCCCACCGAACTCATCCAACGTCCCGTACTCAACAAACCGGAACCAGCCAGCGTTATGCGCAGCCCGATACGTGCGGCTAACCGACACATCACTGTGCCGATCCACCAACACACTGCGATCCACCAGAGGGTCAAACGACACCTGACGGCCACCATCACCTTCACGGAACACACCAAAACCACGCGAAAGACGATCCGAGAGCGAATACCCTGCACCTTCATCAGCAGCAATCGCCAAACCGATAGCAGTCGAAGCCGCCGGATAGGGGGAGCGGAACACACGCCGACCAAACTGGGCTTTGACCAGCCGGGGCACCAGCGGCAACCCACTAGCGCCACCCACCAAATAAATGCCAGCAACCTCTGAATCGGTCAACGCTTCATGATCAAGCCCACCGACCAACGGCGCCATCGCCTGAATGGTTTTCTTCACCAGTGGAGCGACCTCTTCATAGAAATCCGCCACCGTCACTGTGACCGCCGCGCCATCAATCTCAAGCGGAATCCGTTTGCTCTGCGGAGACAAATGTTCTTTAGCGTCCCGGCAGTCCTCCAACAGTTGGGCGTACAGCTTGGGCCCCAGCTCTTCGCGAGTACGACCAGCAGCACGCATTGCGCAACGAGCCAAGCCTGCATCAAAATCGTCACCACCGACGGTGTTCAACCCCGTCGAATCCATCACCTGGTGATCCGTGCCATCAGCATTGACCAGCGAAGCATCAAACGTCCCACCACCCAGGTCGTACACGACCACCCGAGAACGGCGCGAGTTCAACGTGCGGCTTTGCCCGTGCGTGAACTCAAAACCAGCAGCTGAAGGCTCATTGACCATCCCCGTCACCGTGAAACCGGCAGCACGGAAAGCCTCCAAGGTCAGGTATCGCTGCGGACCATGCGCATGCGCTGGCACAGCCAACACGGTGTCCAGCATCCCAGGAGCACCCGCAGAGACATCCGCAGAAATCGTCGACTTCGTCGCCAGCGCTTCCCGCAACGCCTGCGCATAACCTGTCAATACATCAATGAGTGGGACCTCGCGGTCACCGATACACACCGGCGTCGCCGCAAACACATCAGGGCTAGCCAAAAGGCGTTTAAAAGAACGAGTCAACTGTGCACCATTGGCTGCCGCCTCCAAGGCGGCAAACCCGTACACCAAACCATCCGACGTATCAGCCACCACTGACGGGAAGTGACAGTGCGGCTCATCATCAGCATCGAAGAAAGAGACGACCGGGTAGTTCCCTCGGTCCGCGTAAGCAACAATTGTTCGAGTAGTTCCAAAATCGATGCCAAGAGTCATGCCAGGAGCTTAACGACGCAGGCCACACACCCACTCTCCCGGCCCTGCCACCAATCAACTACAACAACAGGGGAGTAGCGTTCATCACATGACCGGAGCACCACGGCGCCCCCTGCGCAGAATCAGCAACGCACTCCGCAATCGAAACCGCGTCGTCCCCATCAGCCTCCGTGTCATCGGCAACGGCCCCACCGTCCTGCTAGCCACCGGCCTAGGCCTAGCCGCCCACACCTTCAACGACCTCACCAAACAACTCACCAAAGACCACACCGTCATCACCTACGACCGCCCCGGCCTTGGGCATCTATCTGACATGCCCCGCCACGATCCACCCACCCTTAACGACGAAATCAACCGGGTGGTCACCGCCCTGGAAATGGCCGAACGTCGCGGAGCCCCTCTACCAGCCACCCTCGTCGGACACTCTTGGGCCGGATTCATCGTCGAAGCCGTAGCCCGCGCCCGCCCTGACCTCGTTGCTGGCGTCGTCATCCTCGACGGCAGTATCGAACCCGACCTGCCCGTCCCAGCATGCCGCCGCCGTATGCTCCTGCGTTTGGGTAGATTCCTTATCCGCTACTCCGTGCCACACAGCCCCCTACGTCGCTTCGGAGCAGCCTGCATCGAAGACGCCGCCTACCTGGACTTAGCTGTCGAACTGCATCGCCTACGCGATGAACAGCCTCTGCCTGCCATCCCTGTACGCCTACTCGTGGCGGTCTGGCACAGATTCCTACCGCACAACCGCACCTGGATTAAGCAACAACGCGATCTAGCCCAAGCCCTCAACACCGAAAACCCCCACCGCAACCTGGTCATCGTCCAAGTAGTCCAATGGGCCGGGCATCACCTCGCAGGATGGGCCCCAACCACCGTCGCCGAAGCCATCCGCGATGTTGAAAACACCACCAACACCGAAAAATAGACAACACATCAATTCCGCCCCCAACGGAACGAGATGCCACCACAGCGATAGTCACTTACCGTCGAACCATGGCCTCACTGCGACAGCTCCTCGACAAGCTCCCCATTGACGACGCACTCCTGCGCCGCATCCCCATCCCAGGCACATCCGACAACGTCATCCTTGAAATTGACGCTGCCCGCGGCCTGACCGAAACCGCACCCACCAGCCCCCTGGAAATCCTTTCCCAACGCACCACCCCCCGCCTGTGGGAGATTATCTCCGGTCTGCGCGACGCAGCCCACGACGACAAAGTCGTCGCCCTCGTCGTCCACGCCGCAGGTGTCTCTATGGGCATGGAACTGGCCGACGAACTCACCCGCAGCATCCGCCGCTTCCGCGAAAGCGGAAAACCAACCCTCGCCTGGGCCGAGGCAATGGGAGAAACCAACTCATCGCTCACCGAGCTGCTCATCGCATCGGCCTGTGAACACATTTGGCTCCAACCCAGCGGCCTCATCTCACCAGTAGGCACCGCGCTGACCAGCCCATTCCTGAACGACGCCCTCAAACGCATCGACGCCAAGCCCGAATTCGACGGCCGTAAGGAATACAAGAGCGCTGCCGACACCCTCACCGAACGCGGCTTCACCGACGCTAACCGCGAGCAGTACCAAGCCATCCTCGACAGCACCATTGACGCAGCCTTCGAAGAAATCGCTGCTGGCCGCGGCATGGAACTCGACACTGCCCGCAGCATCCTCGACGCCGGATTCCTCACCCCCGAAGAAGCCAAAGAAATCGGCCTCATCGACCACATCGGATACCGCGACGAGGCTTACAGCTGGCTATACGAACACCTGGAAGACCCCCAGCGGGAACGCACCACCACCCGCTACGTTGAGCGCTACGACCACTCCGCCATCCGCAACGCCCTCCAACGCAAACGCGGCAAACGCAGCGTCGCCCTCATCACTGCCCACGGCGCCATCCACCTAGGCCGCTCCAACCCTAGCCCCCGCGGCGGACACAGCATCGGCTCCGACGACCTCGGTGCTGCCCTGCGCCACGCCGTCAACGAAAAAGTTGAAGCCGTGGTGCTGCGCATCAACTCAGGCGGAGGATCCGCCACTGCTTCAGACGCTATCCGCCGCGAAGTGATGCAGGTCCGCGAAGCAGGTATCCCCGTCATCATTTCCATGGGACAAGCAGCCGCATCCGGTGGCTACTACATCTCCTCAGCTGGCACCGAAATCGTGGCCGACCCGCACACGCTCACCGGCTCCATCGGCGTACTCGCCGGGAAAACCAGCATCGGCAAGAGCCTGGAACGCATCGGCATCACCCACGACTCCGTAGCCCGTGGACGGCACGCTACATTCCTGTCCGCTTTCGAGGCTTTCGACAAGGAATCCCGCCAGGAACTGGGCCGTCTCCTCGACCTGGTCTATGAAGACTTCCTCAGCAAGGTCGCCGAAGGCCGGAACATGCCAATGGCGGAAGTGGAAAAACTTGCCCGCGGTCGCGTGTGGTCTGGACGTGATGCGCACACCCACGGCCTCGTCGATCACCTCGGTGGCTTGGACGAGGCCGTCGACCGGGTCGCTTTCCGCCTGGGAGTCACGCGCGCAGAGATTGATGTCACTCCCATGCCTAAGACCGGCCCGTTCGATCGGTTCTTCCCCACAGACAACATGGATGCCCCCGTGGCAGCAAACACCTCTGTGCTCGGGACTGCGCTGGCCCAAGACCTGCGCGGTGTCATCGGCAGCGGGGGAGAGGCCCTGTTGTCTCAGGCAGTCGAGCTACTTGGTTTGAACTCCGAAGGGCTATTGCGCGCTTCCTTGCCGCAGATTCGATGACCAGTTCACCTGCGGTGCTCCTCCTCTAAGGAGGAGCACCGCAGGTGTGCCGGTTTAGCTGTTCGGATCTTCCCTGGTCAACAGCACCATCACTTCATAATGATCCGATTGCGGGAACATATCGAAAATGCGGGCCCGCTCAATCCGCCACGAAGTCATGACGGCTAGGTCTTGGGCCAGCGTGGCTGCCTGGCAGCTTGAATACAGCACTCGTCGCGCATCCAAGTCCTGCAGCACACGCGCTAACTCTGATCCCAACCCACGGCGAGGTGGGTTCACTACAACCAGATCAGGGACACAATCCTGCTGACCTGCCCACTGGCGTGCATCTGCCGCCACAAAAGTGACACCGTTCAGCCCAGCATTCTGTGCTGTTCGTTGCGCCGCTGCGACCGCTTCAGCAGAAACTTCGACACCCACTATTGATTCCACAACGGCGGTAAGCGCTAAGGCGAACCCACCGACTCCGCAATACAAATCCCACGCGTGCTGAGCGCCGACCTCTTGAGCCCAATGCACAGCCTGTTGGTACATGTCAGCAGCAATCTCACTGTTGGTTTGGAAGAAGCTTTTCACCCCTAGCTCTAGCGTGAGGCTTGGAAGGCGCATGGGGAGAGTGGATTCGGGAGTGAGTACCCATTCCTGCTCTCCTTCCAGGACTGCTTTATGTTCGGGAAGAACATTCACGGAGACCACGCGCACGTGGGGGAGCTGTTCGGTCAGTACTGGAAGTGCTGCACGCAGAGCAGGTACGGATTGTTCGGAGCGCACCACGAAACGCACCATCAGTTCACCGTCGGGGTTGACGGTGATGAGCACATTCTTCAGCTCGCCTGAACGCTGTGGAACGTCATAGGGGGCTAGGCCGCAGGCTGTGATCATCGCGGTCACGGCCTCAAAAGCCTGTTCAATACGGGGGTCAATCAGCGCACAGTGGCGCAGGTCCACGGGGCGTCGAGCCCGGTCCAGGATGCCGAGGGTCGGGGCGGTGCTGGTGCCGCCAACAACCATTTTTGCTTTATTCCGGAATCCACTAGAGCGGTGGTGAACCGGGTCTTCCCAGACGCATCCACCTGGGGCGGCATAGGCGTCCAGCAGTGCGTGGGCGCGAGCCTGCTTGCTTGCTATCTGGTCCTGGTGTGACATCCCCAGCATGGTGCAGGAGCGGCATTCGGCTGCGGTGTAGTAGGCGCAGGGGAGGGGGTCCAGGCCGCGCTGAGCTTGGCGCAGAAGAGTCGAGGCAGGGTCAGGTCGGGTCACCCAGAGATTCTACGGAGCGAGCGCGCGAATCTCACTTGCCGCGACAAGGCCTAGGATAGAAGGCAATTCGGTCCCGACTGCTTATATGTGGCAGTGGTGCCGGGCTTTCAGAGAAGGGACTCTCTATGCATTCGCAGGCAACGAGTCGCCTCGTCGCCGAACATATGCCCGGCCTTGGACAGCATGCGCACCGTTATGACCCGGCATTTCTTATCGTGGCATGTGAGCGTTCTTTCGCGGTGAGCGCCGAGCAGGCATGGCGGGCTTTGACCGATGATGCGGCAGCTCCCCAGTGGATTGGTCCTCGCAGCACGAATAACAGCACAGGTCGTGTTGATGTTCTCCTTACGCAGGAGAATCCCTCACCGTGGCTGACGTTCACCATTAAGGATGCTCAACCTGGTCGCAGCATCACTCTGGCGCTGGAGGCGACCAAAGGTGATCGGGTTTCCCCTCGTCACATCACGTTCACTCTTGATTCGGATCCTCGTGCTGTTGTTCCTGGGTGCACGATCACGGTGATGCAGTCCTATACGTGTGCTCAGACTCTTGAACAGCGGGGGCCACTGTGGGAGTTCTACCTCGATCGATTGGCGTGTGTGATAGAGGGTGGGGATTCCAGCCAGGTGAGGCTGCATCCGTATTACCTTCCGGGGTTGGTGCCGCACTATCGAGGCATTCTTCGGCAGGCTATTCGTAATGGTGGTGACCGCATAAAAAACCGCGACCTCCCCTAGGTAGAGTGGTCGCGGTGTGGTGGTTTGTGGCTGCTTAGAGGTTGTCGTCGTCGAAAAGCCCTCCGAAGACTCCTGAGTCTGTGTCGTCTTCGAAGATGCCACCGAAGCGGGTGAAGGGGTCTTCGTCAAAGAGTTCGCTGCCAAAGCTGAGCATGTCAGAGGCGAAATCTTCGATGCCTTCGCTGAGTTCACCGATTGCTTCGCCTAGCCCGTCGAACATGCCGGGGTTGAGGAGCATGGCCATTCCGGTCCACCAGGCTAGGTCGGCGGCCCAGGTTGCCATGAGGGCGTCTCCGTAGCCGTCTGCTTCAGCTTGGGCGGCGATGTCGGCGAAGTGGCCGGACCATTCTTTGGCTACGCCGAGCCCGACAGCCCAGGGGAGGAAGCGGCTGAAGATGCCTGCGGCTTCTTCGTATTGGAGTTGTTTCTGTTCGGCGCGGCCGAGGTATTCCTGGAATCCGGCGGTTTGGGCTGCTAGGGCTGATCCGACGGCGGTGCGGCTTGCGCCACCAGCGGTGTACCAGCCTTTGGTGATAGCGCCGGTGTTGATTTCTTGTTGGAGGGTCAGTGCTGCGCCGCGCATGTTTGCTTTGGCTGCTTCGAGGGCGACGGTGTCGCCGGTGGCGAAAATGGATTCGTAGAGGTTTCGGCGTAGTGGTTCGAGGTCGTCTGGGGATTTGTCGGTGCGGGTGATGATCCAGTTGTCTTTGGTGTTTTTGGCGGGTTTGGTTGTGCTGGGTGTGCCGGTGTCGGTGGTTTCGCTGGTGTCGCCGGCGCGGTTTTCGATGCGGTAATAGCCTTCGACGGTCATGGCGATGAAGGCTGCGGCAACGTCAGAGCCGCTGGTGTTGCGGTCGCGGATGATGCCGGTTTCTTCGGGGCGCATACGTTCGGGGGCTTCGAAGCGGACGGCGACGGGTAGTTTGCGGTCGGCGGCGGTGATTTGCCGGGTGGGTGCTTCGGTTTCGGAGGCGGGGATGATTCCGGGTGCGACGCCTTCGAATACTTCGTCGTGGGCGTCGTCGCTGCCGCCGAGTAGGCGTGAGAGCACAGCTACGGTGAGAACGACGGCCAGGATGAGAAAGATGAACCCCACGAATGACTCCTTGCCGGGTGGGTGCGGCCTTGGGCCGACGGATTGTGTGTGTAAGAAATTACGGTGTTCTTGGGTGGGAACTGTGTGGTGGGTGTTGGGTGGCCAGTGGGATTGTCTTTATAGGGCGGCCAGTTCTGTGACGGTGTCGGTGCAGGTGGCCAGGAAGTCGTGGGTGCGGCTGGTGATGAGGATGCCGGTGCCGTTGCTGGCGAGGTGTTGGGTGATGGCGCCCAGGAGTTCGGTGGTGGTTTCGTCGGTGGTGGCTTCGTCGCAGATGAGGTAGGCGGGGTGGGCCAGGAGGAGGCGCGCAAATGCGGCGCGGCGCAGGTCGGCTAGGCAGACTTCTTCAGGGCGTGAGTGCAATACGGTGGCGGTGAGTTTGACGAAGTCGGCGGCGGTGCGGACTTCGTCGGTGGTGGTGAGGTGATTAAGGGCAGCTGTGTGGGCTGCGTGTGATTCGCGGCTCCATACGTAGCGGATGGCGTCGTGGGAGTGCGCGGTGGTTTCGGTGCCGTCGGTTGCTGAGCGTAGGACGGCAGTGTTTTCGATGGGGGGTAGTGATTGGGCGGTTGAGGTCAGGAGTGGTTCGGCGATGAATTGGGCCAGGGTGCGTTGCGGGTCGGCGTGCTGACGTGGGGATGAGGTGAGGAGGTGGATGTCGCTGTGGGGTGTCCCTTTTCGTGCGGTCACGGGTGTGCCGTTGCAGGTTACGTGGCCTGAGAGGGGTTCGATGTAGCCGGCGAGAACGCGGGCGAGGGTGGTTTTTCCGCTGCCTGGGTCTGCGCGTAGTCCGAATCGGGTGCCGGCGGGGATGGTGATGCTGATGTTGTCTAGGACGAGTGTTCCTCCGGGGCGGGAAGGGCTGTCGAGCCATCCTCGCCATCTGCTTCGACCTGCGCGTCCGAGGGCGTATCCGGCGCAGATGTTGTCGGCTCGCAGTTCGTGTGTGGGGTCGGCGGGATCCTCGGTGGTGGGGATCCGATTGTTCATGCCGTTGTCCTCCCGTTGCCTGCGGTTGCCGTGAGGCACCATTGTCGTTCATGCGTGGTGCGCAGGCGTGAACGGTGTTTGGTTGCTGTGTTGTGGTTATTGCGGGTAGGGGAGTGGGTTGGGGTTATGAGTGAGTTGTTCGCAGATCAGGTGCATGAGGTTGTTCGGTTGGTTCCTGTGGGTCAGGTGGTGACGTATGGGGATCTGGGGGAGTTGTTTGGTAGGTCGCCGCGGCATGTGGGGCGGGTGATGTCTGGCTGTGATGGCAGGCAGGTACCGTGGTGGCGGGTGGTGAATGCTTCTGGGCGGTTGCCGGGGTTTCTTTTGACGGAGGCGGTGGCGCAGTGGCGTGCTGAGGGGATGGCGTTGCGTGACGATGGCTGTGGTGTGGTGTTGCGGCTGTGCCGGGCGGATCTGGTTGCCCTTGGTGATGTTATTGAGGCTAGTGTGGGGGAGTTACCGGGGTTGAGGCGGGGGAGTAGTGATGGTTTTTCCCCTGGTGATGGGTGATGAAGCTGACGCCACGCGGGGTTTGGGGTCTTGTGTTCCCCGGGCGGGTGGGGCGCTCACGCTACCCTGAGCGCCATGACGAGCCAGGAGCGGACCCGGTCGGGTCAGGGTGATGATCGTGATCCCATGGCGACCGCGCGTGCTCTGGATGATCTTGTTCGCTCGATTGATGCTGGGGAGGTAGGGGCATCTTCTTCGGAGCGAGCGTATTTGATTGGGGCGGCGGAGGCGTTGCGTCGGTTGGTGGATTCTGGGGAGATGTGACGTACCTTTTGTTGTACGTATTAGCGGTTTTTGGGTTGTTCCCTCTGCTCAGAACCTTTGCTGTACATGATGACTATTTGATGTACACAAAAGGACCGTTTGTTGTACACTCTGGGGGAGAGGCACCTATCTCATAGGGGAGAGCAGCATGCGCGCTATCGGATACACCCGCGTTTCCACCGCAGACCAAGCAATAAATGGCATCAGCTTGGATACTCAGCGAGCCACACTCACCAGTGCCGCACAGGCGCGCGGATGGAGCATTGAGATCGCCTGCGATGAGGCAGTTTCCGGCACACAAGATCACCGAACTGGCCTCGATGATGCCCTGACCAGGCTTGATGCAGGCGAAGCAGACGTCTTGATGGTCACTCGACTCGATCGCCTCACGCGATCTGTGGCTGGCCTAGCTGACATTCTCACCCGTGCAGATAAAGGCTCTTGGGGGCTAGTCATTCTCAGCCCAGCCATTGACACCACTGACCCTGCAGGGCGTTTCACCACCACAATCCTGGCCTGCGCAGCCCAATATGAACGCGACCTCATCGCTCAGCGCACCCGCGAAGCTTTGGCACACAAAAAAGCCACTGGAGCAACGCTAGGCCGCCGCAGAAACGTTGATCCAGACATCGTGGCTCGAATTCACCGTCAACGCAGCGAGAAAAAATCTCTACGCGCCATCGCTGAACAACTCAACACCGAAGGAATCCCAACAGCACAAGGTGGCGCGAAATGGCACGCATCGACAGTCAGTGCAGTTCTGAAGCTGTATCCGTTGACAACGCAGTGAAAACGGTCGCAACAGCACATTGGGGGGAGTCATGCAGAACCCCTCTCGGGCGCCGTTTTCCACCTATTTTGACATAATGTTGATTATCGGCGTTATATGAAAAGCAGCCTCGATGCGCATTTGCCTGCCCCAGAGCCACAACCCCACCCATTACTCCCGTAGCCCACGCACACCAAAATCAGCTGACCCCAGATTTTCGCCACCCATTGACTTCAGTCAGTCTCCAGAACCACGGCAGCCGTCCCCTTGGTCACCGCGCCCACAGAGCAGCTTTTACCTGCACAAACTCCCCTGGCGCCCCCACAATCAAAATCGCCAATGATCGATATACGTGGACGATAGGCCTGCCGCAGTCATCTATCAGTGAGGTAGTTTCCATAGATATGGCGGACACAGCCCCCGACCCACGGACGCACAACGTCGGCGTTACCGACGTGATGCTGGCAGTTAACGCCGGCCGCATCGACTCCGCCTCGTTTTCCCACGAGTCTGTCGAAGCCCTCGTGGCGTTCCGTGATCGCTATAAATACGCCCTCGATGAAGTACTCACCAAGATCCGTATCCTGCGCGAAGAGTTCGACAACGGCATCTGTCACAGCCCGATCATGCACGTCAAACACCGTTTGAAAAGCTACGACAGTTTGATCGCCAAAATGCAGCGGCTCGATTGCCTCTATGACCTCACCGCAGCAGCAGCCGTCGTACGCGACATCGCCGGGGTGCGCATCACGTGCCCCTACGTCGCTGATGTCTACGACATCTGCAACATCCTGCAACGACAACCCGACCTCGAACTGCTCCAAATCAAGGACTACATCGCCACACCTAAACCCAACGGATACCGCTCACTGCACCTCATCGTGTCCGTACCGGTATTTCTTGCCCGCCAAACCCTGCATTTGCCTGTCGAAATCCAAATCCGCACAATCGCGATGGACTTCTGGGCCAGCGTGGAACACGAAATCCGATACAAGTACCAAGCGACTATCCCCCCGCACGTCGAGCGCACACTGCTGGATGTGGCTGCCACAGCCACTGCCCTCGATGCACAAATGGCGGCCTTGCGTGATGAAGTACAGAATTGCCAATCCCCCGCCACCGCAGTCGATGCCTCTCCCCCGCCGTCGTTAGGCCACAACCGTTAAGCAGTCCTATCTGCGTTACGAGCCAAGCACCTGCCTGTTATGCCAGCCTCGCCGGCAATCATCTGGGCAGGTGTTCCCGTGAAAACAACACGCCCCCCGTCTCTGCCCGCCCCAGGACCAAGATCAATGACCCAATCTGCATGTGCAATGACCTCCTGACGATGCTCGATCACCACAACCGTGGAACCTGCGTCAACAAGTCGGTCAAAAAGCCCCAACAGTCGCGCCACATCAACCTCATGCAAACCAGTAGTGGGCTCATCGAGCACAAGCAGCGCCGCCGCTTCACCCATGCGTGCAGCAAGTCGCAAGCGTTGCCGTTCGCCTCCAGAAAGCGTTGTTAATGACTGCCCCAAAGTCAGGTACCCGAGGCCAACAGCACTGATTCGGTCAAGAATTTTCACCACGGCAGGGATGCGTCCATGTCCTTGCCCGAAGAAAATCCGTGCACTATCCACCGACATTGCTAAAACCTGCGCGATATTACACCCGTCCCTGTCTTCCCCTCCCCCAAAGCTGTACTCCAAAACATGGGATTGAAACCCCACTCCCCCGCATGCCTCACACGGAGCACTCACGGTTTCCATAAAACCCAAATCTGTATATACGACACCGATGCCTTTGCAGCTGGGGCGCGCTCCTTGCGAATTTGCGCTAAACAACCCCGGCTTAACCCCATTAGCCTTTGCAAACGCTTTCCGTATCGGATCAAACACACCTGTATATGTAGCGACGCTGGAACGACGCGAACCTTTGATAGGCGACTGATCTATCGACACCACCCCTTCCCCCACGATCGACCCATGCACCAAAGAACTCTTACCTGACCCAGCCACCCCCGTAACCGCCACCAATACCCCCAACGGCACATCCACATCCACCCCCACGAGATTGTGTGAATTGGCTCCCCGAATCGGGAAAACGCCCACAGGTGCACGCACCGTAGATTTACATTTCATCCCCGCACCCAAAAGGCCTGCGCTCACCTCACCGCTGCTCCACTGATCAACCCCACCCGCAAAACACACCATCCCGCCTTCTGGGCCGGCACCTGGCCCCATCTGCACCACATGATCAGCAATCGCAATCACCGCGGGATTGTGCTCCACCACCAAAACGGTGTTTCCCTTGTCTCTCAACCTCAACAACACCGCATTCAGCCGCTCAACATCATGCGGATGCAGCCCAGCACTAGGCTCATCAAACACGTACGTCACATCCGTCAACGAGGACCCAAGGTGACGAATCATCTTCGTACGTTGCGCCTCTCCACCAGAAAGGCTTCCTGAAGAGCGGTTAAGGGACAAATACCCCAGCCCAATCTCAACAAAAGAGTCAAGCAGCCCGCATAAGCCATCCAACAGCGGCGCCGCTGCTGGAACCTCAATCTCACGGAGCCATGCCGCAAGATCTGTCACCTGCATGGCACAGGCATCTGCGATGTTCTTCCCGGCGATGCGGCATTCCAAAGCGTGCTGAGCCAAACGCGTGCCCGCGCACTGCGGGCACTGGCGAAACACGATCGCGCGATCAACAAAAGCACGAATATGCGGCTGCATCGCTTCACGATCTTTGGACAACATTGATGTGCGGATACGGGACACCACTCCCTCAAACGTAAGGTTCGCTCCATCCGCGGTGAATTTCGTCGGCTCTTTATAGAGAAGATCCTCGATCTGTGTAGGCGTGAAATCTTTCAGCGGAATATCCATTGGGAATCCAAATCCGGCAAAAATACGCCCGAACCACCCATCCATCGAGTACCCCGGAACAAGAATCGCTCCGGCAGCTAATGACTTGTTCTCGTCATAAACAGCGCTCACATCCACATCCGAAACTGACCCGGTCCCCTCGCACTGCGGGCACATTCCACCAGTCACCGAAAAAGAGCGCTTCTCCTTGACGACTTTCCCTTTTCCTCGAGAAACCGTGACTGCGCCAGCCCCACTCATCGAAGGCACATTGAACGCAAACGCTTGCGGTGACCCCACAAATGGATTCCCGTACCGCGAAAACAACATCCGCAAGTAGGTATTTGCCTCCGTCACCGTGCCGACAGTTGAGCGAACATTTGCACTCATCCGTTCTTGGTCAACAACAATCGCCGTGGTTAATCCGCCCAAATAGTCAACATCTGGCCTGGGCGGAGAAGGGAGGAAACCCTGCATAAACGCCGGGTATGTCTCATCGATCAGTCGACGGCTCTCGGTGGCGATTGTCCCAAAAACTAAGGAGCTCTTTCCTGAACCGGACACCCCCGTCACCACGGTCAGCTTCCGTTTTGGCAGGTCAACACATACATCACGGAGATTATTGACTCGGGCGCCCCGCACTCGAATCACATCATGTGCATCACTACAACCTTGCTGTACAGACACGACTGCCTCTTTCAACCAGTTCCCCAGGTAGAACAATCGGAACAACTGGAAACGAAATAAGCAGCAACCACCCTGACCCAAAACCAACGTCAATGATCCAATCAGGCGTGGATCGCTGGGCATCGTGCAGCGAAAGGAACGACAAAAACCGTATCGATCCTCAGTGGCGTGCTAGCCGTGTCCATGATGGCCGAAGCCTTCGTAAACGGAACAGAGACTCCAACTACGTGGACAGTGATCTTGTTCGCTGCCGGATATACAGCGATAACAGCGGGATGCCTTGTTGTGGGTCGGGCAGCAAACAAGGGAGCCCGTTCAGTCACTCAGTGAGCGAAAACCGCTCTTGCGAAGAACCGTTAGAGAAGCCATGAGAAAGAATGCCCGCAGGCCAGGTGACACCTTTCTCGCGATTCTCACGTAGCGACTCAATAGCGGACCGCTGGCCTTCTGTGCTATAAAAATTATCAGGCCCTGGCGGAAACTAGCGTGCATATTTTTCACGGTCAGCCACCAGTAATTTCGTTAACTCAGGAGCATCCGTGCACTCGATCAACCGAATCGAGATGCCGCTGCCAGAAGTCACACTCTCTCCCGTCATGGTGTCGATATTGACGGAAAACTATAAGATTCCGCGGCCTCCAAGAAATGAGAGCTGCGGAATCATCACACCTGCTTCTGTGGACTGAAAAGTCCTATTCACTCAGGTGACAGGCTGAGGTTATCAGGAGCATTAAATGCCTTCCCAGCTGCAATCGCAGCGACCAAATACAGAGGCGACCATAGCGACCTACAACTGTTCGAAAGGGCAAGAAGCAAGCCAGTCACCTCTGCCCTCCCTTATATGACGGGTATTTCAACGCGCATCGCCAAGTGACCCCTCCGCGTGGATTCGAGTGTCCCCACGCTTTATCGTCCACCTGCCCGATGCCGCAGCTACATCCCACATAAAACAGGTGTGGGGCCTACCTAAAGCAGACCCCACACCTACCGGCAAACCCACGATCAGTTCTTAAACGCATCTTTCACGTGCTCGCTAGCCTTCTTCAGATCAGCTTCTGCCTGATCAGCGCGGCCAGCAGCCTCCTGCTTGCTATCACCGGTGACCTTCCCCACGGCTTCCTTCACCTTGCCCTGAAGATCCGTCGCAGCGTTCTTGACCTTGTCATCAAAACCCATGGTTGCTCCTTTCTGACCAGCGCTTAGCGCCAATCCGACACACAGCTGTGTCTTAACGGAACTGCTCCAGGCGCCACCACACAGACAGCAGCACCCACCGCGACCATAACCACTAGCTGCCCACCCCAGCCCGGTTAAACACCTCCTCGGCATGTCCCCACAACACAGGCCAGCACGCACTTTTCTGTACTCCATACGCTGCACAACCACGCTGGCCCCCGGCAGTGGGCAGATAGAGTTTCCCGCGTGACCGCCAACGAGACCCCGCAGAACCTGAACGACCACGACGACGCCGGCGAGGCACTCGCACGCTCCACATCAGAAGCCTCATACAAAGCAGCACAAGAACGCAGCGCCGCAGTCGAAGCCGCCATCGCCGAAGACGCCTCCCGCTTCCGCGTCCTCACCGGCGACCGCCCCACCGGCAACCTGCACCTCGGCCACTACTTCGGATCTCTACGCAACCGGGTCCGCCTCCACGACGCCGGTGTCGACACCTGGCTCGTCGTCGCCGACTACCAAGTCATCGCCGACCGCGACGGCGTAGGCCCCATCGCCGAACGCGTCCGCTCCCTCGTCACCGACTACATCGCCGTGGGCATCGACCCCGAAAAAGCAACCATCTTCCCCCACTCGGCCATCCCCGCCCTCAACCAGCTCATGCTGCCCTTCCTGTCCCTGGTCACAGACGCCGAACTGCGCCGCAACCCCACCGTCAAAGCCGAATCCGACGCCACCAACGGCCGCCCCATGTCCGGCCTCCTCCTGACCTACCCCGTCCACCAAGCCGCAGACATCCTCTTCTGCAAAGCCAACCTTGTCCCCGTCGGCAAAGACCAACTCCCCCACCTCGAACAAACCCGCCTCATCGCCCAACGCTTCGACAAACGCTACGGCCGCGCCGGCGACGGCAAAACCCCCGTCTTCCGCCGCGCTGACGCCCTCCTGTCCGAAGCCCCTAGCGTGCTAGGCACCGACGGACAAAAAATGAGCAAGTCCCGCGGCAACACCGTCGAACTGCGCATGAGCGCCGACGAAACAGCCAAAGTCCTCAAAAAAGCCGTCACCGACTCTGAACGCCACATCACCTTCGACCCAGAAAACCGCCCCGAGGTCTCCAACCTCGTCCAACTCGCCGCGCTGGCCACCAACCGCGCCCCCCTGGAGATCGCCGAAGAAATCGGCGATGGCGGCTCCGGGCAACTCAAAAAACTCGTCATCGAATCGGTCAACGACATGCTCGCCCCCATCCGAGCACGCCGCGCCGAAGCCGAAGCCGACCCCGCCATCATCGAAAACACCCTGCGCCGCGGCATCGAACGAGCCAACGACGTCGCTAACGACACCCTCAACGAAGTCCGCGAAGCAATGCAGATGCACTACCTGTAAACCCATCTGCTTCCCCCTAATCAGGCCGCCCACTCCGCCAGCGGGATGGGCGGCCTGACCCATCCGGCTGCCGTGTCACACTCCCCCACACGCAAGCCCTATGCATACAAACAGGCACATCGCGACCAGACATCTCGAACCTCGAATGAAACAATCCATACGGGGACCAATCGAGGACAGGTGGAACTCAGTGACACACTCGTCGCGCACACACACCACAACCCACGCCACGGGAACTCACAGCCGAGCCCACGCCACAACCTGGGCGCAACGCATCACCACCTCTGTCGCGCTAGCCATCCTCGCCACCAGCACCGCCCCAGCACCAGCCACGGCAGAAACCACCACCCCACAAACAGCACAAACCGGCACCCCCGGCGCAGACGAACGCGGCCCCCTCAACAAAAACGAAGTCGCCGCCCAACTCGCCCAAGCCGAAAAACTACGCACCCAACTCGCGCAGCAAAACGCACAACTAGCAGCCGCCTCACAACGCCTCGACGCCGCCGCAGCAGCAGCCACCACAGCGATGGAAAAATACGCCTACGCCAAACGTGCCCTTGAAGCCGCCATCTCCACTGAAAAAACCGAACGCGAAAAACTACGCCAACTCAGCCAACACGTCACCGACGCCAAACGAGACGTCGAAGCCATGGCCATCGACGCCTACACCAACGGCAATGGCCCCCTGGCAGACCTAGCGGCCATCATCAAAGTCGCCACCGGCACCCGCGACCAGCTCTCCGCAGCCACCCTGTCCGCATACCTCGCCGACATCCGCAACTCCCAACGAGAGCACTACACCAGTCTGGCCCAGCGACAACAAACCGCAGCTACCGCCGCAGCCACTGCCCGCATCACCCGCGAAAAAGCCACCACTGCCGCCGCAACAGCCAAAGCAGCCGCCGACGCCACCGTTGCCACCCATCAAGCCGCAGCCACTGCCCTAGCCGCTCAAGTAGCCGCCACCCGCGGAAAAATCGCCGCCACCGAAAGCACCCCCACCGACGCCGCAGCAGCAGCTGCTCTGGCCCAACGCGAAGCCGCCGACGCCCTCAGCAACAGCACCAGCTGCTCCACCAACAACACCACCTACCCCAACGGCCTCTTCCCCGACTCAGCACTGTGCCCCCTGGCCACCGCTCCAGGACACAAACTACGCCCTAGCGCAGCCAGCGCCTTCGACCGCATGAGCACCGCCTACCGGAAAGAAACCGGAAACTACCTGTGTGTTTCCGACTCCTACCGATCACTCGCCGAACAAGTCGACATCCGCCGCCGCAAACCCAACCTCGCCGCAGTACCCGGCCAAAGCCACCACGGTCTAGGCATCGCCATCGACCTGTGCGGAGGAATCGAAAACTTCGGCACCATCGCCTACCAGTGGATGAAACAAAACGCCCCCCTCTACGGCTTCTACCACCCCACATGGGCAGAACCAACCGGCAGCAAACCTGAACCCTGGCACTGGGAATACGCCAACTAACCCCACAACGGCACATCCAGCCACACGGGAATGCAACACCCACGCCCATAGTTGAGAGACAATGACACGTCGTGCCCATAACGGCACGACCGACACAGCACCGGCTCAACAGCAGCCAGCAAGCCACTTACCGCTCATCGTCCAGGAGGCCATACATGGCAGAACGTTCGCTTCGAGGAACCAACCTCAGTGCCCTGAGCATGGAGACCGATGAGAACGTCGTCCTCAGTGAGCGCCGCATCTCCAAGTACGAGTGCCCCAACGGGCACATCAGTGAGCTGCCCTTCTCCATCGAGGCCGACATTCCCCCGATCTGGGAGTGCCGCTGCGGCCAGGAAGCCAAACTGGCCGACGGCCCCGACCCCGAACACAAACCGGGCAAACACGTCCGCACCCACTGGGACATGCTTCTCGAACGTCGCAGCGAAGAAGAACTCGCCGAAGTACTCATCGAACGCGTCAACGTCGTCCGAGCCCGCCGCGGCGAAGAACCACTGACCTCACTGAGGTAAAACTCTCCACACATGCGTGAGGCGAGGCCCCCACGCCGGTCACTACCGGCAATCAGGGAGCCTCGCCTCACGCATGCTCACACGCAGTTACGAACGCGAACGCTTCACCGCACCCACCACCCGTGAAGCAAGCCCCGCGACCTGGCCACACCGATACTTAATCCCCCACACCGTCACATTCCGCAATGCCTCCACGATGATGTCCGAGCTCATCTTGGAAGTGCCCTCCTCACGCTCAACAAACGCGATCGGCACCTCAACAATCTTCAACCGCTTCTTCACCGCACGCCACGTCAAATCGATCTGGAAACAGTAGCCATGCGACTGCACCCCATCGAGCCCCATCGTCTCCAACGCACTCACCCGATACACCCGAAAACCAGCCGTAGCATCATGCACCGGCATCCCCAGCAGCACCCGCGTATACGTGTTAGCACCCACAGACAAAACCTTGCGATGCAGCGGCCAATTCACCACCGAACCACCAGGAATCCACCGCGACCCAATCGAGACATCCGCACCATCAATCGCCGCAACAACAGCCGGCAAATCAGCAACCCGATGCGAACCATCCGCGTCCATCTCAACCACAGCGTCATAGCCTCGCTCGGCGGCCCAAGCAAACCCATCCAGATAGGCCTTCCCTAGCCCCTCTTTACCCGCACGATGCCGCACAAACACGTGCTCATCCTCAGCCGCCAACGCATCAGCGATCTGCCCCGTACCATCCGGAGAGGCATCATCGAGCACCAACACATCCGCAGCAGGTAGCGCTTCACGCACCCCCCGCACCGCACGCTTCACGTTCTCCTTCTCGTTGTACGTCGGGATGAGAACAACCGGCCGCTGAACCGGCTCATACGTCTGACGGGGCTGGGGCTCGGAGAAGTGATCGATCACCCGGCGAGTCTAGCCGGGCCACCCCGACGAACGCGGACAGCCTGAACAAACAGAAGAAGCACCGTGATCACGCTGGTCACCACCCCCGGCCACACCGACAGATAAGCCGCAGGTGTGAGATTTTCGCGCAACGGCAACTGACCAGCAACCACAGCCTGGGTGTACAAATCCGTGCGCTGATGCGCCGCCCCATCCGGAGTGATCAACGCACTGACACCCACCGTCGAGACATGCACAACAGAACGACCAAACTCCACCGCCCGGATACGCGAAATTGCAAGCTGCTGCACCGACTCGTCAGTGAACCCAAACGTCGCATTATTCGTCGGCACCGCAAGCAGATTCGCCCCAGCCCGCACCCCCGAACTCACCGCCGTATCAATCGCCACCTCAAAACAAATAGGCGTGGCCACCCGCACCTGCCCATCCCGCAGCGAAAACACCACATCCCGCGCACCCTTAACGAAATCCCACGGAAGCAACTGGTCAACCAACGGAGTGACCTGACGCAACACCGACCGGAACGGAATGTACTCAGCAAACGGAACCGGATGCCTCTTGTCATAGCGATCCACAATCCCGCGACCAGGCAAAAACAACAGCATCGCATTCGTCACCTGCGGCGCAGGCTCAGCCAAAACAGCCCCCACAAACAACGGCGCTCCCACCGCCTGCACCGCCGACTTAATCACCGCACCAGCATCTGAATTACGGATCGGATCAATATCGGAGGAATTCTCCGGCCATACCACAAGATCCGGGCGCGGCATCTTACCCAGCATGATCTTGCGCGCAGCCTCCTTCGTGGCATCAGCATGATTATCAGTCACCGCGCGACGCTCAGCATTGAAATCCAACCCGGCCCTAGGCACATTCCCCTGCACCCCAAGAACCTGCACTGACCCCGCATCATCGCCCAGCTGCCGCGGAAGCACCGCAGCGCCACCAACCACCAGCAACGCAGCTACCGCCGCAGCACACGCAGACCACAGGCTCTTACGCCCTTGCGGTGAACGCCAGGCACGCAGCAGCCCCCGCACCCCACACGCCAATAACGCCCCCACCAACGCCACCAAAAACGTCAACCCGGTTGCCCCCACATACGGAACAGCCGACAACATCGGTGAATCCGCCTGCGAAAACGCCAACCTCCCCCACGCAAACCCGCCAAAGGGAGTCACCGACCGCAACCATTCCGTCCCCGTCCATACCACCGCAACTGCCACAGCCACCGGCAACCGCCACCCCGGCACCGGGCGCTGCACAGCAGCCAACGCCACCCCCGCCAACGCCATATACAGCGACTCCAGCGTCAACAACGCGAAAATTGGCAGCGACCACCCCAAAAACACCGCCGTCCATTGCAACAGCGGCGCGAAGAAACACACACCACACACAAACCCCAACACCGCGCCACCACGCAGACCAACCCCACCGGTAGCAACCACAAACAACGCCACACCCAACGGCGCCGCCCACCACAGGTCATGCGACGGAAAAGCCAAATAAAGAACCCCACCAGCCAGCGCGGCAATCACACACCGCACCCACCACACCCCAGACCTCCCCCAGGCCCCCACAACAAACCGCGACACCACAGCCGGCATCCCAGACCCCTCACTTCGTGACACGGCACGAACGGAAGCCACATCAGCAGAAACCGAACAGTGCCTTGCAGGGACGGGACCCGTCACCTTTGGGGCCGCCTCGCAATACGAGGACGTTTTCTACTCGGTGAACGGGTCCCGTCATCGCCGACCGAACTACCGACCGATAGCAGTCGATGCAACGATCGACCGGGTCGGCGCCCTGAAGACGAATTCCAAACTACCGAAAACGTCAGGTCGGTCAACTCAAGCAACGCTACCCTTGACCAGCGCTAACACCGTAAACGCGCAGGTCAGAAAACTATTCACCGCGTGTTTCGCGGATACCGAAAAGATCCACTAAAACACCCCCACACACCCACATACATGCAGGCGAGAAGGGTACCCACCCAACACGCCAGTATCGTCACCCCTGTGACTGGTGTTCTCCTTCTCGATGCCTCCTCCCTCTACTTCCGTGCCTTCTACGGCGTTCCAGAACGCCCCAGCACCCCCCAAACACCACCCACCAACGCCATCCGTGGCTTCCTAGACATGATCTCCTCACTCATCACCCGCTACACCCCTGAGGGGCTCGTCGTGTGCTGGGACGAAGACTGGCGCCCCGCATTCCGCGTCAACGCCCTCCCCAGCTACAAAGCCCAACGCGTACGCATCACCACCGAAGGCATCCACGAAGAAGACGCACCCCACGACCTCACCATCCAAGTCCCCATCATCATCCAGGCACTACGCGCCCTAGGAATACCCCGCATCGGCGCCAGCGGATACGAAGCAGACGACGTCATCGCCACCCTCGCCCACCGCTGGGCAACCACCCCAGAACACCCCATCCACGTCGTCACCGGCGACCGAGACCTATTCCAACTCGTCGACGACACAAAAGGAATCGACGTTCTCTACACCGCCAGAACCGGCGTACGCGCACCCGAACTCGTCAACGAAACCTACCTGCACACCACCTACGGAATACGCGGCGGCCGCGGATACCTCGACTTCGCCACCCTACGCGGAGACCCCAGCGACGGCCTGCCCGGCGTACGCGGCATCGGAGAGAAAACCGCCCGAACCCTCCTCGAAAAACACGGCAGCCTCGCCGCACTACGCGCCGCCGCCACCGACCCCAACTCCGAACTGACCGCAACACAACGCACACGCATCACCAACGCCTCGGACTACCTCGACGCCGCCGCTACCGTCGTAGCAACCGCCACCGACGCACCCATCGGCGACGTCAACCCAGCACTGCCACGCCACGTCGCCGACCTGCGCCTGCTATCTGACCTCGCCGCGCGCTACCGCCTCGCCAACACCTTCGACCGCCTCCTAGCCGTATGCGCCATCGCATAACCCATCCACATCACCCCATCCGATCCGCAGCCACCACACCACGCATCACCGCATCCACCGCGCTCCGCGCCGTACGACTCAACTGCGTAGTAGGAGCAACCGCCATAATCTGATCCAACAAATCCACAACCTGCTTACACCGGCGCACAAAATCACCCGCCGCCAAATCCATCTCAGCCAAAACCACCTCAAGCGAACGCCCCTTGGCCCACGCATACACCAAATGCGCAATCCCCGGATCCGGGTACGCCGTCACCGACACACCACCATCAGACTCCGCATCCTCAAGCCCACTCCACACCTGAACCATCTCGTCATGGGCACGCATCAACGCTTCCCCACCACCACGCGGTGAGGGCTCCCGCTCCTCCTTACGCGGCTCATTCACCAAACACGACACCGCAGCAGCCAACTGCGGAGCATCCAACTCATCCCATACCCCCGCTCGTAAACACTCCGCAGTAAGTAAATCCCGCTCCGTATAGATACGACCCAGCAGTCCCCCACGCTCAGTGACCGACTCACCCCCTTGCGCCAAATACCCGAAACGCTCCAACACCGTGCACGTACGATCAAACACCCGTGCCACCGAATTCGTACGACTCTCCACCCGACGCCGCAACGCCTGCGTCTCACGCTCCAACCTCCACCAGCGCTCCGCCCACCGAGCATGCTGCTCACGATCAGCGCACCCATGACACGGGTGCGAACGGATCTTCTTACGCAACTCAGTAACCCGAGCCTCAATAGCCTCGTCTTTTCCACCCTTAGCCGACTTACGTGACGCAAAATCCTGCGGCACATCCGGCACCCGATCCCGCACCAAAGCCGCCACATCCTTACGCACCTTCGGATTGCGGTAGTTCACCTTGCGCGGCAACCGCACATGCCCAATCGGCACCAACGGCTCATCCAACTGCGCAGGATCCACCGTGAACAAACGCCCCTCCTGCGTACACACAACCACCTCACGAGCATGCCCAACCGGCACCACCACACCCCGCTGCTGATGCCTACCCACACGCACAAAAACAACATCCCCCCACCGCAAATCCTCCAACGAAGCCCGCGCAATAGAACGCTGCCGAGCTGAACGCGCCTTCACCGCATCCTTCTCCAAACGCCCCAACTCATGACGCAACGCCGAATACTCACGGAAATCACCCATATGGCACGTCATCGCATCGCCATACCCAGCCAACGCTTCCTCATGCTCAGTCAGCTGCTTAGCCATCCCCACCACCGACCGATCAGCCTGGAACTGAGCGAACGACGTCTCCAAAATCTCTCGCGCCCGAACCCGACCGAACGTGCCAACCAAGTTCACCGCCATGTTGTAAGTCGGGCGGAAACTGCTACGCAACGGATACGTCCGCGTCGAAGCCAACCCACCCACCGCCAACGGATCCACCCGCGGGTTCCACAACACCACCGCGTGACCCTCAATATCGATGCCACGCCTACCGGCACGACCAGTCAACTGCGTGTACTCAGCCGGGGTGATGTCAGCGTGCGTCTCCCCATTGAACTTCACCAACTTTTCCAACACCACCGTACGTGCAGGCATATTCACCCCCAACGCCAACGTCTCAGTGGCAAACACCGCCCGCACATACCCGGCGAGAAATAACTCCTCCACAATCTCCCGGAACGCCGGCAACATCCCTGCGTGATGCGCTGCGAACCCCCGCGAAGCAGCCTCAATAAACTCCCAGTAGTGCAAAACAGACAAATCCTCAGCCGCCAAACCCGCCACCCGCGACTCAACAATCCGGCGGACCTCCTCGGCCTCAGCAGTGCTAGTCAGCCTCGTTCCATGACTCAACAGCTGAGTCACTGCCGCATCACACCCCACACGACTAAAAATGAACGTAATCGCAGGCAACAGCCCCGCACGGTCAAGACGGTCAATGACCTGCGCCCGGCTTGGCATCCCCGCCGAGCCGCGACCAGCACCCAGCCCTTGAGCGCCACCAGCATTCCAACGATCCCCGCCCCGACCACGCACCTGCCGGCCGCGGCGCCCCCGCGGCGCACCCCGATCTTCCAACCGGCCACGCCGATCCGTGCTCGAACGCGAACTACGAATCGCCTCAATCAAATCCGGATTAACAAGCGTACTTTCCTGGCGCGCTGCACCAGGACGACCCGCGACACGGGTATCAGCACGATCAGGCTCAGCATCAACGAACAAGTCATAAATCGTTGTTCCCACCATCATGTGCTGCCACAACGGAACCGGACGATGCTCCTCCACCACCACCTCGGTGTCGCCCCGCACCGCCCCCAACCAATCACCAAACTCCTCAGCATTACTGACCGTCGCCGACAATGCCGCCACCTGCACATCACCAGGAAGGTGAATAATCACCTCTTCCCACACCGCACCACGCGCACGATCTGCCAAGTAATGGACCTCATCCATCACCACAAACGCCAAACCGCGCAACGTATCGGACCCGGCATACATCATGTTGCGCAGCACCTCCGTGGTCATCACCACCACCGGCGCCTCACCGTTGATCGAGGAATCCCCCGTCAACAACCCCACATTCTCAGCGCCATACCGCGTCACTAGATCGTGATACTTCTGGTTCGACAACGCCTTAATCGGCGTGGTGTAAAAAGCTTTCTGCCCCCTCGACAGCGCCAAATGCACCGCAAACTCACCCACGATCGTCTTACCCGCGCCCGTGGGTGCAGCCACCAACACACCCCGGCCATCCTCCAACGCAGCACACGCCCGCTCTTGAAAATCATCAAGTGGGAAATCAAGCAAGTCACAAAACTCCGCCAGTCGACGATGGTGGGCAACACCTTTAGCTCGTGACCGGGCATAACGCTCTGCAGGAGACGACATGTGGCCCAGGCTACGTCAGAGAACCCCTGGCGATCCCAGGCCACCGCACTAGTTACAACGGACTGGCCTGATCATCACTAAGATTCGACCACTCAGGACGTTTACGCGCTTTACTGCGCTCCAACAGCGAAGCCACAGCCCACGCTGCGAAATACAAAACAGTCATCGGGATGGCCAAACCAAACATCGTCCACGGATCCGGCGTGGGGGTGATGAACGCAGCAAACACAAACAACCCCACCACCGCGAAACGCCACCCGCGCAACATCGCCGCAGCGGGGAAAACCCCAATCATGTTCAACCCCACCAAGAACACCGGCAGCAAAAACGCGCACCCAAACGCCACAATGAACCTAGTCACGAACGTCAAATACTCATCCGCGGGCACAATATTGACACCCTGCGACGGCGTGAAACCGATCAAAATGACAATTGCCTTCGGCAACGTCACATACGCCAACCAGCACCCCGACACAAACAACGGAATCGCCGTCAGCATGAACGCCAACGCCGTCCACTTCTCCTTACGGCGCAGCCCCGGCACGATAAACGCCCACACCTGATAAATCCACACCGGGCTGGACAAAATAAGCGCCACAAACAGCGCCACCTGAATCTGCACCGCCAACGGCGAGGTCAGCGTCGCATAATTCACATCTCCCCGCCGCATACGCAGCGGCGAAGTCAAATCGTTCAAGATCGGCTCGTACCACATCCACCCAGGCACAGCAGCCACAACCAACGCCAACAACGCAACCAAAAAACGGTTTTTCAACTCCCGCAGGTGCTCCGCGAGAGGCATACGCCCCTCCGGATCCCTACGACGATGCTTCAACCGCGGACGACGAACCTGCCTGTGCACCGAACTTCCGGCAACACCGGGACCGTCAACATCGGTCACCTCATGCCCCCCAGAGGCACTCACGCGCGGTACTGCGCGTTACCCGAACCATCATTAAAAGGCCGTTTCTCCTGCACCGCAGACGGAGTTTCCTGCCCAGCCTGCGCCGAAGGAGACTGCTCCGGCTCACGCGGCGCCGTCTGCTGAGGCTGCTGAGGCGCAGTACTCGAAGGAGAAGCAACATCACCATGCACCGTGTCCTGCGACGCAGCACTACGGTGATCACGCTTCAACTCATCAACCTCAGACTTAAAAATCCTCATCGAACGCCCCAAACTACGCGCAGCATCAGGCAACTTCTTCCACCCGAACAACACAACGATGACCACAATGATCACCAGCGCTTCAGGACCACCAAGCCAACTCGGCATGACCAGGCCTTTCATCAGAAAACATTCATTGTCAACCCCGACATCACACACCTACCGGAGCCCTCGCCAGTCTAAGCGCGCAACCTCACCCCCGCCCGCGAGGCAACCTGCCCATCCCTTCAGGTTCCATACTCAACTCACTCGTAATAATCCAACGCACGCTGCGCACCACGCGAAACCTCAACCGCTACATGTGCCGGCTCAACCACCCGCACCGACCCACCAGACCTCCACACCAAACGCCTCACCCACGACGGATCCTTCACCAACAAACGCACCAACTGATCCGGCTCATCATCCGCACTACCAGACCCCTGCGCATCCTCCACCGACACCACCGGGTAATACTCACCAATCCACCGCGACTGCGGCCCCACCCGAAGAACCACCTCAATAGAAGCATCCAACGGCCCCTGCGTAGGCGCCGCCGCATCCTCAAACGCGCCCCGCGGAGGCACACTCTCCACCTCCAACACCTCCAACGACACAATCCGATCCAACCGGAACGTACGCACCCCCTGCGCCCGATGACACCAACCCCGCAAATACCAATGCGCCCCCGAATGCTCCAACCGCACCGGATCAACATCCCGATCCGTCACCTCATCGCGCGCAACATTCAAATAGCGCAACTGCACCCGCCGCTTATCACGCAACGCCTGCCGCACCTGACCAACCCACCGCGCAGCATCCTCATCAACAAGATCAACACCCATACGCCGCGCCAACTCCACCGCGTCATCCCCACCAACATGCCCCGTAGCCTCCACCAACTTCTCCAACGCCGAAGCAACCACCGCCGGATCAGCAAGACCAGGAACCGACCCCAACGCCTCCAACCCCACAATCAACGACAACGCCTCATCAGGAGCCAACCGCAACGGCCGCGAAATCTCATCCGCATTACGAATAAACACCTCCCCAGACTCCCAATCCGCCTCAATCAACACATCAGGAGTAATCCCAGGCGTACCGCACAAAAAAATCACCGCCAAATCCTTCTCCACCTGCGCAGCAGTGACCCCAAACACCTTCGCCACCTCCTCCACCGACTCCCCCGGATGCTCCAACACCCACGGCACCATCGTGAGAAGACGCTCCAAACGCCGCTTCGCCGGTTCCATACTCATCGCTGCCCCTCCTCAAACCCAGCCGCCACAACACCCTTCAACAAACCCACCACCCGCACCCGCAACTCCTGCGGAGCAACCACCACCACATCAGGCCCATACGACGCCAACTCCCCCGCCATACGGTCCAGATCATCAAAATCCACCACCAACGAATCAAAGCCTGGCATCGAAAAATCAACCACCGACACATGCTCAGCAGCATCACCACCCACCTGCTCCGCCGCCCGCAACCGCAACGCCGCACCCGCACGCCGCGCCACCAACAACTCAGCACGACCACCCGCGCCCGGATCCACACTGCGACGAATCATCCTCATCGGATCATGACCTGCAGGAATCCCATACGCCCCCGCACGCCCCACCGACTTAACCTCCGAAACAATCCGATCAAGCCGGAACAACCGCTCCGCCCCCCGAACCACATCAAACCCCGTCACATACCAACGCCCATGCCACGCCTGCAACCGCCACGGCTGCACCTGCCGCGACGAAACCTCACCACCAGAACGCCGATAATCAAACTTCACCGCACGCCGCGACATCACCGCACGCCGCAACACCTCAAAAGAAGGCACCGACGTCGAAACCATGAACTGATCAACCTCATCAACCACCCCATCAGCCACACCCGTCAGCAACGCCGACTCCCCCGACTCAGCACCAGCCGCCGACAACTTACGAATCGCCGACGCAGCAGTAGGCGCCAACGAACTCGACGACCAAATCCGAGCAGCCAGGCGCAACGCCTCCACCTCACCAGCGCTGAACCGAATCGGCGGCAAAGCATACGCACGACGATCAATCCGATAACCAACCTCGTCATCAAAAAACGGATCCACCGGCTGCGTCAAAAGAGGAATCCCCAACTCACGCAACTCATCCTTATCGCGCTCAAACATGCGATCAAAGAGCTCATCACTGAACTGCTCATACTGGCGCACCTGCCGCCGCAACGTCTCCTTGGGTAGCGGACGACGCGTAGCCAGAAGCGCGAGAACAAGATTGAGCAGACGCTCAATCTTGGCGTCACCGTTCGAAGATCCCATGCGGCGAAATCTAGTCCACCCAACCCCACTCACCGCAGCGAAACCACACCGCCATCCCCACGCATACTGACAAGCAACTGCTCAACCCGCTCATCATGCGTAGCAAACGGATCCAACAACTCCACCTCCCGATCCACCCCACCACCAACCTGCACCCGCGCCCAATCCACCGAACACGGCAAACCAGCCTGCCTCGCCGCCACCACAACAGCCCCACGCAACACCGCCCGCGTCCTGGGCGGAACCGTCATCGCCTCCCGCGCCCGCGCATCAGAAATAAGCACATCCACCTCACCAGCACGCTCCAACGCAGCAAAAAGTCCCTGCCCCGGACGGACATCATGAAAAAGCAAGTCCAAAGCAGCCACCCGCGCATCCTGCAAATCCGTGCCGTGACGCTCCATAAACCGATCAAGAACACGCCTCTTGACCGCCCAATCAACCTGCCGCGACAACACCGCCCAATCCCGCGACTCCACCGCCGTAAGCACCCCATCCCACAACTGCAACACCCGCTCATCAGCAGGCCCGGATACGCCCACCCGATCCAGATAATCGACCACCGCCGCATAAAACGCGCGCTGCACCTCAACCGCACGCATCCGCTTGCCATCAGCAAGCGAAACCACCGACCACGGATCCCTACTGATCGCACGAATAGCACGCGCATTCGACGCCAACCCCACAACCGGCGCAGGCGCACCACTTTCCAACACCCGCAACACCAACTCCGTGGTCCCCACCTTCAGCAAAGTGCTGGTCTGCGTCATCGTCGAATCACCTACGATGACGTGCAAACGGCGGTACATATTCGCATCAGCATGAGGCTCATCGCGGGCATTAATCATCGGACGCGAACGCGTAGTGGCATGCGAAACCCCCTCCCACACCACCTCTGCACGCTGCGAAATATCAAACCGAACCGGCTCATCTGCACCCCGCTGCGGGCGAACAACCCGCCCCGCGCCACAAAAAATTTGCCGCGTCACCAAAAACGGAGCAAGCAACTCCGATAAAGCCTCAACACGCCCACTACGACGCACCAAATAGTTCTCATGACAGCCATACGAATTACCAACAGAATCAAGGTTGTTCTTCAATACCCTGAACGTTCCCTCGATACCGTCCTGGGCCAACCTACGCACAGCACCACCAGCCAGCTCATCCATGATGAGCTCACCAGCACGATCATGAGCAACAAGATCAAACACATCCGTGCACTCAGCAGTGGCGTACTCAGGATGATTCCCCACATCCAAATACAACCGAGCACCACTATCGGTAAAAACATTAGACGTGCGATGACGGCCAATAATATCCCGGAACATCGCCCGCGCAGCCTCATCCCCCGACAGGCGCCTCCTGCCCTCATACGTGAAGGAGACGCCGTACTCGGTTTCCACCCCCATGACGCGAGACGTCACGCCTGACCTTCCAACACGCCCTCACTCTCACCGGCACCATCACACGAACGCAACCACTCCTGCACCCGCGCCACCGGAACCCGCCGGAAAGAACGACGCGCACAACCCCGCTCCAAAACAGCAACCTCCAACTGGCTACTGCGCTCAACGGCATCGCCACGAGGCAACAACGCAGCAGCCGCCTGCCCCACTGCATGCGCGCAGCTCATTCCTACATCCCAGGTGTCCCGCAAAGTCGCACTCAAGGCCTCTCCATCACCACCCATCGCAACAAAGCCCTCCTCGTCTCCGACGCTGCCATCAAAACGCAACCGGAACAACGCATCCTCAGCCGCAGTAGCACCAACCTCAGCCACAACAAGCTCCACCTCATACGGCTTAGGACCAGCCGTGAACGCCACCCCCAACGACTGCGAATACGCATTAGCCAGAGCCCTAGCCGTGACATCCTCACGCGCATAGGCATAACCACGCCCATCGGCATAACGAATCCCCGCCACCCGCAAGCTCTCAAACTCGTGATACTTACCAACCGCGGCGAAAGCGATCCGATCATAAATTTCGGAAATCTTATGCAACGAAGTCGACGGGTTCTCAGCAACAAGAACCACCCCATCAGCACAGCTACCCACCACAACCGACCTGCCACGCGCTATACCTTTACGCGCGAACTCAACCCGATCCTTAACAAGCTGCTCCGGTGAAACATAGAACGACGTACTCATGCCCGGCCCTCCTGCCGCTGGCGACGCGCAGCCAATAACTCAGTCACGATGCCCTCCAACTTCTGCGGGCTTACCTCTTCAGCCCCATCAGGAGTAACCACCGCACACGTAGGCCAAATACCTCGAGCAAGATCAGGACCACCAGTTGCACTGTCATCATCAGCGGCATCCACAAGCGCTTCAATAAGCACACGCACAGCCTCATCAACACCAAGCCCAGGCCGCCACGTTTTCTTCAACGAGCCACGCGCAAACATCGCACCGGACCCAATCGAATGAAAATCGTGCTCCTCATAACACCCACCCGTAACGTCATAGGTGAAAATCCGGCCCGGCGAAGCAGAACGAGCCACACGCCGATCACCAGCCGGATGCGAAGCAACAAACAACGGCAACACCGGCAACCCACGCATCGCCATCGTCATCTGGGCACGCAACATCGTCGCCAACCGGTTGGCCTTGCCATCAACCGACAACGGCACACCCTCGATCTTGGCGAAATGCTCAATCTCCACACCAAAAAGTTTGACCAGCTCAACCGCTAAGCCAGCGGTACCCGCAATCCCCACCGCCGAATGCTCATCCGTAACAAACACCTTCGTGATGTCATGGCTAGCGATAAGACTTCCCGCCGTCGCCCGACGATCACCAGCAATCACCACACCCTGACCAAACGTAGCCGCAGCAATAGTGGTCCCATGCGGAGCAGAGGCATGCCACCCCGACTCCCCCGCACCCTGCACAGCACAATCACCATGCCCCGGCAACAAATGCGGCGCCGAATCAGCGAGATACTGACTAAAAGACGAATCCTGCAGTGGCCCGATCACTGTCCACCCTTCTGTACAAAGTTCGCAACAAACTCTTCAGCATGAGTCTCCAGAACAGCATCGATATCATCCAAAACCGCATCAAGATCCGCATGCACACCAGTAGCTCGACCAGACTCCGCTACCTGCTCAACACCCGCATCATCTTCTTCATAAATATCGGAAACACGTTTTTGCCCAGCCATCACAACCTCCTGCATCTACATTCACAACTGTTTTCAATCTAACCGGCCATCCACAGGAAAATCGCACCCGCTCACCGCCCTAAACGCCGCCCCCACATACGAAAAAAGATCACCCCGACACTGTCCAACCGGATCATCACCAACCTGATCACGCGCACCCAAAGCAGGATCAACACACCACAACCGCGACACACCAGCATCCTCAAGCACGAGAGTTTCCCACGACGCGGCAACCACATTCACAGCCCCATCAACGCAACGCCCCCGCAACCAGGCCCGCGTATGCCCCGGCGGCAACCACACAGCCGCCGCGACATCATCCTCCGGAACAAGCCGATGCAACCGCCCCGCCCGCTCAAGCACACGCGCCACCCCCACTTCAGGACGAGTATCAGCCCACTGAATATCCACCGCACGCAACTTCGGACTATCCCACGACCCCCCCTCACGCGCCCGATAACGCTCCACCACCGCCCACTTAGCAGCCCAATCAAGCAAATGCGACACCGCCTCCGGCCCATCCGCCAAGCGCGTCAACACCTCATCCCACCAATACAAAACCTCATACGTATCCGGGGCACTCTCAGCAGTCACACCAGCATGCTCAGCCGCCGCCTGCCAATAAGCACGCAGCATCTCCACAGCACTGATATGCCTGCCATCAACAAGACGAAGACGATGCCGACCCCGCACATCACGAGAAACAGCAACAAGTTCAGCCAGCGGATCAGCCAACTCAAACCGAGGACACACACCACCCTCAATCAGACCAAGCACCAACGACGTTGACCCCACCTTCAACAACGCCGAAACATCCGCCAAATTCGCGTCACCAATAATCACGTGAAGCCGCCGAAAACGCCCCGGATCAGCATGCGGCTCATCACGAGTATTAATAATGGGACGACGAAAAGTCGTCTCCAACCCAACAAGGGCCTCCATAAAATCGCTGCGCGCCCCAAGCTGAAAACCACCCACCTGAGAACGCTGCCCAAGACCAACCCGACCCGCCCCAGCAAGCACCTGACGAACAACAAAAAACGGAATCAACAACTCAGCAATCCGCTCAAACGCAACCCCACGGTCAACGAGATAATTCTCGTGACTACCGTACGAAGCGCCCTTACCATCCGTGTTGTTCTTATACAGCACAAGGCGCTCGCCACCGCTGCTGGCTGCCGCGATATCACTGCCAGTAAGCATTGCCGCCGCATCCGTAAACGCAACCTCCCCCGCGCGATCCCACATCACCGCTTGCCTCGGAGTAACACACTCAGGACCGCTGTACTCCGGATGAGCATGATCAACGTAAACACGAGCACCATTAGGGGCAGCAAGACTCGCCAAACGAAGATCCTCACCCACCTCATCAGTACGCATCGACTCCTGGGCACAACCACGATCAAGAGTCCACCCGCGCGCATCGACCAACGGACTTTCACCCGCATAATCCCACCGCGCAACCCGATGCCCCCTCGCCGCAGCCAACGCACCGTACGCCTGCACAAGAAGCTCCGAAGCAGTCATCGGATTAGCGTGAGGATCACCCGCAACGGTGATACCGAACTCAGTCTCGAGCCCCACAACTCGATGGACACCAGCACAACCACGGGTGACAGAAGCCATGCAACGACTCCACGCATCACCAACAACGGGTTCACAAGAGCACCTAGGCTACTGAGGTGTGCATCCCCGCATACCACTAGTGACATAGCCTGACGATGGTGCTGCCCTAAGCAACACCAGGTAAAAGACCCAAAACCTGTGAGGATCAGCTGTGCGCGACGTGATCGTGTTCTCTGGCAGTGCCCATCGTGGGCTCGCCGAGAACATCTGCCGACATCTGGGTGTCCCCCTGTCCCCCACCGAGATTCAACGATTCAGCAACGACTGCCTACAGGCACAGTTGCTCGCAAACTGCCGCCAACGAGACGTATACATCGTCCAACCACTCGTGCCCCCCCCACACAGGATCACCTCATGGAACTACTCATGATGATCAACGCGGCACGAGGGGCATCCGCCGCACAAATCACTGCAGTAATCCCCCACTACTCCTACGCCCGCTCCGACAAAAAAGACGCCTCACGCATCTCCCTAGGCGGACGCCTGGTCGCCGACCTCATCCACACCGCCGGAGCGGACCGCGTACTCACCATGGAGCTGCACGCCCCCCAAGTACACGGATTCTTCTCCGTACCCGTCGACCACCTCTCAGCAATCGGCGTGCTCGCCGACCACTTCCGCGGACGAGACCTCAACAACTCCGTCGTCGTCTCCCCTGACCTCGGCAACGCCAAAACTGCTTCCCTCTTCGCCCGACTGCTATCCCTACCCGTGGCCGCAGGCAGCAAAATCCGACACGGCGACGACAACATCGAAATCGAATCAATCGTCGGTGACGTAACCGGCAAACGCACCATCATCCTCGACGATGAAATCGCCACCGGCGGATCAATGATCGGCCTACTCGACCGCCTCGCTGAAGCTGGCTGCCCCGGCGCATCCGTCGTATGCACCCACGGCCTCTTCGCAGGCAAAGCAGTCGAAAAACTCACACAACACCCCCTCGTCGACGAAGTCGTCACAACAGACACCGTCCCCTCCCCCACCGGATGGGACAAACTCACCGTCGTATCGATCGCTTCACTCTTCGCCGAAGCCATCGCCCGCATCCACCAAGGCGAATCAGTCAGCCGCCTCTTCGACGGCATCGACCCACGCCACGCCTCACCACAACTTGGCTTCGACCTCGATTTCGGCACCCAGGAGTCCTAAATGAGCACCACATCCCCTCTGCCCCACCCAACGCGCCTAGTCCGCCTCCCCGCAGCAGCCATCGCCGCGATCGACGTTGTCTGCGTTGTCGCTTTCGCAGCAATCGGGCGCGGTAACCACGGAGAATCACTCGGACTGGCTGCGATCCTCGGCGTCGCAGCACCCTTCCTCGTCGGTCTAGCCGCAGCCTGGGCAGTCACCTACGCCTCAAAACACGCTGCACCCCGCAGCATTCGCCAAGGCGTACTCGTATGGATCGTCACCCTCGCTGGCGGAATGTCCGTGCGGTCCATGAGCGGCGGGGGCACCGCCTTTGCCTTCGTGATCGTTTCCGCAATCTTTTTGTCCCTGACACTCATCGGATGGCGAGCCATAGCAGCACGACGCTCCGCCTAATCCCCCATCACTTTCACGGCTCGACCTGGACATCCAGGTCGAGCCGTGGCGTACGCGTAAGGGTGCGCTCCACCCGGCAAGCACTGCGCAGCACCCGGTGAGCGCTTTGCTCCACACGAACACGCTGCCTGGCATCAAGGTTTTCGCCAGCAATAAAGACCGAAGTCGAAAAAGAGTCATACCGACGCTGCGCACAGTCGTACTGACCACTCACCGTGACTGTTGCTTCAGCATCCTCCCCCAGATGCCGTTCCATCAACGGTTCCAGCGACAATGCGGCACAACCAGCCAAAGCCGCCCGGAGCAGCTCCGTAGGGGTCCACGTATCCAAATCCCCTGCCGTAGCGAGACGAATAACGCCACCGCGACCGTTGCGGGCAACGAAAACGCCGCCGCATTCTTTGCTGACGCTGATCGCTTCCCCTGATTCGTTCGCTTCACTCATGAACTGAACCTTCCGGTATGCGCTGACCTCGTTGGCTTCGCTTCACCGCACTGGTGGAATCACATCCACCACTCGTTCACCCCTAGTGTCCAGCACACGCCACCATTCATCTGCGCTAACTGCACCGGGAACGTCGCCGCTCTCACGGAATTCAGCTGCGCATGCTTGCCGCAAATGCTCAACCGTGAGTCCTTTGTCTCCCCCGGCTAAGACTTGCTTAATCGCTAAACGCTTAGCGCGGTCAACAATATTGGCGATCATCGCGCCAGAAACAACGTCAGCGAAATAAACGTCTTCCCTGCGTCCGGAAGCGAATACCAGCGAACACAGGCGACGTTCCTCGCTGCGCTCGTACATGAATTCCACCACCGTATCGATGAGATGCGCGACTGCTACCTGTCGGTTTCCGTCAGCCTCAGCAAGCACTCCTGCCCCCAAGGGCAGTGAGGGCACCACGTATTTGCTGAAGATTTCCCGTGCTGCCCTCGCATCAGGACGACCAATCCGGATCTTTGTATCTAACCGACCGGGCCGCATCACTGCGGGATCGAGCATGTCTTCACGGTTGCTCGCTCCGATGATGATCACGTTGTTCAGCTGTTCTACACCGTCAATCTCAGCGAGCAACTGGGGAACAATCGTGGTTTCCACATCAGATGAGATTCCCGAGCCCCGCGCGCGGAATAGTGCTTCCATCTCATCAAAGAACACAACCACGGGGATGCCGTCACTGGCGTGCTCTTTAGCTTTGGTGAAAACTACTCGGATTTGTCGTTCAGTTTCTCCAACAAACTTGTTGAGCAGCTCGGGCCCTTTGACGTTGAGGAAGTAGCTGCGTGGCGTGCCAGATGCATCGGAGGATGCTACATCGCGTTGGGCGCTTTGACGTGCCAAAGAAGCAGCGACTGCTTTTGCGATCAGAGTTTTCCCTGTTCCGGAAGGTCCGTAGAGCAATACGCCTTTAGGCGGGCGTAGTTGATGGTCTCGGTATAGCTCTGGATGCAGGTAAGGCAGTTCGATGGCGTCTCGGATTTGATCGATTTCCTCAGAGAGCCCACCGATGTCGTCATAGGAGATGTCGGGAACTTCTTCGAGGGTGAGATCTTCGACTTCGAGCACGGGGACCGGTTCGAGGGCGAGAGCAGCGCGGGGGTCGACGAGGACTGGATCGCCTGGTTTAAGTGGCACGCATTGTAGTTGGTGGGCTCGGCACACAACGCGTCGGTCTTCGCCGCGTGCGGTGGCAACGAGTCGGTCTGTGTCCCATAGTTCGTGCACGATCATCACGTCTCCGTGGCGTGCGGGACTGTCGTCGGGGTCGATGCGGGCTACAACGGTGAGTTCCTCGTTGAGGAGTACTTCATCGCCGGGGTGGAGTCGATCTTCCAGCCCTGGGGCTAGACGTGCCCGCATGGGCCGACCGTTGCTTACAAGGTCGGCCCATGCGTCGCGGGCAAAGGTGACCACGGCATAGGTTTGCGGGGGTGAGTCGAGCGCAGCGACTCGTTCTCGCAGTGTTGCTAGTGCATCCCGTGCTGAGTTGAGGGCCTCGACAAGTTGTTCGTTGCGGCGCGCTAGTTGAGCGTTTGCGTGTTCTAGCCGCTCGGGGTGGCCGCTGTGTTCGTGTGCCGTGGCTGGTGTTGGTTGGGTTCGTGGTCTTCCTGGGTCAGGAGTCGGTCCGGTCATCTGCAGCCTCCGGGGGGTGGCGCGGAGCCTTCTGGTCGGGCTCCGGTTGTCCGTTCGGTCATGTGTGCAGCGTTTGTAGCGGCTTCGCGTGCTGTGCGGCGCAGTTTTTTGTCTGAGAGGGGGCGTTCGCCTGCGTCGGCTGGGGTCCATTCTCCTGCGCCGAAGGGGGTGACTGTTTCGTCGTGTGCCCCTTTTGCTGGGCGGCGTTTGCGTAGTGGTGGGGCGGTGTTGGGGGCTAGGCGGCGTGCGGTGATGAGGAATCCGGTGTGGCCGTGCATGCGGTGTTCGGGGCGTACTGCTAGTCCTTCGAGGTGCCACCCGCGCACGAGTGATTCCCAGGCGGCTGGTTCGGCGAAGCCGCCGTGGTCGCGCATTGCTTCGGCGGTGCGGGAGAGCTGGGTGGCTGTGGCTACGTAGCAGATGAGAACTCCGCCGGGCATGAGTGCTTCGGCGACGGCTTCGAGGCATTCCCAGGGTGCGAGCATGTCGAGGACGACGCGGTCAATGGTGCCTGGTTCGCAGGTGTCTGGTAGGGCTTCTACAAGGTCGCCGACGGTGACGGTCCAAGCGGGGTGTTCTGTTCCGAAGAATGCTTCGACGTTGCCGCGGGCGATCTGGGCGAATTCTTCTCGGCGTTCGAAGCTGTAGAGGTGTCCGTTGTCGCCGACAGCTCGTAGGAGTGACATGGATAGTGCTCCGGAGCCGACGCCTGCTTCGACGACGCGGGCGCCGGGGAAGATGTCAGCCATTGCGACGATTTGTCCGGCGTCTTTGGGGTAGACCACTTGGGCGCCTCGTGGCATGGACATGACGTAGTCGGACAGCAGTGGCCGTAGCGCGAGGTACTCGATGCCGGCGGTGTTCTTCACTGTTGATCCGTCGGGGGCGCCGATGAGGTCGTCGTGTTCGACGCTGCCGCGGTGGGTGAAGAATTGGCCTTTGGGTTGGAGCGTCACCGTGTGGAGTCGCCCTTTAGGGTCGGTTAGCTGTACGCGTTCCCCGGCTTGGAAGGGGCCGCGTCGCAGAGACGCTCCGGTAGGTTCGGCCGAGTGGTTTTGCTTGCTTGCGTTGGTCACTTATCCAGTCTAGGGCGGATTAGCTGGTCAGCTTTGCGTGCGGTGTGAGGGGTTGTTGAGGGCGGAGGCGATGAGGCCTGCTTCGGCGACGGCGAAGGGGGTGCCGTTTTCGACGAGGACGACGATGGGTGAGTCCATTTCGTTCATTGCGATAACGATGGTTTCGGCGTCGAGGTTGTGTTGTTGGGTTTCGAGGACCCACCTGTTGGTTGTGGGTTTCATGCCGGCGGAGGCGGGGGTGTGTGGTCCGCTGTGTTCGAGGGCCATGCGGACGGTTTCTGGGTCGAGGTATCCGCGGGGGGTTCCGTCTGTGTCGGTGACGATGACGACGGCGGGTAGGTTTCCGTTTTCGTTAGGTCCGCGTCCGGGGATCTCACTGAGGGGGGCGTCGATGGGCATGATGCGGACGGGGTGCAGCAGGGTGGTGATGTCGACGTTTTCGAGTTGGGTGAGGAGTTTGGAGGTTTTGAGGGTTTGGGTGGCTGCGGTCCATAGGTATGCGGACAGGACGACGGCGACGGCGATGTTCCAGAGTGATCCCCATGGGCTTGCGGTCCATATGCCGTAGGCGAGGGCTGCGATGCCGGCGAGGACGAGGAGGCGTCCGGCGTGGGCGGCTACGCGTGTGCCGGTGGTGCGTTTTCCGGTGGCTTTCCAGACGAGGGCGGAGACGATGTGTCCGCCGTCGAGTGGGATTCCGGGTAGGAGGTTGAAGATTGCGACGAATGCGTTGGTCCAGGTGACTGCGCCGGTCAGGACGAGGGCGAGGGGGTCGGTGACGATGTTTTCGAGTGCTATTCCGCATAGGGCGATGAGGCCGTTTGCTAGTGGCCCGACGGCTGCGATGGCGGCTTGTTTGCCGGGGGTGATGTTTTCGGCGTCGTATGCGGTGTGTCCACCCATGAGGTCGGCCATGACGCGGTCGACGCGGAATCCGAATCGTAGTGCGAGGAGTGCGTGTGCGAATTCGTGGACCATGACGGAGGCGAGCAGCAGGAGGGAGTACAGGAGGGCGGCTGCGTAGGAGGCCCAGCCGATGCCGGGTACGAGGCGCGCGAATTGTGGTCCGAGTGTGGTGATGAGGAGGGCGGCAATGAGGAACCAGCTGATTCCCACGTAGATGGGGGTTCCGATCATGGTGCCGACGAAGACGGCACCGGAGGGGCGCTGGTGCGGTGCCGTGGCGGGACGGGACGGGGCGGGTCCGCTGGTGTCCGTGGGGCGGGGCATGGTCATGACAGTACTTCAATGGCGGGGGTGGCCTGAACGTCGGCATGGGGTGTGCTGATGACAAACTGGGTTTGCAGGGTGGTGGTTTCGGGGGTGTTTTTGGGTGGTGTGGGGGGTTGGTTGGGCTGGTTGTCGGTGGGCGTGTTTAGGGTTGGGGGCATGCCAGCGCTTTCTCCGTCCCGTGCTTCTGATTTTATGCAGTGCCCGTTGCTGTATCGCTTTCGTGTGATTGATAAGTTGCCTGAGCCTCCGACGGCTGCGATGGCGCGGGGCACGTTGGTGCATGACGTGTTGGAGCATCTTTTTGATGTGCCTGCGGCGGAGCGGACGCAGGAGTTGGCGGTGTCGATGGTGGCGCCGACGTGGGAGCGGATGTTGCAGGATCGTCCGGAGCTGGCTGGGGTGGTGGATGCACAGGATGAGTCTGCGGTGCGGGCGTGGCACCGGGAGGCTACTGCGTTGTTGCAGCGGTGGTTCACGTTGGAGAATCCGCAGTGGTTGGAGCCTGCCGAGCGTGAGTTGTATGTGGAGACGGATCTGGATGGGTTAACGCTGCGGGGGTATGTGGATCGGCTGGATGTGGCTGCTGATGGCCGGATGCGTGTGGTGGATTACAAGACTGGGCGTTCGCCTGGGGTGGGGTTTGAGAGTAAGGCGTTGTTTCAGATGAAGTTTTATGGCTTGGTGTTGTGGCGGATGCGGGGGCAGGTTCCAGCGCGGTTGCAGTTGGTGTATTTGGGGGATGGGGACATTATTCGTTTTGATCCGGTGGAGCAGGATTTGTTGGGGTTGGCGCGTAAGGTGCGTGCGTTGTGGGATGCGATTACTGCTGCGGCTGAGGTGGGTGAGTTTTTGCCCTCGAAGAGCAAGTTGTGTTCGTGGTGTCATTTTCAGCAGGTATGTCCTGCCTGGGGTGGGACTGCTCCGGCTATTCCTGAGGGCGCGATTGAGCGGGCTTTGGATCCGACGGCGGGTACGGCTGCTTCGGATTCGCGGGAGGCTGCGCAGCAGGGGGTTTCGTGTGTCTCGTGAGGTTTTAGGTGGGGTTGTTGTGTAGTGATCCGCACAGGATGGCCTCGACTCCGAAGGTGAATGCGGCGTCGGTGGGTTGGGTTGGTGGGGTGGGTTGAGTGAGGCCTGCGCGGGTGAGTTCGCTGCGGTTTTGTTCTTCGGCGACGTATCCGAGGATGAAGTGGACGAGTGTGCGGGCGGTCCATTCTGCGTGGTGGGCGTGAGGGTGGTGGCGGCGGATGGCGTGGGTGATGGGCGTGATGGGCGTGGGGTCCTCTGGGTGGAGGGCGCGGGCGAAGGAGACAATTTCGGCTCCGTCGCGTACTGCGAGTAGGCAGGTGCGTAGGTCGTTGGCGAGGGTGGCGGGTGTGCGTGTGTCGGGGGCGGGTGTGGTGGGGGTGAATGGGGGGCTGGTGAGGATGGTGTCGGCTAGGAGTGCGAGGAGTTCTTGTTTGTTGTCGACGTGCCAGTAGAGGGCGCCTGGGGCGACACCGAGGTGGGTGGCTAGGCCTCGCATTGATAGGGATGGCAGTCCTGCTTGTTGGATGAGGGTGAGGGCGGCTTGGCCGATGGTGTCACGGGTGAGTGTCACGGGGGCTCCTGTCGGGCGTGGTGTGGGGTTTTGAGGGTAGGTGGTGGGGGCGAGGTGAGGTTGGGGCGTGGATCATGTTCGTTCTTGAACATTGTTCAAGGTTTTCTGCTTACTCTTGAACGGTGTTCACTAACTATGCAGATTTAGCTGACCGTTGCCTTGCTGGCGAGCCATTAACGCGTGAGGATGCCCTGGCGATTTTGAGTTCCCCTGAGGCAGACCTGTTGGATCTTGTCGCTGCGGCTGGGCGGCTCCGGCGGGCGTACTTCGGTAACACGGTGAAAGCGAACTACCTGGTTAATTTGAAGTCTGGGTTGTGCCCTGAGGATTGCAACTACTGCAGTCAGCGTCTGGGGTCGACTGCCCCGATTGAAAAATATTCGTGGTTGAAGCCGGAGCAGGCGTTGGAGCAGGCGCAGCACGGTATCGGCGCTGGGGCGACGCGGGTGTGTTTAGTTTCCAGTGGGCGTGGCCCGAGTAACCGAGATGTGGAGCGGGTCGGGGACATTGTTTCTCGCTTGAAGGAGGAGAACCCGAACCTGGAAGTATGTGCCTGTTTGGGATTTTTGAAGGATGGGCAGGCTGAGCAGCTGCATGAATGCGGCGTGGATGCCTATAACCACAACGTCAACACGGCTGAGTCTCGTTATGACCAGGTGTGTTCTACGCATACGTACGCCGATCGGGTGGATACGATCACGAAGGCCAAGAATGCTGGTCTATCTGCGTGTTCGGGCTTGATCGTGGGGATGGGTGAAAGCGATGAGCAGATCGTTGAGGCATTGTTTGCACTGGTGGAGTTGAAGTCCGATTCGATTCCGGTGAATTTCTTGATGCCGTTTGAGGGAACGCCTTTTTCCCAGGAGTGGTCGTTGACGCCCTCGCGGTGTTTGCGGGTGTTGGCGCTGGCACGGTTCGCTGCTCCTACGGCGGAGTTGCGTATTGCTGGTGGTCGGGAGATGCATTTGCGGTCGTTGCAGCCGTTGGCGTTGCATGTCGCGAATTCGATTTTCTTGGGTGATTACCTCACGAGTGAGGGGCAGGCGACTCAGGATGATGTGGCGATGATCCGGGATGGGGGTTTCGTGATTGTCGGCTCTGCTGAGCATGTTGCCCAGCAGTGTGTGGATGAGTCGTCGCAGGTATGCCCGGGGGCGTCTTCGGCTGAGGATGCTTGCGGTGGGCATGTGCACGCAACGGTGCGGCATCGCGGTGCGGGGACGTCGTTGGCTCCGAATGCGTGAGGTGTGATCGTGTCGCAATCTGTTGACGGCGTTGGTGCTGGCCTGGATCAGTCGGCTGGTGGTGTGGATGTGATCGGCCGAGATCGTGGCTTGGTGTGGCATCCGTATGCGCCGTTGGATGGTCCTGCGCCGTACGCGGTGCGTGCGGCGCAGGGCACGCGATTGTCGGTTGAGGCTGCCGATGGTGCCTGTTTTGAGGCTGTTGATGCGATGAGTTCGTGGTGGAGTGCGGTGCATGGGTACCGCAACCCGGTGTTGGATGATGCGGTGCGTGAGCAGGTGGGGCGGTTTTCGCATGTGATGTTTGGTGGTTTGACGCATGCGCCGGCGGTGGAGTTGGCGGAGCAATTGCGGGAGTTGGCGCCGGGGATGGCGCATGTGTTTTTTGCCGATTCGGGGTCGGTGTCGATGGAGGTGGCATTGAAGCTAGCTGTGCAGTATCAGGCTGCGCAGGGGCGCCCGCAGCGGGGTGGTTTTGTGGCATTGCGGGGTGGGTATCACGGGGACACGTTGGGTGCGATGAGTGTGTGTGACCCGGTGGATGGGATGCATGCGGCTTTTCCGGCGCTGTTGCCGCGGCATGTGCTTTTGCCGCGTCCACCGGTGGCGCGGTTGGTTGATGCGAGTGTGGTTGATGGTGGGGTGGGGATGCCGTGTTCGGCTGCGGGTCGGGTGTTGGTCTCTGATGAGGCGCAGGTGGAGGCGTGGGTAGCTCAGCTTGAGCAGGTGGTGGCTGAGCATGCTGATCATGTGGCGGCGTTGGTGGCTGAGCCGGTATTGCAGGGGGCTGGGGGCATGTATGTGTGGGCGCCGGAGGCGATGCGGCGGGTTGCTGATGAGCATGGTTTGTTGTTGCTGTTGGATGAGATTGCGACGGGGTTTGGGCGCACTGGGCAGTTGTTTGCTTCGCAGTGGGCGGGAGTGCGTCCGGATGTGATGTGTGTGGGTAAGGCGTTGACGGGTGGGTATATGACGTTGGCGGCGGTGTTGTGTTCGGCCAGGGTGGGTGAGGTGATTACGCGCTCGCAGTTTCGGGCGTTGCTGCATGGGCCGACGTTTATGGCTAATCCGTTGGCGTGTGCGGTGGCTGGGGCGTCGGTGGGGTTGGTGCGTGAGGGGTGGGGTGGGCAGGTTGCGATGTTGGAGTCGGAGTTGTTGCGGGGTTTGGAGGCGGCGTGGGAGTTGCCGTCGGTGATGGATGTAAGGGTGCTTGGTGGTGTGGGGGTAGTGGAGTTGTGTGAGGAGGTGGATGTGCCTGCGGTGACTCGAGCGGCGTTGGAGGCGGGTGTGTGGGTGCGTCCGTTCCGGCGGTTGGTGTACACGATGCCGCCGTATGTGGCGTCGGCTCAGGAGGTGGCGCAGGTTGCTGCGGGGATTGTCTCGGCGGTGGGTGCGGTGTATGGGGTGGGGTCGCGGTGAGTTCGATGTGGGAATGGGTTCAGGGGCGTCGTTTGGTTCGGCAGCGGCGTGGGTGGGTGCGTGCTGCGGGGCCTGCTGCGGTGGTGCGGACGGATTTGTCGAGTAATGACTATTTGGGGTTGTCGCGTGATCCTCGGGTATGTGCGGCGGCGCGGGATGCGGTGGAGAGGTTTGGGGCCGGAGCGCGGGCTAGTCGAGTGGTTTCGGGTACGTCGTTGGCTCATGTGGAGTGTGAGCAGGCGGTGGGTGAGCTGGTGGGGCAGCCGTCGGTGTTGCTTTTTTCGTCGGGGTATACGGCGAATTTGGGGGTGGTGTCGGCATTGGCGGGGCCGGGGACGTTGTTGGTGGTGGATGAGCATGTGCATGCGTCGGTGATGGATGCGGCTCGGTTGGGGCGGGCTGAGCTGGTGGTGACGCCGCATGGTGATGTGGGGGCGGTGGCGCGGGTGTTGCGGGAGCGGAAGGTTCGGCGTGCGTTGGTGGTGGTGGAGTCGGTGTATTCGGTGTTGGGTGATGCGGCCGATGTGGTGGGGTTGGCGCAGGCGTGTGCTCGGTATGACGCGTTGTTGGTGGTGGATGAGGCTCATGGTGTGGGTGTGTTGGGTCAGGGGCGGGGTGGGGTGGTTGCTGCGGGGTTGGCTGGGGTGGGGCATGTGGTGGTGACGGGAACGTGTTCGAAGGCGTTGGGGTCTCAGGGTGGTTTTGTGGCTGGCCCGGAGGTGTTGCGGGATCACGTGGTGAACACGGCTAGGTCGTTCATTTTTGATACGGGGTTGGCGCCGGCGTGTGCTGCTGCGGCGGCGCGGGCGGCGCGGATTGTGGCGGGGTCGCCGGAGTTGGTGGCGGGGTTGCATGTGCGTGCGGATGCGGTGGCGCGGATTTGTGGTGTGAGGCGTGCGCCGGGGGCGGTGCAGTCGGTGCCGGTGGGTGATGCGTCGGTGGCGGTGGAGTTGGCTGGGCGGGTGGCTCAGCGTGGTGTGGGGGTGGGGTGTTTTCGGCCTCCGAGTGTGCCTGATGGGGTTTCTCGGTTGCGGTTGAGTGTGGATGGCAGTGTTCCGTTGGCGCAGGTGCAGGAGGCTGCGCGGGTGGTGCGTGAGGTTGTGGATGGGGCGGGTGTTGGGCGGGGTTTTTCGTCGTCGGTTGTGGATGGGAGTTCGTTGTGACTGTGACTGGTGCTGTTGGCGTCTCGTTGGGTGCTTCGCTGGGTGAGGCGGGGTGTCCGATGCATGCGTATTTGGATGCGCATGTGCCTGATGTGGGGTCGGGGTTGGGTGGTTTTGTGCGGGTGAGTGATCCGGTGTTGGTGCGTGAGGTGTTGGGGCGGGCGGATGATTTTGGTCCGGAGAATGCGTTGACGGCGATGGTACCGTTGTGCCCGGAGGCGTTGCGGGTGTTGGCGGGGGTGGGGTTTGCGTTGCCTCCGGTGTTGGCTTCGGCTAGTGGTGCGGCGCATCGGTTGGTGCGTGGGGTGGTTGCTGGGTTTGTGTCTCCACGGCGGGTGGATGGGGTGGTGCCGCGGGCGCAGGCGTTGGCTGATGAGGCGTTGGGTGGGGTGCGTGAGGTGGTGGATTCGGGTGCGGTGGTTGATTTGAGTGTGGCGCTTACGCGTCGGGTGGCGGCGCCGGTGTTTACGGAGTTGACGGGGATGCCGATGCCTGAGCCGGTGTCGTTGCGACGGTGGAGTCAGGATTCATTGGAGTTGTTTTGGGGGTTTCCGGATCGGGAGCGTCAGGTTGAGTTGGCGGTGAGCGCGGCGGAGTTGTTTGCGTGGTTGCGGGATGCGATTGAGGTTCGTACGGGGTCTCGGACGGTGTTTGATGCGTTGCGGGAGGCGGGGGTGGATGCGCGGCGTCGGGCTTCGTTGGCGTTTTTTCTTGTGATTGGTGGGCAGGAGACGACGGCGATGTTGGGTGATATTGCGTTGTATTCGGCGGTGCGTTCTGGTGGCTTGTGGGCGAGGTTGGGTGGTGCTGATGAGGTGACGGCGCAGGCTGCGGCGCGGGAGCATGTGCGGTCGTTGTTGGCGACGACGTCTTCGGTGGCGGCGTGGCAGCGTCAGGCGGTGCGGGATACGACGCTTGCTGGCAGGTGTATCCCGGCGGGGACGCAGTTGTTGGTGGAGTTGAGTGGTCATCATGTGGATGTGCAGGCGGCGGTGCGGGGCACGGGGTATGGGTTGGCGTTTGGTTTTGGGGTGCATCGGTGTTTGGGTGCAAGGCTGGCTGAGGTGGAGGCGTCGTTGATTGTGCGGCGTGCTGCTGTGGCGTTGCCTGATGTTGTGCCGGTGGGGCCGGATGCGCGGTGGTGGCGGTTGAGTTCGTTTCAGGCGCCGGATGCGGTGCGTGTGGGGGTTGCGGGGGTGGGGTTGTGAGTCGCGTTGTGGTTGTTACTGGTACGGATACTGATGTGGGTAAGACGGTGGTTACTGCTGCGTTGGTGGCCAGTGTGCGGGCCTGTGGTGGGCGGGTTGCTGTTGATAAGCCGACGCAGACGGGGGTGGTGCCTGGGCAGGAGGGTGATGTGCAGGTGGTGGCGCGTCTGTCGGGGGTTGAGTGCCTCAGTGAGGGGGTTCGGTTGGTTGCGCCGATGGCGCCGGTGCAGGCTGCGGCGCGAGAGGGGGTGTGTTTGCCGTCGTTGGGTGCGCATGTGGAGCGGATTGCTGGGTTGGCTGCGCAGTGTGATGTGGTTTTTGTTGAGGGTGCTGGTGGGGTGTTGGTGGAGTTGGATGGGGAGCATGGCACGGTTGCTGATTTGGTGTGCGCTTTGGGTGAGTCGTGTCCTGATGTGGAGTGTGAGGTGGTTGTGGTTGCGCGGGCAGATTTGGGCACGCTTAATCACACGGAGTTGACGTTGGAGGCGTTGTTGGCGCGGGGTATTCGTGTGCGTGGGGTGGTGATTGGGGCGTGGCCAGATGATCCGGGCCCTATTGCTGAAGATAACCGTCGTCATCTTGCGGGGTTGGGTGATTCGCACCGGTATGGGGTGCCGTTGTTGGGGGTGGTGCCGGTGGGTGCTGGCGCGTGGGAGCGGGAGCGTTTTTGTGCTGCTGCTTCTGAGTGGTTTGGGTGTGCGTTGTGAAGTTTTGAGAGGGGTTTGTGTCGTGCATATATGTCTGGGGGGCAACCACACCATGTGGTTGACCCCCAGACATATATGCGTTGTTGCGGTGTATCAGACCTTGAAGTATTTGGCTTCTGGGTGGTGGACGACCATCGCGTCGGTGGATTGTTCGGGGTGGAGCTGGAACTCTTCGGAAAGTTCTACGCCGATTCGCTCGGGTTCGAGTAGTTCGACTAGACCAGCTCGGTCTTCGATTTCGGGGCAGGCGGGGTAGCCGAATGAGTATCGGCATCCGCGGAATTTCACGTCGAGGACGTCACCCAGTTTGAGGTCGGCGCTATCGGTGAAGCCGAGTTCGTCGCGTACACGGCAGTGCCAGTATTCGGCTAGCGCTTCGGTGAGCTGAACGGATAGGCCGTGCAGTTCGAGGTAGTCGCGGTAGGCGTTTTCCTGGTAGAGCCCTGCCGTGACTGTCGATACGTGCGCGCCCATTGTGACGAGCTGGAATGCGATCACGTCAGGGGTGCCGTCGGCGTCGTATTTCTCTTTGGAGCGGAAGAAGTCTGCGAGGTTGAGCCTGCGGTCGCGGCGCTGCCGTGGGAAGGAGAACCGGATGCGTTCTTCACCGGCGGTGTGCTCGACCATGGTGGCGGTTTCTTCGCTGCCGGGTGCGGGTTGGGTTCGTGCGGTGCCTTCGACGTGCTGGCCGTCGCTGTCCCAGAGCACGACGAGGTCGTTGCCTTCGCTGCAGCAGGGGAAGTACCCGTAGACGACTGCCGGTTGCATGATTTCTTCGGCGAGGATCCGGTCGAGCCACATGCGTAGGCGCGGGCGTCCTTCGGTTTCGACGAGTTCTTCGTAGTCGCGTGCGGGGATAGAGGTGAGCTCTTCTTCAGCGTTTTGTGAGGCGTTACGGGTGGGTTTGAGTCCCCACTGCCCCAGGAAGGTGGCGCGTTCGTCGAGGTATGCGGAGTATTTGGCTAGGGGGATGCCCTTGACCAGTTGTGTTCCCCAGAACGGTGGGGTGGGGATTTCGTTGTCTTCGGTGACGTCTGAACGTGTGGTGTCGTCGGTGGAGGCGCCTTCGATGTTCGGGGAAGCCACGTTGCTGCGGACTCGGCGTTCCCGGCGGGCGGGGAACACCTCACCGACGGGGATACCTTTCTTTTTCGCTTCGGCGACGTTTTCCATCAGGCGTAGGCCTTCGAAGGCGTCTTTGGCGTAGCGGACTTCACCGCCATACAGCTCGGCGAGGTCTTGTTCAACGAATGCGCGGGTGAGGGCGGCGCCTCCCAGGAGAACGGGGAATCGTTCGGCGATGTTGCGTTCGTTGAATTCGAGCAGGTTGTCTTTCATAACAACGGTGGATTTGACGAGGAGTCCGCTCATGCCGATGGCGTCGGCGTCGTGTTCCAGTGCGGCGGCGATGATGTCGTTCACGGGTTGTTTAATCCCGATGTTGACTACGTCGAAGCCGTTGTTGGACAGGATGATGTCGACGAGGTTTTTACCGATGTCGTGGACATCGCCTTTGACTGTGGCGAGCACGATTTTGGCTTTGGCGCGGCTGCCGGTGTTGCCTGCTTCGGCTTCTTGGGCCTCGATGGTGGGTTCGAGGTGGGCGACAGCGGCTTTCATCGTTTCGGCGGATTGGAGCACGAAGGGTAGCTGCATCCGTCCAGATCCGAAGAGGTCACCGACGACTTTCATGCCTTCGAGCAGGTCGTCGTTGATGATGTCGAGGGCTTTACGGCCTTCGGCGATGGCTTCGTCAAGGTCTGCTTCTAGGCCGTTGCGTTCGCCGTCGATGATGCGGCGTTGGAGCCGCTCCCCCAGTGGTAGTGCGGCCATTTCGGCGGCGCGTTCTTGTTTGAGGGATGCGGAATCCACGCCTTCGAACATTTCGAGCATGGTGGCGAGCGGGTCGTAGGTGCATTCGCCGTTGTCGTCGAATTCGCGCCGGTCGTAGATCATGTCGAGCGCGACTTTGACCTGTTCTTCCGGGATGCGGGAGGTGGGGATGATTTTGGCGGAGTTGACGATGGCGCAGGTGAGTCCGTTTTTGACGGCTTCGTCAAGGAAGACGGAATTCAGGACGATGCGTGCGGCGGGTTTGAGGCCGAAGGAGACGTTGGATACGCCCAGGGTGCTGGAGATGCCGGGGTAGAGCTCGTTGATGCGGCGGATTGCTTCGAGGGTTTCGATGCCGTCGCGGCGGGTTTCTTCTTGGCCGGTGGCGATGGGGAAGGTGAGGCAGTCGACGATGATGTCTTCGACGCGCATTCCCCATTCGGGCCCGGTCATGGCGTCGACGAGGCGTTGGGCGATACGGACTTTGTCGTCGGCGGTGCGTGCTTGTCCGTTTTCATCGATGGTGAGGGCGACGACGGCTGCGCCGTGTTCTTTGGCGAGTTCGAGGACGCGGGTGTAGCGGGAGGTGGGGCCGTCGCCGTCTTCGTAGTTGACGGAGTTGACGATGGCGCGGCCGCCGAGGCGTTCAAGGCCTGCTTGGATGACGGCTGGTTCTGTGGAGTCCAGCACCAGTGGCAGGGTGCTGGATGTGGCGAGTTTGGCGGCAAGGGTGGACATGTCGTCTACGCCGTCACGGCCGACGTAGTCGATGCAGACATCGAGGACGTGTGCGCCGTCGCGGGTTTGGGTTTTGGCGATTTCTAGGCAGGTGTCCCAGTCTCCGGCGAGCATTGCTTCGCGGAATGCTTTGGAGCCGTTGGCGTTGGTCCGCTCCCCCATGGAGAGGAAGCTGAGGTCTTGCCGTAGGGGCACGGCGGTGTAGAGCGAGGAGACTGTGGCTTGGGTTTCGGGGGTGCGGGGGGTGACTGGTTTACCGCCGACGGCCTGGACAACGGCGGCTAGGTGTGCGGGGCTGGTTCCGCAGCAGCCACCGACGATGGAGACGCCGTATTGGGTGGTGAAGCGTTCGTGGGCTTCGGCGAGTTCTTCTGGTGACAAGGGGTAGTAGGCGCCGTCTTTGCCGAGTTCGGGAAGGCCAGCGTTGGGCATGACGGACAGTGGGATCTGGCTGTGGTCGGCCAGGTAGCGCAGATGTTCGCTCATTTCGGCTGGGCCGGTGGCGCAGTTGAGACCGATGGCGTCGATACCCAGTGCTTGGAGGGCGGTGAGGGCGGCACCGATTTCGGATCCCATGAGCATGGTTCCGGTGGTTTCAATGGTGACCTGGGCGATGATCGGCACGTCGGTGCCTGCGGCGGTGTTGGCACGTTTAGCGCCGACGACGGCTGCTTTGGCCTGGAGTAGGTCTTGGGTGGTTTCGATGAGGAGGAGGTCGGCGCCGCCGTCGATGAGTCCGCGGGCGCATTCCTGGTAGGAGTCGCGCAAGGTGGCGTAGGTGGCGTGTTCCAGGGAGGGCAGTTTGGTTCCTGGGCCGATGGATCCCAGAACGAATCGGGGTTTTTCGGGGGTTTCGTATTCGGCAGCAACTTCAGCAGCGATACGTGCCCCGGCTTCGGCGAGTTCGTAGGTGCGTTCGACGATTTCGTATTCGCCTAGGTTGCCGAAGTTGGCGCCAAAGGTGTTGGTTTCGATCATGTCGACGCCGACGTCGAGGTAGGCGCGGTGCACCGAGGAGACGATGTCGGGTCGGGTGACGTTGAGGATTTCGTTACAGCCCTCGTAGTCCTGGAAGTCTTCCATGCTGGGGTCTGCTGCTTGCAGCATTGTTCCCATGGCGCCGTCAGCGACGAGTACGCGTTCTTTGAGAAGGCTACGTACCAATGCGGAACGCTCGGCTGTTTGTTCTACGGAGCGGCTGCTCACAATCTGGACCCTTCGTTTCGACACAGAGGAGGGCGGCGCGCCTAAGCGCGCCGGATCCATACTACGAGGCTGTAGATGGTGCTTTCTCAACGATGCGGCGCTGCGGAGGGACAGTGCCTACCCCTAGTGTTGTCTGAGTCGTTCCTCCCAGTAGCATCCCGAGGTCGACATCGGGCCTTCCCGATTACCGCACAGAACAGGAGATGTTGTGATGCTCATCGAGACCCAGGAGAACGGCCCCCTTAGGGACCCCGTCTTCATTGCGGCCTTCGAGGGGTGGAACGACGCCGGAGAGGCCGCGACGGGCGCCAGTCACCATTTGGCGAATGTGTGGGATGCCGAGGAGATGGCCACCTTGGATCCGGAGGATTATTACGACTTTCAGGTGACTCGGCCAACGGTGACAGGTACGGGGGCTGATCGGATGATCAATTGGCCTAGTACTCGTTTCGCGGTGGCTCGGGGGGTGTTGCCTGAGAGGGATGTGGTGCTGGTGCGCGGGCCTGAGCCGTCGTTTCGGTGGCCCTCGTTTGTTGAGGATGTGGTGGGTTTCGCTGAGGACTGCGGGGCTTCCATGTTTGTGACGATTGGGGCGTTGTTGGCTGATACTCCGCATACGCGGCCAACTCCGGTGGGGGTGTATGCCGAGGATGAGTCGTTGCGGCGGGAGTTAGGGCTTGAGGCGCCCTCGTATGAGGGGCCGACGGGGATCACGGGGATCATCAGTTCTGGGGCTGGGGATGTCGGGATTCCGAGTGTTTCGGTGTGGGCGTCGGTTCCGCACTATGCAGCTTCGTCGCCGTCTCCTAAGGCGGTGTTGGCGATCATTGCGCGCCTGGAGAGTTTGTTGTCGGTGGATATTCCGCGGCGGGATTTGATCGATTTGGCGACTGTGTGGGAGCAGGGGGTGGATGAGTTGATGGCGGCTGACGCGGAGATCGCGGAGTATGTGCAGTCTCTGGAGAAGGCCAAAGATACGGTGGATTCGCCGGAAGCCTCGGGGGATGCTATCGCTCGGGAGTTTGAGCGGTATTTGCGTGGCCGTGATGGTGAAGAGATGTAACTTTCCGCTGCTTGGCCACCCCTGGCCACTCCCCCGGCCTGTGGTGGCCAAGGGGGGCAGCCAGGGGTTTTGTGTGTTTAGAGGGCGATGCCCAGGATGGCGTCGATGATGCGGGCGGCAAGGTTGTCCGCATCGGCGGGGGCGTCTGCGGGTGTGTGTCCGGCCAGGATCGCGTCGATAGCAGCGAGTGCGCCGGGGGCGTCGAGGTCGTCGGCTATCCGTTCGCGTACGTGGTGCACGATGGCGTTTTGGGCTTCGATGGGTAGGGCGGGAATGTGGGTGCGCCAGCGGTGGAGGCGTTCTTTGGCGGTGTGGAGGACTTCGTCGGTCCATTCCCAGGCGGTGGCGTAGTGGTGGGCGAGGATGGCCAGGCGGATGGCCATGGGGTCTTCACCGGCTGCGCGGAGTTTGGAGACGAAGATGAGGTTGCCTTTCGACTTGCTCATTTTTTCTCCGTCGAGTCCCACCATTTCTTGGTGGAGGTAGAGACGGGCGAAGGAGCCTTCTCCGGCTAGAGCGTCGGCTTGGACGGCGCTCATTTCGTGGTGGGGGAAGATGAGGTCGACTCCGCCTGCTTGGACGTCGAAGCTGGGGCCGAGGTGGTCCAGGGCGATGCAGGTGCATTCGATGTGCCATCCGGGGCGTCCGGAGGGTAGGCCCTCAACGTCCCAGGCGGGTTCGCCTATTCGGGCTGCGCGCCATAGGAGTGGGTCGAGCTGGTCGCGTTTGCCTTCACGGTCTGGGTCTCCGCCGCGATCAGCGAAGACTTCCATCATGCGGCTGCGGGACCATGTGGAGGAGTTTCCGAAAGTGGATTGGGTAGATAGGTCGAGGTAGATGTCGTGTGCTGTGTCGCTGACGGCGGTTCCGTCGGTGATAGGCACGGTGTAGGCCGCTGCGTTGTCCAGGAGTTTGGTGACTCCGGCTGCGATGGGTTCGATGTATTCGCTCACCCCGATGAAGTGGTTGGGGGGTAGGACGCGTAGGGCGGCCATGTCGTCGCGGAAGAGGTTTGTTTGTTCGGCGGCGAGGTCTTGCCAGTTCACTCCGTCGCGTTCGGCGCGTTCAAGGAGCGGGTCGTCTACGTCGGTGACGTTCTCGCAATATGTCACTTCGTGGCCTGCGTCCAGGAGTGCTCGGTGTAGGAGGTCGAGCATGACGTAGGTGGCGGCGTGACCCATGTGTGTGGCGTCGTATGGGGTGATTCCGCAGATGTAGAGCCGCGCGGTTGGTGGAGCGTCGACGGGTTTGCGTTCGCCGCTGCTGCTGTCGGTGATAGTCGGCTCGATTCCCGTACCTGTGACGGTGGGGATGTGTGGTGATGCCCAGGTTCGCACTCGCCAAGGGTACCGACTGCGGTGTTGGGTGTTTGTTGGGGTTGGGTCGGGGGTTGTGTCTTTGGTGCCGGTTTTTATATGGGTGGCCAGGGCAGTGCGGGCCATTCTTGGTCGGGGTGGGGGTGGTGTTGTGTGTGTTGTAGTGCGGTGATGCGCTGGTGCAGGGCGGTGATTTCGGTGGGGGTGAGGAGTTCTTTGAGGGTTTTTTCTAGTGTGCTGTGGAGTGCGTGCTGCAGGGTTGTGAGTTTTTCGATGTCGTTTTTGGGTAGGGGTTTGCCGGCCCATCCCCATAGGACTGTTCGTAGTTTGGGTGTTTCGGATAGGCATAGGCCGTTGTCGATGCCCCATATGTGTTCGTGCCAGAGCAGGATGTGGCTGCCTTTGCGGTCGGCGTTGTTGAGTACTGCATCCAACGTGGCCAGGGAACGTAGTTGGGGGTGGTCGGCGGTGGCCAGGGTGGTGGGGGTGCCGTTGTGGTCGGTGCCGTGGGCGATGGGGACCCAGTCTGGGGGTAGGTCTGTTGGGGGTAGGAGGTTGATGAGTGGGGTGGATGTGGGTCGGTGGTGTAGGTGGCCGGTTTTTTCTGGGGTGGGGCCGATCCATTCTTGTACTGAGCCTGGCCCGAGGGGGCCCTCACGCAGCACGGTGGTGGGGATGAGGTCCCATCCTCCGGCAGCGGAGATGAGGTAGGCCGCGGTTTCGCGGGCTGCGAGTGTTCCGTGGGGGAAGTCCCATAGGGGTGTTTCGCCGCTGATGGGTTTGTAGACGATGGGGTGTCCTGCTGTGTGTGCCAGGTATACGGCGTTGGATGCTTCGGTGAGGCGCCCGATGAGGGTGATGTCGTCGGTGTGAAGTTGTTCGGGGGTGAGGGGTTGGGGTGTCATGCCTAGTTAGCGTTTGAATCCGTTTGCGCGGGGGCACATGTGGCCTTGGGGGTTGAGGGGTTCGCCGCAGAAGGGGCAGGTTGGCCGTCCGGCTGCAACGACGTTGTGGGCGCGGTGGGCGAAGGCTCGGGCGGTAGCGGCGGAGATGACTATGCGCAGGACGAGTTGGGTTGGGTCCTCGTCGGGGTCGGGTTCTTGGTGTAGGTGTGTTAGGGCTTGTGGAGGACCGTATGTTTCGTCGAGGGCGTGGCATTCGATGATGATGCGGTCGCGTTCTGCGTCCCATGCCAGGGCGAGGGCGGCGACGGTGAAGTCCTCGGCTAGTGGCATATCTAGGGGGGCGTTATCGATGAGTAGCTCTGCAGCGTCGTCGAATTCGTCACCAACGACGGTGTCGAGTAGATCGTCGATGCGTTGAGCGAGTGCTGACACTTGGGCTTTTTCGATGGTGACGGTTGTGATGCGTCGTCCTTGGGTGGCTTGCAGGAAGAATTGACGCGCGCCGGGTTGACCTACGGTTCCTACGGTGAACCTTTCCGGGGGGTCGTACTCGATAACCGCCATGTCGATCACCCTAGTCTCATTGGGGATTCATAGCGGTTACGACGGGCTTATCGATGCAGGTTGTGATGTTTTTGTTGGCGGGTTGGGGTTTGTCATGCTCCCCCGCCGATGGCGCCGTCGCCGGTGGGTACGTGGGTGGCAGCGGTGTGGATGCGGCGCAGAGTTTCAGCAACGCCGGAGGGTGGAATGTTGATGGCGTGTAGGAGTGGTTTGGAGTCGGTGTATTGCACGAGTGAGGTTGAGGCTGGGGTGACGTGCAGGCGTTGGAAGGTGTCGAGGTGGGCTCCGGCGGCGTCGGCCAGGACTGCTTTTATTGGGTCGCCGTGACTGATCACAACGGTGATGCTTTCGGGGCCGTTGGTGGTGTGGTTGGTGTGGTCGATGCGGCGTACTGCTGCGATGACGCGGGCGGACATGTGCGCTAGCCCTTCTCCTGCGAAGGTCTCGCTATGGGGAAAGGTCACTGCGCTTGGTTGTTGCTGTATTTGCTGCCATAGGGGCAGTTTGGTCAGTTCGTTGATGGGTTTGCCTGTCCATTGCCCGTAGCGGCATTCGCCGAGTTGTTCGTCGGTGTCGATTGCTAGGTGGGGCCAGGCTGTGGTGGCGATGATTTTGGCGGTCTGTTGGCAGCGTTGCAGGGGGCTGGCGACTATCTGGGTTACGGGGGTGCTGGTGAGGGCTTGGCCGAGTGCTGTTGCTGCGGTTTCACCCTCATGGTCCAGTCGTATATCTGGGGTCCATCCGGCGAGTATGCCGTTGGCGTTTGCGGTGGTGCGTCCGTGGCGGATGAGCAGCACGTATCCCATTTGTTGATGGTACGGAAAACGCCCGCCTTGGCACGAGGGTGCGGGCGGGCGTTTTCTGTTGGTTACGGGCGATGTTTAGTCGTCTTCGTCGTCGTCCGTGTCGTCGTCCTCATCGGAGTCCTCGTCGTAGTCTTCGTCGTCGAGGCCGAGGTATTGGGCGCGGAAGTCTTGTTCGTCGAGGTCGTCGTCGAGGCTGTCTTCGTCGTCCTCGTCAGAGTCCTCGTCGTCATCGTCGTCGTAGTCGTCATCCTCCTCGTCTCTGAACACCACGAGGGGTGTGACCTCGCCGAACGCTTCTTCGAGTGCTTCTTCGTAGCGTTCGAAGGCGCTCTCCAGTGCGTCGTAGGCAGCGCGCACTGTGTGGTCGTTGTCTCCGTGGCTGGAGGCAGCAGCTTCGAGGTGTCGTTCCAGCGCTGCTACGAGGGCGTCGAGCGCTACGCGGGGGTTGACGGTCATGCATCGAAAGTACCTCTTTCGTGGGTGCTCCACAGTCCATTGCGCAGCGTGATCCCTGGCATGAATCCCCGCGGGGGCTGGAGAGATACATTGAGAAGCTTTCTTCTCAGGCGGCGGTGCAGCGCGGGTGTCTTGAGGCTTCGGGATGGGTGCGGTGCTCTTGCGGGAGCTGGCGGGCAGTTTTCGCACTGCTGCGGCGGCGTGCTAGTGTTCCATCCCGTTGCGAGAGGCGCTCACTGGAACTGGCTGGTCATACTGGCTCAGGGACAAAGAGCGTTGAACGCAGCGGTGAGAATCTCGATTCGACGGAACGCGAGAGTTTCACGTAGGATAAACGCAGTTCACCTGTCCGGGTGGCGGAATGGCAGACGCGCTAGCTTGAGGTGCTAGTGTCCTTTATCGGACGTGGGGGTTCAAGTCCCCCTCCGGACACTCTGGTTTCTTAGCGAAACCTAATATCTTTTAGAAAAGGCTGGCATCCGAAATGGATGCCAGCCTTTTCTTTGTATGTTGTGGAATTCGGCTTTTGTGAGGCCGTAGCTATGAACTGCGCAGCCTCAGCGATTCGGCTGTGCGCTTTATCTCCCTGCGGGGCAAAAGCTTTCAACTGCTTTTTTCTTGACTATTTCCCTCACCATGAAGTTTCTCCGCCTTGGTAGATGCCTCAAAGACTGGAGTTTTAGCGTGCTTCACCTTTCTGGTCCTGTAGTTCGCTTTGGCAAGGCAGGAACGGATCGAAACGTACTTGATGGTGTTTCGGTGACTTTCGCTCCTGGGACCAGCACCGCGATCATGGGAGCTTCTGGGTCAGGGAAGTCAACGCTGCTCAATTGTGCGGCCGGTCTCCTTGCCCCTACTTCTGGGCGGGTACTGCTGGATGAGTTAGATCTAGGAAGTAGTGACCGGGCCACGAAAGATCGGGTGCGGCGCGAAAACTTCGGCTACATCTACCAGGAGTACAACCTGATAGATGCCCTGTCGGTCATTCAAAACGTGCAGCTACCAACATTCTTCACACAAGGGAAGCTGACTGAACAGGAGGCGCTGGCGTCGTTAGAGTCGGTGGGAATGCAAGAGTTCTCTCGGCGGATGCCTGCCTCTTTATCTGGTGGGCAACGCCAGCGCGTAGCGATCGCTCGCGCCCTAGCAGTCCCCCGGCGCGTTGTCTTCGCCGATGAGCCCACCGGGGCCCTAGACAGTCGCACCAGCCGGGACGTAGTGCACGAGTTGACCAAATTGACACAACTGGGCACAGCGTTGGTGTTGGTAACTCACGATGCCGTGGTTGCCGCGGCCATGGATCGAATCCTCATCTTGCAGGATGGCCACATAGTTAGAGACCTTCCCGGAGGCGACCCGTTCGCCGCTTCCCAAGCGTTCACCGAGATCACGGCCGCAGCATGAGGGGCATTGCAGGGGTATCAAAAGTTTCGCTCCGACTATTAGGTTTCCACCGCCGTACCTACATGGGTTGGCGCTGGTTGTTCTGGTGGTCACAGCCATGGCTGGGGCAGGGCTGCTGCTTATGCAGGGGCTGCGCGGCGGGCATGTCATTGCTGCTGCAGGAACCTCAGCCGAAGAGCTAGCGCAAATGCGCCTTGATCTGCAGGCAATCGGGCTGTTGTTGCAGATCATCCTGGTTCTCACGGTGTCCATCGCGATGGTTTTAGTGGCCGGGGCGGTACGGACAGTTATTAATGTGCGATCCCGGGAACTGCGGATGTTGCGGCTTAACGGCGCCACTGCCCGCCAGGTGCAGACCATGGTTGCTGTGGAGACAGCTGCCCTGACTGCGATTGTGGGAGTCATTGGTGGGGTCGCCGCAGTGTTCCTGACACATCCGCTCTTTGCTGCCTATCAAGCCATTGGGTCCATCGGGCGCCATATGACATGGGCAGGGCGCCTTGACCTAGGCGCTTTAGCGTTATTCATCGTCGCTGAGATGGCCATGGTGGCGCTGATCGGGTTCGTTCTCACCGGCCGGTTAGCAAAGAATGTGGAGAGCACGCCACGGCGAGAGGTATCCCGCCGACGAAGCCTGATAGGCCTCCTCGTTCGCTTGGCGTTAGTGGGTGTTTCCGTCGCTGTGTTGTTCGGCGCCACAAACAGCACCCCGCAGGCAGGACAACTGGCGGTGCTGTTGCCGGTCTTTGTCACAACAGCGATTGGTGCACTGACTCCCTGGGCCATCACATGGGTCGCAGCGGTGGTTGCCCGTGTGGGAGGCCAATTCGCTCCCGGCGTGTTCACCCTGACTGCTGCCCGTGCTTGGAGCGACCGGCGGCGACTATCGTCGGTCGCGCTGCTGATGGTGATCGCTGTGGGCCTGCTTGGTGGGTTTTTATTCAGCTCGGCAGCCGACGGGCGGCTGCAGCTAGAGCGAGCAGCCCGTCAATACCAGTACGCAAGCGCCCTCGATGGCCTCTCCCCCACAGGGGCGGTGGACGCAGCCAACGCGGCGCAAGCCCGCAACTTCCAAGCAATTGCGCTCACCTCGACCTCGCAGGCATTCATAGGCACAACCCGAACCCGGGTGGCAGGGGTCAGTGACCCGGCGGGATACGTTTCGATGCTTGGGGGCTCACTGACCGGGAAGGTGCCCCACGACACCGGTTCAACAGCACCGGTGCCTGTGCTGGCCAGTACACGCGGGGCCACTGTGGGCAGAGAACTCGACCTCACTCTTCTTGACGGTTCTCGCGTGAGGGCCCGGGTTGTTATGACAGCAACCGGTTTACCTGACGAGGCCTACTACCTACCGATCTCTGAGGCGGCGCGCCACGGACAGTTCTCCTCTGCGCAGGCTCTCACTACCGCCACACCGCACCAGTTGCAGCAGGCCGTCAGTGGCCTCACTGGCGTAGAAGCTGTGAAGTCGAAGGAGGAGCTCCTCGCACAAGCCCAGAGCACCCGGATGCAAAGCAGCCTGAGCGGCAACCTGTCCATCTTCGGGATTATCTATGTGATGGCGTTGGTCTCTTTGGTGCAAATAACCACGTTAACTACCTGGTCACGGGCGCGGGAGTTCACTCTGCTGCGTCGGGTGGGGTTGAGCCGCGGCAACATATTTGCTGTCACTGTTGCCGAAGCTGTCGTCGTTGGTGTTGCTGTGACGGTCTTACTCTTTGCGTCCTTCATGGTTGTGGCCCTGAAGTTCGCCCACGATCTTCACGTAGACCTATGGGCAAGCGTGCTGCCCGTACTTGTCCCCGTGGCGTTAGTGCTACTAGCAGTGGTGGGCATCTATGTTGCGTTGGTCGCGGCTTGTAGTCACATACTGCTGCGATCAAGGACGTGATCCCTCCCACACCACCAGCGGGCAGGGGCCTTATCTCCTGCCCGCTGGCACGCGAGTTCTCTTCTGCTGTGTCGTTCCTGAAGACGCGCGCTATTGATCAACTACTCCCGTAAATGCCCCTTATCTCTCTAGGGTTACCGGTGAGCCTCCCGTTGCAGGCTCCTTAACCGTTGTCGCGCCACAGCCGCGGCACGACCCGAGTGAAAAGGACATCCACCGTGGACCCGAGCTCCTCTTCCCCTTCATCTCCAGCAACGCATTCACGCTGGCGCCCCCAGAGCGTACGCACTGGACCTTCCAGCGACGACGTTGGTTTATTCGGACAGCCTCGGGGACTGCCGTGGATGCTCCAAGTCGAGATGTGGGAACGGTTCAGCTGGTTCGGGATGCGGGCCATCCTTCTCTACTTCATCACCGACACCTTCGCCAACGGTGGCCTCGGGCTCGACAAAAACACCGGCCAAGTCGTCATGGCCACCTACCAAGCATCCGTACTATTCCTGACCATCCCCGGCGGCATCTTCGCTGACCGTGTGATCGGCCCATGGCGATCAACCCTGTACGGCGGGGTAGTCATCATGCTCGGTCAACTACTTCTTGTCGTGCCGACTCCCATCACTTCCTGGATCGGTTTGTTCCTCATTGCTTTCGGTACTGGGTTCATCAAACCGAACCTGTCCACCATGGTCGGTGGCCTCTACGACGAGAAAGACCCACGCCGTGAAGCTGGGTTCCAGCTGTTCTACATGTCAATCAATGTAGGGTCGCTGATCTCCCCACTTATCACCAGCTTCCTCAAAAACCAGTACGGCTACCACGTCGGCTTCATGGCAGCAGGTATCGGCATGGCCTTCGGCCTGGCCGCATTCGTGTACGGGCGAGGCCGCCTATCCCAATTCGCCTTCGATGTCCCCAACCCCCTGGGGCCTGGCGAAGGTAAAAAGCTAGCCCTCTACACCGTCCTCTTCCTAGCCACAGTGCTGCTGCTCACATGGCTCTACACCCCCATCTTCGGTGGCCTAGCCCAAGGCATCGCCTACGTCGTGTTCACCATCGCCGTCGCGGCCTCAGCGTTCTACTTCATCAGCATGTTCCGCAGCCCCCTGGTCACACCCCACGAACGACAACACCTGTGGGCGTTCCTGCCGCTGTGGGTGGGAAGCATGCTGTTCACGATGATCTTCGAGCAAGCCTCCGGAAAGATGGCCAGCTTCGCCAGGGACAACACCGACGGCACGATCACCGGCTCCTTCAGCTTGCCAGCAGAGGTATACCAGTCAATCAACCCCGCAGCAGTGCTCATCCTGGCGCCCATTCTGGGCTGGGTGTTCACCCGCCGGTCAGGTAAATTCCCCACAACGGCGATGAAGTTCGCCATCGCCCTGGCGATCATCGGTTTCAGCGCCCTCATGATGGGCTGGGGCTTCGACAAATTCCCCGGTGGCGCTAACCTCGCCCCGTGGTGGTATCTGGGCCTGGTATTCCTCGTACAGACCGTGGCCGAACTGTTCATGAACCCCGTTGGCCTCGCCGCCACAACATCGTTGGCGCCCAAGCAGTACGCATCCCAAACGATGACCCTATGGCTGCTCGCCGCCGCCGCAGGACAGGGCACCGCCGCCGTCGTCATCGACCAAACCAGAGACCTCGGCGACGTGACGTTCTATTACGGCCTGGGCATCGTGACAATCATCGTCGCGGTCGTCATGGCTTTGATCTCCCCCTGGACCCAATCGAAGATGTCTGACATCGGCACCGGAAGCAACCCAGCCGAATAAGCCCCCACCACTGATTCACAGGTAGCCCCTGACCTAAGGTTTCCCACTCGGTCAGGGGCTACGTACGTCGATGACGGCAGTAAACGCCTCGCCACTACAGTGCGACAGCCTCCACCCACAGCGCGACGATATGCGCACGCGTGAAACTCACCGTCGCCGGAGCGAAAAACGTGCGCTCCGTGGTCCCCTCCACAACGATCTCGTAGCTGTCGATATGCTCATCGTGGATGAGCCGTTGCAGATGATCGTTCGGGTCACCCTCAAACGGTTTCGTCACCCACTCCGTGCCATCGATCGTCCGCAACCGCACCTGCCACTGCTGTCCAGCCATTACCAACCTCACCTTGTTCTGCAAACACAAGCCTTGTCATCGACCCCGGTAGCTCTGACCGGAATACGGAACCTCATCACTGCCACGGGAAAACAACCCATCGCCCCCAGAACGCGAATCACGCACCGCACGCACCGCCTCAATCGTCTCGGGATCATGTGCGTACGCAATCGGATCCTCAAGCAGGGCACGCAATACCAACGCATACCCAGGCCCGTCCAAACCCAAAGTGCGCTGCGCTTCAGCAAGCTTCTCCACCTGAGCGCTTGGACCCGAACCCCACTTACGCTCCAACTCCAAAACCCGACGATCCCGATCCGAAAGGCTCGGCGGACGCTTCCGGCGAGATTCCTGCATGTGTTTCCCCTCCTACTCACACATCTGGTGATGTGATCCGTCGACGACTCATCGGCCACAACGAGCCCCGGCTGAGCCCCACGCCATCCAGACACTCACCGTCGTCTGTACAGTGACCAGAAGTGACAGAAACGCACCCACCAACGCAGCGAAGTCACTCAAAATAACGACCGCGGCGACCATCGCCAGGAGAGGATCAGGTATGAAACTCGTGGTGACAGGAGGAGCCGGCTACATCGGCTCTGTTGTGACATCGCAGCTACTCGAAGCCGGCCACGACGTCACCGTGGTAGATGACCTCTCCACAGGACACGCCGACGCAGTCCCCGACGGCGCAGCGTTCATCCAAGCCCGCATCCACGACATCCACGACATCCTCGCCAACGTCCGCCCCGATGGGCTCTTACACTTCGCCGCGAAATCCCTCGTCGGGGAATCCGTTGAAAAACCCGAACTGTATTGGGAAAACAACGTTGTCGGCACCTTCCGTCTGCTCGAAGCAGTGCGGCAAAACAACGTTCCCCGCATGGTTTTCTCCTCCACAGCAGCGGTCTACGGGGAACCCTCAACTCCCCTCATCACCGAGGACATGACCCCCAACCCCATCAACGCCTACGGCCGCTCCAAACTCGCCATCGACATGGCCCTGACCGACTACGCCAAAGCTCACGGCCTAGCCGCCACCTCACTGCGCTACTTCAACGTCGGCGGAGCCCGCGGTAAATACGGCGAACGTCACGCCATTGAAACCCACCTCATCCCCAACATCCTCAAAGTGCCCGCCGGGGAACGCGACCACGTCTACCTCTTCGGCGAGGACTACCCCACCCCCGACGGCACCTGTGTACGCGACTACCTACACGTCGTCGACCTCGGCCGCGCACACCTGCTCGCCCTAGAAACCAGCGAGCCCGGAACCCACCGCGTCTTCAACCTCGGCTCTGGCACCGGGTTCTCTGTCAAAGAGGTCCTCGAAGCGGCACGGGCAGTCACCGGCCATCCCATCCCCGCCGAGGTGAAAGACCGCCGCCCCGGAGACCCAGCCACTCTCGTGGCCAGCTCCGCTAAAGCAAAAGAAATCCTCGGCTGGGAACCGGAATTCGAAATCAACCGGATCGTCGCCGACGCATGGGAATTCATCCAATCCCGCAGGTGAAATCACCGCACCCAACCGGGTGCATCACGGGCACCGGTGCAGCAAAAGAGGCTGCACCGACCCAGCTCCCCACCGCCGAAGCCCCGCACCAGCCAACGTAATCGGCCACCCAGAGGCGCTGCGATCAACAACAAGCAACACATCCCGGCCAGCGACACCGCCCCCACCAGATAACTGCGGGGGCGGCGCTGCTGCGATCGCTTCCTGCCACAACGCGGCCTCAGCCCCACCAGCAGGGCGCTCCCCCACCTCGCTCACCGGGGGCCTGACCAGCCAATGCCCCACCTCGATCCGCCCCACCTCACCCAGATACGCCGCAACCTGACCCGCCACCGGATAAGGGCCCTGCGGGTGCGCTAACGTCGCCAACGAGCAGATAAGACTTGGGCGCTGAGGCCACGAAGCGCTCCACCGCCGAAGCACCCCCACCGCCGCCTCACACAACTCACGCGGAGCATCGCCCGGAGCTTGCAGGCACGCCTCAAACACCTCACACCACTGCGGGGCATCCATATCGATAACGACACGGCCTTCAAGGACCATCTCCCCCGCCGGGATTCGCCCGCGCCGCCCGAACTGCCCACCCGGCCACATTTTCCGAGCAGGCAGCTGATGATCAATGCTCCGTAGCTGCTCAGCAACCACGGCCGTCACCGCCGGATCCGCGGCCGGCACCAACGGACCAGGCAACCCACCCAGACACACCGAACACTGCCCGCACGGCCCGCCTTGCGGATCATCCAGGCTGGTACGCAGCAACTCCATCAAACACGAACGACCCTGCACATAGTCACGCATGATCGCTGCTTCACGTTCACGCATCCGCACAATGGCGGCGTAATGGTCAGCGTCATACCGCCACGGCACACCTGTGGCCACCCAGCCCTGCGGGGTCCGCTCAGTCACGTGGTCAACCGCTAACTGTTTAAGCAGCAACTCCACCCGGCTCCGACGCAACCCAGTTACCGCCTCCAACGCAGGCACTGACTGCGGCTCAGCAGTATCAAGAGCATCAAGAACCCGGCGCGCCATACCCTCATCAGGCAACGTCGCCGTCGCGAAATGACGCCACACCGGCTCATCAGCCGCGCTGGGCAACAACGCGACAAGAGCATGCTCAATACCGCGCCCGGCACGCCCAACCTGCTGGTAGTAAGACACCGGAGACGGTGGCGCCCCCATATGAACAACAAACCCCAAATCCGGTTTGTCATACCCCATCCCTAACGCACTGGTAGCGATGAGAGCTTTGACCTCATTACGGCGCAGCTTGTCCTCAAGTAACGCACGCTCAGCCGCCTCGAGCTGCCCCGTATACATCGCCACCGGATAGTCCACCCCATGCACAGCCTGAACCGCGCAGGTAGCGCGCTGCGCATCAGCAATCGTCAACGCATACACAATCCCCGACCCCGGCAACACCGGCAGCATCTGCGCCACCCACGCATACCGCTGCAACGCAGACATCGGCGGAACCACCGCCAACTGGAGACTATCCCGACCCAACGGGCCCCGCAGAACTGTTGTCGCCTCACCCAGCTGGGCTGCAACATCCTGTGTGACACGCGCATTGGCTGTCGCCGTGGTCGCAAGCACCGGAACCTGGGCATCCAGCCGCGCCATCACCTGCGCGATACGGCGATAATCCGGGCGGAAATCATGCCCCCAGTCAGAAACAGCATGCGCCTCATCAATGACGAGTAAACCCATGTTGCCCATCAACGCCGACAACACCCGCCGACCAAACGTCGGATGAGCCAACCGCTCCGGCGAGATGAGTAACACATCCACCTCACCAGCAGCTAACTGCCCCTCCACCGCGGACCACTCATCCACGTTCGAACTGTTCAACGTCACCGCGTTCAACCCAGCACGACGAGCCGCCTCAATCTGGTCACGCATCAACGCCAACAGCGGCGACAACACCAACGTGGCCCCACCGCCGGCGGCGCGACGCGCAGCTGTAGCGCACCAATACACCGCCGACTTACCCCAACCAGTTGCCTGCACAACCAGCACCCGTGCCCCATCATGGGACAACGCAGCAACAGCCTCGGCCTGATCATCACGCAGCCGCGCACCCGGCCCAGCCAGGCGAGAAATCACCTCACTGGCAGGGCCCTGCCACGGGATCGACCGGGCCGCCCCGCTCACGCCGCGTTGTCCGTGCCGGGGTTCTTCTGCGCCGCAGCAGCACGACGCCGCTCACGATCCAGACGGTCCATTTCATTTGCCTCCGCCAACGTAGGAGCCGTGCCGCCCAAACGCGCCGGCAAAAACTTCAAATCATCACCCTCAAGGCGAGGATATTCAGCCTGCGCATGGTCAAGGAGCAGCTGCATCTCGGCACGCAACGTGGCAGAAACCTCATCGGCCGGTGCCTGTTTCGGCGCACTAATAGCTTTGCCCACCGTCAACGAAATCGGAGTGCGGCTATATCCCAAACGACGCGGATGCCCCTTCGTCCAAATCCGCTGCGTACCCCACAACACAATCGGAATGATCGGCACGCCCGTGGCCTGCGCCATCCGGATCGCACCAGTCTTGAACTCTTTCAACTCATACGAACGGGAGATCGTCGCTTCAGGGAACACTCCAACCAGCTCGCCAGCTTTCAGTGCCTTCACCGCATCCCGCAATGCCTGACTACCGTTTTCACGATCCACCGGGATGTGCTTCATCCCCGACATCAACGGCCCAGCAATCGGGTGATCCCACACCGATTTTTTACACATAAACCGGATCAACCGGCGGCTGGGGCGCGCCGCCAAACCCGCATACGCAAAATCCATGTACGAAAGGTGGTTCATCACGATCACCGCACCGCCCTCTGTGGGGATGTTCTCAGAACCGGTCACTCTGAAACGGATACCTTGGGCAGCGAAAAGTGTGCGGGCAACAGCGACGACCGAGTTGTAAACGGGCTCCATGGCGTACAAAACTACCGCTTCCAGCAGGCAGAACACGATCTGCCTAGATGCCCTTACTCGCCGAAAGACACTTCAACACTGACGCAGCCGCAACTCACCCCCTAGGGTGAAGATATGAGCCTCGAACGCCCTATTCCCCCCGACCCCTACAGCATGCTTCCCGTCGTACCGCCATTCGCGTTGACCAGCGTCGACTTCAAAGAAGGCAGCGACCTACCCAAATCCGCCGACTTCAGTGCCGATAACCTCTCCCCTGAACTTTCTTGGCATGACGCTCCCGCGGGCACCAAGTCATTCATGGTCACCTGTTTCGACCCTGACGCCCCCACTCCCTCAGGGTTCTGGCACTGGGTTGCCGTGGGGATCCCTGGGAATGCCACGTCCCTGCACGCCAACGCTGGCGCTGAAGGCGGCGAAGAACTCCCCGCTGGCGCTTTCCACCTCAACAACGACTATGGCTACGCCGGTTTCGGAGGAGCAGCTCCCCCCGCAGGCGACCGCCCGCACCGGTACGTTTTTGCCGTCACCGCCCTGGATGCCACCGTTGAAGAAATCGGGATCACCGCTGACTTCACCCCCGCCAAGGCCCACTTCTTCGCGCTCACGCACGTTGTGGGCCGCGCGGTGCTCACCGGCACCTACGCCATCCCCGCCTAACCACATCAGTGACAACAACCAGGCTCTACGGAATAGCGAGTTCATGTCACTACGCTCACTGACGTGATCCGGCGGCAACCCTGCAGACAGTCCACCCGGTCCTGGCTTGCCGCCGCACCGGGTTAGCGCACCCGCAACGCCCACATAGCCACCGCTGAAGCCGCAGCCACATTCAACGAATCAACGCCATGCCCCATCGGGATACGCACCACCACGTCACTCTTAGCCAACGTGCGCTGCTGTAGCCCATCCCCCTCAGTGCCCAGCACCAGCGCCAACCGCTCCGGCGGATCAGCAGCCAGCTCATCCAGCGTCACCGAATCATCCGACAACGCAAACGACGCCACCGACACCCCCCACTGCCGTAAACAATCCGCCCCAGCAGGCCACTGCTCAATCCGCGTCCACGGCACATTCAACACATTCCCCATCGACACCCGCACGCTCCGGCGGTACAGAGGATCGGCGCACCTTGGCGTCACCAACACGCCATCAACCCCCAACGCCGCAGCAGACCGGAAAATCGCCCCCACATTCGTGTGATCAACAATGTCTTCCAACACCACCAGCCGACGCGCACCCCGCACAACATCCTCAACCGAAGGCAACTGCGGGCGATGCATTGCCGCCAACACACCCCGATGCAGATGGAACCCCGTCATCGCCTCGATGACCTCATGCTCCCCCACATACACCGGCACGGACTCGGCCTCGAACTGAGCCACGAGATCAGACAGCTCATCCACCCACCGCGGAGCCAACAGCAGCGAACGAGGATGATGCCCCACCGCCAACGCCCGCCGCAACACCTTCTCGCTCTCGGCCATATACAAACCGCCTGCAGGCTCAAGAACACGCCGCAGGTTCACATCAGTCAAAGAAAAATAGTCGCGGACCCGTTCATCGGCGGGGTCAGTGATAGTGATCGGCACGAACGGACCTTATCGACCCACACCGCGCCCCGCCGAAACGTTCCCTGGCCTCACATCACGGTCGCTGCCCACGCATGCGGGCCTCGCTGTCGTGCACCTCGGCCTCTGAACGCTGGACTTCCTCACGGGCACGGCGCAGCGCCTCCCGTGGATCCTCCAAATCCGTATCCACGAACGGGTTGTCCTCTGGTACATCATCGGTGTACTTCGGCGTGTTGCCGCTGCTCGCCGCTGGGAACGTTGGGCCGTTCTGCCCACCAAAAGCCCCCGCAAACCCGCGCAGCGCCTCAGTGAACTCACCTGGAACAACCCACATTTTGTTGGAGTCGCCCTGCGCGATCTGCGGCAACACTTCCAAATACTTGTACGCCAACAACTGCTGATCAGGTTTACCGCGGTGAATCGCATCAAACACCTGCTGGATCGCTCGCGCCTGCCCCTGAGCCTCCAACACCTTCGACTGAGCATCACCTTCAGCCTTCAAAATGGCCGCCTGCTTTTCACCCTCGGCCTTCAAAATCGCTGACTGCTTCACACCCTCAGCCGTCAAAATCGCTGCCCGACGATCCCGCTCGGCACGCATCTGTTTCTCCATCGAGTCCTGCACCGACGCGGGCGGCTCAATGCTCTTCAACTCCACGCGGGCCACACGGATCCCCCACTTACCCGTCGCTTCATCCAAAACACCACGCAACTGGCCATTAATCTGATCACGGCTAGTCAACGTCTGTTCCAAATCCATCGCACCGATCACGTTCCGCAACGTCGTGACCGTCAACTGTTCAATACCCTGAATGAAATTCGCGATCCCATAAATTGCGCTCTTAGGGTCAATCACCGAGTAATAGATCACCGTGTCAATGTTGACCACCAGGTTGTCTGAGGTGATCACCGGCTGCGGCGGGAACGACACCACCTGCTCACGCAGGTCAATCCCCGCCCGAACCGTGTCCACAAACGGCACCAAGACGTAAATACCGCCATCCAGCGTCCGTGAATACCGCCCCAACCGTTCAATAATCAGCGACGTCTGCTGCGGAACAATCTTGATCGACTTCACGACCAAAAGAACCGCCACCGCTAAAAACAGCAACAAAATAATGGTGGCTACCACGCCAATTCCTTCCCCGAAAAATACCTACAACCAACTACCAAGCACAACTGCACTCAGCATCCGCCGCCGGTGACGGCAAACAAAAACCAACACACGAAAATCAGCCACCCGCGCCAGAAACCACATCCTGTGGTCCCGTATGCGGAACCACCAGCAGCGTCACCCCATCAACCTCTGACACCTGCACCCAAGCCCCCACCGCCCCAGGCAACACCCTGGCACCTTCAGCCCACCGCGCCGACCACACCTCACCATCGACCTTCACCTGGCCCGCACAGTCGGTGACCTCTTCCACCACCACCCCAAGACGCCCCATATACGCCTCCTTACCTGAGGCGAACTGCGGCAACGACGCCAAAAAACGCTGCTTGAGCACCGGCCGCACCGTGAAAATCAACGACACCGCCACCACAGCGAAAACCACCACCTGGCCCGGAAAACCCGCCACAAAAGCAGTCATGCTGGCGGCGAAAGCACCCGCCGCCAGCATGAGAAACACAAAATCCGCACTCGCCAGCTCCACCCCCGCAAGGATTAACGCAGCACCAAGCCATGCCGCCCACGCATTGTGAATCAACCACTCCGGAAGATTCCCCACAGCGCCCTCCTACGGGTAGAGCTGGCTCGGCTCCTTAACTGTTCGCGTACGCCGTCCAGCGGTCACCACGGCGCTCCACCGTCAACGACAGCCCGAACGCCTCCGACAAGTTCTCGTTCGTCAACACCGATTCCAGCGGACCTGCCGCCACGATGCTGCCTTCCTTCAACAGCAAAGCATCTGTGAAGCCCGGCGGGATCTCTTCCACGTGGTGTGTCACCATCACCATCGCCGGAGCGGTCACATCGTAGGCAAACGCACTCAACCGGGCGATCAAATCTTCACGGCCACCCAAATCCAAACCAGAAGTTGGCTCATCAAGAAGCAGCAACTCCGGGTTAGTCATCAACGACCGTGCAATCTGCACTCGCTTACGCTCACCGTCAGACAACTTGCCGTAGGGGCGGTCAGCGAAATGGGACATCCCCAACGCTTCCAGCAACCGTTCCGCACGACCAGTGTCGACCCCCTCGTACTGTTCATGCCAACGCCCAACACGGTTGTATGAAGCAGTCCGCACAACATCCAAAGCCGTCTCTCGAGCCGGGATCCGCTCAGACACAGAAGAACTCGCCAAACCAATACGGCCGCGCAGCTCAAACACATCCACCGCGCCCAACACCTCATCCAACACCCCAGCAACACCAGAACTGGGATGCAGACGCCCCGCAGCAATCTGCAACAACGTGGACTTCCCCGCCCCATTGGGGCCAAGCATGATCCACCTCTCGCCTTCCTCCACCGACCACGTAATGTCACGAAGGATCGTGGTGGCGCCCCGCACCACACCCACCTCGGAAAAGTCCAGAACATCGCTCATGCGAAAAACCATATGCGAGATGGTGGTCCGCTCGCGCACACTTGGGTCCCTCCTCAACCGCCCCTACCATGACCACGTGCCACCCATCCCCGCCTCCGTCAGACTCGCCCTATGGGGAACCCGTGTCCTCACTGGCCACCTACCCTCTGCAGCCCTAGACCGGCTCATCACGCCCGACATCGACACCGCAGAACCCCTGCGCCCCCGCATCGAAACCTGGGCAGACTTAGGCGAACGTGTCGTCCTGGCCGCGCTCCCCCACCCCGGGCGCCCCTCCCTGTGCCCTCACGGCTCTCCAGCCTTACTGTCAGCAGCAACCACAGCGAACGAATGCGTCTTTGCCCCCACTCTCGGAAACGCACTCGTCCCCTTCGGATGGGATGAACAACCAGGCATCCCCGACGCCCAACGCCCCCGCCCTGAAAACTCCAGCGAACCAACAGTCCACTGGAAGCTCTACGAAACGAACGCCACCCCCACCTGGCAACTCGAAGCACTCTCTCTACGTGACACTCGCCACAGCCTGGCCAGCGAACGCGAAAGCGCCCTAGCTCTCCTCGCCGAGGCGCACCTACCCTGGCAGTCACGCGGCCTACGCGACCTAGCCGAGGCCGCACTCGACACCGGCAACTCCTATCTGCCTGATGCACTACCCGACACCCACCGCGCTGTCATTGATGAAGCCGCCACACTCGGACACATGGCACGCCTTGGACTAGCGATGCCCGACGACGGCACCCTCGACCAAGTGAACCGCCGCGCCGAAGCACTCCGCAGACTCACCATCGCCGCCGACACTGCACTCGCTTCAGCTACCTGCATCGCCGCCCTCTCTCTTGCCGGGCTGCGCACCAACCACCCCGAAGACGACTAGAACCTGTCCCTGTGGGAGCCAGAAAAGAACCCGACCATCCCCGCTCCCACAAGAACAACAGCAGTACAGCTCACCTACGCGAGCACAGATTCATACACCTGCATCGTCTTATCGCCGATGGAGTCCCACGAGAACTGTTCCACCGCACGCGCTCGACCAGCAACACCTCGACGCCGCGCCTCCTGCGGGTCAGCGACAGCCTCATTCAAGGCATCACCCAGGTCACGGACCCAAGCATCCTCATCGACTGGAGTTCCTGACCCGTCATCGACCTGCTCAATATCGACCAGCCACCCGGTCCGGCCATCAACAACAACCTCCGGAATACCGCCAGTTGCGGTGGCCACCACGGCCGCTTCGCATGCCATCGCCTCCAAATTCACGATTCCCAGCGGTTCGTAAATCGAAGGACATGCGAACACGGTGGCGTTCGTTTCCAACGCAATCACCTTGTGACGTGGAAGATGCTCGGGAATGTACACCACGCCTTGGCGCGTGTCTTGCAGTTCTTTCATCAAAGCAGCGATCTCGGCCCCGATTTCGGGAGTGTCAGGGGCACCAGCGCACAAAACCAGCTGCACATCTGGCGGCAATGACTTGGCCGCACGCAGCATGTACGGCAACCCTTTCTGGCGGGTTTGGCGGCCCACAAACACGATTGAGCGGGCATCGGGGTCTACCCCTAGAGAGCGAACAAGGTCTTTGCCTGCATCTGAGTGATCCGGGGCCCATTTATGAGCGTCAATACCGTTGTGTACCACCTTGACTTTGTCGGGGTCTAGGCCGGGATAGCACTTAAGGATGTCGGCGCGCATGCCGTGGCTGACTGCGATCACGGCTGCGGCGGCTTCGTAGGCTGTTTTCTCGATCCAGCTAGAAACGCGATAACCGCCGCCGAGCTGCTCTGCTTTCCATGGCCGTAGTGGCTCTAGGCTGTGCGCTGACACTACGTGCGGAATCCCTGCCAGCACAGATCCGAGGTGGCCAGCCATGTTCGCGTACCACGTGTGGCTATGAACAAGGTCCGCGCCGACAACGTCAGCGGCCATCGCAAGGTCCTGCCCTAGGGTTCGAATGGCGCCGTTTGCCTGCGCTAGTTCGGTCAGTTCGGGGTAGCCACTGGTTCCTGGTTCATCGACGGGGTCACCGAATGCGCGAACTCGCACATCGATATCACCTCGTGCCCGCAAAGCCTTGACTAGTTCTTCGACATGGACACCGGCTCCGCCGTACACGTTCGGCGGGTATTCCTTGGACAAAATATCTGCTCGCACACGGTGACCTTATGCGCCTGTTGCCCTTGGTCGCAGCTAGCTGCCAGAGCTGCCTCGTTCGTGAGCGAACTCGTAGAACGTCTCTGCACCCCGGGTCCATTCCCGCTGTGCCACAGCGTGATCACTGAAGTGTTCGCATTTGTCCACGCGGAACACCAGCGGGCGGAATATCACTAGATTCGAGGCATGCCCACGACCAAGAAACGCAACCCCAACGTTTTGGCTATCGTCCTGGCTGGCGGTGAAGGCAAACGGCTCATGCCGCTCACTGCTGATCGGGCAAAACCTGCGGTCCCCTTCGGGGGCGTGTATCGCCTCATCGATTTTGCTCTCAGTAACGTCGTGAACTCTGGCTACCTGAAGGTGGTCGTGCTCACGCAATACAAATCTCATTCCCTCGACCGGCACATTTCGCGCACGTGGCGGATGTCAAACATGCTCGGTAACTATGTGGCCCCTATCCCTGCGCAGCAGCGCAAAGGTAAGCAGTGGTACATGGGCAGCGCTGATGCGATTTATCAGAGCCTGAACACTTTGGACGATGAGCGACCTGACATCGTTGTGGTGGTTGGTGCTGATCACGTCTATCGCATGGACTTCAGCCAGATGGTTGAGCAACACGTCGAGACGGGTGCGGGCATCACCGTCGCGGCGATTCGTCAGCCGATTGCGTTGGCTGACCAGTTCGGTGTGATCGAGGTCCACGAGGCCGATAACTGCAAGATTGGCGCATGGCGGGAAAAACCAACGGATGCTAAGGGTTTACCTGACTCTCCGGAGGAAGTTCTCGCCTCAATGGGCAACTATGTTTTCGACGCTGACGTGCTGCGCGATGTGATCATGCAAGACGCTGAGAATGAGGACAGCGAACACGACATGGGTGGGGACATCGTTCCTCATTTCGTTGACCGTGGCGAGGGGTTCGTTTACGACTTCAACAACAACGAGATCCCTGGCGCTACTGATCGGGACCGGGCGTATTGGCGTGACGTGGGCACGATCGACTCGTACTACGAGGCGAACATGGATCTGATCCAGATAGAGCCGATCTTCAACCTGTACAACTACGACTGGCCCCTGTTTACGAGCATGTCGGTGCCATATCCGCCGGCGAAGTTCGTGCATAACGAGGAGGGGCGTCGCGGGGAGGCGCTGAACTCGATCACTTCCCACGGGACGATCATTTCCGGCGGGAAGGTCAATGGGTCGGTGATCTCACCGAATGTGCTGGTAAACAGCTACAGCGAGGTGGATCATTCGGTGTTGCTGGACAACGTGAAGGTGGGCCGTAAGGCAACGATTCGTCGCGCGATCCTGGATAAAAACGTGGTGGTTGAGCCTGGCGCCACGGTGGGTGTGGATCCTGAGGTGGATCGTGCGGCGGGCTGGCATGTCAGCGATGGCGGCGTGGTGGTGGTGCCCAAGGGTGCGGTTGTGCGCGCGCAGGAGTGAGTGATGTGGTGAGCGGGGTTGGCTGTGCTGGTTGTTTCACTGCTGCTGGCCCCGCTGCCGCTGATTAGCGTCGTTCGGGGCATGAACTGAAGTATTGGATGCTGCCGATGTGGGTGAACCCTTCGGCCATGAATGTTGCTGCCATGGCGGCGTCGCCGGCGAAAACTGCTGAAGCGATGACTTCGTTTTCTGGGATGCTGGCCAAGGCGCGACGGAGCAAGTCGGGGCCGTGTCCTTGGCCTCGCCGTTCGGGGGTGATTTCGACAGCGATGCCGCGCAGGCCTCCAACGCCATTACCGATGACGACGACGTCGTGTTCTTCGGGGTTGGGGCGGCCGAGTACTTGCACTTCGGTCATGGTGCGACGGGCGATTTCGACGGTGGGTCGGTGGTTGAGGTCCGGACGGCTAACGAGGGGTTCGGAGTTGCCGTTTTCGTTTCCGGTGCCGGCTGCGAGCATGAGCATGTTGGGCGCGCCGATCCAGCCTGTGGGGCCAGCGAGGTGGTTGAGCACGCTGGCGCTGGTGGCTTCTGGGCCGCCGTTGACACCTAGTTCTTCGAGCTGGTTGTCGGTGAAGTCGTAGGAGACGGCCAGGATTGAGTGGGTGCCGAAGCAGAGTATGGCTTGGATGTTTGGTCCCCAGGGGGTGACTCGGGTCCAGGCGCCGTCGTTAGGGATGGGTTCTCCGGCGGCGAGTCCGCGCAGGAATCGGGCTAGGGGGTGACGGGCGGCTGTCCATACGTCACGGCCGAGGGCGTGGTGAGGTTTTGCGGTCGTGGTCATGATCTTCAACCTTGCTGTGTTCCGGCCCGTGAGACTGTGTGGGGCGTGTCGCCGGATTCATCGGCGTGACAAGGCAGTTCCTGAGATACGTGACGGTTGGACAGATGCATCAGTGGCGTGAGCAGCGGTTTTGTTCGCTGCCCACTCCACTGATGCATTGCCTCTTTGGGGTGTGGTGGTTTAGCCGCCGAGGGAGTGGAATCCGCCGTCGACGTGGATGATTTCGCCGGTGGTGGCGGGGAACCAGTCTGACAGCAGGGCGATGCATCCTTTTGCTGCTGGGACGGGGTCGCTGATGTCCCAGCCCAGTGGGGAGTGTTCGCCCCATTCGGTGAAGCGGGAGAACTGTGGAATGGATGTTGCTGCGGTGGTGCTGATGGGGCCGGCTGCGATGAGGTTGCAGCGGATGCCTTTGGGGCCCATGTCGCGGGCTACGTAGCGTGAGGTTGATTCGAAGGCGGCTTTAGCTACGCCCATCCAGTCGTATCCGTTCCAGGCAACGGATGCATCGAGGGTGAGTCCGACGATGGCGCTGCCGGGGCGCATGAGTGGTTCGGCGGCTACAGCGAGTGCTTTGAGGGAGTAGGCGGAGATTTGTAGTGCGGGGGCTACGTCTTCCCAGCTGGCGTTGATGAAGTCGAATGCGGGTTTGGGTGCGAATCCGATGGAGTGCAGTACGCCGTCGAGGTGGTCGCTGTGTTCGCTGATGCGCTGGGCGAAGGCATCGAAATCTTCGGGTTTGGATGCGTCGAGTTCGATGACTGGTGCGGTGGTGGGTAGTCGGCGGGCGATGGCGCTGGTGATTTTCATCGTGCGGCCGAAGGAGGTGAGGATGACGTTTGCGCCTTGTTCTTGGGCGAGTTTTGCGACGTGGAACGCGATTGAGGATTCGGTGAGGACGCCGGTGATGGCGATGGTTTTGCCTTCGAGGATCGGCATGTGTGTGGGGTTTCCTTTCAGGTGTGAGGGGATAAGGCGCGGTTGGTTAGCTTCCCATTGCGAAGCCACCGTCGACGGGTAGGACGACGCCATTGACGTAGGAGGCTCCGGGTGAGACGAGGAACTCTACGGCGTTGGCGACTTCGGATGCTTCGCCCATGCGGCCGAGGGGGATTTCTTTGCGGTAGCTCTCTTTGAGGTCTTCGGGCAGTTCGTCGGTCATGTCGGTGGCGATGAAGCCGGGCATGATGACGTTGGAGGTGATGGAGCGGGGCCCTAGTTCGCGGGCGAGGGAGCGGGATGCGCCGATGAGTCCGGCTTTGCTGGCGGCGTAGTTGACTTGTCCTGGGGATCCTTTGGTGCCGACGATGCTGGAGATGAAGACGATGCGTCCTTTTTTGAGGCGGAGCATTCCTTTGGCTGCGCGGCGGGCGCAGCGGATGGCTCCGACGAGGTTGGTGTCGAGAACATCGTTGATGTCTTCGTCTTTCATGCGCATGAGCAGCATGTCTCGGGTGATTCCTGCGTTGGCGACGAGGATTTCGATGGGGCTGCCGAGGAGTTCTTCGGCGGCGGTGAAGCCGTCGTTGACGCTGTCGGTGTCGGAGACGTCGAGGGTGACTACGTCGAGGCCTTCGGGGGCTTGGCCGGATCGGGAGCCTACTACGACGCGGTAGCCGGCTTCTTGTAGTCGTAGGGCGGTGGCTAGGCCGATGCCGCGGTTTCCTCCGGTGATGAGGGCGGTTCGCGCGTCTGTCATGGAGTCTCCGTTCTGGGTGTTCCGTCGTGGGACGGTGTTGGATTCTGTTCTATGTGGCTCGGACGAGACTGGGAGCAGTTCGTGAGCGAAGCGAGTCTGTGTTTATGGCTGTGAAGGCCGTTGAGGTGAGGGTATCGGTGACTCGCGGGTAGGAGTAGCGTGGAGTGGTGACACGTAGCGAACAGGATGGCCCGGTCGTTTATTCGATTTCGGATGCTCCGGTGTCTGCGAAGGTGGATCATGACCGGCGGGTGCGTGGCTATTTGATTTCGATGGGGATTCGTACGGCTTCGTTTGTGTTGGCGTATGTGTTTTGGTTTGTTTTTGAGTTGCAGTGGGTGGCGTGGGTTTTTGTTGCGTTGGCGGTGGTGTTGCCGTATCCGGCGGTGATGTTGGCGAATATGCAGGAGAAGCGTTCTTCGCGTGGGAGTTTTGAGCGTCCGACGCGGGCTATTGGCCCTGGTTCTTCGGGCGGTGCTGGGGGGTCGCAGGTCGCGGTTCGTGATGCTGAGTCTTCTGCTGAGAGTTCGCAGGTGCCGCCGGCATCAGGGCGTTCGTGGTGGGTTGGGTGAGGTGTTGACGGTGGGATGTTTTTAGCCGCCGATGGAGGACATTGGCCTGGCTGGTTGGGTGAAGTCGGGTTCGCCGATGCCGTGGCCGCGGAGTTTGCGCCACATTTCTCCTCGAATGAGGGAGAGGAGTTCTCGGTCGGTGGCGCCTTCGCGTAGGGGTGTGCGTAGGTCCATCTCTCCGCGGGCGAAGAGGCAGTTGCGCACCATGCCATCGGCGGTAAGGCGGACGCGGTCGCAGGCGTGGCAGAACGGCGCGGTGACTGAGGCGATGATGCCGACGGTGGCGGGGCCTTCATCGACGAGGTAGTGCTCTGCAGGTGAGCTTCCGCGGTTTTCGGTGAGGGGGGTGAGGGTGAAGCGGGTTTGGAGTTCTTTGCGTAGTTCTTCGGCGGTGATCATGTCTTCTCGGGCCCAGCCGTGTTGGGCGTCGAGGGGCATTTGTTCGATGAACCGCAGCTGGTAGCCGCGTTCGATGCACCAGGCGAGGAGGTCGGTGACACCGTGGTCGTTGATTCCGCGCATGGCGACGGCGTTGATTTTGATGGGGGTCAAGCCTGCTTCGGCGGCGGCGTGGAGGCCTTCGATAACGTCAGTGAGGCGGTTGCGGCGAGTGAGGCGGTGGAAGATGTCGGGGTCGATGGTGTCGAGGCTGACGTTGACGCGGTCTAGGCCTGCTTCGGCGAGTGCGGTGGCGTGTTTTTTGAGGAAGATGGCGTTGGTGGTCATGGCTATGTCAGGGCGTGGGGTGAGCTGAGCGAAGGCACGCACGAGGTCGGGTACGCCTGGGCGTAGGAGTGGTTCTCCTCCGGTGAGGCGAATTTTGGTGACTCCTGCGTGCACGAAGATCGCGACGACGCGGACGAGTTCTTCGTCGGTGAGCATTTGTGCGCGGTTCATCCATTGGAGCCCTTCAGCGGGCATGCAGTAGGTGCAGCGCAGGTTGCAGTGGTCGGTGAGGGAGACGCGTAGGTCACGTGCTGTTCTACCGAACCTGTCGCCGAGGGGGCCGGTGTTGGTAGAGGTGGTGGCGGGTGTGCCGTTGGCCATGCGGTTCGTCTCCTGGGATGGTGGTTACGGCCGGTAGGCGTTGGGCGCGCTTCTCGGACGTTGAAGGATCATGTCATGGAGGTTGCTTTTGCTGCCATGATGGCGGGCCTGAGAAGTACTGAAGGGGGCGGGGCGGGTTTGCGGGGGTGGAGCGAGTAACGTGCTGCGGGTGGGACGTGCGGTTGTGATGAGGTGGCTGACGCCGCGGTGGCTGGGGGCTACTGCGGTGGCTTTGGCATTTTTTGTGTTGTGTCAGTTTTTGGGGCAGTGGCAGTGGGGTAGGTATGAGGGCAAGTTGGCTAATCGGGAGCGGGTGGAGTCGTTTTATTCAGCTCCGGTGAGGCCGTTGTCTGAGGTGGTTCCTGCGCAGACTGCGCGTCCGGGTGGAGCGGTGGGTAAGGAGCAGGAGTGGCGGCATGTGCAGATGCGCGGTGAGTACGTTTCTGGTGCGCGTTTCATGGTGCGTAATCGTCCGCAGGATCGTTCGTATGGGTATGAGGTTTTGGTGCCGTTGCGGTTGGAGGATGGCACTGCGGTGATGGTGGATCGTGGGTGGGTAGCGAATGGGGAGCGTGCTGATGTGTTGCCAGCGGTGCCGTCGCCACCGTCGGGGCAGGTGAGCGTGTCGGGGTGGGTGCGTCCGGGGGAACCCCCGTTTAACGAGAACACTCCTGCGGGGCAGTTGGGTTCGATTGATGTGGAGCGGATGCGACGGGAGAGCGGTTTGCTGTTGCGGGGGGCTTACGTGGTGTTGGAGCGTGAGCAGGATGGTTCTGGGGCTTCCCCGGCGAGGCCTGAGCCGTTGCTGCCTCCGCAGACGGGTTTGGGGCCGCATTTTGCGTATGCGCTGCAGTGGTGGGTGGGTTCGTTGGTGGGGTTTGTCATTGTGTTTGTGTATGTGCGGCGGGAGGTGCGGGATGAGTTGATTTTGTCTGGTCAGCTCACTCCGAAGGCCCCTAAGCCGAAGAAGACGCGTATCTGGGATGAGGAGGACGCGTAGGTTTGGGTTGTGGCGCCCGCTTCACTGTTCGGTGGCGTGTAGTGAAGCGGGCTGGTGGGGTTGTCAGGCCAGTTCGATGAGGTCTTTGTAGTCCGGCCCCCAGAAGTCTTCGACTCCATCTGGTAGCAGGAGCACGCGTTCGGGGTTGAGGGCTTCGACTGCGCCAGCGTCGTGGCTGACGAGGACGACGGCGCCTTTGTAGTTACTCAGGGCGGCGAGGATTTCTTCGCGGCTGGCTGGGTCGAGGTTGTTGGTGGGTTCGTCTAGCAGGAGCACGTTGGCTCCGGAAACAACGAGGGTGGCCAGTGAGAGGCGTGTTTTTTCACCACCGGAGAGCACTCCGGCGGGTTTGTCGACAGCTTCGCCGGAGAACAGGAAGGAGCCGAGGATTTTTCGGCATTCTGTTTCGGTCAGGTCGGGGGCGGAGGCAACCATGTTTTGCAAAACGGTGGCTTCACCGTCGAGGTTTTCGTGTTCCTGTGCGTAGTAACCCAGGCGCAATCCGTAGCCGGGTTCAACTTGCCCGGTGTCGGGGGTGTCTTTGCCGGAGAGGATTTTCAGCAGGGTGGTTTTACCGGCACCGTTGAGTCCCAGAACGACGACACGGCTTCCTTTATCGATGGCCAGGTCAACGTCGGTGAACACTTCTTGGGAGCCGTAGGCCCTGGAGAGACCGCTCGCACGCAGCGGGGTTTTTCCGCAGTGCACTGGGTCTGGGAAGCGCAGTTTGGCTACTTTGTCGTGCACCTGCACTTCTTCAAGTGAGGACACGATTTTTTCGGCACGTTTGAGCATTTGCTGCGCAGCCACTGCTTTGGTGGCTTTGGCGCGCATTTTTTCGGCTTGGGCGTTGAGGGCGGCGGCTTTTTTCTCGGCGTTTTGGCGCTCGCGGCGGCGGCGTTTTTCGTCTGTTTCGCGCTGCTGGAGGTAGGTTTTCCAGCCGACGTTGTACTGGTCGAGGACTTGTCGGTTGGCGTCGAGGTAGTAGACCTTGTTCACGACGGCGTCGAGGAGTTCAACGTCGTGGGAGATGACGATGAGTCCGCCGGCGTAGTTGCGTAGGTATTCGCGTAGCCACACGATCGAGTCGGCGTCGAGGTGGTTGGTGGGTTCGTCAAGAAGCAGGGTGTGGGCCTGGGAGAAGAGGATTCGGGAGAGTTCAACTCGTCGGCGTTGTCCACCGGAGAGGGTGCCGACGGGGCGGGTGAGTTCTTTTTCGCTCAGGCCGAGAGCGGATGCGATGGCGGCGGCTTCGGATTCGGCCGCGTATCCGCCTGCAGCTTCGAAGCGTGCTTGGAGTTTGGGGTAGCGTTCCATGGCTGCTTCGGCGGTTTCGGGGACCGCTGATGCCATTTGTCCTTCGGTTTCGCGCATGCGTTGCGCTAGGTCGCCTAGCCCGCGGGCGGACAGGATGCGGGCGCGGGCGATTTCTTCGAGGTCACCGTCGCGGGGGTCTTGGGGGAGGTAGCCGAAGTCTGCTGCGCCTGAGATGCGGCCGTTGTCTGGGCTGCGCCATCCGGCGAGGGTTTTCATGAGTGTGGTTTTTCCTGCGCCGTTGCGCCCTACCAGCCCGATGCGGTCTCCGGCTGCGACGCGGAAGGTTGCGCCGCGTAGCAGCAGTTGGGCGCCTGCGCGCAGTTCGATGTCGGAGGCGGTGAGCATGGGTGTGGTGACTCCTGAGGAAACGGGGTTGGGGCCAGGCGTTCGTGCGCCAGCGACCAGTCTAGGTCTACGGGGTGGTTGGGTGTTGGTCGGGCATGCATGGGGGAAGGGGTGGTGCCTATGGTGTGGCGACCACCCCTGGGGGGTTCTCGGTGTGTGTTTGTGTCGAGGTGCTGGTTGGTTGTTAGTGGTTGCACTGTGTGACTGTGGTCAGTTTTTTGTTGCTGTGCGGGGATGGGTCATGTCGATGGGGGTGACCCAGGCGTCGAATTGTTCTTCGGTGAGGTAGCCGAGGTTGAGTGCGGCGGCTTTGAGGGTGGTTCCTTCTTTGTGGGCTTTTTTGGCGATGCTGGCTGCTTTGTCGTAGCCGATATGGGGGTTGAGGGCGGTTACTTGCATGAGGTTTACCTCTAGGGCGGCGGTGATGCGTTCATGGTTGGGTTCGATGCCGGTGGCGCAGTGGTCGGTGAATGCTGCGCATGCATCACCGAGCAGGCGGATGCTTTCGAGTACTGCGTGTGCCATGACGGGTTTGTAGACGTTGAGTTGGAAGTTTCCTTGGCTTCCGGCGAACCCGACGGTGGCGTCGTTGCCGAAGACGCGGGTGGCGACCATGGTCATGGCTTCGCATTGGGTGGGGTTGACTTTGCCGGGCATGATCGAGCTGCCGGGTTCGTTTTCGGGGATATGTATTTCGCCGATGCCGTTGCGGGGCCCGGAGGCGAGCCAGCGGACGTCGTTGGCGATTTTCATCAGGGCCATGGCCAGGCCGCGTAGGGCGGAGCTGAGGGCTACGAGGGCGTCGTGGGCGGATAGGGAGGCGAACAGGTTGCTGGATTGGTGGAATGGGTGACCGGTTTGTTCAGCGATTTTTGCTGCGGCGAGTTCGCCGAATTGTGGGTGTGCGTTGAGGCCAGTACCCACGGCTGTGCCTCCGATGGCCAGGTCGAGGATGTCGTTTTCGGCGTGGTGGATGTTGGCTAGGGCGAGGTCGAGTTGGGCTACCCAGCCGCTGATTTCTTGACCGAGTGTGATGGGGGTGGCGTCTTGCAGGTGGGTGCGTCCGACTTTGACGACGTCGGTGAATTGTTCGCTTTTGGTGGCAAGGGTGTCGCGTAGGTTGCTGGCCTGTTGGTAGAGGAATTCGTGCAGGTCTAGGACGACGGCGATGTGCATGGCCGTGGGGAAGGTGTCGTTGCTGCTTTGGCCGCGGTTGACGTGGTCGTTGGGGTGGATGGGGGTTTTGGTGCCCATCTGGCCGCCGAGGATGTCGATGGCGCGGTTGGAGATTACTTCGTTGGCGTTCATGTTGGATTGGGTGCCGCTGCCTGTTTGGAAGACGACGAGGGGGAAGTCGTTGTCGCGGTGGCCGTCGATGACTTCGCGGGCGGCTTGTTCGAGGGCGTCCAGGGCGGTGTTGTCTAGGGCGGATAGTTCGCCGAGTTCACGGTTGGCGCGGGCGGCTGCGAGTTTGAGGTGTCCGAGGGCGCGGATCATTGACCGTCCCCAGATGAAAGTGTCGCGGCCGATGGGGAAGTTGTTGATGCTGCGTTGTGTTTGGGCACCCCAGTAGTGGTCGGCAGGAACCTCGACGGTCCCCATGCTGTCGGTTTCGTGTCGAGTGTTCATGCAGTCACTCTAAGTGGCAAGAATTCCCAGCGGGAGAGTAATTCCGGTGAGTGCCAGCACATTTGGCGAGTCGCTGGGGTGGTTGCAGTGGAGTGTGAGGGGGTGTTCAGCTGCGCTTTACGCGCAGCTGTTTTCGTAGATGCTGCTGTAGATGTTTTCGCCTTGGTGGACTTTGGCTTTCCAGCCGTCTTTTTCGCTGGCTTCGTGGCGGCTGATTTCTTCGCTGTGCTTTGCGTGGTTTTCTGGCTTTTCTTCGCTGACTTTTGAGACTTCTTCGTCGACTTTTTCGCGCTCTTCGTCTTCGCTGTGTTGGTGCCTTTGGCTGGTTTACTCTCGGAGCGCTGCGCCGTACCCAAATCACTGGCAGCACCCCCGCTGCCTGCCCGGGCAGCTTTGGCGCGATCCACTGAACGCTGCAACGCCGCCAACAAATCCACCACTTGGGCTGGTGATTCATGCTCTGTGACGGCCTGCTTCACTTGAGCGCCATCAAGTTTGGTTTGCACCAGTGCTTCCACCGCAGACGTGTAGTCGTCTTCGTACTCATTCGGTTCGAAGTTTTCAGCCATCGACTCGATGAGCATCGTGGCCATTTTCATTTCCGCCCTCTTGGGTGCGGGGGCGTTATTAAGCACCTCGAAATCCGGTTCACGTACCTCATCGGGCCACAGCAATGTCTGGCACACAATCACCTCGCCATGTACTCGCAACACAGCCATTGTCAGTCGTGTGCGCACCGAGATAGTCGCTACTGCCATGCGTTCGCTTGTGCGCAGTGTTTCCCGCAGCAGGGCATACGGTTTGACTGCTGTGGGGTCTGGTTCGAGGTAGTAGGCCTTATCGAAAAGGATGGGGTCAATTTGTTCAGCTGGGACGAATTTCTCTACTGAGATTTCCCGGCTGCTTCGGCTAGGCAAGGCTTCAAGCTCTTCGTCGGTGATCACAACCGTGCGGCCATCGGCGGTCTCATATCCTTTGGCGATGTCTTTGTAGTCGACTTGGGCGCCATCGGCTTCGGCAACGCGTTTGTATTTGATGCGGGAGCCATCGCTTTTGCGCACCTGGTGAAATTTCAGGTCATGATTTTCTGTGGCGCTGTATAGCCGAACCGGCACCGTGACCAGGCCGAACGAAACAGCCCCTTTCCACATCGCACGCATCGTTTGCCCCTCACCGTGGCTGGGTCCGACACTCCAGACAGAGTGTCACCTCACCCAGCATCCACGCTCTTCAGGCCGCGCCCGCACTCGAATGGATACGTCACACAGCTTGAATGGCAATCAAACTCACGCCAGAAGGCCACCATCGAAGAGTGAAACCAATGCTGGCAACCCCCACCACCGGTGTCCCTACAAGTGCTGATTGGGTACACGAAGTGAAGTGGGATGGCATGCGCGTCCTGGCAAATGTGCATCACAGCCACGCCTGCCTTCACACCCGTAACGAAACGGATGCCAGCACCCGATTCCCCGAAATCGTGGCTGCTTTAACTGCTCAGAGCACGCCAGCAGATGTGCTCCTCGATGGTGAAGTTGTGCTTTTCGATGAGGAAGGCAGCCCGTCGTTCAAAAAACTACAAAACCGCATTTTCGTGAAGAGAGCAGATACTGCTCAGCGCTTGGCGGCCATCGCACCGGTCACTTTTATGGTCTTTGATCTGCTCCGGTTCAATGGCCGTGACCTCATAGACGAGCCGTGGACGGTGCGGCGCCAACTGTTGGAAACACTCACCTGGAACAGTGACCGAGTCACAGTGACACCCACTTTTCCTGATGGTGAAGCCCTCCTAGAAGCAACCCAGGAGCAGGGGCTGGAGGGGATCATCAGCAAACGTATCGATGCCCCCTATTCCCCCGGTAAACGCAGCAAAGCATGGCGTAAATTGCCCCACCGGCCCACACATTCGATGGTGATCGGCGGTTGGCGGCCTGAAACCGGGTCAGACAACCGGGTGGGTTCTCTTCTTGTTGGCCTACCGGAAAGCTCAGCTGGTGAAGCTACTCGGTTATGTTTCCTTGGCCGTGTCGGTAGCGGCGTGGCCGGGTCGGCACAAGAAACGCTGATGCCTTTACTGCGCGAACACGCCGCGAAAGCACCCCCCTTCACTACAGATCTTCCCGATGCAGACGCTGCGGGGGCGCACTGGGTTCACCCCCGTCTTGTTATCGATGTTCGCGCGCTGGGCGGTATACCAAAACCGGGCTACCGGCTGCGTCAACCCTCGTTCCAGGGACTGCGTCCTGACCTGACCCCTGCCGACCTAGTCACCGAAACCACCAAATCAGCTACTGCTAAGACCAACGACACCCCCACTAAGGCAAGCAAAAAAGCCCAGCCCCTGCCGCAGCAGCCGCAGACTATGAGCGCCGATGTCGAGGACCGCCGTGTTCCGTTGACCAATCTTGAGAAGGTTCTCTACCCCGATTCAGGCACCACTAAATCCGAGATCATCAGCTACCTGGTGGAGGCTTCGGCTGCGCTTCTTCCCGCACTGGCAGGACGTCCAGTCACCAGGGTGCGTTGGCCACACGGGGTGCAGGGCCCGTCTTTTTTCGAGAAAAACACCCCGAAGAACACGCCTGAGTGGGTGCAGACCATCACCCTCCACTCCCCCGGTTCGCGCCGCGAATCTGCCCAGGTCACATACCCTCTGGTTGACGACCTGTCCACGCTGATGTGGCTGGGAAACCTCGCTGCACTCGAACTGCATGTACCGCAGTGGCGCATCGATAGTCAGGGCGCGCCGTACGCCCCGGATCGTTTAGTTATTGACCTTGACCCCGGGGAACCTGCAGGGCTTACTGAATGCGCACGCGTTGCCCTTATCGTGCGTGATGTCCTGCTGGAGCAGGGGGCGGGCGTCATCGTCCCGGTAACCAGCGGCAGCAAAGGCATCCAGTTGTACACCCCTGTTGTCGGTGATCCTGATGATCGTGACGCCACTCGTTCTCGTGCTCAACAGTTAGCAAAAACTCTTGAGCAGACCCACTCTGACTTGGTGGTTGCGACGATGACGAAGGCGAAACGGCCAGGCAAGATCTTGCTCGACTGGAGCCAAAACACACGCTCTAAAACCACGATTTGTCCTTATTCGCCGCGTGGTAAACATCGCCATGTCACGGTCGCTGCGCCGCGTACCTGGGATGAGATAGAGGCCGCCGCTACCGGTGCACCGGCGCATGCGCTGACTCAGCTTGGCCCGCGCGAGGTGCTCGATCGGTTGGAGAAGCTCGGCAACCTGTTCGCACCTGTGCATCTTTGGACCTGACACGCAGATAACCGCAGGTACCTACGTGTTAAGGCAACAGCACTTTTAGGCTGAACACCATGTCTGCTGCCGATTCGCTCAAACCTATCGACGCCTTACGTCGAATTGCGTTCCTGCTGGAGCGCTCGCGCAGCCAGACCCGCCGGATTGAAGCTTTCCGCCGCGCAGCAACAACGATTCTGCGTACTCCTGAGGAGGAAATCCGCGCCCGTACCGCGGCAGGGACACTGACTGAGCTACCCACTATCGGGAAAAGCACAGCAGCTGTCATCTCGGACTGTTTAGCTGGCCGGCGCCCCGAATACCTCACGAACCTAGAGAAAACTGCTGCTGGGCCACTTATTGAAGGTGGCGGAGACCTTTTGGCAACCATGCGCGGTGACTTGCATTGTCATTCGAATTGGTCCGATGGTGGGGCCCCTATCGAGGAAATGGTTGCTACAGCGATAGAGCTTGGTCGTGAATACATCGCTCTTACTGATCATTCACGCAATCTGCGGATCGCGCATGGCCTTTCTGAGCAGCGACTGCGTGAACAGCTCGATGTGGTTGCGGCGATTGGTCAGGCGTTGCCGCGTGATGATTTTCGGTTACTGGCAGGGATTGAGGTCGACATCCTCGATGATGGCGCTCTTGATCAAGATCCTGAGCTTCTCGATCAGGTCGATGTGGTTGTTGCCTCGGTTCATTCCAAGCTGCGCATGAATGCTGATTCGATGACGCAGCGAATGGTGACGGCGGTGAGGAATCCGCGAACGAGCGTTCTTGGTCACTGCACGGGGCGGCTCGTGGCTGGCGGGCGGGGCCAGCGTCCGCCGAGTGATTTTGATGCTGAGGCTGTGTTCGCTGCCTGTGTTGAGCATGGGGTGGCTGTTGAAATTAATAGTCGCCCTGAACGGCAGGATCCTCCTGATGAGTTGATCGTGCTGGCTCTTGATATGGGGTGTTTGTTCTCGGTTAACACTGATGCTCATGCGCCTGGCCAGTTGGATTTTTTGGCTTATGGCTGTGAGCGGGCGCAGCGGCTGGGTGTTCCTGCTGAGCGGATTGTGACGACGTGGCCTGTGGATCAGTTGCTGGCGTGGCTAGGGCGCAACTGACTGATCTTGTGTGTGCTGCGGGGTTGGCCAGCTGGAGTGGAGGCGGCTGGTGGCATTCAGGGTGGCTGTGATGACGTGCTCGGCTGGCATGCCGCGGTCGAGGAGGCGAAATCCTGCATCCACCATGCTTCGGGTGAGTTCGGCGCCAATCTGTGCCTGGGTGTCGTCTGCGGTGAGGTGTTGCCATGCGGTCAGGAGCATGTCTTGGGTGTTGCGGTGGGCGTGGGCTACGGCCTGGCGTGTTCCGTCAGTGAGGGGTGTGTTTTTGGTGATGTTCATGAGCCAACCGTGGCCGGTGGTGGCGGCTTGTTCGAGGTTGCTGCGGCACCAGGCGTCGATCTGTTCGGCGGGGGTGTGGGCGCGGGTGACTGCTTCGTTGACGGCGTTGAGCCAGCTAGGCAGGTGGCGTTCGAGTACGAGTGCACGCAGGTCGTCGACGGAGTCGACGTAGCGGTAGATGCTGTTGCGGGCGATTCCTACTGCTGCGGTGACGGCTCCGGCGGTGAGGGCGTGACTGCCATCGGTGCGCATGATGTGTTCGGCTGTGTCGATAAGGGTGGCGCGGACGTTTGCGCGGTGTTCGCGCATGGTTGAGGCAGTGATGCGTGGCATGACTCCTCCTGGGTTGGTGCCCGCGTAGTGAGGGGGTGTGTTGGTTGATGTGTTTAATCAGTGTGCCTGATGAATTGTTTTAGCGACACCCTGTCTCTAACCTCAAAGAACACATATCGCTACCGTGACCCGACCACTCGCCGGGCCATCGCCTCGCTTTCAGGAGTTCTCGGATGTCACCTACTCCCCCACTAGCTTCATCGGAACCCCGCGATCATCGCTGGGCAGCGTTGGGTGTGCTGGCAGCTAGCCTGTCAATGATCGTGCTTGATGGGACCATCGTTGGGGTTGCTCTGCCTCAGATCGTCACCAGCCTGCGCCTTGATCTCACCGAGGCACAGTAGGTCAACAGTCTGTACGCCGTTGTTTTTGCTGCGCTCTTGTTGTCTTTTGGGCGGTTGGGCGATGCCTACGGGCGGCGTCGGCTTTTCCTTGCCGGTATCGCACTTTTCACGGTGAGCAGTATTACTGCTGGATTCGCTAGCAGTCCGGGTGCGCTTATTGCTTCTCGTGCTGCGCAAGGAGTCGGTGGCGCCATGATTTTGCCTACCACCTTGTCCACGGTGAATGCCCTTTTTCGTGGGCGGGAGCGGGCGGCTGCATTCGGGGTGTGGGGTGCTGTGATGTCCGGGATGGCCGCGGTCGGGCCATTGCTGGGTGGTGTTTTGACTGAGTATGTGTCGTGGCGGTGGATTTTCTTCGTGAATATTCCCATCGGGGCGGCGATCATCATGGCTGGGTTGCGCTTTGTTCCAGAGATGCGTGGGGAACCAGGCACAGGTGGGGCTGACTTTTTGGGTGGGCTTTCCAGCGCTTTGGGGTTTGGGTTGATTGTGTTCGGGCTGATCGAGTCCCAGGATTTGGGCTGGTGGTCTCCCAAGAGTGTTTTGCAGATTGGTGATCTGTCGTGGCCTGCCACGGCACCGGTTTCGGCAGCGCCGGTGGCGATTGGCGTGGGTGTTCTTCTCCTGGGTGTTTTTTATGTTGTGGAGCGCGGGCGTGCGCGCTCTGGCCGCACGGGGATTATTGATCTTTCTTTGTTCGCCATTCCTAGTTTCCGGTGGGGCAATGTTGCGGCGGCGGCGGTTGCAGTGGGTGAGTTCGCGCTGGTGTTTGTGCTTCCGCTGTATCTAGTGATGGTTTTGCATGAGTCGATTCTTACTTCGGGGTTGGTGCTAGCTGCCATGGCTGTGGGCGCTTTTGTGGCTGGGGCGCAGGCACGGCATGTGTCGGCCCGGTTTGGGGCACCGAAGGTTGTGTTGCTGGGGTTGGGTCTTGAGGTGGCGGGCTCTGCTACAACTGCGTTGATTCTTGGACCGCAGACATCGGCGTGGCTGATTGCAGCGGCGCTGGTGGTGTACGGCGTTGGCTTGGGGTTCGCTTCTGCGCAGTTGACTTCTACGGTGCTGCTGGATGTGCCGACTGCCCGTTCTGGTACTGGGTCGGCGGTGCAGAGCACGGTGCGGCAGGTCGGATCGGCGCTAGGTACAGCATTGGCGGGTTCGATGCTTGCTGCTGGGCTGGGTGATCGTGGTTTTGGGGCTGATCCGCAGACATTTTCGACGGCTACGGGGTGGTCTATTGCCGTCTCGGCCGTGTTTTTGCTGTGTGGTTTTGTAGCGGCTTTGCGGGTTGCCGCAGTGGCCAGTGTTGAGGATGGCCAGGCAATACCTGCGTGAGGTCTCTTCCCTGGTCGGGATCTGTGCTGAGAATGCGGGGGGTGGATACAGATGTCTGTATCCACCCCCCCGCGGTGTTTTTACAGGGCTGCTGCGATTTTGTGTAGTAGCTGTGGAGCGTCTTGGGCATCTGTGATGGCTTCGATGAGTACGAGTGAGTTGGGGTTGGCTGCGGCTTTTTCTAGTGCTTGTTGCATCTGGGTGCCGGTGCGTGCGGTGATGGTTATGGAGTCTTTCGGGTCGGCGCCGAAGAATTCCAGCGCTTGGCTCCATCTCCATGCGGGGATGTCGTTGTAGGCGGCTGTTTTTCCGTGGATCATCCGCTCAACTGTGTATCCGTCGTTGTTGACGAGGACGATCACGGCGGGGACGCGTTCGCGGATGATTTGTCCGAGTTCTTGGATGGTGAGTTGGGCTGCGCCGTCGCCGATGAGTAGCACGGGTCGGCGCTGCGGGTTGGCCAGTCCGGCCCCGAGCATGGCTGGCAGGGTGTAGCCGATTGATCCCCACATGGGTTGTCCGATGAACGCGACTCCTTGTGGCAGGCGCATCCCTGACATGCCGAAGAAGCTGGTGCCTTGGTCGGCGAGGACGATGTTTCCTTCGGTGAATGAGTTGGCCACGAGTGGCCAGAGCATGTCTTGGGTGAGGGGGTCGTCGGTGGGTTCGGCGGTGACAGATTCGGCTGGGCGTTCCAGGGGCATGCCTTGCGGTTGGACGTCGTTGAGCACGCTGGTGAGGATGCGGATGGCCCGTTCCATGGATAGGGGGGTGAAGAGTTCTTGGCCGACTCGGCTTATTGATCGTCGTATTTCAAGTTGGCGGGCTGGGTCGATGTTTCCGCTGAATCCGGCGGTGGTGTTGTCAGTGAAGTCGACGCCGATGGTAATGAGGGCTTGGGCGTCTTCGATGGTGGAGCGGACTGATTCTTCGGAGGCTGAGCCGACGTAGATTCCTGCGAAGTTGGGGGCAGATTCATCTACGAGGGTTTTTCCCCAGCTGAGGGTGGCTACGGGCAGTCCCGTGTCGGCGAGTAGTTCGCTGAGGGCTTCGGTGGCGCCGAGACGTTGGACTGCAATGTCGGCTAGTACTGCTGTTTTCTTTCCGGTGAGGAAGGTTCGTGCGGCTTCTTCGAATGCTTTTTCTGCTGCTTTGGTGGAGGCTTGAGTGATGAGTTCAAGCGGGGTTGTTGGCCGTTCGGTGGGGGTTGCTGCTACGTCTGCAGCCAGGAGGAGAAAGCCGGGTTTTTTCTCGAAGATCGCGGTGCGCAGTACGCGGTCGATTTCCCATGTTGCGTTGGGTGCTTTGAGGTCGGCGCTGGCGCAGCTGATTTCGCTGGCCATGCGGAGGAAGTGTTTGAAGTCTCCGGTGCCCAGTGAGTGGTGCAGTTTTTGATGTGCGGCTTGGATTTCTTTGCGGGGGGCTCCGACGATGTGGATGACTGGTACTGATTCGGCGTAGGAGCCGGCGAGGGCGTTGGCTGCGGAGAGTTCGCCGACTCCGTAGGTGGTCAGGAGTGCTCCGGCGCCACGGACGCGTGCGTACCCGTCGGCGGCGTATCCGGCGTTGAGTTCGTTTCCGGAGCCGATCCATCGGATGTGTTCGTGATTGAGGACGTGGTCGAGGAATCGCAGGTTGTAGTCGCCGGGTACGCCGAATAGTTCGGTGATGCCGAGTTCGACTAGGCGATCTAGGAGGTAGTCGCCGATGGTGTACGTGGAGGTCATGTGGCCTTCTTTGCAGTGTGGGTTGGTTGGTGCCGTGCGTGTTTGACGGCGTACCCCCCTGGGCCATCTAAACAATTTAGTTGCTAGTTACCAACGACTAAGGGTTGGGTTATTTCGCGTGTGTGACTTTGGGTGTGGCTCCCCACCAGGTGATGCGTCGCCAGATCCATTCCAGTGGGCCGTAGGGGAATCGCGATAGCCATAGCGTGGCAAGAAGGTGCTGCAAAGCAAGGATGACGATGGCGAGGACGGCTGCTAGGCGCAGGTCGGTGATTTTCTCCAGGCCGAGCAGGTTGGTTGCGACTAGGACCAGCGGTGTGGCAGTGAGGTAGAAGGTGAATGCAGTGCGCCCGAGCGGTTCGCATACTGCGCGTAGCGCGTTGCGTGCTGGGGTTTGCCACAGCAAGGCCAGGGCAAGGATGTAGAACATGGCAGTGAGCATCCCGGCGACTGCGCCGGCGGTGGTGGAGCGTGGGTCTTCAGGGGTTTGCCATTGCCACCACAGTGCTGCAGCTGAGGCTAGAGCAGTCAGGGTGGCAGCGATCGTGATTCGGCGGCCTGCGTGTTCGAGGTGGGCTGGTATGTCATATCTCGCGGCGGCGGCACCTAGGAGGATGACTCCTGGGGTGGCCGCCACTCCCCCGTCGGCGAACACAAACGCGAGCAAGCTCAGAGTTACCCCGAGGGCGAGGAGCACGAGGGGGCTAGCCAGAAGGATGGCTGGAATAAGGAGTAGGCCCACTGTGGCGTAAAGACCGAGTACTTCTCCGGAGTAGAGGATTTGGTGGGCGATGCCGATGAGTAGCAGGGCAGCGAGTCGGCGCGTGAGCACGATCCATGGTGAGCGACCGCGTCGTCGCGCGGAGTGCGCGATGAAGGTGAGGGACATTCCGAAGAGGATCATGAAGATTGGCATGAATCGACCGGTGATGGTGGCGTGGAATGCGTGGAGCAGGCTGTCGGGGGTGAGATTGATGGGGGCATCTACGTCGTGCCAGAGGGAGGTGATGTCGGGAATGTTGACGAAGAGGATGCCTGCGATGGCGAATCCTCGCAGTGTGTCAAGAAAGGGGTAGCGGTGAGCGGGAGGGGTGGCCATATAGGTAACCGTAGAAGCTTTGTGGCACACAAGGATTGGCGGGTTACCGCATCGGTGAGGGTTCCTGTGGTCGGTGTGTTGAGTTGGTGGCGCTGGCGATAATCCGTGTATGGATTGCAGCGCGGAGTCGCGGCGGCGTGCGTGGGAGAGGCGAACGGGACCGTGGATGACGGGGGTGGCGCTGCTGTTTTTGGTTGCGTTTGCGTGGCCGATTTTGGATCCGGGGATTTCGCGGCGGTGGCACGAGGTTTCTGCGGTGGTGATGGATGTGACATGGGGGCTGTTTGCCCTCGATTACGGGGTGCGGTTGTGTTTATCGCGGCAGCGTTGTCGGTTTTTGTTGCACAGTCCGATTGAGTTATTGGTGGTTTTGTTACCGATGCTGCGGCCATTGCGGTTGTTGACGGTGTTGGTGGTGGTGCATCGCACGTCTGCGGCCATGCTGCGAGGGCGGGTTGTGGTGTACATCGTGGGTGGGGCGTTGTTTTTGGCGTTTGTTGGGGCGCTGGCGATGTTGGATGCCGAGCGGGGTGCGCCGGGTGCGCATATTGATACGTATGGGGATGCGGTGTGGTGGGCGTTGGCGACGATGACGACGGTTGGGTATGGGGATGCGTATCCGGTGACTATGCATGGGCGTTTGATTGCCGCGGGCATGATGATTGGCGGTATTGCTTTGTTGGGTTCGGTGACTGCGTCGTTGGCGTCGTGGTTGACGGATCGGTTGGCGGTTCCTGATGAGGTGCGGGCTCGGTGGATGTGGCTCAGTTGACGGCGCGGGTTGCTGAGTTGACTGCGCAGGTGGAGAGGTTGACGGAGATGATTGAGCAACAGAGGACTGCGGAGTCTGCTGGGAAGGCATACTCGTCGGTATTGCCGCAGTCGCGCACTGACGCGTAATATCAACACATATTCGCATCAAATTGATGCGTTTGTGAGGAGGGTCAAAATGGAATCGCTGAACGTCGCTCGCAAGGGAAACACTGTTCGCCGTATCACCGCGAACCTGCGCGACCGTGACTCCAAGAACCTGGACAAGATCGCGCAGACGCAGGGCTTGAACCCCAATGACGCGATTCGGCAGGCTTTGGCCACGCAGGCTTTTCTTCAGGATGCTTTGAAGAAGGGCGGGGCGATTTTGGTGCGTGAAGCTGATGGCGCCATCCGTGAGGTTCAGTTCGTTGGGTGAAGAGACTGAGCTTCCGGTAGAGGAGTATCCGCCCCAGAACGACTCTGTCAGTGAAGGCCCCTCCCTTGGTCCGGTGGAAAGAAGCCGGGAGCGTAAACGGTCGTGGATCGTTGGGGTTGCGCTGTGTTTGTTTATCGTCGTGACGGTGTTGCCGATGGTCGCGGTGATTTTTGGGTGGCGTTCGTGGGATGAAATTAAAGATGTTTCGGCTTTGGTTGTGCCGGTTGTTGTGTCGGTAGTGGGGTCGATTACTGGTTTTTATTTCGGTTCTCAGCACTCGTGATAACCACAAAGGTGGGGGCCTGACCCAATGCGGGTCAGGCCCCCACCTTTGTGGTTATTTTTACTTGAGCGCTGGTGGTGGCGTGGGGGCACCTTCGGGGGGAAGAACTTTCGGGTACTTGTTGGCGGTGGGGGCACTGGTGGGTGGGGTTGCTTGTGGGGTGGCAGCCAGTGGGGTGTTCCCTCGGGCGGGGGCGGGGTCCCAGTGGGTGTCGACGAGTTTGCGCTGCACGATGATTGCTGCGGTGAGCAGTGCTAGCGCTAGGAGCGCGGCGACGGTGATTCCCCATACGGTGCCCGGGCGGGAGCCGTAGCCGATGATGAGGCCGAACCAGCCGAAGTCGGTGTCACCGAATGTGGTGTTTGCGGTGCCGAGGTCGCCCAGTACTTTCATGAGCAGGGCGGGCAGGAAGGTGATGAGTAGGCCGTTGACGAATGCGCCGGCGACTGCGCCTCGGCGCCCACCTGTTGCGTTGCCGTATACGCCTGCGGCGCCGCCGGTGAAGAAGTGGGGCACCAGGCCGGGGAGGATGAGAGCCAGGCCGAAGGTGGGACCGAACCATAGTCCTAGGGATAGGAGCGCGACGAGCCCTCCGGTGAAGCTTGCGATGAAGCCGATCAGGACGGCGTTTTGGGCGTAGGGGAAGACGATGGGGCAGTCGAGCGCGGGGATTGCGCCGGGGACAACTTTATCTGCGATGCCTTGGAAGGCGGGGATGAGTTCTCCCAGGATGGTACGCACACCGAAGAGGATGACTGCTACGGAGATGCCGAACTGTAGACCTTGGGTGACCGAGTGCATGAGGTAGTTGCCGACGTTGGTTGCGCCGCCTTCGAAGGCGGTGAAGGCAGTTTTTTCGCCGGTGCGTAGCAGGAAGGCTACGGCGACGACGAGGTACATGATCACCATGGATAGTGCGGTGGCGACCATGGAGTCGCGGAGGAATCGGAGCGATTCGGGGACTTTGACGTCTTCGGTGGAGGGGCTTTTTCCTGAGCCGTTGACTGCGCGGCCTACTGCGCCGGAGGCGATGTAGCCCAGGGTGCCGAAGTGTCCGATTGCTACTGAGTCATCGCCGGTGATTTTGCGGGTCCAGGGGTGCGCGAGGGCGGGTAGGGAGACCATGAGGACGCCCAGAAGGGTTGCGCCGAGGGCTACGACGATGGGGGCGGGGATTCCGGAGGACATCATGACGACGGTGATGAGTGTGGACATGAAGAGCAGGTGGTGTCCGGTGAGGAAGACGTAGCGCAGGGGTGTCAGGCGTGCCAGCAGGAGTGCTACGACGAATCCGAGGATCATGATCCAGGAGACGTGGGCGCCGAATTTTTTCTGTGCGATGCCGACGATTGCTTCGTTGGTGGGGACCACTCCGTGGGCGCCGAGTGCACCTTGGATCATGATGCCGAGGGGTTCCAGGGAGTTGACGACGAGGTTGGCTCCGGCGCCGATGAGGAGGAATCCGAGGGTTGCTTTGAGGGCGCCGGCGATGATTTGTCCTGTGGACTTTTTCATCGCGATGAGTCCTACGGCGGTGATGATGCCGATGAGGAATGCGGGGACGGCGAGGATTTCGTTGACGATGAATTGCGCTGTGGCGGCGATGATGTTCATGTCTGTTTCCGTTCAGACTGCGTAGACGTAGCGCAGGGCGGCGTCGATTTGGGGGGATGAGGTGAAGTCGTCGATGACGACGACGGGCACTCCTACTTCGCCTAGTGCTGCGGCGATGGCTCCTGAGGTGAGCAGTACGTCGGCTTCTTTGGCTCGGCCTCGAGCGGAGATGGTGTCGGTTGCTTCTACGCGTATGTATTTGTCCCATCCCCAGGTGGTCAGGACGCTTTCGAGTGTGTTTTTGAGGAACAGGCTGGTTCCAAGGCCGTTTCCGCAAACGGTGAGGATGAATCCTTTGCTGGGGATGGCGTTTTCGTGTGTGCTTGGGGTTTCGATCTTGGGGGTGACGGGGGTGGGTGGGGTTGGTGTGGCTGGCTGACTGGTGGGGTCTGTGGTGAGTGCGGCGTGTAGTTCGGTGGCGGTTGTTGCTGTTTCGATTGCTGCACGGCGGGTGGGGTCGGATAGGAGTCCGGCCAGTTCTGCGAGGGCTTGTTGGTGGGCGTCGCTGTCAGTGGCAGCCAGGGCGACGATGAGGGTGACGGGGTCGTTGTCGGGGTTGCCGAATTCGACGGGGTGAGTGAGTCGGATAGCGGACATGCCGGTGTGGTGGACACTGCTATCGGGGCGGGCGTGGGCGAACGCGAAGCCGGGTGCGATGACGATGTAGGGGCCGTGGGTGTCGACGGTGGCGATCATGGCGTCGGTGTAGGCCGGGTCTGCGGTGCCGGTGGCGTTAAGGAGGGCTCCGGCCTCACTAATGGCGCAGCGCCAGTCGGGTGCGGTGATATTGACGTTGACCGCTTCGATGGGGAGGAGTTCTTTAAGGCGTGACATGAGGGGGTCTCCATCCGGTGAGGGATTTGCGGTTTCAGCCTACGAATCGGGCTGTTGGGGTGCGAATACTGGTGGGGGTTTATGTGAGAAGAGGAACATGTGTGGCTTGAGTCTCCGGTTGGTGCGGTTAGGGCGCGATGGCGGCGTGGCGGTTTTTCTTGACGGCGAGGTGCCATGCGGCTGAGGCGGCAATGAGGGCAGCTGTTGCGGCGAGGGCCGAGCGAGTGATGGCGCCGTAGAGCAGGTCGCGCAGTTCACCTCCGGAGGCGAGGACGGGTAGGGCGGTGACGATTGTTGCGGCAGCTGCGGCCAGGACGGGAAGGGCTACTACGAGTAGTGCTGCATAAGGGTGTTGGCGGGGCACGGTAGGGCCAGCGGGTGCGCGCAGCGTGAGAATGAAGGCGGCGATGGCTAGTGCGCTCAGGCCGCCTATGCCGCTGATGTATTGGGCCCATTTGTATCCGGGGAGTCCAGCGTGAGTATCGGCGAGGAGGGGAATTGTTACGGCTCCCCATCGGCCGACGTGTGTGAATTCGTCCCAGATGACGTGGGTTGCTGCACCGATAGCAGATCCGAGTGCGACCAGAGTTAGGGGTGGGCGTTGCTGGGTGAGAGCGATTCTCCGTCGTAACGGCTCGGGGGTTGCATCAACTAGAGGGTGACGAATGAGGGCCCACCAGAGGTACCAGAGCACACTGGCTGCAATGAGGTCAAAGGTGAGGATGCCGGTGAGCGTGTGGGTGGCGTCGTATGTGATGGGTATCCAGGGGATAAACAAGGGGGTGTCGGGAATCATTGCGCCGATGCTCAAAGCAGCGAAGGGGATGGGGGTGCGTAGCAGTGGCAGTACGGCGGCGGGGTGAGCGAAGGTTACCGGCATAGCAGCAGGGTAAAAGGGCACTGCGGTGTGGTTGCTGTCGGGTACCTCTGGGGATGGGCGGCGTGAGTTTATTGAAAATGATTGGTGGGCTTGGTTTTGCGTGAGAGATGTACACATGCCCGCTTTACCTGCTGTGGCTACTTAGATACTTTTTCCGTACTTCTTTTGGCGAGTTTTATGTTCATGCGCTGCACTTTTCCCTTCCTTGTGAACTAGGGCGCATTAATAAATTCACGGAAGGGGTTTGTGTTCGCTGCTAGCGGGCACGGAAAAGGATCGTTTCTGCGTGTAGTGATGTTTTGTTGCGACTGAGGAGTGTGCGGCTCCTCTCAGCACGGTGGGTCACGGTTTGGCGTCATTGATTGGTGACCCACAACGTCAAGGGTTGTCTCACGTAAAGGGCAAGGAGACTCTCAGCTACCGCCCATCTAGCCAGGAACACGACTGCAGCCCATCGCATTACAGATAAAGAGTGTCTATATGTCTATAGGTGGATAACTATTCACATATCTGCAGGTGAGCACCGCGCAATCATGAGAGAGCACGCGACAGTCAGTCTTTTCCCAGCCCCTTCACAGTTGACATAAACAGCGCTAAAAACGACTGCGGTAGCGGGAAATCGCTTGTGTGAAAGTTTTTGCGCAACCCTGTTACACAAGATGCAAAACGGAAACAGGCAGGTCACGATCTCGTAACGATGTGACTGGCGTCACAATCGACACTCATCGACAGATAACGGATTGGTTTCAATCCGGGCATGGTCTAGCTTTCTTTCTGGCCGCCACCCCTGAGGCGGTCGCCGGAGAATGACGCTGAGTCCTACCACCATTCCCCGGCAGTACCTACACAGAAATGTGTTGGTGGTAGGAACGGTGCACCCAATCTTGTGGACTTCCTAGAGAAGTCCTGGGGGTGAAGTGATCGGTAAACACGATCACCGGGAACCAGTGATATCCCGAACCCGACAGGTCATGCTTCGTAAGCGCCTCCTGGAAAACACCACGAAAATGAACAAGAATTTTGCCCCTGCGCGAATTGCCATCTCCGGACTTCTAGCCCTCGGACTTTCTGGCGGTGTAGCCGCCACGACCGCGCCGTCGCAAGCTTCCGCAGCAACCCCAGTCCCCACCCGCGTCAAAGCCGCTGGATTCTCCGCCCGCATGGGCGTCCAGGCCGTCAGCGTCGCGGCCACCAAACGCGGCACCCCCTACCGCTACGGAGCCGCTGGCCCCCGCGCATTCGACTGCTCCGGCCTCGTCCAGTGGACCTACGCCCGCGTGGGTAAGAAGATGCCCCGCACCGCCCAAGCCCAGTACCGGGCCACCAAGCGCATAGCCCGCAGCACCGCACGCCCCGGCGACCTCGTCTTCTACGGCAGCTCCCAGAAGTACCACGTCGGCATCTACGCCGGTAACGGAAAAATGTGGCACGCCCCCCGCACCGGCCAGAACGTCAAGCTAGTCAAGGTGTACGGGTCCCCCTCATACGGCCGCGTCCGCTGATAACAGCAGCACTCCCTACCGATAGCTCAGGAGCGCACCGATACACCCGGTGCGCTCCTGAGCTATACCCACCTGAATCAAAAACTCACAGAACTACTCCCCCACATACGTGCGTCGAACCCGCCGACCAATCCCGGTAAGAACCTCATACGAGATTGTCCCCAGCGCCTGCGCCATATCATCAGCGCCAAAACACCCATCACCTGCACCACCCAGCAACACCACCTCAGTACCCATCGACTCAACCGCACCTTGCCCCAGATCAAGCAACAACTGATCCATACACACACGCCCCACCACCGGCACCGACCGTCCCGACACACACGCACGCGCCACATTCGACAGCCCCCGCCGATACCCATCGGCGTACCCCACCGGCACAGTCGCGATCACCGTCTCCCGCGGAGTCGTCCACGTCCGCCCATATGACACCGTCTCCCCCGCCGCCACGGTCTTCACAACAGAAATAGGCGCACGCCACTGCAACACCGGTTCCACCGGCACTGAACGTACCGTCTGCACATCCGGGTAATACCCGTACGCCAAAATGCCTGGGCGCACCATCGACCCCCACGACTGCGGATACGCCAACACGCCTCCGGAGTTCGCCGCATGCACCAGCTCAGGGAAATACCCCAACGCCTCCGCAATCTGCGGAACAGCCTCACCAAACCGTGCGATCTGTTCCTCAGTGAACGCCACACATCCAGGCTCGGGGTCATCTGCAACAGCGAAATGCGTGAACACACCCTGCACCCGAAGATCAGGACACCTCACAGCAACATGCGCAGCCAACACCCCCGCATGCATAAACTCCACCCCCACCCGACGCATCCCCGTATCGATCTTCAACTGCACCGGCACCGGGCCATCCCAATACGACTGCTGCCCCGCCTGCCGCAACGCCGCCACCGCTGCCTGCACAGCATCCGCCTCTGCAGCTGACTGCACTGACAACACCACCCCAGCTCGCAACCCCACCTCAAGCTCACTATGAAGCGCCGGAGACATTTTGAGAATAGGTAGCTCCACACCAGCTTTGCGCAGCTCCAACCCCTCCGCGACCGTCGCCACCCCAAGCCATTCCACCAGCTTGCGTTCCTGAACAAAACGCGACACCGCCACCGCGCCGTGCCCATACGCATCGGCTTTCACCGGCAACAAAACACCTCGCCCCGACCCCACGTGCGAACGAATCGTACGCAAGTTCGAAGCGAGGCGATCTAGCCGAACCACAGCCCACGAAGGGCCACTCTGCCCCTCCTCCACCACGTCGGACAGAGAAAAAGACAATGCATGTTCGGTCGAGGTATTCACCCCGGAATCATCACACGTTGAACCCTAGAGCGCGCAGTTGCTCCCGGCCATCCTCGGTGATCTTGTCCGGGCCCCACGGCGGCATCCACACCCAGTTAATACGGTGATCGTCAACAATTCCGCTCAGCGCCATAGCAGTCTGCTCTTCAATGACATCCGTAAGCGGGCATGCCGCACTCGTCAACGTCATATCAATCGTGGCTCGACGCTCACCATCAACAACAACGCCGTACACCAAGCCAAGATCGACCACATTGATACCCAGCTCAGGGTCAACCACATCACGCATGGCTTCTTCTACATCAGCCGATGTTGGCAGCGATGTCACCGCAGGCTTGTCCTCATACGGATTCGCGTCTGTGGTCTCATCACCAGATGGGCTGGTTTCACTCATATATGTCTCCTGATAGGACGGCGCCCAACGCGCCAGTAACCCCTGTGTCTATTTCACAGCCCGAAGCTGCCGGTCAGCAATCGATAGATCCACCGGCACGAGCAACAGCATCAGTGAACGCCGACCACGACAAAAGGGCACACTTCACCCGCGCCGGATACTGAGAAACCCCAGCGAACGCGACACCATCCCCGATGGTCTCCTCATCCCCTGCATCTTTACCCCGGCTGGTCAGCATCGCCTTCATCGCCTCATAGGTGTGCATCGCCTCACCCAGCGGGTGCCCAATAATCTCCTGCGCCAGCACAGAAGCCGACGCCACCGAAATCGAACACCCCTGCGCGTCATAGGAGACGTCCTGCACCGTAGCTTCGGCACCCTTCTCCGCGTTCAACAAGTGAACCCGCAGCGTGATCTCATCACCACAGCTGGTGTTGACGTGATGCACCTCCGCACCAAACGGAGCACGCAACCCCGCATGCTGCGGATGTTTACTGTGATCAAGGATCAATTCCTGATACATGTCCATTACAGGCTCACCCCGAAAATCGACGGGATCCGATCCAAAGCCGCCGCCCAGGCATCAATCTCGTCATGAGTGGTGTACACAGAAAAACTGGCCCGCGTGCTAGCCGTAATACCCAGCTTGCGGTGCAGCGGCCCTGCACAGTGGTGACCGCTACGCACAGCGACACCGGAATCATCAAGAATCTGCGCCACGTCATGCGGATGCACATCTTTAACCGTAAAAGCCAACGCACCAACACGCTCAGAGGCTTCCAACGGCCCCAGCACCGTCATCCACGGACGCTGTGCCGCAACCTCAAGCGCATGCTCCATCAACTCCTGATCATGGGCCTCAACCTTGTCCATACCCAGATCACAGAGATAACGAGCAGCAGCAGCCAGTGCAATGCTCTGCGAGACCACTGGCGTACCTGCTTCAAAACGGGTCGGCGGAGGAAGGTACGTCGTCTTCTCCATCCGCACGAGCTCAATCATTGACCCGCCCGTGGTGTATGGCGGCATCGCAGCCAACAGCTCACGCCTACCCCACAGCACGCCAATCCCAAGCGGGCCAAGCATTTTGTGACCGGTAAAAGCAACGAAATCCGCACCCAGAGAGCGCACATCGACCGCCATATGTGGCACTGACTGCGCCGCATCCACGAGCACCAACGCCCCCACGGCATGCGCCTTAGCCACTACCGCAGCGACGTCGTTACGGGTGGCAAGCACGTTCGACACCTGGGTCAGAGAAACCAGTTTGGTCCTCTCGTTGAGCACCTCATCCCAGGCTTCATCAGGGATTCTTCCGGAAGCATCGAACGTCACCCACCGCAGTCTGGCCCCTGTGCGGCGGCACAACTCCTGCCACGGGACAAGGTTTGCGTGATGTTCCATCTCGGTGATGACGATTTCGTCCCCGGGGCCCACACGCAACCGCGCAGCTAACGACTCCTCGACACCATCAAGGGCTCCAGGCGCAACCGCGTTCGACAACGCATAGGCAACGAGATTGATCGACTCTGTCGCATTCCGCGTGAAAACAATCTCGTCGACCTCAGCGCCCACGAAACCGGCGATCGTTGCGCGTGCCTGCTCGTAGGCCTCTGTTGCCTCTTCAGCGATAGCGTGCGCCCCGCGATGCACCGCGGCATGGTAGTGCGCGTAATAGTCGCTCTCGGCGTCGATAACGACCTGGGGCTTAAGCGACGTCGCTCCCGAGTCCAGGTACACCAGCTGGCGGCCACCGCGGACTGTCCGCGCCAATTCCGGAAAATCAGCTCGGATACGCGCAAGATCATCCTGCGTGAACGTGCTGGTCATGTGACCTCCGTGAGGAATTGGTACCGGCAAGGCATGCCTTGCCGGTACAGGAAAAAGCGATCAGGCGTTCGCGTTAACGAAACGGTCGTAACCGTTCGCTTCCAGCTCCTCCGCCAGTTCCGGGCCGCCGTGCTCAACAAAACGTCCCTTGACGAATACGTGCACATAGTCCGGCTTGATGTACCGCAAAATGCGGGTGTAGTGCGTGATGAGCAACGTGCCCATCTCATTAGCTTCAGCGGCACGGTTCACGCCTTCAGAAACAATGCGCAGCGCGTCAATATCCAAGCCCGAGTCAGTCTCGTCAAGAATGGCCATCTTCGGCTTCAACAATTCAAGCTGCAGTATCTCGTGACGCTTCTTTTCACCGCCGGAGAACCCGGAGTTGATGTCACGCTCAGCGAAGGCCGGGTCCATCTGCAACCGTGCCATCGCCTCCTTGACCTCTTTAACCCAGGTGCGCAGCTTCGGTGCCTGACCGTCAATAGCAGTCTTGGAGGTACGCAGGAAGTTACTCACCGACACACCCGGCACCTCGACCGGGTACTGCATCGCAAGGAAAACGCCCGCCTTAGCGCGCTCGTCAACACTCATCGCCAGCACGTCTTCGCCATCGAGAGTGACCGACCCGCCGATCACGTTGTACTTCGGGTGCCCGGCCAGCGAGTACGCCAACGTGGACTTTCCGGAACCGTTCGGTCCCATCACAGCGTGCGTCTCACCAGAGTTAATGGTGAGGTCAACGCCTTTAAGGATCTCTTTGGGGCCGCTCTCGGTGTCAACCGAGACGCGCAATCCTTCAATCTTGAGAGTGGACATTTCGCGGATCTCTCCTCGCGTGTGCAAGTTCGGAAGTTCAAAAGGTGCGTCCCCGCATGTGCTGGGGAACACGGAAATCAAGCGTTGATGCGGCGGGTGGGGTCGACGTACACGTTCTCGTCCATCACCCGAACCGCATACACGCCCACCGGCGCGAACGCGGGAGGGCACTGCGGCTGGCCCGAGCGCAGGTCGAAGCGGGCGCCGTGAAGCCAGCACTCGACCTCGCAGCCCTCAACATCGCCCTCAGCGAGGCTGACCGCGCCGTGCGTGCACAGCTCATCAATCGCATGCACCTGGCCGTCTTCGTCGCGGACGATTGCCATGCGCACGTCACCGACCACTGCCGGTGCGCCACCGACTTCGGGTAGGTCCGCCACTGCGCAGACAAGCTCGAACGCCTCGCTCATGCCTGTGACTCCTGCTCAGCTTTGATGCGCGCAGATGCCTCCAGCTCAACCTCAATTGCTGCGGTGAGTCGATCCACGACCTCGTCGATACCGATCTTCTTGATGACCTCAGCAAAGAAGGCGTGCACGATCATGCGGCGTGCTTCGTCTTCTCCGACACCGCGGCTCATCAAGTAGAAGAGCTGTTCATCGTCGAAACGTCCGGTTGTGGAAGCGTGCCCGGCGCCGACGATTTCACCGGTCTCGATCTCCAAGTTAGGGACGGAGTCCGCGCGTGGACCGTCAGTAAGAACGAGGTTGCGGTTCATCTCGTACGTCTCGGTGCCTTCAGCTGCGGCGCGGATGAGCACATCTCCCACCCACACGGTGTGGGCTTCTTCGCCTTGCAGGGCGCCTTTGTACTCCACGTTGGAGTAGCAGTGCGGCTCAGAGTGGTCGACGTAAAGACGGTGTTCGAGATGCTGGCCGGCATCAGCGAAGTACACGCCCAGGCCTTCAAAACGGCCACCGGTTCCGGCATACGTGGCGTTCGTGTTGACCCGCACGATCTTGCCGGACAAGCTCACCGCGATGTGTCGTACCGAGGCATCACGCCCCACAACCACGTCGTGCTGTGCAAGGTGAACGGCGTCGTCGTCCCATTCCTGCAGTGAGACCACCGATAGGTCTGCGCCATCGTCAGTAACGATCGACACCAAAGAGCCCAAACGTGCCGAGCCGGTGTGGCGCAGCACAAGACGAGCGCGTGAGTGCCGTCCCGCCGTGACGAGCAGGTGTGAGAACACTGCCTGGCCTTGCCCCACCGTGGGCACACGGATCGGCTCAGTGACATCAGCGTCAGCGGGGATGTCGATGCGTAGCACTGCGCCAGCTCGGGCTGCGGTGACTGCGGCAGCACGGTCTCCACCAGGCTGGGCGCCCAGCTCACGTGCCTCTTCCAGGGTCACAATCGAGGCAATGACCCCCTCGGGAAGATCAGCGGGCACCTGGGGTGGTGCGCATGTTTCACCTTCGGCGAAGAAGTCCCCGAGGCGATCCACCGGGGTAAAACGCCAGTCTTCTTCACGCCCATGCGGAACAGAGAAGTCAGATGGAGTAAACGAACGTGTGCGTTCAGCGCGGGACTGCTCTGGAACAAAGCCTTGCCCTGTAGAGGGCGTTACGGTTTCTGGGGTGACGAGCGGCATCAGCCGACGGCTCCTTCCATCTGCAGCTCGATGAGACGGTTCAGCTCAAGGGCGTACTCCATAGGCAGCTCACGTGCGATGGGCTCAACGAACCCGCGCACGATCACGGCCATGGCTTCGTCCTCGGTCAGGCCTCGGGACATGAGGTAGAACAACTGGTCTTCGCTGACCTTGGAAACAGTCGCTTCGTGTCCCATCTGGACATCGTCTTCACGGATGTCGACGTACGGGTAGGTGTCCGAGCGGCTGATGAGGTCAACCAGCAAGGCGTCACATTTGACGGTCGATTTAGAGCCGTGTGCGCCTTCATCCACCTGGACGAGGCCGCGGTACGAAGCGCGGCCACCGCCACGGGCAACGGATTTGCTGATGATGTTGCTTGATGTGTTTGGGGCGGCGTGCACCATCTTGGATCCGGTGTCTTGGTGTTGGCCTTCGCCAGCGAACGCGATCGACAATGTCTCGCCTTGGGCGTGCTCACCGAGCAGCCACACAGCCGGGTATTTCATCGTCACTTTGGAGCCGATGTTCCCGTCGACCCATTCCATCGTGGCGCCTGCTTCGCAGGTGGCGCGCTTGGTGACGAGGTTGTAGACGTTGTTGGACCAGTTCTGGATGGTCGTGTAGCGCACACGCGCATCTTTCTTGACAACGATCTCGACCACCGCGGAGTGCAGCGAATCAGTCTTGTAGATCGGGGCGGTACAGCCCTCGACATAGTGCACGTACGAGCCCTCGTCAGCGATGATCAGCGTGCGCTCAAACTGGCCCATGTTTTCCGTGTTGATACGGAAGTACGCCTGCAGCGGGATATCCACGTGCACGCCCGGGGGCACGTAGATGAACGATCCACCGGACCACACGGCCGTGTTCAATGCCGCGAACTTGTTGTCACCGGCAGGGATGACCGAGCCGAAGTACTCCTTGAAAAGTTCTTCGTGCTCACGCAAGCCGGTGTCCGTGTCAACGAAGATGACACCTTTTTCTTCGAGGTCTTCACGAATCTGGTGGTAGACAACCTCAGATTCATACTGCGCGGCCACACCTGCCACCAGACGCTGCTTCTCCGCCTCCGGGATGCCCAGCTTGTCGTAGGTGGCTTTGATGTCTTCAGGCAGGTCGTCCCACGTGGTGGCCTGCTTCTCCGTCGATTTAACGAAGTACTTGATGTTCTGGAAGTCGATACCTGTTAGGTCAGCACCCCAAGCGGGCATGGGTTTCTTATCGAACAGGCGCAGCGCCTTCAGGCGCAGCTTTTCCATCCATGCAGGCTCGTTTTTGCGTTTCGAGATGTCAGTGACGACATCTTCATTCAAGCCCCGTCGAGCACTTGCCCCGGCTGCGTCACTGTCGGCCCAGCCGAACTCATACCGGCCAAGATCCTTCAGGCCCGGATTGAGCTCTTCGATGTTGGTGCTCATCGCGGAGTCCTTTCATCATCTTTTATCTCGTGATTGCTGTGTGTCCGCGACCCGTGAGCTCGCACTGCGCGCGGTGTAGAAGTGCGGCACACATCTGCGCCGGAAGAACGATGCACCCTGATTGCAGGGACAAATGTGGTGCACACGTGGCCGCCACCGGCCAGTGTGGAAAGGCGCTGCACGTGAACGCCCAAAAGATCGGCGAATGCCGCTGCTTCGGCATCACACAACGACTGATACTCAGCCGCAACCGTTTGCACCGGGCAGTGCCCCTGGCACAGCTGCACCCCCGCCGTGGCGACATCGTCGCTCGTTGACCCTGCAGGCACCGGGCCTTGCACAGAGCGGGCAGTTGCAGCGAACCCCGCATCCGTCAGTGCCTCCGCCAATGCCACGGCGCGGCTAATCGGGTCCGGTCCGGCTTTCTCTACCTGCGGCGCTAGCGTGGCAACAAGATCCGCTGCTCGCTGAGCAGCGAACTCCTCCACCGCTTCAGGGCCCAGACGGGTGCTTAAAAATCGCAAGGCCGCTCGTGCGATGTCGTCGTAAGCGGCGTCAAGACTGCGGTGTGCCGCATCCGTCACCACATATACGCGGGCTGGTCGACCTCGCCCCCGTCCAGAGATATTGGCTTCACTGCCCGCAATGAACTGCTCTTCTTCTAGGGCAGTCAGGTGACGGCGCACAGCTGCCGGAGTGAGTTCTAGGTCTTCAGCGATCTGCGCTGCGGTAATAGGACCGTTTTCAACAATGCGGCGTAACACCTGTTCGCGGGTGCCCGCGCCTGCTGCGCGGAGAGTTTCCGCCCGGGCAGCAGGACGAGACGTGGATGCTTCATCCATAGCCATAACCTCCTGACGGATCGGAACTGTCGAGACACCTCAGCGATAAACGCAACATCATTCTTACTTAATTCTGGAAACCAGCAAAGAAGGGTCACCTAACCCGCATGCAACAGCCCGCAACACCCAAACCCAGCACGCCCCGCAGATAGACTCCGGCACGTGTCACGTCCAGCCGTGCTCGTACAGCACCTCGTCAAACAATTCGGAACCACCACAGCCGTAGCCGACGCCACCTGGTCAGCAAACCCCGGAGCCATCACCACCGTCCTAGGCCCCAACGGATCCGGAAAAACCACCACCATGGAATGCCTCGAAGGCCTCCAGGCACCCACCTCCGGGACCGTCCGCGTTCTGGGAGCCGACCCCCTCACCGTCAACCCCGAACACCGCGCCCGCGTCGGCGTCATGCTCCAAGACGGCGGCCTACCCAACACCGTCACCAGCGGCAGACTCCTACGCCACCTCGCCCACCTCTACCGCAACCCCATCCCCCCATCCGAACTCGCCGACCGCCTCGACCTAACCAGCTTCGAAAAAACCACCGTCCGGCGCCTCTCCGGCGGACAACGCCGACGCCTAGCCCTGGCCGCCGCCATCATCGGCCGCCCCCACGTTCTCTTCCTCGACGAACCCGCAGCCGGCCTAGACCCCCACGCCCGCCTCGACGTCTGGGACCTAGTCACAGAGCTACGCAACGCGGGTGTGTGCGTCATCATCACCACCCACTCCTTCGAAGAAGCAGAACGCCTCGCCGACCACGTCGTCGTCATGAACGAAGGCACCGTCGTCGCCGACGGAACCGTCCAGCACATCGCCGGAAATGACACCCTCGAAAACGCCTTCTTCAACCTCACCCCACGCCAGCGCCGCAGCTTCACCTCCCAGCAATGGATCAACGACCCCACAACCATGGAAGACTCCGCATGAGCGCCACAACCACCACCCCCTGCGGCCCCGCGCCCCGCCGCGCCATCATCCTTTCCCACGCGCGATTCGAACTAGGCACCCTGCTACGCAACGGCGAACAGCTCCTCGTCTCACTCATCCTTCCCCTCCTGGCCCTGGCCGCGTTCACCTACATCAACCTGCCCACCTCGCACGCCACCAGCCACACCCCCATCAACCTCATCACCCCCGGCGTACTCGCCCTAGCCATCACCTCCACCGCCTTCACCGGTCAAGCAATCTCCACCGGATTCGACAGGCGCAATGGCGTACTGCGCTACCTGGGTGTCACTCCCCTGGGCCGCACTGGACTCATCTGGGCCAAAGCCATCGCCGTGCTCGCCCTGGAAGTCATCCAGCTTCTCATCATCTCGGCTGCCGCTCTCGCTCTGGGCTGGCGCCCTGAACCGCTGAGCTTTCTCCTTTTCGCGCCAACCTGGATCCTTGGCACCTGGTGCTTCGTTGCCTTCGCTCTCCTGCTAGCCGGAGCCATGCGCGCCGAAGCCGTGCTCGCCCTGGCCAACCTCATCTGGGTTCTCCTCGTCGGCCTCGGTGGCATCTTGTTCCCGCCCGCTCTCCTTCCCGCATGGCTGGCCCCCCTCATCTCCTGGCTACCCGCCGCAGCCCTGGGTGAAAGCAGCCGCGCAGCCCTACTCCACAACGCGATAGACCCCACCGCACTTATCCTGCTCACCGCATGGGCGGCACTAGCCACATGGGCAGCCTCGCGCTTCTTCCGCTGGTCCGACTAACCAGCCGCTCAGCCGTTAAATAAAACCTTCTACGCTAGGAGTAACCGCCATGTTGTCCCTCATCTTCGGCGACAGATCAAACCCGGTTAATGACATGAACTCTATTTTTTCCGATCAAAAAACCGGATTCGACTGGGCACGCAACGTGCTAGCCGAGGCAGACATCGACCCTGCACAAAACCCAGTCGTCGCGATTAAGGAACTGCGCTCCAAAGAGCCCGCACTCAACCTCAAAACCGCGACATACATGGTGAAAAAAATCAACGCAGCCTGATCTTTTTCACCAAGAAAGTGTGGAGGAGACCCGACTATCTCCACACTTTCTTACACAGTCATAAGAACGAGGCCCAGGCCCGGGATGAGTGCCCCATAGGCAGATCATGACTGCGGGGCAGACAAGGGGCGCGGTTTCAAGCACAGTAATCACTCCCGACCCGCGCAACACGCCACATACTCCACCCGCACCCCACCCCGTAGAGTCTGCAGCGTGACCCAGACACCCAACTCCCCCGCACCCCCAGCAGCCAGCACCGACCCCCGCTGGATCTTCCCCCTCCTTATCGCCAACCTCATCGCCGAGATGGGCATCGTCGTTACTGGAGGGCTGGTCCGCCTCACCAAATCAGGGCTGGGATGCTCCACCTGGCCCCAATGCACCCCCGGCTCATTCGTACCCACTGCAACCCAGCCCGAAGGCTTCCACAAATACATTGAATTCGGGAACCGCACACTGACCTTCGTGCTCTCCGCACTGGCTATCGCCGTCGTCGTCGCAGCCTACAAACACCTCCGCGGACGCGGCTACCTCACCCCAGCCATGGTCATCCTTCTCGGCGTCCTCGCCCAAGCCGTCGTCGGTGGAATCACCGTCCTGACTGGCTTGAACCCAGCCACCGTGGCATTCCACTTCCTCGCCTCAATGGTTCTCGTTGCCGCAGCCACCTTGCTCGTTGTCAGATACGTCAACGAAAACCGCCCCAGCAGCAACTTCCCCCGCCCCGTCACCATCCTCGGGCGCACCATCATCGCCATCTACGCCGTGGTGCTCATCCTCGGGACCATTGTGACCGGCTCAGGGCCCCACTCCGGCGACGCAGCCACACCGGCCCGCCTCAACTTCGACATCCGAGCCGTCTCATGGCTGCACGCCGACTTCGTGACCGCATTCCTAGGCCTCGTCATCGGCATGCTCGTCGCGGTGTACCTCTGCAGCCCTGACCACGGCCCCCGCCGCGCCTGGAGCGCCGTTCTAGCCGTAACCATCCTGCAAGGCCTGCTCGGATACACCCAATACCTCCTGGCCGTACCCGAAGGTCTCGTGCTCGCTCACATGACTCTCGCCGCAGTCCTGACCGCGTCAGTCACCTGGGCATACCTCACGCTGCGACCCCACCCCGCAGCAACGAAAACGTCCGCCACCCCACCCCAGGTAGCGGACGTCACGAAGTAGTCCCGGTGCCGCTGGCCCTCACAGGCCAAGCGGCACAAAAATCAACGGATCTACAGCCACACCAACAAACAGCAACGTCAAATAGCTGATCGAAAAATGGAACAACCGCATCGGCTTCAACGCAGTCAACGTGGTGTTCGCTGGATCCTTCGCCCGCTTCAACAGCATGTGCGATTCCCGGATGAACAACGCCCCCGAAGCAACCGCCGTCACTGAGTAGACCCACCCCATCGGGGCCACCGGGATCAGCGCCAACGAGACAGCAACAGTCACCCAGGCGTACACAACCACCTGACGCGCCACCGACACATCCCGCGCCACCACCGGCAACATCGGAACACCCGCCGCGGCGTAATCATCCTTAAAACGCATCGACAACGGCCAGTAATGCGGCGGCGTCCAGAAAAACACCACCAAGAAAAGAATGATCGGAGCCCAGCCAATAGAGTTCGTCACCGCAGCCCAGGCAATCAGCACCGGCATGCACCCAGCAGCCCCGCCCCACACAATGTTCTGCGCCGTCCGACGCTTCAACACCATCGTGTAAAACACCACGTACAAAAAAAGCGCAGTCAACGCCAGCGCCGCGGACAACACGTTGACGAACCACACCAACGTCACTACCGCAGCCACGCCCAACAACACCGCGAAAACAAGTGCGCCGCGCTCCGAAACCGCACCCGTAGCCAATGGACGATTCTCGGTACGGTGCATCAAACGATCGATATCGCGATCCAAATAACAGTTGAAAACGTTCGACGACGCCGCCGCCAACGTTCCCCCCACCAAAGTCGCCGCGATCAAACCGACAGACGGAACCCCCCGCTCAGCAAGAAACATCACGGGAAACGTCGTCACAAGCAGCAGCTCGATAATGCGCGGCTTCGTCAACGAGACATAGTCACGCAAAACCTGCCGCCACGACCGCGAGGTATCCCCTCCGGGAGCCGAATTCGCTCGAGGTTGTATAGCAGTCACGGTGTCCTTCAATGTGAGAAACAGGGCGGCGCCAAAGGCAAAGGCACGAAGCCTCGCACAGACCCTTCACGGCAGCCTTCTACTTTGCCGCACGTGATGAGGATCACTCCACCCGAGGGCCGGATCAACGGCCAGCATACGCGGCTCAGATCACATCGAGGCCCCAGACCCCCCAACCTCGTCGCCAACACCCCTCAGCTTGTGTGCCAGAGCCCACAAACACACCCCGGTGCCGCGAACAACACACGACAATGTGAAGAGCGCTGCGACACGCGCCGATAGGGTCAAAGAGGAAAACCCGCAAGGCACCCGCCCCGGGAACAACCGTGTCTCATCCGGTGTTGCAGAAGGTCCGCGCCACCAACCCGCTGACCACGCCTCACCTGCATCAACGATTTGGATCAGGAGCACCTTGAATATGAGTGAAAACTCCACGGCTACAACACGCGACGCCTCGTTGCAGCCGCTGAAAGCTGACGCCCTCGGCTGGACCAGCACCGACCACCGTGCCGTCGACACAGCAAAAATCCTCGCGGCCGACGCCGTACAGCACAAAGGAGACGGCCACCCGGGCTCAGCCGTCTCACTCGCACCGGTCGCATACCTGCTCTACCACGACATCATGAACTACGACCCGTCCGACACTCACTGGCTCGGACGCGACCGATTCGTTCTCTCCGCAGGACACTCCAGCCTCACCCAGTACATCGCCCTCTACCAGGCAGGCATCGGCCTGGAACTCGAAGACATCAAAGCCCTACGCACCTGGGGCTCCAAAACCCCCGGTCACCCCGAGTTCCACCACACCGACGGCGTTGAAGTAACCACCGGCCCCCTCGGCTCAGGCCTAGCCACCGCCGTCGGAATGGCCTTCGAACAACGCCGCCTCCGCGGCCTGCTCGACCCCGACGCCCCCGAAGGAACCAGCCCCTTCGACCACCACATCTACGTCCTCGCCGGAGACGGATGCCTCCAAGAAGGCGTCGCCAGCGAAGCCTGCTCTCTAGCCGGCACCCAACAACTGGGCAACCTCACCCTCATCTACGACCAAAACCTCATCTCCATTGAAGACCGCACCGACATCTCCTTCACCGAAGACGTCGCCCAACGCTACGAGTCCTACGGCTGGGACGTCCGCCACGTCGACTGGCGCGGAGAAAACATCTCCTCCGAATACGTCGAAGACGTCGACGCCCTCGCCGCAGCCATCAACGAGGGCAAAAAGGTCACCGACAAACCCACCATCGTCATCCTGCGCACCATCATCTCCTGGCCCGCACCAACCAAGCAGGACACCGGCGCATCCCACGGCTCGGCCCTCGGCGCCGACGAAATCGCCAACATGAAAAAACTGCTCGGCTTCGACCCCGAAAAAACCTTCGAAGTCGACAACGACGTCATCACCCACACCCGCGAATCTTTCGCCACCAAAGGCGCCAAAGCCCGCGAAGAATGGCAAGGACGCTACGACGCCTGGAAAGCAGCCAACCCCGAACGCGCCGCATTCCTCCAGCGCCTCATCGACCACAAACTCCCCGACGGATTCGCCGAAGCATTCCCCGTCTTCGAAGCATCCGAAAAAGGCCTCGCCACCCGCGCAGCCTCCGGGAAAATCCTTTCCGCACTCGCCGACGTGATGCCCGAACTATGGGGCGGGTCAGCCGACCTGGCCGGATCCAACAACACCACCATGGACGGCCAACCCAGCTTCATCCCCGCCGAACACTCCACCAGCAAATTCTCCGGCACCAAATACGGCCGCACCCTCCACTTCGGCATCCGTGAAAACGGTATGGGCATGATCCTCAACGGCATCGCCCTCTCCGGGCTCACCCGCCCCTACGGCGGCACCTTCCTGACCTTCTCGGACTACATGCGCCCGGCCGTGCGCCTGGCCGCACTGCAGGACATCCCCGCCACCTTCGTTTGGACCCACGACTCCATCGGGCTCGGCGAAGACGGCCCCACCCACCAACCCATCGAACACCTACCTTCACTACGCCTCATTCCCCAACTGGACGTAGTCCGCCCCGGCGACGCCAACGAAACCGCCATCGCCTGGCGCACAATCCTCGAAAACCGACGCGCCACCGGCATCGTCCTATCCCGTCAAGCAATGCCCACCCTGGACCGCACCCGCTTTGCCTCCGCCGAAGGAGTCGCCAAGGGCGCATACGTCCTCGCTGACACCGACGGCACCCCCGACGTGGTCATCATTGGCACCGGCTCCGAACTGCACCTGGCAGTCCAAGCTGCCGAACAGCTCTCCACCGAAGGCATCAAGGCCCGCGTCGTCTCGGCCCCCTGCCTCGAATGGTTCGAAGCACAAGAGGAGTCCTACCGCGAAAGCGTCATCCCCACCGGAGTCAAAGCACGCGTAGCCGTCGAAGCCGCACACCCAGCCCTGTGGCGCACCATCGTCGGAGACGCCGGACGCGTCATCGGTATCGACCACTTCGGCGCATCCGCCGACAGCGCCACGCTCTACCGCGAGTTCGGCATCACCACCGAAGCAGTCGTTGCGGCTGCCAAAGAGTCCATCGCTGCAGTAGAAGGAAACTGATTCACATGACCATCAACAGCAACGTCAAAGCCCTCGCCGACGCTGGCGTCTCCGTCTGGCTCGATGACCTCTCCCGCACCCTCATCTCCAGCGGAGACCTACAAAAACTCATCGACGAATCCGGCGTAGTAGGCGTCACCACCAACCCCACAATCTTCGCCACCGCACTATCCAACGGCGAAGCCTACGCCGACCAGGTAGCACAGCTGGCCGCCGCCAACACCCCCGTTGATGACGCCGTCTTCGCCATCACCACCGACGACGTCCGTAACGCCTGCGACGTCCTCAAACCCATCTACGACGCCACCGGCGGCAAAGACGGACGCGTCTCCATCGAGGTCGACCCGCGCCTGGCCCACGAAACCGACGCCACCGTCGACATGGCCAAAAAGCTCTACGCCACCGTCGACCGCGAAAACGTGATGATCAAAATCCCGGCCACCACAGCGGGCCTACCGGCCATCACAGCCGTCCTGGCCGAAGGGATCTCCGTCAACGTCACCCTCATCTTCTCTCTCGACCAGTACCGCGGAGTCCTGGCAGCCTTCATCGAAGGCATCGAGAAAGCCAAAGAGGCAGGCAAAGACATCAGCAAGATCCACTCCGTAGCATCCTTCTTCGTCAGCCGCGTCGACACCGAAATCGACCCCCGACTCGAAAAGATCGGCACCGACGAAGCACTCGCTCTGCGCGGAAAAGCAGCAATCGCCAACGCACGCCTGGCATACCAAGTTTTCGAAGAAGCCTTCGCCACCAGCCGCTGGGACGTTCTCGAAGCAGCAGGCGCAAACAAACAACGCGCCCTGTGGGCATCCACCGGTGTGAAAAATCCCGAATACGACGACACCATGTACGTGGTCGACCTCGCTGCACCACACACGGTCAACACCATGCCCGGCAAAACCCTCGAAGCTGTCGCCGACCACGGCAAGGTCCGCGCCAACGCCATCGCTGGCAGCTACGAAGACTCCCAAGCCATCCTCGACAAGCTCGCCGCCCTCGGAATCTCCTACGACGAGGTCGTCACCAAGCTCGAAAAGGAAGGCGTCGAAAAATTCGAGAAGTCCTGGACCGAACTCCTGGACTCCCTCACCAGTGAACTGGAGGCCAAGAGCAAGTGAGTTCAGCGCGAGAGCCTGCAGCGGGGAATCCCCTCCGCGACCCTCGAGATAAACGACTTCCCCGCATCGCTGGGCCCTGCAGCCTAGTCATGTTCGGAGTCACCGGAGACCTATCCCGCAAAAAACTCCTACCAGCCATCTACGACCTGGCCAACCGCGGACTCCTGCCCGCCGGATTCAGCCTGATCGGATTTGGCCGCCGCGACTGGGACGACAACCAATTCGCCCAATTCGTGAAGGAGTCAGTGCAGGCCCACTCGCGCACTCCCTTCCGGTCGGAAACCTGGGACCAACTCCTCGGCGGCTTCCGGTTCGTCACCGGAGCCTTCGACGACGAAGAATCCTTCCACCGACTCAGTGATGTCGTGGTTGCTGCCGATGCCGAACGAGGCACCGGCGGCAACCACGCCTTCTACCTATCCATCCCACCCAACGCATTCGCAAAAGTCTGCGGACTCCTACACAAAACCGGCCTCGCCGACGACAGCGACGGCTGGCGCCGCGTTGTCATCGAAAAACCTTTCGGCCACGACCTCGAATCCGCACGCGAACTCGACCGCGTCATCTCTGACGTCTTCCCACCAGACTCGATCTTCCGCATCGACCACTACCTCGGCAAAGAAACCGTCCAAAACATCCTGGCGCTGCGATTCGCGAACCAGATGTTTGAACCCATCTGGAACGCCCACTACGTCGACCACGTCCAAATCACCATGGCCGAAGACATCGGCATCGGTGGACGAGCTGGCTACTACGACGGCATCGGCGCCGCCCGCGACGTCATCCAAAACCACCTCCTCCAACTACTGGCCCTAACCGCCATGGAAGAGCCCCTCGCATTCGACGCCGACCACCTACGCACCGAAAAAGAAAAAGCCCTAGCCAGCGTCATCATCCCCGGCCCCATCGAAGAATGCACCGCAAGAGGCCAATACACAGCCGGGTGGCAAGGCTCCGAACAAGTCCCGGCATACCTCGACGAAGAAGGCGTCAACCCCTCTTCACACACCGAAACATTCGCTGCCGTCAAACTTGAAGTCGCCACCCGTCGCTGGGCTGGTGTGCCCTTCTACCTGCGCACCGGAAAACGCCTCGCCAAACGCGTCACCGAAGTCGCAGTCGTCTTCCGCAAAGCACCCCACCTGCCCTTCGACCAAACCGCTACCGGAGAACTCGGCGCCAACGCCATCGTTATCCGTGTCCAACCCGACGAAGGCATCACCTTGCGCTTCGGAGCCAAGGTACCCGGAGACCAAATGGAAGTCCGCGACGTCACCATGGACTTCGGATACGGGCGTGCCTTCACCGAATCCAGCCCTGAAGCATACGAACGCCTCATCCTCGACGCCCTTATCGGCGACCCGCCCCTATTCCCTCGCCACGAAGAAGTCGAGCTCTCCTGGAAAATCCTCGACCCCATCACCGCACACTGGGAAAACAACGCCACCCGGCCAGAGCAATACACCCCCGGGGCGTGGGGCCCCAAGAGCGCACATGAGCTACTCGAACGCGACGGCCGCCAGTGGAGGATGCCATGATCATCGAACTACCCGACACCTCCATCCCCGCCGTCGCTAAACGCATCATCTCCGTACGCGAAAACAACGGCGCCATGGCGTTAGGGCGGGTCATGACCCTCGTGGTCATCACCGAAGAAGAAACACTCGAACCCGTACTCCACGAAGCCCAAAACGCCACCCGCCAACACCCCAGCCGCATCATCGTGGTGGTTTCAGGAAACCCAAACAGCACAAACAAAGTCGATGCCCAAGTGCGCATCGGCGGAGACGCCGGAGCAAGCGAAATCGTTGTTCTGAAGCTTTGCGGCGAACTCACCCGACACGGCTCAGCCGTCGTGCTTCCCCTCCTGCTAGCCGACTCCCCCATCGTGGCCTGGTGGCCCCGCACCGCACCCCACAACGTCGCTGCCGACCCGATCGGTGTCCTGGCGCAACGGCGCATCACCGACGCTCAAGCACAAAAAGAATCCATCAGCTCCATGCATCGCCGCGCCGAGCACTACCAGCCCGGCGACACTGACCTTGCCTGGACCCGCACCACCAGGTGGCGCGGAGTACTCGCCTCCCTGCTGGAACAGCCACCACACGAAAACGTCACAGCAGCAACAGTCACCGGAAACCCCGACTCAGCCTCTGCGCACCTGCTCGCCGCGTGGCTCCAAATACGACTCCAAGTACCCGTGCAGCTACTGACCACCACGGATCAAGAAGGAATCTACGGAGTAACCCTCGAACGCCCCTCCGGAACCACCCAACTCATCCGCCCCGACGGCATCACCGGATACATCACCCACCCCGGTGAACCCGAACGCTGCATCTCCCTACCGCGGCGCAACGATGACGAAAGCCTCGCCGACGAACTCTCCCGACTCGACGCCGACGAACCCTACGCCGAAGCACTCCGACTCGGCCTACCCGAAGTCACTATCACCCCACGGCAACACACCAACCCCCCGGCCTAACAGCAGCAAAATAGGGGTGAGGCCCAACCTTCAAGGGAGGGCCCCACCCCTATTTGTTACAGCTGGGCGGAAAACACCTAACCGGCGAAACGTGTAATAAGCCCAAGCCCAACGATCGATGCCAGCCACACCAACGCAATAAGAATCGTGTAGCGGTTGAGGTTACGTTCGGCCACCGACGAGCCACCCACAGTTGCGTGCATGGCACCACCGAACATCTCGGAGACGCCGCCACCCTGCCCCTTGTGCATGAGGATCAGAACGGTGAGGAACAAACTCGTGATGACCAGCACAACCTTGAGAACGATCGAGAGAATGTCCATGCGGTACTCCTGACCTGCCAAGCTTGACGGTACAGCGGGCACGGCGGTGCCCAATCCACTCATGAGTGTAGGCGATCACGTCGCTGCAGACGCAGCACAACCTACGCCTGCAGCGACGTGGCCGCTCAGAAACACTTCACCTCAAACAGTTCAGACTCAGTTTCCAGCCTGCTGGTAGGTGCAAATCGGTGTGAAGTCCTCTGCCTTCAACGAAGCGCCACCAACAAGCGCGCCATCAACATCAGGCTGAGCCATGATCTCCACGACGTTACCGGCCTTAACCGAACCGCCGTACAAAACACGCACGGCTTCAGCGGTCTGCTGGTCGTACAGCTCCGCGAGCTTGCCGCGGATCGCTGCGCACACCTCCTGCGCATCAGCCGGTGTCGCAACCTCGCCAGTGCCAATAGCCCAAATGGGTTCGTAAGCAATAACGATGCTCTTAACCTGCTCCACCGGAATACCGGCCAGGTCCGCTTCAATCTGGCCCAGAACATGCTCGACCTGACGGTTCTCTTTACGAACCTCAAGGGCCTCACCACAGCACAAAATAGGCGTAAGGCCGTGACGGTAGGCCGCCTTGACCTTACGGTTCAGCAGCTCGTCACTCTCGTGGTGGTATTCGCGACGCTCGCTGTGCCCAACCAGAACGTACGTGCATCCCAGCGCCTTGAGCATGTCACCTGAGATTTCACCGGTGTAGGCGCCACCATCGTGCTCAGAGATGTCCTGCGCGCCATAAGCGAGCTTCATGTTGTCGCCCTCAACGAGGGTCTGGACTGTGCGGATATCGGTGAAAGGCGGCACAACTGCGACCTCTACCGCCTCAAAGTCGTGCTTGGCGTCCTTCAACGCCCAGTCAAGTTTCTGCACCAAGTGGGCGCCCTGCTGGTGGTCCAGGTTCATCTTCCAGTTGCCCGCCATCAGGGGCGTACGGTTGCTCATCTCTCTCCTCGAACACGACTCTGTTACAACGAAAAAAAGGGGGGTACTGCTGCCCAGGAAACCGGGCGTCTTTTTGTGGTGGCCGCCAAGCGGGGCCACCACAAAAAGAGAGAACTACTTACTTAGAAAGAATCTCGATACCAGGCAGCGCCTTACCTTCGAGGTACTCGAGGCTGGCGCCACCACCGGTAGAGATGTGCCCGAAGTCGTTGTCAGAGAAGCCCAGGCTCCGCACAGCAGCAGCCGAGTCACCGCCACCGACAACCGTCAACGCGCCACTCTTGGTCGTCTCAACAAGCGCAGCCGCAACGGCTTTAGTGCCGCCAGCGAACGATCCCATCTCGAAGGCACCCATCGGACCATTCCAGAAAATGGTTTTGCAGTCCTCGAGCTTGGAAGCAAACAACTTCTCCGTCTCAGGACCAATGTCAAGACCCATCTGATCAGCAGGGATCTCCTCAGAGGAAACCACCGAAATCGGACCGTCCTCACCGAACTCCGGAGCGATCCGCGTGTCCACCGGCAACACCAGCTCGACACCGTTGGCCTCGGCAGCCTCAATGAAGCCCTTGCACGCCTCGATCTTCTCCGGGTCGAGCAGGCTCTTGCCCACCTCGAAACCACGGGCAGCCTGGAACGTGTACGCCATACCGCCACCGATGATTAGACGGTCGGCGGTCTTCATCAGGTTCTCGATAACAGCCAGCTTGTCGGCAACCTTCGCGCCCCCCAACACCACCGCGTACGGACGCGCAGGCTCCTCGGTCAAACGCTTAAGCACCTCAACCTCAGAACGCACCAACCCACCGGCGTAAGCAGGAAGTCGCGTCGCAATGTCATACACCGAGGCCTGCTTACGGTGCACCACACCGAAGCCATCAGAAACATATGCGTCAGCCAACGCGGCAAGCTTGTCGGCGAACGCTCCTCGCTCAGCCTCGTCCTTGCTTGTCTCACCAGCGTTGAAACGCAGGTTCTCCAACAGTGCGACCTGGCCATCCTGCAATCCAGCAACAACGCTGGCAGCAGACTCACCCACCGTGTCCTCAGCGAACGCGACATCCAAACCAAGCAGCTCACTCAAACGCCCCACTACTGGCTTAAGCGAGTACTTTTCCTCCGGCGTGCCCTTCGGACGCCCCAAGTGAGCCACCACGATGACCCGCGCGCCCGCATCAGCCAGCGCCTTAATCGTGGGGATCGAGGCCCGCACACGACCGTCATCGGTGATGTTGCGGGATTCATCCAGCGGCACGTTCAAGTCGCTACGAACCAGCACGCGCTTACCGCTCACACCCGAGTTAATGAGCTCCTCGGTGGTCTTCATACGCATTCACTCCTTCAGAGCCCGACCACATGGACAACACCACGAGCCAGGCGATGCAAAGTTCAGGTAGATCGAGCCCGCATCCACACCGGAACGAGCCCAGACAACAACGCGTGCGCCGGGCGACCGGGATTCCGGCCACCCGGCGCACGCGCGAAGTCAATGCGAAGCGACGGAGACGATGACGTGATCAGCCACTCCGTGCCACGCCACATCGATGAGATCGACGTCAGAGCGACTTGCCGACCAGCGTGGTCAGGTCCACGAGGCGGTTGGAGTAACCCCACTCGTTGTCGTACCAGCCGACAACCTTCACCTGGTTGCCGATGACCTTGGTCAAACCAGCGTCGAAGATGCAGGAGTGCGGGTCGGTCTCAATGTCCTTGGACACGATTGGGTCCTCGGTGTAGGACAGGATGCCCTTCAGCGGGCCCTCCGCGGCGGCCTTGACCGCAGCATTGATCTCCTCAACCGTGGTTTCCTTGCCAGCTTCGAAGGTGAGGTCGGTGGCCGAACCCGTCGGCGTGGGAACACGCAGAGCGTAGCCGTCGAACTTGCCCTTCAGCTCCGGCAGAACCAGCGCCACAGCAGAAGCGGCACCCGTCTTGGTCGGGACAATGTTCAGGGCTGCAGCGCGGGAACGACGCAGGTCGCTGTGCGGGCCGTCCTGCAGGTTCTGGTCGGCGGTGTATGCGTGCACCGTCGTCATCAGACCCTTCTCGATACCTACGGCCTCGTTGAGGACCTTGGCCATCGGGGCCAGGCAGTTCGTCGTGCACGAAGCGTTCGAGATGATCGTGTGCTTGGCGGCGTCGTAGTCACCGTCGTTGACACCCATGACGATGGTGATGTCTTCGTTCTTCGCCGGAGCGGAGATGATGACCTTCTTTGTACCACCGGTGAGGTGCTTCTTAGCGTCCTCAGCCTTGGTGAAACGACCCGTGGACTCGATCACGATGTCCGCGCCAACAGAAGCCCAGTCCAGGTTGGCCGGGTCGCGCTCTTCGAAAACCTTGATGGTCTTACCACCAACGGTGATCGAGGACTCGTCGTAGGTGACGTCCTGCGGGAAACGCCCCAGGATCGAGTCGTACTTGAGCAGGTGGGCGAGAGTCTTGTTGTCGGTGAGGTCGTTGACCGCAACGATCTCGACATCGGCGCCAGATGCGGCGACAGCACGGAAGAAGTTGCGGCCAATACGGCCGAATCCGTTGATACCTACGCGAACAGTCACAGGTGAACCTTCCTGGAAGCGTTGTCTATGAACGGTGCGGGCACGTCATCAGCGTGGACCCGAAACGGGCGACCACTGTGAGAAAGCCTTCCGGCGTACCCCTCACAGTGTTCAACGCGTATATCTCCCCACTGTTCCTTATAGAGCAGTGAGATTCACCGAAATATGCGTAGAGCAAGCCATATGGCCCGTCGCACGCACACTCGATGGGAGATTCCGTTCGAGTCGCACACCTGCGTGCGACACTCCGAGCCTATGCCATGAGCACGCCGCCCAAAATCCTTACCTACGAGATAGAGACTTTCGTCTCTCTCCTTTTCGCAACAATTTGCGTCTGAGCTGCAAAATCAGATGAGATTCCCGATCAGGAATCAACTGTCTCCTCATTCAAAGCAGACTCGGTATTCGGTATCCCCAACGACGCGGCCCTCTTATCCGCCATCGCCAACAATCGCCGAATACGGCCAGCGACAGCATCTTTGGTCATCGGAGGCTGAGCCAAACCACCCAGTTCCTCCAAACTCGCCTGCTTATGCGCCAACCGCAGCTCCCCAGCAGCCTTCAGATGATCCGGGACGTCATCACCCAAAATTTCCAACGCACGACGCACCCGCGCCCCCGCAGCCACCGCCGCCCGTGCAGATCTGCGCAAATTCGCGTCATCAAAATTAGCCAACCGGTTCGCTGTAGCCCGAACCTCCCGACGCACCCGACGCTCTTCCCACGCCAAGACAGCATCATGAGCACCCATCCGCGTCAGCATCGCCCCAATAGCGTCACCATCACGAATCACCACCCGATCCACACCACGCACCTCACGAGCCTTAACCGCGATACCCAGCCGGCGGGCCGCACCCACCATCGCCAACGCAACCTCTGGCCCCGGACTGGTGATCTCCAGCGAACTCGACCGCCCCGGCTCCGTCAACGACCCATGCGCCAAAAACGCGCCACGCCAAGCAGCTTCCGCATCACACGTCGACCCATTCACCACCCGCGGCGGCAATCCCCGCACCGGGCGGCCCCGCATATCAATCAACCCTGTCTGCCGCGCAACCGCCGCGCCACCTTCATGCACCTGCACCACATACCGCGTAGAACGATGCAAACCACCGGCAGCAACCACCATGAATCGCGACTGCACCCCATACAACTCACCCAACACCGCATGCAGCCGCCGGGCACTAGCTGCCGTATCCACCTCAGCCTCAATCACCACCTGACCCGAGACGAGATGTAACCCCCCTGTGAACCTCAACAAAGCACTCACCTCTGCCTTTCGGCAGCACGGCTTAGTCACGCTCAGCCGACTCAACTCGTCTTTCACCTTCGCGGTCATCGCCATGTCGACAATCCTGCCACCCGGGTCAAGCACCCCTTAGAGCGCGCAGAAGCACCCCAAACACGCAAGACCCCAACGAAACCCAACTCAGGCAAACAAATCCCGATACGCCGCAGCCAACCGCAACGTGTCATGCACCTCAGCAGACTCATTGGAGGCCAACCGCGTCAACACCACCGTGGCGCCAAGCTCAGCAGCCGCGTCCCGCAACGCTTCCTCATCATCAACCGCAGCCGGATCCGCCAACACCGCATCCACCCGGAACCCCGGCGCATAGGCCGCCAGCGACTCAATATGCCGCGCAGCCGTATACCCACTCGTCTCATCCGTGCCCGGCGACAAATTCAACGTCAACACACGTTTAGCCGAGGTTTGACACAGCGCAGCCCGCAACTGCGGCACCAACATGTGCGGCATCACCGACGTAAACCACGAACCAGGCCCAAGAATCACCCAATCTGCCTGATCAATCGCATCCAACGCCTCCGGGCACGCCGGAGGATCCGCCGGATCAAGACGCACCGACGCCACCTGGCCATTCGTCTTCGCCACAGACACCTGACCCCGCAGCAACACCGACGCCTGCGGATCTTCAGGCACCAAATCAGTCACATCAGCCTCAATCACCAACGGCACCCCAGCCATTGGCAAAACCCGCCCACGGGCATCCACCAGACGCACCAACGCATCCAACCCCGCAACCGGGTCATCCAACAGATCCCACAACGTCAGAATCAGCAAATTCCCCGCCGCGTGGCCCTCTAACGGACCACCAGCCCCATAACGGTGCTGCAACACTTGACGCCACCGACGCCCCTCCGCGGTGTCATCACACAACGCTGCCACCGCCATCCGCAGATCACCAGGCGGCAACACTTCATACTCACGCCGCAATCGACCGCTGGAGCCGCCATCATCAGCAACCGTCACCACTGCCGTGATCTCATCAGTCACATGGCGCAATGCCCCCAACGATGCAGCCAAACCATGACCACCCCCCAACGCCACAACGCGTGGATCCCCAATGCTCACTCGCGCCCCAGATCGCGATGGAACGTCATCACAGACACCTCCGCAGTCCCGATACGGTCACTCAACGCCTGAGCCACCGCCACTGAACGGTGCTTACCGCCCGTACAGCCAATGGCGACAGTGACATACCGGCGCCCTTCAGACAAATACCCCTCAATCATGACCTGCAACACGCTGTCCAACCGCTCTAAGAACTCCACCGCCCCCGGACGAGACAGCACATATTCCGACACCGGCGCATCAAGCCCATTGAACGGACGCAACTCCGGAATCCAGAACGGATTGGGCAAAAACCGCATATCAAATACCACGTCCGCATCCAACGGAACCCCGTACTTGAACCCAAAAGACACCACTGCCATACGCAGCCGCACCTGTGTAGCCGCGGCAACCATTGAGCGCACCTTGGCCGACAACTGATGCACATTCAAACCAGAGGTATCCACCACTAGATCTGATACCGACCGCAAATCCGCCAGTCGAGCCCGCTCCGCCTGGATACCGTCAAGCAGCCGCCCCTCCCCCTGCAATGGGTGTGGACGACGCACACTCTCAAAACGCCTCACCAACGACTCATCATCAGCGTCAAAGAAAATGATCCGGGGGTTGATGCCTGCCTCGCGCAGCCGCATCAGTGCCGAGAACAACGCATCAAAAAACTCCATCGACCGCACGTCGGCAACAACTGCGAGCCGGCGCACCGTGCTCGATGGGCGAGCCATAAGACGCCCCAGCTCAGAAAGCATCTCCGGTGGGAGGTTATCCACCACGTACCAGCCGAGATCTTCCATGCTCCGGGCCGCGGTACTACGGCCAGCTCCGCTCATACCGGTCAAAATGACAAACGGCATGCCCTCATCGATGGTGTTCTCTCCCGGTGGGCGTCCCTCCCCCATAAATGTTGGTTCAGAACTCATGATCTCCCCCATTCTTGACGCACTGCCATTTTCCCTCGACACCGCCGTATGCCCCCCTCACTCATGAATCGGCAGCATCAGCATCATTTCCAGCAATGATGCACTCCCCCTTCAACCTTGACACACACCACTGCTCGCGGTGAGGACTGTTCTGGGGTCTACTTCAGGAAACTTCGCCGGTCACGATATTGATGCTGGGATCCGGTGTGTTCGCTGCAAGCGCGGCGACGATCACCTCTGCCAGCTTGGGTCCAATTCCTTTCACCGCTGTCAGCTCTTCAGGGGTTGCTTCACGTATGCGTTTCACCGAACCGAAATGCGACAGAAGCGCCTTACGCTTACTTTCCCCCAAGCCGGGGATGCCGTCCAGGGCGCTACGCGTCATCGCTGTGCTGCGCCGTTGCCGATGGAAGGTGATTGCGAATCGGTGCGCTTCATCACGCAAGCGCTGCAGCAGAAACAGCCCTTCGCTCGTGCGCGGCAACACGATCGGGAATTCATCATCGGGTAGCCAGATCTCTTCCAGTCGTTTCGCTAGGCCGACAACGACCACATCATCAACGCCGATTTCATCAAGGGTTTCTTGCGCGGCCCGCACCTGAGGAAGTCCCCCATCGACCACTACAAGCTGAGGACTGTAGGCGAACTTTGTTGGGGCCGAGGCGCAAGCAGCTGCCCCAGCTCCTGCTATCGGCCTACCGCACCGGTCAAGTGTGAGGTCATCTTGTGCGTCAAGGTTCACGGCGTCTGCCGCCGAAGCGGTAGGTGTCAATGCTTGTTCGTCGATAGATGGGGATCGTGCGGCACGTTCCCGCTCGCGGCGGGTGAAACGCCGTTGCAGAACCTCTCGCATCGCAGCGGTGTCATCGTTACCCGCTTCAGGGTCCACCCCCGCCACGGGAGTGGGTCCAGAAGCGTTGGAATCCACAGGGGCTGGGTTTCGTCCTGTGCCACGAATAACGAATCGTCGGTATTCCGACTTGCGTGGAAGACCGTCTTCAAAAACGACCATCGAGCCCACCACGTTCGTCCCTTGGATGTGGGAGATGTCGTAGCACTCGATGCGCAGCGGAGCTTCGTCCAGACCGATGGCATCCTGCAGTTCCTGTAATGCACGACTGCGGTTAGTGAGGTCACCTGCGCGGGTGAGTTTGTGCCGGGCTAAGGCCTGCTCGGCGTTGCGCGTCACCGTGTCCAGGAGAGCTTTTTTATCGCCACGTTGGGGGATACGCAAAGCCACGTTGGCGCCGCGCTGCTCCCCCATCCAGGCGCGGAGTACTTCATCGTCAGCAGGAAGTGCGGGGACCAATACTTCGTGGGGGATTACTTCTCCAGCTTCACCGCCGTAGATGCGTTGGAGTAGGTGCTCCACGATCCGGCCATCGTCTTCGTCTTGCCGTTCGGCAACCCAGCCGCGTTGCCCTTTGATTCGACCACCTCGAACATGGAACACCTGGACTGACACTTCTAGGTCATCGCCTGCTAGGCCGAATACGTCAGCATCTGTCGCGTCCCCCAACACCACAGCGGTTTTCGCTAGTGCTGTTTTGAGTGCGGCGACATGGTCTCGCAGGCGGGCTGCCTGTTCGAAGTCAAGATCGGCGGCCGCGGCACGCATTTTTTTCTCTAGCCGGGTGACGAACTTGTCCGAGTTTCCTTCGAGGAAGTCACACAGGTCTTCGGCCAGCTGACGATGTGACTCTTCGTTGACTCGCCCAACGCACGGGGCTGCGCATTTGTCGATGTACCCGAATAGGCATGGCCGCCCTGATGCTTCGGCCCGGCGAAAAACCCCCGCGCTGCAGGTACGCACTGGAAACACACGTAGGAGGAGATCGAGGGTTTCTCGGATCGCCCAGGCGTGGGTGTACGGACCGAAGTAGCGGTTGCCTTTTTTCTTGTTCCCGCGCATGACCAGGGCGCGCGGGAACTTCTCAGCCATCGTGACCGCGAGATAGGGGTAAGACTTGTCGTCGCGGTATTTGACGTTGAATCGTGGATCGAACTCTTTGATCCACGAGTATTCAAGCTGGAGCGCCTCGACCTCATTGGATACCACCGTCCACTCGACACGGCTGGCTGTTGTCACCATCGTGCGAGTGCGCGGGTGCAGCTGTGTCAGGTCTTGGAAGTAACTCGACAGGCGAGGCCGCAGCGATTTTGCTTTGCCGACATAAATGACCCTGCCCTCGGGGTCACGAAACCGGTAAACGCCCGGATCTGTAGGGATTTCACCAGGGCGGGGCCGGTAGTGGGATGGGTCACTCACGCGACCGGTACGTCGAATTTCTGCAGTGCTGCAGGCGCGGGGCCAGCGACTGGCTGTCCGGTAGCCGGGTCGTATTGCGCACCGTGCTTGGGGCAGACCAGTTTTCCGTCATCGGACATTTGGTCAATGATGCCCCCGTCATGGGTGCAGACGCTCGAGAACACCATGTAGCTGCCCTTTTTGGGTTGAGTTACCACAAGAGCGGGATCTTCGATGAAGGCTGCCCCACCAACGGGCACTTTTCCTTCAGAAACAGCTTTTTTAACGGCAGCGATCACTGCGGCTTGGTCTACTTTCGGTGCGGCAGGTTGGCTGGCACCACACGCGGCGAGAATGGTGATTGTTGCGGCGGAAACACCCAGGCCAGTGATGCCGCGCAAGACGGTACGGCGGTCCATGTCGCGGTTTTCTGCCGATTGGCGTTGTTCGAGGGTCATGTCGGTTCCTTCCTGCTGGTGGCGACGTGGGGTGCACACGTCTGGACACATTCTCGCGTCAGGACTTCAATGCTTTGGCCTTGCGGCGTGTAGAGGCACTTACGCTGCTGCTCTTGGCCGTTGTTTTCGTATTTTTCCCGGTTGTTGTCTTTTTCGCAGCACCGGTCTTTTTCGTGCTGCTTTTCGCTGCCGTCGAGGATGTCGCTGTTTTCCCAGAAGCCGTGGATGGTTTCACGATCGTGGGGGTAACGCCGGAGCGTTCCAGCAGGGGTGCCAGGTAGGTTCCGGTGTGGCTTCCTTCAGTACGGGCGATGTCTTCTGGGGTTCCTTCAGCGACAACGGTTCCGCCGCCAGCGCCGCCTTCAGGGCCCATGTCGATGATCCAGTCTGCTGACTTGATGACATCCAGGTTGTGTTCGATTACGACAACCGTGTTGGACTTGTCCACCAGTCCCTGCAGCACGAGAAGGAGTTTGCGGACGTCTTCAAAGTGCAGTCCTGTGGTGGGTTCGTCAAGGACGTAGATCGTTTTTCCTGTGCTGCGGCGTTGCAGTTCAGTGGCGAGTTTGACGCGTTGGGCCTCGCCGCCAGAAAGAGTGGTGGCTGGCTGCCCTAAGCGCACATATCCCAGACCGACTTGGGTGAGTGTTTCTAGGTAGCGAACGATCCCAGTCATGGCGCCGAAAAATTCGGCAGCTTCAGCGATGGGCATGTCGAGAACTTCGGCGATGGATTTGCCTTTGAACTTCACTTCGAGGGTTTCGCGGTTGTAGCGAGCACCATGGCACACCTCGCAGGGCACGTACACGTCAGGAAGGAAGTTCATTTCGATTTTTAGGGTGCCGTCACCGTGGCAGGCTTCGCATCTGCCGCCTTTGACGTTGAAGGAGAACCGGCCGGCGGTGTAGCCGCGCATCTTTGCCTCATTGGTTTCGGCGAAGAGTTTGCGGATCTTGTCGAAGACACCTGTGTAGGTGGCTGGGTTGGATCGCGGAGTGCGCCCGATTGGGCTCTGATCAACGTGAACGACTTTGTCGAGTTGTTCGGTGCCCTGAACTTGCCGGTGACGGCCGGGGACATGACGGGCCCGGTTAAGCCGGTTGGCGAGCACGTTGTACAGGATGTCGTTGACGAGGGTGGATTTCCCGGAGCCGGAAACACCAGTGACGGCGACGAAACACCCTAACGGCACAGTGACATCAATGTTTTTCAGGTTGTTTTGTTTCGCGCCGAGGACGCGCAAGGTGCGGTTTTTGTCGATGCCTCGGCGGGTAGCCGGGACGCTGATTTCTTTACGGCCAGACAGGTACGCCCCGGTGACGGAGCGGTCAACTGTTTTGATGCCTTCCACGGGGCCGGAGTAGACAACCTCACCGCCGTTTTCGCCTGCCCCAGGGCCGATGTCAACCAGCCAGTCCGCTGAATCGATGGTGTCTTCATCATGCTCGACCACGATGAGTGTGTTGCCGAGGTCGCGCAGGCGTTTCAACGTGCCGATGAGGCGGTCGTTGTCGCGTTGGTGTAGCCCGATGGAAGGTTCGTCGAGAACGTAGAGCACGCCGACAAGACCTGAACCAATTTGGGTGGCAAGGCGGATGCGTTGTGCCTCGCCACCGGAGAGGGTGGAGGCGGGTCGAGACAGGGACAGGTAGTCCAAGCCGACGTCAAGGAGGAATCCAAGTCGGGCGCCCACTTCACGCATCACTGCGTCAGCGACTTGTTTTTCTCGGTCGGTGAATTCGACGGAGGACAAGAAGTCAAGGCATTCCTGGATGGCTAGGTCGGAGACTTCGGCGATGTTACGTCCACCGATGGTCACGGCGAGCACTTCGGGTTTTAGGCGTGCTCCGTGGCAGGACGGGCACGGGATTTCCCGCATGTAGCCTTCGTAGCGTTCCCGTGATGATTCGGATTCGGTTTCTTTGTAGCGGCGGTTCACTGTAGAGATCGCGCCTTCGAATCCGGTGGTGTAGGCCCGTTCTCGGCCCCATCGGTTTCGGTATTTGACGTGGACTTTGTAGTTCTTTCCGTACAGGAGTGCTTCTTTGGCTTCACTGGATAGTGAACGCCAGGGTTGGTCGAGGGTGAAGTGCAGCTCTTGGGCTAGCGCGCTGACTACTTTTTCGTAATAGTCGGCGAGTTTTCCGGCTTGGGACCAGGGCTGGATGGCACCTTCCCGGATGGACAGTTCTTCGTCTGGGACGATGAGCTCGGGGTCTACTTCTTTTTCGGTGCCAATGCCGGTGCAGGTGGGGCAGGCGCCGAAGGGGCTGTTAAACGAGAAGGTGCGGGGTTCGAAAGCTTCGACGTTGATTTCGTGCTCGTTGGGGCAGGCCAGGTTTTCGGAGAATCGTCGCCGCGCTGGTAGGTCACTGTCGCTGTTGTCGGTGACGTCGACGAAGTCGATGAGTACGATCCCGGCGGCCAGGCGCAGCGCTGTTTCGACTGAGTCGGTGAGGCGTTGACGGTTGGTGTCTTGTCCTGGTCCTTTGGCGACGAGGCGGTCGATGATCACCTCGATGGTGTGTTTCTTCTGTTTCTCTAGGGCGGGTGGGTCGGTGAGCTCATACCGCTGTCCATCGATCAGCGCCCGTGAATATCCCTGTTGTTGAAGGTCTTTCAATAGTTCAATGTGTTCGCCTTTACGGCCGCGAACCACCGGCGCTAACACCTGGAATCGGGTGCGCTCAGGAAGTTCCATCAGCTGGTCAACGATTTGCTGCGGTGTTTGTCGCGTGATGGCTTCACCACACACCGGGCAGTGGGCTCGCCCAGCGCGAGAGAACAGCAGTCGCAGGTGGTCGTGTACCTCTGTGATGGTTCCGACTGTGGAGCGGGGGTTGCGGTTGGTGCCTTTTTGATCGATGGATACCGCCGGGGACAGCCCCTCGATCATGTCGACGTCAGGTTTGTCCATCTGCCCGAGGAACATGCGTGCATATGAGGACAGGGACTCAACGTAGCGTCGTTGCCCTTCAGCGAAAATCGTGTCGAAAGCCAAGGAGGATTTTCCTGACCCGGATAAGCCGGTGAACACGACCAGCGAGTCACGGGGGATGTCGATCCCGGCATTCTTCAGGTTATGTTCCCTGGCCCCGCGTACGACGATACGACCAGAGCTACCCTCGGCCGTCCCCGATCGACGCGCTACGGATGATGAAGAAGCTTCGACTGGCACACATGTCACTCTAGGGGCAGGGGGCGACATCGTTCGCGCCAGCAGCATGGGCGATTCGTTCATCAACGTTGTTACACAAGGCCCACCTGATCATTTTTAAACACCACTGCGCCAGCGATCTACCAGGAGATAGCATGCAGGACACTCACAGTCACTACACCGGCGAGGTCGTCAGCGGAGGCCCCAGCGACGTGCGTGACCTCGGCACGCTCACTATCCGTAAAGCCAGTGTCGGCCCGATGAACAACAACGTTTATCTACTTACGCCTAGCGACGGCCGTGGATCACTGCTGATCGATGCCGCCGCTGATGCCGCCCGGATCAACGGTTTGATCGCTGAGAGCGCAGCACCTGTAGCCACGATCGTGACTACGCACCGGCACCCCGACCACACCGGCGCTCTAGTTGAAATTGCAGAGGCTACGGGGGCTGAAACCATCGCAGGAGTGCGCGACGCTGCGGCCCTGCCTCTGCCTGCCGACCGAACCGTGGATCACGGGGACACCATCACCGTTGGAGAGCACACTGTGGACGTCATAGCGCTGCGGGGTCACACTCCTGGCGCGATTGCATTGGCCTGGACCGCCCCCGATGGCAGTGTTCACCTTTTCACAGGGGACTCGCTTTTCCCTGGCGGCGTAGGAAAAACAGACAGCCCTGAGGATTTTGCTTCGCTCATCGATGACGTCGAGCAGCGCCTTTTCGACGTATATGACGATGATGCCTGAGTTTACCCCGGGCATGGCTCGGACACCACCATCGGCACTGAACGCCCCAGCCTTCCTGAATGGCGCCAGCGGGGTTGGTAGCCCCACCGGGGGTTAGACCGTAACAAGCTGGGAGTCGTGGTCTTTTTCGTCATCCCAGCCAGTGCTGTGCGTAACCCAGATCACTGAAGCAGCCATACCGATGGCTGCGACCCACAAAACAGCGCTGTGGCTCAATGCGGCGGCGAAAAGACCACCGAAAATTCCTCCAGGGATTTCGCCGCACAGAGCCAGGACACGCTCGGAGGCAGCGATCTGGCCGACCATGTTCTCGGGGCTGTGACTTTGGCGCAAACTGTTGAACACGACGACACACAGCACGATCGCTGCCACAAAAAGGAACTCAGCGGCGCACACCAAAGCCAGTGAAACCGCGCCGGCTGTGACGAACTCGCTCAGGCAAATAACGACCACCGCAACCGATGGCAAGAAAAGTGACACGCCGTAGCTGAGTTTCATGTTCTTGTGCACGTACCCGCTATTGGCTGCTGCAGCACCGACAAGGCCACCGATACCGCCGCATATTCTAATAAGGGCAACATGTTCGGTACTGAAGTGTAGAACTTTCACGCAAAAAACAAGGAAAACTGCCTAGAAGCAGGCACTGAAAGCGTTGATTGAACAGTGGAGATCACCAAAGGTCGAAGCAATGGATTTCCCATAATGCTTGTGATGCCGTCAAAAATCCCCCGCCGAGATCCCTCACGCTCCTTGACGTTGCTAGATACATTTTTACGGGAAAATCTTGGCACACTGGTTGCGATCAACGCGAAAAGAAAAGCTAACGCAAAAAACACACCGCCTCCCCCGAGTGCATACGCAAACCCCACGCCCGCTACGAGGACACCCGCTACTCCTGGGCCACCGATCTCTGAGAGCACTGAACCTGCACGTAAAAGACTGTTCGCTTTGTTGAGGTAGCGCACATCTCGCCCACCCAACTCAACGAGGGTCGCATCCACACCTGACTCGTTCACGATTGCCCCCACCCCGAGAAGGAACATCGCTACAAGAAGCATCCAAAAAGCTGGCTCAATAACACAAGCTACAGCAAGGAAAACTAGAGCGGCGCAACGCAAACCATGAGCGACAAGTATCGAAAAACGGCCGCCATAAATATCGACTCGCGCACCTACAAGTAATCCAGCAGCCACGGCAGCCGCGGACTCAATAGAATTTAAAACCCCAATATGAAACGAATCAACATTTAAAGAAATAACAGCAAACAATGGAATCGCAAACGCGGCGATCTGCGTAGCAAAAGCCCCCAATATCTCAGACGCCGCTAATAACGGAAGCGCCGCCCTATCTCTCATTCGCATGAACGATGTACCTCTTATCCCCAAAAAATTACCGGCCCCACGCAGGCCGGCTCACCTATCACCCAATACCGGCACAGCATGACCAACCCCCACCCACCAAACAGCGCCAACTTAGGCAATAGTTAGTGAGCAACTTCACTCACCCATCAAGCAGTGTGGCATTAATGACTGCGTAATAGGACACGTTCGCTCCCCTTGCGACCTACGATCAATCCTGAACCCCCAGCATCAGGAGGAATCATGGCCCACCGCATCGCCAACGAATCCCTACGCCGCAAAATCACCACTGCTGAAGACGCAGCCGAAATGATCAAAGATGGTGACAACGTAGGCTTCGCCGGCTTCACCGGCGCCGGATATCCCAAAGCTCTCCCCGTCGCCCTGGCCGAAAAAATGCGCCGCACCCACGCCGAAGGCAACGAATTCCGCATCGGGGCATGGACCGGAGCTTCTACCGCCCCCGAACTCGACGGTTCCCTCGCCGAAGCCAACGGCATCTCATTACGCACCCCCTACCAGTCCGACCCCGCCACCCGAGCCCGCATCAACGCCGGCGACATGGACTACGTAGACATCCACCTGTCCCAAGTTGCCCCCCTGGTGTGGGAAGGGTTCCTCGGTAACCTCGACGTCGCCGTCATCGAAGTCGCCGGGATTACCGAAGACGGACATCTCATCCCCAGCTCCTCCGTCGGCAACAACAAAACCTACCTAGACCGCGCCGACCGCATCATCCTCGAAGTCAACAGCTGGCAAAGCGCCGACCTCGAAGGAATGCACGACATCTACTACGGCACCGCACTGCCCCCCAACCGGGTGCCGATCCCCCTCGTGGCCCCCGGAGACCGCATCGGTGAAAAGTACTACCGCGTCGACCCCGACCGCGTCGTCGCCGTCATCGAAACCGACCAAGCCGACCGCAACACCCCCTTCAAACCACTCGACGACACTTCCCGAGCCATCGCTAACCACCTATTGGACTTCCTCGACTACGAGGTCGAGCAGGGCCGAGTCCCCAAAGAACTCCTCCCCCTGCAGTCGGGAGTCGGTAACATCGCCAACGCTGTCCTGGCTGGTCTACTCGACCGTCCCTACCATGACCTCACCTCCTACACCGAGGTCATCCAAGATGGGATGCTCGACCTCATCGACTCCGGCAAAATCACCGTCGCCTCAGCAACCGCGTTCTCGCTGTCTCCTGACGCCGCTGAAAAGATGAACCGTGATGCCGCGCACTACCGCAAGCACATCATCCTGCGGCCCCAGGAAATCTCGAACCACCCCGAACTCATTCGCCGCCTCGGTGTCATCTCCATGAACGGGCTCATCGAAGCTGACATTTACGGCAACGTGAACTCGACACACATCATGGGTTCAAAGATGCAAAACGGCATTGGCGGGTCCGGTGACTTCTCCCGCAACGCCTACATTTCTGCATTCGTCACCCCCTCAACCGCTAAAGGCGGCGCAATCTCGGCGATCGTCCCGTTCGTTTCACACGTGGACCACACTGAACATGACGTCGACGTGATCGTCACCGAACACGGACTCGCCGATCTTCGCGGACTGGCTCCCCGTAAACGCGCCGAACGCATCATCAACAACTGCGCCCACCCCGACTTCCGCCCCATGCTGCGTGACTACTACGAGCATGCCCGCAAAGTCGCCAACGGCCAGCACACCCCGCACGACCTAGAAATCGCGCACTCGTGGCACCAGCGTTTCCTGCGCACAGGATCCATGAAACCGGAAGCCTAACCCCCGGCTCGTAGGTTGGGGCGGGGCGATTATCGCCCCGCCCCAACCTATTTCCCTTTTCACTCTGTAGCGCGAATCATGCCCCGCAGCTCTTTCTTCAAGTCTGAGATTTCATCACGCAACCGCGCCGCCAACTCAAACTGAAGCTCTTCAGCCGCACGATGCATTTGTTCAGTCAGTTGCTCCACCAAATCAGCCAACTCAGCCTGCGGCATCCCTGCGGTATCTAGGCGAGAGGCATCAAACTCCATCCCTGCCGACTTTCCACGCTCGGATGCACGTTTGCCTCGCGAAGCAGCCCGAGCACTCCCTATCAACTCGTCGGTGTCTTCATCCTCACGATGCAACATGTCCGTGATATCTGCGATCTTCTTCCGCAGCGGGGTCGGATCGATACCGTGCTCAGCGTTATAAGCAAGCTGTTTTTCCCGACGCCGCAGCGTCTCATCAATAGCTTGTTGCATCGAGGGCGTAATGGTGTCGGCATACATGTGTACCTGCCCCGAAACGTTACGAGCAGCACGGCCAATCGTCTGAATCAGGCTGCGAGTAGAGCGCAAAAACCCTTCCTTATCGGCGTCGAGAATCGACACGAGCGACACCTCAGGCAGATCCAAACCTTCACGCAACAAGTTGATACCAACCAGCACGTCAAACACCCCGACCCGCAACTCACGAAGCAGCTCCACACGTCGAAGAGTGTCTACCTCCGAGTGCAGATAACGAACACGCACCCCCTTATCCAGCAGATACTCCGTGAGATCTTCAGCCATCTTCTTCGTGAGCGTGGTAACCAGCACCCGCTCCTGTTTGGCCACCCGCTCATTGATCTGCGCGAGCAAGTCATCGATCTGTCCCTTAGTTGGCTTCACTACGATCTCGGGGTCAATCAACCCAGTGGGCCGGATGATCTGCTCCACAAACCCATCAGACTTAGCCAACTCGTAATCACCAGGCGTGGCAGACAAATACACCGTTTGCCCAATGCGCTCCAGGAATTCTTCCCACTTCAATGGCCGGTTATCCATCGCGCTAGGCAGCCGGAAACCATGCTCGACCAACACCCGTTTACGTGACATGTCACCCTCATACATGGCGCCGATCTGTGGCACTGTCACGTGAGACTCATCAATAACGAGAAGGAAATCCTCCGGGAAATAGTCGAGCAAACAGTTCGGTGCGCTGCCCCGTTCTCGCCCATCGATATGCATCGAATAGTTCTCGATACCCGAACATGCACCCATTTCGCGCATCATCTCGATGTCATAGGTAGTGCGCATCCGCAACCGTTGCGCCTCGAGAAGTTTCCCTTCCCGCTCGAACTTTTTCAGCTGCTCAGCCAGCTCAGTTTCAATGCCGGCGATAGCGCGCTCCATACGCTCAGGGCCTGCCACATAGTGCGACGCCGGGAACACATACAGTTCGTTTTCTTCACGAACTACCTCACCCGTAAGTGGATGCAAGGTTTGGAGACGCTCAATCTCATCACCGAAAAATTCGATACGAATCGCTAGTTCTTCGTACTGCGGAATGATTTCAACCGTGTCACCCCGCACCCGGAAAGTCCCACGTTCGAACGCGAAATCATTACGGCTGTACTGCATCTGAACAAACTGACGCAGCAAGTCGTCACGTTCTATCTGCATCCCCACCCGCAGCCGCTGCATCCGGTCGACATACTCCTGCGGAGTACCCAATCCGTAAATGCATGAGACTGAAGCAACCACCACCACATCACGACGCGTCAAAAGCGAGTTAGTTGCCGAGTGCCGCAGCCGCTCAACCTCATCATTGATCGAGCTATCTTTCTCGATGTACGTGTCTGTAGAAGGCACGTACGCCTCGGGTTGGTAATAGTCGTAGTAGCTGACGAAGTACTCGACCGCGTTGTTCGGTAGCAGCTCCCGAAATTCGTTAGCTAATTGAGCAGCAAGAGTTTTATTGGGAGCCATCACCAACGTTGGACGCTGCACCTGCTCGATCATCCACGCTGTCGTGGCTGACTTACCTGTACCCGTAGCACCCAGCAGGACCACATCCTGCTCGCCCGCATTGATACGGCGAGTCAGCTCTGCAATGGCGGCTGGCTGATCACCGCTAGGCGAATACTCCGAAACAACCTCAATAGGGGCGACCGTGCGCTGCAGATCGGTGATGGGACGCATGCCTTACACCGTAAACCCGCCTGCCAACTAGAGAGCCCCTGAGAGCTTCAGCCCTGCCATCCTTCTTTACGCGCCCAGGCTTGAATACGCGGCCACACTTCGTTGAACCACGGCGCCTTCGAACGGCGATACTCCTCAACGGAGTTGCTCTGCGCGTCAACAGTGGCTTTCACTTCCACGTACTCCTCGGCAGCTCCTGGATCTCCCCGTAGCCAATCCCGGAACAGCAATGCGTACTGCCAGCCAGCAGTACCAATCTCACGCACATGCAAATGGACTACCTGCCCCGGGTCGCTTGAACCGTGAAAACGCTTAATCCACAACGAAGGATCCGGTAAATCATCAGTGGGGTGATCCAAGCGGTATTCCTCAACGCGGGGATACCCCAGGTCAGTCAAAATCCGCACAAACTCAGGATCATCAGCTTCATGTAGATCCCGAACCCCGACCTGGATATCGATCGCGTTTTTACCCTCCATACCAGGCACTGCAGTAGAACCAACGTGCTCAAATTCGGGGGCTTTATCTCCCAGCGCCGCAGACAACCGGTCAATAATCCGTGCCGCTTGGGCAGGCCACTGCTCGTCATAATCCACCAGCACCGACGAGTTTTCGGGCCTGTAAATCCGCCCAGCGATGAGATTGTCGCGGAACGGGATAATCCGCTCTTCCCACACTTTTTCTACCTGAGCGAGGAGTTCTTCCTCTGTCCCAGAATTATCCAGCCACACATCTGCTGCTGCCCGACGCGCATCATCGTCAGCTTGATGTGACATCCGTGCCATCGCGTCAGCGTGGCTCATTCCACGCTTTTCCACCAATCGCCGTGCGCGCTCTTCGGCTGGAGCATGCACCACCATGACGAGGTGATACTGCCTGCCCATGTGCTTCTCCACCAGCAACGGGACATCGTGAACAATGATCGAATCTTCGGGCGCGGCTGCCACTATTTCTGTGGTGCGAACAGCCACCAGAGGGTGCACGATCGCCTCGAGATCGTTTCGCGCCTCTGCATTCTGGAAAACAGTCGACGCCAATGCAGCCCGATCGATTGCCCCGTCTTCGCCTACTACTTCGTCACCAAAACGGTCCACTACCGCACGAACAGCGCCGCCGCCTGGCCCTAACAAATCTCTCACTATGGCGTCTGCGTCAACAACTACAGCTCCTCGCGCGCGCAGCGCGGTCGCCACTGTGGACTTTCCCGATCCGATGCCGCCCGTCAAGCCGATGTTCACCATGACGCCATGGTAGGCCTCTCAACCCCGTTACGGCGGGGAAACGCCACGTGAGAAAGGCCCTGTCCACCTGAGGTGGACAGGGCCTTTCTCACGCTCTGAAAATCACCTGTGGAGCAGCAGCTCCAGCGTGATCATCGCTGCGTCAACACTGATCAGGCGTTGCCGGTCAGCTTCTCACGAAGAGCCGCGAGGGCTTCGTCGGAAGCGAGCGTGCCTTCAGCAGCGGACACCTGCGTGGTGTTGGCGCCAGAGGAGTAGGACGTCGCCTCGGCGGCGCCAGCCTCTGCAGCCTCGGCCTCGGCCTTGGAAGCGGCCTCGACCTGAGTGCGGTGCTGCTCCCACATGCTCTGAGCCGTGGCGTACTCGCGCTCCCAAGCCTCGCGCTCGGCGTCGTGACCGGGCAGCCATTCGTTGGCCTCCGGGTCGAAGCCGTCGGGGTACTTGTAGTTGCCGGCCTCGTCGTACTCGGCCGCCATGCCGTACAGCGTGGGGTCGAACTCGGCGCCAGCCAGGGCGATGTCGTTGGCCTGCTTGAGCGACAGGGAGATGCGGCGGCGGTCCAGGTCGATGTCGATGACCTTGACGAAGATTTCCTGACCAACCTGCACAACCTGCTCCGGCAGCTCCACGTGGCGCTCGGCCAGCTCGGAGATGTGCACCAGGCCCTCGATGCCGTCTTCGACACGCACGAACGCACCGAACGGAACCAGCTTGGTGACCTTACCAGGCACGATCTGGCCGATGGCGTGCGTACGGGCGAAGGTCTGCCACGGGTCTTCCTGCGTAGCCTTCAGCGACAAGGAGACGCGCTCGCGGTCCATGTCGACGTCGAGAACCTCGACCGTGACTTCCTGGCCAACCTCGACAACCTCGGAGGGGTGGTCGATGTGCTTCCACGACAGCTCCGAGACGTGCACGAGACCGTCGACGCCACCCAAGTCCACGAACGCACCGAAGTTGACGATCGAGGAAACCTGGCCGGAACGAACCTGGCCGCGCTGCAAGTCGTGGAGGAACTTGGAGCGAACCTCGGACTGCGTCTGCTCGAGCCATGCGCGGCGCGACAGGACCACGTTGTTGCGGTTCTTGTCGAGCTCGATGATCTTGGCCTCGATCTCCTTGCCGACGTACGGCTGAAGGTCGCGGACACGGCGCATCTCCACGAGAGAAGCGGGCAGGAAGCCACGCAGGCCGATGTCGAGGATGAGACCACCCTTGACGACCTCGATGACGGTACCGGTGACGACGCCGTCTTCTTCCTTGATCTTCTCGATGGTGCCCCAAGCGCGCTCGTACTGTGCACGCTTCTTGGACAGGAGGAGGCGGCCTTCTTTGTCTTCCTTCTGGAGGACAAGAGCTTCGACCTCGTCGCCGACGGTGACGACCTCAGAAGGGTCAACGTCGTGCTTGATGGACAACTCACGCGAAGGGATAACACCTTCGGTCTTGTAACCGATGTCGAGGAGGACCTCGTCGCGATCGACCTTGACGATCACGCCTTCGACAATGTCACCGTCGTTGAAGTTCTTAATGGTGGCATCGATTGCGGCGAGCAGCTCTTCACTCGAGCCGATGTCATTGATCGCGATCTCGGGGGTGGAAGTCATGTAGTTGGGGCTCCGTAGGTGGACAGAAAATCGGGAGACGACACATGGGTGCCGGCTCTTGGACAAGTTCTTTCTTCGCCTCTGCGCCGGACTTCATAATCCGGGAAGCACTTCCATTCGACGGTGACATCCGTTTCACTGCGTCACAGGGACCGTGCGTCAAACAAATCGTCAGACGCGCATTTAATTACCGACCCACCAGACAATGGTTGTATGCAGAGACCGACTAATCCTACCGTTCACAACTGTTTCGAGCAAAGGGCGATAGGCGTATTCAGCACCGATACCCAGCAACGATTTTGAGATCAGCCACCAAAACCCACCACCAACCAGCCAACCTTCCCGAGAAAAGAATCTGTCATGACAGACCCCACCCAAGAACCTCGCACCGCCGGGCGCGGAACAACACACGCCGAAGCCACCGACACACACCGCGGCAACCGGAACTGGTGGAGCACAGAAGCAAACACTTATTACACCGAACACGGCGACTTCCTCGGCGACGCTGAACTGGTCTGGGGCCCAGAAGGAATCCGAGAAAGCGAACTACACCTCCTAGGAAACCTCACCAACAAACGCGTTCTCGAATTCGGCTCCGGCGCCGCACAAGGCAGCAGATACATAGCAGCATGCGGCGGCACAGCCGTCGCATCAGACATTGCAGAAGGAATGCTCGACGTAGCCCAACACCTCAACACCAAAACCAATAACGCCGTACCACTCGTCCAAGCCGACGCCATCGCCCTACCCTTCGCCGACGCCAGCTTCGATATCGCCTTCAGCGCATACGGCGCAACACCATTCATCGCCGACATCAACGCAATGCTCCACGAATGCGCACGCGTTCTGACCAACGGCGGTCTCCTCGCATACTCAACCACCCACCCCATCCGCTGGGCCTTCCCCGACGCCCCCGATGCCCTCCACGCATCCATGAACTACTTCGACCGCTCGCCCTACATCGAACGCAGCGGCGAGCACATCGACTACGCCGAATACCACCGCACCATCGGCGATCACGTACGTGCACTGGCAACCAGCGGATTCACTCTGCTCGACATCGTCGAACCAGAATGGCCCAGCTGGAACACACAAACATGGGGAGGATGGAGTCCCCAACGCGGTGCTCACATTCCCGGAACCGCGATCTTCGTGGCGCGCAAGTAACTACACATACCCGCGCGCCACGCGCTCATCAGTGAGCGGCTGTCTGCCAGTTATCGCCAACACCGATATTGACGACAAGCGGGACAGACAAATCGATCGCGCCGCCCATCTCACGGTGAATCAAGCCAGACACCTGGTCCTTCTCCCCCGGCGCTACCTCCACCACCAATTCGTCATGCACCTGGAGCAAAACGCGTGAGGCGATTCCCGCCTCATCAATCGCTTTCTCTACACGCAGCATGGCGATCTTGATGATGTCGGCGGCAGAGCCTTGGATAGGTGCGTTCAACGCCATTCGTTCAGCCATGTCACGACGCTGCCGGTTCGATGAGGTCAAATCAGGCAAATAGCGCCGCCGCCCCAGCATCGTTTCGGTGTACCCCTGCTTACGCGCAACCTCGACTACCTCAGCCAGGTAATCCCGCACTCCCCCGAAGCGCTCAAAGTACCCCTCCATCAAGGTATTCGCTTCGGCGGTAGAGATTTTCAGTTGCCGTGACAACCCGAAAGCAGACAACCCATACGCCAAGCCATACGACATCGCTTTCACTTTGCTGCGCATAGCAGGCGTGACGTCTTCGGGGGCAACCTCAAACACACGCGACCCGACAAAACGGTGCAGATCCTCACCACTGCGGAAAGCCTCAATGAGCCCCTCATCACCAGACAAGTGAGCCATGATGCGCATTTCGATCTGGCTGTAGTCCGCCGAAAGGACGGACTCATACGCCACCGAGCCCTGACTGCCAGCTGCGTGGCCTGGCACAAAAACACTACGGATACGGCGACCAGAGTCGGTACGGATCGGGATGTTCTGCAAGTTCGGGTCTGTGGAAGACAACCGCCCGGTAGCCGCAATCGTCTGCTGATACGTGGTGTGAATTCGCCCATCGTCAGCGATGGCTTTAATAAGGCCTTCCACCGTTGAACGCAGTTTCGAGGCGTCCCGGTGGCGCAGCAACGCCTCAAGGAAAGGATGCCCCGTACGCTCGAACAAGCTGTTCAACGCATCAGCATCCGTGGTGTAACCCGTTTTTGTTTTCTTGGTTTTCGGTAGATCCAATTCCTCGAACAGCACAACCTGAAGCTGCTTGGGAGAAGAAAGATTCACCTCATGCCCGATAGCGCCGTACGCCTCTTGCGCAGCATCGGCGACAGCATCAGCGAAATGCTGCTCCAGCTCGTTCAGCCGAGCACGATCCACAGCGATACCCCGACGCTCCATCAGAGCCAGAGCCGCCACCAACGGAAGTTCAATATCCCGATACAGCGTCATCCCACCACTGCTGTCCACCAATGCCTCAAGCGCATTAGCAAGATCCAGCACCGCGCGAGCGCGTGCCATCGCATCACTGGCTGCAGCGTGGTCATCCCCGCCGCCGATATCCAGCATGCCCTGGCCATTACTGCTCCCGTGCGCCAGCTCGCGATGCAAATGCCGCATCACGAGATCGCCAAGGTCATAGGAACGCTGATCTGGATGAACTAGATAGGCGGCGATAGAGGAATCACCCGACAGCCCTGCAGGGGCGTATCCCCGAGCGGTTAACGCTTGCAAAGGGCCTTTCGCGTCATGCAGAACCATCTGTCGCTGCGGATCGGCGAGCCAAGCAGCGAAAGCTTTCTCGTCCGTATCTGTCAACGACTCCAGATCGATATAGGCAGCAGCGTTATCAGGGGCAGCAATAGCCATAGCCCACGCGTCCCCCGTGCCGCGCGCCCACTGCCCTTCAACCATGACGCCAACGCGTTCACCGGCACGCGTATGCGCATCCAGCCATGCTCCAAGCTCGTTAGGAGCCACCTCTGTTTCTTCCAATTCGACAGTGCTTTGCGTGCTTTGGTCTCCGCTGTCGTGGCCAATCACTTCAAAGAACCGGTCCCGCAGCACCCGGAACTCCAGCGCATCAAATACCGCATGCACAGCCTCCCGGTCAGGGCCCTGCCACTGCACATCATCGATAGTGACAGGAAGGGCAAGATCGGACGTCAACTGGTTAAGCCGCCGGTTACGCAGCACTGATTCCAGGTTGTCCCGCAGATTCTGGCCTGCTTTGCCTTTAATCTCGTCAGCGTGAGCGACGATGCCAGACAGGTCGCCATACAGGTTGAGCCATTTAGCTGCCGTTTTCGCCCCGACGCCTGGCACCCCAGGAAGATTGTCTGCCTTCTCCCCCACGAGCGCAGCCAAGTCGCTATACCGCTCCGGGCGCACCAAGTAACGCTCTTCGACACCCGCAGGATCCAGGCGAGCCAGCTCAGAAGTGCCACGCAACGGGTACAGGACTGTGACACGGTCGGTGACCATTTGCATGGAATCCCGGTCACCAGAGACCACAAGCACCTCGTGGCCGGCTTCCTCCCCACGAGCAGCCAGTGTCGCGATCACATCATCGGCCTCATACTGCTCGACCGCGGTGTGCCGGATCCCCATCGCATCCAAGACCTCGATGATCAGCGGGATCTGGCTCGTGAACTCTTCTGGTGTTTTAGCTCGGCCAGCTTTGTACTCCGGATACTCCGCCAAACGCAGCGTCGGTTTGAAAAGGTCGAACCCCACTGCCACGTGTGTTGGCTGTTCATCCCGCAACAGGTTGATCAGCATTGAGGTGAACCCGAACACAGCGTTCGTTGTTTGTCCCGTAGCTGTCGCGAAATTCTCCGCAGGCAGGGCAAAAAAGGCCCGGTAAGCGAGGGAGTGTCCGTCAAGAAGAAGTAGTCGACCCACACACCCAGCCTAGGTGCTCTGGGCACGGCTGCGCGCCCACCTCGCAATGCAAAAAGAGGAGGGGATCACCCTGGGGTATTCCTCTCCTCTTTCTTGCCGCGCAGAAACGCGCTTACTTTTTCTTACCTGGCAGGCCCGCGATCACTGCCTCAGAAACCTGACGCATCGACAGTCGTCGGTCCATCGCGGTTTTTTGGATCCACCGGAACGCGTCAGACTCACTCAGTTTGAGCTGAGTCATCAACACCCCCTTAGCGCGATCTACTGCCTTACGTGTTTCGAGGCGCTCCCCCAGATCAGCGATCTCAGCCTCAAGTTCATGCATCTCTTGCCAGCGGCTGCGGGCAATGTCGATCGCCGGACGCAGATCATCGATGGTGAAAGGCTTCACCACGTAAGCCATGACGCCTGCTTCACGCGCTCGCTCAACCAGGTCGCGGTCGCTGAAAGCGGTCAGCATGATGACAGGGGCAATGCGTTCGGCGTGCAGCTTCTCGGCGGCCGAGATTCCATCGAGGACTGGCATTTTCACGTCCATGACTACGATGTCGGGGCGCTCTGCGGTGACTAGCTCTACAGCCTCTTCACCGTCAGCGGCCTGCGCCACGACCTCGTAACCGGCTTCTGCGAGCATTTCGGCCAAGTCGAGGCGGATCAGTGCCTCGTCTTCGGCCACCACGACCCGCAGGGCGTCGGATTCACGTTCGGGGGTCGACTCAGCAGGGGCCTGCTCTTCAGTCGTCTCGTTGGCTGTCACGCATCGATTCTAGGCGCCTACCGCACCTGCTGGCACCGGGTGTGTTGACGTTGTTGCATGCCGCAGAACGAAAAAGAGCCTTACATCACACTCGCCGACACACAGCGATAAAGCGCACCTGTTTCACACAAGGGCCAACCGCTGCCGCTGTCCACCAGATAGGGCGTTTGCCTCTCGGATTCAAGCATCTTGCCCAATCCTTCTGCTAGCTCTGAGGCACCAGGAGTCAGGTGCACGGCTTTGAAAGCACGCAGCATCTCGGCTTCTGTGATGGATTCGTTGCCCAGCTGAAGATTCTCGCGAACAGTTCCTGCAACGAATTTTGGTAACTGTCGCGCATAAGCCACCCGTGGAGATTGCATCTGCCTCGCAGGAGCGACCAAAACCTGACCATTCCATTGCGCACATCCTGCATCATCAGGGAGCAACCCCAGCAATGTGCGAATAATCGTGCTCTTACTTTCTACTTCAAGAATCGGTCGATCTATAGCAATGCGCCGCAGCAGACGGACACGGATACTGTCAGCTACCTGCCACGCCGACCGTACGGCCATATAGCTAGCGCAGATACGTAAGACCCCACCGAGCAACGCCACTGCTAAATAAACGAAAGCGATAGTCAACAGCCCTGATGTCGGCCTCCCTGGGTCGCGCTGTCAACAAAGTCAGAACAAGAAGTGACCCCACAAGAACAGCAAGCACGCTCACGCCAAGGACAAGGAACGACACTGTCACCGACCATCGGATTGGGTAGAGCTCCTGGGCAAGCAGTCGCGCTCCCCCACTAGCTTTGACCCCCACCAGGAGGTCATTCCATTCTCAGAGCGCCGACAAAGACAGGTAGAAATTTGCATCATCGGCAGGCTCCGTTAAGGAGAGTGCGGCTAGTGAGTCGACCTCAATGGCTGAGATCTTGGGAAGAGTAACAAGCATTCGTCCTGCACGTTCAGTCGCACGAAGCTCTGCGCTCGCCTTTCTTCAAACGTGGAACTGCGGTAAGCCCAAGGAACTGCGCTCTCTGAGTCCAGGAGATAACTCTTTTTCAACTGGCTATCAGTTGGTCTCGTTTGCAGCTTTGATGGCCCGAATGGTCGCCCAGACTAAAAACAAGGCGTTGATGGCCATGCAGGTCAACATAATTACTACGATAAGTTGCTTGTCGTGCCCTATGCCCCAAGCAAACAGAGTCGACACGAAGCCAGTGACATGGATTAAAGCGGCGACCATCAAGGGATAGCAAGCAGCTCGATGCCCAGCTTCCCACGCTGCGTCATCTTTTAGCGTCTGAGGAATTCGAATTCCGATCCACCCGTTGCGACGGAAAGTGCCGCGCCTGACTTTAAACGGGATGTAATTAGTAAATAAAGGACATCAGAACATGTATACCTAAGCAAAGGAGAGCATTCGACTCAAGTGAGCCTTGAACATCCAAAGTGGTTATTCCTTTCCATAAATGAAGCAGTGGGCATAAATCCACAATATGGATTGCACCAACTGACTGAATACCTCTGCTAGGCATTGCAGATCGAGGACCGAGAGTACCTAAAGGTCAGAGCGCCGACAGTAAGTCTATTCAACGACGCCAAGCCTATTCAGGCATCCCCCAAACGCAGCGAATCCCCCGAACCTCGTAGGTTCGGGGGATTCAGCCTCAGAGTGCCGGGAGCGGGATTTGAACCCGCACGACCGTTAGGTCAAAGCATTTTGAGTGCTCCGTGTCTGCCATTCCACCACCCCGGCGGGCCCGGGAAAACCCGGCGTAGAACAGGTCTCTACTATAACCCCTTACCCCTCCAAGCCAATAATCGACGTCCGCAACACACCCCCTCCACATCATAGATGAGCATCCAAAAAAGCAGGTGGGGCGCCCATTCGAAGATGAGACACCCCACACAGGCCGCCACCACTCAAGGCAGCACAACCCTCACGTCATTCCAAAGAGCTACCAACCTTGTGCACCTGGATGCTGTTCGTCGTGCCCTCTACTCCACGACGCGTGCCTGCCACGATCACCACCAAATCACCGGGAACAGCCCGCGCGAACTGCGTACTCTCCGACAACAACACCCGATCCACTGCCTCAACCATTTTGCGTGACGAGTTGTAATCAGGAACCAAGTGAGCATTGATACCCCAGGTCAAACACAATTTGTGTTGAGTTTCCTCACGCTGCGTCAATGCAATCATCGGCACATCAGGGCGAACCCGAGACATACGGCGTGCAGAGTCACCCGAAGTAGTGAACACAGCCAAATACTTAGCGCCAAGGTAGTTAGCGATCTCCGAAGCCGCACGCGTAATCGCGCCCCCTGGAGTACGCGGCGTCGTCATCAACGGACGAATCTGCGACAACCCCCGACCTTCCGTCGAAGAAATAATCTTCGCCATCGTCCGCACAGCCTCAATCGGGTACTTACCCACGCTCGTCTCACCCGAAAGCATGATCGCGTCCGCGCCATCCAACACCGCATTAGCGCAGTCACTGGCCTCAGCCCGCGTAGGCCGCGAGTTCTCAATCATCGACTCCAAAACCTGCGTGGCAACCACTACCGGTTTAGCGTTACGGCGACACAGCTCGATAGCGCGCTTCTGCACCAGCGGGACCTCTTCCAACGGAAGTTCCACGCCCAAGTCGCCACGGGCCACCATCACACCATCGAATGCGGCCACAATATCGGCGAGGTTCTCCACCGCCTGCGGCTTCTCGATCTTGGCGATCACAGGCCGGAAAATCTCTTCTTCGCGCATAATTTCGCGCACTCGATCAATGTCAGAGGCATCCCGCACGAACGACAACGCGATCCAGTCCGCGCCCTCACGCAAGCCCCAGCGAAGGTCATCTTCGTCCTTATCGGACAAGGCAGGAACACTCACTGCCACACCGGGCAGATTGATGCCCTTATTGTTCGAAATAACCCCACCCTCGATAACCCGGGTAACCACGTCTGTGTCCGTCACCTCAACGGCCTCTAGGCGCACTTTCCCGTCGTCAATGAGGAGCGGATCCCCCACCTTCACATCGCCAGCTAGACCCGAGTAGGTGGTGCCCACCATTTCCTGGTTACCGTCGACCGGCCGTGTAGTGATTGTGAAAGAATCGCCATTTTCCAGGCGCACCGGGCCTGCGGAAAAACGCCCTGTACGAATCTTGGGGCCTTGCAAATCAACCAGAACAGCAACTGGCCGCCCAGCTTCATCGGCAGCTTCACGCACCCAGGCAATCTGCTGCGAATGCTCCTCATAATCACCGTGAGATCGGTTAATCCGAGCGACGTCCATACCCGCGTCGACCAGCTCCTTAATCTTTTCAAGGCTGCTGACAGCGGGACCGAGTGTGCTGACAATTTTGGCTCGACGCATAGTTTTGATTCTAGCGAGCACCCATCAGATAGCGATTCCTCTTAGATAGAGTTCCCGGCCTATTGCGCACGAATTACGGCAATAAATTGCGCGGATGCGCACATGAAAACGATTTTTCCCCTTTATTGCATGATGTATCTAATAAAAAATACTGCGGGGTGTGAGACAGAACACTGACTCACACCCCGCAACACACTCACGCGAGCACTCAGACCAGCAACGGCCGATCCGTCGGCGAAATCGGACGCGGCAACATCGTGCCACCCGTCAGCCACGCATCCACCGCAGCCGCCACCGACCGCCCCTCAGCAATAGCCCACACAATAAGCGACTGCCCCCTACCAGCATCACCAGCAGAAAACACTCCCGGAACCTGCGTCATAAAGTTCTGATCCCGGCGCATATTGCCCCGCTCATCCAGAGCAATACCCAGCTGAGAAACAATCCCGTCACTCTCAGGGCCCACAAAACCCATCGCCAGCAGAACAAGCTGCGCATCAATGACACGCTCCGTGCCCTCAACAGGCACAAACCGCCCATCCTCCAGAACCACCTCAACAACCTTCAGGCCAGCAACATTGCCCTGACCATCATCAAGGATCTCCGTGGTGCTCACTGAGTAGACGCGTTCACCGCCCTCCTCATGCGCACTAGCAACACGGAAAACAGTCGGATACGTCGGCCACGGCTGATGCGCCGGACGTTCCTGCCCCGGCTGCGGCATGATCTCAAGACTCGTCACCGACTTCGCGCCCTGACGCAACGCCGTACCAACACAGTCAGCACCCGTGTCACCACCACCGATGATGACCACATCCTTACCCGTAGCAAGGATCTGCCCATCCACCGACTGCCCCACACTCGAACGATTCGCCTGCGGCAGATACTCCATCGCCTGATGCACACCATTGAGCTCAGCACCCGGAACCATCAAGCCACGTGGCTTAGTGGACCCCACCGCAAGAACAACCGCGTCATAACGCCGACGCAAATCCTGACCAGTCAGATCCACACCCACGTTCACGCCAGTACGGAACCGTGTCCCCTCAGCCCGCATCTGCGCCAAACGACGATCAAGAACCGACTTCTCCAGCTTGAACTCCGGAATGCCATACCGCAGCAAACCGCCAGCCTTATCAGCCCGCTCAAACACCGCCACCGTGTGCCCAGCCCGCGTGAGCTGCTGCGCAGCAGCCAACCCCGCAGGCCCAGACCCCACCACCGCAACAGTGCGTCCAGACAAACGCTCCGGCGGGTGCGGCAACACTTGACCGCTCTCAAACGCCCGCTCGATCACCGTCTGCTCCACCTGCTTAATCGTCACCGCAGGCTGATTAACACCCAACACACACGCCGACTCACACGGCGCAGGACACAAACGTCCAGTGAACTCCGGGAAGTTATTCGTGGCATGCAGCCGCTCAATAGCCGCATCCCAACGCCCCTCCCACGCAAAGTTGTTCCACTCCGGAACCAAGTTCCCCAACGGGCAACCGTTATGACAGAACGGGATACCGCAATCCATGCACCGCCCAGCCTGCTCCTGCAAAGACTCCACCGGGAACGGCTCATACGCCTCTTTGAAGTCCATCAACCGCAATGGAACCGGTCGCCGCTGCGGCAGCTCACGCTCCCGCTTCGTCAAAAAGCCACGCGGATCAGCCATGGGACACCTCCAAGATGCGACCCCACACCTCGGAGCCGTCGACGTCGAGACCCTCACGTTCGGCCTCAGCACGAACATCGAGGACGCGCTGATAAGCGCGAGGAAGGATAAGAGAGAACCGGGCACGCGCAGCAGCCCAATCCGCAACCAACGAATCCGCTAACGGCGACCCCGTCTGCTCCACATGCCGACGCAGCAAATCAAGAACCAACTCATCGTCGCTCTCACGCAGCGGCACCACGTCAACGAACTCACCATTAACCACACCAGGATCAAGATCCAGCACGAAAGCCAAACCACCAGACATACCAGCCGCCAAGTTCCGACCGGTAGGACCAAGGATGAGCGCGACCCCACCGGTCATGTACTCCAACCCGTGATCGCCGACTCCCTCAACAACCGCCTCTGCGCCGGAGTTACGCACACAGAAACGCTCACCGACCGTGCCGCGCAAGAAAATTTCCCCGCTCGTGGCTCCGTAACCGATCACGTTCCCCGCAATGACATCCGTCGCAGCAGCCTGCCTTGCAGGGCGCACAACCACTCGACCACCAGAAAGCCCCTTAGCGACATAGTCATTGGCCTCACCAGTAAGAGCGAGCGTGACTCCCCGAGGAACAAACGCACCAAACGACTGGCCCGCACAGCCGGTGAAGTCCACATGAATGCTGTCCTCATCCATGCCGAACGGATGCGCAGCCGTCACCTCATGGCCAAGCATGGTGCCCACCGTGCGGTGCGTATTGCGGATCTCAGAAGAAATAACGACACGGCCACCTGAGTCGATAGCCTCCCTGGCCTGAGCAATCAGCGAATTGTCCAACGCGCGCTCAAGACCATGCTGCTGCTCACGCACAGCGCGACGCTCCCCCGAAACCGGCACCGCTTCGCGAAGAATCGGGCTCAAATCCAGGCCAGAAGCTTTCCAATGGTCAACTGCCTGCTGCGTCTCCAGCACAGAAGCCTGACCAATAGCCTCATCAATAGACCGGAACCCCAGCTCTGCCAAAAGCTCGCGGACTTCCTGAGCGATGTACTCGAAGAACGTCACCACGAACTCCGGCTTACCGGAGAACCGCTGCCGCAATTCAGGATTCTGTGTAGCGATACCTACCGGGCACGTGTCCTTCTGGCAGGCCCGCATCATCACGCACCCAGAAACCACCAACGGAGCGGTAGCAAAACCGAACTCTTCGGCACCCAGCAGTGCAGCGATCACAACGTCACGGCCCGTTTTCAACTGGCCATCAACCTGCACGACGATGCGGTCACGCAGTTCGTTCTTCACCAAGGTTTGTTGAGTCTCAGCAAGGCCCAACTCCCACGGCCCACCTGCGTGCTTCAACGACGTCAACGGCGCGGCACCCGTGCCGCCATCGTGCCCAGAAATCAGCACCACATCTGCGAATGCTTTCGACACACCCGCAGCGACAGTGCCCACACCAATCTCAGAAACCAACTTCACGTGGACACGAGCCACCGGGTTGGCGTTCTTCAAATCATGGATGAGCTGCTTGAGATCCTCGATCGAGTAGATGTCGTGATGCGGCGGCGGTGAAATAAGACCAACACCCGGGGTGCTGTGACGGGTAGTTGCCACCCACGGGTACACCTTCGGTCCCGGTAGCTGACCGCCCTCGCCTGGCTTAGCGCCCTGCGCCATCTTGATCTGGATGTCTTTCGCCTTCGACAAGTACAAACTCGTCACGCCGAAACGCCCAGAAGCAACCTGCTTGATAGCGCTGCACCGCTGCGGATCCTGCAGCCGCTCCGGATCCTCCCCGCCTTCACCGGTGTTTGAGCGGCCACCCAAACGGTTCATAGCGATCGCGAGAGTTTCGTGTGCCTCACGGCTAATCGACCCGTAACTCATCGCACCAGTGCTGAACCGTTTCACGATTTCTGAAACAGGCTCGACCTCGTCAATCGGGACAGAAGGACGAAGATCCGTGCGGAGCCGGAACAAACCACGCAGCGTCATAAGCCGCTCGGCCTGCTCATTCACCCTGGTCGTGTACTGCTTGAAGATGTCGTACCGACGTTCACGGATGCCGTGCTGCAGCCGGAACACCGTCTCGGGGTCAAACAGGTGCGGCGGGCCTTCACGGCGCCACTGGTATTCCCCACCCACCGGCAGCAAACGATGGGTCGGACTGATCCCATCGCGGGGGTAAGCAACCGCGTGCCGGTCAGCTACCTCGCGAGCGATCTCCTCAAGACCGATGCCACCCAAAACGGTGGTGGTTCCGGTGAAATACGCCTCAACCAGGTCTTCAGCCAACCCGATACACTCGAAGATCTGCGCCCCACGGTAGGAAGCCGCCGTAGAAATACCCATCTTCGACATAACCTTCAACAGGCCTTTACCGAGAGCCTTGATGACGTTCTTGCTCGCGGTTTCTGCACTCACCCCACGGATCGCGCCTCGCCGGACCATGTCTTCCACAGTCTCGATCGCCAGGTACGGGTTCACCGCTGCGGCGCCGTACCCGATGAGGGTGGCCACATGGTGTACTTCACGCACGTCCCCAGCCTCAACGATAAGGCTGACCTTCATGCGGTCTTTTGTGCGGACCAGGTGGTGGTGCACTGCCGCCGTGAGCAGCAGCGAGGGGATAGAGGCGTGATTAGCATCAGAGTCACGGTCAGAGATCACGACATACCGGGCGCCACGGCTAATAGCGGTCGTGACCTCGTTGAAGATCAGGTCTAGGCGTTTCTTCAACGCCGCTCCCCCACCAGCGACCTCGTATAGCCCAGAAACCACAACCGTGGCTTCACCGGGGGTATCCGAGTCAGCGTCGATGTGGACAATCTTGGCCAGATCATCGTTATCCAGGATGGGGAAATCGATAGCAATCTGGTGAGCGTGCTGCGGATCCGTTGCCAACGGATTAGCCTGCGGGCCCAGCGTCGCTTGCAGACTGGTCACCATCTCTTCACGAATCGCATCAAGCGGCGGGTTCGTGACCTGCGCAAACAGCTGCTGGAAGTAGTCGAAAAGCAGCCGAGGACGCGAAGACAGAACCGCCATAGGCGTGTCGGTTCCCATCGAGCCGATAGCTTCAGCCCCGTTGAGGGCCATTGGCTGCAGAATGAGGCGCAAATCTTCTTGGGTGTACCCAAACGCCTGCTGCCGCCGCGCCACAGACCGCGGCGTGTGGAACACGTGTTCACGTTCAGGAAGATCAGCCAAGTGAATGACCTGATCTTTCACATACTCCTGGTAGGGGTACGCAGAAGCGAGCTGGGACTTGATCTCCTCGTCAGGAATGATCCGGCCTTCAGCGGTATCAAGCAAAAACATGTGGCCAGGTGCAACACGGCCACGCGTGACGATCCGTTCTTCGTCAATATCCAACAACCCAGCTTCTGAGCCGAGCACAACGAGACCATCGTCTGTGACCCAGTAACGGGAGGGGCGAAGCCCATTGCGGTCCAAGACCGCGCCCAGTACGGACCCATCAGTGAATGTCACAGAGGCCGGGCCGTCCCAGGGCTCCATAAACATGGAGTGGAACTGGTAGAAGGCGCGCCGATCAGCAGGCATCGCCGTGTTGTTCTCCCACGCCTCGGGAATCATCATGAGCATGGCGTGCGGGAGAGAGCGCCCCGCCAGGTGCAGCAGTTCGAGGACCTCATCGAAGCTGGCTGAGTCTGATGCTCCAGGGGTGCAAATGGGGAACAGACGCTCAATGCTGGGGCCGAACGCATCCGAGGCGAGCAAACTTTCGCGAGCACGCATCCAGTTACGGTTACCCCGCACCGTGTTGATCTCACCGTTGTGCGCGATCAACCGGAACGGGTGAGCCAAAGTCCAGCTAGGGAACGTGTTCGTGGAGAAACGAGAATGCACGATGGCCAACTCGGATTCGACACGTTCATCAGACAGGTCCGGGAAAAACTCCGGCAACTGCATCGTGGTGAGCATGCCTTTATAGACATGCGTGCGGGCAGAAAGCGACGGGAAGTAGACACTGTCCAGCTCATGTTCGGCACGTTTGCGCAGGCAAAAAGCCAAGCGTTCTAGAGCAATACCGTGAATCTCTTCATCACTCGGCACGAGGAAGACCTGCCAGAAAGAAGGCATGACTTCACGGCTCATTGCACCCAAAACGTCTGGGTTTGTGGGCACTTCTCGCCACCCCAGGACTTCTAGTCCTTCTTCGCTGGCGATGCGTGTGATGCCGGCGCGGGCGTCGGCTGATCCGCTGAGATCAGCGGGAAGATAAGCGAAACCGGCGACGTAGTGGCCGCGCTCAGGCAGCTCCACACCAGCAACGTCACGGAAGAACCGGTCCGGCACCTGCATCAAGATGCCTGCACCATCACCCACGAGCGGGTCAGCGCCAGTAGCGCCGCGGTGATCCAGGTTGACCAGCGCGGTAACCGCGTGTCGCACGATGTCGTGGCCAGGTGTGCCACGTAACGTGGCGACCATCGCGACACCGCAGGCATCGTGCTCGTGACGCGGATCGTAAAGACCGTCACGCTCGGGTAGGGCGGAAAAAGGCAGAACGGACACGGGATTCACCGTCCTATGGCATGAAGGGGAGCGCCGCTGCGTCCCAGGCTGGGGTTTTCGGACGTCACTGTCCGTCACGCGGCCGCGCTCATCAGGGCTCTAGGTGCGTAGTGGGCACGCCAGTAGCCATATGAATCACCTCAAGCTCGGGTACAGAGTTCGAGGATGCGAACCGCCGTTTGGATACTAGGGGACGTCAACGCAGGCCCGGTGCCGTATCTCGCCCACCGGAGCGATGATTAACGAGACCGAAACATGGAAGTTTTGTGGGAGAAACACCGCTCACATGCCGGACGTCACTGCGCAGGCTTTTCCTCTGAAGAAATTTCTTGGCTGCTGTTGTCAGTCTGGCTGGTAGCGCGATGGCGACGCCCCAGCATCCACCACAACACCGCGCCGAATATGAACACAATGATCGACGTCCACACGTTGAGGCGCAGCCCAAAAACAATCTCAGCTGTGTCAATACGCAAATACTCGATCCAGACGCGCCCCAATGTGTATCCCATGATGTACGCCGCGAACAGCTGTCCCGGGGCACCCCGCCCCCGGCGAGCCTTCTCAATCCCCACAAGGACAAGCGAAAGCGCCGCACACCACAACGCCTCGTAGAGGAACGTGGGGTGGAACGTCCCCACAATCACTGCGTGACCATCTGGCCCAATCTGTGCCCGACCTGCAGCGAAATCCCAAGCGTGAATCTGCAAACCCCACGGAAGATCCGTGGCAGCTCCATACAGTTCATTGTTAAACCAGTTACCGAAGCGACCAATCGCTTGAGCCAGGGGCAGCGCAGGAGCAACGCTCTCGGCCACGGCAAGGAACGAAACCTTTGTTTGGCGGCAGCCAAGCCACACACCCACAGCACCCAAGGCGACTGCACCCCAAATCCCGAGCCCGCCTTCCCATACCTTGAAGGCATTCCAGGGATTGCCGTTGGGACCCCAGTACGGAGCAGGCGTAGAGAACACGTGGTAGATGCGGCCACCGATGATGCCGAACACTACGGCCCACATCGTGATGTCCCACATCGCGTCCGGGTCTTCACCGCGCGCAGCGAGTCGTTTCGATGTCCACCAAGCCGCGATCACTACACCCAGCAGGATGCACAGTGCGTAAGCCCGGATAGGCACCGGGCCGAGAAACCACACGGCCTGTTCTGGACTCGGGATACTCATCAGCACGAGGAACTCCTGGATTGTTCAGTATTCGCCCCGCAGCGGGGATGGTCGTCGGTGGGGTGTGGCGAACCTACCGGATAAGACCCAGGCGGGTACAGGGTGTCCTGTACCCGCCTGGGTAATTCTGCTGCTTTCACCACGGTGGCCAAGAACGGCGCGCGGTGGATCAGTTGGTCGGTTTCGTTCCGGCAGGTTTGCCGCCAGCGGCGGTCACCGCGTTGATGAGGTCTTCACCCGTCGTTGTTTGTTTGAGCTCAAAGTCTTTACCGTTCAGACGGTAGGTGGGTGTCCCTGCAATCTTGTCATCGCGGCTGGTGCGTTCTTCGACCGCTTTGAGGTATTTGCCGTAGCGGTCATCAGAGAAGCAGCTCTTCCAGGTTTGCAGCTCGTTTCCGCTGATTCCCGAGTCAGTGGCGTACTGCTGCAGCTGAGCATCAGTCCATCCCTGCCCTTCTTCTACAGGGCGGTTCTTCTCTGCGAAGAGAGTGTCATGGTACTGAACAAACTTGCCAGCATCGACGGAGCACATGAGAGCATTACCGGCCCGCTTCGACGAATCATTGCGAAGATTGTCGTCCAAGAATGTTTTTACGTGATAAGTCACTTTTGCTGACCCTGCGTCACGAATCTGAGCCACCGCTGGCCCCAAAGCCTTCTCCGCGAAAGCACATGCCGGACACTGCGGGTCTTCGTAAATTTCCAGAGTCGGGGCCTTCGGGTTGACCTTGTCTGCGTTAACCACAACTCCGCCAGCAGGCCCCTCCACGCCTTTGGGGGTCGGGTAAGAAGCTGAAGAATCGCTCGAGTTCGATTTCATCCCTGCGAAAATCGCCCAAGCCACTCCAGCGACCACCGCAACCACAATCACGGCAGCGATCACCGGCGTCGCTTTTGACTTCTTCGGTGCGGCCGCGGCGATTTTCTCTGCCCGGCTCGAGGAAGGCTGCTTTGAAGCCATGTGTTTGGTTCTCCTGCGTGTGGGAGTAGCGGAGCGCAGCGCGCCTCGCCAGCACCCGTCCGACATGACGGCGTAGCGGTCGCCCCGTACTGATTCAACTACGAAGTTACGAAGTAATGATTGAACTACGAAACGAAGCTAGAGATTCCCAGCGACGTACCCAATCAGTCAAACTTTCAACCTGCGCGCCGCGACAACCACGCATCAAGAGAAAGAGCCGTGACCGGGCGCCACAACAACCAGGAACCAGCAGCAACAAAAACCAGATCCCGAGCAATATCTTGCGGGTATTTCGTTTTCCCCGGCTCCACAAACCCGCCATCACCGAAACAGCCACAGTCAATCGTCAACCCGCGCGCCCACGCCGAGGCGATCCCGATGATGAAAATCACCATGATGACCGTGCCCAACAAAGCGGTCCACCGCGTGAACAAGCCGAACACAATCAGCAACCCCAGCGCGATCTCCACCACCGGCAGGGCATACCCAATGGCAGCAGCCACCTCAAAGGGGAAGATCTGATACGCCTGCACTGACCGAGCCGAGGCCAAAGGGGTGAAAATCTTCGAAAACCCGGCCAGCAAAAACACCCCGCCCAGCACGAGTCGAGCCACCAAGCCAATCCACGGCGAGTACCGAGCCAACCGGTCACCAGCGGCGGCATCACCAGAATTTTCTTGCCGACTTAACCGCGTTTGTTCATCCACTGCAGGGTCGTTCACTGCCACTCCTGATCGTTGCTTTCACACGCGCCGGCGCGCTCCGAGAAAGAAACGACCAACGCTCCCCCAACAATTCCCGTGACAGTTGTCACGGGATGTTCAGCGCCCTTCACGCACACCAGCACAGAGCTGACGAGTCAGCTCTGCCACCGCAGGCAAGCTCTGAACAACAGGCTGCTGCGCATCGACACATTTCACCAACGCCGACCCCACAATTACTCCATCAGCGTAGCCAGCGATCTCAGCTGCCTGCTCACGGTTAGAGACTCCCAACCCCACCGCCAACGGAGCTTGCGTAACTGCACGAGCGCGCTGAACAAGTTCACGCGCCGGATCACCCACGCTGGAGCGAACCCCTGTCACACCCATCGTCGAAGCCACATACACAAACCCACGGCAATGCCCCGTGGTCATCACCAATCGCTGCGGCGTACTCGAAGGAGCCACAAGGAAAATAGGAGCCAAACCGTACTTGTCAGCAGCGGCCAACCAAGCACCGGCCTCATCTGGAGTTAAATCAGGGATGATCAACCCACTGCCGCCAGCCTCAGCCAAATCGGCAGCGAACTGCTCCACCCCGTAGTGGAGAACAAGATTCCAATACGTCATAACCACCGCAGTGCCACCGGAAGCAACAACCGTGCGCACCGCAGCGAACGCATCGCGGGTCCGGACCCCATTCTCCCTGGCGATGTCCCCGGCCAGCTGAATCACTGGACCATCAAGCACCGGATCACTGTACGGAAGCCCCACCTCAACAACGTCGGCGCCGTTATCCACCAAGGTGGTGAACACATCTAAAGAGTCCTCCACCCTCGGATATCCCACCGGGAAATACGCCACAAGAGCAGCCCTGCCCTCCTGACGCGTCCGCGCAAAAACACCCTCCAAACGCGCCTTCCCCGACTCAGCCACACTCATCAGTTATCCCCCTGCCCCGCAACGCCTTCACTGCCACCTGCACCAGAGCCCAGGAGCATCCCAAACCAACTCGCAGCCGTATCCACATCTTTATCGCCACGCCCCGACAGATTGACCAGAATCACTGCCTCCGGGCCCAACTCACGACCCACCTTCATCGCGCCAGCCAACGCATGAGAACTCTCAATAGCCGGAATGATGCCCTCAGTCCAGCTCAACAGCCTGAAGGCCTCCATCGCTTCCTCATCCGTGATCGGCGCATACGTGGCACGGCCCGAATCATGCAGATACGCATGCTCTGGCCCCACGCTCGGGTAATCCAACCCCGCCGAAACAGAAAACGAATCAATCGTTTGCCCATCAGGGTCCTGCAACACATACGTCGCCGCACCATGCAAAACGCCAGGCGTCCCACCACTAAAACGTGCAGCATGCTTCCCCGTCTCCACACCGCGGCCACCGGCCTCGAAGCCGTACAACCGCACCCCCTCATCAGGGACAAAAGCGTGAAAAACACCCATCGCGTTCGAACCGCCACCTACGCATGCACACACCGCATCCGGCAGACACCCAACCTTGTCCAAAATCTGCTGCCGCGCCTCAACCCCAATAATCCGCTGGAAATCTCGAACCATCTCCGGGAACGGGTGCGGCCCAGTCACCGTGCCCAAGGCGTAATGCGTGCTATCCACATGCGCCACCCAGTCCCGCAACGCCTCATTAATCGCGTCCTTGAGCGTACGGCTGCCATGCGTGACCGCGATCACCTCGGCGCCAAGCAACCGCATCCGCGCCACATTCAACGCCTGCCGCTGGGTGTCCTTCTCCCCCATGTACACCACGCACTCCAGCCCCATCAGCGCCGCAGCCGTAGCAGTAGCAACGCCATGCTGGCCCGCACCCGTCTCAGCAAGAATGCGGGTCTTGCCCATTCGCTTAGTCAACAACGCCTGCCCAAGCACATTGTTGATCTTGTGCGAACCCGTGTGATTCAAATCCTCACGCTTAAGGAACACCCGCGCCCCGCCGCAATGCTCAGCAAAACGCGACACCTCCGTCACAACGCTGGGGCGACCCACATACTCACGCTGCAAACGCTCCAACTCGGCCACAAACTCCGGGTCTTCCTGCGCTTTTCGTCGCTCAACATCGACCTCCTCCAACGCCGCAACCAGCGCCTCGGGCATATACCTACCGCCATAAGCACCGAAACGACCTGGAACGTCACTACCCTGCACAGACACCCGATTCACCGACCGATCTTTCCCTGAGTAGATGGGTGCGCCCCGGCAGCGACGAGATCACGCACCGCACCACGCGGGTCTCCCCCCGTTACCAGCGCCTCCCCCACCAACACCGCATCCGCCCCATCACGAACAAAATCCATCACGTCATACGGCCCCCGCACCCCAGACTCAGCCACCTTCACAACCCCAGAAGGAACCGCCGAAACCACCCGCGCGAACGTACCCCGATCAACCTTCAACGTTTTCAAATTACGGTTATTGACCCCCACCACCCGAGCCCCCGCGATCACCGCACGCTCACACTCAACCTCATCATGAACCTCCACCAACGCTGTCATCCCCAGCGAATGCGTCCGCTCCACCAAACTGATCAGCTGCTCCTGCTCCAAAGCCGCCACGATCAACAACACCGCATCCGCGCCGTAAGCCCGCGCCTCCCACAACTGATACGGATCCACCACAAAATCTTTACGCAGCAGCGGAACATCAACCCTAGCCCGCACCGCCTCTAAATCGGCCAAACTGCCACCAAAACGTCGCTGCTCAGTCAAAACACTGACCATCGAGGCCCCACCAGACTCATACTCCACCGCCAACGCAGCAGGATCAGCGATCGCTGCCAATGCGCCCTTACTCGGGCTTGACCGCTTCACCTCCGCGATCACTGCGACACCATTACCGTCACCACGCAACGCAGCCTCAGCGTTCAACGCTGAATCCCGTGAAGCAGCAACGTCTTTGAGCTCCTCCAGCGAAACAGCACGCTTACGCTCAGCCAGGTCCTCTACGACCCCTGCGATGATCTCGTCAAGAACGGTACCCACCCTCGACAGGGTAGTCGTCACAGAAAAACCCGCTGAATCGTCTCAGCGAGCGGCCCGCCACCGAACCCACCCGGCGACGAGCCACCCACCATCACCAAAAATCAATGACCGTGCGGTTTTTCCTGATTGAAGCCCATGCGGTTCATCGCAGCCCACACCACGACACCAGCCACCACACCCACAACACCAACTATCCACATCCACGACTGCCCCAACACCATGCCCAAAGAAATAAGAGCAGACGCCACGAGCAAAATCACCGTACCTGTCCACGCCGCAGGAGTGTTGCCATGCCCAGGCTCAGCGGGCGTGCTCTGCTGGACGGGCTCAGGGGCCTGATGACTCATCGGAAATCTCCACTCTCCTGACAATGCGAGGCCCTACGCCCCACGAATCTGCATATTGGGTTTCCCACTGCATGATCGGCGCCACGCCACCAGTCATGCGCTATCTGGAACAACCAGATAGCGCGCCACAGCACGTAACACCCAACCACACTCAATTGTTACAGCCGAAACCATATCCCTGCACCGCCTTCACCAGGACCGGCGCGCCACACCAACACCCACTCACACCGTCGGATCCTCACCCCGACTCAACGCATCCCAATCCGAGGCCGCATCACGCCCACCCCCACCACCATCAACACCAACCGGCGAAGAAAACCGCGACGACGCACGACCCCACCCACCAGCCACACACGCACCAACCCCACCCGCCACACACGCAACCATTCCCCCAACCAAAGCAACCCACCCCGCAACACCAGCCACAGCCCCACCAGCCACAGCCACCCCAGCCAACCCAGCCACTCCACCCCCCGTGGCACACACCACCCCACCAGCACACCGCGCCCACACACCCTGCGCAAACGCACCAAAAGCACCAGCAGCCAACCCCGCCAACGCCATCGCCAACACACCCGGAGCCACCTGCGCCCCCGTCAACGACACCGCACCCGCAGGCCCCACCCCCGCATCAACAGTCCACGGCACCTGCGTCACCACAGCCGCCACCGCATGCGCAACTAACCCCGCAGTAAGAACAACACCCTTACGAGCCCACACAACCCCACCAGAACCAGACACATCCACACTCACGGGCATCCCATCGTCGAAGCAGCAGCAACCGCACGCAACACAGCCATCGCCTTATTCACCGTCTCCTGATACTCCAACTCAGGAACCGAATCAGCAACAACCCCCGCCCCCGCCTGAACATGCGCCACCCCACCACTCAACAAAGCCGTACGAATAGCAATCGCCACATCCAAATCACCATGCACATCCAGATACCCCACAACCCCGCCATACAACCCCCGACGGCTCACCTCCTGCTCATCAATAATCCGCATCGCACTGGGCTTAGGTGCACCCGACAACGTCCCCGCCGGGAAAGTAGCCACCAAAGCGTCATACGCACCCTTCCCCTGCCGCAACACCCCCTCCACGCTCGACTCAATATGCATAACGTGGCTATACCGACGCACCTTCATGAACTCCACAACATCAACCGTGCCCGCACGACACACACGCTGCAGATCATTACGCGCCAAATCCACAAGCATCACATGCTCGGCACGCTCCTTCGGATCAGCTAAAAGTTCCTCCTCCAAACACTGATCCTGCGCAGGAGTCACCCCCCGCGGACGCGACCCCGCAATCGGATGCGTAATCACCCGATCCCCCGTCACCCGCACCAACGCCTCCGGACTAGACCCCACCACGTCATACCGACTGCCATCCGGACGCTCAAACCGAAACATGTACATATACGGACTCGGATTACTCGCCCTCAACACGCGATACACATCCAACGCATCAGCCTCACACGGCATCGAAAAACGATGACTCGGCACAACCTGAAACGCATCACCAGCCCGAATATGCTCCTTCGCAGCCTCCACCATCGCCACGAACTCCTCCGCCGTGCGATCCGAAACCGGCTCCGGCACAGGAGTATCAAACACCGCCACCGAACTAGGCGCAGGCCGCGACAAACCAGCCACCATACGGTCCAACCGCGCCACAGCATCCGCATACGCATCAGCCACCCCCTCATCACCGCCATCCCAATTAATGGCATTAGCAACAAGCAGAAGCGACCCATCCGAATGATCAAAAACAGCCAGATCATCCACCAAATTCATCGCCAACTCCGGCACCCGCATCACATCCGGATTGCCATCAGGAACCGAAGACTCCCACCGCCGCACCGCGTCATACGAAATATGCCCCACAAAAGCAGAGGTCATCGGAGGAAGCCCCACCAACGGATCCGAAGCCAACAACGCCAACGACTCCCGCAACGCCACCAACGGATCACCACCCACCGGCAACCCCGCCGGAGCAGACCCCAACCAAAAAGCCTGACCATCCTTCTCCGTCAACGTGGCACGACTCGACACCCCCACAAACGAATAACGATCCCACTGCCCCTGCTCAGCAGACTCCAGCAAAAACGTCCCTGCAGCATCCCCCGCAAGCTTGCGATACACCCCCAACGGCGTCTCACCATCAGCAAGTACCCGCCGCACCACCGGAACCACCCGCCGCTGCACAGCAAGCTCCTCAAAAGTCGACAACTCAGGCCACGCCACACCCCACCCCACCTGCGGAACACTCACCGACACCACACCAACACCCTGCTGACCGCATCGCTCATCACTCACACCCCCATTCTGCCGCCCAGACACGCCACCCAAAACGCCACAACCCCAACCTCCCACCCCAGAGCAACTCCAAGATGATAAAAGTGAGCAACCCCCTCACTCACGGCCCAAACACACACTCGAAGGAGAGGACGTGGAACCCATCGCGTCCCCCGCAGAATCGCGACGCAAAATCCTCTTCTGGAGCGGACTCACCCTCGCCACATTCACCGTCATCACCGGCGGAAACGAACTCATCCTCGACCTGGTCTGGCTTCTATTCGCCATCGCCATCACCATCGGTCCCCACTTCCACAAACTCGCCCCCCGAACCGCCACCGCGGCCTCACTGCCCGGAATCGTCCTCATCCTCGACGGCATCCTCGAACTCATCCCCGCCACCTCAGATACCATCATCGGACCCCTCTGGCTCAGCGAATACATCTTCCTCCTGGCCTACCTCGCCCTCGCGATCGGCCTCATCAAACTCCCCCGCCCAGCCGGACACACCCACCGCGCCACCGCACTGACCGACGCCCTCGCCACCGCCGTCGCCACATTCCTCGCCTTCTGGACCGTAGCCAGCGGCGCCGTACACGGCGGCGAAGACCTCCCCCACGCCCTCGTCATGGCCACCTACCCAGCCATGGACATCCTCCTACTCAGCCTCAGCACCCACCTGGCCATCCAACGCCGCAACATACCCACCAGCCTCTGGTGGCTCATCGGCACCCTCACCGCCGTCACCGCACTAGACGCAACCCTGTCCACCTACGAACTCATCGCCCCATCCGAAACACCAGCCATCCTCGACTCACTCCAAGCCTTCACCGTCTTCGGCATGTCAGTCGTGGTCATCCACCCCACCTTCCCACGCCTATTCACCTACACACCCCCACCCCAACACGCTCCCCGAGCACACATCGCCCTCCTACCCCTCACCCTCTCCCCCACCGCCCTAGCAGCAGCGACCCCCGCAACCAACACCATCGACGCACTCGCCCGCGCCTTCCTGGTCATCATCCTCCTAGCCCTAATCGCACTACGACTCTGGGTCACCTTCGGACACCTCAACACCGCCGTCAAAGACAGCACCTACCGCGCCACCCACGACCAACTCACCGGCCTCCCCAACAGAGCAGCCACCCTCGAAGCCCTCAACCACAAACTGCTCAACACCACCCCCAAACGACACAACACCACCGCCGTCATCTTCCTGGACCTCGACGAATTCAAATCCGTCAACGACCAACACGGACACGACATCGGCGACCAACTACTACGCCACATCGCCGCAATCCTCTCCTCCGTCACCCGCCCCGAAGACATCGTCGGAAGATACGGCGGCGACGAATTCGTCATCATCGCCGACGGCCTCACCCCCACAGGCGCCCAAAGCGTCGCCGAACGCATCCTCAACCACTTCACCTCACCCCTTCCCCTACGCGAAGGCATCACCTGGACCGCAACCTTCTCCATCGGCATAGCCCTGGCCACCCCCGAAACAACCTGCACCCCCCAACAACTCCTCGCCCAAGCCGACGCAGCCATGTACAAGGCAAAAAACAAAGGAAAAGGCAGATGGGCCATCGCCACATAAACATCACCAACACCAAAACCACCGCACCCTGACAAAATGAACCCATGACCGGACTGGCGAAAATCGAACGACAACAGTTCGCCTCCACCCTCATGCGAGTCGGCCCGCAAGCGCCCACCCTCTGCGAAGGCTGGAGAACCAAAGACCTCGCGGCACACGTAGTACTACGCGAAAGACGCCCCGACGCAGCCATAGGCGTCCTGCTCAGCGCCGTCGCCGAACACACCCAACGCGTACAAGACGAATACGCCGAAAAAGCCTGGCCCCAACTCATCAACATGGTCCAAGAAGGCCCCCGCGGTTGGTCCCCCACCCGCCTGCCCCACATGGACGACGCCATCAACCTCGTCGAGTTCTACGTCCACCACGAAGACGTCCTACGAGCCGCCCCCGACTGGACCCCCGAACACACCCGCACCCTCAACGCCGACCTCCAAACCGCTCTATGGGCACGCCTAAAACAAGCCGGACAACTCATGTTCCGCAAATCCCCCACCGGCGTCGTGCTCGTCACACCATCCCACGGCCGCTGCGCCGTCCACCGCCCCACCAAAAACGGCACAGTCGTACTGCGCGGCGAACCCTCCGAACTCGTCCTCTACGCCACCGGCCGCACCCACGTAGCAGACGTCGAAGTCACCGGCGAAGGCGAAGCCATCACCGCCTTTTGCGAACTAGAACTGGGCCTATAACCCCCGGCCCCGGGTCACAACCCAAGCACACGCTCCAGTGACCCGGGGACAAGGTGCTCAGTCAACGCATCCGCCACCGCGTCAAGCATCCTCTCCCGACGCGAAGCAAAACCCAACGACGAAGACGCCACCCACCCCTTACCCACCCGCAAAGAAACCTCCGCCAAAAACACACGCCGAAACGCATCATTCTCAAACGCACCATGCCAATGCGTCCCAAACACCCCGCCACGACGCACCCCATCAAGAAACGCCTCACCATCCCCCTCACCCACAGGAGCAGTGAAAACCGGCGTTCCATGATGAATCTCGTACCCACTAACCTCAACACCACGCCACACACCACGCGGAGTCCCTAAATGCTTCTGCGCGGTAAACACCACCTGCACCGGAAGAAGCCCCAACCCCTCCACACTCACCGGACTAGAGGCCTCCACGCACTCCTGATCAATGACCCGCTCAGCAAGCATCTGATACCCGCCACAAATACCCAGCACCGGGCGCCCCACACGAGCCCGCTGTGCCACCACCTCATCCAAACCATCAGCACGCAAACCCGACAAATCAGCAAGCGTGGACCGCGACCCCGGCAAGACAAGCAGATCAGCCCGCGCCAACACATCCGGATCACGCGTCACCGTCACATCGACGCCCGGCTCCGCCGCGAAAGCATCCACATCCGTAGAGTTCGAAATACGCGACAACGCAACCACAGCAACCGTCAGCCGATCCCCGCATGCCTCATCAGTGCCTGCTCCGGATCGCCCGAATGCCCCTATGGTTAAAGCGTCCTCACCATCTAGCCACGCGTCTGCCAGCCACGGCACCACACCCAACACCGGCACACCGGTGCGCTCGTGCAGGATGTCCAACCCCGGACGCAACAGCGCCTCGTCACCGCGGAACTTGTTAACTATCCAGCCAGTAATCCGAGCCCTGTCCTGAGCATCAACAATCCCCCACGTGCCATACATCGCGGCTAAAACACCACCGCGGTCAATATCCCCAACAACAACTACCGGAAGGGATTTCTCTGCAGCCAAACCGAAATTGACGTAATCACCGGCCCGGAGATTCACCTCGGCAGGGCTGCCAGCTCCCTCAGCAATGACCACCTCATACCGAGAGGCAAGGTCATCCCATGCTTCATATGCCGCTGCAGCCAACTCCCGACGCCCTGTGGCCCACTCCCCCGTCCCCAGGCGCCCATGCGGCCTCCCCATAAGAACAACGTGGCTCGTCCGATCTGTGCCCGGCTTCAATAGCACCGGGTTCATCGCCGCTTCCGGAACAGCGCGCGCAGCCAACGCTTGCAACCACTGCGCACGCCCAATCTCTACACCGTCGGGCGTGACCATGGAGTTGTTGGACATGTTTTGGGACTTAAACGGAGCTACCCGCACTCCTTGTCGCGCAAAGTATCGACACATTCCAGCCACGAGCAGGCTTTTTCCTGCGTCAGAGGTCGTTCCGGCAACAAGAAGGCCATGAGCGGTCACAGCGTGCTCCTGGGGGTAGTAGTGCGGCGTCGGCTAGGCAGCACCCACGCCAGGGCCACACAGGCCGCGGTAGCTGTTGCAGCGACAGTGCGAGTGAGAGTGATGGCGCGGCGTACGTCATCCACGACCGGGGCTGGCCCTGTTCCAAGCTTGCCGCGTGTTTCCTGGCTACCGGCATACATGTTGGTGCCGCCTAGAGAAACTCCCAATACACCAGCTGCGGTGGCTTCAACTGAGCCCGCGTTGGGGCTGGGATGGGCAGGGGCGTCATGCCACCATGCTCGGCAAGCTCTAATAACTGCTGTGTAGCCACCAAAGGCTGGAGCGATAGCGACTGTGACCGCTGCGGTGACCCTAGCCGGGAGGTAATTGAGCAGATCGTCCAAGCGTGCAGAGGCCCACCCGAATTTCTCGTAACGGTCGCTGCGGTATCCGACCATTGCGTCCAGGGTGTTGGCTGCGCGGTACAGGACTATGCCCGGTACGCCAGCTACGGCCCCCCAAAAGACTGCGCCAGTGACAGCATCTGATGTGTTTTCAGCCAGTGATTCCACTGTTGCGCGTGCGAGCTCATCGGCGGTGAGGGCGCTTGCGTCGCGACTGCACAGGTGTGAGAGGCGCTCTCGGGCTGCGGTGAGATCTCCTGAGATGGTCGCTGTGTCCAGGCGAGCAGCCATTGCTTCGCCTTCTGCTTCGAGAGACTTACCTCCAAGAGCGATCCAGGTGGTAGCGGCGGTGAGTAGACAGCGTTGCCAGGGGGAACGGGTTTGGGAGTTGATGGCCAGGGCAGTTCCGGTTACTGCGGTGAGCAGTAACGATGTGTAGAGGACTCCGTGCTTGCGATTGTTGGCCCATATGTGTTTTTCGGTTGTTGTGGCTAGCTGCCCAAACCATGCCACGGGGTGATGTCGGGGAGGATCTCCCAGGATCCGGTCTGCTACGTACCCCAGGCATAGGCCAACCGCTACGGATCTACTCACACATACATTTTGCCCGTATATAGGCGGCGTGTGCGCTCGCCCACGCCATCTGCGCGGTGGTGCGTCGTAGGGTCGGGGTAAGGATCCTTCGTTGAGCGCTGGGAGCGTGACTTTTCGTGACGGTGATGCTGGTTCTGGGCGGTGTTCGTAGCGGGAAAAGTCGTTTGGCTGAGCGGCTTGCTGGAGCATATGAGCGGGTCACATATGTGGCCCCTGGGCCGGTGCCGGATCCGGTGGCTCCGCAGGATGCTGAGTGGCGGGAGCGGGTTCGGGCGCATCAGTTGCGCCGGCCGGCTCATTGGGTGACGCGTGAGACCGGTGATGTTCCGGGGGCTATCAACTCTGTCGCCAGTGAGTCTGCAGGTGGGCGCGGGGCTGTTTTAGTTGATTGTTTGGGTACGTGGACTACTCGGCTTATTGACGATGCGGGGGCCTGGGAAGAGCGGGATCGGGCAGTGGGTGTGGTGGAGCAGGGGTGTGCGCGGTTGGGTAGTGCGTTGGAGTCGACCGGTGGTGCGGGGGTCGATGTGATTTTGGTGTCGAATGAGGTGGGGTTAGGGGTGGTTCCGGCTCATGTGTCGGGGCGGCTTTTCCGGGATGCGCTTGGTCAGGTGAATCAGTGTGCGTCTGCTGTTGCCGACCGGATGGCGTTGGTTGTTGCTGGTCGGGTGGTGGATTTGACGGGGTTTCCTACGGTCGATGATGTGGCGATGGGGTGGGGAAATGCTCGGTTTGGTCGTAGGGGTGCGTGATGGTGCGTGATGTGTTGTGTCTGGCGTTTGGGACGTTGACGACGTGGCGTGTGCCGCCGCCGAGAAATATTGATGCTCGGGTGGCTGCGGGAGCGATGTTGATTGCTCCGGTGGTTCTTGTGCCGTTGCTTGTGTTGATGGGGTTGGGGGTGTGGGTGGGGTCTTTTTTGTCTGTGTCTCCTGCGGTGGTGGCTGCGTTGTTGCTTGCTGTTCTTGCTGTTTCGAGCCGGGGGATGCATCTGGATGGTTTGGCTGATACGGCTGATGGGCTGTCGGCGTCGTACGACCGCGCGAAGGCCCTTGATGTGATGAAGCGCAGCGATATTGGCCCTAGTGGTGTGGCTGCTGTGGTTTTGAGTGTTTTGGTGCAGTTCAGCGCGCTTGTTGCTTTGGTTCAAAGTGGTGCGGGTGTGGTTTTGGCTGTGGTGGCGGTGGTGGTATCGCGGGCGTCGTTGGCGTGGGGGTGCCGTCGTGGGTATCCGGCGGCTTCGTCTTCGGGGTTGGGGGCTACTGTGGCTGGTTCTGTTTCGCCGGTGGCGTTGGCGGTTGTGTCAGTGCTGGTTGCGGCTGGCAGTGCGTTGGTTACTCATGTTTGTGGGGGCGGTTGGTGGCATGGTCTGGTTGTGTTCGGGGTGGGGGTGGCGGCTGTGTTGCTGTTGTTGCGTCATGCGCGGGCGCGGTTAGGTGGGATGACTGGTGATGTTCTTGGTGCGGGAGTGGAGATTTCTTTGAGTGTTGCGTTGGTTGCGGGGGCGGTGCTTGTGGCTGCTTCGTGATGTGGGGGTGGAAAGCAGTGAGGGTGCGGACCGGTTAGTTCCGGTTCGCACCCTCACTGTTGGGCAGGGGTAGATCAGTCGGCGACGCCGGTTTCAACGAAGGGTGGGCGCTGCACGATGGCTTTGAGTTTGCGGTTGCGGACGGCGATGAATACCTCGTCGCCGGCTTTGATGCCGCGGTCGATCAAGCCCAGGGCGATGCCTTGTTTGAGTGAGGGTGACATGGTTCCTGATGTGACAACGCCGATGACGTTTCCGTCGGCGTCGAGGATTTCGCAGTCTTGACGCGGGATGCCTTTGTCTTGGACTAGCAGGCCCCAGGAGAGGCGGGCTTTTTTCTCTGCGCGCTGGGTGGTGAGGAAGTCTTTGCCCCAGAAGGCGGGTTTGTCCCATCCGATGGCCCAGACGGCGCGAGCCATGTTGGGGGTGATGTCGAGGTTGAGTTCGTGGCCGTGGAGGGCGTAGCCCATTTCCATGCGGAGGGTGTCGCGAGCGCCGAGTCCGCAGGGGCGGCCGTTGAAGGGTTCGATGGCTTTGAGGAGTTCGCGCCATAGGTCTGCGCCTTTGTCCCAGGGGCAGACGAGTTCGTAGCCTTTTTCGCCGGTGTAGCCGGTGCGGCAGACGGTCATGGGGATGCCGTTGTGTTCTGCCTGTTCGAAGGACATGTATTCCATGTCGGTGGGCAGGCCCATGGCGGTGAGGACTTTGGGGCTGTCGGGGCCTTGGACGGCGATGATGGCGTAGTCGGTGTGTTCGTTGGTGACGGTGATGCCTTCGGGGGCGGCTTCGGACAGGAGGCGGACGACTTCGCTGGTGTTGGCGGCGTTAGGGATGAGGAGGATGTCGTCTTCGGCTCGGACGTATTGGATGAGGTCGTCGACTACGCCGCCGCTTTCGTTGCAGCACATTGTGTATTGGGCTTTGCCGGGGCCGATTTTGCGTAGGTCGTTGGTGAAGCAGGAGTTAACGAAGTCGAAGGCGCCTTGTCCTTTGACGGTGGCGTTGCCGAGGTGGCTGACGTCGAAGATGCCGACGTGTTCGCGTACCGCTGCGTGTTCGGTGAGGACTCCTCCGCCTGCGTATTCGATGGGCATGAGCCAGCCGGAGAAGTCGGCCATTTTGGCGCCGAGGGCGAGGTGTTCGTCGTGGATTGGGGAGAGTTTGTCTTCGCTCATATGGGTCACGTTAGGGCCGTGGGCGTTTTGGCGCAGCTACATGTCGGTTCCTGGTGGGGTGGGGCGTGTTAAAAGTGGGTTTTTTTGGGGGGGGATCGGCCTGTCTGGTGTGGACAGGCCGATCGGTTGGTGTGGGTGGTGGTGTTATGGGCGGGGGTTGACGACCATGGCTGATCCGCCTCCGCCGCGGGTGCGTTCGGCGGCGGGGATGAATACGCCTTGGGTGGGCATGGCGATGGCGGTGGCGCGTCCGAGGGTTTTGGTTTCGGTCATGGGTTGTCCCATGGCGCGGAGTGCTTCACCGGTGGCTGATTTCATGAGTTGTGGTTCGGCGCCGGCTGCGGTGTTTCGTGATGACAGGCGTGGGGTGTTGACGGCTTCGACTGCGGTGAGGTTGCGGTCGAGGTAGCCCAGGAGGATTTGGGCGGTGGTGCTGATGATTGTGGAGCCTCCTGCGGCGCCGGTTGCGAGGATGGGGCGTCCGTTTTTGGTGACGATTGTTGGTGACATGGATGAGCGGGGGCGTTTGCCGGGGGCGGGGAGGTTGGGGTGTGGGATTCCTTTGGTGGGGGCGGTGAATTCGAAGTCGGTGAGTTGGTTGTTGAGGAGGAACCCGTAGCCGGGGACGACCATGCCGGAGCCGCCGAATTGTTCGATGGTTGAGGTGTATGAGGCGACGTTGCCCCATCGGTCAGCGACGGTGAGGTGTGTTGTTGAGGCGCCTTCGTTGATTTTTCCAGGTTTGCCTGCGGGGCGAGGTTTGCAGGGGCCGTATTTTCCGTCGGGGTTTCCGAAGACGATGGGGCGTTGTGCGGCTTTGTCTGGGTTGAATCCGCAGGCGCGTTCGGTTGCGTAGGCCGGGGAGATGAGTTCGTTGACGGGGGCTCCGGGGACGTCGGCTACCCATCGGTTGCGGTCGGCGAAGGCGGCGGCGCTGGCTTCGGCGAAGCGGTGGAGGTATTGGGTGTTGTCTGTTTTTGATACGGGGGTGCCTGTTTGTTTTTCGGTTTCCTGCATGAGGTTGAGGATTTCTGCTACTGCGGTGCCGCCGCCGCTGGAGGTGGGCATGCCGTAGATGGTGAGGTTTTTGTGTTTGCTGACTATGGGCTCTTTGGGGAGGGCGCGGTAGTTGGCGAGGTCGTTCATTGTCATTCCGCCGGCGGGGACGGTGATGCCAGGGGCGGTGGCGGGGTGGTTGACGGTGTTGACGATGGCTTTGCCGATGGGGCCGCGGTAGAGGGCGTCGGGGCCTTGGGTGCGTAGGAGGTGGTAGGTGCGGGCGAGGTCGGGTTGGCGCAGTACGGTGCCGGGTTGGATGGGTTTGCCGCCGGGCAGGAAGATCGCTGCGGTAGCAGGGAATTTGGCGAATCGTTTGGCGTTGTCGGCGGTTTCGGCGCTGAATGCTTGGTCGACAACGAATCCGCGGCGGGCGATTTCTTCTGCGGGTTGGAGCATTTGGGATAGGGATCGTTTGCCCCATTGTTTGAGTGCCATTTGCCAGATGGCTGGGTTGCCGGGTACGCCGACGGATAGGCCTGAGTTGACGGCTTTGTCGAAGTTCATGGGTTTGCCGTCTGGTTCGAGGAAGGATGTTTCTCGGATGGAGGCGGGGGCGGTTTCGCGTCCGTCAATGGTCTGGACTTTTTTGGTTTTGGCGTCGTAGTGGACGAAGAATCCGCCGCCACCTAGGCCGGTGGCGTAGGGCTCGACGACGTTGAGGACTGCTGTGGCTGCTACTGCCGCGTCTGCTGCGGTGCCGCCGCGGGCGAGGACGTCGATGGCGGTTTGTGTGGCGATGGGGTCGACGGAGGCTGCTGCTCCTCCGGAGCCGGTCATGGTTGCTTTTTTGGGCAGGCGGTGGCTGATGGGTCCGGGGCTTTGGGGTGGGGAGGCGGTGGCGGGTGCGGCTGTTGCTGTGGGGATGAGGGCTAGGGACAGGGCGAGCGCGAGCGCTGTGCGATTTTTCATGAGCGCGACCATACGTCAACGCTGTTGTGCCCCAGCTGTGTTGGTGGGCGTTTGCGCTGTGAGGTGGGGTGGTTGTGCTGCTGGTTTGTGCTGGTTGGGCGGCTGGGTGGGATTTTTGTTGGGGCTTGTTGTTTCTCTTGCCTTTTGGGCAGGGTGGGCGCTCTATTGTCGGTGGTGACACGCATGTCCGGGTTGGCTCGTTAACGCCGCGCTTATCCCTCGTGTGAGAAGAGCCACATGTATGGCTGGGGCATGCACACAATGGGGGACGAGTTGTCCGTGTTTTCTTCAATTTGAGAGGTTTTTCGTGATCGATATCAATGTGAGTGTCCAGAGTGCCGCTGAGGCTGGCGTCGATGCTGTGGTGGTTTTCGCGACGAGTGTTTCTGGGCGGGCTGTGCTTGTTCCTGGTTCGCGGTTGCCGCAGGAGACGCAGGCCCATGTGGAGTCGGTGTTGGAGGCTGTGGCTGCTTCGGGTAAGGCCGATTCTGTGACTGCTGTGGTGGGTGCCCCTGGTGTGGCTGCCAAGCTGATTGTGGTTGTGGGATTGGGTGCTGGTGTTCCGGAGAAGTTGGCGCCGGAGAAGTGGCGTCGGGCTGCTGGTGCTGCGGCGCGTCATTTGTCGGCTCACCGTCAGGTCGCGGTGGTTGCGCCTGTGGCTGATGAGGATGTCGTGGGTGCGCTGGCTGAGGGTGCGGCGTTGGGTTCGTACCGTTTTGTGGAGCACTTGTCTGCGAAGGTGCGGGAGCGTCGTGCGGCTAAGCAGGTGGGGCCGACGTCGGTGACGGTGTTGTTGGAGCAGTCGTCGGAGGAGCTCGCTGATGCTGTGGCGCGGGCGAGTGTGGTGGCTGCTTACCAGTGCTTGGCGCGGGATTTGGTCAACACGAGCCCGAACGTGTTGTACCCGGAAACGTTCGCTGATCGTGCAGTGGAGCTCGCTGGCGAGCACGACTCGTTGTCGGTGGAGGTTTTGGACGAATCTGCTCTGGTTGAGGGCGGTTTCGGTGGAATCGTGGGTGTGGGGCAGGGATCGGTGCACCCGCCGCGGATTGTGACGCTTTCTTACCGGCCTGAGGGCGCAACGACCACGGTGGCGTTGATTGGTAAGGGCATCACCTTCGATTCGGGTGGTTTGTGCATTAAGCCTGCCGACAGCATGGCGACGATGAAGTGCGACATGGGTGGCGCTGCGGCGGTGCTTGGCACGGTGTTGGCTGCTGCTGAGTTGGAGCTGCCGGTGGCTGTGACTGCGTACCTGTGCTTGGCCGAGAACATGCCTGGTGGGGCTGCGCAGCGTCCGGGTGATGTGGTGACCATGCGTGATGGTTCCACAGTGGAGATCATCAACACAGATGCTGAGGGTCGTTTGGTGATGGCTGATGGGTTGGCTCTGGCTGTGGAGTCGGCTCCCGATGCGATTATCGATGTGGCTACTCTTACCGGTGCTGCCATGGTGGCGTTGGGATCGCGTACGGCTGCGATCATGGCCAATGATGATGATTTGCAGGTAGCGCTCACTGAGGCTGGTGGGTTTGCTGGTGAGGCTGTGTGGCCGATGCCGATTGCTGAAGAGATCCGGGCGACGTTGGATTCGGATGTGGCGGACTTTAAGCACATGGGTGGCCGTTTGGGTGGCGCTATGTCTGCGGCGGCGTTCTTGCGTGAGTTTGTGCCTTCCGGTGGTGCTCATGGTGCCGGTGCGGCTGAGTCTGGTGATGGTCAGGTCACTGATGGTGCTGAGGCTGTGGCCGCGGATGACAAGAAGCACATTCCGTGGGGTCACATTGATATTGCTGGACCTGCTTTCAATGAGGCGAGTGCGTATGGATACACGGTTAAGGGCGGCACGGGATATGGCGTCCGCACATTGATCGCTTTCTTGGAAGGGCTTGAGTAACAGCGAAATCGGTCGATTCGGGGAGGAGTGATCTCCGGTTCTGGCTTTAGTGCCAGGAGTGGAGGGGTCACTCCTCCTCGACGTACCGCGTGGTGCGTTCACCTCGAATTAGTGGAGGCACCTCCCTCGTGACCACGTTGCTCAATAGCCCTGCTCAGCGCGGTACCCGCGCTGCCCGTCATACGCGGGTGGATTCTTTGGATGGGATTCGTGCGTTGGCGGTGATCGCGGTGATCGCTTATCACGTGTCGCTACCGGGGGCTGATGGTGGTTTCCTCGGGGTGGATGTGTTTTTTGTGTTGTCGGGGTTTTTGATCACCACGTTGCTGATGCGGGAGCTAACTGGCACGGGGCGGATCGATTTGGGTGGGTTTTGGGTGCGGCGGGTGTTGCGGCTGCTTCCGGCTTCGGTGTTGTTGATTGTGACTGTGGTGGGGGTGTCTGCTTTTGTGGCTGCGCCGTTTCGGCGGGCTGATATTGGGGCAGATGCGTTGTGGTCGTTGTTGTATGTGGGGAATTGGCGGTTTATTGATGCCGCTGGGTATTTCAGTAATGACGGCAGTACTTCACCTTTGCAGCATGTGTGGTCTTTGGCTGTGGAGGAGCAGTTTTATGTGGTGTGGCCGTTGTTGTTGGTGGTGTGTGTAGCGCCGTGGGTGCGGGCGTGTAGCCGTGTTGTCGGTGTTGAGGGTGGTCTTGATTCTGCGGCGCGTTCGGAGATCGCTGCGGTGCGGCGAGTGGCGGTGCGGCGTGGTGTTTTTGTGGTGGCGCTTGTGGTGGGGGCGGCTTCGGCGGTGTGGTTTGCGTGGCTGTATGACCCGCACACTGCTGAGCGTGCCTATATGGGCACTGATACGCGGGTGTTTGCGCCGCTGGTGGGGGCGGCGGTGGCTGCGTGTATGCAGGTTCGTGGGGTGCAGTTGTTTGTGACGCGTCGGGCTCAGCCGTTGATGGCGTTGGGGTTGGTTGGGGTGGTGGCGGGGTTGTGTTTGTTGGGTGGCCAGCACAGTCCTCGCCCGGCGTATTTTTTGGGTGGTGGGGTTGTGTTTTCTGTGGTGGTGGCCGTTTTGGTGGCGGCCACGAGTGCGGCGGATCGGCGTGAGGGGCTCACGCTTGTGTTGGGGTCGACGCCGTTGGGGTGGATTGGGCGGATTTCGTATGGCATGTATTTGTGGCATTGGCCGTTGGTGGTGTGGATCATCGGTGATCGGCAATGGAGTCCGGTGCGTGCGGCCGTGGTGGTGGTAGCGACGGTTGTGGTGGCTCAGTTGTCATACACGCTGGTGGAGGTGCCATTGCGTACGGGGCGGTTGCGTGCGGTGGCGCCGGTGCGGTTGCTTCCGGCTGCCGCTGGCGTGGTTGGGGTTGTCACTATGGTTCCGGCGGTTTTGGGTGGCACGGTGTGGAATCGGGTTATTCCTGCTGTTGCTGGACCTCAGGTGGGGGAAACGTCGTTGGTGTTGGTGGGCGATAGCGTCATTCAGCGTTTGTTGCCAGCTTTGGATGTTGAGGCCAGGCGGCGTGGGGTGACGGTGCTTAGTGGTGCCAGGGGTGGTTGTCCAGCGTTGTTGGTGAAGGCTACTGATGCCAATGGGGCGCCGTTGAGTGGCGGTAATTGTGCGGCGCAGGTGGGTGAGCGGCAGGCGAAGGCTGTCGATGAGGCTAAGGGGGGTGTGGTGGTGTGGTGGTCGCGGTATGAGATCGCGGATCGGGTGGGGGCTGATGGTCGTTTTTTGGGTGCGGGGTCTGCGGAGTTTTGGGATGCACAGATCGCGGATTTCCGTAAGTCTGTAGATGCGTTGACGGTGCGGGGTGCGCGGTTGGTTGTGGTGGAGATGGATCGTCCGGGGGTTGGGTTGGATAGTCGGTGTTCGCCGACGGATTGCCCTGAATTCCTTTCGCGGATGCGTAACCGTGATGAACTTCGCGTTGAGTGGAATTCTCGTTTGCGGGAGTATGCGGCATCTGATCCGCGAGTGAGCGTGATTCGTATGGACGATCTGTATTGCCGGAATGATGTGACTCCGTGTGATGACCATGCCCCTGCTCGCGCGTCAGCCAAGGATGTTTTCCCTTCTCCGGAAGGTTCTTTAACGCGACCGGATGGGGCACACTTCTCACCGGCAGCGGCTCCTGGGGTTGCTGCTGCGCTTCTTGACCGCGTCGGTGCTGGCTGAGGCCGCGGCTGTTGCGCGGTGGTTGAGGTACCGCTGGCCGCTGTGAGGTCGTCCTCATGGCACGTGTCCACTGACACATCGGCCTAGAGTGGTACTGAACAAACGACTACGGAGGGATCGCTTTCATGTCCGATCGCGTCACAATGCCGGCTCTCGGTGAGTCTGTCACCGAGGGCACCGTCACCCGCTGGCTCAAGAGCGTGGGCGACGAGGTGGCCGTTGACGAGCCGCTGCTCGAGGTTTCGACTGACAAGGTCGACACCGAGGTGCCGTCCCCGTTCAGCGGGACGCTTGTCGAGATTCTCGTCCCCGAGGACGAGACCGTTGAGATCGGTACCGATCTCGCCGTGATCGGCGACGCCTCCGAGGCGTCTTCGACCCCTGCTGAGGAGAGCGCACCTGAGCCGGTCGCTCCCGCCGAGGAAGCCGCCCCTGCTGAGGAGGCCGCTGCGGCTACTCCGGCTGGTGAGGTTTCTGGTGGGCAGGAAGTGAAGATGCCTGCACTGGGTGAGTCTGTCACCGAGGGCACTGTCACCCGCTGGCTCAAGGAAGAAGGCGAGGAAGTCGCCGTTGACGAGCCGCTGCTGGAGGTTTCGACCGACAAGGTTGACACCGAGGTGCCGTCCCCGTTCGCGGGCAAGCTGACCAAGATCCTTGCCGCAGAAGACGAGTCCGTCGCGGTGGGTGGCGTGTTGGCGATCATCGGTGGCGAGGCCGCTGCTGCCGCCCCGGCGTCCACTCCGGCTGCTACGCCGGCTGAGGAAGCCCCAGCGCCTGTGAAGGAAGCCCCAGCTACCCCGGCGAAGGAAGCCGCTGCTGCACCGGCAGAATCGGCTGACTCTGGTGCTGCCGCCTACGTCACCCCGCTGGTGCGTAAGCTCGCCGCCCAGCACGGTGTGGACCTGTCTAAGGTCAAGGGTTCGGGTATCGGTGGCCGTATCCGTAAGCAGGATGTCCTTGAAGCCGCTAAGCCTGCTCCGGCCCCGCAGGCCCCGGCTGCTGCTGCCGCCGCTCCGGCTGCCGCTGCCGCGCCGGCTGCTGCTGCTCCTGAGGTGAAGGTCTCGGAAAAGCGCGGCACCCGCGAGAAGATGACCCGTCTGCGCAAGGTCATCGCTCAGCGCATGAACGAGTCGCTGCAGATTTCGGCTCAGCTGACCAGCGCTGTCGAGGTTGACATCACGCGGGTTGCGCAGCTGCGCGCGAAGAACAAGGACGCGTTCCTTGCTCGCGAGGGCGTCAAGCTGACCTACCTGCCGTTCATCTCGTTGGCCACGGTTGAGGCGCTCAAGCAGTTCCCTGAGCTGAACTGCCAGGTTGAGGGTGAAGAGATTGTCTACCCGGCGGCTGAGCACCTGGGTATCGCTGTAGACACCCCGCGTGGTTTGCTCGTGCCGGTCATCAAGGATGCTGGCGACCTGAACATCGCTGGTATTGCGCGCAAGATCTCTGACCTCGCTTCTCGTACCCGTGACAACAAGGTCACACCGGATGAGCTGGGTGGCGGCACGTTCACCATCACGAACATCGGTTCTAACGGTTCGATTATCGACACCCCGATCATCAACCAGCCGCAGGTTGGCATCTTGGGTACGGGTGCGATCGTTAAGCGCGCAGTTGTTGTCACTGACGAGCTCGGCAACGACAGCATCGCGATCCGTCACATGATGTTCTTGACGCTGACCTACGACCACCGTGTGGTTGATGGTGGCCTTGCTGGCCGCTTCTTGACCACGATCAAGAAGCGCCTCGAGGGTGGCGCCTTCGAGATCTGAGTTGTGGATGCCTGTCTGGGTGGCTAAGCCCAGATGGACATAGGTGAGGGGCTGTTTCCTTCTGATCGAAGGAAACAGCCCCTCACTGTTGTTGGGTTTTCTCACCTTGTGGGGAGATTTTCGGTGATTGGGCTGACTGCGCAGCTGGCCAGGTGGGACGTCTAGGCTGGTGTTATGCGTTTCGAGCACGTGGGTTTGGCGCCTCATTTCGTCGACTATCAGGCCGGGTGGGACTATCAGCGTGAGGTGCACGCGAAAGTTGTGGCTGGTGAGCTCGAGGATACTGTGCTGCTGTTGGAGCACTCCCCCACCTATACGGCGGGTAAACGCACCCAGGACAAGGACCGCCCTAAAGACGGCACTCCTGTGATCGATGTGGACCGGGGCGGGAAAATCACGTGGCATGGCCCGGGGCAGCTGGTGGGGTACCCGATTGTGCACTTGCCCAACCCGATTGATGTGGTGGCGCATGTGCGCCGTTTGGAGCAGGCAATCATGAATGTCTGTGACCATTTCGGGGTGCCCACGATGCTCGTTGAGGGGCGTTCGGGCGTGTGGGTGGCTGCAGATGAGCGCGGACCGGAACGTAAGGTCGCCGCGATCGGTATTCGGGTTACGCGGGATGTGACGATGCATGGGTTCGCGATCAACGCGAACTGTGATTTGTCGTGGGCGCAGAACATCATTCCGTGTGGGCTTGATGATGCCGGGGCGACAAGTTTGTCTTTCGAGCTGGGGCGAGATGTCACGGTCACCGAGATCCTGCCAGTGGTGGAGCGTGAGATTTTCCAAGTGATTTCGCCTTACACGAGCGTCGCGGAGCAGGCGCATCGGGCCGCGGATCGGGTATTGGGTTTGGGGTGAAGTGAACCACTGACCGCTGCGGCGGCGCTACGCTCACCATGACCTGTCCTGTCCGGGCGCGCTATGATGCTCCCGCCCGGGCGTAGTCTGTTAGGACACATTCGTCGATGCCCTTGGAGACACTTTCGTGACCGCAGCACCTGAAGGCCGTCGCCTCCTTCGCGTGGAAGCGCGTAACGCCACCACGCCGATCGAGCGCAAACCCGAATGGATCCGCACGACGGCCAAGATGGGTGAACAATTCACCCAACTGCACGGCATGGTTAAACGAACCGGCCTGCACACCGTTTGCCAGGAGGCGGGGTGCCCCAACATTTACGAATGCTGGGAGGACCGGGAAGCCACATTCCTTATCGGCGGTGATATTTGCACCCGCCGCTGCGACTTCTGTGATATCGCCACTGGTCGCCCTCGCCCGATGGACCCGAGCGAGCCGCGCGCGGTAGCTGAGTCGATTAAGTCGATGAATCTGCGGTACGCCACGGTGACTGGTGTTGCCCGTGATGACCAGCCCGACGGGGCCGCGAAACTGTATGCGGACACCATCCGCGAAATCCACGCGTTGAACCCCAACACAGGCGTGGAGATCCTTCCCCCTGACTTCGGTGCGCAGCGTGAACTGGTGGAGCAGGTGTTTGAGGCTCGGCCGGAGGTCTTCGCACACAACCTGGAGACGGTGCCGCGCATTTTCAAGCGGATCCGTCCGGCGTTCCAGTACGACAAGTCGTTGCGGGTTATCACGATGGCCCACGAGTACGGCCTGGTCACCAAATCGAACCTGATTTTGGGGATGGGTGAGGAAGACCACGAGATCGAGCAGGCCATTCGTGATCTCCACGAGGCTGGCTGCGACATCCTCACCATTACGCAGTACTTGCGCCCCTCTAAGCTGCACCACCCGATTGATCGTTGGGTCAAGCCGCAGGAGTTCGTGGCCTGGTCTGATTTTGCTAAGTCGATCGGTTTCGCTGGAGTGATGGCTGGCCCGTTGGTGCGCTCCAGCTACCGCGCTGGCCGCCTGTGGGTGCAGGCCATGCGTGAGGCTGGCCGTCCACTCCCGGAGAACCTAAGCCACCTCGGTGAGGGCTTGGATGAGCCCGCACGCCAAGAGGCCGTGTCGTTGGTGGAGAAGACAGCAGCCAAAGACAAGGCTGCTTGCTGACAGCCTCTGACGTGGCACGCGACCGATTCGGTAGGCTTCACCGGGTCGGTCGCTGCGTGCATACGCCAGCACGTTACGGCCCTTAATAGACATCACTCTTTCTGCGGTTTCACCCTCATTCTTCGACGAGGAGCCCCACCGGACATGGCAACCAGCGAACGCGGCAACGACAAGCCCAAAAAGAAACGGTTCAGCCAGCTCAAGCAGGTATTTGAGCTTGCTTCCCGTGAACGCCCGCGCATCCTGTGGGAGATGATCGGGATCATCGTCGGGATGGCGCTACTTGGCGCTGTGATCGGCGGATCTTTCGGGCACCCGATTTACGGCGGTTTCTTGGCCGTTTTGCTTGGCGTGTTGGCGGCGATGTGGCTGCTGAGCAAAACTGCTGAGCGGGCTGCGTATGCCTCCCTTGAAGGCCAACCGGGTGCTGGTGGGGCTTTGCTGCAAAGCGTGCGCGGCTGGGCAGTCGAGCAGGAGCCTGTCGCTATCGAGGGTGGCCGCAACCCCTCCATGCACGACGCAGCCCTGGTGTACCGCGCGGTTGGTCGCCCCGGTGTAGTTCTCGTGGCAGAGGGCCCTCGTGGGCGCGCCACCCGCCTGCTGGCTAATGAATCGAAGAAGACTGCCCGTTTGGTCCCGAACGTGCCGGTTCACACTTTCCGCCTGGGCCACGACGAGGGTGAGGACGCCACTCGCCCCACCATGTTGACCAAGCAGATGCGTAAACTTCCCAAAAATCTGACCAAGCACGAGGTCGGTGAAGTAGATCGGCGTTTGCATGCTCTTGGGCGTGTGAAGGCACCAATCCCCGCAGGGATCGACCCCACGAAGGCCCGCCAGATGGGTAAAGGGCAGCGCCGCCGCTGACCTTCACCGAAAGCTCTGCAATTCGTGTTGGGGCGTGCACACCACGTGGTGTGCACGCCCCAACACTTGTATGCGCTGCTGCGGGTTTCAGCGCCGAATAATCACTGTCCCGGCCAAGAGATCATGCAGGCCCCGCCCATCGGTGTCATTGATGAACGGGGGAATCGCTAGACACAGCAATACCGCCCGAATCGTCCCGGCTTTCCATCCGACCCACCCCCGAGGCAGGCGCTCCACCCTGATCCCCAACAGACGATGACCGATAGTGGTCCCCACCGTGGAGACGAGCACGATATTCATGACGCCCAGCACGAGCAGCGGTTTAAACGCATCAAGTCCGGGCGCATTTGGGGTGAACCCCAGCAGTCCCGCGGCGATGATCTGGCTGATGAAACCATCAATCAAGATGGCCACAATCCTGCGCCCGATACCGGCCATCGAGCCGCTGCCCTCTTCAGGTAGGCCTAGACGTTCTCCCGGGTAGGCTCCCCCACCCACGCGCTGGGGGCCTTCCAGCCACGAGCCAATGTCTTCACGATTAACCACACCACCAGCTTAGGGTGGATACGGCCCTGCGTAACGTGGCCGAAACAATCGGGTCATTGCGGGGAAACCGGCACCAACTAAGGTTCGAACCGAACGACCATCACGTCTCATGCAATGGGTGAGGCGACGACAGGAGGCTGGCGTGTTCACCAAACCCGAGGAAGTCCTCAAATACATCAAGGACGAGCAGATCGAGTTCGTCGACATCCGATTCTGCGATCTGCCGGGCGTGATGCAGCACTTCAACATCCCCGCTTCCACCGTGGATGAAGATTTCTTCACCGAAGGTCAAGCCTTCGACGGCTCCTCGATTCGTGGTTTTCAGGCCATCCACGAATCCGACATGAAGCTGATCCCGGACATCAAGTCCGCATATCTGGACCCGTTCCGCACCAACAAAACCCTCATCATGAACTTCTCGATCGTGGATCCGTTCACGGACGAGCCTTACTCCCGCGACCCGCGTAACATCGCCGCCAAAGCAGAGGCCTATCTGAAGTCCACAGGCATCGCAGACACGGCGTTCTTCGGCGCCGAAGCCGAGTTCTACGTCTTCGACGACGTGCGTTTTGAAACCAACGAACGCTCCGGCTACTACTTCATCGACTCTAAAGAAGCAGCCTGGAACACTGGCCGCATCGAAGAAGGCGGAAACCTCGGCTACAAAACGCCGTACAAGGGTGGTTACTTCCCCGTCCCGCCGGTAGACCACTTCGCCGACATGCGTGATGAGATGTCCAAGGTGATGGCGCAGGTCGGGCTCGACGTGGAGCGGGCACACCACGAGGTCGGCACTGCTGGTCAGCAAGAAATCAACTACAAGTTCAACACCTTGTTGCACTCCGGCGATGACCTCATGAAGTTCAAGTACGTCATCAAGAACGTCGCCTGGCAGGGCGGGAAATCCGCGACCTTTATGCCCAAACCGCTGTTTGGTGACAACGGCTCGGGCATGCACACCCACCAGAGCCTATGGAAAGACGGCAAACCGCTGTTCTACGACGAGGCTGGCTACGGCGGCCTGTCTGACATCGCCCGCTGGTACATCGGTGGCCTGCTTGAGCACGCCCCGGCAGTGTTGGCGTTCACCAACCCGACCGTGAACAGCTACCACCGCCTCGTGCCTGGCTATGAAGCACCGGTCAACTTGGTGTACTCGGCACGTAACCGCTCGGCGTGCATCCGTATCCCGATCGCTGGGGCTTCCCCGAAAGCCAAACGTATCGAGTTCCGTATCCCGGACCCCTCGGCTAACCCGTACTTGGCGTTCGCGGCACAGCTCATGGCAGGCCTGGACGGCATCCGTAACCGTATCGAGCCGCCGGAGCCGGTCGACAAGGACCTGTACGAGCTCCCCCCGGAAGAGCACGCACAGATCAAGCAGGTTCCCGGATCGCTGCCGGAGGTGTTGCAGGCGCTGCGTGAGGACCACGACTTCCTCACCGAAGGTGATGTGTTCACCGAAGACCTCATCAACACGTGGATCGAGTGGAAGACGAAGAACGAAGTGGACCCGATCCGCTTCCGTCCCCACCCGCACGAGTTCGAGATGTACTACGGCATCTGAGGCGTAATTAGCTGAAACACCAGACAAACGTGGTGGGGTTTCCTGAACTAACTGGTTCGGGAAACCCCACCACGTTTTTGCTGATATAAGTGCGTGCCTTACGCAGCTGGGCCTGGACGGACCTGTCCTTCAGGGTCGACACGTTGAAGGATCTCGTTCGTGATCTCCCCGAAACGGCAAATCTGTTCTCTGGTAAGTGGGTCCATAAGGAGTTCACGAACCCGTGCAACATGCCCCGGCGCTGCCGCCTGAACTTTCTCGCGACCCAACGGGGTCAGCCGGGCCAGCGTCGAACGACGATCCGCAGGATCTGTGGCCCGGACAATGAGACCTTCTCTCTCTAGCCGTTTCGCGACATGGCTCAGCCGAGAAAGCGACCCACCAGTGAGGACCGCCAAGTGACTCATCCGCACCTGAGGTGGCTCTTGTTCACTGAGCATGGCCAACACCATGTACTCAAAGAACCTCAACCCCGAATCGCGCTCCAACTGCCCGTCCAGCAGGGTGGGTAATTTAATGAGCAGCCCAGCAAAACCCACCCACGCTTCACGCTCATCACTGTCGAGCCATCGTGGCTCCTGCGGCTCTGGCACAGCGTTGCCGGCCTCGTGGGTACCACCGCTCTTACAATCCCCTGACATGTGTTCAAGTCTACGGCAGTAGTTGAGTGTTTCTCTGAGCTACTTCGCTGGTACCCAGGTCATCTCAACGGAACCCACCAGTGCAGCAGTGTCCCTCCTTCGAGGCGACGATGGGCGATAAACGTCCCCCCATGACTGCGCGCCCGATCGGCCAAATTATCCAGACCGCTACGACGCCCACCATCAGTGACCCCTACCCCATCGTCAATAATCACTACCGACACTGCCTCATCATTGACCCGCACAGTCACCGACCCATCCGTGGCCCGCGCATGCCGCATCATGTTCGCCACCCCCTCACGGGCGACAGCAACAACATCGCTTTTCACCTGCATGGGTATCTGCTCAACACGCCCTTCAATCACCAGGGCGGGAGCAAAAGGCCCCGCCGCTGCTGCTTGGCGCACCAAGGATTCCAGCTCCTCTTTCACCTCACCGGCAACAGGGGTCAAGCTGGCGCCAGCGACCACCTCACGCAGCAACGTGACCGTCTCTTCCATGTCACGCACAGCATCATCGAGGCGGGTTCGGGTCGCGCCGCCAGCGGTACGTGCAGCTATCTGCAACGCCATCCCCGAGGCAAACAACCGCTGAATCACGTGATCGTGGATATCGCGCGCAATGCGTTGCCGCTCCCGAGAAACTTCCTGCTGGGCGTGCGCATACGTACGGCGCCGCTGCTCGCCAGAGGCATCAATGACCCGAGCCACCCAAGCGGCAAACCACGACAACTTCCCAACCTCACCGTGTGGGGCACCGGTAGACAACGACCACCCGAGCACCAAAAGCCCCACATCACGTACCGCAGTGAACATCGGCAAAACCAGCAGCACCGCCGAGTCCTCAATACCGATACAGCTACGCAAATCCTGCACAAGTTCCCCAGGGCTTTTCCCCTGCGCACCCTGCGGGAAAAGAACCGGATCATGATGACGCAGAATCCGTCCCCACACACGGCTCCGCAAAACGCCCTCACCGGCAACAACATCCCCACAAGGACTGACCGCCTGCACACGCAGACACTTCCCCTCGCCAGGCAAAGCCACTACAGCAAAACCAGCCCCACTAGCCTGCCTGGCCTGCTGCGCCACCGCAGCAAACAACTCCGCTTGCGTGCATCCCTCCAACGCCGCCATCGACAGCATCAGCAGCGCCTGCACACACGTTTCCCGCTCAGTTAAAGAGGTCATCACTGTGCGTTGCGGCAAACACCGCGGCCTGAGTGCGTCTTTTCATTCCCAGCTTGGCCAGGATCGCCGTGATGTAGTTCTTCACCGTTTTCTCCGCAAGGAACAAATCCTCACCGATCTGCCGGTTCGTCATTCCCTGCGCCACCCGCGCCAGAATGCGCCGTTCCTGCGCAGTCAAGCTCCGCAGGCGCGGGTCAGAAACATCACTACACCGACCAGCGCTGCGTTGTGCAGCGCTGGTCGGACGGCGGGCATCCAGCCGTGTCTGTCCCGCGGCGAGCGCCCGCACGTCGGCAAGAAGTTTTTCGCCCCTGACGTCTTTGATGGCGTAGCCGCAGGCCCCAGCGCGCAGCGCTGCGGTGAGAGCTTCTTCGTCATTGAAAGAGGTGAGGATGAGTGAGCGGATTTTTTCATCATGGGCGCGTACTGCCTGGCACACATCGACACCCGACCCGTCGGGGAGTCGCATGTCGAGGATGGCAACGTCCGGGTGGGTGAATGGTATGTGCTGTACAGCTTCTGCTACCGAGGAGGCCTCACCGACCACAGTGATGTCTGGTTCTAGCTCCAGCAGGTCGCGCAGGCCACGGCGCATGATTTCGTGATCATCGAGCAGGAACACGCGGATCGGCCTGGCGGGGGACGCGGCCTGCAGCGTGGTCATATCGTCTCCTGTCCGTAAAAGCGGCGTTCCATCACCTCGCGTGAATGACGCGCCAGTCGTAGGTAGTGCTCACCTGTTTCTGACCCAGATCCCGGCCCCCAACCGAGAATACGGGCCATTGCTTCTGCATCGACGACATGCTCCGGTACCGAATCAGCGGATCTGCCTCGCCACAGCATCACCGCGTCACGCATTTGGGAGGCAGTAACCCATGCTTCCTCTAACGCCACGCCCTCGATCTGAGTCAACAATCCCAGATCAACGGCGGCATGTAGAGCTTCTAGGGTGCTGGTGGTGCGGAGTGTCGGGTGTTGGTTGGCATGCTGGAGCTGGATCAGCTGCACTGTCCATTCCACGTCTGAGAGGCCACCGCGCCCCAGTTTGAAGTGCCGGCGAGGGTCGGCGCCGCGCGGGAGCCGTTCACCCTCCATGCGGGCCTTGAGTTTGCGGATCTCCCGGACCTGCGCATCGGTCAGTCCACCTTCGGCCCAACGGTAAGGGTCCACCGCCTGCACAAACTCTTCTCCCAGGTCTTCGGGGCCTGCGATCGGCCGGGCACGCACCATCGCCTGCCGTTCCCAGGCTTGCGCCCATCGTTGCATGTAGCTGCTGTACCCGGCGATGGATCTGCTTAATGGGCCGGTTTTACCTTCGGGGCGCAGGTCCATGTCAAACCCTAAGGAAGGGTCTGGGCCCGGGGCGCTAAGCAAAGAACGCACCTGTTGGACGATCTCTTTTGCAGCTGCTGCGGCGTCTTCGTCGCTGACTTCCTGGCAAGGGCGGTGCACAGCAAGAACGTCCGCATCCGAAGCGAACCCGCATTCCCGCCCTCCCAAACGGCCCATCCCGATGAAAGCGACCTGCACTGGCAGCTGCCCATGCTCGGCAATATAGATCCGTTCAGCGACGTCCAAAGCCGCCTGCACAATCGCTTCATTCAGGTCAGATAGTCCACGCATCGTCTCTTCGGTAGAAGAGGTGTCGATCAGGTCACCCAACGCACACCGGAACAATTCTGAACGCCGCACTTTCCGGGCCGCCACCATCGCCTCAGCTGGGTCGTCTTGGCGTTTCATCGCAGCGCGCATCGTGGCTAACACCGCTTCGCGCGAGCGCGGCAGCACCACGGCATCACCGGAAAGGATTCGTGCTGCGTCGGGGGTTTGTTCCAGCAGAGACACTAAAAACCTGCTGCGCGCCAACACTCGTGCTAGCCGTTCTGCTGCTTTGCCTTCATCACGCAGCATCCGCAGGTACCAAGTGGTGTGCCCCAAAGATTCACTAATACGACGGAAAGCAAGTAGCCCGTTGTCTGGGTCGACTTCTTCGGCGAACCAGCCCAGCATCACTGGCAGCAGTGTTCGCTGGATTGCTGCTGTGCGGGAAACCCCGGCGGTGAGTGCTTCGATGTGCCGTAGCGCTCCGGCGGAATCACTGAACCCCAATGCGGCGAAACGTTCTTTCGCTGCCTCTGGGCGCAGCCTGGCATCTTCGGGGCGTAGCCGCGCCACCGCAGACAGCAACGGCCGGTAGAACAACAGTTTGTGGATTTGGCGGACTGTGCGTTTGTGTTCTTGCCACACTGCAGTCAGCGACTCCGCCGCTGGCGCGGCCAGGCGCAGTCCCCGCCCGATTCGTTGCAGGTCATGTGGCCCCTGCGGCATGAGGTGGGTGCGTTTCATCTTCGCGAACTGCACCCGGTGCTCCACTGAGCGCAAAAACCGGTATGCCGCATCTAATGCGGCCGCATCTTCACGGGCCACATAGCCCCCGGCGGCGAGCGCCGCTAACGCCTCCAGCGTGTTACGTGACCTGAGGGATTCATCGGTACGGCCATGTACTAGCTGCAGCAGCTGCACGCTGAACTCGACATCTCGTAACCCACCTGGACCCAGTTTGAGCTGGCGATCTACCTCTGCTGGTGGGATGTGGCGCTCTACGCGTGCCCGCATGGCTTGCACATCCGTGACGAAGTTTTCACGGCTGGCTGCCTGCCACACGAACGGTCGAATAGCTTCCTCGTAGGCCTGCCCAAGCTCTGCGTCTCCGGCGACGGCGCGGGCTTTCAGCAGCGCCTGGAACTCCCACGTTTTGGCCCAGCGTTTGTAGTAGCGCACGTGCGATGCCACGGTCCGTACAAGTGGCCCTTGTTTACCCTCGGGCCGCAGTGCCGGATCCACCTGCCACAATGTTCCTTCACCTGTGTGGGCTGAGCAGGTCCGCATCACCTCAGCGGCTAGCACTGTGGCTGCTTCAATGCCTTCCTCTTCGGGGACTCCCTCAGCGGGTTCGCCAACAAAAATCACATCCACATCCGAGATGTAATTAAGCTCCCCTCCCCCACACTTACCCATCGCGATCACCGCTAGCCGGGCCTTGCTGCCCGCCTGGGGGTGGGTTTCGTGCGCCACGGCTACTGCAGCTTCCAGCGCCGCCCCAGCAAGGTCGGCTAACGCCGCGGCAGTGTGATGGACCGTTGCTTGCGGGTTCGGTGCGCTCACATCAAGGGCAAGGATGCCTAGCAGCTGCCGCCGATACGCCACCCGCAACGCATCTTGACTACTCAGGTCACCGCGCCCCTGCGGACAGACAGCTTGGAGAAGGTCACGCACTCGCTCTGAGGCTTCCATGGGGACGGCATCAACCACGGCGCTGATGTGCTCTGGGTGGCGCACCAAGTGATCCCCCAACGCCGCTGACTCCCCCAGCACCCGCAGTAGCCGATCTCGACCAAGGGACTGTGCCGTCAACAGGTCTTCTAAGCGGTCCCGCCCCACCGCTGCGACCAATCGGACCAGAGTTTTTAACGCCAAATCCGGGTCAGCAACCTGGGATATCCCCGTCAGTAACGACCCGCCTGGGGCGCTCCATCCTTCCAGTTCTGCAGCGGTAGCAAACCGTGCCGCCGTGGCCGTATCTTCAAAACCTGCACGTGCCAACCAGCCCGTCAATGACACCGAACGCGCACCCATGTCAGCGGTCGGGCAAGAACTGCTCGAGCTCGAACTTGGTCACCTGTGCTCTATACCGATCCCACTCGTCGTGCTTGTTCCGCAAGAACGCCTCGAAAAGATGCTCTCCCAACACTGCGGCCACCAGGTCAGAGCGTTCCATCTCCACGATCGCTTCCTTCAACGACTCCGGCAACGGTTCAAAACCAAGCACCTGGCGTTCCCGATGCGTCAACCGAGAGACATCATCTTCTGCCTCGTCAGGCAACGCGTACCCTTCCTCGATGCCTTTAAGCCCCGCCGCGAGGATCACCGCATACGCCAAATACGGGTTCGCCGCTGAATCCAGCGTGCGCAACTCGATCCGGGTGCTGGCTTCTTTATCCGGTTTGTACATGGGGACACGGATCATGGCACTGGAGTTGTTATGTCCCCACGAGATATACGCTGGCGCCTCCGCCCCGCCCCACAGCCGCTTATACGAGTTCACCCACTGGTTCGTCACCGCACTGATCTCACGGGCATGCTTCAACAGCCCTGCCATAAAAGACCGCGCCGTTTTACTCAACTGATACGGCGCCCCCGGCTCATAGAACGCGTTGCGCTCCCCTTCAAACAAACTCAAATGCGTGTGCATCCCTGACCCGGGAGCACCAAACATCGGTTTAGGCATAAAAGATGCCAACGCGTTCTGATCGAGCGCGATCTCCTGCACCACAGTCCGGAACGTCATGATGTTGTCGCACGTGGACAACGCATCCGCGCTACGCAAATCAATCTCGTTCTGCCCTGGACCAGACTCATGATGCGAGAACTCCACCGAGATCCCCATCTGCTCCAAAATTTGAATCACCGTGCGCCGGAAATCCTGACCCAACCCATGCGACACGTGATCGAAATACCCGGCACGGTCAACCGGATCCAACGGGTCGCGGGAATTAGCGGGCTGATTGAACAGATAAAACTCGATCTCCGGGTGCGTGTAGAACGTGAACCCCATATCGGCGGCCTTCTGTAACTGACGCCGCAAAGCAAAACGCGGATCGGCGTAACTCTGCGACCCATCCGGCAACAAAATATCCGCGAACAACCGACCCGTACTCGGCGCCTGCCCCCGCCACGGCAAAATCTGGAAGCTACTCGGATCAGGCTTAACCAACATGTCAGCTTCAGTGATACGCGTGAAGCCCTCGATCGCACTACCGTCGAACCCGATACCCTCCTCGAACGCGGACTCCAACTCCGCCGGCGCAATAGCCACAGACTTCAACGTCCCCAGCACGTCGGTAAACCACAACCGCACAAAGCGGACATTGCGCTCCTCCACGGAGCGAAGGACGAACTCCTCTTGGCGATCCATACCGCCGATCATGCATCATCCCGGCGCCGCCTCGCTGGACGACGGCGCCTCACACCCAACCATTCACCCCAATAACCCCTCCCCCGGCTCACGACCCGAGAAACGAGCCTCCTCTTCCTGGCGGCGACGATCCTCCGCATCCCAGGCCGCTGTCCGCTCCCGAGCAGAACGCAACGCACCAGCAGCAGCCTCCCGCGTCGGATACGGGCCCATCAAATCCCCCTTACGGCTATGCGAAGAATCCTCCTCCACCTGACCAGTAGCGATGTTGAACCAAAACTTCTGCTCGACCTCAGACACACGAACCTCCCAGGAAGAAAAACCAACACCACAACACATACCCGCACCAACACACCCAGCTCAACCACCAACCCTCAACGCCGCATCAACAAAACCCGCCCATGCTCATGAAGAGTGTCAACGCTCACCACCCAACCCCCTACGTTCACGACATAACTCATGCGTAAACTCGGCAAACATGAGCGAGGCTCCCCAGACACAGCTCCCCCAAACCACCACCGCCACACTCGACAGTGACCTGGAACTCCTCTCAACCCTGCACTCACACGTCCTACGCGACATCGGCGGCGAAGCCCTCCTCACCCGCGTCGCTGAACTCGTCGACGCCTGCCGCGCCCCCCACACCACCAACAGCAGCACTGTCGAAGACATCCTCACCGACCTCACCCCCACCCAAGCCCGCGACCTCGTCAACGCCGTCACCGTCCACCTCCACCTCGCTAACCTCGCCGACGAACGCCACCGCGTCCGCTCCCTGCGCCATGAAAACGACGACTACACCGACGGCATCGAAGCAGGCGGGGTCGCCGCCGCCATCACCGCCCTAGGCTCCACCGCCGAAAACGCCCTCACCGGCCTACGCATCCACCCCGTACTCACCGCGCACCCCACCGAAGCACGCCGCCGAGCCATCACCTCCGCCCTACGCCGCCTCGCCTCCTGGCTCGACGAACACGACGACCCCACCGCTGGCCCCACAGCCCGCCACACCGCCCGGCAACACATGCTCGAAGAAATCGACATCCTCCAACGCACCAGCACCCTGCGCCGCGAACGCCCCCAACCCGGCGACGAAGTCAAAACCATGACCTCCATCGTCGAAAACACCCTCTTCGACGTTGTCCCCCAGGTCTACCGCGCCACCGAAAACGCCCTCCCAGACCGCGAAAACCCCACCAGCCCCCACATCCCCGCATTCATCCGATTCGGGTCCTGGATCGGCGCCGACCGCGACGGCAACCCCTACGTCACCGCAGCAGTCACCCGCGCCACCGCCACCCAACAATTCCGCGTCACCCTCGACCTGCTCGCCCACCGTGTCGAAGCCATCGCCCGCACCCTCACCATGGACGAGCACGACACCCCCGCCACCGACTCCCTCATCGACGACCTCGCCCGCGACGCCGTCCGCATGCCAGAGCAATTCACCGAAATCACCAAAGATGCCCCTGGTGAACCCCACCGCCAAAAACTCATGGTCGTCGCCGCGCGCGTCAACGCCACCCGCAACGAACACGCAGGACTGGCCTACGCCAGCCCCCACGAGATGCTCACCGACCTACGCCTCATCCAAAACAGCCTTCACGCCGCCGGAGACCACCGAGCCGCCAACGGAAACCTCCAAAACCTCATCTGGCTCGTCGAAACCTTCGGTTTCCACCTCACCGAACTCGAAGTACGCCAACACAGCGCCGTCCACGAAGCCGTCCTCACCGAAGCCCTCCACCTCGCCGGACACGACAACGCCGCCGAACTGGCCACCGATGCAATCTTCCTCGACCACCTCGCCACCCACGGATGGCCCCAACGCATCACCCCCACCAGCGACAAAGCCACCGAAGTCCTCAACACCCTGCGCGTCATGGAGTACATCCAAAGCCGCTACGGACAGCGCGCCTGCGGACGCTACATCGTCAGCTTCACCCGCAACGCCGCCGACCTCGCCGCAGTCCGCGCCCTGGCCCGCCTAGCCACCGACAACAGCGAACTACACCTCGACGTCATCCCCCTCTTCGAAACCGGCAAAGACCTCCAAGCCGCCCCACACATCCTGCGCAACTGGGCTGAACTACCCAGCACCCAAAACTGGCTCACCCACGCCAACCGAGCCGTCGAAGTCATGGTCGGCTACTCCGACTCCGCCAAAGACGTCGGCCCCGCCAGCGCAACCCTCACCCTCGACACCGCCGAACGCGCCCTCGTCACCTGGGCCAACGAATCCAACATCCATCTCACCCTCTTCCACGGCCGCGGCGGATCCCTCGGACGCGGCGGCGGCCCCCTCCACCGCGCCATCATGGCCCAACCCACCGGCTCAGTCGCCGGACGCTTCAAATGCACCGAACAAGGCGAAGTCATCTTCGCCCGCTACGGCGACCCCACCATCGGACAACGCCACCTCGAACGCCTCACCTCCGCCGTCCTCCTATCAGACTCCCCCACCATCGCCACCCCCCGCGAAAACGCCACGGAGCAATACCGCGAACTCAGCAACACCATCGACACCCAAAGCCGCGGCGCCTTCCTGGCCCTCATCAACAAACCCGGATTCGCCGACTTCCTCGCCAACGTCAGCCCACTCGACGAAATCGGCGAACTACGCCTAGGGTCCCGCCCCTCCCGACGCAGCGGCACCGACACCGGACGCAGCCTCGAAGACCTACGCGCCATCCCCTGGGTCTTCTCCTGGAGCCAAACCCGCATCAACCTCTCCGGCTGGTACGGACTAGGAAGCGGACTGGCCGCCGTCGACGACATTCCCCTCCTACGCCAGGCCTACACCCAATGGCCCCTCTTCGCCGCCATGATCGACGTGGCAGAAATGAGCCTGGCCAAAGCCGACCGCACCATCGGAAACAAATTCCTCGACCTCGGCAACCGCCCCGACCTCACCGAACAAATCCTCACCGAATTCGACCTCACCCGCACCCTCATCCTGAACATCCTCGAACAAGACGAACTCCTCGCCCACAAACCCCACCTCCAAACCGCAATCCGACTCCGCCAGCCCTACGTCGACGCCCTCAGCCACCTCCAACACCACGCCCTCCTGGCCCTGCGGCACCACACCAGCACCCAAGACTCCCACGCCTGGCACCGCGTCCTACTCCTATCAGTCAACGGAGTATCCGCAGGCCTACAAAACACCGGCTGACACCCACCCCACCCCTTGCACCTATCCACCACACGAAAGGCAATTTGTGAGCACTGTTTTCACCCGCATCATCAACGGAGAAATCCCCGGACGATTCATCTGGTCAGACGAACACTGCGTCGCCTTCCTCACCGCCGGCCCCATCACCCCCGGCCACACCCTCGTCGTCCCCCGCGACGAAATCACCCAATGGACCGAAGCCACCCCCGAGCTCATCGCCCACCTCACCGGCGTGGCCCACACCATCGGCAAGGCCATCCAAGCCGAATGGGAAAGCCCCCGCATTGGCCTACTCGCCCAAGGATTCGAAGTACCCCATCTACACCTGCACGTCTGGGCTGCCTACAGCACCAAAGACTTCGACCTGTCAGCAGTTAATGACTCCCCCGACCCCGCCATGATGGACCAAGCCGCCCAACGACTACGCAACCGCCTCCACACCCAACTCGAAGGCACCCCCACGGCCACCCACATCGCCTAACCCCACCCCGGCAGCAAAAACGTGTGCCTGCGCGGCCTGCACCGCGCAGGCACACTTATCAGCCCTGACGATCCGTCAAAACCGGATGCGGCGTAGGCTGCAACCCCGCCGCCGGATCAATCGGAGCAGGCGGTTTCCTCACCGAATACTCCGTGTCATGCGGGTCAACCCCCACCACGGAGTAATCAAACGGATCCTTACCCGCCAACACCAAACGCGCCCGCTCAACATCCAACGTGCCCGTCCACTTGCCCACCAAAAACGTTGCCACCGCATTACCGGAAAAGTTCGTCAACGCACGCGCCTCGGACATAAACCGGTCAATACCCACAATCACATCAACCCCGGCAACCAAATCAGGGCGGTACGCCTGCAACCCACCAGCCAACGTCGCCAGCCCCGCACCAGAAACCCCAGCAGCCCCTTTAGAAGCGACGATCATGAACACCAACAAACTGATCTGCTCACCCATCGCCATCGGCGTACCCATCGCATGCGAAATAAACACCGCTGACATCGTCAAATAGATAGCAGTGCCATCCAAGTTGAACGAATACCCCGTAGGCACCACGATCCCCACCGTGGACTTGGATACCCCGGCATGCTCCATCTTCCCCATCAGCGAAGGCAACGCCGACTCCGACGAAGAAGTCGCCACAATGAGCAGATACTCCTTAGCGAGATACTTCAACAGCTGGAACACGTTCAGCCTGGTCACTGCCCACAAAATCAGCCCCAGCACCACCACCACGAACAACACACACGTCACATAAAAAGCGACCATCACCAAACCAAGCTGCGCTAGCGCCTTGGGGCCAGTGCTGCCCACCACCGCAGCGATCGCACCGAAAGCACCAATCGGCGCCACCCACAGAACCATCGACAACACCCGGAAAACCAACTTCTGCAAATGCGCGACTCCACGCAGAATTGGCTCTCCATCTTTACCCATGCCCTGCGCCGCAAACCCAACAAGCAGCGCCACAAACAGCACCTGCAGCACCGACTCTTGAGTTAAAGCACTCACGAGAGTGGTCGGCACGATACTCCGCAAAAACTCGATCGTCCCACCTGCATGCGCAGCCTTAGAGGCGTGTCCGGCCCCTGCTCCCGTATGCGGAATTGTCAACCCATCACCAGGGTGAATCACGTTCCCGACAAGCAGACCAATCCCCAACGCCACCGTCGACATGGCGATGAAATACACCAGTGCAATGGCTCCGACCTTGCCCACTGATGCCGCAGCCCGCACTGAACCAATACCCAGCACAATCGTGCAGAAAATAACTGGGCCGATCATCATTTTGATCAGCGCGACAAAAAGCTCTCCAAGCCATTTGAGACTTTTAGCGAATTCCGGAGCACTTAACCCGATACCGATGCCTGCGATGACGGCAACGATGACGAGGATATACAGCCAGTGAGTGCGGTCGCGCCGTGGTTTCTTCGGCTCAACAATGTGTGCTTCATTGACGGCATGCGCCATTGCATGACTCCGATCTACAGAGGGGGCTGGTGGAGCATTGTTCTCCAGTCACGTTTCTGGCTAGAAAACGTGACCAGAGTATGTGACAAGCCAGCAGGTGACCGCCTCTACAGAAGAGAACGATCACCTGCTGGATATGTGCCGAACAATCTCAGACAGATCAGGCCTTCGCCAGCGAGCGCAGAACGTACTGGAGAATGCCGTCGTTGCGGTAGTAGTCAGCCTCCCCAGGAGTGTCGATGCGCACGACCGCATCGAATTTCACTGCGGTGCCGTCTGCTTTTGTCGCGGTCACTTCAAGAGTTTTCGGTGTGGTTCCTTCATTGAGGGCAGTGATGCCGACGATATCGAAGGTTTCAGTACCATCAAGGCCGAGGCTGTCGGCTGATTCCCCAGCGGGGAATTGCAGCGGAAGCACACCCATGCCGATGAGGTTGGAGCGGTGGATGCGCTCGAAGCTTTCGGCGATAACGGCTTTAACTCCCAGCAGGCGGGTTCCTTTTGCGGCCCAGTCGCGTGAGGAGCCCGATCCGTATTCTTTGCCTCCGAGAACAACGAGGGGAACACCTGCTGCTTGGTAGGCCTCAGCTGCCTCGAAGATGGTGGTTTGTTCACCGTTGTTGAGGAAGTTGCGGGTGAACCCGCCTTCAACGCCATCGAGAAGCTGGTTCTTCAGACGGATGTTGGCGAAGGTGCCTCGCACCATGACCTCGTGGTTACCGCGGCGAGAACCATAGGAGTTGAAGTCTTTGCGCTCCACGCCGTGGTCGGCGAGGTACTTACCTGCGGGGCTGTCGGGTTTAATGGCGCCGGCGGGGCTGATGTGGTCTGTGGTGACTGAGTCGCCCAGTTTGGCTAGGACTCGTGCGCCAGTGACGTCTTGCACGGGGGTCAGCTCCATCGACATACCGTCGAAGTAGTTGGGTTTGCGCACGTAGGTGGAGTTTTCGTCCCAGGCGAAGGTGTCACCGTCGGGGGTGTCCAGGCCTTGCCAGCGTTCATCTCCGGCGAAGACATCGGAGTATTGGGAAGCGAACATGTCTCGATCGATGGAGGCGTCGATGGTTTTCTGCACTTCCTCGGCGCTGGGCCAAATGTCGGCGAGGAAGACGTCGTTGCCGTCGTTGTCTTGGCCAAGTGGTTCGGTGTCGAAGTCGAAGTCCATCGTTCCGGCCAGGGCGTAGGCGATGACGAGCGGCGGGGAGGCCAGATAGTTCATCTTCACGTCGGGGTTGATACGGCCTTCGAAGTTGCGGTTACCGGAAAGCACGGAGGTGACTGCCAGGTCGTGGCTGTTGATTGCTTCGGAGATATCTTGGGGCAGGGGGCCGGAGTTACCGATGCAGGTGGTGCAGCCGTAGCCGACAAGGTGGTAGCCCAGTTTCTCCAGTGATGGCCACAGGCCTGCCTTGTCGTAGTACTCGGTGACGACCTTGGAGCCGGGCGCCATGGAGGTTTTGACCCAGGGTTTGACCTGTAGTCCTTTGTCTGCGGCTTTCTTGGCGAGCAGGCCCGCGGCGAGCATCACCGACGGGTTCGAGGTGTTCGTGCAGGAGGTGATGGAGGCGATGGAGACAATGCCGTGGTCGATGTCGAATGTTTGCCCATCGCGGGTGATAGTGACCCGTTTGTGGGGGCGGCGCATCGCACCAAGCATTGAGGTACGGGGTGCGTTGCCGCCGGAGTCGGTGTCGCTGCCGGGCGCGGGTGCATCCGAGGCGGCCATCGACTCAGCTCCGCTTTCGGTTTCGGTGTCTAGAGCGTTCTTGACGTAGGTGGGCAGGGTTTTACGGAAGGAGGTTTTGGATTCCGAGAGCAGGATGCGGTCTTGGGGGCGTTTGGGGCCGGCGATGGAGGGGACCACTGTGGAGAGGTCGAGTTCGAGGTATTCGGAGAAGCGGGGTTCGTTGTTGGGGTCGTGCCAGAGCCCTTGTTCTTTGGCGTAGGCCTCGGTGAGTGCGATGTGTTCTTCGCTGCGGCCGGTGAGTCGCAGGTAGTTGATGGTTTCGTCATCGATGGGGAAGATCGCGCAGGTGGAGCCGAATTCGGGGCTCATGTTGCCGATGGTGGCGCGGTTGGCGAGGGGGATGGAGGCGACGCCTTCACCGTAGAACTCGACAAATTTGCCGACTACTCCGTGTTTGCGGAGCATTTCGGTGATGGTCAGGACAACGTCGGTGGCGGTGACGGCGGCGGGGATGTGTCCGGTGAGTTTGAAGCCGACTAAGCGGGGGATGAGCATCGAGACGGGTTGGCCCAGCATAGCGGCTTCTGCTTCGATGCCGCCGACTCCCCAGCCGAGCACACCGATGCCATTTTCCATGGTGGTGTGGGAGTCGGTGCCTACGCAGGTGTCGGGGTAAGCCTGGCCGTCGCGGTTCATGACAACGCGGGCGAGGTGTTCGATGTTGACCTGGTGGACGATGCCTGTGCCTGGGGGGACGACTTTGAAGTCGGCGAAGGCTCCTTGGCCCCAGCGGAGGAATTGGTAGCGCTCTTTGTTGCGGCCGTATTCGAGTTCTACGTTGCGGGTGAAGGCGTCGCGGCGTCCGAAGACATCGATTTGTACTGAGTGGTCGATGACGAGTTCGGCTGGCGAGAGGGGGTTGACTTTTTCGGCTTTGCCGCCGAGTTCAACGACGGCTTCGCGCATGGTGGCCAGGTCGACGATGCAGGGAACGCCGGTGAAGTCCTGCATGATCACGCGTGCGGGAGTGAATTGGATTTCGGTGTTGGGTTGGGCGTTTTCGTCCCATGAACCGAGGGCTTTGATTTGTTCTGCGGTGACGTTGGCGCCGTCTTCGGTGCGGAGCAGGTTTTCGAGGAGCACTTTGAGGCTGTAGGGCAGGGTGCGGCTGCCTTCTACGGCGTCGATGCGGAAGATGTCGTAGGAAGCGCCACCGACCTGCAACGTGTTTTTGGCTTGGAAGCTGTTCTGGCTCACACTCGTTCCTTCACTGGGGGTGTTTGGTGCGGTGGCTGCTCGCCTAGGGCAGGGCGTGCGCGACCGTTGTGTCACACACTACCCGAGATATCTTGACATCAAGATACTTTTGGTTTTCGTGGCACGTCACACATTCCTCATGACACACAAACCCGAAAGCCCAGGCGGCGGTCAGGTGTCAGAGTCCTTAAGAAGCCTTTGGCCCCCACGTGCGCGGCGCCTGACCAAACGCAGCCCGCACACCCTTGACCACTGCCCCGCCAGCGGCATAGTTAGCGGCCCCACCAAGCACCGCGCCCACACCAAAAGGCAACGCCCGACCAACAATTCCTGCGCTCTTACGCACCGCGAACCGGGTGATAAACGTACGTCCCAAGCTGCTCCCGCCACGCGAACTGGGCAGCCGTGCCCCCAACTGCCTGGCCCAGCCTTTCTCACTCGACCCCACTGCCCGCTGCGCTGCCCGCACACCAGACTCCCCCAGCATTACCCCCACCACCAGAGCACGACGCCCCTCAGAATTGTCAGGAAGCTCCCCGTAGATCGCCGCGACAGTCAGCACATACCGAACCGTCAACTCGATAAACGACACCACCTCACCGGCGGACAACGCCAGCGATGCTGCCGTCCCCACACCAGGAATAGCAGCAGTCGCTCCGATCCCCGCTCCCGAACCAATCGTGACCCGCGTATACTCGGTAGTGAGACGCTCAACCAGCTCGGCAGGTGAGGCTTGCGGGAACTTCTTTCGCAACGCCGCCACCCGCCGATCAGCCGCGCCGCCATAACGCTCAACTGCTGAATCAACGAGCTTAACGATTAACGAGTCGCGTCCTTTGTCCTGCAGCAGGTTCATGGCTCACCTTCACTGTGTTTGTGGGCCAACCGTGGACACACCACCACGCACCGCTGTTACATGCGCGGAAGTCACCGTGCCAGGCGCGGGCGTCGGCCCGGTGACTCCCGCACCCGAATCAGATGCTGCCTTGTCTGCGGACAGTAGCGACGCATTCGACGTGGTGAGTCATCGGAAACATGTCGAATGCACGTAGGTCCGTCAGCGTGTACCCAAGCTCACCAGCGCTGCGTAAGTCACGCGCAAGAGCTGCCGGATCACACGCGACGTACACCATCACCCGCGGCTCTAACGCAGCCAGGTGGCGCATGACTGCAGCACCGGCGCCTGAGCGAGGCGGATCCAAGACCACAACATCAGCTCTGCCCCCGGCCAGGCCTTTGTCTAACGCGTCCTCGGTGCGTGACTTGATCACCTGCACACGACTGTCGTCGTTAAAGCGACGCTGTGCACACACCACCGCAGCCGGGTCCGACTCAACAGCGATCACCGACCCACCCGGGCCTACCTGAGCAGCCATCGCGGCCGCGAAAAGCCCCACTCCCGCATACAGGTCAAGACAGGTATCTCCTGCGGTAATCGCAGCACCTTCAAGAACCGCATCCACCAATGTGGATGCTGCGCCTGGGTGAACCTGCCAAAACCCACGCGTAGGCACGGTGAAATCTCCGGTGAAACCGTTGTGCCGCTGCCCTGCTGGCACAGCAACATGCTCGGTCACTGTCTTGGCTCGTTTGGTTCCACCAGGCACTGGCACCACCTTGGTGTCGCTGCCGTTAGGGACCACAACTTCAACAGCCCTGGCCCCACCCCACCGCCTAGCGAACACCCCAGATTCGGTGACTTCTTCAGCAGCGATTGGGCAATCCTTTAACCGGATGACGTCCCGAGACCGGAACCTGCGCAACCCGGCGCGGCGAGAACGATCAACGGCGAAATCCATCCGAGTCCGCCACCGCAACCCGTCTTGATCTCCCGGTACCGGCTCCACCTGCACATCACGATCAATGCCACCCAGTCGGGTGAGCTGCTCGCTAATGACTTGTGCTTTCAACTCACGCTGATGGTCAAGATCAACGTGCTGGAAGTCGCAGCCTCCGCAGCCGCCGGGCCCGGAAACCTCACAACGCGGCTGGACCCGGAACGCGGATGTGGTGAGGATTTTTACCGCATCAGCGAAAACGAACCGGTCTCCTGGTTTTCCTTTGGTGACGACAGCCGCGACATCTTCACCTGGTAGGCAGTGCCGGACGAACACGACCTGCCCGTCGTCAGTGTGGGCGACTGCATGCCCGCCGTGGGCGATGCGTTCGATGTGGAGCTGCAATCGTGTACCGATCACGCTTGACCTTTCCTCGTGATGCTGCCGGGCACCAGCGTGTTATCCCGGGGGCCGTAAATAGACGATGCTCGGGCACCGCCGCCATTACGGAAATGTTGTTCGGCCCCGTCAGAGGATTCCAGACGCCACGGCACACTCACCATGACCACCCCCGGTTTGAACAGGAGCGCGGCTTTGAGTCGCAACGCACTTTGGTTGTGCAACAGGTGTTCCCACCAGTGTCCGAGGACATATTCAGGCACATAAACACTGACGATGTCGCGGGGGTTTTTGCGACGCAAATGGTCGATATATCCCAGCACAGGCCTGGTCATTTCTCGGTACGGGGAGGCAAGCACGGTAAGCGGAACGGGGATTTCACGCCGCTCCCATTCGTGAACCAACGCTTCAGTGGCTTCAGGGTCAACGGCAACAGTCACTGCCCCGATGTCAGAGCTGCGGGAGGCCCGGGCGTATGCGAGGGCACGCATGGTGGGTTTATGCACCCTGCTTACAAGAACGATGGCGTGCACCCGCGAGGGCAGGGCTCGTTCTTCGCGCACGTCCTCGGACAGCTTCAGTTCTTCAGCAACAGCGCGGTAGTGCTTGTTGATGCCGAGCATCATCACGAAAAGGATGCCCATCCCCGCCACTGCGAACCCAGCGCCGTGGGTGAATTTGGTCAGCAACACCACGATGAGCACCGTTCCACTCATGGTGGCACCGATAGCGTTAATGACCCGTGAACGCCGCATACGGGAACGTTCCTGACCTTCAGCCAGCTCCAGGTTGCGGTTCCAGTGCCGCACCATGCCGATCTGGGACAGTGTGAAAGAAACAAACACACCGACGATGTACAGCTGGATGAGTCGGGTGACGTCAGCGTCGTAGACGATCACGAGAGCCAAGGCAGCGGTGGCCAGGATGAGGATGCCGTTACTGAAAGTCAGGCGGTCTCCTCGCTGGGCGAGCTGCCGTGGAAGCAACTCGTCGCGAGCCAAAACTGAAGCCAGCACTGGGAAGCCGTTAAAGGCAGTGTTCGCGGCGAGGATGAGGATGATCCCGGTGACGGTGGCCATGTAGAACATGCCAGCGGGGAAGTTATTGAAAACGGTGTGGGCGAGCTGACCGATGACGGTTTCTTGGATGTACCCAGTGCCCACGGGCTGGCCGTTGAGAAGGAGCTGCTCGCTAGGGTGCTCGGCAAATTTCACGCCGGTGAGGTTGGCAAGGGTGACGGTAGAGAGCAGCATCGTGATCGAGATGACACCCATGAGCACGAGCGTGGTGGCAGCGTTTTTGCTGTGCGGTTTTTGGAAAGCTGGCACCCCGTTGGATACCGCTTCGACACCGGTCAACGCGGCACATCCGGATGAGAACGCCCGAAGAAGCAAAAAGACTAGGGCCAGTTGGCCTAATTGTTCGTAGCCGCTGGCGGGGGCCATCTCGAATGGGGCGCTGGGAGCCATCGGCAAAGTGCCCGTGAAGTGGCGCACAAAACCCCACAGACACATGCCAATCACCCCGATCATGAAGGCGTAGGTGGGGATGGCGAATGCGGCACCGGATTCACGGACACCGCGCAGGTTCAGTGTGGTGAGCGTAATGATCAGGACAGCAGCGGCTGTGGCTTCATGGCCGCGAATCCAGGGAAGGACAAGCGCGGCGTTCTGAACCCCGGAAGAAACCGACACAGCGACGGTAAGGACGTAATCGACCAGTAGTGCGCTGGCGACTGTCACCCCAGCTTTTGTGCCGAGGTTAGTGGTGGCGACCTCGTAGTCTCCTCCACCGGATGGGTAGGCGTGTACGTTCTGGCGGTATGAGAGCACCACGATGACCATGACGAACACGACGGCCAAGGCGATCTGCCATGAATGGGTTGCGGCGAAAGCTCCACCAGCCAGGCCGAGGGTAAGGAGGATCTCATCGGGGGCGTAGGCGACGGACGAGAGTGCGTCGCTGGCGAATACGGGAAGAGCGATGCGCTTGGGAAGCAGCGTCTCGCCGAGCCGGTCTGAGCTCATCGCCCGCCCGACGATCGCACGCTTCAGGGCGCGGGTGAGGTTTGACACGGAGAACACTGTAGAGCCGAACGCCGTGAACGGTGGGGTCGTCGCGTGTTGGACGCGTCGCAGCGTTCTGGTCTGATTCAGCTGAGTCTGGGTGCTGCACTGATGGCTGCCTGGTATACGGTCGTGACGTGCACTTCGTCATCATGGGCTGTGGCCGGGTGGGAGCGTCCCTCTCCCGCAATCTTGCCGAGCGTGGCCACGATGTGGCCGTCATAGATCAGGATCGGCGTGCTTTTCGCCGTTTAGGAGCAGATTTTGAGGGCCGCCGCGTGGTCGGGCAGGGCTTCGATCGTGAGGTGTTGATTAAGGCGGGCATCGAGAATGCGTACGCCTGCGCAGCAGTGAGCAGCGGCGATAACTCCAATATCCTCACGGCGCGGTTAGCTCGGGAAACATTTGGGGTACAGAACGTCGTAGCGCGTATCTACGACCCCGGTAGAGCGGCCGTGTATCAGCGGCTAGGGATCCCCACGGTAGGAACCGTGCGGTGGACCAGCGACCGGATCATGCGGCGCTTGTTACCCCATGGGGCAACGCCCCAGCACGCCGACCCAAGCGGCCGCGTAGTAGTAGCGGAAGTGGCTCTGCATCACGCCTGGATCGGGTTGAGGTACTCAACGATGGAACAGCTCAGCGGCGCCCGCGTCGCGTACGTGATGCGGTTTGGTGAAGGAATGATCCCGACAGCAGAACACGTCTACCAGGCCGGTGACATCGTAAGCGTGATCACCACGGCCGAAGCGTTGGGCCAGACCGAACGGATCCTCGAGTCCGCACCGGAGTTCGAATGAGCATCAACGCCATGGTTAGCGCAGCTGTTGCGCAGTCGTTCATTGTTCGAGGGGAACAGGCATGAGGGTCGTTATTGCTGGGGCAGGCAGCGTAGGGCGCTCTATTGCCCGCGAGCTGATCGGTAACGGTCACGAAGTATTACTCATCGATAAAAACATCGACGTCGCTGAAACCAAAGTAGTCCCCGATGCCTCCTGGCTCCTGGCTGATGCCTGCGAGCTGTCTTCTCTGGAAGAGGCCGGGCTGGAGTCAGCTGATGTGATCGTGGCGGCCACCAGCGACGACAAAGTGAACCTGGTGACCTCTCTGCTGGCGAAAACAGAATTCGCGGTGCCGCGCACAGTGGCACGCATCAACAACCCGAAGAACGAGTGGCTCTTTGATGAGAGTTGGGGTGTAGACGTAGCAGTGTCTACACCCCGGTTGATCACCGCGCTCGTTGAGGAAGCTGTCACAGTCGGTGAATTGGTGCGAATTTTCGAGTTCCGTCAATCTGGGGCAAGCCTGGTGGAGATCACTCTCACTGAAGACAGCCCCTGGGCCACTACGCGCGTGGGAGACGTGCCCTGGCCGCCAGATACGGTGTTGACCTGCCTGGTGCGCGATGCGCGCCCCATCGGCCCCACTGCGGACGATCTCCTCGAGGCCGGCGACGAACTGATCATCGTGACTACTCAGGCTGAAGAAAACGAAGTACGACAGCTTTTCTCAACCGCCGACAACATCGAGGACTAAAACGCAACGAAAGAGGGCGGAACAGTACCCCTGTACTGTTCCGCCCTCTTTTCATGTTTTGTGGCTTCAGGAAAGAACAATCGCCGCCGCTAGAGGCAGTGACGATCTTCCGCTTATCTGCTGGCTGACTAATGTGTCGCCGAGGCCGGAGCGAGCACATCAAAGCTCGGGTTATGCATAACAACCTTGTTGCCGTTACGCATCACACGGCCCTCCACGCGCATCCGCACCCCCGGAACAATCCCGGGAATCTCGCGGCGCCCCATCCACACCAACGTCAGGTAGCCAGAGCCGTCAAAAATCTCCGCAGAGATGGAAGGCGTGGACCCAGCAGCCGGGCGCGTCACCGACTTGACCATTCCCCGCATCGTGTAAAAGCCACGATCAGCACAGTCACCAATCTCGGTAGCGCCGCACCCGTTGCACTCTTTGCGCAGGGCAGCGTCGTCGGCTTTCGCCTGGGCGCCCGCCAACCGCTCAAGCAGCGATGAGATTGCCGCCATTACCAAACCTTTCACACGTCATAACAAACCCTTCAGGCAGGTATGCCTTCGGGGGCGAAAACGACTGTAAACCCACCAATCCTGTGGGCGCACTCGCGCCGCGCTTATGCGCATCCACGCAGGGCAGCAGCAAGAACAATCAGACTCAGCGGATTTCAGTGATCTCCGGTCCACGCTCGAACGGGTCCAGTGTGGGAGCTTGCTCGCCATTGTCGTGTTCACCGATGTCACGCGGCATGTGCATAGGCAGCAACTCACGCGGCGCCATCGGCTGACGTCCACGGTGCACAACAACCACCCGCAGCAAATCGATAAATGCCTGCCCCGCATCCGGGTCAGATGCAGCCGGTCCGCTAATCACACCGCGCAGGAACCAGCGAGGGCCATCCACACCGATAAACCGCATCGGCATTAACCCCGCCGGGGTGGGCACCGCAGCCATCAGTTCTGCCCCATAAGGGCCTTCAGTGATGTCCGCCTCTCCACCACCGTTACGCAAGCTGGTTGCGATTTCCTCACGAATATCGCCCCACAAGAACTTCGATTTCGGCGCCGCGAACACCTGCAGCTGCAACACCGACTCCTCGATCTGCAGACGCATCCCCGTAACTTCGTTGCTCTGCTGATCAGTCTCCACCATGTACGTCACACCAGGGATGTTCGGCAGCCACACCGAACCAAAATCGAGGAACCCCTCCGGACGGACAACATCACCAGAATCGAAGGGCCCCAACTGCTCAGCCGTGTGCTGACCAAGCACAGGCACACCTGCGCTGGGCTCTTCCTGCCAGTAGGCACCTTCGTCAACAGCCGCTTCATGCTGCGGCACAGACTCAACTTTGGATCGTTTACGACCGAACAGCCCCATGTCTGCTTCCCTCCTCGCGCCGACGGCGCTCCTGAACCCGACACTGCACAACACAACCGTCAGGGACGGCACAACGACTCACTTCAGAACGAACGCGCATAGGCCTCAATACGATCCCGACTAAGCTCGCCTTAGTCTGTCACAGGCACACAGTGGCGATGTCGGGCTGGCCACAATGCGCCAACCAGCCCGAAATCACACCACACGATCAGTCGCGGCGCTCACCGAATCCACCGGAAGCACCGAAACCACTTTCGCCACGTTCAGTGCTGTCTAGTTCGTCAACCTCGTTCCACACGATCGAGGCAACCTCTTGCAGCACCAGCTGGGCAATGCGGTCTCCGCGCGTAATCGTGAACGCTTCAGACCTGTCTACATTGATGAGCGGAACACACACCTCACCGGTGTAGCCAGCATCAATCGTTCCCGGAGCATTCACCACCGTCACACCATGACGGATAGCCAATCCAGAACGCGGATGAACCAAACCGACAAAGCCACGCGGCACCGCGATAGCTAAACCGGTCGGCATAAGAAAACGTGCCCCCGGTTCAAGGACCGTATCGACACGCGCGCATAGGTCGACCCCGGCATCCCCATCTCGCGCATAGCGCGGAAGCGGGAGTTCGGGGTCAAGCCGACGTACATTTACACGAACCTCAGGCAATGCATTCCTTACAGACAGCCAAACCGTTGTTCTCACCCGCGTACTGACTCCGGTGACGCACCAGGAAGCAGCTACCACAAGTAAATTCATCAGCCTGCTTAGGTACAACACGCACCGTTAACTCTTCATTCGACAGGTCTGCGCCCGGAAGCTCAAACCCTTCTCCAGAGTCACGAGCGTCGTCGTTGTCGACGTTCGCCGAGGACGACTTCTCGACGCGCCGCGACTTCAGCTCTTCGATCGAGTCCTCTGCGTCCTCGTCGGATTTACGCGGGGCATCGTAGTCAGTGGCCATTCAAGCCTCTCCATTTCATAAAGATGTCGGGCGGCTTCACAAGGGGGTCGGGCAACACCGCCATCGCACACACCATCCCCGGATGTACTCGCTCCGAAGACAACGCACACTACGGCAGCGATGCTCCCGCAGGGCAACGCTGAACCCGACCACACCAATTCCATGAGCCGGGACGGTGAGGGGATTGTGCACCACAAGACAGGTGTTAGTCACGTCCTGGCGTCTTCATGCCCGTGTGTCACCTCACACGCACACCCAAAACCCTCACACAGCCCGACCACCCTAGACCGAACCAGCAACTCACAGCGACTACCGAACCGGCGCAGTAATCACCGACAACGCCTCTCGCAACGCACCATGCACCCCCGGCGCCGCAGCAATCACCCCATCAGCCAACGGCGCCTCAGCACCAATACCACTGACCACCGCGCCAGCCTCCTGAGCAATCACCCGCGCCGCCGCCACATCCCACACATGCACCCCCCGCTCGTAATAGGCATCCAACGTCCCCGCAGCCACATCACACATATCCAACGCCGCACTCCCACAACGGCGCACATCCCGAATCCGCGGCAACAACGCAGCCAACACAACCCCCTGCTCAGCCCGCCGCTCACTGGCATACGCAAACCCCGTCGCCACCAACGACTGCCCCAAATCCGTCGTCCCCGACACACGCAACCGCCGACGCCGCCCCAACAAATCCACCACAAACGCACCCGCCCCCAACCGCGCGTGATACGTCAACCCCCGCCCCGGCGCCGAAACCGCACCCGCCACCGGCCACCACAACCCCGGCGCCGAAACATCACCCACCACCACCGACACCGACACCGCAAAATCCATCCGGTCATACAAGTAATTGACCGTGCCATCAATCGGATCCAACACCCATGTCAAGCCCGACTCCCCCACCTCTAAAGCCCCACCCTCCTCCTCCCCCAAAACCCCATCACCCTCACGAATCCGACGAATGCGTCCCACCAAATATTCCTGGGCACGACGATCCATCTCCGTCACCACATCAGTCTCAGTTGTCTTCGTATCCACCTCCATCCCCTCCGGCCGCTCCGTCACCACCAAACGACCAGCCCCCGACGCCAAATCAACCGCAAAAGACTCCAACTGCGCCAACACATCGGCATCCGGAACCAACTCAGCCGGAATCACTGACCCCAATGACGCCCCCGCAACACCAGACCTACCCAAAGAAAGACCCATCACAACAACACTCCTCTCTGAGAAAACATCTAACGAAACAGCACATTCACGACGCGCAACCGCGCACACACCGTGACCTACTTCACCCCTCAAACGCAGCCACCGGCCGTTGCGTCCCCGGACGCAACGGCGCAAGACAACAATCCACCTGACACAACCCCGGCTCTTGCCCGGCATTCAACGCCAACTCCACCAACCGTTGCGCCACCGCTTGCTCATCACGCAACGTCGGCGCCCGCAAAAACTCCACCCCAATCCCCGCAGCCGTGTCCGCAGCCTCGGTATCCAAGTCCTGCACCACCTCCATGTGGTCAGCCACAAACCCAATCGGAACCAGCACAACGCTGCGCACACCTGACCCTTGCAACGCTGTAATCGCATCATTAATATCTGGCACCAACCACGGCTGCTCCGGACGCCCTGACCTGGAACAAAACACCAGATCCCACCCGGGCTGAGCCCCCAAAGACTCCTCCACCGCCTGCGCACATGAGTGGGCAACTGCCATCAACTCACGCTCATACGTCCGCGGATTCCCCTGCGGCCCCGAATGCACAGCTGCCCCCTCTGGAATCGAATGCGCCACAAACAACACCCGAACCTCATCCAGCGACACATCCCCCTGCACCGCACGCCCCACAAACTCCACCGCACGCCGCTGCCAAGCAGCCACTACAACTGGCTCCAGCCCCCACGGACGCACATACACCAGCTCTGGCACCCGCTCCCCCGCAGCTTCCAACCGAGCCACCGCAGCAGCAATATCTTCTCGATACTGCCGACACGAGGAATATCCCGAATACGCACTCGTCACCACCACCGCAGCGCGCCGCACCCCAGCCTGCGAAGCTGCCAACAACGCCTCATGCACATACGGATCCCAGTTACGATTTCCCACAAAGACAGGAACATCCCCCCGCCCCGCCCGCTCCAATGCCGAACGCATCGCTTCAGCTTGCGCCTGCGTCTCAGCATTAATCGGGCTCACCCCACCACGAGCGAAATAATGCTCCCCCACCACCATCAAACGCTCCCGCGGAACACCCCGACCGGCAGTCACGTTCTCCAGAAAAGGCACCACATCGGCCTCGCCTCGCGGTCCCCCAAAGGACACCAAAACGATTCCATCAATCATTCCTGCATTCACATGACTCACCGACCCAACGTATTACTGACACGATCCAGGGTGCGACCCCGATAGGCTTCCTTTGACGCGGAAAGTGCATACAGCGCTGAGACGGGCCACGGTGACCCCCGAGACCGAGACTCCCGACTCCGACCGGATCCCGAGGCGGTCGGCATCGGCATCCCGCGCAGCAACGACAGACGGGAGACTGACACATGCGTGACCTCTACCTCATCGGCGTCCACGAGAGCGGTGAATACGTAGTACTGGGCTCACACGACAGCGATATCCAGTACCGCCTCCCCCTCGACGACGCCTTCCGTGAGGCCGCGAGGTGGGAACGCAGACACGTCACCCACGAAGAACCCAAGCAGATCATGCGTCCCGCCGAGGTCCAAGCACTCATCCGCGCCGGCTACACCACTGCGGAGACTGCTGAACGCGCGGGATGGACGGAAGAGAAGGTCAGACGCTTCGAAGGACCAATCCTGGCCGAACGTGATCACGTTGCCGGTCTGGCGCGTCGCGCTCACATTCGGGGGCACTCTTTCGGTCAAGCTGTCGAACTTCGTGAATTGGTGGACACGTATCTACGAGAGCGGCGTATCGACACCTCCGCTACACATTGGGACTCCTACCGCACCGATGACGGCCAATGGGTCGTGGAAATTACCTTTGTGGCCGATACGCAGGCGCACCTGGCTCGGTGGCGTTTCTCCCGAGGAACTATGACCGTTTCGGCGTTGAACGCTCAGGCCGCGGCAATCACGAACGAGGAATCTCCTGGCGCGGATCATTTCGCGCGTTCTGCCCCTTTGATTCCCCGTTCGGAAGAGGATGCTGGGGCTGAGCACGGAGACCGTGAATTGGTCGCTGACCTACGCGAGCGTATCTACGCACGTAATCGGCGACGCCTCAAAGGTGTAGAAGAGCTACCTGCACCAGCACCTGTTGCAGCTATAGCCCCACCGGAAGAACCAGCGGAAGAAACCGCTGAAACGACAGCGCCTGCCGAAGAGGTACTCGAGGCCGTTGTCGTGGAAAGTGATGTTTCTGTCGAGCCGGAGGCCCAGCCCAAGGAGCCTGCTGAGGTAATTGAAGAGGCTGCCACGCAAGCAGCAGAGGAATCCCCTGCCGAGCCGGAGCCAGTGGCTGAGACGCAGGAGGCGGATTCTGCTGCGGATGCGCAAGAGGTTGCTGAGCCCTCAGCTGAGGAAGACCTTGCCAGTGAGGAAGAATCTGCAGCAGAGCCAGTAGCCGAGGAAGATTCAGAAGAACCAGCTACTGAAGTCGTTGATGCCACACCCGAGGAAGACACTGCCGCGCACCCCCCGGAGCCGGAGTCTGATGAAGCAGATAGTGCGCCGGCAGATGCTCCTGAAGCGCCGGTAGCAGAGGCTGAGCAAGAAACACCAGTGGCAGAAGAACCGGCCGAAGCATCCGTTGCTGAGGTGGAAGAGTCCCAAGCGCAAGCTTCGCAAGAGCCTACACCAGAAGCGGAGCCAGACTCAGATCCCACACCAGAGCCAGAAGCCACCTCGGATCCAGAGGTAGCAGCGGAGCCAGCGGAAGATTCTGCTGCGCAAGCCGATCTGGCACCTGAATCTGACGATGCACCTCAACCTGAAGCTGAGGCTGCTCCCGAACCAGAACCGGCTCCCGAGCCCGAGGATGCAGCCGAACCGGCAGTTGAATCTGATTCGGACAAAGCCACGCAAGAACCTGACGCAGCCGAATCCGCTGGTGAGCAAGCAGCTGATGAACCTGCACCCACGACGCGACGCAAACGCACTACATCGCGCAAAACAGCATCGACACGGAAAACAACCACTCGTAAGACGTCAGGGACGCGCAAGACAAGCTCGACGAAGGCTGCTGGCGCTAAAACCTCGAAAGCCAAGGCTTCTGCAGCGAAATCCGCGGCGAAGGAGCCGGCTACTGAGGCTGCTGTTGAGCAAACAGCTGAGGCCTCCACGCCTTCTCGTACTAAGAGCAAGTCTTCGCGTGGTCGGGCGAGCGTGCCTTCGTGGGACGACATCATGTTTGGGGCCAGGCCAGGAGGCCATTAAGCCCGTTAAGCCCGTATTTTGCGGCGTGCCCACTCCCCTATCAGGTCAGGCAGTGGGCACGTCGTTTTGTCTGTGGTTAGCGGGGCGGCAGGCTCAGCAGTGGTACTGCGAGTTCGTCGACGGTGGTTGACCCGTGGTGGCCGACCAAGCGCAGCAGGCCGGGTTTGTCGCGGCGGGAGTCCAGGATGACGTGGTTGTCGTTCATGATGACGATGAGGTCACCGATTCTGGCAATGACATCATCACGGACGGGGCCAAAGACACCTGTTTCGATTGCTTGTTCGCGGGTGAGGACCGTGCCACGGTGGCCGAGTTCAGCGCTCCAGGTGGCGGCAGTGTCGGCGCTGGCTCCGGGTTTGAGGTGTAGGTGGGGCGCCCGGGGGTCACCGGTGACATGGCTGATGTTGGCGGTCATGGCTGGGCGCAGGCCGATGTCGAAGCGGGTGCTGTCGTTGGTGTCGATCATGCCGTGGTCGGCAGTGATGTGGATGGCAGTTCCTGCTGGGACGCGCCGGGCCAGTTGTCGTAGTGCGGCGTCGATGCGTTCGAGTTCGTCTCCCCATTGCCATGAGCCGCATCCGTGTTCGTGGCCTACTTTGTCGACTTCGCCCCAGTAGAGGTAGATGAGGGCGCGTGGGTGCGTTCGCAAAATGGTGACGGCGGCGTCGATGCGGTCCTCGAGGTCGTCGGCGGGGTTGTATCGGGGGCCGCGTAGGGATGCGCGGGTTAGTCCGGAGCCTTCGAAGTGGGTGGGGCCGATGCTGAAGGGCTCGAGGTGGGGGGCGACTTTTTCAAAGACGGTGGGGAATGGCTGCCATAGTTCGGGGTCGGGGCCGTTTTCCCAGCTGAGGGCATTGAATCGTTGGTTGTTGGCGGGATTGTGGCCTTCGTATCCGATCATGCCGTGGGCGCCGGGGGGTAGTCCGGTGCCCAGGCTGGTGAGGCTGGTTGCGGTGGTGGAGGGGAATCCGGCGTGGAGGCGTCGGCCGTTGTTGAGCAGGGAGCGTAGAAAGGGGGCGTGGCCGCTGCGGCGGCGGAGGAGTTCATCGCCGAGTCCGTCGACGAGGACGACGACTGCGCTGCGTGCTTGGGGTAGGTCGGTGTCCCATTCGCTGAAGCCTGGGACGTTGAGGGAGTGCGCGACTGACGGTAAGACGCCGAGCAGTCCGTGTGTGTCGTAGGTAGGTTTTTCGTGCTGTCCCCCGGTGTTGGTCATTATTCTCCTGCTCCAGCGGTAGCGCTTTGGAGTGCGTGGGCGAATGCGATTGCTTGGGTAACTGCGTTTTCTCCATCGGCCATAGCGCTGACGCGGACGCTAATGTCGTCGGCGGTGATGGTGCCTTCGTAGCCGTGGTCGGCTTCGCAGTTGGGTTCACCGCAGGAGGCGGGGATGAGGTCGATTCGGGAGACTGATCCCCAGCCGATGGTGACGGTGAGTTCTTGGCCGTGGCTTTCGGGGGTGTAGGAGGCGGGGTCGCTGACGACGTGGGTGAGCATGACTGCGCGGATGCGGCTTAATGGCACAGATTCGCTGGTGGCGGTGGCGGTGGCGTGGGCGGTGCCGGCTTGGGAGTCGTCGTCTGCGTGCATGACGACTAGGCGGGTGGGGGTGATGACCAGGACTGTGATGTGTCGGCGAATGGAGTCGTGGTCGAAGGTGGTTTCTTGGTGGACCAGGTGTGAGACGACGCTTTCGCCGGCGAGGGCTGTTTGCACTACCTCGTGGACGAGGGCTGGGTAGTAGCCTGCTCGTTCGACGTCACGGACCAGGTCGGCGGGTAGTGATGAGCCGTGGGCACTACGGCGAGGAAAACTCATGATTCCCATTGTGGTCCACGTTGCGGTGGTTGCGGGTATGGCGTGTCGACTACGTGTGTGGCGGTGGTGGGGTGGGGTTTAGGTGAGGGTTCGTCGTCCGGGGTCGGAGCGGGTGGCGGGGGGTGTGATGTGGATGTGTGCGCCGAGGACGTCGATTCCGTCGGGTCGTAGGTTGATGGGGTCGAGGGTGAGGTGGGCTATTTCGGGGAGGAAGTCGGCTAGGACGGAGATGCGGGCGATGAGGTCGGCTAGGGCGCCGGTTCCGGTGGTGTTGTTGGGGTGGGTTAGTAGTGGTGCGCTGCGTAGTTCGGTGAGCATGCTGGTTGTGTCGCGGGTGGTCAGTGGGGGGATGCGGTAGACGGTGTCGCCTAGGAGTTGGGCGGCGGGGTTGGCGGGGGCTAGGGAGATGATGGGGCCGAATACGGGGTCTTCGCGGGTGTGGAGGGTCAGGGGGGTTCCTGGTTGGGCGAGTTGTTGGATGGCGATGGGGGTGTCGGGGGTGGTGTGTTCGCGCAGGGTGTGGTGGGCGTGGTGGAGGGATTCGTCGTTGTAGATGTCGCGGCGGACCAGGGGTGTGGGGTGGGTGGGGGTGGGGCGGGTGCGTAGGACTACGGGGTAGCCGAGTTGGCCGGCTGCGGTGCGGTCGATGTTGTCGGGGTTGACGCGGCTGCTGTGTTCTGTTGCGAGCCAGGTGGCGTAGGTGGCGGCGTGGCCCATGGCGGTGGCGGCTTCGGCGGGTGTGGGGTAGGTGGGGATGGTGCGGCGGCGGTTGTTGGGGGTGTGGTGGCTGCAGCGGTGCATGGTGTCGCGGACGTCGCGCATGCCGATGAAGGTGGCGGCGATGGGTGTGTGGTGGGCCCATTGGGTGTGGGATATGGCGGCGGCGACGGTTTCTTCGCTGTCGTGTAGTGGTGGGGCTAGGGCGATGAGGATAGCGTCGACGTTGGGGGTGGTGGCGGCGGTGTGGATGGCGGCGGCGATGTCTTCGACGGGGCTGTTGAGGGGTAGTGGGGTGGTGTGGGTGGGGGTGAGTCCTGCGGTGTTGCCGTCGTTGTGGAGGATGGCGAGGATTCCGGGTGAGTTGCTGATGAGGGCGACGTGGTTGCTGGCTGGTAGGGGTTGTCCGGCGAGGAGTTCGCAGGTGTTGGCGAGTTCGTGGACTGAGGCGGCGTGGATGACGCCTGCTTGGTTGAGCATGGTGTTGAAGGCTTGTGGGGGCAGGGTGGTGGCGCGGGCGCGGTGGCCGGTGGGGATGGTGTGTTGGGTGTCGGTTTTGACGCAGACGATGGGTTTGCGGAGTGAGAGTTGGCGGGCGATGCGTGAGAATTTGCGGGCGTTGCCGACGGATTCGAGGTAGAGCCCGGCTACGTCGGTGGTGTCGTCGTCGATGAGGAATTGCATGAAGTCATTGCCGGAGACGTCGATGCGGTTTCCGGCGGAGCAGAAGGTGGATAGGCCGAGTTTGCGGTGGGAGAGGGTGGATAGGAGTGCGGATACGACGCCTCCGCTTTGGGCGAAGATGCCGATGTGTCCGGGGATGGTGGTGACGGTGGCGTTCAGGCTGATGGTGGGGTCGTGGTTGGCGATGCCTGCTGAGGCGGGGCCGACGATGCGTAGTCCGAGGCGGCGGGCGTGGCGCAGGAGTTGGTTTTGGAGGTGTTCGCCTTCGGGGCCTGATTCTGCGTATCCGGTGCCGATGATGCAGGCGGCTTTGATGCCTGCGGCGGCGCAGTCGTCGAGGACGGTGAGGATGGTTGGTGGTGGGACGGCGATGATGGCTAGGTCTGCGGGTTGGGGGATGTCGCGGGCGGTGCGGTAGACAGGTAGTCCGCGCAGGGTGGTTGCTTCGGTGGAGATGACGTGGATGGGGCCGGTGTATCCGCCGTCGAGGAGGTTGTCGAGGATGGTGGTGCCGATGGCGTGGGGGCGTCGGCTTGCTCCGATGATGGCGATGCCGTGGGGGCGCAGGATGCGGGCCATGCTGCTGGCTTCGGCGTGGTGTTCGCGGGCGAGTTGGACGTTGGCGGTTTTTTCGGTGGTTTCGATGGTGAATTCGACGGTGATGATGCCTTCTTCGAAGGCGCGGGTGATTTCGTAGCCGGCGTCGGTGAAGACGGCGAGCATTTGGCGGTTGGTGGGGAGTACTTCGGCGATGAAGCGGTCTATGCCTTTTTCGTGGGCGATGACGGCTAGGTGTTCGAGTAGGACTGAGCCGACGCCTTTTCCTTGGCAGGAGTCGGCGATGTTGAATGCGACTTCGGCGGTGCGGGGGTCGTGGAGTCGGTCGTAGCGGGCGATGCCGATGATGTTGTCGCCGGTGAGGGCGACCAGGGCGGCGCGTTGGTCGTGGTCGACGTGGGTGAAGGTGTGGACGGTTTCGTCGGAGAGTTTTTTGATGGGGGCGAAGAAACGCATGTAGATGGAGCGTTCTGATTGGCCGGCGTGGAATCGGTGGATGCGTTCGGTGTCGTTGGGGGTGATGGGGCGGACGTGGGCCAGGGATCCGTCTCGTAGGACTACATCGGCTTCCCAGCGCAGTGGGTAGTCGGGTGTCTGGGAGTGGTTCTGGCTCATTTGTTCATGGTGCCGTGGGGGTGGGCGGGTGTGTTGGTTTTTGGTGGTGTGGCGGGTGAGGTTGTCTGTGTGAGTCGGGATGTTTCGCGTTCTTGAAGTGGGTGAACGGATTAGGCTGTGGCCGAACCTCCCACGCCTCTAGTGGTCGGATGTGTCCAGGGTTGATGGCGGCGTGCGGCGCACGAGGTTGTTGGTTCCCAGGCAAGGAGCATTGTGAGACTGATCACCACCGAGCATGTGGCATTGGATTTGGTTAGTCAGGAGCGCAGGTCGGCTATTGCGTCTTTGACTGATTTGCTCGCTTCGGCGGGGCGTGTCACCGATAGTGCGGCGTTTATCGCTGATGTTGAGTATCGCGAGTCGCAGTTGGCGACGGGGCTTCCTGGTGGGGTGGCTATTCCGCATGCGCGTAGCGTTGCGGTGACTGAGCCGAGTGTGGCGTTTGGTCGGTGTGTGGGGGGTGTTGATTGGGGGTCGGCTGATGGTCCTGCTGATTTGATTTTTCTTATTGCTGTTCCGTTTGGGGCGCCGACGGATCATTTGGCTATTTTGGCGAAGTTGGCGCGGCGTCTTACGCATACGGATTTTCGTGGGCAGCTTCGCACGTTTGCTGACGCTGCGGCTGTTGCGGATTTGATCCAGGAGGCTCTTGAGCGGTCCTGATAGACAGGGGAACCCACGTTCTTTGTTGGTCGGTGGGGCCACTATGGTGGCTTCGCTCGTGCGTCGTGTGCCACCTGCCCCTCGGATGAGGGATTATGAACCGGGCTTGCGCTCGTGTCGTGTCTTGATCGTGTGATTGGGATGTGTTGCGCCCGCTGGCCTGTCCCCCGCCCCAACGTTCCCGGAGGTCCCCGGATTTATGGCCCCCTCGAAGAAGTCCACGCGTTCTGCTGTCCCGGTAGAGGAGCGCATCGTTGACATCGATGTCGAGGAGGAGATGCAAGGCGCGTTCTTGGAGTATGCGTATTCGGTTATTTATTCGCGGGCGCTGCCGGATGCTCGTGATGGGTTGAAGCCGGTGCAGCGTCGCATCATGTATGCGATGCGGCAGATGGGGTTGCGGCCGGATCGTTCGCATGTGAAGAGTGCGCGTATCACTGGTGAGGTGATGGGTAAGTATCACCCGCACGGTGATGTGGCGATTTATGACGCGATTGTGCGGTTGGCTCAGCCGTTTACGATGCGGGTTCCGTTGGTGGATGGGCACGGTAACTTTGGTTCGCTTGATGACGGGCCTGCTGCTGCGCGGTATACGGAGGCGCGGATGGCGGCGGCGTCTCGGGCGCTGGTGGAGAACCTCGATGAGGATACTGTTGATTTTGTTCCGAACTATGACGATTCGTTGACACAGCCGTCGGTGTTGCCGGCGCAGTATCCGAATCTTTTGGTGAATGGGGCTAGCGGTATCGCGGTGGGTATGGCTACGAATATGCCGCCACACAATTTGCGTGAGGTGGTGGCTGCGTGTCAGCACTTGTTGGCTCATCCTGATGCGTCGTTGGATGACATCATGCGGTTCATTCCTGGCCCGGATCTTCCTGGTGGGGGCCGGATTGTTGGGCTGGATGGTATTCGGGATGCGTATGCCACGGGTCGGGGCACGTTTAAGACGCGCGCTACGGCGCATATTGAGAAGGTCACTGCCCGTAAGCAGGGCATTGTGGTGACTGAGCTTCCGTATTTGGTGGGTCCGGAGAAGGCGAAGACGAAGATCGCTGATCTGGTGAAGGCGAAGAAGATTGAGGGCATCAGCGATATTGATGACTTCACGGATCACGAGAATGGTTTGCGTCTTGTGATCGAGATTAAGAATGGTTTCAATCCTGAGGCTGTTCTGGAGAAGTTGTACAAGTTGACGCCGTTGGAGGACAGCTTCGGCATCAACAATGTGGCGTTGGTGGATGGGCGTCCGCAGACGATGGGGCTACTGGATCTGCTGCACGAGTATGTGAATTTCCGTATCACGACGGTGCGGAGGCGTAGTCAGTTCCGGTTGGGCAAGCGTAAGGAACGTCTGCATCTGGTAGAGGGGTTGCTTGTCGCGATCCTGGATATTGATCGGGTTATTGCGCTTATCCGGGCTAGTGATGACACTGCGGCGGCGCGGGCTGGGTTGATGGAGCAGTTCTCGTTGACGCAGGTGCAGGCTGATTACATTCTTGAGCTGCAGTTGCGGCGGTTGACGAAGTTCAGCCGTATCGAGTTGGAGAATGAGCAGCAGGAGCTGCTTGCCGCGATTGCGGATTTGGAAGAGCTTTTGGCTGATGAGGGCAAGCTGCGGGAGTTGGTGTCCTCGGAGCTGGGTGAGGTCGCTGATGAGTTGGGTACTGCGCGGCGCACGGTTTTGCTTGAGTCGGCGGGTACTCCGGCTGCGGCGGCTGCTCCTTTGGAGGTGGCTGACGATCCCTGTTACGTGTTGATGTCCACTACTGGGTTGATTGCGCGTACACGTGGCCGTGATCCGTTGCCTACTGGGGGGCGTCGTAGCAGCCATGACGGTATCGCTGCGATTGTTCCTGCGACTGTGCGCGGTGAGGTTGGTGTGGTGACTTCGGCGGGCAAGATCGCTCGGGTTTCGGTGTTGGAGTTGCCGACGTTGGTGAACACCACTGGTTCTCCTGATTTGTCGGGGGGGACTGCGGTCAGCGCGTATGTGTCGTTGGCGGCTGCGGGTGAGGCGTATCGCGGTTCTCCTGCTGAGGTGCCGTTGACGTTGTGTTCGTTGGCGCCGGATTCTGCTGGGCTTGCTCTTGGTACGGCTGAGGGTGTGGTTAAGCGTGTGAATACGGATTATCCGCCCTCAGGTAAGGGTGATTGGTCAACGATCACTCTCAAGGGCAAGGATCGGGTCGTGGGCGCGGTGGAGTTGTCCACGGGTGAAGAGGACCTTGTTTTTATTACCTCGGACGCGTATTTGCTTCGTTTCTCGGCTGAGAAGGTACGTCCGCAGGGACGTGCTGGTGGTGGTGTGGCTGGTATCAAGTTGGCTGAGGGGGCGTCGGTGTTGTTCTTCGGCGCTGTCGATACTGCGGTGGAGAATGTGGTGGTTACTGGCGCGGCGGTGGCGGGGCGTAGCCCGGGGTCACCGGTTGATGCGTTGAAGGTGACGCCGTTGTCGGAGTATCCGAGTAAGGGCCGGGCTACGGGTGGGGTGCGTACGCACCGGTTCTTGCGTGATGAGACGCATTTGGGGTTGGCGTTTGCGGGTGCTGCGCCGGTGTTTGCTGCGTCGTTGAAGGGTGCGGCTCGTTCGTTGCCTGAGATTGTTGGGCGTCGTGATGGTTCGGGGTCGCCGTTGAAGGCTTCGGTTGCGTTGATTGCGCCGTCGTTGCCGCAGTGGGCTACTGCCACGGATGAGGATGTGCAGGTCAGCACGGAGGCAGGCCTGCAAGAGCCGTCGTTGGTGGGGCGTGCGCGTGGGTTGGCTACGCAGCCGGGGTTTGATTTGGATGTTTCTGCTCCGGCGCGGCAGCGGCCGCATGTGAACCGTGATGACTATGACCCGGACAGTCTTGAGGATGTGGTGCAGACCGGGCAGGAGTAGGCGTGGTGTTTCCTGCACCTGGGTTGTGTGACCCACTGTTGTGTGGTTAAGCGGGAGGATGGGTTCATGGAGAACATCATCGAGTGGACCTTGGTGCAGGAAACGGATATTCCTGCTGATGTGCAGGATTTGTTGGCGCCTGGGGAGTCAGCGGTAGCGGCGTATAAAACTTTCCGGGACTCTGCCACGTTCACCACCCACCGTCTTATCGTGCGTGATGCGCAGGGGCTGCGGGGCAAGAAAGTTCAGGTGTATTCGTTGCCGTATTCGGCGATCAATATGTGGTCGACGGAGAACGCGGGCACGTTTGACATGAACGCAGAGATTGAACTGTGGACCCGTGCGGGGCATATCAAGATCAATGTTGGTTCTGGTATTGATGTGCGGGCGTTGGATCGTCTTATTTCTCGATCTGTGCTTGGTTGATGACCGTGTGACGCAGGCCAGGTGCGGCGCTGGTGGTTTTCACCTGCGCCGCATCTGGCCCGCGTGTTTTTCGCGTCCCTTTTACCTGGGGTTATTTGACTGGCTGCATCCGGATGAGGGCGGTGCCTGCTGATGGGTTCGCGATTTTGCTGAATGCGGCGGCGGATAGGTCGAGGCAGCGTCCACCGATGTAGGGGCCGCGGTCATTGATGCGGACGGTGACTGTTGCGCCGGTGGAGGGGTTGGTGACGCGCAGCTTGGAGCCCAGGGGAAGGGTTTTGTGGGCGGCGGTGAGGGCGTTGGGGTTGAACCGTTCACCGCTGGCGGTCATTTGGTCTTCGTCGTAGAAGGAGGCCCGGCAGGTGGTGGCGGGTCCGGTGGCGGCGGTGGTTTCCTTTTTTGTGTTGGTGGTGATTTTTTTCTTGGTTTTTGTTGTTTTTGTGGTTTTGGTGCTGGTGGCCGGTTTGATGACGGCGGGCCGGTTGGTTGTGGGGGCGGGTTGGGCTGAGGTCAGTGGGGAGACTGCGATGGCTGCGGCCATGAGTAGGTACAGGGTGGTAGGCATAGTTGTTCCTCCGAAATGTGTCGGTGTGGGTCAGGCGAGACGGCCGTAGCCGGAGGGGGTGCCGTAGATAGGTGCGATGGCGATGTTTTTCCCGGTGTGTGGGGCGTGCAGCATGAGCCCGTCTGCGATGTAGATGCCCACGTGGTGGGCGCTGCGCCCGTAGAAGACGAGGTCGCCGGGGCGGGGGTTACTGGTGGGTGTGAGGGCTTGTTGTTGCTCTGCTGCGGTGCGCGGTAGGCGTAGGCCGGCTTTTTTGTAGACGTATTGCGTGAATCCGGAGCAGTCGAATCCTGTTGGTGTGCTGCCGCCCCAGAGGTATGGGGTTCCTACCTGGGTTTTTGCGATGGCGATGATGCGGTCGCGGAGGCTGATTCCGGGCATTTTCATCGCGGTGGCGAGGTGGTTGGCGTTGCTGGCTTTTTGTTGCCAGTTCGCTTGGGGTGCTTGCTGGGCGTAGGCCTGAGCAGTGGCGAGTGCGGCGTGGCGGGTGATGTTCACTGAGGAGAGTGCCAGTGCCGCGTAAGGAATCGTTTCTTCGGTGTTGCTTGTTTCACCTGGGGCTGCGTGAGCTGGTGAGGCAATGACGGACATGCTTGTTAGGGCGGCCGCGGCCGCCGCGAAGATGTGACGCATATGCGTGGGGTATCCGGAAACCGCCTACGGAAGGTCCATCTGTCGGGCTAGCGAATCCGGTTCGCTGCGTGTGTGCTGTGCCCCGAGCCGCGCTGGTGCGGCGGTGGTGATGGCTCCCGTTCTCGTCCTTGCCGTCGTTCCTTCCTGGCGTGGTGGCGCTCATCTTCCTTGGTGAGCGCGGTAGGTCAAGGTGTGCTGCTGCGGCCCTAGGGACAAGATTCGGCGAGGGCCGCACAGGCTGTGTCGGTAGTGCTGTGCAGCAATCGTTGCCAGGTGAGGGTGTTGTTGGCGGCGAGTGTGGGACGAGTGACCAACTTGGTGGCGTTGGGCGGAGTAAGCCAATGTGCTGCTGCTTCAGTGTTGCTGGGATGTTTGAGGGCGTGGTTGCGATGTATGCATCGCAACCACTGGGGGTGGGTTTGCCGGGCGCTTCCCCGCAGAAGTGGTCGTGTTTTATTGCGCACTAAATAGTTTTTAACACCGAGTTGTTCGGATGCATCAATAAAACAGCGTTTTACGATGGGGGCCATGCTCACGCCCCACCGCGCCCACAGCACATCATCAGGACGTCATGTGAGCAGCGAAAATCAGAAAAATGCAGGTACTGCGAAAACACTTATGAGAGGAATGAGCTGGCAAACTAGTTGTCAACTCATTCCTCTCATTGTCAATCTGGCCATGACGCCGTGGATCATCCATGGCCTTGGGCCTGCCCGGTACAGCATTTTTATGCTGGTCACGAGCTTTACTACTTTGCTGAGCCAGTTTGATGGCGGTATCGGCCCGAGCGCGATGCGCTACTTCACTATTTATGCCGGGCGTGATGATCGTGAATCCACTACCCGGCTGCTATTGTCGGTCGCGGCTATCGTTTTTACCGGCGGGTTGATCATTTCGCTGACTGTTTTTCTCACCACTGAGAGCATCTTGCAGTTTTTCCGCGTCGATCCGCTTTTCCTTCCCGAAGCGTCTTTTCTTCTGCGCACGCTCACGATGATCATTGCTTTCATCTTGGTGCGGAATCTTCTCAACGCTGTCATTAATGCTAGGCAGCTGTTTCGTTATACCTCGATGGCGATTCTGGCTGGATATGGGGTGTATATCGTTGGGATTACTGCGTCGATCATGTGTGGCTGGGGACTGTACGGCCTGGCATGGACGATGGTGATTCAGCAGGTTGTTGGTTCGATTATCACGGTTCCTGCTGCTGTGCGTTATCTGCGTCGAGCCACTCCGTGGCATATGAATCGCGCTGATCTTGGTGAGTTTTTTCGTTATTCCTGGAAGGTGCAGATCACTGGGCTGACTGGTCTTCTCACCAGTCAGAAGGATCAGTTGGTTGCTGGGCGGCTGCTTTCTGCCCAGCAGTCGGGGCCGATTGGTCAGGGAACGAACTTCGCTCAACAGCTCCGGCAGATGCCGTTGAATGCTACCTATCCGATGCAGGCGCTGACGGGGACTGAGGTCGCCCGGGTGGGGGCTGGTGATGCTGTCACGAAGATTGAGAAACTTCAGCGCATTTGGGTGCGCGCCATCGTGGGTTGGTGCGTGATCGGCGCTATTGCTGCGCTTTTCGCCGTGCGTGCGTGGCTTCCGGACTCTTTCACTCTGGCGGCGCCTGTGGCGGCTGCGTTCATTTTTGGTTCTGTTTTCCAGTTGATCCGCCATGTTGCGAATCTTTGGTGCTTGACGCTAGGGCATTCAGAGATTGAGATGCATGCCGGGGTGGCTAGCTTTATTGTCAATGTCGTGCTGTCGGTGGTGCTTTACTTCCCATTCGGTGTGGGGGGTGTGGTCGCAGCCACGGTTTTAGCGCAGTTGGCTTCTGTTCTCTTTTTTTCTTGGCAGTATCATTCGCGGGTTCCGGTGCGGCCGCGTTTGTACACTCATGAGGTCCCGTTTGTGGGGCTTGTGGCCGGGATTGGTGTCGCAGTGGCTGTCGAGTGGCTTGTGCACCCTTATCTTCCTCGTGGAGCGCTTGGTTTGCTGGGCGGTGCACTGTTAGCTGCACCTGGCATGCTCGTTTATCTAGCGTTAGCTTTTAATAAAGCTGATCTGGCCACGGCTAAGGACATTTTCCGCCGCACTCCCCCATCGCGCTCATAACGGAAGATCCACCCGCAGTCAGTTTTTATATACGAAAGCCCACGGAGATCCTCTACGTGCAGAGCCCTCTCGAAAACAACCCGTCTAATCCATTTCTGAAAAAATCGTTTCGACAGTGGTATTCAGCCACAACTTTATTGGCAATCAGCACATCAACAACTATCGCGGTAACTTTACTTCTAGTAGACATTACTAAAAATACCGCGATCGCTGGGATGCTTAGCGGACTCATTCTTTTTATTCAGCTGTGCATAGGGCCCATTGGTGGCGGCTTAGCTGACGTTACTGATCGACGCACGCTGCTGCGCCGCGCACTTATGACGGCCCTGGCTGCTAACTTAACTACCGTCATCTCTCTTCTTTTGTTTTTTACATACGAAGAACTTCACGGAGGCTGGCTATCTTTTCTTGTAGTTTTTTCTCTTATCGTTTCCGGCGCTGCCGCTGGCATTGCCGATCCTTCGATTGATGCCTCTGCCCGGTCTCTTATCACACCTGCTGAGTTTCCACGGGCGATGAGTGCAGAGCAGGCGCGAAGTTCCACTCTTCACATAGTTGGAAGCCCAGCTTCAGGGGCCATGTATTCTACATTTCCAGCTTTGCCGTTCATTCTTAGAATCGTATGCGATGCGGGCTTTTTACTGACCCTGCAAAGAATCAAGCGAGGTTTAGGGCCAACCGGAACCGAAGCACTTGATTCGAAGTTAAAGATTTTACTTAAGTCACTGTCTGGATATAAAGAATCATTTGCTTTCATACAAAGCAAAGAAGCCTTGAGACGTATCCAGGTAGCGGCACCTCTGATTAATCTCATGGTTTTTTCCGGCACGTCGTGGGCTGTTTTGAATATGTCTCATTCTGGTGCTGGTGGCTTGATTTCCGGGATTACTGTTTCCGGGTTTGCGATTGGGGCACTTCTGGGAAGTTCGATCACCCCTTTCTTAACCGATAGGTTTACTCCGGGCATCCTTGCAATCGCTGGCCTTTCTTGGATGACCATTATTTTTGCCCTCTTGTTTATTTATGGGGGAAATCCGTGGGCCCTTTTCGTTCTTGCGGTTTTAGGCATGGCCCCCTCTCCAGCTTTGAATGGCGGGCTTTTTGGTCATGTTTTTGCTGAAACCCCTGGGGACATGCAGGGAAGGGTGATGGCTACATTCAGCCTCGTTGCTGGCTTGTCGGCCGTAGTTGCTCCAGTTTTTTCAGGGTGGGCAGTTCAGGAAGATTTGAATGTTTTATTAGGTTTCGCCACGTGCTCTGTTGGGATTGTTGGAATTTTGATTCTTGCGTCATCTTCCGCGGTAAGAAATATGAAAAAGTATTAATTATTTATCGGGGTTCACGTATTGAAGTGGACTGAGCGGCTTCCTGCACATCAGATTTTCACGAGGAGCATTAGTGGCTTGGCAGCAAAAACTTAAGGACCTTTGGAATAGCTTTGAGGCGATGTCGTCAGATGAGTTTTCCCGACAATTGGAATCCATTTTGGAGAATCCTGCAATACCTGAATCGCGCCGAGCGTTCGAGGTGGCCTGCAAGTTCGATTCTTTGGGGCGGCCTGACCTCGCGGTGGACGGTTATCGGACTGCCCTAGACCAGGGGTTGGAGTCATATGAGAGTCGTCGCGCGCGGATCCAGCTCGCAAGCTCATTGCGTAACCTGGGCCATCTTGAGGAAGGCTTGAAAGTTCTTTCCAATGAGACCGATCCTCTGGGTGATGGTCTCGATGATGCTGTGGTGCTTTTCCGGGCTCTCCTACTTACCGACTTGGGGTACGAACGGGAGGCGGTAGCGACTTTGGTGCATGCGCTTGCGTCTCATCTCCCTCGGTATGTGAACTCAGCTCACCGTTACGCGGATCTTCTTCTAGAAACAGCCCCACGCCAGGCGAAACTGCAACACACGGATGAAGTGGAGAAGTAACGGCTGATAAGCGTGCATGGTAGCTAGAGTCTTGGGTCATCAGGCGCGATCCATGCAGTTCCTGCTGTATTTCTCGCCATCATTATCCGTTGGAACTCCTGAGGGGCTAGCCAGTGGGAAAGATTTCTAGGTCAGAGCAGGCAATATCAGCAATATTGATGGCCTTCATAGCAATCTTCCTCAATGACTTGCAGTTCGCGCGCACTACGAGAGACTTCCTGTCAATTATTTTTGCATTTGCCGTGTCTTTTTTTATCACAGGCGCAATTTCTTATGGATATAATTGGTTAAGTGACCGACTCTCCGGAGATAAGAAGCATTAATCAATGTTTTTAATCGCACCGTCGCGAAGTCACTCGCGGGAAATCCAGCAATAACTTTCTAAACCGCATCTAACATGCTTTACCATAGATGATGGGGCATTTAACTCTTTAGCGATAGTGCCCATCGGATTATTTAGTGACGCGGTCGCTCGTTCCTCCTGAATTTCCCGTTAGGAGGAACGAGCTTTTTAAGCAGAATTGATGATATCCGTGACGCGTTACTTAAAGGTCAGCTTCTTTTTGAAAAGAAACTTGTTAGGTCTCTAATTGTCCGCGAAATAACTGCGCCGCTAGCCATAAAGAGGATGGCGGACTGAATTGCATCTTCTCTGAGATTCCACGCAAGAAGAACGAGCGTGACACTGATTACAAGTAGCGCAATTACAGAAAAAGCATTCAGCTCCGACCCTGCAGGGCTTGAATCTAATCCAAAATATTTTGTCAAGCTTTTTGGGTTACTGGAACTCATCTGACTATCTCCTTCTGTGAGTTACATGCAGCGTTTTCTGTCTGGCGATTGTGAGGCAAACTCTGCAAACTTTGGATGTTTGATGGGTATAAGTTAACAAGAAAGTTCATGAAATCTACCGAAACGCGCCCAAAGTAACTTTGTCGCCCAGACTTTTGTCGCGAATACAGGCCCGTTAGGGTCGCAGCAGCATACTGTGGGTTATGACAGAGGGTCCGCATGGGCTACGTGAAGATTGTGGCCAACGAGGCATAGTTCTTTCGGTGACCCTTGGGAGCAGAAGTGACAGATTTTGACAAGAATCTTGAAAAGTGCGGTCCCCGAGTTTATGGAGAACATGTTCCTTCGTGGGTGCGCGATGCGAAACGTCAGATCTTGATGGCTGCGGAGTTAGAGATGGAAGATAAGCGGAGAGCTCGGCATATAAATGCTCTTCGTTTCTCTTCTGGGGTAATTATCGACTATGCCCCTGAAGACACCCCAATTAATCCAGTGTGGGGTGAGTTTGTTTTCGATATTGGAAATCAGCTAGAGAGTTTCTGGGAGTTTTACCCGTATACACCTGCGCATCTTCTTGCCGTATGCAATCCGCGTCCAGATCGAGCAGAGATAGCCGTTCTCACTGACCATATTTGCGTATTCCGGAGAAGGATATCTGAAAGTGAGCCTGTCCTGTCGATGTTATCTTCGATAAGATCACAGCTTCTCGAGAATCCGGATGCTAAAAACGTCGCATATTAATGATTTTTTCATTACCGGACGGTAACCAATTCAGGATTCATGATCCATATTGGGTGCGCACTGGTGAATTCAAACTCGCCCACGCTGTATCAGTATTGACGTCGGTTGACACTAGTATTTGGCCAGAGATTGACTCTTCCTGAGGGAACAGGAGTGAACGCTTTGAATAAAAGTAGAGTTCGTATTCTAAAGTGGGTAAGAAGATTTTTCTTCTATTTTGTCGGAATTTCTGGCTTGATCCTGTTGGCTCTAAGTTTCTGGTTCGATACCAAAAAAATCGGGGACACCTTCTGCATGGCTGCGATTATTGCGCATATAGCGACTTGGCCAATCTTGTCTAAGACTAAAGAACCTGATCACCAGAGTTCGCCTCACTGCGATATTTGCCACTAAAGCGCCTCTTACTGGCAGGACCGAAGACAGTAGCGCCACTCATCGTTTTCTGGTTCCTCACTAGCTGATATATCTAGAATTTGACCGCTGGCCAGAGGTACGCGGAAGCGACATTAGAACCAGAGGAGAAACTTAGCCAGTGACGAAAACATGCCGCATCGTCGATTTTTTCCCTTACGAAGCAGATGATGAAGCATTCAGTCCACTGCAAAAGTATATGGAGAAGCACTGCCTCTCTTTTTTTGCCGAAAAATGGCAACGATACTGCTTTTCTTTGCGTTTAGGTACCCGGATAGTTTAGTGAGGCAGCAAGAACTTTTCATTCGGGAGATTCCTAACAGCTGATAGGTATTGGCTTGGCTCAGTTGAGCTGGCTGGGCACAACAGTTGGGGTCCCCTGAGGGTCAGAGAGGTTGAGACTCGGGGCCCGCGAACATGCTTAGCAATCCCACCTGAGCACAGGAACTACTCCCCCCTCACCAGTCGTTCTTCGACAACTCCCGGATGAAAAGCCCCTGCTGCTTAGCTAGGGCATCAAGTAGATTTAAGAACTCTTCATCATCGGCATAGATCTCAGTAGAAAATCCACCCGTGATGCGTATCAAGCAGTTATTCCCGGGAACGTAAACCAGGAAAGCAACTCCTATATCATCGGCAATGATCTTTCGGATGTAACTGACTAATTTCTCTGGCTCGAAGTGGCGAACATTCAAATCTCGTTCCAGTCCAGGAAACTGCTTATAGAACCAATCGGTACCCTCGACATAGATAACGCTATCTGAGTACCTGTACGCGACAAGAAGCAAGAGCATTGCCATTTTTTCAGCAAAAATAGGCCGAAAATACTCTTCCATGTAGTCATGGAGAGGCCTGAAATCATCACCTGTAGCGTAAGGGGTGTAATCAACGATGCGGAATGTTTCCGCCTCTGCCAATTTTTCTATTTTTTCCCAGTGGGCGTCAGCTTCACTCATTTTTCGACGATCTATCTGTTGTTTTTGATGGGTTCGACCCTTCTGGCGCTTTTATCAAGCGACACCGAGGATGACTGCTGTCGTTGCTCCACGGGGAATTTGTCCCAACACCTGGGATGAAAAATGCCCCTGCCACTGGCGGAACTGTGTAACGACTCACTTCCCCGGGGCGGGCTAACCCCTGGAGATGCGGACCTGAACGAGCGTGAACAATCTCTTGTGTTCCACGCCCACGGTGTGGGAATGTTCTTAGGCCGTGGAATCCGCCAGTTTTGGAGGAGTGCTGTTTGGTATTCCCTCCTCCATATGCCCCCAGAAGATCGCGGTTTGGCCTTCAGAGGGTTCGCCAGAGTACGCAAACCGAAAGGAAACCTCCTCTTCAGAGCTTTCCTAGGATCGCAAAATATTTCATTTGATCACACAATCACTTAATCTTTCTACTGAGAAAGGATTAAGTGATCACCTGAACTTCGCAGGTTTCCAGGTGATCGCCACCCATACTTGCTCTCCCGAAGGCAAACGGCCTCATCTTGCTGTGATTACTCAACTCACCTGAGTCGAACAGCTCATTGAGATATTCCCGAAATCTCAGCAATAAAATCAGTTATTTTGGCATACTTCAGTTGAATCAACTGGGGCTGTGATGCAGCGCACTGCTTCACAGCCCCAGTTAGCGAGTTTTAGCGTGCTGAGCCTTATCCAAGCATCTTCCGGAAAGCGGCATCAGCTGCGCAGATGCGTCACTTCAGGCTTTGTTCGGCCCATCGTTAAGGTTGTGGGCTTCGCGGTAGGCCTGCTCAAGACTGGCTGGGATACGGCCACGATCTTTGACCTCGTGCCCTTGAGCACGGGCCCACTGGCGGATGTTTTGCAGCAGTTCAGGCGAACGCGCCGTGTCCCCTGCCTTGGCCTTGCTCTTCGTGGATCGGCGGCCACTGACCCGGTGAGCTTTCGCCACCCAATCAGCAAGTTCACTTCGCAAAATTCCGGCATTCTCGGCCGAAAGGTCGATCTCGTACTGCACACCATCAAGCTCAAACTTCACGACCTCATCGGCTTTACCGCCGTCCATGTCGTCAATGAGGGTTACTTCAACCTTTTTCGCCATAAAATTTTCTCCATTCAAGGAAAGCTTTATTGATTATTTGATCTTAGGGTGCGCATAGCACCCAGCTGGATCGTGATGGCAACACTGCTGTAAATATCACCCTCGCTTCAAAGGCGGTGGGTAGAGTAAACAGCTTCGGAGAGATTGATGACATACTTGCAAGATGCTTTAGCGATTGGACTGCTACCTTGTGAGGTATTGATTTCCTTTTCAGACGACAGATCATCGGCTATGCATACTTGCCGCCACCTCAAACCTCACCTTAGGTGAAATTATAACCTCGTAAACCTTTGAGCCCTAATTTCTTCTGTAAATAATTGCTCAAAGATACACAGGGCCGCAGCCCCTTCAGTGACGCTCGTATCCAAACCACCGATGAGCGAAGGGGAAGCATCAATGATCCAGGATGCGGGAGTGGTTCGCTCGAGCCACAGCGGTATGCGAATTTACACTCAAGTAAGCAAAAGAAGATCAAAAATCAACATCAAAGTGAATAACCGCAACAAGTAAAGCTTGTCATCTAGAGAAGAGATCTTTCATGCGAAAGTTGAAGATTCCTTCATCTCACGCCGAGAAAGCACGAAGTGCCACCCGTGAGCAATCACTCCGAAGAAGATTGAGATATAAGGGCTGAAAAGAATGAGCAGTATGGCTACTGCCGGGATCGACCACGGCATGGAACTCCGCTTAACGATCGCAACCAAATTTGCAGAAAGAACTACTGCCGCAAATAGCTATAAACCATACCAAAGTTCATTCGACAAAGGATTAATCATCCTGCATCCCTCTTGAGCTCTATTAAGTCCGCAAGGAACTTACCACACTCTTACCGAAGGCAGTGACTGTTATGCATCGGCAGAATTGGTGACGCTAGTTCACGACTGACATACATTGATGTGTTCGCCTACATGTATCCGCCCGGGATTCATTACATTCGCATATACACCGATGGACATATTCCGTTCGAGGGCGAGGGGTTTCAGCCACCCTCCCGTGGCCTCGGTGCCATCTTGATTGATGCCAATCATGCGGCAACGTGGGATTTTTTGACGAAGTCAAGGCCAGCTGCCCCAAGAGAGGCAGAGCAACCCACCCAAGACTCTTCGATAAATGGCTCACTGGTTTCGATCACAATATTGACCCGCAGACGGCGAGGATCTGCATTAAGCCCCCACTGGTCGGCACACCATTGCAAGGTGGCTGTACCGATCAGCGATAGCGACCCCATGTCTTGATGAGGAATAGTCTGCTCTGCGGATACCGTTACCTGTTCTCCCATATTTTCCGACAAATGCGCATACAAATCAGGGTCACCAACGAGCCAGCTTCCTCCGTCACCATGGGTGACACGAACATCATCACCTGTCGTGGCAGCCGAGTATTGAAATACCTCGTCGTGATGACGGAAACGGCGCGTATTTTTCCCAGATGCAAAGTGGCCTTCGCTATCACGGACTGCGAACCAACGATCTCGGCTTATCCCTCGCTCATCAAGAGCCACCGAGGGAAGATCCTCGCCCCCCATCGACTTAACGGGATACCGTCGAATCCGAATAATCTTTCCCTCCACAGGAAAAAGATATCACCACAGGCCATTCATGCGGGATCGAAGATGAATATCTCTTCTATACTTTTTCCAAAGTATCTTGAAATCCTAAAAGCCAGAGGGAGCGAGGGGTCATACTTGTTCTTCTCAAGCGAGATTACAGTCTGGCGGGACACCTGCAGGGCTTCTGCTAAAGCACCCTGCGACACCCCTTTTAGTTTCCGCAGCTCGGAAATCCTGTTTTCCATATCAGGATTCCCGTCGACGTATAATTAAATAATTAATTGAAAGGGAAAATGCGGCAACTATCCCTATATGTACAGATGCAATGGGCGACAACTGAGGAATCACGCCCCAAACTCTTCCCAGTACATCAATCCACACAAGAAGGAACCCCATAGTCCAGAAACCTTGGACTGTAGCATCCTGAAACCACTTTGTTTCAACAGATTCCTCTGCCCTCTTGGCTTCCTTTTGCGCGCTTTTACTAGGCCAGATAGACCCAATGAACAAAAGGCCTACAGGAACACCAACTACGACCACTGAAACAAGAAACAACTCCCACGACCAGATCTGTTCACCACGGGCAGCTACGCAATGAAAGACCGCAGCAGAAAGCGCAGTGGCCGCTAAAAGACTAGGAGTTTCTTTGATGTCAAGTTTTTGCTCACAGTGATCCCCTACGTCGTCATGTAAAGGAAGCTTTACATGACGACGTAGGGGTGTCAACCATTTTTTACTGATGTGTGGCTAGTGGTTTTAATGTGTTGGGTCTTGCTCGTGCGCTTCAGTGAACCAGCGCCGTGCTTCTTGCTCAGGTAGGCCAATATCTTTTGCGATGCTTTCCCACGAAGTGCCAGTCAGTCGAGCTTTGCTGATCGTGGCGCGGAGTTGACTGACTGCATGAGCGACCTTGCTTCCCGGTTCTTCGTGGCTAGCACCGTAGCTGGTCAGAATGTCATCTAAGGGGCCTGCTGCCTGCTGAATTGCTTCGATGATGTCCGATGCTGAGGTGTATCTCGGCGGGTTACATGCCCGCAGGTATGCGATGAGGAATTTTCGGTCGTCTGTCGTGAGGATGTCACTGAGCCGTGAAATGACTTCGAGCAGAGCCGTGTCTGCCGCGTAGTTACGTCCCATCAGGCTTGTTACTTTCCCCCGGCGAGGTTGTGAGCTTGGCGATACGCCTGTTCAAGGTGTGCGGGGATACGGCCGCGTTCTTTGATCTCGTGCCCTTGGGTGCGCACCCACTGGCGTATGTCTTTCAGCAGTTCAGGCGAGCGTGCTGCGCCTGTGGTTTTAGTTTTCACCGCGCGGCCGTTGCTAACTCTACGGGCTTTGGCGACCCAGTCCGCCAAGGTCTGCCTCAGGCGTTCAGCGTTCGCAGCGGACAGGTCTATCTCGTATTGCACCCTGTCGAGTTCGAATTTCACGACCTCTTCAGCCTGCTTGCCGTCCATGTCATCGAGCAGGACGACCTCAACCTTTTTCGCCATGCGTGTTCCCTTATGGTTGCTGGATGTTCCGGTGAGTTAATTAGACAGAAAATACTCGGATTCGGTTCCGTTTAGCCAAGCTGTGAAAATTTCGCCTGCGCTGCTCGCCGGCGATGGGGTCATGCCCCTGGGCATGAAGTTGGCGCTCAGTGCACCTAAGGCGCCCGATGCAGTTGGCAGCAGCTCGCACATCTCTGGTTGCACCCACCTGGGAAGTTTGTCTTTTGCAACAAAGCTAGAAACCTGGCACGGGACCTTCAGAGCCAGGGATTTTGTATCAAGTTTCCCTATGTCAATTAAATTGATGACAGAAATTATCGATGGCTCAACCCTAAATGCTCTTGCATAGATGTGAAGCGCTTTACAGAAATGAAGAAACTTTTAGTTATTGGTCAGTGACAAATAGCTCCACACTTCGTAACGTCAACGCATGTCCCCCGAGCGTTTTCTCCCCAGACCTCGCCCACACCACAACTACACTTCCCGGCCCGCGCAAACGCTGTGGGAATCGCTGCATCAACGCTCCGGCCTGAGCGTCCTCACCGCAGGGCGCTTGGGCTACACCGGCCGAGCTCGAACCACAGCACGCGCCATTCATCGCAGTGCAAGCGCACTCAGCCACCCATCTGTGCTGCGTTCCCCTGCCCTCATCGCGGCGTTCTGGTGGGAAGAAGTGAAAAACTTCGGCGACCTCATCACTCCCCTACTACTGCGTGACCTGGGCATCATTCCCATCCTCACGCCCGCTGCCCGCGCAGCGTTGATCGGTGTTGGCTCCCTTATCCAACACATCGACGACAACTACTCCGGCACCATCTGGGGTGCTGGCCTCATCGCAAACACCCCCGCAGTATCCCTGCAGCCACCACTTTGGCTTTGCGTGGCGAACTTACCCGCGAGCAGTGCGGCTCCCCACATGTCGAAGCCCTCGGAGATCCTGGCCTCCTTCTAGCCGAATACATTTCCCGACAACCAAAACGATGGGATGTTGGCTTGGTCCCCCACTATGTTCACGTCGGGGACAGTGACCTAACCCGTCTGCTCCAGTCAGCTTCGCAAACGGTCACCGTTGTGAATGTTCAGTCAGATCCTCTGCGCGTTGCCCGCCACATCGCTGCCTGCAGAACCATCATCACTACGTCGCTACACGGGTTGATTGTGGCTGACTCCCTAGGCATCCCGGCTCTGTGGCTGCGCATGCCGCGCGCATTGAGCGGAGGTGACTTCAAATTCCGTGACCACGAGAGCGTGGTTCGCCCCTCTCGACCACGAGGAATGGACATTCGTGATGTGGAGTCGATGGCTCATGCCGTCTCAGTGGCACGCAGAGCAAACGCACAACGTGTTGAACACGCGATCGGCGCTATTAAACGTTCAGGCCGAATGATCCTGGATGTCACCCGTCACGAAACTGCGAGTCTGCCCCGCGCGATTATGCGTTCTGTGATGAGCTAGCTGCGTTGGTTTACGAGGAATGCATGCCGTGCTGACGCCGCCGGCCGGGTGCGCGGAATGTGCCGTAGACCCGCCCGGCAAGCCCTACCGCATCGATCGCAGCACGCGATGCCCGCACTGAATCGCGGCGCCATGCCGCGGCAGCGGTGTTCACTGGTAACCAGCGAGCGTCAGTGAGCACTGAACGTAGCGCCACGCCTTTGCCGTGCTGACGCGCGGCGCGATTGCCGATGATCTGATTGCTCAGAAAAGCCCGACCAAAAATGGCGGAAGCTGTGAGCCGCTCGGGCCCTGCCGGCTCGACCACTTCGGCTTCATCACACCAGGCAAATGTGCCGCCGCGTTCCTGCAACCGAGCAAAAAAGTCTGCATCTTCGCCGCCTACACGCCCCAACTCTGTAGCGAAAGGCGATTCGCCGAGCAGGTCGATCGCCCGGCGCGAGACCACAATGTTCTGCGCCCCATTCAATCGGTCAACGAAACCTGTTGGTTGCCGAGTGCGTCCTGCGTACACACTGCCCCTTGCTAACGCTGAGGCGTTCTCGGGTAGTTCTCCCAGTACCGGGCCTGCAGTGATTTCGGCGTCGAGTTTGTTCACTGTGTCCATGAGTGGCGTGAGCCACCCGGGCAGCACGTACCCGTCATCATCCAACATCACTACATGTGTCCAGTCTGGGCGCACCTGGGTGGCGGCGGCGAGAATCGCGTTACGTGCTTGGGATATGCCTCGCTCAGCCACTGGTACATATGTGACGGGCAGGTCTGTGTCAGCGAGGAGCTGCGAGATTTTCTCGTCGCAGTCGTTATCTGCCACGAGAACCGCAACCCCGGTTCCGGTTACTTCTGCCCGCAGACTTCCCAAAAGTCGGAGCAATAAATCTGGGCGCCGAAATGTCGGAATACCAATGACCACCCGCTCGTATTTGGCCACCGCTCACCACTCCCGCCCGGAAAGAACCTCACCGCCACTGTTGGCGACTGCCCATCACGTGTGAAACAGCAAAGGCGCATCGCCTTCACCCCACCACCATTTCACCCGATGCCCTCTGCTCAGTGATTCTTGGGTAGCGACACGCAGACGTGCTTGAGCATCGAGCACCTCAACTTCTGCTGTATCAAGCGAAATTTTCTTGCCGGGTTAGCTATCTAAAGAACTATTTACGGAATGGGCTGGTGCGCCAAAACAGCACCGCTGAGATAACCAACACGCCTGTTATCCAGGCCAGCAAGGAAAAGAAAGCCACCTGGTTGCTGATGTCGTAGGAGGAGAAAACAGAAGACCCAGAAAGGCGATTGGTGGCAGGTTTCATCAAAACTGCGGCCCCATTTCTGGGGTCCCATGAACCCAATATGGGAAGAGCGACGATCGCTAACACCATGATCGATGAGCAGATGGCGGCAGAGCCGATAAGCAATCCGACTGCTCTACCGGCAAACGCAGCCAGAAAAACCATGCCCAGGCTGGCAAGGAACGCAACACACACCACAGCGGCATCGGGAGAAAATGTCGAATCTTTCACTATGGGAGGGACTTCTACGGCGTTGGATGCCGCTTGCGTACCGAAGGCACCTAGCTGCATTCCACACGCCGTTGCAGCCACAGCACCGAAAGTCACAAAAATAAGCTCGAGGGTTTGCGACAAGTAAACCCGGAGACGCCCCAGAAGACACATGCGAACTTTGAGCATGCCGCTGTTCTTTTCTGAGGTGGATATAACAACCCCAACGCACGCAGCCACCAAACTCAAGAAAACAGAGTTAAAGGGTATCGACTCAACCAGAGGACCTAACCCCGGGGAAAGGGACTTCCATGCAGTGACTGCTTTTTTCGAAGTCATAGCGGAGCGAATTCTCTATATGAATAGTGTGTGCATCTTCTTGAACAACAACAGGGCGAGACAACGCATCCTGCAAGATCTCACCATTTTTAGCACTGAACTGCACAGCAGAATCAAAAATTTCCATACTGTTCTGAAACTGATTTAACCGCGTACCTTGAAAAGCAACACCCACCACAAAAGCCGCGAAAATCAACCACCGCACATACGGCTGCTGCAGCACCCGACGCACTTCACAACCCACCCAGCTACTCCTGGCGCCCCCACCAGCCACCACGCTCTCATTCACAGACACTGAACGAGCCTTCCTTCATCGAGCTCAAACACATGATCCTGAACCTGAGAGAACGCTCTTCGAGCATGCCCCGAGGCCAGGAGAACACACCCCGCATCCTTCTTTGCCTTCACGATTTTCGCAAAATCTTCAATTCCACGATCATCAAGACCATTAGTGGGCTCATCTAACAGAACAACCCGAGCATCAGAAAGAAAAACCGCAGCAAGGCTAAGCCGCTTCTTCTGCCCCAATGAATAGCTACTCACACGACGACCAAGCAGCAACGGGTCGAAAAAATCTTCAACAAGATGCTCGGCCTCCCTCATCGAGAGAAACCTGCCAGACAAATACACAAGATTCTCCAAACCAGTGAGGTTCGTCATCAACGGTGAATCATCAAACAACCCAAAACACTGCCGCGCCCGCGCATGCAACGGTTCACCATCAAGCAACACCTGCCCCTCCACCGGCACAAGCCCACCAACCGCAGCCAACAACGTTGTTTTCCCAGAGCCATTCTTCCCCCGAATAACCGTCAAACTTCCCGGATAAGCAGAAAAATCTACCCCCGAAAAAACAACAGCCTTATATTTTTTCTTCAACCCTTTAACCGAAAGCACACTCTTCCCTCACCCAAAAACACTCCGGCCCCTCATTAAACCCCACCGCACCACCCAAAACACCTAAAACACATTCCGTGCATCCCTGCACCATCAGCACACCACCCCAAGCGGGATACGCTCAAACCATGGCCGAGCCACCCACCACTCCACAAACCCCCTGCTCCATCCAATGGGACAAAGCCACCGACCCCGCTTGGGGAACCACCTCACCAGCCCTGTTCTGGATCGCGATGGAGCAACGCGGACCATGGGGACGTAAAGCATTCACCCAATCCCGGCTCGACCCCACCATCGGTCAAACCCTCGAAAAAAACGCTGAAACAGCCGGCGGACGCGCCTTGCTCATCCGGCAACCCAGCGCGGCCAGAGAAACCGCAACCCCTTACCCCCGACACGTCTTCCTCAGCGGCGGTATGACACAAGGCACCCCATGGCTCCTCCACGGCACCCACCCTGACCCTGCCGTCATCGCAAACCTGCCTTTCGAAGCCGCAGCAGCAGGAGACATCAACGCAGTCCGTGAGCACGCCCCCTGGCTCACCCCCACTCACGCATCCATCCTCTTAATCTGCACCAACAGCAAACGCGACCAATGCTGCGCCAAACGAGGCCGCCCCATCGTCGACACAACGTCACCCCACTTCCCCGAACGCATCTGGGACTGCACCCACACCGGCGGACACCGCTTCGCCCCCACCGCAATCGTCCTACCCCACGGCCTAGGGTTGGCCCGCCTCAATGACACCCACACCATCCCTCAACTCCTCACAGACACCTCAGGAAACCCCAGCGACACCACCTTCACCACCGCCACCACCCCCCACACCCTCACCACCAGCTACCACCTGCGCGGCCTATCCCACCTCCCAGCCGCCGAACAAGCCGCCGACGCCTACATTCGCACCCACCTAGCCAGCACCAACGAAACCACCCCTATCCTCGCCCTGACCACCACCGCCGACGCCACCGAGGAACGCACCACCCCTGTCACCGTCACCCACACCGACGGACGCACCTGGAACCTCCTCGTGCGCCAAACAGACCGCCACGACCTGCCCGCCTCCTGCGGCGGTGCCCCCATCACCGCCACCGCCCACCACGTCGAACCCGCTACCTAAAACATCCGCGCCCCCACTCCCACCACGGGGAGCAGGGGCACCGATAAACCCAACCGGGCTACCACCTATCAGGCATCGATACGCTCGGCATTCAACTCATGCGCCGAAGCCACAATGAAATCCTTACGCGGAGCAACATCAGACCCCATCAACAAATCAAACACACGACTCGCGGCCTCCACATCAGCTACCTGAACCCTACGCAACGTCCGATGCGAAGGATCCATCGTCGTCTCCCGCAACTGCGCAGCATCCATCTCCCCCAACCCCTTATACCGCTGCATCGGCTCCTTCCACCCCTTGCCCGACTTACGTAGCCGCTTGGTCAATGCCAACATCTCAGCCTCCGAGTACGTGTACACATACTCGTTCTTCTTCCCAGGGCCACCATTGACCTCCAACCGGTGCAACGGCGGAACCGCCGCGAACACCCGCCCCGCCTCCACCAACGGACGCATATACCGGAAAAACAACGTCAACAACAACGTCCGAATATGCGCACCATCAACATCAGCGTCGGTCATGATGATGACCTTGCCGTAACGGGCAGCCTCCACATCAAACGTGCGCCCCGACCCCGCACCCAAAACCTGAATAATCGACGCGCACTCAAAGTTGTTCAACATATCCGCGATAGAAGCCTTCTGAACATTCAGAATCTTTCCGCGAATCGGCAACAACGCCTGAAACTCACTATTACGCGCAGCCTTAGCCGTGCCCATCGCCGAGTCCCCTTCAACAATGAACAACTCCGAACGTTCCACATCTGAAGTGCGGCAGTCATACAGCTTCGGCGGCATCGATGAAGACTCCAACGCCGTCTTACGCCGCTGCGTCTCCTTATGCTGACGCGCCGAAATACGCGCCTTCATCTCCGCAACGACCTTCTCCAACACGCCCGTGGCCTGCTGCTTCGTTGGCCGCTTCGTCGACTCCAGCAACGACGTCAGCTGCTTATCCACCACCCGCGAAACAATGCCGCGCACCGCACTGGTGCCCAACACCTCCTTCGTCTGCCCCTCAAACTGCGGCTCAGCCAGACGCACCGTCACCACAGCCGTCAACCCCGCCAACACATCGTCCTTCTCCGGCTTATCACTGCCAGGACGCAACGCACGAGAACGTGCCTCCACCTGCTTACGCACACACTTCAACACCCCGGCCTCAAAACCAGCCAAATGCGTACCACCCTTAGGGGTCGCAATGATGTTGACGAACGTACGCACTTTCGTCTCATACCCATCACCCCACCGCAGCGCCACATCCACATCACAATCACGCTGCACATCCGTGGGCGTCATATGCCCCGACTCATCCAACACCGGCACCCGCTCGGTGAACGTGCCGTGCCCCTGCAACCGCCACACGTCACTCACCGGCTGGTCCGTAGCCAAAAACTCCACAAACTCAGCAATCCCACCCTCATGCTGGAACCGCTCCTCCACCGGGCCGCTCTCACCTGGCGTCCCCGGCAGACCACGCTCATCGCGCACCACAATCCCCAAGCCCGGGATCAAAAAACTCGTCTGCCGCGCACGCCCCGCCAAATCCTCATACGAGAACTGCGCCGTCGACAAGAAAATCTGCCGATCCACCCAATACCGCACCCGCGTACCAGTCACACCACGCTTAGCCTTACCCACCACCGGAGGAGGCGTGGGCTCCTCATAGGCAGTAAAAGGCGCGTCCGGACGTGGATTACCCGGATCGGCATCCTCAAACACCCCTGGCACTCCCCGGCGGAATGACATCTGATACGTCTTCCCGCCGCGATCCACCTGCACATCCAGCCGCTCCGAAAGCGCATTCACCACCGACGCACCCACACCATGCAAACCACCCGAAGCCGTGTAGGAACCGCCACCAAACTTGCCACCGGCGTGCAGCTTGGTGAACACCACCTCCAGCCCAGACAGCCCTGTCCGCGGCTCCACATCCACCGGAATACCGCGCCCATAGTCACGAACCTCTACACACCCATCCGGCCGCAACACCACCTCAATCGAATCACCATGACCACCCAGTGCCTCATCCACCGAGTTGTCGATGATCTCCCACAAACAATGCATCAACCCCCGCGAATCCGTAGATCCGATGTACATTCCTGGGCGCTTACGAACAGCTTCCAGCCCCTCCAGAACCTGCAAATGCCGCGCCGTATACCCCGCCGGCTCTCCCGACTTACCGTTCTTCGCACCAGCTGCGGCCACTACCACGCACCTACTTCCATCCAGCGGACACCCGACCAAACCAGCCGAAGCACCACGCAATTCACCAAAAACACACCCCACCGAGCGGCCCAAAACTCACCCAGACGGAGACGATTCCTCACGAGGCTACCGTCAGGGCCGATGAGGCTCGAAGATCTCACGCCCACCCCGCTGTTCGGCAACCACCGCACACAGCTCACACGCATTTGCAGACAACGGTGACAAACCGGGAAGGATTCGGCGTGATTGACTGTTAAAGACGGCGAAAGGAACTCCTCATCGCACGGATGAGTCCTCTGGACACTGACGTCGACAGCGACACCACCAAGCGAATCGACGGAGTTTCGACAACGACGCCACCGGCACCCCGGCAGGCGTCCTGAATGGACGGAGTAGGGCTGACGTGACTACCGCTGTTTTGACACCGATGACCTCGGCCGACCGCTGCGACCGGTGCGGAGCACAAGCATACGTACGAGCAACCCTGCGCAGCGGCGGCGAACTGCTGTTCTGCGCCCACCACGCACGCGAACACGCCGACCGACTCACCGAGATAGACGCCACCATCCACGACGAGACTGAACGTCTCCACACGAGCTAACCACCAGCCCAACAACAACTCCATGTGTGGGGGGAGCTACCAAAATTGGTAGCTCCCCCCACACATGGAAAAACTTTTTTCAGCACCTACGCCGCAGATTAAAAACCGTTCTCCCGACGACGACGCTCCCACCGCTGCTCCAAACGCTGCGAGAACGACCCCGACGACGAAGCACGACGCCCTCCAGCAGAACGCCCAGAAAAACCTCGCCTCGGCGCGGACCCTGCCTGCTTACGCTTCAACGTCGCTGGCGTGAAAGCCCAGGCCATACCGCCCACCATCGCCACAAAACCCACCACACCAAGCCAAATCAGGTTCCCGGCAACACCACCCAAAACCAACCCCAAACCCACCACTGCTCCCACACAACCAACCACCACCCGCTGACGAGACGACCCCCCGGCCACCCCACCACGCATAGACGACGCAAACCGCGGATCCTCCGCATACAGGGCGCGCTCCATCTGATCGAGCATCTTCTGCTCGTTCTCGGACAGGGGCATCGCAACCTCCTCGACCAACAAACCACCGACCGCCCCACAGTGGGGACGCACCACAACAACTCCAAAAACCCGCACCCCATAGACAGGGCTGAACACCAGAATAGGTGTCGGGCCACAGTTTTTACCAGGGATTAGGCCGCGGGTTGCGTCCCACCCTCTCCACCAGCCACCCAACTGCGTGACCCACCTCACTCACGCAGCCTCATCCCATCCTCGCCAGAGTCGCGTTTCAACAAACTCGCCGGCCGAACAATCCCCTGACCAAATCGTGCACTCGCCGCATCTACCGCCACCTCTGCCTCACGCCACCCTTGTTCTGGCGCGAACAGATCCCGCTGCACCGCAACCTCAGCACGACGCACCAAACCCTCCAACCGCACCCCCACCAACCGCACCCGCATTCCCTGCACGGCAAGGTTGTCGAACAAACCTCGCGCCTGAAGAAAAATTTCCCGACCCACATCAGTGTGCTCCTGCACAGTCACCGACCTGGTTACCGTCGTGAAATCTGAAAAACGCACCCGCAACGTAATCGTTCGCCCCACCATCCCTGCTGCTCTAGCGCGAGCAGCGGTCTTTTCACACATCGCCAACAATCGCCGCTGCAGCTCAGTCACATCATCAATATCGTGCTCAAAAGTTTGATCCGCCCCGATACTCTTCTCCACCCGTTCAGGGGTCACCACACGCGGATCTTTACCCCAAGCCATCGCATACAAATGCTCACCGGTAGCGCCCAAAGCGTGCCGCAGCGTCGATACCGATGTAGCGGCGATATCCGAGACGTACCGCAACCCCAACCGATGCAAATGCTCCTCCGTTTTATCCCCCACACCCCACAACGCCCCCACCGGTAACTGCTGCACAAACTCGACCATCTCCGCCACCGGAACCACCAACATGCCGTCCGGCTTAGCCATTCCCGAGGCAATCTTCGCCACAAACTTTGTCGACGCCACCCCTACCGAGCATGTGATGCCCTGCTCAGCGAAAATCGCTGCACGGATCTGCTCGGCGATGACCGCCGGTGAACCCAACCTGCGCACCGCACCCGACACATCCAAAAACGCCTCATCCAACGACAACGGCTCAATCACAGGCGTCACCGTCGCGAACGTTTCCATCACCGCAGCCGAAACCGCCCGATACCGCTCATGCTGAGGCGGCAGCACCACTGCCTGCGGACACAACCGCACCGCGCGTGACATCGGCATCGCCGAGGCCACCCCAAAAGCTCGCGCCTCATACGTGGCAGATAAAACCACCCCTCGCGTCCCACCCCCGATAATCACTGGCTTACCTATCAAGTGCGGGTGATTCAGCAACGTGACCGAGGCATAAAACGCATCCATGTCGACATGCAGAATGACGCAGCCAGTGTCATCAACAGGGCCGTGGCTGTGCCGCGCCGGGATCGAAAAACGTCGTCTACTCACCGTGAGCACCCCAACACGACACAACCGCGACTCACCACTGCACCTATGCACACAGCAAGCACAGCACCATCAAAATCACTGCCCCGAATCAATCGCAGCTTTGCTCGCCAACACGTGCAAAGACGCCCCAATGTGCGCCAAGTGCGCCGATGCCGGATGCCCCGCCACAGCACGCTCCAGCGCACGTAGAGACTCGCGCTCAGCATCACTGGAAACCAGAGAGGCTGGCACAAGCCCCTCAAACACACGCACGCCCTCTGCATCTACGATTTCCAAGCCGCTGCCTGCGAGCAGTTCAGCAATCTCTGCAGCATCGAAACGACGACGCAATGGATCCTTCTCACCCCAACGGCCATCTTCACTGAGTAGCACCTGCCGAGCCTGCTCGAAACGACCACTCAGCGCCCGCGACATCACTGCGCCTACTCGCTGCGCCACTGTCAGACTGAGTACCCCGCCATGGGTGAGCACACGCGCAAGCTCGGCAACAGCATCCGCAGGGGCATCCACGTGCTCTAGAACACCGTGGCACAACACCGCATCCACTCCCGCTGCGGGCACAATTTGGCTCAAGGAATCCACATCGCCTTGAAAAGCGGTGATGTTCTCCAATCCACCAACTTCTTGTGCGCGTTGAGTCAGGGACGCCAAAGCGTTGGGGCTGGGGTCAACAACAGTGATCTCATATCCTCGCCGAGCTAGCGGCACAGCTAACCCACCGGCTCCTCCACCGAAATCAAGGATCCGCAGTGGCCGCCCTACGGCCTGGGCTCGTGAGCGCAAGGATGCGGTAACAGCCTCCCAGACTGCGCTAGAGCGAGCAGGGCTTTCGCCGAGGGGGGTGAGTTCACTCGCTTCTTCGGCCATGGGCAGGCTCCTTCCTGAGATGGATTGAACGGGTATCAAAACCCATTGCTCACCATACGTTCCATGCGTTGTTCATGGCCCTCTGTTCGTGGTGGCCTAGTGGTATTGGCGACGGGACTAGCTGGAGTTAAAGGCACTCCGAGGACAGCTGCAGTGAGGTCTATGAATGTTTTTGATGCTTCGACGAACGAGGCTGCTTCATCGTCGCTGGGTTCCCACAGGCCGTTTTCGATGCGTTGCCTGCGCGTGGTTGCGCGGGCGAAATAGATGGACCAGTCACTGAGTTCAGGAGCAAGTTCAGCAACAGCAGCCCAGGTTCCTCTGGGTGTGGGAGTGCCAAGTTTGGCGGCCACAATTGCTCCCGCGGCGCGCAATGCTGCCAGGTGGGCGTCGACGTAGCGTTCGGGTGCTGTTTGTGTATTGAGCGCTCGGGTGCAGATGGTGTGGGCTTTGGCCAGTAGATCCAGGGCTGCGGTGCTGCTGGCTGTTCTGCGTTTTCCGGTGGCAGTTCGTGGGACCATTGTGGGGTCTTTCGTGGCTGGTGGCCTTAATAGCCAGGAGTACAGGCGTGGAGGGTGCGGCGTAGATGAATTTTCTTTCTCACATGCACCTGTCGTAATTCTCGAAAAGACAGCTGAAATGTGAACTTCTCGAAGATCACATCAAAACCAAATACAAGTAGAGCGGAACACCAGGGTCCTCTACTTGCAATAATACAATTAAAGAACCACATAAACCCCTAACGGGAAGAGTAAAACAATTCTGTTTCACCCGTTAATCAACCCGGGCTCCTCTTGATTTCAATTCACACTCCATGCCGCGGGAAAACAAACCGGCAGAAACCCTTCACCTCCGCTGCGATTTCGATAACCCACCAGAATCGCTGCTATTTTCGGAAAGTGACCTCAAATCGATGTGGTCGCCTATCTGCCTGGTAGCCTCCCACGGTCCTTACCCAAACCCCATCCGACGCCATGCACTCGGGTGCCTGTAGCGCGGCGTGATGGGTGGTGCGTTCGCTGGCGCCTATCAGCACTGCCAGACGTAACACACCTAGCCAGCAACGCTCGCGAGTGCATACAAGCACTAGGCTGGAACGGACCACCCGCTCTGGAGGACCCGTTGAACTCTTCCCTTCCCCTGGCCGATTTCCGCCACGAAGTACAACAGGCAATCGACTCCGCCTTGTCGGAGCAGCGAGCCCTCGTGACACCTGTCGGTCCGGAATCCGATCAACTCCTCGACGCCATCGCACAGCTACTGTCAGGCGGAAAACGCTTCCGTGCCCTCTTCTGCTACCAGGCATACAAAGCAGCCGGAGGCACACATGACCACGCAGCTGTACGCGTTGGAGCAGCTCTGGAGTTTTTCCAAGGCGCAGCACTCATCCATGACGACGTCATGGATGACAGTGCCGTACGCCGCGGAGCCCCTGCAGCCCATGTCGCTTTCGCTCAAGCCCACCGCGAAGCCGGCTGGGAACGCTCCCCTGAACGATTCGGGCTCTCCGGGGCAGTACTAGCAGGTGATCTATGCCTAGTCGCCAGCGAACAACTCTTCCTCGACAGCGGACTACCCCTGGAGGAACTCAACCGGGCCCGCATCGAATTCAACACCATGCGAAGCCAACTCATGGCAGGACAGTGGCTCGAATTTGTCATCTCAAACCGTGGCTGGAAAAACATCAGCACAGCCGAACGCATCGAACAAGCCCGCAAAGTCGTGCAGTTCAAAAGCGCGAAATACTCCATCGAACAACCCGCCCTCATCGGTGCTGACGCCGCAGGCATCAACCCCACCGACCGAGAACTCCTGTCCCGCTACGGCCTAGCCGTCGGTGAAGCATTCCAACTACGTGACGACGTCCTCGGCGTTTTCGGGAACCCCGAAACGACCGGAAAACCAGCCGGAGACGACCTACGCGAAGGAAAACGGACCGTACTGCTAGCCCTCGCGCTCGATGCAGCCTCACCAGAAGAAACAGACTTTCTCGCCTCGCTCATTGGCGAAGAAAACCTCACCAGCGAGCAAGTAGAACGCGCCCGTGAAATCTTCATCACCACCGGCGCGATGGAACGCCACGAAACCATGATTCGCGCCGGGGCCCAAACCGCCCACGAGGCACTCGCTGCAACCACAGAACTCACCACCGAAGGCAAAGCAGAACTAGCCGAACTCATCCACGTTGCTACTGAGCGAAACACCTGAGCACACGTGAAAGGGCGGGGCATATGACTGGCCCCGCCCCTCACAAAGTGTGATACGCCTCTTACAAAGCGCTCTCCATCGCGCGGCGACGCACCTCGGTAACGAAACCAGCATCAAAGGCATCCATTGCGCTGCCACCGCCAGGGAGTGTGGCATCTGGGGTGAAAAGCCATTCGAGGAGTTCCTCGTCAGACATCCCACCATCACGCAAGACTGTGACGGTTCCTTTCAGCCTGGGTGCAGGCGCGTTGTCCACGAGGAATCTCGCTGGAACATAGATCGCGTTGCTCTCTGTGCGGCGAACGCCCACGAGGTCGCCGTCCTTGAGCTGCCTGCGCACATCGTTCAAGCGCAGCCCCTGAATTTCGGCAAGCCCAGGGATGCTCACCCACGCGTCCACGAGTTCTTCCAAAGCTGCCGCGCGACGCTTCTGCTCGTCACTCAGCTGCGGCGTCGAGTCCTGTGGTTGGCTCGATACGTTCAGTTCGTCGTTCACAACATCAAGACTGCCACTTACAGACAAATGTGGATGGACTCACCTGACTAGACGTCCTCTTAGACTGGAGCAATGGACGCAGTGGGGGACGTGACGGGTAAGGTCTTGGACGGTCGTTACACGGTGCTGCGCCACATCGCCGATGGCGGTATGGCTGCCGTCTATGTGGCTCGCGACGAACGTCTCAGTCGTGAAGTGGCGCTGAAAATCATGCACCCCAATCTGGCTCAAGATCCTGAGCGAGTAGCTTCTTTCCGGCACGAAGCTCAATCCATCGCCCGACTGGATGATCCACACGTCGTCGCCGTGCTCGATCAGGGAGACGATGGTGACCTGGTTTTCTTGACCATGGAATTTCTGCGGGGAACCACCCTGCGGGCACGTCTGCACGAGCTAGGTGCCTTCACCCCTCGCGAAGCCCTCGAAACATTGGATGGCATCCTCGCTGGGCTATCAGCAGCGCACAAACTCGGAATCGTCCACCGCGACATCACACCCAGCAATGTGATGATTCGCCATGACGGCATCGTTAAAGTCACTGACTTCGGTTTGGCTGCCGCAGTAGGAGCAGCAGCAGCCGGATACATCACCCTTGCTTATGCTGCCCCCGAGCAGCGCGTCGGCGGTGTCAGCGACCCTCGCACAGATGTCTACGCTGCCGGTCTGGTTTTGGCTGAGATGCTGACTGGTAAGCCTGCCTACGACAATGACGGCCCACCCGAAGGGGCCACTTCAGCTGACATAGCCGCTATCGATGCTGAACTTCCCGCGACACTAGTTGAGCTCGTCGCAGCTGCCACTGCCACCAATCATCTTTTGCGCCCTGCGGACGCCGCCGAGTTCCGTGATAGGGCACGTGAAGTACGTCAGGGGCTCACCGACGAAGAACTAGACCGCCTTCCTCCCGCAGCGCTGGAGCGCCCCGCAGCAGAGGAAACTCCTGCCCCGCATGACTCCACCCAAAAATACGTCAGTGACGCTACGCAAAGCTTGGCTGTCATCGGCTCCCCAGAAACCCGCAAGCTACCTGTTATCACTCCCCCATCAGCACCTGAAGAAAAAAACCCAAAAAAGAAAAAGGGCTGGAAGAAAAAATCCGCAGCAGCCAAACCTGTCCGCGCTCCTCGCCCCAAAAACACGAAGCGACGCATCCAAACTGGGATCGTTGCAGCTGTTCTGGTCGCTGTCATTAGCGCTGGGTCTTGGTTCTTCACCGCAGGACCTGGCGGAGCAGTAGACATCCCCACCCTTGCTGGCGTCACTCGTAAAGATGCAGAAGCTGCGCTTAATGGTTTGGGGCTGGAGTCCACCGTGACCCAGGAATATTCAGAGACAGTGCCCAGTGGCAGCGTTATCCGTACTGAACCCCCTGCTGGCACAGCAACTCACCGCCAAGACCCGGTGACCCTCATCGTTTCAGGGGGACCGGAACGGTACAACGTTCCCGAGCTCGCCGGTTCAACACCGGATGCAGCTGCCAAACTCCTTGAGCAAAATCATCTTGTTTTGGGTAAGCGCACAAAAGAGTGGAACGAAAAAGTACCCGCCGGGACCGTGATTAGTTCCAAACCTGCTGCGGGCACATCGCTGCGCCCAGGCAGCGAGGTCAGCGTCGTCGTTAGCCGTGGCCGAGAACCAATCAGCGTTGATGACTTCACCGGACGTAGCCTCTCTGATGCCACTGCTGAACTGGAACGGCGTGGCCTGCGCGTGCGCGTGACCGGTAAAGAATTCTCTGACCGTGTCCCGCCTAATGCTGTACTCCGGCAGTCTCCATCCGGCGGAAAGCTGCACCGCGGGGACACGGTAGAGATCGTTGTCAGTAAGGGCCCAGACGTCGTCAACGTTCCGGATGTCTCTGGCATGTCTGAGGCTGATGCGCGGAATGCTCTGGAGTCAGCTGGGCTTGCGATGCAGGCAGAGAAAGTCGTTGGTGGCTTGTTTGACACTGTCCGCAGCACCGACCCGGCTCCGGGCACAGCAGTGCCGCGTGGCAGCGTCATCAAGGTGTATGTGGTGTGACTGTGAGGTCACTCTTGGTGAGCGTAAATGTGACCATCACTGACTTTCCCCACCATGTGATAGCCGCGGCATTCCCAGAACCCTGGTTCTGGCGCCATGAGGTAGCTGATTTCCAGCAACCATTTCACGCTTTTCCATCCGAACAGGTGCGGCGCGAATAGGCGCAAGGGGGCGCCGTGCTGCGGCGTCAAGGGAACTCCATCAACGCACGTGGCGAGAATCGTTTCCGGATGATTGAGGTCACGTAAACGAAGAGTGCTGGAAAACCCGTACGCCGCAGCGGCTAAAGCGTGGGTGGCTTTGGGGTCTGGTGGAGCGGTGCTCAGCAGGTGTGAGGTGGGTACGCCCCGCCAGATCTGGGTGATGCCTCGGCCTTGTTGGGCGCAGTGGATCGTTCCAGGCACGTCGATCATGGGCATGTCGAGTATGTCGTCCCATGTGTAGCAATACATGCCTCCACAGGTGGCGCCAGTGATGGCTAATCGCCACCTGTTCATATCTAGGCGGGGCACAGGACCGTAGTGACGAGCGCTGGCGCGTTGGGGCCCGTTACATGCCTCGCCTATACCAGTACCCGTCACATCGCCATGGCCCATACGTTCTCGTCCCGTTCAAGGATTCCGTTCGCGACCGTGCCGTTTGCTTAGGCTCGGTGAAGAAGTTCTTCACCTGTTCTACTCTGTTCAGACAGGATTTCGGCAATGACGAAAGCCATCTCAAGACTCTGCTGGTGGTTAAGCCGCGGGTCACAGAGGGTTTCGTATCGCCGTTCGAGATCGAGATCGTCCACCTTGAACGTTCCACCTAGGCATTCGGTGACATCATTGCCAGTTAGTTCTAGGTGAATGCCGCCTGGCACAGTTCCCGCATCTCGGTGGGCGTCAAAGAATCCACGGACCTCTTCGACGATGTCTTCGAATCTGCGTGTTTTGAACCCCGTAGAGGACTCGAATGTGTTGCCGTGCATCGGGTCACACACCCACGTAATGCATACCCCTGCTTCTTTCACTCCGGCCAATATCGGTGGAAGTTTTTCGCGGATAGTTTTTGCTCCCATCCGCGTGATGAGGGTCAAACGCCCGGGAGCGTTAGTTGGGTTCACTTTTTCAGCGATGGCGAGGATGTCTTTTACATCCGCGGCTGGCCCGACTTTCATTCCTACCGGATTAGTTATTCGAGAGATGAAATCAATGTGAGCGCCATCAATATCCCTGGTCCGCTCGCCCACCCACACAAAATGTCCTGACGTGGCGTAAGGCTTCCCCGTACGAGAATCAATACGCGTCAATGGTTTCTCATAGTCAAGGACGAGAGCCTCGTGGCTGGCCCACACATCGACGGCTTTCAGTGCATCGAAATCAACACCGCACGCCACCATGAAGCGCATGGCTTTATCGATATCGTGCGCAATCCGCTCATATTTGCTGTTAGCGGAAGATTTAACAAACCCTTTGTTCCACTCGTGCACATAGCGCAGATCAGCGAAACCGCCCTGCGTGAAAGCGCGAACAAGATTCAGTGTTGATGCACTTGCATGATAGGCCTCAACGAGCCGGTGGGGGTCAGGGGTACGCGCCTGCTCAGTGAAAGCGAAGTCATTAACCAAATCACCACGGTACGAAGGAAGAGTGACCCCGTCTCGCGTCTCGCTGTCTTTGCTCCGCGGTTTCGCATATTGCCCCGCGATGCGACCAATTTTCACCACTGGCATGCTCGCGCCATAGGTCAAAACCGCTGCCATCTGCAGAATAGTTTTAACCCGGTCACGAATATTGTTAGCAGTTGCTGAAGCGAAAGTCTCCGCGCAGTCACCACCCATGAGCATGAATGCTTTGCCTTGCGCGGCCTGTGCAATACGAGAGCGCAGGATATCCGCCTCACCTGCAAATACGAGGGGCGGGAAACTGGCCAGCCGCGCCGAAGCGTCAGCGAGCGCGGCCTTGTCTGGCCAAATCGGTTGCTGACGTGCTGGCAGATCGGGCCAGGTCAGAGGCGAAGCAGAAGTCACATGCCCAAGAGTACGACGCACCTATGGCCACATCGCCTGACTGCTGGGACACGATCACCACATTCGCTCTGCCTGGCCTTACCGCAGCAGGAGCAGCTGCTCGGAAAACGCTTAATTCGTTGCGGGTCCGCTATCTTTTTGCCCCGCTGCGCGCGCGGCTTGCTCCTGCAAAAATTTCTTCCGATCAGCGGCGTATTCGTGGACATATTCCTGCCCGGAAAGGTCCGCTAGTGCCTGCATGACCTGGTCTGTTGCGGCGCGAATAAGGGCCTGGTCATCTTCTTTTCCAACAAGGTGGTCCAGATGGATTGGGTCACCGAAACGCACTTCGATGGGAACGAGTTTGGGAATTTTTTGGCCGGTGGGTTGCGCGATATCAGTGCCGATCATGGCGACTGGAATGATCGGCACGCCAGCTCGCATAGCCATCCGGACCATGCCTGTTTTTCCTTTGTAAAGGCGCCCATCGGGTGAGCGGGTGCCTTCTGGGTAAATACCGAAGAGTTCGTCTCGGTTGAGAACTTCCAGGCCGGCCTCGAGAGCGGCAGCGCTTTTAGGGCCACCGGAGCGGTCAATGGGGATTTGCCCTACGCCGGTGAAGAAACCTCTTTTTATGGCACCGATCAGACCAGGCTGGGTGAAGTATTCAAGCTTGGCTGGGAATGTGATCCGACGTGGAAGTGCCACGGGGAGAAAGATTGAGTCCGAGAAGGACAAGTGATTGCTCGCCAGGATTGCTGGGCCTTGGGTGGGGACTTTCTCCAACCCGTGCACCTTCATACGGAACGCAGTGCGCAACACCGGTCCGAGCAGTCGCTTCAGTGTCCAGTACAGCAACGTAGGTCCTCCCCCTATGGCACCCCGTGTGGGCGGCTGGGTGCTTCATCACGACGCGTTTGGCTTGGCTGTCCGCTCTGGTGCGAAGAGGTCGCGGTAGCTGCATCGGATACGCGCCTGGGTCACTTTACGGGAGCTTGGTTCGCCCCACACGCTATGTGCGATCTCGGTTCGTTTCTGCGCCACGTGCCACACTTGTTTTAGCCGTTGGTACGCCTGCGGCCCGGTGAATGTTGCTGCGGCAATGTTGCGGGATCACCGGTGTGCACCGTTGAGTCAGAAAGGCTAATCCGATGTCGCGCATGGACACTCCGCGCCCCGGCTCACACGGCGACGATAAGGACGGTATCGATGCTGCGTTCGCTGGGATCATCGCGAACTGGGATCAAGTAGCCGACCGGAAACCCTCCACGCCGGAATCCTCCACTCAAGAGGACAAGTCCGCGCAGAGCGAGGAACGAGGCACAGGCATGCGCCGACCTACAACTCCTCAAGAAGTTTTCGGTTCACGGGTGGATCTTCCCCGCGGATGGCGCACATACACCCCTGCCGAAGAGGACGAAGAAGAGTTCGTCCCCCCAAACCCGGAAAACCCTTTCCATTTCCACAACCCGACCTTGTGGGGCGCGGTGCTGGGAATGGTCGGGGGGCCGCTGATGCTGATCGTGCTTGTCGTGTTCGCTCCGGGTGCGCCTCGGTACCTGTTCTGGCTTGCCGTGGTTGGCACGTTTGTAGGCTTCGGTCTTATGGTTTCTCGGCTTCCTGCCCGTCGAGACCCTGAAGAAGAAGACCGCAACGACGGCGCTGTCGTCTAAGCCTTCACGGGATTAGCCCCGTGTTTCTGAGCGCGCTAAATCCGCAGCACCGATCAAACCGGCGTCATTACCCAACGCAGCCGCAACCACTTTGGCCACCGGCCGGTACCCCCGACCGGTCAACTTTTTAGCGAACATCTCCCGCGCGGGTTCCACGAGAAGGTCCCCCGCGGCGCTCACTCCGCCTCCCACTACAAACAGTCCTGGATCTACCGCGGCAGCTAGGTTGGCCATCCCCACCCCTAACCATTGCCCCACCTCGGCGAGCAGCTCCACCGCAGTAGCGTCACCGTTGCGCGCCGCTTCCGTCACCAACGGCCCAGTCAGCACCCCGCCTGCCTCCTGCACGCGCGCAGCCAACTCCACACTCATCGGCGATTCATTCTCGATCAATGCTTTTGCCTCACGCACCAACGCGTTACCCGAGGAGTACTGCTCCCAACAGCCACGGTTGCCACATTCACAACGCCGCCCATCCGGAACCACCTGCATATGCCCGTACTCACCCGCGATGCCATACCGGCCCCGGCGTAGCCCGCCCTCTTCAAGCAAAGCTCCCCCGATACCAGTACCCAACGTGATCATCACGACGTGCGACTCCCCCGCAGCGCACCCAAAACGGTATTCCGCCCACAACGCCGCGTTAGCGTCGTTCTCCACATGAACCCGCATCCCCAAGCGCTGCGCTAAAGAGTCCCGCAATGGCTCATTCCGCCAAGACAAATGTGGCGCAAAAACCACCCGGGCTCCATCCACCGACACAAAACCAGCAGCACCGATACCGACCGCCGAAACTTCTAACCCATCAGTCAGCTCATCAACCACAGCCACGATGGTGTCTTCAACTACGCGCGGACTTTTTGACCGATCTGGTGTGTGCCGCCGCGAACGACGCAAAATCCGGCCATCCTCACCCACAACCCCACCGGAAACCTTGGTACCGCCGATATCGATACCTACGGCCAAACACTCACTCATCTGGCATAACCCCTTCCGCAGACCTTCGACATCACACACTTACCCACCAGGAGCGCCCGGCCGCGCCATTCTCACCCCTACAGCCCGCCTAGCAATAATCAACCCCCTCCAACAAACAGCCGTGGCGCACAACACCGAAAGGTCATGAAACACTAACGGCACCCTCGGCTGGTCCACACCGCGACACAGCCCGTCCCCTCTCTTGCCGGAAGGCCACGATGAAGGAAATCCACGTCCCTAGCCCGGAGCACCAACCGCTTCCCTACAGCACACTCGCGGACCTGCTCACCGTGCAGGCGGACGAGGACCCGCAACGCATCCTCTTCGACATCAAAAACATGGCCAGCAATGACCACCTCTGGGAACCGCTGACCGTGCAACAAGCCCACGACCGCATGGAAGCCACCGCCCGCGGTCTGCTCGCCTCAGGTATCAAACCCGGAGACCGCGTAGGCATCATGAGCCGCACCCGGTTCGAATGGACTCTCATCGATCTGGCCTGCTGGCGCATCGGCGCAGTAACCGTCCCGATCTACGAAACCTCCTCCGCCGACCAGGTAGCCCACATCCTGGGCCACAGCGAAACCACCGCCGTGTTCGTTGAAACATTCGAACACGAAGCAACAGTGGACTCCGTCCGCGACCGGCTCCCCGCCCTGCAGCACGTGTGGCAGATCGAAGGCGGCGACGTCGACATGATCATCAGCCGCGCAGACCAAACCGACGAAGAGACCCTGCGCGCCGCCCGCGAACACCTCACCCCCGATTCGCCGGCAACAATCATGTACACCTCCGGAACCACCGGAACCCCCAAAGCCTGCCCCCTCAGCCACGCCAACTTCGTCGAACTCACCGAGTCAATCCGCGAAGTCTTCGCCGAAATCCTGTTCGCCGAAGACGCCGCCATGCTGATGTTCCTACCGCTGGCACACGTGCTCCAGCGTGTTATCTCCGTAGCCGCAATCTCGGCTCGGATGCGCACCGCCCACGCCCCCGATGTGAAAAACCTCATGGACGACCTGCAGTCGTTCAAACCCACCTTCATTCTTGGCGTACCGCGAGTATTCGAGAAGGTTTACAACGCCACCAACAGCAAACTTTCCGCACAAGGTCACCGCGGACTATTCACCTTGGCCACCCGCGTAGCGATCGCCTACAGCCGCGCCATCGACAAAGGCCGCATCCCTGCACCACTGCGGCTGCAACACAAACTGTTCGACGTGCTCGTGTACTCCAAAATGCGTGAAGCCATGGGTGGGCGAATCCGCAACTCCGTCAGTGGAGGAGCACCACTGGGTGCACGACTAGGACACTTCTTCCGCGGCATGGGTGTGGACATTTACGAGGGCTACGGGCTCACCGAAACCACCGCACCCATCAGTGCCTGTAACCCTGCCTTGCACCGTATCGGCAGTGTCGGGCGCCCCATGCCCGGAACATCAGTGCGCATCGCTGATGACGGCGAAATCCAAGTGACTGGCCCTGGAGTGTTCACCGGATACGACGGCGACGAAAAAGCCAACGCACACGCGTTCACCCCCGACGGTTGGTTCCGCACTGGCGACCTCGGCAGTCTGGACTCCGACGGGTGCCTGTACATCACCGGCCGGTCCAAAGAAATCATCGTCACCGCAGGCGGAAAAAACGTCTATCCAGCACCCCTGGAAGACGCCATCAGGTCGCACCCCCTCGTATCCCAAGTCATGGTGGTCGGTGACCAGCGCCCCTTCGTCGGCGCTCTTATCACGTTGGATGCAGACATGATCCCGGCCTGGGGTAAAGCGCACGACATGCCTGACCTCACCCTCGAAAAAGCCCTCCAAGACGAGTTCGTCCGAGAGCGCATCCAGCTTGCAGTCGACCGCGCAAACAAAGGTGTCAGCCGAGCCGAATCCGTGCGCAAATTCCGCCTCGTCAAAGAAGACTTCACCGAAGACAACGGCATGCTCACACCTTCATTGAAGGTCAAACGCGAAGTCGTCCTAAAGAAAAGAGCCCGCGAGGTAGAAGCCCTCTACGCCGAGCCACGCAACTAAACAGGTAGCCCTCAGCAGCGATGAGCCGCTCTCAACGCCCACGTAGGCAAACGAGAGCGGCTCAGCTGCGAACTAACCCCACACGCCCACAAACCTTGTCAGTCGTAGACGTTAGGGTCACGAAATGCACGCCATCCAGGGGACTCTCGACGAACTGGGCACACCGCTGTCACAAGTCACGTTCGTGGTAGTCGACCTCGAAACAACCGGCAGCAACGCAGCCAGCGGACGAATAACCGAAATCGGCGCCGTAAAAATCTGTGGCGGAGAAATCACTGGCGAATTCCAAACACTGGTCAACCCCACCATCCCCATCCCACCGTTCATCGCCGTCCTCACCGGAATCACTGACGCGATGGTCGCTCAAGCTCCCGAAGAACACACCGCCGTCCCTGCATTCCTAGAGTTCGCCGCAGACGCAGTGCTCGTGGCCCACAACGCCCCCTTTGACATCGGATTCCTCAAAGCCGCCACTGAACGACTCAACCTCACTTGGGGCAACAACCACGTCGTCGACACCCTGCCCCTAGCACGCAAGCTCGTCTCCCGAGACGAAGCCCCCAACCACAAACTCGGCACCCTCGCCCACCTGTTCTCCACCGAGACCACCCCCAACCACCGAGCCCTCGACGACGCCAAAGCCACCGTCGATGTCCTCCACGCCCTCATCGCCCGTGCAGCAGGCCACGGCGTCACCACCCTTGAAGAACTCGACACCTTCTCCACCGCAGTCACCCCAGCACAACAACGCAAACGTAACCTCGCCGACAACCTGCCCTCAGCTCCTGGGGTGTATATCTTCAAAGACAACTCTGACCGGGTGCTATACGTCGGCACATCCGTAGACATTCGCCGCCGTGTCCGTTCCTACTTCACCTCCTCGGAAAACCGCTCACGCATCCGCGACATGATCAACATCGCCACATGCGTCACCCCTATCGTCTGCCACACCATCCTCGAAGCACAGGTACGCGAACTACGACTTATCGCTGAGCACAACCCTCACTACAACCGCAGATCCACCCGACCCCACAACGCTCCGTGGGTAAAACTCACCAACGAGCCTTTCCCGCGCCTATCAATCGTGCGATCCGTCCGCGACGACGCCGCCACATACGCTGGCCCCTTCTCTTCACACCAACGCGCCCGCGACGCTCTGGACGCCCTCAACGACTCCCTGCCCCTGCGCAGATGCACCGACCGGCTCTCCCCCACCCGACACACAGACCGATGCGCCCTAGCCGACATAGGCCGCTGCGGCGCCCCCTGCGACGGTTCACAAAGCCACGCCGACTACTCCCGCATCGCTGCGGACGCACGCGCTGCGCTGCGCGGCGACGCCACCGCAGTCGCCGACAAACTCTCCCACCACATGGTCACCCTGTCACTGTGTGAACGGTTCGAAGACGCGGCAACCACCCGCGACAGGGCTCACGCCCTCATGCGAGGCGCCCAACGCGCCCAAGAAGCCCTCACCCTTGCCGCCATACCCCACATCGTCGCTGGCCGCAGGCGCCCCACCGGAGGATGGGAATTCGCGTGCATTCGCCACGGACACGTCGCAGGAACCACCGTTTCACCGCCCAGAGCCGACCCCACGCCCTACATCGAGGCCATGGTGGCCACCGCCGCACACATCCCCGCACCCACCAACGGTTTGGGGTCAGCACTAGCCGAAGAAATCACCATCATCCTTCACTGGCTCACCACCGAAGGAACCCGACTAGTGGAGGTAGAGGGAACCTGGACCTGCCCAGTCGGCGGAGCAGGAGCCCATGTGCATCGGTTTATCGAACACGTGGGGTGAACTGCTCAGATCACCCCACGTGATTCGTTACACCGAAACAGTCGCCGCTGCTCTCCACGCCTCAAGCGTGGCGAGTGCGGCACCAGAATCGATTGCCTCACAAGCTTGGTCCACGCCGCGCTGCAACGCCAACTCAAACGTTGCTTGATCAACCACCGCGTGAGCATCCCTGCCAGCGACAGCTACCGCCAAACCAGCATTAAGGGCCACAGCATCCCGGACTGCATCTCGACGACCCCGCAGAAGCGCCCACACGACCTCAGCGTTCTGGGCAGCATCTCCGCCACGCAGCGCTTCAACCGGAGCACGGTCAATACCAAAACGGATGGGGTCAACCGTGAACTCCACGATCTGACCATCACGGACCCACAACACTCGTGACGTAGTCGCCAACGTGAGCTCATCGAGACCATCATCACCACGGCACACCGCCGCAGAAGTTCCTCGCTCTGCGAGCACACCTGCGATCACCGGAACCATCCGCTCTTTGGCCACCCCAATCACCGAATACTGAGGTTGAGCGGGATTGGTCAGCGGACCCAGAACATTGAAAATCGTGGCAATTCCCAACTCACGACGTGGGGCCGCAGCATTGGTCATCGACGGGTGAAACACCTGCGCAAAACAGAAAGTGATCCCTGCCTCTTGGGCCACAGCTGCGACCTTCGACGGCGGAAGAGTCAGATCTACTCCCAACGCCTCCAGACAGTCAGCGGTGCCAGATTTTGACGATGACGCCCGGTTTCCGTGCTTGACCACAGTGATCCCCGTAGCTGCCGCCACAATCGCAGCCATCGTGGAAATGTTCACCGTGTTGGATTTATCTCCCCCGGTTCCCACAATGTCCAAGCTGTTCTGCGGCACATGCACCGGCCGAGCATGCAACAACATCGTGTCAGCAATGCCTCTCACCTCGGCAACGGACTCCCCCTTGGCGGCCATCGCCACCAAAAAACCTGCTATCTGCGCAGGCGAAGCGAAGCCCCCCATGATCTGTTCCATCGCCCACGCAGATGCCTGCGTGGACAAATCATGCCCAGCAATGAGATCCGCGAGCAGGTTCGGCCACGTGAATCCGGCCGAACCATCGCTCATCGGGCGACCTCTGCCCCAGCTGGGATAGAACCGGTTTTCGATTCACGGGCCACATCAGCAACAGCGTTGGCCATCACCAACGGGTCGATCGGCTGCGGGACAGCCCGGTCAGCTAAGGACCAAGCCGCCAGCCACGCATCCTGAGGACGCCCTGTGAGCACAATCACAGGGGGGCAGTCGTACACCTCACATTTGAGCTGCCGACACAGCCCCATCCCCCCTAGCGGAACCGACTCCCCATCAAGGATGAGCAGATCCAGCCCCCCGGCTTTCACATGCTTTTCAGCGATCACTGGTGTAGCGCATTCAGTCCAGTCAACAACCTCGACGTCGCGGGCAGGCTTATGGCCAACCGACCGCTTCACCTGCTCACGCACGGACGCATCGTCGCTGTACAGCAACACGCGCACCTTGTGCGCGCTCTGGCCCGTCGTCCCGGACACTGCTTCGGCTTGCACACCCCCCGCAGCAGCGGGTGTAGGCGTGGTGCTCGACCCTGCCAATTCACTCATGGGCCGATCCTAACGACCTAACTCGTCGACATCCGCTCTGCAGCACGAAAGACCACATTCGCGCCTGTCAAAGCACCATTGAACAGCGAAATTAGCGCCGAAACCGAGAAAAACCTGAGATTCGAGTCGGACTCACGTGCATACTGGGCCACCCGAGGGTGATGTTCGAGACATAATGGCCTGCGTGACGAGCGTTACCCCCAACTCATTCAGCAGTCCGAACCCGCGCACCCATCCGAGGTTCGGCCAAGGTCCCGTGACACGACCAAACATGGCAGCCGTAGGCACCATGGTTTGGCTAGCTAGCGAACTCATGTTCTTCGCAGGCATGTTCGCAATTTTCTTCAGTATCCGCGCAGTGCGCCCTGACCTATGGGCCGAGGAAACCGCCAAGCTCAACGTCCCCTTTGCTGCAGCGAACACACTCATCCTGGTTATCTCTTCGATTTGGTGCCAGCTGGGTGTTTTCAAAGCCGAACACGGCATCGGCAGCCGCCAGGGCACTATCTGGCAGTTCAGCAAGTGGGGCATGCGCGAGTGGTACGTGCTCACCTACATCTTCGGTGGCATTTTCGTCGCCGGGCAGGTCCTCGAGTACGCCACCCTGTGGTCCCACGGCTACGCACTACACACCAACGCGTACACCTCGGTCTTCTACCTGACCACCGGATTCCATGCGATCCACGTGGTCGGCGGTCTCGTGGCATTCCTCATCATCATCGGTCGCAGCATGACGACACGCACGTACACTCACCGCCAAGCCACCGGGGCGATCGTGACGTCCTACTACTGGCACTTCGTCGATGTCGTGTGGATCGCCCTGTTCGCCGCGATCTACCTACTCAAGTAACCCGCCGAGAACGTATACGCACCGCAGGTGCCGACGCCGACCGGCCCCACCTGCGCGATCGTCACCCGACCGCTAAGGAAATCCCGTGAACGCTCAAGCCATCCACCGGCGCCATCCCGCCGTCTTCGTCGTACTGCTCATCGTTGGCCTCATCGCCATGGGCTCCCTGTACGCGCTCGTCGCACCCGGCAGGGCCGACGCCGGTGCTCCCGTCGCAACCGCCAGCGGTGACGACGTGTCCGTGGGCAAACAGCTGTTCCTGACTAACTGCGCGTCTTGCCACGGCTCCAATGGCGAGGGGACCAAATACGGCCCCTCGCTTGTTGGTGTCGGCGCGGCCTCTGTCGACTTCCAGGTAGGCACCGGCCGTATGCCGCTCGCCGGACCCGGCGTTCAGGCACAGCGCAAGAACCCCCAGTTCGACCAGAAACAGATCGACCAGCTCGCCGCCTACGTCGACTCCCTCGGCCCCGGACCGGCCGTACCAGACAGCAAATACGCCAGCGGCGTCGGTGGAAACATCGCCCGCGGTGGCGAAATCTTCCGCGTCAACTGCGCCATGTGCCACAACTTCGCCGGCTCCGGCGGCGCACTCACCCGCGGAAAGTTCGCTCCCCCGCTGCACAACATCGAAGGCAAGCACATCTACGAAGCCATGGTCACTGGTCCTCAGTCCATGCCGGTCTTCAACGACCAGAACCTCAACCCCGAGGCGAAACGCGATGTCATCGCTTACCTGCACAACCTCGATAAAAACGAAAACCACGGCGGGCACTCCCTGGGCAACCTCGGACCGGTTGGCGACGGCTACTTCCTCTGGGGCCTGGGCATCCCGATCATGATCGGCGCCGCAGTCTGGCTCACCCGCAAAGCGGCCTGAGCCCACACACTTTCCTCACACCAGCACCGACAGGATTGACACCAACATGAACGAACACGGAAGTCCCGGATCGGGGATCGCCGGCCAAGAACCGAGTAGCGAGGCTGTGTCTCTTAACTCGGGCCATGTCGTCGGAGACGGCGGCATCCCCGAGCGGTTCACCAACCCCGGCCTGCCCCCGCACCAGCCACGCCACGCCGACCTCGACCCTAAAGCCGCCAAGCGCGCCGAGCGGCAGGTCCTGTTCTTCTTCACCCTGTCGATCCTGGGCACGATCGGCTTCGTCATCGCGTACTTCGCGATCGACCGCTCCACGCTGTTCTTCATGCCCTTCTTCGGCTACGTCAGCCTCCTACACACCGTCATCGGTGTGTGCATGGGTCTGAGCCTGCTCGGTATCGGCTTGGCCGCCGTGCACTGGGCCAAGACCCTCATGCCCGAAGAAGAGGTCGTGGAACAACGCCACGTTCTACGCTCCAGCGACGAAGACCGCATCGGCTTTGCTGAAACTCTCTCCGAGGGAGCTAAAGGCGCCCAGCTCGGACGCCGCCCCATGATCGGTATCCTCGGCGGCACCGCACTGGGCATCTTCGCCGTCCCGCCGGCCCTCCAGCTCGTCGGAGGTCTAGGCCCGCTCCCCGAAGCAGACCTGTCCGAAACTTTCTGGCAGACCGGCATGCGCCTCATGCGTGACCCCGAGATGACCCCCATCAAAGCCTCCGATGTCACTATCGGCTCGGCCTTCCACGTTCTCCCCGAGCACATGGAAGCCAGCCTGGCCGAGCTGGACAAACTCGGTTACGTCTCCGCAGAAGAAAAGCGCACCGGCAAGTACCGCTTTGACCAGGACCTGGAATACCTCGAGCGCAAAGCCAAGGCACCCGTCCTTCTCATGCGCCTGAACCCAGACGACATCGAAAGCCAAAAAGAACGCGACTGGGGCTACCAAGGCATCGTCGCCTACAACAAGATCTGCACCCACGCAGGCTGCCCCGTCGGCCTGTACGAACAGCAGACACACCACCTGCTCTGCCCCTGCCACCAGTCAACCTTTGACCTCAAGCAGGACTGCAAAGTGGTTTTCGGTCCGGCGCACCGCGCCCTGCCGCAGCTGCCGATCACCGTCGATAAAGAGGGATACCTCGTCGCTGCGGCAGGCTTCAAAGAACCTGTCGGCCCGAGCTTCTGGGAGCGTGGATGAGCACCACAACAGCCAACGACGCAGCAACCACCCCCGCCGATAACGGGCCCCGCAAGCCCGCAATAGGCGGAAAAATTGGTGGATGGTTCGACGACCGGACCGGCCTAGCTGGCCCCGTCCGTCACCTCCTTCACAAGGTGTTCCCGGACCACTGGTCCTTCATGCTCGGTGAAGTGGCGATGTACTCCATGGTCGCCTGCCTCATCACCGGCGTGTTCCTGACCATGTGGTTTGTCCCCTCCATGAACGAGGTGACCTACGAAGGCTCCTACGCGCCACTGAACGGCTTGCACGTCAGTGCAGCATTCGACTCCACCATGCACATCTCCTTCGAGGTGGCCGGTGGTCTTCTCATCCGCCAGATCCACCACTGGGGCGCACTGTTCTTCGTGGCCGCGGTCGGCCTGCACGCAGCACGCGTGTTCTTCACCGGCGCTTTCCGTAAACCCCGCGAGATTAACTGGGTCATCGGAACCGTCATGTTGCTGCTGGCCATGATCGAAGGTTTTGCCGGATACTCCCTACCCGATGACTTGCTCTCTGGAACCGGTCTGCGCGTGATGCAGGGCTTCTTGCTCTCCTCGCCGGTGATCGGTAGCTACATGAGCTACTTCCTCTTCGGTGGCTCGTTCCCCGGAACGATGATCATTCCCCGTCTCTTCACGGTGCACGCGCTGCTCATCCCAGCGATCCTCATCGCTCTGCTGGCAGCCCACCTGATTCTGCTCGTCGTGCAGAAACACACCCAGTACCCCGGCCCGGGCCGCACCAACGACAACGTCGTTGGCTACCCCGTCATGCCGGTGTACGCCGCCAAGGCCGGTGGTTTCTTCTTCATCGTGTTCGGTGTCATCACGCTCGTCTCGGCACTGGTGGCGATCAACCCCGTGTGGATGTACGGCCCCTACGACCCCTCGCCGGTGACCGCAGGTGTCCAGCCTGACTGGTACATGTGGTTCTCCGACGGTGCGCTGCGTCTGCTGCCCGGCTGGCTGGAGTTCGAGATCCTCGGCTTCACGCTTAGCCTCAACGTTGCGCTGGGCTCGATCGTCCTACTCCCGGTGGTCTTCATCATCATGGGGGCATACCCCTTCTTGGAGGCCTGGGTCACTGGTGACAAGCGTGAGCACCACCTGCTCGACCGTCCCCGCAACCAGCCGGTCCGCACCGCTATCGGTGCTGGAGCGCTCACGGCTTACCTGTGCTTGGCACTAGCCACCACCAACGACATCATCGCGATTAAGACAGGTCTGGCAATCAACGACATCACTGTCTTCTTGCGGATCTTCTTCTTCGTTGGTCCGGTTCTGGTGTTCTTCGCCGTCAAGCGGCTCTGCCTAGCTCTGCAGTTGCAGGACCGCGAGAAGGTGCTGCACGGCCACGAATCTGGCGTCATCCAGCAGACCGCTGATGGCCGCTTCTACGAGGTGCACGAGCCTCTGTCGGAGTACGAGCGGTGGGCACTGGCTGGCCATGAGGTGCAGCGCCCCTTGGAGCTTGTGACCGGGCAGGACGGCAACGGTGTTGACGCCCCCACCGCGGGCAACGACAAGCGCCGTGCCGCATGGTCACGCTTCTTCTTCAGTGACCGTGTTGAGCCGCCAACACCAGCAGAGGTAGAGGCTGCTCACCACCACGGACACGACGAGAACAATGACAGCCACGCTCTGACTGGCCGTCACTAACTCGCACTGCCCATTGCCGCCGCGGCGGGATCCCTCGAATTTCGGAGGATCCCGCCGCGGCGTTTGTTGTTCTGGCGCACTACCGTCAGAGAGCAACAAATACCTCGTGATCGGATAGAGGCCCATGAGTCACCTATACGTCAGCGACGAAGAGTTCGAGAAGATCGTTGGTGAAGCACTCGACTTAGTTCCCGCAGCTTTCATGGACCTTCTCGAGAATGTCGTTTTTCTCGTTGAAGCCAACGCTCCTGAACCAGGCCTTCTTGGCCTGTATGACGGTGTGCCTTTACCTGAAAGATCAGAATTTGACCTGCCAGTGTTGCCAGACCGCATCACCATCTACAAGAACCCCCTGCTGCAAATGTGCAACTCACGTGCACAGCTACGCCGGGAAGTTTCTGTGACCGTCGTGCACGAAATCGCTCATCATTTCGGTATAGATGACGCCACTCTTCACGAACTGGGGTGGGCTTAGGACCTAACGCATCAAAGCGGCAGATCTGCGAGGAACTCGCGGAAGGTGTCCAGGCCTTCGGCGCGAAGGGTGAAGTGAGCCCATCGACCCCGCATCTCCTTATCGATAAGACCAGCCTCAAGAAGCTTCTTGAGGTGATGTGAGAGCGTGGGCTGACTAACGCCGAACATCTCGGGCAGATGACAGGCACAGACGCTCGAGCAGCTATTTGCGGCAATGTGATGGAAGATGCGCAGCCGCACTGGATCCGATAGCGCTTTAGCGACGGCAGCTAGTTCCTCTGCGCGGGGAACGAGCATAGGCGGCAGATCGGGCCCGCAATCGTCGAACGCTTCGCCTTGTTGAGTCTGACTCGTCCCGCTGAGCGCTCTCGTCGTGGCCATAGAGAACCCACCTCTCAATATTGACATCCATCGATATGTTCACCATGCTCGATATATCGATATTTATCAATACAACTGTGGAAGAAGATCTGCCATGAGCAGCATCCATACTTTCGACCCCACCCTGTCCTGCAAAACTTTCCTCAATAACCCACCTCGCCACTTTTTCTTCACCGGCAAGGGAGGCGTAGGCAAAACCAGCATTGCCTGCGCCACGGCAGTGACACTGACCCAGCAGGGTAAGCGCGTTCTACTAGTCAGCACCGACCCAGCCAGCAACGTCGGGCACATCTTCGGCACACAGATCGGCAACACCATCACCCCGATCCCTGCTGCCGAGGGACTCGATGCATTAGAGATCAATCCCGAACAAGCCGCCGAGGCCTATCGCAACTCGATCATCGATCCCGTGCGCACCATTCTTCCTGCCACGCAGATCGCCACCATCACCGAACAGTTATCGGGCTCATGCACTACCGAGATCGCCTCATTCAACGAATTCACCACCCTGCTGGCCGATCCGACCAAGACCGCAGGCTACGACCACATCATCTTCGATACCGCACCGACAGGGCACACCATCCGGTTGCTGCAGCTACCCGGGGACTGGAGCGCCTACCTCGACAGAGGCAAAGGAGACACCTCCTACCTAGGCCCCATGGCAGGCCTGAAGAAAAATCAGGCTACCTATCGCGCCGCAGCGAACACCCTCACCGACTCTGAGAGCACCCGCCTAGTTCTAGTCGCCCGCCCTCAGAGAACGGCCCTGTGTGAAGCAGCGCGGACCCTGGACGAGCTCGCAGACCTCGACATTCACGCCACCCACCTAGTCATCAACGGCATTCTTCCTGACAGTGACGACGCTGACCCCCTATACCAAGCTATCCGTGAACGCGAACGCGTAGCGCTTGCAGCAATGACGCCCGCCCTGGCTACACTGCCCCGCGACGAGATCACCCTCAAGGGCACCAACATGGTCAGCATCGACTCCCTCACCTCACTCTTCAGTAGCCATGACACGCTCACCCACGCCAACGCCCCCACGATCGAGCTGCCCGATCAGCCACAGCTAGCTACCCTCGTCGACGGACTCTCCCCTGAAGACCATGGTCTGGTGATGACCATGGGCAAGGGCGGTGTAGGCAAAACCACCATCGCCGCCGCCATCGCCATCGCCTTGGCCCGACGTGGCAAGAAGGTGCTACTGACCACTACCGACCCAGCCGCTCACATCACCACCACACTCGAGAAAGAGCTCGAAGGTCTCGAAGTCAGCACCATCGACCCCATTAAGGCAACCCGCATCTACCGCGATCGCGTCATGAAAACCCAGGGCAAGGACCTTGATGAGGATGGGCGAGCTGCGCTCGCTGAAGATCTCATGAGTCCGTGCACCGAGGAGATCGCCGTCTTCCAACAGTTCAGCCGCGCCGTGAACCGCGCCCGGAACCAGTTCGTCGTCATTGACACCGCCCCCACGGGCCACACCTTGCTCCTCATGGACACCACCGGCTCGTATCACCGCGACATCGTCCGGCACTTGGACCAAAGACAGCGAAGCCGCATCACCACGCCTCTGATGCGCCTCCAAGACCCCAACTACACCCGGATCATCGTGGTCACTCTGCCCCAGAGCACTCCCGTTCTCGAAGCACAAGAACTCGCAACCTCCCTCGCGCGGGCCGACATCCACCCTTGGGCCTGGGTAGTAAACAACTCCCTAGCGGCTGCCCATCCCACCAGCACCCGGCTAGCCACTTACGCCCACACCGAACTCGACCACATCGACACAGTTCGTCAGGCTGCAACTCGCCTCGCGGTGGTTCCCACTCAATCCCGTGACCCCGGCGGATTGCCTGAGCTAACCACCCTCACGAACTAGATGGGGATAGAAACCTCTTCCTTGCCACGGGCGAAACTGTGGTTATTGAGCTGGCGTGGCAGAACGGCTGGCTGCAGGCGTTGGCTGCGCGGGCTCTATCGCACTGAGCTGTTTCCATTCTTTCCACGTGTACAGCCACACCGGCATGCCATCTTCTGGGGACATCTCCCGACTAGAACCAACAAACTCGGCGGGATCTCCAATGATCGTTCCGTTAAAGAACTCTCTTGCTGCCCCAGGACTCATATTCACGCAACCATGCGAGACGTTCCGATAGCCCTGCGCAGATACAGACCACGGAGCAGAGTGGAAAAACTCTCCCGTGTTCGTGACACGCACTGCGTACTTCACTTCAGTTTTGTAATAGTTCGGATCGTTAGCTCCGACGCCGAGAGTGCCTGCATCCATAACAAGGCTTTCATGCAGCTCAGTGATCACTTTGGTGCCTGACCGGGTTTCCCAAGAACCAATCTCCCGGCCTGCGCTAATCGGATACTGCGCTATGACTTTCCCGTTCTCGACCACTTTCATGTTGTGGTCGCTGAGATTGACTTTCACCACGCGTGCCCTGTTCGCGATCGTGAAAGCAGCTTTCTTACTCTTGCGGATCCACTTACCAGACCCAGTCTGAACGCCTTCCAGGTCAGCGTTGACTGAAACTTTCGTTTTCGGTTTCCAATACGACATAGGGCGCCACATCAGCGTGAACTGGTCAGTCCACCCCCATGCGCCTTTTGTTTTCGTGGAAGTTCGCACAGATACGCGTTTTTCTACTTCAGCGCGTTGCGCGTCGGTCTCCACCGGGCTGTCAAACCTCACCACCACTGGCATACCTACTCCCACCGTGGCCCCGTCGGGGGTAACCGTGTAGGTAGCGTCCACTTTCGGGGTAACTGTGGAAAATGTTTGCTCGATTTCGGTGGACTCGCCCGCCGCATTGACGGCAGTTGCTCTCACCACGTATTCGGTATCCAAAGAGAGTGGCTCACTATTGACCCACGTCCCTGTCTGGTCAATGGCTCCACTGAGCTTTCCTGGTTTGTCTTTAACGAAGACTTCCACCTTCGACAATTTGCCGTCGGTCGTGATCCGCAAAGGAGTCATCGGAGTGACATTCTTTGCGTTGTCTTTCACGGAAGATTCGACTTTAGCTGCCGGAGCAGACGTCGTCGTTTCGGTTCCGCCGTTACAAGAACTCAATCCAGCTGACCCGGCCAAGAGCACCGCTGCAGCCCATGTCAGCATGCGGGCACGCGCTGAGAACACGGGAATCGTCATCCTCTCCTTAGCCCCCATCAGCGTGCGTTACACACCACGCACGATTTGACGCTGGCAGCGTCTGGTCTGCCTGAGGCTAGCCAACTCATGAGCTTAGACCCGGCATTCAAAGACGTGCCTCTCCCCCTTGTATACCGAGGTCAGCCCTTTTTTCATCGCTGCCTCAGGTATATAAACATAGGCCGCAACACGAATGGCCGAGATCCCTCACAAATTGAGGGAATCCCGACCATTCAGGAGAAAAATTGACTCAGATTACGTCGCCGCGGAAGTACTCAAAGCACCATCCGAGCAAAGCAACAATGCTGAATACAACACCGATGATGAACATCCACCATCCGATAGCCAATCCAGCGAAAACGGTGGTCGCGCCGAAGGCCAGGAAGACCGGCCAGCCGGATCCAGGACTAAAGAAGCCGTAGTCGCCCGCAGCCTCGGCGATATCAGCACGAGGGTTGTCTGCTGGGTCCTCGTCGAGCTTCTTGCTCGCCGAGCGCAACCCGAACGTGCCCATGAGACTCATGATGCACAGCAGCCACAGTGCCACCGATCCGGTCCACTCAATCTGGCCTGTGGCGTTGGTCCAGAAAGTGTAGAGAACAGCAATCGGCAGGAAGAAAATTGCCATCAACGTGAAGACATTGCTGACTTCCCTCATCGCTGACCACCCTTCGCGTCGTTGTTGCTGGTGCCGCTGAGCTGACTGAGAACCTCACGGTCGGCGACCGGCGAGGCGACCTCAGCCACCTGCGGGTGGTGCAAGTCGAACGCGGGGCGCTCTGAACGAATCCGGGGGATGGAGTCGAAGTTGTGGCGCGGCGGCGGGCACGAGGTTGCCCACTCTAGCGACGCGCCATATCCCCATGGGTCGTCGACGGTAACCTTCGGCGCGTACTTCCAGGTCTTCCACACGTTGTAGAAGAAGGGAAGCATCGAGATCGCAAGCACGAACGAGGCAACCGTGGAGATCTGGTTGAGCAGGTGGACGTTGTCCTCGATGAGGTAGTCACCGTAACGGCGAGGCATGTTCTGCATACCCAAGACGTGCTGAACAAGGAAGGTGCCGTGGAAGCCGAAGAACAACAGCCAGAAGTGCAGCTTGCCGAGCTTCTCGTCGAGCATCTTTCCTGTGAACTTTGGCCACCAGAAGTAGTAGCCAGCGAACATCGAGAAAACAACCGTGCCGAAAATCGTGTAGTGGAAGTGTGCCACCACGAAGTAGCTGTCCGAGAGGTGGAAGTCCAACGCTGGGCTGGCGAGCACAACACCGGTCAGCCCACCGAAAAGGAAGGTGACGATGAAGCCGATCGTCCAGAGCATGGGCGTCTCGAAGGTGAGCGATCCGCCCCACAAGGTGCCGATCCAGTTGAAGAACTTCACGCCGGTAGGAACTGCGATCAGCATCGTCATGATCGAGAAGAACGGCAGCAGCACCTGACCGGTGACGTACATGTGGTGAGCCCACACCGTCACAGACAACGCGGCGATAGCGATCGTGGCGAAGATCAGACCCTTGTAACCGAAAATCGGTTTACGGGAGAACACCGGAAGAATCTCCGAGACGATACCGAAGAACGGCAGCGCGAGGATGTACACCTCAGGGTGACCGAAGAACCAGAACAGGTGCTGGTACAGGATGGGACCGCTGTGTGCCGGGTCGTAGATGTGCATGCCGAACATGCGGTCACCAGCAAGAGCGACCCAGGCCGCAGTCAAAACAGGGAAGGCCATCAATACCAGGATCGAGGTAACAACAACCGTCCAGCTGAACACAGGCATCCGGAACATTGTCATGCCCGGTGCGCGCATGCAGGTGGCGGTGGTGATGAAGTTGACCGCACCCATGATTGAGCTGAAACCGGTCACAGCGAACCCGAGGATCCACAGGTCTCCACCCAGGCTGGGGCTGTAGGTGGCGTTCGACAGCGGCGTGTAAGCAAACCAGCCGAAGCTCGCGGCACCTGAAGGCAGGAGGAAGCCGGAGCAAGCAACCAAGCCGCCGAAGAGGTACAGCCAGTAGGCCAGCGCGTTCAAGCGGGGGAACGCTACATCGGGGGCTCCGATCTGCAAGGGAAGCAACGCGTTCGCGAAACCAGCGAAGAGAGGAGTCGCAAACAGCAGCAGCATGATCGAGCCGTGCATCGTGAACATCTGGTTGAACTGCTCCAGGTTGCGCACGATCTGCAACCCTGGGTCGAACAGTTCAGCGCGGATCACCAGCGCGAGGAGGCCACCAAAGCAAAAGAAGAACATCGTGGTGGCGAAGTACATCATGCCGAGCAGCTTGTGGTCGGTGGTGGTGAGGATCTTGCCCACCAAGCCGCCCTTAGGGCCACGCGGTTGTTGTGTGCTCTCAGTACGTTCGATGAGGGCGCTCATCCGATCAATCCCTTCCGCTGATGGACGGCTGGTTCGGGGCCATCGGGTGACGGTTCAAATCTGTTCCGAGGATCCCGGTTTTACCTGCGGCGCGAAGCTTTTCGATGTGTGCGTCATATTCGGCCTGGGGAACGACCTTGACGTTGAAAAGCATGGTGGCGTGGTAGGCGCCGCACAGCTCCGCACACTTACCTTGGAATGTGCCCACCTGGGTGGGGGTCACCTGGAACTTGTTGACGTTGCCGGGCACCATGTCGAGCTTTTGCTGGAAAGCCGGGACCCAGAACGAGTGGATGACATCACGCGATGTCAAAGTGAACTCGACGCGCTTGTTCACCGGGAGATAGAGAGTCGGGAGAGTCTTAGAGACGCCGTCTCTACCGGTCAGATCTGCTTGCACACCGGAGTCGTGGACGTTGGAGTCCATGTAGTTGAAGTCCCAGCTCCACTGCTTACCGGCGACGTTGATAACAACATCGGGCTTCTGCGAGGTGTCAGACAGGACCCGCTCGTCCTGGTAAACGAAGTAGAACATTACCCCGACCATCATGACCGGGATCACGGTGTAGAGCATCTCGATCGGAACGTTGTACCGCAGCTGCGGCGGGAGGCCGACGTCGTCTTTTTTACGTCGGAACCGAATCATGCAGTAAATCGTCAAACCCCATACCAGGGCACCAACGGCCAGGGCAGCGATCCACATACCGATCCACAACTGCGTGACTCGTTGTGCACCTGTGGTGGCGCCGTAAGGAAGCCACCCCGTGGAAATGTCTCCTTTACCGCACGCGGTGAGCGCGACCATGAGCAGGCCGACCGTACCGACCGCGGTGGTCAACCGCCGGGCACGGCTCCTCGTCGGTGTGAGTTGTTGCGTGCGCAATGTGCACCTTCCATCCAGATCCATCGGCAAGCATCGGGCCTCGACCCTGCCGCGACGACGCGGCTTGAACCCAGTTAGCCACAACCGACCCTGAGTGTGACCTGGAAGTCAGATGAGAGACTTAGGCCACGTCGATACCGACTGCAAGCATACGTCGCTCGACGACACGATCGGGGCCGGTCGTCTCCCTACAAGCAATGGAATTACTCAATTTGGGAACTTTTAGCCCCTCTCACGCGACCCCTAAGCGCTACACCCTTCCCTTCGGCTGTCGCACAGGGGTCGTAGAGCATTCTTTCAGATCACGCAGTGCTGGACATGCCGCCTCGCCCATTCGCTAGCGAACCCTGCCGGGACGGGCAGTTGCACAGCTTGCTGTGCCGCCACTATGTACTCATCCCTGCTTATTTCGCTCACACCTAGGCTGGCCAGGTGCGCAGTAGCCCACTGGACATCAATAAGGCGTCGCTCATCGCCGTCATCGCCAACAATGTCGACCAGCTCCATCAGTGCCACCTTGGACGCATCTCTGCTTGCGTGGAACATCGATTCGCCAGCAAAAAGACCACCAATGCTGACTCCATAAAGGCCACCTACTAAATCCCCGCCAGACCAAACCTCCACTGAATGAGCCCACCCCATCTCGTGGAGAGCCACGTATGCATCCACGATGTGATCGGTGATCCACCGGCCCTGCCGATTCGGGTCAGCGCATCTACGCATCACCGCCTCAAAAGCGCGATCCACGCTCACCATGTAATGCCGCGCAGACTTACGCAACGACCGATGTACTCGCAGATCAGCCGGGCGGAGCACACCACGCTGCAACGGCGACCACCACCCCATCGGCTCGGCCCCGCACTCCCCCAACCCCATGGGAAAAACACCATTGATGTACGCGTGCAACAACGTCGCCGGGTTTAGATCACCACCAACCCCCACCAAATCGTCTTCCGGAGAGGGCCGCAGCGACGGAAGACCGCTACGGCTCCCCGGAACAACAGGTGGGAAAACGGGATGCCCCGGACCCCGACTTTCCTCACCCATCATGGCTGTACCTCGGCAATTCGTTCATGAGGTACATCATTAACTCACTCAGGCAAACGTAGGCAGGTGCGCGCCGATCTCGTTGGCAGCTTCCTCGCCGTACGCCGCACGCAGACGCTCCAAAGCGTTACCGAGGTTGTGCTCGTACTCCTGGGTACCGACCGTCTCAACTACGTGAGTGGCAAGCATTGCGCCAGTCTGAGCGCAGCGCTCGTGAGAAAGACCCCAGTGCAGTCCCGCGAGGAACCCAGCCCGGAAAGCGTCGCCAACACCCGTGGGGTCAACAACTTTCTCTGCAGGAACAACGCCCACCGTGATCGACTCGCTGCCCTTGGTGGAGATAGTCACGCCATCTTTACCGTGAGTGATGACGCGAGTGGTAACCCGCTGGGCGATCTCTTCGGAGCTCCACCCCGTCTTCTGTTCGGTCAAGTGGGCTTCGTACTCATTGGTGAACAAGTATTCGGCACCGTCGATGAGGCGGCGGATATCTTCACCCTCCATGAAGGCAAGCTGCTGCGAGGGGTCGGCTGCGAACTTCATGCCACGCGAACGGCACTCATCGGTGTGACGAACCATCGCCTCTGGATCATTGGGGCCAATAAGAACCAGGTCGAAACCGCCAACCGACTGCGAGATCGGCTCAAGCTCGATCTCACGCGCCTCAGACATAGCACCGGGATAGAAGGTTGCGATCTGAGCCGAATCACGGTCCGTTGTGCAGGTGAAACGAGCGGTGTGGCGCTCGGTCGAAACCTTGACACCCTTGGTGTTCACGCCGTGACGGTCGAGGGTGTTCACGCCGTGACGGTCGAGCCACGCACGGTAGTCATCAAAATCGACACCGGCGGCCGCCACCAGGTACGGCTCCAAACCAAGGACACCCATACCGAAAGAAATGTTGCCGCCCACGCCTCCACGACGCACCTGCAAGTCGTCAGCGAGGAAAGACAGGGAAACTTTGTCGAGCTGCTCAGCCACGAACGAGTCATGGAAACGCCCCGAGAACGTGAGCAGATTGTCATGGGCTAGAGAACCAGTGATAGCAATACGCACTCCACCACGGTATCCGACCAACGCTGCCCTGACACTCCCCCACCCCACCCCACCCACACGAAACGGCTGGGCCTGTGCACCACGCACACACCCAGCCGTCACCGATCCCCGCACATACACGGGAACATGCACAACAGCGATCAGCTGAAGCTGTCACCACAAGCGCAAGAGTTACCTGCGTTCGGGTTGTCGATAGTGAAGCCTTGCTTCTCGATCGTGTCCGCGAAGTCGATCGTGGCGCCATCCAAATACGGAGCGCTCATGCGGTCAACAACCAGCTCAACACCATCGAAAGATTTCACAGCATCCCCATCAAGGGTGCGCTCATCGAAGTACAGCTGATAGATCAAACCCGAGCAGCCTCCCGGCTGCACACCAATGCGCAGACGCAGATCGTCACGGCCTTCCTGCTCCAGCAGGCTCTTGACCTTAGCGGCAGCAACGTCAGTCAACACCACTCCGTGCGTGGCGGTCTCGTTCTGGACGGTCATAGTGACTACCTCTCGACCTCGATGTGGCGGCAAGTACCAGCGACGGCACCAGCCTGCACACCCTCGCGGTGCTCTCGTTCAATTGATCGGTCCTGCGACCGAAGTCCATTCTCAGGCTACCCGCAGTCCACGCAGACTGACAGCCAGGCCCGCCAGCAACAACACCGCCCCACCCAGGGCTATTCCGCCCGCTGAACAACGCACATCATCTACTCCACGTGCGAGCTAGACGCTGCGCACGATCGGCGATCGCCGAAGCCGGATCAGCCATCACACTGGCCATGTCCCCGCCCCTATCGACAATCCCATACACCGCAGCAACCCCCGCACTCATCGACTCTCGCCGCCCCACCTCAACCTGGCCCGCCAACACCATTGTGGGAAGAGCGAACTCCGCTGCCGCAGCCGCCACGCTGACCACCACCCCCGCATGCACAGAACGGCCGTCAAAACACCGCTCCCCCGTCACCACCAAATCATGCTCACCCAACAACTCACGCATACTCCACAAACCCATCACATGCGAGACCGCGTCCTCAACCCGCGCACCCAACACCACAAGCCCATACCCCAAGCCACCACCAGCCCCCGCCCCAGGAACCCGCGTCACCCGCCGCGGCAACCCCGTCAACAAATCAAGCCCCGACGGCAAAACCCGCTCCACCACATCCACGAAATGCCCCAGCGAACGCTCCAACTCCTGCGTCTGCTCCACCGAAGCGCCCTTCTCCGGCGCCGTCGTGGCCGAAGCCCCACTGAACCCCAACAACGGCAACGACCCCTCCGCCGCAACCACCAACTCCACCCCAATCAAACGATCCCGCACCGCCTCCAAACCCGCCACGTCATCTGGCGAAATCTGACCCAACGCACCCCCACCTGAACACAACGCAGGCCCCTGCCCCGCCCCCAAAGCAGCCAACATGCCCGCACCAGCATCATTTGTGCCCGTCCCCCCACACGCCACCACAACCCGCGAAGCGCCCTCAGCCACCGCCACCTCAATCATCTGCCCCACCCCAAACGTGCTCGTCACGCACGGGTCACGATCAGCGGCATCCAATAAATGCAACCCCGCCGCCTGCGCAGCCTCCACAAACCCCGTACGCACCCCACCAACCTCAGCCAACAACACCGTCGCAGGCACATCACGCCCCAACGGATCAGCAACTGTCACCCCCACCGAAACCCCACCAACAGCCGCCTCCACCACACTGGCGAAACCAGCCTCACCAGCAGACAACGGGGCACACATCACCACATCACCAGGAGCCTGCCGAGACCACCCATCAGCCATCGCATCAGCGACCTGGCCAGCCGTCAACATTCCGGAATACTGCGAGGGAGCGAACAAGATACGCACGCTTCACATGGTGCCAAACCGCTCCCCCGCAGCGGGACAAATCAGCTCTTCCACACCTGCGCGATCTTCTCGAACATCAGCGCTTCAGCCACACACGCATGCTCAAAATCACCCAAGTGCAGCCCCTCATCAGTGCTGTGCGCGCGCGTATCCGGGTCCTCCACCCCCGTCACCAACACCACTGCCTCAGGGAAGGTGTCATTGAACTGAGCCACAAACGGAATCGACCCACCGATACCGGCATCCACCGGCTCAGTGCCCCACGAAGAGCGCAAAGCCGAACGGGCCGCATCCACAATCGGGCCCGAAGCCGGCAAAGCCGAACCCGGCGCTGCATCCTCAACCTCAACCTCAACCTGAGCCCCCCACGGTGCGTTGTCCTGCAAGAACTTCGTCACCGCCGCGGCCGCAGCATCAGCATCCTGAGCAGGAGCAATCCGCACCGACAACAACGCCGAACACGAAGGCGACAACAAATTCGCCGCCCCCTCCACCGCAGGAGCATCAAAACCAACCACCGTCACCGTCGGCTGCAACCACAAACGCGAGGCAAACGTGCCCTTACCAATCAGCTCCACACCATCAAGAACACTGGAGTCACGACGAATCTCCTCCGCGGTGTAATCCACCCCCGAAGTTTCCTCACTCACCAACCCCGGCACCGCCACCGAACCATCAGCGTTATGCAACGTCCCCAAAAGACGACACATCGTCGTAATCGCATCCGGCACCACCCCACCAAACATGCCCGAGTGCAACCCATGCGCCAACGTCGACAACGTCACCTTCAAACGCACATTGCCCCGCAACGACGTCGTCAACGCAGGCGTACCCACCGCCCAGTTCGAAGAGTCAGCAAGCACAATCACATCGCACTCAAGCTCATCCCGATACTTATCCAACAAGGCAGGAAGACTCGGCGAACCAGACTCCTCCTCACCCTCCACAAACACGATCACCTCAACCGGAGGCTTACCCCCAAAAGCACGCAACGCAGCAAGATGCGCCATTACACCAGCTTTATCGTCAGCAGTACCACGACCATACAAACGCTCACCACGCTGCTGCGGCTCAAATGGCGCACTAGCCCACTGCGACTCCACACCAGCGGGCTGAACATCATGGTGGGCATACAGCAACACCCGCGCCGGCCGTTTCCCATCAACCGGCGCAGGGCCCGCCACACGGCCAATCACCGCAGGCTTACCACCCTCAGCAACCACCTTCACCTCAGCGCCTTCAGCACGCAACAATTCCGCCACAGCTTCCGCGCTGGCCTGCACGTCTTTATCGTGCTCAGGCAACGCAGACACACTCGGGATCCGCGCCAACGCCATCAAATCTTCTAGTACACCTGGCATAAGATCAGCGATTTTGGTTCGCAACGCCTCTGTATCGGTCATGGCCGAACAATATCCCCGCCAACACTCCCCAGAACCCCAATAACACTGACAACGCACCCCATCTAACCCAAAACCTCCCCCACCTCGCCACAGCACAAGACCATCACCTACACCGCAATCCCTGCAGGTCAAAAGCACCTACCACCGCGCAGCTCACCCATCCAAAGACATCACCAAGCTAGAGTGTGCAAGGTGTCCAGCAAGAAATCCGCCGACCAGCCCAACGGCGCCACGGAAACCACGTCCACCGTTGACCCAGCATCCGTGCCTGCCACCACCAAATCCGCAGGCAAAGGGCGCCCCACCCCCACACGCAAACAAGCCGAAGCAGCCCGCAAACGCCCACTGGTCCCCGCCGACCGCAAAGCCGCCAAACGGCAATCCCGACTCGAAGAACGAGAACGCCGCTACAAAATCCGTCTAGCCATGGAAGCTGGCGAAGAATGGGCTCTACCCCGACGCGACCGCGGAACTGAACGCCGCTTCATGCGTGACTGGATCGACGCACGCCGCTCCTTTGCTGAATACCTTTTGATCGTCATGGTGCTGGGGTTGCCCGTCACACTCATCACTCACCCCACGGTCATGGCAATCGGATACTCGATCGTCTACGGCGCAGTACTCATAGCAGCCATCGACGTCACCGTGATGTGGTTCCAAGTCAAAAAAGCAGTCACCACCAAATTCGGCGCACCACCAGCCAAAGGTGGCCTGTGGTACACCATCACCCGCGCGCTACAAATGCGCGTAGGACGCGTCCCCAAACCCCAAGTCAAACGCGGCCAGTACCCCTCCTGACCGCCAGGGGCACCACCTGCCAACACACCTGTGAAGGGGTGTTTTCCTCACCAAAGGAAAACACCCCTTCACACATATGCACCACCAACATCACTCCTGCTCAAGCGACATCGGCCCATACACAACCTCACCCCCACACAACAACGACACCGACACCACCCCCAACTCCGTCAACCCCAACCACGACTCCCCCAACCACGCCTCCGCGTCCTCCCGCGATTCAAACGGCACCTCAGCATCAGCAACCCGCACCTGAGCGCCACCATCATCAAACGCTTTCCACACCCAATCACTCATAAACCCACCCTAGACCCACCCCTGAGCCCTAACCCATCAACCTGCTCAAACAACACCTCACGCTCCCGCGCTGCCCGCGCAGCAATCCGCAACCACTGCGATCCCAACCCCGGAAACGTATCCCCACGCCTCAACCCCACCCCACGCTGCCGCAACACCTCACGCACCCACACCGCCCGCTGATGGCGCACTAACACAAACGGCCCAGCAGCCCCCGAAACCACATCAAACCCACGCTGCCGCAACCCCTGCACCAACAACTCACGATCCCGCACCACCCGCTCTGCCACCCCAGCAGCAAACTCCTCCCCCTCCTGCGAACACACCGCACGCATCGCCGCCAACGCCGGAACATTCACCGACCACGGCGACTGCAACTGCCGCAACTGCTCCACCAACCCCGGCTCAGCCACCACAAACCCAGCTCGAACACCCGCCAACCCAAACGTCTTCGTCAAACTCCGCAACACCACCAACCCCTGCGTGCACGCAGCATCCACCAACAACGACTCCGACCCCCGAACCCCACCAACACCAACACCAACACCAACCGCAACATCCATAAACGCCTCATCCACCACCACCACACGCCCCGGCCTCAACAAACCCAACACCTCACCACGCGGATGCAACACCGACGTCGGATTAGTCGGATTCCCCACCACCACCACATCAGCGCCCTCATCCACCTGAGCGGCACGCAACACAAACCCATCCTCAGCATCTAACACATGCCGCACCACCTGATGCCCCGCACCCACCAGCGCCGCCTCCGGCTCAGTGAACTGCGGATGCACCACACACGGCCGCTGCCACGACCGCAGCCTCGCCACCAGCCCAAACGCCTCCGCCACCCCATTCACCAACAACACACACGCCGGATCGACCCCCACATGCTCAGCCACCACCCGGCGCGTCGGAAACTCATCCGGATACGCAGCCACCCCACCCAGAGACTCCCGCAACGCCTCCGCCACAAACAACGGAGGCTCTCCCACCGCAACATTCACCGCAAAATCCCAACACACCCCCCGCGCCTCAACATCACCGTGATGACGCAAATCCACCCCATCAATCACCGCACACCATCCCGCCATGCACACGCCTGCTCCACCAAACGAGCCGCGAACTGCGGCGCACCAGCCCAATGCGTGTGCAAATACCCCGCAACCACATTTCCCGACACCACACCATCAACCTCGACCCGATCAGCATGATCACGCAGCACCCACGCCCCCGGAACCACACCCGCATCCGGAGCCGGCACCACCCTCGTGCGATGGAACACATGCCCCGTCACACGATCACCAGCAGCAGCCAACACCGAATCACAATCAGCCACAGCCTGCCGATACCCCAACACCAACCGCGGATGCATCGAGGCAATCAACGGCAACACACCCGTCATCTGCGCGCCATCCAACTCCTGCGCCAAATAAAGCATCCCCGCGCACTCAGCCACCACCGGAGCCCCCGAAGCTGTAAACCTACGCACCGCATCCAACATCGACCGGTTCGTCCCCAACGCCGAGGCATACACCTCTGGGAAACCACCCTGAATCACCAACGCATCAGCCTCAGGCAACTCACTATCCCGCAGCGGATCAAACGACACCACCTGCGCCCCCGCAGCCTGCAACAACTCCACATTCTCTGCATACCCAAACGTGAACGCAGCCCCACCAGCCACAGCAACACGCACCCCACTACCAGCACAAACGCCCCCAACAGAGGCCAACGCAGCCCCAGGAGACCACGCCTGACCCTCCAGCTCAGGTGCAGACCTAGCCACCTCCACAATCGCATCAAGATCCAAATGCTGCTGCGCCATACACGCCAACGCATCCACCGCAGCCAACGCCTCCGGGCGCCGCTCCGCCGCCGGAATCAACCCCAAATGCCGGCTCGGCACCACAATGTCCGGCAACCGCGGAATACACCCCACCACCGGAACCCCCACCCCAACCACCGCAGCCCGCGCCTCCGCCTCATGACGCGGCGAAGCCACATTATTAAGAATGACCCCCGCCACCCTCACCTGCGGATCAAACGAAGCAAAACCATGCACCACCGCCCCCACACTCCGCGACGCCGACGCACAATTCACCACCAAAATCACCGGAGTCTGCGTCAACTTCGCCACATGCGCCGACGAAGCAAACCCCTCCCTACCCAACGCGCCATCAAACAACCCCATAACACCCTCAATCACCGCCACATCAGCCACCGACGGCGACAACGCACCATGCAACAACAACGGCACAATCCGATCCACACCCACCATGTGCGCATCCAAATTCCGCCCCACCCGAGCACACGCAGCCTCGTGATACCCCGGATCGATGTAATCCGGCCCCACCTTGTGCGGAGAAACCACCAACCCACGACGATGCAATGCCGCCAACAACCCCGTAGTGATCATCGTCTTGCCACTACCAGAAGCAGGCGCCGCAATCAGCACACGCGGCAAACTATGAGTACTCACCATTCGATCCCGCGCTGCCCCTTCTGGCCAACATCAAACGGATGCTTCACCTTCGTCATCTCCGTCACTAAATCCGCCGCATCCACCAACGCAGCCGGCGCCCGCCGCCCCGTCACAACCACATGCTGCTTACCAGGACGAGCCCGCAACGTCTCCACCACCTCATCGACATCCACCCATCCCCAATCCAGCGGATACGTGAACTCATCCAACACATAAAAATCGTGCTGCTCCTGCCCCAACCGCCGAGCAACCTCCACCCAGCCCTGCCGCGCAACCTCAGCCTGTTCCATCTCAACATCTCCACTATTGGAACGCGTCCACGACCACCCCGACCCCATCTTGTGCCACTCAACCGGCGCCCCCACCGCCGGATCCTCCTCATGCAGCTGCCCCAACCGCCGCAACACCGCCTCCTCCCCCACCTTCCACTTCGGCGACTTCACAAACTGAAACACCACCACCGACAAACCCGCATTCCACGCCCGCAACGCCATCCCAAACGCAGCCGTGGACTTCCCCTTCCCCTCCCCCGTATTCACAGCCAAAACAGCACGATCCCGCCGCTCACGCGTAGTCAACCCATCATCAGGAACACAACTGGGAACACCACGAACCACAACAACCTCCTCAACAACAACCCAACACAACACAACACAACACAACCAAAATAGCCCCCACCCCACACTCCCCCAGAACCAGACCAAACAACGCCACACCAGGTAACGAACACAACACCCCCCGCCCTGTGAAAGAGGACACCCCCACAGCGCCACCTGCGCCTTAACACACAACCAACCAATAACTAAACCCCCCTCCCCGAGTAGGGTTTTTCCCATGACCGCGCCCACCACCCCCACCGGCGACCGCTGCCCCGGTGCACTCCGACTCCACCACGCCGCCGACGGCGACCTCGCCCGCATCCGCATCCCCGGCGGACTCCTCACCCCCCACGCCACCCGCACCCTCGCCCACCTGGCCACCACCCTCGGCGACGGCCACATCCGCCTCACCGCCCGCGGCAACGCTGAAATCCGCGGCATCCCCACCGGATCCGAAACCGACCTCGGCACCTGCCTCACCGCCGCCGGGCTCCTGCCCTCCCCCGCCCACGAACGCATCCGCAACATCGTCACCACCCCCACCGCTGGGCTCGACGAACACGGAAACACCACCGGAACAACCCTCACCGACCTGCTCCACGCCCTCGACAACGCCCTCATCAGCGACCCCGAACTCGCGCAACTAAGCGGACGATTCCTCTTCGGCATCGACGACGGCCGCGGCGACGCCCTCGCCCTCGAACCCGACCTAGCCATCACCGCCAACAACAACGACCACTGGACCATCACCGCCGCCGGCGCCACCCTGGGAGTCACCCACCGAACCAACGCCCCCACCGCACTCACCCTGGCCGCACACACCCACCTAGCCACCGCACACACCCACGACCAACGCGGCTGGCGCCTCACCGACCACCCCGACACCCCCTCCCTCATCACCAACATCCGCAACACCATCAGCCACCTCCTCACCCCCCACACCCCCCACACCCCCACCCTGCACGCCACCCCACCACCCCTAGGACTCATCCCCCACCCCACCAACACCACCTACACCATCGCCACCCGACTCCCCTTAGCCGCAGCCCCCGCCGAGACCTGGCAACACTTCGCCGACCTCGCCGAACACGGCGACAACCTCATCCGCACCACCCCAGCCCGAACCATCCTCATCGCCAACCTCACCCACCACCACGCAACAACCGCACTCACCCACCTATCCACCCTCGGACTCATCACCGACCCCCACGCACCCCTCGCCCACGTCACCACATGCACCGGCCTACCCGGCTGCACCTCAGCCCTCGCCGACGTCCAATACGCAGCAGTCACCCACCACACCCCCAGCAACAACAACACTCCCGTGCACTGGTCAGCCTGCCCACGACGCTGCGGCCGCCCCACCACCGACCACGTCCAAGTCCTCGCCACCGAAACCGGATGGACCACCGCCCTAGTCAACACCGACACACCCGGACACCCCGCCACCAACCAACACCCCGTCACCGACGTGAATCTCACTACCGACATCACCAACCGACGACAGGAAATCACCCCATGACCACCCCCCAAACCCCCTACACCTACGAAACCAACGGCGCCAACATCTACCGCGAATCCTTCGCCACCATCCGCGCCGAAACCGACCTCACCCACCTCACCCCCGAAGAAGAACGCGTCGCCGTCCGCATGATCCACTCCTGCGGATCCACCGACCTCATCGACGACATCATCTTCTCCCCCAACGCCGCCCACGAAGGCATCACCGCCCTCAACAACGGCGCCCCCATCCTCACCGACACCCACATGGTCGCCAGCGGCATCACCCGCCGCCGACTGCCCGCCAACAACGACATCATCTGCACCCTCCACGACGAACGCGTCCCCGAACTAGCCGCCACCCTCGAAACCACCCGCACCGCCGCAGGCATCCACCTATGGGGCGAACGCATTGACGGCGCAGTCATCGCTATCGGCAACGCCCCCACCGCACTCTTCCACCTCCTCAACCTCCTCCACACCAACCCCTGGCGCCCCGCCCTCATCCTGGGCATTCCCGTCGGATTCGTCGGCGCCATCGAATCCAAAGAAGCCCTCCACAACGACCCCCTCAACCTTCCCCACATCATCGTCCGCGGCCGCCGCGGCGGCAGCGCCATCACCTGCGGCGCCCTTAACGCCCTCGCCAGTAGCGCCGAATAACCAACCATCCCAAACCACCCCCCTACCTCCACCGCAGAAAGACATCACATGAACCAGGCCGCCCCCGGAAAACTCATCGGCGTAGGAGTAGGCCCCGGCGACCCCGAACTACTCACCATCAAAGCCGCCCGAGCCATCGAAAACGCCGACGTCATCGCCTACCACGAAGCCAAACCAGGCTCCTCCAACGCCCGCGCCACCGCCGCAGACCATATCCACCCCCACCACATCGAACTCCCCCTCACCTACCCCATCACAACTGGCACCACCAACCACCCCGGCGGATACACCGGAGCAATCAACGACTTCTACACCGAAGCCACCCACCTCATCGCCACCCACCTCGACGCCGGACGCACAGTCGCCGTCCTCGCCGAAGGAGACCCCTTCCTCTACAGCTCCTTCCAACACCTACACGAACGCCTGGCACACACCTACCCCACCCAGGTCATCCCCGGCATCAGCTCCATGACAGCTGTATCTACTGCCCTTGGACGCCCCCTCGTCGAAGCCACCGAAACACTCACCATCCTGCCCGGCACCCTACCCACAGACGAGCTCGCCGCCCGCCTAGCCACCGCCGACTGCGCAGTCATCATGAAACTGGGCCGTACCTTCACCTCCGTACGACAAGCTCTCACCACGGCCGGGCGTCTTCATGAGGCTTGGTACGTCGAACGCGTCAGCCACGACGAACGCGAAGTCGTCACGCCTCTAGCAGATGTCAACCCCAACAACGTTCCCTACTTCTCCCTGGCTGTTATTCCCAGCCGTATCGGAACAGCCGACTGGATGCCTGCCCCCACACCTCCCAGCCAGAAGGAAAGCTCTTGTACTGGGTACGTAGACGTCTGTGGCTTAGGACCTGCAGGGGCAATGTGGCGCTCCCCCCAAGTCACAGCGGCGCTAGCCCAAGCCACTGACATCATCGGTTACACCACATATGTCAAACGCGTCCCCGAACGCCCTGGCCTTACCCGGCACCTATCTGACAACAAAGTCGAGCTAGAGCGCGCAGAGTTCGCCCTGGACCTAGCGCTACGTGGCCACCGAGTCGCCGTCGTCTCTTCAGGTGACGCAGGTATCTTCGCGATGGCTACCGCTGTTCTCGAGGCGGCCGATCAAGAACGCTATCGCCACATCCCCGTGCGGATTCTTCCTGGAATCACTGCTGCGGCGGCCGTGGCTGCAACCGTCGGTGCCCCTATTGGCCACGACTTCGCGACCATCTCATTGTCTGACCGGCTCAAACCGTTTGAGGTGATCCGTGAGCGAGTCCGAGCAGCTGCGCAAGCGGACCTTGTTATTGCTCTATACAACCCAGCAAGCAAAGAACGTACCTGGCAGCTGCGCTCCGTTATCGATGACCTACGTACTTTCCGAGCCGAAACGACCCCCGTCGTTGTTGCCCGAGCGGTGGGGTCTGAGTCTGAAAAAGTCACAGTCACAACGTTGGGCGACCTTGACCCAGACACCGTAGACATGCGCACCGCACTCATTATTGGATCAACCCAGACACGTTTAAGCACGCGTATGGCTTCTGGGGACAGGAGCACCGGCGCAGTGTGCGGGGACGGCACTCAGCACGTGCTCTGGACCCCCCGCACTTATCCGCAACAGTGACCATAGCGGGGCTGCCCAGGTGATCTTTACCGAGGCAGCCCCGTTATAGGAGCAGGGACTCCTTCAGTGCGTCGCTCAGCAGCACACGCCATCGAGTACAGGTGACTGTCTGGGAATTCTTTAGCGCCGAGGGCTTGTCCGACCAGGATTACTGCCGTTCGACGGATACCGGCTTCTTTTGTTGCGGCAGCGATGTTGTCCAGTTGGCCACGCAGCACAATTTCATCGGGTCGGCTAGCGAGGGCAACGACGGCGGCGGGGCAGTCTGGTCCGTAGTTGGGAAGCAGTTCAGCGACGACATCGTCGATGTGCGCGGTGGCCAGGTGCAGGACAAGAAGGGCTCGGCTTGCCCCTAGAGTGGCGAGGTTCTCTCCTGGTGGCATGGCGGTGGCGCTGCGTGAGATGCGGGTGAGAATGACGGTTTGCCCGACTTCGGGCACGGTGAGTTCGTGTCCGAGGCTGGCGGCTGCTGCTGCGAAGGCTGGGACACCGGGGGTCATTGTGTAGTCGATGCCGACAGCTTGGAGTCGTCGGATTTGCTCAGCAACAGCGGAGTAGACGGATAGATCACCGGAGGCTAGGCGGGCAACATCGTGGCCTTCGGCGTGCGCTTTTTGGCATTCGTTGATGATTCCCTCGAGGTCGAGGGTGGAGGTGTCGATGAGTCGAGCGCCATCAGGGCAGTGTTCGAGGAGTTCTTCGGGGATAAGGGTTCCTGCATAGAGGCAAACGTGGCTGTTTTGGATGATGCGTAGGCCGCGAAGGGTGATGAGGTCGGCGGCGCCGGGGCCTGCTCCGATGAAGTGGACAGTCATGGTGGTCCTTTCGTGAGGGGTATGAGGTTATGGGGTGATACGGCCGATGGCGATGGTGCTGGACCCGTGTGCGTGATTGGCGATGTGTTTGCCGATGATGAGGCGGGCGCCGGCGGCGAGGACGGCGGCTTCTGCGACGGAGGGGGTTCCGGTGAGGTCTGCGACGTGGGGGTTGGGGTTGGGGGTGTTGTGTTGGGCGAGAGTGTGGGAGTCGTAGACCTTGACGCCGATTTCGTGGCGATGGGTTTTTTCGAGGTGTTCGAGTAGGAGTGCGGTTTCGGTGAGGAGTCCGTATTTTCCATTGCGGTCGATGCTGACGAGGGTGGCGATGGCGCCGGAGGCCAGGAGGTTGGCGGTCATGATTTCGCGCAGGTGTTTGAGGATGTCGCGGGCGTTGATGCCGCTGCCACCACCGATGCCGATGATGAGGCTGGGTGGGGTGAGGATGAGGGTGGGGGTGTCGGTACCGAATTGCATGGCGGCGAGGGGGTCAATGTCGGTAACGATGAGTCGTGCTGCGATGTGTTGATGGTTGGTGGCGAGGGTGTCGCCCAGTGGGGGTAGGGGCCAGTTGGTGGGGTTGTCGAGGTCGACTGGTTGGTGGTTGTCCAGGGCGTGGGTGACGTCGTCGAGGGCGCCGGTCCAGGGCCATTGGAGTTGGTGGATGGTGTGTGCGGTGGGGCTGTGTGTGTTGGTGGTTGTTGTGGGGGTGGGGGGTTGTTGGTGGGTGGTGGGGCGGGCGTTGAGGCGGGCGAGCCAGAGGAGGGATTCGGGGAGGGATTCGGCGATGTCGATGTCGTCGGGGAGGGTGGGGCGTTGGATCATGATGACGGGGATGCCGGCGTTGCGGGCGGCTTGGAGTTTGGGGGCGGTGGCGGCGCCTCCGGAGTTTTTGGTTACGAGGACGTCGATGTGGTGGTTGTTGATGAGGGTGGTTTCGCCCTCGAGGGTGTAGGGGCCGCGGTCGAGGATGAGTTCGTGGCTGGCGGGGAGGATTTGGGTGGGGGGTTCGATGGTGCGGATGAGGCAGTGGGCTTTGACGTGTGTGAATGCGGCGAGGTCGCGGCGTCCGGTGGTGATGAGGGCGCGGGTGCCGAGTGTGTCGATGTGTTGGGCGGCGTCGGTGGGGGTGGTTGCGGTGTGCCAGGTGTCGCCGGGTTGGGGTTCCCATTGGAGGCGTTGGAGGCGTAGGTAGGGGATTTCGTGTCCGGGGATGGCGGTGCGGGCTGCGGTGATGGTGTTGGTGGTGATGGTGTTGGCGAAGGGGTGGGTTGCGTCGATGATGGCGCTGATTTCGTTTTCGCGTAGCCAGGTGGCCATGTTTTCGGGGCCGCCGAATCCTCCGATGCGGGTGTCGCCGGGGAGGTTGGGGGTGGTGTGGGTGCGGCCGGCGAGTGAGTTGGTGATGTGCCAGCCGGGGAATGCGTCGGCGAGTTCGTTGGCGAGGAGGCGGGATTCGGTGGTTCCGCCGAGGAGGAGGAGGTGGGGGGCGCTCATCGGGTTGTTCCTTCGTTGATGAGGTGGGGTTTGCGTGCTCGCCATTGGGTGACGGGTCGTGCTGGGGTCCATGAGGTGTAGGTGCCGATGGGTTGTGCGCGGCTGATTTGGATGTGGCCTAGTTCGCCGCCCCAGGTGGTGCGGGCGGTGATGAGGCGGTTTTCGGTTTCGATGGTGACTGCGTTGGCGACGATGCGGCCTCCGGGTGGGAGGGCGTTCCAGCATGTTTCGAGGAGTTGGGGGGTGGTTGCGCCGCCGCCGATGAAGATGGCGTTGGGTTGGGGTAGGTCGTGGAGTGCTTCGGGTGCGTGGCCGGTGATGGTTTGCAGGGTGGTGTTGACGCCGAGGTTGTGGGCGTTGGTGGTGATGTTGGCGGTGCGGTCGGGGCGGGTTTCGATGGAGATGGCGTGGGTGGTGGGGTGGGTTAGGCACCATTCGAGGGCGATGGTTCCGGTGCCGCTGCCGATGTCCCAGAGGAGTTCGTGGGGGCGTGGGGCCAGGGCGGCGAGGGTGATGGCGCGGGTTTCCCATTTGGTGAGTTGGCCGTCGGTGGTGAAGGTTTCGTCGGGTAGGCCTGGAACGAGTCCGGGGTGGCGTGGGTTGGGGTTGGTGATGGGGGTGTTGGTGTTGATGGCGGCGATGGCGAGGGTGGGTAGGTTGGTGTGGTGGGTGGTCCAGGTGGTGGCGGTGGCGGTGGTGTGGGTTTCGTTGGGGGTGCCTAGGTCGCTGAGGAGGGTCAGTTCGGCGTTGTGGTAGCCGTGGTTGGTGAGGTGTTTTGCGAGGTCGATGATGGTGGTGCCGCGTGGGATGAGTGTGAGGATGCGGGTGTTGGGGTGTAGGTGGCGGTTGAGGGTGTGGGTATCGCGGCCGACGGTGGTGATGATGGTGACGGTTTCGGCGGGCCATTGCATGCGGGCGCAGGCGAGTGCCATGGATGAGGTGGTGGGGATGGTGGTGAGGGGGTAGTGGGTGCCGGTGTCGTGGGTTTCGTGGGTGAGTTCTTCGGTGAGGGCGTGGCCGATGCCGTAGTGCCAGGGGTCGCCGCTGGCGAGGATGGTGAGGTTGTTGTTGGGGGCGTGTTGCCGGATGAGGGGGCGGATGGAGGGGCGTAGGGGTTTGCCCCAGGGGATGCGTTGGGCGGTGATGGTGGTGGGGAGGAGGTCGAGTTGGCGGGGGGCGCCGATGATGGTGGTGGCTGTGTGGAGGGTGTGTTGTGCGTGGGGGGTGAGGCTGTCCCATCCGTCGGCGCCGATTCCGATGAGGGTGATGGGGTGTGTGTTGTGTTGATGGTTTGTGGTGTCCATGACTATTCCTTGACCTAATACGTACCGACGCCATCCGTATGTTGGGTGGGAATCTGGTGATAGGTCCGTAGAGTTGTTTGTGGTTGGCCAACCTCCCCCCGGTTGGACGACCTTCGATGGCCCCGGTCCCCCCCACCGGGGCCATCGTATTTTTTTGGTGTGTGTCAGTGGTGTGTGGTGTAGGGGTGGTGTTCGGGTGGGTGGTTACGTGTTTGACCTTACCTGGGGTTTAGAGGCGTATGAATGCCTTCCAGGTTGTGGGGTCGGTAATACCGGTTTGGGGGGTGCGGAGTTTCTTTTGGGTGGCGGTGAGGGCGTTGCGGGTTGCGGGGCCGAAGATGCCGTCGGTGGGGATGCGTAGGAGGGTTTGGAGTGCTTTGACGGCGGGGCCGCGTGAGCCTGGGCGCAGGGTGGTGCCTGCGTATGGGAGCCAGGGGTAGCGGTTGAGTTCGGCACGGTTCCAGGTTTTGAGGTTGGTGGTTCCGGTGGTGGGGAGTTTCCACTTTTTTTGGAGGGTTTTGACTGCGTTGGTGGTTCGTGGGTCGTATGTGCTGGTGGTGGGGATGCGTAGGAGGGTTTGGAGTGCTTTGACGGCGGGGCCGCGTGAGCCTGGGCGCAGGGTGGTGGTGCGGTAGGCGGTGGCGGGGGTGTTGATGGTGATGGGGGTTCGACTGGGCGATGGCGAGGGCGTTGGTGCTGGTGCTGGTGTAGGCGCTGGTGTAGGCGCTGGTGCTGGCGTTGGCTCCGGGGTTGGCGTGGGTGTGGTGGTGAGCGAGGTGGGGTCCAGGGCGGCCCAAGTGGATTGGTCTAGGACTCCAGTGGTGGGGATTGAGCTGCGTTTTTGGTAGGCGATGACGGCGTTGCGGGTGCCGTAGCCGAATTTGCCGTCGGCGGTGATGCCGAGGAGTTTTTGGGCTTCGGCGATTTGGGGGCTGGTGTTGCCGGGGACCCAGGTGGTTTTGGTGGTGCTGGGCCCGGGGGTTGGGGTTGGGCAGGGGGTGGTGCGTTTGCCGGTGTAAAGGAGGGCCCAGGGGTTCCCTGTGGTTGCTCGGCAGGGGCCCAGGTCCAGGCTGGTGATGGCGGTTCCGGTCCACCAGCTGGTGCGCCGGTTGGCTCCGTCCCAGGTGAGGGAGATGTGGATGTGGTCGGTGTGGGGGTTTGGTCCGGTGTAGGTGGCCCAGCCGCGTTCGGGGGCGTATGCGCGCCACATGGTGGCGTTCCAGATGATGTATTGGATGCCTAGGCGGCGGGCGTTTTCGCCGTTGTTAGCGGTGAGCCAGGCTGCTGCGGTGTCGCCGATGGTTTTTTGGGTGGGGTTGGTGGCATCGAGCATCCAGTCCAGGGCGCGTCCGTCGTAGTGTTCGCTGGTTCCGCCTTCGGAGCAGAAGCGGGAGTAGCCGACGTAGCCGGTTTTGTAGGTGTTAACGAGGAGGTTGCCTAGGGCGAGGGTTCCTGGGCGGTCGATGGGGTCGCAGGAGATTTGGGGGATGTAGCTGGGTTGAATATCGATGGCGTCTGGGAGGGGGACGGAGCTGGTTGGGTTGATGATTTGGGTGTTTTTCGTGGTGGTGATGGGGGTGTGCGCGCCGGTGGGGGTGTGTGGTGGTGGCACGGGGGTGCCTGCGTAGGTGTCGGGGTTGCCGGTGTGGTCGCCGTGGGTGGCGGTGGCGGGGATGGGGGTGGTGATGAGGGCGGCTGCTAGGGCTAGGGCGAGTGTGGTGCGCATGATTCTCCGGGCGGGCGGGCGTCTCGCTCGGGTGTTCAGGACGAGGCGCGGCGGGCGGTGGTGTCCACCTATCGGCTGCGCTGGAGGGTGTGTAAGGGCTGCTGGGGTGCAGGAGGGCCGGCACTGATCATGGTGATCGGTGCCGGCCCTGTAATTGCGTTGGGGGCGTGTTGCTTAGCCCTGTTGTGGGTTAGAGGTCGATGGTTTGACCTGTTTTGGCTGATTCGATGGCTGCTTCGGCGACTTTGACGTTACGCATGCCTTGTTCGAGGGTGACGATGTCGGCGTCTTTACCTAGGACTGCGTCGCGGAAGTTTTCGTGCTCGACGAGGAGTGGTTCTCGTTTGGAGATTGCGAATCGGGTGTAGTCGCCTTCGGAGACACCTTTGAATTGGGCTAGGCCTTGCCATTCGGAGGTGACGTTGCCGTTGGCATGGAAGGCCAGTTCGGCGGTGAGGGTGTCGGCGATGAAGGCACCTTTTTCGCCGGTGATGAAGGTGACTCGTTCTTTGAATGGTGAGAGCCAGTTCACGGTGTGTTGGGTGATGGTTCCGTCGGCGAGTAGACCGTTCATGAGAACCATGTCTTCGTATTCGCGTCCGGAGCGGAAGGCGGTGCGGGCGCCAACGGAGGTGTAGGCGCTGGAGCGCAGCCAGCTGGTGAGGTCGATGTCGTGGGTGCCGAGGTCTTTGACGACACCGACATCGGCGATGCGGGCGGGGAAAGGGCCTTGGCGGCGGGTGACGATTTGGTACACGTCGCCGAGGTCGCCTGCTTCGATGCGGGCTTTGGCTTGTTGCAGGGCGGGGTTGTAGCGCTCGATATGTCCGGTGGCGCCGATGAGTCCTGCTTTGTCGAATGCGTCGACGAGCTTTTGTGCCGAGGCGGTGTCTTGGGCGAGGGGTTTTTCGATGAGGGCGTGGACCCCAGCTTCGGCCAGGGCGAGCCCGATTTCTAGGTGGTAGACGGTGGGGACCGCGACCATGCAGTAGTCGAGGTTGTGGGCGATGAGTTCCTCGATGCTGTTGACGAGGGGGCGTCCTTGGGCGATGTCGTGGGGGTCACCGTTGGGATCGGCGACGGCGACGAGGTCGACGCCGTCAAGCCCAGCCAGGACGCGGCCGTGGTGGCGGCCCATCATTCCGAGGCCGATGAGGCCTGCGCGGAGGTTTGCCATGTTCATGCACCTGCCTTGGCGAGGGTGTTGACTGCGGTGACGATGCGCTCAAGTCCGGCGCGATCCACGCTGGGGTGGACGGGCAGGGAGAGGCATTCTTTGGCGGCGCGTTCGGTTTCAACCAGGTCGCCTGCGGTGCGACCTGCTGCAGCGAATGGTTTGAGGCGGTGGTTGGGCACGGGGTAGAACATGCCTGAGCTGATGCTGTATTCGTCTTTGAGGGCTTGGGCGAATTCGTCGCGGCCTTCGGGAATGCGGATCGTGTACTGGTGGTAAACGTGCACGGCGCCTTCGGCAACTGGTGGCGGGGTGACTCCGCGGAGGTTGCTGGAGAGGAATGCGGCGTTTTCCTGGCGGGTTTTGGTCCAGGCGTCGACTTTGGTGAGCTGGACACGGCCGATGGCTGCGTGGATGTCGGTCATGCGGTAGTTCATGCCGACGACTTCGTTGTGGTACTGCTGCAGCATTCCTTGGTTGCGGTAGAGGCGAAGGTTGTGCTCGATGTTTTCGTCGGCCGCTGAGACCATGCCGCCTTCGCCGGAGGTCATGTTCTTGGTGGGGTAAAGCGAGAACATCGCGAATGCGCCGAACGCGCCTACGGGGGTGCCGTGGAGGGATGCGCCGTGGGCTTGGGCTGCGTCTTCGAAGATTTTGATGCCGTGTTTGTCGGCGACGGCTTGAAGAGCGACCATGTCGGCGGGGTGGCCGTACAGGTGGACGGGCATGATGCCGACGGTTTTGTCGGTGATGGCTGATTCAACCGACTCAGCGCTGAGGCAGAAGCTTCCTGGTTCGATGTCGGCGAAGACGGGGGTGGCTCCAGTCAGGGCCACGGAGTTGGCGGTGGCGGCGAAGGTGAAGGAGGGGACGATCACCTCGTCGCCGGGGCCTACACCTGCTGCGAGGAGTCCGAGGTGGAGGCCAGAGGTGCCGGAGTTCACGGCCACGCATGCACGTCCGAGACCGAAGTGCTCGGAGAACTCCTCTTCGAATGCCTTTACCTGCGGCCCTTGGGCCAGCATGCCGCTGCGCATCACTGCATCGACGGCAGCGCGCTCCTCATCGCCGATCAGCGGCTTTGCCGGAGGAATGAACTCGGTCACGTAAGGCCCCTTCGTGAAGCGTGTTTCCGGCGGCCCCACGTGTGGCCGCCCTGTCTGCACTGATTCTTCAGGCGTGTTCCGGACGACCGTGTGGACGTGGGTCACTTTGGCTTCGCGCCGCCGGTAGATTGTTCGGTTTATCGTTTCGTTCCTTCCGCGTTTCGCTGTGTGCGTGGTGCGGTAGGAGCGAGGTGCCGTCCGCTTGGGCCGTCACCTAAGGCCACACTACCGTGGCGCCAAACAGCAGAAAGGGTTCACCATCGTGAAGGTCCTCAGTGTCGTCGGGGCAAGACCGCAGTTTGTGAAGTTGGCGCCGGTGTCGCGGGCATTTGCTGCGGCCGGGAACATCGAGCATGTGATTGTTCACACAGGACAGCATTACGACGCCATGTTGAGTGATGTTTTCTTCGATGATCTGCACATTCCGGCGCCGGATGTTCATTTGGGTGTGGGGTCAGGCAACCATGGGGCGCAGACGGGCCGGATGCTTGAGCAGATTGAGCCGGTGTTGTTGGAGCACAAGCCGGATTGGACTTTGGTTTACGGGGACACGAACTCGACTATCGCTGCTGCTTTGGCAGCGGTGAAGCAGCATCTACCTGTTGCGCATTTGGAAGCGGGGTTGCGCAGTTTTAATCGGCGGATGCCTGAGGAGCACAACCGGGTGTTGACCGATCATGCGTCGGATTTGCTGCTCTCCCCTACTCAGGTAGGTATGGATCACTTGGAGCGTGAGGGCTTGGCAGATAAGTCCGTGCTGGTGGGCGATGTGATGACCGATGTGTGTTTCACGGTGCGTGATGGTGTGGGGTCCGGGCCTCTGCAGTTGCCTGCTGATGTTGATGAGCGTTTCGATCCGGACAAGCCGTTTGTGTTGGCGACGATTCACCGCCCGGATAACACGGATACTCCGCAGCGTTTGGGTGAGATCATCGCGGCTTTCCGTGATTTGCCTACGCAGGTGTTGTTGCTGGCGCATCCGCGGCTGGTGGCTAAGGCTCAAGCTCACGGTATTGATCTTTTTGGTGGGAATTTGCATGGCGCTTCTCCGCTGGCGTACCCGCAGATGGTGCGTGCGGTGATGGGCGCTGCTGGTGTAGTGACGGATTCGGGTGGTTTGCAGAAGGAAGCGTTCTTGTTGCAGACGCCGTGCACAACGATCCGTCCGGAGACTGAATGGGTAGAGACGTTGGAGGGCGGCTGGAACATTCTCGATAACGATCTGGCTCAGTTGCGTGATGTGGCGGTGCGGCAGGCCCCTGCTGGGGAGCAGGGCGCGCCGTACGGTGATGGGCACGCTTCAGAGAAGGTCGCGGCTGTTTTGGCTGAACGCGCTCGCTGATCTTTGAGGCGGGGGCTCGTGTCAGATTTCTTGATACGGGCCCCTTTGTTGTGTATCAGAGCTGGTGGAGCGTTTGCGTAGTGATGCGATGACCGATCCGACTCCTGCTCCTAGCATTGATGGCGGGGTGATGAGGATGAGGAAAAATGGCGCGACGTCGGCGATGTTTTCCACGCGTGGGCGTAGCGCCCCACCGGACCATCCGTCGACGGTTATTCCCACGACGATTGATGACAGGAGAGCTACTGCGCACCACAACAGTGCGACACGGCCGAAACTTTTTCTGTATCCATCGATCCCGGACCACAGGAACGCTATTGCCATGGTGAGCAGGGAGGCTGCCAAGATGGCTCCGACGTCGACTCCTACTACATGCTCACTTGATGAGTAGTAGATGGAGATTCCGTGCAGCGCCACTATTACAACGATGGAACGAATCACGCAGGCCACAAAGAATCGCATTTGTAGATTCTCTCAGCTGCGCGGACATAAATAAGTAAACGCGGCGGAGATAGTGGTACGCATTTGCTTCGCGCAGGGCAGGATGAGGGCATGGACCTGACTCTTGATGCTGATTTCACGTTGTCCGACATCAGTGCTGTGGCTGAGCAGGCGATGCGGGAGCTTCTTGAGGTTGCTGCTGTGCCGGCTGGGGGGTCGGTGGTGTTGGGGTGCAGTAGTAGTGAGATTCGTGGGGAGCGGATTGGCACGTTCGGCAGCGAACAGGTCGGGGTGGCGGTGGTTGCGGGGGTTCGGCGGTGTGTGTTGGAGCGTGGGGTGTGGTTGGCGGTGCAGGGCTGTGAGCACATTAATCGGGCGTTGGTGGTGGAGCGTGAGTATGCGTTGGCGCAGCGGTTGGAGGTGGTGAGTGTGGTTCCGGCGTTGCATGCGGGTGGTTCGGTGTGTGTGGCTGCGTTTGATGCGGCGCGGGATCCGGTGATGGTGGAGCATGTGGTGGTTGATGCTGGACTTGATATTGGTGATACCGAGGTGGCGATGCATGTGCGGCATGTGCAGGTGCCGGTGAGGTTGGCGGCGCGGCAGGTGGGGGGCGCGCGGGTGACGGCGGTTCGTTATCGACCCAAGCTTATTGGCGGACAGCGGGCTCAGTATCAGCGTTGATGGTGCGCGGCTGTGATCTGGGTGGGTTTGTTGTTTGTTTGTCGTTGGGGCGTGGCGGTTCTCGGGTAGCCTTGCGAGCACGAAGGGGAGTAGTTCCGATCGCTGGCTCATGCTGGCGTGGGGCTTAGCGTCGACATACTGGCGGGGAATGAACCGCCCGGCGCACCATCCAGCAGGTGGATGAACGAGACCTTCGACACCGCCAGGGTGTCGAAGTGTCGTATCTGCTTACTTCGGGCACCCGTGACGAAAGGTCACTCGCCCGGATGTCTGTGGTCACTATGTTTCTTGTGGCGTTTGGTGTTTCTGCTGACGCCTTCGCTGTTGCTCTTGGTAAGGGGCTGACTCTGCCTCGTGTGGATATACGTGCTGTGTTGGCTGTCGCTGTGACGTTTGGGGCGTTTCAGGCGGCGATGCCGTTATTGGGCTGGTTTCTTGGTGCCTCTTTCGCGCCGTACATCGAGGCGGTGGATCATTGGATTGCGTTCGTGCTGCTGGGTGTTATCGGTGCTCACATGATGTGGGGTGCGCTGCGTGGCGGTGATGAGGATGGTTTTTCGGATCGCCTTACGCTGCGTTCGTTGCTTGTGTTGGGGGTGGCTACCAGCATTGATGCTCTTGTCATCGGTGTTGGGTTGGCGTTCATGAAGGTAGATGTGTTTGTCACGGTGGCGATTGTGGGGTTGGTGACGTTTCTTATCAGCGCTGCGGGGATGCTTGTTGGTCAAAAGATCGGGAACCGTTGGGGCACGCCGGCTGAGTTGTTGGGTGGAGCGATTCTTATCGGTCTTGGTGTGTTGGCTTTGTGGGAGCACTTAGCTGCCTGAGGGTAAAAGGGTGGGGGCAAAGGGTTTTCCTTTGCCCCCACCCTTTTGTTGCTTAGTACTGGGTGTGTTCGGTGATGATTTTTTTGACTGCGTCGGCGTCGTTGGGTACCTGGATGACGTGGTGTTCGCTGTTTCGTAGGTGGGCGAACCGTTCCGGCAGAGGTGGGGGTTCCCCTATTGCTTCGGTGATGGTTTCGGCGAATTTGACGGGTAGTGCTGTTTCAGCGACGAGGACGGGCAGGGTGATACTTGCCTCAGCGAGTCGGTCGCGGGCGACTTTGATGCCGTCGGCGGTGTGGGGGTCGATGAGGATGCCGTCGTTGGCGTACACGCTGGCAATGATGGCAAGGCGGTCAGTGTGGCTGGAGGTACCGGTGCGGAATCCGTAGCGTTGTGCCACGTAGGGCCAGTTTTTTTCGTTGGCGAGGGTGAATTCTTTTTCTGTGGCGAGGGTGGGCCCGAACAGTTGGGCGGTGCGGGCGCCGTCGCGGTCCAGAAGGTCAAAGACGAAGCGTTCGAAGTTGCTGGCTTTGCTGATGTCCATGGATGGACTGGATGTTGCGTGTGTTTCTGCCGCCCCGCGGATTCGGTATGTGCCGGTGGTGAAGAATTCGGCAAGTACGTCGTTTTCGTTGGTGGCGCAGACCAGGGAGGCGATGGGAATTCCCATCTGTTTGGCGATGTGGCCGGCGACGATGTTGCCGAAATTGCCGGTGGGGACCACGAAGGAGACGGGCTCGTCATTGTCTGTGGTGGCGTAGAGCCATCCGGCGATGTAGTAGACGACTTGGGCGAGTAGGCGGGCCCAGTTGATTGAGTTGACGGCGCCGATGTTATGGGTGCGTTTGAAGTTGGTGTCGGCGTTAACTGCTTTGACGATGTCTTGGCAGTCGTCGAATACGCCCGCCACGGCGATGTTGACGACGGCGGGGTCGTTGATGGAGAACATTTGGGCTTGTTGGAAGGGGGTCATGCGCCCGGCAGGGCTGAGCATGAAGACACGTACTCGGTCTTTGCCGAGCATGGCGTATTCGGCTGAGCTGCCTGTGTCTCCGCTGGTGGCTCCGAGGATGGTGATGTGGGTTTGGCGGCGGTGCAGTTCGTATTCGAAGAGTTCGCCGAGCAGTTGCATTGCCATGTCTTTGAACGCGGCGGTGGGGCCGTTGCTCAGGTGCAGAAGGTGGATACCTTCTGCGAGTTGTGAGACGGGCACGATGCGTGGGTCGGTGAATTTTTCGCTGCTATAGGCACGTTCGCAGATGCCGCGCAGGTCCTCGCTAGGGATGTCGTCGATGAATAGGCTGGTGACGGCGTGTGCCAGTGCTGCGTAGCCTTGGGTGGTCAGGAGTGTTCTCCACTGCGCCCGCGTGCTTTTGTCGATGTGGGGGTAGCGCTCGGGCAGGTAGAGGCCGCCGTCTGGAGCGAGCCCGGCGAGCAGAATGTCGCAGAAGGTTTGGTCGGCGACGCCGTTGGGGTCACGTGTGGAGAGATAGCGCACGTGACCAGACTACGAAAATGGGGGTTGGTGGCGGTATCGGTTGTGTGGTGGCACGTGGTGGGTAGCACTGAGCCCTCGTCGCTGCGTGCAGTGACGAGGGCTCAGTGCAGGTGTTTTATTCGGCGGCGCGGCCGACGGTGCGGAAGGTAACGTCCGTGAAGTTGTCGGCGTTGAGCCAGCAGCGGCCGTCGATGACGGTTTTCACGCCGGGCAGGTCACGCGTGGTGAGCTGTGCGTATTCGGCGTGGTTGGCCTGCAGGATCGCGACGTCGACGTTGCTGGCACCAAGTGTGTAGGGGGTCCAGCCGTAGGCGGCGAGTTCTTCGTCGGTGTACATGGGGTCGTGGACCACGACGGTGGCGCCTTCGGCGCGTAGGGCTTCGACGGTGTCGAATACGCCGGAGAAGGCTGTTTCTTTGACGCCGCCGCGGTAGGAGGCACCGAGCACAACGACGGTGGCGCCTGAAAGGTCACCGTGTGCACCTTTGGCGAGGCCGACGGTGTAGACGGGCATGCCTTTGTTGGTTTCGCGGGCAGCGCGCACGACGGTGGCGTCGGGGTCGGTGTAGAGGTAGAGGCGGGGGTAGACGGGGATGCAGTGTCCGCCGACAGCGATTCCGGGTGAGTGGATGTGGCTGTAGGGCTGGCTGTTGGAGGCTTCGATGACTTGGTAGATGTCGATGCCGTGGGAGGCGGCGAATTTGCCGAACTGGTTGGCCAGGCCGATGTTGACGTCGCGGTAGGTCGTTTCGGCGAGTTTGGCGAGTTCTGCTGCTTCTGCCGAGCCTAGGTCCCAGACGCCGTTGCCGCGTTCGAGGTCGGGGCGCTCATCGAAGTCGAGGACAGCGTTGTAGAACTCGATGGCGCGGCGGGCTCCAGCGCCTCCCAGGCCGTCGAGGCCTCCGACGAGTTTGGGGTATTTGCGCAGGTCGGCGAAGACCCGGCCGGTGAGGACTCGCTCGGGGCTGAAGACGAGGTGGAAGTCGCTGCCTTCGGTCAGGCCAGAACCTGCTTCGAGCTGGGGTTTCCACTTGCCGCGGCTGGTGCCTACGGGCAGGGTGGTTTCGTAGATGACGAGGGTGTTGTTTTCTTTGCGTAGGCCGCGGGCAATGTCGGCGGTGGCTGATTCCATCCACCCGAAGTCGGGTTGTCCGTCGTTGTCAACGAACAGGGGGACGACAACGACGACGGCATCAGAGTCAGCGACGGCGGCAGCGGTGTCGGTGGTGGCGCGGATGTTTCCGGCCTTGACTGCTTCGGCAAGTTTTTCGTCGAGGTGGGCTTCGCCGGGGAAGGGTTCGGTTCCTGCGTTGACGAGGTCGACAACGGTGGGGTTGGTGTCGGCGCCGTGTACGAAGTGGCCTTTGGAGGCGAATTGGACTGCCAGCGGAAGCCCGATTTTGCCGAGTCCGACGACGGTGATCTTCACGTGTTGCCTGCCTTTGCTGTTGGTGGTCCGTCCGGGCTGCGCTGGTGCGTCAGTCTCGGTGGGCTGCTCCGTTGCCGGTTGCGACGTGGTCGTGGTCGGTGTGGGAGTGGCGGCGTGCGTGTGGTGCGCGTCCGCGTCTGGCCCTGGTCACTCCTCTGATCTTAGAGGGGTGTTTTGGTTCCGTGTTGGTGGGAGTGTGGGTGTTGCTGTGGTTGATGGGTTGGGTGCCGTATCCGCTGCGGTCTAGGACGGTTTCGAGGGCGGCGACTGCTTTGGGGTCGTACTCGTAGCCCAGACCGAGGTAGATGCGTTCCATGGCTTCGTTGTGGGCGTCGTTGTCAGCGTCGGCGAGGGTGCCGCCGACGTAGTCGACGTAGGCGTTAGCGACTTTGAGGACACGTGATGTTTGTGGGATGCGGGCGCGGTTTTGGACGAGTTGGTAGTAGGGGACGGCTTGGGCGGCGAGGGTGTCGGTGACGGCGTTGAGGCGGCCGATGTGGTCGACGATAGAGGCTCCGGTGGCGGCGAGGTGTTCTTGATCGGCTGGGGCGGCCAGGACGGTGGCTCCGGAGGGGATGGGGCGTCGCAGGACTACTTGCCCTAGGTCGTGGAGGAGCGCTGCGGTTTCTAGGTGGCTGATTTCGCGGGCGGTCAGTCCCATTTCTTGGGCGATGGCCACTGATAGGCGGGCTACGGAGGTGCCGTGGCCGCGGGGTAGCAGTCCGGCAATTTCGGGAAGTTTGGATAGGGCACGGACGCTTTGTCGCTGGGCGCGGTGGACGCGGGCCTGGTGGAGTACGGCGATTTGGGTGGCCACGAGGGGCACCAGTCCTAGCGGTAGTGCGGCTAGGCCGATTGCTTCTTGGGCTAGGGCCAGGCTGGCGCTGCTGGCGACGACGACGACGGAAAGGGCCAGTGGGATACGGGCGTCGCTGGTGTGGCTGTTAAGAGCGTCGACGCGCATGAGTCGGTGGTAGAGCCAGACACGGAAGGGGGCTTCGATGCTGAGGATGAATCCGATGGCGCTCATGAGAACGATGGCGCGGCGCCATCCGGGCCAGGTGAGGGTCATGTCGACGACGTGATTGCCGTGTAAGAGTGGCAGTTCACGCACGAGGATTGCTACGGCGGTGACGGTGAAGAGGCGTAGTGCACTGTCGGCGAGGAGTTCGTGGCGCTCGCCGCGGGCGCGGGTGACCCATAGGAAGGGGATTGCTAGCAGTTGTGAGATCAGTACTAGTGCCGCGATGTGTGTTGCGGTGAGTTGGATAGGGCCTTGGGGTGTGGTTACTGAGACGGCTAGGGCTAGGCCGACGGCGTGTGCTGTAGGTGCGGTTTCGAATCGTCCGCGGATGCGCAGTCGAAAGGCTTCAGCGATCGTCAGGACAGCCAGGTAGGCGAGGATGCCAGGGATGGTCATGAGGTGGCTTCCTTGGTGCCGTGATGTTTTCGGTGGGCGAATTGGTGGGAGTGTTGAGGTGAGGTGTGTCGGTGGTGACTGGCGGCGGGGTGGTTGGTCAGGTCAGCTAGGAGGTCGGGGCCGCGGCTTGAGCGCAGTTCGCGGATGAGAGCGTCAACGACGATGGGATCCAGGGTGCTGCCGGCGTGGTTGCGTAGTCCGGTGATGAGGTTTTCGCGGTCTTCGGCGGTGGCTTTGAGGGTGGTGCCAAGGGATTCGGCGATGTCGGCGGCGGCGATGATGCGTGAGGCGAGGGGGATTTCGTCTCCGGCCAGGCGACTGGGATATCCGCGGCCGTCGTAGCGTTCGTGGTGGTGCAGGACGGCTTCGGCGCAGTCTTCGAGGAAGTCGATGTCGGTGATGATGTCGGCGGATATGCGGGTGTGGCCAGCGATGTGGTCAAGTTGTTCGTCGGTGAGGTCTTCGGGGCGGGTGTCGAGGGTGTTCCACGGGATGGACAGGATGCCGACGTCATGCAGGGTGGCGGCTTCGCGGAGGATGTCTTGGTCGCGTCCAGATAGGCCCATGGCGCTGCCGGTGGCGGTGCAGACGCGGGCGAGGCGGTAGGGGCGGTCTAGTGTTCCGGATCGTAGTTCGCCTGCTCCGGCTAGGGCTTGGATGAGTCGGTGGTGGATGTCGCGTTCTTCGACGTATTCGAGGTAGGACCAGCGGGACATCATGAGAGGGGCAAGGATGAGGACGAGGGCTAGCGGGCCTAGTCCTACCGGTGCCCAGAGCACAACGAAAACGAATGCGGTAATGCCGTACCCCAGGCAGAGCACGGCGAAAACGGTCATGGCTCCCGTGACGAAGTGGCGCAGGCGTTGGCGGCTTTCGAGGGCGATGAGGGCTGCTACAAGGATGCTGTTGAGGACGATGAATATGAGGTCGGCGAAGATGAGTGGGATGCCGATTTTGGTGAAGAGCAGGGTGGGGGTCCAGGGACCAGTGCCGATGTGCGTGCCACCAAAGAGGGCGTAGGTCAAGGCGGCAGCGCTGGTGACCAGCGCCATCATGGATGCGTTGACGAAGAAGGTCAGGGCGGTGCGGTTGGGGAGGGCTCCGGCGCCACGCATCCGGCGAACGAGGTTGGATGCCAGTGGGCTGAGCAGCATGATGAGCGGGCCCAAGATGGTGGCTGGGACGGGGCCGGTGAGGGGAATGGCCCCGAGGAGAATCATGGCGGTGAAGGAAAGTTCGACTTCTTCGTCATGTGAGCGTTCGCGTAGTCCGTCGGCTAGAACTCCCAGGGCGAGGAGGCCGAGGAAGGGTTCAAAGGAGGAGATGAGCTGCGTGCCGTGGTGGTGCAGCAGAGTGGCCTGTGTTGCCAGGAAGGCTGCCAGGATGATGTTCATTACGGCAGCGGTGAGGGAGATTGCGCGTACGCGTGAGCTGGGTTGTTGGCTTGAGCTGTGCATTGATCCCCACAGCTCGGTGTCGTCGGTGAACGATCCGGGTTGGTTGAGTCGGTGGGGTCGGATGCTCACGCTGTCTCCGCGGGGGTGTGGGGCGGTAATGGCCTGAGCAGGGCCACGCCCGCTCCCCTCAGCGTGATGCGGCCATGGCTGTGGCCGCGGCCATGTATTTCATTTTTTGGGCCGTGGGCTCCAGTAGACAACACCGCAGGGCTGCTGTGTGTCGTGAGTGTTGATGAACATTTCTCACTCCTGCCGATAAGCGACGGTCGGATGCCTTGATGACCCCCCATAGGTCGATTCAAAGTTTCCCTATCGCTTTCCCGTCTAGTAAGTACGAACAACTTGGACGGATAGCGATAAGAATTCTTTCGATGTCCGCCAGCATATCCTTGGCTTCCCATGAAGACTCCTTCATCTTCACCACCCTTGAGTAAACATTTATCTATAAGTGAAGATCACTTATTCAAGTCAGTCGTTCGACTATTTGGAAAATAAAATTCACTCATTATTAATGAGTGAAGAAGATTATTTATCTACGCGAATTCAGTTGATTCACAGTCTCGTACGCTTGCTGTCCATAGCACCCTCCCCTGATGAAGCAGCTAGGCGCCCCAGCATGTTCACCGTCGCATCCCTGACTTCTCAAGCGATGCCTCATCTTTCGTCCGCCCCGAGGCGAAGCACACTAAGTTATAGAGAATGTATAGCACGACTAATTCAGTCGATCACTTTGGACGACCTATCTAAACAACACGAGAACTTCATGTAATGCGATAGGAGCACATAGTCTTGATCAATCGTCCAAAGCGTTCGTTCACATAGAGAAGAATCCAAAAAACACGAGAACGCAGCGAAAGTGCCGGTGATACCACAAGGCGCTACATCAACAGAGCACTCGACTGAACGACTCCCCCAACTGCCTCCCAGTCCCCCACCGACCGGGAATCAATCCCGAAACTTTCCCATCCACGCCCGAGGCGTGAGACAACTGAGCATCCAGAACAGGCCAACTGGCGCCAGAAGGCACCAGATCGCCCCCTACCAGAGCGTGTGACAGAATCAGATGGTTCAGCGATGTGGCCGCATGCGGCCACATCCAGACATAGAGGAGATCATCATGAGCAAGCGCGCACGCAAGCGTCGTTCCCGCAAGGGCAGCGCAGCCAACCACGGCCGCCGCCCCAACGCCTGAGCAGACCTGCCACTGCCAGCGAGTGCATAAATGTGTGGGTGTCACTTCAATTGAAGTGACACCCACACATTTACCCGGCTCTGAAATACCTACATCACCTCAGAGCTCAAAAGTCCTCATACTTATCCTGGTAAGAATCTGAACACGTAACGACTCGGGCGCTTCTTCACAATGACAAGACCGCCGGATCAGTGACTTCAAAACAAGATCACGCTCATAGTTCTGCGCGCACGATCGGCACGAAGCAAGATGGGCTTTGATCGCTTCACAATCAGCGGCAGTCAGCTCCCCATCAAGATATGCAGTCAGCGCTGCATAGAATTCTTCACACCCTCCGGGACTGTGACCATCAGCATTCACTGCCCCACCTCCGAGGCCGTGCCGGCATAGCCACGCTCAGCCGCGTAATCAGTGAGCAAATCCCGCAGCGCCCGCCGCCCCCGGTGCAGCCGAGACATGACCGTACCAATAGGGGTATCCATGATCTCGGCGATCTCTTTGTACGCGAACCCTTCAACATCTGCCAGATACACCGCGATACGGAAGTCTTCACCGATCTGGCTCAACGCCCGCGTCACATCACTGTCGGGCAAATGGTCCAGCGCTTCCACCTCAGCCGAACGCAATCCGCGCGAAGAGTGAGCCTCCGCACGAGCAAGCTGATAGTCCTCCACATCAGCAGCATCGGACTGCTGAGGCTGACGCTTTTTCTTGCGGTAGGTATTGATAAACGTGTTCGTAAGAATTCGATACAGCCAGGCTTTGAGGTTAGTTCCTGGCTTGTACTGGTGAAACGCAGCAAAAGCCTTCGCAAACGTTTCCTGAACCAAATCTTCGGCATCCGTGGGGTTGCGAGTCATCCGCAACGCGCCGCTATAGATCTGATCCAGGTACACCATGGCATCGGTTTCAAACCGACGGACCCGCTCATCGTGCGTCTCCTGGGAAGGATCGACGATGGTCTCATCAAACATCGGTTCACCGGTCAGCGACGGCTCGAGTATCTCAGTACCCGCCGCACCATCGCGTATCTCGTCGCTGTTCATCAACGTCCAGGGTAGGCGCTCAGAGGTATCTCCGCCTTGAGCATCCATCCCAGTAGAGACACCATCAACCGCCTTAGGTGCAAGAACCAACACGTATGACTCCTATCCCGCCCGACGTGGCGTGTCGGCGTACGAGGGACGGTGACCCCGAATCAGCCAGACAGAACTGCCCGTGGGCAACTGCTCACGGGCAAGAACGCACTACGTGGCGCTGACATTCCCACCCACATCACACTGCGCATCAATCCGCCCCAAGCTGACCTGTGCCGATGTAATCAAACAAGTTCGACTCCCCCACATTGCCGCCACCTCGGTCGCTGCAGAGCTGCTCAGCTACAAAACGCCCCTGGCAAGATGGCGACAACAACGGCATCACACTCTGGGCATCATCGCGGCACGGATCTAGCCAGGCATCCCAATCTTGCGGCTCGATGACCAACGGCTGACGCGGATGCACATGCTCCACCTCTGCCTGCGCCGGATGCGTAATGATCGAGAACGACGCAATCCATGCCAGCGGCCCCGGCTCCCTGACTGTGGGGTCGCGCCAAAACTCGAAAAAACCCCCGAAAGTCAACGGCGCACCATCGGCTCGGCGCATCGAAAAGAGCAGCTTGCGCTGCCTGCTCCCCGCAGGGGCTGCACCCCACTCGTACCAGCAATCAGCAGGCACCAAACATCGTCGCGAGCGCACTGCCTGCCGAAAAGCTGGTTTTGTCAGTACTGATTCGGCTCGCGCGTTGATCATTGAGACTGCGTTGCGTGGGTCTTTTGACCATGAGGGCACTAAACCCCACGTCAATAGTCGCAGCGAGCGCTCTATGCCTATTGGTTCGCCTGTCTGTGTGCGCCGGAGACGTTCTACGACGACGCGGGCGTTTTTCGTGGGCGCGACATTTTCATCTGGGGTGCCGGCAGGTGGTTCTTGGGGTGAGGCCAGGAGGGTTCGTACCGGCGCTCCTGTCATGTCGGCGTCTGCTTTGAGTGTTGTGACCAGTTCGCTATTTGTTGCTGTTGCGGCGTATCTACCGCACACGTGTTGCCTCCTTGGTTGTTGTCGCCCACGACGCGCCTGCCTCCATGCTGAACAAGCTGCCATGGGAACAGCTGCCCGGACTAGAGTCGGCATGTGGGCCGCGTCATTGGCATGTCTGGTCCAGCATCACACCACCACGCAAACACGGAAGCGAGTGATCTTCTCCATCGTGCCCACCACCGACCTTTGGAAAGCACCTGCTGCAGCCGACGTCGCTACTGCATTAGACGCAACGGTGCGCCTTCCTGGCAGTAAATCACTGACGAATCGGTTCCTTGTTTTGGCTGCACTGGCTGATGGAGAGTCACGCCTGCGCGCCCCTTTGCACTCTCGTGACACGTTATTGATGGCTCAGGGGTTGCGCTCTATGGGGACCGATATCACTGATCTTGGTGACGCTGACAGTGGCGATTGGCTTGTTCGACCTGGCGCTTTGCGGGGTAACGCTACGGTCGATTGCGGCTTAGCTGGCACTGTTATGCGTTTCTTGCCTGCGGTGGCAACGCTGGCTGCTGGTCCGGTGCGTTTTGATGGGGATGCTGGTGCCCGGGTTCGGCCGATGGCCCCGGTTCTTCAGGCCATTACCGATCTGGGTATTCGCACCGAATCTGCTGGTGGTTTTCTACCTGCCACTGTTCATGGGTCCGGGACTGTCACCGGTGGCTCGTTGCGTATTGATGCTTCGCATAGCTCGCAGTTCGTTTCAGCGATGCTGCTTGTGGGTGCTCGTTTCAGTAATGGGCTGGAGCTAGTGCACACCGGTTCTGCTCTTCCCTCTCAGCCTCACATCGATATGACTATCGAGGTGTTGCGTGATGTAGGGGTTGAGATCGATGACGAAACCCCTCATCGTTGGGTCGTGGAGCCAGGTGATATCCGTCCTTTGGATGTCACTGTGGAGCCTGACTTGTCCAACGCGGCCGCATTTTTGGCCGCCGTACCGATCTTGGGTGGCCGCCTGCATATTCCTGATTGGCCTGCGCACACCACGCAGGCTGGGGATCGGATCCGCGACATTTTGGCTTTGTTGGGTGCTCGTGTCGAGCTTGATCGCACGGGCCTGACTGTTACTGCTGAAAGTGGCTTTGAGGGGTTTGATCTAGATCTTTCTGAAGCTGGTGAGCTCACCCCTACGGTGGCGGCGCTTGCTGCCTGTGCCCACTCTCCCTCTCATCTGCGTGGGGTGGCCCATCTGCGTGGCCATGAAACTGACCGGTTGGCCGCTTTGGCCACTGAGATCAACCGTCTTGGTGGGGATGTGACCGAAACTGATGATGGGTTAGTGATCCGGCCTTCTCCTCTGCGCCCGGCTCAGATCGCTACTTACCACGATCATCGAATGGCGACTGCCGCGGCGATCTTGGCTTTGAAGGCGCCAGGAAGCAGCGTCGAAAACATCGCCACTACCAGTAAAACTTTGCCGGGTTTCCCAGATATGTGGATGCGGATGCTCGGTGTTGAAGCTGCTGTTGAGCGCACGGTTGTGGCCTCATGAGTTCTCGCCGAGCTCTTCATGACCGCTACGACGAATCACATGCGCGAATCCGGCCTAACCGCAAAGGCACTCGACCTCGCACTAAAAATCGTCCCAAGCATGCTGATGCGGTTATTGCACGTGTCGTGCGGGTTGATCGCGGCCGTTTCACCTGCATTTTGGATGGCGTGACAGTCACAGCGATGAAAGCTCGTGAGCTGGGGCGTCATTCTGTCGTGGTGGGTGATGAGGTTGCGCTGGTTGGTGATGTCAGCGGTGCCGAGGGAACTCTGGCGCGGATCGTGCGTGCCGAACCTCGTCGTACTTTGTTGCGCCGCACTGCTGATGACACTGACCCCGTCGAGCGCATCATCGTCGCCAACGTGGACATCATGGTAATCGTTACCGCTATCGCTGACCCCGAGCCACGCCACCGGCTCATCGATCGATGCCTGGTAGCGGCCTACGATGCGGGCATTCACCCCATTCTTGTGGTGACAAAAACGGACTTGGCCGATCCGAGTGATTTTCTCGCCTCGTTCGCTGCCCTGGATGTTGATGTCATCACCAGCGGACGTAGCGACTCCTCCCCCACCTCAAGCGATGCCTGTGCTTTGGACCCAGCAGCAGTCGAAGCCATCCGGCATCGTCTAGCTGGGCATGCCAGCGTGCTTGTGGGGCACTCGGGGGTGGGTAAATCCACTCTTGTCAACGCATTGGTTCCCGGTTTGGGGCGCACCACTGGTCATGTCAATGAGGTCACCGGGCGTGGTCGTCATACCTCCACGTCAGCTATCGCGGCGCCGCTACCTGATGATGATGGCTGGATTGTCGACACCCCGGGGATCCGGTCGTTTGGTTTAGCGCATGTGCACCCCGAACAGATCATTGGTCATTTTCCCGATCTTGAACCTGGCACCGACGGTTGCCCACGTGGCTGTAGTCATGATGAGCCTGACTGTGCCTTGGATGAGTATGTGGCCAACCATCCCAATCCAGAACATCACGCATCCTTGGAAGCGCGTTTGGATTCTGTGCGGCGGCTTTTGCGGGCACGGCGTGGCGAGAGTGATCCACCTGCCGAAAGCACGCCCCGCCCGTAGCAACAGCAGCTGCCACAGCGGCGCATCGACACCGATTCCCCACGGTGCCACGCCAATCCATGCTGGACAGATAGCGTAGAGCTGTGTCCACATACACCGATGACCTGCGCCTTGCCCACGTGCTCGCCGACACGGTTGAGCGCATCACTATGCCCCGCTTCAAATCAACCAATTTGTCGGTGAACACCAAACCCGACATGACCCCTGTCACTGACGCTGATATCGATGCCGAAGAGCTGATCCGCGGTCAGCTCGCCCGTGTTCGTTCCCGCGACCGTGTGGTCGGTGAAGAGGGCGGCACGACGGGCACGGGCTCACGCCGCTGGATCATTGACCCGATTGATGGAACTGAAAACTACGTGCGCGGTGTCCCGGTGTGGGCCACATTGATTGGGCTTTATGACGGCGATGACCCTGTCGTTGGTGTGGTTGCCGCACCCGCGTTGGGGCGACGTTGGTGGGCCGCTCAAGGTGCTGGTGCGTACACGGGACGTTCTTTGTCTTCGGCTACCCCGATCCATGTTTCGCAGGTTGCTTCCTTGTCGGATGCGTCCCTTTCCTATTCCTCGCTGAAGGGCTGGAAAGAAAAAGGGCGTTTGGATTCTTTCCTCGAATTGAATGAGGCTGTGTGGCGTTCTCGTGCCTACGGGGATTTTTGGTCGTACATGTTGTTGGCTGAGGGTGCTGTTGATGTTGCAGTAGAGCCTTCGCTGGAGGTGTACGACATGGGTGCGCTAGTACCGATTGTGCTTGAGGCAGGTGGGCGTTTTACCGGTTTGGATGGTCAAGACGGCCCGTGGAGCGGTAATGCTGTGGCCACGAATGGGCAGTTGCACGAGTCTGTGTTGGCGCGCATTGGTGCTGATTCACCGGGGGCGCGTGCGTGATACACGCGCTCGTGCGTGCCGCCTAGGGATATTCAGCAGCACTGAATACCCCTAGGTGGTAAGACTTCTCACACGATTGTGATGTTGTGTCCTGCTGCACGCAGGGTGTCAGCGAATTGGTCGGCTTGCCCCACGATGACGATGCCCCATTTTCCGTGGATGTAGCGGCTCCAGGCGTCGTTGAGCCGTTCTGGGGTCATGGATGCCATATCGGCCAGAACACGGGTGATCTCGTCGGTGTCGCTGCCTGCGAGGAACTTGGCTATCGCTTCATCGGCAATATTGTCGGCGATGGTGTAGTCACCGGGAGCGGTTTTGACTAGGTAGTCCACGCCGGTGGCGGTTTCGGCTGCAGTGAAGGTGTGAGCGGCATTGTTGAGGATGTCCAGAGCGCAGTCGATGGCTGCGGCGGTGACCTCCGAGCGCACTGCCCCGTTGACCTGGAAAATGCCGCCACGGTCGCGCGGAGTGAATCCTGCCCGGATGCCGTAGGTGTATCCCCGTTTTTCACGCAGTTCAGCATCGAGTCTGCTAGTGGTGGTGCCCCCCATGAGGTAGCCCAGAACCGGGTAGGGAGCCCAGCCTCCTTCGACGCTGCGGCCAGGCCCGGGGCAGCCGATACGAATTTCGCTTTGTAGCGCTCCGGGGCGATCCACGATGACAGTGCGGGACCAGTCGGGGGCGTAAGCACCTGGTGGTTCAACATGCTGTGGGCGTGCTGGCCCATCAGCCCAAGAGCCGAATGCGTTGGTCAATATCTCAGGAACATCAATGCCGCAGAGGTCGCCAGCGATAGCTACAGCTGATCCGCTGGGGCCCAGGGCTTGGTAGTAGGCGTGGATGTCTTCGCGGGTGATGGCTGAGATGGTCTCGATGGTGCCTGGGTAAGGGCGTGCGAGGCGGTCGTTGGGATCGAACATGAGTGCCGCGAAGTGCTCGGCGGCGCGTTGCCCCGGGTGGGCTCGGGCTGCTTCGAGGTCGGCGATGGTTTGCCGGACGATCAGGTCGATTTCTTTTTGGGCCAGGATGGGTTCTTGGAGGCAAGAGCGCAGCAGGTCTACTGCTGGGGCAATGTTGCGGGCAGCAACCTGTACGTCGCAGGTGATGGAGCGTTCCCCGGCCATGACGCGGATGACTGCCCCGAGTCGTTCTGCGGCGCGGGTGAAAGCGGTGGTGTCGAGTTGGCCGGCACCTTCGGTGAGCGCATCGGCGAGAATGCGGGCTACGCCTTCGACGTGGCGAGGCTCGTAGGAGATGGGCAGGGGGATGCCCAGAGTGAGGGAAAGGATGTGTTGGCCGGGCACGTGGTAGGCCATGGCGCTCAGCCCGTGGTCGCCAATGGTGAATCGTTCGGGGGTGGGGAATTTCCAGGGCGGCGCGGCCGTGGGGATAGGTCGGGGGATGTTCATGCCTGTTCCTTTCCAGGCTGGCCTTGGGTGCGGGCGCGGGGAATGTAGTGAAGGACTGCCCGGTGTTGCGGGTTGAGCCAGTGGCGGGCAGCGGCGGTGACGTCTTCGCCGGTGATGAGGGCGAGGCGGTCAAGGAAGTGTGCTGCGCCGGTAGCGTCGCCGTGAAGGGTGGCGTAGTGGTTGAGGGCATCGGCGCGTTCGGTGAGCCCGGCAAGTGTGGACAGCCATCCGTACTCGGCGAAGGCGTTGGAGCTGGTGAGTTCGTCTTCGGTGGGGCCGTGGGTGCCTAGGGCATCTAGTTCTGCGCAGATGATGTCTTCGACGTGCGCGGGGTCGGTGCCTTCTTCGAGTTGGACGGTGATGAATCCCAGGGAGGTGTTTTCAGACAGCCCCATCCAGGAGACGGACACGGAGTTGGCTAGGGCGGTTTCGCGCACGAGTTTCATGTCTAGGCGCGACATGCCCAGGCCACCGAGGGCATCGAGAGCCAGGGTGGCGCCAAGGTAGGCGCGAGAGGTGTCTTCACGGGGCAGCCGGAAGGCTATGTAGAGGCGTTCGTGAGGGACGTCAGCGTGGATGCTGCTGCGGATGGGGGATGCGATGGGTGGTAGCGGTGGGCTGTCGGTGTGGGTGGGGATAAGGGCGGGGTCAGGGTCGGTGAGGTGACCGAAGTAGGTGGCGGCCAGGTCTGCGGCTTTATCGGCGGTGACGTCTCCAGCGAGAGTTAGGACCGTGTTGGAGGGTCGGTAGTGCGCTGTGTAGAAAGCGTGGGCGTCTTCAAGACAGGAGGATTCCAGATCAGCCATGGAGCCGATGGGTACGTGGCTGTAGGGGTGTCCTGGTGGGAAGACCAGTGCGCACAGTTCGGCCATCCAGGTGCCGTAGGGGACGTTGTCGTAGCGTTGGCGCTTTTCTTCTTTGACGACATCGCGTTGGTTGTCGAAGTTTTCTTGGGTCAGGGCGGGCAAGAGATTGCCGTGGCGGTCAGCTTCGAGCCAGAGCGCGAGTTCGAGTGCCCCGGTGGGGACGGTTTCGAAGTAGTTTGTTCGGTCGAATGAGGTGGTGGCGTTGAGTCGGGCTCCTTGAGCCATGAGGGCGGCGAAGTGTTCCCCTTCGGCAACGTTGGCTGAGCCTTGGAACATGAGGTGTTCGAAGAGGTGGGCAAATCCGGTGCGGCCGGGGTGTTCGTGACGGGACCCGACGCCTACCCAGAGGTTGACTGCCACTAGCGGTACGAGAGGGTCGGGATTGATGACCACGCGCAAACCGTTGGGTAGGCGCACCTGTTGGATCTCGTACGGCAGCGGCATTGGTTCAGCTTACGAACCGGGCTTAGCGTGCACCAACTGTCTTGTGGGCCCGGATTTTCACGTTCTGACGCTTCAGGCGCGGTGAGATGTGTCGGCGTGCCTTGGTGGCGCGGCTGGTGCGGTGTTTTTTAGTGGCTTTAGTGGCTTTGGTGTGGGTGGTGACGGTGACTGTGCGGTGGTGGATGGCTCCGGTGCCGTCTGCGTTGTCGGTGTGGGTGATGGCGCTGAGCGCTCGGGTGGAGCTATCTGCGGCGGTGGCAGGTGATGTGGCTGCGAGCGTTGTCGTGGCAATGGCCAGTAGTGCGGTGGCAGCGATGCGTCCGATGGTGTTTCTCATGATTACGTTCCCCCTGGTTTGTGCCGCGGCGCGGCGTAGCGAGCCCGTCTGCCGGTGTGCTGGTTCGGCATATGTGACGGACTGTGATCGCCTCGGCCCCCCGCCGAGGCGATCCGGAGCGTTCCCCCGAACGGTCCGTCGCTGTCAGCGTTCCATCCCGGTGAGGGCCGGTTCGCGTCGGGCGATGTCTCAACTATCAGTCTTGGACGGTCGTTCGGCAAGCGGAGTTGGTCAGTCGTCCGACTAATGGGCGTATTGCTAGTAGTCACGACCTTGCTCGAGGGATCGATTTATTTGCGAAATTTCCTGCTTATGCTGCGTTTTCACTTAATTTCAGGCAGGGCGAGAGGGCGTTTTTTTGTTCTTGTGATGCATTTATGGTCGCTCGCGCCACGTCCCATGCTGACAATCGCTGCGGGTTCTGCCGCCAGATTTTTGTCATCTATAAGCGAACATGCGGATTTCGTGATGACCATCAGATAAGGCAAAGCAATCTGACAGTCACTCACCGCAGGAGGCCGAATGCCCCAATATGACAGTGCGAGCCCGCCACGTTGAATTGGCGGGCCCGCACGTACAGACTGCGCATCACTGCGCAGAACAACAACGCAAAGCGTCTCTAGTTATCGATGCGCTCACCCTTGCTACGGGGCTCTTCTCCGCGCAGGAGGGACCCAGAAACGCCTTGCCCTAGCTGGCGCATAGCCAGTCGCCCAACCATTTGCTGGTGAGTGGTGACGCGTTCGGAGCGGTCATCAGACAAGAAGGTGATCGCCCATCGAATCAAGGTAGACACACGCGACTTGAAGCCGACCAAGAAGAGCAGGTGAATGGCTAGCCATGCCGACCATGCGATGAAGCCGGAGAACTTGAAGCCTTTGACGTTGGCAACACCGCGATATTTAGAAATGATCGCCATGGAGCCCTTGTCGTTGTAAGTGAAGGGCTGTGTGGCGCGCTTTTCATTGCCGTCCAAGCGTGCGATGACGGTACGGGCTGCCCAGCCACCAGACTGGATCGCTCCCTGGGCAACACCCGGCACACCCTCGAAGGCCATGAGGTCACCGACGACAAAGATTTCGGGGTGTCCTTCAATGGTCAGGTCAGGCTTGACGATCACGCGGCCAGTACGGTCAACCTCGGCTGGTGTTTTGTCTGCCAAGACACGACCGAGACGGTTTCCTTGCACACCAGCTGCCCAGACCTTGGTTGCTGCTTCGATGTGCTCGGTGCGCCCGTCGGCGTATTTGATGTCAACGCCGTCACCGTCAATGTGGGTTACGAAACCGCCCAAGCGAACATCGACGCCGAGATCTTGCAGGGACCGGCGTGCTTTGCTGCCGAGCTTGTCACCGAAGTTAGCCAGTACCTCTTTAGCTCCGTCAACGAGGATGACTTTGGCCTGGCGAGAGTCGATCTTGCGGAACTCTTTGGCCAGTGTGTGGGAGCTGAGCTCGCGGATCTGTCCTGCCATTTCCACACCGGTGGGGCCAGCACCAACAACAACGAAGGTCAGCAGCCGGTCACGCTCGACGGGGTCTTCAGTTAGCTCAGCGCGCTCGAAGCTGTTGAAGATGCGAGAGCGAAGCTCTAGGGCGTCATCGATCGATTTCATGCCCGGGGCGTACGTGGCGAAATGATCGTTACCGAAGTACGACTGGCTCGCCCCCGAGGCGACGATGAGGGTGTCGTAGGGAGTAACGGTGGTGTTGTCATGCAAGCGCGAGGTGACGGTCTTGGCCTGCGGGTCGATGTCATCAACTAGCCCAAGAATCACGCGAGCGTTGCGCTGGTGTTTGAGGATTTCCCGAATCGGCGGGGCAATCTCACCTTCGGAAAGAATTCCGGTAGCGACCTGGTAGAGCAGCGGCTGAAACAGGTGGTGGTCGGTTTTGCCGATGATGGTGACCAGAACGTCTTTACGGTGAGCGAACTGCTTGGCAGCGAACAAGCCACCAAAACCGGTGCCGATAATCACGACGTGGTGGCGTTGGGACGCACCCATGTTCACAGTCACGAAAGCTCCTTCAAAAAAGTACGTGTCGCGTTTCACAGTAGATCGTTCCGGAAAGGTCAGCCCACTCGCCATATGAGGCTGCGCAAGGACTGCGAGTGACCTAGCCAGGGCTTCACCGAATGATCCGAGGGAAGGCAGGTATAGCAGGAATGCGCTATCCGTACTTCTGTGTGTCCACGGGATCACAGCACGACGAAGGCCGGAACCTTTTAAAGGTTCCGGCCTTCTAATCGACCAAACGCTGGTTCACAGTAGCGGGGGCAGGATTTGAACCTGCGACCTCCGGGTTATGAGCCCGGCGAGCTACCGAGCTGCTCCACCCCGCGTTGGTGAACACAACATTACTCACATCTGGTCAAAAGACCAAATCGAGAACAAAAAATCCTCGAAAAATCCTCTGACCAGCAAAAACGCTACTCCTGCTCAGATACAGACGCAGACGGCGTCGGTGACTCAGAAGCACTGGGAGCAGCCTCCTGCCCCGAATTAGGCCCAGAAGACTTCTCACCACCCTCCCCAGCAACGCCACCCTCAGGAGCCAACTGCACAGCCTTACTAATCGCTGCAGCCAACGCCTCCTGCGCCTTGCCGTAAGCGCTCCAGTCACCCTGACGCAACGCAGCCTGGCTCGCCTCATACAACTTCTGCACCTCAGCCAACGCAGCCTTCAACTGCTCTGACCGGGGCTTAGGCGAAGGCGCAGCAGGCGTATCACCCTTGTTGGAACGATCCGAATCGCCAGCACTGGCGCCTGAATCTCCCTCAAACAGTTGATCCAACGCGCTGTCGAGAGTCTTACCCCAGGCAATCTTCTTACCGAAGGAAACCACCACCGCCTGCAACAGCGGATACGTCCCCCCATCACGGCTCGACACATAGATCGGCTGCACATACAGCAGGCCGCCACCGACTGGCAGAGTCAGCAGATTGCCTCGCTGCACCTTGGAACCGGATTGCGAAATGTTGAGGAAGTTATTCAACGTCGCCGGGAAATCCTGCGAAGAGACGTTAGAAGTGTTGATCTTGCTCTGCACCTGACTTGGCCCCGGCACGTTCGTGGCACTAGGCACATCCAACAGGCGCATCACCCCGTACCCCTCGCGCCTCTTACCCGGAGTCGATCCCGCGTTGGAGTCCACTGCCAAGAAGCCCGTCAGATACGGACGGTTTTCACCCGCCGGCGAGAACGATGTCGTCAACGAGAAAGACGGCTCTTTCTGCCCCGGCATCCGGATAGACAAGTAATACGGCGGCTGATCCGGGCTGTTCTGCCCCTGAGTCTGACCCTGAGCAGGCTGAGCAGCCTGCGTCGGATCCGTTGGCACCTTCCAGTACTCACCACCGGTGTAGAAGCTGGCAGCATCTGCCACGTGGTACCGCGTGAGCAGCTCACGCTGCACCTTGAACATGTCCTCCGGGTAACGCAAGTGGCTCATCAAACCGCCACTGATTTTGCTCATTGGCTGCACTACACCCGGGAAAGCCTTCGACCAGGCCTTCAAAATCGGGTCAGACTCATCCCAGGTGTACAAACGCACCGTGCCGTCATAGGCATCAACTGTGGCCTTAACCGAGTTACGGATGTAGTTCACCTGACCGCCACGGGCCTGCTGCACACTCTGGCTACGTGCCGTCACTGTGTCCGAGGTAGCCGTGTCAAGACTCTGCAAACGGCTGTACGGGTACCGATCCGACGTGGTGTACCCATCAACAACCCATTGGATACGCCCGTCAACAACAGTCGGGTAGATGTTGCCATCCAAAGTCAGCCACGGCGCCACAGCCCGCACCCGTTCCCGCGGAGTCCGACGATCCAGGATCGTTGTGAAATCTCCCACCTGCTCAGACAGCAAAAACTTCAATTCCCGGTACTTAATCGCATACGCGGCCCGTTTAAAGAAGTTATCCAGCTTGACTCCACCAATACCGGAATATGTCGTGTACCGCTCACCGTCAGCAGCCTGATAATCAAGCTCCCGCGGCTTAGTGCCTTTCTCGCCACCTACAAGCGAATACTCGTGCGTACGCTCACCGAAATAAATACGCGGCTCAAAAGGAGTCAACTCCCCCTGTGGAGGAATATCGCGCGTGAAAAAGTCCGGCGCGCCCTCATCAGTGCGGGTATTACCCCGGGCAGTCACCAACCCATACCCATGCGTGTACACCGTGTGATCATTCACCCAGTTACGCTGCGGAGCCCCTTCAAGATTCAACTCACGAGCAGCAACTACCGCATCTTGCTGACCATTTTTCAACCCATACCGGTCAACATCCAGCGCATCCGGGAACGCGTAATACTGACGCAAACCCTGCATCTGCGTAAACGTCGGCGACACAATCAACGGGTCAATAATGCGAATCCCAGGAATAGTCGCCGCGTCCTGGCGCAACTGCCCCGGCTCCACGTCAGTCTTCGCCGCATAGTCAGTCTTCTGAATCGACGACAACCCGTACGCGTCCCGCGTGGCATTGATGTTGTGCTGAATAAACGGCCCTTCCAATGCCGCCTCCGAAGGACGCACCCTAAACGACTGAACAAGAGTCGGGTAAATCCCCCCAGCCACCACAGACAAAATCAACAACATGGCCACACCAATAATCGGAAGCCGCCACGATGTCGTCCAAATCGTCGCCAAAAACAGCACCGCACAAATCACCGCAGCCACGGCAAGAATGGTCTTCGTCGGCAACACCGCATACTGATCGGCATACGTCAAACCAGTAATACGGTCCGAATGACGAACCGACAAGGCATAACGATCCAGCCAATACCCCACGCCCCGGACCAACACCAACGCAGCCGCCAACACACTCAGATGAATCCGCGCAGCCCGCGTAGTCGACAAACCCTTAGGTCCAATACTGATCCCACCATCGATGTAATGCATTAACGCAGCCGCCAACAGCCCCAACACAAAAGCCATCGTCAAAAAAGCCACCGCGAACTGCAGCATCGGCAACGAAAACACAAAAAAACCAATATCCAACCCAAAAGTCGGATCAGCCTTACCGAAATCCTGCCTATTCACAAACGCCAAAGCCATCTGCCACTGCCCAGCCGCAGCCAAACCAGCAAACGCCCCAAACAACAACGGCACCAGCCACACCGCGAGACGACGGACCGGCTCAATCATCTGCCGATACCGCTCCAATACCTCCTGCTGCGGCGTCGTCGGCGCATACACCGGCCGTGTCCGATGCGCGATAACCAGGGAACTGGCCACCAACGCCCCCACCAGCACCATGCCCACCACAAACAAAACCACCTGAACCGCGATCGTGGTCCACATGACCTGCCCGGCCTGCACAGACTCGTACCACAACACCTCGGTCCAGAACTGGCTAACCACCACCAGCACAACCACCAAAGCAACCAAAGAAGCCACCGTCACCAACAACGGCGAAGGCTTCCCCCTCACACGAGCCCCCCGCGGCACCGCTCCCCCGCCAGAACCAGAACCACCCGGCGGTGAACCGCCGAACCCGCCAAAACCGCCAGCTGCATCGCTCACGTCAGCAACACCCTTCACGCACAAAAAACTGGAAACACCACGCTACCGACCAAAACCCAACCGCGCGGTCCACGCCGCGCACAACCACACCCCCTCCACTCGCCGTACCCCACCCCCGCACGCAACAATGACCGACGTGACTGACAACACCCCCACCAACGGAATCATCAGCAACCCGCTCCTGGACTGCCTCATCGAAGCCGAAAAACACGTCGCCGCAGCAGGCTGGGAACAACCCCCACGCCTATTCGCCCTCGTCCACACCACCCGACTCATCGAAATGGAACCCGCCCTAGCCACCCAACTAGGCACCCCAACCGACCCCACCGCCCTATCCAGCATCGAACAAGAAGGCATCGAAACCGCCTTCGGCCACGGCCCCCTTACCGACCCCACCAACCTCGACTCACTCCTATCCTCCCTGGCCTGGCCAGAAGAAGTACACGGCGTCGCCCTAGCCATCGAGCGACTCGTCCTGCCCCCCTCCGCCGCCGAAAACCTCCCCACCCAACCCGAAAAACTCGCCCAAGCAGCCGCCACCCACCCCGACCGCATCGAAGTCCGCCTCATGGCAGGCGTCACCCGCGACGGCCAAGCAACCTGCCTACTACGCCAACGCGCCCACGACACCGACGACAAAGTCGCCATCGGACACGACATCGCCCCCGACCTCATCAACGCACTCTCCACCACCCTCGTCCCCGACGAGGAATAACCACCACGAGGCGGACGGAGCCCCACCACGCCCCGTCCCCTCACCCACCATCAACCACACGTCGGCAAAGAATCCCCCTGCCCAGCACCAATGGACTCCACCGCACGCAACGCCTCATCAAACGTGTCCACCTTCACCACACGAAGCCCCTCCGGCACATTCCCCACCACCTCCGAACAATTCTTCGCCGGAGCCAAAAACCACTCCGCCGACGCCGCACGGGCACCATCCATCTTGTGCGTAATCCCACCAATGGGACCCACCGTGCCATCCAAAGACATCGTCCCCGTGCCAGCAATACGCTGCCCCCCAGTCAACGCACCCGGCGTCAACTTGTCATACAACCCCAACGCAAACATCGTTCCCGCCGACGGGCCGCCCACATCCCCAGCCCTGATCTGCACCTTCGGCGCCTTAGGGAACCGCGCCTCCAAACCAACACCAATCAACATCCGCCCCTGAATCTTCTTCGGAGTCACCTCCACCACAGAACCTGAACCCCCACGATCAATACCAATCTTGACCGGCGACCCATCAGGACGCTGCCGCACCAACTCCGCAACCTGCGCTGTACGCGAAATCGGCTGACCATCCACCGACGTGATCACATCCCCCTCACGCAACACCCCCTGCGCAGGACCAGAAGGCACCACCGAAGCAACACGCGCCACCTCCTCAAAACCCAACTTGTTAAAAACCACTGCCTCAGCGCTGTTATGCGAACTAGCCATCTGCGCGCTCGTAGCCCGGCTCAAACTCTCCCGCGTCACATTCGGCGGAAACACCTCATCGCGCGGCACCACATCCGAGCCCGGGTCAAACAACGAACTCAACAAAAACCACCCATTAATCTCAAAACCAGGCCCCCCATACTGCGCCACCGTCGTGAAATCCAACGCCCCCTGCGTCGGATACGTCTTGGCATCCTCCACCGAGATAATCGCCGTCCCATCCAAATCACCCAACGTGTTCACCGCAGGACCAGCCCGCAACACCACAAACGGCGGATGAACCAACGCCCCAACCACCACAAGAACCATCACAAACAACACGACCGTCACCAGCCGCGCAGTTCTCTTCGACAAACGCCACGATGCCCTCACGGAGTACCTACCCACTCATCCGAACCATCGGCAAACAACTGATGCTTCCACACCGGCACCCGCTGCTTGAGCTCATCAATGAAAAAACGACACGCCGCAAAAGCCTCCCCCCGATGCTCAGCCCCCACAGCCATCACCGCCGCCACATCACCAACCTCCAAAACACCAACACGATGCACCGCGGCCACCGCATGAACCCCCTCAAAAGCAACCGCCTCCTGCGCAACCTCACGCAACACCTCCTCAGCCAAAGGATGCGCCGAATACTCCAACCCAGACACGTCCCTGTCCCCGTCATGGTTCCGCACCACCCCACAAAACGTCACCACACCCCCCACCCGCGGATCACGCACAGCCCCCACAACCTCATCCAACGACAACGGCGCAGCGGACACCGCCACATACACACCACTCATCAACAAACTCCCTTCCGCACAACCAAGCCATAGTGCCCCACCACACACCCCACCCACCCCAACCAAATCGAACCTCCACCCCCAGACGTGATTATCTGGGACAAGGAACCCATCCGACGTATCCAGCGTAGGAGCAGGCATGTCGCACAACCCCGACCTCCCCCGTAACAACGGCGACGACCAACCAGACTTCATGAAAATGCTGCAAGACATGATGTCGTCGCAAAACAACCCCGCCTTCGGTGAAGCCCTCAAAGGCATGGGAATCAACAACCTCGATCCAGCCACCATGAACATGCTCGCCGGGCAACTCGGCGCATTCTTCGCCTCCCCCTCCCCCGACGGCCTCGACACAACCATGTGCACCGACATCGCCCGAAAAACCGCCGCCACCAACGGCGACGCCGTCGTCCCCACCCCCGCAATCCAAGCCGTCGAAAACGCCGTCCACCTAGCCTCCCTGTGGATCGACACCGCAACCCGCTTCGACTCCCAACCCACCACCATCAGCGCCTGGTCCCGCGCCGAATGGATCGAAGCCACCATCGACACCTGGTCCAACCTCATGCGACCCCTGGCTAAAGGCGTCACCGACGCCATCTCCTCGGCCTTCACCGCCCAACTCGAACAATTCACCGACGGCGACATCCCACCCATCCCCGGCATGCCCGCACTACCCAACGGCATGGACATGCGCAGCATGATCAACCAAATGCGCCCCATGCTCGAACGCGTCTCCGGCAGCATCTTCTCCGCCCAATTCGGACAAGCCATCGGAACCCTCGCCGGCGACGTCACCTCCGGAACCGAAGTCGGACTCCCCCTGGTCAGCAACGGACACGTCGCCCTCCTCCCCGCCAACATCGGCGCATTCGGAGAAGGCCTCGAAATCGACTCCAACGAAGTACTCATCTACCTCGCCGCCCGCGAAGTAGCCCGCACCCGACTCTTCACCGACGTCCCTTGGCTCGGCCCCCAACTCATCCTCGCCGTCCAGGAATACGCACGCGACATCACCATCGACACCGAACGCATCCAACGCACCGTTGAACAGTTCAACCCCACCTCCATGGACCCCAACGACATGAACGCCATGCAGGAAGCCCTCGCCGGCGAACTGTTCTCACCCCACCCCAGCCCCAACCAACAAGCAGCCCTTAGACGCCTAGAAACCCTCCTAGCCCTCGTCGAAGGATGGGTCGACGTCGTCACCGCCAACGCCACCACCAACCACCTGCCCCACAGCGACGCACTCGGCGAAGCCGTCCGCCGCCGCCGCGCCACCGGAGGCCCCGCCGAAGACCTCTTCGGCAAACTCGTCGGACTCGAACTACGCCCCCGCCGCATGCGCGACGCCGCCAACCTCTTCGCCGCACTCGAAAACCGCGGCGGCACCGACCTACGCGACAACGCCTGGCGCGACCCCGAATCCGCCCCCACCGCCGCCGACCTCGACGACATCATGGGCTACGTCGCGCGCGTAACCGAAAACACCAAAGACGACATCGACCGCGCACTCGAAGACCTCCTATCCCAAAACAACGACAACGACACCAACAACGACAAATAACCCCCTTTCACAAGGACACCACCAGGAGGAAACGTGAGCACGGCACGCGCCCACACCCCCAAGCGCCCCCGCCGTCGCTCCACCGCCTGGATCCCACGCCAACACGGCGCCTGGGCCATCCTCACCGTCCCCATCACCGTCGGCGTCATCCGCTCCCACGGCCACCCCACCCAACTACCCCTCATCGCCTTCTGCTTCACCGCCTACCTCACCTACAACGCCTTCTCCACCTGGACCACCACACGCCACAACCCCCGCCACCTACCACCACTACTCACATACACCACCCTGACCACCACCCTGGCCCTCACCACCCTGATCACCCGACCCGACCTAGCCCACTACACCATCCTCTTCATCCCCCTCACCGCCATCACCACCTGGTGCACCCTAAACCACCACGAACGATGGCTCCTCAACGACATCACCACCATCACCACCGCCTGCCTCTTCGGCTACATCGTCTACATGGCCGGATTCACCCCCACCGGCACCATCGGCGTCGGCCGCGCCAAAATGGCCACCGCCACCATCCTGCTCATCGCCTACTTCACCGGCACCGCCCTCTACATCAAAACCATCATCCGAGAACGCACCTCCCGACCCCACCACATCGCCTCCATCACCTACCACGCCACCTGCACCACCCTCCTAGCCACCGCACTCCTCCTAGGCCCCACCGGCATCGACATCCTCCGAATACCCGGCCTCACCTCCCGCGGAACCCTCACCGCCACCATCATCTTCCTCCTCCTAACCATCCGCGCCACCGCCCTAGCCGGACACAAAATCCGCCCAGCCCACGCAGGCCTAGGCGAACTCGCCGCCAGCGCCCTACTCACCATCACCACCACCGTCCTCTGGTAACCAACCCACCCGCTTCATCCACAACCCCACCCTCCGTGTGAACAACAACCCCCAACCCCCGCCCCAGCGGCACAGTCAAAACAACACACCCCACCACACACGGAGACACCCCATGAACCACCCACGCCTAGCCCCCACCGTCCGCGTCCTCGACCGCGGACCAGGCTGCCTCCACATCGGACACAGCCCCTCCCACGGCATCGTCATCGACGGCCTCAACCCCAGCGAAATCCACTACCTCCGCGCCCTCGAAACAGACAGCAACACCACCCTCACCCAACGCGACATCCCCGCCCGCGCACCCCAACTCAACCAACTCCTCACCGACGCCAACCTCACCCACACCACCAACACCACCCCCCTAAACATCTGCGTCACCGGACACAACGACCTCGCCACCGGCCTACGCACCACCCTGCACAACAACGGCCACCACCTCATCAGCGAACCCCACCCCGAACGGCCCCACCCACACATCGACCTAGCCATCCTCACCGACATCGGCGGAGTCCCCTACATCGACGCCCACCACTGGAACAAAGCCAACATCCCCCACCTACCCGTCACCCTCGACGGCTGCACCATCACCATCGGCCCCTGGATCACCCCCGAAGGCCCCTGCCTACACTGCATCGACCTCACCCGCAGCGACGAAGACCCCGCCTGGCCACACCTACTAGCCCAAACCAGCGGCCGACACACCTGGGACACCACCGACCACTGCGGCAACCAAACCGCCCGCACCGCCCTAGCCATATGGCTCACCACCACAATCCAACGCCTCGCCACCGACCCAACCACCCTCACCCGCGAAAACCACACCAGCCTGACATGGAACCTCCTAGACGCCAGCGCCTCCCACACCACCTGGAACATCCACCCCCACTGCCCCACCCACACCCCCTAACCCTCACCACTAACCACCTCCTGCGGATCAGCACCCCCCAACACCGCCAACACCCCATCGGCATACATCGACAACTTCCGCGCCCCCACACCCGAGACACCCGCCAACTCACCACGATCACGCGGCTCACGCTCAGCAATCGCCATCAACGTCGCATCCGTAAAAACCACATACGCCGGCACACTCCCAGCCGCAGCCACCAACGACCGCCACTGCTGCAACCGCTCAAACAACCCCTCGTCATACGACGCAGGACACCCCTGACACCGACGCAACTTCCGCTCCGCCGGACTCACCAACAACTCACCACACACACGACACACCGCAGGCCGCTTCGGCTTACGCTCCACCACCCCACCAGCACCACCAACAACCGGCGCCACCCCACCAGCACCCTCCAACACACCACCCACACCCTCAAAAAACCGACTCACCCGCCGCGAACCACGCCCACCCGCATGCCGCGCCGCCGCCCACGAAACCATCAACCCCCGCCGCGCACGCGTAACACCCACATACGCCAAACGCCGCTCCTCCTCCACAGCCTCCTGCCCCTCAGCCATCGCAGTCGGCAAAAACCCCTCACTAGCCCCCACCAAAAACACGTACTCCCACTCCAACCCCTTCGTCGCATGCAACGTCGCCAACGTCACCCCATCCACACTCGGCGCATGCGAAGCAGCCATCCGCTCCTCAATCTCCCCCACCAAATCACGCAACCGCGCCCCCGGACTCACCGAAACCACACCCCGCGCCAACTCCACCAACGCCGCCAACGACTCCCACTCATCCCGCCGAGCACCACGCCCCGACGGAGCCACAGGAGACCACCCCACCCCACCCAACACATCCACCACCACATCCGGCAACGCCTTCGAACCATCATCCGAACGCGCCTGACCACGCAACAACACCACCGCCCGCACCACCTCAGGCCGCGACCAAAACCGCTCACCCCCACGCACCAAATACGCAACCCCCACCCCATCCAACGCCCGCTCAAACGCCTCCGACTGACTATTCGTCCGAAACAAAATCGCAATATCCCTCGCCGCAACACCCCTACCCAACAAACCCACCACACGCTCAGCAACCCCCACCGCCTCAGCCTCATCATCAGCAAAACACTCCACCCGCGGCACCACCCCAGACTCCCCCACAGCCCGCAACCGAATCGGACTACGCAACACCCCCCGCTGCCCCTCCAACATCGCATTCGCCAAATTCACCACCTGCGGACTCGACCGATAATTCCGCTCCAACCGCACCACCCGAGCACCCTCAAAACGACGCCCAAACCCCAACAAGTGCTCCGCACTAGCCCCCGTAAACGAATAAATCGTCTGCGCAGGATCCCCCACCACACACACATCAGAACGATCCCCCACCCACAAATCCAACAAACGCTGCTGAACCACATTCACATCCTGATACTCATCCACCACAAAATGCCGATACTGCTCCCGCACCTCCCGCACAACCTGCGGATACTCCAACAACAACCCCACCATCAACAACAAAACATCCTCAAAATCCACCACCCGACGAGCAGCCTTCACCTGCTCATACTCCTCAATCACCCGAGCCATCATCACCCGATCCACCCCCGGAGCCACCCGCCCCACCCGCTCAGCCACCGACACATACGTATCCGCCGTCAACATCCCCACCTTCGACCACTCAATCTCCGCAGCCAAATCCCGCACCACCGCACGATCCGAAGGCAACTTCAACCGCCGCGCCACCTCAGCCACCAACGACGCCTTATGCGGCAACACATCCGGCAACGCACCCCCCACCGCACGCGGCCAAAAATAATGCAACTGCCGCAACGCCGCCGCATGAAACGTCCTCGTCTGCACCCCCGAAACACCCAACCCACGCAACCGCTGACGCAACTCCCCCGCCGCCCGCGCAGTAAACGTCACCGCCAACAACCGCTGTGGCACCACCGCCCCCGACAACACCCCATACGCAATCCGATGCGTAATCGCCCGCGTCTTACCCGTCCCCGCACCAGCCAACACACACATCGGCCCCAACGGATTCGCAGCCACCTCCCGCTGCGCCTCATCCAAACCACGCAACACCCCCTCAGCATCACCAGAAAACAACTCCACAACACCAACCCCTCACACCAAAACCTCACCAACACCAACCAGCGGACCACCGTACCAACGCTCAATCAACCGACGCGCAATCGACAACCGCCCCGGCAACCGAACCTCCCCAGACCCCACCGCAACCCGCAACTCCTCACGCGAATACCACTGCGCCTGCGCAATCTCCGAAGCATCCAAACACAACCCCACATCCACCGCCTCAGCCACAAAACCCAACATCAACGACCCCGGAAACGGCCACGGCTGATCCGCCACAAACTCAACACCCCGCACCCGCACCCCCACCTCCTCGGCAACCTCACGCACCACCGCATCACTAGCCCCCTCCCCCGCATCCACAAACCCAGCCAACAACGAACGACGCCCCACCTCCCACCCCACATTCCTCGCCAACAACAACCGCCCCCGCACATCCGTCACCGCCACAATCACCGCCGGATCCGTCCGCGGAAAAAACTCCACCCCCTCCACCGAACACACCCGCACCCACCCCGCAGAAACCACCCGAGTCGGCGCCCCACACCGACAACAAAAACCAGACCTCTCATGCCAATTCACCAACGCCACCGCCGTCAACAACACCTCCCGCTCCACCTCACCCACCAACTCCCCCGCCTCCCGAACCCCCAACCACGACACCCCACCACCAGCCAACACACCCGACCCCCCACACACCGCAACCACAGCCACACCAGCCACCCTGCCCACAAACAACACACCACGCCCCTCATCCCCAACCACCGGCGAACGAAACACCAACCCCACACCACCACCAACACCCCGCACCACCGGCACACACCCATCAACCACCTCCAACACCCGCGTCCCCGCATCACCCAACACCTCACCCACCAACCCCGGCACACCCCTGTCACCCACACACCGATCCACACCACCAGGCCCCAACCCACTCACACCACAAACATCAACCACACAAACCACCTCCACAAACACCCCACCACACCAACAACACCAAAACCCTACGACCACCAACCACCCAACCAACTCCCCTCAGCCACAAGACACTCCGAAACTCCACCCCCACCCCAACCAGCCAACGCCGCTACGGTGGGAACGTGATCAACCCAGCACTCACACTGGCCGCACTCGCAGACGCAGCCCTCCCCGACGCACGACCCACACGAGTCGAACACGTCACCGAACACCCGGGTGATCACTACAGCCTCGCCTTCATCGAAGACAACACCCAACGCCGCTGGGCCATCCGACTACCCACCGACCCCGTCGCCGCAGCCCTCCAAGACCAATCACTCCCCCTCCTAGAAACCCTCCGCCACCACCTCCCCTACGCCACACCCCACCCCCACGGCTTCGCCTCCCTACGCGACGGCCGCCGCGCCATGCTCTACCCACTCATCCCAGGCCGCACCATCAAATTCGACCTACTACCACCCGGCCCCGGACTAGCAACCGCTCTCGGACAAGCAATCGCCACCATCCACAACCTCAACCCAACCCTTTACGACACCGCAGGCCTACCCACCTACGACGCCACCGACCTACACCGCCGCCGCATCTGCGACATCGACCTCGGCGCCTCCACCGGCCTCGTCCCCACCGGACTACTCAACCGCTGGGAACCCCTCCTAGAAGACATCGCCCTCTGGCGCTTCCCCACCCGCCCCACCCACGGCCACCTCGAAGCCGACCACATCCTCATCGACTTCAACGACCCCCACGACGCCTCCACCGGACACATCGTCGCCATCACCAGCTGGGACAACGCCACCATCGGCGACCCAGCCACCGACCTAGCCACCGTCCTGACCCACACCAACCGCCGCGCAGCCGAAGCCATCTTCACCGCCTACGCCACCACCCTGACCGAACCCCCAGACCCAGCCATCCGACGACGCGCCACCCTCCTCAACGAACTACGCCTGCTCGGAAAACTCCTCACCGCAAAACGCCTCAACAACCACCACGCCCTCACCCACGCAACCAAAGCACTCACCCACCTCAACGAACAGGTCGGCAACCAACCCATCCCCCACGAACCCTTCAACCCCACCCCCACCCCACCCACACCCCACACCCCCATCACCGACCTCTACTCCGCAGGCACACCCACCACCGACATCACCTTCCACACCGAAAACACCACCACCCCCTCCGCCGAAGAACGCGCCCACACCAAAACCACCCCACACCGCACCACACAACGCCACCCCAAAAACACCACCCGCCCCGGCGGCGGCACCCAAAGCGCCGCCAACCGCTCCCACAACACACTCACCAACACCACCCCCTAACCCCCCCATCACCCCCGACCACCACCCAAACCAGCAACCCACGCCGACAACTCATCCCGCGAAGGCATCGCAGGACGCAACGTCACCCCATCAGCCGCATAGAAAAAAGCCGCCCCCACCTCCTGCACATCCACCCCACGCAACTGCGCATACGCCAACCGATACAACGCCAACTGCATACTCCTAGACTCAACCTGCGCCGCACTCGGAGCCCGCCCCGTCTTCCAATCCACAACCTCAAAACCACCCCCCGGCCGCGCAAACACCGCATCAATCCGCCCCCGAACCGGCAAACCATCAATCACCGTCTCCACCGAAAACTCCACCTCTAACGGCTGCCGATCAGCCCACTCCGACGCCAAAAAATTCTCCTTCCACCGCTGCACATCACCCACCTCATCACCCACCTCAAAACCAGCCCACTCCTGATCACCAACACCACCCTCAGACACACAATCCAACAACGACACCTGCGACCGATACCGCGCCTCCACCCACGCATGAAACTGCGAACCCGCACGAGCAGCAACCGCAGGCGGACGCGGCATAGGACGCCGCAAATCAACAGCAAACCCCTCCGGATCCACCCGCAAACGCACAAGATCAGTACCCGTCACATGATCAGGTAAAACCGCCACCTGCTCACGCACCCCATCCCTACCGGCCAACCACTCAGCCACCAAAACATCCATCTCAATCGACAAATCATCCACCCCATCAACTACCCCACCAGCACTCATCGCCAAACGCACCGCCTCCATCTCAACAGAACGCGACACCGGAGCAGACACAGGCCACACAACCTGCTCATCAATCACCGTCGGGTTTTCCGCCCCCTCCGGCGGCATATCGACCCACTCCTCAACAACAGACCCCTGCGCAACCTCACTCAAAAATCGACTCGTCACCCGCGGACTCTTATGCCCCTCCCACACCGCCGTCGAGACAAGCAACGCCTCCACCGCACGGGTATAGGCGACATATGCCAACCTTCTTTCCTCACGCATCGCATGTATCCCCCCAGCGAGCGCGAAATCAGACAACGCATCCTGCGCACCTTGCGAATCAACTCCACGCAAATCCATCTGCGGCAACCCATTAGCATCCCCCCGCAAGGGATACGGAATCGCACCAAGATCACTCGTCCACGCTGAATCTTTCGGGGGCTGCACCTGCCATTGATCACCAACAAACGAAACCCGTGCCGGATTCGGATAACTAGGAAACCCGCCCTCCACAAGACCAGGAACAGCCACCACATCCCACTCCAGCCCTTTACTGGCATGCACAGTCAACACATTGACAGCTCCCGTAGATGCTGGCGCAGGCATGTCAAGCCCTCGCTCTTGATCAGCGGCAGCCTCCAAGTACGACAAGAGAGCATGCGGCGTTGCTGTGGCAGAACCAGCGGCAAAACCGGCGACTACTTCAGCAAACGCATCTAGCTGAGCACGCGCCGATTCTGGAGTAGCACCAGGACGAGACAACAGCTCCACCTCCAGGCCAAGCACTCGCTCAGCAGTCATCACCATTTCTGGGAGAGATTGAGACGAGGCCTCCCTCACCTGGCTCAGCGCACGTGATAGCCACTCCAAACGAGCACGAGCTGTCGAGGTCAATTCACGGCCGTGGTTGTCTTTCCATCCTCGTTCTGGAAGATCTTCGACAGCTTCGATCAGCCCTGAAGGCTCCGGGCGAGTGTCGATACCTTCTGGGACGTCATTTTTTGTTTCTGTTTCTGCGGCGGGTGTTTCCTGGTCATCTACGGTTTCCTGCATAAGACGGTCTCGGTGTCGTGCCCAGGCAGCCAATACGTCGAGATCGCGTACCCCGAGTCGGCATACCGGTCCGGCAAGAAGCCGCATGAATTTGTCCGATCGCGATGAGTCAGTCGCGGAGGCGATCAGTGCTACGAGGTCGGTGATTTCGGGGACCATGAGTAGTCCTCCTAGCCCCACTACCTCTACCGGAAGTCCTTCTTTGCGAAGTGCGTCGATGATGAGGGGGAATTGTGCTCTGCGGCGGCATAGCACCGCAGCGGTGCGCCCTGATCGGGGTGGTTCGTTCTCGGGGTGTGGTTGTGAGGTGTCCCACCAGTGGCGGGCAATCCATTGGGCGGTGCCAGTGGCTTCTTCTTCGGCGGTGGCCCAGCGGCCTGTGTGGATGCGGCCTGGTCCTGCTGCTGGTCTGGGACGGAGTTTGTGTACCTGGACAGTGCTGTGTTGGGTGAGTTCGGCGGCGACGGTGTTAGCTGCGGCGAGGATGGCTTGGTCGTTTCGCCAGCTGATGGATAGGGGCAGGGTGGGTGCGGGGGTAGTTGTTCCTTGTGTATGAGTGCCAAAGAGGACGGGGAATCGGGTGAGGGTGGTTGCGCTTGCTCCACGCCATCCGTAGATAGATTGGTGGGGGTCGCCTACGGCGACGACGGGGATGGGTGGGGGGTGTTCTTCGCTGGAGCGGGCGAAGAGGGCTTCGAGTAGACGCATTTGGGCTTCGGAGGTGTCTTGGAATTCGTCGAGGAGGACGATGTTGAAGCGGCGTCGTTCGGTGGCGGCGACTGCGGGGAAGTTGATGGCTAGTTGGGCTGCGAGTTGGACTTGGTCGGCGAAGTCGATGACGGAGTGTTCGCGTTTTCGGCGGACGTAGTCGGCGAGGATGGGCAGGAGTTGTTGTTGTGCGGCGCAGTGTGCTCGCAGTTTTCGTATAGAGGTGGGCAGGCTGCGTTTTTTGGGGGCCAGTTCGATGCTGTCGAGGTCGCTGATGGTTGCGGTGAGGAAGGTGTCGAGATCGTGGGGGGTGCGGAGGTGTTCGGCGAGCTGTCCTGATAGGGAGAGGATTGCTGCGGTGACGGTGGCGGGGCTGGCTTCGACGGCGTCCATGGGGCCGGTGTATTCGGTGACGCAGGAGTCTGCGAGTTGCCAGGCGAGGGCTTCAGTGAGCAGTCCTGCGTCGGGTTCGACGCCTAGGCGTAGTCCGTGTTCTTTGACGAGGCGGCCTGCGTAGGCGTTGTAGGTGGAGACGGCGGGAGCGACGATGTCGTTGTCGGTGGTGGTGTCGTTGGGGGTGTTGGGGTCGTTGTATGGGATCCAGAGTCCTGCGGCGCGGACGGCGGTGAGGCGGCGGGTGATGCGTTCGGCGAGTTCTCCGGCTGCTTTTCGGGTGAAGGTGAGGCCTAGAACGGATTCGGCGGGGACGAGTCCGTTGGCGACGAGCCAGACGACGCGGGAGGCCATGGTTTCGGTTTTTCCTGATCCTGCTCCGGCGACGATGAGCATGGATTCGAGGGGGTGTTCGATGACTGCTGCTTGTTCGGGGGTGGGGTGGTGTCTGCCTAGGGCGTCTGCGATGTCGTTGGCGCTGTAGTGGATTTTCACTGGGTGCCTCCTTCATTGCGGGTGGGGCAGATGGTGTGGTGGCTGCAGACGCGGCACCAGGGTCCGGGGTGTGCGGGGAAGGTGTTGCTGGCCATGCCGTTGCTGGTTTCTTCGATGAGTTGGTGGGCCCAGTGTGGGTCTTCGGTTTCGTTGAGGGGTGGTTGGGCTTGGATTTTGGCGGCGTTGGTGAGTCCGGCTTTGCCGATGTGGACGAGGGCGGCGCCGGCTGATCCGGTTCCGTATTTGTTGAGGGCTCCTGCTTCGAGGGCGATTTGGTAGGTGGCGAGTTGGGCGTGGTGGGTGATGTCGGCGTCGGTGGGTCTGGTGGCGCCGGTTTTGAAGTCGATGATGCGTAGTTGGCCTTGGGTGTTGCGTTCGAGGCGGTCGATGCGGCCTCGGATGTCGGCGCGGCCGATGGGTACGTTGATGTCGGTTTCTTTTGCGACGGGTTGCCATCCGTCGTTGTTGCTGGTGTTTTGGTAGTTGGCTAGGCGGGAGATCATGTGTTGTGCCTGTTGGTGGAGGCGTTGTGAGGTCCAGCCGTCGGGCAGGTTGAGGTGGGGCCAGAGCCTGTCGAGTTCTGCGCTCATGGTGGGGTAGTCGTTTTCGTAGCGTGCGGCGATGTCGTGGATGAGTGTTCCGAGGGCGGAGGTGGTTTGGGGGGTGGTGGCTTCGCCGCCTGCGGCGGTGGCGAACCAGCGTAGGGGGCATTCGGTGTAGGTCTGGATTTTGGAGGGTGAGATGCGGATGCGGCTTTGGGGGGGTAGGACGGGTTCGTTGGTACTGATGGGTTGGTCGGGCCACCAGGTGTCTGGGTGGGCTCCGGGGACGCCGAGGCGGGCGAGGTGGGCGAGTCGTTGGGCGTGGAGGGTGCGTTGGTGGGGGTCGGTGGTTTCGGTAAGGCGGCGGCGCAGTTCGCCGACGAGTCCGGTCATGGACATTGCTCGGGGTGTGGGGGTGGGTTGGGTGGGGGTGTCGGGGTGGTTGTTGGGTATGGCTTGTCGGACGAGTTCGCAGTAATTGCTGGGTTGTTCGTCTTCGTTTGAGGTGGCGGTGATGATGAGTCGTTGGCGGGCTCGGCTGGTGGCTAGGGCGAAGAGGCGGGCTTCGTCGTGGAGTACGTCGATGAGTTGGGCGTGGATGTTGGTGCCGCGGTTGGTGAGGATGTCCACGAGGCGTTCGGAGCCCAGGAGGGATCCGCGTAGGCGGGTGTCTGGCCAGACGCCTTCTTGGAGTCCGGCGATGATGACCAGTCCCCATTCGCGGCCTACGGCTCCTGCGGGGGTGGTGAGGGTGACTTGGCGTCCGCGTTGTCCTCGGGCGGCGAGGGTGTCGGCGGCGACGTCTTGGGAGAGGAGATGTTCGAGGAAGCTTAGTGGTCCGCTTCCGGGTAGTCGGGTGGTGTAGGCGTCGGCGGCGGCGAAGAGTGCGACGACGGCGTCGAGGTCGCGGTCGGCGCGGGCGGAGGCAGTGGTTCCGTTGAGGGCGGTGTCGCACCAGAGTGGGGCGGCGTTGGTGGCGTTCCAGATTGCCCAGAGGATGGTGTGGCAGGTGGTGTTGGGGTGCCAGGCGGGGCGGCCGTTGGTGTTGGTGATGGTGATGGCGTGGAGTGCGGCGTGCAGTGCGGTGCGTAGGCGGGTGATGGGGGCTAGATCGGGGTGTGGGGGTGGTGGTGTGGGGTCGAGGAGGGCGTGGGCGAGGAGTTCGGGGTTTGCGCGGGTGCCGCCGTTGGTGCGTTCGTGGTGGGTTAGGGCGCGGCGGGCGCGGCGGGCGGTGACGGTGTCTGATTGGAGGAGGTGGGAGGTGAGGGTTTCGTCGAGGGCGAGTAGGTCAGCGGTGGTGAGGTGTTGTGGTGTGGGTTGGGGTGTGGTGGTGGGGTTTTCGGGTGTGGGGTTGTGGGCTGCGGCCCAGGCGGCGTGGATGGCGACTTCGTAGATGGCTAGGAGTGTGCGGACGGGGGTTTCTTCGCGTAGTGGTAGGCGGGCGCCGGCGATGTCGGTGGGGATGCCGGCGGCGCTGAAGGCGCGTCGTAGGGCTGCGGTGCGGGTGGATCCGCGGACGATGACGGCCATGTCTGACCATTCGCGTCCGTTGAGGAGGTGTTCGCGGCGTAGGAGGGCGGTGATGTGGGCTTCTTCGGCGCTGGTGTTGTTGGCGATGATGATGTCGATTGGTGGGGTGTTTGTGGTGGGTTCGGGTCCTGGTGGTGGGGTGGCGTGTCGGTGGGTGGCGGTTCCGGTGACGCCGATGTTTTGGGTGATGTGGGTGGTGACGGCGGCGATGGCGTGGATGGGGCGGTGTCGGGTGTTGAGGGTGTGGCAGGTGGTGGGTGTGAGTCCGTCCCAGCCGCTGGTGAATAGGTGGGGGTCGGCTCCGCGGAAGGTTTGGGTGGCGGTGTCGGGGTCGCCGATCAGGACGAGTTCGATGCCGTTGTGGTGGAGGGTGTTCAGGAGGGTGGCTGCGGCGGCGGTGAGTTCTTGTGCGTCGTCGATGATGAGGGTGCGGATGCCGCCGCTGAGGAGGTTGATGTTGGTGGGGTTGTCTAGGAGTGCTCCTGCGGCGGCGCCGAGGATCCAGGAGGGGTCGTATGCGCCGGGGCGGGAGAGGGCGGTGACGTTGTCGTATTCGCGTAGTACGTCGGCTGCGGCGGTCCAGGCTGGTTCGTTGTGTTGGTTGCCTAGGTTGGCAAGTTCTTCGGGTGAGATGCCGTATTCGACGGCGCGCATGATGAGGTCGCGGAGTTCTGCGCGGAATCCGCGGGTGGTGAGGGCTTCGGTGATGTCGTGGGGCCAGTTGGGGGCGGGGGCGTGTCCGGTGGTGTGTCCGGTGAGGAGTTCACCGAGGATGACGTCTTGTTCGGCTCCGTCGAGGAGGCGGGGTGGTGGGGTGTTGTTGAGGTGGGCGAGTCGGGTGAGGATGCTGAATCCGAAGGCTTGCATGGAGGCGGCGAGGGGGCGTTGGGTGGTGGTGCCTAGGAGGCGGGTTACTTCGCGTCGGGCGTGGGTGGCGGTGACGCGTGAGGAGGTGAGGAGCATGCATTCGGTGGGGGTGCGGTGGTTGTTGCGGATGCGGTGTAGGACGCTGTGGACGGCGACGGTGGTTTTTCCTGTGCCTGGGGCGCCGTAGATGTGGATGAGGGGTCCGCGTGCGGTGGTGGCTGTGGTTTGTGAGGGGTCGAGTTGGTGGGTTTCGATGAGGCGGGGCCAGCCGTCGAAGTGGGTGGCGTTGGTGCGGACGAGGCGTACGGGGGTGGTGTCGTGGTTGGGGGGTGGGGTGGGTTTGTTCACGGTGTGCCTCGTGGATGGTGGATGTGTTTTTCGTATTGGATCATCGTTCACTGTCAGGGTTGGTCAGGTTGGGGCGGTTACGATGCGTGGGTTTGGTGGGTGTTTGTGTTTGTGGTTGTCGAGGGGGCGTTGTGGTTCAGGTTTCGGTTGATTTGCATCGGCGGTTGAGTAAGTCCGAGCGTCGTGATCATTTGTTGTTGCATGCGCGGGAGGCGTTTTCGGCACATGGGTATCACAATGCGTCGATGGATGACATTGCTGCTCGGGCGGGGGTGTCTAAGCCGGTGTTGTATCAGCATTTTCCGGGCAAGTTGGATTTGTATTTGGAGTTGTTGGATGAGGCTGCTGAGCATGTGCGGGTGATTTTGGGTCAGGTTTTGGCGCAGGCGGGGCGGGCTGATGAGGTGGTGCGGGCGATGGTGGAGGCGTATTTCGGTTTTGTGACTGAGCCTGCTGGTGGTTTTCGGTTGGTGTATGAGTCCGAGACGTTGAGTGAGGCTGAGGCGACGCGGAGGGTGCAGGAGTTGCAGGGGTGGTGTGTTGATGCGATTGCTGAGCGGGTGCGTTCTTTTCGGGATTTGTCGTTGGCTGAGTCGAATGCGGTGGCGACGTCGTTGGTGGGGTTGGCGCAGTTTTCGGCGCGGGCGTGGTTTCGGGATGGGACGTTGTCTCGTTCGGATGCGGTGGATGCGTTTACTCGGATGGCGTGGGGTGGGTTGGCTGGGTTTGTTGGTGACGTGGACTGATGGGCGTTAGGAAGTAGTCTCGTTGTGGAGGGAATTCGGTTTCGGGTTGCTGTGTTGCTGCTCGGGGTGGGTTCTCGTTGGTAATTCGTTGTTGTATGCCGTTGAGGCGGCGAGGAGGTTTGCTCCATGGAGGTCAAGATTGGTGTTTTGCACACCACTCGTGAGTTGAGTGTTGAGTCGACGTTGTCGCATGAGGAGGTGCAGGCGTTGGTTGACAAGGCTGTCTCGCAGGGGGCTCCGTTGCGTTTGGAGGATGAGAAGGGCCGTGTGGTGGTGGTGCCTGCGGCGACGTTGGGTTATGTGGAGATCGGTAGCCCGCGTAAGGGTGGCGTCGGTTTCGGTATGTTGTGATTTTTTGTCGCCTGTTGGCGGTTTCGTGAGGGCGTCTGGCGTGGCTGGGCGCCCTTTCGCGTGTGTCGGGTGCAGCTACGTTTCGGTGTAGGGCTGTGCCTGCGTAGAATTGTGTCGACATATTCGGTGCCCGGTCGGCATCTTCCTTGTGGAATTCGTTCCTCGTGGTTTTTGTCTTTGGTGGGCCTGCCGTTTGTGGTTTTTGGTCTGCGGGGACGCTGCCTATCGCGTGTGCGTGTCGCCATTGGTGTCTGGTCGCTTGTGAGCGCGGCGTTGGTGGTGTGACCGCTTGATTGTGAGCTCTGTTGGAGCTTTGTTCGGTGTGTTTCCGGTGTTAGGGGCATGTCGATGATCGTTCTTTTCCGATCGGCCCGATTTCATGCAGGCATGTCGTGTGACGCGAGCGAATGCCGTTGCCGTTTGAAGGTTGTTTGTGATGAGTGACGTGACGGGTGCTGCGGGTACCGATGATGTTGTGACGCCGGATGTTGAGGTGCCGGTGGGGCAGGAGATGCCTGCGTTTGCGGATTTGGATATTCATCCGGATATTGCTGCTTCGTTGGCTGATGCGGGTATTACGCATGCTTTCCCGATTCAGGCCAGTACGTTGCCTGTTGCTTTGGACGGTGGAGACATCATTGGCCAGGCCAAGACTGGTACGGGTAAGACGTTGGGTTTTGGTGTGCCGTTGTTGGATGCGGTGATTACTGAGGCGGATCCGGAGTTTCCGGAGTTGCGGCATCCTGGGCGTCCGCAGGGGCTTGTGGTGGTGCCGACGCGGGAGTTGTGTGTGCAGGTGGGTGATGATCTGGATAAGGCGGGTCGTCGTCGGGGTATTCGGGTGGAGCGGATTTATGGTGGGCGGGCGTTTGAGCCGCAGGTTGAGGCGTTGCGTCGTGGGGTGGATGTGGTTGTGGGGACGCCGGGGCGTTTGTTGGATTTGGCTCAGCAGGGGCATTTGCGGCTGACGGAGATCACGGTCGTGGTGCTGGATGAGGCCGATGAGATGTTGGATTTGGGCTTTTTGCCGGATGTAGAGCGGATTTTGGCGTTGACGCCTGGGTCGCGTCAGACGATGTTGTTTTCGGCGACGATGCCTGGCGCTGTGGTGGCGTTGGCGCGTAAGTACATGGATCATGCGACGCATATTCGGGCGCAGTCGACTGGTGATGATCGTGCGACGGTTTCGGCGATTGAGCAGTTTGCGTATCGGGCGCATCCGATGGACAAGGTAGAGATCATTGCTCGGGTGTTGCAGTCGGAGGGTCGCGGGCGTTCGGTGATTTTCACGCGGACGAAGCGGCAGGCGGCGAAGGTGAGTTCAGAGTTGTCTGAGCGTGGGTTTGCTGCTGGGGCGATTCATGGTGATTTGGGGCAGGGTGCGCGTGAGCAGGCGTTGCGGGCGTTCCGTCACGGCAATATTGATGTGTTGGTGGCTACGGATGTGGCTGCGCGCGGTATTGATGTTGATGATGTGACGCATGTGATTAATTTCCAGGCGCCGGAGGATGAGAAGACGTATTTGCATCGCACAGGGCGTACTGGGCGTGCGGGGCGTACTGGGCGTGCGATCACGTTGGTGGATTGGGAGGATATGCCTCGGTGGCGCTTGATTGATAAGGCGCTTGAGTTGGGTATGCCTGAGCCGGTGGAGACTTATTCGAGTTCGGATCATTTGTTTTCGGATCAGGATATTGAGCCGGGCACGAAGGGGCGTTTGCCTAAAGACAAGCGTTTGTTGGCTGGTTTGTCGGCTGAGGCTGTTGAGGATTTGGGGGAGCCTTCGCGTGGTCGCGGTAGGGGGTCTGGCCGTGCTGGCGGTCGGGGGCGCGCTCGTGGTCGCGGTGGGGCAGCTGGGCGGGTTTCGCGTGCGTCTGAGTCTGTGAGTGAGCGGAGTGATTCTGCTGGTGGTGCGGATAAGCCGCGTCGTCAGCGCAGGCGTCGTCGAACGCGTGGTGGGGCTTCTGGGGGCGCATCTTCGGGTGAGTGATACGGGTGTGTGCTCATGGGCTGATGGCGTAGTTGTGTGTGTTTAGAGGGCTTTTCGTGGGGATGGATATCGTTTTTCCCACATAGTTGAACATGCGTCCAGCATCTGCGGTAGTTTTGTTTCTGGGACGGCATTTTTGTGCTGTTTCTTCCACGTGCATTAACTGATGTCATTTTGTCGGTTTATGCAGTGGCTGTGAGATATCGGTTTTCTTATTTTTCACAGTGTTTTTCTGCCGCAGGTGCGGAACCGTGGGGGTTCTGTTGTGCGGTGCGCTGTTCGCGGTGCCGATGGGGGTCGGCCCGTTTTACGACACGACAGGTGGGGGCCTTCATGTCTTTTGGTAGTGATGCTGTTTCGCGGCCTGATGCGGCTCGTGGCGCCGAGGTTGGCGCGAATCGCGCTGTTTTGGCGTCAGCTGTGGTGACGGGTGTTGCTGTTTTGGTTGTGCTGATGGTTGTGGGGCCGTCTCTTGTGGGTGATCCGCGATTGTTGTTTGCGGCGTTGTTGATTGCTGCTTCGGTGACGGCTGGGACGGTTGCTGTGCGTGATGCGTCGGTGTTGCGGTGGCCGTGGCAGCGATATTGATGTTCTTTCCCCTCCACGTACGCGGCGTGTGCTGACGCGTACAGGTGTGTGGGTGGGGCCCCTCTCCTGCCCACACACTTCCCCTTCGTTGATCACTGTTGGGTGCCCCTCTACCCGGTGGTGATTGCCAGGCGCCCCACCCCCGCCACCTTGCGGGCGCCGCTTGTGTGCCCCGGGCCCTCCCTCGGCCCGGGGCACACGTGTTTACCGGGGGCGGGCGGTAGCGGGGTGGTTAGGACTGCAGGATGGGGGTGCCGTGAGCGTGGGCGTTGATGGCTTCGAGGGCGGCGGGGGTGGTGGTGTGATCGCCGAGTCGGTTGGTTTTGCCGGTTCCGTGGTAGTCGCTGGAGCCGGTGGCTATGAGGCCGAGTTGTGTGGCTAGGCCAAGGGCGTGTGTGGCTTGTTCGGGGGTGTGATCGAGGTGGTGGGCTTCGATTCCGAGTAGGCCAGCGTCGGTGAGTTCTTCGATGATGTCGTCGGTAATGGGGCGGCCACGGCGCTTGGTGGCGAAGGGGTGGGCGATGATGGGCACTCCGCCGGCGTCGCGGATGAGGTGGATGGCTTCGCTGGGGGATATGGATTCGTAGGGAACGTGGTATGGGGATCCGTCGTGGAGGTATCGGCGGAATGCTTCGTCGCGGTTGGGGACGATGCGAGCGCGTATGAGTGCGTCGGCGATGTGGGGGCGGCCGATGGTGGTGGTGTCGTCGATGTGGCTGCGTATGTCGTTCCAGGTGATGGGTAGGTCGGTGGCGAGGCGTTCAACGATGCGTTGGGCGCGGTTTTGGCGGGAGTTGCGGGCGCGTTCGAGTGCGTTGAGTAGGCCGGCGTGGTGGGGGTTGTGGAGGTAACCGAGCATGTGGATGTTGATTCCGTTGGTGCTGGTGGAAACTTCGATGCCTCGTACGAGGGTGATTTTGTTGTTGGTGGCAGCGGTGGCGGCTTCATCCCAACCGTTGGTGGTGTCGTGGTCGGTGATGGCAATGACGTCCAGTCCGGCGCGGCAGGCGTTTTCGATGAGTTGGGTGGGTGTGTCGGTACCGTCTGATGCGGTCGAGTGGGCGTGGAGGTCGATGCGCATATCTTCGAGATTACGCGGGGTGTGCATACAGTTGCTGGTTGGTTCGTTGCGGGGCAGGGACGGTAGGTTGCTCAGTGGCCATTAGGCTGTGCACATGGCTGATCACTTTGACGTTGTTGTTCTTGGAGCCGGCCCTGGTGGGTATGTGGCGGCTATTCGCGCGGCTCAGCTGGGTAAGTCGGTCGCAGTTATTGAGAAGAAGTATTGGGGTGGTGTTTGCCTCAACGTTGGTTGTATCCCCAGCAAGGCGTTGCTGAAGAACGCTGAGTTGGCGCACACGCTGACCAAGGAGAAGAAGAAGTACGGGATTGAGGGCGACGCGACGATGTCGTTCGGCCCGACGCACAAGCGTTCTCGTCAGGTGAGTGCAGGCATCGTTAAGGGTGTCCACTTCCTGATGAAGAAGAACAAGATCACGGAGATTGATGGGTGGGGCACGCTGCAGGCGGGCAACACGATTTCGGTGGAGGCTGAAGATGGCTCCACGCGTGAGGTTACGTACGGTGACCTGATCATTGCCACTGGTGCGACGGTGCGCACGATGGGCATTGAGCTGAGCAAGAACGTGGTCAGCTACGAGGAGCAGATCCTCGATGAGAACTTGCCTAAGAGCATCATCATCGGTGGTTCTGGTGCGATTGGTGTCGAGTTCGCTTACGTAATGGCGAACTTCGGTGTCGATGTGACGATCGTGGAGTTCGTGGACCGTATGGTTCCGACCGAGGATGCTGACGTGTCTAAGGAGCTGGCACGTCACTACAAGAAGCTCGGCGTGAAGGTTATGACGGGCACCAAGGTCGAGTCTGTGGAAGACACGGGTTCGGGTGTGAAGGTGACGGTTTCGCCGGCTGCTGGTGGCCAGTCGCAGGTGTTGGAGGCCGAGCGGATGCTGTGTGCGTTCGGTTTCGCTCCGCGCACTGAGGGTTATGGGTTGGAGAACCTTGGCGTCAAGCTTACTGAGCGCGGCGCGATCGAGGTTGATGACTTCATGCGCACGAACGTTGAGCACGTGTATGCCATTGGTGACGTGACGGCGAAGATGATGTTGGCTCACGTTGCTGAGGCGATGGGTATTGTCGCTGCGGAGACCATCGCTGGTGCCGAGACCATGCCGATTGATTACCAGACGATTCCGCGTGCGACTTACTGCCACCCGCAGATCGCTTCGATGGGTCTGTCGGAGCAGCAGGCTAAGGATGCTGGCTACGACGTGAAGACTTCTTCGTTCCCGTTCTCGGCGAACGGTAAGGCGCAGGGTCTTGGTGAGGGTGTCGGTTTCGTGAAGGTGATCGCTGACGCGGCGCACAACGAGATTCTTGGTGTGTCGATGATCGGTCCGGACGTGACTGAGCTTCTGCCTGCAGCGAACGTGGCTGTGCAGTGGGATCTGACTGCTGATGAGGTCAGCCGCACTGTTTTCGCTCACCCGACATTGGGTGAGGCGCTCAAGGAGGCTATGCACGGTATCGCTGGGCACATGATCAACCTCTGATCTGTCGGTGGTGAAGGCGGCCATTCACTTTCGGTGGGTGGCCGCCTTAATCATGTTCCGGCGCTGGGGTGGATGTGGATGTGATCATGGGGGGTATGGCTGATACGGGAGCATCGTTGGAGTCCGGAGCTGGCACGCAGCAGGCGGGAGCAAAGAGGGAGCAGGAGGCGGTGTCTGAGCACCGCAGCAGGCCTAGGTCGCAGGCGTTTGTTGAGTTTATGGCTTCGGGGTGGGCGCCTCGCCAGGAGTCGTTGCCGCAGCTGGCGGAGTCGGCTCGGTGGGCGGCTGCGCGGCGTGAGGCGTTGTCGGCTGCTTTTCCTGGTGAGCGGTTGGTGATTCCTGCTGGTGGTTTTAAGGTGCGGAACAACGACTGTGATTATCTTTTCCGGCCGCATAGCGCGTTCGCGCATATGACTGGTTTGGGGGCGGATCGGGAACCGGATGCGGTGTTGGTGTTGGAGCCGCGGGCCGAGGGGGGGCATGAGTCGGTGTTGTATGCGCGGCCGTTGCTGCCGCGAGATAGTGAAGCGTCGTTTTCGGATTCGCGGTACGGAGAGTTTTGGGTGGGTGCTGCCCCGACGTTGGAGTCGTTGGCTGCAGAGTTGGGTGTGTCGACAGCGCATTTGGATCAGTTCGGTGATGCTGTCGGTAAGGATCTCGGGGCGGTGTCGTTGCGAGTGTTGACCGGTGTTGATCCGGTGGTGGATGAGCAGGTGGCGAAGGCTCGTCGGGATAGCGCAAATGAGCAGCTGCTTGAGTCTGCTGCTGAGGTGGATCGGCAGCTGGAGGTGAAGCTGTCCACGATGCGTCTGGTGAAGGATGAGTGGGAGATCAGCCAGATGCGTGAGGCTGTCGCGGCTACGGATACGGCGTTTGCTGCGGTGGTGCGTCAGTTCCCGGAGGCGGTGCGCCGTGGTCGTGGTGAGCGCTGGATTGAGGGAACGTTTGGTTTGTATGCGCGGCATGCAGGTAATGGGGTCGGCTATGACTCGATCTGCGCCGCGGGTGACCATGCGAATACGTTGCATTGGATTAAAAACACTGGTGAGGTCCGGGAGGGTGATCTGGTGTTGATTGATGCCGGTGTGGAGGTTGACTCGCTTTTTACTGCGGATATCACACGGACTTTGCCGGTGAATGGGCGGTTTTCTCCTGCGCAGCGGAAGGTCTATGAGGCTGTGTTGGAGGCTCAGGAGGCGGGTATCGCCGCGGCTAAGCCGGGGGCAACGTTCAAGGATGTGCATGAGGCAGCGATCGCGGTGATCGCTCGGTATTGCGAGCAGTGGGGTTTGTTGCCTGAGGGAGTGAGTGCGCAGCGCAGTTTGCAGCCAGATGGTCAGTGGCATCGTCGTTGGATGGTGCATGGAACCAGCCATCATTTGGGTTTGGATGTGCATGACTGTCAGCAGGCATTGCGTGAGGACTACATGGACGGCACTCTCGTGCCGGGCATGGTCTTGACGGTAGAGCCGGGGTTGTATTTCAAGGCTGATGACGAGTTGGTTCCCGAAGAGTTCCGTGGAGTTGGTGTGCGGATCGAAGATGACATTGTCATCACTGCTGAGGGCTGTGAAAGCTTGTCGAAGTTGCCGCGTTCGGTGGATGAGGTTGAGGCGTGGATGGCTCCTCTTCTAGCTGGGGATGCATGATCGGCGGGTTTATTCCGCTGTGGAATCGTTGAGTGGTTTTGAGTGTTGAACGGGTCGGCGGCGTCGCTGTTGCGGTGTTCGTGTCTATGCTCGTGCCGCGCGGGCATGGGTGGATGACATGTTTGTGGCTGTGACGCCGCCGCTTGTTTGCCTTTGTTATTGACCACACTTTTGCCTTGAGAACAGGACGGATATTTATGTCGCAACAGCCTTCTGCAGGTCAGGAGATCCTCAATCTTGAGTTCCCTCAGTCGTTGGCGTTGTTCGACCGGTATGCGGATGCGCAGAAGGCCGTGGATTTTTTGTCTGATGAGCAGTTCCCGGTGCAGAACGTGATGATTGTGGGTACGGACTTGCGTCAGGTGGAGCGAGTGACCGGGCGTTTGACGTGGCCGAAGGTGCTTGGTGGTGGCGTGCTGTCGGGCATGTGGATGGGTTTGTTTGTCGGGTTGATTTTGTCGATGTTTGAGGGTGGGGCGACGTTAGGCCTGATCGGTATGGCTGTGGGGGCTGGGGCGGTTTTCGGTTTTATTTGGGCAGGTTTGGGGTATTCGATGTCTCGTGGTCGGCGTGATTTCACGTCGGTGAGCCAGGTTGTGGCCACGAAGTATGAGCTGTTGGTTGAGCATCGGGCCTTTGGAGAGGCACAGGCGTTGTTGTCGAAGATGGATGGTGTACGGGGCGCTTTGGTCACTACTGGGGAGCCTAAGCGTGTGCAGGCGCGCCCAAATCCGTTTGAGGGAATGTACGGGCAGAAGATTGATTCCTCGGGCAAGCCAGTCTCGTCGAGCGATTCATCGCAGGCTGCTGCAGGCTCGGCGGCGGATTCTCCAGGTGCTGATGACGCATCAGCGAAGTGAGGTTGAGGGGCTGGTCTTACGGGGCTAGCCCCTTGGTGTGGGTGGCGGCGTGGCTTAAGGGGTGTCGTTTTCGAGGGTGGTGATGGCCTCGGCGAGGGCGAGTGTGCGGCGGGCGGCATCGACGTGGAGTTGTTCGATCATGCGGCCGTTGTGGGTGGCGATGCAAGCTCCGTCGGCGGCGTCCCAGGCAGCGATGATGGCGTGTGCGTGTTCGATGTCTGTGGGGGTGGGGCTGAAGATTTCGTTGGCTGCCGCGATGTGGTTGGGGTGGATGAGTGTTTTGCCGTCGAATCCCATCTGGCGGGCCATCGTTGCTTCGGTCGTGAAGCCCTCGTGGTCGTGAATGTTGTTGTGGACGGCGTCGAGGATCGCGATTTTCGCGGCGCGGGCTGCCAGCACTGCCCAGGACATGGATGCCATGAGCGGGGCGCGGCCGGGGATGTCTTCGGCGTGGAGTTCTTTAATGAGGTCGTTTGAACCCATGACCAGGGCCTGCAGGCGCGGGGATGCTGCGGCGATGCTGGGGGCGTTGAGCACTCCGAGTGGGGTTTCGCACATGGCCCAGATCGCGGTGGCGGGTTGGGCGTGTGCTGCTTCGAGAGCAGCGCAGATGGCGTGGATTTCTTCGGCGGTGTTGATTTTGGGGATGGCGATGGCGTCGGGCGCGGCTGCTGCTGCTGCTGCGATGTCGTCGTGGTGCCAGGGTGTGTTGATTGCGTTGACGCGGATGATCAGTTCGCGGTGTCCGTATTTTCCTGATTGTGTGGCGGCGCAGGCTGCGTCGCGGGCAGCTGGTTTGTTTTCTGGTGCGACGGCGTCTTCGAGGTCGAAGATGATGCTGTCGCAGGGCAGGGTGGTTGCTTTCTCCAGTGCGCGGGGATTGGAGGCGGGCATGTAGAGCACTGAGCGGCGTGGCCGCAGGGTGGGGTCGGGTGTTGTCGCCATGTGGGGCGGCCTTTCGTTGACCGAGTTTCGTTGTGGGGGTGCCTAGTCAGGTTATCGGTATTGCGGGGGCGTCTTTGGTGAGGTGAGGTGTTTCTTCGCGTGGGTGAGGCGGCTGGATACGCTGGGGTTTTGCCCCGAGCCGCTCAGACGGCAGAACGGTAAAGGTGAGGAATGTTACTGACGGGTGTGTCGGTTTTGATGGGTGGCGCAGTGGCTGCTGGAGGTGCTGGCGGCGGGATGACGCAGTGGATTGTCGGCGTCATGGAGGCGTTGGGGGCGCCGGGGGCTGGGCTTCTTGTTGCGTTGGAAAATGTTTTTCCGCCGATTCCTAGTGAGGTGATTTTGCCGTTGGCTGGTTTCACTGCCAGTCAGGGCACGTTGTCACTGATGTCGGCGATTGTGTGGACTTCTGTCGGTTCGCTGGTTGGGGCGTGGGCGCTGTACGCGCTGGGTGTGGTTCTTGGGCGAGATCGGTTGTTCCGTTTTTTTGACTGGATGCCGTTGGTGGATGTCGAGGACATTGAGAAGGCTGAGGCGTGGTTTAACCGGTACGGCTATTCGGTGGTGTTTTTTGGCCGGATGCTGCCTCTTATTCGCAGTCTCATTTCGATTCCGGCTGGTTTGTCGCGGATGCCGTTGCTGCAGTTTTCTGTGTTCTCGCTGGTGGGTAGCGTTTTGTGGAATTCGGTGTTGATTTATGCCGGGTTCGCGTTGGGTGAGAAATGGGATCAGGTGGAGCAGTACGTGGGGTATCTGCAGTATGTGGTGATCGCTGCGATTGTGGCTTTCCTTGGTTGGTATTTGGTGCGGTATTTCCGTAAGCATCGCGCTGGCGGGGATGCCTGAGGGCGTAGCTCAGGGGTTCCAAGCAAGGGGTAGACGTTTGCGCTGATAGCTCAGGGCCTGGTTGCCTGAGGGTGTTGTTGGGTGCGTGATGTAGCTGCCAGTGGCGGTGTGGCTGCTGCTGGTGCGTGCCTTCGTGGTGACCGGTATCGCGTGCTGCTGCCTGTACCCGTGGACGAACCGTGCCTTCGTCGTCGTTACTCTGGTTGTTGTGCCCTCGAACACACGCGTTTTCGTCGCCCGCCTCGTCGGTCTTTCCGTTTTTGACCCTATCGGTGATCAGGTCGGGATTGTCCGTGACGTCATCGTCATGTTCAGCGCCGCACGGCGACATCCACGCGCCGTGGGTCTTGTGGTGGAAGTGCCTGGTCGGCGGCGCGTGTTCATGCCGATGACACGCGTCACCTCAATGGATGCTGGGCAGATCATCTCCACTGGCCTGGTGAATTTGCGGCGTTTTGAGCAGCGCAGCGGTGAGGTCATGGTTGTTGCTGAGCTTTTTGACCGGACAGTTACGGCTCGTGAGCCAGGGGCTGACCCGTATTCGGCGATCATCGAAGACATCGCGATTGAGAAGGTTCGCGCCCGGGAATGGACGATCGAGAAAGTTTTTGTCCGCAAAGTTCCTAAAGGTGGGCAGCGCTCGGGCTTTGGGGAGTCGCTGGGGCTGCGGCGTCGGCGTGGTGAAACGTTGCTGCTGGACATTGATCAGGTTGCTGGGTTACGAGCGCTGGCGGTGAATCAGGGGGCTGATCTGCTCCTTGAGGGTTATGACGATGTCAAGGCTGCGGACTTGGCAGAGATGATTCGTGAGTTGAAGCCGTTGCGGCGGGTGCAGGTTGCTTCGGCGCTTCCTGATGAAAAGCTCGCGGATGTGTTGGAGGAGCTTCCCGAGGATGATCGGGTTGAGGTGCTTTCTTCGCTTTCTGGTAATCGTGCTGCTGATGTTCTTGAGGCGATGCAGCCTGACGATGCTGCGGACTTGTTGGGTGAGCTGACTCCGGATGCGCAGGAGCGTTATTTGCGTCTCATGGAGCCTGATGATGCTGAGGATCTTCGTCGTCTGTTGGTGTATGAAGAGGACACTGCTGGTGGTTTGATGACGACCGAGCCGCTTATTCTTCCTCCTGAGGCGACGGTGGCTGAAGCGTTGGCGTATGTTCGCCGGCAGGAGATCCCCCCAGCTTTGGCTGCTGCGGTTTTTGTGTGCCGGGCTCCTCAGGAAACTCCGACGGGTAAGTATCTTGGCCTCGTTCATTTTCAGCGTTTGTTACGTGAACCTCCGACGACAGCTATCGGTTCTGCATTGGATACGGGTATTGAACCTGTTTGTCCTAGTGCCTCTCTTATGGATGTCACGCGGGAGTTGGCGACGTACAACATGATGGCTTTGCCTGTCGCTGACGAGGATGGACATTTGCTTGGGGCGGTGTCCGTTGATGACGTGATCGACAAACTTCTACCTAATGACTGGCGTGACGACCGACACGAGGTGACGCATGGCTGAGCAGAAGCGAACGGCCCGTCTGGACCAGCCGCAGGAGATCCGTGCCGCGTGGCTGCGTCGTCCGAAGATGTTTCGTGAGGGCTCTTTTGGTGTCGCTGCGGAGGGGTTTGCTCGGTTTATGGGCACTCCGCAGTTCCTTGTGTGGATGACGATTTTTTGTGCGGTGTGGCTGGCGTGGAACACGTTTATGCCTGAGGAAGTGCAGTTTGATCCGCGCTCTTTGAACTACACGTTGTTGACGCTTATTTTGTCGCTGCAGGCTTCGTATGCTGCGCCGTTGCTGCTTTTAGCTCAGAATCGCCAGGATGACCGGGACCGGGTTATTGCTGAGCAGGACCGTGCCCGTGACGAACGCAACCTTGCCGACACTGAGTATTTGACTCGGGAGGTCGCTTCGCTTCGGATGGCTTTGGGTGAGACGGTAACTCGTGATTATCTGCGCTCCGAGCTGCGTGATCTTCTTGAAGAAATCCGCAGCTTGGATGATGAGGAGTGCGAGAGCGTTCACCGTCGCAAGAAGCGGAAAACGGGTAAGCGTCCTGGTGTTGCGCCCTCGGAGAACTCTCATGGGCATGAGCAGCTCAGTGATGAGGAGCGTGGGTGAGTCGTTCAGCGGGGTGAGCTGGCATCGCTAGGGTGGTGAGCATGCCTGTTCCCTCTCCTGAACAACTCATGGACGCGCTTTCACGCGTCGAAGACCCTGAGATCCACCGCCCGATCACCGAGCTCGGCATGGTCGAGAACATTTCGGTAGATGATGCAGGCGTCGTCACCACCACTATTTTGCTCACCGTGGCGGGATGCCCGTTGCAATCGACGATTGAGAAGGAAGCCACTGAGGCGCTTTTGGCGTTGGAGGGCGTCACTTCGGTGTCGGTGACTTTGGGTGTGATGAATGATCAGCAGCGCAAAGATCTGGGCACCAAGCTGCGTGGTGGCAAAACCGAGCGGGAGAACCCGTTCGCTCGGCCCGATAACTTGACCCGTATTTATGCGATTGCTTCTGGTAAGGGGGGTGTGGGTAAGTCGTCGGTGACGACCAACCTTGCTGCGGCGATGGCTAAGCAGGGCTTAAAGGTTGGTGTGCTCGATGCGGACATTTACGGTTTTTCGGTGCCGCGCATGATGGGGGTTTCTTACGCTCCTACGCAGGTTGATGACATGATCATGCCTCCGGAGGCTCATGGCGTGAAGGTCATGAGTGTGGGCATGTTTGTGCCCGAAGGGCAGCCTGTGGTGTGGCGTGGCCCGATGCTCCACCGCGCTATCCAGCAGTTCCTCGCGGATGTGTACTGGGGTGACCTGGATGCCTTGTTGTTGGATCTTCCTCCGGGTACCGGTGACGTTGCTATTTCGATTGGGCAGCTTCTACCCAACGCTGAGATCGTGGTGGTGACCACGCCGCAGAGCGCCGCGGCTGAGGTGGCTGAGCGTGCTGGGTCAATCGCGGCTCAAACGAATCAGCGGGTTGTGGGCGTCGTTGAGAACATGGCGTGGCTACAGATGCCTGACGGTAGCCGTAATGAGATTTTTGGCTCTGGAGGCGGCGCTACAGTGGCTGCTTCGCTGTCGGCCATTATGGGTACTGAGGTTCCTTTGTTGGGTCAGGTTCCGATTGATGTGGCCCTGCGTGAGGGCGGGGACGCAGGTGCCCCGGTGGCGGTGTGTGCGCCAGATTCTCCTGCCGGTGCAGAGCTAACCAAGATCGCTACCACCTTGGCTACCAGGGCCAGGGGTCTGGCTGGGCGCAAGCTTGGTGTTTCAGTGACGCCTCACTAAGCACGTTTGCTGGACTGCCGGGGGTGTGGCGCCGAACGGTTGTCTGTTCGTCACCACTCCCCCGCAGGTTTATGTGGCTTCGTTATCGAAGGGTGTGGGGCGATTCGGGTCGAAAGTCACTGAACGCACTGGAGTGCGGATCACGGCTTCTTCGAGCGGGGTGTCTTTCTGCTCACCGGTCTCTAGGAGGGCTTCACGCACGATACGGCGCGGGTCGTATTGGCGTGGGTCGTAGCTTTTCCAGTCGATGTCATCGAACTCTGGGCCCATTTGCTCACGCAGCTGGTTTTTCGCCCCATCAGCGAACTGCTGCACCGAACGAACCCATTCACGTAGTTTCGCGGCATAGCCTGGCAGGCGTTCCGGGCCGATAAGCAGCATGGCTAGCACGAAGATGATGATGAATTCCCACCCGTTGATGGTGATCAGCTCCTTCGTGGCTATACCGGCGCGCAGCAATGACTGTGTGATGAGCCAGTGCCGCTAGTTACTTATACCTACTGTGCGTGCACACGACACTGCTCTGGCAGGACACGGCACTGCACCGCATCCTGCCAGAGCAAAACAGTACTCTTCACCGCATCGGCCTCTTAAGCCCCACCAGTGCGGGGCGGGCAGAAGGGGAAAATCACAGCGCAGGCTGTACCTCGGGCATGCGCGTGGCTCGGGAACGCTCCGCTTTAGGTGCGCGGTGCGCCAACTCTTCACGCAACCGGGCACGCCCTCGGTGGATCCGTGAACGGACGGTACCGAGCTTAATGCCCAGAACATCGGCGATTTCTTCGTAGGACAAGCCCTCGATGTCGCACAACACGACAGCAGCACGGAAATCAGGAGCCAAGGACTCTAGCGCCCGCTGCACGTCGTCATCGAAATGATGCTGATCCCATGCCTGCTCGGGCCCGCCGCCGTGCGCGGGAAGCCGCGCGGCAGACTCTTCAGACAACGCATCGAAACGTATCCGCTGTTTGCGGCGCATCCGGTCAAGGAACAGGTTCGTGGTAATCCGGTGCAGCCATCCCTCAAAGGTGCCCGGGCGGTAGGAATCCAGGTAACGGAACACCCGCACGAATGTGTCGTGTGTGAGGTCCTCAGCATCATGCGGATTACCGGTCAAACGGTAGGCGAGTCGATACACGCGCGCCGAGTGAGTCTCGACGATCTCTTCCCAAGACGGCGCGGCGTGCACGGCGTCCTCGCCTGCACACGAAGCGAGCGCAGCAGTCGAGGGGGCAGATGCACCAAAAGTCGACGAGGTGGGCACGGTCTCACGTCCTGTCTTGCAAAGGTTCGTTCCACTACACACTCTGCCGGGACAACCTGGGCATCTCCTGTACGTTCGGTTGCGGTATGTGCACGGAGTGCTGAAAAGTTCCTGCACTACTGTCCCCGAATCCAACACCCCGCACAGCGCCAGCCCCCTCACCTGCGCGCTCTGATGATTAAAGTGCTTTCTATGAGCGCGCAGAAGCCAGCAAGTTGGGTGTACACGGAAGAATTCATCTCCGACCTGCCCGTCATGGACGCTGCGCGGCGCCGCGGACACGAACTGGGTGCCACGCCCGTCTCCCCCGGTGTCGGCGCCACCTTGCGTGTTCTCGCTGCAGCGGCGAAAACACGCACCGCCGTAGAAATCGGCAGCGGCGCCGGAGTTTCCGGGCTTTATCTACTCCAAGGCATGCCTGCCGACGGAGTGCTCACCACCATTGAACGCAACATGGAATGTCATAAAGCTGCCCGAACAACGTTCCGAGCCGCAGGCATCCCGACCCAACACACTCGTGCCATCAACGGAGATGCCCTTGACATGCTCCCTCGTCTAGCCGACCGCGGCTACGACCTGGTGTTCATCGACGGAGACGAAACCGAATACGCGGACTATGTGAGCCAAGCTGTGCGGCTGCTACGCCCCGGAGGGCTCCTGGTCATTGATGACATGCTTTGGCACGATCGGGTCTCAGACCCGGCCGCCCGTGATGAAACCACCGTAAACCTGCGCGACCTGGGTAAAGAGCTCCGCGACGACGACAACCTTGAAGTCGCTCTTCTACCTGTCGGGGGCGGGCTGCTCGTAGGCACTCGCCGCTGACCCAACACATTGATGTGGGGGTGGGAAGACCTTTTGGTCTTCCCACCCCCACATCAGTTTCGCGTCGGCCAAGCGATCACATGATCGTCACTCGAACGGCACTTCCGCACAGTCACGGATGGCCACACCGAGCGAAGCAGCCTCATCGGCAGTCATCTCAACGACAAGGCGTCCGCCACCCTCGATCGGCATACGAAGGACAATGCCACGACCTTCCTTGGCAACTTCCAACGGTCCGTCGCCGGTGCGGGGCTTCATAGCGGCCATGAGTTCCTCTTCCCTGGGTCACGTCGGTGCCCGAGCGCGATGCGGAGGCGACAGACAACCACGCCATCTCACAAGTGGGCGGGCCACGTTCATCGAGACGGCCCAGCGCATCAGCACCTACTTGTACACATCCATTATCTCCCGATAACTACGCCGATTCGAAATTTTCCGATGAATGCGAGTGTCGACAGCAGCGAAACAGCCACAGCACCAAGCCACAACAAAGAAACAGCCCCGCCTCCAAGGAAGCGGGGCTGTCACCGATCACGGCGGGTTATCGGCCGGCGGAGTGAACTGCCAAATCTCCCAAATCCACCAAGATTGGCTCAATAGGCCGATCACTACCCACACAGCCGTGAGAACCAACAGCCAACGCACCGTAAGACGCGGGCGTTTAAACGTCCACTTCCACCACGTCACGGTGTCGGTGTGGTTCTCCAGCGGGTCTTCGCCAGGCTTGCCCCATCCGCCACCAATCATGATGACCATCCAGGGGAACATGAGAATCGCGTACCTGAAAATGCTGGTAGTCGGGTCCATCACTGCCCACAAGTACAACGGGTACGCAAAACACCACGACCGGAGCGTCACACCCAACCCACGCGCCCATGGACCAAGACCAATGGCAAAAACCGCGGCCCACATAAGAACTAGTCCCAGAGCAGCCAGCGGAACGAAATCAATGGTTCGATTGAAGAAGTCCCACCAGGGAACGAACGGAAGAATCTTGTCGTAGGCACGCCACGCTGTCATGGTCTGGGTGTAGCCATCGAATTCACCCGTGCCCTGCCACACCACCAAGGGCCACACGAGACCAGATAGCCCACACCCAACCAGGGACCACAGCATCGCCGCGTACTCGCGCCGTGAAATAGCTTTTCCGTCTTGGTTACGTTCCGTCCAACGCACAACAACACAAATCAACGCCACCAGCCCCAGAGGCAAAGTGACAGCACGAGTGAAACCGCTTAATACCGCGATACAGCCAGCCCAAGCCCATTTACGTTTATCCAAAGCCCACAGAGCCGAAGCAATGACAATCACGCCGAGCGACTCAGTGTAGGCCACCTGCAATGTGACCGACGTAATGCACGTAGCCCAGACTGTTACCGCAGCTAGGGCAACCCGCGTCCCCACCTTGGAACGCAGAAACAGCCCAATAACAACTGCGGCAGCTCCACCAACTACTAGAGACAAGGTAGAACCAACTAGCGCAAACCCAGCCCCGGTTAGTGCCATGATGCCGCGGGTCAGCATCGGGAACATCGGATAGAACGCCCATGCGTTCTGCCACAACTTCCCAGTCCACGGATCCCGCGGCAAAACCGACGGATAGCCATCTTCAACAATCTGCCGGTACCAGAACGCATCCCACAACACCGTCATACGCAAGTAGCCGGTCTCGTTCTCAAACCAGACCACATCTACCTGATGATGCCCGGTAACGATCAACATAATCGCCGAGATCAGACGAGCGATGACATAGACGCCAACAATCGCGCCAACAAAGTTAGGGGTGCGATCCAACCGCCAGCGACTCTTCACAGTCGCCTCGGTATTCGTCGCCACGGAGGTCACGTACTACTCCTTTTCTCCGCGCTCGGCGCGCTCAGCATCAGTGGTTACAGGCGCTCCCTCCGACGAAGAAGAGACGCGCGGAAAACGGTGCAGACTACCCACACGAGACGCCTCAGGGTCCTGGGACGCCGTACCAGGATAGGCGTCACCACCCACACCAGCGCCCTCTGTGTTCACCGATGGCCTGTGCGCGGCATCGTCCAAAGACATCCGAACCCGCTCCAACAACGCATCCACCTGATCCATGCGATAGCCACGAACAGCCGTATCAAACCGCACACCATCAAGATCCGCACGCGTCAACGGTCCCTCCCCTGCCGCGGCCCATCCCCCAGCTGAAGACACCGGAGGAGGCATACATAGATCACCCCTGCCCCATCTACCGAGCACCGCAGCAACCGCAGCACCCAAAAGAACAATGACCGACACCACAAGTAAAACGATCACGACACTGATCGTCGCATGCCCGCAGACCGAATGAGCTCCATCGCGTGGGCAGATTCATCAGTCACCGTCACAAGGCAGCACCCTGCCCGTGGCCATTACCGGTGCAGCACTAAAACACCCAAGGCACCCCGGCCACTGCCCCCGCTGAGGCTGCACACCCCTCACACATCCGCCGCGGCCTGCCCCAACACCTTCCCCACCTCACGGCGCACAACCTCAGCAATCTCCTCAACCAACTCACCATTGGTCGACGAGGCACGACGAGCCAACACAATCGAACGCGAGGGCCCCTGCCCTGCAAACGGACGCACCGACAACCCTGGCGTCACCGGAACGGGCGACAACGTCGCCAACCGCGGCAGCAACGTCACCCCCACCCCCGAAGCCACCATGTACCGCAACGTCTCCAAACTCGTGGCACGGAACCCAGCACGCTCCTGGGCCCCCACCGAATGACACACCTCCAACGCCTGATCGCGCAGACAATGCCCATCCTCAAGCAGCAACACATCTTCATCAGCCAGCGCATCACTCACACTGGGGACCGCACCCTCAGCGAAACGATGCCCCGCCGGAACAGCAAGATCAAAAGGCTCAGTGAACAACGCAGACACCACCAGCCCCGTCTCATCCGGCGGTACAGGAGAAGCAACAACAATCGCGTCCAAAGACCCCGACAACAAACCCGCTACCAAATCCGCGGTCTTCTCCTCCACCAGTAACAACTCAACCTCAGGAAGCGCCTCGCTCAGCTGCCGCACCACATGCGGAAGCAAATACGGCCCCAACGTCGGGAACACACCCAACTTCACACTTCCCGACCGCGGGTTACGGGCACGCTTAGCAAGCACTTCAATATCCCGCACCTCACCCAAGACGCTACGAGCCCGCTCAACCACCGCCTCCCCCGTGGCCGTGAACAACACCGACCGGCTCGACCTCTCGATAAGAGAAACACCTAAGTAGCTCTCTAGCTTCTTGATCTGCATCGACAACGTCGGCTGACTCACGTAGCACGCAGCAGCAGCACGCCCGAAATGACGCTGCTCATACAACGCCACCAAGTACTCAAGATCTCGGATGTTCATCGACGTCTCCTGGAGGAAAAGAGCTACAACAAATAGTGGTCGTGGCCCGCTTCCTCCCCAGCGAAGCGGGCCACGACTCGATCAAGGCACCAAAGACAGATCAGGCCTCAGCAGGAGCGCTCGTGCGAATGAGGTGATCGAAAGCACCCAGCGCAGCAGTAGCACCAGCACCAAAAGCAGTCACAATCTGCTTGTACGGAGCAACGGTGCAGTCACCGGCAGCGAACACACCTGGCACGCTCGTTGCACCGTGCTCATCGATGACAATTTCCTTACGATCAGACATCTGCACTGCCTCACCTAGCCATTCGGTGTTCGGCAAGAGACCGATCTGCACGAAGATTCCCTGCAAGTCCACGTGCTTAATCTCGCCAGTTTCGCGGTCTTCATAGTCCAGCCCCGTCACTGACGTGCCATCACCCAACACCTCGCTCGTGCGCGCATTAAGAATGATGTCGACGTTGTCCAAACTGCGCAGCTTGCGCTGAAGCACCTCATCAGCCTTCATCTCCGGAAGGAACTCAAACAAGGTCACGTGCTCAACGACACCAGCCAGGTCAATCGCAGCCTCAACACCTGAGTTACCCCCACCAACAACTGCGATGCGCTTGCCCTTGAACAACGGGCCATCACAGTGCGGGCAGTTAGAAACACCCTTGTTGCGGTAGTCATCCTCACCAGGAATGCCCATCTTGCGCCACCGAGCTCCCGTGGCCAGGATGACCGTCTTGCCCTTCAGCGCAGCATCGCCGAACTCAACCGTCACATAGCCGTCCTCACCAGCTGGCAACAGTTTGGTTGCCTGCTGGTTCTTCACCACGGTGACGTCATACTGCTTCATGTGCTCCTGCAGGTCACCGGAAAGCTTCGGTCCTTCGGTGTACGGCACAGAGATAAGGTTCTCGATCGCCATCGTGTCATTGACCTGACCACCCAAACGGTCAGCAACCAAAGCCGTAGGAATACCCTTACGTGCAGCATAAATCGAAGCCGCCACACCGGCAGGGCCTCCACCAACCACCAGCACATCAACTGGATCGACTTTGCCCAGCGCTTCAGCTGAACGCTGTGCAGCCCCTTCAGCATCAATCTTGGCCAGGATCTCAGCGGCCTCCATGCGGCCCTGATCAAACAGCTCACCGTTGAGGTACACAGCCGGCACGGCCATGATGTTCTTCTCTTGGATCTCATCCTGGAACAGCGACCCCTCTACCGCTGTGTGCCGGATCCGCGGGTTCACCACACTCATCATGTTCAGCGCCTGCACCACCGTGGGGCAGTTCTGGCACGTCAACGACATGTATGTCGTGAACTCGTAGTCGCCTTCCAGCGCCGCAATGGCGTTCAAGAGCGCCTCGTCCTCTTTCGGAGCACGGCCGCCCACCTGCAGCAGAGCCAACACCAACGACGTGAACTCATGCCCCATCGGCAAACCCGCGAACGTCACTGACACATCCGTGCCCGTGCGCACCACATCAAAGCTGGGCGTACGCGCATTCGTACCATCAAAACGAGCCGTCACCTTATCAGACAACGCTGCGATCTCGTTCAGCAGATCCTTCATCTCGCCCGACTTTGGGCGATCATCGAGCGTGGCAACCAACTCAATGGGCTGCTCCAACATCTCCAAGTACTGCTTCAACGACGCGGTCAGTGTGGAATCCAGGACGGACACGAAAAACTCCTTATCGCACTACGCGACCGGTGACGATCGCGGCTAAGAACGGCACACAACCCCCCATCAGGTCGCGTCCGGGTCACAAACAAGCCACTCACAAAGGCAGCAGAAGATTTCAGGTACAACGACGGCGGGCAGCCCCCCGCCACCCGCCGTCGTCGGCGCCGGTCGCCTCAGAGGGAAACTCCCTCATAACGCGGACCCGGTCGATCAGGTGTTACCTGATCAGATCTTGCCCACGAGGTCGATCGAGGGAGCCAAGGTGCTCTCGCCCTCTTCCCACTTAGCGGGGCACACCTCGTTGGGGTGCTTACGCACGTACTGGGCAGCCTTGATCTTGCGGATCAGCTGCTCGGCCTCGCGCCCCACGCCCTCCGGGGTGATCTCCAAGTACTGGATGACACCGTCGGGGTCAACGAGGAACGTGCCGCGGTCGGCGACGTTGTCACCTTCACGCATGTTCTCGAAGTTGTTGGTGATGACACCGTTGCGGTCACCCAACATGAAGTACTTGATCTTGCCGATCGTCTCGGAAGCCTCGTGCCAAGCCTTGTGCACGAAGTGGCTGTCCGTAGAAACGGAGTAGACCTCGACGTCGAGCTTCTGCAGCTCTTCGTAGTGGTCAGCCATGTCACCGAGCTCGGTGGGGCAGACAAAGGTGAAGTCTGCCGGGTAGAAGAAGAACACGGACCACTTGCCGAGAACGTCTTTGTCGGAAACCTCGACGAACTCACCGTTACGGAACGCAGTGGTCTCGAAAGGGAGGATCTTGGTGTTCAGGACGGACATGCTTACACCTCTCTGTTGGGATCGGCGCCTCCCCCACCGATGGACCCGCTACCGAAGCAGCGTTCCCGGGGAGAACTTCCGATAAAGAATCTATATGGAACAACCCCCAAAATAAAGGCAAAATTGATTGAAATACGGCATCCCCGCCATAGGAATCACCTATCCCCCCAGATAAACACCCCTCACTGCCCCAACCACCGACACAAAGCAGCCAACGCCCTGCGATAGTCCTCCACCGGCGCATGCTCATCAGCCTTATGCGCCAACAATGGATTACCCGGACCAAAATTCACCGCAGGAACACCCAACGCCGAAAACCGCGCCACATCCGTCCACCCCTCCTTAGCCCGCACTAACAACGACGAAGCACCCAACGGATCTACCCCCGCAGCACCACCAGCAACCAACCCCCGCGAAACCACCTCATCCCACGAACAACCCACCACCGACTCAACAAACCCCCGAGCAACCTGCGAATCCAACCCCGGCCGAGCCCCCTCAGCAAGATCAGTCACCCGCACCTCAAACGGCGCAAACAACTCACGCATCCGCTCCTGCGCCTGCGCCCCAGACAAATCCGGCGCAAACCGGTAATTCACCGTCACCACACACTCATCTGGCACCACGTTCCCAGCCGTGCCACCACGCACACCCACCGCAGACAAACCCTCGTGATACGTCAACCCATCAACATCAACAGTCCTAACCTCAAACGAAGCCAACGCATCCAAAACCTCCGACGCCCGATGAATAGCATTCACACCCATCCACGGACGCCCCGAATGCGCCGCCACCCCCGGAACCACCACCTCACAACGCAACGTCCCCTTACAACCACCCTCCACCGCGACCGACGTCGGCTCCAACAACACCGCAAAATCCCCCACCAACAACTCCGGATGATCCGCCACCACATGCCCCAACCCATTCAGCGGAGCAGCCACCTCTTCATTGTCATAAAAAACAAACGTCACATCCCTATTGGGCTCAGGCACATCCAATGCCACCCGCAACTGCACCGCCACCCCACCGAGCATGTCCACCGTTCCGCGCCCCCACAACTCCTCCACGCCACTACCCGACTGTTGAGCAGGCACCCTCTTCGTCGGCACATTCCACCCAAACGGCCCCTCAGCCGCCGGCACCGTATCTAGATGCCCCGCCAAAATCACCCGCTCATCCCGACCCAAATCCGTACGAGCCACCACCACGTTCCCAAACCGCGACACTTCCAAATGCCCCGCCGAACGCAACAACTCCTCCACTGCATCCGCCAACGGCCCCTCGCACCCACTCTCAGAGCCCACATCACACACCGCAGCAGTCAACGCAACAACATCAGCAGCAGGATCCAAACGAGGAGAAGTCATACCCGCCACCGTACCCACCACACACCAACACCTCCCCACACCAACATCTACCAGCACCACGACCACTCTTCGACTCACTGGCCCGGCACCGCCCCTCCTGCCCTAGGCTTAACGCATGACTTCGCGATCCGCATGGGGATGGGGCCTAGCCACAGTCACCGACGACACGACCAAAACACCCGGACGCGTCCTCGACACGTGGTTCCCAACCCCCGCCCTCGGCACCCCCACCGAAGACCCCGCACCTGCTGAGCTCACCGCACTTGAAAGCAGCGACCCAGCACGCAGCGTCACCACCCGCACCATCAAGGTAGAAATCGATCTCGACGCCCCACCCGCCGACACCCCCGACGCCTACCTACGCCTACACCTCCTTTCACACCGCCTAGTAGAACCAAACAGCATCAACCTCGAAGGCATCTTCGCAGCCCTGCCCAACGTGGTCTGGACAAACCACGGCCCCTGCGAACCCGAAAACTTCGAAACCACCCGCCTACGCCTCCGCGCACGCGGCCCCGTACACGTCCACAGCATCGACAAATTCCCCCGCATGACCGACTACGTCGTGCCCTCCGGAGTACGCATCGGCGACGCCGACCGCATCCGACTCGGCGCCCACCTCGCCGCCGGAACCACCGTCATGCACGAAGGATTCGTCAACTTCAACGCTGGTACCCTCGGCAACTCCATGGTCGAAGGCCGCATCAGCCAAGGCGTCATCGTCGAAGACGGCTCCGACATCGGCGGCGGCGCATCCACCATGGGTACCCTCTCCGGCGGCGGAACCCAACGTGTCCGCATCGGAAAACGCTGCCTCGTCGGCGCCGAAGCCGGCGCGGGCATCGCACTAGGCAACGACTGCGTCATCGAAGCAGGTCTCTACGTCACCGCAGGAACCAAGGTCACCCTCGAAGACGGTCGCATCGTCAAAGCCCGAGACCTCTCCGGCGTCGAAGGACTCCTCTTCTTCCGTGACTCCACCGATGGCGCTGTGAAGGCAAAAGTCCGCAAAGGTGACGGAATTGCTCTTAACGAAGCGCTACATGCCAACGACTAACCCCGAAGAAGGCTCGCCCGCACAAACCCCCTCACGCTCACGACGCCGCACCTGGATAGCAGGAGGCGTCGCTGTAGCCGTGCTGGTCGGCGGCGGCATCGCCGCCGTCGTCCAGCTCGGCGGGCCAGTCATTCTCCCCGGCAGCTGCATCGTGCAGGGCCAAGGCCAAGGCGACGCTCACGTGCGACTAGCCCCCGAACAGGCATCCATCGCCTCCACCATCGGAGCAGTCACCGTAGAGCGAAAACTCACCCAACGAGCCGCAACTATCGCCATCGGCACAGGCATGCAGGAATCTAAACTCCGCAACCTCGCTCACGGCGACCGCGACTCACTCGGTGTGTTCCAACAACGCCCAAGCCAAGGCTGGGGAAGCCCCAAACAGCTACAGGACCCCGTCTACGCAACCCGCGCGTTCTACGACAAACTGGTACAGATCAAGGGATACAAAACCCGCCCACTGACAGAAGTCGCCCAGGACGTGCAGCGAAGCGGTTTCCCTGACGCCTACGCACAACATGAAACCGAAGCGATCACCCTCGCCGAAGCATTCATAGGGATCACCCCCCACGCGGTGACCTGCAAACTGAGCAACCGCAGCACCGTCACACCCGCACCCACAATCGCGGCCGAGCTAGACCGAGCATTCGGTACCAGCTCAGAAACACACGGCGGGGTTGTCTCCACCAAAACCCAAACAACGCAAGGAGCAGCAGCTATCGCCGCGTGGGGCGTCGCTCACGCCGACGCATACGGCATCACATCTGTATCCCACGCAGGCCGAACCTGGAAGCGCACTGAAGCGACCTGGGAAGACGATCCAGAAGGCGGCGGCCAAAAACAAAGCACCGTCATCCGAACCACTGGATAGTCACAAACACCAAGAGGGGCAGCAAGGAAACCTACTCCCCCGCTGCCCCTCCAACGTTCTCAACACTGAGCTCAACACAACCGCGCAGCCGCGGCAGCAATACGCTCATCTGTGGCAGTCAACGCAATCCGCACATGGCCAGCGCCGGCAGGCCCATAAAACGCCCCCGGAGCCACAACCACTCCGCGCTCAGCCAACGCAGACACATCTTCCCAACAGTCACCGCTACGACGAGCCCACACATACAACCCCGCCTCGGAGTCATCAACAGTGAACCCGAACGCCTCGACCGCAGGTAACAACACGGCACGACGTGCACGGTAAATCTCACGCTGCGCATCCACATGCGCATCATCTGCCAAAGCTGCTGCCATAGCAGCCTGCACCGGAGCAGGCATGATCATGCCCGAATGCTTACGCACCTCCAGCAACGCCTTGACGATTTTCACATCGCCAGCAAGAAAACCAGCTCGATAACCAGCCATATTGGACTGCTTCGACAGCGAATACACAGCCAAAAGCCCCTCATGACTGCCACCGCACACCCTCGGATCGAGGATGCTCGGGACCGTAGCTGGCTGTCCCGGCTCCGTAGGACCACCGACAGCTGGAGTTCGCCAATCCAACTCGGCGTAGCACTCATCGCTGGCAACAATCACACCATGCTCCCGCGCCCACCTAACCAGCGCGGCCAACTGCTCAACAGCAGCAACCTTGCCCGTGGGATTGCCTGGTGAATTCACCCACAAAAGGCGGGGCATTTGCCCTAACTCAGCCGGGTCAAAAGCAGCCACATCATCCACAGTGACCGAAGCAGCACCAGCTAACCGAGCACCGACGTCGTAGCTCGGGTACGCCAACGACGGAAATGCAACAACATCCCCCGGGCCCAGGCCAAGTTGAGTAGGCAGCCACGCAACCAGTTCCTTACTCCCAACCAGAGGCAAAACCGCCTCCGGATCAAGATCAGGAACATTCCGGCGCCGAGCAAACCACGTCGCAACAGCCTGTCGTACCTCACCAGAGCCATAGGTGAGCGGATACCCCGGAGCATCCGCAGCAGCGATAAGCGCCTCCTGCACAACTCGCGGGGTCGCATCCACCGGTGTTCCCACCGACAAATCCACCAACCCACCTACGTGCTCACTAGCGCGTTTCCGGTACGGAACCAACGAATCCCACGGGAAGTCTGGAAGATTCTGAACTCCCACAAGCTGACCCGAAGAGTCAGTCATTCCAGTGCTCACTCCCCCTGCGGAGGAAGCGCCGCGATGAACTCGTGGTCTTTCTTAATAAGCCCCAATTTGGCTGCGCCACCAGGGCTACCCAAATCATCAAAAAACTCGACGTTTGCCTTGTAGTAATCGCTCCACTCTTCAGGCACATCGTCTTCGTAGTAAATAGCCTCGACAGGGCACACCGGCTCGCAGGCACCGCAGTCGACACACTCATCGGGATGAATGTAGAGCGAACGCTCGCCCTCATAAATGCAGTCGACAGGGCACTCCTCGATGCACGCCTTGTCCTTGACGTCGACGCACGGCTGGGCGATGACATAAGTCATTGTGAAGGAACCTCCTGGGAAACGGCGGATTTCGCCTTCAGGCGACCGGCAAAGGATATGCCGTGGCCACATCTTCGCGGCCTCCGCTCCCCTCCAGCCTACGTCGACCTGGCCTCACCTGGACAATGGCCCATCAGTCGACCGAACGCATCTCGCCCCGATAAGTAAAAAGACCTGGGCCAACAACCACCGGCACCTCAACACGCACAACACTGCCAACAACGATGGTGTGGTCCCCTCCCGGGTACTGCGCCCACAAACGACAATGAAACCGAGCTATCGCCACATCCAAACACGCCAGATCTTCTGCGGAACGGCTGTGATCAACCCGATCAAGCTGCCCGAAAGAAGGCCGACCAACCTCAGCAAAACGCGTTGCCAAACTTCGCGCTGATGCCGGCAGCACGTTAATAATCCAGTGTTTGCTCTCTTGCAGCGCTTCTAGACAACGCGCCTCGTTGTGTATGACAGCCAGCTGCAGGGGCGGATCCAAGGAAACCGAGGTAACCGAGTTCAGCGTCATGGCGAGGTCATGACGCCCATCGGTGGTCGTCAGCACAGATACACCTGCAGCGACCCGCCTCATGGCGTGACGGTATTCGTCTGGGGCAACAAGGTGCCCCGATGACATGGTGACGTCGTGATTCATACAAGTCCTTCAACAGGTGCACCGATACGGCGGGCATACCTGCCCGTGACCGGATCTATGCGGGCAAAATATTCAGCACGCGGCAAACGCGCCGCAACATCATTCGAAAGGGCGTAATACCCCTGATAGACAGTCGCCTGGGTGCGGTGGTGAGCTAAAGCCGCATCCCGCAATGCGAGGTCTGCTGAACTGCCGTGCACGACATGGGTGACGAGTTCGTGATTAACCACAGAAGGCGGGTACGGATCGCTGCTGGCAGGAACTTGCAGCCCGCTAGCTGGCGAAACGTGACGTTGCAGCCAACGCCGGTCTTCACGAGCGACATCGTCAGGCACAAGAATCACGTACAGGGGCGGCTGTTGCTCTGCAGGAAGGCCAGCAATAGCAGCGCGTGTAGCCTCATGTACCCGGATATGGTCAGGATGCCCATAACCACCAGTAGCTTCATACGTGACGACGGCATCAGGGTCGAGGCGAACAATGCGAGCACGGATACGCGCAGCTAGAGAGCCTAGGTCGGCACGGCACAGGGCGCGCGGATCGTTGTTTTCGTCAGTTCCTGCCATACCGGAGTCACGGTAGCGAGCACCGCGCATAGTTAGCGGGTTTTCCCCCAAAACGTGCTCATAAGCCCCGATCGTTTTCATCGCTGCGCGCAGCTCACCGCGTCGGTACTGACCAAGGGTGTTCTCCTGGCCTGGGGCGTGGTGGGCAAGTTCAGGCGGGATGACTTCTCCTTCATCCCCCAGGGTGCAGGTGAGAACGCGAACGTCTACTCCTTTGCCTGCGTAGTGAGCCAAGGTGACGCCACTCCAGAGAGTTTCATCATCGGGGTGTGCGTGGATGAAGAGAAGACGGGAGCGCTCGTGCACGGTGGGGTCCGATTGGGGCTGCGACATAGTCTCACCGTAGCTGGGTTCAGCGGGAGATCGTGCCTGAGGTAGAGGCAGCCCGACGCAGCACACTATGTTGCTGACACTGCGCCGGGCATGCCGGTTGCTTACTCGGTGAGGAGTTTTTCACCTGCAGCGATGATGACGCAGGTGGTGAAGACTTCCATCGCCTGGGTGAGTTCTTCAAGGTCAGGGTAGGAGGGCGCAAGCCGTAGGTTGCTGTCTGTGGGGTCTTGTCCTCCCGGGTAGGTAGCACCCGCCGGAGTGAGCGCCACACCTACCTGCTGCGCGAGCTCAACAACGCGCTTAGCGGTTCCCGGGACCACATCAACGCTGACGAAATACCCTCCGACGGGTTCGGTCCACTGGGCCACTTTGAGGGATTTGAGGTCACGGTTAAGTGCTGCACCAACTGCCTCAAATTTGGGCGCGAGGATTTCAGCGTGCTTACGCATGTGTGCGATGACGCCCTGGCTATCTTCGAAGAAGCGGACGTGACGAAGCTGGTTAATTTTGTCCGGACCGATAGAGCGCATCGCATCACGAGCCAGGAACCATGTGATGTTGTCTTTGCTTGCACCAAAGAACGAAACACCACCGCCAGCAAAGCTGACTTTGGAAGTAGAAGCGAACACAAATGCCCGGTCGGGATTACCTGCTTGCTCACACGCGTCCAGGATTGAAAGGACCTCATCGTGGTTTTCGCTGAGGTGGTGGATGGCGTAGGCGTTATCCCAGTAAATCCGGAAATCGTCAGCTGCCACCTTCATGCTGGCCAGGCGGCGCACTACTTCATCGCTGTAGGTGATTCCGGTGGGGTTGGAGTATTTGGGTACGCACCAAATTCCTTTAATCGTGGCGTCGGTGGCAACGAGTTTTTCGACGGCGTCCATGTCAGGGCCGTCATCGTTCATGCCGACGGTAATCAGGTCAACACCAAGTTCAGCTGAGACGGCGAAGTGGCGGTCGTATCCAGGAGAAGGGGCGAGGAAGCGGACGCGCTGACCTGCCCATGCGGTGTCAGATCCAGGAAGGGGGTGGAAGAAGCTGCTCGCCATGGCGAAGTGCATGAGCGACAAGGAAGAGTTGTCGCGGGCGACAAGCTGCTCGGTGGGCACCTGAACAAGCGGAGCGAAAATTTCGCGGAGTTCGCGCAGACCTTTGCGCTGGCCTCCGTAGTTACGCAGGTCGCCGTCTTCGCTGCCGATGTGGTCTCCAGCGCTCAACGCGGTGAGCATGCCTTCAGCGAGATCAAGCTGTGCAGAACTAGGTTTGCCGCGCGTGACATTAAGACCGAGATTGGTGAACTCGGCGTAGCGTTTCTTAGCATCTGCGAAAGCTGCGCCTAATGCTTCTGTGTCCACGCACTGCGAAACCGTCATGGTTCTCCCTCTGCTGATGGTGGTTCAGGGGTGTGGGGTTATTGCCTATTCCTGCTCCCCCGTGCCGTCGTGATTTTTGCTGCATAGCGCGGTCACGGCCGGCTAATCAATTCTCGTTCAGAGATTATTCTCTCGTTTCGGCGTTGGTAAACCCTGTCTCACCAGCGTGCGAGACCTCCCGTAGGTGAGATCGCCACAAAATTGTGTTGTGAGGCGACCCCACCTACGGGAAAGCAGAATCAGTTCTTTTTGGATTCGCTGCGAGCGCGAGCTGCGGCGCGAGCCCGGTCGCTAGCGTTGAGAACGACTTTGCGGATACGTACGTCCTCGGGAGTCACCTCGACACATTCGTCATCGCGGCAGAACTCCAGGGACTGTTCGAGCGACAACTTCTTCGGCGGGATGACCTTTTCGAAGTTGTCTGCGGAGGAAGCGCGTACGTTGGTGAGCTTTTTCTCCTTGGTGATGTTGACGTCCATGTCATCGGCGCGAGAGTTCTCGCCAACGATCATGCCTTCGTACACCTCGGTGCCGGGCTCAACGAAGAGCACGCCGCGTTCTTGCAGGTTGACCATGGCGTAGGCGGTGACGGCGCCGGAACGGTCAGCAACCAGGGACCCTGCCTGCCGGGTAGAGATGGGGCCGAACCATGGTTCGTAGCGGTGGAACATGTGGTTAGCGATGCCGGTACCGCGGGTTTCGGTGAGGAATTCGGTACGGAATCCGATAAGTCCTCGGGCTGGAACAACGAACTCCATGCGGACCCATCCGGTTCCGTGGTTGGTCATTTGCTCCATGCGTCCCTTGCGCGCAGCCAGAAGCTGAGTGATCGCGCCGAGGTGTTCTTCGGGGGTGTCGATGGTGAGGTGTTCGGTGGGTTCGTGGAGCTTGCCGTCGATTTCTTTCGTAACCACCTGGGGCTTGCCGACAGTGAGCTCGAATCCTTCGCGACGCATCTGCTCTACCAGGATGGCTAGAGCCAGTTCACCTCGTCCTTGCACTTCCCAGGCGTCGGGGCGCTCGGTGGGAAGCACGTTGAGGGAGACGTTGCCGATCAGTTCACGGTCGAGGCGGTCTTTGACCAGACGGGCGGTGACTTTGGAGCCGCGTACTTTTCCTGCCAGCGGCGACGTGTTGGTTCCGATGGTCATCGAGATGGCGGGCTCGTCAACGGTGATGAGCGGCAGTGGGCGGATGTCCTCGGGGTCGGCGAGAGTTTCACCGATCATGATGTCGGGGATACCGGCGATAGCGATGATGTCGCCAGGGCCTGCAGATTCGGCCGGTTTACGTTCGAGACCTTCGGTGACGAGCAACTCGGTGATACGGACGTTGCTTGTGGAGCCGTCTCGTCGGCACCAGGCTACGGTCTGGCCTTTCTTGATGGTGCCGCTGAAGACTCGCAGCAAAGCGATACGGCCGAGGAAGTTGCTGGAGTCCAGGTTGGTGACGTGCGCCTGCAGCGGGGCTTCCTCGTCGTAGGAGGGAGCCGGAATGCTTTCCATGATGGTTTTGAACAGCGGCTCGAGGTTTTCCGAGTCGGGTAGGGCGCCGTCAGCTGGGCGTTCGGTCGAGGCGACGCCTGCTTTTGCTGAGGCGTAGACGACGGGGAATTCCAGTTGGCTTTCGTCCCCACCGATGTCCTCGATGAGGTCCAGGAACAAGGAGGAAACTTCGTCTTCGACTTCTTCGATACGTGAGTCCGGGCGGTCAACCTTGTTGATGCACAGCACGACTGGCATCTTGGCTGCGAGCGCTTTGCGGAGCACGAAGCGGGTTTGGGGCAAGGGGCCTTCGGATGCGTCTACGAGGAGGACGACACCGTCGACCATGGATAGGCCGCGCTCGACTTCGCCACCGAAGTCGGCGTGTCCGGGGGTGTCGATGATGTTGATGGTGACGCCGTTAGGGAATTCCGAGGCTGACTGGCCGTTGTAGTGGATCGCCGTGTTTTTGGCGAGAATGGTGATGCCCTTCTCGCGTTCGAGGTCACCGGAGTCCATCGCTCGTTCGTCGACGTGATCATGTTCGCCGAACGCGCCGCCCTGCCAGAGCATTTTGTCGACGAGGGTGGTTTTGCCGTGGTCGACGTGGGCAACAATGGCGACGTTTCGGATATCTCCGCGGGATTGCATACCCCCATCATTCCATCTGTGAGTTGCCTCGCAGGACATCACGCATGCGCTGGGGGTGATTGTGCTGGTTTTGGGGGGTTGTTTTAGGGCTGGTGTAGCAGTGCTAGCAGGGTGTGGACGATGGGGATGTCGCCTGGTAGCCAGTCGAGTTCGAGGGCGTTGGCGGCGTCGACCCAGGTGAGTTGATCGTGGGAGTCGCCGGGTTCGACGCTGCTTCCGGGAGCGATGATTGCGCGGTAGACGGTCATGACGTGGCGGTCGCTGGTGCGCCAGCCGCCGTTTTCGGGGCCAGTGATGGGGTCTGCGGCGATGATGAGTCCGCCGAGTTCTTCGTTGATTTCGCGGTGAAGAGCACTGAGGGGGTCTTCAGCGGTTTCTACTTTGCCTCCGGGGAATTCCCATTTTCCGGCGAGGCTGGCTGGGTAGCTGCGGCGGGCGGCGAGGAATTTGGTGGGGCGCTGGAGATCGTCGCAGATGGCAGCGCCGACGACAGGGATGGATTCCATGTCGGCATATGGTGCCACGGGTGTGTGGGCGCACTGGTGCCCTTAAGCCAGACGATCGCGGGGGCGGCGGCCCCTCCTCCGCCGCCTCCGCGATCCGCCTACCTATCGTCGCGTTGGTGGCGTTCCGAAGGGTTTTCACAAATCTGTCTGTGCAGGTGGGTGATGCGACAATAGAGGCATGTCCTTGGCTCGTGCTGCGTGGCTTCGTGGGCGTCGTGATCGGGTTGTGGGTTCGTGATCGACGTTCTTGTTGGGTGGGGTGAGTCGCTGCCTTTCGTGGCGCTGTGGGTGGTGTTTTTTCTGGGTGGTTTGGTGCGGGGGCATGTTTTGTATGTGGTGGGGCGGGGTATTGCTTCAGGGGGTCGGCGGAGTCGTTTCCATGATGTGTTTGCGGGTCCGCGGATGGAGCGGGCTCGGTTGTTTGTGAATCGGTGGGGTGCGTTGGCGGTGGCTTTGTCGTATTTGACTGTTGGTTTTCAGTCTTTCGTGCAGGTGTCGACGGGCATGGCTGGGATGTCGGTGTGGCGTTTCACGCCTGCTGCGGTGGTGGGGTCGATGGCATGGGCGACGATTTACACAACTATCGGTTTTACGGTGTGGCAGGTGTGGTTGCAGGCTGCGGCGCGGTCTGTGTGGGGGTTGGTGGGGGTTGCTGTGGTGGGGGTGTGGCTGTTGTGGCGGTTATTGCGGCAGCGTGTTCGGTGAGGGTGGGTGTTGTTAGTTCAGGGTGCTTCCGGTCAGGGTGACTTCGGTGTCGTGTTCGATTCCGTGGTCTGTGACCCAGGCGATTTGCACGGTTTCTCCGGGATCGAGGGATCCGACTGCGGTGGCGAGTTCTTCTGCAGATTCGATTTCTTCGTCGTCAATTTCGGTGATGAGGTCGCCGATTTTGATGCCGATTTTCGCTGCCGGTGAGTTGGGGGTGATTTCGACGACGGAGGCGCCTTCTCGCCCATGGGGGTCGCGGCCGACGCTGACGCCTAGGGCGGCTTTGCGGCCTAGGCGGATATCACCGGATTCGTTGCCGGCGCGGATTTGGCGGATGATGTTCATGACTTCGCTCATTGGGGTGGCGTAACCGTCAACCTGGGAGCTGCGGATGCCTGCGGAGGCTGCGGTGGTCAGGCCGATGACGCGTCCGGTGGAGTCTAGGAGGGGGCCGCCGGAGTATCCGGGGACAACGTCTGCGTCGGTGCGGATGAGGTTATTGAGTCGTGAGGTGGATCCAAATACTTCGTCGGAGACGTCGATGGCTTGGTTAATTCCTGTGACTTTGCCGTCGAGTCGGGTGAGGTATCCCTGGCCGTTGCCGTTTCCAACGGCGTGGACGCTGTCACCGAGGCGTACGGCGGCTTCAGAGACGGAGACAGTCTTGAGGCCGTGGGCGTTTTTGAGTTGGAGGAGGGCGACGTCGCGGACTTTGTCTCGTCCGATGATGCTGGCGGTGTAGGTCTTGTCGGTGTCGGGGATGGTGACTTGGACGGTTTCGGAGCCTTCGACGACATGATAGTTGGTGACGACTTGGCCTTCGGAAGTGAGAACCATGCCGGTTCCCATGCCTTCGCCTTGGCTTTGTCGGGTGTCGATGAGGGTGACTCCGGGTGCGTTTTCCAGGCGGGTTCCTCGATCGAGTTGTGAGGAGGCTCCGTAGGTTCCGGGGGCGCCTCGCCGGTGAGGGTTGGTGCCGCTGGGGGGCATGTCGAGTAGGTCTGAGTCTTGGCCTAGGCCGATGCCGTAGGGGTGAGATCCGAGGTCGGGGTTGGGTTGGGCGCTGTCTAGTTGGTGGGCGCTGTGGGAGGCGATTTGTGCGGCGCCAGCAACCCCGACGACGGTGAGGGCTCCGGCGACGATTCCTACGGTGCCTCGGTGTCGGTCGAGGAATGTTTTCCTTCTTCTTCTGCGCGTTCTCAACGCGACCTCCTGATCTGGTGTCCCACCGGTGCACGCCGAGGCGACGTTACTCATTCACATCTACAGCTGGTTGATGAATTCCAGTGACAAATTTAGGAATACTCGACAGCCGTACATGTTCTCGTGCCTGGGATTGTCACCCGTGCCAGTATTGCTGGACACGGGCGTGGAGTCGAGGTTCGGAGGGCTTGTATGGGCGGCAATTCTGCACAGGAGCGGATAGGGTTGCCACTGGTGACGTTGTTTGCGTTTTCGGGTGCGGGTGCAAAGCGGATTGGTCCTGCGGTGGCTGGGGAGTTGGCGGTGCCCTGGGTTTGCCAGATGCCAGAAGAGGATGGTGAGCCGGCGCTTGCTCAACCGAGTTCGGGGCTGCGCCATCTTCGTGAGGTGTTTACGCGGGCGGCGGGGCCGCTGTCGGTGGAATCGATGCATGAGCAGGCGGCTCAGCAGCAGGATTGGCTGTCAGATCAGGTGCGTGCGGGTGCAGTGGTGTTGGGGCATAACGCAACGTTCATTTGTCGGGATGTGCCTGGTGCGTTGCATGTGAAAGTGGTTGCTCCGTGGGAGGACAGGATCGAGCGTTTGGTTGCTACGCATACGATTCCGCGGGATCTGGCGCAGGAGCGCGCTGCCCGGCGGGATCGGTTGGGTGTGGAGATGGCGCAGGGGATGTGGGGGTGGGATCCGCGCCAGGATGAACATTTTGATGTGGTTTTGAATAGTTCGTCGTTGGGGGTGGATGGGTGTGTGGAGATTATTGTCACGTTGGCGCGTGTGCGGGCAGCCCGGTGTGAGGCTGATGGGGTTTAGGTGCCGGGTTTGTCGTTGTTTTTTGCCTGGGGTGGCTGTTGTTCAGTGTCGCTGCTGGTAGCGGCGGGGTCGATGCGGGGCAGGACGCCGGTGTCGAGGTCATCGATGTCCATGGCTGGTTCTTCGGCGTGGTCGATGCGTCGGACGAGGTTCGGGCCGACGCGCACGAGTCCACCTAGGGTGAGGGAGGCTGCGCTGGGAAGAATCCAGTTGCGGCGTTGGGCTAGTAGCCCTAGAACGGTGCAACCCACGATTGAGATGACCATGCCGATGCGGTAGTGCCCTGCCTGGAGCATGAGCGTCATTTGGAAGGCGGAAACCACGGCAAGGCTGGCGTAGAGGGGGTTTTCACCGAAAACGCTGGGGACTTGGTTGACCAGGACGTCACGGAACATGCCACCAAATACTGCGGTGATCACGCCGAGCATGATGCAGGGAAGTAGGTCAAGACCAGCTGCGGCGGCTTTGGCTGCTCCTGTGGCTGACCAGCATCCCAATGCGACCATGTCTCCTGCGGCGAGCAGTATTTTCCATCGGCCGTCGAGTTCGAGCACGAACGCTAGCAGTGCTGCCACGACTGCGCTGCTCATGTACCAGGGGTCGGTGACAGCTACGGGAAAAGTGGTTCCGAGGATGACATCGCGCAGGATACCGCCAGCCATGGCGGTGGTGATGGCTAACACCACGAATCCGATGATGTCGAACCCTTTAGAGCGGGCTACGGCTCCGCCGATGAGTGCGTTCGCGAAGATGCCGATAACGTCGGCGGCGCGGAAGAACCGTTCGGGTTCGAGGAGGTAGTCCATCGCTGTGTTCCTTCATGAAAGCTTCCAGGTCCTCCCCCAAGGTGCGAGGACCTGGAGATTATTGCTGCATGAGTGAAGCGGTGGGGTGACTGTGGTTGGTGTCGGGAAGTTAGTGCGAGTTTTCGTCGCCTTCTCCTTGAGCGGGTTGGTGGGTGTCTTTACCTCCGGCTACGGCGGGAGTGGTTTCGTCTGGGGGTTCACCTGGTGCGGTGTGTTCTGCGATGACTTTTGGGCTTTTGTCGGTGTCGCTCATACAGCCCACATTAGGAGCGGGTTGGTGGGTTGCTTGTCTTTTCGGGTTCGTGCCGTGGCTGGGTTTGGGGCCCGGGGGTTCCGGAAGTGAAGAGGTACGGCCTAGCCTCGGGGGATGGCAAAGATTACGTTTCCGAGTGATTGGTGGCGGCGGCACAACAGCTCGGATCTGTTGTATGAGTTGCGGCTGAGGTTTGTCTCTAAGGCTGAGTGCGCACAAGTGTGGAAGGTGCTTGAGAAGGAGCACATGGTGGGTGAGACGGGGTCTGTGCTCATTGGTGGTGCGGCGATACAGCACCTTGGTGTGAGTGAGGGTGGCAATGCAGCTGAGGTTCTCATCATTAGTGGCGGTGAGGACGCCTTGGATTCTCTTGGCTACGCCATTGAAGATTTAGAGGAGGCGGTAGGTAAGGCTGAGGTTGGGATGCCGGAGGTTGTTGACCATGTGCGTTCGTTGGAACGTGGCTAGTGCAGCTGGTGTAGGGCGGTGATGTCAGTGGGCCCCACCCCTAACGACAGGGTGAGGCCCACTGGAGGTTGCTGGGGTGCTTTGTGTTAGCGGATGAGTGCCTCGATAGCGCGTATGTCCACTTCGCCGGCGCGAGGTGCAGTGAGGTCGAGGCTGACCATTGTGCCGCGGCGGGCTCCGGCGGGAAGCATGACGCGGGCGGTCTGGACGTAGTACTCGCCGGATCCGTTGGGGTGGGGCCATTCGCGTAGTGCGTTGTATTGCTTCCCGAGGTTGATGGTGTACCGGCGGCCGTCGCTCATCCTGACTGTCAGGCGCATGGGGGTGTAGCCAAGTTTGTCTTTGCGGTCACGGGTTGGGTTCAAGTGCAGAGCGATCATCTGCGGGTTTTTCGCGGTGAGTGCTACTCGTGCGCCGGTGGTGGGGCCAAGTTTGACGCGGGTCATGAAAGAGTCCGAGACGATGGTGCCGTCGTTGACGTCGGGGCATCGGTAGGGATATGGGCTGGGATCCATGCGTGAGAAGTTGCGGCAGGTTCGCACGGATGCGCCTTTGCCCAGAGGGGTGGCCCATTTTCCTTGGTTAGAGATGCGGCGTACGACAGTTCCTGGGGTTGCTACGAGGTAGCGGGCGGGGTGCCGATGAGCCCGTTGGGTAGCGGCTCGGTGGCTTTCATGGGGAATACGTGTTTGCCTCGAACTGTCTGGTCGAGCCAGCCACGGGTGGCTGCTAGGAGGAGTTTTTCGTGGTCGGCTGCGGTGGGGCCGTTGTCGACGCCGTCACGGTCGTCGAGGTGGCGGCGGGATAGTTCACGGTTGATGTAGCTGTGTCCGTAGTCGGTGACTTCGACGTGGAATGCCGGGGCGGTGCGGCGCTGGCCGATGAGTTCGGTCATCCATTGCGATCCGGCGTGGTCGACGTCACCGTCGGCGGTGCCAGCGATGTCGAGGAAGGGGATGTCGGCGGGGAAGGGCACGGGAGGTTCGTCTGTGGATGGTGTGTTTTGCCACGCGCCGTAGGCGAGGATCTGTTTGATGGGGGTGGGTGATTTGCGCCATGCGTTCACGGTGGTGTTCACCATGTATGCCGAGCGTGAGTGGACCATCAGTGTGGTGTCACGGCCGTCGATCATGCCGGTTAGTCCGGTTCCCCAGGCGGAGCGTTTTCCTGCGTTGGCGGAGAGCATCTGCGCTCGCAGCATTTCTGTTGTGCGTAGCCATGCTGCTCTTTGGTCGTAGGGTTTTTCAGTGTCTTGGGGTGAGTAGATTGGCGCCAGGTCTGGAATGAGCATGGAGTACCCCCGGGCGGCGAGCGCTTCTGCGAGCCAGACCATTCCGCGGTCGTACCGAATTTCTTGGACGCCTTTGGGGCAGGGGTAGGTCAGTGCTTTGTTGGCGCAGTCTGGCATGCGTAGGTGTCCGAAGACGATGAGTGGTGCGTGGGCTTTGGGTTTGCGGGGTGTGATGAGGGTTCCGCGTACTGGTGCGCGGAAGCGTTGTGGAGCGGTTTTGGGGCCGAGGTTGATGTCGCCGAGGTCGGCTTCTCGGATGGTGGCTGTCTTGGTGGTGCGGATTTTCAGTGGTGCTTTTTTACGGTTTAGGGGCGAATGGGGCCCTTCGCTGGTGGGTTTTGCTGCTGGTGTGGGGGCGGCGTGGGCGGTGGTGGGGGCAGTGATGGTGCCTGCGGCGATCATGTCCGCGGCGATGGTGAGTGTGAGAGAACGGCGAGCCATGGGGTGCCTTCGGGTAGGGGGTGGGTGAGGTTTTGTCACCGTAGCTCTGGTGTTCTGTTTGGGCTATGCGACGCGCGTTGTTCTCAGACACAAGGTATTCATCTTGTATCTGGGGTGGTGCGGCGTTCCCGTTTTGTCATGATGAGGTCGAATGTTCCCAGCGCGATGGCGGCCAGGGTGGTGCAGGCGGTGGCGGCCATTCCGATTGCTAGGCCTTGGTCCCAGCCGTTGGTGGTGGCGGTGTGGAATGCGACGGTTGTGATGACGGCGATGCCGATTGCGGTGCCGATGCGTTGTCCGGTTTGGAGCACTCCTCCAGCGCTGCCTGCGTATTGCACTGGGACGTCGGCCAGGGTGAGGGTTTGGTTGGGGGAAATAACCATTCCTTGTCCTAGCCCCAGGAAGCTGAGGGTCAGGAGCATCCACCATTCGCTGATGCCGTGTTTGTGTAGTAGTGCTACGGCGCCGGTGGATAGCAGTGCGATGAGAACGATGCCTAGTCCCCATAGGACGAGGGGGCGTCCGATTCGTACTACGTGTTTGCCAGCGATGGGTGCGGTGATGGCTGCGGCGATGGCTGAGGGCAGGCCGATCATGCCGCTGGCGAATGCGCTGTGGCCAAGGCCTGCTTGCATGTATTGGGCGATGATGAGCCACACGCTGGTGGAGCCGAAGAAGTAGACGGCGATGAGCATGGCTCCGTTGGCGAATGATCGGGTGGTGAACAGGTCGAGGTCGACCATGGGTTGGTGTCCACGGCGGCGGTAGTTGGTTTCCCACCGTAGCCATGCGGCGACGAGGGCTAATCCGATGGCAAGGACTACCCAGATGGTGGGGCCTACCAGGGCTGCTTCCATGAAGGGGACCATGATGCAGGTGGTGGCTAGGGCGAGCAGGATCATGCCGATGGGGTCGAAGTCGGCTTTTTCCTTGGTGGCGGTGGGGTAGTTGTCGGGGTGGGCTGCCCAGGCTGTTGGGGGTAGGAGTTTGCGTGCGGCGATGGCTCCGGCGAAGGCGATGGGGACGTTGACGAGGAATGCGCATCGCCATCCTGCGGCGGAGCCGAGCAGGGCGATGAGGGTGCCGCCTAGGACGGGGCCGATGGCAACGGATACGCCGATGATGCCGCCGAATGCGCCGAATGCGCGGCCGCGGGCGTGGCCGTTGAAGTATTGCTGGATCATGCCTGTGACTTGGGGGTTGAGTAGGCCAGAGCCGATGCCCATCACTACTCGGGCCAGGTTGAGCATGATGATGTTGGGGGCTAGTCCTGATAGGAGGGATCCGAGACCGAAGGTGACTAGTCCGGTGGTGAAGAGTTTGCCTCGTCCCCATACGTCTCCTGCTCTGCCTGCGGGGACCAGGAGGACTCCGAAGACGAGTGCGTATCCGGATATGACCCATTGCAGTCCGGAGGTGCCGGTGTGTAGTGAGCCGGAGATGGCTGGGAGGGTGACGTTGATGATCGACACGCTAAGCAGAGACATGAATGCCGGTATGAGCAGTATGGCGAGGACGTGTTTTTGTTCGTTGCTGAATGTGTCGTGCGTCCTCTGTGTCATGACACCTCGCGTTCGGTGGGGGTGGATTGGTGTGTTGTTTGTTTGTACGTGGTGATGCGTTCGGGCACCGCAACGACGCGCGGGTGGTGTTCATTCCCGTGTGGTGGGTATGGGTGGGTATTTAGCGTGGGGGTATGACTGAGTGGTCGGTAGGTGGGGTGTGGGGTGGTTTGGGTGATGTGGGTACGCGAGCGTTGGCCGTGTTGTCGCAGGTTTTTGGGTATTCGTCGTTTCGGGGTGAGCAGGCGCGGATTGTTGAGCATGTGACGCGTGGTGGTGATGCGGTGGTGTTGATGCCTACTGGTGGGGGTAAGTCGCTGTGTTATCAGATTCCGGCTTTGATGCGGCGGGGTACGGCAGTGGTGGTTTCTCCGTTGATTGCGTTGATGGCTGATCAGGTTGCGGCGCTTGAGGCTGTGGGGGTTCGAGCTGCTTTTTTGAATTCGAGTCTTGATGCGGCTGCGGAGCAGCGGGTGGAGCGGTTGTTGCTTACGGGGCAGCTTGATGTGGTGTATATGGCTCCGGAGCGTCTTGTGCTCGGGCGTACGCGGCAGTTGTTGCGGCGTGTGAATGTGGCGTTGTTTGCGATTGATGAGGCGCATTGTGTTTCGCAGTGGGGTCATGATTTCCGCCCAGACTATTTGGGGCTTTCGGTGCTTGCGGAAGAGTTTGCGGGTGTGCCGAGGGTGGCGTTGACTGCTACTGCGACGCAGGCCACGCATCGTGAGATTACGGAGAATCTTGGGTTGCGTGGGGCTGCGCATTTTGTTTCGAGTTTTGATCGGCCCAATATTCAGTACCGCATTGAGGAGAAGGATCGCCCTCGGGAGCAGTTGTTGCGTTTGATTACGCAGGAGCATGCGGGTGAGGCGGGGATTGTTTATTGCTTGTCGCGTAAGAGTGTGGAGAAGACGGCGGCTTGGCTGGTTGGGCAGGGGGTGGCTGCGGTTCCTTATCATGCGGGGCTTGATGCGGGGGTTCGGCAGCATCATCAGGAGCGTTTTCTGCGTGAGGAAGGTCTTGTTGTTGTAGCGACGATTGCGTTTGGGATGGGGATCGATAAGCCGGATGTGCGCTTTGTTGCGCATCTTGATTTACCGAAGTCTGTGGAGGGGTATTACCAGGAGACGGGGCGGGCTGGGCGTGATGGGCTTCCTGCGACGGCGTGGATGGCTTATGGGTTGGCTGATGTGGTGAATCAGCGTCGGTTAATTGATGCCGGTGATGGTGATGAGCGGTTTAAGCAGGCGGCGCGGGTTCGTATGGATGCGATGCTGGCGTTGTGTGAGTCGGTGACGTGTCGGCGGGTGGAGTTGTTGCGTTATTTCGGGCAGGAGTCGGGTCCGTGTGGCAACTGTGATGTGTGTTTTTCGCCGCCTAAAACGTGGGATGCCACGGTTGCTGCTCAGAAGTTGTTGTCGGCGATTATTCGGTTGGATCGGGAGCGTGATCAGCGTTTTGGTGCTGGTCAGGTGATTGATGTGCTGATGGGGAGGCAGTCGGATCGTTCGCGTGTTTCGCGTCATGATCAGTTGAGTGTGTGGGGTGTGGGGGCTGATATGTCGCAGCGTCAGTGGCGTTCAGTGGTGCGTCAGTTGGTGGCGCGGCGGGTGGTGGAGGCGGTGGGTGATTATGGGGTTTTGGTGCCAGGTGAGGGTACTTCTGGGGTGTTGCGGGGTGAGGTGTCAGTGGAGTTGGCGGTGGGGCGTGTGCCGGTTAAGGCTGTGCGGGCGAATTCTGGTGCTGAGCGTTCTACTCGGGCGGCGGGTGCATTGCAGGGCGCGGATCGGGAGTTGTTTGAGCAGTTGCGGCGGTGGCGTTTGTCGGTGGCGCGTGAGCGTGGTGTGGCTCCGTTTATGGTGTTTTCGGATGCCACTCTGGTGGGGATTGTTCAGGCGGGGCCGACCTCGAGAGCGCAGTTGGCGTCAGTGAGCGGGGTGGGGGCTAAGAAGTTAGCTGATTATGGGGATGCCGTGCTTGAGGTTGTGGCGGGGTGTAGGCGGTGAGGGGTCGGATGGTTAGTTTCCGTGGATGATGGCGGTGACGTGTCCATCGAGGCCGATGAAGATACGCCAGCCGGGGTATTCCTTGCCGGTTGAGCGGGATTTTTCGGCTTCGGTGGCGGTGATGAGGCCGGCGCGGATGGCTTCGTTCCAGGCGTCTGTGTCTTTGTGTCCGTTTGTGGAGGCTACGCGGGGCCATACGTAGTCGTTGCCGTCGCGGGTGGGGGTGGTCATGGTGAAGGCGCGGGCGAGGGCTTTGTAGCGTCCGTCACGGATGGGGGTGGTCCAGAAGGGTGCGGGTTTGTTTAGGGAGAAGGTTAGGCGGGTGTGGTCTTTGATGGTGCGGGTGATGAGGTTTTTGGTGTCGCAGTTGACGAGGTCGGTGAGCATGGCCCGGGCTGTGTTGAGGGAGTCGTGGTCGATGTCTGGGCGGGTTTGAACTCTGCCGGGGGCGTTGGCGGCCGAGCATCGGGTGGTTGTGGTTTCGGGGCTGGGGGGCGGGGTTGCGGCGGCTGCGCCGTGGAGGGCTGACATGGTGATGACGGCTGCTGCCGTTATTGCTGCGATCCCGCGGACGATCATGTCGTGTTCCTTGTGTCTGGAAACCCTCTCGGTCCAGCGGTTCGCGGGACCGTGCCTGGAGGTTTAAGTCTACGGTGGCTAGAGGTGCCGCATTACTGAGAGTGAGACGTCGGTTATTGGGTCTGCGGCTGAAAAGGAGCAAGTGTGATGTCGAGTCAGTGCGTTGTTGTTGGTGGTGGGCCGGTGGGTCTTGCTACGGCGTTGTTGTTGGCTCAGGCCGGGCATGCGGTGACGGTGTATGAGGGTGAGGAGGAGTTTCCACTTTCGGATGCTAATAGCTATCCGATTGGGGTGAATCCGCGAGGTCAGGAAACATTGCGGCGGATTTCTCCGGCACTTTTGGAGCGGGTGCAGCGGGGTAGCAAGGTTGTTGCAGGGTGGCATGTGTTTGCGGGGCGCCGTCAGGTGGCGCAGTTGCGTAGTGGCCGGGTTCTGTCTACGACCAGAGCGTTTGTGAATCGGGTTTTGTTGGAGCAGGCACGTGCGTGTGCGGGTATTGAGGTGGTGACGGGGCATCGTTTGGTTGGGGTTGATGTTGTGTCGAGAAAGTTGAGTTTTTCGACGATTTCTGGGGTGGTGGAGGTGGATGCTGCGCAGGCGAGGGTGTTTGCTGCTGATGGTGTTCGTTCGGTGGCGCGGGAGGCATTGAGTGAACAGGTTGAGGGGTTTTCGCCTCGGGTTGAGCCGTGGGGCGTTCGGTTTCGGGTGTTGTTTTCGCAGGTGGGGGCGCAGGCTGCAGGGGTGGACCCGTCGTTTCATTACGTGTTTGGCGCTAAGGGGGTGTATGCGGCTGCGTTGTCGACGGGTGTGTGGTGTGTGTCTTTGACGTGCGTGGAGGGCAGTCCGGATGAGGGGTTGCTTATGGCTGAGGAGGCGAGTGCAGAGAATGTGGCGGCGTTGCGGAGGTTTGTGGCTGAGCATGCTCCGCAGGTTGCTCCGTTGCTGGTAGAGCAGGATTACGTGGATTTCTTTTCGCGGCGTTCGTTTTCGGGCGCGGTGGTGAGGTGTTCTCGGGTGCACGAGGGCGAGTGGCTGGTGTTGTTGGGTGATGCTGCCCATGGAGTGATTCCTCCGACGGGTGAGGGGATCAACGCTGGTTTGGAGGACGCATTGAAGGTGACGGAGGTGTTGGGGCGCGGCTCAGTGGAAGCATTTGCGCAGTACAACGCGGCTCGGGTGCCGGATTTGGAGGCGTTAGGGGTGTATGCGTCGGTGTTGGCGGAGAATGTGCGTTCGTCGGATCCGGTGGCTCGGGTTAGTGGTGTGGTGATGCGGGTGTTGGGTCAGGTGCAGAGTGTGTGTGGTTTTCGCGGTAGTCAGGTGGAGCAGCGTTTGTTTGGTCCGGGTGCTGGCGTGGCTCCGTATCGTGAAGTGATTGGGCCGTGGATTGCGCATCGGGAGAGGTACTACCCGCGGGTTTATCGGCTGGTGGAGTGGCTGCATCGGGTGTTGCGGTGCGAAGCGCGGGGGTAGGGGTTTGGTGAGCAGTTTTGCGTGGAGGTGTCCCCCATGCTTACGTGAGCATGGGGGACACCTTTGTTGTGTGATTTTCTCGGTTAGATGCCGGACTTTTCTTTAATCCAGGAGCGGTAGGCGGAAACGTTCACTACATCCATGTCTTCGTCGCCTTCACGAAGCGGTCCTGTGGATAGGACACCGGCGACGACACCATCAATTTTTACTGGGCCGCCAGAGTCGCCAGCGCCAGCAACTCCGGTTCCTTTAACGAAGTTGATGACTTTTCCGTCTTCGGTGACGGATTCGCTTCGTACTTTGATTTTGGCGGAGTAGAGACCGTCAGATGGTGTTTCTTTAACGATGTCGCGGACACCGAATCCGAGGAGTGTCGCTTCCTGTCCTTTTTTAACTTTCAGGTTTTCAGCGAGTTTTTCGTAGGAGTTAATTTTTATTGGCGAGGCAAGGCGGATCAGAGCGATGTCGGCATCTTTGTGTTGAAAGATTTTTTCTGCCTTGATTGCTGGTCCGGGGTTTGCCCTAGTGTTGGTGTGATAGGTGTGGATACCATCGAGGCTTTTTGCTTCACTGACGCAGTGTTTAGCAGTGAGGACCCAGCGGTCACCAATGAGGCTACCTGTGCATCCCCAGTCTCCACCTTTTTTGAGGTAGATGTTCAACAGGACTGTTGAGTCAGATTTTGCTTTTTCTCCCCCGATGATCGCGTGCGCGGCGCTGGGGTTCGCGAGGGGCGCAAGGAGGGTTGCGCCGAGGATCAGGGCTGCTGCTGCAGAGATTTTTTTACGAGAAGCACGCATTTTCTTCTTCATCACCTTTTTGTTGCATCGTAGATTGAGGCGCGCGAAATCAACGTCGTTTTCTGCGCACTTTGGATGCTTTTCAAAAATCACTAGCGTCCCTCTGGATTTTCGAAAAGCAGGGTTTCAGTGAAACTCGAGGTGCGGGTTGAATTAGATGCTCCCCCATCACCTGCAGCTCGGTTAGGTTCACCTTAGGTGGAAGATTCTCTGGCAGCAATCCTGCGGACATAAATGTGACAAGCGCCACACAAATGCGGCGCTTGTCTTAATGATTGATTGGTGCAATAAATTTTTGTGTGAATAGTTTTCTTTGACTCATCTCACTCCCGCGGAAAAGGAGTTCCCCTGATCAGTCAAAGAACTTTCATCACGAGATGGGGCGTACGCATTGGAAAAATGTTTACTGTCCTTAGAGCACGCCCACATCTGGGTTGAGCCCCCTGTGTAAGCAGTGTCCAGCCCGACTTAGCTGGACATAAAGATTCTGCCACGAGGAATAACTGCCTGTGGTACTTATGTCCGCGACTGGCGAACGAAAGTTTCCTTTTCGTTATCTCGCCCTCACACATAGTCACAAAATGCGTATTAGCCGGAACTTCAACACAATCCAACACGTATTAACTTCTTCTTAGTAGCCAGCCAAGCAGCCCAGATCCACGCCATAGATTGCGCATTCGCCCTGACGAGCACAGCGCACTGCTTCACCAGATAGCAGCCACTCCCCCACCCGCCGGAACGACCGGCGATCTCAACCACCAAACCCCGCCCCGGGAACAGCTCCATGAGTTCACAGCAGCGAGTATTAAAAGGCCATCCACGTCCTTCGGGGTACGGCCCCGGCCGTGCATACGCTCGGCGCAGCCGCCATCGGCGGCGACAGCTCTTCCTCGTAAGCCCGACCTGCAGGGGCAAGAGGTCGGATATGAAGGTCGATTATGCGAGGAATGCCTCAGCCCCTGCAGCGTGCTATCTCATGACAGAGCGGTTCTACACGTTGAAGCGGAATTCGACTACGTCGCCGTCGTTCATGACGTAGTCCTTGCCTTCCATGCGGACTTTCCCGGCTGCTTTTGCCTCATTCATGGAACCGGCAGCATCCAGGTCATCAAAGGAAACAATTTCGGCTTTGATGAAGCCTTTCTGGAAATCTGTGTGAATCACGCCAGCTGCTTGCGGAGCGGTCCATCCTTGACGAATGGTCCAGGCGCGAGATTCTTTAGGTCCAGCGGTGAGGTATGTCTGCAACCCCAGCGTGCGGAATCCTTTGGTGGCGAGCTGATCCAGACCTCGCTCAGATACCCCTACTTCGGCAAGAAGCTCAGCGGCTTCCTCATCATCAAGCTCAGCCATATCCATTTCGAGCTGGGCGTTGAGGAAGATCGCTTCGGCTGGTGCTACGAGCTGCGATAGGCGCTCTTGCAGTTCAGTGTCGGTTAGCTGTGTTTCGTCCATGTTGAACACATAGAGGAACGGCTTGGTCGTCATGAGACCAAGTTCTTTCAGGATCGCTACGTCCACACCCTCAGCTTCGGCCTTGGCGAAGAGCGTGTCACCGGCTTCGAGGATTTTCTGCGCGCCAAGTGCTGCGTCAAGAACAGCCTTATCAGTTTTCTTGCCCTTGACCTCTTTATCGAGGCGGGGAAGGACTTTCTCCAAGGTTTGCAAGTCCGCGAGGATCAGCTCGGTGTTGATCGTCTCCATGTCAGAGGCGGGATCAACTTTGCCGTCGACGTGAGTGACGTCGTCATCAACGAATACCCGGACCACCTGGCAAATCGCGTCGGCTTCACGGATGTTTGCGAGGAATTTGTTTCCTAGCCCTTCGCCTTCACTGGCGCCGCGGACGATCCCGGCGATATCAACGAACGACACCGTCGCTGGCAAAATTTTCTCGCTGCCGAAAATTTCCGCCAACCGGGTGAGGCGGGGGTCAGGCAGCGGAACAACACCCACGTTGGGCTCGATCGTGGCGAACGGGTAGTTCGCCGCGAGGACGTTGTTCTTGGTCAGAGCGTTGAACATAGTGCTCTTACCGACGTTAGGGAGACCGACGATTCCAATGGTGAGTGCCACGAGGGAAAACTCTACCTGGCACGCCGCGCGTGCAGCGACGAAGCCGTTCGGCACGCACGTCAGCCGCCCACTCCAATAATGACGGTGCTAAGTGAAAGAGTTGGCTCATGAGCCAGGTGACGTTCTTTTTCGTGCTCGTTTTGCTTCTTGCTGTCGCAGCGGTCGTGGCTGCTTTCCGTCTTGGTCGCACTCAAGGTCGAATGGAAACGGGATCAGAGCTCGCTGCAGCACGAGCCCATATCGAAGGCTTGCGTGAGCAAATCACTGATATGCGTGCCATTACTGATGAAGACAGCTCTACGCGGGCCGCGCTAGCTCCCCTGGAAAACACCATCGCCCGTGTGGCTGAACAGGTCACCGTTTTAGAGCGTGACCGTCAGCAACAGTTTGGCCGTTTGGGCGCTCAACTCATCGAGGTTTCTCGCGCCACTAGTGGGCTGCAGTCAGAGACTGCCACTCTGGCCGGGGCGTTGAAATCCTCGAATATCCGCGGCGTATGGGGCGAAACGCAGCTGCGCCGTGTGCTTGAACTATCGGGGCTGGAGCGGTGGTGCGATTTCACCGACCAGGTCACCTCCACTAATTCTGCAGGTAAGACCGTGCGCCCTGATGTTGTTGTCACGTTGCCGGGTGGAAAGTCGCTCGTCATCGACTCCAAGGCTCCTCTTGATGCTTTTCTTCAAGCTCAAGGGACCCATCTTGATGATGATGAGCGGGCTGCCTATCTCGACCAGCATGCAGCCCACTTGCGTTCGCACGTGCGCACTTTGGCCAGTAAGGAGTATTGGACTGCTTTCGCAACTACTCCGGAGATGGTGGTGTGTTTTGTGCCGGGTGATGCGATTCTTTCTGCGGCTCTTGATGCTAATCCCGCCTTGTATGAAGAGGCTCTCGCTGCCAAGGTAGTGCTTGTCTCCCCCGCTTCTCTTTTTGCTTTGGCGCGTACTGTCGCATATGTGTGGAAGCAGGATTCTCTGGCTGAGAACGCTAAAGAGCTCCTTGATTTGGGTACTCATTTGCATTCACGGCTGCGAACTCTTGGCACCCACCTCACGGCAGTGGGGTCTTCGCTGTCTAACTCGGTCGCCAACTACAACAAGCTTGTTGGCACTTTGGAGACACGAGTCTTTGTGACGGCGCGTAAATTCTCTGATCTGGGAATCACTAGCGATGAAATCGCTGCTGTGAAACCGTTGGATGCTACCCCGCGACCGTTGACCGCCCCTGAACTGCTCGAAAGCATCGATGACGCAGAAAAACGCAGCGCAGGTTAATTATCTTTGCCGCTTATCAAGCGGTTCCGGATTTTTCACATAACGATCGGCGGCCATCACTATCGGATGGCTGATCCAGCCATTGACCAGAACAGCCACCCAACGCCTGCGGAGCCAGAAAACAAGGTGAGGCATCAAGATGGAATGGCAAGCAATCCTTTAGGGCGTCAATATGACTCACTTTTCTTAGAAAGACTTATTTTTAGTGACCGCCGAAATTAGCGCGTAGACCATTCCTGCCGCAACTGCAGCACCAAAAAGCACAAAAGAGACTAGTTGAACAGCTCCCCCAGGGCTATCTGGAGAGACACCATTTATTCCTACCGTCACTCCAGCAACTACAATAGCGGCCAGGAAAGCTATCCCCGCAGACTTTTTGGCAATCTTCTGTGATTGCATCATTTTTGCATTCACCTCATTAGACTTGCGCGCCTAAAAGTTCCCGAGGGGCATCCCGCAGCAAAAAGTTGCATCCATGAAACATTTAGCGCTTAGATTTTAGATGGCATCCCAAAGAAGCAGCTTGGAACCACTCACTTACGTGAAAAAAATTTACTTCACTTCCTAGGTGCGCGGGTACTATTTCCACGATGCATTCCAAAGCGTGGCGTCGAGCTGCCCTGCGCTACTAGACAAGTGCTCTGCTCAAAACATGACAGCCACCGAGTTCTTTTACTGCGTTCTCGCAGATCCCTACCCCATCTGCGAGAACGTTGGGTGAATTGCTACCCAAATCGCGAAAGGAAATCCCAATGATTCACGAAAATGTGCGGCTCGTGGAGCCCGATGCCTCGCGATTCGAAGCATGGCGTGACTGTTTGCTCGATTTCGGTGGAGGGGCTCTCGATGGGTCGGGCTACCAGCGGAGCGAGGTTCCCGAGTCAACCCGAGCTGGTTTTGAAGAATATCTGGGCAACCGGCGCCGATATGAAGACCTCGACGTGGCGCCTCCTGCCGGGCATGTGCATTGCACCTACCGCTGGATCGTGGATGACACGTGGCAGGACGGTGGACCTCTCCTGGGGTTTCTGGCGTGTCGACATGCCTTGACGCAGCTTCTTCTCGACCAGTCCGGACACATCGGGTACAGCGTCCGTCCCTCGGCGCGGCGCCGCGGGATAGCCACCGCAGCCCTTGGGCAGGGGCTTTTGATCGCCGGGGAGGTGGGCGCGGCACCGACCCTTGTGTGTTGTCGGGAAGAGAACAACGCGTCTAGAAGAACGATCGAGAGGGTCGGTGGCCGCTACGACGGTTCCCGCAATGGGTTCCGCCGCTACTGGTTTGGTGCGCCGCCGTGGCCAGTCCAGCCCACCGCGGGCAGCTGACTACGTTTCGGCACTGACTAAAGCCATGTTTCGCTCAACGTAGATGTTGGCCTCCGTCACCACGAACCTTCGCGTCGAATTGGATGCCGCGCGCCTTCAAGTCACGGCGTAGTTCTGGTGGCAGCGCAAAAAGGAGACTTTCTTCGGCGGAAACCACCGGAGTCACTTCTGCGAAGCCGCGCTCGGCAAGGTGTTCCAGCAGGTCGCGCACTAGTACTTCCGGTACTGAAGCGCCACTGCTGACACCGACTGTGGTGGCGCCTTCAAGCCAGGCGTCGTCAACTTCGGCGGCGTAATCAACCAGGTGTCCCGACCGAGCGCCGTGCTCCACGGCTACCTCTACGAGGCGACGGGAATTCGAGGAGTTACGCGAGCCCACCACGATGAACACGTCGCAGTCGGCTGCCATCTGTTTCACGGCGCCTTGGCGGTTTTGTGTGGCGTAGCAGATGTCATCGCTGGGCGGGTCAATAAGGTGCGGGAAGCGTTCTTTCAACGCTGCCACGGTCGCCATGGTCTCGTCCACGGACAGGGTGGTTTGGGAGAGCCACACTACCTTTTCTGGGTCGCGTACCTGCACGTTCGCTACATCTGCGGGGCCGTCCACCAGTGTGATGTGTTCGGGGGCTTCCCCGGAAGTGCCAATAACTTCTTCGTGGCCTTCGTGACCGATGAGAAGAATGTCGTAATCAGCGTTGGCGAAACGCACGGCTTCGCGGTGCACTTTGGTCACCAGTGGGCAGGTGGCGTCAATGGTGCGCAGGCTGCGCGCGGCAGCCTCGTCATGAACGCTTGGTGCTACACCATGAGCGGAGAACACCACCGTGGCGCCTTGGGGAACCTCGTCAGTCTCGTCGACGAAGATCGCGCCGCGACGCTCCAACACAGAAACAACATGCTTGTTGTGCACGATTTCTTTACGCACGTAAACCGGTGCGCCGTAGGCCTCTAGCGCTTTTTCCACGGTTTCGACGGCCCGGTCCACACCGGCGCAGTAGCCGCGCGGAGCAGCCAGCAATACACGTTTACCGCCAGCAGGGGTGGTGTCTGTGCCGTGCTGGGCGTAGGTCTGGGTGGTTTCACTCACTCGACCATCGTAGTGAGGACGGAATGGGCGTGGACACATGCGCTTGGGGTTGGCGAGCCAGCAGCGGTGATTACGGCAGTGTGCGCAACTTTGTCGGTCCTGGGCGTGATACTTGCATTCGTGAGCAATTCGGATCCGTCCAGCCCCACCGTCGCCAGGCCTGACTCCGACGGCGCACCGCGAGAGCTACCTGCAAAGGCAGCAGAAACCACAGCCGAGAATCCTTGGCCCCTGCGGTTGCTCACTGAAAACATCACCGCCTATATCAACCGCATGTCTGCGCTGTGGATTGAGGCGCAGGTAATCGAGCTCAAACGACGCCCGGGGGCCTGGTCAGCATTTTTGACTTTGCGTGATGTCGACATCGACATGTCGCTGAATGTTTCGATCCCCACGCGCACGCTTGATGCGTTGCCGGATGAGATCGGCAATGGTCAACGCGTGGTGGTGCACTGCAAACCAACGTTCTGGGCCAAGCGTGGTTCGTTTCAGATGGAAGCCCGTGATATCCGCCCGGTAGGGCAGGGTGAACTTCTGGCACAAATCGAAAGGTTGAAAAAACTTCTCGAGTCTGAGGGGTTGTTTGACCCTTCCCGGAAAAAGTCGCTGCCTTTTTTGCCCCGCTGCATTGGTCTTATCTGTGGCCGGGAAAGCGCTGCCGAACGTGACGTGGTGGAGAACGCTCGTCGCCGTTGGCCGGGAGTTGATTTCGAGATCCGTGAGGTGGCGGTTCAGGGGCGGGATGCTGTCCCGCAGGTGAGTCGTGCTCTTTGTGAGCTTGATGACCTGGCGCATGTAGATGTCATCGTGATTGCTCGTGGTGGTGGTTCGTTTGAGGATTTGCTTGCTTTTTCTAATGAGACGCTGCTGCGTGCTGTAGCGGCTGCCCGTACGCCTGTGGTTTCTGCCATCGGGCACGAGGTGGATGTTCCTCTGCTTGATTTCGTTGCTGATGTGCGGGCTTCTACTCCCACTGATTCGGCTAAGCGTCTTGTGCCGGATCATGCTGAGGAATCTGAAGCGCTCGTGAATGCTCGGGTGCGTATGCAGCAGGCTGTGCGGCGCCGGCTTGATAATGAGCGGCGTGGATTGGCGACTATGCGGACTCGGCCCGTTCTTGCCACACCGAAGGCCATGCTTCGCCCGTACCGTGAGCAGAGGGATGCGTTGCATGAACGGGTTACTCGCGCCACGGGTATCGCGTTGGCAGCTGCTCGGGCAGATTTGCGTGGTCACGTTTCGCATCTAGGAGCACTTTCCCCGCAGAGCACGTTGGAGCGTGGCTATGCGGTGGTACAGCAGCATGATGGCAGCGTGATTCGTGATCCTGATCAGGTGCGGGCTGATGAGGTTTTGCGTGTGCGTGTTGCGGGAGGTGATTTCACGGTGATGTCACGGTCTGAGCAGGATTGTGATTCCGCTTCGTGAAAGTCCCCTCCTCTAGGGGCATCTGCCCTTTGTATGTTCGATGTTTAGGAGATTTGCATGGCGTCCTCGAAAGACCAGAACTGTGCAGAACGTTCGAGTGCTTCGGAAAATGGCACGCAGTTCGGTGATGTAGCGGAGCTGACTTATGAGCAGGCCCGGGATCAGTTGATTGGTGTTGTGCAGCGTCTGGAGAGCGGCCAAGCGCCTTTGGGAGAGACGATGGCGTTGTGGGAACGTGGCGAGGCGTTGGCTGAGCATTGTTCGAGCTGGTTGGACAAGGCTGAGAAGCGCATCGAGGATCGGTTGGGATCAACAGTTAGGTAATCCCAGCCCGAGGTGCGTGAGTAGCGCAGCTGGTTTTACTGAGCGGGTTGGGCGTCTTGCCATGCTTTAGCAACGTGGAGAAGGTTTTTCTTATCGCCTAGCCCGGTCACTGATACGGCTACTGGTCCTTGGGTGGCTGGTAGTAGTGCTGTGCGTGGGTTTTTTTCTGGTGCGATGAATGTGTGCCAGGTGGTGCCATTAATCGTGATGTCGCCGTTGCTGCCGCCGTTCTTGGTGACTTCGCGTTCCCAGTCGTCTGAGACTTTTTCTTTGCCGAAGGCGCCGGTTTGAGCGAGTGAAACAAATACGGAGTCATCGTCAGTGCGCACGTATCCGACTTCCCATGTTTTCACTCCCCCACGTTTGTCGAATCGTGCTGTGGTGGCGCGCCATTCTGGACCCAGGTTGGGTACGCGAATTGGCCAGGAGGTCTCGTTTATCACTCCTCGCGCCGAGGCTTTTACATCGACTGCGGGTTGTTCGACTTTGCTTGCCTGGGGGGTGAGGGCTTGCCACAGCAGGATGATGCCCAGCAGCACGATCATGGAAATGAACATGCTGCGCATGCCCCCGGCGCCGTGTTTTGGTGGTTTTTCTGTGCCGGTAGCTAGGGGGCGGAAGGGGGCTCGGCGAGCGCTCATCGTGGGTTTTCCTCCCGGAGGGTGTTTTCTCGTCACGGGCGTGCCGGTGACGTGTGCGTGATGAATCTACGCGATTGTCTGGCGGTCCTGTTTTTGGGCGCGGGCCAGTGCGCGTTGGCGATCGATTTCGCTTTGTTCGGCGATCTGTTGTGCTCGCTTGTGGTCTCGGGTGAGGTTTTCGCGGGTGTGGGGGTTGAACAGGTGCATGTCGCTTGGTTTGAAGGACAGTTGCGCTGGTTCGCCTTCGCGGATGTGGGTGTGTGCGTTGAGGCTGACGGTGACTTGGGTGCGGAGTTGTTCGCCGTCGAGTTCGCGGTTGAGTTCTTCGAGGGTGTGTAGGACTGTGCCTTCGGCGTGGAAGGGGATGTATCCGTACTGTTCGTTGCCGAGCCATTCGGTTTGGTCGATGACTGCTTCGAATGTGATGGCCTCTTCGGTGGGGTGAGGAGTGTTGGCGAATGCTTCAGGTCGTAGTCCGATGATGACGGTGTCGAGGCCTGTGATTTTTTCTGCCATGGCGGGGGTGATGGGGATGTCGGTTAGTGGTGTGTGCAGAACAGTGCCTTCGACGTGGGCGGGGATGAAGTTCATGGGTGGTGATCCGATGAATCCGGCAACGAAGAGGTTGACGGGTTGTTCGTAGAGTTCGCGAGGGCTGGCGACTTGTTGAAGTGTTCCGTGTTTGAGGACTGCGACTCGGTCGCCCAGGGTCATGGCTTCGGTTTGGTCGTGGGTGACGTAGATGGTGGTGATGCCCATGCGGCGCTGCATGCGGGCGATTTCGGTGCGCATTTGGCCGCGGAGTTTGGCGTCGAGATTGGAGAGGGGTTCGTCGAAGAGGAAGGCGTCGGCGTCGCGGACGATGGCTCGGCCCATGGCTACGCGTTGGCGTTGCCCGCCGGATAGGTTGCTTGGTTTGCGGTTGAGGTGTTCGTTCAGGTCGAGCATCTCGGCGGCTTGGCGGACGGCAGCGTCGATGTGGGTGTGGGTTTTTTGTTTGTCGAGTCGTAGGGGGAACGCGATGTTTTCGTAGACGGATAGGTGTGGGTAGAGGGCGTAGTTCTGGAAGACCATGGCGAGGTTGCGGTCGCGGGGTGCTAGGTCGTTGACGATGTTTTCACCGATGCGTAGTTCGCCGGAGGTGATGTCTTCTAGACCCACGATCATGCGTAGGAGGGTGGATTTACCTGATCCGGATGGGCCGACGAGGATGATGAATTCTCCGTCGGCGATGTCGAGGTTGACGTTGTTGACGGCGGGGAATCCGTCGCCGTATCGCTTGACGATGTTGGTCAGACAGATGCGTGTCATGTCGTGTGTTCTTTCTGCGGGGTGCGGTGGCTGTCAGCCTTTGACAGCACCCGAGGTGAGTCCGGAGACGATCCGGCGTTGGAAGATGAGTACGAGTAGTACGACGGGGATGGTGACGACGACTGCTGCGGCAGCGATCGCTCCGGTTGGTTGTTCGAATTGGGATGCGCCGGTGAAGAAGGCGAGTGCTGCTGGGACGGTGCGGGCGTGGTTTGCGGTGAGGGTGGAGGCGAATACGAAGTCGTTCCAGGCGGTGAAGAAGGTGATGATCGTGGTGGTGAATACGCCGGGGGCGGCGAGGGGGACGATGACTTTTCGGAATGCTTGCCAGCTTGTGGCTCCGTCTATTTGGGCTGCTTGTTCCATTTCCCAGGGGATTTGGCGGAAGAACGCGGTCATGGTCCAGATGGCTAGCGGGAGGGTAAGGGCGAGGTAGGGAAGGATCAGGCCGGGGATGGTGTCAAAGAGGCCGATGTGTCGCCAGAGGTTGTACAGCGGTGTTGCTAGTGAGATCACGGGGAAGAAGGAGACGGCTAGTGCGGTGCCGAGGATGATTCCTTTTCCGGGGAATTCAAGTCGCGCGATTGCGTAGGCGCAGGTGGTGGCGAGGGTGACGGCGATGAGGGTGGATATGAGGCAGATGATGATTGAGTTCCATAGTGCGGGGACAAACAGGTCGTGGGCGCCTCCGAAAAAGATGAGTCGATAGTTTTCAAGGGTGGGGTTGCGTGGAAAGAAGTTTCCGAGAGTGTTGAGTTGTGGGTTTGAGAGCGCTGCGGTTGATTTCAGTGATAGGGAAATAACCCAGGCCAGGGGGATGATTGTCCACAGGATGATGGGGGCGGATAGCAACGTGTAGGCCCATGTTTTTTTGTCTGCTGTGGTTGTCACGGTCAGCTTCTCCCCTCGGTGAGGTTGACTTTGAAGCCTTTAATGAATCCGGTGGCGATCATGATGACGAACATGAATAACAGCGTGGAGATTGCTGATCCGAGGCCGATTTCTACACGGTTAATTGTTTGGTTGTAGGCAAGTAGTGACAGGACGGTGGTGTCGTGTGATCCGCCGGTCATGATGAATACGTTGTCGAAGATGCGGAATGCGTCGAGGGTGCGGAAAAGAACAGCGACCATGATTGCTGGTTTCATGTTGGGCAGGGTCACTTTGAAAAGTGTTTGGGTGAAGGTGGCTCCGTCAACGCGTGCTGCTTCTTCTAGTGCTTCATCTACTTGGGCAAGCCCGGATAGAAGTAGTAGTGACATGAAGGGTGTTGTTTTCCAGATTTCGGAAAAGCAGATGATGGCGGTCGCGGTTCCCCAGGAACTGAACCAGTTGTAGTCGTTGGGGAAGGTTCCAGCGGTAAGTGTGTGGAGCCACCAGTTCACGAATCCGGTGGTGACGTTGAATCCGAAGAACCATGCGAATGCGGATACGACGGTGATGATGGAGTAGGGGATCAGAACGATTGTTCGGAGTGTTTTTCGGGGAATGACGACGCGGTGCATGACGAGCGCGATGATCATTCCGAGGACGAGCTCTATGGCAACTGTGATGACGGTGATGAGGAGTGTTTGTCCGGTTGCGCGCCAGAACAGTTCATCGCTGAGGGCTACGAAGTAGTTGTGTAGGCCTACGAATGTGCGTGTGTGTGGATCGGTGAGTCGGTAGCTGAAGAGGGAGTAGTAGAGCGCCTGGACGATGGGGTAGGCGGTGACCAGAAGCATGACGGCGAAGGCTGGGCCAGCCAGCATCCATCCGAGGTTGCGTTCTGCCCTGGCACGTGTGGATAGGTGTGGTGTGCTCGGGGTGTTTTTAGTGAGGTTGGGAGAGTTCACAGGAGTGCCTCTCCGTGGAGAACATCGTGAATGAGTTGTTCTGATTGGGCTGGGGTTGTTGCGGGGTCAACGGATTCGGGTGGGCTCCAGGTGCGTTGCAGGGCTGTTGAGATGTCGCCGTAGTACTGGGTGACTGGGCGGGGTGCTCCGCTGTCGAGCGAGTCACGGATCAGGTCGGCCATGGGAAATTTTTTGCGGATGGTGGGGTTGTCGTAGACCTTTTTGCGTGCTGCGGGGTTACCGGTGCCGAGCATGTACATCGTTTGATGTTCGACGTTGGTGATGCATTGGATTGCTTCCCAAGCTGCGGGTTTGTTGGTGCTTGCGGCGTTGACGCCTAGTTCGATGCCTCCTAGTGGAGGGCGGGATTTTTGACCTGCGACTGATTGGGGGTAGCGGGCCCAGGCGACGTCGTCGATGAAGCCAACTTTGCGTTCGGCTAGTGCTGCCCATACGTAGGGCCAGTTGAGGAGGAATCCGGAGCTAGTGTTTGCGATGAATAGGTCTAAGGCGGCGGTTTCGTCGCTGGAGCTTAGGGCCGGCCCGCCGACTCCGGCTGTGGTGAGGGAGTGGATGATTTCGGCGGCGCGTTTTCCTGCTGGGCTGTTGATGCCGAGGTCGACTTTTTTGCCGGTGGCGCCTGAGTTTTTAACTATTTTTCCGTTGGCGCTTTCGATGAGGGCGTTAATCCATACGGAGTATCCCTCGTATCGGGAGGCTTGGACGCCGAGGGTCTTTTTTTGTGATGCGGCGGCGTGAATGACTTGGTCCCAGCTGACGGGTTTGGTCATGTCGAGTCCGGCAGCTTTGGCGACGGATTTGCGGTACCAGAGGATTTGGGTGTTTGCCCACATCGGTGCGGCGAATAGGGTGTTTTTCCATTGTGCTGCGGTGACGATGGGGGTTACGGCGTCGTCGGTGAGGGTGTGGCGTTTGTCGGTAGGGACTGGCTCAAGGAATCCGGCTTCAGCGAATTCCGCGACGAAAACGGGGTCCAGGCTCATCAGATCTATGCCTGGGTCGCTGGCAGCGAGGCGGCGTAGGAGTTGTTGTCGTTGGTCGCTAGCGCTATTGGGCAGTACTTGAGTGGTGATTGTGTATGCGCCTTTGGCTGCTTTGGTGCATTCGGCGGCGAGTCTGGCTTGGCCGTGTTTGGTGGGGTCGTTTCCGCCTGAGTCGGGGTTGATATACCAGGTGATCTGTCGGGGATTGGTGGCGGAGGTGTTTCCGCCACAGCTGGTTAGTGCTGCGGCGCTTGTGGCTGTGATGGCCAGGGCGATTGTGAATGCGGTAATTGAGCGCGGTGAGGGCATGAATACTCCTTTGGATTCTGTGCCCTTCTCGTAAAGGTTGGGGGGGGCGACACGTCGCGGGCTGCGTCATTGCTGCTCGTGACTGTTGGTGTTGTTCCCCAGAATCCGTTGAGAAGACACCCCGTCTCGGGTTCCTGCATCTTAGGCACGCTTGCGGTTTTTTCAGTTGAACTACGCGCTGCTGGTGCCGATGAGGTTGTGAAAGGCCTGCTGCTTCGGTTGGCTCGTGTTCGGAAGGAATCCGATGGCTGTCTCTTCGCCCTCCCAGTCTGCTGAGTTTGTTTCTGGTTCCGCTCTGGAAGGTGTCACTCATAGGTCGAATCTGACTATTCGGTCGGTTCCGGTGGCGGCTTCTCCGGTGGCCTCGTTTGCGGAGCTGATGTCGGGAAATATTCGGTATGTCTCTGATCATGCGGATAGTCCCAGGCGAGGTCAGCAGCGCCGGTCGGCAACGGTTTCTAGCCAGAATCCTTTCGCGGTTGTTTTTGGGTGCGCGGATTCACGTGTTCCTGCTGAGATTTTGTTTGATCAGGGTTTGGGTGACTTGTTTGTTATCCGTACGGCAGGTCACGTGGTGGGGCCTTCGGAGTTGGGGTCGTTGGAGTATGCGGTGGGGCATTTGAATACTCCGTTGATTGCGGTGTTGGCGCATGATTCGTGTGGGGCGGTGCAGGCGGCCATTGACTGTGCCTCGAGTGGGCAGATGCCTGATGATCATGTGCGTGATGTTTTGGAGCGGATTGTTCCGAATGTCAACGCGGCTAGGAGTCGTGGGGAGAGCGCTACGGCCGACATTGAGCGCTCGCATGCGCGGGCTGTTATGTCGTTGATTCCGGAGCGTTCTCCGTTGATTGCTGATCGTATTGCGCAGGGGCGTTTGGCGATTGTGGCGTTGAAGTATCAGTTGAGTGATGGGACTGCCCGGGTGTTGGACACTATTGGTCCTCTTGGTGCGCGTTGATATGTGTTGATTCGCCCTTGCTGCCTGATGGGTGGGCGTGGCGGATGGGTGTCTTGTTTGCTGAGGGTGTCCGCGTAGTGTGATCGCCGATGTTGTGTTGCGATGAGGAGCTGCGCTGTGCCCGAGATTAATCCCATGGCGGGTTCGACGCGTCCGCATACTCCGACTGCTGCGTGGCGTGCAATTTCTGCTGGAAATGAGCGGTTTGTGCAGGGGAAGCCTCTTCACCCTAATCAGGGGGCAGAGAGGCGTTTTGAGTTAACTGGTGGTCAGCAGCCGTTTGCGACGATTTTTGGTTGTTCTGATTCTCGCGTGGCTGCTGAAGTGATTTTTGATCGTGGTTTGGGTGATCTTTTCGTTATTCGCACAGCGGGGCATGTGGCGGGCCCTACGGAGATTGGCTCTTTGGAGTACGGGTCAGAGATTTTGGGGATCCCGTTAATCATTGTGCTTGGGCATGATTCGTGTGGGGCGGTGTCGTCGGCGATCACGGCTTTTGAGACTGGACAGATGCCTCATGGGTTTGTGCGGGATTTGGTGGAGCGGGTGACTCCGAGCGTGAATGCGGCGTATCGCAAGGGTGCCACGAGTGCTGATGAGATTGAGGCTGAGCATGTTCGTGCCACGGTGCATTTGTTGAGGCAGCGTTCTCGTCCGATTGCGAAGCGAATCGAGAATGGCTCTTTGGCGATTGTGGGGTTGGTGTACAAGCTCTCTGATGGTGCAGCGCAGGTGTTGGAGGTTGCTGGCCGTATCGACGGTTTGGAGTCGTCGGAGTGAGAGAAATGGCCGGGCTATTGTCCGTGGTGGAGCGTTGCCCGGCCATTCTGGTGTGGTGTTTAGAGGGCGAGTTCGCGTCGGACCACTTCGGCTAGTGAGGTGGCTACCGATGCAGCTTCTTCGCTGGTTGCTGCTTCTACCATGACGCGGACAACTGGTTCAGTACCTGATTTGCGTAGTAGTACGCGCCCTGAGTCGCCGAGGTCGGCTTCGGCCTGGCGAATAGCTTCGGCGACTGCTTCGTTGGTTTCGACGGCGTTTTTGTCGACGTCTTTAACGTTGATGAGTGATTGCGGTAGGCGCTGCACCACAGATGCGAGGTCTCGCAAGGTGCGGCCAGTTTGGGCGACGCGTGCGGCCAAAGTGAGGCCGGTGAGGGTACCGTCGCCGGTGCTGGCGTGGTCCAGGAGGATGACGTGGCCGGACTGCTCACCGCCGAGGGTATGGCCGTTGGCGAGCATGTCTTCGAGGACGTAACGGTCACCTACTGCTGTTTTGCGAACTGTGATGCCGTTGGCTTCCATTGCTTTGAACAGGCCCAGGTTGCTCATAACTGTTGCGACGAGGGTGTCGTTGGCAAGTGAGCCGAATTCTTTGGCTCCGATGGCCAGGATGGCCATGATCTGGTCACCGTCGACGGGTGCGCCAGTGTGGTCTACGGCAAGGCAGCGGTCAGCGTCACCGTCGTGGGCAATGCCGAGGTCTGCTTTGTGTTCCACGACCGCGGTTTGCAGCATTTCTAGGTGCGTGGATCCGTAGCCGTCGTTGATGTTGAGGCCGTCGGGTTCTCCACCGATAACTTTGACTTTGGCTCCGGCTGCGCGGAATGCCTGTGGGGAGACAACGCTGGCGGCGCCGTGGGCAGCGTCGACGACGATTTTGAGGCCGTCGAGGCGGTGTGGCAGCGCAGTGAGCAGGTGAGCGACGTATCGCGAGTTTGCGTCTGTGAGGGGGCGTACCCGACCGACTCGGAATCCGGTGGGGCGTTCCCATTCTTGGCCCAGTCTGGCTTCGATGGCGTCTTCGATGGCGTCGTCGAGTTTGAAGCCTTGGGATGTGAAGAATTTGATGCCATTGTCTGGCATCGCGTTGTGGCTCGCAGACAACATGACGCCAAGGTCAGCATTCATGTCTTTAGTGAGGAATGCCGTAGCAGGTGTGGGAACCACGCCTGCGTCATAGACGTCTACTCCTGCAGAGGCCAGCCCGGCGATTACTGCTGCGGAGAGGAATTCACCAGATGCGCGGGGGTCGCGGCCGACCACAGCTGTCATCCGGCCAGTGTTGTTGCTGCAGCGGTGCTCGAATAGCTCGTGCGCAGCAGCTGTAGCTAGCGATAACGCAAGTTCAGCGGTGATGTCGCGGTTTGCGAGTCCTCGGACTCCGTCAGTTCCAAACAGTCTCGCCATGAGAGTTCCGCATCTCCTTCGTCTGAGTGCTGCGCATGAAGCGTGGTGGGGGGCGGTGAAGTGAGTCGCAGTTGTGTGAATGCTTGCGGTCAACCAGGTCGAGGTAGATACCCGGCGAACCAGCCTAACCCTGTTATTCGGGCTGGTAGGGATTCCCACATAGGTAGACGGCAGATGGCCGCCACCTCGTACTGAGGATGACGGCCATCTGGCGCATGTATCGGCTGAGCCGACCGAATCAGCGCTTGCTGTACTGAGGCGCCTTGCGGGCCTTCTTGAGACCAGCCTTCTTGCGCTCGGGAACGCGAGCGTCGCGGCTGAGCAGTCCGGCTTTCTTGAGGCCAGGACGGTTCAGGTCAACGTCAATGCCGTTGAGGCTACGGGCGATGCCAAGACGGATCGCACCGGCCTGACCGGAGGGGCCACCACCAGCAACGCGCACGAGAACGTCGTATGCGCCTTCGAGCTCGAGCACCTTGAAGGGCTCGTTGACGATCTGCTGGTGAACCTTGTTCGGGAAGTAGTCATCAAGGCCACGGCCGTTGATCTTCCACTGGCCAGAGCCGGGGACGATGCGCACGCGGGCGATGGCCTGCTTGCGGCGGCCGGTGGCAGCGCCGGGGGCCGAAGCCGAGGGGCGCTCGCCCGTGGCGGCCTGTGCCGGAGCTTCGCTGGACTCGGTGGTGTAGCTGGAAAGAGCCGGCTCGTTCTCGTCGAGCTGGGCGTCCATGTCAATATCGGTCACGGTTCTCCTCGTTTTTTCTGCGCTTAGGTCACGTACGTCGAAGACGCGTGATTACTGCGCGACCTGCGAGATCTCGTAGGGCACCGGACGCTGGGCCTGGTGGGGGTGCTCAGAGCCTGCGTACACCTTGAGCTTGCTCATCTGCTGACGTGCGAGCGAGTTCTTGGGGAGCATGCCACGGATGGCTTTCTCCACTGCACGCTCGGGGTTCTTGGCGAGCAGCTCGGTGTAGCTGGTAGCGCGCAGACCACCGGGGAACCCGGAGTGGCTGTAAGCCTTCTTCTGCTCAGCCTTGTTGCCCGTAAGAGCAACCTTGTCGGCGTTGATGATGATGACGAAGTCACCGGTGTCAATGTGCGGCGCGAACGTCGGCTTGTGCTTGCCGCGCAGGAGCTGCGCCGCCTGCGAGGCGAGACGACCGAGCACAACATCGGTAGCGTCGATGATGTGCCAGGAGCGCTCAATGTCGCCCGGCTTCGGGGTGTAAGTACGCACGAGTGCCTTGCTTTCTGTTGCGGACTGCGAATCGCGTGCCACCGGCCGGAGCGGCGAAAGCCACAGGAGCGACCTGGCCGAAGTGCCGATGACTCGCCCCATCCGAAATCGAAGATCCCGGGACAGACACGACATGCTGCGACAGCTCTTGCAGAGCGTTCGCACTTTCGCATCCAGCGAGCACTGACCGGCGGAGGGCAGCAACACGTAACAGTCATCTACTGTACCGTCCGATCACATGCCTCCAGAAATCCACCCAAAACACGCCATGAAGTGCAGATTTATCCCCTTTATCGCCTTCTAATTCTCTTCATACACATGTTTTATGCATAGATTTTCTGCAAAAAGGAGCAGTATGTGCATATGACTACCCCTACCGACCCCACCGACAACGGCCATCCCCTCCCCCACCCCGCAGAAATTGACCAAATATCACTACGCACTCTTGCCCACCCCATGCGATCTCGCATCCTCGCCGAACTACGCAGCATTGGACGAGCCACCTCCGCAGACCTCGCCAAAGCCCTGGACACAAGCACCGGCGTGACCAGCTACCACCTACGCGCCCTAGCTAACGCAGGACTCATCACTACCAGCGAACGCAACGGCCGCCGCCGATACTGGATCCTGACTACAGAAAATCGCATCATCGACACTTCCGAAGAAGATCCCGCCGATGAAGCCTCCGCCGAATGGCTCGCCCGTGACTACGCCGCCTACTTCGGCACCAAAGTCCAAAACTGGATTAGCCACACCTCACAGTGGCCACCTACCTGGCAGGAACTATGTGGGCTTGAAGACCGACTTGTTCTTGTCACCGATACTCAACTTGCCGCACTCCAAGAAGAAATCGCTGCCGTCCTTGACCGATACCGCCGTGTCGGAGCAGGAAACCCTACTGCTAAACGCGTCACTTTCTACACCTGCGCGCTGCCTGTTGACGCTCCCCCACGACCCTAAGAAGCACGCCACTTATCTCACACTGCGACTTCTAACTCCTGGCAGTACTCAGTCAGCCATTCAACGGTCCGCGTCCCTCGAAAAGTCACTCAGGCAGCTGTCGAACACATCGAGCAGCTGCAGCACGAGCCGAAAGCTGATGGTCATCCGGATAACGAACTTCTTCTAAACACAGGCCGTGCGGCGGCATCACCGTCACCGCTGGGTTCCTTCGATGTTCTCCAAGCACGAGTGCTGGCCAATCCGTCGTTTGCTTACCCTCCCCCACAGGTACGACTCCCCCAACCAAGGCACGCACCATCGAGTGGCAAAACGCATCGGCAATGATCGTGCCTATCACTAGCGGGCCACGACGTTCCCACTCATACGCCAACAGGTTGCGTATCGTGGTGGCCCCTTCTCGCGGCTTGCAGTACGCAGCAAAGTCATGCAAACCCAGCATCTGCTGGGCCGCCAAATGCATGGCAGAAACATCCAACTGTCGCTTATGCACGACAATTCCGTGCCGCTGTAACGGATCTAATTCTGATGGCTCATCAGTAAGGGTGTAGGAGTACCTTCTCGACAACGCCGAGAAACGAGCATCAAACCCTGCCGGCGCCTGCTGAACCTTGCGAACGACGATATCGGCTGGCAGTACAGCAGCTAAGCGAGTAACAGCAGCAGCTTCCGGTGTGCGTTGCGACCGTCCTGGCAATCGATGGAAAGCTGACTCTTCAACATCTACGTGTAGTACCGACCCACGAGCATGAACTCCTGCGTCTGTGCGTCCAGCTACGACAAGACGTACGTCATGACGCAGTATTTTTTCGAGCGCTGTAGTCAGTTCTCCTTCGACAGTGCGTAATCCTGGCTGCTTAGCCCACCCCGAGAAAGCAGTACCGTCATAGGCGAAGTCGATTCGCAACCTCATTGCCATCTCCTTAGTTGAATACCCACATATATGAAGTGGCTGTGACCATCCAAGATGGTCACAGCCACTTCATATATGTGTCACATGCGCGGATCAGGCCTCGCTAGACTCCGCGGCTTCGGAAGCAGAGGTCTCTTCGGCAGCAGCCTGCTCTTTGACAGAGCGCTTGGTTGCAGCCTCGGCTTCAGCGACCGTGGCTTGCTTAGCGGACATCGGCTCGCGAACCAGCTCGATAACCACCATAGGAGCGTTGTCGCCCTTACGGTTACCGATCTTGGTCGTGCGGGTGTAGCCACCCTCGCGGTTTGCCATGTCAGGCGCGATCTCCGTGAAGAGGCGGTGCACAGCGCCCTTGTCACGGACAACAGTCATGACCTGACGGCGAGCGTGCAGGTCACCACGCTTGGCAAATGTGACCATGCGCTCAGCCAAGGGGCGCAGGCGCTTGGCCTTGGCAGCGGTGGTGGTGATGCGGTCGTGCTGGAACAAGGCGGTGGCCAAGTTCGAGAGGATGAGGCGCTCGTGGGCGGGGCTACCGCCGACGCGACGGCCTTTAGTAGGCGTAGGCATTACGTGTTCTCCCTAGAGTTGTTCAGGCCGCTCCGCGGAAGCGGATCGGTCAGTACTGCTCACCGTCGCTGAATGCGGCATCTTCATCGAAGCGGTCGCCCAAGGCGGCTGGGTCGAATCCGGGCGGGCTGTCTTTGAGAGCCAGTCCCATGCCTGTCAGCTTCTGGGTGACCTCGTCAATGGACTTGGCACCGAAGTTACGGATGTCAAGGAGATCTGCTTCGCTGCGCCCAACCAACTCACCCACGGTGTGGATGCCCTCACGCTTGAGGCAGTTGTAGGAGCGGACAGTCAAGTCGAGTTCCTCGATGGGAAGGGCGAGATCAGCTGCCAAGGCGGCGTCAGTCGGCGAGGGACCCATGTCGATACCTTCGGCCTCGACGTTGAGCTCCCGAGCAAGTCCGAAGAGCTCGACAAGCGTCATGCCTGCAGAAGCAAGTGCATCGCGAGGTGCCATGCTGCGCTTCGTTTCGACATCAACGATCAATTTGTCGAAGTCGGTACGCTGCTCCACACGCGTGGCCTCAACCTTGTAGGTCACGGCCAGCACTGGGGAGTAGATCGAGTCAACCGGAATACGGCCAATCTCGGTCTCGACTGCCTTGTTTTGGTGGGCGGACACATATCCACGGCCACGTTCGACTGTCAGCTCCATCTCGAGCTTGCCGTCCTCATTGAGGGTGGCGATCTCGAGTTCGGGGTTGTGCACCTCGACTCCTGCTGGCGGAGCAATGTCCGCTGCAGTCACTACACCGGGGCCCTGCTTGCGCAGGTACATCACGACAGGCTCGTCGTGATCGCTGCTGACAATGATCCCCTTGATGTTGAGGATCAGTTCCGTGACGTCCTCTTTAACCCCTGGGATTGTAGAGAACTCATGGAGAACACCGTCGATCCGGATGCTGGTAACGGATGCTCCAGGGATGCTCGACAAAAGCGTCCGGCGAAGCGAGTTACCGAGTGTGTACCCAAAGCCTGGCTCAAGCGGTTCAATGACGAACCGGGAACGCGTGGGCGAAACCACGTCCTCAGTGAGGACAGGGCGCTGTGCGATCAGCACGATTTCTTTCCTTCCCACGATCTACCGCTATATGAAGATCGTGAATGCGGCTATAGCCGTGACACCCGTCGTCTCTGTCTACGGCGAGTGGTCCCACTCCCCCGTGTGGCACGAGGTCATCACGTAGGTCGCAGGGGTGTAGCGAGTGTGTATTCGCAAGTGAATACACACCAGATCCGCGCACATCTCGTCAAAGTGTGCGCGGATCTACGTGTTAGTTCTTCGAGTAGAGCTCAACGATCAGCTGCTCGGTGAGGACCGTGTCGATCTGCTCACGAACTGGCAGCTGGTGGATAAGCACCTGCAGGGAACCTGGAACGACCTTCATCCACGCGGGAACCACACGCTCGCCGTACAGGTCTTCGGCGACCTCGAACGGGAACTTGCTGCGGCTCTGCTCACGCCATTCGATGATGTCGTACTGGCTCACTCGGTAGCTCGGCACGTCTACGCGCTGACCGTTGACCAGGAAGTGGCCGTGGGTGACGAGCTGACGTGCAGCACGACGTGTACGTGCCAAACCGGCACGGTAAACGACGTTGTCTAGACGAGATTCAAGGATCTGAAGCAGGTTTGCACCGGTTTTTCCGGGGCGACGTGCCGCTTCCTCGTAGTAGTTACGGAACTGACGTTCCATAACTCCGTAGGTAAAGCGTGCTTTCTGCTTTTCCTGCAACTGCGAGAGGTATTCCTTCTCCTGGATACGGCCACGGCCGTGCTGTCCGGGAGGGAATGGGCGGTTCTCGAAGTTCTTATCGCCACCGACGAGGTCGGTCTTCAGGCGACGGGACTTTTTCGTAATCGGACCGGTGTAACGGGCCATGGTGTCTCTTCTCCTACCTTTTCAGTGCCTGCTGCGCGCGGTCGATCAGACGCGGCGGCGCTTGGGCGGACGGACACCGTTGTGCGGCGTGGGGGTGACGTCACTGATGGCGCCAACTTCCAAGCCAGTTGCGGTCAGCGAGCGAATAGCTGTCTCGCGGCCGGAGCCAGGACCTTTGACGAAAACGTCAACCTTACGCATACCGTGGTCCATCGCGCGGCGGGCAGCAGCTTCGGCAGCCATCTGCGCGGCGAAGGGGGTGGACTTACGGGAGCCCTTGAATCCAACTTGGCCAGCAGATGCCCAGGAGACAACCGCGCCTGTTGGGTCGGTGATCGAAACGATCGTGTTGTTGAATGTGCTCTTGATGTGAGCTTGCCCGTGGGCAACATTCTTCTTCTCTTTGCGGCGCACCTTTTTGGCGCCACCAGCCTGACGGCTCTTGGGAGGCATGTGTTCTCTTTCCTACGAGTCTTCGGGAGTAGCCGACTAGTAAGTCAGCGACGAGGCAAAGCCTCGATCAGCGGCCGGCCTTCTTCTTGCCAGCAACGGTGCGCTTGGGACCCTTACGGGTACGCGCGTTGGTCTTGGTGCGCTGGCCGTGCACGGGCAGGCCACGACGGTGACGCAGACCCTGGTAGCTGCCAATTTCAACCTTGCGGCGAATGTCAGCGGCCACCTCACGGCGAAGGTCACCTTCGAGCTTGTAGTTGCCCTCGAGGAAGTCACGCAGAGCAACAAGCTGCTGCTCGTCTAGGTCCTTGACACGCGTGGACGGGTCAATCTCCGTCGCTGCGATAGCTTCCTTCGCGCGGGTACGCCCCACACCGAAGATGTAGGTAAGAGCGATCTCAACGCGCTTTTCGCGCGGGAGGTCAACTCCAACAAGACGTGCCATTTGTGTTTCTCCTGAGTAGTTTCGAAGGTTTGGCACAGCATCGGTCCGTGCGCACGTTCTCATGGCGAAGAGCGCCGCTTCCGGTCCCCGGCCTTCGAACCGAGGGTGACATCTGAGGAATCTCAGGGCCGGATGCTGTGTACTGCTCGTATCGTCGTGCAACGAAAGACAACTGCAAAAGTTTTTGGCTCTTTCACTGCTCGACTGCTTCTTCTGCCTGCCGATCTAAGTGATCTTCAAGTAAAGACTGAGACTGTGGACAGCCCCGCAAGAAGAATCTCTCTTCGAGACAGTCTTTGAAGAGTATGTATCAGCGGTAGCGGAAAACGATACGGCCGCGGGATAGGTCATAGGGGCTGAGCTCCACGACCACGCGGTCCTCAGGGAGGATCCTGATGTAGTGCTGGCGCATTTTCCCTGAAATATGAGCGAGAACTTTGTGTCCGTTGGTGAGCTCCACACGGAAGTTCGCGTTAGGGAGCGCCTCCACCACGGTGCCCTCGATCTCGATGACTCCGTCCTTTTTAGCCATGTCCTCCACGATCCTGGTCATGTCATGCACTGCACGACGATTGGCCACGCCGATCCCTCGGCGCGCTGTAGCTTCAGATACTTTCACTTACATCCAAACCGGACCGCAGCGTCTATACCTAGGTAGAGACAGACGCTTTACGACCACTTTGATCACTTAAGCAAGCGAGAGTATGAGCCAACAAGCAACCTTAATCCACTACCCCTAGTCATGGGAAATTCGACAGCCTCTCCCACCAAGCAAGTAATTCTGAACATTTATGCCAACGGACCAAATTGGGCACCTGTAGCTGCGCAGATCTCCAATCCCCCATCGAGCGCGGTAAGTACCCAGATACCTTCAGAAGTGATAGCCACCGTGTGCTCAACATGGGCTGCGATGGACCCATCGATGGTGACTACCGTCCAGTCGTCGTCAAGAACCTTGTTGTCAGGAGCACCTAGCGTAACCATCGGCTCAATAGCCAGCGTAGTACCCACGGTCAATTTGGGCCCCAGCTTGGCTGGCCGAAAATTAGGAACCCCTGGCGACATGTGCATTTCACGCCCGATGCCATGCCCCTCATAGTCTTCGACAATTCCATACTCGCCAATCTTTCGATGAAGAGCACTTTTTTCCAGAGACTCTTCGACCGCTCCCCCGATATCTCCGACTCTGTTCCCCGGGACCATCGCTGCGATACCAGACCACAAGGATCTAGAAGTATCATCAAGCAAATTTTTTACTTCAGGTTCGGCAGCATCATCCCCGCCGACGATAATCGATATCGCCGAGTCACCGTGCCAGCCATCCACTGCAGCTCCGCAGTCAATCGATACAAGTTCCCCCTCCTGGAGAACGCGATCACCGGGTATTCCATGAACTATTTCGCACCCCACACTCACACAAAGAGTGTGCCGATACCCAGGAACAAGCGGAAAAGAAGGAACAGCATTTTGCGAGAGAATGTACTCTCTCGCAAAATCATCGAGTTCTCTAGTGGTAACTCCAGGCTTAACTGCCTCAGCTAGCTTTTCCAGAGTTCGACCAACAACTAATCCAGCTTTCCGCATAGCAATAATTTGCTGCGGATTCTTTTTCTCAATTCGCTCACGGCCAAACATTTTTCTCCATCCCGATAATGATATATCTCTTAATCCACATAAAGATGCCCCACTTCGTGTCACGAAGTGGGGCATCTCACCGAAATCACTCGGAATAAAGCGGTTCAAGCGCCTCTTGAATGCGTGTAGCTACTTCTTCAACTCCACCCATACCGTAAACCTGCACCAGCAATTCACGGTCATCGTAAATTTCCGTCAAAGGCGCAGTTTGCTGTGCGTAAACCTTCAGGCGTTCACGAATAACGGGCTCAGTGTCATCTGACCGCCCTTCGATTTCTGCACGTTTCAACAGACGCTCGACTACGGCATCTTCATCGACAACGAGCTCGAGAACGCAATCGAGTTTCTCGCCTCGCTCCTTAAGGTACTCATCCAGAACCTCCACCTGAGCAGTCGTCCGTGGGTACCCATCGAGCAAGAAACCTTTTTGAGCATCTTCGCGAGCAAGCCGCTCAAAAAGCATGGCATTAGTAATCTCGTCAGAGACATACTGCCCGGAAGCTAGAACCTGTTGAACCTGCTTGCCGAGCTCAGTTTGTTCCGCAATATTTTCGCGGAACATGTTTCCCGTGGATATAACCGGAATGCCGAAACTTTCCGCAATGCCTGCAGCCTGGGTGCCTTTACCGGCGCCCGGTGCCCCCAAAATGATGATCCTCATGAACGCAAAAGCCCTTCGTAATGGTGTTGCTTGAGACGGGACTCAATCTGTTTCACCGTTTCAAGTCCCACGCCGACCATAATCAGAATTGACGTCCCACCGAAAGGGAAGTTCTGATTTGCCTGAATTGTGGCTAGTGCAATCAATGGGATTAGAGCCAAGATAGACAAGTACAGCGCACCGACGACCGTGATCCGGTTCACCACATACGACAAGTACTGCGCCGTTGGACGTCCGGCTCGAATACCTGGAATAAATCCACCAAACTTCTTCATGTTGTCTGCAACTTCTTCGGTATTAAAGCTGATCGCAACATAGAAGAACGTGAAGAACAAAATGAGGCTTGTGTAAATAGCCATATACCATGGGCTATCCCCACGCACAAGATGCGTAGAAACCCAGAGCACCCATTCAGGCGGGTTCGGGTTACCTTGCTGGAATTGAACAGCAAGCCCGGGGAGTGCGAGCAATGACGAGGCGAAAATAACCGGGATAACATTGGCCTGGTTAATTTTGAGAGGAATGTAAGTCGAAGTTCCTCCGTAGACGCGGCGCCCGATCATACGTTTTGCATACTGAACAGGAATTCGACGCTGACACTGCTCGACAAAAACAACAACAGCGATAATCGCGAGGCCCATAAGGATGATCAAGAAAAAGACATCCCAACGTCCTTGCTGCTGCTGCACACTCCACAGCGAGCTGGGGAACCCTGCTGCAATAGAGGTGAAGATAAGCAACGACATTCCGTTGCCGACGCCTTTTTCGGTAATTAATTCACCAAGCCACATAACAAGACCGGTACCAGCAGTCATTGTCAACACAGACAGGGCGGCATTCAGGAATGTATCGTCGACAAGGATATTTTGACAGTTAGACCCAGGGAACAAAGTGGAGGGGTTCCTGGCGAAGGTTATAAAGGTCGAAGACTGCAGAATAGCCAGACCAATAGTCAAATATCTTGTATATTGCGTCAGTTTTGACTGACCAGTCTGCCCCTCCTGCTTTAAAGTTTCAAACTTGGGAATTACAACAGTTAACAATTGAACAATAATGCTTGCCGTAATATACGGCATGATTCCCAGTGCGAAAATAGAAAGCTGTAGAAGAGCTCCACCGCTAAATAGGTTCGCCATTCCTAAAAGCGCATTTCCTCCATGCGCTGAATTAGGTTGACACTGCTTAATAGCGGTATAGCTGACACCAGGCGTCGGGATGTGTGACCCGAGCCTAAAGATAGCCATGATGAACACGGTCAAGAGCAACCTGTTCCGGAGCTCAGGCGTACGAAAAGCCCGAACGAGGGTGGTTATCACAAAGCCTCCCACTGGCGCGTGTGGCGGTGCATGCCGCGAACCTGTCCCGACCATGCGCACGTGCGGTGTTGTACGAACACCGTACAACGTATTGTCATCAAAGGTTTTGGGGCGGTAGACCCCGTCGCGACAATAGCACTTCTACCTAAGTGCACTAGTAGCGACATGTCATCGACCGTTTACAGGATGCTCCGCTCCAATGAAAACGAAGGATGGAGACCCCTGAGACTAGGGATCCCCATCCTTCGTTAATCGATTAGCTACAAAGCTAAGAATCAAGCACCCAGGATGTTCACGGAACCGCCTGCAGCCTCAATCTTGCTCTTCGCCGCGCCAGAAACCTTGTGAGCAGTGACGTTTACCTTGACGGAAATTTCGCCATCGCCCAAAACCTTCACAAGGCTCTTGGAGCGAACTGCACCCTTAGCCACGAGGTCCTCAACTGTGACGTCGCCGCCCTCGGGGAACAAAGCTTCAATGCGGTCCAGGTTTACAACCTGGTACTCCACGCGGTTACGGTTCGTAAAGCCGCGCAGTTTCGGAAGGCGCATGTGAAGTGGCATCTGGCCACCCTCGAAGCGCTCCGGAACCTGGTAACGAGCTTTCGTACCTTTAGTACCACGACCAGCGGTTTTACCCTTGCTGGCTTCACCACGACCAACTCGCGTGCGAGCGGTCTTGGCGCCAGGGGCCGGACGCAACTCGTGAACGCGAAGCGGCATGCTTTCGTTCGTCTCGTCTGCCACGATCAGTTAACCTCCTCGACGGTCACGAGATGGGCGACGGTACGCACCATCCCGCGCACTTCGGGACGGTCCTCGCGCAGCACAGACTGACCGATACGGTGCAATCCAAGGGTGCGGAGGGTGTCCTTCTGGTTCTGCTTAGCTCCCACAACACCACGTGTCTGGGTCACTTTGAGCTGAGCCATCACGCCCCCGTCCCTGCCGCACGAGCACGCAACAAAGCGGCGGGTGCGACATCTTCAAGAGGAAGCCCACGACGTGCCGCAACCGACTCCGGACGCTCGAGGCCCTTCAGCGCAGCCACGGTGGCATGAACGATGTTGATCGAGTTGTCCGAGCCAAGCGATTTGCTCAGCACGTCCTGAATTCCTGCGCACTCAAGAACAGCGCGCACCGGCCCACCAGCGATAACACCAGTACCGGGCGCAGCGGGACGCAGAAGCACTACGCCAGCAGCGTCCTCACCCTGAACGGGGTGAGGAATGGTGCCCTGGATACGCGGAACGCGGAAGAACGACTTTTTGGCTGCCTCTACGCCCTTAGCGATTGCCGTGGGAACCTCTTTGGCTTTGCCATAACCGACACCCACGGTGCCGTCACCGTCACCGACGACCACGAGAGCGGTGAAGCTGAAGCGACGACCACCCTTCACAACCTTGGCAACACGGTTAATCGTTACGACACGCTCCAGGAATTGGCTGCGCTCGTCATTCTGGTTGTTGTTTTGCCGGCGGTTATCGCGGTCACGACGGTCGCGACCGCTGCCTGCACGTTCAGAGCCGCCTTGCTCGGCTCCGCGGCGCTGGGGTCCAGCCATCAGACGCTCTCCTTTTCACCAGTCTTCGTGAACATGCTCGTTCGTGCAGTCATCACAGCTCCAGACCGCCCTCGCGTGCACCTTCGGCGATCGCGGCAACGCGACCCGTGTAACGGTTACCGCCACGGTCAAACACTACTGTGTCAATGCCTGCAGCCTTGGCGCGAGCAGCGACGAGTTCACCGACTCGCTTAGCCTTAGCGGTTTTGTCTCCGTCAAATGCACGCAGGTCTGCTTCCATGGTCGAAGCGGACGCAAGGGTGTGCCCAACGCCATCATCGATAACCTGAACGAACATGTGACGCGTGGAGCGTGTGACCACCAAGCGAGGACGCTCAGCGGTGCCGGCGAGGTGCTTGCGAAGACGCGCGTGGCGACGTGCCCGAGCGTCGGCTTTACTCTTGCCGCGCTTAATGATCTTGCCAGTGCCTGCCATCGCTTACTTACCAGCCTTTCCGACCTTGCGGCGGATCTGCTCGCCTGCGTAGCGAACACCCTTGCCTTTATACGGCTCCGGCGGACGGATTTTGCGGATGTTTGCTGCAGTCTCGCCTACGAGCTGCTTATCGATACCCGAAACCGAGAACCGGGTCGGAGTCTCGACGGCAAAAGTGATGCCCTCCGGCGGTTCAACAACGACCGGGTGGCTGAAACCGAGAGCAAACTCAAGGTTGCTGCCCTTAGCCAATACACGGTAACCGGTGCCATAGATTTCCAGTTTTTTCTGGTAACCCTCGGTCACACCGATAACCATGTTCTGGATGAGCGAGCGGGTCAGACCGTGGAGAGCACGGTTGTCACGCTCGTCATTGGGACGCGAAACGCTGATGCTGCCATCCTCGTCACGCACAACAGTGATGGGCTCAGAAACAGTGAGGGAAAGCTCACCCTTAGAACCTTTAACTGCAATGTCCTGTCCGTTGATCGTCACGTCAACGCCGTTAGGAACGGAGATCGGAAGTCGTCCGATTCGAGACATTCTTCGTACCTCCTTCCGTTACCAGACGTAGGCGAGGACTTCCCCACCCACACCCTTCGCTTCGGCCTGACGGTCAGTCAGCAACCCGGACGAGGTCGAAATAATCGCCACGCCGAGGCCACCGAGCACCTTGGGCAGGTTGGTGGATTTTGCGTATACGCGCAATCCAGGCTTGCTCACTCGTCGAACACCCGAGATGGAGCGTTCGCGGTTGGGGCCGTACTTGAGCTCGATAGTGAGCGTCTTTCCGACCTCTGCATCCTCAAGTTTCCAGTCTGCGATGTAACCCTCGGTTTTGAGGATTTCCGCGATGTTGGACTTGAGCTTCGAAGACGGCATGGACACTACGTCGTGGTGCGCCGAGTTGGCGTTCCTGACGCGGGTCAGCATGTCCGCAATCGGATCTGTCATCGTCATTTGGGCTCTCCGCCCTTCCTCACCGGGGTTTCGCCTCCCGCCTTTTGCGGGGCCGACCTACGGTGTAGAAGTCTTCGTCTCGTTGAGGTCCGGTCTACTTACCAGCTGCTCTTGGTGACTCCGGGAAGCTCACCACGGTGAGCCATCTCACGGAAGCACACACGGCAAAGCCCGAACTTGCGGTAAACCGAGTGGGGACGGCCACACCTCTGGCAACGGGTGTAAGCGCGAACTTTGAACTTCGGTTTGCTATCCGCTTTGTTGATCAGTGCCGTTTTCGCCACTATTAGTTCTCCTTAAAAGGGAACCCAAGCTGGCGAAGAAGCGCGCGGCCTTCGTCATCGGTCTTCGCGGTAGTGACAAGCGTGATGTCCATACCACGAACGTGGTCAATCGAGTCAGGGTCAATTTCATAAAACATTGACTGCTCGGTAAGACCAAACGTGTAGTTACCGTTGCCATCGAACTGCTTTCCAGAAAGCCCGCGGAAGTCACGGATTCGGGGAAGGGCAACGGTCACCAGGCGGTCGACGAACTCCCACATGCGGTCACCGCGAAGAGTGACGTGGGCGCCAATCGGCATACCTTCACGCAGTTTGAACTGCGCAATGGACTTGCGAGCACGAGTCACAACAGGCTTTTGACCTGTAATGGCTGCAAGGTCACGAACGGCACCTTCAATGCGCTTGCTATCTTTTGCAGCTTCACCAACACCCATGTTGACGACGACCTTGGTAAGGCCAGGAATCAACATAACGTTGGAGTAACCGAATTCTTTGTTCAGAGCGTCACGAATTTCTTCGCGGTAACGCGTCTTAAGACGGGGCGTGATCATCGTTTCGCTCATCAGATGTCCTTCCCGGAACGCACTGCAACGCGCACACGAACGGTCTTCTCGCGACCGTTGCGCTCGACCTTTTCTGTGCGCATGCGCACACGGGTCGGCTTGTTAGTTTCGGGGTCAACCAAAGCCACGTTGCTCACGTGAATCGGGGCTTCAACCGTCACGATTCCAGCTGCGCGGTTCGTTCCTGCAGCTGCGCGCTGGTGCTTAGTTACTCGGTTGATGCCTTCGACTAGCACACGGTTAGTGTCGGGGAAGACCGCGATAACCTTGCCTTGCTTGCCTCGGTCGCCACCTTTGTCCTGTTTACGACCAGTGATGACCTGAACCAGATCACCCTTTTTGATCTTCATGTTGGCCATGGGTTACAGCACCTCCGGGGCCAGCGAGATGATCTTCATAAATTTCTTTTCACGTAGTTCACGGCCAACCGGACCGAAAATACGCGTACCGCGGGGCTCACCGTCGTTCTTTAGGATGACTGCCGCGTTCTCGTCGAACTTGATGTAGCTCCCGTCAATACGACGGCGTTCTTTCTTGGTACGCACGATAACGGCCTTGACTACATCACCCTTTTTGACGTTTCCGCCGGGGATTGCGTCCTTGACCGAGGCAACGATGATGTCGCCAATGCCGGCGTAACGTCGACCCGAACCGCCGAGAACACGGATGCACAGAATTTCCTTGGCACCGGTGTTGTCAGCGACACGAAGTCGCGACTCCTGCTGGATCACTTCTCACTCCTGTCGTCGCGCCGGTTCTCACCGCGCCCGCTCCTTAATGAACGGGCGCTGGGTGAGCCTTGCGGAACGGATTGTGGTCTAGGTGACGGATTCGGTTGTGCTCTTGCTCTTCCGAACCGCCGAACGAGCCTCTTACTTGGCGCGCTCGAGAATTTCGACAACGCGCCAACGCTTTGTGGCAGACAGCGGACGTGTTTCCATCAGGAGGACACGGTCGCCAACGCCACAGTTGTTGGTCTCGTCGTGGGCCTTGAGTCGCTTCGTGCGACGCATGACCTTGCTGTAGAGGGCGTGCTTGACGCGGTCCTCAACCTCGACCACGACAGTCTTGTCCATTTTGTCGCTGACCACGTAACCGCGGGCGGTTTTACGGTAGTTGCGCTCAGTAGTGGTGTTCGCTTCGGTCACGGTCACTCACTCGCCTTCTCGACACCGATGTTCAGCTCACGCTCACGCATGATCGTGTAGATCCGCGCAATGTCCTTTCGGACCGCCCGTAGGCGACCGTTGTTCTCAAGCTGGCCCGTGGCTGACTGGAACCGGAGGTTGAACAGCTCTGCCTTAGCTTTGCGGAGCTCCTCGACCAGGGCGTCATCCGCCATGTCACGGAGCTTGTCAACAGCGAGGTCTTTGCTTCCAACTGCCATCAGACGTCCCCTCCTTCACGCATAACGAAGCGGCACTTCATCGGCAGCTTGTGCATTGCTAGACGCATGGCTTCACGCGCCACGGGCTCAGAAACACCGGAAAGCTCGAACAAAACGTGCCCCGGCTTAACGTTGGCGACCCACCACTCTGGTGACCCCTTACCAGAACCCATTCGGGTTTCAGCAGGTTTCTTGGTGAGGGGACGATCTGGGTAAATGTTGATCCAGACCTTTCCGCCACGCTTGATGTAGCGGGTCATAGCGATACGCGCAGACTCGATCTGGCGGTTGGTTACGTAAGCAGGCGCCAAGGCCTGAATACCGAAGTCACCAAATGCAACCTGCGTCCCGCCTTTAGCGCCGCCAGAGCGCTTCGGGTGGTGCTGCTTGCGGTGCTTGACTCGACGAGGAATCAACATCAGGCATCAGCTCCCTCGCTGGCCGGAGCCGCGCTCTGTTCTGGAGCGTTGCTGGCAGCAGCGTTCTCGTTGCGGTTCCCACGACCTGCGCGGTCGCCACGACGGCCACGGCCGGGACGCTCGCCACGGCCACCACGGCTCGAGCGGCCGCTGGAGTTGGCCTGCTGAGCAGCCAGTTCACGCGCAGTGAGGTCACCCTTGTAGATCCACACCTTTACACCGATGCGACCAAAGGTGGTACGGGCCTCATAGAAGCCGTAGTCAATGTTGGCGCGAAGCGTGTGAAGCGGTACACGTCCTTCGCGGTAGAACTCCGTACGGCTCATCTCCGCGCCACCCAAACGGCCAGAGACCTGAACCCGGATTCCCTTTGCACCAGAGCGAAGCGATCCCTGCATTCCCTTACGCATAGCGCGCCGGAAAGACACTCGTGCACTCAACTGCTCAGCAATTCCCTGGGCGACCAACTGGGCGTCCATGTCGGGGTTCTTGACCTCAAGAATATTGAGCTGAACCTGCTTGCCTGTGAGCTTTTCGAGCTTGCCACGAATACGCTCAGCCTCTGCGCCGCGGCGCCCAATAACGATTCCGGGGCGAGCAGTGTGGATGTCAACACGTACACGGTCACGCGTACGTTCGATCTGCACCTTGCTTACACCTGCACGTTCCAGGCCTTCAGAAAGAAGACGACGAATTTCGACGTCCTCTTTCACAAAGTCACGGTAACGCTGACCACTCTTGGTGGAGTCAGCGAACCAGCGGCTCGAGTGTTCGGTAGTGATACCGAGACGGAATCCGTTCGGGTTTACTTTTTGACCCATTATCGGGTTCCTCCGTTCTCGGGCTGGCTAACATGAACCGTGATGTGGCTCGTGCGCTTGTTAATGCGAGCCGCGCGGCCCTGTGCGCGCGGCCGGATACGCTTCATCGTCGGTCCTTCGTCGACATAGGCAGCCGAGACGATGAGCTGACGCTCATCAAACGGCTCCGATGCCTGCTCTGCCTTAACGCGAGCGTTAGCAATCGCACTGGCCAGAACCTTGTATACGGTCTCGCCTGCGGCCTGAGGTGCGAACTGCAGCACTGCTAGTGCTTCAGTCGCGTTCTTTCCACGGATGAGGTCCACGACGCGGCGGGCCTTCATGGGCGTGACGCGAACGCCGCGCGCCTGCGCCTTGGCTTCCATCGTTGTCCCTTTGCTTTCGTTCGACATATCGAAATTGATCCTCACCGCGGTCAGCGGCGACGGCCCTTCTTGTCGTCCTTGATGTGACCCTTGAAGGTGCGTGTAGGAGCGAACTCACCGAGCTTGTGCCCGACCATCGACTCCGTCACAAACACCGGCACGTGCTTACGACCGTCATGCACGGCGAATGTGTGCCCAAGGAAATCGGGAGCGATCACAGAACGACGCGACCAAGTCTTAATAACTGCTTTGGACCCAGACTCGTTCTGAACGTCGACCTTCTTCTGCAGATGGTCGTCGATGAACGGGCCCTTTTTGAGGCTACGAGGCATATGCCATGACTCCTATCAGCGCTTCTTGCCCGTGCGACGACGACGCACGATGTATTTGTCGCTTTCCTTATTCGGACGACGTGTACGGCCTTCCGGCTGCCCCCACGGGGAAACAGGATGACGGCCACCAGACGTACGACCTTCACCACCACCATGCGGGTGATCAACAGGGTTCATCACAACACCACGGACGGTTGGGCGCTTGCCCTTCCAGCGCATACGGCCGGCTTTACCCCAGTTGATGTTGCTCTGCTCGGCGTTTCCAACTTCACCGATAGTCGCGCGGCAGCGCGCATCGACGTTGCGGATTTCACCTGAAGGCATACGCAGCTGTGCGTAAGGACCATCCTTGGCTACCAGCTGCACACGTGCACCTGCCGCACGAGCGATCTTTGCCCCTCCACCCGGACGCAATTCGATTGCGTGGATGATCGTACCGAGGGGGATGTTGCGCAGCGGAAGGTTGTTGCCTGGCTTGATGTCGGCCCCTGTGCCAGCTTCAACTGCATCGCCCTGACGGAGACGGTTCGGCGCGAGGATGTAGCGCTTACTTCCATCTGCATAGTGAAGAAGAGCGATTCGAGCTGTGCGGTTGGGGTCGTACTCGATGTGCGCGACGACCGCAGGAATGCCGTCTTTATCATGGCGACGGAAGTCAATAACACGGTACGCACGCTTGTGGCCACCACCGATGTGACGGGTGGTGATGCGCCCCTGGTTGTTGCGACCACCAGTTTTAGGTAGTGGGCGAACCAGCGACTTCTCCGGAGTGGAGCGCGTGATTTCTGCGAAGTCCGACACACTGGAACCACGACGGCCCGGCGTTGTCGGCTTGTATTTACGGATACCCATTGTTCAGTCCTCAGTTCCTACGCTCAGGCCCGAGCGCCGAAGATGTCGATGGAACCTTCTTTGAGGGTGACGATTGCGCGCTTGGTGTCTTTGCGCTTGCCCATCCCGAAACGGGTGCGGCGCGTCTTCCCCTGGCGGTTCAGCGTGTTAACGGAAGAGACCTTCACACCAAAAACCTGCTCCACTGCAAGGCGAATCTCGGTTTTGTTGGCAGAGGGGTCAACAATGAAGGTGTATTTACCCTCATCCATAAGTCCGTACGACTTCTCGGAGACGACCGGAGCGATCAGGATGTCGCGCGGGTCCTTGATGTTTGCGCTCACTTGGCTTCCTCCTGGGAGTTCGCCGCGCTACGCGAGTCGATGAGCGACGCAAGCGCGTTCTCGGTGAACACGACGTCGTCTGCGCACATCACGTCGTAGGTGTTCAGCTGGTCAACGTGCAGCGCGTGAACTGTCGGCAAGTTACGGACAGAAAGCGCACCCTGCTCGTCCCCTCGCGCTAGAACCACAAGAAGGTTCTTGCGGTCAGTAAGGCTATCGAGCAACGTACGGGCTGCCTTCGTAGAAGCAGAGTCAGAGACAACACCTTCAACTGCGTGAATGCGTCCATGACGAGCTCGGTCAGACAAAGCGCTGCGCAATGCAGCAGCTTTCATTTTCTTCGGGGTGCGCTGACTGTAATCACGAGGCTGAGGCCCGTGAACAGTTCCACCGCCAGCGAACTGAGGGGCACGGGTCGAACCCTGCCGAGCCCGCCCCGTTCCTTTCTGGCGGTATGGCTTCTTACCGCCACCACGGACCATGCCGCGGGTCTTCGTGGCGTGCGTTCCCTGTCGCGCAGCAGCAAGCTGTGCAACAACTACCTGATGGATCAGGGGAACATTAGTTTCCGCTTCAAAGATTTCGGCGGGCAGGTCGACTGAGCGACCGGTGTTACCACCGTCGAAGCCGATAATGTCAATCTTCGTCACGATGTCACGCTCCCTTAGCAGCAGTGCGGACGAGGACGATACCGCCGCGCGGACCGGGAACCGCACCCTTGACGAGGATGAAGCCCTTATCAGCATCGATAGCGTGGATCGTCAAGTTCTGAGTGGTCTGGCGCACGCCGCCCATACGGCCGGCCATACGCTGACCTTTGAAAATGCGTCCTGGAGTGGCACAGGCGCCAACAGAACCAGGCTTGCGGTGGTTTCGGTGCGCACCGTGGCTAGCAGAGACACCAGCGAAGCCGTGACGCTTCATCACACCAGCAAAACCTTTACCTTTGGTTTTTCCGGTGACGTCGATTTTCTGGCCACTTTCAAAAGCTGAGACCGTAATCTCCTGGCCAAGCGTGTATTCAGAAGAATTGTTAGTGCGAATTTCAACTAGGTGGCGGCGAGGCGCTACGCCTGCCTTCTCAAAGTGACCACGCAAAGGCTTCTTGACCTTGCGAGGATCAATTTCACCGAACCCAATCTGCACAGCCTCATAGCCGTCGGTGGCTGCATCCCGAATCTGAGTCACCACACAAGGCCCGGCCTTGATGACCGTCACTGGCACGAGGCGGTTCTGCTCATCCCAGACCTGCGTCATCCCCAGTTTCTCGCCGAGCACACCGGTGACAGCGCGCGAAGCGCTCTTTGCTGCATTACTCATCGCAGTTGTCACCGCCCTTACAGCTTAATCTCGATGTTGACGTCCGCAGGCAGGTCAAGTCGCATAAGCGAGTCAACGGCCTTAGGCGTCGGGTCCACGATGTCAATGAGGCGCTTGTGGGTGCGCATCTCAAAGTGCTCGCGGCTGTCTTTGTACTTGTGGGGCGACCGGATGACGCAGAACACGTTCTTCTCCGTCGGGAGCGGCACCGGGCCGACAACAGTCGCACCGGCACGCGTCACCGTGTCGACAATCTTCCGTGCCGAAGAATCGATGACTTCATGGTCATACGACTTCAGCCGGATGCGGATTTTTTGTCCCGCCATCGCTTCGTCAGACTCTCTCTCGTTTAATTCCGCTTGTAAGAATTCGGATCACCGACCCACGCGCTCGGGCGTGTCGCATATTCAGGAACACGATAAACAGACTCATCAACCTTTTGGTCTGGCCGACTGTTTACCTTCCCGGATCCGAGCCCAACGCATCCCTGCAAGAGCTCCAGATCCACGAATCTTATTTCGCGGTGCTAGTAACCTCTTTCGAGGGACTTGAAGTCCGATGCGATACCGAACTTCGCGTCAAGCAACCCGTTCACTCTGCCAGATAATTCACCGAAAGCACAAATCGGCTGATCAGTGGTGTCGACACACAAACCGGGGGCTCAGGTTGTTGACCTGAGCCCCCGGTTGGTGATTAATCACCTAGTTGATCACTTGATGATCGTTGTTACGTTACCAGCGCCGACCGTACGGCCACCCTCACGGATAGCGAACTTGAGGCCTTCTTCCATGGCGATGGGCTGAATCAGCTCCACCTTCATGCCGGTGTTGTCACCAGGCATAACCATTTCAACACCCTCAGGAAGGTGGACAACACCGGTCACATCCGTGGTACGGAAGTAGAACTGAGGACGGTAGTTGTCGTAGAAGGGCGTGTGACGGCCACCTTCATCCTTGGAAAGGATGTAGACCTGAGCGTCGAACTCCGTGTGAGGAGTGATGGAGCCCGGCTTGCAGACAACCTGGCCACGCTCAACGTCTTCACGCTTGGTTCCGCGGAGAAGCAGACCAACGTTCTCACCGGCCTGGCCCTCGTCGAGGAGCTTACGGAACATTTCGATACCGGTGACCGTGGTCTTCGTGGTTGCCTCGTGGATACCCACGATCTCAACCTCTTCGTTGACCTTCAGCACACCGCGCTCGATACGGCCGGTAACAACCGTGCCACGCCCGGTAATGGTGAAAACATCCTCGATAGGCATGAGGAAGGGCTTGTCGACTGCACGCTCCGGGGAAGGAATGTAGTCGTCGACTGCCTTCATGAGCTCGAGAATGGACTCGCTCCACTTGGCGTCGCCCTCGAGTGCCTTCAGTGCGGAGACCTGGACAACCGGAACGTCGTCGCCGGGGAACTCGTAGCTGGAAAGCAGCTCACGAACTTCCATTTCGACGAGCTCGAGGATTTCCTCGTCCTCGACCATGTCAGTCTTGTTGAGCGCCACGACGATGTAGGGAACGCCGACCTGGCGGGCCAGGAGAACGTGTTCCTTCGTCTGCGGCATGGGGCCGTCGGTTGCAGCAACAACCAGAATGGCGCCGTCCATCTGAGCCGCACCGGTGATCATGTTCTTCACGTAGTCAGCGTGCCCGGGGCAGTCGACGTGCGCGTAGTGACGGCTCTCGGTCTGGTACTCAATGTGAGCGATCGAGATGGTGATGCCGCGCTGCTTCTCTTCAGGCGCCTTGTCGATGGAGTCGAACGGGGAAGCCTCGTTCAGATCCGGGTACGCGTCGTGCAGAACCTTCGAGATCGCAGCCGTCAGCGTCGTCTTACCGTGGTCAATGTGACCAATGGTGCCGATGTTGACGTGCGGCTTGGTCCGCTCGAACTTCGCCTTCGCCACTTGGGTCCTCCTGTGGACTTGATTGGTTAACGCCGTACATCCACTTGGGTGGCGACGTTGTTGGACTATTTACTGCGTTAGCAGCGTGAAGAGCCGACGGGTGAGTGTACCCGCCTCACTCGCCTCGCATCTTCTTGATGATCTCGTCCGCGACGTTCTTGGGAACTTCAGCGTACGAGTCGAACTGCATCGAGTAGTTAGCGCGGCCCTGCGTCTTAGAACGCAGGTCACCAACGTACCCGAACATCTCGGACAGCGGCACAAGGCCACGAACGACCTTAGCGCCACTGATGTCTTCCATGGACTGGATGTGGCCACGGCGAGAGTTGATGTCACCGATAACATCACCCATATACTCTTCGGGCGTACGAACCTCAACAGCCATCATTGGCTCAAGCAGGGCAGGGTCTGCCTTACGAAGAGCTTCCTTCGTTGCCATCGAGCCAGCGATCTTGAAGGCCATTTCGGACGAGTCAACATCGTGGTATGCACCATCGATCAAGGTTGCTTTCACACCCACGATGGGATACCCAGCCAACACACCGTGCTGAAGCGCGTCCTGAATACCATGGTCAACGCTTGGAATGTACTCACGCGGAATACGGCCACCTGTAACCGCATTCTCGAATTCGTACATTTCACCCTCGGCAGTGTCCAAAGGTTCAAAGGTGATTTGCACCTTACCGAACTGACCGGAGCCACCAGTCTGCTTCTTGTGGGTGTAGTCGAACTTCTCAACCGTGCGACGGATGGTCTCACGGTAAGCGACCTGCGGCTTACCGATGTTGGCCTCAACCTTGAACTCACGCTTCATGCGGTCAACAAGGATGTCAAGGTGAAGCTCACCCATACCCTTGATAACAGTCTGACCAGATTCCTGATCAAGCTCGACCTGGAAGGTGGGGTCCTCTTGCGCCAACTTTTGAATAGCGGTCGAGAGCTTCTCCTGGTCACCTTTGGTCTTAGGCTCAATAGCAACCGAGATAACAGGCTCCGGGAAAGTCATCGACTCCAGAACAATCTGATTGTCTGGGTCACACAACGTGTCACCTGTTGTCGTTTCCTTCAGGCCGACCATGGCGTAGATGTTTCCAGCCACTGCCTCATCAACAGGGTTTTCCTTGTTGGCATGCATCTGGAAAAGCTTGCCGACACGCTCTTTCTTGCCTTTAGTCGAGTTAACGACCTGGCTACCTGCGTTAATGCGCCCAGAGTACACACGAACGAACGTGAGGGTACCAAAGAATGGGTGTGCCGCAACCTTGAAGGCGAGAGCGGAGAATGGCTCGGCTTTGTCGGGGTGACGCTCCATTTCAACGTCTTCGTGCCCGACTTTATGTCCCTTGACTGCCTCAACATCCATTGGTGTTGGCAGGTAGTCGATGACAGCATCCAACATCGGCTGCACACCACGGTTCTTGAAGGCAGAACCACAGAGAACCGGGTACAGCTCAGAGGTCACCGTAAGCTTGCGAATGCCAGCCTTGAGCTCGTCGATCGTAAGCTCTTCGCCACCTAGGTACTTCTCCATGAGCTCGTCATCGCTCTCAGCAACGCGCTCAACAAGAAGGCTGCGGTATTCCTCAGCCTTTTCTTTAAGGTCCTCAGGGATCTCCTGGATTTCGTACTTAGCCCCAAGAGTCACGTCACCCTTGGCGTCACCAGGCCAGACAAGTGCACGGCTGTGAAGTAGGTCAATCACACCAAGGAAGTCAGATTCCGCACCGATGGGGAGCTGCAGCACGAGCGGCTCCGCACCAAGACGATCTTTAATCGTCTGGACCGTGAAGTAGAAGTCCGCACCCATCTTGTCCATCTTGTTGACGAAGCAGATGCGGGGGACGTCATATTTATCAGCCTGACGCCACACTGTCTCAGACTGAGGCTCGACACCTTCTTTGCCATCGAACACTGCGACGGCACCATCGAGGACACGGAGCGAACGCTCCACCTCAACGGTGAAGTCGACGTGCCCGGGGGTGTCGATGATGTTGATCTGGTTACCCTCCCAGAAACAGGTAACAGCAGCCGAGGTAATCGTGATACCCCGCTCTTTTTCCTGCTCCATCCAGTCAGTCGTCGAAGCACCATCGTGGGTTTCACCCAACTTGTGGTTGACGCCTGTATAGAAGAGGATGCGCTCCGTCGTCGTCGTCTTACCGGCGTCGATGTGCGCCATGATGCCGATGTTGCGGACCTTCTTCAGGTCTGTGAGGACATCCTGTGCCACGTGATCTCTCGTCTCGTTTCGTGTTTCCCAGTCGCCTCAGGTCTGCCCGAAATCGCAGGCCTTCCGCGGAACTTACCTTCGGTGCCACCAAACCAATTCAAAGCCAGTGACACCGAAGAATAAATTCGTCTTACCAGCGGTAGTGAGCGAAGGCCCGGTTGGACTCCGCCATCTTGTGGGTGTCCTCACGACGCTTCACAGCAGCACCAAGGCCGTTACTTGCGTCAAGGATTTCATTCATAAGTCGCTCGGTCATCGTCTTCTCGCGACGCTGACGTGAGTAACCCACCAACCAGCGCAAACCGAGCGTGGTTGAACGTCCAGCACGGACCTCAACAGGAACCTGATAGGTCGCACCACCGACACGGCGGCTACGCACTTCAAGAGTCGGCTTGATGTTGTCGAGAGCACGCTTGAGGATGGCAACTGGGTCAGTTCCCGTTTTTTCACGGCATCCTTCGAGCGCACCGTAAACAATGCGTTCTGCGGTGGACTTTTTACCGTCCAACAGGATCTTGTTGACGAGCTGGGTGACCAGCGGAGACCCGTAAACAGGGTCGGACATAATAGGGCGCTTGGGAGCAGGACCTTTACGAGGCATTACTTCTTCTCCCTCTTTGCACCGTAACGGCTGCGAGCCTGGCTCCGGTTCTTTACACCCTGGGTGTCAAGCGAGCCACGAATGATCTTGTAACGAACGCCAGGAAGGTCCTTGACACGTCCACCACGCACGAGCACGATCGAGTGCTCCTGCAAGTTGTGGCCAACGCCAGGGATGTAAGCGGTTACCTCAACACCCGAAGTGAGCTTCACACGAGCAACCTTACGGAGAGCCGAGTTCGGCTTCTTGGGTGTCGTGGTGTAGACGCGACTGCAAACGCCGCGCCGCTGCGGGTTGCCCTTCAGTGCCGGGGACTTGACCTTCGAGGCCTTATCCTGCCGGCCCTTGCGGACGAGCTGGTTAATGGTGGGCACAAAAACTCCATTGCTGTAGTGATCCGGCAATCCTTGATGGTTTGCCATCCTTGGTGTTTCCACGAATCACCTAGGACTCGCGGCTCTCCCCTGCACTTCTCGAAAGATTCATCCAGTGAACCTTCTGAGCTGCCCGGCGAAAGGACATGGATCTAAGAGCCTGCGCACTGAAGATATGCGGCGCACCTGACGGCACTCCGAGTTACTCAAGAAACTCTTTTACTCCACGTGGACACAACTGCCCAGACCCATGCACCTCAAGAGTAAGGCCGAGAGAGAACCCGAACCAAATTTGAACACGTCACACACGCGATATGCATATATACAGTGCGATTACCTGTGAGGATACAGTCGTAAAAAGACGAACCGACCCACGCGGTCGGGCGGGTTGAACCTTTCAATCAAACCCTCGAACTTATATAGGGCTGGGCCCCGCACTGAGTGCGGGGCCCAGCCCTATAAGGGACTTAACGGCGGATTAGCCGAAAGTCATCAGTCACTAAATCCAAGCGATGCATCGTCCAACCGAACAGCTTCACCCGATCCTGGACCGAAGACTGGATAGTCGAACTGCTGATAATCCGGCAACGAATACATCGTTGCTTTCGCTTCCTCGGTAGGCTCAACTCGCGTGTTCCGGTACTGAGTAAGCCCGGTACCTGCAGGAATGAGCTTACCGAGAATGACATTCTCCTTAAGACCAAGGAGCGGGTCAGACTTAGCGTTAATCGCCGCATCGGTAAGCACTCGAGTGGTCTCCTGGAAAGAGGCTGCCGAAAGCCACGAGTCAGTAGCAAGCGAAGCTTTCGTAATACCCATCAGCTCAGGTCGACCCGAAGCAGGCTTGCCACCCTCGGCAACAACCCGTCGGTTTTCCAACTCGAAGTGACCACGCTCAGCCATCGAACCTGGCAAGAGATCTGCATCTCCAGCCTCGATAATTGTCACTCGGCGAAGCATCTGGCGAACAATGACCTCGATGTGCTTGTCGTGGATGGATACACCCTGCTGGCGATAGACGCCCTGCACTTCTTCCACAAGGTGGATCTGAACCGCACGCGGACCCAAAATACGCAATACCTGCTTGGGATCCACTGGTCCTGCGACGACTCGTGCACCAATCTCGGCGTGATCACCGTTGTTAACCAACAAACGGGCTCGCTTCGAGACGGGGTAAGCCTGTTCCTCAGAACCATCATCTGGTGTAATCAGGATGCGGCGAGACTTATCCGTTTCTTCAATTTCCACACGGCCGGCAGTCTCAATGATCGGAGCGACGCCCTTGGGTGTACGTGCTTCGAATAGCTCGACAACACGCGGAAGACCCTGGGTGATGTCATCACCTGCAGCACCACCAGTGTGGAAGGTACGCATGGTGAGCTGAGTACCAGGCTCGCCAATCGATTGCGCAGCGATGATACCTACTGCTTCACCAATCTCAACGAGCTTTCCGGTGGCCAAAGAACGGCCGTAGCACAAGGCACAGGTGCCGACATGGCTATCACACGTAAGAACCGATCGAACCTTGACCTGCTCAACTCCTGCCGCAACCAACCTCGCGATTAGCACATCGCCAACGTCGGCTCCAGCAGAGGCGAGGACCTCGCCATCTTTCACTACGTCTTCGGCGAGAGTCCTTGCATAAACAGCAGACTCAACATTCTCATCGAGTACAAGCTCGCCTTCACTGTTCCTCACGGCGATAGGCAAGGTGAGGCCACGCATCGTTCCGCAATCGTGCTCACGGATGATGACATCCTGAGACACATCAACGAGACGACGCGTGAGGTATCCAGAGTCCGCTGTACGAAGAGCGGTGTCTGCAAGACCCTTACGAGCACCGTGAGTAGAAATGAAGAACTCGAGAACCGAAAGGCCCTCACGGAAGTTCGACATAATCGGACGCGGAATGATTTCACCCTTCGGGTTTGCCATCAATCCACGCATTCCAGCGATCTGACGGAGCTGGAACCAGTTACCACGTGCCCCCGAAGAAACCATCCGATAGATCGGGTTTAGCTTGGGGAAGTTCTCCTGCATAGCAGAAGCAACCTTGTTAGTTCCCTCAGTCCAAATTTCAATCAGCTCTTGACGGCGTTCCTCGTCAGTCAAAAGACCGCGCTCGAACTGCGTCTGAACTTTCTCTGCTTTGGACTCGTACTGGCTAAGGATCTCATCCTTGTTCGGAGGCATAACCACGTCAGCCACGGCGACAGTCGCACCTGAGCGAGTACCCCAGTAGTAGCCGAGCTCCTTCAGCGCATCGAGGCTGGCCGCAACCTGAACCTTGCTGTACCGCTCTGCGAGGTCGTTGACAATGGCGCCAAGCTTTTTCTTGTCAACTGGTTCTTCAACCCATGGGTAATCCACAGGCAATGCTGTGTTGAAAATGTAGCGCCCCAGAGTCGTTTCAATGACAACACCATCGAAACGGCCATTGGCATTGGGGACCAACCCTTCCGGTGCCGCTTCTCCTAGCCCCGGGACGAAATCATCGATCCTGATCTTTACGGACGATCCGAGATGGATTTCGCCAGCATCGAAAGCCATCTGCGCTTCCTCTGCGGAGCGGAATGCCCTGCCAGCACCAGGCCCATCCTCACGAATACTGGTGAGGTGGAATAGGCCGATAATCATGTCCTGAGAAGGCATGGTCACCGGTCGACCATCCGATGGTTTAAGGATGTTATTGCTGCTGAGCATGAGAATTCGAGCCTCAGCCTGAGCCTCTGGCGAAAGCGGCACGTGGACTGCCATCTGGTCGCCGTCGAAGTCCGCGTTGAAGGCGCCACACACAAGCGGGTGAAGCTTAATAGCTTTACCTTCGACCAGCTGGGGCTCAAAAGCCTGAATACCAAGTCGGTGCAGCGTAGGTGCACGGTTCAACAAGACAGGGTGCTCAGTAATGACCTCTTCGAGAACATCCCACACCTGCGGACGTGACCGCTCCACCATGCGCTTGGCGCTCTTAATGTTCTGTGCGTGGTCCAGATCGACCAAGCGCTTCATCACGAAGGGCTTGAAGAGCTCCAATGCCATCTGCTTGGGCAGACCACACTGGTGCAGTTTCAAAGTCGGACCGACCACGATGACAGAACGACCAGAGTAGTCAACACGCTTACCCAGCAAGTTCTGACGGAAACGTCCCTGCTTCCCCTTCAACATGTCCGAAAGGGACTTAAGAGGACGGTTACCTGGCCCGGTAACAGGGCGGCCACGACGACCGTTATCGAAGAGTGCGTCAACAGCCTCCTGCAGCATCCGCTTCTCGTTATTCACGATAATCTCGGGAGCACCGAGATCAAGGAGACGCTTGAGACGGTTGTTGCGGTTAATAACCCGTCGGTACAGGTCATTCAGGTCAGAGGTCGCAAAGCGGCCACCATCCAACTGCACCATCGGACGCAAATCCGGCGGAATAACCGGAATGCAGTCCAAAACCATGCCATTGGGATTGTTGTCCGTGGTTTGGAAAGCCGTGACAACACGAAGACGCTTAATGGCACGCGTCTTTTTCTGACCTTTTCCGGTCTGGATGATCTCACGTAGCTGCTCAGCCTCAGCCTCAAGATCAAAAGTCTCCAGGCGCTTCTGCAGGGCAGCTGCACCCATGGATCCCTCGAAATACATGCCGAAGCGGTCACGCATTTCGCGGTAGAGCATTTCGTCACCTTCAAGGTCTTGCACCTTGAGGTTCTTGAACCGGGTCCATACCTGGTCAAGGCGTTCTGCCTCTTTATCCGCTTTCTTGCGGATGGAGTTCATCTCACGTTCTGCGGAATCACGCACTTTGCGGCGAACGTCGCCTTTAGCGCCTTCTGCTTCAAGCTCTGCAATATCTGCCTCGAGCTTTTTTGCTCGCTCTTCAATCTTGGCGTCACGCGCGTTCTCAAGGCTCTTTTTCTCAACCTCGATTTGAGCTTCAAGAGAAGGAAGATCACGGTGACGCGCTTCCTCGTCAACGCTGGTGATCATGTAAGCCGCGAAGTAGATGACCTTTTCAAGGTCTTTCGGGGCCAAATCAAGCAGGTAGCCCAAGCGGCTTGGAACACCCTTGAAGTACCAAATATGTGTCACAGGAGCAGCTAGCTCAATGTGCCCCATCCGCTCACGGCGCACACTAGAGCGGGTCACCTCGACGCCACAGCGTTCGCAGATGATGCCTTTAAAGCGCACCCGCTTGTACTTACCGCAGTAGCATTCCCAGTCACGAGTCGGACCAAAAATACGCTCGCAGAAAAGACCGTCCTTTTCTGGCTTAAGCGTGCGGTAGTTAATCGTCTCGGGCTTTTTCACCTCGCCATGGCTCCAAGTACGGATGTCATCCGCGCTGGCCAGGCCGATACGCAGCTCGTCAAAGTAGTTGACGTCGAGCACGTGTGTCCTTCTCTCGTCAGTAGAGGTGTAGGTCGCAAGTTCACGTTGGCCGATCGAGATTGGAATCTCTGACCGGCGAAGGTGCCTCGTACAGACGTACGAGGCGCTGCGTCCGGATCGCTGGGGCAACTACGTCGCCCCAGCGATCGAGGTCGTTAGACCTCTTCGACCGTGCTGGGCTCGCGGCGGGACAGGTCGATTCCGAGCTCATCAGCTGCGCGGAACACTTCCTGCTCCGGCTCACGGAGGTCGATCTCAGTGCCGTCCGTAGAAAGAACTTCCACATTCAGGCACAAAGACTGCATTTCTTTGATGAGAACCTTGAACGATTCCGGGATGCCCGGCTCGGGAATGTTCTCACCCTTCACAATGGCCTCGTACACCTTCACGCGACCATTGACGTCGTCAGATTTGATCGTGAGAAGTTCCTGCAGCGCATACGCGGCACCGTAAGCCTCCAGTGCCCACACTTCCATTTCACCAAAGCGCTGACCACCGAACTGAGCCTTACCACCCAGTGGCTGCTGCGTGATCATGGAGTACGGGCCTGTGCTACGGGCGTGGATCTTGTCGTCGACCAGGTGGTGCAGCTTCAGGATGTACATGTATCCCACTGCGATGGGATCAGGGTAAGGCTCACCGGAGCGACCATCGAAGAGACGCGCTTTTCCATCAGTAGCAACAAGACGCTGCCCATCCCGGGTAGGAAGTGTCGATCCAAGCAGACCTCGGATTTCTTCCTCTGTTGCGCCATCAAAAACAGGCGTAGCAACGCGGGTCAAAGCAGGAGCAGTGCGACCGTCCTCAGGGATCATGCGTGCCCAATCGGGATCACCCTCGATGTCCCATCCGCGGCTTGCGATCCACCCAAGGTGAATTTCAAGCACCTGACCGATGTTCATACGACCAGGAACGCCCAGCGGGTTAAGAATGATGTCAACGGGCGTGCCGTCTTCCAAGAAGGGCATGTCTTCAACCGGCATGATGCGGCTGATAACACCCTTGTTTCCGTGACGCCCAGAAAGCTTGTCACCCACTGTGATCTTGCGCTTGTTTGCGACGTAGACGCGCACAAGCTGGTTCACGCCTGGTGGAAGTTCATCTCCCTCTTCACGGTCAAAGACCTTGACACCAATGACCGTTCCCGTTTCACCGTGTGGAACTTTGAGAGAGGTGTCCCGCACCTCGCGGGCTTTCTCACCGAAGATGGCGCGAAGCAAACGCTCTTCCGGAGTCAGCTCGGTTTCACCCTTGGGAGTGACCTTTCCGACGAGCAGATCACCGTCACGAACTTCAGCGCCGATACGGATGATGCCGCGTTCGTCCAGATCAGCAAGTACATCCTCAGAAACGTTGGGGATGTCTCGAGTGATTTCTTCTGGGCCGAGCTTGGTATCACGGGCATCGACTTCGTGTTCTTCGATGTGGATCGAAGAAAGGACGTCATCCTGGACTAGTCGCTGAGACAGGATGATGGCGTCTTCGTAGTTGTAGCCTTCCCACGGCATGAATGCCACAAGGAGGTTACGTCCAAGGCTCATCTCACCACCGGCAGTCGCAGGACCGTCAGCAATAACTTCGCCAAGTTCGACGCGGTCACCTTCATTCACCACGACGCGCTGGTTGTAACAAGTGCCCTGGTTAGAGCGGCGGAACTTATCGATGCGATATGTGAGGTAGGAGCCGTCATCACCGGTGACATCGACGAGATCTGCGGTCACTCGAGTGACCACACCAGCAGCCTTGGCACGAACAACATCACCGGAGTCGAGAGCTGCGCGGTACTCCATACCCGTACCCACAAAAGGAGCTTCACTGCGCACCAGCGGCACTGCCTGGCGCTGCATGTTAGCTCCCATCAGGGCACGGTTGGCGTCATCGTGCTCCAGGAATGGGATAAGCGCTGTTGCGGCAGAAACCATCTGACGCGGCGAGACATCCATGTAGTCAATGTCTTCGGCTGGAACATCGTCAGATTCGCCGCCTTTACGACGAGCTAGCACACGCTCTTCAACGAATTTTCCGTCTTCACCGATCGGGGCATTTGCCTGAGCGATGATGAACTCGTCCTCTTCGTCTGCGGACAGGTAGTGAACCTCATCCGTGACTGCCCCGAACTCGCACTTACGGTAAGGCGTCTCAATAAAACCGAAGGGGTTAATGCGAGCATAGGAAGCCAAAGCACCAATAAGACCGATGTTCGGACCTTCAGGGGTCTCAATGGGACACATACGTCCGTAGTGCGACGGGTGAACGTCACGAACTTCCATGCCAGCGCGGTCGCGAGAAAGACCACCAGGACCAAGTGCAGAAAGACGACGTTTGTGCGTCAGTCCTGCAAGTGGATTGTTCTGATCCATGAACTGAGACAACTGGCTCGTGCCAAAGAACTCACGGATAGAGGCAACAACAGGACGGATGTTGATCAACGTTTGCGGCGTGATTGCCTCAACGTCCTGCGTCGTCATGCGCTCACGGACAACACGCTCCATGCGTGACAGGCCTGTACGGACCTGGTTCTGAATAAGTTCACCAACGCTGCGAAGACGACGGTTTCCGAAGTGATCGATGTCATCCGTTTCGACGCGAACAGCCACGTCTTTGCCGTCACGGTGCCCTGGCAGAGATGTTTCTCCTGCGTGCAGCGCTACCAGGTATTTAATCGTTGCGACGATGTCTTCGACAGTCAGAGTGTTGACCGCCCGATCCGTTTCAATACCAAGCTTCTTGTTGACCTTGTAACGGCCGACCTTGGCAAGGTCGTAACGCTTGGGGTTGAAGTACAGATTGTTAAGGAGGTTCTGAGCTGCTTCCTTGGTCGGAGGTTCGCCCGGACGCAGCTTGCGGTAGATGTCAAGAAGGGCTTCGTCCTGCGAAGCAGTGTTGTCCTTTTCGAGGGTGGCACGCATGGAGTCGTACTCACCAAACTCTTCAAGGATCTGAGCGTCGGTCCAGCCCAGTGCTTTAAGGAGCACCGTGACAGATTGCTTGCGCTTGCGATCAACACGAACACCAACCTGGTCACGCTTGTCAATCTCGAATTCGAGCCAGGCCCCACGGCTCGGGATGATCTTGGCAGTGAAAATGTCTTTGTCGCTGGTTTTATCTGGCGCAGACTCGAAATATGCACCAGGGCTGCGCACCAGCTGCGAAACAACGACACGCTCGGTGCCGTTAATGATGAAGGTGCCTTGATCTGTCATGAGTGGGAAGTCACCCATGAACACGGTCTGGCTTTTAATTTCACCAGTCGTGTTATTCATGAACTCGGCAGTGACGAACAGCGGAGCGCTGTACGTCATGTCCTTTTCTTTGCACTCCTCAAGGGAGTACTTCATCTCTTCGAACCGGTGATCACGGAACGAGAGGGACATCGAACCCGAGAAGTCTTCGATAGGCGAGATCTCTTCAAAGATCTCTTCGAGGCCGGAGTGCTCGGCCACATCGTTCCGGCCAGCCTCGAGGGCCTCCGCAACTCGATCCTGCCATCTCTCGTTACCAAGCAACCAGTCAAAGCTCTCCGTTTGGAGAGCAAGAAGGTCAGGTACTTCGAGGGGTTCGCGAATCTTCGCGAACGACACCCGCCCGGAGGGGGTGATGGCGCTCGACATCTTCTGGGTCGCAATACGCGAGGAAGCCAAGGATGGTCCTTCCGCAAGGCCTGTGGTTGACGGCGGTCGCGCGCCTGCAGACCATGCAGTCTTAGCTTCGACTAACGATCACGAGGAACATGCACAAGGCGTAGCCCACCCTTAGCCCCGAAGGGCTTAGAACGGCGACCGTCCACCGTTGTCGGTGTCATCCATGACATATCCCGACGGTGTAATCATGTCGACCACAGCAGGCTGACCGATCTACGCTTCGATACACGACCCGTGAACTGGCCTTTTACCCGTCAGTCTCTATGTGTTTCAACGTAAGTCAGGACACACAAAAACTAGAGGTGAAGCCAAGAAGCACATGGGCAGCGCAAAGCGTTAGCATACCTACTTTATCTGTAAAATCCAAATTAACGTCAAGACACATCACCGGTTCACCCAGGAAAAGAACCCTAAAACCTCTAACTCCCCCACCGCAAACACAGTGAAGGCAGGATAAATCTGACGATTTATCCTGCCTTCACTCAGAGAAAGAGCGGGTTACCCCGCAGCAATCACTTAAGCGTGACGGTGGCGCCAGCGCCCTCCAGGGCAGCCTTAGCCTTCTCAGCGTCATCCTTCTTTGCGCCTTCGAGGACAGCCTTCGGGGCGCCGTCAACGAGGTCCTTGGCTTCCTTCAGGCCGAGAGAGGTAAGTGCACGAACCTCTTTGATGACCTGGATCTTCTTGTCGCCAGCGGACTCGAGGATGACGTCGAACTCGTCCTTCTCCTCGGCAGCAGCGGCGTCGCCACCTGCAGCCGGAGCAGCAACAGCCACAGCAGCCGGAGCAGCAGCGGTAACGTCGAACTTCTCCTCGAACGCCTTGACGAACTCAGAGAGCTCGATAAGGGTCATTTCTTCGAACTGGGCGAGGAGCTCCTCGGTGGAAAGCTTGGCCATGGTGATGGTCCTTCCTGATGTCACTACGTTTGCTCGATGTAGGGCCAACTAGACCGCACATCGCTGCGCTCTTACGAACGCGGGAAAAACCGGTGAGGACACCGGGATGATCACTCGGCAGCAGCCTCGTCTGCCGAAGGTGCACCTTCGGCAGTCTTGGCGCGAAGAGCGTCGACCGTGCGCGCCGCCTTGGAGAGCGGAGCGACGAACATGTAAGCAGCCTGGCTGATCTTGGCCTTCATGCCACCCGCCAACTTGGCAAGTAGCACCTCGCGGGACTCGAGGTCCGCGAGCTGAGCGACTTCCTCAGCACTAAGGGTCTTACCGTCAAGGACAGCACCCTTAATAACGAGCTTGTCGTTGGCCTTGGCGAAGTCACGCAACGTCTTTGCAGCCGCCACCGGGTCACCGGAAACGAATGCGACAGCCGTCGGACCCGAGAGCTTGCCATCAAATGCCGTAACACCAGCATTCGTAGCCGCGATCTGCGTCAGCGTGTTCTTCACCACCGAGTACGAACCATTGGGGCGCAACTGAGTACGCAGCTCAGCAAGCTGCGCGACAGTCAGACCCCGGTACTCGGTCAGCACGGCCGCACCGGACTCGCGGAATTTCTCCTCGAGCTCGGCGATGGCTGCCTGCTTTGCGGGCGTTGCCATATGGCCTCCTTCATGGGTTCGAGCCGGCATCCCAACCGAGGCGGAGCCTCGTTGACGCATGAAAAAAGCTCCCGGCGCAGGACACGGGAGCACAGCCACCTTTCATAGGTAGCAGACAACTCTAGCGGCCTACGCTGGTTGCCCGGATGGGCGTTTACGCGGAATTCCTTCCGGGACTTCGTGACTACAAAGTTCACCACGAAGAAACGGAACGAATCCCACAACCGGCGGTCATGGGTCTCATCAACAGTAGGTGAATCAGACCTAGTTATTCAAATCAACAACGCACACCTATAACGAAGAGCCTTGGCGTCAACACGCTAAGGCTCTTCGAAGATTCACAGACGATTATGCAAGTGACTCATCACTCCGCGTCACGCATTTTGCCCAAGTCAAGCGAAATGCCAGGGCTGTTCGTGGTAGCCATCGTTGCCTTAGAAACGTAACGCCCCTTAGAAGCAGACGGCTTCAAACGAGCAACTTCCTCAATAGCAGCGCTGTAGTTCTCAAGCAGCTGCTCCTCTGTGAAAGAAGCCTTACCGATGATGAAGTGAAGGTTGCTGTGCTTATCGACGCGGAACTCAATCTTTCCGCCCTTAATGTCAGAGACAGCTTTGGCGACGTTCATCGTCACCGTGCCTGTCTTCGGGTTAGGCATAAGGCCACGAGGACCAAGAACCTTACCCAGGCGCCCAACCTTACCCATCAAGTCAGGAGTCGCGACAACAGCGTCGAAGTCCAACCAGCCACCCTGGACCTTCTCCAGCATGTCGTCAGAACCAACAAAATCAGCACCAGCTTCGCGAGCTGCGTCTGCGTTCGCACCCGTGGCGAAAACCAACACGCGGGCAGTTTTACCGGTGCCGTTAGGCAAGTTAACCGTGCCGCGAACCATCTGGTCTGCTTTACGCGGGTCAACCCCAAGACGCAACGCAACCTCAACCGTGGCGTCGAACTTTGTGGAAGCCGTCTCTTTCGCTAGACGGATAGCCTCGATCGGCGAGTACTGACGCGAACCGATCTTTTCAGCTGCCTCGCGGTATGCCTTGCTGCGCTTCATAACTGCTCCTTCTCTCTGAAACTCAGAGAACATATAAGCGGACAAAAAGTCCTTGGAGTCGTGGTGCGGGCCGCGCTGGACCCTTCCACTGTCGCTTCATAACGACTTAGACCACATCCCACGCTTAGCGTGACAAGAACGCCGAGCAGGACGAGCCATCGAAACATCATGCCGCTACGACAAGCGTCGCAGCAAATCTGACAGATGTGTTGATGCGCGCTGGCATTAGCGCGCATCAACACCCATCAGAGGTACATCCAGAACTCAGCCCTGAACTTCAATACCCATGGAACGGGCCGTGCCAGCGATGATCTTCATTGCCTGGTCGATCTCATGAGCATTCAGATCCTGCATCTTCTGCTCAGCAATGGCACGCACCTGGTCCTGTGTAAGCTTGCCCACCTTAGTGGTGTGCGGCGTACCGGATCCCTTAGGAACACCAGCAGCCTTCTTGATGAGCTCCGCAGCCGGCGGGGTCTTCGTAACGAACGTGAAGGTACGGTCTTCGTAGACAGTGATCTCAACAGGGATCACGCTGCCGCGCTGAGATTCCGTCGCAGCGTTGTACGCCTTGACGAACTCCATGATGTTCACACCATGCTGACCCAGGGCCGGACCAACCGGCGGCGCAGGCGAGGCAGCACCCGCCTGGATCTGCAACTTAATGAACCCAGAAACCTTCTTCTTGGGAGCCATAGCACTTCCTTATCTCATGGGCCCACGCCATGGGCGATGACCCGGTTGCAGTCCGCGAAACGATTGCTTCACGGAAAACGTTCACGCTCAGATCTTGGCGACCTGGTTGAACGACAGCTCGACCGGCGTTTCCCGGCCAAAGATCGACACAAGCACCTTCAATTTCTGCTGCTCAGGCAGGATGTCAGAGATTGTGGCGGGCATCGTTTCGAACGGTCCCTCCATCACAGTAACCGACTCGCCGATCTCAAAATCGACATCGTACTGGACCACATTTGCAGCGTTAGCCGCAGCCGACTCCAAGGATTCATCTTCAACTTCAGCCACAGGCTCGGGCTTCGCTTCCACAGCAGGAGCCAGCATCGAGACAACTTCATCCATGCTCAAAGGCACCGGCGAGTAAGCGTTACCAACAAAACCGGTCACACCAGGAGTGTGACGCACTGCGCCCCAGCTCTCATCAGTCAGATCCATACGAACCAAGACATAACCAGGAACGCGCACGCGCCGCACCTTCTTGCGCTGACCGTTCTTGATCTCGGTGACCTCTTCCATCGGCACCTCAGCCTGGAAGATGTAATCCTCCAGGTTCAGCGACTGCGCCCGCTGCTCCAAGTTCTGCTTCACCCGGTTCTCATAACCGGCGTACGAATGGATGACATACCAGTCACCTTCAGCGAAACGAAGCTCCTGACGCAGGGCTTCAACTGGGTCATCCTCAGTGCTAACTTTCACGTCTTCACGAACAGCTGTAGCAGCCGCGATATCAGCAGCATCACCGGCTTCAGTGACCATGTCGTCAGAAGCAGCCTCCAGTGCCGCTTCCTCGGCTTCAGCCTCCTCAGAAAGCTCTGCTTCAACGTCCTCGGCGAGCTCCGTCAGCTCCTGCTCAACCTCTAGCTCAGCTTCGCCTTCTGCTGCGCCATCTTCAGCATCGCCAACCTCTTCAGAGATAGTTTCGGCCGGAGCGTCCCCGTACTCAGCGTCTTCGACACTGTCGGAAACCGCCTCCACGAGAGCGTCCCCATCCGAAATAACATCCGTTTCCGGATCCTGGGTCATGCCCTCCGGGGCACCTGCAGCCATCGCCTCGCTCACCTGATCGCGAACTTCGGCCTCATCGCTCTCGCTGGGGGTCCAGTCCTGTGACACGTCGCTGCCTACCTTTTCCTGCGCTTCGTCCGTGCAGACATTGCTGTTGACATTGTGTGCGAAATCCCGGACGGCGCAACGACCGGCAGACCGGAAGCGCACCCGCCACACAAAGGGCACCGGGCTTACAAGAATGGCCCTCGCATCACTGCGGGGCCGTTTCAAACGTTCAGAGACCGTGCTTGAAAAGGATAAAGCCTCCCAGGCACGTCACTCCGCGAAGATCCAGAAAACCAGGCGAGTAAACACCCAGTCCAGACCAAAAACAAAAAGCATCACAATCGTCACAAAGACGATCACCGTAGCCGTATATCGCGCGAGCTCTTCTCGCGACGGACGAACTACTTTACCCAGCTCATCAAAGACCTGACGGAAAAACAACGCAATCGAGGCGAAAAACCTAGTGAACAGATTGCTTCTAGCAGGCTGCCCCTGAGAGCTCCCTACTGGGGCTGTCTTTTGGTTCGCCACAGGTCCTCATCTCTCGATCGCCGACGCCGCACCTAGCGGTCCGCGATGTCGTCCTGACGTCGGCCTGTTTCCTGACGTTGCAACGCAGGGCAGGAGGGACTCGAACCCCCAACCGCCGGTTTTGGAGACCGGTGCTCTACCAATTGAGCCACTGCCCTACGGATGAAATCCGAGCGGAAACCGCAACGACTGCATCCGGGAACCGAGCTTACGCCAACGGAACCTTGGAGTCCAAGTCACCCATGAACTCTCCCCACCGCAAGTACCCCATCGCAATAGACACAATCCGCCACGCACCCAATGGCACGATAAAAACGTGACCTCTCCTCGATCTCTAACAGCCCTACCCAAAACCCACCTACACCTGCACTTCACCGGCTCAATGAGATTCGACACCCTCCTAGACCTCGCAGCCAAACACGGCATCCGACTCCCCCGCGCTCTAACAAACAACTGGCCACCACAATTGGCCGACACAGGAGGCCGCGGCTGGTTCAGATTCCAACGCCTCTACGAAGCAGCCCGCGCCTGCGTCACAACCGAAAGCGATATCCGCCGCGTCCTCCATGAAGCAGCCGAAGACGACGCCGCCGAAGGATCACGCAGACTTGAGCTTCAAGTTGACCCCACTGGCTACGCCACACACCTCGGAGGGATCACCCCCGCCCTCGAAATCGTCCTCGACGAAGCACGCAAAGCCCACACAGAACTCGGTATCGAAATCGGCATCATCGTTGCAGCCAGCCGCACCCGACACCCCCTGGACGCAAGAGCTCTGGCACGCCTCGCCGCCCGATACGCCGGCGACGGCCCCGGACAAGTCATCGGATTCGGCCTATCGAACGACGAACGTCGCGGCGAAACAAGCGAATTTGCTCCCGCATTCCGTATCGCCGCCCGCGCAGGACTCACCCTGGTACCACACGGAGGAGAACTCCTAGGCCCAGACCACCTCGCCCACATCCTCGATTCACTCCACCCACATCGCTTCGGCCACGGCGTTCGAGCAGCTGAAGACCCCCACCTACTCCAACGCGCCATCGATAAAGGAGTCGGATTCGAAATCTGCCCCGGGAGCAACGTAGCCCTCGGCGTATACAACAACACCGCCGCCCTCCCCCTAAGAACGCTCTATGAAGCAGGTGCACACATCGCCCTAGGCGCCGACGATCCACTCCTTTTCGGAAGCCGTCTCACAGCCCAATACGAAATAGCACGCAACCACCACGGCTTCACAGACAAAGAACTCGCAGAACTCGCACGCCGATCTGTCTACACCTCAACCGCCTCCACCAGCAGCAAAACCAGCATGCTCACTGACATCGACAACTGGAACAACACACCTGCCGAAACACCATGAACCACACAAAAGTGCCGCCACACCTCGTGTGACGGCACTTTTAACACCAAAAATCAGAGCGACAGCCCCACCATAACTGGCTCATTCACCAAACGAACACCAAAAACATCCAAAACTCCATCTCGAATGGTACGTGCCAACTCGATCACATCAGCAGCACAAGCCGAACCACGATTCGTTAATGCCAACGTGTGCTTTGTCGACAAAGAAGCCGGCCCTGGCATACCGAATCCCTTACCAAAACCAGCACGATCAATCAGCCACGCAGCACTGGACTTCACGCACCCATCACCAGCAGGAAAACGCGGCGGACGCACATCCGCCCCCAGATGATCCCCAACCCGGCGCTCCAACTGCTCAAACTCTTCTGCAGTCATGATCGGATTAGTGAAGAAGCTCCCACAACTCCAAGTGTCGTGATCTGCTTCATCTACGACCATTCCGCGCAGACCCCGCTGACTCAACACTGCAGCCCGAGCATCTGCCAAGGGCACCCGCTCCCCCATCGAAACATTCAAAGCATCCGCCAACGCCTGATATGCCACCGGCGAAGACAAATCAGCCAGCGCCAACTGGAATGTCACGTCCAACACCACAAACCGAGGTGCACCATCATGCGACTGCGCCTTGAACATCGAATGCCGATAACCAAAACCGCAATCGACGTTCGCAAAGCTACGAACCTCACCCCGTAGGCGATCCCACGTTCGCACCCTCGCCAACGTCTGCGACACATCCTGGCCATACGCCCCCACGTTCTGTACCGGAGTCGCGCCTGCCAAGCCAGGAATACCCGACAAAGCCTCTACACCAGCCCACCCAGAATCCACAGCCTGGGCCACAAAACCATCCCAGGACTCCCCTGCAGACACCTCAACGAGCACACCCCCACACTCGCTGGACTCCTTCACGCGAACACCATGGTTCGCCACCTGCACCACTGTGCCCGGAAAGCCTTCATCTGAAACCAGAAGATTGGAACCGCCCGAAACAACCAGCAGCGGCTCACTTGCCTCATCAACCTCACGCACAGCCGCAATCAACTCATCCGAGGACTCTGCCGTAACAACACGCGCAGCTGGTCCACCCACTCGCATCGTCGTCAACGAAGCCAGCGCAACGCCTTCCTCAACCTTCACCACACAACACCCTTCACAATCACAACGACAAGAGGAGCCATCTCACACGAACACGACCGTTACTCGAACATTCCCCAACACTTTGCGGTTATCGATCGACGCCGAAAGCTCTACAACAACCGATCGCGCCTGCTCATCAACAGACTTGACAACACCAGCAACATCTACCTGCACCGAACCCGCATAGGGAACCGGCACTACATCAGTGAACTTCGCTCTATACGCAGAGACAAAACCCCTCGCGCCAACCCAATCCTCTACCAGCGAAGATGCCGAACCCATCGTGAACATTCCATGCGCGATTACGCCTGGAAGCCCTACCTCACGAGCATACGAATCATCCCAATGAATTCTGTTCCTGTCGCCACTGACCGCGGCATACGCCACTACGTCCTCACGCGAAAAAGACACCACCCGTCCAGGCAATTCGTCCCCTACACGCACCGACTCAAACAACACGCCACTCATCAGGAGTTCCCTTCAACCTCATCGGCACGCACCACGATCATCGACCACACCGATGCCAACCGAACACCGTCAGCTCCGGATAGATCTGTACGCGTCGTCAACATGGTGTTACCGCGTACTTCACGTACACGCTCAATCAACAACCCAGCTGACAACACGTCACCTGCCACAATTGGGCGCACTATCTCAATGCGTTCCTCTCCGTGAACGACACGATGAAAGTCAATCCCCACCTGCGGGTCCCCCCACAGCAGCCATTCGCTCTGCTGCGCAACCGTTGCTACAAAAGTCACAGGCGCCACCAGGTCCTCAAAACCTGCCGACCTCGCAGCCTGCACATCAAAATGCACAGAAGCAGACGCCCCCACCACCCGAGCAAAAGCCCGCACATGCTCACGCCCCACCTCAAACGGAGCAGCCGATGGCCAAGACTGTCCCTCCAACGCAGCAAGAGAACTCATACCCGCCACCCTATGTGAACCACTCGCATCGAAAACCACGTCCCCCGGAACCCCAACACAAAGAGGCTGTCAACCATATGGTTGACAGCCTCTTCAAAAACTCTCACAGACAGGAAATCAACGAGTTTCCTTGTGATCCGTGTGTCGCCTGCAGTTACCGCAGTACTTCGACAAAGCAATACGATCAGGATCGTTTCGCTTATTCTTTTTAGTGATGTAATTGCGGTTTTTACATTCAGCACATGCCAAAGTGACTTTGGGCCGAACGTCACTGCTCTTGCTTGCCACGGCTACCTGTCCTTGTGAACGATCAGTGGGCTCGAATAAAACCCGAGCTAAAGAATGATCGTAGCGAGGGCGGGAGTCGAACCCGCGACACCACGATTATGAGTCGTGTGCTCTAACCACCTGAGCTACCCCGCCAGGGCAGTAACAACGCCCGCCACCAGATACCGCCGAAACGATTAAGCAGCGGGCGTTGGAAGCCTGAGCCCCGATAGGGAATCGAACCCTAGACCTTCTCCTTACCATGGAGACGCTCTGCCGACTGAGCTATCGGGGCGGAACCGGAACTCTCCGGCTCAACAAGAAAAAACATACACGGTCCGCCCCGCAAAAGAAAAATCGAGACCAGCCCCAACCCCAAACCAACACCCCCACCCACCACCAACAGCCAGATAAAAACCCAGCTCAATAGATCTGTATCCACATTAAAAACCACAAAAAACTAACCAGCACATCAATCAGTCATCCACCCCACGAGCCACCAACGCCTCCCCCATACGTTCCCCATGACGCACAGTCCGAACCACCACCGGCACCAACAACGCTCGAAAACTCCGCTCCAACCCCCTCGCCTTCCGCGCCTGCCCCACCTCCTCCACAATCCCCGCCACCACAAACACCGACCGCAACACCAACGAAAAAACCAAACCCACCCGATCCGCATCCACCCCCACGCACCTCAACGGACGCACCCCCACCACCACCGCATCCATCATCTCCACCGTCCTGGTCGTAGCCGTCACCACCGACGCAGCCACAACAGCCACCACCAACCCACCAACCACAACAAACGCATCAAAAACCCCATTAACCACAACTTGCACCGCCCCCAAAACCACCACCAACCAACGCAAACCCCACACACCCCGCCACAACCACAACCACCCCAACCCCCCACACAACCCCGCCACAACCACAACCACCCCACCAACCACAACAGCCACCACCCCCGACCACACCAACAAACACGTCGTAAACACCAACAACCCCACCAACTTCACCCCAGGCCGCACCCGATGCAGCCACGAATCTCCCTCCACATACAAACCACTCAGCACGACCCCACCCCATCCATCAACTCCACATAAAAAGCAATCGCCTCATCAGCTCCCCCATCAAAAACCACCTCACCCTCATCGAACACCAACACCCGATCCCACCCCCGCAATAACTCCAAATGATGAGTCACCAACACCACCTGCTGCGACAACGACTCAATCCGACTCGCCACAGCCCGAGCATTCCGCCGATCCAACAACGTCGTCGGCTCATCACACACCAACACACTCGGCTCCGTCACCAACACCGCAGCCAACGCCAACAACTGCTTCTGCCCACTCGACAAACGCGCCGCCGGATGCCCCTCACGCCCACCCAAACCAATCTGCGACAACGCCTCCCCAACCACCACATCCCGCTCCACCCGAGACAAACGCCGCCGCCGCAACGAAAACGCCACGTCCTCGCCCACCGTCGGCATCACAATCTGCGAATCCGGATCAGGAAACACAAACCCCACCCGCCGCCGCACCGCAGCCGCATCCGCCCCAACATCAACACCATCCACCACCACCTGCCCAACAGAAGGCAACACCAAACCATTAATCATCCGCGCAAAAGTCGACTTACCCGACCCATTCGCACCAATCACCCCAACCCGCTTCTCCCCCAACGAAACATCAACACCACGCAACACTTCACGCCCCCCAAAACTATGGGACACGCCACGAAACTCGATCACACCCAACCACCCCTTCCTAAAAACACCATCACTTACCCCCACCCACCGACAACAACTCCGGCACAGCACGATGCACAGCCACCGCAACACCCACCGCCGCAACAACCTTCACCACATCACCAGGCACAAACACCGCATCAGCCAACAACGCCTGCCCCACAGACAAATGCGCACGCCACGCCATCACTGGAACACCCACCGCATGAATCACACCAACACCCCCCACCAAACACCCCACCAACTGCCACACCAGCGACCGCGGACCCCGCGACGCAAACCACCCCACCACCGCAGCCCCCGGAACCCACCCCACCAAAAACCCCACCGTCGGCGACACAAACACACCCAAACCACCGCGACCCCCCGCCAACACAGGCAACCCAATCGCACACAAAGCAATAACCACCAACGACGCCGCGGCACCACGCCGCGCACCCAGCACAGCACCAGCCAACATCACACCCAACGTCTGCAAAGTAATAGGAACACCCGAACCCACCGGGTCAATAGCCCCCGGCACACCCAACACCCAAATCAACGCAGCAAACGAAGCCACCAAAGACAAATCACGCGCCGAAAACCCCCGCGACCGCCCCTCCACCTTCGTGAACTTCTGCACATTTTCGCTACTGCCAGGCATGATCACCCTTTCGACGAAGATAGACGGATAGAGTCTGGCAGGTCAGCGCGACACACACTCCGGAGACTCCCGGACAGCCACGTCGCGGCAAAAAGGCGAAGGAGCCACCCGTGCTGATCGGCATACCGCAGGAAACCACCCCCGGCGAAACCCGCGTCGCCGCCACCCCCAGCACCGTCACCACCCTCATCAAACTTGGACACAACGTCATCATCGAATCCGGCGCAGGCGAACGCGCCGACATCTGCGACGACGCCTACCTCGAAGCAGGCGCACACATCGGCGACACCGCCACCACCTGGGCAGCCGACATCATCGCCAAAATCAATCCCCCCAACGACGAAGAACTCGACAGCATCCGCGACGGCGCCACCCTCATCAGCCTCCTTAACCCCCGCACCGACCCCGCCATGGTCGACAAACTCGCCACACGCAACATCACCGCACTAGCCATGGACGCCGTCCCCCGCATCTCCCGCGCACAATCCATGGACGTCCTGTCCTCCATGGCCAATATCGCTGGCTACCGCGCCGTCATCGAAGCCGCACACGAATTCGGCCGCTTCTTCACCGGCCAAGTAACCGCAGCCGGAAAAGTACCCCCCGCAAAAATCCTCATCGCCGGCGCAGGCGTAGCCGGACTCGCCGCCATCGGAACAGCCGGAAGCCTCGGCGCCATCGTCCGAGCCACAGACACCCGCCCCGAAGTCGCCGAACAAGTCCAATCCATGGGCGCTGAATTCGTCGCAGTCAACACCAACGAAGAAACAACCTCAACCGATGGCTACGCACGCGAAACCAGCAGCGCCTACGAAACCGCTGCAGCAGCCATGTACGCCGAACAAGCCAAAGACGTCGACATCATCATCACCACCGCCCTCATCCCCGGCCGCCCAGCACCACGACTCATCACCGCTGACATGGTCAACAGCATGAAACCCGGATCCGTCATCGTCGACATGGCCGCAGCCAACGGTGGCAACGTCGAAGGCGTCATCCCCGGCGAAAAAACCACCACCCCCAACGGCGTCACCATCATCGGATACACCGACCTGGCCGGACGCCTCCCCACCCAAGCCTCACAGCTCTACGGCACCAACATCGTCAACCTCCTCAAACTCCTCACCCCACACAAAGACGGCCACCTCGCCCTCGACATGGACGACAGCGTCATCCGCGGCATGACAGTCATCCACAACGGCAACCTCATGTGGCCCCCACCCCCCGTCAACATCTCCGCCACCACGCCCCCCACCAACACAACCCCCACCCCACCAACACAACCCCCACCAACCCCTAACCCCATACGCCGCTACATCGGCGTCGGCGTAGCCTCCGCTCTCTTCCTCGCCCTCGCCGCCTTCACCCCAGCGCCCCTGCTATCCCACATGGTCGTATTCGCCCTCGCCGTAGTCATCGGCTTCTACGTCATCGGCAGCGTCCACCACGCCCTCCACACCCCCCTCATGAGCGTCACCAACGCCATCTCCGGAATCATCATCATCGGAGCCATCACCCAAATCGCCACAAACCACACACTCATCTCCACCCTGGCCTTCATCGCCGTCCTCGTCGCCAGCATCAACGTATTCGGCGGATTCGCCCTCACCCACCGCATGCTCGCCATGTTCCACAAGGACCCATCATGACCGCCACCATGACCCAAGGCGCCTTCATCGTCTCCGGGCTACTGTTCATCCTCGCCCTCGCCGGACTGTCAAAACACGAAACAGCCCGCGCAGGAAACGGCTACGGCATCGCCGGCATGGCCATCGCCCTCATCTTCACCCTCGGCGTCACCATCACCCAAGACGCCCCCACATGGACCATCGCGCTGCTCATCATCAGCATCCTCGCCGGCGCAGCTATCGGCACCACCCGGGCACTCAAAGTCGAAATGACCCACATGCCCGAACTCATCGCCCTCCTTCACAGCTTCGTCGGACTCGCCGCCACCCTCGTGGGCTACAACTCCTGGATCGAAGCAGGCAACCACATCGCCACCACCACCAGCGACACACGAGCGCTCACACTCATCCACAACGGCGAAGTCTTCATTGGCATCTTCATCGGCGCCCTCACCTTCACCGGCTCCATCGTCGCCTTCCTCAAACTCTCCGCACGCATCAAATCCGCCCCCCTCTCCCTCCCCCACCACAACCTCATCAACCTCACAGCACTACTCATCTGCCTCACCCTCATGCTGTGGTTCACCCCCACAGCCCACGCAATACCACTCATCCTCATGACCCTCACCGCCCTCGCCCTGGGCTGGCACCTCGTGGCTAGCATCGGCGGCGGAGACATGCCCGTAGTCGTCTCCATGCTCAACAGCTACTCCGGATGGGCAGCAGCAGCCTCCGGATTCATGCTCAACAACGACCTACTCATCATCACCGGCGCCCTCGTCGGCTCCTCCGGCGCCTACCTCTCCTACATCATGTGCAAAGCCATGAACCGATCATTCACCTCCGTCATCCTCGGCGGCTTCGGCTCAGAAGGCACCATCACCAACGACACCAAAGACTACGGAGAACACAGCGAAACCACCGCCGAAGACGTCGCGACCCTCCTCAAAAACGCCAACTCCGTCATCATCACCCCCGGCTACGGCATGGCCGTAGCCCAAGCCCAATACCCCGTAGCCGCCATCACCACCGCACTACGCAACGCCGGAATCAACGTCCGCTTCGGCGTTCACCCCGTCGCCGGACGCCTACCCGGCCACATGAACGTCCTACTCGCCGAAGCAAAAGTCCCCTACGACATCGTCCTCGAAATGGACGAAATCAACGACGACTTCACCAACACCGACGTCGTCCTCGTCATCGGTGCCAACGACACCGTCAACCCCGCAGCCCTCGACGACCCCGAATCCCCCATCGCCGGCATGCCCGTACTACGCGTCTGGGAAGCAAAAAACGTCATCGTTTTCAAACGCTCCATGAACGCCGGATACGCAGGAGTCCAAAACCCCCTCTTCTTCAACAACAACACCGCCATACTCTTCGGCGACGCCAAAGAACGCGTCGAAGACATCCTGCGCGCCCTCGCCTAACTCCAAATCACCCCAACGCCTGAGACCTCATCTCAGGCAACCCCAAAGCAGCCACCGCCGCCACCCCAAACGCAACCCCAAACACAACAAACACCAACACATTCCCACCAACACCAAGCAAAAACGGCACCGACAAAGGCGCCACCACCGACGCAATACGCCCACACCCCGCAGCAGCCCCCACCCCCACACCACGAACCGCCGTCGGATACACCTCAGGCGACACGGCGTACAACGCACCCCACGCCCCCAAATTAAAAAACGACAACACCATCCCAAAAACAACAATCAACAACGGCGACGACGCAAAACCAAACCCCCCCCCCGCGGCACAAGCCGACCCCACCAAAAACACCACCAACGTCGCCCGACGCCCCCACCGCTCAATCAACCACGCCGAAACCGCATACCCCGGCAACTGCGCCAACGTAATCACCAACGTGTACTCAAACGACTTCACCAAATCAAAACCCTGCTTAGCCAACAAACTCGGCAACCAAATAAACGCCCCGTAATACGAAAAATTCACCATGAACCACACCACCCACAATGACACCGTCCTCCACCGCAACATCGACGACCAAATCCCTCCCGCCACCTCACCAACAACAACCTCCACCCCACCAACCGACCCACCACCAACCCCAGAAACCCCCGCAGCCTTCTCAAACCGACGCACCGCAGCCTCAGCCTCATCAACACGCCCAGCCCTCTCAAGAAAACGCACAGACTCTGGCAACCCGAACCGCACCCCTACCGCATACACCGTCGGCACCACACCAATCCCCAGCGCCCACCGCCACCCATCAGGACTCGAGGGAATAACGAAATACGCAATCAAAGCAGCGAAAATCCATCCCACAGCCCAAAAAGATTCCAACGCAACCACCATGCGCCCCCGAATATGCCGAGGGGAATACTCACTGACCAAAGTCGAAGCCACAGGCAACTCCGCCCCCAACCCCAACCCCACCAAAAAACGCAAAGCCATAAGAAGACCGACACCCGTCGCGAGCGCTGAGGCACCCGTTGCCACCCCATAGACCAAAAGAGTCCCGGCAAACACCTGACGCCGACCAAAACGATCAGCAAGAAGTCCCCCCAACGTGGCCCCCACAGCCATACCCACAAACCCAATCGACCCAATCAGCGACAAAGCACCATCCGACAAGTGCCACTGCTTACCCAGGGCAGCCATGACAAACGAAATAAGCCCCACGTCCATGGCATCAAGAGCCCACCCCACACCAGAACCAACCAGCAGTCGCCCGTGCATCCACGTGAACGGCAGGACATCCAAACGCTCAGCACGAGTGCGCCCCACACCTTCGTTCACAACACCAGCGCTCATATTCACTTAACCCTCCATTACACAGTCCTAGCCGCCACGAACCTCACACATAAATGACCCCGCTCATCTCGAGGGCATTTTTGGTCGCCAAAACTCCAGAATGTTTTTGTTCTTCGCTTGCGGATACGTCCCATGGATGACGCCTTGAGAACGTGACCTGGCATCCACGGTTGTGCGCGTACTGGGCTCTTTCACTACAGCCACATGCCCAACCGTCGACGGGCCAAGGTAAGAGTCCCAAAAAATAAGATCACCTGGTTGTTCTCCCCCCTCCTCTACACGCTCACAATTCCCCTGAGCGCACCAATCACGTTGAGCATCAGCAGTTCTAGGCATATCTAAACCGACCTGCGCGAACGCAGTACGCGCAAAGCTCGAACAATCCCAGGCTCCAGGACCATTAGCCCCCATGACGTACTCATCGCCTACATGAGAGTCCGCCCACGCCAAAACCACCCCAGCCACTCCAGAGCGGGCCGCAGCCACCGCTTGAACTGGACAGTCCACCCCTGTCAACGTGGCCACAATGTTGCGGGCCTCCCCCATCCGCTGCGCGTATCTATCTGGAAAGGCAGAACGCTGAACCTTTTGTGCAGCAGCACCAGGTTCCAGATTCTGCCAATCTGGAACCTGCTTCAACGCTGCGAAAAAATCATCCGCTGCAGCATCAACGTTTTGGCTATTGGCCCACCCTTGAGAAGGGCGCTGTTGCAACCAACCGCGTGAATCCCTATCCCCATGTGAGAGATTCGTCAGCTCAGACTCGACCAAGCCCGTCGCCACAATGATCTCGGAACCTACACGACCCACTCCCGCGCGTTGCGCTGCCGCGATACCTCTTCGCGCCACATCCTTCTGCTCATCACTCAACCCCAGCTGGGACACGCTTTCTGCTTTCACACAGCTAGTCCCCGCATTCAAGATTGAGCGGCCAGGCGTCGAAAACATCGACATTGATGATTCGCCTGGCACAAGAAAACTCGCCATCAACGGGCAGGCGATCAACAGTCCTGCCACATAGCGCAACTTCACCAAAGCGTTCTCAACGCCGCGAAAGTCGCAATAGAAAATGGTGAAAATTCTGTGGGCCCGGATAGCGCTTCAGATGCGGCGGCGATGCCTCTCTTCATTTCACGCCACGCAGTCACATACCAGAGGCCATCCCCTGCGGGAGTAGAAGCCTCAACCCTCACACGAACATTCGCCGGTTTAACGTCGAAAACTACATCACACGATGCTGCTTCATCGTGATGATTAACCTGATTCGGTGTGCCTGAGGGCACTCGGGAAGGGTCGATATCTGACACGGCGTCACTCAGCTGTGGATCAACCCATTTGCCCACTCTGCTTGCCCACTGTTTATCTTTCGGTGCTGCGAAGAAATCCTGAGCAAAGCCATTCGCCACAACTTGACAGGACGAGAGGTCAAAACCACTTTCTTTTGTCGCTGCTGGATCGTTTGCTTTGCCGGTAACTGCTGCAATGAGCCCAACCAGCAGGATTAGTGACACGACACCGGCTGTTATAACGACAACGGCTGCTCTGCGAGGACTGTTCAGCATCCACGCCAACACCGACACCACACGCGCAGACCTATGCATCGGATGTGCAGGCACGTTGACTCCTTTCTTTCTGGTTTTCTTGACACGTGAGGTTGTTGTCTTTGTGGACCTTTGAAGCAGCGATATTGGAAGAGCATGACGACGCGTCCAGACGGCGCGGTCGATCTATCTGGTCCCCGTGCACATGCACGTTATTGGCCTGACCTAACTGGTGTTGGGCTAGCTCATCGAAATTATTCGGCGTCTGTGCAGATATGAGTGTCTGGGTCTGCTCGTTCTCGTAATAAGCAGTGGGATGTTGTGGAGTTAGTGCTGTTCGCTGTTCAGTGGGCTGGGCGGTTTCTCCATGCACGGTGATGCGGCGAGGGGTTTCGTCGGGGAGTTCTCGATCATCGATATGGCTTGTCTCAGCTCTTACAAAAACTGCTGAAGGAATCACTGCCTCGGTAGGGGTGTTTTTGACTGAGTTGTCTCTTAGCTGCCGGAATTCCTCGCGTAATGCTTCTAAAGCAGTCGCAAGTGTTCGGGTGTCTTTGTTGACGCCGGTGTGTTGGGCAAGTAGGTGTCGGCGTTTCCAGGCAGAGCGGGCTACGACGAGCATGATGAGCATCGCGAGTACTTTTGCAGAGGTGCTGGCTTCGGCACCGAGTATGTTTCCCACTCCCCCAGCCACAAAGACAACGAAGAGAGTTGTGGCAATCGCCGCGGTGAGGAAATAGGAGCTGATCCAGCGCACCATGGCGCTGGCTGTCCATTGGAGGCGAGGGAATTGGGCTATGAGCGCCCCGATCGGCGCGATGGCTAGCGCGATGTCGAGCACGAGGCGCAAAGTGCCCATCCACCACAGGGACCAGGTGAGGAAGACGACGATGGGTAGGCAGGCAAGGAGTCCTGCCAGGGCGGCGGAGGGCCGTTCGCTGGTGTCGTTTCCTGCGAAGTATCGGTCATAGGTGCCTGGGTAGGTGGTGTGGTATTCGGCGGCTACGCGTGCGTAGTCGGCTTTTTTGGCTGCTTGAATGTGGGCGGCGTAGGCGCGGTCGGTGGTGGCGCGTTGAGCTTCGTGACGGGTGTATGTTCCGGCAGCGAACAGGCGGGGGCCGAATTGTGCGGCGGCTTTTTGATCTGGGCCGAAGTGGATGGTGGCCCAGGAGGGGTAGATGACGTTTTGCATGAGCATGTCGCCGATGACTGCGTCTGTTTTTCCTAAGGCAGGCAGGTCTGTGGGTGGGGGTTGGGCAGGATTGACTGGTCCGCTGGTGTGGGTGGCTTGGGTGGTTGCTTCTCCCATTGCTGTATAGAAGGCTGCGACTCCGGTTGAGATGAGCGACCCGGCTGTGACGGTGGTAGCCAAGGTGAGGGCTCCGGTTGTGAGGATGAGTGCGGATTTGGCTGAGGCGGAGCTAGCTTCGGCGAGGTCACCGCGACGAGATCGCAGTAGCCAGTAGATACCGGTGGCTGCTAGGGAGAGTGTTCCGAAGAGTAGCCACCATCTGGCTCCGAGGGTGTGGCGGGTGAATGTGGTGATGGGTGTGATGAAGGACCAGATTCCTTCGGGGGTGAAGACGATGTGTGTGGCTTCTACTGCTACTGCTACTGCTACGAGTTGGAGTTGTATGTAGAGGGTGGCGGCTTCGTTGCGTGGGTCGAAGATGCGTGAGATTGCTCCCTGGGCACCGTTGTGTATGGACAGGGGGCACCCTGGGTCGTAGATGACCGGTTCGTATCCGCCGTATCCGTAGCGGGAGTAGAGGCCGTTTCCGGGGGTTGAGGGGCCTGCGTCAATCCATCCTGCGAGTCCGTCTTTTGGATCTCCTGGGGTGGGTGGATTTTTACATTGGAGGTCGGACTGGGTTCCGCGGATGGTGTTGCCGAGGTCTTCAAGCGGGTTGGGGGGTGTTGGTGGTTGGGTGGGTGTGAGGGTTGGTGTTGCTGACGGGGTGGGTGGGTTGGGTGTTGCGTTTGTGGGGGTTGGGGTTGTGGTGCAGAGCAGTGCGGTGAGTGCGGCGATGCTGAGGTATCGGATGAGGCGTCTGGCCGGGGTGTGGTCTCGGTGGCGCCATGGATGGGGGGTCACGCGGACCAGTCGCCGTAGACGTCGGCGACGGGGGGTGGGGTATGGATGCTGGTGGTGTTTGCTGCAGAGCGGAGTTCGGGCGTCCACCATGCCCAGTCGTGTGCGGTGATGGCGAGGCGGTCGTCGAATCCGCGTATGAGCATTTCGGCGTTGCGGAGGCGTTCGATGCGTTCTGACCATCCTTCGCCGATGGGGGTGCGCATGAGTTGTGCGACTTCGTTGGCGTTGCATTCGTTGGCTCGGAAGGTGATGAATTGTCCGATGAGTGTTCGGATGAGGTCGTCGCCGAGATGGGTTAGTGGGGTGATGGTGTGCATGATCCACATGACGGCTGCGGCGACTTTGCGGGTGTCGAGGGCGGATCGGCGCATGAGTGAGGTGATGGCTGATTGGCCTGCTGCCAGGACGCCGAGTTCGTCGATGATTTGTAATTTGCGTTCTCGGTCGGCCCACAGGTGGAGGGAGGCTAGGCGGGCTGCACCCAGGAGGATAGGTACGGCTTGGCGCATCTGGCTGGTCCATTCGGAGCGGGGCATGTTTGCTTCGGGGACTTCGATGCCGGGGATGGTGACGATGGTGAGGGTTTCGGAGCTGACGAGGTCGATGACTTTGTCTGGGTTGACTTCGGTGGCAGGGAAGACGAGTTGTCCTTCGAGGGATTCGCGTTTTCCGGCGAGTTGGGCGGCCGCGCGGGCTCCGGCGGTGCCTTCTTTGGTGAGTGCGTCGATGATTTCTTGGCTGTGGGTGCCGTAGGCGCCGCCGACCGCGTTGCAGGCTGCTTCGATGGCGGCAAGGGTGTCAGGGTTTTCTGCCATGCCGATGGGTAGGCAGGCGCGAGTCATGTCGATGGCGTGGGCGATGCGTTCGGAGGCGCGGGCGCGGCGGTCGCCTTCGTATTCTTCGGTGTTCTCGAAGTCGGTGGGGCGTGGTTCGGGGATGGCGGTGTGGGGCATGAGTGCGCCCGGTGGTGCTTCTTTGGTGATGGGGACGATGCGGGAGCGGTGGTTAATGGATTTCAGGTGTGCGACGCGGGCGAGGGAGCCGTGTGGGGAGGGGTCGATGACGAGGGTGGGGATTCCTGAGAGGGTGGCTTCGTAGGCGGCGCGGACGGCGAGGGTGGATTTTCCTTCGCCGAGGTTGCCGGTGACGAGGGTGGTTCCGGCGCGGTTGCGACGGGGGCCTTCCCACCAGTCCATGTGATAGACCTCGTTGGTTCCGGCGATGCTGCCTAGGAGTGCGCCTGTTTCGGCGCCTGCTTTGCCGGTGACTTGGGGCATTCCTGCGGCCCAGCTGATGATGGGCATTTGGGTGAGGTGACCGGTGAAGTCCCATTCGCGGCCGGGTTGGAAGGTGAGCCAGTCTGTGTATTGGCCGAGTTCGTGGGTGAGGGTGGTGTTGTTGTCGGCGTCGGCGGCGGCGCGGATGGCGCGGACGGCGGCGGCGGTGTCTTCGGGGGTGTTTTCGGTGACGGCGATTTTGATGAGTCCGGTGAAGCGGTGGCGCAGGGTTGATGAGGTTGAGTTGACTTCGCGTCGGTAGCTGCGGGCGCGGTTGAGGCCATCTTCAACTTCTGGGCGGGTGTCGTATCCCTGTGCTCGGTCTGCGCGGGCGATGGAGGTGTTTTGGCGTACGAGGAGTTCGGCGGTGTTTTTGAGTTCGCGTCCGTCGATGATGTCTCCGCAGGCGACGAGGTCGGTGCGGGTGGTGCGGGTGCCGAACCAGGCCAGTGGTGGGGTGAGGAGGTCGTTGGTGTCGATGTTGTCTGGGGCGTTTTCGACGCGGAGGATGGCGGTGTAGCGGGAGGTGGTTTCGCCATTGTGGAGGGTGGTGAGTTGAACGGAGGGTTGGAGTGCGTCGGCGCTGGGGTGGATGGGGCCGTGTCCGGGTAGTCCCATGCGCATGGATTCGATGAATACTGCTTCGACGCTTTTGGTGGTCATGGGTTCTGCCCATGGGGTGTGGGGGTTGTGGCCGGTGAGGGTGCGGGTGAGGTGGTCGACGCGTTCTTGGATGGGTAGGTAGTTGTGCATGTTGTGGGGTACGGGGGTGCCGGGTATGCACAGGGGTAGTTCGGTGCGGTCGATGGCGCGGTTGGAGAGGCGGATGGCGAGGATGGTTCGCCATCGTGTGGCGTTGAGTTGGTTGATGGCTTGGGCTTGGCGTTTGAGGTGGCCTTCCCAGCCTTCGGTGTCGGTGGTGGGGTTAGTGGGGACTGGTTGTGGTGCGGTGTTGCTATATGCCTGGGTGATGGCGCTGGTGGGGTATGTGGTGGGGTAGCTTCGCAGCCAGATGCGTTCGCCGAGGAGTTGGGACCAGATGGTGGCGTTGGTGCGGATGGTGGCGTCGCGTTGTGGAGCGGAGCGGCCTCGCCAGGTTTGGTCGTTGAGGCGGAAGAAGAGCCAGGTTTCGTTGGTGATGGGTGAGGCCAGGAGGTTGGCGTGTCCGTAGGGTTCGGTGGTGCGGATGCGTTTGGTTTCGGCGTGGTGTTCACGTAGTGCGCTGAGGCTGCGCCGCAGGCGGGTGATGGCTGTCACTGGGGGCTCCAAACATGGACGGTTCGTGGACGGGTGCGGCGGTGGGGCGGCTGCTCCAGTCGGGCATGGTGAGGGTGGGGCCGTCGATGGGTGGGGGTGTTCGGGGTGCGTGGAGTTCGGCGCAGAGTTGGTGGATTCGGTAGGTGAGGGGGGTGGTGGGGGTTTCGTATCGGCCGGTGATCGTGAGGATGGCTGTGGTGGTGATGATGGTGATGGTGGCGCCGGTAAGAGTGGCTGTGATGGTGAGCCAGGGGCCGTGTGTGAAGAGTGATCCGAGTAGCCAGAGGGTGAAGGAGGTGAGGGGGATGCCGATGAGGCAGGCGATGTAGAACCTGACCCATTGGAACCAGCGGGCTTCGCCGGGTAGGTCGTAGAAGGTGAATTCGACGCGGGTGGCGGCGTCGTCGGTGCGGATGCGCATGGGTGTTGGGTTATTGGCCGAAGACGCTGGTGAGGAAGCTGCCTACGCCGGATACGAGGAGGGTGGTGAATCCGCCGATGGCGAGGGCTACCCAGAAGGTGCCGATGGCGGCTACGGCGGATTGGCGGCCTGCTTGACGGACGTCGCCGCGGCGGGATGAGGCGATTTGGGTGATGCCGATGTAGGCGAAGAGGGCGGTGACGATGCCGATGATGACGGATCCGAGGAAGACCCAGTTCATGCTGCCGGTGTGGTTGAGGTTTGCGGCGTGGTTGAGGGTGTCGCTGGTCCAGCCTGTGGTGGCCAGGTGGCTGGGTGGTGTGGTCAGCATGGTGGTGATCATGTGTGGCTTTCTGGGGTGGGTGAGAAGGAGTGGGGCGTGCTTCCTTTCACGCGGTGCTCAATCTTCCACGATCGCAATCGTTTTCCTAGGAAGCTCGGTGTTGTGCCGGTGGATTATTTGGTTGAGGTGTTGTTTGTGTTCGCCCGGCACGCGAGACCCTTGGGGCAGGTTGGGTGAGTTGGTCTTATCCTCCTGATATGCCTTCACAGGTCTCCAAAAAATTTGGTCTTCTTCCCAGAATTCTTTTCGCTATTGTCTTGGGCATAGCGTGCGGCCAGTTCTTCCCTCATGAGTTGACACGTGTTTTCGTTACTTTTAACGGAGTTTTCGGAAACTTCCTATCTTTCATTATTCCGTTAATTATCGTGGGGCTTATTACTCCTGCCATCTCCGAGTTAGGTAAGGGCGCAGGCAAGTGGCTGGCAGTGACTGCAGCTATCGCATATGTGTCAACGATTTCTTCAGGACTTTTGGGATGGGCCACGAGCACTGTGGTTTTGCCACATCTTTTGGCGGGGCGAAGCGTTTCATCAGTCACGAATCCTGCCGATTCGCTACTCAAGCCGTATTTCACGATCGAAATGCCGCCCGTTTTTAACGTCATGACTGCTTTGGTCTTAGCTTTCATGGTGGGTGTTGCTCTTACCGCAATCCGGGGAGATCTATTGTTGCGCGGTTTCTGCGAGCTGCGCGAGATGGTAAACAAGGTCATTTCCACAGTGGTTATCCCTCTGCTGCCGATTTACATTTTTGATATTTTTCTCAACATGACAGCCGTGGGTGAAGTTTTTAACGTCATCACAACATTCCTCGGCGTGATCGTGATGGTTTTTGCGCTCACCTGGGTAGTTCTTTTTGTGCAGTATGCGATTGCCGGTTTGGTTGCGCGACGTAATCCTTTGATGCTTCTTAAAACTCTTTTACCTGCATATGTGACGGCTTTGGGGACCTCTTCGTCAGCTGCAACTATTCCTGTGACATTGCGTCAGACTGTCAAAACAGGGGTTTCGGAGCCGGTTGCATCGTTTGCTGTCCCGCTGTGCGCGACCATCCATTTGGCAGGCTCGACAGTGAAAATTGTTTCTTTCTCGCTCGCCGTAATGATGCTTTCTGGTAAGACGGTCGACCCGTGGCTGTTCCTTGGATTCATCCTCATGTTGGGCATCACGATGGTTGCAGCTCCTGGTGTACCTGGGGGTGCGATTATGACGGCGGCGGGACTACTGGCGAGCATGCTTGGATTCACGGATCCGCAGGTGGGGCTGATGATTGCCACGTATATCGCTATCGATTCTTTCGGCACGGCGACAAATGTCACTGGAGATGGCGCACTGGCTACGATCGTGGACAAACTTGTCTTGAGGGATCAAGCGAAAAAGAAGTCACTGCAGCAGCCCCCTGATGCGCCGTAGGAATACTTACGCCACAAAGACATTGAGTCTTCCCTGAAGGTCGTCCTCACATGTGAGGACGACCTTTCTTTAGCAAGGGGCGCGCATGCCGATGGGCACGGTAGTCGCGCTTCAATGCCGCCTATCCCGGGAGGAGTCTCTTAGCGCGACAGGAAGACTCCTCGCGTAAGGATTTTCTGTGCTTTCGCGCCGCTCAGGTTCCCTTCGCCCTTTCCGGCTACATCACCCTGGCCGACTATGTGCCATATCGGTCGCTTTAGTAATTTTGGGAAGTTCGGCTTCAGCCAGTGTTGCTAGCGCTTCAGGGCCAGTTTCAGTTATCACTTTTGGTGATTCGGTTCCAAGTGGGGCGGCGTGCCACTGCATTCCTTTTGGCGAGAAGGTCGCAAATTCCATTGCATCAACTCAGGATAAGGATTACGCCTTTAGGAACTATGCGCGCGGCGGCTCCACTTCTGCTGGACTGCTGTCAACATTGAAGACTCCCGAGGTTCGCACCAACACGGCCGGAAGCGACCTTGTTCTTGTCGAGACGGGAGCTAATGATTTTTCTCCATCGAAAGCGGCACAGTGCCGGAATGACATCGCGTCAAAAAACTGCTACGGCCCGCAGCTGCGTGCACTCCGCTCAATTCTTTCCTCCGCCCTTCGCACGATTAAGTCTTTGCAAAAATATCCGCGCGCCGAAGTCATGGCTCTGGGGTATTGGAACGTTTTCCAAGACGGCGCAGTGGGGCGCGCAAAAGGAAAAGCTTTCGTGGTTGGGAGCGATCGACTCACGCGCGAGGTGAATAAAACTATTCGCTTTGCCGCACGTGACGCTGGCGTATGGTACGTCGACGTTTACACCCCATTTAAGGGCCCTAAAGGGATAAATGACCCGACTTCTCTCCTTGCGGCCGATGGAGATCACCCAAATGGAGATGGGCATCAGGCGATTGTCGATGCTGTGATCCGCCGTTTGGGGCCTCGTACTTCTCTCGTTTGATGCTGCGACTGCACCTGAAAGGAACCGAAGGGCGAAATATTGCCGTGGGTTTGTGGGGTATCTAGGCTCTACCCATGCTTCGTCTTTCCGGATCCAGGTGCCAGCGTCCAGGTGCCTCGCGTGCGTCACGGTCTGCTCTTGTTCTACGCGCCGGTGTCGCTTTCGCTTTGGTTGCAGCGCTTGCTGGGTGCGGTGGCGATGATTCTTCCCCTGCGAATCAGGGAAATAAAACTGCTTCGAAGCCCACTCCCACAGAGGTCAAGCCGCTGGCTTCATGGAGTAAGCAGCCGGTGAAGGTTGGACGTGCGGTTGAAACCAAGTACCAAGGTCCCAAATCCGGTGTGTCATTCAAAGTTCATGTGTGGCTTCCAACGGATTACGACGAGCCTTCTGCGGCTTCAAAGCGTTACCCGGTAGTTGTTGCATTTCCTGGCGGTTCTGGCACGACGGGCACGCCGTGGTTCACTCATGGGGGCCCGTCGGCGATTGCTGCTGGGGCTCAGTCAGGTAAGTCGAGTCAGTTCATTCTCGTGCAGCCGCAGATGCAGATTGACGACGCTCATGACACGGAGTGCACAGACCTTGAAGGGCAACCGAAGGTAGGCACCTTTCTTGGCAAGGATCTACCTGAGCTGATTAAGCATGATTTCCGTACCTCCACCTCCCCCACTGGCTGGGGAACAACAGGAGTTTCTTCTGGGGGGTACTGCGCAGCTGTCATTGCGATGCATAACCCGAACACTTTCTCCGCAGCTGCGCCCCTGGACGGGTATTTCAATATCGATTCCAATCTCGCAGCAGGCAAGACTCCGGCCGCGAAAGCAACTGACCCTATGCACGTGGTGCAGACCGCTCCCCCGAAGGTAGCGATTAAGAGCTGGTATGGCACGGGGGCCAACAACGGGGCTTTGTCGAAGAAAAACAGCACAGACTTCGCCGCCGTAGTTAAGCCTCCTACAACTTTCGAGATGCAAGAGGTGCCCAATGGAGCCCACTCCTGGACTACGTACACCTCGATCTTGCCTGACGTGTTTTCTTGGCTAAGTAGCAAGCTGGACAAGCCTGCAGGCTGATCCAGCTTGGGCTGTTCCCCTCGGTCATGTCGTCGACATCGCACTGTCGGCGAGGCATATCCTGTACCTGAACGATCACGTATCGTCGGACCGCTCCCGGAGCAGGATGTCGAAGGGAACAGCCCATGAACACACCCGAACCATCTGCGCAGGAAGAGTCATCGGGTTCATCTATCTATCGGCGTTTTTTCTTCATCGTGATGCTTTGCCTTGCCTGCACTGTGGTCGCTGCCGTTTTTGCGACACAACAGTGGAATATGTTTAAGCCACGCTCACGCCCTACGAGCGTGCAGGCAACCACTGCGTGGTTCAGCCCTTCTCCGAGCTTCTCAGGCGACAACAGCACCCCCAGCGCGACTGGCAGCAAGCATTTGTCGATCGTCACTTTGGGAGATTCGGTGCCTGCAGGGATGGCATGCGATTGCGATACATATTCGCAGCAGGTGGCCCAAGCTCTCTCGCGGCGCCACAACCGTACTGCAGGGCTAGTGAATCTTGCTCTAGGCGGCGCCCGTAGCTCCGATATCGTTGCCCAACTTGCCACTCCTCAGCCTCGTGCGGATATCACCACTGCGGATCTGGTTTTACTTCAAGTTGGCGCTAATGATTTCAATCCGGAGCAAATCGAAGAATGCGCTAACAATCTCGATCGCTGTTATGGCGCAGATCTGACTCGTCTTCGCCGAAATATCTCATCTTTAACTGATGAAATATCACGAATAAGTAATTACCGAGCGAAAATTGCTGTTATCGGCTATTGGAATGTGTTCCCGGATGGCAAAGTCGGATCTCACTACGGCGAGGGCTACCTCAGGGCAAGTGATCGACTAACGCGCAAGGTCAATACTGCCCTGCGCGAAGCCGCTGGGAAAAACGGGCAGTTTATCGACGCCTACACGCCCATCAAGGGCAAGAACGGCAAAAAAGACCCCACGTCCAAGCTGGCGCCCGATGGGGACCACTTGGATGCTTCGGGGCACACTGCGCTCGCTAAGGCCATCTTGGCGGCTCTGGGGCCCTCATTCGCAGCAGGCTGAGCAATCTGACCTCTACTCACACACAAAAAAGCGTTTTGTCTTAGATGCATGATCTAAGACAAAACGCTTTTTCGTCACCGCACTCAGCGGAGAAGACCGCGCTGTGCTGCCTTGACGAGGTGACGGGGCACCTGAAGCTGCTCGCCGTCAACCTGCACTGCCACCAGGTCAGGAACGCTTGCCTTCCACTGCGACCTGCGGTGACGGGTATTGGAACGAGACATTTTTCGCTTGGGGACTGCCATGGTTTCTTCCTTCGAGAATCAATCAGTTGCGTACTGTGCGGAACCATCTTGCCCGCTTGTTCGGGTTCTAGGCTACGTCGCGCCGTTCTCCAAGCCATGGATCATAGTCGTCCGGGCGCCCTGCCCAACTGTTGAGCCCGGCTGCAAGTTCAGCATCGGTAAGTAGAGCAGCTTCGAACGCGGCTTGCGCTTCGGTGGGGTCACCGTCGACGCCAGTGATGACTAAGCGGGTAACTGGATCGACTCCAGCTTCCTGCCATGTCATGTGCGTGCCGATACTGATCTGCCCTCCGGCGGAATCAAATTGGCAGACTGCCTCCGGGCGAGTGGGGAGCCAAAAAACACCTCGCCCGCGGCCCGGGGTACCACCAAGACCTTCAAAGTTTTCACGCAACCGGTCCGGATGGCATGGACGCCATGAAGAAAGCTCCACAGTCCACACGCCGTGGGCATCTGCAACGCCGGATGGAGCAGCTACCAGAGGGTCTCCTCGATGCTCCACTTCCTCCTGAGGCAGGGGATCCAAAAGGCTGGATGCCTGCAGCTCACATACCGGAACAGGGGCTGCACCCCCTGGGTGCATATGACGAAGAACGGTTTCCTCGGCTTGCGCTACAGGCCCTGCAGTGACGACAACGTCGGCGCACTCAATTTGGCGCGCCAACACCTCCCCCAAGGCTCGATCATCGTCGGCCCCGAAGCCGAGGTCACGCTCACTGAGCAAGTCGTCGCCGCAGAGGTCCCACATCACTTCTTCACCGTCCACTGCGGCTACGACACGTCCGACCTTGCACATCCCCTCTTCAGCAAGCTCAGCCAATGCACGCAGAGCAGGCACTGGTTCAGCACTCAAAGGAAGTGCGAGCACGATCACCTCGGGACGGCGCATGAGGACCTCCCGAATAGCCGGGATGATGTCTTCGCGCAAAGCGCATCCAAGGCATGCATGCGCCAGGGGGATGCTGCGGTCATCGATGACACCGTTGCCGTCAGCGATGACCCGCCGCAAGATCCCCGCATCGGGATCGATGTCGTGTCGGACAAGCACCGCGCCTGGGATATCAAGCAGCAACCCACCGGTAACAGTGGAGCGCATAGACTCGTTAACCGCGGCGCAGGTGATGACTGTCGTCATCGACCCTCCTGGCCACCTGCACGTCGCTTGCCGTAACGGCGGTTGAACTTTTCAACACGTCCCTGAGTGTCAAGAACACGGTTGCGGCCGGTCCAGAATGGGTGGCTTGCGGAGGAGACGTCGACATCAACGACGGGGTACGTGTTACCGTCCTCCCATTCGATTGTATTCTTAGGTGTAGCGGTCGAGCGGGTAAGGAATGCATACCCCGCGTTGTTGTCACGGAAGACGACGGGGTGATAGTCGGGGTGGATTCCCTGTTTCATGTGATCTCCTGTACCTTAATGCGAACGATTATCATTCCTAGCATAGGAGGTCCCATGAGCGCACGCTGCCAGGTCACGGGCGCAACGCCTCAGTTCGGAAATTCAGTTTCACACAGTCACCGACGCACAAAACGTCGTTTTGACCCGAACATTCAGCGCAAGCGTTACTGGGTGCCCAGTCTCGGACGCCACGTCACGATCAACCTTTCCGCAAAAGCTATCGGCATTGTCGACCGCCGTGGAATCGACGCCGTGGCCGCTGAACTCATCGCGAAAGGAGAACGTATCTAATGGCAAAGAGCAACGAGATCCGACCGATCATCAAGCTCCGCTCCACCGCCGGAACTGGATACACCTACGTCACGCGCAAGAACAAGCGCAATGACCCTGACCGCATGCATCTCACCAAGTACGACCCCATCGTGCGCCGCCACGTGGAATTCAAAGAGGAACGCTGATGGCTAAGAAAAGCAAGATCGCCAAGGATGCGCAGCGCCGCGAAATCGTCGCTCGCTACGCTGACCGCCGCGCTGAACTGAAGCGCACGATCCTCTCGCCGCAGAGCTCGCCCGAGGAGGTTTCCGACGCAGTCAAGGCCCTGGCAAAGCTGCCCCGTGACTCCTCCCCCACCCGTTTGCGCAACCGCGACGTGGTTGACGGACGCCCGCGCTCCGTCTACCGGAAATTCGGCCTCTCCCGCGTCCGCCTGCGCGAAGAAGCCCACGCAGGCAACCTGCCTGGCGTTACGAAATCCAGCTGGTGACAGAAACACCCTTTTAGGAGACTCTCATGAAGGTCCGCGCCTCCATCCGCTCGCTGGCAGCAGCTCCCGGATCCAAGGTGGTTCGCCGCCGTGGCCACCTCTACGTCATCAACAAAGCGAACCCTCGCTTCAAGGCACGCCAGGGCTGAGTAGCAGCCTCGTGGGCACGATAGCGCGAGCCCCGGACCGACAAGACGTCGATCCGGGGCTCAAATAATGCGCACAGACCCGCCATAAACGCCCCAGGAGCTCTCCAGAGCCACCAGAGCCACCTTTGCTCCTTTCAGATGCTTTCGACTACCTGCAACGCCTCGGTAAGGCTTTGCAACGCTTGGCAATCAGACCTACAGCTCACAGCACGCAATTCCGTTTTCCTTGCTGCTGCTCCAAGGTCAGCGAAGCGATACACGAAGCCAAAAAATTGCCGGATTACCTATTAGCCAACGCTGCAAAAAGATTCAGTAATCAATAGCTCGACTCGCCTTTGCTTCCTCATGCCGTTATCACATGAGAAAGCACTCAGAATCCATGAATTTATTTTGAGCACAGGAAGATTCCCCACTTAACTTGAATCAATAGGGCTTTCGTTTGCTCAGAAAATTTATTCCTTAATTCCCCAGACTGCTTCTCAAGCAAGAATTTTCATGCAGCATGAACCAAAAAGTTACCGGCTTATTGGTTCTCATAACTTTGAGGCACCATTAGCAGTCACACAGACATCTCCACCGCTGCACATCTGACCGCCTCAATACCCGCGCTTCCGCTGCGCACTAGAAAAGCTGCGCACTAGAAAACATGAGGCCATGCACGAAGAGAGTCAGGTTTAACGTTTCCGTTAAACCTGACTCTCTTCGTGCACTCCTGGTGGCTGGTCAAGGATTCGAACCTTGGTAGCTTGCGCGACGGATTTACAGTCCGCTCCCTTTGGCCGCTCGGGCAACCAGCCGTGTCGGTGCGAGTACGACGATAGCAGGACGTTCGTTTCACAGACAAACCGGCACCTCGCCCACACACCTACCCCCTCTCATTTCCCGTGGGGCACGTTCACCACCCCCCGCACGTTGACTAACCTCAGCCCTAACAAAGTTTCACCTACCAGCACGAGGAGCCCCCCATGGCAGACAGCTCATTCGACATCGTCAGCAAAGTCGACCACCAAGAAGTCGCCAACGCCGTCAACCAAGCCGCCAAAGAAATCTCTCAACGCTACGACTTCAAAAACGTCGACGCCTCCGTCGACCTCTCCGGCGAAACCATCACCATGAAAGCCAACTCCGAAGAGCGCTGCCTCGCCGTCCTCGACGTCCTCCAAACCAAGCTCGTCAAACGCGGAGTCTCCCTCAAGTCACTCGACACCGGTGACGGCACCCCCAAAGCCTCCGGCAAGATCTACCGCCTCGACGGCGCCCTCAAAGACGGCATCAGCCAAGAAAACGCCAAGAAAATCAGCAAACTCATCCGCGACGAATTCGGCAAAACAGTCAAACCCGTCATCCAAGGCGACGAACTACGCGTCAGCTCCAAAAGCCGCGACGACCTCCAAGCCGTCCAACGCATGCTCAAAGAATCCGACCTCGACGTCGCCCTCCAATTCACTAACTACCGCTAACCAAACAACATGAACATCCCCACCCCGCAGGCACGCCCGCGGGTCCTGATCGTGGCGACCGGCGGCACCATCGCCGGCTCGTCGGCCGCCGCGACCGGACACCGCTACACCGCCGGCGTCCTGAACATCACCGAACTCACCAACGCGATCGGCCCCATCGGCAACCACGTCGACCTCACCGCCAAACAAGTCTTCTCCATCGACTCCACCGAGATGACACTCGCCGACCGCATCACCATCGCCCACACCATCCACACCGAACTCACCCACGCCACCCACCAAGGCACCCCCTACAACGGCGTCGTCGTTACACACGGAACCGACACCCTCGAAGACACCGCCTTCTGCCTGCACCACCTCCTGCCCGCCCAAACTCCCATCGTCATCACCGGAGCCATGCTCCCCGCCGACGCCCCCGGCGCAGACGGCCCTGCCAACCTCACCGACGCCATCACCATTGCTGCCTCACCCCACGCACAGGGATGTGGCACCCTCGTCGCCTTCGCCGGACGCATCCACACCGGCCGCGACGTCACCAAACGCTCCGCCTCCCGCATCGACGCATTCACCTCCAACCACGGCCCCATCGGAGAAACAGTCGGCGGACACCCCTACCGCCTCACCCCACCCCCCACCCCAGCAGGACAATTCCCCATCACCCAACTCCCCTACACCCTGCCCCGCGTCGACATCGCCATCGGCCTACCTGAAAACGCACCGACCAACCGCGCCATCATCAACACCGCACCCGATGGGCTCATCTACATCGGACCCGGCAGCGGCAACGTCGACACCGCCAACGCAGACATACTCGACCAAGCCAGCAACAACGGCATCAAAATCGTCCGCACCTCACGCACCGGAGGAGGCATCACAGATCACAACGGCGCCATCAACGACACCGAACACAACTGGATAGCCGGCGCAGGCCACCCCTGGCACAAAGCCCGCATCCTGCTCACCCTCGCCCTAGCCAACAACCCCACAGCAACCACCACCGAACTGCAACACCTCTTCAACCACTCCTAACCCACCACTACTGCCCCATACGCCGCGCCATCTGCTGCAAACGACCGATCCGATCAGCCATCGGCGGGTGCGTTGAAAACAACTGACCGATGTCCTCAGCCCTAAACGGACTAGCAATCATCATGTGCGACGAATTCTTCAGCTCCTGCGTCGGCTCCAACGGCGCCAACGACACACCCGTGCTCAACTTATTCAACGCACTCGCCAGTGCCATCGGATCCTGAGTCAACTTCGCCCCATCCTCATCAGCGTCATACTCGCGCGTACGACTAATCGCCATCTGAATCACCGCCGCAGCCACCGGCGCCAACAACGACAACGCCAACAAAGCCAGCGGGTTCGGCCGATTCTCCCGATCACCCCCACCAAAAATCATCAATCCCTGCGCCACACTCGTAATCACACCCGCCAACGCGCCAGCCACCGACGACGTCAAAATGTCCCGGTTGTACACATGCATCAGCTCATGCCCCAGCACCCCCCGCAACTCACGCTCATCCAACAACGCCAAAATCCCCTCCGTGCAACACACCGCCGCATTACGAGGATTGCGACCCGTGGCAAACGCATTCGGAGCCTCCGTCGGAGACACGTACAACTCCGGCATCGGCTGCCCAGCCCGCTGCGACAACTCCCGCACAATCCGATACATCGCCGGCTGGTCACTCTCACTCACCGGATACGCATGCATCGAACGCAGCGCCAACTTCGCACTGTTCCAATACGAATAAAACGTCGTCGCCACCCCCACCAACGCAAACAACCAAATAAAACGGCCGCCACCAACAACCGAACCCAACCCAAGCAACACCGCGAAAATCGCGCCGAACAAAACCGCCGTCTTCAAACCGTTGTAATGCGAATGCATGCCGGTGCAACGCCCCACCACACAATCCTGTTCCACCCAACGCATACACCCCCACGTTCCACCGACAACACCCAACTGAGGCCAAGTGGACTAGCGTTAACCCCAAACGCCGTGTCACCACCCGGACCACGCAACGCCGCCACCACACCCCACGCGCAGCGCTGCACACACCACCGGGAACGACACGGCACTGCCATGCCCCCACGGGCCCCACACAACATCGAGAGCCTGGTGACATCCCCAATGGCCGAAAAGCAGGTCGAGCAGCGCGAGCACGTCGTTATCCGCTTCGCCGGCGACTCCGGCGACGGCATGCAACTAACCGGTGACCGCTTCACCAACGAAACAGCGCGCCTAGGCAACGACCTGTCCACCCTGCCCAACTTCCCCGCAGAAATCCGCGCCCCCCAAGGCACACTGCCCGGAGTCTCCAGCTACCAACTCCACTTCTCCAGCCAAGACGTCCTCACCCCCGGCGACGCCCCAGACGTCCTCGTCGCAATGAACCCCGCCGCCCTCAAAGCCAACCTCAAAGACATCCCACCCGGCGGCACCCTCATCATCGACTCCGACGAATTCACCAAACGCTCCCTGGCCAAAGTCGGCTACACAACAAACCCCCTCGAAGACGACTCACTCAACCAATGGCAAGTCCACGCCATCCCCCTGACCTCCATCACCGTCGAAGCACTCCGTGACTACGACCTCACCCGCAAAGAAAAAGAACGCAGCAAAAACATGTTCGCGCTCGGCCTGCTCTCCTGGCTATACCAGCGCACCCTCGAAAGCACCACGGCCTTCCTCAAAGCAAAATTCGCTACTAAACCCACCATCCTCGAAGCCAACCTCGCCGCCCTCAAAGCCGGCTGGAACTTCGGCGAAACCACCGAAACCTTCTCCATCCGCTACGAAGTAGCCCCCGCCTCGGCCATCCCCGGCACCTACCGCAACATCACCGGCAACACCGCCACCGCATACGGCCTAGCCCTCGGCGCCCACCGCACCGGACTACCCCTCGTCCTGGGCTCCTATCCCATCACCCCCGCCTCCGACATCCTCCACGTCCTATCCGGACTCAAACGCTACGGCGTAGCCACCGTCCAAGCAGAAGACGAAATCGCAGGAGCTGGCGTAGCCCTCGGCGCATCCTTCGGCGGACACCTCGGCGTCACCACCACCTCCGGCCCAGGCCTATCCCTCAAATCCGAAACCATCGGCCTAGCCGTCTCCACCGAACTCCCCCTCGTCATCGTCGACGTCCAACGCGGCGGCCCCTCCACCGGCCTACCCACCAAAACCGAACAAGCAGACCTCCTCCAAGCCATGTACGGCCGCAACGGCGAATCCCCAGTGGCAATCGTCGCCGCACAAAGCCCCTCCGACTGCTTCGCAGCCGCCGTCGAAACCGTACGCATCGCCACCCAATACCGCACCCCCGCAATCCTGCTCACCGACGGCTACCTCGCCAACGGATCCGAACCCTGGCGCATCCCCGACATCGATGACCTCCCCGACATGACCGTCGAATTCGCCACCGAACCTAACGCCACAGATGCCAAAGGCAACCCCACCTTCCACCCATTCCAACGCGACCCCCAAACCCTCGCCCGCCCCTGGGCAATCCCCGGAACCCCCGGTCTAGCACACCGCATCGGCGGCATCGAAAAAGCCAACGGCAGCGGCGAAATCAACTACACCCCCGACAACCACGACACGATGGTCCGCCTACGCGCAGCCAAAATCGAACGCATCGCCGACACCATCGAAGACCTCACCGTCTACGACCCCAGCGGCAAAGCAGAACTGCTCATCATCGGCTGGGGATCCACCTACGGCCCCATCCGCGCAGCCGTCAACCGCATGCAATCCGAAGGCATGGCCATCGCCCACGCCCACCTACGCCACATCAACCCCCTCCCCACCAACACCGGCGACATACTCCGCAGCTACAAACGCGTCATCATGCCCGAAATGAACCTCGGCCAAATGGCTACCATCCTGCGCGCCCGCTACCTCATCGATATCCACTCCCACACCCAAGTCAACGGTCTGCCCTTCACCTCCGCAGACCTCATCGAACACTTCACCCAAGCCCTCGCCGAACTCGGCCAACCCGCAGCCGAATACCGCACCCACCTCAACGACACCCAGGCCTAACCAGAAAGCAGGTACACACATGAGTATCGATCTGCCCACCCCGGTTCACGGCCTCGCAGGCATCCCCACTCTCCCCAGCGATGCCCCCAAACCAACCCGCAAGGAATACGCCAGCGACCAAGAAGTCCGCTGGTGCCCCGGATGCGGTGACTACGCCATCCTCGCTGCCCTCCAAGGATTCCTCCCCGAACTCGGTATCCCCCGAGAAAACATCGCCGTCATTTCCGGGATCGGCTGCTCATCTCGATTCCCCTACTACCTCGATACCTACGGATTCCACTCCATCCACGGCCGTGCCCCCGCTATCGCCACCGGACTAGCCACAGCACGCGAAGACCTCTCCGTCTGGGTCATCACCGGCGACGGTGACGCCCTCTCCATCGGCGGTAACCACCTCATCCACGCCATCCGCCGCAACGTCAACCTCAACATCCTGCTCTTCAACAACCAGATTTACGGACTTACCAAAGGCCAGTACTCCCCCACCTCCAAGCAAGGCCTCGTCACTAAATCAAGTCCTGCCGGATGCCTCGACACCCCCTTCAACCCTCTCCAACTAGCGATCGGCGCTGGCGCCACCTTCGCCGCACGCAGCATGGACTCAGACCGCAAACATCTCACCGAAACTCTCCGCCAAGCCGCAGCCCATCGAGGCACGTCATTCGTTGAGATCTACCAAAACTGCCCCATCTTCAACGACGGCGCATTCGAATCGTTAAAAGACAATGACGCCAAAGCCGAACGTCTATTACCTCTCGAAGCTGGAAAACCCATCGTCACCGCCGACGAGCGCTTCAAAGTGATCCGCTCCGGCATGGACTACGAAGTAGTCGGCACACACTCCACTGACGAAGAAGCAGTCATCCATGACCCCACCGCTGCTAGCCCTACTCATGCATTCGCTCTGGCAGGCCTAGACGACACCGAATTCCGTCACGTCCCCTTTGGTGTTCTACGCAACGTTGACGCTCCCGCATACGACGACCAGGTGCGTGCACAAATCTCCGCAGCGACCACCGCTGTAGGTGGCGAAGCACGGGATAGCGACTTCGCTGCTCTCTTGCGCGGACGCGATTCTTGGACTGTGGAATAAAAGCCATAGAAAACCCATTGGGGGGCATTTGCCGCAGATGCGGTAAATGCCCCCCAATGATTATCCCTGTTTAACCGATTATGCTAAGTATCTCTCACTGGGCGGGAGATTTCGGCTTACGTTCTGCTCCTTTATGCAGGGAGCAGCCTTTCTTGTTCAAGTCGATTTTCCCGGACTCGAAGCATCCAACAAGCTCATCGACACGCTGCCCATACGTTACACCTTGAGCCACCGAAACTTTCCCGGCCTCATCAACCTCGCACGGATTATCGGTCTCACACTTTTTACCAGCTTCGTTTTTCGTGTTGTGAATTCCGACAATCTCACCATCTTTATTATAGATGGGAGAACCACTTGTTCCTGGAACAAGTCCACACTTCTCACCCGAGTAGCGCAAAGACTTTTCCCAGTGATACTTTCCTTCTTTAAGAACTGGAACAAAACCATTAAATGTGCAGGTGTAGTTTTTCGCCCATAGCGCGGAGGGAATCGAAAGCTCGGCACCTACTTCGGGGGCAGCTTTCGCGAAAGAACGCGGCTTTACCCCTCCCTTTTCAAGCTCTTCAAACGTCTTATCGAGCTCATACAAAGCAATATCTGACTTCTTCAACGTCGCATAAAGAAGTTTAGTGCTATGCACATCCATTGCATTCGCAATCTTAGCTCCCTTCATAATTGTCACAAGATGAGATTCAGGAACATTGACAACAACCTGATCTCCCGAAGGGCGATTTGCAGCACAGTGCGCATTCGTCAAGAAAAGTCCCTTATCGCTCTTTTGCGATGAAGGAAACTTCACAATCGAACCAGAACACTTCATAATCCGGGCTGCACCATCGAAGGTCTCGAGCCCGGAGCCCCCGTCAGCGAAAGCTGATGGCGCCCCAGCAACAGCTCCCCCCAGAAGAACCCCAACCATTGCAAACTTAGCGACCCCAAGGTCACCCTTAAGTGTGATCATCATTAAGTTCTTTTCATTAAATTGAAGAAACAAACGAGAGGCGACAGGCACAAAAGAGAAGAATTACCTAACTAAACTCCGCCCTCAGTAATCGCTGAAAATAGTTGAAAAACAAGCGATTTCCGTATGCAGCAGATGTAGGCATCATAGCCTCACCTACACAACACCTAAGAAGTCCCCACACACGAAACAGCCTGTCCCGTAGATCACAGAACAGGCCGCCTCAGCAAGCGTTAGGCTACCTAGCCACCCACATTCAATGAACCCAAGGCCGTGCCCTCCAAATGACCAACCACACTGTCCAACACGATCCTCACCACCTCATCGATAGCCTCATCATCCCGATCCACCAACCACGAGAACGTCACCCCATCCACCAACGACAAGATAACCCGCGCCAACGTACGCGTTGAAAGCTGTTCCGTCCCCTCCAGCTTCAAACCCTCGCTAATGAACCCCTCCAGCACGTCCAAATACGTGGTGTAGAGAACACGTGCAACCTCGCCATCGGAACGAATCGACCACGCAGCCAACTCGTAACTCAACAGCTGCCGACCCGGTGCACGACGCATCTGCACCTTATACGCATCAAACGCTTTAAAAACCAGATCACGCATGCTCAAGCCCTGGGCGTCGCCCTCTTCAATAGCCGCAGCTACCGGGCCAAGAATAGGCGTCGCAAACGACTCCGCGACCCCGGAGAGCAACGCTTCCTTCGAGTTGAAGCAATAGTGCACAACACCCAGAGACACATTGGCCCGATCGGCGATACGGCGCACGGATGCGGCGGCGAGACCCTCTTCAATAGCAAGGTCGATCGTCGCCTCGATCAACTGCTCACGTCGCTGCTCAGCTGGAACACGGGACATAGCTTTCACAATACGGCCAGCACCCGGAACAAATCCCGAGGCCGGACGATCTCTTACTCCCCTCATACTCAGCTCTTATCAAGACCGGATAAACACGTGTCGGGTTTCCGCCAAATAAGCGAAACCAGTAATCACTGCCGCCACTACCCTGACGCTGTCTCTCAAACAGAGAAACACCCGTTCAAGAGACAGCCCAGAAAGCATCAGCAATAACTAGCCAAGTCACCCCACACGCGCTACAGAACTTGAAGCCAACGCACAAAGTGCTTGCACCACACGACTATTACCTAATGGCGACAGTAACTCAGAAGCTTCCTGCGCGACACGCCGTGTGATCTCCCGTGCCTCATCCAACAAAGGATGAACACGCAGCAATCCCAATGCCTCAGCCAACAGCACATCATCACTCAAATCTGAATCCAACAGCTCAATAAGCCGCGCATCTTCAGCAGCACCACGACGACGGACAAGGATCGTCACCAGCGTATCCACCCCCTCACGCAGATCAGTACCAGGAGTTTTACCCGACTCTTCAGCATCCGAAGCAATATCGAGTAAGTCATCAGCAAGCTGGAAAGCCATCCCGACTTTCTCACCGTATTGCCGCATGATTTCCACGGTTTCCGGATCAGCGCCACCAAACATCGCCCCATAAAGCGCTGCCGTAGCAATCAGAGAACCCGTCTTATCCGCAAGCACTCCCATGTAATGCTCCAACGGGTCAGCACCACCAAGCTCCTGCTGTGTATCCCGGATCTGGCCCGAACACAAACGGATAAACGTCTCCGCCTGGATCTTCACTGCTTCAGGTCCCAGCTCAGCGACAATCGCCGAAGCCTTACCAAACAACAAATCACCAACAAGAATCGAAACTGTGTTACCAAACGCAACATTCGAGCTCGTCACACCACGACGAACCTCCGCCTCGTCCATCACATCGTCGTGATACAACGACGCCAGATGCGTCAGCTCCACCGCCGCAGCAGCAGCCACCACGTCATCTCCAGCAACTTCCTCGCCGCCGAGATACGAAGCAAGAACCGTCAACATAGGCCGGAACCGTTTGCCACCAGCCTCAAAAAGGTGCGACGCCGCCCGGGAGATGAACTGCTCTTCCGAACGCACCTGCGCTGCGATGAACTTTTCGACCCTGTCAACGTCTTGCAATACGTGTTCAGACAGTTCCGCATCCACATCAAGACGACCGAAACCGGCCTGCGCCGCGCTCATCGGATGAAAATCGATGCGCTTTCCAGCAGGCTCAAAGCCGGGCTGGGCATCACACCGAGAACAATAGTGGCGAGCAATCCAAGAGCGATCGAAGCCTGCGTCAACGCCGAAGGCGCAACAACACCGACCTCATCGCTAGCGTCATCGGCGAAAAACATCAAGATGACAAATCGGAAATAAACGAACGCAGTGACAGCACTGCACAACACACCGATGACCGCCAAGGTCACCCCTGGTGCACCTGCAGCACCAATAGCCGCACCAAAGGCAGCGACCTTGGCAGTAAACCCAGAAGTGAGCGGAATACCCGCAAAAGACAACAACACAAACCCCATGCTCCCAGCAATCACAGGATGTTTGCGTCCCAAGCCAGCCCACTGAGACAAATCGGTAGCTTCCACGCCACGAACACGAACCAGCATGACCAACCCGAACGCGGAAATCGTGGTGAAGGCATACGCAGCGAGGTAGAACATCACACCAACCACGCCACGCACATCAAAGGCCAGCAGACCAACCAAGATGAACCCAGCATGCGCCACCGACGAATAAGCCAGCATGCGTTTGATGTCCGACTGAGTGATCGTCAAGATCGTGCCGATCACCATCGTCAATCCCGCAACCACCCACATCACGGCTTGGAAGTTCCACCGAGCGCCCTCGAAAGCGACATACACAACGCGCATAAGCGCACCGAAAGCTGCCACCTTCACTACTGCGGACATGAAAGCCGTCACCGCAGTAGGAGCTCCCTGGTAAACATCTGCGGTCCACCACTGGAACGGCGCCGCGCCCACCTTGAACAACATGCCACTCAACACGAGCAGAACACCGATAACAAGCAGTGGCCCCTTACCTGCCACAGATCCCATCGCCAGTGCGATCGTGCCCAAGTTCAGGCTCCCGGCGTAACCGAACAACAGCGCACTACCAAACAAGAAGAACGCCGAAGCAAAAGACCCCAACAGGAAATACTTCAAGCTTGCTTCCTGCGAAAGCAAACGACGACGCCGCCCCATCGAGACCAAGACATACAGCGGCAAAGAGAACATCTCCAGCCCCACAAACAACGTGAGCAGATCACCCGCTGCGACAAAAAGCATCATCCCAGCGACGCAGAAGCAAGCAAGTGGGTACAGCTCCGTGGAAGAGCCCTCCCGGGCAGCAAGTGCCTCCTGCGGCGACCCAGGAACTGAAGAACCTGCCTCAGTAAACGCATCTGCGGTACGCCCAGAAAAACGCTCCGCAGCAAGAACAAGCGCAAGCAAAGACGTCACCGCAATAACCAGCTGAAGCAGCCAACCGGGTCCATCAATCACCAAACTGCCAGCAACCGTGGGCCCCGTCATAATCGGTCGCCCGATCACGAGAAGCACGATCGCGAACAGCAACGAGGCAACCATCAAACTTGTTTGAGCAGTGTGACGGCTAGACCGGTTCATGAACGCCTCAAACAAGAGGCCAATAAAACCGGCGAGAACGATCACCGCTACCGGCATGATCGCGGCCGGATTGAAATCTGCGGCGGAGACCGTCGAGACGGCTGTGGGCATGCTCAAGAACGGCATCAGCGGTCACTCCCGATCGATGGTGCAGTAGTCGACGAGGTTGCAACACCTACGACCGACATTGTTTGGGTGACCGAAGGGTTAACAACGTCGAGAGCCACCTTGGGATAGAACCCCAGCAGCAAGAAAGCGACGATGATCGGCGCAACAACCCATTTCTCACGGACAGTGAGATCAGGGACGTCTGCACGGTCGGTCGGCCGTGCGCCGGTAAAGATTCGCTGATAGGTGATGAGCACATACACCGCTGCAAGAATCAACGCCGTTGCTGCAACAACAGCAGCAATCGGGCTAGTGGCGTACGAGCCAACCAAAACCATGTACTCAGAAACGAACGATCCAAGACCAGGCAAGGCCAGCGTGCTCAACCCGGAGATAAGGAATGCTCCCGCCAAGACAGGCGTGACCCGCTGCCACCCCCCATATGCGTCTCGGTATTTGCTCCCACCTCGACTGATCAGCATTCCTGCGACCAAGAACAGCCCCGCGGTGGAGAAGCCGTGGTTAACCATGTAGAGCACCGCCCCGCTACCGGCGACCGGGGTGAAAGCGAAAATGCCCAAGATGATGAAACCGAAGTGGCTGATAGAGGTGTACGCAATAAACCGCATGATGTCGTTCGACCCAACAGCCAAGACAGCCCCATACAGAATCGATATAACCGCCAACGCAATGACATAAGGGGCTGCTTGTTTAGAAGCCTCAGGGAACATCTGCAGACAGAAACGGATCATTCCGAATGTGCCGACCTTGTCGAGAACACCAACGAGCAACACCGCGGTAGCAGGGCGAGATTCGGTGGAGGCCTCCGGTAGCCAGGTGTGAACCGGCCACATAGGAGCTTTGATCGCAAAAGCGATGAAGAAGCCACAGAACAGCAGCATTTCGATGCCCGGATCCAGCTTCAAGCCAGTCAAAGAAGAGACCAAGAAAGCAGTGTCTCCGCCGGGGCCCAGTGGGAACAGCGCTAGCACCGCGACAAGCATGATGAGTCCGCCGGTCAATGAGAACAGCAAAAACTTCATTGCAGCTGCGCGGCGGCCAGGACCACCGTAAGAACCGATGAGGAAGAACACCGGGATCAGCATGACTTCGAAGAACACGTAGAACAGCACCACGTCGGTTGCTGCGAAAACACCGACAATCATCGCCTCAAGGAACAGCATCCAGGCGAAGTAGCGATTCTGGCGTGTGCCGCCTTCGGGAACGTCATCCCAGGCGGCGAGGATGCACACGGGGACGAGAATGGCTCCCATAACGATGAGTGCCAGAGCCATACCGTCAACGCCGAGTGCGTAGCTAATACCCCACTGTGGGATCCACGGGTGGAGTTCGGCGAGCTGGAACTGTTCGGGCGAGCTCGGGTTGAACTGCAGAGCAGCACCAACAGAAACCGCCAGTGTCACAAGAGAAACACCAAGAGCGACGATCCGGCCGGAGGCTGCGCGGCCCATGAAGGCCACGGCCAGAGCGCCGACGAGTGGGATCAGCCCCAGCGTCGTCAACCAAGGAAAGGTCGTCATCAGAGCACCACCAACACAGCAGCGAGGATTGCGACGACGCCGGAAAGCATCATCAGGGCATAAGAGCGGGCGTAACCGTTCTGGAGTCGAGCGACAACGCCGGAGAGTCCAGCAAGGCCAGCGCCGATCCCGTTGGAGCCACCGGAGATGACAATGTCGTCTGTTCCGGTAGCGCCTTTGACGACTGCGTTACCAGGACCAACAAGCACGAGATCGTTCACGGAATCTTGGTAGAAGTCATTGCTGGCAATCTTGGTCAGTAGGTTGCCTTCAGGGGCGAGGGCAGGAACATCCTTCTTTGCATAGTCACGCCATGCCAGGAAGACACCCGCGGCCACACAGACCAAAGTGATCCCGGTGATCACTGAAACAGGAAGAACTGGGTGGTGTTCAGCTCCATGAGCACCAACAACTGGCTCGAGCCAGTGCGGGAAACCGAAGAAAGTCAACACCCCACCCAGGAAGACTGACCCGATAGCGAGAATCACCATGGGAACCGTCATCGTGGCTGGAGATTCGTGCGGGTGGTCATCTTTGAGCCAGCGTTTACGGCCGTGGAATGTCATGAAGAACAGACGTGACATGTAAAACGCGGTAAGTCCGGCAACGAGTACCACCAGTGGGCCGATGATCCAGGGGCGGATACCTTCGCCAATGAATGCGGCTTCGATGATCTTGTCCTTGGACCAGTATCCCGACAGCAACGGGAATCCAATGATGGCTAGCCAACCGCAGAGGAAAGTAATCCACGTGGTGCGCATCTGACCGGCAAGCTCACCGAAGGTGCGCATGTCGACGCGGTCGCCCATGCCATGCATGACAGACCCAGCGCCCAGGAACATCCCGGCCTTAAAGAAGCCGTGGGTAATTAGGTGGAAGATAGCGAAGCTGTACCCGATAGGGCCCAAACCCGCAGCAAGCATCATGTAACCGATCTGGCTCATGGTGGAAGCAGCGAGGGCTTTTTTGATGTCGTCTTTCGCGCATCCGATGATCGCCCCCATGGTGAGGGTGATCGCGCCCACGGCAATAACGAAGGTCTGTGCGGTGGGTGCGGAGTTAAAGATTGGGTGGCTTCGGACGATGAGGTAAACACCGGCAGTGACCATCGTGGCGGCGTGGATGAGCGCCGAGACGGGGGTCGGGCCTGCCATAGCGTCACCGAGCCAGCTCTGCAGCGGGAACTGGGCCGACTTAGCGCAGGCACCTAGCAGCAGGAACAAGCCGATAGTGGTCAAGGTGCCTTCATTGGCTTTTTCTGCTCCGGCGAAGACAGTGGCGAAGTCGAGGTTGCCGAAGGTGGTCAGGATGATCATCATCGCGATCACCATGCCCACGTCACCGAACCTGTTGGCGATGAAAGCTTTATTCGCGGCGGAGGCGTAGGGCGGGTTCCAGTTCCAGAAGCCGATGAGCAAGTAGGAGGCCAGTCCTACTCCTTCCCATCCGAGGAACATGAGGGTGTAGGAGTTCGCCAACACGAGCGTAAGCATTGCCGCGACGAACAGGTTGAGGAAGGCGAAGAACTTACGTTTGTCGGGATCGTGGGCCATGTACCCAAGTGAGTAAATGTGGATGAGCGATCCGACGAAGGTAATGAGCAGTACAAAGGAAATCGATAGCTGATCTACAAGCAGTCCCGCATTGAGCGAGAAGGTGCCAGCTGAGATCCAGTTCCACAGGTCTACTGATACGGCTCGTTGTTCACCCGGACGCCCAAGCATGTCGACTAGTAGGGCCGCTCCCAGCAGGAAGCTCGCCCAGGACAGCGCGGTTGCCAGGAGCGGGCCGAAGGAGTTGGTGGCTTTGCCGCCGATGAGTAGCAAAGCAGCGCCAAGGGCGGGCAGCGCAACCAGGAGCCAAGCCCAGCCGGTGAGGCCCGCTTGAGCGGGCGTCACCGCCGTGGTGACTGCCGGTGCGATCGATATCGCAGTGTGGGATAGCACGCCGTTCGCTCCTTACAGCTTCAGCAGGTTGGCGTCATCGACCGAAGCCGAACGACGGGAACGGAACATTGTCATGATGATGGCCAGCCCGACCACGACCTCCGCGGCGGCGACGGCCATGACGATCAGGGCAATGGTTTGGCCTTGGGAGGAACCGACGCTTCGCCCGAAGGTGACAAAAGCCAAGTTCGCGGCCACCAGCATGAGTTCGATCCCCATGAACGCGATGAGTGCGTTGCGTCGGGTGAGAACGGTGACGGCGCCGATGGCGAACAAGATGCCCGCTAGGACGATGTAGTTGGTGAGGCTCATCGTTCGCTTCCTTCCTCGATCTCATTCCCCGTGGTTTTTGCTGCCTCAACAAAACCGTCAGGGGTGTTCGTCTGGCGGCGGGCACGCAATACGCGAGATACGGACAGTTCGCTGGGTGTGCCGTCAGGCAACAACGCTGGGGTGTCGGCGGCGTTGTGCCGGGCATACACGCCAGGTGCAGGGAGCCCAGCGACGTAGTGGTTGTCCTTGACGCGTTGAGCCATGAGGTCGCGCTGGTGGCGTTTGGGGACGAGACGTTCGCGGTGGGAAAGGGTTAGAGCAGCAACACCGGCGATGGTCAAGAGAACCCCGACCATTTCGAAAGCCAGCAGGTGGGTGCCGAACAATTCGAACGCTAGGGTGGTCACTCCGCCCAGGTCGCCGGTTGGTTCGGCCATGGGCAAAGCGGTTCCCGCGATGGGGCCGCAAATGAGCACTGCGAGGGCGATCCCTAGCCCCAGGGCGATCCAGCGGTGGCCGCGTAGCGTTTCGGTCAGGGTTTCGGAGGCATCGACGCCAACGATCATGATGACGAAGATGAACAGCATCATCACGGCACCGGTGTACACGAACACCTGCACCATGCCGAGGAAATCGGCGCGTTGGGCCAGGAAGAGCACGCCCATGAGGATCATGGTGAACGCCATAGAGAGGGCAGCGTAGACCGCTCTCTTAGAGAAGATCAGCCCGAGTGCGCTGATCACCATGAGCGGTGCCACGATCCAGAAAAGGACTGCTTCGCCGACGCTGGTCATGCCCGTCCCTCCTTGAAGTGGGCCAGGGGCCGGGTGACGGACTCAGCGGTGCGGCGGGGAGTGAAATCTCCGCGCTGTTCGCGTAGTTCGTGCACAGCTTCGGCGTTCTCCTGAGCCCAACGCTGTTGTCCGGGAGTTGCTTCGGTGACGCGGCCGCGGAAGTAGTCGCGTTCTTCCATGCCTTCAGCCATGGGGTGCGGCGCTGTGAGCATGCCTTCTTGCAGGGGTGCGAGGAGGTCTTGTTTTTCGTAAATGAGGTCTTCGCGGTTGCTGTCAGCGAGCTCGTAGTAGGTCGTCATGGTCAGCGCGCGGGTGGGGCAAGCCTCGATGCACAGTCCGCACAGGATGCAGCGAAGATAGTTGATTTGGTAAGTGCGGCCGTAACGCTCTCCTGGGGAGAACCGTCCGGTGCCACCTTCTTCCAAGGGGGTGTCATCGTTGTCTGCGCCCTCAACGAAAATCGCGTCTGCGGGGCAAGCCCACGCGCACAGTTCACAGCCGACGCATTTCTCGAGTCCGTCAGGGTGGCGGTTGAGCTGATGACGGCCGTGCCACCGAGGCGGCATCGTGTTTTTCACTTCGGGGTACTCCACGGTGTCCCGTTTGTGGAACATCGTTTTGAAGGAGACGCCGAAGCCAGCTACGGGTGCGAATAGGTCGGCAAGGAGACTTTTTCTTTCCTGCTCGTCGCGTTCGGGGCCCCGGTATGGGGCGACGTCGCCTGATCCGCGGGGGGCGGGGGTGCTGTCGGCCACGGTCATGCCTCCTGTCGAGGATTGTCGGAGGGTGTTTCAGTGCCGCGGGTGCCAGCGGTGAGGCTGGGGTCCGGGGTGCTGGTGCGAGCGGGTTCGCGTAGTCGCTGTCCAGGCAGCGGCGGGACGGGGTATCCACCAGCGAAGGGGTCGATCTCCGCAGGTGGGGTTTGGCGCTGGGTTTGTTCGGCTCGTCTGACGTCCCACATCCAGGCAGCGCCTAGTGCCAGCACCGCAACGACCGCGACCACCACTGTGGTGGCGAGCATGGTGTTCTCGCCGAGGAAGTTGCGCTGGGCGGCGCGTAGGAACGCCACTGCAAGGACCCACAGAATGGTGGCGGGGATAAGGATCTTCCACCCGAAGGTCATGAATTGGTCATACCGGACGCGGGGCAGGGAGCCACGCAGCCAGAAGAAGTAGAAGATGAAGAGCCAAATTTTGATGGTGAACCAGAGCACTCCCCACCAGCCAGTGTTGAAGTAGCCGTCACCAATCGCAGCGATTCCGGGAGGTGCTGCTGGCCCGCCGAGGAACAAGGTGGTAGCCAGTCCTGCGGCGGTGAACATGTTGACGTACTCGCCCAGGAAGAACATCCCGAACCCCATGCCGGCGTATTCGGTGTGGTAGCCACCGACGAGTTCACCTTCACCTTCAGCAAGGTCGAAGGGTAGACGGTTTGTTTCGCCAACCATCGTGATCGAGTACACGACGAACGAGAAGATCGCCGGGATGATGAACCAGACGTTCTGCTGCGCCGCCACGATGGATGAGGTCGACATTGACCCTGCGTAGAGGAACACAGCAATGAGGGATAGCCCCATCGCGATCTCGTAGGAGACGACCTGAGCTGTGGAGCGGATACCACCCAACAGGGGGTATGGGGACCCAGAGCTCCACCCCGCTAGCACGAATGCGTAAGCAGAGATGCCAGCGGCAGCCAGGACAAGCAGGGAGGAAACCGCCGAGTCAGTCAGTTGTAGCGGTGTGGTGAATCCGAAGACCTCGACAGTGCCACCAATCGGGATCACAGAGAACGCGATGAAGCAGCAGGATCCGGCGATGATGGGAGCGAGGTAGTAGGTCTTTTTGTCGGCGGCTGCGGGAACGATGGTTTCTTTCCACACAAGTTTGAAACCGTCGGCGAGGGTTTGCAGTACTCCCAGCGGCCCGAATCTGTTGGGGCCGGGGCGTTGCTGCATGAAACCCAGGACACGTCGCTCGGCCCAAATCACGACGACAACTTGCAGCAGCAAGTAGACGAAGATCATCAAAGCTTTGATGAACGACATCCACAAGGGGGTGTCGCTGAAGTCAGCCACGGGCTGTTCGAGCGCGTGCAGCGCACCGGCCTGGAGCGCGAGACCGGGCATGGAGGTCATGCCACACCTTCCTTTCCGGCTGTGGCCGGTGTGGGCTCAGCGGATTTGGGTTCGCCAGCGGCCAGGTGGACTACGTCTCCTGCGCTGGCGCCGAGCATGGTGTGGACTTGGGAGCCGCCAGAGTTAGCGGGAACCCAGACCACGTTGTCGACCATGTCGGTGACGATGAGGGGTAGTTCGATGGAGCCGGTGTCGGTGGAGATTTTGATGTAGTCGCCGTCAGTGACTCCGAAGGTGCTGGCGGTTCCTGCCGATAGTCGGGCGACGGTGTCGCGGGCGGTGTCGGCGAGGAAGGGGTCGCCGTCCTGCATGCGGCCAAGGTCGAGCAGTTGTCGCCAGGTCGCGAGGATGGCGTCGCCAGCAGGGATGCGGTTCAGGCCGATGGGTGCCACGGCGGGGAATGGTGCGCGGGGGCCGCTCCACGGGTCGAACTCGGCTAGCTCGTTGCGGACCAGTTCGAGAGTAGCGGTGCCGATTTCGTGGCCCATTTCGGTGGCGAGCATGTCTAGCACCCGGTGGTCTGCCATGTGTCGGCTGTTCAGGGATGCCTGTGTTTGGCGCGGGCGTCCTTCCCAGTTGACGAAGGTGCCGTTGCGTTCTGCGATAGCCGATACGGGGAAGACCACGTCGGCAAGGTCGGTGACGTCGCTGCGGCGGATTTCCAGCGAGACGACGAAGGCACGTTCCATGGCGGTACGAGCCACATCTGTCTCTGGCAGGTCAGCGAGCTCAACCCCACCAACAAGGAGAGCATCGAGTTCACCGTGAGCGGCGGCGCGGAGGATCTGGCCGGTTGAGCGTCCAGGGTTGGTTGGCAGTTTCGTGATCTGCCAGACGTTCTGGACAAAGGAGCGGGCGATGTTCTCCAGAATGGGGCGGCCACCTGGAAGCACAGAGCCCAACGCTCCAGCTTCAAGTGCGCTGCGTTCTCCGGCACGGCGTGGAATCCAGGCCAGGCGGGCTCCGATTTTGTCGGCGAAGGCACGCACTGTCGATAGCGCGCCGGTCACGCCTGCGAGGCGTTCACCGACAAGGATGATCGCGTCCTTGCTCATAATGTCGGCATATTTGCCTAGGTCCGGGTGCCCGGTGCTCATCGCCTCGATCACCTCGGCCTCAGTGCCGGGGGCCGCTTCGATGAGTGTGCCGAACATCTTTTCAAGGCCGCGTGAGGCGAAAGGCGCGATCGAGTAGACCTTGAGGCCTTTCTTGCGGGCCGCTTTACGCAGCCGCAGGAAAACCATGGGGCATTCGTCTTCTGGTTCAAGACCAACCAGCAGCACTGAGGTGGCGTTTTCCAGGTCGGTGTAGGTGAGGGCGCCTTCGGCTGGGCAGCGACCAGCGATGCTGGAGGCTAGGAAATTGCTTTCCTCCTCGCTGGTCTGCCTGGCTCTGAAGTCGATGTCATTAGTGCCGGCCACCACTCGCGCGAATTTCCCGTATGCGTAGGCATCTTCGCGGGTGAGTCGGCCACCGGGCAGGATCCCAGCGCCACTGCGTCCCAGCGCAGCAGACAACCCATCGGCTGCCACAGCCAACGCTTCAGGCCAGCTCGCTTCACGCAACTGTCCAGAAGCATCACGAACCAGCGGGTACTCGATGCGGTCTGAAGCAGCGCCGTATTGGAATGCCCAGCGCCCCTTGTCGCAGTTCCATTCCTCATTAACCACCGGATCATTTGCTGCCATGCGACGCAACACCACACCTCGACGGTGGTCGGTGCGCTGCGCGCAGCCAGCTGCGCAGTGCTCACATGTGCTCGGCGTAGACACCAGGTCAAACGGCCGTGACCTGAACCGGTACATGGCACCAGTCAAAGCACCTACCGGGCAGATCTGCACCGTGTTGCCGGAGAAGTAGGACTGGAACGGCTGGTCCTGGAAAATACCGATCTGTTGCTGCGCGCCTCGCTCAACCAAAGCGATGAACGGGTCACCGGCGATCTGGTCAGAAAAACGCGTACAGCGTTGGCACAGCACGCACCGTTCGCGGTCCAGCAGCACCTGTGCAGAGATACCGACAGGTTTGGAATAAGTGCGTTTGATGTCGGTGAACCGGGAAACAGGCCGGCCGGTAGACATTGCCTGGTTCTGCAGCGGGCACTCCCCGCCCTTGTCACAGACTGGGCAATCCAGCGGGTGGTTGATGAGCAGGAACTCCATCACACCTTCCTGCGCTTTTTTGGCTACAGGGGAGGTCTGCTGGGTTTGGACTTCCATGCCCTCCATCACCGTCATGGTGCAGGCGGCTTGGGGTTTAGGCATTTTGCGGACTTCGCCGTCGCGGCCTGGCATGGCCACGTCAACAAGGCACTGACGGCAGGCACCGGCAGGGTCAAGCAGTGGGTGGTCGCAGAACCGTGGGATTTCAATCCCGACTTGTTCGGCTGCACGAATAATCAGGGACCCCTTGGGGACGCTCACCTCGACGCCGTCGATTGTCACAGTGACGTTCTCGACGCCTGCAGTGTTCTGGGCTGTCATGAGGACATGCCCTCCTTCATGAACAGAACGGATCGCTGCGGCGGGAACGAGACGTCAACCGGGGTGGTCATGGCCATCTCGAACTCGTCGCGGAAGTGTTTGATGCCGGACAGAACCGGTGTGGCGGCGGCGTCGCCGAGGGCGCAGAAAGAACGGCCAGCGATGTTGCTCGCGATGTCTTCGAGCTTTTCGATGTCGCCGGGCTGGCCTTGCCCTTTCTCCAGGCGCGTCATGATCTGTTGCAGCCAGTACGTGCCTTCACGGCAGGGGGTGCATTTGCCGCATGACTCGTGGGCGTAGAAGTCGATCCAGCGGGAGACCGCTTTCACTACCGAAACAGTCTCATCGAATACCTGCAATGCACGGGTACCCAGCATGGATCCAGCGGCCGAGACCTGTTCATAATCCAGCGGCACATCGAGGTGCTCGGGAGTGAACAGTGGTGTCGAGGAGCCCCCAGGAGTCCAGAACTTCAGCTCGTGACCGGCGCGGATTCCACCTGCCATGGTGAGTAGTTCCCGCATGGTGATGCCATACGGTGCTTCGAACTGACCTGGCCTGGTGACGTGGCCAGAGAGGCTGAAGATACCGACACCTTTGCTTTTCTCTGTACCGAACTTGGCGAACCAGTCCGCCCCATGCAGGAAAATCGGTGCCACTTGGCTGATGGTCTCCACGTTGTTGACCACGGTGGGGCGGCTGTACAGACCAGCAACCGCAGGGAACGGGGGCTTGAGACGGGGTTGTCCGCGGCGCCCTTCCAAGGAGTCCAACAGCGCTGTTTCTTCACCACAGATGTAAGCACCAGCACCGGCGTGCACAGTGATGTCGAGATCGAAACCGCTGCCCATGATGTTTTTGCCCAGCAGCCCGGCTGCGTAGGCCTCTTGCACAGCATTCATCAGGCGCCGGTAAACGTGCACGACCTCACCGCGCAGGTAAATAAACGCGTGGTGGCAGTTAATGGCGTAAGAGGTGATCGCCATACCTTCCACGAGCACGTGGGGGGTGGCCATCATGAGCGGCACGTCTTTGCAGGTACCTGGCTCGGACTCGTCCGCATTGACCACGAGGTAGCGGGGGCCGCCGTCATCAGGAGGCAGGAATCCCCATTTCATACCTGTGGGGAACCCCGCTCCCCCACGGCCACGTAGACCGGAATCTTTCGCCTGTTGAACGAGGTCTTCACGGCTAAGTGCGAGGGCTTTACGCAGCCCCTCATATCCCTCATGTCGCTGGTATGTTTCCAGCGTCCACGACTGTGGTTCGTCCCAGTATCGCGAGAGGACGGGGGTGAGTTGTGTACTCATGCCTGTCCTTCCTTAGAGCTGGTCGTGTCTGCCCAGCCGTGTTCCTTGGCATATTTCAGACCGCGTAGCGAGTTCTCTCCGGCGCCGACTCCTTCATCAGCACGCCCATCTGGGAATCCTGCCAAAACGCGGGACACTTCTTTGAAGGAACACACCTTTGCGGCGCCGCGAGTGGGGCGGATTTCTTTACCGGCGCGCATGTCATCAACCATGGCCACAGCTGATTCGGGCGTTTGTGCGTCCATGAACTCCCAGTTGGCCATCACCACGGGGGCATAGTCGCAGGCCGCGTTGCATTCGACTCGTTCAAGAGTGATGCGTCCATCTTCGGTGGTTTCGTCGTGACCGATGCCCAAGTGCTCAGAAACGCGATCGAAGATGGCGTCTCCGCCCATCACAGCGCATAGCGTGTTGGTACAGACACCAACGGTGTACTCCCCGTTGGGGTGGCGTTTGTACTGTGAGTAGAAGGTGGCCACGCCGCTGACTTCGGCGGGGGTGAGTTCGGTCATCTCGGCCGCGAACCGGATCCCCTCGGGTGAAACGTATCCGTCGACACTTTGCACCAGGTGCAGCAGCGGCAGAAGCGCGGATCGTTTACTCGGGTAGCGGCCAAGGATTTGCGCTGCATCGGCGCGCAGCCCAGCAAGGGTGTCCTCGCTCCAGCTTGCGTCATCCGTTGCAGGTTGGGTGCCGTAGTTCGGCTGGTCCCAGTTTTTACTCATCGGTCCACTCCTCCCAGCACCGGGTCAATGGAGGCCAGCGCCACAACGGCGTCCGCCAGGTATCCGCCCTCGATCATCACCGCGGCGGCTTGCAGGTTGTGGAAGGCAGGGTCTCGGAAGTGAGCCCGGTAGGGGCGGGTTCCTCCGTCAGAGGCCAGGTAGGCGCCGAGTTCGCCCTTGGGTGACTCAACGGGCCGGTAAGCCTGACCGGCGGGCACCCGGAACCCTTCGGTGACGATCTTGAAGTGGTGGATGAGCGATTCCATCGATTCGCCCATGATTTCGCGGATGTGTTCCAGGCTGTTGCCTTGCCCGTCAGCGCCAACCGACAGCTGTGCAGGCCACGCGATTTTTTTATCGGCGATCATGACTGGCTGGCCTTCGGTGGCGCGTAGCCGGTCGATGCATTGGCGCAGAATCTTGATGGATTCTTTGATTTCGTTCAGTCGTACGCGCAGTCGACCGTATGCGTCAGCGGTGTCCCATACGCAGATGTCGAAGTCGTAGTTTTCATAACCGCAGTACGGGTCAGCGCGGCGCAGGTCCAGTGGGTATCCAGCCGAGCGCAGGATGGGGCCAGTGACGCCCAATGCCATACATCCGGCCAGGTCGAGCACGCCGACGTTTTCGTAACGCCCCTTGAGGATGGGGTTTTCCAGGGTGAGGTCTTCGAGCTCTTTCTCTGCGCGGATCAGCTCTGGCAATTCGCGTTCAAGGAGAGCCTGCCAGTTACTGGGGAGGTCTTGAGCCACACCACCGGGACGGATGTAGCCGTTGTTCATACGCAGACCAGTGATGGCTTCGATGACGCGCAGGCATGATTCACGGCCACGGAAACCAATTTCCATGACCGTTGTGGCACCCAGCTCTAGCCCACCGGTGGCCACAGCAACAAAGTGTGAACTGATCCGGGTGAGTTCCATCATCATCACGCGGATGTCGCTGGCGCGGGCGGTGATTTGGTCTTCGATCCCCAGGAGCCGCTCAGTGCCCAGGCAGTATGTCGTCTCCTGGAACAGTGGGGTCAGGTAGTCCATGCGGGTGCATAGCGTCACGCCCTGTGTCCAGGTGCGGAACTCCATTGTTTTTTCGATACCGGTGTGCAGGTATCCGATCCCGACGCGGGCTTCGGTGACTGTTTCGCCATCGAGTTCGAGAATCAGGCGCAGCACGCCGTGAGTCGAGGGGTGCTGCGGGCCCATGTTGACGACGATGCGTTCGTCGCTGTGTTCCATGGCCTCTTGGGTGAGCTGGTCCCAGTCACCCCCGACTGCGTTGATGAGGTAACCGTCAGCGTTATCGGACGCTGCACCTGAAGCGCGCACATCACCGCGCATGACGTCAGCGTTTTCACTCGTGTTGGTGGTCATCAGTTGTACGACCTCCGCTGGTCTGGGGGTGGTGTGGTTGCGCCTTTGTACTCGACAGGAATTCCGCCCAGCGGGTAGTCCTTCCGCTGGGGGTGGCCCGGCCAGTCGTCGGGCATAAGGATGCGGGTCAAGGCCGGGTGGCCATCGAAGATGATCCCGAAGAAGTCCCAGGTTTCACGCTCGTGCCAGGTGTTGGCGGGGTACACCTCGACGATGGAGGGAATGTGGGGGTCGCTGTCGGGGCAGGTCACTTCAACCCGGATGCGGCGGCATCCATGCGTGATGGAAGTGAAGTGGGTGACGGCGTGCAGTTCACGTCCCGTCTCTTGCGGGAAGTGGACACCGTTGACTCCACCGCACAGTTCAAACCGCAGCTCGGGAAAGTCACGGAGTTGCCGGGCCACAGCGAGCAGGTGCTCGCGGCGCACCATCACGGTCATTTCGCCGCGATCGATCACAACCGCTTCGATTGCTTCCTCATACGAGGGCCCACCTGCTTGACGCAGTGCCTCAGCGAGCGCGTCGGCGACGGTGTCGAACCAGCCGCCGTATGGCCGGGGTGAGGGGCCGGGGAACAGTTTCGGTGTGATGAGCCCGCCATACCCGGAGGTGTCACCGGTGCTGGCGTGGAACATGCCCTGCCGTTGGCCTCGCTTGAGCGGACCGTATTGGTCTTCAGTGCGAGTGGGGAGGTTCTCCTCGTCGGTGAGGGCACCGTGGGGGGTGTTCTCCGTCATGCCAACAGCCCCTTACGTTCGGATAGTGGTGTGGCTGCCATTGCTTCTTCTTCGATACGGCGAGCCAGTTCGCGTTTAGTCGCTGGGGAGAAGTGCGGGGTGCGCAGGCTCTGCGCGTGCAGTTTGAGGATCGCGTCGAAGAGCATCTCGGGTCGAGGTGGGCATCCTGGTAGGTAGATATCGACCGGGACGATGTGGTCCACGCCTTGCACGATCGCGTAGTTGTTGAACATGCCACCGGAGCTGGCGCACACGCCCATGGAGATGCACCATTTCGGCTCGGGCATCTGGTCCCATACCTGGCGGACGATGGGCGCGAATTTTTGGCTCACGCGACCAGCGACGATCATCACGTCGGCCTGTCGTGGTGTGGCGCCGAAGCGCTCCATCCCGTAGCGGGCGATGTCGTAGTCCGGGGCGCCAGCCATCATCATTTCGATAGCGCAACAAGCCAAACCGAACGTGGCAGGCCACATTGAGTGCTTCAGCAGGAAGCCACCGATTTGGTCCAGCTTGCCGATCTGCACGCCCGCAGGCAGTTTCGAATCGGCCCATGCCCGGTAGGGCGTCATTCCGTCAGTTTTAGCCATATCAGTCCCACTCCAGTCCGCCGCGGCGCCAGATGAATACGTAGGTGATGAGAATCGATGCCACGAAAAGCACGATCTCGATGAGGGCGAACAGCCCTAACTGGTCAAAGGCGACCACGAACGGGAACATGAACAGCACCTCGACGTCGAAGATGATGAACAGCATCGCCGTTGTGTAGAACTTCACCGGCACACGCCCACCCTGCTCTGCGTGCGGTGACGGTTGAATACCGCATTCGTATGACTGCAGCTTTGCTGCGTTGTACCGCTTGGGTCCTAAAAGCTGGAACCCAAACACGGAAAAAGCCGCGAACGCGATACCGAGGAAAAAGAAGAACAGGATCGGCACATAAGGGTTCATGGCGTGCCATCCCCTCTCTGATCATGGTGGGGCGAGTGTTTTCAACGGCGGGACCCGTACCAGTGGGTGACGCCTCAAGGGCTGGAAGGCCGTCGCTGGGACCCGTCCTCATGCTCCATGGGTGCGGGAGCTTGGGCGGATGACGGCAGGCGGCATCACTCTTATCTTAGAGATTCACAGGGATTTTCATGCCGAAGGCGTCAATCGCGTCAAAGCTTCAATGACGCGGTCGGTACGTACACCCCCGTGAGGTTCACGAATATTGGCCATGACCTTCAACAAGATCTTCATCAAGGAGGTTCGCGGCAGCCCATATTTGATACCGAAACGCATCACTTCGGGGTGTCCGATCAGGGCAGCGAAGTATGTTCCGAGCATGAACTGCCCTCCCAGATGAGCTTTCATCCGGTCAGGGTAAGTAGAGAGCACCCGGTTACGTTGCTCAGCGGTAGGACGCGCGATAGCTTGCGCAACTATCTCCGCAGCCATGCGACCAGACTCCATCGCATAGTCAATTCCTTCACCGTTGAACGGGCTCACCATCCCACCGGCATCACCGATAAGCAGCAGACCGTCCTCATACAACGGCGACCGGTTAAACGCCATCGGTAACGCCGCGCCTCGCACCGGGGTCGTCATCGTCTCAGGAGTGAACTCCCATTCAGCAGGCATGCTGGCCACCCAGCGCTGCATCACATCTTTGTAGTCGACTTTCCCGAACGCTGGGGAAGAATCCAGCATCCCCAACCCCACATTCGCGGTTCCGTCTCCCAAGGGAAAAATCCACCCATACCCCGGCAACAAAATGTCCCGGCTACGCGGGTTGTCGCGGTTTTCTTTCACCTTCAGCTCAACCCAAGACTCCATGTAGTCGTCGTCATGGCGAGGAGTGCGGAAATACGTACGCACCGCCACCCCCATCGGCCGGTCATCACGACGCTCACGCCCCACCGAAATCGCCAAACGGCTGCTATTGCCATCAGCAGCGATCACAACCGGCGCCCGGAACACCACCCGCTCCCGCGTGGCCCGCCCCGACTCATCCATCAACTTAGCTTCAACACCCACCACCGTGCGCCCATCAGCGCCAAGCACCGGGCCAGTCACGTTATGCCGCTCTAGAAGACGCGCACCCCGTCCCACAGCGTGGCGAGCCAGCATCTCATCAAAATTCATGCGCGCCCGCGTCAACCCATACGAAGGAAAAGACGGCACATCATCAGGCCAATCCAGCTCCAACCGATGCCCACCACCAATAATCCGCAACCCGCGGTTACGAATCCACCCATCCTCAAGCCGCGTCGGCACACCCAAATCGATGAGTTGACGCACCGCCCTGGGGGTCAACCCATCACCGCAGATCTTGTCCCGAGGAAAAGCTGCCTTCTCCAGCAGAACTACATCTAGCCCCGCCGAGGCCAAATACGCTGCCGCGGTCGAACCCCCTGGGCCCGCCCCAACAACGATGACATCAACATTTTCACCGGCCGTACTCACTGCTCCCACCCGGGTGAGACTAGCGGCTCGCCGCACAGGCAATCGAATTGCGGTACATACACGTGAGCACCATTACACGACCTACATAACAGCCACGCAGACATCAACGCTTCACCCCGCGATGCACCGCCACAATCCCACCAGTGAGGTTCGTCCAGCGCACGTCTTTCCACCCAGCCGAGGTAATCCGCGAAGCCAACGCACTCTGAGCAGGCCACGACATGATCGACTCACTCAGATACATGTACGACTCCGCATCCGAGCTCACCCGCGCCGCAACCGCCGGCAACCCCTTACCCAAATACCACTTGTACAGCTCACGGAACCCAGGAACCACCGGCTCAGAAAACTCCGCAATCACCAACACCCCACCAGGACGCGTCACCCGCAAAAACTCCCGCAACGCCGCATCCGGATCCACCACATTCCGAATGCCATACGAAATAGTCACCGCATCAAAACTCTCATCCGCGAACGGCAACGCCATCGCATCAGCAGCAGTGAACGACAAATCCGGACGACGACGACGCCCCTGCTGCAACATCCCCATCGAGAAATCCGCCGGAACAACATCCACCCCAGCATCAGCCAAAATCGCGCTACTCGTACCCGTCCCCGCCGCGATATCCAACACCCGATCCCCCGGACGAGCATCGAGAACCTTCATCACCGAACGCCGCCACAAAGTCTCCATCCCACCAGTCATGAACGTGTTCGTAATGTCATACCGCGGCGCGACATCATCGAACATCTTCGCCACATCGGCAGGTTTCTTATCCAAGTTCGCGCGAGCCATACCCCCATCCTCCCACCTGAAACACCCCGCACAAGACGAAAACACTCAGCACCCCAACTGCCCCACCCCCACAAACACCTCACCTGCCAAAACCCCACCCCAACAGCACAGCTATCGCCAACAAATTCCACAAACCCAACCAATAAACGACAAACCGCTCGACGCCATGACCACCCCAAACGTAAGCTCACCCCATGTGACGCACACCGTGAACCAAGCGCCCGCCCCACGCCTCTACGCAACCACCACTGCCCTACCCCCCACCGACGGGCCCACACACCTGCACAACGCCCTACGCGACGCCGACCCACGCACCACCCTCGCCTGGATCCGCGACGGAAACGGACTCATCGCCCACGGACGCGCCACAACCATCACCACCCACGGCCACAGCCGCTTCACCGACGCCAACACCTGGTGGCAAACCATCACCAACAACGCCACCATCGACAATGACATCCAAGCCCCCGGAACCGGACTCATCGCCTTCGGTAGCTTCGCCTACTCCCCCCACTCCCCCCACGGCGCCACCCTCATCGTCCCCGAACACATCACCGGAACCCACAACGGCATCTCCTGGCACACCACCATCACCACCACCCCAACCACACCAACACCCCCACCCCCCGCACCACCCATCACCGAACCAGGACCAGCCACCTACACCCCCGGAACCCTCACCGAAACCACCTGGACCGACCGCGTCACCCAAGCCATCGACGCCATCACCAACGGCCACCTCGACAAAGTCGTCCTCGCCCGCGACGAACACATCACCACCCCCCACCCCATCGACCCCCGATGGCTACTCACCCAACTCACCAACAGCTACCCCCACACCTGGGTCTTCGCCATCGACGGCCTCATCGGCGCCACACCGGAAATGCTCATCCGCCTGCACAACAACACCGCCACCAGCCGCATCCTGGCCGGGACCATCCGCCGCACCGGCAACACCACCACCGACACCAACCTCGCCAGCACCCTCACCCACTCCCCCAAAGACCTCCACGAACACGCCTACGCCGTCACCTCAGTCACCGACGTGCTCCAACCCCACTGCCACACCCTGTCCGTCCCCGAAACCCCCTTCGTCTTAGACCTACCCAACGTCATGCACCTAGCCACCGACGTCACCGGCCACACCAACACAAACATCAACGTCCTGGAACTAGCCGAACAGCTCCACCCCTCCGCCGCCGTCTGCGGAACCCCCCGCACCACCGCCGACAACCTCATCAACACCCTCGAAGGCATGGACCGAGGCCGCTACGCCGGTCCCATCGGCTGGATCGACTCCCACGGAGACGGCGAATTCGGCATCGCTCTACGCTGCGGTCACCTCGACGCCACCCACACCAACATGCGCATCTTCGCTGGCTGCGGCATCGTCGACGCCTCCGACCCCACCGCAGAGCTCAACGAATCCCACGCCAAACTCCTCCCCATGAAAAACGCCTTCACCCCACCCCAAGACGCCCACCCCTAAACCCAAAACACCTACCCCACCGCCACATCCGCAGCGCCAACCAACGCCTCACGGTCCACCCGTGCCCTCATAGCCGGCACCACTACCTCCACAACAGTGAACCCACACGGCACCTGCGCGGCTACCTCAGCCAACTCCCCCGGGGTACTCGCACGCACAAACCGAGCACCATGCGCCCTCGCCAACGCCTCCACCGACGTACCAATAGGCGTAGCAAACAACCGCACAAACCCCTGCGGATCTTCACCCCGCACATCCGAAGACCCATACTCCAACGTGTCAAAAATCGCGCCACCATCATCATTAACCACCAGCACCGTCAGATCCGGACACCGCTCCAACGGCCCCACCGACAAGCCAGCGCTGTCATGCACAAACGTCAAATCCCCCACCAACGCAAACGTAGCCCGATCATCAGCCAACGCCATCCCAGCAGCCGTCGAGACACACCCATCAATCCCCGCCAAACCACGACTAGCAACCGTCTCCACATCACTCCTACCCGACCCCACAAAAGCCACATCACGCACAGTTGAAGACGAGCCACAAAACAACCGAGCTCCCCGCGGCAACGCACCCAACACACACGCCGCAACAGCAGGACCACTAGGCCACGTCCCCGGAATTACCTGCTCAACAGCACCCGAAACCGCCACCCCAGCCTCACACCAACGCCGCCCAAAATCATGCGCAGCCGCCACAAAATCCTCCGACAACACCGGCGCCATCAACGACAACGCACCCACCGAATACACCGAACTCACCACATGAGAAGGATCAGGCCACACCGGATCAGCCGAAACCGCCACCGCACAACCCGACCGACGCACCAACGCACCCACCGCACGCGACAACGTCAACCGCCCCACCACAACCACCCGATCAGGCACATTCGCCGCTACCGCAGCAAACCCCGTCTCAGCAACCAACGGCCCATGCGGCACCACCACACCCTCAGCACCCTGCCCAAACGGTCCAGCCAACACCGGATGCCCCCGCAACGCAGCCCACTGAAAAGCCCGCTGACGCACATCACCAGAAACATCCCCCACCACCACAAGCGTCCGCGCCACCTCCGGCAACGCATCCCCACCAACCAACGACGCTGGCTCACACACCGTCCACGCCGACCCACCAGGACGCCCCTGCAGCTCCTGTGGCAACCCATCGCCTACCAATGGACGCACACCAGCCTCCGGCGCCAACGGATCACGCAAAGAAACATTCACATGCACCGGCCCCGGCACACCACCCACAGCACCCATCGCTGCCGCAACCGTGCGATCCATGCACGTACGCCAATACGGCATCGGTGAGGCCCCCTGCACCGGCGCCTCCAAATCCAACGCAAGCCGCACCGACCCACCAAAAATCCCTGGCTGATGCGTCGTCTGATTCGCCCTCGTCGGACGTAACTCATGCGGACGATCCGCCGTCACCACAACCAACGGCACCCGCGCCTCATGCGACTCCAATACCGCCGGGTGCAAATTCGCCACCGCTGTACCCGAGGTCGTCACCACCACCGCAGGCATCCCCGTGGCCTTACCTAAACCCAAAGCACAAAACGCCGCCGAACGCTCATCAGTGCGCACATGCAGCTCCAACAGCCCAGCACGCTCAGCATCAAGAACCGCATACGCCAACGGAGCTGACCGCGACCCCGGAGACAACACCACATGCCGCACCCCGGCCCGCACTAACTCATCGACCAAGACCACTGCGAAAAGCTGCGCGACTGTTGTCATTGCGAAGCTCCACAACCAGCACCCACCGCATGGGTCCCTACAGCAACCGGCAAACGCCCCGCCGCTGGCTTATGCCCCACCAGCACCTCAACCAACGCCCGCATTACTGCCGGAGTCCGACCAAAAGTAGCCAAAGTCGCTCCCTGTTCCCGAGCAAGCGCATACGGCACATCCAATGCCACCGTCACCGCATCCGGGGTCGGCGGTGTCACTTTAGCCACCAAATGCGGCTTCTTCTCTTCCGCCGCTCGGTAAACCACCGAATCAATCAAACGCACCGCAGTCCCAGACCCCACAGCCAACCCTGCAGCCTTCGCGCTCTCAGCCAACAACGCACGATCACTAGCAGTGCCCCCAGAGATCACAATGCCACCTTTGACCAGCGGAGCACCGCACTTACCACCAAGCTGCGTGATCGCAGCAGCCGCCGCAGCATCAGCAACCTCTTTACCCGCACCAGGCTGCGTTGGCCCCTGGGTGGCACGCACTGGCGCATGACGCAGCGTCGCTACCATCCGAGCCGCCGCGTCCACCAGGCGAGAGCGGTCTAACGCTCCGGACTCCACCGCCTTCACCAAACCTTCAACAGCTGCCTTGGGATTCGAGGGCATCAACAACACATCCGCCCCTGCCCATACCGAACGCACCGCGGCAGCACTGGAATCAACACCGATCGCGCCCATCTCCAACGCGTCAGTGACCACCAGGCCCCGAAACCCCAGCTCTTGGCGCAGCAAGCCTGACAACACCGGGCGACTCATCGTGGAGGGCGTTGTGCCATCGACCGCATCCAGCACGATATGGGCCGTCATCACCCCCGGCACGCCAGCATCGACCAACTCCTGGAAAGGCAGAAAGTCCCGGTCGCGCAGCACGGACATCGGCATCCGCTGCCGCACTCGACCTTGATGCGTATCTGCTGGAACACTCCCATGACCAGGGAAATGTTTCGCCACCGCTACTACGCCACCATCGGCATACCCCTGAGCTAAACCAGCCACAATCTCAGCAGCCAGCTTCGAGTCAGAAGAAGCAGAACGCACCCCAATGGTTGGATCCTGCTCACCTGAAGTCACATCAGCATCTGGTGCCAACACCACTGTGAATCCCAGGCCAGCCAACTCTGTTGCCGACGAAGCCCCCACGCGCTGCGCCAATTTTGTGTCACGTGCAGCACCGAGCCCCATCACCGCCCCAAACCTCGTCAGCGGATCCCCCACCCGCGTAACTGGGCCACCTTCCTGATCGACAGCGATGAATGCAGGCCATTGGCGATCACTTTGCACGGCAGCGCTAATGCGTTTGTTGGCTTCGGTGATGTTCTGCACCACTTTGGCTTTATCGGCCGGAGTGTGTTCAGCGAAATGCACCATTCCGCCGTACCCCATTTCACGCACTAACCGAGCAGCCTCTGCCGAGTCGTTTGGGCGCCTGGGCACCACGATCTGTGCAGCCAGGCGCCGCGTCGGCAACTTTTCGACATCGGTGCGTGCTTGGGCCATCTCTGCACTTGTGGGAAGACCAGACAGTTGTGACTTGCTTGAGTCGGGTTGTCCTGTGGTCACCGCTTCTTTCACTTCGCCGCTACCCGCGCACGCTCCGCACATTCCCACGAGCACGGCAGCCGCAGCTGCGAGAACACGTCGCGGAGCCCGCATCAGACACGCACCTGTGGAACGTCAATCGGCAGCGAGGAGTCACCTGGGATATCAAGGGTGCTGGGTGCCACGCCACGTTCGACCATCGCTGCACCCAACGCGGCGATCATCACACCGTTATCGGTACACAAGCGTGGGCGGGGCACGCGCAGCGAGATTCCTGCCTCGGCGCATCGTTTTTCCGCCAGTGCTCGCAGTCGGCTATTTGCTGCCGCTCCGCCACCGATGAGCAGGTGTTTGACGTCGTGTTCTTTGCAGGCCAGGACAGCTTTGCGGGTAAGAACATCGGTCACGGCTTCCTGGAAGCTGGCTGCGACGTCGGCGACCGGAACACTCTCGCCAGCGGCAACTTTGGCCTCCACCCACCTAGCCACAGCTGTTTTCACTCCCGAGAAGGAGAAGTCGTAGCGGTGGCGCTGCATGTCCCGTCCGCTGGTGAGTCCTCGTGGGAAGGCAATTGCTGTGCCATCACCTTCTTGCGCGGCTTTGTCGACGTGCGGCCCACCGGGGAATCCAAGGCCGAGTAGACGCGCAACTTTGTCGAATGCTTCACCTGCGGCGTCATCAACGGTTTGTCCGAGCTGGACGATGTCGCTTGTGATGTCTTTGACGTGCAGGATGTTGCTGTGTCCGCCTGAGACCAGCAGCGCCATCATCGGTTCGGGAAGGGGGCCGTGCTCGACGACGTCTACGGCCACGTGACCGGCCAGGTGGTTAACGCCGTACAGCGGCTTGTTCACGGCAACAGCGAGGGCTTTGGCTGCTGCCAATCCGATAAGCATGGCGCCGGCCAGACCGGGGCCAGCGGTCACGGCGATAGCATCGAGGTCGCTCAGACGTACGCCGGATTTTTCGCAGGCTCTGGCGATGGTTGGGGCCATTGCTTCCAGGTGGGCGCGGGCGGCGACTTCAGGTACAACCCCGCCGTAGCGGGCATGCTGATCGACGCTGCTGGCGACCTCATCGGCGAGTAGTTCTCCGCCGCGCACGATCCCGACGCCGGTCTCGTCGCAGGAGGTTTCGATTCCCAGAACTAGGGGTGCGCTGCTCATGCGGTCTCCTTCTGACCTGCCCTTTCGGGCGAGGTGGATAGGGAGCGGCGCATGATGAGGGCGTCTGCTCCCTTGTAATAGTTCGGTCGGGTGGAGATGGTCGTGAAATCCCATCGCGTGTAGAGGCCGATAGCGACGTCGTTGTCTGACCGGACTTCGAGGATCATGTGTGTGGCTGTGGTAGCGGTGGCGGTGTGCACCATCCAGGACATGAGTTGAGTGGCGATTCCGGTGCCTCGGGCGTGGGGGGAGGTGGTGATGGTCATGATGTCGGCATTGTCACGGCCAAGGTCCAGCCCTGCGTATCCACAGATGAGGTCGGGGTCATCTTTAGGGGTGGCGATAGCGTAGGCGCGTTGTGGTCTGGCGGCGAGTTCGCCCCACCATGATGATTCCGACCAGGCATCTTTGCCGTACACCTGGCTTTCTAACGTGGTGAGTTGGGGAATGTCTCGGTGGTGTACGGGGCGTAGAACGGTTGTGTTCACTCGCGGGGCTCGCTGGCAGTGGCGGGGACCAGAGGTGCGGTGGCGTTGGCTTTGGCGTCGGGGCGGCGCAGGTAGAGGGGTTGTGCGCGATTGTGGGTGGGGAGGGTCCCGGCATCGTGGTGGGCGTAGGCGAGGTCGAGTAGGTCGCGTGCGTCGACGTCGAGTGGGCCGATGCCGTGGGGGAAGAAGTCGGGGAACAGTTGTGGTCCGCGCCCAACAGTGGGCAGGGCGCGGAGGTGTTGGGGTAGGTCGGCGGGTTTGGTGACGGCGGGTTCGCTAGTGCGGGTGAGGCTGGTGGCCAGTGTTGGGTTTTCGTTGGTGGTGCCGGCCCAGTGGTAGGTCGCCCAGTAGACCTCTTTACGGCGGGCGTCGGAGGCGACGAGCAAGTCGCTGTTGGCCTCTAGTGCGCCGTGGCGGATGGCTGCGGCGGCGAGTGCGTCGAGGCTGCATAGGCCGACGTATTGGGCGTTGGTGGCCAAGGCGATGGTTTCGGCGGTGACTAGGCCGACGCGAAGTCCGGTGAAGGGGCCTGGTCCTTCACCGGCGATGACGTGGGTCAGGTCGCTGGGGGTGCGTCCTGCTTCGGTGAATAGTTCTGATATTTGGGGCGATAGCCATTCGGCGTGACCGCGACTGTCGGTTCTGGTGCGTAGGTATGTGTGCTCTCCGTCGCGGAGGGCGGCGGTGATCGCGGATGTGGAGGTGTCGATAGCCAGAGCAAGCACCTAACCAGGGTAGATCAGTCGGTGGATCGCTCGAAGATTTGGGTTGTTGTCCATCGGGTGCCGACGGGGTGGATGCAGATGGTGCGGGGGTCCAGATCGGTGTGTTCGGCGTGGGGTTCGGTGGCGCCGACGGCTCGGTTGAGTTCGATGATGAGGTAGTCCGAGGAAAGCCCTTCGGCGATGCCTGCTCCCCATTCGATGACGGTGACGGAGGTGTCCATGTCGGCGTCGAGGTCGAGGTCGTCGAGTTCGGCGTGGTCGCCCAGGCGGTAGGCGTCGACGTGGATGAGGTCGGGGCCGTTGGTGAGGCTGGGGTGGACTAGGGAGATGGCGTAGGTCGGTGAGGCGATGGGTCCGCGTACGCCTAGTCCTTCGCCGAGTCCTTGGGTGAAGGTTGTTTTTCCTGCGCCGAGTTCTCCAACGAGCAGGATGAGGTCGCCGGGGCGTAGGTGGGTGGCTAGTTCGCGGGCGAAGTTTCGGGTGTCTTCGGCGGTGGGCAGGGTGTGGGTGAGCTCCATGAGGCGTGGTCCTTCCGTGGTGGTGTGTTGGGTGCAGCCTATGCAGCTTGGTGTGGGTGTGTCGTTCCCTGGGGGTGTTAGTTGGGGCGGCGTAGGAGGGCGGCGATGGTGGTGGGGAGGGTTTCAGCGACGTGGAGTGCGCGGATGGGGCCGCCTGGGTTGGTGTCGTGGGCGGCGACTCCGTGGACGAGGGCGGCGAGGGATCCTGCGTCGAGGGGGTCTAGGCCTGCGGCGAGGAGTGTCCCTGCGATTCCGGCGAGGACGTCGCCGGCGCCGGCGGTGGCGAGCCAGGCGGGTGCGTTGGTTTGGGTGCGGATAGGCAGGTTGTCGGTGGGGGGTACGACTAGGGTTCGGTTGCCTTTGAGTAGGACGGTGGCGTGGAGGAGTTCTGCGGCGCGGCGGGCGTGGCTCACAGGGGCGTTTTCGACGTCTTCTCTGCTGGTGGGGGCGCTGGGGTCGAGGCGGGTGAGGAGGCGTGCGAGTTCGCCGGCGTGGGGGGTGATGAGGGTGCGTGCTCCGGCGTGGGGTCGGGGGCCGGTGAGTAGGTCGAGCCCGCCAGCGTCGATGACGGCGGGTTCGTTGGAGTCGAGGGCTTGACGGGCGTGAGTGAGGTGGGTGTGGCCGGTTTCGTCGTCGTCGGCGGGGTGGGGGTCTAGGCCGGGGCCGATCACCCATGCTTGGACTTTTCCGGGGCCGTGTACTGCTTCGGGGATGTGTGCGCGGATGAGGTTGGTGGGGGTTTGGGGGCCGATGTAGCGGACCATTCCGGCGCCGGTGTTGACTGCGGCTGTGACGGTGAGGATTGCTGCTCCGGTATAGTTTTCGCCTCCGGCGATGATGCCAACGACGCCGCGGGAGTATTTGTCGTCGCGGGGTCCGGGGGTGGGCCACATGTGGCTTACGTCATCGAAGGTGAGGCGTTCGGCCATGGGGGTGGCCGGGCCGTCGGTGAGGAGGGCGTCGATGTGGTCTTCGTTTTCGTTGGCGAGTTCGCCGTCGGTTCCCAGTCCGAGTAGTCCGTATTCGTCGATGCCGATGTCGATGATGGTGAGCAGTCCGGTGGCGTTTTCGCCGGCGAGCAGGTGGGTTCCTTTGACGAGGGAGAAGGTGACGGTTTCGTCGGCCCACACGCAGTTGTCGGTTTCGGTTTCGCCGGCTGGGTCAGTGCCGCTGGCGACGTCGACGGCGATGAGGTAGGCGTCGTCGGGGATGGCGTTGACGAGGGTCCAGGCGGCAGGTGGTGGGGTGTTTTCGTCGTGGTGGGATAGGTCGAGGCGTCCTCCGATGCCGAAGAGCCCATCGACGATGATGTCGGCGGTGGCGATCATGTGGACGGCTGCGGTCAGGCCTTCGTCGGTGCTGGCGTCGAGGGGGGTTAGTCCGGCGTCGTGGATGGCTTGGAGCGCTGAGGGGTGTGCCTGACCGGTGAGCAGGACGGGCACGATGTCGGCGACGTGGGTTTGGGTTGGGTCGGTTTCTTCCAGGCGAGTGGTGTGGAAGTGGCGTAGGAAGGCTGCGGCGAAGAGGGCGTCGCCGCCGTTTCCACCTGGTCCGGCCAGGACGATCATGCGTACGTCTTCGCCGGGGCTGATGTGTTGGGCTATTTCGTCGGTGCGGGTTGCCAGGACGTTAGCCAGGCCGTGGGCGGCTCGGTTCATGAGTTCGTCATCGGGGAGGAATTTTTTCGCGGCTTCTTCAGCTGCGCGGACTCGTTCGACGGACCATGCCTGCATCACCATGGGCATAACCCTAAAGGACGGTTTTTCGCCGTATCTAAAGCAACGCCGAATCCTGTGCGTTGCTGTATCTGCTCTATGAGCAAAGGTTTTCGACCCGTGCAGCTTCAAGCTTTCTTCACGAGAGACCATTCAGCTTCATCAAAAACAAAGGAATCTGCATCATTACTAGATGGAATCTGAAATGCTATCCACCCATCGATATCACCTCCAGGCTTAAGATCAACAGTTGAAGGAAGAGATGGCCCAGACGTGATATCTGTCATCACCTCAGAACTGTAGGGTTGACCTCGATTGCTATAAATTTTAGCTCCTATCCAGCTTATATTGTTATAAGTTTTTTTACCAGTATTTTTAATACTTACATGAACGGCAACCAACTTATTTCCTGAATCCGGCTGCATGTACGAATCCTTCGATTTTGCTTGAGGCTCGAATTTATCCACTGTAATTACAGCTGACCCGGCTCCAGAAAATTCTTCTAGCTGTATTGACTTCCCCAGATCTTCCACGGTTCTAGATGAGGCCCTAATTCCGACACTCCGCAACCCTGAGTTAGTGAAGGCCACAGGGGCAGGCACGTCGACATTCCCAGCAGAACTCATCGCCGCATCAACCGCAATAACCATTGCAACCCATATGACACATATAGCCGCAGCAAGAGTAGATAAGACAAGACCAACTGCAGCGCTCCCGAAGTTTGAAGCCTTACCTTTAAAGACTCGGACTATCCCAACGATCGCACACAGAATACCTATAAGAGCAAGAGGGAAAGACAAAAGCCCGAAAAGCGGAATAAAGCTAGCGATAAAAGTATTTATCCCCAAAACAAGAACAGAAGTGCCGAAGCCATTTTCGACTTCTCCAGTTCTGCGCACCACACTAGTTCCCATTGCCCTACCGCCCATCCATGAAATCAATGTCATCCTGACCGTTTTTTCATGGATCGACCGAAGAGACTTTCTTATGAGAGGAAAATAAAAGTGTGGCCCGGTTGACGGTGAGGTCTGTACCGGGCCACACAGGTGGTGTCAGGATTCGGCGATTACGAAGGCGGTAGCGATGCCGGCATCGTGTGACAAAGACACGTGGAATCGGGTTACTCCCAGTGCCTCGGCTCGCTGACGAACTGTGCCTGAGATGTGCAGTTCGGGTGGTTTGCCGACGGCGCGTGGAGCCCACGCATCGAGCCATGACATGTCGCCGGGGGTCAGTAGTGCCTTGGCGACTGCTTCTTTCATCGCGAATCGGGCAGCTAGCGAGGCGATTGGGAGTTCTTTTTCTGCTGGGGCGAAAACACGGTCACGTAAACCGGGTGTGCGCTCCAGCGTTGCCTGTAGCCGTTCGATACCGCATACGTCTACACCGATACCGACAATCACGTCACTACTCGACGGTGACGCTCTTGGCGAGGTTGCGGGGCTGGTCTACATCGAGGCCTTTGGAGGTTGCCAGTTCGCACGCGAACACCTGCAAGGGCAAGATAGTCAGCATCGGAGATAGCAGCGGCGATGTGGCTGGCACCCGGATGATCTCGTCGGCGAATGGTGCTACCGCTTCGTCACCAGCTTCAGCGATGACCAGGGTGCGGGCGCCGCGGGCGCGGATCTCTTGGATGTTGGAGACCACTTTGTCGTGCAGGTTGTGCGGTGTGCTGGGGCTGGGCACAACGATGAACACTGGCTGGCCTGGCTCGATCAGCGCAATGGGGCCGTGCTTGAGTTCACCTGCGGCGAATCCTTCGGCGTGGATGTAGGCGATTTCTTTGAGTTTGAGGGCACCTTCAAGAGCGATCGGGTAACCCACGTTACGGCCAAGGAAAAGCACCGAGCGGGTGTCTGCCATGAAGCGGGCGATCTCGCGTACTCGGTCCATGTCGGCCAAGACTTCGCTGATCTTGGCGGGGATTTCTTCGAGTTCGCGCATCACCTTTTTGACTGATTCGCCGTGGCCGCGTTCCTGAGCCAGGTAGAGGCCCAGTAGGTAGCAGGCTGCGATCTGGGAGGTGAAGGCTTTGGTGGAGGCGACAGCAACTTCGGGGCCAGCGTGCGTGTAGAGCGCGGCATCAGATTCGCGGGGAATGGTGGCGCCGTAGGTGTTGCAGATAGAGACGGTGAGTGCGCCCAGTTCGCGGGCGTGTTTGACCGCCATGAGAGTGTCCATTGTTTCGCCGGACTGGCTGATGGACACCACGAGTGTGTGTTCGTCGATGATGGGTTCGCTGTACCGGAATTCGTGGGCTAGTTCCACGGCGACGGGGATACGGGTCCAATGCTCGATTGCGTATTTGGCGGTGAGGCCGGAGTAGAAAGCGGTACCGCAAGCCACGATGACGACACGGTCCACGGCTGCGAGTTTTTCGGCAGCGACGTGCATTTCGTCCAGGGTGAGGGCGCCGTGCTCGTCGGTGCGGCCGCGCAGGGTGTCGGCGATGGCGCGTGGCTGCTCTTCGATTTCTTTGAGCATGTAGGAGTCGTAGCCACCTTTTTCGGCTTGGGCTGCGTCCCACGTGACTTCGAAGCGTTTACCTTCGGCGGGCTGTCCGGTGAAGTCGATGACCTCGACCTTCTCTGGGGTGATGGTGACGATCTGGTCTTGGTCAACTTCCATTGCGAGCTTTGTGTGGCCCACGAAGGCAGCGACGTCAGAGCCGAGGAAGTTTTCGCCCTCGCCCAGACCGATCACTAGTGGAGAGTTGCGGCGGGCTGCGACGATCACGCCAGGGACGTCAGCATGCTCAGCCAGCAGGGTGAATGCACCTTCTAGACGGTTGACGACCTGTTGCATCGCGGCGGTGAGGTTGCGGGTGTTCTCGTAGGCGCGGGCCAGGAGGTGCGCGGCGACCTCTGTGTCCGTTTCGGAGGCGAACTCGACACCTTCTTCGAGAAGTTCAGCTTTAAGGGAGTGGAAGTTCTCAATGATGCCGTTGTGGATGAGGGCGAGTTTTCCCTCTTTGCCACCCAGGTGGGGGTGGGCGTTTTCGTCGGTGGGAGCCCCGTGGGTCGCCCACCGTGTATGCCCGATCGCCGTCGCAGAGGGAGGCAATGGGCTAGTTTCCAGTTCGGCCCGCAGGTTGGCGAGCTTTCCTGCTTTCTTCGCGGAGCTGATCACACCGTCGGTGACGAATGCCACTCCAGCCGAGTCGTATCCGCGGTACTCGAGTCGGGCGAGTCCTTCCAAAACGACGTCGAGAGCTTTGCCATCAACGTCACGGCCCACGTAGCCAACGATTCCACACATAGGGTCCAGCGTAGAGTGCGGGGGCGCCCACTGTTCGCAGGTCCATGATGTGCCTCGTGATCACCTCGCCAGTGGTTCACCACTTTGGTGGTGAAGAATGTTCGGGTGTCAACGCAAGTACCTGGCTCCAGGCCTGTCCCTTCCCCTTTCGTGGAAATCGCACGCGAGGACTGGGCACGCCTGTCGAGTACGTATTCCCTAGGCAGCCTCACTGATGAGGATGTGCGGCGTCTTCGTGGTGTCGGTGACCGGTTGGATCTGACTGAAGTCGAAGAGATCTACCTACCGTTGTCGCGGCTGCTCAGTTTCTACGCCGAGGGAGCTGGAAACCTTCACCGAATCATGCAGGGGTTCCTCGGCCACAAGCCGGCACGCAACCCGTTCGTGATCGGTGTGGCTGGTTCTGTTGCTGTAGGCAAGTCAACGACAGCGCGGATTCTGCGCGAGTTGTTGTCACGGTGGCCGAGCACACCCAATGTCGAGCTGGTCACCACCGATGGGTTTTTGTACCCCAACGCGGTTCTACAAGAAAAAGGACTCATGGACCGTAAGGGCTTCCCTGAGTCATACGATCAGGCCGCTCTCGTTCATTTCCTTGACCAGGTGAAGTCGGGGGTAGAGACGGTACGCGCCCCGGTTTATTCGCACCTGACTTACGACATCGTGGCGGACACCCATGTAGAAGTGCACCGCCCAGATGTTCTCATCGTGGAGGGCCTTAATGTTCTGGCCCCACCAACAGCAGAAACACGTGTGGTGGTCTCTGACTATTTCGATTTCTCCTTGTACGTAGACGCAGAGATCCCGCATTTGAAGAGCTGGTACATCAACCGTTTCTTACGGCTTCGCGACACAGCATTCACCGACCCTGATTCCTTCTTCCGCCGGTACGCCAACCTGTCTAACGCTGAAGCGATTGCCACAGCTGGGTCGATCTGGGACAGCATCAACGAACCAAATCTGCGCGAAAACGTTCTGGGCACCCGCGAGCGCGCAACCCTCATCCTTACCAAAGGCGCTGACCACAAGGTGGAGCGGGTCCGGCTGCGCAAACTTTAGGTGTCTGCACGCTGCAGTCACAGTGGTTTCGGAGGTGTGCTGGCCCCGTTGCGAGCGCGTGTCCGCGGCGGTGGTTACCCGACTTTTTGGCTTTGTTCGATGTGGGCGTGACGGTGTTGACCGGCTAGGCGGGCACGAAGGTTAGCGGGCAGGGGAAGAACACCGCGGGCGCGCATGCGCAGCACCAGTGCGGCAACGAGGGTGACCGCGATGGTGATAGACCCGTTGCCCAGGGCTGAATCGAAAGCGGCGTACACGCCGAGGACGGCGATCACCCACATCGCGACGGTGTAGGTGCGTTCGCTGAACGGGACTAGGCCGAGCAGCACGAACACGGGGATCATGTACCAGGCGTGGACGACCGAGCCGCAGGCAACGAAGATGACGAATGCGGTGACGACGGACAAGGTTGGGCGGCGGGGGGCCAGCCACAGCGTGGTCCAGATCAGCCCGATCGCCATGATGGCCATGCCGCAGGCGCGTGCAGTGTCGAGTGGTATTTGGGCTGTTTCTGCCGAACTTCCCAGGCCGAGCATGATGATCTGCCCGATGCTGCCAACGACGGTCGAAGGCGACAGGATTGATCGGGCCATGAGCGGCACTGACAGGCTCTCGACCCATCCCCATCCCAGGCCACACACGAAAGTGATGAGAGCGAACAAACCAATCGAGGCGGTGCCCACAGCAGCGGCAACGCGAATGTATTCGACCATGCCTGGTGTACCTGGGTCATGGGGGGCGCCCCGCACTGGGCCGGTAGGTTCGTGGCGGTTTGCTTCGATGGCGGCGCGTTCCTCGCAGCTGGGTGTTCCGTCAGAGATTTCACGGATACGTCGCGCCACTACTGCCCGACGGGCCAGGTATCCAGCCAACGCGACCATGGCGAGCAAGGCTGTCTGTTTATACCCGGCGGCCGCAGCGATCGTGAATGAGGAGAACCAGAACCGCCCATCAAATGCCAGCAGCATCGCGGCCACGATCAACGCGATCGCCATCGCGTCATTGTGGGCGCCTCCCACCAGATGAATGAGGATGAGCGGGTTGGCGATGCCGATCCATCTGGCTGGCTCAACCGAGACTCCTACTCGCTCGGTCATGCGCGGCAGCAGCGCCGCGATCAACGCCATTGACATGAACGCGGGAACACGCATCGCGACCGCAGCGAAATAGGCGTTGTCAAAAGAAAGCTCTACAACAAGTTGCTGGGTGCGTAGCGCTAGCGGACCGTAGGGCGCTGAGGTGAACAGCCACATCGGGTCAACCTGGTCAGCGAATGGCCCAGGAACAGAGATGGGGCCAGTGCTGTACGGGTCCATCCCTCGTGAGACCAACAACCCTTGCGCCGCATACGAATACGCATCCCTGCTGAACAGCGGCGGCGCCACCAGCATCGGCAAAGACCACAGCCACCAGGTAGCTCGCGGCACCCCACCACGCACACCGTGACGCCCCGGGCGCATCGCCACCCACGCCAACAGCAGTGACGCCATCCCCAGCAGGACAGCCGCGGCGGCGACCGCGCGGCCCACACCGGTCTGCAACAGCCCCAAACCGATGAAATACGGCAACTCAGAATCTGGTGGCAGTGACGCTGGCGTGAACGATCCCACCACGATAAGAACCGACCCGAAAAGCCCCAGCCACACGGCGGGCACCGCGAACGCAGCCCGCGCATCGCTGACGAGGGCGCGCATGCTGCCACGCACCCGCATCCTCATTCCTCGACGAGGCTGCTGCCTCTGCCCGTGGGCTTGAGTGGTTTGGCCCTGGCTCAACGGTTCGTTCTTGGTCACCTGCAGATTCCCCCCACGTCCTGGCCGGGACGTTACGCCCCGAACCGGCGCTCGCGTTCGGCGTAAGAACGCAGTGCGCGCAGAAAATCGACTCGTCGGAAGTCGGGCCAGTACGCCTCACAGAAATAGAACTCGCTGTGGGTGCTTTGCCAGAGCAGAAACCCGCTGACTCGTTGTTCGCCAGAGGTGCGGATAACGAGGTCTGGGTCGGGTTGGCCTGTGGTGTACAAGTGGTCGGCGATGTCTTCGGCCGAGACAGTTTGGGCGACGTCGTCGATCGTTCGTCCTTGTTCTGCTGCCTCTTTGAGCAGCGAACGAACTGCATCGGAAATTTCACGTTTACCGCCGTAGCCAACAGCAACGTTGACGAACATGCCCTCCACGTTGTCGGTGCGAGCAGCTGCGGTAGACAAGCGTTCCACGGTGGCTGGTGGCAGTACGTCTTTAGCGCCGACGATTTTGATGCGCCACCGCCCTGAATCAGCCAGCGTGTCTACGGCGTCTTCGATGATCCCCAGCAATGGTTCCAGCTCTTCTGGGGAGCGATTCAGGTTGTCTGTGGATAGCAGCCATAAAGTCACGATCTCCACGCCAGCTTCTTCGCTCCACCGCAAAAACGGCGCGATGTTTTCAGCTCCGGCGCGGTGCCCGATGAAAGCTTCGGCGCCTTTAGCGCGGGCCCAGCGGCGATTACCGTCGAGCATTACCCCCACGTGTCTGGGCACCGTGGCGTGAGCGAGCTCACGCAACAGTCGTTTCTCGTACAAGCCGTACAGAAATGACGACAATCCCATCTCAACCTCGTGACTCTCGAGGACACCTTGTTGACGGTTTCACCGGGATCGCCCGTCCTTACTCGGCTGACTCTGCTCGGCAGCCATGTCTGAACCGTTTCCGTCCGTGTCCGCAGATGTCTTCGTCGTGACAGTGATAGCAGATTGCTGGGTGTCCTCTTCGAAGACCGCGTGATCAGCGTTGCGCAGATGCTTCAGCATGCTGCGCATCAAAACCCACAAAGCCACAGACATCAGGAACAGCGCAAAGAACCCGCCCAGCCCGGCGGAGATGGATTGATTGGCGCCCTGCATCAGCGCTCCTTCACATCGTCGATGAGAGGAGCCGACGGGCGGCGCGAGGAGTCAGAGCCCATCGCGTCAGCCTGCGCCGGTTCCGGAAGCCCAGCGAATACATCGTCCTCAACCGCTGGAAGCACCGTGGTGTGAACGTATGAGATCGCCATTTCGAAATCTTCCCACGGCCACACCTCCCGCTCGATCTCTTGCGGTATCCCGAACCAAAAACCGTCAGGGTCGACCTGGGTGGCATGGGCGCGGAGGGCTTCATCACGGGCATCGAACCAGTCAGCAACGGGAACCCGGGTGGTGACGGCGCGGAACGCATCATCACCACGAGCGGCTCGCATTTCTATCCATTCCTCGAACGGCGACTGACCTGTGCGTTCTTTCATCGCCGTGTGCAAGGCCTGCAACCGATCCATACTCAGGGTTTGGTTGTAGTACAGCTTCAGCGGCTGCCACGGCTGCCCTGCCTGCGGGAACTGTTCTGGATCCCCTGCGGCGCGGAACGCAGCCACTGACACATCGTGAGTACGCACATGGTCCGGGTGCGGGTAGCCACCGTTCTCGTCATAGGTGGTCATCACGTGCGGGCGATGCTGCCGAATCAACCGCACCAGCGCCTCCACACACACCTGCATAGGCATGGTGGCAAAGCACCCTTGCGGCAGCGGAGGCAACGGGTCACCTTCAGGCAGACCTGAGTCAACAAACCCAAGCCAGGCATGATCGACTCCTAATGCTTCTTGTGCTTTTGCCATCTCGGTGCGCCGCAACCCCACCAGGTCACGTTCCACCTCGGGGTCACCTTGTAGTCGAGGGTTAAGCACCGACCCTCTCTCACCACCAGTACATGAGACAACCAGCACATTCGCGCCCTCATGGACATACATGGCCGTGGCTGCGGCGCCTTTACTCGACTCGTCATCGGGGTGAGCATGTACCGCCATCAGCCGATAGCCGTGCCGGTCGCCCGTCGATCCTGTCCTAGCGTTCGATCCCATCCGATTGCCCGCCTGCCTTACGTACTTGGTCATATTCCCACCCGTGACAGCGTGAACACCCACGCCACCTGGCCACACATGCATCGCCGCACCGTGATAGTGCCCAACGTCACACGAACCATCATTATCCGCCACTTGGCATGCGTTCACCCGCGGCCCGCCGGGGCCAGGGGACACTAGGCTGAGCATGTGGCAGAACAACCCGACTCCTCCCTGGCAGCACACACACGTGAGGCAAACGACGCCGCCGAGGCAGAAGCCGAACATGGCCGCTCCATCGGCCAGTACTGGAAGTCGATCTCCCCTACCCGACGGAAAGTGGTAGCCGGGGCGGCAGCTGCTGTTGTTGTGGGATCTGCTGTCGCAACATGGTTCGGGCTAGCAGCCTCCACCGACTGGCCACTACAGCGCGACTTGGCTTATGACGTTCACGACGCTAGTTCTGTCACCGTCCGGTTTGAGGTCACAAAACCACCAGAAATGACCGCGGTGTGTGAAGTCGTGGCCCAGGAAGTAGGCAAGGCCGTAGTCGGGCGCGAAAACGTCACCATCCCCGCAGCTAAAGAACGCACCACGCAACACCAAACCACCGTACGAACCACCACCACCGCAGTCATCGGTTTGGTTAAAACCTGCCGCCCAGCCGACCGATAACTACGCCCCTTTTCCCACACGTGAACTGGACAAAATATCTCGATTCCGAAACAGTACTCGTCTATACTTGCTGTCTCGACGCCCACCGAGGGTGTCTCGGGCCGCACGACGAAGCCGACGCAGCACTGCAGTAACAGGCATCACCCAAACGGCCCTATGCCCTTCCGAACCTGGCGCCTCCCGACGCGTCCGGGCGTACGCGCCGGTCGATATCGACGCCACGGATGACAGGCCCCGCCTCACACCGGGGACGGCATCACAGACCACTCTCGGAAGGGCGTTTTCGCACACGAAGGTCCCGCACCGCGCAGCCACGGCACTGCCGAACAAGCCTGGGCGGGCCCTGACCCAGAACGTCCACCAATGCACACCGATCGCACAGCGATCGACGACCACAGCGGCACCGGCCCCGCCGATACCGCGCACGAGGAGTATTCGTGTCCGACATCAACCAGTCTTCGTCTCCGTTCCTCACACAGGACGCCTACGACCGTCTCCAGGCGGAGCTGGAAGAGCTCTCCACGACAGGCCGTTCCGAAATCTCCAAGCGGATCGAAGCCGCCCGCGACGAAGGCGACCTGAAAGAAAACGGCGGCTACCACGCGGCTAAAGAAGAGCAGGGCAAGATGGAAGCCCGCATCCGCCAGCTCACCTCCCTTCTCGAAAACGCCACGGTCGGAGCTCCCCCAGCCGACGACGGCATCGTCGAACCCGGCATGATCGTTGTCGTTGACATGTTCGGCGACGAGGTGGAGTTCCTCCTAGGCAACCGCGAAATCGCAGACTCCGCCCTGGAATACGACGTCTACTCCGACCGCTCCCCCCTCGGAGCAGCCATCATCGGCAAGAAGGTCGGCGACGAAGCCTCCTACACCGCCCCCAACGGCAAAGAAATCTCTGTCAAGATCCTCAAAGCCACCCCATTCACCGGCTGACCAAGTACCCCCTAGTGAGGGGCTGTCCCGGCGCCGAACAAGGCCACCGAGACAGCCCCTCACTCTTTCCCACCCAAAAACATTCAGTGACAACAACCCGGGGCACCTCTTTTGCCCACCGCACCTACATGGCAGACTCCCTGCATGTTCGAGTCTTTCTTCGCCCGTCCAGTGACTGTCGTCTCTGCTGAACACGCCCTACCCGGACGCACCAGCCCACTGCCTGACATCCCCGAACACAACGTAGTCACCGGCACCTCGATGTATACCTTCCCCGACGGAACCGAAGTGATCTACCTAGCAATGGGGTGTTTCTGGGGCGTAGAACGAATCTTCTGGAAACTCCCCGGAGTCATCACCACAGCTGTCGGGTACGCCGGAGGCTACACACCCAACCCCACCTACGAAGAAACCTGCACTGGCCGCACCGGCCATACAGAAACAGTCCTCGTGGCCTACGACCCCACAGCCACAACACCGATAGAACTCCTCACGGTGTTCTGGGAAAACCACAACCCCACCACCGCCAACCGACAAGGCAACGACGTCGGAACCCAATATCGATCCGCCATCTACTGGACCACCGAAGATCAATGCGACGCCGCTCTACGCACCCGCGCAGCCTTCCAGCACGAGCTAGACCGCGCAAACGCCGGCCTAGCCACCACCGAAATCCGCCCCTTTGCTCCCAGCAACGACAACGCCCCCGCACCTATCGACGACCCCCACGACTACCCACCCACCGGTTTCGAAGGCCCAGCAGGCCCCTTCTACTACGCCGAGGAATACCACCAGCAGTACCTGCACAAAAACCCCGCGGGCTACTGCAACCACGGCCCCAACGGATTCACCTGCCGCGTCGAAAACTAAACCCCACCACCATCCGTGAGGGGGCAGCCAAACTACTGGCTACCCCCTCACTCAACACAAAAGCCCTCAGCGAGAAACCGGCAACGCCTCGTGCTCAATCCCCCAGTCCTTCACCGCCTGCGCCTCAGCAGCCCAATCCTGAGACCCAGGCACCTCCCCCACCTCCAAATGCGCCGCGCGATCTGGAACCACCGCGAACAAATAATGCGGAGTCTGCTGCTTACGAGCACGCGCATTCATCAAAAACCGGAACGGAAGCAACACCGCCGCACGCACCACCCCACGGATCCCCGGCACAAAATCCTTCCCCAACCCAAACACGAACTCCCGCCCGTGATAAGGCACCACCCCCTGACTGATCAAACACAACTCGTGATCCAAAAAACGATTCCGGAACGGCCGCATCGCCAACTCGTGAATATCCCGATCAGCACGCAACACCCCCACCCGCGCCGCAAACGTGCTGGTCGTTGACATCACGTTCACCCACAAGTCCTCCCCCACCTGCTCATCCGGCTGAGCCTTCCACCCACGCGGCATCGCATACCTAGCCCGCGCAGCCGCATCCGTTGCCACCGGCGGGCGCTTACCCGTCAACGCAAACGACGACACCTTCGGCAACTCCTCTGCCGCTCGCGCCAACACAACAAACGCATCCTGCGTCAACAGGTAGTCATCCTCAATAAAAGCGATCACATCCCCATCGGACAGCGCCAACCGGTCCGGCAAATCCAATGCAAACCGGTAACTGCCCAACAACCCCACCGGACCACCATCAGTGAACATCACCCGCCCATGGCGCTCCATCACCGCCAACCGCGGCTGAGGAATAGGCCCATCGTTAGCGAACACGACCTCAACATCCACACCCGCGTCCCGCGCGAACGCCGCAGCCCGCACAAACGAAGCAACCACCACATCCTTACTGAAATAGCTCGGACGCTCCTTATCGTTCTCGCCGCCATATGACCGCAGAACCAGGCATAACCTCATCGAAAGCTCCCTTACGCACACGCCCTCGTCCATCCGATAAGCGCCAGTCACCGGAAGGCTACGTCCTGTGCCTGCACTCAAGCTCGACACATACCCTCACCCAGGCCTGACTTCAGTCAGAATTCAGTCAACAAGCCCCTGCAACCACGCAGACTCATTCGTCAACCGATTCAGCAACCCAGTCAAAGCAACCGACAACCGGTTTTCCCCCGCCTCACGACCATCACGATCCCAATGCGCCGAGGCCGTAGCCGCCTGAGCTTGCCTAGCCAACGCTGTTTCTCCGGCCAACCTCACCGCAAACAGCCCAACTCGCCCATCCAACGACTCCCTACCAGCAGCAGCGATCTCGGCAGCGGCGCCCCGCACCACAGCCCGAGTGCCAGCCGGGTCTTCCTCCAAAGCCTGCACAAACGCAGCCCTATCCAACGCGACACGTCGCCGCGCTACCCCCACCACATCACGGCCTTGAATATCTGCCTCATCGAGAGCGACCACGCCGCTAGTTGGTACAGAAACCCCAGGGATAGCAGCGAGGCCAGCTGAAATTGCCTGAACAAGCTCACTGACTTTCGGGTTATCAGCGAAAGCAGACAGCGATTTGGCCGTCGGGTCGCTCGAGGTAGTACTATGCGCCGACGCTGCCTCTGCCTCAGGAACAGCAGAAGCACCTACTGCCCCAGCAGCTGCACCCGCCGCCTCTGGCTGTGCAGGAACCGCGCTGAAGAACCCTACCGGTGGATCTGCCCCATACGCCGCCGCTAGTTTTCCTGCTTGCCGGGCCTGCATCCGAACGGCATCAATAACGGATGCCTCCCCCATCGGCGCTAGCTCCTCCTGCGCAGGGACCTGTCCAACAGCAGGCTGAGGCACCTCTATATCTGGCGTAATCGCCACACCCGCAGTGCCATACATCCCCGCCTGCACCACCCCATCAACCTTGCTGACAAGATGCTCCATCGCATCAGCAGCGGCCTCCAGGTCAGGGGAAAGGAGCAGCGTGACACGTTCCCCTGCTGCAGCCCGACTCAAGCTCATGGTGAGCCCCGGCACCGGCCCCTGCACCGTTGAGGTGTTCGATACCGCGCTCCACGCAAGCCCCGGCGTGTTCGACATCACCAAGGTTTCTGTGCGCGGGGCAAACCAGTCGAGACCGCCCAGGGCCTCACTACCTGGACCAGCACCAGCTGACAACGAGACGCGCGGCATCCCCACCGCCGACTCAACCACCAAATGCACGTATCCGTCTGCGACGGTGCGAGCCGAGGTCTCCACCGGCAGTCCCGCAGCATCAGCTAGACCGTTCATCACCCCAGCCAGATTCTCAATAGTCACCGGTGGTGGCACCGTTGCTGAAACCTGACCCAAATCCTGCGCACCGGTGGCATCACCTTGCCCACCAGGCATGGTCATACCAACCATCAACGGCTGCCCACCAGAAAGATCAAACGCTGCGGGCACGCCCATGCGACTAATCGCCACCTCCCCCCGCGCAACCTCAATAACGTTGAGCTCCAGTGATAGCGGCGTGGTCAAAATGTCGAGGTCAGGCCATGTTGAAGAAATCCCACCCTCGGCAACTGGACCAGTAGGCCCTGATGAGCCTTCCGGCACCGGTTCAGCAGGCCAGGGCGTGTTCACCCGCACCAACGCCGGATCTGATGAGGCCACATGCACCGGAATGAACGGGGCAGTAGCCAACGAAGCCGCTGAAGCTGTCGCCGCTTGCACCTGGCTCTGCAAAGCTTGCAGATCACTCACCCCGGTCTGCGCCGCCTCAGCAATAAGCTGCGCTGGACCAGTCACCCCTGAAGCTGACGCCGTAGCCATAACCGCTGCATAGAACGATGCTGGCGGCCCAGCGGTAATCGCTGTTACTGCCGTGGCGACATCATGCTGCAGGGCCATCTCTTGAGCGTTCTGCTTCACAGATGCCGCGACATGTTCAAGGAGGTCAGCTGCCGTCGGGATCGACGTGCTAGCTGATACGTCAAGGTCAGACAAATCCTGGGGCAGTGCCGGAATAGCTGTATCTCCCAGATACGCCTCAGCACGTGCAACCGTAGCGATCGCGGCAATCGTTCGCGTTACCTCCGGCAAGGTTTTCGAAACTGCTTCTAGGTGCCCCGCAACCGTCCCACCGATGTTGGCCTGCCGCCCTGAAGGCCAGACAATTTTCGGCACAGATTGGTTTGATTCTTCGACTGCATCAGGCTGATCCGAAGCGTCACCAGGAACAAGAGCCAGCGCAGAGCTTCTGTTACGTTCCACAACGCTGTGCCCATCTAGCTCCACATAAACAGTGCCATCTGGCTGAATTCGACCAATTGCCCCTGTTGTTCGCGTCAGCGTAGTCATCGCGTCAAGAGTCTCTTGGGTGGGGTCAACCCCTGGGCGTGCTGTGGCGTTGGCTGCGGCGATAGTGCGGGCTGCCAAATTCGCTAAATCGATATCCGACACAGCGGCGTCAACTTCTAAAGCACGAGAAGCAGCCAATCCCGTTCGAATGGCATCAAGGCGTTCCATGAGCGCTGCACGTTCAGCCCGCTCAACCTGGTCGCTAAGGAGAGCACGCCGACGATTGGTGCTTTCCTCATCCCGGCTACGCGCCGCTACGGCGTCAGCATTCTCTGTTTCCTGCGCTGCCGCAGAGTTGCCTGTCTCATCGATTACCGAGGCAACGCCTTCATAGGTCGCCCGATTAACAGCAGCGCGAGCCTGCGCGGCACGGGCAGCAGCGGTACGTTCATCATCAGGGCCGCTACGTGTGGAGTCTGGGACACGATCGGCGCGATCAGCAGCGTGTCGGCGCTCGTCACGGCGCGCCGCAACTGAAGGCATCTTCTCGATTGCTTCAGCCACCGATGCTCCCTGCATATTGCGAACTCGGGCGCGAGCGAGGTCGATATCAGAAGCACTTGGCCCCTCGCCCATACGACGTGGGTATCCACCGAGATAGGTGTCCGCTGAAGGCGGGAGGGCTGCTGAAGTCGTCATCGCACTCATCCATGAGTTGTCGTGGCCGGGCTCAGATTCAGACGCGAAGCGACGATCTGTCCCCTCTACAGCTTCCTCATCGACCAAGGTAGGGCGTGCTGTAGCTGATCTGCCGATTAGCTACAGCACGCCCTACCTCGTAAGCACAGTTGACGTGGACGAGAGTCAGTAACAGCTCACTGCCCCAGCGGCAGCATGCTGCTCGGCAATCCATTGCGCAGCTCGCTCAATTGAGTGCATATCTGACTGGCTGCTTGACCACGCGCGTCTTCGTCAGCGTGCGCCGCGAAATGGTCGTAAATCACCGCGGTGATCACCTGCATCACTGCTGCCGGGGTAGCTGCGCAAGACTCTTCTAGCGCTGGCACTGTGTCCCGGTGTGTTGGGTCGCTGGCAGCCACGCTCGTCGCCAGCTCCCACGCATCCCGGACACAGGCGAGCGCCTGATCGTAGGGCAAGGCTGCCCAGCGTGTGATCAGGCGCTCGAGTTCACCGCGCACGCACTCCGGAACGGGGTCGTGGGGTGGATGGTTCATGTCAGTCGCGGCCTTGTAGCTGAGCGATCAGGCGCAGCAGTTCGAGGTAGAGCCAGATCACCGTGACCATGAGACCGTGTGCCAAGAGCCAGGAGTACTTCTGCGGCACCTGGGCTGCGACGGCGCGGTCGATGGAGTCGAAGTCCATGGCCAGGGAGTACGCAGCTAGCCCCACGGCGAGCAGGGAAACCCCGATCGCGATTGGGGAGCCGAAGGTGAGTAGGCCTGCGCCTCCGTTAGCTTTGAATGCCCAGGCTGCGATGAGGTTGATGACCCCGAAGATCATGTAGCCGAGGATGGCCATGCCGAAGATGCGGCGGGTGCGGTCAGTGACCTTCACGAAACCGGTTTTCCAGCCGATGAACATCGCTGCGAATACGGCCAGAGTGGCAACGATCGCGGTCGAGACGACCCCGCTGTAGGCAAAAGCGAAGGTGCGGGTGACGACACCAACGAGAAGCCCTTCAAAGGCTGCGTAGGCGATGATGAGCGGGACGCTTACGTTCTGCTTCATCGCGATGATGATGCCTAGAACGAGAGTGACCACGATAGAACCAAGCATCGCGACGCCGCTGAGTTTGACTGGCAGCAGGAAGAACGCCGCTGCGCCGACCGACAGCAGAATGCCGAACAGCAGCAACGACTTCATCACTACGTCGTCAACGGTGAGTTTGTGGCTGGCGGCCGGGGATGCCGCGGGCGTGTCGTACAACGTCTGAAGATCATCAGGCGTCATTTGCCCGTACTGTGGCTGGCTGCCGAATTGTCCGAACGAGCTCGGGGATGCGGGTCCGCGGTTGCCGAAGCCGGCGTACCCGCCTCGGCTCACATCCTTGTCGATGCGGTCGAAGATCGGGTTACTCATGTAAAGGGTCCCTTCGTATGAGGTGTGTGAGTGAGGGGCGCAAGGGCTGCTCCGGCCTTGTCTGTGATGCGCCGGGCAAATCCTTGTGTTGTGTCAACGTCTTCATTGGCTGTTGTGTTCCCTGACATGAGCAGCGATTGAACGACGTTTCTGCGTATGCCTTTGGGTGCGAAACGAGGCTCTTCCGGTGATGGAAGAGCCTCGCGACGATGTACCCCCGGCGGGACTCGAACCCGCACTGAAGCCATTTTAAGTGGCCTGCCTCTGCCGTTGGGCTACGGGGGCATTTGCGCGCCCTCGGATGACCTTAACCGGAGTTGGCACTTCCGTCTCGTGTCATCGCAGAAGACTGGCAGCGATTCCGTCAAGGATGTCGTGTTCGCTGGTGATCACGTGGTTGATCCCGGACCGCTCACTGATTCGTTCCACAATGCGGGACCACACAAGTGCGCCAGCGACGATGACATCAACGCGGCCAGGGTGCATGAATGGCATCGTAGCGCGCTCTTCCCGGGTAGCGGTGATGAGGGCATGGCAAGAAGCCAGGGTTTGTTCGACGCTCAGGCTGTGCAGATGGATAGCTTCGGAATCATATTTCGTTAGTCCCAGGGCGTGAGCTGTGACGGTGGTGATGGTGCCAGCCAGTCCGATAACAGAGCCGATACCTTCGAGCCCTACCTCATCGTCGACTGTGTCCAGGAGCGCATCGATATCTTTCGTCGCAGCAGCTATCTCTTCGGATGTTGTTGCGACAGAACGGAAATGGCGTTCGGTCATGCGAACACAGCCCATATTGACACTGATCTGCTTCACGGCGCGGGTGGCATTTTCGCCCTCACCACCGCGAACAAATTCCGTTGATCCCCCACCCAGATCCACCACAAGGAAAGGCGCTCGCGCTCCAGAGGCTGCCACCTCGCCGGTAGATCCGAGGAAGGAAAGAGCGGCTTCTTCAGTGCCGCTAAGCACCTCGGGAGTCACATTTCGTTCGCCGAAGGCTTCACGGACCCCGGCAACAAATTCATCGGCATTGCTGGCATCCCGGGTAGCTGAAGTCGCTACAAAGCGGATTGCCTCAACCCCGAGAACCTCACACTGCTGGGCATACTCATGCACCATCGTCAAGGTTCGCTGCATCGCCTCAGGCGCAATCATTCCTGTGGCATCCACGCCATGTCCTAGACGCACCACTTCCATCCGGCGCACCACGTCAGTCATGTTGACGCTGTCGTCTTCACCGATGCTGCCATCAGCAATCAGCAGACGGATCGAGTTAGTTCCGCAGTCGATTCCCGCAACACGCATGGCTTCCTCCTCAGGGCTTGGTCACTGCTGCTGATCTTCAGCGACAGGTACGCAAGGCCCTGTCGGCCACATGTCCTTCAATGCATCGATTGCTTCATCTCCGAACGGGTTTACCCCTGGCCCTGCGCTCAATGAATGCCCCACCAACACGTGAAGACACTTCACCCGTTCAGGCATTCCACCAGCAGCGATCCCTTCAATTTCAGGAACGTGCCCCAGCCGAGAACGCCGCGCGAGGTAATCCTCGTAAGCAGCCCGGTATGCCGCTGCCAGTTCAGGATCTTCGCTCAGGCGCTCGGTCATTTCAGCCATGACACCGTTGGCCTCAAGCGTGCCAATTGCGCCAGTAAGAGTTGGGCAGGTGGCATAGAAGGTAGTGGGAAAAGGCGTGCCATCAGGCAGGCGTGGCATGGTCGCCACCACATTCGGGTGTCCGCAGGGGCAGCGAGAAGCTACCCCCACAACACCACGCGGCAACCTGCCCAACTGAGACTCAATCGCGGCGATGTCTTCAGGGCTGGCCTGCTCCACGCCAAGCTCGGCAAGCACCTGCGCACTGGGAGTGGGCAATCCAGGCGCATGTGGCAAAGAAACATCGGGGGTGGTTGGGTCGCTGGTGTTCACGCTACTCCGGTTCAAAATCGTGGAACGCCGCCACGCGGCTGGTAAGGCTTTACGGCCTCCGAGAGCCTACCGTGAGTGCCTGCGACCTCAGTAGCCATGGTTAGCGTTCTCACGTCCTGGATCTTGAACTGTGCTGCTAGAAGAGCCAGTCCCTGCCTTACCTGTCGGGGTTCCTGCCGGATCAGTGCGAGTAGCCACCCCGGGAGAAATCGGCGCCAACGGCGCGTTTGCGTCCTTGGGCGAGAGTGAATCACTGGCGTCCATGGATGCCCAGACTCGGTCGTACCAGCTACCGCCACCTGATTCATCTGGCCGCACAACAGCACCAGCACCTGTGGTCTCTTTCGTGGTCAGCCCTTCGGCGCCAAGCACGATGTAACGCGTCTCTCCTGGCTTCACAAACTTGAGGCGTTCACGTGCCTGTTGTTCCACGTATGTCTGGTCATCCCAACGCTTGAGCTCTCCTTGCAGAGTATTGATGTTTTTCTGCCGGTCAGAGGCTTCCTGCTGCAGAGAAGCTAACTGTGCCTTCTGCGCGACATATGCGCGGACAGTAGGCACCAGCATGAGCAAAAGCATCACTACCGTCGCAGCCAGCACAGCCACTCGTTTGGTCGATGAGCGGCCCAGCCGTCGCGTGGAAGAAACGTAGGTGCTTGGCCCGGCTGCTGCGGTGCGTGGGCGTGAAGGGTCGCGGTGCCCCGCTGCGGAGCCACTTCGCCCCATAGGACGCCGAGAGGAGGACACGCCAGAGGCGCGACGGGCAGAGGAGCCCGACGCGCCTCTGGGACGACGAGTCGCAGATGCCATAGAGGCAGGCTAATCGCCTAGGAAATGTCCGTCATCCCTTGAAACGCGGGAAAGCGCCGGCACCTGCGTAGACAGCAGCGTCATCGAGCAGCTCTTCAATGCGCAGCAACTGGTTGTATTTAGCAACTCGCTCCGAGCGTGCCGGTGCACCAGTCTTGATCTGACCGCAGTTCGTTGCCACTGCAAGGTCGGCAATGGTGGTGTCTTCGGTTTCACCAGAACGGTGGCTCATCATGCAGCGGTAGCCGTTGCTCTGCGCCATTGCGACAGCGTCAAGGGTTTCGGTGAGCGAGCCGATCTGGTTCACCTTGACCAGCAGGGCGTTAGCCGTGTTGGTTGCGATACCTTTAGCAAGGCGCTCGGGGTTGGTGACGAACAGGTCATCACCAACGAGCTGGACCTTGTCGCCAAGCTCATCGGTCATGTGCTTCCAGCCGTCCCAGTCTTCTTCGTTCAGCGGGTCCTCGATGGAAACCAGTGGGTAGTTGGCAACCAGGTCTGCGTAGTAGGCGACCATTTCTTCGGCGGACTTGCTGCCACCTTCGAACTGGTATGCGCCGTCCTTGTAGAACTCGCTGGAGGCAACATCCAGAGCCAGAGCGATGTCGGTGCCTGGGGTGTAGCCAGCCTTCTTGATCGCCTCGACGATCAGGTCAAGCGCGGCAGCGTTGCTTTCGAGGTTGGGGGCGAATCCACCTTCGTCGCCAAGACCAGTGGCCAGGCCGCGCTCTTTGAGGACGCTCTTGAGGGAGTGGTACACCTCAGCACCCCAGCGCAGAGCTTCTTTGAAGCTAGAGGCGCCGATCGGGGCGATCATGAACTCCTGGATGTCGACGTTGGAGTCCGCGTGGGATCCGCCATTGAGGATGTTCATCATCGGGACGGGAAGAACGTGGGCGTTGGGGCCGCCAACGTAACGGAACAGCGGTAGGCCAGCGGAGTCGGCGGCGGCACGCGCCACGGCCAAGGAGACGCCGAGGATAGCGTTGGCGCCGAGCTTGCCTTTGTTATCAGTGCCGTCGAGGGCGATCATTTCGGCGTCGACGAGGCGCTGGTCAGAAGCGTCGTGGCCGAGCAGACGAGGGGTGATGTCTTCGAGAACCGCGTCAACGGCTTCTTCGACACCTTTGCCCAGGTACCGGCCCTTGTCGCCGTCGCGGCGTTCCACTGCCTCGAAAGCTCCGGTGGAAGCGCCGCTGGGAACGGCTGCGCGGGAGGTGGTGCCGTCGTCGAGGAGGACCTCGACCTCGACCGTGGGGTTGCCGCGGGAGTCCAGAATCTCGCGTGCGCCGATTTCCTCGATGGTTGCCACAATCTCTCCTTCGATGGATGTTCGATTTGGCTGTAGATGGTGTGCGGCCGCTGCGGCCGGGCCGTGTTGTGGTTCGCCACGGGTTACCGGTTGTGTGGGCCGTTCTTTACTGACCCTAGTCGGTATCTGTGGATTCCAACGGGTCGGATGGTCCCTGTTCTTGCCTATCGCGCAACGACGTGGTGACGCGATTCACAGTGGCCAGCAGGGCTGTTCCTGGGTCCACGCCAGCGTCGACCGCTTCGAGGACCAAGGCGAATAGGCGAGTGCCGTAATCGTCTTCGGGCTGGTCAGCTAGGGCGGATCGTACTGTATTGAGGTGACCTGCCCTGCGGTGCCGGTTGGCGATCTTGGCCGCTCGTTCCAACGGTGCGAGGGATGCGGGGATGCCGTCAAGTGGTGAACGTCTCTCCGGTTTTTCGGCTGCTTTGATCGCATCCCAGTTCGCTTCGATGCGTGCTGGGTCATCGGTGTCGACATCACCGAACACGTGGGGGTGGCGGCGGCGGAGTTTGGCGATGGTGCGATCAGCGATGTCGTCGATGGTGAATGACTGGTTGTGTTCATGGCCTAGGCGGGCATGAAAAACCACTTGGAAGAGCACGTCACCGAGTTCATCGACAAGTTCTTCTCTATCGCCGCTGTCAATGGCGTCGGCGAGTTCGTAGGCTTCTTCGACAGCGAACTTGGCCAGTGAGTTGTGTGTTTGTGCGGCATCCCACGGGCAGCCGCCAGGTGAGCGGAGCCGGTCCATGACTTCAATGAGTCCGGTAATGCCGGTGAGTTGTTCGGCGTCAGTGGGGTGTTGCTGGCTGCTGGTGGAACCCATGTGTTTTATCGCGGCTGCGGCATCGCCTGCTGCGCAGGTTGGATCCAGGCTGGTTGAGCCGGCAGGAAGCCACGTTTGGGGTCATAGCCGCCGTAGCGAGGGCTGACGGAGATGTCGGCGCTGGCGAAGGCTTTTTGGAGTTCTTGGTTGATGGCCCCGCCTTGGTTTCCTTGGCTTTGGCCGAGTTTGCGGCCGATGGCCTGCACCTGTTGCATCTGGATCGTGGTTTGAGAGACGTCAGGAAGCTGTTTGGCAAGGGCGGTGCGGATGACGTCTTCACCGATCACTGCGCCGTGTTTTTTACCGACCTCAAGGACCATGGGGCGAAGGGCCAAGATTTGGACGATGTCGGCGCGTTTGATTTGGGCGCCAGCTCCGGCCTTGGTGAGGTCGGTCATGACATCGTCGATGTTTTTTTCACTGATCACGGTGCCGTTGGCGACGGCTGCCACGCCGGGTGATCCTGCGGTGCCGCAGCCGGCTAGCCCTAGGGCTGCAAGGCCTAGGGCTATAACCGCGGCGGCCTTGCCGCCACGCAGGCGGGCGGCGCGCATGAACGACGATGTGCTCTTCACGGTCTAACCTCTTTTGCTTTCGTGACTGGATTCGGCTGGGAGCTCCCGGAGTCCGTCGATAGTGGGCGGTGGTGCCCGTGGTGTGGCGCGGACGTGTTGCCGGTTGCATGGTCGATCCGTTTCGCTCGTTACATCATGCCCTGAGACAGCGGCTCGTATCGAGGCGACTCCCGCATTAGTGCGGCGGATTCTGTGCGCAGTGCTTGGTTAGAAGAAACGTTTTGGGGTTTTTTTGTTGCTGCGCAGACGGTGCCCTAGGTGACGGGCCACGTATACGCCTGCGATAGCTCCGAATAGGTGTGCCTGCCAGGAGATGCCCATCTGGTTTGGCAGTACGCCCCAGGCCATCCCCCCGTAGATGCAGGCGACGATGATCCCCACGATTGTGGGAGCAAGCCGACGAGCTGAGAAACCGAAAACGATAAGGAAAGCGGCATAGCCATAGATGAGGCCGCTGGCGCCGACGTGGACTGTTCCAGCAGGACCGAAGAGCCATACGCCTGCTCCGCCGAGAACGATGATGGAAGCGGTGACGGCGAAGAACTGGCTGGTGATGAGTGCCACGAGGATCCCGAGTGTGAGCAGGATGCCGGTGTTGGTTATGAGGTGGGCGAACCCAGCATGCAGAAATGGGCTCAGAAGAATGCCATACCAGTGGCTGAGGCTGCGCGGCTGGATACCGAATTGGTCCAGGTCAGCGGCCGCAACCTGGTCAACGATTTCGCAGGCCCACATGAGCCCAACGAGAAGGAAGAGCTGTAGTAGCCGGGTGGCTAAGCAGGCAGGTGTGCGTTTGGGGCGCATGGTTGTGCGTTTGGGGCGCGTGGTAACGGCGCGGCTCATGCCTTCCAGCCTGCCGTATGTGGTGGGGACGGTTAGGCGTTGTGGTTCTGGGTGCTGCGTTGATCAGCTCGGCGCCATTCGCGGCGGGCGCGCCACATAACTAGAGCGGCGTCATGAGGGTTGAGCTGACGTTGGACGGTGTCGATGATGTCTTGCTGCATGGCGTGGGTCCATGTGGTTTCTTCAGGAGTGAGTGGGGTGCGCCCCAAGGCGGAGGCGAAAACGGCGCGCCAGCCTTCTTGTCGATGGCCGAGGGTGTAGTCCAGCAGGCTCCCGTATGCGGTGAACATGGGGGAATCGGGGTCAGGGTTACTCCAAGGACTAGTTGCGGTGACTTGTTCGTCGTGGCGGCGGTATTTGAGTCCGGGCAGGGCGGTGCGCACGAGGCGGTATCCGTTGGCGGCGGCGCGCAGCCAGAGTTCGTAGTCTTCGGCGGGAACGTCGGTGTATCCGCCGAGTGCATCGAAGGCGCTGCGGCGCATTGTCACCGAGGGGTGGACAAGCATGGAGCCCAGGAGAAGGTGGAAGGGGGTGGCGGCGGCGGAGAATCGACCGGGCTGGTCTACGCCGGTGATGTTGCCGGTGGCGTTGATGTGTAGGGAGGTGGTGAAAACGAAGTCGGCGTTTCGTAGGGCCAGGCGGCTGAGGTTCCATCGGCCCACCATGACGATGTCGTCGGCGTCCATGCGGGCGATGTAATCGCTGTCGCTGGCGCGGGCGAGTTCGTTCAGGCTGTTAGCCACGCCGTGGCCGTGGTCGTGGCGGTGAATGATGAAGCGGTTGTCGCGTTCGGCGGCGGCGGCGAGCAGGGCGGGCGTGGAGTCGCTGGACCCATCGTCCATGATGTGCACGTGTGCGTCGCGAGGCAGGGTAGTGGCCAGGCTGGAGAGCGCTGTGGGCAGGTAACGCTGACCGTTTCGGACTGGCATAAGGACTGTCAGACGAGGCATATTCTTCGCATTCAGGTGAAGGGACGGTCGGCGAGCTAGGTGCACTCGTTCACAACCCTACGAGTTGAAAAAGCTTCTTACATAAGAACATTCACAACTGGTAGAGCAATTGCTGTACAGGAGACCGCGACAATCACGGGCAACGCGGCACCCTTAATACGCGACAACGCATACGTGACCAGCAGCACCAAAAGCTCTTTACCAACAACAACATAAGCGGCAGCCTCAATCGATTCGAGAGCAACCCAACCAATAAGAGGCGCACACGCCAACGCCATCACGGCCGGAACGATAGAGGCCCGCGGACGCTCGTAATAAATAGCCATGATCTGCAACGCCAACGAAATCGAATACGGAATAGTCGCCACCGCCAGCGTGGGCACCGCAGCAAGAGTGACATTCCACGCATCGCCAAGAATGGGATCAAGAACCCACTCCACCAGCGCAAGAACCACCCCCACCGCCGCCGTAGTAGCCAGCACAGCCAGCAACGTAATCCGCCGAATAAGTGCCGGATGCTTAGCGGTGTCCTTCTCCGCAGAGATACGCGCCCGAAGAAAGTTCGACGTCGCAGCCGACAACGCTTCCCCCGGGCTACGCCCCATCGTCACAGCAGTGGAATACGTACCGAGGTTGCCAACCCCAGCGAAACCACCCACGAACACCCGCTCCAACTGGCCTTGCCCCCACCCCAAAGCACTGAGCGTGACCAGAGAGCGCATGCCCTTACGGGGATGGCGCCCGCCCTCCTGGGGCGTGATGTCAATCCGTGCGTGCGCACGATGCACCAAGAACAAGAACGTCGACTCCGTGGCAAGCAAATGCACCGCCATCGCCACCGAAGAACGCGTCAGCCACACCACCACGAACGACAAGGAAAGCCCCACCACGGCAGCCAAGAGCTGATAGCGAGCAAGCTTGTGCCACTCCTGCAAGTACTGCAGCCGGGCAACCGGAACAATCCCGGCAGTAGTGATAAACGGCACCACCAAAAAAGGAACAAGCCCCAAAATGTAGCCACCTAGGTCTTGACCATTGGTGAACCACAAACCAACAAGCACCGCAAGGATCGCGAACGACCCCAATAACGCCGAGCTATGGGCGGTACGCCGAACAGAACGAACATGCCGCGGGTTAGAAACAGAAACAACAGCCTGATTACGCAAAGCGCTCTCAGCGACAGCCTGATAAAGCGTGTAAGTGAGAGCAACCCAGCTGTACACACCGACAGCACCCGGATCAGTGAACGCAGCAAAAGCCACAATCACCACTGCGGAAGCAACGCGTGGGAAAACCCGCTCCAGAGTTGCCCACGCCAGCTGGATCACCGTGTTCATGAGCGCGAAGCAGCCTTATCGGTGCCTTCACTGGACTGGCTGGCCTGCGCAGGACCATCAGTACCTACCGCCGCTACATCAGCCTGATCGCTAAGCTTCACTCCAGCAACACTGGCCAGATACTGCATGATGCCCCGCACTGCTGTGCCCTCCCCCAAATGCGTCTGAGCGAACTCTCGCCCCGCCACGCCAAGCTCTGCAGCCCGCGCAGGGTCTGCAACAAGACCTTCGGCAGCCTCCAAAAGATCTGCAGCAGCACCCGGGGCAACCACCACACCAGCGCCTGCCCGTTCAACAAGACCAGCAGCCGTCCCCAACGCATACACAGCCGCAACAACCGGCTTACCCGCATTGAAATATGTAGAAAGTTTGCTGGGTACAGCCATCTCGGCTACGCCTGGCTTCTCATTAAGAACAAGGACATCCGCAGCCGCCAAAGCCGCCCGAAAATCATCATCAGGCAACGGATCCACAAAAGAAATATTCGCGCAGTCCCCCGCCAGCTCTTCCAGCCGAGCCCGTTCACTGCCATCACCAGTCAGCACAAACAGCGCCTGCGACTGACGTGACTGAGCAACCTTGGCTGCCTCAACCACCACCTCCAGCCCCTGCTTGTTCCCCATTGCCCCCGAGTGCATAAACACTGGCCGATTACCCCAGCCCATCCGCTCCCGGAAACGCTGACCATCCTGGCTACTAGCGGCCTGCACATGTGACCAGTTCCCATGTACCGAAACCCGCTCAGCAGGCACGCCCAACTCCGAAACCGCGAACGTACGGAACCGCTCCCCAATAGCCACCACCCCATCAGCTGCCCGGTACACCGCGCCCTCGAGGCCCTTGGCCACCCGCACCTTCCACGAACCCGCCGCATCTAGCTCAGCCATTCCCCGCGTGTACAGGTCCTGACTCCACAGCGCACTCGGCACACCCAACAGCTTGGCCTTGGCTACCACCGCCGCCGAAGCAAGCAGCGGCGGGGAAACCGTCAACACCACATCTGGACGTCCCCACGAAGACCCCAACACCCCGGCAGCAAAAGACAGCTCCAACAGGATCCGCCCCACGCCAATGCCCCCAGCTGGAACCACATGCCGCACCCGACGCACAGGAACGCCATCAATCACCTCATCCCGACGCCACCGGCGAAACCCGGTGTAGTTACGCCACTGGGGGTAGTGCGGAATACCCGTGATCACTCGCGCATCATGCCCCTGGGCCCGCAGCCCACGCGCCAACCCAGCCACATACGGCGCAATACCGGTTGGTTCGGGGTCATAGTTAACCGCGACCACGAGAATCTTCATGAACACTCCAGACAATGGATCTACATACTCAACAAACAGGAAAAAGGCAGCTCAGAGCGCCGTATCTTCTACAGGACGCCGAAGAACATCCCGCTCCACGAGCAACGACTGCACCGCGTCAAACACAACCTGACGGCTCGTCTGCGCGAACAAGCTGTGATCAATCCGCTCATCAACCTGCAACCGGAATCGCCCATCCAACCGCGGGGTCCGCATAAACATCGGGCCACCCTTAGCCCGGAAAACAGCAGCCTCCGATAGCCCCAGAGCCAGCACCGTGACCGTGCGACGATCCACCGGAGTCAACAACGCCGCCACCCGGTCCGTACGCCTATCTCCTCGCAGCAAACCCCGCAAACGAGGAAAACGAATCGCCATGTCGTGCAAGAACTCGTGGAACCACATACGCATCCCACCACGAGAGCTAGCCGTATCCGAGGACTGCGCGTCATCTTCTTCTTCCGCGCCGTCCCCCGCCGCCGACAACACCTGCGAAAACGCACCCTCTGAACGGTATGTCTTGGCATAAAAGGCCTCGTCATAATTCGACGAATCCGGATCCCAATGCACCGGATTGACCGCGACCACCCCGTTAAAAGCCCCCTCCGAGGCAGCCGCGCGCAACACCGACCACGCCCCCGAACACGCCCCCACCCCAAACACATCAACCCCACCACGCTGACGCAACCACGCAGCACCGTGAAGAACATCCTCCACACTCGTCTCCGTATACGGGAACGGCTCCCCCGGATACCTCACATCCGTGGTCTCCCCCAACTCACGACGATCCATCCGCAAACCAAGAACACCATGCGGAGCCAACGCTCGCGCCGCAGCCGTCCACGCGTTGCCCGGCCCTGCACGCAACTCACTGCCAATCGCCGTGTACAACACGGCACCATGCACCCCAGCTTCCGGCGAAGACGTCAACACACCCGGCAACAAATCCGGCCCCACCAGCACAATCGACTCCTCCACCACCCGCCCAGAAGCATCCTCCCACCGCGCATCCCGCACCTGAGGAACCGGCATAAACGGTCCCTCAACCCCCGAAGCCAACCGCCCCACCAACGCATCAGCATCCTCAACCCGCGTCTGCACAAAATGCGGAGACCCCAACGTCAACTGCAACACAGCCTTCGGATCTGGCTCCCGCACAATCTCAAAACCATCACCCTCACCAGCACGACGAGGAGCCTTCAACCCCTTCAACGAGGCCGCATGCCCCTCCGAGAAGTGATACCCACACAACTCCACACCCTCATCCACCACCTCCACCGGCGAAGCAAACTTCCGCAAATTCTGGTGCTGCCGCAAAAACGACGCCCCCGATACCGGCTCCCACAACACCACCGACCCCGTCACTGGCGTGACCACGACACCCTCTTCAGCAGCAGCAACCGCCTGCACATGCGCAAACGCCAACGCTCCACCCAAACGCCACCCCACCACACTCACCGGACGGTCAGGCACTGCAGCCCCCGCCGCAGCTACCGCAGCCTCGACCTCCTCACCCCACACCGACACCAAATCCAGATCCGCAGGAACATCCGGGGATTCCCCATCCCCACCCAAAAACAACGACACCGCCACAAACCCCGCATCAGCAGCACGCACCGCCAACGCCCGCAGCCGCCGGAAAGGCACCGTCGTCTCACGACCAACTGAAGGAACCACCACCACTGCGCCCCGAGCCTGCCCCCCAGCTGGCTCATCCACCCGCGCTAACACCGGACGTCCCGACGTCGTCGTCAACCACGTCAACCGTGACGTACTGAACACCCGTCCATCATCACCCACGCCGTTCTCCCGAATCACCGCAGACTCCGGCACCACCGGTGAACCCGCGCGTACATCGACCACAGGGTCACACCCCTGAAGGAACGTGCTCATTGGTCTCCCCCTCTAAAGGACACAATCACTGACACAGCACCCCAAGGCTCCCCCACCAGACCGCCAGGCACATGCCCCACAACACCGCAACACCCAGTCACAGACCCAACGCAACACCCCACGTATGGACGTTCGACTTGGACAACACTAACAACGCCTCCACCTTCCCCTGCCGACCGATGCACAGAACCACGAACCCACCCCACACGACGCGCCCCCGAGCAGCCCCCCACGCACCCTGCCACTATGCAAGCCACACCGCCCTTAACCTTGCCGTGGGCAGCGCTGCAACCAAGAATCGACACAACACAAAACACATCCGCCAGGCCCGCCGCACCACCCAGAACGGAGAGCCCCCATGACCACACAGTCGGTGCCCGCCCCCGACCATGACCCCACCATCTACCCCGAAGGCCTCCAACGCACCGCCCACACACGCACACCCGGCTGCCTGCGCAACCGCATCATCGCCCTAGGTACCCACATGGCATGGAACTTCTGGGTGAACTGCCTATCTGCCTCCCCCCTCGTACCAGGGCGCCTACGCCGCATCATGCTCAACAAAGCAGGCATGAACATCAACACCAACGGAATCAGCCCCCACTGCCGATTCACCAACTCCAACGTCTACGTAGGCCGCTACACCTACATCAACGAAGGCTTCTATGCAGACGCCCGCGGCGGCATCCACATCGGAGAACGCGTCGGCATCGGCCCACGCGTCATGATCATCACCTCTACCCACAAAATCGGCCCCGCCGAACAACGCACCGGATCCCACACCACCCGCAAAGTCATCATCGGCGACGGCGCCGCCATCGCATCCGGAGCTCAAATCCACGCAGGAGTACGCATGGGACGCGGATCCATCGCCTCCGCAGGCGCCGTCCTCATGCGCCCCTGCCGCAACGGCGCCGTCGTCTCCGGAGTACCAGCCAAAGAAATCTACAACTACGACAACTAAGCACCACACCCCCGCAAACACCCAAAACCTATCCTGGACCCAAACCCCTCAACCACAACCCAAGGAGACCCCATGACCAAAAAAGCCCTCATCACCGGCATCACCGGCCAAGACGGCTCCTACCTCGCCGAACTCCTCCTATCCAAAGGCTACGAAGTCCACGGACTCATCCGCCGCGCATCCACCTTCAACACCGACCGCATCGACCACCTCTACCAAGACCCACACGAAGACTCAGCACGCCTCAAACTCCACTACGCCGACCTCTCCGACGGCTCCCGACTCGTCACCCTCCTGGACACCATCCGCCCCCACGAGGTCTACAACCTCGCCGCCCAATCCCACGTCCGCGTCTCCTTCGACGAACCCGAATACACCGGAGACGTCACCGGAATCGGCACCACCCGCCTCCTCGAAGCCATCCGCATGATCGGCCTAGACTGCCGCTACTACCAAGCCTCCACCTCCGAAATGTTCGGAGCCACACCCCCACCCCAAAACGAAGAAACCGCCTTCTACCCCCGCTCCCCCTACGGCGCCGCCAAGGTCTACTCCTACTGGATGACCCGCAACTACCGCGAGGGCTACGGCATGTTCGCCACCAACGGCATCCTCTTCAACCACGAGTCCCCCCGCCGCGGCGAAACCTTCGTCACCCGAAAAATCACCCGCGCCGTCGCCGCCATCACCCTCGGACTGCAAAAAGACCTCTACATGGGCAACATCGACGCCATCCGCGACTGGGGATACGCACCCGAATACGTCGAAGGCATGTGGCGCATGCTCCAAGCAGACCAGCCCGACGACTACGTCCTCGCCACCGGCACCCCCTGCACCGTCCGCGAATTCCTCGCCGCTGCCTTCACCCACGTCAACCTCGACTGGGAAAAATACGTCAAATTCGACGAACGCTACCTACGCCCCACCGAAGTCGATTCCCTCATCGGCGACGCCAGCAAAGCCCACAAAAACCTTGGCTGGAAAGCCACCACACACGCCCACGACCTCGCCAAAATCATGGTCGACGCCGACATCGAACTCCTCAAACGCCCCCACGGCCACACCGGCCCCATCGACGCCGGAAAGGCCAACTTCGGCGCATGAGCACCCCCACAACCACCCGCAAACTCTCCACCTTCACAGGACGCGGCTACGACAAAGGCGCACACCCCCTCAAAATCGCCGCCTGGGTCACCATCGGCGACACCATCACCCGATCAATACTCTGCCCACCCAAACTCCGCGCCACCATCCTGCGCGCCTTCGGCGCCACCATCGCCCCCCACGTACTCATCCGCCACAACGTCCGCATCCACTGGCCCTGGAAACTCACCATCGGCGAACACACCTGGATCGGCGTCGGCGCCTGGATCCTCAACCTCGAACCCGTCACCATCGGATCCAACGTCGTCATCAGCCAAGAAGCCATGCTCTGCACTGGCAGCCACCACGCCAACGACCCCGCCTTCGAATTCGACAACGCCCCCATCACCATCGAAGACGGCGCCTGGATCGCCACCCGCGCCACCATCCTGCGCGGCGTCACCATCGGCACCGGCGCCACCATCGGCGCCACCACACTCGTCACCAAAAACGTCCCACCCAACACCCGCGTCCTGGCCCCACTACCCATCCACCACACACCACACACCACGGAAGAGAGCACCCGATGAAAATCATCCACGTCGTCGGACTCATCTCACCCCAAGGCGAATACGGCGGCCCCACCCGCGTAGCCATCGAACACGCAACCGCACTCACACACCTAGGCCACGACGTCACCATCGCCGCCGGAACCCGCGGCTATGACACACCCCCCAACAACATCAACGGCGTACCCACCAAACTCTTCCGCGCCCACACCCCCAGCCGACATGGCTCCCTACGCGCACTAGCCGCACCTGAACTCGCCATCTGGCTACACACCGCAGCCAAAAACGCCGACATCGTCCACATCCACCTCGGCCGCGACTTCGTCACCATGCCCGCAGCCCTAGCCATGCGCGGCACCAAAACCCCCTACGTCCTCCAAACCCACGGCATGGTAATGCCCACCCACAAAACCCCCATCCATGCCCTCGACAAAATCTCCACTCTCCCCGCCCTACGCCACGCCTCCCGCATCCTCTACCTCACCCCCGAAGAACGCGACGGCCTCATCAACCTCGACGCCAACATCAACATCGAATTCCTCCGAAACGGCATCCACACCCCCGAAGCACCCCCACCCCCACGCACAACCCCACAAGAGGTCCTTTTCCTCGCCCGCATCCACGAACGCAAACGCCCCCTGGACTTCATCGAAGCCGCACGCCGACTCGCACCCCAATTCCCCCACATCACCTTCCGACTCATCGGACCAGACGAAGGACAAGGCACCGCAGTCCGCGACGCCATCGCCGCATCCGGCCACCCCGACCGCATCATCTGGGACGGCCCCATTCCCCCCGAAACCACCCGCGACGCCATCGCCGCCGCCGACATCTATGTCCTCCCCAGCGTCAACGAGCCCTACCCCATGAGCGTCCTAGAAGCCCTCGCCCTAGGCACACCCACCATCATCACCAACACATGCGGCCTGGCCGAAACCATCGCCAACGGCAACGCCGGAACCGTCATCCAACCCGGCCCAGACCACCTCACCACCGCCATACACCACCTCCTCACCGACACCACCGCCCGCACAAACGCAGCCGCCGGCGCATACGCGACCGCCCGCAACCACCTCGACATCACCACCGTCGCCACCCACCTCGAAAAGCTCTACACCACCATCACCCAGCCATAACACCCACTCCCAGCACCCATCACACCCTCGGTTGGCAACCACATCCACTCGTCATGGAGAATCAACCTCACCCCCCACCCACGACGACGGCCACGGAAACGGAGCCCACCCTTGTTCGTCCGCGAATACCTGAGCCTCCTCACACGCCGACCCCTCCTACACACCATCATCGGCGCCCTCGTGTTCGCCGCCGTCATGGCCCAAGGGCTCATCACCCAACCCACCTACGGCGCAACCACCTCACTGCTGTTCGCAGCAACCGGCGGTAACTCAGCCACAGAACTCAACCAAGCCGCCACCTATCTCCAACGCGAGATGGCCTCCTACGTACGCGTCGCCACCTCACCCAACGTCCTCAACCCCGTCATCCAACAACTCCACCTCACCGGCGAAACACCCGCCACCCTCGCCAAAAGCATCAACGTCACCAACCCCACCATGACCGTGATCCTCGACATCACCGTCACCCGAGAAAACCCCACCGAAGCAGCCAGCATCGCCAACACCCTCACCCGACAACTAGCCGCCACCGTCCAAAAAACCGCCCCCACACAAAGCGACGGCCACCGCACCCAACAAACCATCTCCGCATCCCCCCTGGCCGAAGCCCAAACCCCCGAAAAACCCACCGGCCTCACCTGGCCCCTACGCGCCGCCATCGCCATCGCCGCCGCGCTCATCACCGCATTCATCACCGCAATCCTCTTCGGCGGCCTCGACCAACGCATCCGCGTCACCAACGACCTACGCCGCATCCCCCACACCCGCCTCCTGAGCACCATCCCCCACCGCTCACTACGCAGCCTCCTACGCCGCACACCCCAACCAGCCACACCCGAAACAACCAACCCCACCTACGAACGCACCGCCGGCCTTCTCATCGGCGAACACAGCACCAACCACGCCCCCATCACCCTCATCACCAGCCCCAACCCCACCACCAACACCTACTCCACCGCACTCGCCCTCGCCCAAGCCGCCCACCGCATCGGCGCCACCGCCGCCATCATCGACACAACCTCCCTGCCCCCAGCCACCATCACCACCCTTATCACCGGCAACAGCGACAACACACCCGAAATCACCATCACCACCCTCACCACCACCGGCGAAACCCAAACCACCACGCCAGCAAACCTCACCGAACTGGCCAACAACTACGAACTCATCCTCCTGGCCACACCCCCACACCCAGCCAGCGCACATAGCCAACTCCTGACCGCCACCGCCAACACCACCCTCCTCGTCGTCCCCCTCACCACCCACAAAAACGACCTCAACGCCACCCTCGCCGCACTCCACCCCAGCGACGAAAACCTCATCTACATCCTCGCCACTGACACCCCCGACCACCACTAACCCCCCACCCACCGTGACGCCCGGCCCTATCAACCTCATCCACCTCGCCCTAACCGTCCTAACCCTTACAGGCATCGCCTCCATCCTCATTGCCGCGCACCTATACAAACGCGGCCACGACGGACTGCGCCTACGCACCTGGCTCGTCATCGACTTCGCCATCACCTACGTCGTCTCCGGCCTCATCCACCTCACCGGCACACTGTCCACCTCACGTGGCTTCTACGAAGCCATACCCAACAACCCCTACAGCAACGACACCGGCCTCCTCCAAGCAGCTCTGACCACTCCCCTAGCCCTGAGCGCACTAACCATCGGCCTGCTCATCCGCTGGCGCCGCAACAACACCCCCACCAACAGCGCCACCTACTCAATGGCCACCTCCCACCCCATCCTCACCCTCACCGCCGGCCTCACCCTCACCACAGCCGCCGCGATCGGCAGCATCCGCATCCGCGGCCACCTAGCCAACAGCGCTGGAGAACGCGTCATCGGCGTCGACGGAGGCATGGCCCGCTACGCCTTCCTCGCCTCCTGGATGCCCTGGGGCGTTCTTCTCCTAGCGCTCTGGAGCATCACCCGACGCAAAAACCCCGCCGCAGACATGCGCAACGCCCTCATCATGGCCGCCTGCACCGGCATCATCGCCGTCAACTCCAGCTGGACCGGAGGCCGCGTCGACATCGTCGTCTTCTCCCTACCCCTGCTCATCCTCGTCCTACCCTGGATCCGAGGACTACGCACCCCGCTACTCATCGCCGGAGCCGGCGGGGCTCTAGCCGTCATCTATAACCAAACCATCAGCCGAGCTGGCGTCACCAGCTTCGACGTCCCTGCGCTCCTGGACTGGCAATGGGGCAGGTTCTCCATGGTGGCCTGGGCAGCCCGCTTCGCCACCGAACATAACTACCTCAACGGCGAAACCCTCATGTCAGGGTTCCTCACCGTGCCTGCAGCGCTCCTACACTTCGCTGGCGTCCCCACCCAAACATGGCGCTCCATCGTCCAATACAGCGGCTGGTGGTTCTCCGGCAGCGAAGAACTTATCTTCACCGTTCCCGGCATGACCGCCGAACTATTCATTAACCACGGCTACATCGGCGTCGCCATCGGCTACCTCATCCTCGGCCTAGTCACCTCACTCATCGCCGACACCTACCGACACTGCCGCACCGAATTAGGCCGCGCTCTACTCATTTACATCGCCGCCATCCTGCTCTTCCAAACCGTCACCGCCCAGTCAGGAGCAACCACTCCCCTCATCATCATGACCGGCGCCCCTCTCATCGGTCTGGCCACCCTCGAAACGTTCTGCCGCTGGTACGACACCACCCACACACGCCTAGTCACCGACACTTATATCCCTGCTTCTGCTCTACCCCAGCGCGCACCGAACCAACCAGACGGAAACCATGGCCCAACCCACACGCACCCGAATCACGATCGCCATACTCCTGATCACGGCACTCATCGCCGCGATCACGATCTGGTACGCCCGCCACGAACCACCCAGCCCCACCCCGACACCCCCCAGTAACAGCACCCCAGGGGCAGGGAAACTCTCCGGAATCGCGATCCCCGGAAGCGAACTGGCCTACGTCCCCTCCGAACGTCTCGCCGCTGACCTCGACACCGTCAAAAACTCCGGCGCCACCTGGATCCGCTTCGACATTCCCTGGACCCACGTTCAATGGGAACCCGAGGACTACCACTGGGACCCCTACGACCGCGTCGTCAACGAAGCCAACAGCCGCGGACTACGCATCCTCGCAGTCCTAGGAACCGTCGCTCCCCACCAGCGGCCACCTGGCAGCTCCTGGACAGCCGGTCTGACCACACCTGACCAACTCACTGGCTTCACCAACTACGCCGCCACCGCAGCCACCCGCTACGCAGGCAAAGTCCACGCCTGGGAAATCTGGAACGAACCCAACGTCGACCGCTCATGGGCCCCTCACCCCGACCCGGCAGCATACGCACCCGTACTCACCAAAACTGCCGACACGCTCAGAGCCACCTGCCCTACATGCATGATCATCGCCGGCGGCACTGGCGGAGCAGCACCAGGCTCACCAGATGTACCCACCATGGACTGGTGGCATGCCTTGGCCACCTCCCCAGCCCTCACCCATGTCGATGGTGTCGCGCTGCACCCCTACTCAGATATGCGTAACGGCGCCGCCGGCGAGATGGAGTACGTCAAACCACTGCGGGAACTACTCGACACTCACGGTCACACCAAACTCCAGATCTGGGGCACTGAAGTCGGTGTACCTACTGGCGAAGGACACGTCACCGACGACGAAGCCGCCCGGCTCATGCGCGAAGGCGCTCAGGCCTGGAATGAACTGGCATACGCCAACAAACTCGGCCCGCTGTTTTGGTACACCCTGCGCGACCGCCGCAACGCTGGCCGCGAAGGAGCATTCGGGCTACTCACGCACGAAGGAAACCCCAAAGGCACCCGCCAAACTTTCGAAGAGCTGCTCACGAAACACCACTAGCTCCCCGCCAGGTCACTTACCAGAGCGCAGCAGCTCAGCTAAAGCCTTCCCCGCCTGCCCATGCCCCTGCGCGTTGGGATGCAACGGGCCATATTGAGTGAACGGATCATTCACCCACGGATCCTGACTGCACACACCGTGGAAAGCACCTGCTGATTCGAACCCTAAAGCGGTATTCATATCGACATATCCGATCGTCACACCATTGTGAGACAACGCTGTCTGCGCCTTTTCTGCTGACTTTTGGATGCCGGTGTTCAGTTCCGTGATGGTCTCTCGCACACGTTTCATCGACTCGGGGGGCATGCCATTGCAGCTGCCAGCTGTGGCGTACAAGCCAGGTATTTTGTTCCAGCGTTGCGCCAGTGAGCTGTGGTTCGGGTCAGTGATGATCTGTGGGTACCCCATGATGAGGATCCGCCCTCCAGGCTTGACGAACCGCGCTAGCGCAGAAAGCAGCGGCTCCACCTCTCCCTGGTCAGGGTTAGGTGACCACAGCGGCACCTGCCCAGCAGGTAGAGGTACCGATGCGTTGCCTTGAGTGAGGGTGTCGAGAATCTTTGTGGCTTGTTCGGGTGGAACATCGCAGCTTCCCCAGCCTGGTGAATCCCAATCCAGGGCTTCGCCTTGGACATTTTTAGTGTCCATGCATAGTTCGCCCAGTGCCCCCAAGGCAGCGTTGTTCGCGCCGAAAGTCATGGTTATCAGATCGAATCGGTTACCGCTGGCGGCAATAGCATCGAGTTCTTTAACCAGTGCAGAGTTGCGAGTAGGGGTGCCTGGTTCGATGGGCGTGTTGATTTTCACACCGAGCTGGCGGTACGCCTCCGCGAGTTGGATCGCCCAGTCATCGGTGGTTGCGCCGGCGCAGGCGGTGAAGGCTTGCCGGTAGCTGATGCCTGAAGACGCCAGTTGTTTTTGGGCGATGACTGGCATTGCTGCCTCGTTGCTTGTAGCTCCGTCGGCGCGGCCACACTGCGCTCCCCACGCCGAAGGGGTGGGGCTGACGCTGGTGATGCCGTAGCCGCTGCTGATGCTGTCGCCAAGGGCAGCCCAGGTGGGTTCACCGTTAGTGGGTTTTGCTGAGGCGGTTGGCGCGGCGGTAAGGCAGGTCAGAAGGGCTGCGCTGATCAGCGCAGCAGCGGCGGTGCGGCGTGTGTGTCGGGGCATTACTTCTCTCCCGTGCGAGCTGTGGTGTCAAGGCGAGCGCGTAGGAGGGCCAGGGCGTTGTGTGCTGCTTGGGGTGATGGTGGGTTTCCTGCAGCGCAACGGCTGAGGTAGGTGCCGATGTGGGTGCGGGCGGCAAGGGTGAGGGAGCGCAGGTCGGGGTCGTTGAGGGTGACTGCGGCGGTGAGGAGTTCTTGTGGTGTTGCTGCCTTATCGATGAGTTCGGCGGCGTCGTGGCATTGGTTGGCTTGAGGTGGGTTGGGGGTGATGAGGGCGCGTTGTGCTGCGTCGGCGAAGGCGGTGATGGTGTGGCGTGCTTTGGTGTTTTTTTCGTTGCTGTTGGCTGGCGGTGGGGGTAATTGAGCGATAGTGCTGGCTGCGGCGGAGCTGATGGCGCTGGGCAGTGGTGGGACGGGGCCTGCCTCGTGAGGGGCGGCGCAGGCGGTGGTGAGCAGGAGCGCGGCTGCAGCGATGGCCAGTGGTGTTTTGCTCCGGTGGGGCCTGGCGTGTGGGGTCATGGGGTTGTCACCGTTCCTCGTCGTGGTCGAGGTGGTGTGCACCGAGTCTCGACGGGTGTGGTGTTCTGACGCTACTGGTTTTTGGGTGTCCCACTGCTGCGGTGTTCCACGCAACGGTCGCCAGATTCGGTTGTGGCGCTGACTACATGTGAGGTGGGCGCGTTGTGCTAGGGCGCTCTAGGCAGATCAGATCGGATCGAGCGTGCCCTTCCCCACGAGAGAGTCAGCCTTGTCCTGGCATTAGCTGTCCGGTGAGGTGGTCGCGGGCGCATTCGACCATGAGTTTGACGCCTGTGGCGAGGGTGTCGTCGTCGGCGTAGAAGCGGGGGTTGTGGTTGGGTACGCCGCCGCGGCCGTCTTCGGGGATGTATAGCTCGCCGTCTTCGGTGAATGCTGTGTCTTGCACGCCGAGGCCGATGTAGAGGCCGCCGAACGCTTTGACGAACTCGGAGACGTCGTCGTATCCGAGGGTTGGGGGCGCGGGGATGACGTTGGCGCTGCCGACAACGCGTTCGATCGTGGGTCGGGCTGCTGCCACCCACTCGGGCGTGTTCGTCACCGCTGGCACATCCTGCAGGTACTCCACGTTGACCTGGCAGTTGTTGGCCTTCGCTGCGCCTTCGGCGAGAGTGCGCACCCGTTCCTGTACGTCGCTCATTGTGGCTTCACGGTGTGAGCGGATTGTGCCCCACAACGTCACCCGCTGACCGATGATGTTGAACCGCCCTACGTCTTCGATGTGTCCGATGGAGACGGTGAAGGGGTCGAATGCGTCGACTTGGCGGTAGATCTGCCCGATGCCGGTGAGGATGGCACCGACCGCGGGCATCGGGTCGATTCCTGCCCATGGCGTCGAGCCGTGTACTTGTTCTCCGGTGAGGGTGATTTTCACCAGGCATGATGCGCCGAACTGGTTGCCTTCACGCATAGCCACGACGCCCTTGGGGAAGGGCTGCACGTGCATCCCGAACGCCATCGTCGGCGAGTACTGCTCGAAGATGCCGGACTCGAGCATGCTGCGAGCGCCGCCCTCCTCATCGACGGGCGGGCCTTCTTCGGCTGGTTGGAAGACGAATAGGACGCGGCCGGGCAGTTCGTCGCGGTGCTTGGCCAGAACTGATGCTGCGCCCATGAGCATTGCGGTGTGGCAGTCGTGTCCGCAGGCGTGGGAGACGGGGAATGGTCCGCCTGGGTAGTGCTCGTCGATGACGGTGGAGGCGAAATCTACACCGGATTCGTCGGGAACGGGTAGCGCGTCGATGTCAGCTCGCAGCAGGATGGTGCGCTGCCCTTTCTGGGCACCGTTCAGCACTCCAATCACGCCGTGGCCAGCGACGTCGGTGTGAATCTCGTCCAGGTTCAGGGTGGTGAGATGGTCGACGATGTACTTGGCTGTGTTTACTTCACGGTTTGATAATTCGGGGTTGGCGTGAACGTGGTGGCGCCACTTGATGACGTCACCCGCGATGGCGTCGACTGCTGCGCTCAGGTCCGACGGTGTCTTCATGACTCTCCTTGGGGGCAAGTTCAGCCGTGAGCATGGCTGGTGCGGAACGGTTTGAGGCCGTAAGACTGAGACGGAGCGGAGGCTCCCACGTGTGTCACATGGGCAACGACGTCGATCGTTCTATCAGCATGTCACCATGCTGTTTCGATTATGGCTAGAGAGGTAGGACACATGGAGGCGGGGTGTTATTGGCCTAGTTTTGCTTGGGGGTGGGGTGAGTTGTGGTTCCGGCTGCCCAGGTGCGGTAGCCGCCGTCGAGGTTGCGGACGTGGTATCCGGCAGCTGTGAGGATGCGGCTTGCGATGTGGCCGCGGATTCCGACGGCGCAGTGAACGATGACGTTGTTTTGGGGGATTTCGGTGAGGCGTTCGCGGAGTTCGTCGAGGGGGACGTTGATTGCGCCGGGGATTGCTCCGGCGGTGAATTCGGTGGGGGTGCGAACGTCGATGAGTGTGGCGCCATCATGTTGGGCAGTGGCTAGTTCGTGCCATTGAATGGTTTTTTCGACGCCGGTGGCCCGATTTTCTGCGATGAATCCGAGCATGTTGATGGGGTCTTTTGCTGATCCGAATTGTGGCGCGTAGGCCAGTTCTAGTTCGGCGAGGTCGCAGGCGTGTAGTCCGGCTTGCATGGCTGTGGCGATGATGTCGATGCGTTTGTCTGCGCCGTCTTTTCCGATGGCTTGTGCACCGAGGATGGTGTCGGTGTGTGGGTCGATGAGGAGTTTGAGGGCGAGTGAGTTTGCTCCTGGGTAGTAGTTGGCGTGTGTGGTGGGGTGTGTGTGGATTGCTCGGTATTGCCGTCCGGCTGCGATGAGGCGTTTTTCGTTCCAGCCAACGGTTGCGACTTGCAGGCCGAGGATGCCGACGATGGCGGTGCCGAGTACTGGCCGGTTGGGGACGTCACGTCCGGTGATGGTGTCGGCGATGCGGCGTCCTTGGAGGTTGGCGGTATTGGCCAGTGGTATGAGGGTGTCCGTGCCGGTGATGGCGTCTTTCTTTTGTGCGGCGTCGCCGGCGGCGTAGATGGATGGGTCGCTGGTTCGGTAGTGGTCATCGACGATGATGCCTCCGTGTTCGCCGAGTTGTAGTCCGGCTTGTGCTGCGAGGTGTGATTCGGGCCGGACGCCGATGGCGGTGATGACGAGGTCGGCGGTGAGTTGTTCGCCGTTGTGGAGTTCGACGTGGTTTTCGCTGATGGCGGTCACTGTGGTGGATAGGCGTAGCGTGATTCCGGCATCGGTGATTGTTTGGTGTACTTGGGCCACCATTTCTTTGTCGATGGGTGGCATGACTTGGGGTGATGCTTCGATGAGGGTGACTTTGAGTCCGCGGTGGAGGAGGTTTTCTGCCATTTCGACTCCGATGAAGCCGCCTCCGATGACGATGGCGGTTTGTGCTTTGGCGGCTGCGTCGATGATGGCGTCGGTGTCTTCGATGTTGCGTAGCGTTTTTGCTCGTTCGATTCCGGGGATGGGTGGGCGGATTGGGGTTGCCCCGGGTGCGAGGACGAGTGCGTCGTAGGGCAGGTCTGTTTCGTTGCCTGTGGTGAGGTCGCGGATGTGCAGTGTTTTGGCATCGCGGTTAATGGCGGTGGCTTCGGTGCGTGTGCGTACGTTGATGTTGAATCTGGTGGTGAGGGTTTGGGGGGTTTGTAGTAGCAGTGCCGTGCGTTCCTCGATGATGCCGCCTACGTGGTAGGGCAGGCCGCAGTTGGCGAAGGATACGTGGTTGCTTTTTTCGATGACGGTGATGGTGGCTGTTTCTTCGAGTCGGCGCAGACGGGCGGCTGTAGACATTCCGGCGGCGACGCCGCCCACGATGACGATATCCATACTAGAAAGTATACCCCCCGGGGTATATCTTAGGGGTGTCGCTTAGGACACATCCCCCTCTCCTTAACCACATCAAGCGCATTGACATACTTACCGAGGAGTAGCGCATGTGCCGATCTGTCACCTGTAAAACCTGCGGAAAAACCACATGGGCTGGTTGCGGTCAACACATTGAAGCTGTGAAGCACACTGTCCCTGCTGACCAATGGTGCAACGGCCACCCCCCTACCAGCACTAGCAGCAGTCTTATTGCGCGTCTTTTAGGGCGGTGACTGGTCAGGTCAGCGCGAGGGCCGCGGGGTATCTACATTCGATACCCATTGGGGTACTTTGCAGTGGTACCGGTGTCATTTCTGTTGCATCTGTAAGGGGCTGTTTTGATCCTCGAACCTGCTGAATTGGACCCTGCTCTTAAGCGCCTGCGTCGGGCTCATGGTCAGCTCGCTGCGGTGATCCGCATGATTGAGGAGGGGCGAGACTGCAAAGACATCGTGACTCAGTTGTCTGCATGCAGTAGTGCTCTTGACCGGGCCGGGTTCACCATCATCACCACTGGGCTTCAGAAATGCATGAGCCAAGAAAACCCTGATCGTGAAGCTGATTTCGCCGCCTTGGAGAAGCTTTTCCTCTCCCTAGCCTGACCGCTTCCGGCGCATCTACCCCTGTTGTTTTTGAAGAGCTGGCCGTAAAACACGGAGCACTCTGATCCTCATCTCCCCTCCCTTGCGCCAGCGAGCCTTGCTTCGGCCGTGACGCGGTTCTATCGGAGAGTGATAGATGACCCAACGGCGCGTCCAATGAACCACCCAACCGAGGAGATTCCTTCCAGGTTTACGGTTGGCTGCCTTGGGTGCAGTGAGTTCACGTCAAGTACAGACAGGGAGGGGCTTTCCCCTTCGGGCCAATCAACAACAAATACCTTGTCTTCCCTGATGGTGATGTTGGATGATGCGTTGACTTCTTTAATTAACGGGTGACTGAAAGAGGTTTTTCCTGTAAGTGGATCAGTTTTCCCCAGTCGGCCGTCGCATTCAGGACGGATAATTCCTTCAGTAGTCCACGCGGCACCTTTTCCACCTAAGCCCTTACCTAGGTACAAATTCCCTTGCATATCTTTAATCGATATATAGGCCGCTTTGACGTTTTCAAGTTCGATTATTACCGCTCCCTGTTCCTGCCGTTTTCCGCCTTTTTCAGATCGACTGGCGGCAACGGCAGCCCTGTTGTTTCGACAAACGAGTTCTCCAGGTTCAACATTAACCCCGTTCTGCAGTCGCAGGGGAGTTTTTCTGGGGGCTTCGTTGTCTACTCGAGAGATGCGAGTGATTTGATACGGAATCCCCCCAGGGTTCCCGTTGGCTGTAGACGTCACTAGAACCATCTCATCTGAGCAGATACCAGCGGCCCATACCATCGCTTTGAGATTGATCTGCGAAATGATTTTTCCGCTGCCATCTATTTCAAGAATTAAATGTCTGTATGACTCCAGGTCGCCTTTGGCTCCGAGATCTAGAAGTACTGTGCCCCCTCCCCCGCGTCGTTCCCAAAGTCCCACGGGTCGAGCTGAAGGGACAGGGTAGGGGATCTGTTTCTTCTGCCCTTTTGTCCAGCTGAATAGCGCCTCATCGCTAGCAGCCCATACAGTTTTTCCTGAGGTAGCTATGGGTGGCGATACGCCTTTATTCATGTCGATTGAGTCGACCAGCGCTCCAGTGTCGTCAAGCAGTTGAAGCTGCGTTCTCCTTTTGCCTTCATCTATTGGCGAGGTGACTGTTGTTATTCCCACTGTTGCTGGCTTAGGTCCTCCTGTTTGGGCGACACCGCAACCAGACAGTATCAATGCCAGTCCACACGATTGAATGAGCACATTAGGTGTCAGCGGTCTCTTAATTTCGTACCGCCTCATTAGTTTTTCCTTAGAAAGATGGCTATGCAGCCGCGGAAGGTTTTCCCTAATGTTCGTAGGGTAACCGCCATCTCCTCTATCTGCGTCTAAGGCGACAGGTGATTAGATCAGGGCTGTGTTATTTCGGCGATGAATGCGGGTACGCGGTCTTTGGGGCGTCCGATGATTGCCCGGTTAGCGGCAATGAGGACAGGTCGTTGCATGAGGGCGGGGTGCTTGGCGATGAGGGCAGCGACTTTTTGGGCGGTGTCGATGTCGTTGTCACTTAGACCGAGCTGGGTGAAGGTGTTGTCGCGGCGGATGAGGTCGGCGGGTGCGTCTTCGAGTTTGCTGAGGAGGTCTAGGGTTTGCTGCTTGTTGAGTGGGGTGTCGAGATAGCGGACGATGTCGTGTTTGATGCCGGCGTTTTCTAGTTCTGCCAGTGCGGGGCGGGATGTGGAGCAGCGGGGGTTGTGCAGGATCGTGTTTTCCATAGTCACGTCTTTACCTTGTTGTTGTTGATTGGTTCAAGGATCTGGCCTGTCAGGGGCTGTGGTGTGCCTTTGAGGTTTCCGGCTTTGTGGCCTCTGTGGTGAGCTCGCGGTTTTGTGCCTGATAGATGCCGTTTAGGCAGTGGCCCAGTTCAGGGCAACCAGGGCTGCAGTGGCGAGGGTGTAGATCCAGGGCTGGAGACGTAGGGCGTGGTTGATTCTGCGCGCACTGGGGGTGCCGTCATCGAAGTGGTCTTTGTTAGTGAGGGGGTTGATGACTGGGTCAGCTACTGCTGTGCGATTGCGCAGTTCGAGTGTGATTTGCGTGACGAGCATCGCCACGGTGAGGACGGCAGCAATAGCGATCGGGATATCGAACGCGGGGTTGTTGAGGATGACCATGAGGGCAGCAATACCGGCAAAGAAGCCGCTGAGAACGAGGGTGGCAAGTATGGGGTGCTCGATGATGATGCGTAGAGGTTGAGTTAGGGCTGCGGTGGCGAGGATGAGGAGCGCCAGGAGGGAAAACCCGGTCAGATGCCCCCATGTGACGATTACATCGCTGTTGAGTTTTGCTGCGCGCGCGGTTTCTGGCCCTATAGCTACGGCAAGGATGCCGCACGCCATGGGTGCAATGATAGGCATCCAGCTTCTGAGGGTGTTTGTGTCCATTTGGTCAGGGCGAAATCGCAATTCCCGGGCGTAGGTGCGGGGGTCTCCGAAGGCGTCGGTGAGGCTTTCTGCGGATTCTGTGGCATATGAGGTGGCAGTTGCTAGGGCGTCGCCGATGGCTGTGCCATTGACGCCATGAAGTCGCAGTTCGGTGACGAAGTCATCGATCCATTGTTTGTCTGCATCGGTGGTGCTCATGTGGCCTCCTTGTTGATGAAGCGGGTTGTATGTTGGGCGAATTCGGCCCATTTGGTGGCTTCTTGCTGGAAGCGGGATTCGCCATCGGGGGTGAGGCGGAAGTATTTGCGGCCGGGACCGTTGTCGCCTTGGCGCCATTCGCTGGTGATGTCGCCTGAGGCTTCGAGGCGACTGAGGAGGGGATAAAGGGTGCCGCCTTTGACGTCACCGAATCCGGCTTCTGCCAGGGCGGTGGAGATTGCGTACCCGTAGGTGGGGCCTTCGAGAAGGGTTCTTCGCACCGCTAGTGACAGCAGTCCGCGGAGCCATTCGCTCGGCCAGGGTTGATCGGCCATATCTAGATAGTATGACTACCTAGTAGGTCTGTCTATCTAGAGCGGCTTAGTCGCTCCTTGCAGCACCTCAAAGGGAGCCGAATGTGTGTTGTGTGGTTTCGCTGCCCTTTGAGGTTGTCTGAGTCGTTTTCAAAGGGCAGCGGTGGTTTAGCGGCTAGTGGGGGCGTCGAGGAAGATTTGCTGAATGAGTTCGGTGGTCCAGGCGAGGATTTCTTTGTTTTTGAGGGGCGTTCCTCCGATGGGTGCAGTCATGGGGCGTCGGACGAGGATTTGTCGGACGGCTGCTTTGATGGTGGTGCCTTTGTACATGCGGGTGAGGCGGAGTTGTTGGCTGTCTTTGAGGTCGACGGGGCCGAATCGGATCATGTTGCCTTGGATGCCGATGTCGCTGATTCCGGCGCGTTTGGCGACGGTGCGGAGTTTGGCGACTTCGATGAGGTTTGCGACGGGTTCGGGGTAGGGGCCGTAGCGGTCAACAATTTCTTCGATGAGTGCCGTGAGTTCGATGTCGTCGGTGACGGCGGCGAGGCGTTTGTAGGCTTCGAGGCGTAGGCGTTCTTCGGCGACGTAGTTGTGGGGTATGTGGGCGTCGACGGGTAGTTCGATTTTGACTTCGCGGGGGGCTTCGTCCATTTCGCCGGTTTTGAATTCGGCAACTGCTTCTCCGACGAGTCTGACGTAGAGGTCAAATCCGACGCCGTCGATATGTCCGGCTTGTTCACCGCCGAGGAGGTTTCCTGCTCCTCGCATTTCGAGGTCTTTCATGGCTACTTGCATGCCGGCGCCGAGGTCGGTGTTTGCGGCGATGGTGGCGAGTCGGTCGTGGGCGGTTTCGGTGAGGGGTTTGCCGGTGGGGTACATGAAGTAGGCGTAGGCGCGTTCGCGGCCTCGTCCGACGCGTCCGCGGAGTTGGTGGAGTTGGGAGAGCCCGAAGTTGTCGGCGCGGTCGAGGATGAGTGTGTTGGCGTTGGAGATGTCGAGTCCGGTTTCGACGATGGTGGTGCAGACGAGGACGTCGAATTCTTTTTCCCAGAAGTCGACGACGACTTTTTCTAGTCGTGCTTCGCCCATTTGGCCGTGGGCGGTTTCGACTCTGGCTTCGGGGACGAGTTCGCGGATGTGGGCTGCGACTTTTTCGATGTCAGAGACTCTGTTGTGGACGTAGAAGACTTGGCCTTCGCGCAGGAGTTCGCGGCGGATAGCTGCGGCGACTTGTTTGTCGTTGTAGGGGCCGACGAAGGTGAGCACGGGGTGGCGTTCTTCGGGTGGGGTTGCGAGGGTGCTCATTTCGCGGATTCCGGTGACGGCCATTTCGAGGGTGCGTGGGATGGGGGTGGCGGACATGGCTAGGACGTCGACGTTGGTGCGCATGGCTTTGAGTTGTTCTTTGTGTTCGACGCCGAAGCGTTGTTCTTCGTCGATGATGACGAGGCCGAGGTCTTTGAAGCGCACGGTGGAGGAGAGGAGTCGGTGAGTTCCGATGACGAGGTCGACTTTTCCGTCGGCGAGTCCGGCGATGGTTTCGTCGGACTCTTTTTTGTTTTGGAATCGGGAAAGTGCTTTGACGTTGACGGGGAATTGGGCGTAGCGCTCGGTGAAGGTTTGGAAGTGTTGTTGGACTAGGAGGGTGGTGGGTACGAGGACGGCGACTTGTTTGCCGTCCTGGATGGCTTTGAAGGCGGCGCGGACTGCGATTTCGGTTTTTCCGTAGCCGACGTCGCCGGAGATGAGACGGTCCATGGGGATTTCTTTTTCCATGTCGTCTTTGACTTCGTCGATGCTGGAGAGTTGGTCGGGGGTTTCGACGTAGGCGAAGGCGTCTTCGAGTTCGCGTTGCCAGGGGGTGTCTGGGCCGAAGGCGTGGCCTTTGGTTGCCATGCGGGCGCTGTAGAGACGGACGAGTTCTCCGGCGATTTGTTTGACGTGCTTTTTGGCGCGGGTTTTGGTTTTGCTCCAGTCTGAGCCGCCGAGTTTGTTGAGGTTGGGTGCGTCGTTGCCGACATAGGCGGTCACTTGGTCGAGTTGGTCGGTGGGTACGAAGAGGCGGTCTGCGGGGCCGCCGCGTTTGCTGGGTGCGTATTCGATGAGGAGGTATTCGCGGGTTGCGCCTTGGACGGTGCGTTGGGTCATTTCAATGAATCGTCCGACGCCGTGTTGTTCGTGGACGACGTGGTCGCCGGGTTTAAGGGAGAGGGGGTCGACTTGGCGGCGGCGTCGGGAGGGCATTTTGCGCATGTCTTTGGTGGTGCCGCCGGTGGCGCGGCGCCCTTTGCCGCTGATGAGGTCTGTTTCGCTGATGAGGACGATGCCGGCGCTGGGTGCAGTGAAGCCTTCGGTGATGTCTGCTTTGGTGACGTGGACTAGGCCGGTGCGGTTGTCGGTTCCGGAGGCGTCGATGTGGACGGGGATGTCTGCGTTGGTGAGGACTTCGGAGAGTCGTTCGGCTAGGCCTTTGCCTGCGGTGGTGACGACGATGAGTTTGTTTTCGTGGGTCCAGGTGGCGAGGTCTGTTGTGGCTTTGGGTATGTCGCCGTGGTAGTCGGGGGTTTCGTGGGTGTCAGTGCGTAGGTAGGTGGTGTTGGCGTCGTCGCCAAAGTTGTCTTCGACGGTAGTGGCGGTGTCGGGGTCGTTGGTGAAGGAGGTGAGGGTCCACCAGGGGATGTTGGCGTGCTGTGCGGCGGTGCGGGTGTGGGCTAGGGAGTGGTAGCTGGCTTGGTCGAGTATGCCGCGCAGGTCGATGGGGGCGTTGCCGCCGCCTGATGCTGATGACCAGCTGGCGTCGAGGAATTCTTCGCTGGTGGCGACGAGGTCATGGGCGCGGGTGCGGATTTTTTCGGGGTCGAGCAGGAGGATGTGGGCTCCGCCGACGCGGTGGAGGACATCGAGGAAGGTTTCCATGCCGTCAACGAGGGCGGGGGTGAGGGATTCCATGCCTTCGACGCCGATGCCTTCGGCGATTTTTTCGACCATGTCGGTGATGCCGGGGAGTTTGTTGGCTAGGTCTAGGGCGCGTTGTTTGACGGTGTCGGTCAGGAGGAGTTCGCGGCAGGGCGGTGCCCATAGGTGGGCGGGGACCATGCCTGCTTTGATGGCGGCGGGGCGGGCTGCGTCACTGACGGCGGGGAAGCTGCGTTGGTCGGCGACTTTGAAGTAGCGCAAGTCTTCGATTTCGTCGCCGAAGAATTCGATGCGGATGGGGTGTTGTTCGGTGGGTGGGAAGACGTCGAGAACGCCTCCGCGAACGGCGAATTCGCCGCGTCGTTCAACGAGGTCAGTGCGGGTGTAGGCGGCGGCGGTAAGGGCGTCGACGACGTCGGTGAGGGGGCGTCCTTCTCCCCAGTGGAGGTAGACGGGGGCGAGGTTGGCCAGGCCGGTAGCGATGGGTTGCAGGAGGGATCGGATGGGGACGATGACGATGTCGATAGGGCCGTGGGGACCGTCGGGGTCGGGGTTTTCGAGGCGGCGCAGTACGGAGAGTCGGGTGCCTACGGTGTCGCTTCGGGGGCTGAGTCGTTCGTGGGGAAGGGTTTCCCAGCTGGGGAATTGGGTGATGGATGCGTTGGGCAGGTAGGCATGGAGGGCGTCGTTGAGGTCGTTGGCGGCGCGGGTGGTGGCGGTGACGGCTACGAGTGGGCCAGTGCGTTCAGGGGCGTGGGCGAGGGCCGCCAGGAGGGCGGGGCGTGCACCGGGGGCGATGGTGATATCGACGAAGGGTTCGCCTTGGGTGAAGGCTTCGAGTGCTTGGGTGACTCCTCGGTCTCGGCGGAGGTGGTCTACGACGGCGGTGAGGGTCATGTGTGGAGCTCCATCGCGGTGGTGTGGTGGCGTGGGGGCGGTTTGTGTTGTCTTCAACGATAGGTCGCTTGGGTGTGGGGTTCGAGGTGGTGGCTTGTGTTGGGCAGACTGTAGGGGGGGTGGGGTGTTGTGGGGCTGGTTTGTGTGGCTGTGGCCTTATTCCCCATTTGGTGTATTTACGCTTTTGCTTGTGTGTCAGAGCTACCCGTAAGTAGCGTGTTTTTCCAGCCACCCACACTCACGTGTTACCGACTTTCCAGTGGATACAGTTGAAGGGACAACGGAACGCGATCCGTTGCTTTTGGGGGGAATTACATGGGGTTCATGCGGGAAGATGCGTCTGTACTGGTACGCCACACTGAGACGGAAGTTTCGGTGGCATTATCCAACTATGCCCGCGAATTCACTGCAGGCGGCTCGGTTTTAGTGCGCCCTATCGAAGCATACGAGGGCCTGGAACGCGTGATGGATTGCCTGCGCGAGCAGTCTCGAAACCCCCTTTTTGTCACAGATTTATCTTCTCATCAGCAGCGCTTAGATTCGGTGGTGGGGTCAACCGGTGAGGGCGAGCAGGCATTACCACCGTTGGAGTCTTTGGTGGCCTTCCACACCTCCGGTTCGACGGGGTCGCCCTCATGCGTGGTGTACAAGAAGGAAACGCTTATTGAGCACGCCCGCGTGATTGCTTCTTCTTTGGATTTGAGTGATTCGCAGATTTATGTGGCGTTGCCTCCCCCACGGTTCGCTTATGGCCTGTCGATTGTTGATTCACATTTGGTCTCTGGCGTTCCTGTGACATTCGCGGATGCGGTGTGGGGGCTTCCTGGCCTGAGCGCGGCGGTAACGCAAGCCGATGCTGAGGTACCGGATCAGGTGCGGGATATCGCGATTTATGCGTTGCCGCAGCACATGCCGTTGTTACTTTCAGCGGATGTGGATCCGCAGCGTGTAACGCGAATTTTCGTTGCTGGCGGTCGTATTTCGGCAACAAGCGTGGCTCGTCTTGCAGAGCGTTTTCCGCGGTTGCGGCTGACCAATATGTATGGGCAGGCCGAGATGGGGCCACGGATTTCTGTATGGGATGGCGACCCTGCTGATTTTATTGAGGGCATGGTGGGCTCGGCGTTGCCGGGTGTGAGCATGCGCGTGGCTTTTAAAGAGCACGAGGATGCTGACGAGGTAGGGCGGTTGGTGGTCGCGAGCAAGTTCGCGATGGATAGGGTCCTGCGAGCGCCGTATACCTCGGTGGCTGCTGGTCCTGGTGCTGAGGAGGTAGTGACCTCGGATGTGGCGGTGGTGGCTGCGGATGGGTCGGTGCGGCATGCGGGGCGGGCTGATTCAGTTTTGAATGTGGCGGGGACGAAGGTGGATCTTCGGCGGGTGTCTGAGATTGTCGCTGCGGCGGCGCAGCCGCTGGTTCTGAAAATTCGTAGCAGGCCTGGCACGGTTTCGGGGGACGACATTCCTGTCGTCGAGATTGTTCCTGGTCCTGAGACTCCTGAGCGGGCGGGTCCGATCCGTCGCGCTCTTCATTCCGAATTCGGCAAGCTTGCGGGCTTGTTCGATATCAGGTTCGTCCGCGAACTGACGCTCAAGGAGAGTGGCAAGTGAGTTCCAATCTGCAGGATCGCCTCGACTGGATCGTGGGGCAGCTCGGTGAGATGAGTAAAAAGGGTGCCCTGGTGCAGCTGTCTGGTGGAGTGGATTCCAGCACAGTGCTGCATTTGGCTGCGCGGGCTTTGGGCGCGGATCGGGTGAAGGCGTTGTATCTGCCGGATCGCGCAACGGGTCCAGAGACGAAGCGGTATGTGCAGGAGGCTGCGCAGAGCGCGGGGGTGGAGCTTATTGAGCGTTCTATCGCTGAGACGATTGAGGCGCAGTTCAGCCAGGATGAAGTTGCGGACATTATCCGCAAGTATGAGCCGGATTATGACCCGCAGACGCAGGCGTATGCGGTGAATGCCTCGCCGACAATGGCGCGTCGTTTGGGTGCTTTGGTTTACCAGGTGGTGATTGGTCCGCGTAATGGTAAGGCGGAGAAGACGCTGCGGATGAGCGCGGATGATTTGCGCGCGATCATTGCCTACCAGAACCGCAAGCAGCGTACTCGTATGTTGTTTGCGTATGCGGAGGCTGAGCGGCTCAACTATGCGGTTGTTGGTGCCAGTAATGGCGATGAGCTGCGTAGTGGTTTTGTGGTCAAGTACGGGGACGATGCTGCCGATATTTGCGCGATTGGTGACTGCGCGAAGGAAGAGGTGTACGAGCTTGCGCGTGAGTTGGGTGTGCCGCAGTCAATTATTGACCGCACTCCCACGACGGATACGTACGCGTTGGAGCAGTCTCAGGAGGATTACTACTACGCGCTGCCGGCTGGGGTTTTAACAGCTGTTGTGACCATGTCTGATGCGGATTTGGCAGATGATGCGTCGTTGCAGCCGTTGGTAGATGAGTTGCCGGGATGGTCAGTGGCTTCACTGCGTCAGGCTGCTGTGGGACTGCGCGCTTCGTTGCGTTACCTGCAGATTCGTAGTCGGGTGTGGGATCACTCCTGATCGTCTGAGTTTTCCCTAGGGCTGGATTCTGGCTCTGGGTTTTTGATCGATGTTTTCGTGGTTTGTGTAAAAGAAAGTGATTGATTGATGAGTGAGAAGAAGCCCTGGAGCGAGGTCGAGGCCGACCTCATGGACAACGTTTTTTATGCACATGATGAGCAGGCTGTTCGTGACTCGAGTGATCTTGCTGAAGATGGTTTGCTCGATTCGTTGTCCATTGTGGTGATTTTGGAGACGTTCGCGGATGCGGGCGTGGATGAAGAGGCTCTTGAGCAAGCGCAGGCCACGGACTTCCGCAACTTGGAGGTCATGAAGGCTGCTTACGAGCGGCTCTGACGTATGTGCGGTTTTGCATTGGCCGTCCGCGACGCGGCTGCTGAAGTGGTTCCGAGCCCTGGTGTAGATGCGGCATTGTCGCGCCGGGGCCCGGACACGACAGCTCGTCACGTCGAGGGCGGCCTGGCTGCTGTGAGTACGCGTTTGATCCACTGGGAGGAGGGCGCATCGCAGCAGCCGTTGCTCACTGAAGACGGCGGGATGGCTGTTTTTAATGGTGAGTTGTTTAACTTGTCTGAGTTGCAGGATGTGCTTGGGCTGCCTGGTGCCAGTGAGATCGAAGTGCTGCTGGCGGGGGTTCGAGCTGAGGGTCCGGAGTTTGCTCGGCGTATTGATGGCCAGTTCGCGGCCGTGGTGCGTGTGGGGGCTGATGCTCCGGTGTTGGCGTTGCGTGACCGGTTTGGGATTTCGCCGTTGTATGTGATGCGGCGGGATGGTGCGACATATTTGGCGTCTGCATTGGAGGCGTTGTCAGAGATTTCTGGCGGCTTTTCCGGTGGTGTGGATGGCTTGGATGTGTCGGGTGTTGCTTCGATTCTTCATGATTGGGCGCCGACGCATGGTCGTACTCCGTTCGCTGGTGTTGATCAGGTGATGCCGGGGCAGGTTGTGCAGTTGCAGGGTGATGCGCCTGTGCGTCGGTGGATGTGGGCTGATCATCGGGCGGCACCTGTGCCTTCGGCGCGTATCGGGGCAGCGCATGAGGCGGTGACTGCGCAGGGGCAGGAGCTTGATGCTTCGCCTTTGTCTGAGGCTGATCTTGCTGAATTTGAGCAGTTGATGCGGGATTCGGTGGCTGCTCGGATGAGGTCTACGAGTGAGATCGTGGCGCTTATTTCCGGTGGTATTGATTCCACGATCATTGCCACGCTTGCTCATGATGAGGGTGCGCGTACTGGGTTGGCTTTGTTCCTGGAGGGCGATGAGATTGTGCGCGGCCGCCAGGTCGAGGTTGCCGAGGCTATTGGCTATGACCTGGTTCATCACATGCTGCGTCCTCGTGCTGCGGTGACGTTGCTTGAGGAGTATGTACGTACTCGTCGGGTTCCGTTGGTGCGAATGGGCCCGATAGGCATGATGAGTTTGGCGCGCCGGGCGGCGAGTGAGGGTATCCGTGGGGTGCTTTCTGGTGAGGGTGCTGATGAGTTGTTTGGAGGTTACGACTCTTATCGCATCTTGGCTGCTCGGGCGGGTGCTTTTGGTGATCCGAAGCGTTTGCCGTGGGATGAGTTTGGTGAGCCTGAGTTTGGTGGCGATCGTGGTCCGCGATGGGCGAGGTCGTATTGGCGTGCAGTGATCGCGTTGTCGAGCAGTGCTGGTAGTCGTCGCGCGGACATTATGAAGCCGGTAGCGGAGTTGTTTGGCCCGCAGTTGCGGACGGCTTTTGATGCTGCTGCCGTGCTGCCGGAGGGCTTTGGGTTAGAGGACCGTCGTCAGGTTGATTTGCGGGATTTGCTTGGCTCGTATCTTTTGACTGTCCAGGGTGACCATGCCTGGATGGAGGAGGGCGTGGAGCTTCGCCCTGCGTATTTGGCGACGCCGGTTGCGCGGTATGCGTTGCGTCGGGATCCGGCTTCGTTTGTGTCGATCCGGGATGGGAAGGTGCCGGTTCGGTCTTTGTTGCGCCGCCTTGCGGCCCAGCGCCCTGCGATAGCTGGGTTGGGTTTCCCGAAGTCTGCTTTCCGAGTGGATGCCTCGTTTGTGTTGCGTGACAGTGAGGCGACTGCGCATATGCGTCGTTTGGTGACGCAGTGTCCGGATGCGTTGATTAATACCGATGGGGTGATTGATCGGTTTGATCGTGCGGTGGGTGCTGGCACGTGTTCGGAGTCGGAGTCGATGGTGTTTTTGTTGGCTGCGAGTTTAGGTGTGTTGGCCGCGGATTGAACGCGGTGTACGTAAAAGGTGTGGCCTTTCCCGTTTTATGGGAAAGGCCACACCTTTTACGAGTGAGAGTGTGCTCAGTGCTCGTCGTAGTGGTCGCCGTGCTCGGCGTGCTTGTGACCGTCGTGAAGGTAGTCCACGTGGTCCTCGTGCTTGACGGCTTCGTGGCCGCAGTCTTCACCGTGCTTGTGCTCGGCGATGGTGTGGTGGATCTTGTGCTCGTCGGTCATGGCTGTCTCCTGGTGGGGGTGATCACTCTTCTTGGACGTGCTCGAGCGCGTCGGCGAGGACATGCCCGATATGTTCATCACTCACGGAATAGATCACCTCGCGCCCTTCTCGCGCGGCTGTGACGAGACCGGCTTCTCGTAGAGTGCGCAGGTGCTGTGAGGCCATCGGCTGGGACAGGTCTACTGCCTCGGTGATTTCCCCAACGGAGCGGGGTTTTTCCAGGAGAACGACCATGATGTGGAGTCTTGCCTGGTGACCGAGTGCTTTGAACAAGTCCGCGGCACGATCGATGTGCTTCATTCCGTGTTGCCTTTCCAGCCTGACACACATATTTAAATATTGCAATGCATCTATCCGTTGCTATCGCTTCCGTCCTGACGCGACCTAGTCCGTCATCGATGCACGAACACAAAGCCTGCATAGACTCACCAAAGCGTCCACGTAAAGGAAACTTCTTACCCAGCAGAGGCATTCAGGGTTTCGTATCCGCCCACAAGCCGACCCGTCAAAATTGTGAACTGCGTCTCACAAGCACCGAATCACTGTGACACCTGAAATACATGCCATGCGTCCACACCAATCCAGTCCCACGCAGCAGAGCCATGCCCTCATCAGAACATGCACGCCTCACGAAACAGGAGCACAATAGCCAGCTGCCCAAATACCACTGAGCAACCGGAATAGATCGCCGAATACCGATCACCGCACCGTGACCACAACCGACGACATACAGGATGCCTCCTGCCACCTGAACCACACCGCTCAACGCAGCTACATGCGCACAGAAGCTCCTGCCACCCGGCTAGTAAGCGCCGCTACTGGTAAACACCGCCGAGAAGGTGCGGAACAAAATATGCAAATCACCCATCGGTGACCAGTTATCGACGTACCGAAGATCAAGCCGCAATGACTCTTCCCATGACAAATCAGAACGGCCGCTCACCTGCCACAGCCCCGTCATTCCAGGCTTGACATGCAGTCGTCGCAACGCATCTGGCTCATACTGCTCCACCTCGCGAGCCAATGGCGGCCGCGGCCCCACCAGCGACATATCGCCAATAAGAACGTTAATGAGCTGCGGCAACTCATCAAGGGAGTATCGGCGAAGGAAATGACCAATCTTCGTGATACGGGGGTCATCCTTCATCTTGAACAGCACACCATTGCCGTCACTACGCGCTTCCAGGGCTTCGAGCCGCTTCTCAGCATCGACAACCATCGTGCGGAATTTGAAAATCCAAAAGAACTTGCCGCGCACCCCCACCCGCTGCTGCCGGAAAAACACCGGCCCAGGGTCACTGATCTTGATCGCAACCGCAATCACAACCATCAGTGGAGACAGCAGGAAAAGCAAAAGAGCCGCCAAACTACAGTCCATAAACCCTTTAAGAATCGCTGAGCGTCGCGCAGCCGCCGGACGTTCAATGTGAAGCAGGGAAAGGTTTGTCGAGGGACGGTATAGACAAACGCGGACCAGCAACATCCAGCAATCCAGGCGAGACAATCAGCTCAATGCCACGTTCTTCCAGTGCCCACGCCAACCGCCGCAAGGACTTTCCAGCCAGATCTGGGTGGCTTGCCACTACCACCACCTCAGCGTCATACAAATCAGCAGCAGCAAGTGCATCACGTGGACGCCCCATCACCGGCACGCCCTCCAGTGAAGTTGTCGTGTCCCACTCAGCGTCGAATCCGGTAGCACATACTGCAACCGGCCGCAGTCCTTGCCCAGGCTCAGATTTAATAGAGCGAATGAGATTAGCCGCAGCATCAGCGCGCCCCACAACAATCGTGCGCTGCATCAGTTCACCAACACGTCGATGACGCACAAGCCAACGACGCATCACCCAACGAGCAGCTAATCCACCAGCAAACAACAGCGGCAGCATAAGGAACACCCACATGCGTGCCAATGGATAGTTGCTCGCGAAGGCGCCGATTGCCAGCACTGACAGCAAACCGACCGTGGCTCGCCCCACCGACCGATACTCTTCGGTGCTCACGCCGAGGAACCGCCGCTCGTATGCGTTTGCCATCACCAATGCGAGTACCCATACGAACGGAATCGCAACAGTTGCCATCCAGTAGCCAGCTGTAACTTCCGAACCAAACCGCGTAACCGATGCTGCCACTGCGCCAGCAGCACCAATCACAAAATCACCTGCAACCAAGCGCAATAAATACGCACGAGCCCACTCCCCACCGGGAGCATGTGCGGGGGCATTGACCGGGCCTAAAGACGGCGCAAACGGGATGTCGGATTCGTCGCGCAGTACGAGGCGAGCGGTCTCACTCTCGGTCTTCGCCGAAGTCCGGCGACCGGACCGATGCCACCCCCTGGTTGATCGGTTCTCGACAGTCACTTTTCGTTCTCTCCACATGTTGAGGAACTGGGTTCGAAAAATAGGCACACAGCTGTGCGCACACGATCCGACACTGCCCCCGACGTCATGTGCGTCTCCCCTGACAGCCCCGCAGGCCGATATCGCGATATCGCATCATCGACCATTGCTCCCCCAGAGCTTTGTAACGCCAATTTTCTCATGCGGTGTGGTGCCGTGTCCCTGTTGAAAAGATTCGGCTACCACTTCCACGGTAATCTCCTCGGCAACTCAATTGCCTACTCTTGTGCCACCTTTGCAGAATTCTTGAGTTTCGCGCAGCAGACTCTCCGCGGGCAGGTAAAGCATCCATACAAATTACTGATCCTCGACACCTTGTTTAGATGCCGAGGACCTGCATTACGAAGCGGCGTGAAAAACCTGCTGAGTTGCTACAACTCCGCGTTCAGCGAGCATTTCCACAGCATCTGCAGCACGCGCAACCATGACTTCTGCCTCAACTTTTTCTGAAGAGCTGAAGTTCTTCAGAACATAGTCAGCCGGATCCTGCCTGCCCGGCGGGCGCCCCACACCTACTCGCACACGCACGTAATCCTTACTACCTACCGCAGCGCTGATAGATCGCAAGCCATTGTGGCCCCCCTCTCCCCCACCCTTTTTGATGCGCACATCACCGAAAGGAATGTCCAGTTCGTCATGCACGACGATCAAGTGCTCAAGCGGGATCGAGTAGTACTGCAGCAAGGCACTGACTGGCCCACCCGAGAGGTTCATAAATGACATTGGTTGAGCCAAAACAGCCTTAGGCCCAGGTTCCCCACCTGCCGCCACCCCTAAACGCACATCTGCCACATGCGCACGAGCTTTGTGCCGCTTGAGGTTCGCATGCGAACGCGCAGCTAACTCTGTGATCACCATTGCACCGGCGTTGTGCCGATTGCCGGCATATTGCGTACCCGGATTACCGAGTCCCACCACAAGAAAAGCGTCCATTCCCACAGGCTACGGGCCCACCCCTGGGAGAAAGAAAGCGCGGGGGTGAAAGCACCATGATGCTTTCACCCCCGCGCTCAGCATGAAGCGCATGCACGCTAGAACGCTGACAACAGGGTCACTCCTGCTTGTCGTCCTCAGCGGCTTCGGGCTCGTCTTTCTCGATACCAGCTTCGGCTTCAGCCTCTTCGAGCTCGGCCTCGAGCTGCTCAGCGGTGGTGGCAGCGGTGACGTTGACAACGAGGGTCTCAGCGTCGGTCTCAAGCTCAACGCCTGCGGGCAGCTTGATGTCCTTAGCGAAGATCTGGGTGCCAACGGCAGCGTCAGTCACGTCGATCTCCACGTTTTCGGGGATATCCGTGGCCGGAGCGAGAACGGTGAGGGTGTTGGCGTCAAGGTCAACGTAGGTCTCTGGTGCAGCTTCACCGGTGACAGTGATGGACACGTCAACGGAAACCTTCTCGCCCTTCTTTACGCGAACGAGGTCAACGTGAACGATCTCGGGACGGATCGGGAAACGCTGAATGTCCTTGACCAGGCAGAGGTGCTCCTGACCATCAAGCACAACGGTCAACAAAGCGTTAGCGGTCTTGGTGGCCATCATGGTGTCGTGCCCGGGAAGGACAACGTGCACCGGGGCTTCGCCGCCGCCGTAGATCACGGCGGGGATTTTGCTAGCGCGACGGATGGAACGGGCAGCGCCTTTACCGAACTGGCTGCGAGCTTCAGCCTCAATACGAATGCTGTCGGACATGGTGTCTCCTGACTGCGGGTCAATGATGGACAGTTCTCGACAAGACACGGGAAAGTCCACACATACAGCAGGGACACCGCGTCGATAACGGCCAGCCGGGACGCACCTCTCCGATCCCGCGCCGTCCTACCCAATGTGTTGGGTGGACGGTGGGAGATCGGAGCTGCACGTCACCAGCGGCCCTCGCCGAGGTAACTACACGAGTTTAGGGGTTCTCAGCCCTCTACCTCAAACAGGCTGGTAACTGACCCATCCTCAAAAACTTCACGGATAGCTTGGCTGACCAGCGGCGCAATGGACAACACTGTGAGCTTGTCGAAACGACGCTCTGCAGGAATAGGCAAGGTGTTGGTCACAATCACCTCGCGTGCCACGCTCGCCTTGAGACGTTCAATGGCCGGGTCCGAGAAAATACCGTGTGTAGCAGCAATAACCACACCCGCAGCACCGTGCTCCATCAGCGCCGCAGCGGCCTGACAGATCGTGCCACCGGAGTCGATCATGTCATCGACAAGAATGCACAGGCGCCCCTCAACCTCACCAACAACGCGGTTGGCATGTGACTGGTTCGGGCGCGTGATGTCGCGTGTTTTGTGAATGAACGCCAACGGTGCGCCACCGAGCTTCTTGCTCCACTGCTCAGCAACCTTGATACGCCCAGCATCGGGGCTAACAATCGCAAGGTTCTCGTGCCCGTAACGCTCAAAAACGTAGTCAGAGAGCATCGGCATGGCCTGTAGGTGGTCGACCGGGCCGTTGAAGAAACCCTGCGTCTGCGCGGTGTGCAAATCAACACAAATAAGGCGGTCAGCACCCGCAGCTTTAAACAGGTCAGCCATCAGACGAGCCGAAATAGGTTCACGGCCACGGTGCTTCTTGTCTTGACGGGCGTACCCATAGAACGGCACCACCGCAGTGATGCGTTTAGCCGAAGCACGCTTCAACGCATCGATCATGATGAGGTGTTCCATGATCCATTTGTTGATAGGAGCAGTGTGGCTCTGCACAACAAAGGCATCCGAGCCACGGACTGACTCATCAAACCGGACGTAGATTTCCGAGTTAGCGAACTCGTACGCGGTAGTTGGCACGAGATCGATGTCCAGGCAGTCAGCAATCTCTTCAGCGAGCTCGGGGTGCGATCGCCCCGACATCACCAACAGGTTTTTCTGGTTGGGACGCGTCATCGCGTTCATCGACAATTCTCCTGCTGATCTGTGATGTGTGGGTGGGTGGTGAAAGAAGTGATGGCTGTGCCGTCTGGGATGTCACTGCCTGCACGAATCTGGACATAAGGCCCAACTGTCACGGCAGAACCAATGGTGGCAGCGTCGATCTCGCAACGGCGCACGTGGGTACCGTCGCCGACTGCCGAGTCACTGATGGTTGCTTCTGGACCAACGGTTGCATCTGCCCCGATGGTTGTTTCCCCTAGCAGCTGCACATTCGGGCGAATGATCGTGTCCACGCCGATAAAGACATCAACATCGATCCATGTGCTGGCGGGGTCAATGATGGTCACGCCCTGACGCATCCACTTTTCACAGACACGTCGGTTGAGCTCTGCGCCCATGCGTGCGAGCTGCACCCGGTCGTTGACCCCTTCGGTCTGCCACAAATCATCAATGACATGAGCTGCGACGCGACGGCCACGGTCCCTGGCGATGGCGAGTACGTCGGTGAGGTATTTCTCGCCTTGCGCGTTATCCGTACCTACCTGGCTCAGAGCAGAGCGCAACAGCTCACCGTCAAAGGCATAAATGCCGGAGTTGATTTCCGTGATGAGTGCTTGCTCAGCGGTGGCATCTTTTTGCTCGACGATTCCGGTGACAGCCCCGGTCTCATCACGCAGAATCCGTCCATAACCGTGCGGGTCAGGGACATGAGCTGTCATCACCGTGACGCCGTTACCGTTCGTCTCATGCTCAGCAACGAGAGCAGCGAGGGTTTCGCTGGCCAGCATCGGCACATCCCCGTAGGTGACAACAACTGTGCCTGATAGATCAGCTGGAAGTTTTTCCAGACCGCACTCAGCGGCCCGACCAGTGCCTTTGACCTCATCCTGATCAGCAACAACGGCCTGCGGAGCAACCTGCGATACGTGCGCAGCCACAAGTTCACGCTTGTGTCGAACAACTACAGCAAGATGCTCAGGTTCAAGCCCCTCAGCTGCCTTGATCGCGTGACCGAGGAGCGTACGCCCACCGATGGCATGCAAGACCTTGGGGACTGCGGACTTCATACGAGTGCCCTCGCCCGCAGCGAGGACAACAACAGCGGCGGGCCTGTGGATGGTCACGATCAGTTCGTCTCCGGGAGGCTGAAGCGGCTTGTGGGCAGTGCCATAGCGAGCAAAAGATCAACGCTGCACGCATATAGCGTCCACGACCGTGCACGCATCGAGCGATCTGCGGCCGTGATCCGATCGCAACAATACTCGTCCGTACGTGTCTGCGGTGTCCTGAGAACCTCCACACGACTTCCGACAACGAAGTATCGCGAGCGAACACTAAGAAATTCGTTCACAGGTGCGTGGGCACCTCTATACGCCGATGGGGCCCTGCGCACACCATGCAAGGCCCCACCCAAACGCTAGTCACATCAGCGGCTACGGCGCTGCTGCTGTTTTTGCTTAGCGCGGCGACGGCGTTCCTCACGCTCGTCCGCTTCACGGTGTAGACGCCGCTCCAGAGCAAGCTGACGTCCAAACCGCTCACGCTCACGCAGATCCAGATAAATCACATCGCGCTGAAGCCCCTTAACAATCGCGAACATCAACCCCACGATCACAAATAGGAAGGGGGTCGATGCCACGATCGTGACGCTCTGCACGCTGTTAAGCGCATCATCACCACCAGCAAGAAGCAGGGTGATGCCAACCAAGGCCGTGAGCAGACCCCACAGTGCAGAAAGCCACGGTGCTGCGTCGCCACGACCGTTCTGGGACATCGACCCCATCACTGTGGACGCAGAATCAGCCGAGGTGATGAAGAACGTGGCAAGCAGCAAAATCGCAACAAACCCAGCTGCAGTGCCCCCGGGGAACTGGTGCAGAAGGTTGAACAACTGCTGCTCAGCATTCCCGTCGCCGTAGATCGACTTTCCGGTCTGCTCCATGACGATGGCCGTGCCACCAAAAATCGCGAACCAGACTGTTGAAAGCCCCGCAGGAACAAGCATCACACCCAAGCAGAACTCTTTAATGGTTCGACCACGCGAAATACGCGCAAGGAACATACCAACGAAAGGTGACCAGCTAATCCACCACGCCCAGTAGAAGATTGACCACGAGGATAGCCATTTACCGGCGGTGCCATTTGCAGAAGCCGCTGTTCGACTTGCCATCTCGAAAAATTGGCTCAAATACGAACCAATCGACCCTGGCAGCAAGTTGAGTTGCGTCACTGTCGGCCCAAAAGCGAAAACAAAAAGGGCGAGCACAGCAGCAAGAATCATGTTGATGTTCGAGAGGATTTGAATCCCCCGACCCACGCCGGAAAACGCAGACATCATGAACGCCAAAGTGAGAATCGCCACGATCGTGACGATGAGGCCATTCCCCGGGTTGTGAACCAACCCTGAGGCCTCAAGACCGGCACGGATCTGCAATGCTCCTAACCCAAGCGAGCAAGCAGTACCGAACACCGTCGCAAAGATCGACAGAATGTCGATGCAGCGACCAAACAACCCGTTCGCATGCTTCTCCCCCACTAAACGGAGTAAAAGCTGCCGAGATGAGCTGCTTACGCCCCACACGGTACGTGGAGTAAGCGATGGCCAGACCGACAATCGCGTAGACCGCCCACGGATGCAACGTCCAGTGGAACATCGCCGTAGCCATAGCGGTCCCGACCTCTTGCTTGGCATGCCCTGGAACGCCATCGCGATAGAAAGACAACGGCTCAGAAGCTCCGTAGAACATCAGACCGATACCCATACCCGCCGCGAACATCATCGCGATCCATGAACTCGTGCGGAATTCCGGCTGCTCATCCATCGAACCGAGACGAATGTTGCCGAAACGCCCAAAGGCGATGGTGAGCACGAAAGCCACGAACACCGTGCCGAAGAACACGAAGGCCCATCCCAGGTTGTCTAGAACCCAAGAAAAAGCAACCTTCGCAGCAGCCGAGAACGTCTCACCTGACAACAAACCCCACGCAACCACGATCGCAATAAGCACCGAGGCAGGGATGATCACGCTGTAGTCAATTGGTGCATCAGCACGCTCAGACTCAAGCTCGACCGGCTTTTCACGCAGGTCTTCTGGTGTTAATTCACGGTCGCTCGAGAGGATTGTGGCGAGTTCCTGCATAGCACTCGTCGTCGGCCCCACGAACTGGCCTTTATCTTCGCCGACGGGATCCGGGGCATCAGCTGATGGCGGATTTTCTTTATCGGTCATACAAGTGAAACTACCGAGGAAAACGCACCACACCCAACAAGCGAGCATGGATAACACACATTTCGCGTCGCCTGATTCAGTGAAAATAAATAACTTCGCAGAGACGAATATCACTGACGCACATACGCGTCACCGGCGGAAACACAACCGCCCCAGAAGGACAGCAGTTAATGCGCAATAAATGGTTCCCCGGGTAGGAATCGAACCTACGTCGCTTGTCCTGATTCAAAGTCAGGCGGGCCCTACCAGCAGACCAACCGGGGAGCGGTCTCGTGTGAAACCGCCCCTAGCCTACGCCACATCAGGGCATGCTCGAACCAACATGGGCACCACGGCTCGTCGAGGACCACGCATCACCAGCAAATTGGCACAATAGGATCCGTGCCTCCCGAACGCCCCACACGCCCCTCCCGCAACCGCATGACCGGCAAAGAACGCCGTGAACAGCTCATCGGCATCGGCCGTGCCCTCTTCGCCGACCACGGGTTCGAAGGCACCACAGTCGAAGAAATTGCTTCTCGCGCAAACGTCAGCAAACCCGTCGTCTACGAACACTTCGGCGGAAAAGAAGGCCTCTACGCCGTCGTCGTCGACCGAGAAATCCGTGCCCTCCTCGACACCATCACCACCGCCCTCACCACCCCCGACATGGGCTCCCGCGCCCTCATCGAACTCGCCGCCCTAGCCCTGCTCGACTACATCGATACCTCAACCGACGGATTCCGCATCCTCGTCCGAGACTCCCCCACCGGACAATCCACCGGATCCTTCGCCTCACTCATCTCCGACGTCGCCAGCCAAGTCGAACATCTCCTCGCAGCAAAATTCCGCTCCGCAGGCCTAGAGCCCCGCATGGCCCCCATGTACGCACAAATGCTCGTCGGCATGGTCGCCCTCACCGGCCAATGGTGGCTCGACAACGGAAAATTCAAAAAAGAAGACGTCGCCACCCACATCATCAACCTCGCCTGGAACGGCATGACCGGACTCGAACCCGACCCCACCTTGACCGTCCACGTCCGAGAACACCGCCACACCCCCGACACCACGGACCACCAATCGTGACCCCCCAGGACCCCCCATCTGCCCACCACGACGAAGTCGACCGCATCGTCGCAGCCTGGGAACGAGAACTACCTAACCTCGACGCCACCCCTTTGCACGTACTCTCACGAATCTCACGCCTAAGCCGACACCTAGAATTCGCGCGCCGCAGCGCATTCGAAGCCAACAACCTCGAACCCTGGGAATTCGACGTCCTCTCCGCACTACGCCGCGCAGGAGCCCCCTTCGAAATGTCCCCAGGAGAACTCGTCCACGACACCCTCTCCACCAGCGGCACCATGACAAACCGCATCGCCCGACTAGAAAAACGCGGACTCGTCACCCGCCACCGCGACCCTCACGACGGCCGAAGCATGCGCATCCGCCTGACCACCGCAGGCAAAGACGCAGCCGAAAACACCCTCACAGCCCTCATCGACCGCGAAAACGACCTCCTAGCCGCACTAGGCAACACCGAACGCAACGAACTCATCAACCACCTACGCCACATGCTGCTCAGCTTCGACTAACCCACCCCATGTGTGGCGGCCATCCCCCACCCAGACATCCGCCACACAACACCCCTCACTGCACCAACTCAGAAACCTCCAACCACCGCTCCTCCAAACTCAACTCCTCATCCTCCAAGGCACGCAACGCCGACGCGAGCTCAGCCAACGCCCCCACATCCGTAGCCTTCACCGCCATCTGGTCGTGAATCTTTTCTTTCTCCTGCGCAATACGCCCCAGACGGCGCTCGATCTTGCTCATCTCCTTACGGATCTCCCGCGCCTGCGCACCCGAAACAGCAGGAACATCCTCCGTCACCTCAACCGGAGCAGCCCCGCGCTGCGCACGCGCAGCCTCAGAACGCTCCATCTCCTCCCGGCGACGCAAATACTCCTCCACCCCACCAGGCAAATCCCTGATCTTCCCATCGCCATACAACGCCACCTGGCTGTCAGTAACCCGCTCCAACAAATACCGGTCGTGGCTCACCACAAGAAGCGTCCCGACCCACCCATCAAGAAGATCTTCCAAACTGGTCAGCGTCTCGATATCCAGATCATTCGTCGGCTCATCAAGAATCAGAACATTCGGCTCCGTCATCAACAAGCGCGTCAACTGCAACCGCCGCCGCTCACCACCAGACAACTCCCCCACCCGATCACGCTGCCGCGTAGGACTAAAACCAAGCCGCTGCGCAAGCTGACTAGCGCTGATCTCCTTATCACCCAACTGGATGTACTGCCGCACCTCAGCAACAGCCTCAACCACACGCGCATCAGCTAACCGATCCAGCTCACGTACCTCCTGACTGAGATACCCGAACACCACCGTCTTACCCTGCTTACGCTTACCACCATCGAGCGGTACATCCCCACTGACCACACGCATCAACGTGGACTTACCCGCACCATTGACCCCAACAATGCCGATACGCGCCCCCGGCGCTAACCGCCACGTGACGTTATCCAAAATCGGGCGATCACCAAACCCCAACGAGGCGTTCTCCAGATCAACCACGTCTTTACCCAGACGCGTAGCAGCAAAACGCGTCAACTTCACCTCATCACGAGGCGGCGGCTCATCAGCAATCAACTCCGAAGCAGCATCAAGCCGGAACTTCGGCTTACTCGTACGCGCAGGCGCCCCACGCCTCAACCAAGCAAGTTCCTTACGCAGCAGGTTGTCACGTTTCTGGGCAGCCACCGCAGCTGCCCGCTCCCGCTCAGCCTTACTCAACACAAAAGCCGCATAACCACCCTCATAAATATCGACATGACCACCCACCACCTCCCACGTCATCGTGCTCACCGCATCAAGGAACCAGCGATCGTGTGTCACCACCACCAGCGCCGACCCCGAACGCGGACGATGCACCGCAAGATGATTGGCCAACCACGCCACACCCTCCACATCAAGGTGGTTAGTCGGCTCATCCAACAGCAACAAATCCGGATCCGCGACAAGAAGACGCGCAAGCGCCAACCTACGCCGCTCACCACCTGACATCGGCCCCACCACGGCATCCCACCCACCCATGGCTGCCGCATCCAAACCACCCAACAGCCCTACAAGCACATCCCGGATACGCCCGCTGCCGGCCCACTCATGCTCAGGCAAATCACCAAGAACAACATCACGAACCGTAGCCTGAGGGTCCAGAACATCAGCCTGATCAAGCATCCCAACAGTCAGATCGTTGTTGCGCGTAATACGGCCAGAGTCAACAGCAAGCTTGCCGGCGATGACCCGCATCAACGTCGATTTGCCGCCACCGTTGCGCCCCACCACCCCGATGCGATCCCCATCAAGAATGCCCAGAGAAACATCATCGAGAAGCACCTGAAGACCAAGGGTGACAGAAGCTTTCTCCACCGAAACTAGATTCGAAGGCTGATTCATGTGTGCGAGTTTCACTCTCCTGCAATGAGATGGGCGCCGTGAACCGAGCCAGATGCGCGCAGCACCTGATCCCCAACACCAGCGGAAGTAAGGGCATGGGTAAGCTCACGCGCATGCCCAAGATCACGGGCAAGGAACACAACCGTGGGACCAGACCCGGAAACAAAACCAACGAGCGCGCCAGCCTGACGCCCCGCATCAATAACACCAGCCAAATCAGGCCGTAAAGAAAGCGCAGCTTCTTCCATATCGTTATGCACCGCAGCCGCCAAAGCATCCACATCCCCCGCGCGCAACGCAGCAGCGAGCGCCTCTGAAGGCACCGGTGTAGGAATCTGCCGGTCAGCGCGGATACGGTCAAGCTCGCCGAACACCGACGGTGTCGAAAGCCCCTCCTGGCTGACCACGAAAACCCACTCGTAGCTGCCCTCGCTGAGCACCGGGACAACGTTCTCGCCCCGCCCAGACCCAATCGCTGTCCCGCCAACAAGTGCGAAGTTAACGTCACTGCCTAACTCCGCCGCGAGGATGTGCAGAGCCTCATCTTCAAGGCCGCAGCACCACAGCGCATTCGCACCGATGAGGGCAGCGGCCGCATCCGCGGACCCGCCAGCCATCCCCGCAGCCACGGGGATGCGCTTGTCAATAACCATGCGGCAGGCTGCTTCCACCTCGGCATACTCAGCGACCCGCTGCGCAGCCCGCAGCGCAAGATTGTCCGCGGGATCACCTAACAGCTGCGCATACGGTCCTCTTACCTCCACTGACCATTCATCGGCATCGATCAGTGTGACCTCGTCAAACACCCCAACGGCATGAAACGTAGTCGATAGATCGTGGTACCCGTCATCGCGGCGCGGCCCCACAATCAACTCCAGATTGATCTTGGCTGGGACCCGCACTGTCACACTCGTGGGAGTGGGGTTCGGCTGCATACACCAACCCTACGTGTTCACCGCTACCTTCCCTGCCCGGCACATCAACGCCACAACGCTGAGGCGAAGAGCATCACTGTGCGGCTATCTTCGTTTGAGCGATCCGCGTGAAGTCTTCGATCGTGAGGCGTTCACCACGCGTGGTGGGGTCAATCCCGGCCGCACGCAAAAACGCCTCCGAAGAGGCCGTTCCACCCGCCCACGTCGCCAACGCACCCCGCAAGGCCTTACGGCGCTGCGCGAAAGCAGCATCGATACAGGCGAACACCTCTGAACGTGGCACGTCTGTGCTTGCAGGCTTATGGCGCACCACCTCAACCAACCCGGACTCCACGCGCGGAGCGGGCCAAAACACGTTCTTTCCCACAGTGCCAGCAAGCCGGGCCGTGCCATACCAGGCTGTTTTCACACTGGGCACCCCGTACACCTTGGAACCTGGTGCAGCTGAAAGACGCTCAGCGACCTCCAACTGCACCATCACCAGCACACGCTTGAGAGTGGGGAACCGCTCGAAAAAATTGAGCAGCACTGGCACCGAAACGTTGTAGGGCAAGTTCGCAACCAGAGCTGTCGGTTGCGGCTGCGGTAATTCAGTGACACGCATCGCATCGGCTTGCACCAGCCGCAAAGCATGCGCTCGTGAAGGCGCGAAGCGTTCCACCGTCCCAGGAAGAGCTTCAGCAAGGACGGGGTCGATCTCTACCGCCGTCACCGAATCCACGTGCTCCAGCAGCGCTAGAGTCAACGACCCAAGACCTGGCCCCACCTCAACCACCACATCATCGGCGCCCACTCCTGCAGTCGCCACGATCCGGCGAACAGTGTTCCCGTCAATGACGAAATTCTGTCCCAGCTGTTTGGTGGGGTTAACTCCCACCGCCGAGGCAAGTTCACGAATAGCGCCAGCACCAAGTAGCTGTACCCCCTCATGGGTGGGAGTGTATCCCGCTCCAGCGGTGCCATCTGCTCCCGGATGCCCGCCGCTCATGCGACCTCCTCCCACGGACCGTACAGCCGTTCTGCGTTCGCTGCTGTGACCTCACACACCTCAGCCGTGCTGACTCTCAACACCTCGGCAATAGTGCGCACCGTGAAAGGCATGAGCGAGGGCGCGTTGGTGGCGCCACGGTTTGGTGTTGGGGTCAAATACGGGGCGTCAGTCTCGACAAGAATCTGTTCTAACGGCACGACCGCTAGAGCTTGCCGCAGTTCATGGGCATTTTTAAATGTGATTGTTCCGGCAAATGACAGGTAATACCCTCGCGCTACGCATTCCCGGGCCATCTGTACGTCACCAGAAAAACAGTGGAACACCGTCACATCTGGGGCGCCTTCCTGGGCGAGAACACGCAGCACGTCTTCATGCGCGTCCCGGTCATGGATCTGCATCGGCTTGCCCACGCGTTTAGCGATAGCGATGTGCTCACGGAAAGAACGGTGCTGTGCCTGAATGCCTTCAGGTCCAGTGCGGAAGTAGTCCAGACCGGTCTCTCCGACTGCACGAACACGCTGGTGGCGAGCTAGTTGCTCAATCTGTTCTAGCGAGGTCTCGAGCGTGCCCGCTTGAGCCAAAATGGGTGCCTTATTCGGGTGCAGAGCAACTGCTGCAACCAGCGCAGGGTGCTCCTGCGCCAGCTGCACTGCAACTTGCGAATCAGCTAGCGAGCAGCCGACGTGGACAACTCTATCCACGCCGAAGCGGGCAGCTTCGGCGAGGATTTCCTCCACCGCGCGAGGGCTCTGGCCCTCACGCGCCATGTCGAGATGGCAGTGGTTGTCCACCACAGGTATTGGCAAGGGGTCGGGCATCTTCACTGGGCGAGATGCCCGACCTGACGTTGAGTTAGTCACTCGGACTCGTCCTTGGGGTCACCGTTGAGACGAGCTAGTTCCTCGTCTACCACTGCGGTGTCCAGCTTGACGAACACGGGCTTTGGTTTAGCCACAGGTGTACCCGCCACAACCGGGGTGGATTCCCACTTCGGGAAGTTTGAGTAGTCACCGGTGATGATCGGGAACGTTGTCAGTTCAGCAGATGCTCCTTCAACATCGGTGAGCAGGCCCTCCAGCGGCGCATCCAGGTCGCTTACTTCCTCCATGCGTGGCATGGGAGTCAAAGTGCCATCACCGCCGAGCACTGCATGCACTGCATTGGAGCTGTGCGGCAAGAACGGAGAAAGGATGAGGTTGAGGTCACTGACGCACTGGGCGAGAACGTGCAGCACCGTCTCCAAGCGAGGACGTTGCTCTTCGCTCTTGAGTTTGAACGGCTCAGTTGCCGAGACGTAGGCGTTCACTTCACCGACCACATGCATTGCCTCACCGATAGCAGCGCGTTGCTTATGGCGGGCGATGAGATCACCGACGGTGTCGAAGGCCTCCCGAACCTGGGAAAGGATTACCTCATCCACAGGCTCCAGCTCACCTAGCGGGGGAATCTCGCCGAAGTTTTTAGCAATCATGCTGGCGGTCCGGTTAACCAGGTTTCCCCATCCAGCCACCAATTCGGAGTTGGTGCGTTGGACGAATTCTGACCAGGTGAAGTCCGAGTCGCTGGTCTCCGGGCCAGCTGCAGAGATGAAGTAGCGCAGTGCGTCAGGCTGGTAGCGAGAAAGCAGGTCGCGCACATAGATGACCACGCCACGGCTGGAGGAGAAACGCTTGCCCTCCATGGTCATGAACTCGCTGGCTACAACCTCGGTGGGCAGGTTCAATTTCCCGAAAGTGCCTGGTTCACCACCGTTGTCCCCGGCACCGTTGTAGCCGAGAAGTTCAGCAGGCCAGATCTGGGAGTGGAACGTGATGTTGTCTTTGCCTTGGAAGTAGTAGGACAAAGTCTGTGGGTCGTTCCACCATTCGCGCCACCGCTCGGGGTCGCCGATACGCCGTGCCCATTCGATAGAGGCCGATAGGTATCCGATGACCGCGTCAAACCAGACGTAGAGACGTTTGGTGTTCTGTTCACGCCAGTCTTCTAGCGGAATCGGGATACCCCAGTCGATGTCGCGGCTCATTGCTCGGGGCTTCATGTCTTTGAGTAGCCCTTGAGAGAAACGAATCACGTTGGTTCGCCAGGTGCCGGAAGCTTCACGTTCGTCTAGCCATGCCCCCAGGGCTGTGGCCAGAGCAGGCAGGTCAAGGAAGAAATGTTGAGATTCGACGAATTCTGGTGTTTCGCCGTTGATTTTGCTGCGGGGGTTGATCAGGTCCGTCGGGTCGAGCTGGTTACCGCAGTTGTCGCACTGGTCACCGCGGGCGTCGGTGGCGCCACAGATAGGGCAGGTGCCTTCGATGTACCGGTCGGGCAGGGTGCGGCCTGTGCTGGGGCTGATTGCCCCTTTCGTGGTTTTTTCGACCATGTACCCGTTGGCGTGCACTACGCGGAACATTTCCTGAACAACGGCGTAGTGGTTACGGGTGGTGGTGCGGGTGAACAGGTCGTAAGACAAACCAAGTTTCGTCAAGTCTTCGACGATTACTCGGTTATTTGTGTCTGCCAATTCGCGGGCTGAGACTCCCGCGGCATCTGCGCCGACGAGAATCGGGGTGCCGTGTTCGTCCGTACCGCTGACCATGAGGACGTCATGCCCAGCCATGCGCATGTACCGACTGAAAACGTCGGAAGGCACACCGAAACCGGCGACGTGCCCGATATGGCGGGGGCCGTTGGCGTACGGCCATGCGACAGCGGAAAGCACCTTGGTCATGTCACGAGTCTAGAGCGGTATGAGGTGTCCTCTTCACCGAGTTCACGCCAGTGCATGCCATAAACGCCGTTCTGGGTGTGTCCTTCAACCGCTCTAGTGTGCTGGGACGAGTAGATCTGCCCGTTGTGGCAGGCAGATCTACTCGTTGCCGCTGTTAGGCCTTTATGCGGCCGCTGGCTTGGCCGACCCGGCGGATATCTGTGCCCAAGCCATCGTGGATATTTTCGTCGGCGAAAACTGTCGCGCTGCCGCTACGGTCAAAGGCGATGAACCCGCCCTTGTCTTCTGGGCACTGCAGCCGACGCACCGACTGGTATCCGGCAAATCCAGTTTTCAGCACGTTCGTGGTGGCTTTACCTGACGCGTAGGGAACCGTGATTTCGCTCAGATCCCCTGTAGCAGAGTTCATGGCAGTAAGGACGTCAGCGACTGTTGTCGTGGTCCCGTCTTTACCGGGCTGCTCTACGTAGCGACCAAAAGACAAATCAGTGATCGCACCTGCTTTGTTTGCTACCACTTCTTCGCCGCCTAGCCCTTTGACATCGGAGTAGCTGTATCGACGAATGACGCCATTCTTATCTGCGGTGTAAACAAAACCTGCATTGTCTTCTAGCGGATCTACCTGTGCCGCCAGAGCGGTCGGCGCGAATCCACGGCCGATGGTTTTCACCTGCATTTTTGCTCGATAACCATGCTCACTGGCAGTCGTGACCAATATGCGCTGCATACGGCCACTAGGAGTCACTGCAAAGTGAACCCGTACTCCGGCCGCAATATCGCCAGCTTCAGCAGCGAACGTGAATGCCGCAGGACGGTGACTGAGCTTGCCGTCACTTCCGCGCAAGGTAACTTTTGCCCCCGCATCTTCTCCCGCCACGTCGTAGGTGTTGACCCGCCCGGAGGAATCCACAAATACGGCTTGTCCACCGCAGTCTGCCAGCGTTGGGGCTGCGGGTCCGGCCGCTGATGCCGGGGCAGGCAAACCTGCACCCATGCATGCTGCCACCATGACCGACATAGCTATACCAACCTGTCGCGACCTGTCCTTACCGAACATTTCAACCTCCTCTAAACACGATCGACGTTTTGGGGCCTGGCGCCCAATAACCACGACGCTCTCTCACCGCCGTATATACCCATTGTGTCTAGGTACCCCATCGCTCAGATAGGTAAATCGGTGACGTTTTGGGCACGAGTACATTCCAATACACAGACGCTCCCCACCTAAAAGGAAAGAGCGCCCCGGAAAACCGGGACGCCCCTAACCAATTCGCTTATCTCGTTGCTGTAAACAACGGATAACCGTGATCAGATATGCAAGAAAGATTTCCGCAGATCTGTATTGAGTCGCGAGATAACATCCATCGGGATGTCCTTCGGGCATGCAGCCGAACACTCACCGATGTTGGTGCACCCCCCAAACCCTTCGCTGTCATGCGTGGCAACCATGGCCTGCACCCGATCCCAACGCTCTGGCTGCCCCTGTGGAAGCAATCCCAAGTGCGTCACCTTCGCGCCAAGGAAGAGCATGCCTGCCGCGTTCGGACATGCAGCCACACACGCAGCACAGCCAATGCACGCAGCCGATTCGAAGGATCGATCAGCATCTTTCTTCGGCACAGGCACCGAGTGCGCCTCTGGAGCAGCACCGGTGTTAACCGAAATGAAGCCGCCCGAGGCAATAATGCGGTCGAAAGCCGTGCGGTCCACGATCAAGTCTTTAATCACCGGGAACGCATTGGCTCGCCACGGCTCAATCGTGATCGTCTCGCCGTCGCGGAAGCTACGCATATGTAGCTGGCACGTTGTCGTGTTGGTGCGGGTAGCACCACCATCATTACCGTGAGGGCGGCCGTTAATGACCAAACCACACATGCCGCAAATACCTTCACGGCAGTCAGAGTCGAACGCGATCGGTTCTTCACCACGATCATTCAACTCTTCATTGAGCACATCGAGCATTTCCAGGAACGACATGTCCTCGCTGATGTCATCAACAACATAGTCATGCAGCGCCCCCTGAGCGGTGGGGCCGGCCTGACGCCAGATCTTCAGGTTGATTCTCACTTGTAGCTCCGCTGCTTCATCTCGATGAACTCGTACACGAGGTCTTCCTTATGCAGGATCGGTGGGTTGCCCTCGCCATTCCATTCCCACGCCGCGACATATGCGAACTCGTCATCGTGACGCAACGCCTCACCGTCTTCGGTCTGCGATTCCTCACGGAAGTGACCACCACAAGACTCACGACGATGCAGAGCATCGATACACATAAGCTCCCCCAGCTCGAGGAAGTCAGCCACACGGCCTGCCTTCTCCAAAGACTGGTTCAGCTCATCGGCCTTGCCAAGCACACGTAGATTGCTCCAGAACTCCTTGCGCAGCTGGCGAATCAAATCAATCGCCTTACGCAGGCCCTCTTCACTGCGAGACATTCCGCAGTACTCCCACATGATCTGGCCGAGTTCTTTGTGGTAGCTGTCCACTGAACGAGTGCCATTGGAGTTGAGGAAGTAATTGATTCGATCCTGTACCGACTTACGGGCCTCAGTAACTGCCGGGTGATCTTCACCCAGCGGCTCAAACGGCGCGGCCGCAAGGTAGTCGCGGATTGTGTTGGGCAAGACGAAGTACCCATCAGACAAGCCCTGCATCAACGCTGAAGCACCAAGCCGGTTAGCGCCGTGATCAGAGAAGTTCGCCTCCCCAGTAACAAACAATCCCGGGATGGAGGACTCCAGGTCGTAGTCCACCCACATGCCACCCATGGTGTAGTGGACAGCTGGGTAGATACGCATCGGAACTTCATACGGGTTATCGCCCGTGATCCGCTCGTACATGTCGAAAAGGTTGCCGTACTTAGCCTCTACGGCAGCGCGCCCCATCCGACCGATAGCCTCGGAGAAGTCGAGGTACACCCCACGGCGAACCATGGTCTCAGTGCCGGTGCTGGGGTCAATTTCAGCGATAGCTGGGCCAACACCGCGGCCTTCGTCACACATGTACTTGGCCTGACGCGAAGCGATGTCACGCGGCACAAGGTTTCCGAACGCAGGGTAGATACGCTCCAGGTAGTAGTCCCGGTCCTGCTCAGGAATCTGCCGAGGGTCTTTATCGCAGTCCTCTTTACGTTTAGGCACCCAGATACGGCCGTCATTACGCAAGGACTCACTCATCAACGTGAGCTTGGACTGTTTGTCACCGTGCTGCGGAATACAGGTCGGGTGGATCTGCGTGTAGCACGGGTTCGCGAAGTAGCCACCCTTACGGTGTGCACGCCACGTAGCCGTGACATTGCAACCCATCGCGTTCGTGGACAGGAAGAACACGTTGCCGTAGCCACCTGAAGCCAAAACGACAGCGTCCGCTACGTGGGTCTCAATTTCACCAGTGACCATGTCACGCACGATGATTCCGCGCGCCCGCCCGTCGGCGACCACGAGCTCAACCATTTCGTGGCGAGAGTACATCGTCACAGTTCCCGCACCGACCTGACGCTCCAGCGCCTGATAGGCACCGATGAGCAGCTGTTGCCCTGTCTGACCGCGGGCGTAGAACGTGCGCGAAACCTGCACACCACCGAACGAACGGTTATCGAGCAAACCGCCATATTCGCGAGCGAACGGGACACCCTGCGCAACACACTGGTCAATGATGTTCGCGCTCACCTCAGCCAGGCGGTACACGTTCGACTCACGGGCGCGATAGTCACCACCTTTAACCGTGTCGTAGAAGAGGCGATAGATCGAGTCGCCATCCTCTTTATAGTTCTTCGCCGCGTTCATACCACCTTGAGCAGCAATCGAGTGCGCTCGCCGCGGGGAGTCCTGATAGCAGAAAGCCTTAACGACGTAGCCAGCTTCACCGAGCGTGGCAGCAGCAGCAGCTCCAGCCAGCCCTGTACCAACAACGATGACGCTCATCTTTCGCCGGTTGGACGGGTTCACCAGCTTCGCGTCGAATTTACGCTGCGCCCAACGCCCCTGAATCGGACCGCTCGGAGCCTTCGTGTCCTTGACTGGCTCACCGACGTAGTACAGGCCGTCGACGAGCTCTCCATGTGTGGAAGTCGTAGTCATGATGTCTAGCAGTCCCCTCAGTGGATCAGACCGAACTGGATGGCCAGCGGTGGGATGAGGAACCCAACCACCACAACCACCGCAACGAACAAACCAATGCCCTTAGCCCAAGCACGCGCCTTGGCGGTGTTCGTGAAACCGAGCGTCTGACAGGCCGACCAGGTGCCGTGATGCAGATGCAGCCCCAGCGCCACCATCGCCCCGATGTAAATAAGCGTCACCCACCACACCTGGAAGCTCGAGACCACCAACGACGCTGGGTCAGCAGCTGGCAACGGACCAACGTTGAACTGCACGATCGTGAATTGCAGCAAGTGCCAGATCAAGAACAGCAGCAGCGCAATACCACCCCAACGCATCGCCTTCGAAGAGGCACTCGCAGCAGCGGACTTGTTCACCGCGTACCGGGTTCCGCGCGCAGCTTTAGCTCGCTTCCACAACGTGACAGCTGAGTAAATGTGCGCAATTACAGCAACAAGAAGAACAATGCGGAAGAGCCACAAGAACCCTGAATAAGGGAGGATGGGCATGAACATGGTGCGCAGGTGGTGCGCATATTCATTGAAAAGCTCATGTCCGGCGAGAATCTTCAAGTTTCCGTACATGTGCATCAGCACAAAGAAAACAAAGAAAAGACCCGAGACGGCCATCATGAGCTTGAGCCCGATGGTCGACCGACCGGGGGACGTCGGTTTTGTGAGGGTATTAGTAGCCACGGAAAGATCCTGCCTTGTCACGCGGAAGCTATGTCGGGTTTTCGATACTGCGCTCACGAATCACACGGGTGCGCTTGGGCCGCTGCCCCAGCAGGGACAGAATGTGCGATGCGTGGACGCCATCACGATTGATGCTAGACCCCTGAAGGACCTTGAAAGGTCAGGACAGCCTGATCCATGAACACAGGTCACGAAAATAAAAAAACTTCTCCGTGAAAAATGGGTAGACAGCACTGCAGTGCGGTGACAATCCTCACCATTTCGGCCTCCAAAAAGCCAAGCCGTACGTAAAATGCGCCGTTACTTCGCCACAAATGCGTTGTACAACTCTTTACGAGAGTGTCCCGTGGCTTTCGCCACAGTTGCCGTCACAGTGGTCAATTTCTCACCGGCTGCCACTCGCGCAGCAACTTCTTCCACCGCGCTCTCGAAGTCCACTGCCTGCTCCACTTCGCAAGCCCCAGCAACCACGATGACAATCTCGCCCCGGATTTCACCTTTGGCCCACTCAACTAGCTCAGCCAACGTGCCACGCACCACTTCTTCGTACGTTTTCGTTAGCTCACGACACACTGCCGCTGAACGATCGGCGCCAAAGGCCTGCAGCATCGCCGCCAAAGTCGCCGCTGTACGGTGAGGCGCTTCGAAATAGATCAACGTGCGACGTTCCTGCGTGACCTGTTCGAGCGCGGCGGCTCGAGGGCCTGCTTTGCGAGGCAAGAAACCTTCAAAGCAGAACCTGTCCACTGGAAGTCCTGAAACTGCAAGAGCAGTTAACGCAGCGCTCGGCCCGGGCAGGCATGTCACTGTCACCTGCGCTTGCACTGCCTCTACTACGAGCCGGTATCCGGGGTCACTCACCGAAGGCATGCCAGCGTCTGTCACCAACAAGACATCCACTCCGGCTTTCAGGCGTTCTACTAATTCCGGGGCCTTTGACGCCTCGTTGTGTTCGTGGAAGCTGACCGCTTCGCCGGCGTATCGGATACCTAAACGTTCACACAAACGCGTCAAGCGGCGGGTGTCTTCTGCGGCGATAACGGGAGCTGACTGCAGCAGTTCGCGCAGCCTTAATGACGCATCACCGTCGTTACCGATAGGGGTTGCCGCTAGAAACAAAGTTCCACTCATACTCTGATCCTGCCAGGCGCTCACAGCACCTGAAGCAGCCTTGTGCAGAGCTGCTTCAGCTACGTCCCCCTACCATGTACACATGGCCGAGATCACTATGCTGCGCCAACGACTACTCGGTCATCGACCCCCGAACCTTCTTCGTGACTGGATAGCAGCCATCGCGATCACTCTGTGGGCCGGAATCATCCGCGTCGTCGGGCTCGCACACCCCAACACCCTTGTCTTTGACGAGACGTACTACGTCAAGCAGGGCTGGTCGATGATCCTCTATGGGCACGAACGTCGTGTCGAGAACTCTCTCGCTTCTGCCAATGCCTCTCCAAAGGTCGACGAGGTTTTCGCTGCCGGGACTCCGGATGTGTTTGGCCCGGTGGCAGATTTTGTAGTCCACCCGCCGGTCGGGAAGTGGCTTATTGGTTTTGGCCAGTGGGCGTTTGGTGTTGAAAACCCATTCAGCTGGCGTATCGCCTCTGCAGTTTTTGGCACGTTGTCGATTCTGATGATCATACGAATCGGGCGCCGTCTTTTCGGTTCAACGAGCCTGGGGCTCATCGCTGGTGTACTCATGGCTTTCGACGGTCAGCATTTTGTGCACTCCCGCACTGGCCTACTCGACGTATTCGTCATGTTTTTTGCCCTTGCGGCATTCGGTGCGCTGCTTATTGATCGTGACCGTTCGCGTGAACGCCTCGCCGAAATTGTGGGGACGTGGCGAGCCGAAGGCATGCGGGCAGATGACCCACGGTTGCGTTTTGGCCCGTGGCTTGGCCTGCGCCCGTGGCGTCTTGTGGCTGGGGTGAGTTTGGGATTGGCCACAGGAGTGAAGTGGTCAGGTCTGTATTTTCTTGTCGCGTTCGGCCTGTTGACTGTTTTTTGGGATATGGGTGCCCGTCGCTCTGCGGGGATTCGTCGATGGTGGTTCGCAGCGATGCTTATCGAAGCACCTCAGGCGGCAGTCACTATGGTCGGCGCAACGGTCGTTACATATGTCACAACGTGGACTGGCTGGTTCCTCACAGACAGCGGGTTTGACCGGCATTGGGCTGATGAGAACCCCGTGGCAAAGACTTTTAGTTTTGTACCAGATGCTCTTCGTTCTCTATGGCACTACCACGTGCAGATGTACGAATTTCATCGCGGATTGCACACCAAGCACGATTACATGAGCAATCCGTGGTCATGGATTGTGCAGGGGCGCCCAACCTCTTTCTATTACCAGAGCTACCACAATGGTCAACCTGGTTGCACAACGGATAATTGCAGCGCAGCGATCACTAATCTCGGAAATCCCGTGATCTGGTGGGCTGGAGCGTTGTCTATTGCTGTGCTTTTCATCATGTGGGCGTGGCGGCGTGATTGGCGGGCGGGAGCGATTCTTGCCGGCTATGCCGGCGGTTACCTGCCTTGGTTTACTCTGCAGGACCGCACTATTTACACCTTTTACTCGGTGGCTTTTTTGCCGTTCGTGGTGTTGGGAGTGGTGTACTGCCTCGGATTGGCGATTGGCCCAGCAACGGCATCACCAGGACGTCGCCGTAGCGGCCTGATCGCTGTAAGCATGTACGTGGTTCTGGCTGCAGCCGTTTTCGTGTTCTTCTACCCGGTACTAGCTGCTGAAGTCATTCCGTACGAGAGCTGGCGAGCCCGAATGTGGTTCCCCTCCTGGATTTAAGGAGATCAGCGGCGCCGCAGCGCGATGAGACCTACTACCGCTGCAGTAATAAGGAGTAGCAGCGAACCCACCAATTGAAGGATGCGTGCCCGATCATCTAGCACAACCCACGCCACTAAGGCCGCGCCCGCAAGAAGAAGCAGGAAGGCCCAGGAGAGCGCAGCACGACCGCGCAGATCATTAGAGCGTTTGGTTACCTGCTTGCGGGAACGCCGGGTTTCAGGCTGTGGTTGAGCCGCGGAGGGTTTGTCCACGGTCGAAGGTTCGGCCCCTGGCCAGGACCCGCCAGGAGTGGGGTTGGGTGCCTTCTTTGCTTGGCGTCGCTGCCGAGTTTTGTTGCCTTCTGGTGCGAGATGGATAGGGCCACTGGGCCACGTTGGTACGTCCGGGGCTACCGATTTTTGCCCGGCAGCTCCTGGCCACGACTCTGGCGGACGTAACTCGTCCTCTACGGCTATGGGTGCCCCGAAGATGTCCTCGTCCATCTCGCCAGCGTGACATGCACAGGCGCAGTTTCTGTTTCTTCTGAGACACATCGACGCACACGAGGAATTGTTCTGACATATGTAAAAGGGTCTTTGATCAACTGATCAAAGACCCTTTTACATATGTGGTGGAGCTGAGGGGATTCGAACCCCTGACCCCCTCGTTGCGAACGAGGTGCGCTACCAACTGCGCCACAGCCCCAGGTGCGAAACCGACCATAGCACCACCTGATCGCCAACACCGAATCGGAATCGATCAGGCCCCCAAGACCCTCGACTGCCCCTCACCGTCGTCGTAATACGCGTCACCGTAATCAAATTCGACGGGAGCTGGAGGTGCGACAGGCTTCGGCGCCGCCGGACGACGAGCCTTAGCTTTCATCGTGTACGTGGGAGGTGGAACCGGCTTGGGCTCCCAGCCACCATCAGCGAAAAGCGGATCGACTGCCAGCTGGGACGGCACAGACGTACCTGTCTGCACCGCGGGAGCATCGCAGGTTCGGTGATCGCGAACATCAACGAACTCTTGAGCCACCGGCATGGTCCGGGCAGCGGGCCGTGCCTCATGTGCAACTTCAGCGCGGTAACGCACATTTCGCTCGTATTCGCGGCTACGCGCAGCCGCTGCTCGTGTACGCGCAGAGTGGCGAGCCAGAACGGCCGCACGCATCCGCACGAACGTCAATACAGCTACTCCGAAAGCACTCACCGGAATGAGACCAGAAACCATCCCAAGTATGGCCATCGGCACAGTGACGAGGAAGGCAACCAAAGACCCAAGGAGGAACACTGCACGGACCTGGTTGCGACGGATCTCACGAGCACGCACATGGGCGGCACTTTGACGATCCGACTCGGAGTCGACATGGATCGCCTCCACCACGGTGCGGCCCCCTACAGGAGCCGTACGCATAGAGGCACCCGCGACAAGTGGACGACCTATTCCAGAAGACGCGGATTTCAGTCTTACGGAAGGGCCCACATCAGCGCTGGCCACCGCCCGACGCTGCAAGACACGCATCTGATTTGAGAAGCGGTCGACATTACGAGCGGTCGCCAATTGCTCCCGTCGGCGAGCGACGTGGACCACGAAATAAATAACCCACGACGCCACGACGGCCACGAAGATCAGGCTGCTCGGCGACACACTCCAACCTTATAGGCATGTGACCTGCCCCAATCCGCCGAATTCGGCGTGTTGACGGAAAAGTTACAACGCTGTGATTACAACTATGGAATCCGATGCTCTTGGCAACCCTTAAGCACAGAGAATCCACAGGAAAAATCCAGCCGAGTCGCGTTTTAGCGCACTTTTCCCCAGAAGCATCAATGACAGCCATAGATCAAATCGAAAATGGATTTATCGCAATCTCCCCCACACCCCACAAAAGCAACGAAACTCACCCCAAACCAAATTCAATCCAGCTCAAACACTGCCCGTTTGAACAAGAACATGCGGAAGCACATCCGCCAAAACATCAAGAGCATCCCGAGTCGCACCAGAAGACCCCGGAAGATTCACCACAAAAGACTCCCCAGCCATCCCCGCACACCCACGACTAAGCATCGACGTAGGCACACCACGAGCAATTCCCACCGCTCGGATCGCCTCAGCAACCCCCGGCAACGGGCGATCAATGAACGCCTCGGTCATCTCCGGAGTCAGATCACGCGAAGCAACCCCCGTACCTCCGCTGGTCAACACAACCCGCACCCCCGCCCGAACAGCAGCACCCACAGCATCCCGAACAGGCTCACCATCACCAACGAGAACAGCAGCTACCTCAAACCCCCACGCAGTAAGCCGCTCACACAAAATCCGGCCAGAAACATCCTCATACTCACCCGAACTAGCTCGATCCGAGCAGGTGATCACACAAGCAGAAGCACCATCAGCGAAAGAAGAGCGAGCCGCCGCCCGCCCCACAAAAGGATCAGGAACCACTACCCCACCAGCACCATGAGGCCGCTCAGCCTGCCCTGCCTGACCCGGCACACCAACCGCCCCCAAACCCTCAACAGCACTCACTGTGATTCACACCAATCACCCGAACGACCACCCGATTTAGCAGTGACCCGCACATCCGTGATCCGACCGTGCTTATCAACAGCTTTCACCATGTCAATCAACGTCAACGCCGCAACCGTCACACACGTCAAAGCCTCCATCTCAATGCCGGTGCGATCAGCTGTGCGAACAGTCGCCGCGATGTCCACCCGATCCTGAGCAACAGACAAATCCACCTCCACCGCATGCACAGCCACAGGATGCGCCAACGGCACAAGATCAGGAGTGCGTTTAGCCGCCTGAATCCCCGCGATACGCGCCACCGCCAACGCATCACCCTTAGGCACCTCACCGCACCGAAGCGCCTGAATCGCTGCCGCGCTCAACACCACCGAACCAGCTGCCGACGCCGACCGAGCCGTCACCGGCTTAGCCGAAACATCAACCATGTGAGCCGACCCATCAGCGCGAATATGCGTCAAACCCTTGGCATCCTGCCCCTGATCACTCATACCTGCCCTCCCAATCTGGCATCCATCAAAACCAAGCAACGATACGTCGAGACCCCAACCGCACCACCATCAGAAACAGCAGGAATCTCCATAAGCCCATCGGCATCAGCTAAAGCCTGCAACATATGCGACCCCTGACCAGGCAACACCGTCGCAACAGCACAACCAGCCCCATCTCGCTCCAACCGCACCCGCACAAACTGCGTACGATCCCGAGGCTGCGGGCACTGCCCCACCACCTGCACCACCTCAACAGGAACGCCACACGGCTCAGCCCCTGCCATCGCCTGCAAGGCAGGCAACACAAACACACAAAAAGACACATAAGCGCTCACCGGATTGCCCGGCAACGTAAACACCGGCACCCCAGCCTCAACATCCTCCAGCGCAAGACGACCAAATCCCTGCGGCTTACCCGGCATCATCGCCACCTTCTCAAACCGCACTCCCCGATCCGCCAACGCAGCCTTCACTGCGTCATAAGCACCCATCGAGACCCCACCAGTAGAAATCACCACAGAGCACCCCTGAGCAACCCCCCGATCAATCGCCCCCAACACTTCCTCCACCGTGTCTTTCACCCCACTGATATGCACCGACTCGATCCCCCAGGAACCCAGCAACGCCTCCAGCATCACCCCATTGCTGTCCACGACCTCACCAAAACCAGGCACCTGCCCCAGCGGCACCAACTCATCACCCGTGGAAAGAATCAACACCTTCGGCAACGGGTACACCCAAGCCGAAACACATCCCGCCGCTGCACCCAACGCCAGTTCCCGCGCCCCCAAAACACGCCCAGCAGGGACCACAACCTCCCCAGCACGAACGTCCTCACCCCGGCGACGTACATGCCGACCAACAGCAACTGGCATATCCACCCGGACACGATCAACTCCACCATCAGTGTGCTCCAGCTGCACCACCGCATCCGCGCCCTGCGGCATCGCAGCCCCCGTCATGATGCGCATCGCCGTCCCCGCAGCCAGCGACACCCGCTCACGCGAACCAGCCGCGATATCTGCCTGCACCGGCAAAAACACGGGCGTTTGTTCCCCAGCGTCCGCGACATCACCAGCCCGCACTGCGTACCCATCCATCGCCGAGTTATCAAACCCAGGCAAATCCACCGCACTGACCAACGGCTCCGCCAGCACTCGCCCCACCGCACCTCGCAGCGGCAACTCCACTGCAGGCGCCACCTGCACATGGGACAACACACGAGAACGGTATTCAGCGACGCTCAGCATGCTCACCACCCTAATCTCGACCATCGGATTAACCACGCCGCCTCCCATGTTGAGAACATGGGAGCAAAAGCACGAATAGCGGCCTGGGGCGCTTCTCACAAGCGCCGGGGCCGCCTCAAACCTGGAGAAACCATGCCCACGTACCCCTACCAGTGCAAGAACTGCGACCACGCTTTTGAAGCTCACCAGTCCTTCACTGACGATGCCCTTACCGAGTGCCCCGAATGCGGCGGCAACCTGCGCAAAGTGTTTTCGTCTGTGGGGATCGTCTTCAAAGGGTCGGGTTTCTACAAGAACGATTCCCGCTCCACCTCCACAAACACCTCATCGAGCAGCTCAACAAGCAGCTCAACATCGAGTTCCAGCACCTCTTCTTCTGACTCCACCAGCTCTTCAACTGCATCATTAACGTCATCCACCAGCAGCAAGAGCTGACCGCTAACAACCCGGCACGGCGGTGCAGAGTTGTCCACAACACGCACTCCGCACCGCCAACACACCTCCCGAGGCGACCTACCGTGCCGACATGCCTCTGCCATCTCCGCAGCACCCAAGCACACGCGCCATCCCCTCCCGCCGGTCGCTCTACCGACGCGCGCTCCTGCGCAAAGCTCTCGCGGGACTGCTCACCATCATTGCTGTGTGGCTGTTCACTACTGTTCTGGGGCTCACACGCGGGGCAGAAGCTAGCGCTTGGGTAGCTATCCGCGATATGGAAGCCGGTGAACAACTCACCGAGAACGATGTCCGCTCCGTTCCCATCGAAGCTTCCCTGCTCACCCCTGCCGCCAACGCTATTACGCGTGAATATCTGGCTTCCGGTAACGTGCTTACGGCTCCCATCACCTCTGGGGAAGTTGTCACAGCCTCCCGGCTTCGCGCCGGAAGCCACGTTGACATCCACTCCCCCAGCAACGGCGCTGTCATCGCCGCTGACGTGCCTGTTCTTCAGGTCGACACGCCCACCGGGGACAGCGACACCAAAACCGCTGGAGCAATCCTTGATGTCCCCGCTGACCGGGCACCCCAGCTCATGGCCACGCTCGGCACCGCAACTCATGACGGCGGCGCAGTTACTCTAGCCATCCGGAGTCGCTGAACCGCAGCCATACCCGTAGTGCATTGCCTTACAAGCACACAGATATGATCAGCTGGGTAACAGAACGTACACAGGTACGTTTCACCTTCACCCTGGCTCTCTTCTCACACGAGGCTCGAGCCCATTTCACTCCCCGAAAATTAGACAGAGGTTTTCATGTTCCAAGGCTTCAAGGACTTCATTCTCCGCGGAAACGTCATCGAGCTCGCGGTTGCCGTGGTCGTTGGCTCCGCGTTCCAGAAGGTTGTGGACACGTTCGTGTCTTCGATCGTCACCCCGATCATCAACGCTGTCGGAGCACCGCAGTCCAGCGGCCTGGGCTTCTCGCTGCGCTCGGACAAAGCCGCCGCCACCTTCATTAACTTCTCGACCATCATCAACGCGTTCGTGGTGTTCATCATCACTGCGGCAGTTGTCTACTTCATCTTCGTTCTTCCGATGAACAAACTCGCTGAGCGTCGCGCCAAGGGTGTTGAGCCCGAGCCCGAGGTTGTCTCCGAAGACATCGCTCTTCTACGCGAAATCCGTGACGAGCTCGCCGCTCAGCGCCGCCAGGCATAAATAGAGGCTTCTTGCAGCGTTACTGTTGTGTTGGAGGAGGGGGCCACCCATTAGGTGGCCCCCTCCTCCAACACAACAGCTTTTAACCCCAATGCGGGGGGCGCTGTGAAAGTATCCATTTCTCCCGCTCATCGAGGCGAGAAGTATCGACCACGGGTGCGTCTTGATCATCCGTGGTGGGGTCGATGATCGGGGTGACTTCGCCAGGTGGAGAGCTCACTGCGCGGCGTCGTCCTACTTTTTTGATACTGCGCTTATCTGTTCCTGTGCTTGAGGGATCTGGCGGTGTGGAAGAGGTCACCATAGGTCGCTCGAGGTTCCGGTAGAACGGTTGCGCGCCGACCGGCCAGCCACCCGGCCAGCTCGGGCATCGGCAGTGCGGATCGCTTCGATCACACGAGCAACGTCAGCACTTGGCTTTTCAGCAAGATCTTCGCTCCACACACGCACATATTCCCATCCCATCGCGTCGAACTGTTCACCACGCAAACGTTCTCGCTCACGGGTGGAAGTCATGTCCGCGTATCGGCGCCCATCGGACTCGATCGCAACAACGATGCGTCCTGGCACGTACGGATCTTCAACAGCCAGGTCCAGTGGCGCACACGAGCTGCCGAGGCGCTCATGCACAACAAGTCCCTCTTTGCGGAGCTGGAGCGCGAATTCGCCGAGGATGGCGTCATCGCTGCGTCGGATAGTACGCAGTGGGGTGACGTTGGAGGCGTGTCCACCGACTTGGCGACGCAGCACCTCACGATCGCCCCCGGAGTCTGCATAGGCAATGAGGTCGTGCAGGGCACGGGCTCCCCGACTTGTCATGCGTCCGCCGTCGAGGTCACTGGCAGTCAGTGAGGTGACTACGGTCAAGCGGGAACGTGCTGCAGCAACAACACAGTTGATGCGACGTTCGCCTCCGTCGAGGCCCAGCGGGCCTGCCCGGTGCAAAGCTCGCCCGTCTTGGCCAGCAGCGGTACCAATAGCGAAAATCATGCGGTCACGCATGTCTCCGGGTACGCGTTCAAGGTTTTTGACGTAGAACGGTTCACCTTCAGGGCCTGCGGTGGAATGTTCTTGCGCCTCGAAGAAGGCCAGAACAACCGGGTCAGGCTCATCGGTGAGTCGGTGACGCAGTTCGCTGAGGATATGCACGGTGTGCTCAGCGCTGACCGTAGCGATACCGAGACTGAGTTCTGGCGTGTTCCTGGCATGTTCAAGGGCCAGGCGGACGACTTCGGCGACTTCAAGGCGAGTGAGATCGCGGCTGAAGGCAGTGCTGGTGTCTCCAGGGTGCTCTTCCGGGGCGCTGACGGTGACCAAATCGATAGGCCGATCCGAGCGGGTACTCGCGAAGGTGACGAACTCCTCGTTGTATTCGTGCAGGTTAGCGAACCCGAAAATACGTTCATCGTCGCATCCATATTGCCAACCGAGTCGATGCTGAGGCAGGACCGAGGCGAGCTGGCTAAGGACAGACTCCGCGTGTTGGCTGGTAGCAACCATGTCGCCACGTGCCGGGGTGGATGCGGTGAGAGAGAAGGGGGCCGGGGGCAGGCCATGGGTGTCACCAACAAGAACGACTTGTCCAGCTCGTGCGATAGCGGAGATGGATTCAGCTGTGGTGATTTGCTCGGCACCTTCGATGATGACCAGGTCAAACCATTGCCCGGGCGGAACGGTGGCACCGACGACGAGGGGACTCATCGTCCAGATGGGGCGGGCAGCCAAGAGCGCGTCAGCGGTGTACGTGAGTAGGTCGCGAGGCCGGTCGTGGTGGCTGACTTGGCGTGCTTGTGAAGCGAGGTAGGCAGCTTGGTCTGCGTAGACAACTTTGGCGTGCTTCATACGGCTGGTGGCGCGTGCCGCGACGCGACGCCCACCAGTGCGGATGTACTGCTGGTCGAGGCGGATGTACTCGGCGAGTGCCTCGGCGATGGTTTCCTCATGTGTGGGTTCGTTACCGAGAGTTTCGAGGATTGACTCCCACCAAACGTGTTCGAGTTCTTCGACGGCATCGTCGGGTTTGACGTTGCGGTTGGCGAGATCATCGACGAGGGGTTGCAGGCCCAGGCGGGTGAGTTCGTCCAGTAGTGGCGTGACGGTGGGCAAGATGGTGAGCCGGTCGGTGTGTTCGGCGAGGCGCGTGAGCCGGTCACCCACCTGCGGGACCGGCTGGTGTAGGAGATCTGCGCCTTCACGGCTGGCTGCGAGGACTTCTTCGAGTCGGGCGATGTCCGAAGCGAGCCCGTTCCAGAGGCGGATTGCTTCGTCGAGTGCGTCGGGGATGCGTGGCCCGCCTCGTCCGCCGAGTGTTTGCCAGCGGGTGCGTTCGTCGCGGGCGCTGACGAGGGGGTCGTGGAGTTTGATGTGGCTGTTTTGGTTTTCGCGTAGTAGATCTTTGGCGCGGCGGGTCAGGGAGTTGCGGGCCCACCAGCCCAGGGTGATTCCTGCACGTTCGCGTTGTTCTCGGTCGGCAGTGGCGTCAACAAGCGAGTCAAGGTCTGCGGTGTAGACGTCCTCGGAAAATATGCCCATGGTGCGGCGGGCTGAGGTGAGGACGGCGAGAGCTTCGGCCCAGTCAGCAGGGCAGGTGGCGGCAGGTAGGCCGACGTCGGCGAATATGGCGTCTAGTCGGGTGGTGTCGTTGGTGAAGCGTTTACCGGCCAGGTCACGCACGAGGGTGGTGAGGCTATCGACCTGGGTTTGTTCGGTGACGCGGGCCCCCGCCCAGGGGTCTTGGGGGCCGTGTGTCCAGGCACCTGCTAGCGCTGCTTGTTTGAGTGTTGCCCCTGCGGTTTCGCAGGTGGCGCGGTCCATGTGGTTGAGGACCTCGGCGGGCAGGCGCACGGTTGAGGTGGGTGGGATGCTGCGTCGAGCTAGGCGGGTACGGGCACTGAGTGCGTCGAAGATGCTGACGCCCCAGGGGGTTCGGGGGGCGTGGAGGTGTTCGCGGTGCGCGGCGAGGCGGGCTCGGTAGTGCTCGTGGCGTTTGGTGAGGTCGGTGATGTCGGGTTCGTCGTCGTTGGTTTGGGTGGAGATGGAGTCGACGTAGGCGCGGCTGGGTTCTGCAGGTGAGTGGGCTCCGTCGGGAAAGTCCAGGACGAAGCCGCCAAGTTCGCATTGGTTGAGCCGTTTATGTAGGTCGACCAGCGCTGTACGCTTGTTCGCCACGACGAGGACGCGTTTACCGACGGCGAGGGCTCCGGCAACGATGTTGGCGACGGTTTGGGTGCGGCCGGTGCCAGGTGCGCCGGTAATGGCTAGGGATACGCCTGCACGGACAGCGTTGATGGCGTTTTCTTGGTGGGAGTCGGCGTCTAGGACAAGGAGTTCGCGCACGGCAGTGATGTCGCCGTGGTTGTCGGTGACGTCGTCGTTGGCTAGGAGCGCGCCAGCTTGGGTGTCTCCGGCGAGGGCGGCGATGACGTCGTGGTCCACGAGGGTGTCGCCCAGGTCGCGTAGGTCGGCGATCATGGGCAGTTTGGCTGGCGAGAAAGTGCTGACGACTTTGCGGTCGATGACTTTGAGGTCATCGAGTTCCGCTCCGAGTCGTTGGATTTCACGGAAGACCGGTTGAGGGTCGAAGCGTTGCGAAGTGTAGGCGAGGTCGACGATGTTTTCGGGGTCGATGGTGATGCCGCGGCTAGCGAGATAGTTGACGAGGACGGGGTTGAGGTCGAGATCATCTCCCAGGTCGATGTCGTAGTCGCGGTGGGCGGGATCGACGGGGTGCAGGGTGCAGGAGCGGATGAGAACGGGGGCGCAGGCGCGCTGCTGGGCGCCGGGTACGTTCCAGGTGGCCATGCCGATGGCCATGAAGCAGGTGCGTAGGCCGCGTTCTTCTTCGAGTTCGATGGCTTTTCCGCGGATGAGTTCTACGGTGCGGCAGGCTTGAAGGAATGCGCTGCGCTCGCGGACAAGGTCGGAGAGGCGAGTGGCGCGGCCGGCCATGAGCATGGAGACTCCGCCGGGGTGGGCGGTGGTGAGTTCGAGGTCGCTTTCGACGGAGTCTTTGTGCCAGAGGAGGGTGTTGGGGCCGCCAAGTTCGGAGAGTTCGCGTTGCCAGCGGCGCACGGCGGTAGCGACGCGGTTGGCGCGGCCGGGGCGGCCGGTTTCGGTGTGGTCGTTGAGGGTGTCGCGGGCGGGGGCCTGGGCGACGTGGGTGTTGTCGGGGGAGGTGCCGGTGCCGTTGGGCTCGTTAGGCGTTGAACTCACGCTGAAATCCTATCCACTGGCGGGGGTTTCTCTTTGGAACGTATGGGTACTGGTTGTTGTCGTGGTGTGTGTGTTGCTGTGTGGGTGCTGTGTGAGCGGGGGTGCCGGTGGGGTAGTCGGGGTGATGGTGCAGGGCGTGTCGGGTGGGTTTTAGGGATGCTGCGGTGTGGGGCGGTCGTTCTGGACGATTGCGTGAATCTCCTTGACAATGTTGAAGTTAACGGCAAGGTCCCACATATCACGCGAACCGTCGTCCACTGTCTTCGCTAGGAAAGTTCGGTACATGCCTTCGGAATCATCTATTTCGCCGGATCAGCACATCGACGCCCATATGTTGCGTCCTGCTCCTCCTGTGCCTCGCACGGGGTGGAGGGGGGTTGCTTACCGGGTAACTGATGGGCGCTGGAATCCGGGGGTTTCGAGTGCCGAGCAGCGTCGCCGTGCTCGGGAGGCGCAGATCGGTGCGGCGTTAAATGGCAAGCATGTGACGGCGTACTTCTGCTTGAAGGGTGGGATTTCGAAGACGTCGACGACGGCTGCGGTGGCGACTGCGTTGGCGAATTTGCGCCCGGACCCGGTGTTGGCGATTGATGCCAACCCTGATGCCGGTGATCTTTCGGAACGTCTTGTTGGTAAAAAATTATCGGGCATTACGGAATTGGCGCGCAACATCGAGAGCGTGCACTCGGTAGAGGATTTGGCGCAGTTCACGGTGTCGGCTGGGCGGCTGGTGGTGTTGCCTGGTGAGCCGAACCCTGTGTTGGGTGATTCGTTGTCGTCTCAGGATTTTGAGCGGATCTTGGGGACGGTGCAGCGGTTTTATTCGAATGTACATGTGGACTGCGGCACCGGGGTGACGCATCCGTTGATGAGTGGAATTTTGCGGCATGCGACGACGGTGGTGATTCCGGCTGCGTGGTCGGTGACGGGGGCGCGGCGTGCGATGGAGTCGATCCAGTGGTTGCGTGACAGTGGGTTTGTGCACCTGGCTGATAACTGCGTGGTGGTGTTGACGTCGAAAGACATCGTGTCTTCGCACGTGGATAAGAAGTCGGTGCAGCGTCATTTGGCTGCTCGTTCGGAACTGATCGTGGTGCCCGCAGATCCGCATATGGCTGATGGTGGGCAGATCGATTGGGAGCATTTGAAGCCCAAAACGCGTGAGGCGTTTTTAAATATTGCTGAAGCGGTGTCGCGGCGATTCGCGACGCAGCAAAGCAATGACCACGCAGCGTCCACAGGTTCGGATCTGGTGCTGCAGTCATGAGAGACTAGCGTGGTCGTGGTCTTTGCAGGCCATTTGCCCTCGTAGCTCAGGGGATAGAGCACCGCTCTCCTAAAGCGGGTGTCGCAAGTTCGAATCTTGCCGGGGGCGCAGATTAAATCTACTGGTCAGGGCGTATATGACGTCACGGCTTGTCTATCTTCTAAAGGTTCTAAAGCCTTGCTATGGCGCACGGGCGTCCCGTGACAGCCTCCGCGGCGTTGACGGGCAGGGAGGCCAGTCACTTCGCGATCAGTTGGCCGTTGGTCTCTGCGAGAGGCGTTTGGAAAGCTTCGCGCTGTCTCGCGCGATTTCTTCCAAATCCGCTGTAGGCCAGCTAGCGTCCGGCGATTTAGAGACGTCAACTATATTGACCGTGACATATTCAGTTATCTCATCCACCCTCGCTGCAAGGTAGCGGCCAAACATCACAAGCCCGCGATCTGTCGCATCCGGCTGATCGACCAGCACAGTCTCATAGTGCCCCAAAAGCTCTGATACCAGCTCGGGTGAGAGCTTCGCACCAGAAGCGGCGAGCACGGTTTGGATGAACTTGTCGAAACGCTCACCATTGGCCTCTTTCCAATCCCAGTTGCACCCATTTCCCCAGTCTTCAGGCGCAGCCGAGATCAGGTGTGCCACTACGCCAGCAACATCCCCGCTCTCCACACGTTCGACAAAACCTGCCAGCACTTCATCCGGCATCTCATCCCGCATCACTTCACCATCCGTTACTTATCTCGCAAGGCGCAGGGCACTGCGCACACAGGAACCAACACCCAGCCACAGGCTAGGGACCAGCACAACTCATACACGTTTCTCCCCCAATGAAACAGTGCGAGCGCCTATCTCGCCTCATCAGTTAACCTTCGCGCACGTCGTGAGCGATCGTGGTCGAGGCAGCAAGTCTTTTGGAGGGTTCACGATCAGCGGCCGAGTGGAGAAGTAACCCGCATACCAGGTAGGCGACGGCGAAGAACACTGAAACGATCCCTACGGCGATGCCGATGAGGTAGACCCAGCGCAGCTCAGCGCTCCTGCGATCCACAGCAGCGGAACTAAAGCCAAAACGGCAGCGCGCACCCATGCAGAAAGATCACGGTGCGTCGCTTATTCCAGCGGTCGCCCCAGGCGCCGGCGAGGCAGTGAGATACCCAACTTGTGCTGGGCTCGTACTGAACAGGTTGATCGCGACAATCGGAAGGGCGAACAGTTCAAAATGCTGCCCGAACTGAGAGATTGTTTGCGCTGCAAAGGCGGCAAGGGACGATCAATTACAGCCCCCAGTTAGGCGAGGTTCCATCGCCACACGCGAGCTCCCTCAGGGGATTCTGGCATTCCATGGCGGAGTCGGCGCGCCATTGCCACAAGAAGAACGCGAGCATGAAGGCCAAGACGCCTCCGACCGGCCGGAACCAGGGAGTAAAGCAACATAAAAAACTGACTAGAGTGAGGCGGGCAGCATTGTTGAAATACACCGCGTTCTGCAGTTCCAATTCGGGTGATTTATCCCTCATTGGGCGGGCCACGGCTAACCAGTAAGCTCCCGGGGCTACAAATCCAAGCAGCAGCCATGTGATTTCGCCGCTGGTTTGGCTGGCCATCAGCGACGTCACAATCGACAGAATCCAGCAGCCTGCTTCAACGGCAGGATGTGCATGAGGCGTCACGGCTTTCATGGGACGCAACCCACCTGAGGGGTAAAGCTGTATTCCAAGGTTCCTCCCGAGAGGCTGCACGGGCTAGTCACTTGCAGTCCATAAGCGCTAGTCCTTCAAGGAAATCAACACTAAGGCTGCGTGTTTTCACACCTTAATCAAGACCAGACACCTCACGGGGGGGTCGGCGCAGCTAATACCTGTTCTGAGAATGAGTTCGACTTCGAACGGCATGCTGCTGGCCTCCAGGAGTCGACGTGCAGCCAGGACGCGCTGGTGCAGGATCCATTGCAGGGGGTTTTGCCCGGTCTCGGCAACAAGACGCCGGGAGGGCTAATCGCTCTGACAATTGAGCTCGGCGCGCCAGGGTGCCGACAGTCAGGGGTTGATCGCGGCTAGTGCAGCCTGCGGTGGCACTAGCCGCGATCAACCCCGCCCCCTGCACCACTCCCCCATAGGTGGCGAAAATCCCTAGAGCGTAACAATATTCATTCGAAGTCATTACAGTCGCTCCCATAGCCCCCGCGCCAAAACACCAGGCCAACCCCAGCTACACGGAGCCACACATGACGAAAAAACCACCCACCAGCATCGACACCTCCTCATGCACTCTCATGCCCTGGCTCCTCGTCGCCTCCTGCGCCATGACATCCATCCACGCAGCCCACCCCTTCTGGCTCGCCACCAACTTCCTCCTCGTCATCGCCCACCTGACCCTCAGCGCCCTGCACCCACACCGAAAACGACCCGCCCCCCGCGCAAGCGCCCCACTCATGTTCGCCGCAGCCGCCCTCTGCCTGCTAACCCCCTTGCACCGCCCCACTGGGGCAGTCATCGCCATCGCCTTGACCTACCAGCTCATCCGCCAAGAACTCCAGCACACCACCACCGCCGCATCCCGTACATAACCCCCTTGCCCAACACCACCACCTGAACCCACCTCAACCACGACACACCCGACAGTGGGTGGACCGCCATCCAGCGAGTAATCTCTCGCTGCGTGCCCTCACAAACACGCACACCCCCGCACAAATCCCCGACGACCACCGCCCCCGCGCGCAAGCTACGGCTGCGGCCAGGACAAGCTGTCGTCGCCGGATTCGCCGCAGCCATCGCCGTCGGCACCGCCCTACTCATGCTGCCCATCGCCAAAACAGGCCCCGGCGGCGCCACCTTCGTTGAAGCACTCTTCACCGCAACCTCAGCCGTGTGCGTCACCGGCCTGACCGTCGTAGACACCGCCACCTACTGGACACCCCTAGGCCAAGTCATCATCATCGCGCTCATCCAAGTAGGCGGCCTGGGCATCATGACCGTCGCTTCCCTACTCGTTGCGCTGCTCTCCCACCGCTTCGCCCTGACCACCGCACTCAACGCCGCCGAAGAAACCAAAGCACTCGGCCCCGGCCAAGCCCTCGCAGTGGTCCGCCGCGTCGTCCTCTACTCCCTAGCAATCGAAACCATCACCGCCCTAGCCCTCACCGGACGGTTCATCCTCCACTACCACCAAACCCCCGGACTGGCCCTCTGGCACGGAACCTTCCACGCCATCTCCGCATTCAACAACGCCGGATTCGCGCTGTGGACCGACAACCTCATGCACTTCGTCACCGACCCATGGATCTGCCTACCCATCGCCGCAGCCATCATCGTCGGCGGTATCGGCTTCCCCGTGCTATTCGAACTACGCCACACCTGGAACAAACCCAACCGGTGGACCGTCCACACCCGCATCGCCCTATACGCCACCGCAGCGTTCCTCATCATCGGCTGGATCGCCATCTGTGCCCTCGAATGGACCAACCCCCACACCATGGGACCCCTGGACACCAAAGGCAAACTCCTCAGCGGATTCTTCCAATCCGTCATGCCCCGAACCGCCGGATTCAACAGCCTCGACTACAGCACCATGCACCCCCAAACATGGCTCGTCACCGACATGCTCATGTTCGTCGGTGGCTCCAGCGCGGGCACCGCAGGCGGCATCAAAGTCACCACCTTCTCCGTCCTCGCCTTCGTCATCCTCGCCGAAATCCGCGGCGAACCTTCCGTACGCGTCTACAACCGCCGCCTCGGACACGGTATCCAACGAGCCGCCATCACCGTGGTCCTTCTATCAGCCCTCCTGGTCATCACCGCCACCACCGTCTTCATCATCTGCACCGAATACAGCCTCGACCGCTCACTCTTCGAGGTCATATCCGCATTCGCCACCGTCGGCCTGACCACCGGTATCACCCCCACCCTGCCCACGCCAGAACGCCTCATCCTCGTAGCACTCATGTTCATCGGACGGCTTGGCCCCACCACCTTCGCCTCCGCCCTAGCGCTACAACAGCGCCGCCGCGTCTATGAACTACCCGAAGAACGCCCCATCATCGGATAAACCACCCAGCACACGCATCACCCCTGCGAGGTCTGCAACAACACCGGCACATCTCCAACGATCTTCTGCACCATCGCTCGCCCCTGCTCCACCTCCTTGCCGTACAACCGAACCCCCACGCTGTTGCCCTTCACATCACTCCACACCGCAGCCACCCGCACCCCCTTAGACAACAACGAATCTGCCTGCGACTCCACCGCAGCCTTCGCCGTCTCCAAGTCCGTCAACGAGTGATCCACCACCACCTCAACCCCATCCACATCAGCCAAACGCTCCCGCGCCAGAACCGCACCCGCAGCAGTCACCTGAACACGCAACCCGCCGGTTTCCTCATCCGCCACAACCCCCGCTTGAGCTTCCCGCGGCAACGTCCGCACAATCTCATCCACCCGCTGACGCACCTGAGCCTGCGACTCGTATGCGTGCACCGCACTCACTGGCTGTTGGCTACCCGACACCGCAGCATCCGTCACCATATATACGCCCGTCAGCACGCATGCCCCCACCAAAGCCGCCACTACCAAACGATTCCGCTGCTCCGACACCCGGCTTTCACTATCCACTCCGCCCCCTTCAACGACAAAGAAGTACTAACTGTGCCCTCTCCCATCGACGCATCCACGACGAAGTTCACCCGTTCAACACGAACGCATTAGTTATTTCTGAACCAACCAGAAACAAAAACCGAACCAAGTTTTTGCACCCCACCCCAACCGCACCCCTACCTGCTCTCCACCCAATCCCGCACAAACCCAACAATCCCCGGCAACGCCCCCGAAATCTGGGCGAACGTCACATCAAAATCCTCATCACCGCCGTACCACGGGTCAGCCATACCAACATCACCCGAAGCCACCGCAGCTGGATCAAACTCGCGAATCATCCGGATCTTTCCCTCAGCATCACCATCCCCACCAGCCAACGAACGCAACATACGCTCGTGCCGATAATCCGCAGGCAACAGCAAATCCACCTCACCAAACCACCCCACCTCAAACTGCCTCGCCCGATGCCCAGCAAAACCCGAATCCGCAACCCCATGACGCCGTAACGCCGCCACCGCACGCCGATCCATCCCATTGCCCACCTCTTCAGCTGAAACCCCACACGAAGACACCTCCACCACATCCCCCAACCCCTGGCTGTCCACAGCGGCACGCACCATGAACTCCGCCATCGGAGAACGACAAATGTTGCCCCAACACACCGTCATCACACGACACACCTCAGTCATGCCCGCGAGTATGCCAACCCCAGCGGACCAACCCAACCCCCTTCCACACCACCCCAAAACCACCCCACCCGAACAGCATCAACACCACCCCACCAACCCCAGACACACATACGCCAACCGCTTCCGCAAAGACCGCCGAGATGTGACATGCGACATGTAGTGTGGTTCGTAAAGGATTGCCGAGACGGACTCGTTCCACTCGTCGCCAACGATCACGGAAAATGCACTCATCACACCGTGACCGGCCCACCAACGACGACGTGAGGCATCCGTCCGGTAGACAACGCAGTCGCCACAACGAAAGAGGCGTTTCCTCGTGTCCCAGCAGCCGCCCAACGACTCACCGTCGACCTCGTTCGGAGCCAACTCCTGGCTTGTGGACGAAATGTACGAGCAATACAAAGCCGACAAAAACTCAGTCGACAGCTCATGGTGGCCCCTCTTCCAAGAACGCGACGCCCAAGCAACCCCCACACCCCCAACCACACCCCACGACATCGGCACCAGCAACCCCCCACGTGCCAGCCACACCGACACCACCCCCACCACCACACCAGCCTCACCCGCCCGCCAAGCCATCGGGAAAGGCTCCGCCCCCCTCTCGGGCACACGCACCAACTACGACGTCTCCCGCCGCAGAGAAGCAACCCACTCACCAGCAGCCAACGCCACCGTCATGAGCTCGGCCGAACCCGCACCCGACCGCGGCATCCGCCACCAGCCCATGCCCGCCCAAATGCCCACACCCCGCGACACCCCCGCCGTACGCCCCACCAACTCCGACGCACAAGACACAACCAAAGCCCTCAAAGGCCCAGCAGCCCGCATCGTCAAAAACATGGACGCCAGCATCCATGTCCCCACCGCGACCTCATTCCGGCAGCTGCCCGCCAAAGCACTCATCGAAAACCGCACCGCAATCAACGCCCACCTCACCCGCAACCGCGGCGGCAAAGTTTCCTTCACCCACATCATCGGCTACGCCATCGTCCGGGCACTGCAAACCATGCCCGACATGAACTACAACTTCACCGAAATCGACGGAAAACCCCACGTCGTACATCCCGCACACGTCAACTTCGGCCTAGCCGTCGACCTACCCAAACCCGACGGCACCCGCTCCCTAGTCGTCCCCAACATCAAAGCCGCCGAACAACTCGACTTCTTCGGCTTCTGGCGCGCCTACGAAGACCTCGTCGACAAAGCACGCAACAACAAACTCACCGTCGACGACTTCGCCGGCACCACCGTCTCCCTCACCAACCCCGGCGGCATCGGCACCTTCCAATCAGTCCCCCGCCTCATGCCCGGCCAAGGCACCATCATCGGCGTCGGCTCCATGGACTACCCCGCCGAATGGCAAGGAGCCTCCCCCGAAACCCTGGCCCGCCACGGCGTCAGCAAAATCATGACCATCAGCAGCACCTACGACCACCGCATCATCCAAGGCGCTGCCTCCGGTGAATTCCTCCGCACCGTGCACCAACTCCTGCTCGGCGCCAACAACTTCTACGACGACATCTTCGAATCCCTACGGATCCCCTACGAACCCATCCGCTGGAGCATCGACCACTACGCCGGACACGAAGACGACCTATCCAAAACCGTCCGCGTCCAACAACTCATCCACGCCTACCGAGTCCGCGGACACCTCCTAGCCGATCTCGACCCACTCGAATACCGGCAACGCATCCACCCAGACCTCCAACTAGCCAACCACAACCTCACCATCTGGGACCTCGACCGCAAATTCGCCACCGGTGGCTTCGGCGGAAAACCCGCCATGACCCTGCGCGAAATCCTCGCCGTCTGCCAAGACTCCTACTGCCGCACCATCGGCGCCGAATACATGCACATCCAGGACCCCGAAGAGCGCGCCTGGATGCAAACCAAAATCGAAGTCCCCCGCGAAAAAACACCGCGCGAAGAACAAATGCGCATCCTGCGCCGCCTCAACTCGGCAGAAGCATTCGAAACCTTCCTCCAAACCAAATACGTCGGCCAAAAACGCTTCAGCCTCGAAGGCGCCGAATCAGCCATCGTGCTCCTGGACCAGATACTCCTAGAGTCCGCTCGCGAAGGCATGGACGAAGTCTGCATTGGCATGCCCCACCGCGGACGCCTCAACGTCCTAGCCAACATCGCTGGCAAAAGCTACGGACAAATCTTCTCCGAATTCGACGGCACCCGCGCCCCCGGCAACGCCCAAGGCTCCGGCGACGTGAAATACCACCTCGGCACCGAAGGAACCTTCACCGCCGAAACCGGCGAACAAACCAAGGTCTACCTCGCCGCCAACCCCTCCCACCTCGAAGCCGTCAACCCAGTCCTTGAAGGAATCGTGCGAGCCAAACAAGACCGGCTCGACAAACACGGCGAAGCATTCACCGTCCTGCCCATCCTCATGCACGGAGACGCCGCCTTCGCAGGACAAGGCGTCGTTATGGAAACACTGCAGCTATCCCAGCTACGCGGATACCGAACCGGCGGCACCATCCACGTCATCGTCAACAACCAAGTCGGATTCACCACCGCCCCCAGCTCCTCGCGCAGCTCCGTCTACTCCTCGGACCTGGCACGCTGCATCCAAGCCCCCATCTTCCACGTCAACGGCGACGACCCCGAAGCAGTCGTGCGCGTAGCCACCCTCGCCTACGAATTCAGACAAAAATTCGCCACCGACGTTGTTATCGACCTCGTCTGCTACCGCCGGCGCGGACACAACGAAGGCGACGACCCCTCGATGACCCAACCCATCATGTACAACCTCATCGAGGCCAAACGCTCCTCCCGCAAGCTCTACACCGAAGCCCTCATCGGCCGCGGCGACATCACCGAAGAAGACGCCGACGCCGCCCTGAAGGACTACCAATCCCGCCTCGAGCAGGTCTTCCTCGAAACCCGGGAAGCAGCAAAACACCCCGAACAACAAGGCACACTCGAAATGCCCTCCGCGCAAGTCGAAGACGAACGCGCCCCCCTACGCCGCATCAGCACAGCCATCGACAAAGACCTCCTCGAACGTCTCGGTGACGCCTGGGTCAACGTCCCCGACGGATTCACCGTCCACAAAAAACTGATGAAGGTCCTCGAAAACCGGCAAAAAATGACCCGCGAGGGCAACATCGACTGGGCCATGGGCGAACTACTCGCCTTCGGATCACTCCTGACCGAAGGCACCCCGGTACGTGTCACCGGACAAGACACCCGCCGCGGCACCTTCACCCAACGCCACGCCGTCCTCATCGACCGCAACACCGCCGAAGAATGGACACCACTGCTCTACCTCGGCAACCAAGCCCGCCTATGGACCTACGACTCGATGCTCTCCGAATTCGCCTGCATGGGATTCGAATACGGATACTCCGTCGAACGTCCCGACGCGCTGGTTTGCTGGGAAGGACAATTCGGCGACTTCGCTAACGGCGCCCAAACCATCATCGATGAATTCATTTCCTCCTCCGAGCAGAAATGGAACCAGCGCAGCTCTGTTGTTCTTCTCCTCCCCCACGGATACGAAGGACAAGGCCCAGACCACAGCTCCGCCCGCATCGAGCGCTACCTACAACTCTGCGCCCAAGACAACATGACCGTCGCGCACCCCTCAACCCCAGCCTCCTACTTCCACCTCCTGCGCGCACAGGCATATACCCGCCCCCGAAAACCACTCATCGTGGCAACCCCCAAACAACTACTACGCCGCAAAGAAGCCGTCAGCTCCATCGAAGAATTCACCACCGGCAGCTTCCAACCCGTACTGACCGACAGCACCGGCATCAGCGGCAACAACGTCGACCGCGTCATTGTCTGCTCCGGCCGGGTCTACTACGACCTTGCCGCTGAACGCGAAAAACGCAACGACACAAACACAGCAATCATCCGACTCGAACGCCTCTACCCCCTGGCAACCGAAGAGATGAAAAACGAGCTAGCGAAATACCCCAACGCCGAAATCGTGTGGGTCCAAGACGAACCACTCAACCAAGGCGCCTGGTCCTTCCTAGCCCTCAACCTCGTCCCCGAGCTGGCAGATAACGGCGAAACCCGCACCTGGAAACGGGTCACCCGACCCGCCTCAGCCGCGCCCTCCACCGGCTCGGCCAAAATCCACGCAGCCGAACAGGAGAAACTCATCCACCTCGCCTTCGAACGCTAACCACCCCACCCTGCGCCCGCCCCACACCCTGCGGGCGCAGGGACCTGCACCATGTTCAGGGTGTCCTGAACCTGCACACTCACTCCATTGGGGCAGAATAGAACTCGTGTACTTCACAGATCGTGGCATCGAAGAGCTGGAATCCCGGCGCGGCGATGAGATGGTGTCTCTGGAGTGGGTAGCCGAACAGCTACGGACCTTCACCGACCTGAACCCCGAATTCGAGTCGGCACTGGACCGGTTCGCAACCTGGCTCGCCCGGGTGGATGACGACGAGGATTGATAACGCGTGAGCAACGACGACTACGGCGACGACAGCCTCTACACCGACGGGGCAGACATGGACATCCCCACCCAGTTCACTCCTAGCGCCGACTACGTCGCGCATGACGGCCCCAGAGACGTCGGCATCGTCTTTATCGGCGACTCCTTCGTCTCCGGATACGGCGACCCCAAAGGCCATGGCTGGGTCTCGCGTGTGGTAGGCCGAACCCAACACCCCGAACTCGACCTCACCACCTACAACCTCGGCATCCGCGGCGACTCCTCCGCAGACGTACTCAACAGGTGGCGATCCGAAGGCATGCCCCGGTGGAAAGACCGCCGCGAACGACGCCTAGTCCTCGGCGTCGGCATCCACGACATCGACCAAGGCCTCACCACAGCTCGCTCCCGCCTCAACCTCGCCAACGTCCTCGACGACGCAACAGCACGAGGCATCAGCCCCTTCGTGGTCGGCCCAGCCCCCACCTTGGACGAAGAACGCAACGCCAAACTCGAAGTGATCGTTGAAGCACAATCCGACGTGTGCTCGCGCCGCTCCATCCCCTTCGTCGACTGCTTCTACCCGCTGCTAGAACACGACCAATGGATCTCAGAACTAGCCAGTTCCCGAGACCAGATCCACCCCGGACAAGCTGGCTACGGGCTCCTGGCCTGGCTCGTTCTTCACGGAGACTGGGCCACCTGGCTCCAAATCCCCCAGGAATAACCCACACCACACCTCACAACTGTGGCGGTGAACCCAACCGGGTTCACCGCCACAGTCATATCCCCACCCCGCACCCCTATACACGCGATATATCTCAACTTACTCTTAAGAAAAAACGACATATCGCGTTCCAGCGCCCGCCACCGAAAGGCCACCATGACCACCTGGCACATCACCTCCAACACCAGCCGCACCATCGACGACGGACGCCGCCGAAACCTCGTCATCAACACCGGCGGCGGCTCCATCACCATCACCGGAGGCACCCCCGGCTCCACCGCCATCCTCATCGAAATCGCCAACGTCCGCGGACCAGAACTGACCATCATCGACGACGCCACCACCGTCAACATCGGCCACCTACGCAACGGCACCGACTGGAAACAAACGATCAAAGACTGGGTAGGCGTACGCGGCGATGTCAGCGTCGATCTGAACATCACCGTCCCCCCAGGCACCGACACATCCGTGCGATCCCTACGCGCCCACACCAAAATCAGCGGACTCACCGGACGACTACGCGTCCGCGGCGGCACAGGAAGCGTCCGTCTCGACTCCCTCAGCGGAACCATCGACATCATCACCGCCACCGCAGACATCGAAGGAAAACGCATCTCCGGAGACATCAAAACTAAAACCGCCTCCGGCAACCTCACCCTGGACTCCTCAGCCCCAGCATCGGTGCGCGCCAACACTGTCTCAGGCCTGAGCGACCTATGCCTCACCGGCCGCTCCCTCATCACCATCAACTCCGGCGCTGGCGACGTACGCATGCGCCTACCTCAACACCAGGGCTACGACCTCACCGCCCACAGCAAAACCGGACACGTCATGGCCGACGGATCCACCATGATCAACCCACTCAGCGAAAAACGCGGCGGACACCGCTACGACGGAGACCGATCCCTAGCTGCAAAGGTCAAAACCGTCTCCGGGAACATCGTCCTCACCCGCGGAGAAACGCCACACCACTCCACACCAGGGGTGATCATCACCGGAGGACAACAGCACCGCGGTCCCATCCAAGACACCCTCCCCGGCGACCGGAAAAACAACTGACATGGCCTCACCAGTATTCGGCCACGGACAACTACGCCTCTACCTCCTGGCCATTCTCGACGAGGGCGGCCCCATGTCCGGTTACGACATCATTCAAGTCATGGAACGGCGGTTCCGCGGGCTCTACTCCCCCAGCGCCGGAACGATTTATCCCCGCCTAGCCAAACTCGAAGACGAAGGACTCCTGACCCGTCGCGACGAAGGTCGCAAATCTACCTACACCCTCACCAGTGCCGGACGTGAAGAACTCGACTCTCGATCCGAAGAGCTCGAAGGACTGCGCGCACATGTCACCAGCTCCTCAGAACAACTCACCGACGAACTGCACCGACGCATGAGCGAAGGCGCAGCGCACCTCACATCACTATTCGGAGCAGCAGCCGCCGCGTGGGAAAACCAAACCCGATCAGCCACCACCCAAGGCTCAACACGATCCCCGCTGGCAGATATGACCATAGAAGGAATTGAGCGACTAGCTCGCGACTTCCGTCGAGGTGCAGCCTTCACCGAACACACCACCCCACCTCCACCGCCCCCACCTACCACCCCAGAACCCAACCCCCCCACAACAGATACCAACCACCATACCAAGCCCGCCAACATCTCGAGCGAGCAGGTGAACGCCATCATCACCATCCTGCGCGAAACAGCTGACCGCCTCGAAGCAGTGCTAGAAGAAAACCCTCAACACCACAAAGAGTGAATAGGTGGGCCACACACACCAGCCCACCTATATACACACATTCGGAGCGAAAAGCCTTACAGCAATAAGGGCTTCCAGCAACTACTCGTACACAACACTCACTCTCTCATTGCCAAATACAGCGCTTCTTGCGTCGTAATGTGTCGAAGTACCGACAAACGCCGCGAGGAGCCAACCGTGCACGGAGCACCCACGAGCGGCACTTTGCGCCGTGACCACATAAAACGGACCATCACCTGGCCAGCAGTTGACTCCGCCATCTGGATATTCGCCGTCTATGCGTCAGTGTGGATGCGATATGACTTCCGCGCCGCCCTCGTCTTCACCGGCGGCGTCGCCAGCTATGCGCTGCTTGCCGCAATAATCCACGGATGTGCTGGCACCCTCGTGGGCCCCTACCGTGTGCGCCACCGACGCGGATCGATGGAAGAAATCACCGACCTCGCCCGCACCTTCATCATCACTCTGCCCCTGTTGTTCATCACACCGTGGCTATCCTTCCCCCACCCAGTACCGCGCAGCACCGCAATCAGCGCAGGCGCCCTGGCCATGCTGACCATGCTCGCTGCGCGCTTGATCTCCCGAGCACGACGCATGCGCGCAGCACGCCACCGCGGCGGACGCCCAGCCCTTGTGTACGGAGCTGGAGACGCAGGAGACCGCATCATCCGATCACTCCTAACCGAAGATGACTCTCCTCTAACCCCCGTAGGAATCATCGACGACGACCCAGCAAAAGCCCGGCTACGCATCCACGGCATCCGCGTCGTCGGAGACCGCAGCGACCTCGCCGACTCGGCGCGCCAGTGGGAAGCCCAAACGCTGATCCTCGCTATGCCCAGCGCACCAGCCGAGGTCATCCGCGAAGTATCGGCCTCGGCCAGAAACCTTGGCCTCGAAGTGCTTGTTGCCCCCAGCATGAGCGAGATCGTGGACCACTCCCCCGGCGCCCGCGATCTACGCGACCTTGATCTGGCCGATGTTCTTGGCCGCCCACCAGTACATCTGGAATGGGAATCGATCAGCAGCGAAATCACCGGAAAAGTCGTGCTCGTCACCGGCGCCGGTGGGTCAATCGGCTCAGAGCTATGCCGTCAGATCGCGCGTTTTTCTCCCACACGTCTCCTGCTGCTCGACCATGACGAATCCGGCATGCACGCCACAGATATGTCAATCCGGGGAGATGGGCTGCTATGCGGCGGCAACATCATCCTGGCAGACATCCGTGACGCTGCACGGATTCGTGAGATTATGGCCCAAGAAAAACCCGACATCGTCTACCACGCCGCAGCTTTAAAACACCTTCCGCTGCTGGAAGCACACCCGTTCGAAGCGTGGAAATCCAATGTGATGGGCACCCGCAACGTACTGGCTGCAGCCGATGCGGCTGAAGTGACCTCATTCGTCAATATTTCGACCGACAAAGCAGCTGCCCCCACGAGCATGCTGGGACTATCCAAGAGGTTTGGTGAAGTACTCACTGCCTGGTACGCCGCAGCTCACGGGCGTCGGTACGTCTCGGTTCGTTTCGGAAATGTGTTGGGTTCGCGTGGGTCGGTGGTGCATGCGTTTACTTCACAGATCGCTTCTGGAGGGCCAGTAACAATCACTGATCCTCGTGTGGAGCGGTACTTCATGCTCATTCCGGAAGCCTGCCAGCTCGTACTGCAAGCTGGCGTGCTCGGCCATGGGGGAGAAGTGATGGTGCTGGAGATGGGCGCTCCGGTGAAAATCGCTGATTTGGCAGAGACGTTGATTGAGCTGTCAGGACGCCACGACGTGAGCATCACCTATACGGGACTACGGCCTGGTGAGAAGCTCTCTGAAGAGCTGTTCGACTCCTCAGAAGTGCGACACCGCACTGGACATGAGCTCGTCAACGCCGTTCAGGCACCGCCGTTGAATCCTCACGTACTAGAAACACTCTCAGCCACCGACGATGCTTCGCTGCGTGCCTGGATGTCTTCAGTGTTAGCAACTTTGAAGACCGAGAAGAAGGCAGTGCAGGCCGTGCAGGCACAGACCGCCGCAGCACAATCAGTTGCGGCCCAGCACAGCCCGGACCGTAGCGAGCAGTATTCGAAGATCGCTCATGAGAGAGGCGGAGCGCACATAGTCGACGTACCGGGCGGTTTTACGCGGTAGCAGAGTGTGAACGTAGTAGTCGGCGGGGTCAGCAACGGTAGCGAGCAGGTCGCCCTCGTTCCGGAATTCGATGCTGGCTGGGTCGGTGATGCCGGGCCGGACACTGAGGATCACGGCGGCACGCTCTGGCGGCCAGTGTTCAACCCATTCAGGTACTTCGGGTCGAGGTCCGACTAAGGACATTTCTCCCCGCAAAACGTTGAGGAGTTGAGGAAGTTCATCAAGTTTGGTGGCGCGTAGCCACGCACCGGTGCGGGTCACGCGGGTATCACCGGTGGCACTGACTGCAAGGTGGGTTTCTCCTGAGGCGGGGACAGTCATGGTGCGGAATTTCACGATGGTGAAGGGGTGGCCGTTGCGGCCAACGCGTTGCTGCCGAAAGAGCACTGGTCCTGGTGAATCGCGAGTTACTGCAATAGCGATGCCGGCCATCAGCGGTGCTGTGGTCACGAGCCCCACAGCGGCGAGAGCGATATCGATGCCACGTTTAACCGGTGGGTACCAGGCATTGGTGCGGCTGGGCGGGGCGGCATGGGGTGGGCGCCTTTTCATGAGTGTGCTCCGCATAGTTGGCGTACGGCTGTGATGACGCGGTCGATTTGCTCGTCGGTCATAGCCGAGAAGATGGGCAGGGAGAAGCAGCGGCTGAAGGCATCCTCTGCGACGGGAAAGGCCGTGGGGTCCGGGGCGATGGTGTCGCGCCAAACGGGGTGGCGGTGCAGTGGGATGAAGTGAACACTGGCCCCGATGCGGTAGTGGTTTGTGAGCTTGTCGATGAGGGTGTCGCGCTGGATTGGTGCGGTGTCTAGCAGGTGAGGTGCGTAGATGTGGCGGGCGTGGATATCGCCAGAAGGTGCGTGTGGCGGTAGCTGTAAGGGCAGGTCAGCGAAGGCTTCGTCGTAGGCGTGAGCGATTTCTTCGCGGCGGGTTCGCATACGTATGGCTTTGGTGAGCTGTACGCGTCCGATCGCTGCGGCGGGGTCAGTGAGGTTGTATTTGAATCCGGGGGCGAGGACTTCGTATTTCCAGGCCGGGCCTGCCGACATGCCGGATTCGGTGTAGCGAGAGAACGCGTCACGACTGATGCCGTGCAGGCGCATCATGCGAGCGTGGTTGGCTAGGTCGGGGTTAGTGGTCAGGAGCATGCCGCCTTCGCCGGTGGTCATGGTTTTGGTGGCGTAGAAGCTGAATACGACTGCTTCGGAAGCTCCGAGTCCCACGTTGATGTTTTCGCTGACGGCGGGGAATGCGTGGGCGGCGTCTTCGATGACGGCGAGGTTGTGTTCTCGGGCGAATTCGGCCAGGTGTGTTCGGGCAACGGGTAGGCCGGCGAAGTGGACCGGCATGATTGCGCGGGTGTGGGGGGTGATCGCTGCGGCTGCGGCGTGTAGGTCGATGTTCAAGGTGGTGGGTAAGACATCGACGAGTACGGGGGTTGCGCCTACGTAGCGGACTACTTCTGCTGTTGAGGTGAAGGTCCAGGTGGGAACGATCACTTCGTCGCCTGGGCCGATACCCAGGGCCACGAGGGCTAGGTGTAGTCCTGCCGTGGCTGAGTTGACGGCGACGGCGTGGATGTCTGGGGGTGGTGAGGCCGTAGGGGGTGCGGGGGTGCCAGGTGTGGTGGTTGTGAGGTTTCCGGCAAGCGCGGCGGCGAATTCGGTTTCGAATGCTGCGGCGGCTGGGCCGGTGGTGAGCCACCCGGAGCGGATTGCTTCTGCGGCGGCGCGGACTTCTTCCTCACCGATATCCGGTGGACCAAAGGGTATAAATGGCAATAGTTTTCGACTATCTGGCGAGGATGTATTCACATTTCTAGGCTAGGGGTTTCTCGCCACAGACAGCGGGATGGGCACGTCGGATTCGAAAGTCGGAAGGAGGTGTCAACGATGCGGTACGGGATGTTGTCGCAGTGGTATGACCCTGAACCTGGCCCGGCAGCGTTGCCTGGGGTTTTAGCTCGAGGACTAGTCGGGCGCGGCCATGCAGTCAATGTGGTCACAGGGTTCCCGAACTACCCCAGTGGGCAGATCGCGCAGGGGTATCAGCAATGCCTTTTCCGTGATGAAATCCTTGATGACGTGGGGGTTCGCCGAGTGGCGCTGTATCCCAGTCATGACTCTTCAGCGCTCCGGCGCGTGCTGAACTATGGCAGTTTCGGGGTCTCAGCGGCGATCTCTGGTACTGCATTCGTTCGCGGCGCCGATGCGGTGTGGGTTAACTACTCCCCCATCACCGTTGCTTTACCCATGTGGGTGGCTCGGTTACGTGACCATGTTCCGTTAGTTGTTCACGTTGGTGACCTGTGGCCCGACACGATGACGGCCGCCGGCTTTACCCCCAGCGGCTTCACGGGAGCAGCACTGGAGAAGGTGTTGCATGAATGGACCGACGTCATGTACCGCTCCGCCGCTGTTGTCACCTACATCTCCCCCGGGGTCCGAAACATCCTCATCGACCGAGGCGTGCCCGAGCACAAACTTCGCTACGCCCCAATGTGGGCCGACGAAACCTTGTTCGCCCCTGCAAGCCAGGCCACCCGCACCGCCGCCGAAGCATGGCGGCGCAGCAACGGCGTCGGAGACCAAGACATTCTGGTCCTGTACGCCGGTGCGCTCGGACACGCCCAAGGTCTAGAAACTCTTCTGCGCGCTGTCGCCACCGCTAATGCCGAACTCGCCGACACCGGCGCACGCCGACGCCTGCGCTGCATCATCGCCGGTTCTGGCACCGCAGAAGAAGAACTACGCAGCCTTACCCGCGATCTGCGCATCCCTGGCGATGACCAACCCATCACTTTCATAGGCCGGGTAGCACCTGAGCTGATGCCTACCCTCATGGCTGCCGCCGACGCCTGCTATATCGGTCTTTGCCGCGACCCTCTTTCCAAGGTCACCATGCCAAGCAAAACCCAAGCCATCATGGCCTCTGGCCGCGCCATCGTCGCCGCCGCTGACGGTGACGTCAAAGACGTTGTCACCAGCGCCGGAGCCGGTTACGCCACAAACTCCGGCGACCAGCCCGGCCTCACGCGAATTCTCTTGCGCCTGTGCGAAAGTGGCCGTGCATCACTAGAAAGTGTTGGCCTCGCTGGACTACGCCACTACCGAAGCGAATACGCCGTAGAACACGCAGTCACCCGCGCTGAACAAGCCCTCACCTACGCAGCAGGCGGTGAAAGGACACCATGAACCACCCCCTCCCCGACCATCACCTCACCACCACCCCAGGAGATGAGCGAGGAGAACACCACCCGGTCGATGCCCTACGCGACACCACCATCGCCATCACCGGCGGCACCGGATCATTCGGATCCACCATGGCCCGCCGCCTCCTCAAACACGGCGTCAAAAAATCCACATCCTCTCCCGCGACGAAGCCAAACAACACGACATGCGCGTAGCCCTAGCCGACGAACGCATCACCTACTTCGTCGGCGACGTCCGCGACCGCACCTCCGTAGACGCAGCCCTACGCGGCGCCGACCACGTCTTCCACGCAGCCGCCCTCAAACAAGTCCCCAGCTGCGAATTCTTCCCCCAACAAGCCGTACTCACCAACGTACTCGGCTCCAACAACGTCATCATGGCCGCCCACGAAGCCGGCGCCCGATCACTGGTCTGCCTCTCCACCGACAAAGCCGTCTACCCCGTCAACGCCATGGGCATGTCCAAAGCCCTCATGGAAAAACACGCCCAAGCATTCACCCGCCAATACCCCGACAGCCCCACCACCGTCACCATCACCCGCTACGGAAACGTCATGTACTCCCGCGGCTCAGTCATCCCCCACTTCATCAACCAAATCCACACCGGCCGCCCCATCACCATCACCGAACCCGACATGACCCGCTTCCTCATGTCCCTCGAAGAATCCGTCGACCTCGTCACCCACGCCTTCACCAACGGCACCCCAGGCGACCTCTACGTACGCAAAGCCCCCGCCGCCACCATCAACACCCTCGCCAAAGCCGTCGCCACCCTCCTAGGCCACCCCGACCACCCCATCCACATCATCGGCATGCGCCACGGCGAAAAAATGCACGAAACCCTCCTCTCACACGAAGAAATGGCCCACGCCACCGACCAAGGCAACTACTTCCGCGTGCCCGTGGACGCCCGCTCCATGGAATACGAGCTCTACTTCACCGAAGGCGACCAACACCGCGCCCCCCTCGAGGACTACACCTCCGCCAACACCCAACGACTCAACCTCGAAGAAACCATCACCCTCCTGCTCACCCTCCCCCACATCCGCGAACTCGCCTACCAAGCCGGAACACTCCACCAGCACGAAACGACACAACCATGAACACCACCCCCACCCAACGCCGCCTCAAAGCCGTCGTCACCGGCGCCAACGGATTCCTCGGCTGGCACCTACGCGCCCGCCTCCTCACCCTGCCAAACATCGACACCTACCCCATCAACCGCGCCGACTTCGCCACCCACGCCCTCGAAGAAGCCCTCTCCGACGCCGACCTCGTCTTCCACTGCGCAGGCATCAACCGCAGCAACGAACACGAACTCAACAACGGCAACATCGCCCTAGCCAACCGACTCGTCACCGCACTAGAAAGCACCGTCTCCGGCCGCTACACCGCAGGCAAACGCGAACCAGCCGTCGTCTACGCAGGCTCCAACCACGCCTGCCCCGAACACCCCAACAGCTCCACCCCCTACGGACACGGAAAACGCCAAGCCGGCCACATCATCACCGAATGGGCCGAACACGCCGGCGGCGAAGCCAGCGCCACCGACCTACGTTTCTGCGGCCTCTTCGGCGAACACGGCCGCCCCGACTACAACAGCTTCGTCGCCACCTTCGCCCACACCATCGCCCACGACGGCTCACCCCGCATCACCGACGACCGCGAAATCCCCCTCCTACACGTCGGCGAAGCCTGCGAACGCATGATCGCCGCCGCACTCCAACGCACCAACGGCATCCGCGAACAAACCGGCACCATGATTCGCATCTCCGAAGTCGCCCGCACCCTCGAACGATTCCACTCCGTCTACGCCCCCACCGGTGAAATCCCCGACCTCAACTCCCCCCTAGGCATCCCCCTGTTCAACACCCTGCGCGCCGCTATGTGGCCCCACGCCTACCCCATCCCCACCCACCCCAACACCGACGAACGCGGCACCCTCATCGAAACCATCCGCGTCCACGGCAGCAGCGGCCAAGTGTTCCACTCCACCACCAACCCCGGCTACACCCGAGGCAACCACTTCCACCTCAACAAAATCGAACGCTTCCAAGTCCTGCACGGCACCGCCCGCATCTGCCTACGACGCGTCCTGACCAACGAACGCATCGACTTCGATGTCACCGGCGACAACCCCGTCACCATCGACATGCCCACCCTGTGGACACACAACATCACCAACACCGGAACCACTCCCCTACACACCATGTTCTGGACCAACGAGCTCTACGACCCCAAAAACCCCGACACCACACCACACCCCGTCGACCCCGACACCACACCCCAACCATGACCCCCCACCTACCCACCCCACCCAACCCCCACATCCACTTCACCGAAGGAATCGACCCCACCGACATCCCCGCCCTGGCCCGCCTCCACCGCGACGCCTTCCCCAACTTCTTCCTCACCCGCCTCGGACAACCCTTCCTCCGCGAGTTCTACCGCGCATACGCCACCGACCCCACCGCCATCACCATCACCGCACGCATGTCCAACAACCAACCCATTGGCATCGCCGTCGGAACCACCGACCCCACCACCTTCTACGCCCGACTCCTACGCCGCCGCGCCATCCCCTTCGCCCTCGCAGCACCCCGCGCCGCCCTCACCCACCCCCGCACCGTCATCCCCCGACTCCTAAGCGCCCTGCACTACCGCGGAGACACACCACCAGGAAGCAACGGCGCCCTCCTCGCCTCCATCTGCATCAGCCCCACCCTCAAAAAAACCGGCACCGGCGCCAAACTCACCCACACCTGGACCACCTGCGCCCACCGCCACGGCGCCACCAGCGCCTACCTAACCACCGACGCCGACAACAACGACGCCGTCAACCGCCACTACAGCCGCCAAGGCTGGACCATCGAATCCACCTACACCACCCCCGCCGGACGGCGCATGCACCGATACGTCAAGGAGCTCCCATGACCCACGTCATGACCATCGTCGGCACCCGCCCCGAAATCATCCGCCTCTCCCGCGTCATTACCCGCCTGGACAACACCGTCACCCACACCCTCGTCCACACCGGCCAAAACTACGACTACGAACTCAACGAAATCTTCTTCGAAGAACTCGGTCTACGCCGCCCCGACCACTTCCTCGCCGTCAACACCACCACCCTAGGAACCACCCTGGGCGAAACCCTCATCAAAGTCGAAGACATCCTCACCACCCATCGCCCCGACGCAGTGCTCATCCTCGGCGACACCAACTCCGCCATCGCCGCCCTCATCGCCAAACGCATGCGCATCCCCGTTTACCACATGGAAGCCGGCAACCGCTGCTTCGACCAAAACGTCCCCGAAGAAACCAACAGACGCATGGTCGACCACATCGCCGACTACAACCTCGTCTACACCGAACACGCACGCCGCAACCTCCTCGCCGAAGGCATCCACCCCCGCCACATCGCCCTTACCGGCTCCCCTATGAAGGAAGTCCTCGATCACCACCGCGCCGCCTTCGACACCAGCACAGCCACCAGCGACCTCGGCCTCACCCCCGGCAAATTCCTCCTCGTCAGCGCCCACCGCGAAGAAAATGTCGATGCCCCTCAACGGCTGACCAACCTGCTGAACTGCCTCATCACCGCACGCGACACCTTCGACATGCCCGTCCTTGTCTCTACCCATCCCCGCACCCGCAAGCGACTCGACGCACTCCTGCACCACCCCGACACCCCTCACCACAACCTCGAAGGCATCATCTTCCACCCACCCATGGGGTTCCTGGACTACAACCGCCTCCAAATGGACGCCGCCTGCGTCCTATCTGACTCCGGCACCATCAGCGAAGAATCCTCACTCCTGGGCTTCCCGGCAGTCACCCTCCGTGACTCCATTGAACGTCCTGAAGCCCTCGACACCGGATCCATCATCATGACTGGCTTGGACCCCGACAACCTCATCGAGGCCATCCGTGATGCCATCACCACCGGCACTACCCCACCACCAACTCCCACCGACTACCGCATCGACAACTGCTCACAACGAACCGTCCGATTCATCCTGTCCACCCACCGCCGCCACGAGACCTGGACCGGCCTGCGCAGCTGAACACCATGACCTCATCAACCGGCCCCCGCATCCTGATCGCCGCGCCCTACTACACCCCTGCTTGGCGTGGCGGCGGCCCCATCCGCAGCCTTGCTGCCATCACTAACCAGCACGGCGACCGCCACCATTTCCTCGTGATCACCAGTGCATACGACTGGGGCGGTGTGCCTTTAGATGTCGATACCACCGATTGGGTCCGCACCGGCTCTGCACTTGTGCGCTACTTACCCACTACTTTTGGCTCCCTGAACACTATTCCTGCCTACGTTCGAGCCTGGCGCCAAGCCACCAGTAGCCCCTCTGGACCACCAGACATCACTTACCTCACCGGAGCCTTCCCTCCGCTATGGACATTGCTTCCTTTGCTGCTTGCGCGCACCAAAATCTTGTCGTTGGGGCGTGTGCTTATCGCACCTCGAGGAGAGTTTGGGACTGGTGCTCTAGCGCTGAAGGCTAAGAAAAAACGCTGCTTTCTTGCCGCAGCACGGTTCGCTGGTCTTTATCGAGACGTCACATGGCATGCCTCTTCTTCTGCTGAAGCCGTCGACATTCGTAGCGTTTTCCCTGAAGCTAGGATTCTCATCCGGCAGAACGAGACTGACCTACCTACCTGCGCTACTCGACCGCGCACTTTGACGACGTCTGCGCTGCGGCTGCTTTATCTAGGGCGGCTATCACCGAAAAAAGGTATCGAGACATTCCTGGCTGCTCTGCGGTACGTGAATTCTCCAGTTCAGGTCACTATCGCTGGAACTGCTGACAGCGATGAATATGCCTCCATGCTGCGCGCTCTTGCCAATAAGAGCAAGCATCCAGTGTCTTTCGTTGGTGGGATCGAACGTAATCGTGTGCAGGAAACTTTTTGTGAACATGATCTGTTTGTTTTTCCCACTACCAACGAAAACTTCGGCCACACAGTGGCTGAATCACTTTCCGCGGCGGTACCTGTGATGTTGCATCGCGGTTCTACCCCGTGGCCTGTGCTGCTTCCGCATGTACCGGCCGGAGCGCTGGAGCTGCTTGACACGTTTGATCCGCGTGACTGGGCTGAACATATTGATGCTGTCGCGGCTCGTTCTCCTGAGCAGCGTTTGTCGGATCGGCAAGCAGCTGCAGATGCCTACGACGCGTGGCGTGCATGTACGCCGACACAGTCAGTATTCGACATGCTGCTCGAGCAGTAAGACTGCGTAGTCAGCGGTGATGTCGCTGCAGCCTCTTCATCCAAGTTCGGGTCTGGTCTGGGTGGGTGATGCACCACACCAACACGATGAGTGCAGCGATACCGATGCGGGCAAGAGACCCAAGGTTCGTCAGGGTCGCGGCCAGGAATGTGATTATGACTGCTGATATAATCAGGGCTGCTTCAGCTGTCCATCGCATCTCATATTTTTTCCAGGCTCGGGCGATGGTGGCTGAAGAGGTAGTCGACACACCTACTAAATATCCGATGGCGACTGCCTCGATTCCCCACGAACGTGGCGAGAGTGTCCATACCGTGACTGCTGTTGCTAGTCCGGCAAGGCTGGCGATGGTCGTGTAGAGAATGCCGTTGCGTGAGCCAGCGGTGATGGCGTTGACGCAGGGAACAGCAATCATTGTGATGAGGACAGCCAGAAGCAGGATCGCCATGAGTGGGGCGGATCGGGTGAAGGCAGTGCCGTAAAAAGTTTGGATGATTTCGGGGGCTAGTAGGGATGCCACGACGACTAGTGGGAGCACAAGGAAGGTCAGGCCGCGTACTCCACGGTCGAGTTGTGTTGTGACTGCTGTGTTGTCTTTGCGGCCGAAGGCTTCGGCCATGTTGGGGTAGAGCACAAGGGATAGCGCTCCGGATAGGAGGGTTAGGGGCATGGCGAGGTTCCAGGCTGCGGAGTAGGCCCCGGCTGCGGCGTGTCCGTGTGTGGATGCGATGAGTATGGATAGTTGCACAAGCCCGGCCGAGGCGAGTGAGCCGAGTGCGCCTAGGGTGACGAAGCGGTCGATTTCTCTGGTGAGTGCATGGGTTTGGGGTGTAGGCAGGGGTGGATGGGGGGTGTGCCATGGCCAGCACGCCGCGGTCAGGAGCAGGAAGCCTAAGGCTGGTGGGATAAGCAGTCGTAGGTCGGTGATGCCCAGGGAGATGGCGACGACGACGCCGAGTAGTCCGGTGAGGGATAGAGCGCAGTCGAGGGTGACGACGCGGGTGACGGCGCCGACTCCGTAGTGGATGCCACGGGTGTATTGCTGTCCGGCGATACCGAGGAGGAAGAGAGCGACGCAGGTGGCGCTGAGGGGGTCGTTTGCGCGGGTGAGGGTGATGGGGATGGAGATGAGGGCGAGAAGGAGGGCGGTGGTGATGACGCGGTGGTTGAGGTGGGTGGCGATGGTGTCGATTTCGTTGTGGTTTTTTCGTCCGCGGGCTTGGGCGAGGAAGCGTGAGGCTGCTTGGCCGGCGGTGGTGGGCCACAGGAGGATGAGAAGTTGGGCGGTTGCTTGGCCGGTGGCTACGAGGCCTAGTGCGGTGGCTCCGGCGTAGCGGCCGATGATGATGGTGATGGCTAGGCGGATGGCGCCTTGGCTGGCTAGTCCGATGAAGCTGGTGATGCCTCGGCGGGTGAGGTGGTGGTCGGTGGGTTGGTGCAGGTTGATGGGGCTGCGGAGGGGGTGGGGGTTCATGAGGTGAGTGCGCTGCGGAGTATGTCGATTTCGGCGGTAACGGTGTTGTGCCAGGAGTGGTTTTGGGTGTGTTGGGTCATGTGTTGGGGGCTGGGTGGGTTGGCGAGGATGGTTAGGGCGCGGGTGGCGAAGTGGTGGATGAAGTCGTTTTCGGTGGTGGTGTTGTTTGGGGGTGTGACGAGGGCGGTGGCGTCGAGGGCTGATTCGCGTAGGCCGCCGGTGTCGGTGGCGACGACGGGGGTGCAGGCTGCGTAGCTTTCGGTGACGACGCATCCCCAGCCTTCTGCTCGGCTGGGGACTAGGAGGAGGTCGGCGGCGTGCATGAGGGCAGGTATGTGGTGGTGGGGTTGTCGGCCTAGGAGGGTGATGTTGGGGTGGTTGGTGAGCTGGTTGTGTAGGGGGCCATCGCCGGCAATGACTAGGTGGGCGTGGGGGTGGGTGTGGGTGATGGTGTTGAGGATGGCGGGGAGGCGGTCGGCGCCTTTGATGGGTAGGAGGTTTCCTACGTAGAGGAGTCGGGGTCCGGTGGTGTGTTGCCATGGGTCGGGGGTGGGTGTGGGGGTGTTGGGGTTGGTGAAGAGGTTGAGGTCTACGCCATTGGGGATGACGTGGCTGTTGGTGCGGGGCATGCCGAGGTCGGTGGCGTGGGTGCGTAGGGCGTTGGAAACGTAGATGGTGGCGGCGGCGTGGTTGAGGGTGTTGACGGCGGTGCGGGGGTTGTGAGTGATGGTGTGGGTCACGTCGCTGCCGTGCATGGTGACGACGTAGGGGATGTGTAGGTGGTGGGCTAGGGCGGCGGCGATGTGGCCGGCGGCGAGGCTGTACATGCCGTGTGCGTGGATGATGTCGTAGGGCTGGGGTTCTTGGTGGCAGTGGTGGATGAGTGCGGTGGTGGCGGTGTGGATTGCGTGGGTGGGGGTGTGTGCTGTGCGGCTGGCGATGGTGTCAATGAGGTTCCAGTGGGCTGGGGTGGAGAGCCATCCGGTGTTTTGGGCGTGGGGTGCGAGTTGTTGGTCGGTGTGTGTGGGTGCGTGCATGGCCGCGCGTAGGAGGCGGACTGGGGGTGTGTAGGTGGGGGTTAGTGCGATGGGTTGGAGGTGGAGGTTGGGGTGGTTGAGGTTGTTGATGGCGGTGACGCGGTGGGTCATGTAGGGGGCGCCGCTTGGTGTTGCTCGGGTGGGGTAGGAGTTGGCGAGCAGAAGGATCCGCACTGGGTCAGTGTGGCATTGCTGGGGGTTGTCGTTGGGGAATGTTGGGGGGTGTTGCGTGGTGTGGTTGGTGGTGGTTGTGGCTGGCTGGTGTGTTTATGGGTTTTGTTGGTGTTGTTTGTTGTTGGGCTGTTGGTACACATGCTGGAGCTGGGGGAAGCCGGACGGTTGTTCTAGACGGGTATCGTGGTTGAGTCCACTTCCCGAACATCGCTTGTTCGTCGCCTCTGGCTGCACTTGCGAATAGCCCCGTGGGGTCAGGTGGCGTTGTTGCAACGCCGCGCCGGGGGATTGGCGTGTGGTGTCGTGGGCGTGAATAGCTGTCGTATTAGGGGGATTTACGTGGCCAGTCCGGGCCTTGCAAATATCGACCCGTGGGGTCGTTCGCTGATCGAGACGTTGCGTCGTTGGTGGTGGATCCCTGCCGCGTTGGCGTTTGTGGGTGCTGTGGTGGGGGGTGTGATTGGTGGGAGTTCTCCGGCGACGGCGACGGCGTTGTTGCGGGTGCAGTCGACTGCGAACAATGGTGATGGGCTGACGCAGGCGCAGCAGAGCGCGTTGACGGAGACGGGTACTTCGGAGGTTTTTCAGGCGGCTGCGAAGCAGTTGCGTTCCTCGGAGGGTGATCTTCGGGCGCGTACTGAGTTGGCTGCGGTTCCGCAGTCGTTGATGATTTCGGCGAGTGTTACTGGTGATAGTCCTGAGGCTGCGGCGAATGCGACGAACGTGTTTGCTCAGGCGGCGGTGGCTGCGAGTAATGCTCGTGTGGCTGCGGATTTGAATTCGTTGAGTGAGCAGACGAGTCAGATTATTCGTGGTTCGCATTTGAATAATCCGCAGGCGGAGCAGGCTCGGGTTGCGGCGTTGGGTCAGGCGTTGGCGAGTAGTCAGGCCAATACGTTGGCGCAGTCGCGTCAGTTGACTGTGGTTCAGCCGGCGACGGCTGCGGGTGTGAAGCAGACATCGGCTGCGGTGTTGGTTGTTTTGGGTGCTGTCGGTGGCGGCTTGGTTGGTGCGGGTATTGCGTTGCTCGTGGGTGGTCGCCGTGGCCGGATGGGCAAGTTGGCGGAGATGCGTCGTTTGTACCCGAATGTGGAGTTTTTGCCCACGCGTGATGTTGCTGCGGTGTTGAGCATGGAGACTCCTTCGCCGCAGCGTGTGGTGGTCACTGGTGTGCGTTTGCCGGCTGCGGATGTGCAGGAGTTGGTGGGTCCGGTGGCTGAGGGTTTTGAGGCTCTTGGTCGTGAGGTGTCAGTGACGAAGAATATGGCGGCGTATGGGGCTTCGCAGCAGACGCCGTCGGATCCGAAGGGCCCTGTCACGGTGTTGGAGACGGGCTTGTCCACTGCCATTGTGAAGCGTGTTGCTCGCGATCCTGAGGCTGTGTTGTTGGTCTTGGTGCGTTCGGGCAAGACGCGTTTTGAGTGGCTTGATGAGTACGCGGGGCAATTCGGTGAGCGTACGTACATTGTTGTCGAGGGCTGATGGGGAGCGGGGCTTTGTCTCCGCTCCTTTGTCTCAGCACCAGCAGCGCGCGCATCAGCGGTTTGTGTTGCGTGAGTCGCATCTGGCTGTTGAGCGTGAGTCGAAGTCACGTTATCCGTCGCGGTTGCTTGATCCGGTGTGGTGGATCGGCGTGTTGTTTGTCGCGAACTTCTTCCTCATGCGTTTGTCGGTTCCGGGGATTGATATTTCGCTGTCGGTGCCGCTGACGATCGTGTGGTTGGGGTTGGCGTGGCGTTGTCACGTGATTGTGGTTGAGCCGCGGCGATTTTTGTTGTGGGTTGCTGCTGGTGGCGTTGCTGCTTTAGTCACTTTTCCGCAGATTCTGTTTGTTCCTGCTCCGTATGTGAGCGTGAACAGTTGGTTGTTGTGGATGGTGACCTGGCTTCCTGCAGCGTTCATGATGGCTGATCGCAGTCGTGGGACGTTTGAGCGTGCACTGCGGGCAGTGAAGAACATCGGTTTGGGTTTGGCGAGCATCTCGGTGTTGTTCATGGTGGTGCAGGCAACTCCGATTGGGTATCGCGATTTTATTGGCGAGTCTTTGCCGTCCAATCTTGTGGTGAGCGGCTTTAACACGTCGTATCCGCTTTTTTATGAGGCGAATATCTATAAGTCGAATGGCTGGTTCGCGTTGGAGCCGTCGTTCATGTCTTTCATTCTGGGTTTGTGCATTTTGGCGGCGTTGCTGATTCGTGCGCGGATCTGGGAGGTCATGGTTTTGTCGGTTGGCATGCTGGTGACGGCTGCTGGTTCGGGCATGTTTGTGGCTTTGATTGGTGTGGTTGTGATGCTGTGGCAGCGGCAGTGGCCGTTGCTGCGTCGTTACTTGATACCGGGTTTGGTATTGGCTGCGGTGGCTGCTCCAACGACTATTGGTAAAACCATTTTGGATCGGTTGAGTGAGGGGTCGAGTGAGAATTCTTCGACTGCTCTGCGCACGTTTGAGCCGTACCTGTATTTGTTTCCCAAGTGGGTGTCTGATTGGGGCATCGTGTTGTTTGGGGGCGGCCCGGGGTCGTCCCGGTATGTGGTGGATGCCTCAGGTGTGAATGGTCTGCTGGTGCCGACGGTGGGCAAGGTGTTCTTCGATTACGGACTTATCGCAGGGGCATTGCTGGCTGTGATCATCGTGGTTTCGTATGTGAAGGCTACTGAGCCTGCTATTGGGATGTCGGTGTTGGTGTCGATGTTGGTGTTGCAGCCGCCGGCGCAGCCGTTGATGGTTCCGGCATTTTTGTTGAGCACGCTATGGGCCCCGGCATTGCGAGACAACATTTTGGCGGGCACTGAGCGTCTTTATGCTCCTCGTGGGGTGGCATTATCTGCCGCTGGTGTCTCTGGCGTTGCTGGTTCTGCTTCTGCGGCGGTTTCGGCTGGTTCTTCTTCCTCTGAAAGAGAGTGATCGCTTCATGTCTGAGTTGGTCAGCGTGATCATGCCTGTTCTCAACGAGTCGGCTTCGGTTGAGGGGGCGGTGAAGTCGATCCTGTCCCAGGAGGGCGTGGATGTTGAGGTGCTTGTTGTTGATGGCCGTTCTTCGGATGACACTGCGCAGATAGTGCGTCGGTTAGCGTCGCAGGATGAGCGGGTGCGCCTGTTGGATAACCCGAAGGTTGTGATCCCCTCGGGGTTGAATGTCGGGTTGGCTGCTGCGCGTGGGTCGTTTGTGGCGCGGGTTGATGGGCACGCGACGATCACGCCGGGGTATTTTGCGCAGGCGTTGAAGCGTTTTGCGGAGAATCCGAAGTTGGCTGCGGTGGGTGGTTTGCGTACCGGGGTTTCTTCCACTCCGACGGGGCGGGCAATTGGGTTGGTGCAGTCGAGCCCGTTTGCGATTGGTGATTCGATTAATCATTTCGGCACTGAGTATCAGTTGACTGATCATGCGTCGTTTGGAGTGTATCGCGCCGATGTTGCTCGTCAGGTCGGCGGCTGGGATGAGAACCTCATGGTCAATGAGGACGTGGATTTCGATCACCGGATTGCGTTGGCTGGGTATGAGATCGGTTTTGATCCTCAGATGGGGATCTTGTGGCATGTGCGTGACAACGTGCCGGATTTGTTCCGTCAATATCGACGCTATGGGCGGGGTAAAGCGTTGATGGTTCGTAAAAATGGCCGGGAGGCATTGCGGCCGCGTCACTTGGCGGCTCCGGTGGCGGTGATGGGCACGGTGGCGTTGGCTGCGCTGGCTTCGCGTCACCCACGGTTGGCGCTGGCTGGTTATGCCCCGTATTTGGGGGGTCTTGCTGTTGCGAGCACGAAGGCGTTGAAGAGTCGTGAGGATTCAGCGCCGGTGGACGTGAAATCGTTGCCGTTGGCGTTTGCGGGAATTCACTACGGGTGGGGTATTGGGTTCTTGGAGGGGTATGTGTTGGGTAAGCAGCCGCGTCGTACTAGTGGCCGTGATAATTCCGATGCTGAGTAGCCCTGTGGGTTTGTGATTGTGCCGGTGGCTTGAGGGAGTGTCTTGGGCCACCGGCACATGTGCTTGCGCGGGGTTTTCAGTTTTCGAGTAGTTCGAGGGTTTCGCCGTTTTGGCGGTATTTCTCTCCTGTGCTGGGACAGGTGAACAGTCCGTCTTCGCCGGGGGTGAGGGGTTCACCTGCACGGCCGACCCAGCCGATGCGTTTGGCGGGGACTCCGGCTACGAGTGCGTGTGCGGGGACGTTTTTGGTGACGACGGAGCCAGCTGCAACTAGGGCCCATGCTCCGATTTCGACTGGGGCAACGCATACGGATCGGGCGCCGATGGATGCTCCTTGGCGGCAGGTGACACCGACGTGTTCCCAGTCGTCTCCGCGTTTGAGGGTGCCGTCGGGGCTGATAGAGCGGGGGAAGTGGTCGTTGGTGAAGACGACTGCGGGGCCAACGAAGACGCCTTCTTCGAGTTCAGCGGGTTCGTAGACGAGGGCGTAGTTCTGGAGTTTGCAGTTGTCTCCCATTTTTACGCCGCTGCCGACGTAGGCGCCGCGTCCGATGATGCAGTTTTTCCCTAGTACTGCGTCTTCGCGGACTTGGGCTAGGTGCCAGACTGCGCTGCCTTCACCGAAGGTGGCGTTGTCGGCGACGTCGGCGCTTGCTTGAATGCGGACGGATGCCTCGGTCATGGTTCTCCTGCTGTTTGGGTGATGTGTGCAGTGCCGGTGTTGGGGTTTGCGGGCCTGCCGATCACGATTGGCGTGTTGGGGGAAGCCTAATTGTGTTGGGGGTGGCTTGGCGTGCTGCGACTGTGGCGATGGCGGTGATTGCAGATGGCGGTTTGTGCGTTGAGTTGGTGTTGATGTCGGTGTGGTCGGGTTGCCTTGACCTTGGGGGCAGGGTTTTAGCCTGATCCGGTCATGGAGAGGGAAGAAATGAAGATCGGTGATCTCGCGCTGAGGGCGGGTGTGACTGTGAAAGCTCTCCGGTACTACGAGTCGTTGGGTTTGTTGTCGCCGGGGCGCAGCGAAAATGGTTACCGCGTTTATAGCGAGAGAGATTTTCTCGTGACCTGTGAGATTAGGCATTTGGCGTCGTGTGGCATTCCGCCAAGTCGGGTTCGTCCGTTTATTGAGTGTCTCGATTCTGGGAATGAGTATTCGGATGATTGTCCTGAGGCTGCTCGTCTTTATGAGGAGACGATGGTGGAGATTGAGCGGGTGATGGGTGAGCTGACTCGTCGTCATGCCACGTTGGGTGAGCATCTGCGGCGGCGTGAGGAGCGCAGGTTGGCGGCTGAAAGTTCTTCCCTCGGAGATTAAAGAGTTTGGGGAAGGAATCATGCGTAACGTTTTGGAAGCGGTCGTGAAGCTGGATCGGGTGAGTTTGACTCTCACTCGTATTGGTTTGGCTGTCGTTACTTTGTGGATTGGTGGCCTCAAGGTTGTGCCGTATGAGGCTGAGGGGATCGCACCTTTTGTCGCGAACAGTCCTGTTATGAGTTGGCTTTACAACGATCCGGCTGGTTATAAGAGTCACCGGAATCCGGAGGGCGCTCTGGTTGCTGCTAATAAGGACTGGCATGCCATGAATGGCTCTTATGTCGCTGCTCTTCTTATTGGTGCCGCCATTGTGGCGATGGGTTTATTGATTTTGGGCCATTGGGTTCACCCTGTTCTTGGGGTGATCGGTGGTGTGGCTTTGACGGGGATGAGCTTTGTCACTTTGAGTTTTCTTGTGACTACTCCTGAGGCGTGGGTTCCTGCTTTGGGTTCTGCGGAGCACGGTTTTCCGTATCTTTCGGGAGTGGGGCGGCTGGTGATCAAGGATTCGATCATGCTGGGTGCCTCTTTGGTGGTGGCGGTGGATTCAGCGCGTTGTGCGTTGGCTCGCCTGTGATTGTGGGGGCTGCCCTGGCTGTTTGCTGTGGGCGGCCCACACAAGGTGGGTTGTGTGGCCGTGTCGTGCGGTGCGCGCCGAGGTTGTTTGAGGCGTTAATGTTGCGGAGAGCTTTTTGTTCCACCGTTTCTCGTGACCGTTTCTACGTGTTGTGGGGTTTCGTGTTCGGTGGGTTTCCTTTGCAGTCGCATCCGTTCGAGGAGATGTCGTACCTATGACCACCCCTACCCCGCCGCCGGATGCTGATCCTTTCCGTCCGCACATGTTGTATGTCGCGTGGGGTTTTCCGCCTTCACGTGGCGGTGGTGTGTATCGGGCGTTGGCCACTGTGAATGGTTCCGTGCGTCAGGGGTGGGATGTCACTGTTCTTACTGCTACGCGTGAAACGTTCATCGACTACACGGGTGCGGATTTTTCGCTAGAAGAGCAGGTGGATCCTGCTGTTGAGATAGTTCGGATTCCGTTTCCGTGGCCAAGCATGGATATGAATGTGCGGAATTGGTCGCCTTTGCGTGCTTTGGCTCCGAAGGTGTGGCGGCGCAGCCGTAAGTACCGGGATATGCGTGATTTTCCGGAGTCGAACTATGGGCCGTGGCGGCGTGATTTGGAACAGGCCGCGATTGATATCCATCAACGTAAGCGCGTGCATATGACGGTGGCGACGGCGAACCCGAATGTGGATTTCATGGCTGCGGATGCGTTGTATCGGCGTTTCCGGGTTCCGTATGTGATGGATTATCGGGATGCGTGGATGCTGGATGTTTTTGATGGAACGTTCTTGCATCCTGAGGGTGGTCGCGTCGATAAGTTGGAGCGGCGTTTGTTGGCGGATGCGCATGAGGTGTGGTTCGTTAATGAGCCGATTCGTGCTTGGCATGCCGAGCGTCATCCAGAGGTGGCTGAGCGGATGCACGTGGTGGCTAATGGGTATGACCCTGAGTTTGCGCCAGCGCCGACGGCTAAGGGTCCGGCGGCCGATAAGCCGTTGGTGTTTGGGTATATCGGGACGGCGAGTGCGCGGGTGCCGATCGCGGAGTTTGCTAAGGGGTGGGAGATTGCGCGGGGCCGTAGTGCTGAGTTGTCGAATGCACAGGCGCAGTTGTGGGGGTATTTGGGCTTTTATTCGGCTCCCTCGCCAGCGTTGCTGAATTTGGTGGAGGAGCACGCTAAAGACGAGTTGTCGTATCAAGGCCCTGTACCGAAGGCGAAGGTGCGGGAGATTTATGACACGTTTGATGCGTTGTTGTTGATTCTTGGCAAGGGCATTTACGTGACGAGCGGGAAGGTGTTCGAGTACGCGGCGAGCGCTTTGCCGATTGTTGCTGTGCATGATCCGGGGAACGCGGCGACGGATGTGTTGCGTGAGTATCCGTTGTGGTTCCCGGTGAAGGATTTGTCTCCGGAGTCGATTGCGGAGGCGTTGGTGGAGGCTGGGCGTGCGGCGCGGTCGGCTTCGGAGGAGACGCGGGCGGCGTGTGCGCAGTTTGCGCGCAGGTATGCGCGGGATATCCAGTTGGAGCCGCGTGTGTCGGCGTTGAAGGAGGCTGTCCCTGTGCCGCTTGGTGGGGTTGTGCTGGATGGTCCTGCGGGTGATGTGGAGGAACAGGCGTGAAGATTGTTTTGCTTGATACGGGTCGGGGTGTTTCTGCTGAGACGATCCGGATGTGGCGGGAGAATTTGGAGCTGTTGGACACCGATGAGGTGGAGCTGATGGCGTGGCAACCGCCGGTTGAGCCGTTGCCGGTGGCTCGGCATTTTGTGTTTGGTCCGCGGCTGGATGTGCGTCGGCCCGAGCCGTTGAGCGTGCAGACGCTGAATGGCTCTGATGGTGCGGATGTGGATGTGGCTGATTTGGTTGCCGAGCCGGCGGCGAGTGAGCGTGGTGGGGTTGCTGGTGCTGGAGGTGAGGAGTCTCCGGTGAGCGTGTCTGATCTTGCTGGTCAGATGGGTGAGGTGGTGCAGGACCATGTGACTCCCGGGCGTATCGCTGACCCGAATGGTGAGGTGTATCGCACGGGTGCGGAGGCGCGTGCTTCGGTGTCTTTGCCGAAGTATCACCCGGAGCGGGTGCGGCAGGGGGTGAAGTGGCGTAGCCGTAGGGTTAAGGCCAAGGCTGTTCAGGTAAAGCGGGCGGCGAAAGCAAATATTAAGGCTAGTGATAGGCCGTTGGCGAAGGTGGCACAGCAGGCGATTGCGGTGCGGCACGGCAGTATTTCGACGCGGTTTGCGGTGGCGTTGTCTCGGTCTCGGACGGCTTCGGAGGTGTTTGCGGGAGCGGATTTGGTGTTCCCTGTGGATGCGCGGTCGCAGCGGGGTGCGTGGTTGTTAGCTCGTCGACATCCTGGGCCGGATGTGGTGGTGGGGTATCCGGCGGCGAAGCGGGCGTTGCGGGCACGTCGCGCACGGTGATGTGTGTTTAAGCAGGGGCGAGGCTGTGTGGCTTCGCCCCTGCTTGTGTGTGTTGTGGGTGGTTGATGGTGCTGGTGAGGGTCCGTGAGATGGGGTGCTTGGGTCTCTACCCTTGTGTGTATGGATGCTGAGGTGAAAAGCGGCGACGAGGGTGGGCTGCGGGTGCTCGTGGTGGAGGATGACGACGACCTTCGGATGACGACGTCGTTGGTGTTGCGTAAGCAGGGTTTTGTGGTGGAGGCGGCTGCTGATGGTGTGGATGCGTTGGAGTTATTGGCGCGTTTAGATCGTGAGGGGCTTTCACCGCAGGTAGCGGTGGTGGATATTGCGATGCCTCGGATGGATGGGATCACGTTGACGCGGCGGTTGCGTGAGCGTGCTGCTCCGTTGGGGGTGATTATGTTGACGGCGCGGGAGTTGCCGTATGACCAGTTGGCTGGGTTTGAGGCAGGGGCGGATGACTATGTCATTAAGCCGTTCGATGGGGCTATTTTGGCGGCACGGATTGTGGCTGTGTCACGACGTTCTATGGCTGCTGGTGCGCAGGCGGGTGCGGGGGCTGGTTCAAGGTTGCCTGCGCCGAATGTGCAGGCGGTGGGTGATTTGCGGGTGGATCGGGATGGGATGACGGTGTTTCGGCATAGCGATGGGGCTGAGATCACTTTGTCGGGCACGGAGTTTCGTTTGTTGGCGACGTTTTTGGATCGTCCGGGCAGGGTGCTGACTAAGTCTCAGCTTTTGGATTTGGTGTGGGATATCGGTGATTGGGGTGATGATCACGTGGTTGAGGTCAGTATTGGTCGATTGCGTTCGAAGATTGGTCCGGGGATTATCCATACGGTGCGGGGGCTGGGGTACAAGCTGGTGGTGGAGTGAGTTTCGCTGAGTCTTCGTGTAGGTCGAGGAAGGGGTTGCCTGCATTACGGCGGTTGAGGTCGGTGCGGGTGTACATCACGGTGGCGGTGGCGGTGACATCGCTGTTGGTTTCGTGTGTGGTCAGTGGTGTGCTGGCGGTGCGGGCTGCGGATTCGGCGACGGATGCGGTGCGGGGGCAGGCGTTGGCACGGTTGATCGCTGCCAGCGAGGGGTACGCCTTGGATGGCCGGTTACGTTTGGGTGCTTCGATGGATACGGATTCTGCTCCGGAGGCGGTGCGTTCGGCGCTGGCTGACCCGAATACGAAGGAGAAGACCACCTATTACGACGGCGCGCACATGTGGGCTGCGACCAGGTTGGGTCCAGAGGTGGCGCTGGTGGTTCAGCTGGATGCTTCAACGTTGGCTAAGCAGAACGATGATCGTTTGCAGACGTTGGGTATCGCAGCTGCGGCGTCGTTGGTGTTGTCGGGTTTGTTGGGGTGGATTGCGGGTATCACTATCTCTTCACGGCTTCGCCGGGCAGCTGATGGGGTGGTGATGATCGCTGATGGTGAGGATGTTTCAGTGAGCCAGAAGGGTCATGATGAGGTGGCTGTGTTGACTGCGGCCATCGATGACATGGCGGCTACGCTGCGTGGGCGGGTGGAGTTGGAGCGTGCGTTTACCTCGGATGTGGCGCATGAGTTGCGTACGCCGTTGACGGCGTTGGTCAGTGCTGCGGAATTGTTGCCCGATGATGAGTCTTCTTCGATTGTGCGCCGGCAGGTGACTCGGCTGCGTCGTCTAGTAGATGACTTGTTGGAGTTGTCGCGGCTGGATCGGGCTGCTGAGCCTGCTGTTGTGGAGCGGGTGGATTTGGCGGTGACGGTGCAGGAGTCGTTGCGGCGTCTGGGTGATGTGGGCGCTGAGGTGGAGTTCGTGGTTGGCGCAACGGCTGAGGTGATGGTCGATACTCGACGGTTGGATCGTGTGATGAGCAACTTGGTGACCAATGTGGTGCGCCATGGTGGTGGTCAAGCGGTGATTCAGGTGGATGACAACACGTTGACGGTGCGTGATGCTGGCCCTGGTTATCCGCAAGACGTCATTGAGAATGGCCCTCGCCCGTTTCATGCCGGTACTGGCAGTAAGGGCTCGGGGCTGGGGTTGACGATTGCGTTTAAGCACGCTGAGACGATGGGGGCGGTGGTGACGTTGGGTCGTTCTGAGCCTGATGCTGAGCATCCGGGGCTTTCTGGCGCGCGGACCGAGGTGAGGTTTACGCGTGCGTGAGCTGGATCAGCGGCGGGCGTTCCAGACCGTGGTTTTTTCTTGTCCTTCGGGGACTTTGTCGGTGTAGGTGATTTCGATGCTGGTGTAGGCGCCAGCACCATTAGCGGTCAGTGCACCGGTGGCTTTGATCCGCACTGGGTAGGAGACGGGTTTTCCTTCAGCGCAGCTAGGGACACAGCTGTTTTCGCGCAGGACCGCGCTTGCTGTGGCCTGTGTGTCTCCCCAGCTTTCCCATTTCACTGAGTCAAGGGCCGAGTTGGAGTCGGCACAGGCAAGGGTGAAGGAAGAGGGGCGTTGAACAAGCGATTTATCACAGTCTTGGAGGTAGAACTGACCTTTTTTCGCTGAACTGTTCAGGGCTGTACCGCCGTCTGCGCTGGCGGGTGTCACTGCCGGTAGGGCCGACCCGCGCGCTGCGGTCACGGTTCCTTGATCTGGGACAGAACAGCCAGTGAGGGCTATGAGGAGCGCCATCGCTGCGGTTGCAGCCATTTTTGCGCGTTTGCTCATGGGCTGTGCCATGCCTTATGTCCTCTCGTGGGACTGCTCGTGCAGTGAGGGTGTACCTGCCGGCCGGTGGGGTTGCGTTCTCTGGGGAGTGTCCGGCCGGCAGGCGAGTGAGGAGGGTCAGCTGCTGTGAACGATGGCGTGGGCGGTGCGGCCATCAGGTGCGATGAGTGTCAGACGGATCCAGGAGCCTTTGAGGTCGGCAGGGATCATGATGTCGGCGCTGAGGGCACCTGCGTCTGCAGCTGGGTGGAGGGTGCCTTTAATGCCGTGTGGTCCAACAACGGTGGCGTGGGTGAAGCTGCGGCCGGTTTTGTCGCTGCCTGCATCTGCGAACACGGTTAGTTCGTGTCCGTGTTTGAAGGTGGATTCAGTCCACAGACGGACGCTGGGGGCTTTGGGCCCGGCGGTCTTGCGCACGGCTGCGACTGTTTGAGCTTCGGTCGGTGCTGCCGAGGCGGTGCTGTCCTGCGCGATGATGCCTAGCGAGGGTCCTGCGATGAGGGAGACCGCTAGGACTGCAGAAGCGATTTTACCTGCGGAAAAACGAGCGGACATTGCTTTCTCCTTCACATGACCATCGACACCGTCGGTGGTGCATTCAGTGTCTTTGACGGTGGGGAACGCCTCGCGTGAGCGAGGCGCCCGGCCCCTGATTTCCGGGTTTCCCTACCGACATCTAGAACTCTGGAGCACGAACCTCACAAGAACCTCACATGACTTTCACGTACACAGCACATATGTCTTGACCGGGTCTGATCACAGGCGCGTAGGCCCCGAAAACTGTTATTTAGCAGTGCCTGAGGCAGTTGGGATGCGTCACATCGCACGTGCTGGCGGGCCAAAACGATAAGCTCCCTGCGGCATACCCTGGGGAGGAAAAACGTGAACGCACACGCCATCGGCTTTGACCGCGACAAGTACATCCGTATGCAGACCGAGCACATTAGTGCACGTCGAGCACAGTTCGGCGGGAAGCTGTACCTGGAGTTCGGTGGAAAGCTTTTTGATGACCATCACGCCTCGCGTGTGCTGCCCGGTTTCACCCCGGACAACAAGCTGGTCATGCTCGAGTCGATGAAAGACGACGTCGAGATGGTCGTTGTTGTTAATGCTCGAGACCTTGCTTCTAACAAGGTCCGTGGCGATTTGGGTATCGGCTACGACGCAGATGTGCTCCGCCTGGTCGATGAGTTCCGCACCTATGGCTTGTACGTCGGCAGCGTGGTGATTTCTCACTGGAGCGAAGACAACCGCACCGCGAAAGCTTTCAAACGCAAACTCGAACGTTTGGGTCTGACTGTCTACCGCCACTACCCCATCAAGGGCTACCCCAACGATGTCGCGCTCGTTGTGAGTGAAGAGGGCTACGGACGCAACGACTACATCGAAACCACCCGTAACCTTGTCGTTGTCACTGCCCCTGGCCCAGGTTCGGGAAAGATGGCCACGTGTCTTTCGCAGCTGTACCAGGACCACCAGCGCGGTGTGGAGTCTGGCTACGCGAAGTTTGAGACATTCCCGATCTGGAACCTGCCACTGGATCACCCCGTGAACCTGGCTTATGAGGCCGCTACTGCCGACCTCGACGACGTCAACATGATTGACCCGTTCCATCTGGCTGCGCACGGTGAGCAGACAGTGAACTACAACCGTGACGTCGAGGTTTTCCCGGTCTTGAATCTGCTGTTCGAGCAGATTATGGGGTCTTCTCCCTACGCCTCCCCCACCGACATGGGGGTCAACATGGTGGGCTTTTGCATCAGCGATGACGAGGTCGTCCGCTATGCCTCCAAGCAGGAAGTGATCCGCCGCTACTTCAAGGCTTTGGCCCGCGAGCACAAAGAGCAGATCGAACCAGTTGAGAGCGAACGTATCGCGCTAACGATGAGCAAACTCGGGGTCGTCGACACTGATCGTCCTGTCGTCGAACCTGCCCGCAAGCTCGCTAAGCGTTCTAAGGGCCCCGCCGCTGCGATCGAACTACCTGATGGGCGCATCATCGCTGGCAAGACCAGCTCACTGCTAGGGCCGAGCTCTGCAATCCTGCTTGACGCGCTCAAAGCATTGGCTGGCATCGACGACAAGGTGCATCTGCTCTCCCCCGAGACGGTCGCACCCATCCAAGCTCTCAAAACACAGCATTTGGGTAGTCACAACCCGCGCCTGCACACCGATGAGGTGCTTATTGCCCTGGCTGTGGGCGCCAAGCACGATGAAAACGCTCGCCGGGCTCTAGAGCAGCTGCAGAATCTACATGGCTGCGATGTGCACTCCTCCACGATCTTGGGCAGCGTCGATGAGGGCATTTTCCGAAACCTGGGTGTACAGGTGACCTGCGAACCCGCTTACGCAACGAAGAAGCTCTACCGCAAGAGCTGATCTACCTTGCCAGCCAGGGGCTTTCCATCGCTTGTGTCTGGTAGAAAGCCCCTGGTCGTTGCAGTGAAACTGGTGCCGTTTTCTCAGGAGTGGATATTCAGCTGCTCAGCCAGCAGTGCCGCGGATCGGGTGCCGTCATGCACTTGGCGGACAAACTCTGGTCCAGAAGCAGCCACTGCGCTGAATCCGTCACGATCAGTGAGGACTTCACGCAGCACTGCCTCTAAACGGTCTGCAGGTGCCTCAACCACCGGCACTTCCAGCCCCGTCTGAGACTTCACATGCTCACGAACTTCTTCGATGACATGTCCAAGCACGAGTTTTCCTGCCGCCATCGCTTCACACGCGGCTACCCCGTACCCGCCTAAAGCGAATTGGTCGAGCACAATGTCAGCGCCCTTGACCAGGTCGACCATTTCTTTCTGTGTGGCACCTTCTACCCGCTCATATCGGATGAGCCCTTCTTCGACGAGCGGCCCCACCGCAGCTTCGACGTGAGCGCTTCCTTTCAGCGAAGATCGGCTCGGTGTGTGGAGCACTACCGGTACCGGTTTGTCCAGCACAGCAGACTCCGCGCTCCACATCTGGACGTCAACCACCACTGGAAGCCAATGCGCACCTGGCATGTGCCGCAACAAATCTGGTGTTGAGACAAACACAGGACCGCCGAAGGCATCGTCAGCCATGAAGGCTCGCACTTTCGGCGCGAGGATATCCACTACCCGCTGCAACCGAGCGGTTTGCTCATCTGCCGGGTCAACGAAAGGCGACCATGGTGTCTGCTGGGCATTGATCGACGGGTTACGGATCTCGCTGCCGTGCAGCAGCAGTCCCACCCGTACACCTGCCGCGCGCAACACTTTCACATCCCCAACAAAGTCATGCCCATGCCGCAGCCCGAACACAGGCCGCCCGGCCTCCACCAGAGCATGCGTCCAGTCCTTCACTGCACGATTCTCCAGTGCCTGCGCCCATTTGGCGTCACGCCGATAGGTTGTCGTCTCGACCCAGGTGTCATGCGGATACCGGAACTTCTGTCCTCGGTCCACTTCCATCACAGACGTGCTCACCCCGGGTATCGCTCGCTCAAGTGCCTTAGCCCACTGCCATGCCTGGCCAGCCATATTCGCTGGCCCAAACCCGACGTAACTTGCCCTGTCATCGTGACTAATTGGCCGCTCTACCATCTCTTCTAGAGTTGAACTAGATTGCGGCTCGCTTATTCCTGCATCCCCGACGGCGACACTGTTCGCCCGCACCATCAACGACTTCCCTACCGGAAGCCCTCGACGGAACAGGTCGCGGTATAGCTCGCGTAGTGTTTTTTCCTGATATTCCCAGGCGTATGGCGTCAATAGGTCGGTGTTTTGGCGGATACGTTTCTGAAATTCATCTTTACGCGATAGTGCTTCTTTGACCGCTGTCGCGAATGAGGCTGGGTTTCCTGCCTCATGAACTAGCCCCACCTGCTCACGCTCAACGAATTCTTTCTGTGCACGCGTATCGCTGACAACCACTGGTAGACCGGCGAATAAGTACTCGAACAACTTGTTCGCGAGCGCGAACTCGTGGCTGCCGAAGTGCAGGATGGGAATGAGTCCAAGGTCTGCTTCGGCGACAAAACCGCTTACGTGATCTGGGCGCACTGGATCGATGAAGTGCACTCGGTCCTCGACGCCACAGGTTCGCGCCAATTCGGTGAGTTCGCGTACTGGGGCTGTGGTGGTTCGCGGCACGCATACCACTGCCACATGCACCTCAGGTAGTGCAATTAACGCGCGTATGGCTGTATCAACTCCTCGTGCGGCAGTGACTCCTCCCGAATACACCAGTAGTGGTGTTTTTTTATCAACGCCGCATACCTCACGAAGTGAGACCTCTGCCGAGCGTTCAGCTGCGGAAAGCACTGGGGCATTCATCACCACTGTTGGTTGTCTGGCTAGGTCGTAGTCTTTCTGCAGCTGCTCAGCCAGGGGTTGTGTCACTGTGACCACGGCGTCGGCGTCGCGGATGTATTCGTTCTGCAGATCAAGGTAGGCAGCACGCTTGCGCACTGGCCTGCCTGGATAGATCGAAAGACCAGCTACGTATTCGTGAGCGTCGTAAACCCAGGCCGCTTCCTTACCGTTGGCTCGTCTACGTGCTACCGCCCGCGCCGCGACCCCAACCATGTGCACGTCGTGGGCGTGGATGATGTCCCATTCCAGGGAATCAATTACTGGGTCAAATGCGAGCGCGTAGTCGTCAATTTCAGGGATATCGCGACGCCAGGCTACGAGGGCGGCAGAGTTGTCGATTGATTCGTACAGTTTGTGGCGCCAGTTATCTTCATACTTGCTCAAACGTGTGGCCTGTTGTTCAAGCTTTGTTTGCGCTACTCGCCATAGGGCTGCTCGGGTGGCACGGTTTGCTCCGTTAGCGCCTTTTTGTTCGGCAGCTTCCCGTTGGCGCAGGCTGAGTTGGAGTTCGCGCAGTCTTTTTTCGCGCGGAGATGGCTCGTTCACCACGATGAGGCGTTTGTCTCGTCGTGCTTTGCGGGCGGCGTTGGCTCGGTCACGGAATCGCCATGCCACCGGTACGCGCACGATGCGTACTGGGCCTAGCGTTGACTGTTCCCGCACTCCTGTGGAGCTGTATCCCAAAATGGTGACCTCAATATCACCGTCAGCTAGCGCCAGCGCAGTTTTGAGGACACGGGTGTCGTGGCGAATGTCATTGCCAACCATCATGAGAACGCGTCGCGGAGTCACCTGTACCACTGTAGTTCCTGACTGTTTTCACGGTGGCGTACCCCCTGTATGCGCCGTAACGCCGATACGCTCAATTCTTATGCGAGGCGAAGATATTGCTGAGGAGTCAGGCTTACTGGCCAGTGGCGAACTCAACACTTCTCGTCCGCTATTGGTGACGTGGTTTTCCTATCTCGTCGCTGCGGGAGGAGCTTGCGCCGTTGTTTTTACGGTGGCTGGCGGGTTGCTATCTCTTCCCCTGCACGAGATGGGGCTAGAGAACACTTTTTTGTGTGTTGTCGCTTCGGTATCGTTTGTTGCTTTTATCAGTAGCGGCCCGCATATTTTTCGCCCTATCGCTTGGGCTTTGCCTTTTTTTGTTGCCGCTTTTGTTTTCTGGTCTCCGTATGCTTTGGCTCGAACTCCTGACGTACGTGCTGGTGAGCTTGAGTTGACGCGGCTGTTTACGGCTTTTGTCATGGCTTTAGCTGTTTATGCGTGCACGCAAGCAACTAGCGTTGGGATGACTGGTATGCGGCTGGGGTGGTTTTTTGGACTTGTCTTGTCGGTTGGTGTGGCTGGGTGGGAGATTTTTACACGGCAGCATTTGTGGATCTCTGCGAGGAATCCGTTTATTTTTCCTGAACCTGTCGTGGTGGGCACTTATATCAATCCCAATAATTTCGCGACTGCTTTGGTGGCGATGATTGTTGGGGCGATTGCGTTGGCGGCGCAGTCGCGTTCGCGCTTGTTTTCTGTCGTTGTGCTGGGTGTGGTTGCTGCTGGTTGTGTGGCGGTAGTTGTTACTCAAAGCCGTTCGGGGGTGTTGGCGCTGGTTGTTGTGCTGGCGTTGGAGGTGCGGCGGCGGATGCTTACTCGTCGTGGGGATCGTTCGCTAGCTTGGCGGCAACGGTGTGCTGGAGTATCTGGACGAGCTCGTGTGCTGGTGGGTGTGGTGTGTGGGGTTATCTGCTGCGGGGTTGTTGCTGCTTTCACCGTGCCAGCGTTAGTGGCGCGTAATCCTGTTATGCAGATGCTGGTGGCGCAGGGTGGGTCAGAAACGCGGCGCTCGGACACTCTTCGGTTGCAGTTGTTGAAGGCTGCGTGGCGTTATTTGCGTGATTCGGGGTGGCTTGGTTCGGGGGCTGGGTCTTTTGAATATTTGTTGTGGCATGATCCGGCTCCTGCAACTTTGAAGCTGACGAATCTTCACAACGCTTTTATGGAGCTACTGACTCAATACGGTGTTCCTATTGCTGTTTGTTACGGAGTGTTCGTCATTGGGGTACTGGTGACGCTGGCGGGGTCTGTACGTGTCCCTGACACCCGTGTCGCACGGTATGAGGCAGTCGGTTATCTCATTGCGCTTATTGCTTTGGGTATTGCAGCCAGTTCAGCTCTGCATGTTGGGACGTGGTGGGTCATGCATGCGGCTGCTGGTGCGTGTGCGTGGCGGGTTGCTACGCACACGCACCGTTTGCCGTTACGGGGGCAGGAAGCTGCGCGGTCAGTCGATCCAGGTGGCAAGGACGTTTGCTGATTTAGTGCCGTCGTGTACTGCTCGAACGAACTCTTGCCCTGCTCGGCTGAGCGCTATTCGCCGCTGCGGATCTTCTGCCAGGTTGCGTAGCACCTGTTCGATTTGATCTGGCTCGGCCTCAACGATAGGCAGCTCTAGACCGGTGTCCGCGGTGATCTGTTCGCGGGTTTTTTCGGTCACATGCCCCACGACAACTCGCCCCGCCGCCATCGCTTCACATGCAGTAACACCGTATGTGCCAAGCGCGAATTGGTCGAGAACGACGTCGGCTGCTGCGTATCGGGCCCGCATACGGCTCGGCGCAGTGCCACCGACGTTGGAGTATGTGATGACACCTTCGTGAGCTAGGTCGGTGACTGCTGGTTCAATAAGCATCGTTCCTTGCAACAGCGAATGGCTGGGGGCGTGCATCACGCGCATTACCCCTTCGTGGGGGTTTTGTTCTTCGCTTTGCCAAGAGTCGACATCGACCACGATTGGGCACCAACGTGCCTGAGGCACATAGTCGAGTAGGTCGGGAGTGGAAACGAATGTGTGCCCGCAGAATTGGGTCATCGCTTCGATGGTGCGCTGTGCGCGCTGTTCCAGCACTTCGAGCGAGGGCACACCGTCCCAGATTTCACCGTAAGGAGACCAGGCGTGCTCTTTACGGTGAAGGCTGGGAACGCGCACGTCTGCACCGTGGGCGATGAGCGCCACGTTCAGCCCTGCTTCGCGCAGTACTGGTATCTCGCCGGTGGCGCGGGTTCCATGCCGGAAACCGGTTACGGGACGCAGTGCTTCGATGAGAATGTGCGTGTAGAACTCGCTGAGATAGCGCTCTTGCCGTTCGCTCCAGCTTTCGTCAGAAAAGAATGTTGGGTCGATCTGGTAGTCGCTCGGAAAGCGCAGGAGATGGCCGCGGGTTGCCATCGAGGTAGCGGATACGCCATCTAAATGCGTGCGCAGGGCGCGTGCCCAAGCTGTTCCTTGTCCGGCGAGGTTAGCTGGCCCAATAAACACTCGTCGTGCAGCGGTGAGGTCGGGGACAGGTTTGAAAGGGGCTACTGGTTCGGCTTCACGTTCAGCGAGTGCGTCGGTGGCGGTAGCGATTTTCCCGCCGGTGAAGTGCTCGGAGAGCACTTTCGCTGATAGTCGCCCGTCATGAATTTCGGCGACGTAGTCCGGCCCTTTCGCGGCGAAGGCACGGGCGCTATCGCGGTTGGTGATGATATCGAGGAGGACTTCGCGCAGGGTTTCGACAGTTGCTTCTTTGATAGGGATATCCAGTCCGGAGACTTCTTTGACACGCTGACGCACCACGTCACCTAGGAATGCCACAACTACGCGGCCAGCGGCGAGTCCTTCAATTGCAGTTACTCCATACAGCCCCATGACGAGCTGGTCGATAACGATGTCAGCTTCGCTGAACTCGCGTTGAATGTCAGCGTGAGATACGCCTCGGGGGGTGCGGTATTCGATGTGTCCTTCTTCGGCGAGCTGGGTGCAAATCTCGTCGATGAAGTCGCTTCCTTTGAGTTTGCCGTTGCTGGGAATGTGCACTACGCGTGGGATGGGGCGCGCCAGGAGGGGCCAGTCGGAATCCCAGTGGTAGGTGTCGATGACGGTAGGGCACCAGTGGGCGCGCGGGGCATAGTCGATGAGGTCTGGGGTGGAAACGAAAACGGGGCCGTCGAACTGTTCGATGATGCGGGCGTTGTTGAGGGCTCGCTTTTCGAGGATTTGGTACGTCCTGTCTTCGGGGTCATCGAAGGGGCTGTGCGGGAACATTTGTGCGTGTTTGGAGGGGACACGTAGGTCAGATCCGTGGGATATCAGCGCAACGGCTAGTCCTGCTTCGGTGAGTCGTTTGATTTCAATCTCGCAGGTGTTGCCGTATCGGGTTCCGAATAGGGGACGTTCGGCTTCGATGAGGGCGTGGGTGTAGTGGGCGAAGACGTATTTTTCTTGCTCTTTTTGCCAGCCAATGTCGCGGTAGGCCTCAGGGGCTACTTCTTGATCGACGGGAAAACGGATGGCTCCTTTGACAGCCATGGAGCGGGCTCCAACGCCGGTGATGTGTGTCTCCATCGCGTCTGCCCAAGCTTTTCCTTGGCCTGCGAAGTTCGCGGGGGCTACCCATACTCGAACAGGTTCGTTGGGCAGGAATGGTCGGCGTGAGGCGGCGGCCAGGACTGCTGGGTCAATCGGCGCTGCTGGGGTTTTGCCGGTGCTGGAGTCAACAATGCGCACGGCAGCGGCGGGTAGGTGACGTCGTACGACACGCAGCTGTGTTTTGACCGGATCAGGCAAAGCTTTACGGAGAGGTGATTGCGGACCAAGCGCGAGCCGTAGTGCCTTTCGTGCCGCTTTGCTCGCGGCTCGTCGTGCGTTATTCGGGGTGGACGCGCTCATGGAAGTGGCCTCCCTCTCGTTGGGCGCTTTGTCGTGTGCTGTGGAGTTGGGCCTGCGGCGGTGGTGGAATCGCGTGTGAGGCGTCCGGAGTTCATTCTGCCGTGTTTTGGGCGCTGTGGCCCGCCGTCAGGCTGGGTGATTCGCGCGCGTCTTCCCGCTTGAAGATGAATTATCAGCGGACTGTAAGAAGTTCACTAATAGCGTCGGCGAAGTCGTCGTAGCCGCTGCGCGCCGCTCGTAGGCGGGTAGCTTCGGTGAGTGCAGCAGTGCGGGCGCGGGCGTGGGTCTGTGGCTGTTCGGACCATTTGTGCATGTGGGCAGCAACTGCGGCACCAACAGCGGCATCTTCCCCTACTGGCACGAGAATTCCGGCCTCTGTGTCGGCCAGGACTTCATGCTGTCGCGGCAGATCGGTGCTGATTACTGGCAGTCCGCACGCAAGGTATTCGCCGAGCTTACTTGGCATCGCCTGCTGGAAGGCCGGGGTGTCAGCGAGAAGTACTAACCCTGCCCAGGCTCCGCGCGCTATCTCCCATGCGGCGTGTGGCGGGCGGCGTCCGTGTAGGCGGATTCTTTCAGCTAGGCGGCTGTCGCTATCGAGAGTGGCGGTGAGTTCTTCTGCGTCGGCGGGCGCTACTGGCCCAACGATGTCCAAAGTCCAGTCCGGAGCCAGACGTAGCGCTTCGATCATTGCGAATAAACCTCGGGAGCTGCGTACATCACCGATATACACGGCCCGGGGTTTGGCGTCGGGGTCGGCGGGGTCTGGCAGGAGAGCCGGTACGGGTTCGTTGCGCAGAACAAGTCGGTTTCGTGCCTCCAGTGGGGGTACGTGATCGTCAGCGACGAGGGTCAGCGCGGCGCGTTTGGCGATGGTGGTGAATGCTTCTACGACACCGTTTCCGACGATGCCGGGTATTCCTGCCGCTTTGCTTGCCCATGGCCGGTCACGCAGGAGGGCTGCGTAGTCTTCATGAATATCGACGACAAGAACTCGCCCGGAAGACATGACGATGGTTCCTGCAGCGACTGCTGAGTCAGGGTCGAGGGTGACTAGGACACGTCCACCGGCCGAAGCGGCCATCCTGGCCGCCAGTGGGGCTCGGGCGATGATGTGCGGGCGTTTCCAAGTTCGCACAGATGCACAGGTGGGGCCGTCTGCGGGGTCACCGAGTCCGAGAACTTCCACGGACATGCCGCGGGCCACCAGGGCCTGCACTTCACGATGCAGGCGGGCATCAGCGACATCGTGACCGCTTGTCACGAAGGACACGTCGTAGGAAGAACGCATGGTCCACGTTTACCAGGTGAGCGGGGGCGGAGCGAACCTGTCGGTAGTATCCGCCCCCCTGCTCGATGGTCATGAAGTCAGATTTCGTCCATGGTTGCAGGTGTTTTTCCGACCTTGACGAATTCGGTGTAGGCGTCGATGCATTCCTCCGGGGAGGCGTGCATCATGATGCGTCCCTTGTGCAGCCAGATGGCGTCATTGCACATTTCTTTGATGCTGGACAAACCGTGAGAGACGAGGAACATTGCTCGCGCGGAAGCACGCAGTTCGGCCATTTTCGCGTTGGCTTTGGCGCGGAAGGTGGCGTCACCGGTAGATAGCGCCTCGTCGATCATGAGGATGTCGGGCTTCATGTGCACTGCCACGGCGAAGGCTAGGCGGGAGTACATACCAGAGGAGTACGTGCGCATGGGTGCATCAATGAAGGCACCCAGTTCGGCCCATTCGGCAACTTCTTCGGCCCGTTCTTCTACTTCCGCGCGTGACAGGCCTGAGGCAAGCCCACCGAGGATGATGTTTTCGCGCCCGGAAAGCATGCCGTTGAATCCGACACCGAGGGCCAAGAGAGTGCTGGCTCTACCCCACACCTCGATTTGCCCGTGGTTGGGTGGGAGGATCCCGGCGATGGCGCGTAGGAGGGTAGATTTTCCTGCTCCGTTGGCTCCGATGATGCCTATGGCAGTGCCGTTGGGAACATCGAAGCTGATGTCGTTGATCGCGTTGACTTCGATGACTGCGCGTTCGCCTCGTCCGGCACGGACGATGGCGTTTTTGAACGTTGGCACTCGCTCGAAGGTGGTGCGGTAGGTGATGTGCAGGTGCTGCACTGAGACTGCCAGGTCGGTGCGGCCGGTGTTGTCGCGCAGCTGCTCTTTTTCACCGCGGTAGCGGATTGAACCGGTTTTGGCGCTTTTGCCCGAGCGCATAGAGAAAACGCCACCGACAAGTGCCTCGCTGTTGCTGCCGGGTTTAGCTTCGGAAGCTGCGCGCTCAGCAGATGCTGCGCGGGCTTTTTCCTGTGCGGCGAGCTTTTGTGCCTCGCGGTTGTTTTGTTCCTCGGTCATTTTGGCGCCTCCGTCGGTACCAGGGCCCGGTGTTGCGGGGGTGTTATCAGAGACGGACAGCGAACTCACGCTCCCTCGACAAGAAGAAGAACGAACCGGCGGCGACAGATACCACGCTCCATCCGATGGCCATGAGCCACAAGTCGAGCGAAGGAACGACGCCTTCTTGAAGTACCTGGTTGTACCCACCAATGAGGGAGTACAAGGGGTTGAAGGGGATGAGAGCTTTCATGACCGGGTAGCGGTCAATGAGGTCCACCGTCCACAGCACGGGAGATACGTACAGCCAGATTCGCATGATGTATGGCAGGAAGCTGCTGGTGTCACGGAAGTACACCTGTGCGGTGGAGAAAAGCGCTGCGAGCCCAAAAGTGAAAAGGGTGAGCAGGGCCAGGAAGATCGGGGCAACGATGAAGGTGGCCCAGGTGAAGGGATTCCCGGCTGTGATGTGGAAGATGAAGTAGACGGGGATGGTGGGTAGGAACCGGAAGAGGGCGGTGCGCACCGATGTCATGGGCAGCAGAAGCCGTGGGAAAGAGGTGTTTACCACCATTTTTCCTGCTCCGGTGACGGAGGAAGCTCCCTGCAGTACTGCGCCTTGGAAGTAGTAGAAGACGAAGATGCCACCGGTGATGTGGGCTAAAAGGCTGGGTTGGTATCCCTTGCGTTGCAGCACGGTGACCAGCATGAAGTAGACCAGGGCAAGCAGAAGGGGGTTGATGACGAGCCATGCCTGTCCGAAGAAGGTCATGGTGTTGGCTGCGCGCATCCCCGCTCGGGAGTTCGCTACGGCGAACTCTTTTCTCTCCCAGAGGTCTTTGAAGTAAACCTTGAGGTTGGGAAGTCCTGCACGATGCGGCTCGTATTTGTGGTACGGGACCGCGTCGGCGCGGATGATGGATCCATCGACAGCTCTGGTGACGGCGCGACCCGCCTCTTGTTCGACCGAGTCAGAACTCACCGGCTACTCACCTTTCCGCGTGCTTGCTCGTGTGTGTGCACGCAATGTTCTTACTGCTCTGGCCATTGGTTCCCGAACTACGCGCGCGGTGGTGTGTTGCGTTTTCGTTGTCGGGGGGAGGTGGGGTGGTGTGGCTCCTGAGAGAGAGTCGTACACCGATAGGAGGGCTGCGCCGTCACTTTCCCAGCTGAGTTCGTGTTGTGCGGCTTGCACTGATTGGCACAAGTCGGAGTATTTGGCGATGGCTTCTCGGGTGGCCTGGACAAGGCTGTCTGAGTTGCCGGGGGTGTAGAGGGTACCAAGGTTGTATTTGCGGACGACGGCGGCGAGCTCACCGATGTCGGAGGCAACCATAGGCACTCCAGCGCGGACGGCGTGGAAAAGTTTGTTGGGCAGGGCAAGCTCGTGGTTTTTCCAGCCGGGGGCAAGGGCTACCAGGACCAGGCCACATTTTCGCAGGTGCGCGTCGACTTCGTCGGGGCTGGTGGGAGCAACGATGGTGGCTGCTCCGGTGTCGTGGCTGTTGAGCCAGGTGTTGTCCACTGGCCCCATGAGGCGAACCTCTATTCCTTCATTAGTCAGCGTTGTTGCGGCTGCTGCGGCAGTTTCGAGTTCGCGGTGGGCTCCGATACGTCCTGCGTAGATGATGCCGTGAGGTTTTTCGGGTAGATCGGGCAGGGCGGCGGTGATGTCTTCGGGCAGGGAGGGGAAAGAGTTACGGACCGTGGTGATGTGTGGCCAGTTGTTTTCTTTGTATTGCTGCCGCAGGGCCTCAGCGACGCCATCTCCGACGGTGATTACGGCTGCCGCCATAGCTGCGAGTTCACCTTCGAGGCGTCGCTCGTGTGCGTCTTGCAGTGGTGTGGGGCGGTATTCGCGGGAGCGTCCTGACCAGAACTCGTGGGTGTCGTAGATCAGCGGCACGGCGGCGTGTGCAGCAATCCTGACCCCCGCTTCCAGTGAGGTGAAGTCGTGGGCATGGACTACGTCGAATCCATCACCGTTGGTGGCCAGCTCGTGCGCGATATGTTCAGCGGCTTCACCAAATCTGGCGAAGGTGGAGTTGCGGTGAGTGGGGAGCATGACCCATCGAGCGAAGGCCATGGGGGGTGAGAGTTTACGGCCGGAGAGGGATTGGGCTCCTTGTTTGCGGAGCACGGAGGAGGCTCCGACAGAGGAGATGGTGACGCCAGGAGGCGGCACGAAGTCGCCGGGCACATTTTTCCCAATGATGTGAACGGTGTGGCCGGCTGCGACGAGGGTTGCTGCTTCTTTGAGGACGCGAGCGTCAGTGGCCACCGCAGTGGCCACGATCATGAGACTTTTCACCGTTGATCAAGCGTAGTCGCCGTGGCGCCTTCTTCGTTGTGCGTGGGAGAGACTTCGCGTAGTTCCTTTGGGCTGGTAATAAATCCGATGCCCCAGGACCAGTGCATGGTGGCGAGAACCGCAGGAAGGGTGGCGCGCACTTTTAGAGGTTCACCGCGGCTGGTTGAGAGGGATCCAGCCGTGATTCCAGCGAGGTAACCAGCGGGAACGATCCAGGCTGGATGCCATACCGTTCCCAAAACAGTGGCTGCGACGGTGCCTAGGACCATGGCAGGGGGCGCCAGGTAGCGCAGGTTGATCGTGCCTTCATGGGTGGCTGCCACGACTCTGCGCCACCGTCCATAGTTGCGGTACTGGGTAGCCAGGGCAGAGAAAGATCCCCTGGGGCGGTAGGTAACGGACAAGGCGGGGGTGAACCACACTGTTCCGCCTGCTTGGCGGATGCGGTGGTTGAGTTCCCAGTCTTGAGCGCGGGTGAAGTGGGGATCGTATCCGCCTGCTTTCTCAAGGGCTCGGCGACGGAAAACACCGAGGTAGACAGTGTCGGCAGGGCCGGCTTCTCCCCCGACATGGAAACGGGCGTTGCCAACACCGATTTTGCTGCGCATGGCGCATGCGACAGCTTTCTCGAAAGTGGTTCGCCCTTGGGCGTTCATGATGCCGCCAACATTGTCGGCGCCGACGCGTAGCAGTTCGGCAACAGCTAAGCGGATGTAGCCCTCGGAGAGTTCAGCGTGTCCATCTACGCGCACGATGATGGGGTGGTGGCTAGCGGCGATGGCCGCATTGAGTGCATCGGGGGTACGCCCTGAGGGGTTGTCGACGACGGTGACGCGTTCATCGGCAGCAGCGAGCGCGGCAGCGACCTCAGCGGTACGGTCTTTGCTGGGTCCGACTGCCAGGATAACTTCCACTTCGCCTGGGTATTCCTGAGCGAGCACTTGTTGTACGGCAGCCTCCAGGTGGTTCTCTTCGTTGAGAACCGGGATCATGACAGTGACTGGTGGCCAGCTTTCTTCAGGGGTGAATTGCCCTAGAGCATCGGCCGGTGGCGTTGAGTGCGTTGGGTTTTGGTTGCTCATCGAACTCATCCTGCCGAACACACAGCTGCGAGATCCTCGGTCATGCCGGTCGAGGCGCTGCTGGAGCCACTAGGGCGGGGTGATGCGGTTGTGGTGGAGCGAGAACCGCGGGTGGGGTGTGCACTGCTCGTGCTGCTGCCGGTGGCGCGCTGTTGTCCGGGAGCACCGGGGATGTTTTCTCCGCGGGGGGAGATGACGTTGTCGTTCTTGAGGCCGTTGGTGGAGTGAGGGCTGTGGCTTGCTGATGCGCGGGGGGTCGAGCTAGCTCGGGAGGAGGAGCTTGCGGATTGTCCAGCGCGTTCGGTCTTGGCGATAGCTTCAGCGACTTTGTTGCGGATCACCTGGGGATCGTATTTCCAGGGGTTAATGATCGGCGGGGTGAAGTTGACGCTGGTCATTTTCTGGTCGCGGGCTTTGATTGCCAGGTCGCTCATGGTGCCTAGTTGGGAGGCAGGAATGTCGGTGCCGAGGGTGCTTCCGGCAGCGCCAGCAAGTTCTTGGTATTTGGTGATGACTGTTGCTGGGTCGAGCTGGTGGAGCATTGAGGTCATGACGCATTGTTGGCGTTGCATGCGCTCGTAGTTGCTGGAGCCCTCGCGGGAGCGGGCGTACCAGAGGGCGTGATATCCGTCGAGGTGCTGGTGACCGGGCTGGATGTACCCCTTGATGCGGGAGGTTCCGCCGCCGATGGGGGTTGCTTTACGGACGTCAACATCGATGCCGCCGACGGCGTCGATGAATCGTTGGAATCCTTTGAGGTCGACGAGTGCGTAGTACTGAATGTCGATACCGGAGAGGGATTCGATGGCTTCTTTGGTGGCTAGGACGCCGACGTCTCCGGAGTTTGCGGGGAATTTGGAGGCGTTTTGGTGGGCCCAGGTGTAGAGGCCGTTGAGGAGGCATTTGTCGCCGCAGTTCCACCCTTGGGGCATGAGCCTGCTCATAGTGGTTCCGGGGCGGAAGTTGATGTTTTCGGTGTCGCGGGCGAAGCCGAACATGGCGGTGCGGCCGCTGTCTGCGTCGATGCTGGCGAGCATGATGGTGTCTGGGCGTAGGCCTTCACGGCTTGCGCCTGAGTCGCCGCCGAGCAGGAGAATGTTGTAACGGCCTTGTACTGGTTTAGCGGCCATTCCTGTGCCAAACATTCCAGAAACAGCAGAGGCGCCGACGCGGATGACGTTGGCGCTCCAGGTGAGTGTGCCGCAGGAGATGACCATAAGCATCGCGGCCAAAAGTGAGACCCCGAGGCGAGTTCGTTTGGGGAGGGTGCCTGGACGGCTGAGGCGGACGGCATCGATGAACAGCCATGCCCAGCCGATGGCGCAGGCTAATACGACCGCTGCGAGTCCCCACAGCACGGGTGGCCTCGCGAAGGTGTTGATAACGAAGGCTCGGTTGTAGAAAAACAGACCGATAATGACTGCGGCGGCGAGCACGAACAGGATGAGTAGGCGTATGACGAACCGCCCCAGTCGTTTGTTGCCGCCTACAAGCTGGGCGCTTCCCGGCGCGAACTGGGTTAACCAGATGAGCGTGTAGGCACGGCGACGGCGCACGGCTGCCGTTGCCGTGTCCGGCGACGACAACGCCTCGGTTCCGCCGCGGCCCACTAGGGACTGTTCCTCGGATGTGCGCTTGGGGTCACTGGTCATAATGAAACTAGTATCCGCACAAAGACCGTATGTATCCGAAAGTCCCGCTGAACGTCTTCCGAGAATGGGGTGGACGCAGCCCCCCTATGTCGTGTATTAGACGCGCAGTTTTTGTGGAATTTACCTCTCTCTGTAGTGCGCTAGAGGCTAAGCAGTGCTTGAGATGACAGGGCAAAGAAAAAATATGCTCGGAGTCTTTCGTCAGCGTATGGCGCATTTTTAACCGGAAGTGTCCCGTCTCTGCCGAGGCTAAAGCTGCGCTTTTGAGGCGCAGCTAGCTGCGCCTGGAGCCTGTTTGTCTTGCATTACGTGGCGTCATCAGCACCCGTTTCAGTGACTTCGCATCGAAAGATGCAGACCAAAAAACACCCCATCGATGACGTACATCTATGCCCCACAGCATTTTTCGCTGTACGTGAACTCGCGTGGTGGGTACGTGTTGGCAGGACTACCTGGCCTCGATTGCTCTTTCTTTACTTCTACTCATTTTCGTAGATCGGCGTGGCGGGGAGCGGCTCACTGACGCCTAGAGGGCGGTCTCCCCAGTGCGCGAGGCTCCATTGCCCTGGTTTGCCGACAATGTCGACCGCCGCTGTGTTGGCAAGTGAGTTTTTTACGACGTAGTCGAATTCGACTCCCCGGACGAACATGGCGGTCCAGCCACGTATCACCGCGCCATGGGAGAAGACAACAGCCGTTCCATCTTCACCCACGTGCTGATAAATCTCCTCTAGAACCTGGTTGTAACGATCTGCCACGTTTTGTCCGGTTTCACCATTGACTTTGCTGGTTGTGAAGTCGTCTTTCCAGCTAATAAGCATCCCGTGATAGCTCTCCAGTGCCTCCAAGTCGCCTCGCATTTCGAGATCTCCAGCAGAGATTTCGCGCACTCCCTGGCGGATCCATGGCGTGAGGTTGCGCTGGGCGGCTAGTGGTGCCGCTGTTTGCTGAGTGCGCACGAGGGTGGAGGTAACGATGAGGTCGATGTCGACATCAGCAAGGGCTGCGGGGATGGCATTGGCTTGCTCTATCCCCAAGTCGGTCAGATCTGCTCCGGGCTCTGCGGTATCCAGCAGCATGTCGATGTTGGAACTGGTCTGTCCGTGGCGGATGAGGATGAGGCGCATGCGCTCATTCTCTCCTGTAGGCCTGAGGATGAGCTAGGCGCTGTTGCGGTTTCAGCTTCGTGAGTCTTCAGGATCATCGTGCGGCAGGGCGGAGAATTTCTCTACTGCTTTGACGCTGCCGGAAATGATGAGTTCATCGCCGCGGTGGGCGATCGTTTCGGACTCGGCGTAGGTGAAGGATTCTCCTTCGCGTTTGATACCAACGATGGTGATGCGGTAGCGCGAACGGATATCTGAGCGCGAGAAGGGCACTCCCCACAAAATCGCAGGCGCGGTGGTGCGGGCGAGGGCGTACCCCTCGAATTCGAGGTAGTCCGAGAGCGATCCGACGATTTGATGGGCAACGCGTTTGCCCATGTCACGTTCGGGGTAGACGACGTGGTGGGCCCCGACGCGTTCGAGGATGCTGCCGTGTTTGTCGGTGACTGCTTTTGCCCAGATCTCTTCTACGCCAATCTCAGATAGAGACAGGACGGTTAGGACGCTGGCTTCGATGTCGGTTCCGATGGCGACAACGGCTCGGTCAAAACTGCTGACGCCGAGTTGATTGAGGGCTTCACTGTCGGTGGCGTCGGCTTGGACTACGTGGGTGAATTCACCAGCGAATCGCTGGACTAGGTCAGCATCAGAGTCAATGGCCATGACTTCTTTTTCCATTTTGACCAGGCTTTGGGCTACTGAAGAGCCGAAGCGCCCCAGGCCGACGACGAGGATGGATTCAGGTTCGCGTGCCATTCGGCGAGGCCACATATGGTTCTCCTTGGGTTGGTGTTATGCCGTGTGCGTCAGCCGACGATGGGCGCTTCGTTGGGTAGGTGGTAGTGGCGTTGTCTGGTGCGCAGCGCCAAAGCGGAGGCAACAGTGACGGTGCCGACACGTCCGATGAACATCAGCACCATCAGGAGTACCTGCCCCCCTGGGGGCAGGTCAGGGGTGATGCCCAGGGATAGTCCACAGGTGGCGAATGCTGATACCACGTCGAAGAGTACGGCGATGAGTGGAAGTTCAGTGAGTGAAACGAGGATGACGGCGCTTGCAGTAACGACGCCGACTGATAGGAGCGCGATCGCGAGGGCTTGTCGGATGGTGGCATTGGAGACGCTGCGGTGCCCGACGGTGACATCGTGTTCGCCGCGAATTTCGGCGAGGATCACAAAGGCCAGGAGGAAGAAGGTGGATACTTTCAGGCCTCCGGAAGTTCCTGCAGATCCTCCACCGATAAACATCAGGACGATGGTTGCAACGGTGGACTCGTCAGTGATTTGGGCGTAGTCAACAGCGCTGAATCCTGCAGAGCGGGGCATGATTCCTCCGGCGAGGGCACCATTGATCTTTCCCATCACATTAAGTGGGCCCAGTGTGCCGGGGTTGTTCCATTCGAAAAGCGCGAAATAGCTCACGCCAACAACCATGAGGAAAAGGAACCCCCAGAAGGTCAGCCGCATATGGACGCTCCAGTGGTGGGGACGTCGCCATTTGTTTTGCAGCTCGAATAGGACGGGGTAGCCAAGGCTGCCGAGGATGATGAGCAGGAACAGCGGCCACATAATCCAGGGGTCACCGACATACTTAACCAACCCGGCGTCGGGGGTGAACCCTGCGTTAGTGAACCCCATGGCGGAGTAGAAAAAGCCGTGGAGTACAGCACCGCTGAAGGGTTCCCCGCGAATGAGCAGCCGGATGGTAAGGATGATGCCGGCGAGGATTTCGAGGGTGAGCATGACAGCGGCGATGCGGGTGATAACGCGGCGCACTTCACCGAGGGTGCGGGTTTGTTTTTCTGTTTGAGCGACGAGAGTTCCGGTTAGGTCCAGGCGGCCGTTGATGGCTAGGGCGAACAGTGTGGCCGCAGACATGATGCCGAACCCGCCGAGTTGGGTAAGGACGATGATGACGGCTTTACCGAAGGGGGTCCAATAGGTCGCGGTGTCGACGACGGTCAGGCCGGTGATACAGGTGGCAGAAACGGCCGTGAAGGCCGAGGCGAGGTAGTCGACTTCGCCTGGGTGAGAGATCGGTAGAGCCAGTAGTGCTGTCCCGAGGGCCATGAAGAGGATGAATGCCACGGGGACGAGGCGGACTGGGGAGGCGAGCCATCGTCCTTGTCGACGCCAGAGGCTAACCACATGTCCTCCTGGGGGTGCACGGCGTGTGCCGCTTGCGGGGGTGCCCGCGCATCCCGTCACCACCTTTTCGCCCTGTCGAGGTTCCCGCGTGCGCGGGTCTTTTCGATTGTGCCAGCAGATAGTGGGGCTCTTCACCCTGGGTTGCAGCAGCGGAGTTGGCTTGGCATTGCTCAGGGTGGTTTGTGGAGCCAAGAGTGCGCAGGGTCGTTAGATAGGGGCGGCTTTTAGGGGGTTGACCGGCACAGATGCCGCCGTTTTGCTGCTTGGCCTGTTTGTCACATATGCTTCTTCATGTCCTCGCGGGGCCAACCGGAACTTAATCCGGTGCAGTTCACTGCATCAGAGATAAAAGACCTGGTAGAAACCGTAAGGAAAGGGTCCCCATCGTCTAGCGGCCTAGGACTCCGCCCTTTCACGGCGGCAACACGGGTTCAAATCCCGTTGGGGATGCGCAGAAGAGCTGATTGGCACGAAGCACACACGATGTGCTTAGATAAACTAGTCGCTCAGAGCAACACAGCAAAGAACTTGCTGATGAGAAGAGATTCTCGGAAGAAAGTTCAATGCAGTCTAGGCCCCGTAGCGCAGTTGGTTAGCGCGCCGCCCTGTCACGGCGGAGGTCGCCGGTTCGAGCCCGGTCGGGGTCGCCAGTTCTTTTGGCAATCGCTCTCTTGATCTCTTGAATCAAGAGAGCGATTCTGTACCAGCCACTCTGTATGGCAAGAACTGACAGGAAAATATTCCTGCGGCCAGGTAGCTCAGTTGGTACGAGCGTCCGACTGAAAATCGGAAGGTCGGCGGTTCGACCCCGCCCCTGGCCACAAACAAGCCCGAGATCACATTCCATGATCTCGGGCTTTTTCATGCCCTTACAGCATCACCATCAGCAGAGAACACGGCGCTCACGCAGTCACAGCCAACAGCGCAAACGAAACCAACCAGTGAGTTGCCATGAAATCGCCAGCAACAGTCGCCTCCTGCGCCGAAGCAACCTGCTCAGCGGTCGCCACACGAATACGCCGCTCAATCTCACCCCCCACATACGGCCCCAACCGCCGCAACACTGCCGCCCGAGACAACGCCAACCCATACAAATGAGCACCCTTGCCATCAGCAGGATCGGACACCTGCGGCACCTCCAATAACGAACACCCCTCCTGCCCCAGCCCCGGAAGAAAATCAGCCAACCACCCAACAAACTCATCCTCCGGAAGAATCCGGCGCATCAAATCCGCCTCCGTCAACGCAGGGGACAAAAAATCAGAACCGCCAGGCTCCCACGCCACCGGATAATCCCAATCCTTCCCAAACCAGGCACGCCCACGCTCCACCACCAACGACCGCAACCCCCGATCGCTGCGAACCACCCCGCACGCCGACATCACATCCAACGCATCCAGCACTAACCCCATCCCAAAAGCCACATTCGCGTGCTCACCCGAACGCACCGGATACACCAACCGCGGCAACCACTGCCTCACCAGCTCAAACACAACATCCAACAACGGCCTACTCGCCCTAGCCCACTCCCTTGCCCCAGGGACCCCCGCGCTCTGCGCCTCAAATGCAGCAGCCACCAACATCGCCGCCCAACCCCACCCATACGGCCGCTCAAACCACGGATGCTCCCGCAAATACGCGACCTCAACTGCGATGTTCTCCGGGGTCAACCGCTCATCCAACAGCCTCACCAACCCCGCCCGCTCAGCCTGCGGCAAATCCACCAACGTCAACAACCGCAACGCAGACCACTGCATATGACACGACGAATGCCAATCCAAAGCCCCATAAAAAGCTGGATGCAACACATGCGGAGTCACATCACAATCACCCCGTCCCGCAGACATATGCGACGACGCATAGGGAAACTCTGTACCCACCACGTCAGGCACAGTCCGTGCCCACTGCACCGCATACAACGAACGCCAATCAGAAGTCACAACACACCTGCCAATCCAACGAAAACACCCAACTAGCTACACCATCAAAAACAAACGACGTACATAATCACCACGTTGCACACTCATACCAACACCGCAGTCGGAGCCTGCGCCTTAATCGGACCGTACTTATCCCGCAACTCCAGCAAAGCCGCTGGAACCAGATTGAAATTCGCAGCCATCGGCGTCACCAACGTTCCACAAAAACCAGCCAACATGCCCATCGCAAAAATCGGCGCCGGATCGCCCCCCATCTGCTCCACCAACAACGGCCACCCCACCGCAGCAGTCATCACTGGAAAAGCCGCAAAAGCATTCCCCATAATCATCGTGAAAACCGCCATACCCAGGCAATACACCACCAACGCAGGCAACAACATGCCCCGCGGCAACACACTATCTGTCAGCGCCCCAACAGCTTCCCCTACCCCAGCAGCAGCAAACAACATCCCCAACGTCGCCAAAAACTGCGGCAAAATCACCGACCACCCAATATGACCCAACAACCGATCCGCCTCACGGAACGGCGCCATCACCGACCGCACCCGGAACAAAGGAAACGCCACACACAACGCCACCAGCGAAGCCACCCCCAGCCCAATCACCGTCTCCGACTTCGGCTGCAGCAACGGCTGCCCACCCACATACACCTTCGCCCCCACCGTCGCACACACCCCAGCCACCACCGGAATGATCAACGTCGGAACAAACAACGCATTACCAAAACGCCGCGCACCTGCAGCACGCTCAGCACACGTCGACGTTTCCACCGAGCCCTTGCCCGGAAACCCCGCAGCCGCCAACAACGCCAACACAATTACCACCACCCCCTCCACAAACGCAGGTGTCCCTGTTTTCTCCACCTGACCACCAAAAGCAAACGCAAACGACAACAACGCCCAAAAAGCGAACCCACCAAAACGCTTCTTATCCTCCTTATCCCCCAACCGCACAAACGCCACCACCAAAAACAACGCCGCAACAACCCAAATAAACCACTCAAACTGAATCACCGCCGCCCCGCACCCATCAGCGACCACCCTCCGAATCAACAGAATCAGCACCAGACTGCGCCAACGCCGAAACCTGCCGATCAAAACGCAGCATCCGGAAACCATGAATAACCAACGCACACAAACCCGTCGGAATTGCCCACAAGGCAATCTCCAACGCATCCAACTGCAACCCATACGTGCTATCCACAAAGCCCGTAATCAACAGAATCGACCCCATCGCAAGGAAAATATCCTCACCAAAAAACAACCCAACATTGTCCGCCGAAGCAGCAAAAGAGCGAATCTTCTCCCGCATCGCCCCATTCACAAACCCATACTTACGCTGCGCCGCACCCTCAGCCATCGGCGCGACAATCGGCCGCACCGCCTGCGCAGGACCACCAATCGAATTCAACCCCAACGCCGCCGACACCTGACGAATCGCCAAATACACCGCCAACAAACGCCCCACCGTCATCCCCCGCAAACGCCCCATCAAAACCCGCGCCTGATCCTGCAACCCCATACGCTCCACCAACCCGATCACCGGCAACGCAATCACAAAAATCGTCACCTGACGCGAACCAGCAAACCCCGACCCAAACGCCTCCACAATCCGCACCGGACTCATCCCCGCAACCACGCCAGCCACCACCCCAGCAGCAGTCACCACCAACATCGAATTCACCCGCAAAGCAAAACCAACCACCACCACAACAACCGCAACCAAAACCCACATACAGCAACACCTCAACCCAAAAAGGAAACCGGACACCCCACCCCACACAGACACCGCACAAACCCCGACGCCTGCCCGGACCCTACGAGCTCAACACCCCGCTGCCAAGCCCCCAACACCACCGAAAAACACCGCACACCAAAAAACTCACCTATTGACAACACATAACGGTGATAAACAATGTGCCCATGCCGAACCAACCCACCACCATCGACCTCAACGCCGATCTCGGCGAATCCTACGGACACTGGAGGCTCGGCAACGACACCGCCCTACTCAACATCGTCACATCCGCCAACGTCGCATGCGGCTTCCACGCCGGAGACCCCACCACACTCCTAACCACACTCACCAACGCAGCTCACCACGGCATTAGCGTCGGCGCACAAGTCTCCTACAACGACCTCCCCGGCTTCGGACGCCGCTTCATCGACGTCCCACCCACCGACCTCAAAGCCGACATCCTCTACCAAATCAGCGCCCTCGACGGCCTCGCCCGCACCGCCGGCACCCACCTGTCCTACGTCAAACCCCACGGCGCCCTCTACAACGCCATCGTCCACCACGAACCACAAGCCCGCGCCGTCATCGACGCCCTCACCGCCTACCCCCCTGCCCCTACTCACCCTCCCCGGATCTATCGCCAACCACATCGCCCAATCCGAAGGCATCACCACCTACCACGAAGCATTCGCCGACCGCGCCTACACCAACGAAGGCACCCTCGTACCCCGCACCCACCCACACGCCCTCCTACACGACCCCCACCACATCGCCGAACGCATCACCCACCTAGCCACCACCGGAACCATCACCAGCATCGACGGCACCAACATCCACATCAACCCCCACTCCATCTGCATCCACGGCGACACCCCCAACGCCGTCACCATCGCCACCCACATCCGCACCCACCTCGAACAAGCCGGAATCACCCTGCAACCCTTCACCACCAACCACCCATGAAAGCCACACTCCACCCCGTCGGCGACCGCGCCATCCTCATCGACCTACCCGACGAACACACACGCCGCGCCCTCGACACCGAACTACGCCAACGCCGCACCCACGGATGGCTCAACAACACCATCATCGAACAAATCCCAGCCGCCCAAACCATCCTCCTCCGCCTAGCCACCCCCACCGACACCGCCGCCCTCGCCACCGAACTGCGCCACCTCCTCCCCACCCTCACCCCCACCAACCACACCACCACCGAAACAACCACCACCGAAACAACCATCCCAGTCACCTACAACGGCGAAGACCTCCACACCCTGGCCCACCACCTAAACACCACCCCCACCGAACTCATCACCTGGCACACCCACCGCCCCTGGACCGTCGACTTCTGCGGATTCATGCCCGGATTCGCCTACCTCACCCGCCAACCAGACCCCAACAACCACCTCGACACCACCCCCATACCCCGCCACCACACCCCCCGCACCCGCATCCCCGCCGGATCCGTAGCCCTCGCCGCACACTGGAGCGCCATCTACCCCCACCCCTCCCCTGGCGGCTGGCAACTCATCGGACACACCACCCACCCCATCTGGAACATCCACACCACCCCACCAACAACCCTGCGCCCAGGACAACACATCCGCTTCCAGGAAACCCGATGAGAACCATCACCATCACTCACCCCGGCCCCCAATCCACCCTCCAAGACCTCGGCCGCCCCGGCCACGCCGACATCGGCATCCCCCACAGCGGCGCCGCCGACCGAGCATCCGCCCAACGCGCCAACCGCATCCTCGGCAACCACGAAAACGCAACCCTCATCGAAAACATCCTCGGCAACCTCACCCTCACCACCCACCCCCCCCATCACCTTCACCGTCACCGGCGCCCCCACACCCCTACACATCAACAACACCCCCGCCCCCACCGACACCCCCATCTACGCCCCCACCAACAGCACCATCCACCTCGGCACCCCCACACACGGCCTACGCACCTACCTCGCCATCAACGGCGGCATCCACGCCCCCACCACCCTCGGCAGCACATCAACCAACCCCACCGCAGGCATCGGCCCCGCCCCACTCACCGCCGGAACCCACCTCACCCTCAACCCACCAACCGGCACACCCACCTGGAACACCCCACCCGACGTCACCCACGCCCGGGGAACCCCACACACCGCACGCGTCATCCTCGGCCCCCGCGACAACTGGTTCACCTCCCACGCCATCACCACCCTGTTCACCACCACCTGGACCACCACCCCCAACCTCGACCGCATCGGCATCCGCCTCACCGGAGCACAACTACAACGCACCCACACCAAAGAACTCCCCTCCGAAGGCACAATCCGCGGCGCCATCCAAATCCCACCCAACGGCGAACCAGTCATCTTCCTCGCCGACCACCCCGCCACCGGCGGCTACCCCGTCATCGGCGTCATCAACGACACAGACACCGACACACTCGCCCAAGCCCGCCCCGGCGACACAATCCGATTCACCCCACAACCACCACCCTTTCCGCGCGACATACTGTGAAAACGTGACCACCCCCCTACCCAACACCCCCGCCCCCGACAACCCACCCGGAAAACTCGTCATCATCCGCCACGGCGAAACCTCCTGGTCCAAACTCGGACGACACACCGGACTCACCGACATCCCCCTGACCCACCACGGCGAAGAACTCGCCCGCCGCGCAGGCGCCCTCGTCAAGGACTACAACTTCACCCTCATTCTCTCCTCGCCCCTCCAACGCGCCCGACGCACCGCCGAACTGGCCGGACTAACCCCAGAAATAGAAGACCTCATGGTCGAGTGGGACTACGGCGGCTACGAAGGCCGCACCACCGGATCCATCCGCGAAGAACTCGGCTACAACTGGACCGCCTTCACCCACGGCGTCATCCGCGGCGAAACACCCGGAGAAACCGTCGAAGAAGTCGCAGCCCGCGCCTCCCGCGTCCTCACACGCGCTCTACCAGCCATGACACGCGGAGACGTCGCCCTCGTAGCCCACGGCCACTTCCTACGCATTCTCACAGCCGTCTTCCTACGCATGGCCCCCCGCTTTGGATCAGCCCTCACCCTCGACGCAGGCTCAGTTAGCGTTCTGGGCTACTACCGCGAAGCACCCGCCATCCTTGCGTGGAACCACGGCCCCACTTTGCCTCGAACACCCTGCGAATCGTAAAAAATCCACCACCAAATCCACCCCTACTGCCACCGAAAGTACAGCTAATACCCACGCCTGAGCAGAAGAATCTACTGAGAAGACAAGTAACACCAAACAAAGCACGATACACCTTCTCTTTTTCCATAAAAATAAAAATGTTTTTAACACTTGTCCATGTCGATCGACCATTCACTCTCACGATTACCTAAAGACCTCAGAAAAGTTGATAAAAATACATGTCGACCTGGACACTTGACTACAAAAACATACCCTCACCTGCAGTATTCCTCTTGGACAAAGAGACTCAGAAGCGCTACCTTCATTGATAGCGACTACAAGTCCAGGGGGAGATCCCAGCCATAACCAAGGGATCTATTTTTCAATACCTAAAATTCCGCGAGGAATTATGGCAACTGGAGGGAGAGGCATGTCGCGTGCAATATCTGCGACTGAACGCGCCTACAACGCCACACGAGGAAAAATCCTCGATGGGGCGTTGGCCGGTGGTGACGTCATCACCGAGGGCGCAGTTTCCACCGAACTCGGAATCAGCCGCACGCCAGTACGCGAAGCGTTCCTCCGCCTCCAGGCGGAAGGGCTTCTGCAGCTTTACCCCAAACGCGGTGCCGTCGTGGTACCAGTCACCGCCGAGGAAGCACTCTCGGTCGGTGAGGCGCGCGAAATCATCGAATCCTTCGCCGTCACCAAACTCCTATCCGAGTCACCTGAACCCCCAGCGGAACTCGTAGACCGCTTGTGGGAATGCCTCAACGCACAACGACAGGCAATCCGAGCCCACAATGCCTCAGCGTTCATCGATGCCGACACAAGCTTTCACCTAGCCATCGTGGAGCTGAGCGAAAACGACTTCTTCTTTGACCTCTACAAAAGCCTGCGCGACCACCAGCGTCGCCTAGCAGTACACGCAGGCGCACTCACCCCCGCCAACATGACCGCCTCATACAACGAGCACGTCAAACTGGCAGGACTTTTGAGCGAAGGTGAACTCGACGGCTACCTTGCCTTCCTGCGCAAACACCTACGTGAAGGACGCAAACGTATGGGCGTCGACATGGTCTAGCATTTAATAAAGAGGTGGGCCCTGACCTATAGGTCAGGGCCCACCTCTTTATTAAATGCTTCGAAAAGAATTTCGAGCATCATTCTCCGGGCATCCGCTCCCGCGGTGGCTCATAACCAGTCGCCCCGTTAGGCACACGGTAATTCTGACCACCTAGCATCTCGCCAGTGACATGATCGATTTTTGTGGCTTCGATCTTTGACTCATTCTGCTGACGGAAAGACTTCGCTACCCCATAAACAAGGTTCACCAACCCCCACGCCACGATGAGCGCAGCAAGGTAACGAAGAATCATTTGGTCGAACTCCATCCCTCCATCCACATACTTAAGCAAAGCAGGGATCGTCATCACCGTGGCGAAAAGCACACTGATACTGAAAGGAGGAAGGTCAGGCTTCTCTTCCACGATAATCGTGGTGACAGACTCCTTTCCTTTCTTACCTTTCTTTCCTTTTTTGCCTTTTTTAGGCTGCGATTTCGCCGACATTCACCACTCCTGACGTGACAAGCGTGAGCTGACCGCCCAACTCCGAATAGGAAAGAACAGGGATTCTCGGTGCCACTTGTTCGAGAAGGCGCCGTATCGGCAGCCGTAGCGGCTGCGCACACACAAACACAGGCGGGTCGCCAGTAGCCTCGGCTTCTGCGGAAACGGAGGCAATCTGGTTAGCCACGCTTTCAGCAAGCATCGGGTCGATCATCAGGGTCGCCCCTGCTTCAGTAATCCGCAGGCTCTCAAGCAGACGCTGCTCAAGAAGCGAATCGAAAGTAATCACCGACAACCGGCCATCAACCGCGTGACTAGAAGCGATAGCCGGCCCCAAAGAAGCACGAGCAGCTTCGGTCAACCCATCAGGGTCAGTGGAGATTTTGGCCCGCATGGACATCGCCTCGAAGATGCGAACGAGGTCACGGATACACACACGTTCATCGAGGAGAGCCTGGAGAGTGCGTTGAATTTCACCCAAGCTCAGCGGCGTAGGAGTGAGCTCCTCGATTACTACCGGGTTTGATTGACGGACCATATCCACGAGCATCTTGACGTCTTCGCGGCCGAGAAGCTCTGCGGCATGAACGCGAACGACCTCGGCCATATGGGTGGTGACCACGGAACTGCGGTCAACGACGGTGGCAGTGGCCAAAGCCATGTGTTCGCGTAGCTCACCTGGCACCCATTTAGCGGCAAGCCCGAAGACAGGTTCGGTGGTGGGGGTTCCTGGCAGGTCGTCAAGGTCATCACCGATGGCCAAAACCATTCCTGCCGGTGCGGTTCCACGGGCGACTTCAACTCCATGCACGCGGATGGCGTAGGTACGTGGCGGCAAGTCAAGGTTGTCCCGGGTACGTACCAAAGGCACCACGACGCCGATTTCTTGGGCGAGTTTGCGGCGCAGCGCGCGTACTCGATCTAAGAGGTCACCGCCGTTAGCGGCATCGACCAAGTCAATGAGGTCGTAGGCCAGCTCGAGTTCAAGAGGTTCGACTCGCATGTCCTGCGCGATTGCCATAGGCGAATCTTTTTGCGGAACAAGGGGTTCGAGATCTTCGGTGGTGTCGACTTCTGGTTCTTCTCCTGGTTTAGGAATCCGGGTAGCCAGGAACATGACTGCACCGCCGATAAGAGCAAACGGCAGGAACGGCATGCCAGGGACGATCGCCAGTAGAAGGATGACACCAGCAGCAATTTGGATGGTGATGCGGTTGGCGCCGAATTGTTGAATGAGGTCGGTGCCGAGCTCATTGTTAGTGCTAGCGCGAGTAACTACGACACCGGTAGCAACAGAAATGAGCAACGCAGGGATCTGAGAGACGATGCCGTCTCCGACAGTCATGAGGGAGTAGGTCTGTAAAGCACTCTGGAAGTCCATGCCACGCTGGACCATGCCGATGATGAAACCACCGACGAGGTTAATGATGGCGATAAGGACAGCGGCGATGGCATCGCCTTTGACGAATTTGCTGGCACCATCCATGGAGCCGTAGAAGTCAGCCTCGGCTGATACCTCGGCACGCCGGGTTCGGGCTTGGTCTTCATCGATGAGGCCGGAGTTGAGGTCGGCGTCAATAGCCATTTGTTTACCGGGCATGGCGTCGAGGGTGAAGCGAGCCGAAACTTCGGCGACGCGGCCGGCACCGTTGGTGATCACCATGAACTGGATCACCATGAGGATGATGAAGATCACGAGACCGACGACAATGGATCCGCCGACGACGAACTGACCGAAGGCCTCGATAACGTGCCCAGCGAACCCGTTGAGAAGAACCAGTCGGGTGGTGGAGATGTTGAGCGCGAGCCGGAAAAGCGTGGCCACGAGGATGACTACAGGGAAGGTCGAAAACTCGAGGGGTTTCTTCACCCGTAGAGCGAGGACGAGGATGACAGTAGCCAGGGCGAGGTTGGTGACCAGGAGAAGGTCGAGCACGAGGGTAGGTAGGGGGATCACCATCATCACGACGATGCCGATGATCAACGCCGGTACCCCGATGGTGGCGATGTAATCCTTTTTCACGGCACCTCACGAGCGCTGGGCGGGGTGGGAGACCAGATGATTCCGGTCTCCTTGGCTACGCATGCTCATCGGCATGCTGAGTAATGATCTGAGAGTGCTGGAGGGATAGGGCCTTTGGTTAGCTAGCTAATAGGCGGAGGTATTGGAGTAGGAGGCACCTTCGGGTGCTCCGAATTTAGCGATGCCGAGTGCTTCGTCGGATAGGTCCTCGGGCAGATCGACTCCGTTCCAGCCCGGATGTTTCACAGGGGAGGGGTGGGCGCCTTCGGTGCGGCGAATGTCAGACATGCGCATGATGAAAGCCAGGACGGTGGCGATAGTGTCGTAAAGCTCGAAAGGTATATAGGAGTCGACTTCGCACATCTTGAACAATGTGCGGGCAAGGATGACATCTTGAACAACCGGGACTCCGCTAGCTGCAGCTTCGTCTTTGATGCGTTGGGCAAGTAGCCCTGCGCCTTTGGCGACTACTTGGGGGGCTCCTTCACCGGATATGTAGCGCAGGGCCACGGCGACGTGAACGGGATTCGTAAGGACAACGGTGGATTCGCTGACAGCAGCCATCATGCGGCGTTGGCCCATCTCGCGTTGACGGGCGCGGCGTTGGCCTTTGATGTGGGGGTCACCCTCTTGTTGCTTGTTTTCGCGTTTAATTTCGTCTTTGCTCATGCGCAGTGATTTTTCGACGCGGTGACGTTCAACGCCGTAGTCGAGGGCGGCGATGACGAGCCCGACGACGATGATCCAGAGCATGACGCGGTGGGCGGCGTTTCCTGTGACTTCTAGGACGGTGCTGATGCTGCGCTGACCGGTGCCGGTGAGCATAGAAATTGTGTCTTTGACGCCCATGTAGGCGATGACGCCGAAGACGACAAATTTGATCATTGTTTTGGCGAAGGTCCAGGCAGCTTGCATGCCGAAAAGGTTTTTAATTCCGGCGAATGCGTTGAGCTTTTTCCATTTGGGTTTGAAGCGTTTGGCGTTGGGGCGGCTGCCACCTTGAATGAGGTGGCCGATGCTGCCGAGCACCATGCATAGGAGGATGATGGGTCCGGCGATACGCATGTAAGCAGCAAGGTTGTTTGCAAAGAGTTCGAGGGCTTGCCTGGGATCGGGTCTGATGATGATTCGGGCGATGTCGTGCAGGGTGGTGGTGACAGTTCTGAAGAGAGTTGACAGGGCGGTGGGGCCGAGCACGTAGAAGGCCAAGACGGTTAGCCACATGGAGAGGTCTTGGGTTCTAGGGATATTGCCTTCTGCTTTTGCTTTACGGAGTTGCTCAGGGGTGGCTTTTTCAGTCTTGCTGGATTTGTCTTCGGCCATCAGCTTTTGCCTCCGAGCATGTCGGTCATGGCGGGGAATCTGGCGACGGCGTCGGCGATGGTGCGGGTGACGGCTTCGGGGAAGACGAGGATGAAAACGGAGGCGAGGGTGAGGGTGAGGATGAGTTTGATGGGGAAGGACAGTTGGAAGACGTTCATGCTGGGCACGGCGCGGGAGACCAGTCCTAGCGCAAGGTCGGCGAGGAAGAGCACTGCCAGGACGGGCGCAGCGATTTGGAGAGCGGAGGTAATCATGATGCCGAAGTCGTGAATGAGGGCTTGGGCGATTGCTCCGGTGTCGATGGCCTTGGTGGCTTGGATGTCGAAGGATTCTAGGACGCCGCGGATCATGATGAGGTGGCCGCCGGAGGTGAAGAGCAGTGCGGTTGCGAGTAGTCCGGTGTAGCGGCCGATGATGGAGCTGTTGGTGCCGCTGGTGGGGTCGAACATGCTGGCCATAGCGAATCCGCCGGTCATATCGACGTATTGTCCGGCGGCTTGGAAGGCTGTGAAGAGGATTATGACGGTCAGGCCGAGGGTGGCGCCGACGAGCACTTGAAAGCCGATGGCGGTGGCGAAGTTGGTCAGTGAAGTCCAGGTTTGTGCAGTGACGGTGGGGCGCACGATGGGGGCTACGGCTAGGGCGATGGCGAAGGACATGGCGGCGCGGGCGCGGGCGTTGAAGTTACGGCCAGCGAAGGGTGGGGCGAGGGTGAAGAAGACGGAGAGTCGGGTGAATACCAGCAGCATCGCGACGAGGAGGTCGTAGGCGAGGTTGAGGTTCATGGGTGGTTATCGCTGGAGGTAGCGGGGGATGTTGTTGATGAGTGTCTCGGTGAAGGTGACGGTTTCGTGCATCATCCAGTTGCCGAAGAAGAGCAGGATCGCGGCGACGGCGATGAGTTTGGGAACGAAGGTCAGGGTCATTTCCTGAACCTGGGTGACGGATTGGATGAGGGAGATGATGAATCCCATTACGAGGGAGACGATGAGGACTGGTCCGGCGAGTTTGGTTCCGAGGATCATCGCTTGGATGGCTAGTTGCATGACGTCGTGGTCGCTCATGGGTGGCTCTTTTCGGTCATGTCAGCCTCCCACGTAGCTGGTGACTAGCGCGGTGGTGATGATTCCCCAGCCGTCGACCATGACGAATAGGAGCAGTTTGAAGGGCAGGGAAATCATGACGGGAGGGAGCATCATCATTCCCATGCCCATGAGAATCGATGCGACGACGAGGTCGATGACGAGGAATGGGATGTAGATGACGAAGCCGATGATGAATGCGTTTTTGAGTTCTGAGATGACGAATGCGGGGATGAGGGTGGTGAAAGTGGTGTCGGTGCGGTCGGCTGGGGCGTTTTGGCCGGACAGGCCGATCATGGTGCGCAGTTCTTGTTCACCGGTGTGATTGAGCATGAAGTTTTTGATGGGGTCGCCGGCGCGGTTGAGGGCGATTTCTTGGCTGATTTTTCCGTCGAGAAAGGGTTGGACGCCGTCGTTCCAGGCGGTGCCCAGGACAGGGGTCATGACGAATAGGGACAGGAAGAGCGCGAGTCCGGCGATGATCTGGTTTGGGGGGATGGTGGGGGTTCCGATGGCTTGTCTTACGAGGGCTAAGACCACGGCGATCTTTGTGAACGAGGTCATGAGCAGCAGGATTGAGGGGGCGACGGAGATGACCGTCATGAGCAGGATGATCTGCACTGACAGGGAGCGGTTGTTGCCGGTGTCTCCGAGGTTGATGTTGATATTGGGGGCTGGGGTGGCTGCGTAGGCGTGGGTGCTGCCGAGCAGGAGTGCGGCGGTGATGAAGATGGTGGCGAGGATGAGTGCGGTGAGGATGGCTGGGATGAGGGTGCGGCGGATGAATTGGGGGGCGAAGGGGCCGTGGAGGGTGGGGATGGGCCCGGTGCTGGTGGTTTTTGGGGTGGGGCGGTTCCGGGTGCTCATTGGGCCTCCTGTGAACCGGTGTGGGGGGTGGTGTTTCTGGGGTCGAGTCGGGCTGCGGTAGTTGCGGGGTCGCGGTGGCGTCCGGTGCGGGCGGTAACGGCGGCGATGATGCGGGTGGCTGCTTCGTGGTGGCGGCGGCCGATGAGGGGGTGGATGGTGGCGTGCTGGGGTGAGGCGTTGTCGTTGTCGTCGTCGCTGGTGAGATCGTTAGGGCCGAGGTCGGTGAGTACGCTGACGCGGGTGTCGGTGACGCCCAGGACGAGGACTTGTCCTCCTACGCGGACGATGTGCATGGAGGCATTTTTGGTCAAGGGGGTGCGGTTGAGTACCTCGGTGGCGATGGTGGTGGTGCTTCGTGCGCGGCGGGTGTTGCTGGTTTTTTCTAGCCATCGCATGAATAGGACCAGTAGTGCTAGGACGGCCCCGAGGGAGAGGATTGTCCGCGTAGCAAGCTCGAGGCCGGAGGTTCCGCTCATGCGGTGATTGCACCTTCTCGTCCGACTACTTCGGAGATCCTGACTGCGAATTCTTCGTCGACGACGACGACTTCGCCGTGGGCGATGAGGGTGCCGTTGACGAGTACGTCGACGGGGGCGCCGGCGGCGCGGTCAAGTTCCACGATGGATCCGGGGGTCAGTCCGAGGATTTCTTGGACGGTTAGTTGGGTGCGGCCAAGCTCGACGGAGACTCCCATGACGACTTCGCGGAGCAGGTCGATGCGGCGAGGGTCGGCGGCCATAACCATGCCGCCGTAGAGGGGCTGGAATTGGGGTGCTGTGGTGGAGGGTTGGGCTGCTTGCCGAGCGGCGACGGCTTGGGCGTGCATAGCTGCGGCTTCTTCGGGGCTGAGGCCTTGGAGTCCACCGGGGCCGGGGTATGCGGGCATTCCTGCGTAGTAGGCAGCGTAGGGGTCGGGGGCTCCTGGCATTCCTGGTGGGGGGGAAGCCGGGGGGGGTGTGGAGCTGGCAGCGGCTGCGGCGGTGTCGTCGGTGTTTTCTTCGTCGGCGGTGTCTTCGCTGCTGCTGGTTTCGTCGATGGTGTCTTCGCTGTCGCTGGTTTCGTTGTCTTCGCCGGTTTCTTCTGCTTCTGCGGCGGCGATGGCTGCGGCCAGTTCGGCGGCGGCGCCTTGGCCGGTGGATTCTTTGGGCAGTGCGATGAGCATGCCGGCGAGGGTGTCTTCGTTGAATACGCCGACGACGTTGGATTCGTCTGCTTTTTCGAGGGCATCGAAGGCATCGACCATGTGGATTTGGCCGTTTTTGAAGTCACCGATTTCGCCTTTGAGGGCCTCCATTGCTTCGGTGAGCGCGGCTGTCCATAGGGTGCGTGCTTCGTTGCGGTCGAAGATTTCACCTTTGGCGTGATCGATGAGGCCTGTGACCACCATGACGAGGGTGCCGAGGTTGTCAGCGTTAGAGAGGTTTGTCTCTACGCCGATTGCGCCACCGGGTAGGGACATGGTGGTTGCCTGGATCGGGTCGAGGGTCTCCAGCCGCAGGGCGTCTGTGTCCGCGAAGTGTGCGGGTAGTACGCCTGCCGCGGCTAAGAGCGCGGAGTCGACGTCCAAAGAGTTCGTGGACATGCAGTGATCCTTCAGCGGTCAGAGGGAGACGATTTGGCAAGCAAAACGGTGGCCATGCGATCCAGGTACTGCTTTAGCGACAGGCACTCCGTCGGCTGACATCGTGAGCGGCTGGTTGGTCGGATGACCCAGTGGGAGCACGTCCCCTACCTCGAGATCGAGGATGTCTCCACTGGTGAGCGTGATTTCGTCGAACGCGACGCGGACTACTTGCGGCACGGTCGAAACTTGTTGGCGGAGTTGTTCCACTGCTACTGCCCGGGGTCCGGTGAGTTCCAGTGGTGGTTTTTCCGTCAGTTTGTCTAGGGCGGGTTGAACTGTAGAGATCGGGAGGGCGAGGGAAGCTTTTGCTTCTTGCTCTCCTAGACGCAGTTCGAAGGTTGATACGACCATCGGGTCAGATGGCTGCACCAGCTGGATGAATTGCGCGTCGCTCTCCAGCGCCCCGACTACGGGATGGATTTTTTCGAGTGTTTCGAATGCGTAGGCGAGTTCGTTGACCATGCGCCGCAGCACGTTGCCGATGAGTCCTGCTTCCATTTCGGAGAGGGCTCGGGTGGGCTGGTTAGTGGTGCCTGGTCCGCCCAGGAGGCGGTCGATAACGTTCATCCCTACTTCGAGTGGCATGTGGAAGAGCCCTGCATCAGGCAGGGGGTCCAGTGTCACGATGGCCAGCAGAGATGGGTTGGGTAGGGTGGAGATGTACTCGTCGTATGTTGTTTGCTCTACCTCCTCGAGGTTGCAGTGGACCACCATCCGCAGTGTCGTCGAAAGCACGGTCGCGATCTGGCGGGAGAACGTTTCGTTCGCCACCTGAAGCGCCCTAAACTGCTCGCGACTGAACCGGTTGGGGCTACGGAAGTCGTAGACGATCGGCTCAGCACTCACATGGGATCTGATCGACAGCTGGTGGGGCGATCTGAGGCGAAACATGCTGTGGGGATGCGAATCGTGGTTGAGGGCAGAAGGCTTCGAAACCGTGACGTAGCCGGGGGTGGGGATGGACAGTCCATCCCCACCCCCGGCTACGTCACGTGGCCCCTAGGGAGAGTTATGCGGCGTTTTATTGCATGACGAATTCGGTGAAGTACACAGATAAGACGTCTCCGTCATATCGCTTTTTCACTTCTTTGCTGAGGGTTTCTTGTGCTTCTGACTTTTTCTCGTGCTGGAGAAGGTCAGAATATTTGTATTTGGAGAGAATCTCGATGGCTGCATCGCGGGCCTTGCTCAGGTCGGGGCCTTTAGCTGCGTCCACTCCGGCTTCGGTGAGGTGTTCATCGCCAGCTTTGCTCATTTGGATGGCGAGGTTCACTTTGAGGAATTTTCCGTCGGCGAGGTTAAGAGTCATGGGATCTTTCATCGCGTAGACGGCACCGTTTTGGGTAGCGGGGTCGGGTTCGGGTTCCTTGTTCCCCCCGAGCAGCATCATGACGATGACGCCAGCAGCAACGAGTACTACGACAAGAGCGGCGACGAGGATGATGATGAGTTTTTTGTTTCCGCCGGATTTTTTATCGTCTTCTTCGCTGTCGGCCATGGTGGTTTCTCCTTAGAGGGGTGGTGCTGACGGGTGTGTTGTTGGTGGGGCTTATTTGCCAACTTTGTTTGATGGCGTGTTCGCTGCAGTTCCTGCTGGTGGTTGTTGGACGGCGTTGCTGGCTGCGGCGGAGTTGTTCAGTGGCACGGTGGGCAGAATGACTACGGCTACGCGTCGGTTCATGGCGCGGCCTGCGTCGTCTTTGTTGCTAGCGATGGGGCGCTGATCGGCGTACCCGGAGGCGGATACTTTGGAGGCTGGGATTCCGTCGGTGACGAGGGTGCGTAGCACTGCTGCGGCACGGTCGGTGGATAGTTCCCAGTTTGAGCGGTTCGCGGCGGTAAGGGGGACGTTGTCGGTGTGTCCTTCAATGGCGATGTAGTTGGGGATGCCTTTGAGGATGGGGGCGACGGTGTCGATGACTTTCTTTCCTGCAGGGCGCAGGTCTGCTTTACCGGTATCGAAAAGCACTTTGTCGGTGACGATGTTGACCACGAGTCCGCGCTCGTTGATTTCGAATTTGGCGGCGTTGGCCAGGCCAGCTTGTTTGAGTTGTGCAGCGATTTTGATTTGGAGTTGTTTGAGGGATTCTTTCTCTTTTGCTGCGGCTTTTGCTGCGGCTTGTTCGCGTTGGAGGGCCGATTGGCTCAGCGGGGAGGGCTGGGCTGCTTCGTTGTCTGGGACTTTGGTTTCTTGACCAGGTTTCTGGTTTTCCAAGATCCCGTCGCGGCCTTCGAGGTTTCCGCTTTTTCCTTGCATGGCAAGGTTTGCTTGTCCGAATGCTTGGGCGGTTCCTTCGGCGAAGGTTTGTAGTTTCTGCTGGTCCACTTTGGAGATTGCGAACATGACGATGAACAGGGCCAGCAGGAGGGTGAGGATGTCAGCGTAGGAGAGCATCCACCGTTCGTGGTTGGCGTGTTCTTCGTGCTCTTCGCGTTTCTTTTTCCGCGCCATTATGCTGCCTTCGCTTCTTTGCCCTTGCCGGTGTCTTTACCGCCGCTGGGCAGCGCTGAGCGCAGTTTTTGTTCTACGACGCGGGGTGATGTTCCGGCCTGTACAGCTAGGACACCTTCGATGATCATCTCCATGCCTTTGACTTCGAGGGCGGAGAGTCGTTTGAGTTTGGCTGCCATGGGCAACCAGACGGCGTTACCGATGAGGACACCCCAGAGGGTGGCGACGAAGGCGGCGCCGATCATTTCGCCGAGTTTGTCGACTTGGTCGAGGTTTCCCAGGGCGTGGATGAGGCCGATGACGGCGCCGACGACGCCGAGGGTGGGGGCGTATCCGCCTTGGCCTTCGAAGAAGGCTGCGCCAACTTTGTCTTGTTCTTTTTTGGCAGTGACGCGCATTTCGAGGATTTCGGCGATTTCGTCGGCGTCGGAGCCGTCGACGGTCATCTGGATGCCTTCTTTGAGGAGGGGGTCCTCGATTTCTTTTGCCATGTCTTCGAGGGCGAGGAGCCCTTCACGGCGGGCACGGTCGGCCATTTTGACGATGACGTCGACGAGCCCGGAGGCGTCGGGGGCTTTGCTGAGGAAGGCGCGTTTGAATCCGCGGGGGATTTCAGCGAGGTCGGCTTTGGTCATGCCTGCTGAGGCGGCGCCGAAGGTGCCGACGAAGATGAGCATGAGTGCCGCGGGCTGGATGAGGACGGTGACGTGCACACCGTCGAGGAGCATTGTTCCGATGACGCCCACGAAGGTGAGGCCCACCATGATCATTGTGATCGGATCCATGTTTAGCTCTCCGGGTTCGAGACGGATCGGAGCCGTGCTTGACGGGGAACGTCAGGCGACGGCGGCGTGTTCGTGGCGATCAGGACGGAAGCGCGGAAGTCGCGTACGGCGTGGACGAGGTCATCGACGGGTTCAGCAACGACATATTTGGTGCCGCTGACGAGTGTGATGACTGTGTCTGGTGTGGCTTCTATGCGCTCGATGAGATCGGGGTTGAGCGCGAAGCTGGTCCCGTTCCGTCTCGTGCAGATGATCATGGGTTCCCGTCCCTGGTTGTGTTTCGTCGTCCGGTCCTTGGCCGACAGTTGCTTATCGACGACCTCTGGGCGGAGTTGAGCGCAGCGGCAAGCGGATTGCGGCAGCGATTCGCGCAGGTGAGCGGGGTGATAAGACAAGAAGCCTGTGGATATGCAGGTTCGCTGTAAACGGGTGGATGAGTGCCGTGGTGAAGGCAAACTCAGCCACCCGCTTATTCAGGTACCTAATTGACTTTTACGTCATTGCATTTGGTTGATGCGGTCGGCCATTTCGTCGGTGGTTGTTAGGACTTTGGCGTTGGCTTGGAAGCCACGTTGGGCCATGATCAGGTTGGTGAATTGGTCGGCGAGTTGAATGTTGCTGATCTCGGTGACACCGGAAATTGCTTGGCCAAGCCCATTGGTTCCTGGTGCCCCTTCGATGGGTGTACCGGATGCGGCGGTGGCACTGAATTCGGTGTTGCCTTCTCGGAGCAGGCCTTGCTGGTTAGTGAACCGGGCCAGTTTCATCTGACCGATAACAACGCCACCGGGATCTCCGTTACGCACAACCAGTTGTCCGGAGGCATTCATGAAGAAGGGCTTGTTTTGGTATTGAGCGGGCACCCGGAGGGGGCGGTTGTCAGTACCGAGGACTTTCTTTCCGTCGCCAGCAACGAGGGTGCCGGTTGAGTCGAAGGTGAAGTTGCCGTTGCGGGTGTATACCGGCCCCTTGGGGGATCGAAGAACGAAGTAGCCTTCGCCCTGGATACCAAAATCGGTGGATTGGTTTGTGATTTTGAAGGCGCCCTGGGCGAAGTCGCCGGGGATTGTGCGGCGGGCTACCCCTAGTCCGGCCATGGCTGCGTTGATGGCGCCTTGGGGTTGGGGGCGTGGTGGGGCGATTTTGGTGCCATCGACGAGCTGGTTGAGTACCTCGTCGAAAACGAATTGGCTGCCTTTAAATCCGTCGGAGTTGACGTTGGCGATGTTATTACCGACAACGTCGAGGTATTGCTGGTGGTAGCGCAGCGCGCTGGCGGCCACGTCATAGGAGCGGAACATGCCGACCTCTCGATTGCTGAAGAGCTAATGGGTGCGCTGGTAGCGCCTATTTCGGCCTCGTGCCGCCCTACCCACGAGGGGCGGGGCGGCACGGGAGGAGTCACTTATTAGTCAGCGGATTAGCGCTTCATGTTGATGAGGTCTTGAAGGACCTCGTCAGAGGCAGAAACAACCTTGGAGTTCGCTTGGAAACCGCGCTGGGCCATGATCAGGTTGGTGAACTCACCAGCCAAGTCAACGTTGGATAGCTCCAACGTACCGGAGGTCACGAAGCCCATGCCGTTGGCTTTGTCATTAGGTGCGTGGAACTGCGGCACACCTGAGTTGAGAGTCTCTGCGAACATGGTTCCACCAACACGGTCAAGACCTGCAGGGTTGTTGAACTTGGCAAGCGAGATCTGACCAATAATCTGGATCTTGCCGTCCGTGCTCGCAACCGGTACGCCACTAATCATGCCATTGGGTGAAATCTGAAAGTTTCGCCACTTAGTGGTATCGATTTTTATCCGAGCTGTGGGCTTAGTCGGATCAAGCTTGATTGATGCAGGGTCAGGCGCAGTTGCTACCGGATCCCCGGCCATAACACCCATGACGAAGCTGCCATCGCTACTCGTCAAGTTTCCGTTTTGGTCGAGAGAGAAAGCACCGTTTCGGGTATAAAACTTCGAGTCACCTTTTTGAACAATGAAGAATCCGTCACCTTGAATAGCAACGTCAGTGGGGACGTTGGTGACTTGCAGACCGCCTTGGGTGAAGTTTCCAGAGATCTGCCCTAACCGAACGCCAAGGCCAACCTGTGTGGGGTTAAGACCACCAGTCCCGTTGGCTTCATCTGGTGCGGCAGCGTTGCGAACAACCTGGTTGAGGCTGTCCTCGAACACGGCACGTTGGTATTTGTAGCCGTGGGTGTTGACGTTGGCGATGTTGTTACCGGTGACGTCGAGGTAGATCTGGTGGTTGCGAAGGCCGGAGACGGCGGACCACATTGAACGAATCATGAGTGGGAATCCTCCTGCTCACCCTCGAATATGGGGGCCGGGGTGAGCGACATGTGTTTTCTAGCGGTAAGACGGGATCTGCCGTCGGGAGTTTCGCTCGGCGGGATCGCCGCCGTATCAGGCTGTACGCGAATGCCGGGTGGCTAGCTGCCGGTGGAGGGGCCGGTGCGGTGCGTAGTCCCAAAAGGTGTGGTCATCCGTGACCGGGGAGGTTCCGCCTCATCCATGATGCGGAGTGGTTCGCGAGTCAGTGTGGTTGCCCGCTACTGGTGAAGAGGCTATGTGTCAGGCCTGCGCGGCTGTGCCGCGCGTGACCGCTGTGACCGAGTCGACCGGGACGTCTGTCCCGTTCACTTTAAGAATCGGCCCATCGGCCCCAATCTTTACGGATTCAACTGTTCCTTGTGTAGTAGTAGCAGCATCACCAGTACCTGTGGTGTAGGTAACGGTCTGCCCGATAAGACCAATCGCGGCCGAAAGTGATTGTTGGGCAAGCAGGGACCCCAGATGTTGGGTCATTGTTGTGTTGGATGCGACGAGTTCTTTGTTAGCCGCGGCGAGCGCCTCGCTGGACTTAGTCATCGACTCCGCTGCACCGGCCATCTCGTTAATACGTTCCACCATCGAGACAGACGCAGTTTGTTGCATCATTTGCGCGGTGTCCGCTGGCTTTGAGGGATCTTGGTACTGGAGCTGGGCCACAAGTAGCTTCATAAAGTCATCGGCATTGAGCGTTTGGTTGTATTTGGCGTTATTTTTCTTCGCCAGATCAGACATCCCGTCAGCTGGTGTCGGGGTCCAGACAGTCTGAGTTGTCCCGTCAGGATTTTTAACGACGGTAGACCCCATCGTGGGGATGACATATTGAAATTTTGATCCGTCAGGCTGAGTAATGGTGACGACTGTGCCGCTGGCTGTGTTTGAGACGGTTGCGGTGCCTGCAGCTGCGCTTCCGCTGGTGCCGGTGGTGCCTGTTGTAGCGGATGTCGTTGTGGGTGTGGTGGTGGTTCCGCTGATCGCAGATGCGTCAGTCATGGTGTTCTCCTGGGTTTAGGGCGAGGTGGGGTGTAGCGGCACATGGGTGGTGCCGCCATAGGAGGGGGTGGGTAGTTAGAGACGAATGTTGAGGCGGTCGTTGCCGTTGGGGGTTGGGGCGGAGATTGGTTGTTGCTCCTGCCCGATTTCGGTGGTGGCGCCTTTGTTGCCGGTGGTGACGGTGGATGAGTCTTGCCATCCGCTATCTGCGCCGAAGGCTTCTTCGAAACTTTCGGTGTCTCCGCTCTCACCGGTGGAGACGTCGATGCTTCCGGTTTTCACGCCGAGCTGTTCCAGTGTTTGTTTGAGGTCGTCGAGGTTTTCTTCGACGAGTTGGCCAGTAGCGGCGTCAACTGCTTTGACGTGGATGGATACCTGACCGGATTTGACGCTTACCTGTAGTTGCACGTGTCCGAGGTTCACTGGGGTCAGTTGCAGCATAAGGGCGTACTGCCCATCGACGCCGCGCAGCATCGGGGACACCCCGGTGACGAGTTGTTGGTAGAGCGGAACAGGGGGTGCGCTGACCATCGGTGCGGGAGCGCTACTGGTGGGGGTTGTTGTTGAGGGTGCTGTGGTGGCTGAAATTCCCTGTGTTTGTTGCGCCGGGGTGGCCTGGTTGGTGGGTGCGGGCTGTTGTGCTGGTGGGGCTGTTTCCGCTGGGGGGCGTGAGCTGGTTGGCGGAAGGGATTGCTGTTCAGGCGTGGGTGATGGCGCCACCGGACGACGGACCTCAGGGCGGGAGGGTTCTGGTGTGAGAGGAGGTTCGGGGTTTTCTGGCCGTGGGGTCGCCGGTGGCAGGGTGGGGCGTTCGTTGCGGGGTGGGGCGGGGATCTCTTCGGTGGGTTCAGGTGGTGTGGTGGGGATGGCAGGTGTCGTGGGCCTGGTGTTGCCTTCCCCTGGAGTGATGGCTGGGTCAGTGGGGACTTCGTTGGCAGGCGGGGGCGCGGTGGGCGTGGGGTTTTCGGGGTTCGAGTCGCTTGGCGCTGGGGTGGCGGGCGCGGCTGGTACGGGTTGCCCGGTCACTGGTGAAGTGGCCACGTTTTCGGGTGTGTCAGCAGAGGGTGCTGTGAGTTCGTTTCCTACTGCTGGTTGTGGCGCCGTAGCGGTGTTGGGCAGGGTGCCTTGTTCAGGGGTGTTGGGTGTGGCTAGCTGAGGTGTAGGTGGTGTGAACGAGGTGGGCACTGGGGCCGGGGTTGTTGGGGCGGTGTTTGTAGGGGCAGTTGCTGCTTCGGTGGTGGCTTCGGCCGGGGCTGGGGTGGGGTTGGGGGCTGGTGTTGTTTGTCCCAGCGAGTTGGGGGTGAGGAGCCCTAGTTCGCTGGCCTGCACGGAGATGTCGGTCGCTGAGGGGGTGTTCTGCGGAGTTTGTTGCTGTGTTTCCGTGGCTGTGCGCACATTCTGGTCAGCGGCAGGTGTGGTGGGTTCGGGGAGTGTGGGCTGTTGCGCAGTCAGGTCTGGGTTGCCGGGTGTGGTGTGTAGTTCAGGTTGTTCGTTAGTGGGTGGGTTGGTTGTGGGGGGCACCGCTGGCTGGGGAGTTGTCAGTGTTGAGGCGTCACGGTTGTTAGGTGCAGCAGATTGTGGGGGCAGCTGTGTAGCGTTGCCTTCTCCGGGGACGGGGATGTCGTTGTTGGTGGGAGGCGTTGCTGTGGCAGATGGGTCAAGAACGGGTGGTGTGGAGGCTGTTTGTTCAGGCGCGCCCACGGCAGGCAGGGTGGTTTGGTCGGTGGTGGGGGTGGTAACTGGCAGGGTGGGGGTGGCTGCCGGTGTCGTGGGGGCGGCGGTGAGCGGGGTGTTTGTTTCCTCTGTGCCGGGGGTGCCGGGCAGGGTGGGCGAGGTTTCGGTGATGGCGGGTGTAGCGGTGGTGGTTGCGCCGTTAGCTTCAGGAAGTCCAGGAAGCACTCCGGTCACGGGGCCAGAGATGGGGGATGTGAAGGCCACAATCGGGGCGTCAGCGCCGGTGAGGGGGGCCGCGCCGATGCTGATCATCGGTTCTTCGATTCCAGGTGTACCTGGCAAGAGTGCTGCCACTCCCCCGGTGACGGTGGATGTGTTCTGGGTTTGTTGGGTGTTATTGGGCGCTTGCTGCAGCGGGTTGTGTTCAGGTGCGGTGGGAGCCTGCGCTGTCACTGGCTGGGTTGAGCGCACGTTGCTGGGCTGTTCGGCCGCATTCTGCTGTGGGGACGTGTGGATGTGGCCGGTGTCGGTCTCAGAGTTCTTGACGCCCAGTGGTGAGGAGGTGCGATTTTGGGCCTCGCGAGAGACTCGGCGGGGGGTGTCGGTGGCGCTGCGGAGCGCTTCACCGAAGGTACGGTCTTGGGAGTCGCGCGCGGCCATCCCGGCGCGGGATGACTTACGCAAACGGGTGAGGGCGGCGTCAGCGGCGTTCACCGACGAGATTTCCAGACGGCTCATCAGGCTCTGCTTCCCTTGAGGTTTGCGGTGATCCTGCGGACATAGTTTTGGGTTTCGGCGTAGGGGGGAATGCCGTGATATTTGCGAACCGCGCCTGGTCCGGCGTTGTAGGCGGCGAGCGCGAGTTCTACTGTTTTGAAGGTTTTGAGGTGGTCGCGTAGGAGTCGTGCAGCTCCGTCGACGGCTTGGGCGGGGTTGAAGGGGTCGGTGACGCCAAGTGCGCGGGCGGTGCCGGGCATGAGTTGCATGAGGCCGCGTGCGCCAGCGTGGCTAACCACTGTGGGGTTGAAGCTGCTTTCTTGTTTGGCGACGGCGGCAAGTAGGTCAGCAGAGACTCCATATTTGTCCTCGGCGGCGAGGAAGAGTTTCTGGTATGCGGCGGGGGCTTGGGCTAGGACACCGGCGACGGAGCGTGGGGCAGCGAGGGTTTCGGTGCGTGCTGCTTTGAGGGTGGTGACGGGAGGTGTCCAGGCATCGTCGGGTAGGACTCGGCGAATAGTGGAGAGGTCTTTGTGGAGTTTGGAGATTTTGACGACGTCACCGGTGTGGGGGGCGTGGAGCATTTTGCCGTTGCCGACGTAGATGCCGACGTGGTGGGCGGGGTCGCCGAAGTAGACGAGGTCGCCGGGTCGGGCGTCTTTGATGCTGTCGATTTTGGTGCCGACGCGTTGTTGATCGGCAGCGACGCGGGGCAGTTTGATGCCGTGTTGTTTGTAGACGAGTTGGACCAGGCCGGAGCAGTCGAGGCCGACGTTGGGGTTGGTTCCGCCCCATTTGTAGGGGATGCCTAGGTATTTCTTGGCGGTGGCGATGAGTTTGTCGGCTTTGGTGCTGCCGTCCATGTTGACGGGGGTGTTGGTGACGGCACCGGTGGTGGGGGTTTCGCCGCGAGCTGCGGCGGCGGCTTTGGCGAAGACGTCTTTGGCGTCGCTTTTGAGGGCAGCTTCGCGGGCGGAGGGGTTGTAGATGAAGGGGCGTTCTACGGTGGCTGCTGCCCTGTTTTTGGCGTCAATTTCTGCAGAGCCGGTGATGGGCAGGGAGGTAGCGGTGTTTGCGGGTTTTTTGATTGCCTCCAGGGCGTTGTCCATGGAGGTGGAGAAGGCGGTGCCGGTGGTAGGGGCGGGCATGCTTGGCTGGCCGAACATACTGTTCAGCTGGGCGACTCGTGCCTGTGCTGCGGTGATTCCGCTCACCTCGACGGCCATCATGCTCCCCTCGTGTACTGCTCGTGCGGTGTTTCTGGGTGGTGTTGGGTTCGTGCGGCGCGGCGTGCTGCCTCGGCGGCGGCCTTGCGGGCACGGACTCCTGCATTACTCTCTTCGGCTACCTGTTGGTCGGCGGCAAGCATTCGTTCGAAGCGTTCTTCTTTGGCGCGTTCGACGAGGCGTTCGAGGCCTTGGGTGCGTTGTGAGGCTTTGGTGACGTGGCCGAGGGCGGTTTGTCTTGTTGTGTCTGCTTTTTCGGCTTCGTAGCTGGCCCACATGATGGATTGGGCGAGGCGTTGGCCGTGGAGTGCTTCGCGCATGAATCCGTTGATGTCGGTCTCACCATGTGATTTGTTCATGGCGTCGCGGTGGGCTTGGCGGGTGGAGTCTAGGCGTGCGAGGGCGGCGCGGTGTTCGGCGTTGGCAGCGGCGAGGGCGGCTTTGGCTTTGTCTTCTTCGATGCGTCGTACGCGCAGGAGGGTGTCGTATGGGGTGGTGAATTTGGGCATGTCACCTCCTGCGGTGGGTGTTTGGTGTGGTGGGGCTTGTGCGCTCTTATCGGCGGGGGGAGGGGTGCTTGTGAGGTGCTTGTTTGGTTTGTGTGGTGCGCAGAAAAGGCCTCGTGCACGGTGGGTGCGACGAGGCCTTCTGTGAGAGGAAAGAGTTGGGGCGGTTATGCGGCGCTGGGGGCGCCTTCCATGAGTTTGTCGTTTTCCATGATGATGGGTTTGGCCAGTCCGAGGTCGGGGTTGTTGAGGTCGTATTGCTTGAACAGGTAGTTAGCTAGTTCGGTTCGGTTGGCGAACATGGTGGTGACGTAGGGCTCTTGGAAGGCGAGTTTTTCGACAAATAGGACCCGCCCGTCAGTTTGGGGGAAGGCCACGCCTGTGTGTCCGATGAACAAGTCGTCTTTGTCGATGTTGTTGTGTTGGAACACTGAGATGAGGCGGGCTTTGGCATCTGCAGTGAAGGTTACGCCGCGTTTTTTCCAGGCGGCTTGCACGGTTTCTACGTGGGTTTTTGTTGAGGTTGTGTGGCTGGTGGGGATGGTGGTGAAGATGCTCTTGAAGGCGTTGATGTTTTGTCCGCCGATGAGTGCTGAAGGGTCAGTTTTGAGGGACTCTTCGTCGAGGAATAGGTCGGGGTGGGCCGGCACGGGTGCTGGTTTTTTCCCGACGGTGATGCGTGGCCCCATGAGCGAGTAGGCGGTGATTCGGCAGTTGTATCCGTGGAAGTTGGGGTGCTTTTTATTCCACTTTTCTTGCAGGTCGTAGACGTCGTACTTCTTGGCCATGGGAAGTGGTTTGAAGGTGTCGACGAGTTTGACTGGTTGGACTGCTTTGGTGAATTGGTCGGCGTGCTGCATGACCACGTCGATGCGTTTTTTCTCGACACCGGCAGCGGTCAACGCTGCTTGAAGTTGGGCTTTGGAGGTCGGTCCGGCCAGGTTTGACCAGGTGCTTGTGGCGATCGGCGCAGGGTTGGCGGTTTTGGTTCCATCGTGGGGGGGGGTGCTTGCCCACGCGTTGGTAGTTCCCGCTGCCACAGATAGCGCTAGCGACAGGGCGCTTGCTGCCGCGATAGCGCGGACGTGTACATGTTTCATGTGACCTCCGGTGTTTGTCGCAGGTGAGCCAGGGCTTACCTACCATCGTTCCTCTCTAAGGGAACACCACTGAGTTCACAAGCAACTCACAGGTTTCGCGTGGGCTGGGCGCGGGTGTGCAGGATTGGTGGATTACCGCGCGGCGATCGCGGATAGTTGCGCCCAGGACTGCTCGTATGGGGTGAGGTCTTCCATGTCTTGTATAAGGAATGAGGAGATCTCGGGGGCTAGTTCGAGGGCTTTGTCCACCAGTGGGTTGGTGCCTTTGACGTAGGCGCCAATGTCGATGAGGTCTTTGGCATCTCGCTGCGCGGCCATGAGCTTACGGATAGTTGTAGCAGCTTCACGCTGCTCACGGGTGGTGAGGGCTTTGTTGGCACGGGAGATGGACTCCAGCACGTCAATCGCGGGGAAATGTCCTTGAGTGGCAAGTTTTCGGGACAAAACGATGTGGCCATCGAGGATGGAGCGCACGTTGTCGGCGATGGGGTCGTTGAGGTCATCACCATCAACAAGAACCGTGTACAACCCCGTGATGGACCCGGTGGCTGCCATCCCAGCCCGTTCCAACAATTTGGGCATGATTCCGAACACGCTTGGGGGGTATCCGCGGGTTGCCGGTGGTTCCCCAGATGCAAGCCCGACTTCGCGCTGAGCCATCGCTACACGCGTCACCGAGTCCATACACAAGATGACGTCTTGGCCTTGGTCGCGGAACCACTCGGCAATACGGGTGGCAGTAGAGGCCGCGCGCAGACGCACCAGCGCGGGTTCATCGGAGGTGGCCACTACCACCACTGATCGCGCCAGACCTTCAGGGCCGAGGTCACCTTCAACGAACTCTCTGACTTCACGGCCGCGCTCGCCCACCAGGGCCAGTACACACACTGGTGCTGAAGAGCCACGAACAATCATGGACAACAGCGATGACTTTCCCACACCTGATCCAGCGAAAATGCCTAGGCGTTGCCCTTTGCCGCATGGGATCAACGTGTCCATTGCCCGCACTCCCAAAGGCATCGGGGTGCCGATCCGTTCTCGGTCCATCGCCGGGGGTGGGCTTCCTTCTGTGGTTACTAGGGTGACGTCGCTCAAAGCCGGGCCGCCGTCCATTGGCCGCCCTAATGCGTCCACCACGCGACCCAACATCCCCATTCCGACGGGGACTTCCAGTGCCCCACCGGTAGCGATGGCGGGATTACCGGCCCGTACGCCCCGCAAGTCCGAAATTGGCATGCACGAGGCGTACCCCTCGTGCAGCGCTACGACTTCAGCGATGATGGGGCCATCGTCGCCTAGGATCCGTACGGCCTCTCCCACCGCTAGCTGAAGCCCCGCCACGTCGATAGATAGACCCACCGCGCTGACCACGGTGCCGTGCGCCACTGGAGCGGTTGCGCGCAGCATTTGCGCCCGCATATCTGCATATACACCCCGACCCAGCAGGTAAGAACGTTCACTTTCGCGAGCTGGAACATCAAGGTTCACGGATGCAGCACCTTCCGTACCGCGGCGACAGCGTCCGCTAATGTCACCGTCACTTCGAGGTTTTGGGCGGTTGCTACAACATCGCCATGGGCGATCGTGGCATCAGCGATAGCCCGCACCCGTCGTTGCTGCGTGGTGGATTCAGTGAAGTCGGTGACCATCTCTAGATCCTGCGGGTTGACGCGCAATGTCACGTCCACGTCACGCGGGATCGAGGCCAAGGCACGCCGCACCTGATCGACTGCGGCGCACTCCCCCACTGCCAAATGGTGGCCCACGAGTTCTTCAGCGATATCGACAGCCAAGTCACCTACGAGTCCGCGCAGTTCCTCGATCATCGGCATCTGGTAGTCCAGGGCATCTTGCACTGCGTTCTCTACTGCAGTGTGGAACTCTTTGAGTCTGGTGCGGTTGGCTTCTGCCTCAGCCTCGGCGGCTGTTTTCATCTTGGCGATCTCGCCGGCCATCATCTCTAGCCCAGCGACCCGACCATCTTCGAACCCTTCAGCATGTCCTTCTTCGTAGCCGCGACGTCGGCCCTCTTCGCGGGCCTCTTCCACAAGCTTATGCATGTGCGGATCAGTCAGGCGCGGGTCGGCGTAGTCAACACCGGCGAACGGGCTCATCACTAAGTCCGAAGAGATCACTGCGCGGCGGGTGCTTTCTTCAGCTTCTTTACCGCGCAGCACGAATCCGCTGCGCCGACCAACCAGCGCTGCTGGGCCCTGCCGGTTGGGCTTAGGCAACGAACTCGTCCCCTCCACCACGTGCCACCACGATCTCGCCTGCCTCTTCCAGCATGCGGATCTGGCGGATCACCACGGCCTGGGCTTCCTCGACCTGCTTCAACCGCACCGGCCCCAGGATCGAAATCTCGTCGGCCAACGACAATGCTGCCCGCTCGGACATGTTGCGGGTGATTTTCTCGCGCACGTCCTCGCGTACACCTTTCAATGCCACAGCAAGGTCTTTGGATTCGACCTTGCGTAGCACTACCTGGATGGCGCGGTCGTCCAGTCCGGTGATGTCCTCGAACATGAACATGTGTGCTCGGACCTCTTCGGCTAGGTCGAGGTCGCGTTTTTCCAGGCCGTCGAGGATCATCCGTTCAGTGGTGCGGTCGGATTGGTTGATGATGTCAACCAATGGTTTGAGGCCACCAACGGTGGTGGAGTCGGCAGCCTGAACCACCGTGGACAGGCGTCGCTCCAGGTGAGCTTCCACCTGCTTGACGATTTCTGGGCTGGTGCGGTCCATGATGGCCAACCGGTGTGCCACTTCGGCCTGTGTTTCTGGCAGCAAACCAGACAAGACAATGGCGGCTTGATCAGCTGGCAGGTAGGCGATGACCAAGGCGATCGTCTGCGGGTGCTCGTCAGCCAGGTAGGTCAGCAACACTTTGGGTTCAACGCGCCGCAAGAACTCGAACGGCATCTCCACCATCGAAGCCGACAGACGCTGCATCACCTCGTTCGCTTTGTCTTGCCCCATCGTGGCGACAAGAACCTCCTCAGCGAACGACACACCGCCCTGCACGTAATACTTACGAGCTTTGGCTAGCTGCTGGAACTCCTCCAGCACGCCGTCCAACGTGTCGACGTCCACGTTTTCTAGACGAGCGATTTCAGCGGTTAACGCCTCCACTTCTGGCTCGCGGAGCTGTTTAAGAATCTCAGCGGAGTGTTCTTTACCGAGCTGTACGAGGAGGATCGCGGCCTTACGCAGACCGGACAATTGCGCGGTACTCATGAGGGGCTACTTCCGTTCTGCCATCCACCCGCGCAACAAGCGGGCAACTTCTTCGGGACTGTCCTCGACGAGACCAGAGATCTCTTCGCGTGCGGCGGCCCGCGCAATCGATTGCGGATCCACCGGTGTGGCTTCGACCACGGGAAGTTCGTCGCCGTCGAGGTCGTACGCCGCCGGGCTTCCTTCCAGCTCGCCCAGGGCGCCACGGCCTCCGGGCAGCTCGGGAAGTGTAGGAGTATCGATGCTTTCAGACTCCTCGATCTCCACCTCGCGTTTGCGGGTGCGGGTGGAGAGGAACCCGATCAGCAAGGCGAGCAGCAGGAGCAGCAGCAGGCCGATGTTCTTGGCCAGTGCCCAGAGGTCATCCATGCGTTTTTGCTCTGCGGCTGCGGCATCGGCCTGAGCCTGGGCCTGGGCTGCGGTCTGATCGAAGGGCACCTTTGAGACGGTGATGACATCGCCACGTTGGGGGTTGATTCCTGCTGCGGTGGCCACCAGCTGCTGAATCTGTTGCTGGTTGATAGCGCCGGTGGTGCGCTGGTCGAGCATGACCGCCACGTTGAGTCTGCTAACCCCGCCGGTGGCTTGGTCGGTGAGGGTACGGCGGGTGCCGTACGGCTGGACCTCTTTTGTGGTGGTTTTCTCCCAGTTTTGGCGACTGTTACCTGCATTCCCGTTGGGGACGGGGATGTTGTCTGGGCCGAGGACTCCCCCGATGGGGGTCTGGCCCGAACCGGTCAAGGTTTCGCGGGTGTTGTCGTTTTGTAGTGCTGGTGCGCCTGGCTTGGGCTGGAGGTATTCGTTTGTTTCGACCTTAGAGTTGTCATAGTTCATGTCGGTGTTGACGGTGGTCGTGGAGTTACCCATACCGACGGCTTTGTCCAGCATTGCTTGGATTTTGGTTTGCAACGCCATGCTCGTGGCTTGCTGTTGGGCCAGCCGAGCCTCTCCGGCGCTAGCACTGAGTGTGCCTTGGGCAGACAACAAACGTCCCTGTGAGTCAGTGACAGTCACATTTCCCGGGGTCAGTTTCGGCACTGAGGCAGAAACCAAGTGCACGATTGACTCAACCTGCGATGCCGAAACAGTCTGGTTCGCTTTCGGTTTCACCAGCACCGATGCGGTCGGGTTGGTTTTCTGCCGGACAAACACGTCCTCCTTGGGCAGTGCAAGGTGCACCGTTGCTTCCTGAACGGTGTCAATTTTTTGGATCGCTGAGGCTAATTCGCCTTCAGTGGCACGTTGAATGAGGATCCGCTGCTGCTCATCGGAGGCAGTGACTGGTGCTTTTTCGACCAGGCCGTATCCCTGCGAAGCATCTGTTTTGCTGGGCAGGTTCTCTGCCGCCAGGTCAAGGCGCACCTTGTCGCGCTGATCCTGGGGAACTTGGAAGGTGTTTCCGCTCAGCGTGTACTTCACACCCGAGGAAGTCAGTTTGCTTTGGATAGCGGCAGCGTCGGTGTCGCTGACAGGTGTGGTGTACAGCGGAACCATGGTGGGTTTGCTCACCCACATGAAGAAGACCACAGCCCCAGCGATGGCGACCAGTGCCGCAATGATCGTTACGGCTTTCTGGCCACGAGTGAAGTCGTTGAATGTTCCCTTGATCCGGGTGACGACGTGTTGGATTTTTTCGTTCTTCACAGCTGCATCCGCATGATCTCGTTGAACGCTTCAAGGCCCTTGTTACGCACGGCCACGGCAAGCTGCGTGGCCACGCCTGCCTCAGCTGCGGCGATGGTGTATTCGTGCACGTCTTTAAGGTCGCCGGTGGCTGCGGCGCGGGCCAGCTCATCGGTGCGCAGATGCATCGCGTTCAGCTGGTCGATTTTCTGGGCGAGCAATTGACCAAAAGAAGGGCCAGATACCGAGTCGGGGTCGCGCAAGGCGCTTGGCGTGGTCGGCAACGTGGCAGAGACGCCGTAAGCCGGGTTAATCCCGAAACCTGGCGTCACACCGAAGCCGACAGATGGAGGGATGGGAGCAATACTCATTTGCCGATTCCGATCGCTGCTTCGTATGTGGTCTTTGCTCGTTCAGCCACCGAGGCGTTGGCTTGGTAAGCGCGTTGGGCCATCATCAGGGAGGCCATCTGGTCAGATAGGTCGATGTCAGGTACACGGACCAGGCCGTTGGCATCAGCCAGGGGGTGGTTCGGCATCGAGATGAGCCGACCGTTGGGATCCCCCCACATGTTTCCGGCCACATAGGTCCCCTTGGGTTCGCCGTAGCTGGCGGCCCTAGCAACGATGAAGCGCTCCTGGAAAGCGGATTCATTTGTGGAGGTGATGTTGTTCATCCCCGCGATGTTGTCTGAAACCGCGTCAATCCATTTACGGTTCGTTGACAACCCTGACGCTGCGATGTTCATCGAATCGAACATGCTCATGTGCGTCTCCCTTCATCGAATCCGTGAGCTGGCGCGGCTCCACGGGCCTGGAGTCTTATCGGCCGTTTCACTGACCAATAGCGTTCTTGATGCCGTTGAATTTGTTGGTGAGCGCTTGGGCGATCAGCTGGGTGTGCAGAACGGTTTCTTGCCCGGCCAGAGTTTCTTCATCGAGATTGACGTTCGAGCCGTTGGCGCGCGTGGGCTCAAGGCTGCGGGCGGTAGCTATCTCAGTCAGGCGAGGGTCTTCGCCGTCGGCGAGAGCTTGCCGCAAGCTGGCTTCGAAGTCGACTTTCCCTGCAAGAAATCCGGGGGTATCAACGTTGGCGAGGTTGTCGGAGATGGTGCGTTGCCGCGCCGCCAGGCCGGACATTGCTTGGCTCAACGTCCGCATGGTCACGTCGCTGATGAAATCGTTCATCCGCATACCCCCAAAGAAATCCGGTGATGAAGCGCAGGGGCAGCCCGCACATCGCCACGAGTGGTCGCTGTACTGATCGGCTGTGGCTGGGGTTTTCCTTAACCGATTCGGCCCACCATTTGGTGTTTCCTTGGCCCTGAGGCAGCAACGGATCTGCTCATTAAGCAACCGGGTTCACACCTCTACGCGCTACGACGTGGAGCCGGTCGCCTACAACGGCAACCGGCTCCACATCACTGCTCCCCGCGAAGGTGGTGTTTAGTCGGGTCGATACACCGTGGCGCGGCCAATCATTTCGCGCTTCCACGAGTTGTCAATGTTCATCGTGGTCTCAGCACCACCAAGGAACAGGTAGCCATCTGGTTTGATGATTTTCCGCGCTCCCTGGAGGATTTGCCGCTTCATATCCACGTCGAAGTAGATGAGCACGTTACGCAGGAAGATGATGTCCATCGAGGGCATCGGCGGCAACGGCTCAGACAAGTTCAAGAACTTTGTCTCCACCATTGCCCGCAGCCGCGAGTCGACCTGGTACTGCATACCGTGCCGAGCGAAGTAACGCACCAGAAGCGGCGCCGGCAGGCCACGGTTGACCTCGAACTGGTTGTAGATGCCATCACGAGTACGTTTGAGCATCTGCGTATCAATATCCGTGGCCAGTAGCCGCACCCGCCATGACGGGTCAGCCCCGATCAGCTCCTGAATCAGCATCGCGATCGTGTACGGCTCCTGCCCTGAGCTGGAAGCCGCGCACCAAATGTTCAACGTGCGCTCGCGCCCTCGAGAGACGATCAGCTCCGGCAGGATCTGGTTCTGCAATGCCATGAAGGGATGTCCGTCGCGGAAGAACGAAGTTTCGTTCGTCGTCATCGCTTCGATCACTTCGTCACGCAATGGCCCCTTCGGGGCGCTGCGCAACTTGCGGATCAAGTCGTCGACGGAAGCATCTCCTCGGCTGCGCGCCAGGGTCTGCAGCCGCGACTCGATGAGGTATTCCTTACTGCGGTCCAGCACGATGGCCGAGCGTTCTCGCACCACAGTCGCGATGAAGTCAAGGTCATTTCCGTTAAGTGCCATGAGTCAGCTCCTTGGCCGGGCGGCAGCGGCGCCACGGCCCGCGTTAACGCGGGTCATGATCGCCTCGGCCAATTTGTCGAGGGAGTACTGCTGGAGTGGCAGCCCTGCGGCGACAGCCGCACCAGGCATGCCCCAGACCACGGAAGTGGCCTCGTCCTGCACGATCAGTTGCCCACCTGCAGCGAGGATGGGTTCTGCGCCGCGGTAACCGTCATGCCCCATACCCGTCATGATCACGGCCAATACGTTGCCTTTATATGCTTCGGCAATAGAGCGGAACATTGGATCTACAGCGGGGCGGCAATAGTTTTCTTGCGGCCCTTGATCTAGTTCTGCGACGGCACCTGAAGCGGTTTTCTTCACGCGCATATGCCAGTCACCAGGGGCGATCATTACCTTGCCTGGTTCGAGCCGTTCACCTTGTTTAGCCTCAACTACCCGCAGTTTGCTGCGCGTATCAAGACGTTGGGCGAACAATTCGGTGAAAACGGGTGGCATGTGCTGGGTCACGACAATCGGGACCGGGAAATTGCCTGGCAAAGTCGATATAACGCGGGTCAACGCATCTGGACCACCGGTAGAGATACCGATCGCCACCACGTCGACAACCCCTGTGGGCTTTACCGCGCTCAGGTCAACGGGCGCGGCTCCTTGCGCAGCGCCGGGAACTCCCGCGCTCGCCGGAGGACGACCACCGAAAATACCGCGGTTCGGGGGGCCAGCCTCTGGCGGAGCACCTGCCCCGAATGCGGGACGAGCCGTAGGTAGGGCCCGAAGGGCCCGCCCGGTGAGCGACTTGATCTTGGGGATCAGTTCGCTACGAACCGCTTCCATCGACTCAGAGACGGATCCAACATTCGCCGGTTTCGCAACATAGTCACTGGCGCCTCGCTCTAGAGCATCCAGAGTGGCACCAGCACCACGCGCAGTCAGTGTGGAGAACATGATGATTGGGATTTTTGCATCCCGCTTGCGCACTTCGACGAGAGTTTGCAAACCATCCATCACGGGCATCTCAACATCCAATGTCATGATGTCCGGTTTGAGGAGCGGTAATTTCTCAAGCGCGTTCTTACCGTTAACGGCTGTACCAACAACTTCGATCTCGTTATCGGTTTTCAACACGTCCGTGATCAGACGCCGCAACACCACTGAGTCATCTGTGACCAGCACTTTAATGGGGGCACTCATCACACCAACCCCAGCATCGCCAACTTGCCCTCAATGACATCCGCGGTGAAGGGCTTGATCACATACTCGTGCGCACCAGCGGCGAGCGCTCGAACAATGTTGGCTTGCTCGGCCTCGGTGGTGACCATCATGAGAGTAACGTCACGCCAATCCCGGTTCTTGCGAACCTCGACGATGAACTCCAGCCCGTTCATCACAGGCATGTTCCAGTCGATCAGGCACACATCTGGCAGTGGCCCACGCGTCATTGCGTCAATGGCTTGCTGACCATCACCGACTGCTTCCACCTCGAATCCGAGGTTGTCCATCGTGCGCGTGAGGATGGTCCTCATCGCACGTGAGTCGTCGATCACAAGAGCTCGCATGCTGGTCCTCGGGGTGCAGAGACCGCTTCCGGTCTAGGGGGTACCGCGTTCAGCGGATTGTCGGCTAGGAGGGTGGCGCGGTGCGCCAGGTGGCCGGTTGCCCCGGGTGGGACAACCGGCGAAGGCAGATCACGCCGTGACCGGCTCTTTCTCGACTGCTTTTTCTGTGTCGAGGACGAGCATGAGCTCCCGGTCGAGCTTGCATACCTTTGTCACCAGCTCACGTAGGCGTGCTGGAACGGTGTCTGGCGGAGGCTCGAAGCGGTCGACGTCCGGTTCGAGGACGTCGCCGATCTTGTCGACCAGCATGCTCGTCACTGTGTCGTCGGCGGTGCGGACTACCACGTTGGTGGTTTCCTCACCTGGTTCGCGTGGCGGGAGCCCCATCCGTTCGCGCAGGTCCACCGTGATCACAATCTGTCCGCGTAGGTTGATCAGGCCTGAGACCTCTTTGGGGGCCAGGGGTACGCGGGTGAGTTGTTGCTCGCGGAGGACTTCTTTGACCGTGTCGACGGGGATGCCGAAGAGGTGACCGCCGAGGCGGAATGTGCAGTATTGGTTGCTCATCAGAAGCCTCCTGCGTAAGCGCCGAGATCGTCTGGTTCGGGGGCGACCATCCCGGCCAGGGCGGTGTCGATGTTGAGTAGCTCGGTGACGTGCTCGTCGACGACGGCCGATCCGAGGTTGCCGCCGGTGTCCAGGTGGGTGCGGATGGCCAGTTCGTCTTCGACGATGTCGAGTACTTGGTCGACGACGAATCCGAACAGCTGCCCGTGGTACTGGCACACGACGACCTGTAGGGGCTTGTCGGCATCGACCTGGTCGTAGCTGCCGTAGTCGTCGGCTAGGCGCAGCAGCGGCAAGATGACACCGCGATACTGGACTACTTGGTTCTGGCCAACTGTTTCGATGCGAGAGATGGGGAACTCTTCGAGACGTTCGACTACCTTCAGCGGCAATGCGACTCGACGTCCCGTGGAGAGGCGTACCACCAGCAGGCTGGCAGATTCCTTTGCATCCCGGGCGCGGGCCTCTTCCAGTGCACTGTTGAACTCGGACCCTTCGGAAACCATGCCCGAAGCGTTCGCTAAGGCCATTGTGTCCAGAATCAGCGCGACCCGGCCATCACCCATCAATGTGGCCCCTGAATACAAGTCGATGCCGCGCATCTGCTTGCCCAGTGGCTTGACCACGATTTCTTCGGTGTCTTCGATGTCGTCAACGACGAGGCCGAAGCGTTGCTGGTCGGCGCGGAGAACGGCGATGAATGTGGTGTCTGATTCGCTGGGTTCTACGTTGAGTTGTTCGCGTAGGTACACCAGCGGGAGCAGGTCACCGCGTAGCCGGTAGACCGGGGTGCCCTGAATCGTTTCGAGGCGCTCGGCGGCCTGGGCAGCATCAAGCCGCACCAGTTCCAGCAGGTTGACCTGCGGGATGGCGAACATGTTGTCCTGTCCGCGCACGAGGAGGGCTGGGATGATGGCTAGGGTCAGTGGGATTTTGATTCGGGTGGTGGTGCCTTCACCGAATGTGCTGGTGACATCGATGGTGCCGCCAATTTTTTCGATGTTGGTTTTGACCACATCCATACCGACGCCACGTCCGGAGACGTTCGAGACCTTGTCGGCGGTGGAGAAACCGGGGCGGAAGATGAGGTGGTTGGCGTCGCGGTCGGACATTTTCTCCGCGTCGTCGCGGGTGATTAGGCCCTTTTCTACCGCTTTGGCTTTGACTTTCTCGACGTTGATACCGGCACCGTCATCGATGATTTCGATGTTGACCTGGCCACCTTCGTGGTAGGCCCGCATCGTCAACACGCCTTCGGGGTCTTTGCCTCGGGATTGGCGTACGTCTGGCGGCTCGATGCCGTGGTCACAGGAGTTACGCACCAGGTGCGTCAGTGGGTCTTTGATCGCCTCGAGGATCGTTTTGTCGAGCTCGGTTTCTTTACCTTCGAACTCCACCCGGATCTGGCGGCCTAGGGAGGTCGCTAGGTCGCGGACAACGCGGGGGAAGGTACGCCACACGTGGTCGATGGGCTGCATACGCGTCTTCATGACGCCTTCTTGCACCTCGCTGGCCACGAGCGAAAGCTGGTGCATTGATCGGACGAGCTCTGGGTCATCAGATCGGGCAGCGTGCTGGATAGCTTGGTTACGGGCCAGAACGAGTTCGCCGACGAGGTTGACGAGGCTGTCCAGCAGGTCCACGTCAACACGGATGGAGCTGTCGGCTACGGAGCGTTTGTTCTCGTCGGGTTTCTTGACCTTTGGTGCTGGTTTCTCTGCCTCTGGTGCCGCCGCTTGGGGAGCTTGAGCATCGGCAGCAGCCTGGGCTTGAGCCTCGGCTGCTGCTTTGGCTGCGTCTTGAGCAGCTGTCACTGCGGCTGCCTGGGTGACAGAGAGGTTTTCTTCCGCCGGTGTCTGTTCGGGTTGCGCAGGTACCTCTGCCGCTGGTGGTGCTGTGTCTGAGCCTGCGGGGGTGGAGGTTGCTGTTGCTACCGCAACCGCGACCGCCACCTCGGCTTCAGCTGCACCGGCGGCTTCGGCGGGGGCTGCGTCGGCAGGTGCTTCAGCTGCGGCTGCCGGGGCTGCCGCCTGCTCCCCCATCGCCAACGTGCCGGCTTTAGCTGCATCGACGACGGCCTGGGCGTCCTGGCCATCCAAAATGGCGTGGAGCTTGGCTCGCAGTTCGTGGTACTCCTCGGTACCTTCACTGCCTTCGTTTTCGATGTTCTCCAGCAGGGCACGCACCGCGTCGACCATCTCTAGCAGCACGGTTGTCATTGCGGGGTTGAGCGTCATCTCGCCGTCCCGCAGCTTGCTCAGCAACGACTCACCGGCGTGCGCGACTTTTTCCAGCGTGTGCAACGCAAGGAACCCTGCTGTGCCCTTAATGGTGTGCAGCGTCCGGAAGATGCTGGACAGCAGATCGCGCGACGTCGGATCCTGCTCCAACGCGAGCAAGTCCTGGTCCAGCTGATCCAGGTTCTCGTGGGATTCGACCAAGAATTCTTGGACGATCTCCTCCATGCCTTCCATCGGCAGTCTCCTCGGGGGTGGTCAATGGGAACCGCTCTGCTCATCGGCCCCACCGACACCGACCTGAGCCACGTTCACCACCAACGTGTCTGCCTCGGGTTTGCGACGGCATCGCTGCAGCGTCTCTGCAGCTCCTTTGGCCCGTATATAGCAGCCCCTCTCCCCCGTATATATGCGTCGCTTGTATTCGCTGTATGTCTTGTTGCACCGAAAATGCTGCCAATACAGGCAGATCGAACCTGACCCTTGGAACGTGATCCCTCAAGTCCGTTGCGACACCGCCGATATGGCGTGTGTCCACACTCATGGGCTCGAGACACGACGGGGTTTCGCCGACGCGGCAATGCTTCCCGCCTCGGCAGATCCTCGAGACCACCCGCTCGGAGGGCGAACCCCGAGACTCACCGAAGGACCGAGAATGCAACTGTTGAGCGACGACGTCGCCGCGATCGTCCAAGAGGTCTGGAGCTCAATGCTCGGACTCGACATCGAACCTATCGGCGAAACCGAGGGCGTTACAGGCCAGGCCATCGCCGGATCCGTCGGAGTCACCGGCGCTAGCGACTGCCTCATTGCCCTTGAAATGACTGTCGACACCGCCAAGCTTGTCGGAGCGACGATGTTCATGATGGGCCTCGATGAGGTCTCCATGGGTGATGTCACCGACGCCGTCGGTGAACTCACCAACATGATCGGCGGCAACATTAAGTCTTTGTTGCCTGAACCCAGCACGCTGTCGTTGCCGGTCGTTGCCCAGGGCGAGCCACCCACGATGAAAGTTATTGGTGGGGAGACCATTCTCGCCCAGGGCTTTGCATGTGGAGATGGCCGCGTGTCTGTGACTGTGTGGAATCGCCAGGTCAAGTGAGGCGCGTTCCTGCTCTCTCGCACTATCTAATCTTTCAGCCCTTTAACGCCGGGAGTGGTTCTGCTACCGGTTTTTGATTCACTGCCTGATGGGCAGTAGGAAGCGAGTTACTTGTGAAGGTCGTAGTCGCCGACGACAGCCGAGCAATGCGCATGATCGTGGTCCGCACACTTCGCCAGGCTGGGTATGACTCTGCCGAGATCATCGAGTGCGAGGATGGCGCTGAGGGTTTGGCCAAGGTGAAGTCTGAGTCTCCCGATCTGGTTTTGTCTGACTGGAACATGCCGAACATGAGCGGGATTGAGTTCCTTCAGGCTCTTCGTGCCGAGGGAAACAATGTGAACTTTGGGTTCGTGACCTCTGAAGGGTCTGATGCGATGCGTGAGCAAGCTTCTGCTTCCGGAGCTTTGTTCCTTATCGCCAAGCCGTTCACTGCTGACATGTTCTCTGAGGCACTTGCGCCGGTTTTCGGCTGATCTGATATGCCGATCGCGATACCCGACCCCAAACCGATCAAGGACTTGTTTGAGTCGTTGCTTGGTCGGGATGTCAGCATGCTCCCTTTGGACAAGCCTGTTGTGCCTACGGCTCGACGTGCTTGCTGTGTAGGGCTCTACGTCGATACAGATCAGAATGTGAAAGCGCTGGTAGCGGCGGATCTTCCGTTGGCTGCTCGTGCTGGTGCCGCGCTTGGTCTTGTTCCTAAAGCAGGGGCAGATACCGCTATTGAGAACGATGAGTTGCCTGCTGCGTTGTACGACAACTTTTACGAGGTGATGAACATCTTCTCGTCGTTGTTCAACGTGGGTGATCCGGAGGATCACTTGAAGTTGTCTCAGGTGTTTCAGCCGGGGATGGTGATTCCGACGGATGCGGCGAAGATGCTGCGTGGGTTGGGCAAGCGCGCAGACTTCACGTTGAGTGTCGATGGGTACGGCGATGGTGCTCTGGGTGTGGTGGTTCCTTTCTGATTGGTATCACTTACGTGCATGTGTGAGGGTAGCGCCCGGTGTGGGCGCCACCCTCACACATGCATTGTCCGGTGGTTAAGAGTGGGTGGTGTGGTCGGCGACGTTCGCGCCGCGGGCGTCAGTGGTGTTGTTTTTGTACCAGTTGTAGGCGTCGGTGATGCCTTCGCGCAGGCTGATGCGGGGCTGCCAGCCGAGGTTTTTGATGTTGGTGACGTCTAGGAGTTTGCGGGGGGTGCCGTCGGGTTTTGTGGGGTCGAGTGTGATGGTTCCGGTGAATCCGACGATGTCGGCGACGAGGTAGGCTAGGTCGGCGATGGTGATGTCTTCGCCGGTGCCGATGTTGATGGGGGCTGGGTTGTCGTAGTTTTCCAGGAGGGTGAGGCAGGCTGCGGCGAGGTCGTCGACGTGGAGGAATTCGCGTCGGGGGGTGCCGGTTCCCCAGATGGTGACGGTGTCGGTGCCGTTTTCTTTGGCTTCGTGGAAGCGGCGGATCATGGCTGGTAGGACGTGGCTGTTTTGGGGGTCGAAGTTGTCGCCGGGGCCGTAGAGGTTGGTGGGCATGGCGCTGATCCAGTGGCGGCCGTATTGGGTGCGGTGGGATTGGATGGCGATGATGCCGCTGATTTTGGCGATGGCGTAGGCGATGTTGGTTTCTTCCAGGGGGCCGGTGAGTAGGGAGTCTTCGCGGATGGGTTGTTCTGCGTGTTTGGGGTAGATGCAGGATGAGCCGAGGAAGAGGAATTTTTCGACGCCGGCGGTGGCGGCGGCGTCCATAAGGTTGAGTTGGATGCGTTGGTTGTCTGAGAGGAATTCGGCTGGGTAGGTGGAGTTGGCGAGGATGCCGCCGACTTTGGCTGCGGCGTCGATGATGACGTGTGGTTTTTCGCGGTGGATGAAGGTGTGGGTGGCGTGTGCGTCGCGGAGGTCTAGTTCGGTGGAGGTGGCGCCGATGAGGTTGGTGAATCCTTGGTCGTGGAAGTGGCGCCAGATGGCGGAGCCGACGAGGCCGCGGTGGCCAGCGATGTAGATTTTGGCGTTGCGGTCGAGGGTGCCCGGCATGGCTCTCCTTGGGTCGCGTTGGGTGCACCGGTGCTGTTGGTGGCGTTGTGTGTGAAAAACAGTAACGCGGCCGGTGGGGTTGGTTGGGTGGGCGCGACCGGTGGGGGGGTGGTTAGGGGGTGTTGGTGGTGGGGGTGTAGGCGTTGAGGCGGCGGCGCAGTAAGGGGTTGGGGCCGTCGGGTGGGGCGGGGTTGGCGTCAAGGGTGGCGGGGTCGGTGCAGGTGAGGGTGAGTTCGTGGCAGGCGGTGATTGCTAGGGCGAGGTCGCGCATGAGTAGTTCGGGGTCGCCGGTGGGGATGATGGAGGCGATGGCGTGTTTGGTTGCGGTGGTGTCGAAGGATTCGATGAGGATGCCGGCGTGGGGGGTGTTGGGTGCGAGGGATTGCAGGAGCAGTCGGGCGGCGGTGTGGTCGCGGCGGGTGGGGGTGTGGGGCAGGGTGAAGACGAGGTCGATGGGGGCTTGTGGGGGGACGATGCGGGTGAAGGCGTGGAGGATGAGGTAGGGGACGGTGGCGGCGTGCCAGTCGGTGGCCACGACGATGCGGTAGTGGCGTGGGATGGTTTCGGTGTGGCGTGGGGGTGTGTTGGGGGTGCCGGTGAGGCCGCGCAGGATGGGGCCCAGGATGGTGTCGATGTCGTGGGCGAGGTGGCGTTGTTCGCTGGGGAGGTGGTCGTAGGTGCCCATGCTGGAGTCCTTTCCGGTGCACCGGTGGCGGTGGTGGGGCCGCGTCCGTGCGGCGGTGGGTGGTGCATGAGGCAGGGCGCCGCGGTGTGGCCGTGGCGCCCTGGGGATGGGGTGTGGTTAGCGGAGGAAATCCATGAGGGAGGGTTGGATGATTTTTGCTGAGGCGGACAGGGCTGCTTGGTAGGCGTTGGATTGGATGGATAGGTCCATGGCGGCTTTGATGAAGTCGGTGTCTTCGACTTTGGAGAGGGAGATTTTGGAGGAGTCGTCCATGCGGCCGTTGAGGTTTTCGAGGCTTTGGAGGCGGTTGACGCGTACGCCGACGCTGGTTTGGACGTTGAGGATGCTGTCGTTGAGTCCTTCGACAGCGGTGAGCCCGGCTTGGATGCCGGCGTTGTCGCCTGCTTCGATGGCGTCGGCGAGTTTGTCGAGGGCGCCGCTGCCTTTAACGAGGGCTGTGCCAAAGGCGTCGGATCCGCTGATGCCGACGTTCATTTGTCCGGCGTCGCCGGGTGAGTCGGAGACTTGGCGTAGGACGGGCAGGGTGTTGCCTTGGTAGGTGCCGTTGGCGTCGAAGGCGTTGTCTAAGGGGGTGGTTCCGCCGAAGAGGGGTTGGCCTGCGTATTGGGAGTTGGCTTGTTGGAGGATGCCCACGCGTAGTTCGCGGATTGATGAGGCGAAGGCTTTGCGTTGGGCGTCGCCGTTGACTCCGTTGAGCGCGGAGACGGTGGTGGAGCGGATTTTTTGCACCATGCTCAGGGTTTGGGAGAGGGCGTCGTCGCCAGCGGAGAGGCGGGAGAGTCCGTCGGTGATGTTGGCGCCGAATTGGGCGAGTTGGCTTTGTTCGGAGCGGAAGCGGAGTGCTTGGACGGTGCCGACTGGGTCGTCGGAGGGGCGGTTGAGGCGTTTGCCGGTGGTGAGTTGTTCTTGGGTTCCTTGCAGTCGAGACAGGCTGGTGTTCAGGCCCATCATTTGGGTGCGGTTCATTGCGTTTTGGGTGATGCGCAGCGAGGTCATGGTGGTGCTCCTTTCGGGTGTGTGGGCCTGATCAGTTGGTCATGTGGATGAGGGTTTGCAGGGTTTCGTCGATGACTCCGATGAATTTCGCGGCGGCGCTGAAGGAGTGTTGGTATCGGACGAGGTTGGTCATTTCTTCGTTGAGGGAGACTCCGGCGACGTTGTCGCGGGCGTCTTCGGCTTGACGGACCACGTTTTGTTGGACGGTGACGTTGCGGTTGATGGACTGGGTTTCGACGCCCATTTGGACGATCATGGCGCTGTAGGTGGCGTCGGCTCCGCCTTTGTCGTTGATGTGGCGGGACATGGCCAGGGCGTTGTTTCCGTCGAGGCTTGCTTTGGTGGGGTCGCTGTCTTTGGGGTTGCCTGCTGAGACGGCGATGCTGTTGGGTACGGCGTCGGCGGCGACGCGGATGTTGCCGGCGGTGATGGCTCCGCCTCCGGCGCCGTTGACAAAGAGGTTTGCGCCGGTGGCTCCGTTGACGGTGTACCCGGCTGCTTGCTGGGTGTTGACGGTGGCGGCGACGGTGGCGGCGACTTGGTCGAACTGTTTCATGTAGTTCGGGATGGTGATGTTGAGGTTGGTGAGTTGCCCGGCGACGCGGCCGGTGTCGATGCCGACGTCTGCTGATGCGGCTGGGCCGTTGGGGTCGGTGGGGGCGGGGCTGGCCCATTGCACGGCGATGGGTTTGGGTGCGCTGCCGTCGGTGGGGTAGGTGCCGTTGTTGGGGTCGTTGACTTTGAGTTGGGCGGCTTGGGTGCCGTAGACGAGGGCTTTGTCGCCGATCATGACGTCGACGGCTTGGCTGGGGAAGTCTGCTCCTGCATCCATGGCGGCGGGGCGGACGGTGGCGCCGGTGAGGGTGGAGAGTTTTTTGATGAGGACATCGCGTTGGTCGAGTAGTTCGTTGCTGGGAACGTGGGCGATGTCGTTGTTACGGATTGCTGCGTTGAGTTTGCCGACGTCTTCGGCCATTTTGTTGATGTCGGTGACGTTGGCTTGGAGCTCGACGGTGGTGTCGTGCCATTGGGTGGTAGTGGAGTTGCTGATAAGGTTGAGTTGAGAGGCCACACCTTTGGCGCGTTCGAGGGCTTCGGAGCGGGGGGCTTCGTTGGTGACGCTGGGGCTGTTGCCGGCGGCGCCCATCGCGTTCCACATTTCTTGGAGTTTTTTCTGTAGGCCGGTGTCGCTGGGTTCGCCGACGGTGCGTTCGAGGGCGGCCATGGTTTTTTGTTGTTCTTCAAGTTTGCCGAGGGCAGCGTTGGAGTTGCGTGCCCGCGCTTCGAGGAATTCGTCGTTCATGCGGGTGACGCTGGTGACTTTGACGCCTTCGCCGGTGCCGTCGTAGCGGGACCAGAAGGCGGGTACGCCGGGGCCGCCGACGGCTTCGAGGTTGACGCGTTGGCGTGTGTAGCCCTCGGTTGCTGAGTTGGCGATGTTTTGGCCGGTGACATCGAGGCCGCGTTGGGCGGCGTGCACCGCTGAGGTGCCGATGAAGAGTCCTCCGAAGGCTGACATGATTTCCTCGTCCGTGAGTGTGGCGGCGCCTCCGGGGTGTCCTTTGGGCCGGTCCGTGGGGTGGTTAGTGGTTGTTCAGGGTGAAAGGTGATCTGAACGGTTGTCTTTTACATCGGCCGGTGGGGCGGTGGTGTGAAGGTTTGTGTGGGGGTATCGCGTGGGGTGGGGGCGACGAAGGGGCGGGAGGTTTAGACGCTGGCGTCAAGGAAGACGGCGACGGCGTGGTTGAGGGTGCTTTTGTGTTCTTGGCGTCGGGCGTGTTCGCGGTCTGCGTCGAGTGCTTGGAGTTGGTATTTGACGAAGGTGGAAAGGAGGTTGATGCGTTCGATGAGGTGGTGGGCACGGTCGGCGAGTTCAGGTGGGAGGTCGCCGAGGTTTTCGGGTGGTTCCCAGGGGGCGACGGGGGTGGTGCTGCCGTTACGGACGTCGGCCTCGTGGGCGTTGAGTTCGTCTTCCATCTGGGTGAGGGCGGCTTCCCAGGCTGCGTGGTTGGTGGTGGGCATGGGTGATTATTTTTCGCCGGTGATGCCGCTGCGGGTTACTTCGGCCCAAGTGTCGCGCAGGGGTTGCATGACGTCGCGGGCGTTGGTGACGTGGGTGGCGTCTTTTTCGAGGTTGGCGGCCATGAGTTCTTCGAGGACCCAGTCGTAGAGGCGGGCGAGGGATTCGCCTTCTTTCCAGATGGAGGTGTCGAGGGAGGAGCGCAGTTCGCGGACGATTTCTTGGGCGTGCATGAGGCTGCTGTGGCTGGCAGCGATGTCGTTGCTGCCGAGGGCGGTTTCGGCGGTGGAGAGGTCTTTGAGGAAGCGGTCGTACAGCATGACGACCAGTTGGGCTGGCGTGGCCGTGGTTACTGCCTCGCGGGCGTAACGGCTGCGGAGTTGGGCCTGCGTGCTCATGTGGTGTCCTCTCGGTGTTCCGCATCCGGCGGTGGGTGGGTTGGGGGGTGCCGGTGCGGTCTTTTTCTCATCGGTTGGGCGAGTGTTGTCTTTACCTATGTGGGGTTTGCTGCTGTCGCTGGGGGGTATGTGTGTGGTGCCGGGCCCTGAGTTGGGCCCGGCACCACACGAGGGGGTTGTTCGGTTATCTGAGTCCAGCGAGCTGGCTGGAGAGCCAGTTTCCTTGGGATTTCATTTTGCCGAGGAGGGAGTCCATGGCGTTGAACTGAGCTTGAAGGGCTTGCTGGCGTAGGTCCATGCGGTCGTTGAACTTGCTGATCTGGTCCGAATAGTCCTTGATCATCGTGTTCTGGCTGTTGACCTGCATGGTGATGAGGCCTTTATCGGCGTCTGTGGCCTGGGTAGAGACATCAGACAGGGAGCTGGCGAAAGCATTGATTGCTTTTTGGGCTGCTGCTGGGTCTTTGGCGTAGAGGTCTTCGAATTTTTTCTTGTCGAAGGTGATTGTTCCGGTTTTGTCGATGGAGATCCCGGCGGCCGATGGTGCTGCCGCGGCGTTCCCCACTGCTGCGTTCTGGAGCTGGTTGGTGAGGTCGCGGGTGAGGGAGTCACCGACGAACGGCCCGGAGCTAGAAGGGCTGTCTTTGTTGTATTTGCTGTTGATGCGAATGTTGGAGAGGGCATCGTTGGCGGCGGTGACGAGGTCTTCAACTTTTTTGCTGATACCGGCGGTGTCTTGGGTGACGTCGACGGTGACTTGGGTGTTTGGGTCGGCTTTGGTTGGTGAGATGGTCACGCCGGGGAGGAGGTTTTTGACGTCTTTGGTGGTGGAGGTGACGTCGTATCCAGCGGTGGGGTCGCCGATGTGCAGCACGGTGTCTTGGCCTTTGGCAACTTCGTTGAAGTTGCCGAGCACGTCGGCAACGACGGGTGGGGTGGAGCCGTTGGTGACGGTGACGCTGCTTTGTGCCCCGGTGGTGGCGGAGGTGAGCTGCATCTGGTAGCTGCCGGTGGCGGTCTGCACCATGGTGGCTTTGACGTCGGCGCCGGCTTGTTGGTTGATCGCGGCGACGACGTCAGCGAGCTTGGCGCCTTGGCCGACGGTGACGTTGGTTGTTTTTCCGTTGGCGGTGACATTGAAGTCGAAGGCGGCGCCACCGTTGACGGTGTCAGTGCTGGTGAATGATTTATCGGCGAGCGTGGTGCTGGCTTGGGCGATGCTTTTCACCGCGAAGGTGAGGGTGCCTGCTTGGGCTCCGGTGCCGGTGGTGACTTTGGCGATGTCTTCGTTGCTGCTTTTAGCGGTGACGCTGTTCCAGGCGGGGGTATCGATTACTGATTTGGGCACGAACTGGTTGGCGGCGTCGCCGATGGCTTTCATTTTGGTGTTAAGGCTGGTGTAGGCGCTAACGAGGGCCTGGGCGCTAACTTTACCTTTGGTGAGGTAGTTACCGGCTTGGCGTTCGACGCTCATCAGCTGGGTGATCATCCCTGCGGTATCGACACCTGATCCGAGTCCTGAGATCTGCATGGTTTTCTCCTTTGTTCCTTCCGTGGATGTGGTGTTCCGGGTGAGTGGCTGAGGGGCTTCACGCCCGAGGGGGCGCAGGCGCACGGCCTACGCCCCCTCGAGGGTTATGAAGTTTTCTCAGATCACTCCGGATCAGCCCAGGAGACGCAGAACGCCCTGGCTGCTCTGGTTTGCCTGCGAGAGCATCGCGGTACCGGCCTGCTGCAGGATCTGCGAACGGGTGAAGCTCGTCATTTCCTTGGCCATGTCGGTGTCGCGAATGCGGGACTCGGAGGCGGCCAGGTTCTCGCTCGAGACACCGAGGTTCTTGATGGTGTGGTCGAGACGGTTCTGGAGAGCACCCAGGTCGGCACGCTGGTCAGAAACCTTGCCGATAGCTTTGTCGATCTTGCCAAGAGCACTCTTGAGACCAGCCGCCGAGGTGACGGTCAGCCCGTTAATGCTCAGGCCAGCAGTGTCCATCTTCTTAATGGTGATAGACATGGTTTGGCCGGTGTTGGCACCGATCTGCAAGGCTTTGCCTGTGAAGGTTCCGTCCAGCAGGTTCATGCCGTTGAACTGCGTGCGCGTGGTGGTCGAGTCGATCTCTTTGAGGAGCGCCCCGATCTCCTTCTGGATGGCTGCGCGGTCCGACGACGTGTTGGTGTCGTTGCCGGCTTGCACGGCCAGCGTCCGCATGCGCTGCAGCATGGCGTGGGTCTCGTTCATCGCGCCTTCAGCGGTCTGAACGAGGGAGACACCATCCTGAGCGTTGGCCTGGGCCTGGTTGAGGCCGTTGACCTGCGAACGCAGCTTCTCGGAGATCGCCAAACCTGCAGCGTCATCCGCAGCGCGGTTGATACGAAGACCGGAGGACAGACGCTCAAGGGAGGTCTGCTGCGAGCCTTGCGTACCGGACAGGTTGCGGTATGCGTTGAGGGCGGCGACGTTGGTGTTGATCTGAAGACCCATGGTGAAAGCTCCTTCGTGGAATCGGGTCCGGGCTCCCCATCCGTGGTGAGCCCGAGGGACTTCCGCTGTGAAAGCCCCGACGGGGTAGTGGCCCCGGCACAGTGCCGAGGTCTTGTCCCCGACACCTGGCTCATCGGCCCCGCAGCCCTACCTCTGAGAGATCTGCGTGTTTTTTTGCGGTGTGTTTGGAACACCTGACTGAGTTAGGCATTGCGCAGCGCAGCAGATGCTTTATGCACTAGTTCTTGATCGTTACGGGCTTTCCCTAAGCGGAGAAGTGCTCGTGCTATGGCAAGCGCGTCATCTGTTTGCCTGGCTGCTGCTAGCTGCGCTTCGGCAACTACTTCACGAGATAGCGGCAGCCCTGCCGCATCGACCACGTGGTCAAGAGATTGCACGATATGTAAAGCCTCGCTGGTTTGCCCCTGGGCTAGTTTGAGGTGAGCTTCAAGCCATCGTGTGTATGAGTCAGTAGGAGCGAATCCTTTGAGGACATCTAGCTCCCGCGCAGCAGCATCAATATTTTCGGTTTCGAGTTCAATGCGGATGAGCCATTGGTAAGCCCACCGGTAATAGGTAGTGGAGGGGTCCAAGGCGATAGCTGCGTGGAGTGATTTGCGAGCGTTGTCTGGATCCCCTGCTCCCCATTGGGCGCGGGCCTGATCGACAAGCGCTGCCATTTGATCGGCCGTGTCTGACCGGGAAGCCTTGGCAACTTTTGTCAGAGATAACGCACGTTGCACACTGTTTTTTGTTCGAGAAGCGCCGAATCCATCGTTTTCGATGCGAATGGTTTCGGGGGCCAACTCGGTTGATTCGTTGAAGCGGTGGCCATCGAGTCCGCGAAGTTCGGCATGAACTGGGCGGGCGTAGTGGGCTAAATCTGGCCTGTAGATGCGCGGTGACATCCAATATTCATTGCCCTGCATGCGTTCACCGGGGGCGCTGGTAGGTGCGGCTTCAATGTAGAGAGCAACGTCGTTAGCGGCTTCTGCTACAGCGAGTTCATGTGCGAGACGGGTGGGGTTTGCGAACACTCGCTCATCCGCATCTAACACAAGGAGCCAGGGAGCGCTGCTCATGGCAGCGGCTGCATTGCGGGCACGTGAATAGTTGTTATCCCAGAATCCTTCGGCCACTTTTGCGCCGTGAGCGCGCGCAATATCGCGAGTTGTGTCGGTGGATCCAGTGTCATAAACACAGATTTCACCAAGGAGTGGGCGCAAGCTTTCGCAAGACTCCAGTGTTTGAGCTAGGTGTGCTTCTTCGTTCTTGACGATCATCACCACGTCAAGTGATCCATTAGGCAAAGGGGCGAGGTCCTCCGCATCGCCACGTTGCAAGGTCTTTGTCGTAGAAGGCGTATATGCGTGGTCTGGCAGAGCTATGCCCAGGTCTCGACATCCTTGTTCCACGATTTCAAGGTTGCATGCAGCCAAGTAGCTTCCTCGCCCGTTAACATGTCCGAACAGGTCGGTGGGTTCGCCGATTTCGAGAGCTCGGCGGAATTCTGCGGCTGATTGAGGCAGCAGTTCGGCGGCGAGTTCTGGCTGTTGGGTGGCAAGGTCGAGCAGCACGTTACCGGCAACGAAGTGATAGTCCGATGAGTGGTCAAACTCGTCGGTGTATTCCCCGAGAAGGGTAAGTGCATCAAGGCTGCGGTTGATGGAGGTGAGTGTGTGTGCGCATTGCACGATAAGGATGTGCTGCCACGGTTCAGGAGGCAGCGTTTTACGGTCGATCTTGTCGTACTGTTCAGCGGCTTCGGGCAGACGACCTTGCGTTTCTAGGTTGCGGCCAAGTTGATACCGCAAATAGGGATCGTCAGGTTCGGCTGCGATGGCGGCGCGTAGCATTTTTTCGCGTCTGGGGAGCTTTTTGGCGAGCTGTTCTGGCTCGTACCCGTCGTGCTCGATGGTGATCCGTACTTGACGCAGTGGAAGATCGTGTTGCGGGGTGGCATGGATGATGCCGCGGTAGCGCACCGTACCGGGGAGAATCCTCGACTGGGGTTCGCTTTGGGTGGTGATGGTTTCGCCGAGGCGGAATGAGCTGACAACGTTGACGGTGAGAACAAATTCGGGTGAGAGGTCGTGAAGGTCGTATAGCTCGCGCCCTCCAGCGGCGATGACTTCGTCAGCGTCGATGATCACGTGCCAGTCTGCTCCGGCGGCATCGAGTGCTGTGTTGTGTGCTTCGCTGAAGTTGTCGGTCCAGGGAATGTGGATGACGCGGGCTCCGGCTGCTTCGGCGAGTTCGGCGGTGTTGTCTTCGGAGCCCGTATCAGCGACGAGGACTTCGTCAACGAATGGTTTGATGCTATTGATGCAGCGTTGAATACAGCGTGCTTCGTCACGAGCAATGATGACGGCAGCAACAGAGTATCGCTGACGATGCTCGCGGATAGTCCGTGCTACGAGGTTTCCTGGGTAGGGGCTGCGATCGAATTCGTCGGCGATGGCTTCGAGGTGATTGCTTCGGGCTTCAAGAATTACTTCACCGAGTTCTTCGGGGCGTCTCTTACCCCATAGTTTCAGCAGTTTTTTCCCAGCACCGTGAATTTCTATTCCGGCAATAAAGAGTGCGAGCCTACTAGTGAGTTCATCGTGTTTTCGGCCAGTGTGGCAGGCAAGGCGGAGCCGAGCCCGAAGAACGGCATCTTCAGGGAAAGGCGTACCAAGGGTGGGCGTGGGGCATTCCAGGTGTTGCATTAAGTCGAGTGCTTGGCTTGTTTTCCCTGAGGCTATGCACCATTTGGCGCGTAGCCAGGTTGCGAATTCTGGGTTAGGTCCAGGTTCGAGTTGTTCAAGGAGCGACGCAGCATCCTCAAGACGTTTTTGGCTGGTGAGTAGGTCTGCCCATGCTTCGCGTGCAGCCCAAGCCCAGTTATCCTCTCCGATGGCAACCTTTTTGTACTCCTGATAGGCAGCGTCAATATCTCCTAGTTTTTGGAGTTCTTGCGCTATCTCGTAGGAGATTTGACGATCGTTCCCTTTACTAAGGTCGGTATCTTTTTTGAGTCGCCCGAGGCGTCGTGAAATTTTTTCTTCAGGCAGGGGAAACTTTGAAGAAGTAGAAGTCACCTGAAGGGCACTTTCAGGAATGTCAATAAAGCTTCTCTCCGGAGCAAACCCTGTGTCAATTGTTTCCCATATCGACCCGTCTGCGTGAGCGTTTTGAGGTCTGACAAGTCGCCCGTAGTAATACTTTTTTTTATTTACTTTGAGTGGAACAGAAGCATAGTCTTCAGACCCATAGAGAGGATTCTCAAGAATCTTTAGAATCTTTTTTGGATCTCCAGAGAGGCGCTCATTTATATCAAGGATGATTGCCCAGTCCGAGGTAGTTGCATTGAGCGCATCGAGTCGAGCGCGCCCTAGGTCATTATCCCAAAACCCTCGGATGATTTGCACATTTTGCCACCCCTGGCTGCTGATGGCTTTCCACTCTTCACCGGCATAGTAGACATATATAGTGTCGCATTGTTCAGCAAACCAGTCACGTATGTGTTTAACGAAGCTGTTTACCTGATCAATAGTTTCACCCGGCTGCACTACGGCGATGACATCTAGACGAAGCGACCTTTTTGTGGTCATGCGGAAAACTCTTCTAGACGTTTCTTCAGTGCGTCGAGATCACCCTTGTTGGCTCCACTAGGAAGGCTAGATCCATCAGTGGGCATGCTTCGAGAAATATCGAACATACGAGTGATGAGTCCGCCTACTTCGGTGATGAGTAGCGAGGTGTCACCGGTAGGAACAACTGCGGAGTCATAGGGAGCCTTGCTTACTTCTTCGAATGAGGCCACGCTCACACTTGCCGGTACCGAACCGTTAAGACCTTCGATGAGGATTCCAGCGCATTCTTCATCCGCTTCCCCTGGCTCATGGGGCACAGCAAAGCAGAGCTCAACAGGAGCTTCTTCGGGGAAGACCGCCGCGTATGCCCGTAACGTCGCCAATACCGTGGAGGCCTCGGACCAATCTGTCGCGACAATGAAGCGCACGCCGCTCATCATGGCTGTTGTTTCAACCGTCTCAGCCTGTTCCCTGAGCTCTTGAAGACGTGCGGCAATGGCGGATAGCGATGTTTGGTCGGACACAAGGTCTCCTCAGGTCGTTGGGACTCACTCGCTCATCGGCATCTCGTCGCTTTGACTGAGCCAATTTTCTTGACTAGGGGACTTATCGACCGATTGGAATGCACCATCAGTCACCGCTGCGCTTCCTCTAGGAGATCACCCATGCTGCCTAAGAAAATCCACGTGGTATGGGTTGGCGATGAAACCCGCCGCCCCGAAGCTCTTATTAAAACTTGGCAAACCTTGAACCCTGATTTCGAAGTTCGAGTATGGGGCAATAAAGATCTTTCAGAGTTAAAATGGATTAATTTTCGCCACATGAAAGATATGTGGCACCAAGAACTTTGTGGCGTAGCTGATCTTATGCGCTACGAAATTCTTTATGAACATGGTGGAATCGCAGTCGACGCTGACTCAGCTTGCCTTCGACCAATCGAGGACTGGATTTTAGAACCTTCTGACTTTGCTTCCTGGTCTAATGAACTAACTCTTCCAGGAATGGTAACTAACGCATTCATGGGATCAACTTCGGGTTCTGAGTTCATTGGAAAAATAATTGAAAATTTGGCAAATGAATCTACCGTAGTAGACCGCCGCGCCTGGCAGAGCACGGGCCCAATTCTAGTAACAAAAACCTGGCAAGAAACTGGCCACCCATTAACCATCTGGCCGTCCCATTTATTCACCCCTCGCCACCATTCAGGATGGATCTACACAGGGACTGGTCCAGTATTTGGACATCAAATGTTTGCCTCAACTCAGAGCACTTGGAGCAGCGCAGTAAACCTAAAAGAAGTCAACGAAGAAACCCTATCCACAGCTTTCGGCGAGAAGTAAATCCACATAACCAGAGAAGAAAGCACCCACCTTGAGTCACAATCTAGCAGCAACTAAAGTTTCCAGTGGAAATATAGAAGCAACTCTGATACATATTGAAAATGACCACATTGGTCGCGTCTTCAGGGAGACCGGAGAATTTTACGAAAATGACCTACTAAACATATGGTCAAGCATACCCTTCCGAGACGACTACGCTTTCATCGATGTTGGCGCAAACCTTGGAAACCATAGCGTCTACTTAGGCCTTTCGGCCAGCCACCCTATAATTTCCATAGAACCCCACGAAGTGAATTTCCTTTTACTGGAGGAAAATATAAAAATCAATAAAATTGAAAATAGAGTAATTGCAAAAAATGCATGCGCTTGGGATAAAGAGGAAATGATATCACTGCGTATCGCATCCGAGGGAAACATGGGAACCGTTACCGCCCATGCAGGCGTCCCTCTAGATCAAAGTAAAGTCCCCGCTAACAAGCTCGACAGCTTAATCGAAGGCGCTCATGCCGCTGCTATCAAGATCGACGTTGAAGGAAACGAATCTCGCGTCCTTGCAGGCGCCCAGGAGACCATAAGTAGAGATCATCCTTTAATTTTTATCGAAACACATAGCCCCCAGGATAAGCGGGAGGCAATCTCGACTCTAGCTAAAAAAGGATACTCACTTATAGACTTCTTAGGGGTTAGCGATACCGCCTTTCTTGCCCATCCGGAATCCCCAATAGAGATAAGCGAGTTGGACCTTAAATCTTTAACTCAAAGCATGCGCGAAAGGCGTATAGAAAAGAGCCTACACTACATTTATGAAGAGATCCGTCAGTTAAGCGCAGGGCGTTAGACTTTAGTTAAAAATGCCCGCCAATAAAATTGACGGGCATTTTATTTTTTTACGCCTTAACTGTCACCGATTCATTCTCTTATGATTTCCCTACTCAAGATCTAAGTGCGATCTTTGCTTACTTTCCTGCGGGGTGGAGTTTGCAGGTGTTTGCGGAGTAGGAGCCGTCTTTCACGCATCCGAGGAGGGCGGAGGTTTGGGCGCCGAATCCGTGAACGCGTTTTCCTGGGCCGTCGCCAACCATGGAGACGATGCCGCGGATGCGGCCATCAGAGTCACTGATGATTGGGGAGCCGCTGGCTCCCTCGCGTAGCTGTTCGCACTGCTGGCCAGAAACCTCAACGAAGTTGTTCCAGGTCCACGAGTTCACCTTCTTGGTCAAGCCGGTGTTCTCGATCTTGCAGCCATGGAAAGACTGGCCGATCCCCGGTGCTGGAACCGAGACAGCGTCACCCTTTTTCAGATCATCGCCAGGGATTTCACGAGCTTTAATCCCCGCAAGCTGTAGCGCAGCATACGTTTTGTCGATTTTCATCAGCGAGACGTCCGTGCCCGTCATCGTCGCGTAAACAACATCCGTGACATGGGTCTGCAGCGGGTTCAGGTGGTTGTCTTTATCTGCACCCTTGTGAATCTGCACCCGGTTACCCGTGCCAGAGATCTTCTTATTCGCAACCGACTCACCCGTCTTCAAATGAGGCCCAGGAATACAGTGGCCCGCGCTGAGCAGCAGAGCCTTATCCGTTGGTTTAGAGTCCTTGAGCTTCACAATCGCGCCGCTACAGCTTTTGCCATCAAAGCTCAGCGCCGCGATAGCGTCCGCGTCTTTCCATTGACCTGCCGCATGCGCAGTTCCCGTGCTAGCCAAACCGGCCGAAGCAGCTGCGGCCACAAGCAGTACAGCAATCCTCTTTTTCATAAGAAGACCTTTCTCCGTAATAAGATTTCATAAAAAATTTTTTATAAATAACGGAGGTCAAACGTAAGACGGGTCGCTAAAAAGGTATTCGTCACATAGCCAGCACTAGCACCGATTCCACTGCATCCATAAAGCATTCCCCGAAAGATGCAGAAGGTGCGCTAAGACTATGGGTCCCCCTGATCTGACCTATCTATGAAGTAGCCCCCGGTGAGAATCTTTTCTCTAATGCGGAGAAAGACCCTCGAAGCCAAGGTTTGGTAATGGTTTTCACCTCGGTTGCAGGGAACCTACGTTCGTAACCTGATAAAGCAACCAAAACAACCTGAATAAAAGATGTGAATTTTGTTGCTTTTCAACAGAATTCGCGGAATTAGTTTGTGGTTGAGTCACAACACCCTCCCCCACCGCCAACCCCGCAGATCATTAAAAACAGCCACCCCGTCTGCCTGCCGCACATCATCTGCAGACAAACACCCCTCCACCACCACACCCGACTCACACAACACCCGCCGCGCCGTACCAGGCAACAACCCCTCCCCTAACGACGGCGTCACCCACCGGCCATCCACCAACACAGCAACATTCGACACCGTCCCCTCCGTCACATGCCCCTTCTCATTCACCAACAACACCTCATCCGCACCCGGATGACGCTCCCGCCGCGACACATACACCTCACGCAAACTCGTTTTATGCCGCAACCGCCAATCCCCAGACCACACCGGCTCCTCATCAATCACCACCCCCAACATCTCCTCCCCCAAAACTCCACGCTCCACCGGCGGCACCACCGGCAACGGTGAAAACGACGGCGCCTCCACTGCCACACCCCCCACCTGACCATCACGACACAACGTCAACCGCACCTTCGCCGCGCCTCCACCAGCACGCCAAAACCTCGCAACCTCCTCCTCCACCGCAGCCCGCACCACACCCTCATCCCACCGAAACCCTAAAAACCTCGCCGACGAGGCCAGCCGCTCCACGTGCTCATCAAAATGCACCACTGCCCCATCCACAGCACGCATCGTCTCAATCAAATGAAAACGCCCCGGCCCCCGCTGGAGCACCCGCGTCTTAGCAGCAAGCTCCCGCCACTCCGCCGCCGCACGCGAGTCATACGTCACCCCACTACCCACCCCATACACCGCACGCCCCGCACCCGCATCCACCACCGCCGTACGAATCGGAACATTAAACCGCGCCCGATACGGCACAACCCGCTGCCCCGGAGGCGTCACCAACCCCACAGCACCGCAATACACCCCCCGCGGACTCGTCTCAAGCTCCTTGATAATCGACATCGTGCTCGCCTTCGGCGCACCCGTCACCGAACCACACGGAAATAACACCCGAAACATATCCGTCAGCCCAACCCCATCACGCAACTGCGTAGACACCGTCGACGTCAACTGATGCACCGTCGGATACACCTCCGGAGTAAGCAACTCCCGTACCTGCACACCCCCAGTCACCGCAATCCGCTGCAAATCATTCCGCACCAAATCCACAATCATCAGATTCTCGGCACGTTCCTTCTCACTAGCTAAAAGAGCAGCCACCGCAGCCTCATCCCCCTGCTCATCCGCACCACGCGGCGCCGTCCCCTTCATCGGCCGCATCGTGACAGTCCCCGCCCCCGACTCCCCCGCACCAGGAGCTTGCCACTGGAAAAACAACTCCGGACTCGCCCCCACCACCGTGTGCCTGTTCGTCTCAATGTAGGCGTTATAGCGGCCACGCTGCTGACCAGCCAACCGCTCATACACGTGCACCATGTCCGCAGGCCCCACCCCGCCACCGCGCCCACGCCGCTGCAGCGACGCATAACTACGACACGTCAAATTCACCTGATAGGTCTCACCGGCAGCTATCTGCCCCCGAACAGCCTCAACAGCGTCGCTGTACCTAGCCTCATCCCAATCAAGATGCCAGGACCCCACATCCATACGCCTCGCAGCACGCTGCGGGGTAACCCTGCGGACACCACAACGCCCCGCGCTGCCCACTGCGGGAACTAACGCAACCTGGTCAGCGAACCCAAACCACACCAATGGAAGCCCCGGCATTGGCTCGTGCGTGCTCAAAGTTGAGTCAAACGCCGAGGCTGCCTCGTAAGCGACATACCCGAAAGCCCACTGCCCTGCCGCCGTACGACGCTCAACCTCAGCCAACGCAGCCACAACCTCATCGAGATTGTGCGCTACCACCTGGCCACGGCTAGCACGAACAACGACGGCCGTGCCGTCTACAAGATCATCGAATCTGGCCCATCCCGGGAATTTCACGGACCACACTCTGACACTGCAAACACCACCCACGCACCCAGACAGCTTCAGGTGGGCGTGTCCAACACCCACCTGAAGCTGCCGACTGGCTACTTCCAGATGCGGTCCAGGTAATCACGCATCGACCGGTCCGAAGAGAAAAACCCAGAGCGGGCCACATTAAGAATCGCGGACCGAGTCCACGCTGCTTCATCGGCGTAGAACGCCTCTACTTGTGCCTGCGCTTGCATGTAGGAATCGAAATCAGCGAGCGCCATGAACCGGTCTGATCCGAGGAGGTCATCAACGAAGGCGTCCGTGGCGTGACGGTCGCCGTTGGTGAAGTGTCCAGAGGAGATGAGGTCGATTGCGGCTTTGAGGGTGGGGGTGGATTCATAGAAAGAAGCGGGTTGGTATCCGGTGTTGTCGAGTTCGACTACTTCGGGTTCGGTCATGCCGAAGAGGAAGAAGTTGTCGTCGCCGACTTTTTCTCGGATTTCGATGTTGGCGCCGTCGTCGGTGCCAATGGTCAGGGCGCCATTGAGGGCGAGTTTCATGTTGCCGGTACCAGATGCTTCTTTTCCGGCGAGGGAGATTTGTTCGGAGAGGTCCGCTGCGGGGATGACGCGTTGGGCGAGAGTGACGTTGTAGTTAGGTGGGAAGGCAACAGCCAGGCGCCCGGCAACGCGTTCATCTGTGTTGATGGTGGTGGCGATGGCGTTGATGAGAGCGATGGTTTGTTTGGCCATGAAGTAGCCCGGGGCAGCTTTGGCGCCGAAGATGACGGTGCGTGGGGTGATGGTGCGCGGGTCGCTCGCACCGGAGATGATGCTGTTATAGAGGGCGACGATGTGAAGCAGTTTGAGTGATTGGCGTTTGTATTCGTGGAGGCGTTTGACCATGACGTCTACGAGGTGGCCTTCGGGCAGGTCGATGCCGTCACGGTTTTTGAGCAGTGCCCGCATGCTGCGTTTGTTGGTGTTTTTTGCTTCGCGGAATCGGGCTTGGAATTCGGGGTCGTCGGCGTATTTTTCGAGTTCGGTGAGGCGTTCGAGGTTGGTGACCCAGCCGTCGCCGATGGTGTCGGTGATGAGGTTGCTCAGGGGTGGGTTGGCCAGGCATAGGAAGCGGCGGGGTGTGATGCCGTTGGTGACGTTGGTGAATTTATGAGGCCAGTATTCGCAGAAGTCGGGAAGGACTTTGTCGCGCAGGAGTTGGCTGTGTAGTTCGGCGACTCCGTTGACTTTGGTGCCTGCGATGGTGGCTAGGTATGCCATGCGTACGGCGCGTACCGGGGTTTCTTGGATGATGGACATGCGTCGTACGCGGGCTTCGTCACCGGGCCATTGGCGGCGTACTTCGTTGAGGAAGTCTTCGTTGATGCGGTAGATGATTTCGAGGTGTCGCGGTAAGAGCCGGCCGAGGAGTTCTACGGGCCATACTTCTAGTGCTTCGGGTAGCAAGGTGTGGCAGGTGTAGGCGAAACATTGCTTTGTGATGTCCCATGCTTCATCCCAGGTGAATTGTTTTTCGTCGACAAGGATGCGCATCATCTCGGGGATGGCGATGACGGGGTGAGTGTCGTTGAGCTGGAAGATTACTCGTTCTGGCAGCTTATGAAGGTCGAGATTTTCTGGCATCGTCTGTTCAATAAAATCTTTCAGCGATGCTGCGACGAAGAAGTATTGCTGTTGGAGTCGGAGTTCTTTGCCTTGTGGAGTGGAGTCTTCTGGGTAGAGAACTTTTGTGATGTTTTCTGCGAATGTTTTTGCCCGTGCTGCTTCTGCGTAGTTGCCTTTGTTGAAGAGGTTGAGGTCGAATGCTTCTGTTGCGCGGGCGCGCCATAGCCGTAGTGTGTTGACAACGCCGTTGCGGTATCCGGGAACCATGATGTTGTAGGGAATTGCTTCGACGTTCCAGCCTGGGTTCCAGCGCACGTGCTGGGTGCCGTCGTTGTCGGTGTATTGCTCGGTGTGTCCACCGAAGTTCACGATGACCGCGCGGTCGGGTTGGGAGAATTCCCATGGGTCGCCGAGTTTGAGCCATCGGTCGGGTATTTCTACTTGTTGTCCGGTGTGGTCAAAGGTTTGTCGGAAGATGCCGTACTCGTAGCGGATGCCGTAGCCGATGCTGGGGGTGTCCAAAGTTGCCAGAGAGTCTACGAAGCATGCGGCTAGGCGCCCGAGTCCACCGTTGCCTAGGCCTGGTTCGATTTCTTGTGCCCGTAAGAGTTCGAGGTCGATACCGAGTGAGCTCAATGCTTGGCTAGCGATTTCTTCTAGCCCTGTTTGCAGGAGTGCGTTGCCAAGTTGTCGGCCGAGGAGGTATTCGGCGGACAGGTAGCCAATGAGTTTTGTGGCTGTGCCGGTTTCGGTGGCTTCGCGGCGGCGGCGGGCAGTTTTCAGCCAGTCTGCTTGCATGAATTGCCGCACTGTGCGCGCTAGAGCTAGGTATTGATCGTTTACTGTGGCTCGTTCTAGGGAAACCCCCTGGCCAAAGTTCAGTTCTTCGAGGAATTCTTGGGCGAAGCCTTCCACTGTTCGTGGTGGTGCTACTGCCGCTTTCCCTGCGAGGTCGCTCGTTGGCGTGAATTGTGGCCCTTTTCCGTATAGAGCCAGTTCTGGTGTTTCATCGGCGAGGTCTTCCAGGCTTGGCCCACTGGGTACGGGTTCGCGAGCAGCGGTCATGGTGCCTCCACGGGTCTGAAAGGTCAGGGATTTTCAGCTATGTCCCTCAACGGTATTCGCGGATTCTTCGCTTCTACTGTGAGACCGCACAAAATCCATCACAAAGCTGTAAATACATGCTCGTGGTAGGGAATGTCCCGCAGGCCTGCAATGCTGAAGAAGCTATGAAGGCAATCGCATACTCCAGCTATGGCGGACCGGAAGTTCTCACCCACACTGACCTACCAGAGCCGAAAGTCGGCCCCGGAGAACTACTCATCCGTGTCAAAGCCGCTGCCGTCAACCCAGTGGATTGGAAAATAATGCAGGGGCATCTGGATCCCGTCATGGATGTCACTTTCCCTGCTATTCCGGGATGGGATGTGGCTGGTGTTGTCGAAAAAGTGGGATTCGACTGCCCCGAATGGCAAGTCGGTGACGAACTCATCGCATATGCCCGCAAAGACTGGGTCCAGCACGGAACGTGGGCTGAACAGCTCAGCGTGCCAGTGCGTACCGCAGCTCGTAAACCTCGTTCACTCACTTGGGAGCAAGCAGCCGCGCTTCCTCTGGCAGGTTTGACTGCTTACCAAACAATTCACCGTCTTGCTGTCGAGGCGGGCCAGAACGTGCTCATCCACGCTGCAGGTGGAGGGGTGGGGTCTTTCGCTACCCAGATCGCAGCCGGGCTGGGGGCTCGTGTTATCGGCACTGGTTCGCCTGCTAACCATGACCGTCTGCGTGAGCTTGGTGCGGAGCCTGTCGCGTATGGCGAAGGGCTTACTGAACGGGTGCGGCACATGGCACCCGAGGGGGTAGATGTTGTTCTGGACTACATCGGTGGCGTGGTCGATGTGACTACGGCAGTGCTTGCTCCGGGTGGACGCCATGTTTCGATCATTGACCCCACCGTTATCGGGTATGGCGGGCAGTACATGTGGGTTCGGCCAAGCAGCACAGACTTGACCGCGTTGGGGCAGCTGGTCGATGAGGGCACAGTCCGGGTCGATGTTGCTGCTTCTTACCCTCTGGAGCAGGCTGGCGATGCGGTGCGTGCATCGATGGAGGGGCATGCTGCGGGCAAGATCGTTCTTACTGTGGAGTGACTGGGAGTTTTTCTGTCGGCTTGTGTGACCAGGTCGCTGCCGCGGCTGTTGGTGAACGGTGAACTGGCTCTGGTGTCGTTGTGTCCTTGGGTTCAATGACTGTGGGGGCGGTTTCTTGCTGCATCGGGTGTGTTACCGCAGTTGCTGTTGCAGGTGCAGCGAGCACAGATGTCGCGTTCGTGGCAGCGACCTGCACAACTGATCCAGGTGAGGGGGCATTCTCAGTTGTGGTGTCGTGATTTTGCGGCGGCGTTGGTGGCAAGAGCATGTCGAGCACAGATCGTTGAACAGTGAGCACTTGTGCCATGAGAGCGGCACTGGTGTTCACGAGGAGTTCGGAGTGCGCTAGCCGGACACTGTCTGCTGCGATGTCGGTGTCTTCTCGGCGTGAGAGCGCTTCATTTTGCTGAAGCTCGGCTACTGCTAGTGCCCGCGCGGCGTGTGCCATGCGGGTTTCCATGGCTGCCACAGCGGCCTGTTCGGCGAACAGTTTGTCGAGGGCTTCATTGAGTATTTCGAGAGCAGACTTAGCGCCGTCAGCTGTGCGCAGGTCAATGCCTGGGTTGTTTTGTTCTCCTAAGCCCAGCGAGGCAGGGTCAACTTTGGCTTTGTCGAAGGTGACACTTTGTCCTGCGTAGGCGCCGGTTTGAATGGTGATGGTGCCGTTTCCTAGAACGGATTGGCCATCGACCCGCGTGCGTTCGATCATCGCTGACATCTCGCCAAGGTTGAGCACAACGACGCTGTGGAGCGCGGCACGTTGACCGTCGCTATATGTTCCGGTGGCAGCTTGGACGGCCATGGTGCGCATGCGCTGCAGCATGGCCGTCATCGAGGTCATCGCTCCTTGTCCTACCCGGGCCAGGGCGATGGCGTCTTGTGCGTTACCTCCTGCTGCGGACATGCTGCGAGCCAGGGCGCGTTGACGCTCGGCGATTGTGAGTCCTGCACTGTCGTCAACGGCGAGTTGGTGTGTGCCGTTGGTCAGGGATGCGGCCGCTTTTGTTGCGATGTCAGCGTGGTGTTCCCAGTTTCGGTGTATGACGCTGGCCAGCGTATTCATGTCTGCGGGGATACGCATGGTGGACCTCCTTGTGCTGTTTCACCTTCCGTGGTTGTTGACCGGCCAGCGGCCGAGGCACACATGGGGTCGTTTGCCTTATCGGCAAGTAGTGGCAGGCAGTGAAGAGGTTTTGTTACCTGTTCAGGACACTTGTTCAGTGACCTGTAGGGATGTTGTGGCTGGATGCTCGGCGGGGGCAGCGCTGGGGGTGATTGCGGCGGCATTAGTGTTTGGGGTGTTTGCGCGGGCTCGTGCGAGCATCAGTGCAATGACGAATCCGGTGATGAGTGCGCCGAGTACGTATATGCCGGTGGACACTCCCTTGGTGGTGACGGAGTCAGCTCCAAGGGTCATACGGACGGTTGTCATGGTGGGTTGTCCGTTGGTGGGGTTTTTGGGGGCGAGCTGCCCGACGACTTTGGATAGGGAGTCGGCGGTGGCGTCAGCTAGGGATACGGCTTCGTTAGAGGAGGTTCCGGTTGCGGTGATTTCTAGCAGGGTGGAGGCGGTGGGCACATTGACTTTGATGCGTTTGCGCAGAGTGTCGAGTGATTCTTCGGGGGTAACGCTTTGTTTGACGGGGCTGAGCACTTCACCAGTGGTGGTAGAGGTGGCGAAGGTTTGCATCATGCTTGCGATCGCGCCTGTCATGGGGTCTTGGTTAGCGTTGCCGGTGCCTTGGGCGGGAACGACGGCCAGAGTGGCTGTAGAGGTGTATGTCGTTGGGGTCAAAGCGGCCCAGGATCCGCCGATGACTCCTCCGAGGACAGCGAGAGCGCCAATCATGATGAGGTTTTTGCGGATAAGCCGCAGCATGTCCATAAATGTCACTTTTATCCCCCGAAAAGTTTTATTTTTCTTACTATTCATCATTGGTGGATTAGGGGAAGTGTCTCAACTGCGTGGGTCGCTGATGTATACGGGGTCTGAATAAGCGACTCTTTCATTGGAATCAATGATGCGACCAACATAAAAACCGGCAGAATCGGTGGTTATTTTCTGATTTCCGACAATGGTGCGCGATAGGGCAGAAAGGGCACTGGTAGCTGTTGCGGTATCGAAGCTGAGTTTGGCTGAGCGTGTGTTTTGGAGGATTTCGACGAATCGCATGGGGTGCGCGACAGTAAGTGTGGCGTTTCCTTGCGTGGCGTCGCCGGTGAGGCTCAAGGTTGGGTTGGTTGGCAGGGCGCGAGCTGCGGGGATGGAGTAGTAGTGGCTGCGCTGGTTGGTGGTGCGCAGTTTTTCGTTGGCGCCGTAGACGACAACGGGTGCGGAGACAACGTGTTGTAGGGGTGTCCCGCCAGTGGTGAGGCTCCAAGCATGGGCGCGTAGAAAACGTCGTGATGGTGGCTGATCTGCAGGAAGGGGGGTGTTGGTGGTGGCTGCGGTGGCTTTACCTGCAGGGGCAGTCATACGGATGGGCTCTCCGACGGGGGCTCCGCTGCCGTCATGGAGTTGCACATTGACGGTGACGTCGGTTTTTCCGCCGTTGAGGATGAGCGCTTCTGCGTGCACTGTTTGGCCTGCTCGGGTGTGGTTGGGGGTGGTGATGTAGAGCTCGGCGCGGGGTGTGGGTGGGGGGGAGGCCTCGGAGTTTGGCAGCATAGAAGGCGTTGATGTCTGAGCGGGTGATGTTCCAGTCGCTGCTGGGTTTGATGTCGGTGTGTTCGACGAGGTCATTCCAGGTGATGATGTTTTGCCAGGGGGCACCGGAGGTAAGGGCGGCTTCCCACTGATTGCGCATCATGGTGGTGCCTTGGGCGTCGACGATGCCCCCGCCGGGTGTTTCGCGGTTGTAGCCGGGCATGATTCCTCCGGCGTAGGGCAGGCTGCGGGAGATGGTGTAACGCAGAATGTCGTTCCAGATGTACTGGGAGCTGTCTTCAAAGTTCCAGGCTGCATCAAAGGCGTGGGCGTAGGTGTCGATACGGCTGGCATCGAGGGTGTGCCCGGTTTGGGAGGAGTCGGTCTGGAGGTCGCCGATGAGGTAGACGGGCAGCTGCTGCTGGTCAATGGTGTCGCGGACTTTTTCCCATTGTTGTGGCGGCATATTTCGGGGACCGTAAATGTAGATAACGAATTTGTCGCCTATTTTTGCCGCTGATGCATGTTCTTTTGCTATTTCAAGGTATTCGCGGATCATACGGATGAGCCCGTCGGAGCTGGATGCCATAAAACATGGAGCGATAGAGAAGTCGTTATCTGGGTGGGAGTCATTCCATGTTGGGTCGGCTTGTTTCATCCATTCTTTTGTGAAGTCGCTGCCGCGGTTAATTCCTTCGAATGTGAGTATTTGCATTCCGGTGAGTCCGGCTGCTTGGGCGCGGGGTAAACCTGAGGTGGGGCGAGGAGGTGAGCTAGGGCCGCCGGGGATGAGGTCCAGGGGGTAGGTCGATCCGTAGTCAGTTTTACCTGGCTTTTCGTGGTAGTCGGCGAGTCCGTGAGGAACCATGTGTGCCCACACTTGTTTGCCGGGCAGCTGGGTGGATGTTGCAGCGACCAGGGTGGCCAGAGTGCTGTCGGGTGAGTGGGCGAGGATGCTGCGTCGGGTTTCTGCTGCGATGGGGGTTTTACTGGTAGCGATTCCGGCACCTGCGGTTAGGAGGATCGCGGCTGTGATGATCGTGGTGTGTCGTGTCATACGTCGAAATGAGGTACCCATAGCGCTCTTTTCCTCAGGTTGTCAGGGCGGGTGCGTCAGGGTGCTGTAGTTCGCTAGAGCGGAAATGAGCTAGGAATGCTTTGGCTAGATAGAACGCCAGGGCCAGGGCGATCATCATCGTGACGACGCGGTTGACGTTGCGGGTGTTGTATTGGGTGATGTAGAGGACGCTGATGAGGGATAGGCCTAGTTGGGCGGCCAGGAAGAGTAGGGATAGTCCGCAGTCGGGGTCGGCGACGAGTTGAATGCATAGTCGCAGCAGGGTTCCCCAGACGAAGACGGCCACAGTGAGTGCGAGGGCGCCGAAGCTGGCGAATTCTCCGAGCATTGAGTAGGGGATGTAGTAGTGGACCCGCATGGAGGCGACGATGCGGTCCCACCCGGCGATGGAGGCGGGGGCGGGGTTGAGTTCGATGAGGATGTCATCGATGGTGATGCCGCGTTCTGCGGCGACGTGGACCAGGAGAGGGACGGTGAAGCCGACGTTTTCAGCGATGGTGGAGATGACGGTGGAGAGGTACCCGGGTTCGCTGAGGTGGCTGATAGTGGCTTCGGTGTAGGGGATGAGGCCGTGGGTGAGTTGGTTGCGTAGCAGTAATGGGATGGGTAAGGCGATGGCGGCGGAGGTGCCGCCGAGAAACCAGGCCCACACGTGGACGCGGATGCCGCCGAGGAGTCGACCGATGAGGAAGAGCACAGCTGATCCGGCGAAGAGTCGGGTGGCGCCGGAGAAGAGGATGGTGGCCATGGCGATGGCTAGGAGTGCGCCGGTCCAGGGGTGTCGGGTCGAGACGATGCCTGCGGCGATGAGCGCGACGGGGGCGATGACGCTGGCGAGGGAGATGATGGGTGGGGGTGCTTCGAAGGTGAGGTAGGCCGGTGCCCAGAGAAGGTATTGCCCTTTGGCGATGAGTCCGAGGGTGACTCCGCTGGCGGCGATGGTGAGCCAGAGGGCAGTGCTGCGGGTGGTTGGGGTGTGGGTGGTGGTGCGCCAGGTGAGGGGGATGGGGTGTTTGAGGGGGATGGTGGCGGCGCCGAGTAGGCCGATGAGTGCGGCGGTGACGAGGGTGATGGCGGTGGCGCGGTCGTAGGAGGCCCAGACGGGCCAGAAGGGGGTGTCGGGGATGACGAGTCCGGAGTTGAGGTAGATCTCTGCGCCGGCGAGGCTGAGGGTCAGCAGGGCGGCCAGGGGTACGCGGTCTAGGGTGATCCAGTCCCGTTGTTGGTGTGGCTTGGTGGTGTGTTGGCGCGTGTGCCTGGTGTCGGGCATGGTGCTCGTCACAGGTGTCCCCTTGTGGTTGTTCCCCCGGTTTGGTGCGGTTGTGCACCTTTGTTTGTGAAGGTATAGATGGGGGCTTTCCACATGCGGTGTGGCTGTATCCCAGGGGGTGTTTTCGGGGTCTCTGTGGCGGCGTTTGTGCTGGTGGTTTGGGGTGTTGTGTTGCGTGGATGGGGTGGTTAGTGGGTGGGTGCGGTGGGGGTTTTTTCGCTGGTGGGTTCGAGCAGGCTGGCGGCGATGGTGGGGCCGGGTTCGGCGAGTTGGGCCAGGGCTGCGGCGACGGCGGTTTGGTTGGGTCCGCCTGTTTCGATGAGTCGTTCGGCTAGTCCAGCGGCGGATCGTCCGCCCCAGAGTTTGAGGAGCATGCGGGCGAATCGTTGTGGTTGGCCGTGGACGGAGACCAGGCGGATGCAGCAGTCGAGGGCTTCGTCGAATTCGCCGATGCGGGCGGCGAGGATCATGCGTTCGTTGAGGATGGTGGTGGTGGGGACTTTGCGGCCGTCGGCGGCGGTGACGTTGTGCAGGGTGCGTAGGGTGCGTAGTGCGGAGTAGGCCTTGCCTTGTGAGGCTGAGGATAGTGCGCGTAGCCAGGCGGTGTATTCGCTGTCGGCTCCGTCTCGGTCGAGTTCGGCGATGACGGCGGAAGCGGCGTTGTGGTGGTTGTGGGCGATGAGCAGTGATGCGAGGTCTTGGCGGGCGCGCCAGCGGCAGATGCGGGTGGCGCGGGTGGCGCGTGCGCGGGTGAGGTCGGTGAGGGCGGCGTTGTCGTCGCCGAGGGCGCGATGGAGTCGGGCGCGTTCGACGAGTGCGGTGACGAGGGCGTCGCCGGCGGTGCCTTCGTGTTCGAGGGTGGTGATGGCTGTGGTGGCGCGGCGGCGGCGGCGTTCGAGGCGAGATCGGTTGGTGGCGGGGTCGGGGGTGTTGGTGGCGCGGTTGATGGTGATGACGTCGCGGCCGGGGGTGAGGGTGGTGGGCTTACGGCCGGGGATGAGTGGTTCGAGTTGGGGGTCGTGGATTCCGCGGAAGCGGGCGATGGCTGGGCGGTAGAGGAGTTTTTCGCGGTGTTCGGTGGGGTCTTCGTCGTAGGTGAGGAGGATAGATAGGAGGTCGGGTTGGGCCATCATTCCGGGGGTTGCTTGGATGAGGCGTTCGAGGCGTTCGATGTCGGCGGTGACGCGGTCGTTGGGGGTTAGGTGCAGGACCCAGGTGGCGTCGGTCATGGCGGCGGCGTTGTTGCGGGCGAGGCTTTCGTCGTATTCGCCGGTGCCGGTGGTAACGGTGGCGCCTGCGCTGGTTGCTTGGTCGAGGATGCGGGGGTCGGCTCCGATGCTGTAGACGCAGATTTCGGAGACGAGTGGGGTTAGGCGCTGCAGTGATGCGATGCACGCGCGCAGGTCGGTGGCTTCGTCGGTTGCGACGATGCAGGCGGCGAGCAGTTTGGTGGTCATGGTGTGCTCATCGGCGTTGTTATTACTCGTTTGAGTAAGGAATTTGTCTGTGTTGCTTGCGTTTTGCGGCACGGCTAGCCGAGTAGTCGGGGTCGGGCGGCGTAGGGTGCTGCGCTGCGTAATTCGTGTGCTTTGGCGAACCAGTGGTCGGCTTCGTCGGGGTGTTGGAGGGTGGTGTGCATGACTGCCATCGCTTGGGCTGCGAGGAAGCTTCCACGCCCGGTGACGGTGCCGGGCAGGTTTGTGGTGTCTCCGATCGACATCGCTCGTTTCCAGCACGCTTCGGCCATGGGTGCGAGCGTAGCTGCTTTGTTGGGGTCAGCGAGGATCATGTCGAAGAACAATTCGCCTACTAGGTAAGGAAAGTCAGGTGATGTTTCCCACTGTCCCATTTCTGCATCGATGAGTGCTAGGGCGTCGCTGTAACGGTTGGCGGCGCGTAGAGCATCGAGGGTTTCCATGACGTAGGTGTGGCGGTCTAGCAGACCGGGGGCTAGGGCGTCGGCGGCGCGGGCGAAGCTGCCTGCGGCTGCACTGGGGTCACCTTGGGCGCGTTGCCATTTGCCTAGTTCTGCGAGGATGCGGGGGTCGTCTGGGTGAACGAAGAGAGCTTGGGCTACTGCGGCTCCGACGAGGTTGCGATCGAGGGACCAGCCCAGGACGTCGGCGTCGTCGCAGGCGATGACGGTGGGTAGGGGCTGGGTTTTCATTCCGGGGTAGGCCGGTTCGGGGTGGAATCGGCCGGTGAAGCGTACGGATCCGGGCAGGATTCGTGGTTGGAGGTGGGGCGCTTCGGCTCCTCGGGATGTTGCTCCTGGGATGATTTCGATGAGGCCTACGCGGTTGGGGGGCCATGTGCGTATGTGTTCAAGCTGGTAGGCGCCGCTGTCGATCCATTCGTGGGCTTCGAGGATGAGGTGCCAGTCGGCGTTGGCTGCGGCTAGGGCTTGATTCCACAACAGTGAGGGGTCGTCATGCCAGGTGGCTTTGGTGACGTGGGCTCCGGCACGGTGGGCGCGTTGTGCGGTGTCGTCGTGTGAGCCCAGGTCGAGAACGATGCTGGAGTCTACGTAAGGGTGGGCGCTGGCGAGAGCTCGTTCTATGTATCTGGCTGAGTCACGCGCGATCATCACTAGGGCGATTCGGGCCACGTGAGTTCCTTTCGGCTGTGCTCACAGCTGTGTTTACGCAGTACGTTGGCGTGTTTTTGCCGCGGGTGCTGTGTGTGCTGGGCCGGGTGGGGGTGGGTGTTGGCGCGAATAGGCTCCCGCCGTTGATCGGCGGGAGCCGTGGTTCGTGCTGAGTGTTGCTTCCTCGAGGGTTTTCGCGTCCATGCGTGCGTGTGACCGCTCCTGAGTGTGTGACCGCCCCCGACCGATCATGTCTGCTCTCGAGGCCGCAATCACGTCGGTGTCTGTTCGGGACAGGCTCCCATTCGGCATGTGTTTATGGGCGTTGACAACATTCGTGGGGAAAGTCTGGACAACCTGTCTTGCACGCGTGTTTTACGCCCGAATGGGTGGGTCTGATTATTTTCTTGCTGCGGCTGTGACCAGCGATAAGTTTTGTGCCGCAGTGTTTTTCAGGGATGCCCGTTTTTCTTGAGTGTGACTCACGACACACAAGAGCTGATCTCACTTGTCGAGATGGAGCGAAACATCCGGATACAACCGCTATGGACCACAGACCAAGCTCCACTATCTGTTTAAACACTTCACGCTGACTCACGTGAGCTAAATAGCGTGATCTCTTCCAAGGCATCAACGGCAGTCGTCAGTCGTTCGCGGTAGTTGGAACGAGCCGCGACCTGCGCGTAATACGCAGCCTTACGCCGCGCTACCGCACCACCACCGCCAGCACCACCACGCCCACCAGACTCCAACATCTCCGGCGACAACTGCGAATTCATCCCATCACGCAACAACTTCAACGCCTCCGCACGCATCTGCGAAATACGCGACTCCGTCACCCCCAACTCCTCAGCCAACTCACGCATCGGGCGATCCTCGAAAAAACACCCCCGCACCACAACACGCAACCGCTCAGGCAACACAGCCACCGCATCACGCAAATACGCACGACGCTCACGCGCCAACAACGTCGCCTCAGGCGTAGCCACACTCGAAGGCAACAACGCATCCACCCCAGAGCCATCACCACCGGCCCCATCAGTAATCACATCAAGACGCAACACCACCGACGAATGCAGATCAGCATCCAACTTCTCCAACTCGGACACCGACACACCCAATGCCTGCGCCACCTCACCCACCTCAGGGCGACGCCCCAACTTCGCAGCCAACTCATCATGCACCGCATCACGACGACGCACCTTTGAGCGCAACGAACGCGTAGCCCAGTCCGCAGAACGCAACTCATCCAACAACGCACCACGAATACGCCGCACCGCATACCGACCAAACGGCACACCCAACGACGGATCAAACGAGCGCGCGGCAGCAGCCAACGCCGCCATACCCGCAGACACCAAATCATCCATATACACATGAGAAGGCAACCGAGAACCGATCGACCTCACCTCAAAATGCACCAAAGGAAGGTGCACACGACACAACTCATCAATATCAACCGAACTCTCAGTGGAACTCGCTGCGGAGAGTTGGTTTTCATCAGAAACGGTCACGAATCCACTGTCAGACCAGATACTTTGAAGCATCAAAGATTGACCACATTCTGAGAAATGGCTGGTTACAGGCCTATTCAAGCGTGATTACTTTACGATTTACTGAACACTTGAATGCAAGAAAACGACCGCTGCGGAGAGTTGTCGACAATTAACTGGACATACGACCGTTTTAAAAAGCAGAAATAAAACGACCAACAAGGACGAGTGCACAACTTCTCATCGAAGCTCAAATTCTCTACCTGAGAATATTTTCCTAAAAAATCACATCAACGTATTTCTCAGCGACTTTTCGGAATTACTTACTTACTCAACCTTGTTCGTTATATTAATTATCGAAAAAACTTCCCCTTAAGAGAATTAAGCGAAGAGAAACTCCTGGTCACCACCGCTTTCACTCAACTCCACCGCCGCCACGTCGATGAGCCGAATGTGAACGACACGCAGACCGCGATGAGGAACTTGTCCCTCGACGACACAGCACTCATGGCGCTGTCCAACCTCTCCACAGGGTTGTGGCGCATCCAGGAGCTGCTTGAACTTCTCACTTACCGCCTCGACACACAGCAGGCGCTAGTGGAAACAGGCAGATCTCGTTGGCTGGGCCGCTCAACCCGGGAGATCGAGCTCGTTCTTGCAGAAATGCGAGAAGCAGACCTGATGCGCGCAGTCGATGCCCAACCCGTATGCGAAGCGCTCGGATTAGGCCCCGAAACCCCTCTCAGTGCCATCGCTGCAGCAGCTCCTGCACCGTGGAACGAGGTATTGGCAGAACACCGCCAAGCCCTCAGCGCTGCCAGCGCAGAACTAGCAGCGCTCAGCCGCACCAACAGCGAAATGCTCGAGGTTAGCTACAAAGCAGTGCAGGACACGCTCGAAAAGTTCAACCACACCCCCGGCCCCACTGGCGATGACACCTACACAGCCAAAGGGGCTCGAGCAAATAGCCGTTCACGCCACTTGTTCGACCAAAAATCGTGACCCTTACGACCATGGCCGAACTCACCGCCGGGCGGCACCAGGCCGTCCGGGAAGACAACCAACCAGTACAAGGGTGGGAGACACACCTATGACCACAACGACCGATGTCAACACAAGCGTCGACATCACTCTCGATGCCGGTCTCGTCGGATTCCCTCTGGCGCAGCACTTCCGTCTCAGCGAGGCAGAAGGCGGCCTGTACGAAATGGAGTGCCTAGACATCCCTGACATGGCGTTCGTTGTTATCGCACCGAACCCATTCTTCCCCGATTACTCGCCAGTCATCGACCCGTCCACCGCTGCCCGACTGGGCATTGACTCCCCCGAAAAAGCATTGGTCTTCCTCGTTGTGAACCTCGGCACTGAAAACGAAGGACCTGCCGCGAACCTCATGGCACCCCTCATCGTCAACACAAAGACACGCAAGGCAATGCAGGTAGTCCTCGACGGACAGAATCTGCCACTCCGTGCGAGCCTCCCTGTCAGTTGAGTACTGCCGCGCTACCGTAGCCAAAAGCAGCAGTTTCCGCCCCTCCACCTTCGGTGCACCTGCCGAGAAAAGGAATTCACGTGCTGGTACTCAGTCGCCGACCCCAGCAAAGCCTCCTGATCGGTCACGACGTAGTCGTGACCGTGCTGGAGGTGAACGGGGACACCGTCCGGATCGGCATCAAGGCTCCTTCTGATGTTGATATCCACCGCGAAGAAATCTATCGGGACCTTCAAAAGGCTAATGCGGCAGCCGAGGCCAAGCCTGGCTCCGCCGCTGAACTGGCTCGCCGAATCCATGCGGGGAGCAAGAAGAAATCCGAAGAAAGCTCTGCGGCGGGCGAACAGACCGCATCACATGCGAAACCAGGAGCTCAACACCAACCGTGACCGGCGATTCCGCTGACGAGAAAACCGGTTTTGGTGCAAAGAAATGACACGCAGTATCCCTGATGTGCGTTTCTGATAGCCGCCACGGTTCCTGGTTGGCGATTCCGTCCTGTACGGTAGAGGTACGAACCATGACAGAATTTCCGGAGCCGTCCCGGCTCCACCCCGAACATGCTGGACCACGCTGCCGAGATTGTGTCGGCCACGTGGTCTCTTCGTGGGAAGGGCGAGACGGGATCACTCCGACGGACGCGTGAGGGGGTCGACGCCATGGGGCGCGGCCGAGCCAAGGCAAAGCAGACCAAAGTCGCTCGGGAGCTCAAATACTGGACTCCTGACACTGACTTGAGGGCACTTGAGCGCGAGCTCCACGGAGAGCAGACGCGTCAGCCAGGTCGTGGGAATGCAAGTAAATCCCACGATGACTGGGACGACGACGAAGACGATTACTCGGGCTGGGCTTCGCGTAGTCACTGACGTTTCGCTCACCAGTAAAGCCACGCACAGTAGTTGAGGGACCGCACCATTCGTGGTGCGGTCCCTCAACTACGTCCAAAACAGCCCCACATGAGCGTGCGGTGTGAGCACAGGCCATTGCCCTTACTGACACCGCACGCCCGATCAGGCTTTCGTGAACCTCAGGCGCCTACACCATTGCCGTGATGCCCAACCATCGCGACAGCACCGCCCTGCACGCCCTTGGCTCCTTGAACAAGCCGAGAACCCTCGGCAAGACCAGCGGCCTCATCAAGATCCTTGATCTCACCCATATGCCAGGCGTCCACACCAGCAACACGAGCCTTCTCGATCACAATTTCAGCCGTCTGCGGCGCCACTACAGCAACAAACCCAACACCCAAGTTGAGGGTTTTTTCCATATCTGCACCAGGCACCGACCCCAAGCGCTGAATCACCTCAAAAACAGCCGGAGGATTCCACGTAGAACGGTCAACCACAGCTGCAACACCAGCGGGCAACACCCGCGCAAGGTTGGCTGCCAAACCTCCACCTGTCACGTGCGACAACGCATGTACATCGGCACCAGGTGCACGCAGCACATCCAAAAGCAGCTTTGTGTAAATACGGGTCGGCTCCAGAAGCTCCTCCCCCACCGTGCGGCCAAACTCATCCACGTGACGGTCATACCCCCACCCGGCAGATTCCATCACCGCACGAACCAAGGAATATCCATTGGAATGCACCCCAGAAGAAGCCAAGGCAATCACCGCATCACCATGACGAACCCGGTTCGGGGTAAGAACATCGTCATGCTCAACAACACCAGTTGCCGCGCCAGCACAATCAAACTCATCCGCAGCCATAAGACCGGGGTGTTCTGCCGTCTCACCGCCAACCAGAGCCACACCCGCTTGACGACAGCCCTCAGCAATCCCAGAAACAATCGATGCGATCCGACTGGGCTCCACCTTGCCGCATGCGATGTAATCCGTCATGAACAGCGGCTCAGCACCACACACAACAATGTCATCCACGACCATGCCGACTAGATCAATACCGATCGTGTCGAGAATGCCCGTTGCACGTGCAATAGCAACCTTCGTGCCAACGCCATCAGTGCTCGTCGCCAAAACAGGACGCTTCATCCCTGCCAGCGCAGAGGCATCAAACATCCCCGCGAAGCCGCCCAACCCTCCCAGGACCTCAGGGCGCTGCGCACGGGCCACAGAGGCCTTCATCAACTCAACAGCACGGTCGCCGGCCTCAACATCAACGCCAGCTGCGGCATACGTGATCGGTGAAGTGTTTTCGCTCATGGTGGTCCTTCCAGAAACAGGCTTACGAGGGTCAGTGGTCGCTGCCAGCAGGGGCGTGAGCCGACGGCGCATCAGGAGAAACAACACGACCCGTACCGCCATGACGCACCTCAGTAAGCTGTGCATCAAGCAGGCCCGAATCGGCCTCGGCATCAATAGCAGGGCGCAGACCCTTCTGCTCAAGCACAGACTTGCCTAGGTCTCCTGGCTCAGGCAGCTCGATCGGATAGCTACCCGAGAAGCACGCCGTGCACAGGGTGCTTACTTCCTGCTCAGTAGCCGCGATCATGCCCTCATCACTGATAAATCCAAGCGAGTCAGCACCGATACTTGCGCAGATCTCATCCACATCAAGCCCATTAGCGATGAGCTCAGCACGAGTAGCGAAGTCAATGCCGTAATAGCAAGGCCACTTCACTGGCGGAGAAGAAATACGCACATGCACCTCAGCTGCACCGGCCTCACGGAGCATCCGCACCAGGGCACGCTGCGTATTCCCCCGCACAATTGAGTCATCCACCACCACGAGCCGCTTACCAGCGATCACCTCACGCAGCGGATTGAGCTTCAAACGAATACCCAACTGGCGGATGGTCTGGCTAGGAGCGATAAACGTACGCCCCACATACGCGTTCTTCACAAGCCCGTTGCCATACGGAATCCCTGATTCCTGGGCGTACCCAATAGCTGAAGGCACCCCCGACTCTGGCGTAGCCATCACCATGTCAGCCTCGACTGGGTGCTCACGCGCCAGCGCCCGCCCCATCTCCACCCGAGACGTGTAGACATTACGGCCGTGGATAGTTGTGTCCGGGCGAGCCAGATACACATATTCGAAAACACATCGAGCCGGAGCCGGATCAGCAAAACGCGTGCTGTGTAAACCATCGGGACCAATGGACAAAAACTCACCAGGCTCAATCTCGCGCACGTGGCTGGCACCGACGATGTCCAAAGCCGCGGTTTCGCTGGCAACCACCCAGCCGCGTTCCAAACGCCCCAACACAAGCGGACGCACACCCTGCGGATCACGTGCCGCATACAACGTGTTCTCGTCCATGAATACGAAGCAGTAAGCACCCCGAAGCAGCGGCAACACTTTCAACGCACGCTCTTCCAAAGACGCACCTTCGCTGTGCGACAACAACGCCGTCACCAACGCCGTATCCGTGGTGTTCCCCTGCTTCAGCTCACCGCGATGAGCCCCACCCGAAAGCTCCTGCACGGCCTCACGAAGCTCCGCCGAGTTAATGAGGTTGCCGTTATGCGCCAGCGCCACCGTGCCCTGACCAGCATCTCCCAAAGTGGGCTGGGCGTTCTCCCAGCGGCTAGCCCCCGTCGTGGAATAGCGGGTATGACCGATAGCGATGTGACCAGTCAGCAAGCTGAGACTGTTCTCGTCAAAAACCTGGCTAACCAGTCCCATGTCTTTGTAAACCAGCATGCGCTTGCCATTACTGGCAGCGATACCAGCAGACTCCTGGCCACGGTGCTGCAAGGCATACAGGCCGAAGTAGGTCAGCTTGGCGACCTCCTCCCCCGGGGCCCAAACACCGAAGACGCCGCAGTGGTCCGCAGGGCCGTGGTCGTCGTCGAGAAGGTTGTGGTTCAGTCGTCCGTCACCGCGATGCACGTGTTCAGTCTGTCACAGGCACGACGGCGGGCAATTTCTTCGTGGGCAGATCCGCGCCCTTCAGCCCTTACGGTCAAGAGCCAAAGCCAGCACGCACCCCAGGAAAGCACCAACAAGACCAATCACGGCGACAACGAACATCGTCATTGAGGTATCGCTGTACTGCACCGCCCCGCCCGAAGCCCCGCCAGTCCAGATAGGGGCATAGAAATCAAGAAGAAGACCAATCAGCATCCCGCAGATAAACCCCACACCAATAAACCGGCCATACCGCGGTGACCTGCGAACACGCATCCGAGCAGTAATCATCGGATCTTGTCGCGAGGCAGTCACCGGTTGAGGCACAGGCTGACCGGAGGCATCAGTGGACTTATCATCAGTAGGTGGAGTCTGCTCAGCATTCACGCCCCCAGCCTACGTGGCCCCGCAGCCCAATTCAGGACCCGCCAACCGACGCTCCGCCACTGCTGGACTTACATACAACACCCCCGTCAATGCACCTACTAGCCATCAAGTAAACAACGGCAGCATCCCCGACAAGTCAGAACGCTCACCCGAAGCCGACACACGCCCCGCGGCGCACATTTGCTCCCACGACAGCTGCCCCACCACCAGCCCTAGCCACGTCTGCGCATCCATTTCCACCACATTCGGAGGAACTCCCCGTGTATGCCGAGGCCCCTGCACACACTGCACCACCCCAAACGGCGGCACCCGCACCTCCACACTGTGCCCAGGATGCCGCTGGCCAAGCTCCTCTAAGGAATACCGCACCGCCGTCGCCACCACTGACCTACTCACCTGCACAGGGCACTCCTGCTGCAGCGCCCCAGCCTGCCCCACCTGATCACGCCACTTCACCAATGCTTCATGCCCAACGACCGGACCTACCCGACGCCCCATACCAACCCCTCCATATGCACAGCACCCCGTGACGGCCATCGACACGGACACCCCTCATCCTCCACCAACCCGCCCGGCACGCGAACACTGTTCAGGGCTTCCCAAGCTGCGCGGCGTACGATGCAGTGATGGGCAGACGTTCCACACGCCGCGGCGCACGACTCACATCAACCCAGGCCACAGCCCGCACAAACACCACCTTGGCCCCCTCCCGCACCGACGTGCTCGACCGCACTACCGAGCCAGGCACAGAAACCAGCGACACCTTCGAACTCATCCCCGACGAACTCGGCGGAATCACCGTCATGATCGATGGGTTCCCCCAGTCCTACGTCCACACTGCTGACCCTGGCCTCATCCCCTTCGAATACATGCAGCAACTCGCCGCCGTAGTCGATGTGTTGCCCATCGGGAAAATCACCACCACGCACATCGGCGGCGCAGGCCTCACCCTGCCCCGCTACATCGAATACACCCGACCCGGTTCCCCCCAGATCGTGCTCGAGCCCCGATCAGACGTCACCGCACGAATCCGCGAAGAGCTCCCCTTGCCCCGCGGGCACCGCATCCGCGTGAGAGAACAGCTCGGACAAGATGGCATCACCGCTCTGGCCGATGACAGCGCAGATTTACTCGTCGTCGACGCCTTCGCCGCCGGACGCATCCCGGCACCATTGGCAACATCTACGTTCTGGGATCAGATTGCGCGAGTACTGCGCAGCGACGGACTCGCAGCATTCAACGTGCCCGACAAACCCGGCTTGGCCTACGCAGCCCGCATGGTCGCCACCGCTGCCAGCGCCGGTCTAAGCCATGCCGTCATGATCAGCACCCATGACGTACTCCGCGGACGCCGATTCGGCAATGTGGTGATCGTTGCTTCAGCAGTTGCGTTACCCGAAGAAGAACTACGCCGCCGCATCCTGCGCGCCTCATTCCCCACCGGGATGCGCGGAGAAGAAGACACCCGCCGTCTGAGCGCCACCGCTGCGCCCATCGGGGCACACGAAGACGCCCCCTCCCCCGAACCACCTACCCCATCAGTATGGCGGGCGGTTTAACCCCAATAACAACGAAGTTAAACCGCCCGCCATCACAGCGAAGACATCACACTCACACGAACGTAACGCCCGTCAACGCCTCATAAGCAGCTACATACGTAGCCCGCGTTGCCTCAACGACCTCCTCCGGCAAAGCCGGAGGAGCCTGACCACTACGGCGACCCCAGCCACTGTCCGGTGACAGCAACCAATCCCGCACAAACTGCTTGTCATAGGACTTCTGCACCTGCCCCGGTGCCCACTCCTGAGCCCGCCAAAAGCGCGAGGAGTCCGGCGTCAAAAGCTCATCGGCCAAAATCACATTCGGAACCCCATCAGCATCCACACCCTCGACACCAAACTCCACCTTGGTATCCGCCACAAGGATGCCCCTCTCCCCCGCAATCTCGTTGCCACGCTTAACAATCGCGACAGTCAAATCACGGACCTTCTCAGCCAACGCCTCACCGATCTCCTCCTGCACCTGCGAGAACGTCATCGGCGCGTCATGCTCACCCAACGGAGCCTTGGTCGTCGGCGTGAAAATCGGCTCCGGCAACTTCGATGCCTCACCCAAACCATCAGGCAACGCCACACCACACACGCTGCCCACCTGCTCATACTCCGCCAAACCACCGCCTGTCAGATACGCCCGACCGATGCACTCCACCGGCAACATCTCCAGACGCTTGACCAACACAGCCCGACCCTGCACTTGCTCAGGCACATCGGTAGAAATTACATGGTTAGGAACTACATCAGCGAACTGCTCAAACCACCACAGCGACATCTGTGTCAACACTCGACCCTTGTCAGGGATATCGCTATCCAACACGTAATCGAATGCCGAAATACGGTCCGAGGCAACAAGCAACACTTGATCCGACCGCGGCTCACCCGTCACCGGATCCAACGGCGCATACAGATCACGCACCTTGCCCGAATACACGTGCGTGAAACCATCCAAAGCCGTTCCCGGCGTGTAAGCACCCATACCTGCTCAGCTCTCCAATCCTGCGCTAGCAGCATCAGCGCCACCAGCCATCACACGACCCTCAATTGCGGCAACAGCGATGTCGCTGCGGTGATGCCCACCCCGCAACCCAATCGACTCAACACCGGCATACGCAACATCACGCGCAGCTGCCAGATCCTGACCCAAACCAACAACGCTCAACACACGGCCACCTGCCGAAACAACACCACCCTCACCAGCAGCAGTACCCGCATGCAACACATACGGCCCAAACTCCCCAGCCTCTGCAAACACCGAAGAATCGAGCCCCTCAATCACATCCCCCGTCACCGGAGAAGCCGGGTATTTCTCCGCCGCCACAACCACAGTGACAGCAGACTCCGAACGCCACCGCAACGGCTCCATCTCACCCAGACGTCCCGTGGCCGCCGCCATCAATACACCCGCCAACGGCGTCGCCAACCGCGCCAACACCACCTGCGTCTCCGGATCACCGAAACGAGCATTGAACTCCACCACCCGTGTGCCATTACTGGTCAACGCAAGCCCTACATACAGCAACCCCACAAAAGGAGTGCCACGACGCGCCATCTCATCAACCGTTGGCTGCGCTACCTGCGCCACTACCTCATCCACCAGCCCCGCAGGCGCCCACGGCAACGGCGAATAAGCACCCATACCACCAGTGTTCGGGCCCTCATCGTTGTCGTACGCCCGCTTGAAATCCTGAGCAGGCTCCAACGGCACCACATTCACGCCGTCACACAAACAGAACAGCGACGCCTCCGGGCCATCAAGGAACTCTTCAACCACAACCCGGCCGCCCTCAACCTGCACACACGCACGCGCATGCTCAAGCGCCACATCACGATCCGAAGAAACCACCACCCCCTTACCCGCAGCCAAACCGTCATCCTTGACCACATACGGCGCACCAAAAACATCAAACGCCGCCTCCACCTCAGCAACAGAAGCGCACACCCGTGCCCCTGCCGTCGGCACTCCAGCAGCAGCCATCACATCCTTAGCGAAAGCCTTACTACCTTCAAGATGAGCCGCCTGCGCATCCGGACCAAAACAGGCAATCCCCGCAGCACGCACCGCATCGGCGACACCAGCCACCAACGGCACCTCAGGCCCCACCACAACCAAATCCACGTCCAACTCAGACGCCAACTCAGCCATACCCGCAACATCGCTCAACCCACCCGGCAACGGATGACGCATAGCCAGCGCCTCCATCCCCGGATTACCCGGAGCGACATGCAAAGCATCAACCGACGCATCAGCCGACAACGCGCGAACGAGCGCGGCTTCCCGCGCCCCCGTACCCAGGATCAGGATCTTCACGCCCCCAGCGTAGACGGCCTCCCGCTCCACCAAACACCGCCCAACCTCAAAAACGCACCACCACAATGGAAACCATGAACCCCACACCCACCCGCCCCCGAACCCTCAACGACATACTCGAACACCCCACCCCAGAAGTCCCCCTGGCCCACCCCGACGAAATCACCCTCATCGCCAATCACATCTTCACCACCGCACGACGACACATCATCGGACTGTTCGACAACGCCGCCAACACCAGCCGCTACTTTCCCCACCCCCATCCAACCCCCACCCGACCCACCCACCGCATCACCCAACTCATCTTCGAACCCTCCATCCTCACCTACCCCAAAACCCTCAACACCCTCCAACACAGCGGCAACCGCCACGACGCCATCCGCATCCTCGACCGCATCCCCATTACCGTGATCATCGCCGACAACGACCTCGCCCTACTAGATCTATCCACCTACGACGACCACACCACCAACTCCCTCCTCATCCGCAACCACCGCCGCATCCTCGCCTGCCACTCCCTCTTCGACACCTTCTGGTCCCTCGCCCTACCCGCACCATCGCGCGGAGCCCCCAACCTCGACCCCAACACCCATCGCATCCTGGCCCTCCTAGCCTCCGGCGCCACCGACACCACCATCGCCGAAATCACCGGCCAATCCGTGCGCACCATCGAACGCCGCGTCCACAACCTCTTCACCCACCTTGGCGCCACAACACGATTCCAAGCTGGCGCTCAAGCCGCTCGCCGCGGCTGGATCTAACCCCCTAAACTTGACCCCCTTCGCTCTCACGCGGACACAACACATCCCGCGCGAAGCACTCTCCACCCCCACAGCTCACAGCGACAGGCGGTCACGTGAACCAACGCGAAAACGGCGCAACCGACGACATCCTCCACAACGAACTGGCCACCGAACAGGCCTACGTCGACAATGTGTACGCACACCTCGACGCCGCACGCACCCGCGCCGATCTCGTCGCCACCGAAGGAATGTCACGCGGACGCACCGACCGCACCGGAGACATCCGCGACGAAGAAGTAGCCGGCCTCTTCGAACGAGACGCTCTCGTCTACAACGCAGGACGCCGACGCGCCAACCTCGAACGCCAAGACGAAGGCCTCGTCTTCGGGCGCCTAGACATGGACCACTCCATGCCCAAGGAACCCACAGACGACGAACCTCGCGACCCCGGCGCCCCTATCAACGACAACGACCACGAAATCCGCTACATCGGTCGACTAGGCGTACGCGACAACGACTACGAAGCCCTCGTCATCGACTGGCGCGCCCCCGCAGCAGCCCCCTTCTACCGCGCCACCCCCACCGACCCCATGCAAGTCGTCCGCCGCCGCGTCCTACGCAGCCGCGGACGCACCATCATCGGCGCCGAGGACGACCTCATGGTCACCCAACCCCCCGAAAACATGCCTGTCCTGGGCGAAGGCGCCCTCCTAGCCGCCCTCAGCCGCTCCCGCACCGGAGGCATGCGCGACATTGTCGCCACCATCCAAGCCCACCAAGACGAAGCCATCCGTGCCGCAGCCCGAGGCGTCACCAGCATCACCGGAGGTCCCGGCACTGGAAAAACCGTCGTTGCCCTCCACCGCGCCGCCTACCTCCTCTACTCCGACCGCCGCAAATACGAAGGCGGCGGCGTCCTCGTCATCGGCCCCTCAGCCGCATACACCGCCTACATCGAACGCGTCCTGCCTTCACTGGGCGAAAACTCCGTCTCCTTACGATCCCTCGGCGACGTCAACGAAACCCTCTCCGCCACCCGCCTAGACAGCGCCATTGCCGCCCATGTCAAAGGCTCCAGCAAAATGGCAACCTTCCTCAACCGCGCCGTCCGCGACAGCATCCCCCAAGCCCCCACTCAACTACGCACCTTCGTTGCCGGACACCCAATCCGCATCGAAAAGGACGAGCTCGACCGCCTGCGCGCCACCATCCTCAAACGCAGCCAACGCAACACCTCAGCTCGTCAAGCACGCCTAGCCCTAAACCAGCTCGCCTGGGAACAGGTACGCGAAGGCGAGCGCGAAGACTTCAACGAACGCTTCAACGAAAACGGTGACGTCGACACCTTCCTCGAAACGTGGTGGCGCCCCATCGACCCACGCGAAGTGTTGCTTTGGACCGGGGACCCAGAACGTGCCCACCGCTACGGCCATGACTTGTTCACCGCCGAAGAACTCCACGCCTACACCGAATCAATCCAAACCGCACTAGACACCGCTACCTGGTCCGTCGCCGACATCGCCCTCATCGACGCAATCTCCCCCAAAATCGGACTCGTCCCCGAAAAAGATGACACCGAACGCGGCTTCTACGAAGTAGAACTTCTCGAAGATGCCGAAGCAGAAGCCGTCGCTGCCGGACAACTACGTGCCTACACCACCTCGAATGAATCCCCCTACCGCGAGCGCACAGCCCGAGACGCTGCCTGCCTGACCCCTGAAGACCGACGCGACATCCTCTTGCAAGGACGTATTGGTGCTGTCGATGAGTTCGCTCACGTCCTTATCGACGAAGCCCAAGACATCTCCCCCATGCAGTGGAAAATGATCGGACGACGAGGTCGCTGGGCGAGTTGGACCGTTGTCGGTGACGCAGCACAAGCGTCCTGGCCAGATGCGCAGGAGGCGCAGTCTGCCCAAGAAGAAGCCTTCGGCACTGGGCCCCGCCGCCACTTCCACATGACAACGAACTACCGCAATGCCAAAGAAATATTCGATGTCGCCGCTGAACTGATCCGTGAGGTGATGCCTGATGCAGACATCCCCAACGCCGTCCGGATCACTGGCATTGAGCCGGTACAGCGATCACTTGAAACAACCAGTCCTGAGGAAGACACCACCACCGTTATCAGTGCAGTGGCTCAAGCCATTACACAACTGGGAAGCGAAGTGGACGGTTCGATCGCTGTTATCACGCCGAGCACTTGGGCATCGGCGCTGACCACCGCGCTAGAAGAAAACACTCTCACTGACGAGGCCAGTGTGGCTCGTCGAGTGCAAATCCTCGATGCCATGACCACTAAAGGCCTCGAATACGACGCCACCATCGTCGTAGATCCAGACGGAATCGTCACCGAATCTCCTGGCGGCGAACGGGTGCTCTACGTCGCTCTCACTCGCGCTGCTCACCGGATGCACGTTCTACGCCTGCGCTCATGTATTTCAGCCTAAAAGGTTAGTGCCCTATGAGAGTGCGGATTTTCTCTGGACCCACGATGAGCAACAACGTCGGTAGGCGTGGTCCTGTCTCCCTGCCAATCAGCAGGCGGTACAAAAGCGCGAACAGCGAGCGCTGCGCTGCCTTGACCTCAGGCGGGAGCTTTTTCTCATGAATTGGTAGCCCCGCCTGCAACTTCGGGACCCCATAGACAAGCGTGGTCAGCCCCTCCAAAGACCAGTCCTCTTCGAGCTTGTCTGCGAGCAGGGCCAACGACTCACGCTGTGCTTCATCAAGCGAGGTAAGCAGCTCGGTGTCGGGTTCGCTGCGCACCTGGGTGCGATCTTCTGGAGCCATCTGGGTTTCGACCCATTTCATAGCTTTGCTCAACCGCGGCTGCAGCTCCTCCAGGGAGCCTAGCTCCGGCTCGCCAGAAGCAATCATCGCTCCAAGGATGCGCTGCATCTGCTCGGGATTACCCCCGGTGATGTCCGCTGTGGAAGCAATCGCTCGGTACGGCAAGGGGCGTTCTGTGCGGGGTAGTTCGCCAGCTGCTGTGCCGATGGATCGCTTGTATACCGACAAATCGCCGGGCTGGGCTTTGTCTGTGCCGATTTTGCGGCCAAGCGCATCCCACTCGTCGTACAGACGCTGAATTTCGGCGTCGAAAGCGACCTGGAAAGACTGATTCGGTTTACGACGGGCATACATCCACCGCAACAGCTGCGGTTCCATGATGCTGAGTGCATCTGCCGGGGTGGGCACGCCACCTTTGGAAGAGCTCATCTTGGCCATACCGGCAATACCGACGAACGCGTACATCGGGCCAATCGGACGCTGCGCACCGAAAATTGGCGCGATGTCCTTACCCACTACCCACGACGATCCCGGGCTCTGGTGATCAACACCTGAGGGTTCAAAATCGACGCCCTCGTGCGCCCACCGCATGGGCCAATCGACCTTCCAGACAAGCTTGCCGCGGAAGTCCGTGTTGAGGTGCATGCTCTCTTCGACTTGTTCCCCATTGGGGCCAGTAGCGATGTACGTCAGGAGCGTGCTCTGTGGGTCATAGCTGGTGACCTGCGTGTTGTCGGTACCGAAAGCCAAGCTGTACGGCTTGAACGGGTAGTAGTCTCCCGCACCAGAACCGTCATCCTCGCTAGCGGCGCCAGAACCCTCCACCGCTGTTACTTCAGCCTCGTCTGCTCCCTCAGCGCGGGCGACCTCAGCTGCGGCTTGCGGGTCAACTTTGGTGCGGTATCGAGCCAAGACCGCGTCGATCTCAGCGCGGTGCTCCATTGCATGCAGGATGGCCTCGACATACACCCCCGAGGTGTACTGAGCTGTCTGGCTGATGCCACGGAACTGCACACCCAAGTGGCCCAGCGATTCGGTCATCGCTGCTTTAAAGTGTTCAGCCCAGTTCGGGTACTGGCTGCCTCGGGGGGCAGGAACACTGGTCAACGGTTTACCTATGTGCTCAGCCCACGACTCGTCAATGCCTTCAACACCGAACGGCACCTTGCGGTAGCGGTCGTAGTCGTCCCAGCTAATGATGTGCTCGACGTCGTAGCCACGGCGGCGGATCTCATCTGCCACCAGGTGCGGCACCATCACTTCACGCAGGTTGCCCAGGTGAATGGGGCCCGATGGGCTAAGCCCAGAAGCACATACGATCTTCTCACCGGGCTTACGTGCGGTAGCGGTCTCGATGACCTCATCAGCGAGGCGGTCAACCCAATCCCCGATTTCAGGGGTGTTTGTGGAATTGCTGCGTGCCACGGATGCGCTCCTTCTTAGATCAGATCGTGGCGGACGATGACCTCATCACGGCCCGGGCCCACACCGATAACAGAAATACGAGCACCGATCTGCTTCTCAACGAAGAGGACGTAGTCCTGGCAGTTCTTCGGCAACTCCTCGAACGTGCGAGCGCCACTGATATCAGACTTCCAACCCGGAAGAACCTCGTAGACGGGTGTTGCGTGGTGGAAGTCCGACTGGCTGGCTGGCATCTCGTCCATCCGTACTCCGTCAACCTCGTAGGCAACGCAGACAGGGATCTCGTCGAACTCGGACAAGTTGTCCAGTTTGGTCATCACAAAGTCGGTGACGCCATTGATGCGTTGGGCGTAGCGGCCTACTACTGCGTCCTGCCACCCGATCCGGCGGGGGCGCCCGGTGGTGGTACCGAACTCACCGCCGATGATGCGTAGCCGGTCCCCGACCTCGTCATGCAGCTCCGTGGGGAACGGGCCTTCGCCCACACGAGTCGTGAACGCCTTAATCACGGCAACCACACGATCCACGCGCGTAGGAGGCAACCCCGCGCCGGTGCATGCGCCACCAGCTGTCGCGTTCGAACTTGTCACATAGGGGTATGTGCCGTGATCGACATCGAGCATCGTGGCCTGTCCTGCTTCACAGACCACCGTCTTACCCTCATCTAACGCCTGCGCGATCACCAGGGAAGTGTCACAGACCATCGGGCGCAGACGCTCGGCATAGCTCAACAACTCCTGCACAACCTGTTCAACTTCGATCGCGCGGCGGTTGTAAATCTTCACCAATGTTTGGTTCTTGATAACGAGTGCGGCCTCTACTTTTTGCCGCAGAATCGACTCGTCATACAAATCCTGGACACGGATACCGACCCGGCTCATCTTGTCCGCGTACGACGGGCCAATACCTCGACCAGTTGTGCCGATCTTTCGGCTACCCAAGAAGCGTTCATTCACCTTGTCCAAGGTGACGTTGTAAGAAGGAATCACGTGCGCATTCGCTGAGACCTTCAATAGCGATGTATCCACACCGCGCGCATTCAACGCATCGAGCTCTTCGAACAACACAGGCAAAGACACCACGACACCGTTACCGATGATCGGCGTCACACCTTCAGACAGAATCCCGCTGGGAAGAAGGTGCAGCGCATATTTCTCTTTGCCAATCACCACCGTGTGGCCTGCATTGTTGCCACCGTTAAACTTCACAACCACATCGGTGCGGTCACCGAGCAGATCGGTGGCCTTGCCTTTACCCTCGTCACCCCATTGGGCACCGATCAGCACAATTGCAGGCATCGGGCCACTCTCCTCACGTCTCTCATCTCCTGACCGAACTCAGCCACATGGCTACAAACGCTGGGCCACCCGTGGTCAGGCTGCTGGCGGGCGCCTGCGCCGTTCAACTCCCCCACCCAAGGCGAGGAGGACAGCGCGAGCCTTACAAAGCCACAGCGACAAGCGCACATATGCGTGCACTCGCGATGCTCAACCCTACCGTGTGAGACACACGCTCAGGAATGAACACGATCGACGCTGACACCCACGAAAACGCCCCAAGCACCACCTGCAGCAGTCACTCACTCTCCCCCTAACAGCGATGAAGAAAAGCAACAATGTGAAAACAATATGGTTTCAAGGGGGGTGAATAAATGGACGATCACTTTTTCCCTTCTACTCTGAGTTTGTTACCTATTGCGTGGTCAAGACCTGACCACTACTCACCGGCTTCAATACCCGATCACACCAAGCGCACACAGTTACCTGAGAAATCCCCTCTCACAGCCGATCAGGAGAGAAGCCAACCGGCCCCGCCGAGCAAGGAAGAAGATGATCATGAAACGCCAACTGTCTACAGGCGCAGTGATCGCTGTTGCGGCCACCGCCCTGGCCGCGCTCTCCGCATGCAGCAATCAGGCAGGCACCCAGAACGTAGCCTCCACTTCAACCCCTTCGGCATCAACCAGTGCGCCTGCCGTCCCCACGCCTGCCCCAACCACGGCAACCAAAACCAGCACCGCCAGCCCCACACAGCACACTCACCCAGCTGACGACCTTCGCAGCGCGCAAGGCTCTGCCAAAAACAGCGGACGAGCCAACACCCAGATCGGCACGCTACCCACCTCGGCAGGGGACTACACAGAATCCCTCATTCAGGCGTGGAATGCTGGCGACAAAGGCGCTATGAACACCTACGCCACCGCAGGAGTAGTCGACAAACTCACCTCTAGCTCCCCTAAAGGCGCCCTCTTGCGCACTGCCTGCGAAGACGACATGTGCAGCTACTCCAGTGAGAGCGGCCGCCGCGTCACTCTTACTGTTGACCCAGCCAAAGTTGACGCCGGAACTCGCCAAGCCGTAACCGGCGTAAAAATCGACCATTAACGAACGCCAATAACGACATCAAAAGTGGGCCGTGAGAATCCCTTCACGAAGGAATCTCACGGCCCACTGCAGCATGCGGAGAAAACAACCGTTAACTCCGCGTCACCTCACTTAAGCGACTTACCTGCGCTACGCAGGTTTTCACACGCCTCAACAACGCGGGCGGCCATACCCTCTTCAGCAGCCTTACCCCACGCACGCGGGTCGTACTGCTTCTTGTTGCCAACCTCACCGTCAATCTTCAGAACACCCTCGTAGTTGCTCATCATCCAGCCAGCAATCGGGCGAGTGAACGCGTACTGAGTGTCAGTGTCAACATTCATCTTCACAACGCCGTAATCCACTGCATCGGAAATCTCCTGCTCAGTGGAGCCCGACCCGCCGTGGAACACCAAGTCCAGCGGCTTGTCGCCTTGGGCGTCACCAAACTTGGCGACGATAGCGTCCTGAGCCTGCTTCAAAATTTCCGGGCGGAGCTTGACGTTGCCAGGCTTGTAAACGCCGTGCACGTTGCCGAACGTGAGCGCAGCCATGTAACGGCCCTTCTCACCCAAGCCCAACGCTTCAACCGTGGCAATCGCGTCTTCAGGGGTGGTGTACAGCTTGTCGTTGATTTCACCAACAACGCCATCTTCTTCACCACCAACGACACCGATCTCCACCTCAAGGATGACCCGTGCAGCAGCAGCCTTCTCCAACAGTTCCTGCGCGATCTGCAGGTTTTCTTCCAGCAGAACAGCCGAACCATCCCACATGTGCGACTGGAAGTACGGAAGACCGTCCTTCTTCACCTTCTCCGTGGAAGCCTCAAGCAGCGGACGCACAAAGCCATCCAGCTTGTTCTTGGGGCAGTGGTCGGTGTGCAACGCAATGTTGACGTCGTAGTTCTTAGCGACCTCCTGCGCGAACGCAGCCATCGCCAACGAACCCGTCACCATGTGCTTGATCGTCGGGCCGGAGAAGTACTCCGAACCACCCGTGGAGACCTGGATGATGCCGTCCGAACCAGCCTCGGCAAAGCCTCGGATAGCAGCATTCAAAGTCTGAGAAGACGAGACGTTGATGGCTGGGTAGGCGAAGGAGCCTGCCTTAGCCTTGTCGAGCATCTCCGCGTATACGTCCGGGGTTGCGATGGGCACGTGACTCTCCTTGCAGTCGAGTGTTGACTCCAACCATCCTAGAGCCGACCACCAGAACCTTTCTGGCACTCCCACTGTCTGTCACGCAGCGACGTGCACGCACTACCGCCAATCGTGGCGAACCTCACCCACCCACCGACTGCCCAAACACATGCGCCCTGACCCAGGCATGCATGGCAATCGCTGCCGCAGCTCCGGCGTTCATCGAACGGGTAGAACCGAATTGGGCGATATCCAAGATGACGTCACACGCCGACACAGCCGCATCCGTCAAACCAGGCCCTTCTTGCCCAAACAACATCACACACCGCTGCGGCAACGAGTACGTCTCAATCGGCACCGACCCCGGAACATTGTCGATTCCAATAAGCGGAATCCCCACACCCCCGGCTCCATCTGGCTGCTGAGCCGCCCACTGCTGCAGCGCCGCCACATCACCATGATGAAACTCATGCTGGTACCGGTCCGTCACCATCGCCCCCCGCCGGTTCCAACGACGCCGGCCAACAATATGGAACGCCGCCACATTCATCGCATTCGCAGTGCGAATCACCGAACCGATATTGAAATCGTGCTCCCAGTTCTCCACAGCTACATGCAATCCATGGCGCCGTGAATCCAAATCAGCGACCACTGCCTCATGCCGCCAATACCTGTACCGATCAAGCACATTCCGGCGATCCCCGTCAGCGAGGAGCTCGGCGTCATACGGCCAGGCCACCTCACCTTCAGCATCTCGAGGCCATGCCACCTCACCACCAGGCCACGGCCCCACCCCAACTCCACGCGCATCATCCGAACTCATGCTGCCCTCCTCATCTGCTCAACCCACACCATGCACTCACACTGGCGCGGGGTGGCTCACCGTTGGTGAGTCACCCCGCGCCAGAAAACGTGTTACCGAATCACTGCTCGCCTGGGCGCTTGTCCTGAATTGGGCTCGGCGTGTAGTTCTGCCCTAGACCCTGGCTGGGGTCATACCCGGAAAGCTGTCCCGGCTGCTGAGTCCCCACGGCCGGAGGTTGCGGTGCCGGCTGCGCAGCAGCTGGCCCTCCCTGACCTGGGCCAGCAATCGTGCCTCCGCCTTGACCAAAGTTGATCGTCGGGGCGTTCTTCGCAGCCGTCTCCGCCTCGAAGTAGTCCGCCTTGGCCACGCCAGCCCGCTTAGCGAAGAAGCTCGAGGGGAAAGAATCAACCATCGTGTTCAAGTCACGCACCGTGGCGTTGTAGTAGCGACGCCCCGAAGCGATCCGGTCTTCAGTGGCAGAGAGTTCACGCTGCAGTTCGGTGAAGTTGTTGTTCGCCTTCAGATCCGGGTACGCCTCACTGATGCTCATCAAACGCCCCAGAGCCGAGGAGAGTTCACCCTCAGCCTGCGTAGCCTGACCAGCCGAAGGACCAGCACTGACAGCTTTGTTACGAGCCTCAATAACCTGCTGCAGCGTGTCGCCCTCGTGAGCGGCGTATCCCTTCACCGTCTCAACCAGGTTGGGGATGAGATCATGCCGACGCTTGAGCTCGACATCGATCTGGCGCCACGACTCCTCAGTCAAGTTGCGTGCCTGCATCAACTTGTTGTTGGTCGAGATTCCATACACGACAACCCCCACCACGATGAGGATGAGTAGAAGAAGGACAACCATGGGCAACTCCCCTTGAATTCGGTGTGTGACAGGCAACGCGCAATACCAGCGCAGGCCACAACACAATCGCGTTGCAGCCTGCGAGTTTGCTCACCTCATCCTACCGAGAGAGAACGCTGTTCACCGAGGCCGATCTCAGGCCAAGCCGAGGTCCTCAAGGCCATACGCGTAGAAGTACGGAACGCCCGCCTCTTTTGTAATTCGTTCAGCGGCACCAGAAGAACGATCAGCGATAACAGCAACGCCAACAACCTCAGCACCGGCTTCACGGACTGCCTCCACCGCTGTCAACGGTGAACCACCCGTTGTAGAGGTGTCTTCTACTACGAGCACCTTACGACCGGCAATCGAAGGCCCCTCAATACGCTGCTGCAAACCGTGCGTTTTCTCTGCTTTACGGACCACAAAAGCATCCCGCCGAATACCGCGGTGGGCCCCAGCATGAAGCATTGCCGTCGCCACCGGATCAGCACCCATCGTCAGCCCACCGACCGCATCGAAGTCCAGCTGCGAGGTCAAGTCCAGCATCACCGCGCCCACCAACGGAGCAGCCTGCGAATCCAAGGTGATTCGACGCAGATCAACGTAATAATCGGCCTCTTTGCCCGAAGACAACGTCACCTTGCCCCAGACAATTGCCTTCTCTTTGATGAGGTCCAACAGTTCTGCCCGCGCCTGCGCGGCCTCTGCGGGGAGATTCACAGCAGGCAGGTCGCCATGGCTTGAAGAGTTCTCGGTCATACCGATCAGCGTACGTGCGAGATCACCCCCACCTACCTACATAGCGAACGTCGCAGCAGAGAGCACTCTCTGCTGCGACGTTCGCTATGGCGCATTGCTCAAGCCAAGAGCAACCTCAGATGGTGAAGCCATCCACCAACTGCTGCAGCTCCGTCGCCCGGCGAGAAAGCTCCTCCGCCGCCTGCACCGTCGAAGAAACCGCCTCATTGGTGTCTTCAGCAGCAGCCGATACCTCTTGGATCCCCGAAGAGATCTCACTGGTCCCCGCAGCCGCTTCCGAGGCAGAACGACTCATCTCATTCGTGGTCGCCGTTTGCTCCTCTACAGCCGAAGCGATCGTGGACTGCGTGTCATTAATGGAGGCAATAATTCCGCTGATCTCAGCAATCGCAGACACTGCGGCCTGGGTATCTAGCTGGATTTGCTCAACACGGCGCCCAATATCATCCGTGGCCCGGCTTGTTTCTTGAGCCAGATCTTTCACCTCATTAGCAACCACAGCAAAGCCCTTACCGGCTTCACCAGCACGGGCTGCCTCAATCGTGGCATTGAGCGCCAGGAGGTTCGTTTGCTCAGCAATACTCGTGATGGTCTTAATAACCTCACCAATCTCCAGACTCGACTCACCAAGTTTGGCGACTGTAGCGTTGGTCTGGTCAGCTACCTGCACAGCTGAAGCAGCAACAGCTGCAGCATCCGTCGTATTTTGAGCGATCTCGCGGATAGAGGCTGTCATCTCCTCCGTACCTGCAGCAACAGTCCCCACACTTTCAGAAACCGAAGCCGCTGACTGAGCAGCCACCCCCGCCTGGCGCGAAGACACCTCCGATGACGAACGCACCTGCGAGGCAGTAGCAGTCAACTCCTCAGAAGCAGCCGCGACCGAACTCGATGCATCCGCCACCCGCGACATCACCTCACGCAAAGACAAACGTGTCTCTTCGATCGCCTCAGCCATGTCGCCCAACTCATCATTCGTTTTACGAACGCTAGGCACGCTCAAGTCCCGACGACGAATCGCTTCCACCGAGGCCAGCACCCCTTGCACCGAAGCAATAATCGACCCACTGATCCGCATAGCCAGAACACCGACTACTAGCGCCACAACAGCAAGAACCAGCAGCCCCACCCATATCGCAGAAGTACGCGCACTGAGCACAGCCGCCTGCGCTTCTTCAAAATTCTGCTTAGCAAGCTCGTTCATTTTGTCCGAAGAAACCCGAAGCTCATCCATGATCTTGCCAGCCTGATTAGTGGCCAGAGCACTGGCTTCTTTGTTGCCAGCAGCCGTTTTCAACAACAGCGCAGAAACAACCTTGGCGTCATTGTTCTTCCAGTCGCCGTAAGCGTTCTTGACTTTGCCCAGCAGTTCCTGCTGGGTGGGGTCATCAAAAACCTGATCAGCCTGCGTCAACACCTGGTCCATCTGTTCTACGGCTTTGACGTAAGCCTTTCGTGAACCAGCCGTATCGCTTACCGGCGGGGCCTCAGTAGGCAAAGCCTCAATGACATACCCGTTCTGCTGGCCATTCAACTCCGAAAGCGCCTGAGCAGTTCGCCACGCAACAACGCGCGCCAACGCTGCTTTAGACATCGTTTGTGAGGCAGCAGTGACATTATTCAACGCCACCAACGAAGTCATCGATAAAAGCAAAGCACCAATGACGCCAATTGCTCCCACCAGCAAAATTCTTGGCCGCACCCCACGACGACGATTCGTTTTTTGCGCTCGACCTACAGCGTCAGTTGAGAACGCCATGTCAACATCTCCGATGCGTGAGTCCCAAACACGGATCGTCCCGTGTTACACCCACCGCCTGGCCCCTTGCTCTAGCAATAGGCGCGGCAGTCACTGCTCACATCGACCAAACGGCGCCGAAAATAATCGGATCTACCACCACAAAATCAACGCCCGACAGAGAAACTCGCCCTAAAGAAAACATCACAGAGCCCACTTACCCACCGCACATAAACTCCGTTCCACTCCCCCAGTATCCCTCAGAGGACAACCACCACGACCGAAAGGACCTCAAAGAACCTCTCCCGGAACGAGGAAGAATGCGCGCGCTCTTCAACAAACCTCCACAGGTCACTGAGAACCCGCCACCCCAGGACGACGAAATCGCAGTTCTCCGAACCGTGATGACAGCTCTGGCGACCTCCCACGGATATGAACAAGCAGCCTGCGCAGCAATCAACGCCGCATGCTGCGCCCTCGGCTGGGACCTATCCAGCGTCTGGCGCGTCGATCACGACACCAACAAACTCATCATGGATGGCTCCTCACACCGCGACCCCTCCATCGAACCGCCCCCCGGGGAAAAACTCACCCTCGCCAAAGGCGAAGGAGTGCTCGGACGTGCCTGGGAACGACGCGAAATCATCATCGAAGAAAACGGAGCAACCATTCTGCGCCACTTCTTCGGCCCCAGCGCCCCCCTCGGCGCCACCCATATCGGGCTGCCCATCAGCCACCAAGGCCGCATCTACGGGGTCTTGTCATTCTTCGCCTACACGCCCTGGATTATCACCGAACGCCGCATCGAACTGCTCACCTGCATCGGCGACCTGCTCTCCACCGCGCTCGAACGAATTCGTTACTCCGCCATCAGCCAAGAACAAGCCCAAAGCGCCAACGCCGTGAACTCCGTCCTGCGCGAAGTCACCCAAACCGCTGAAGAATCCACAGCAATCCAAGTAGCCCTCGACACCATTCGACGCGAATTTAACTGGGAATACGGATCCTTCTGGGGACTCGACGAAAAAGAAAACGTACTGCGCTTCGTCATAGAATCCGGCGACGCTGGCGAAGAATTCCGCCAAGTCACCCACAACTCCACCTTCGCCAAAGGAGTAGGAGTCGCCGGACGCACCTGGGCAAGTAACAACCTCGTCTACGAACCCGACCTAGGCCAAGTCACCGACTGCGTCCGCGCCCCCGCCGCCCAACGAGCCGGCGTCCGCTCCGGGGTCTGCCTGCCCATCGTCGTCGACAACAAAGTAGTTGGCACCATGGACTTCTTCGCCACCCGCACAATCGACCTCACCGACACCCGCCGCGAAGCCCTACGCAACACAGCATTCCTCGTCTCCCACGCAGTCGAACGCATCCGCGGCACCCAACGCATCTCCGAAGCAGCAACACACCTACTCGACTCCATCGCTGAAGTTGAAAAAGAAGTCCACTCAGCACGCACCATCGCCGACGAAGCAGCCCGCATCACCACCGACGCCGGGCGCATCATCAAAGAACTCGACACCAGCTCCACCGAAATCGGCGCCGTCGTCAAAACCATCACCGCCATCGCCGAGCAAACCAACCTGCTGGCCCTCAACGCCACCATCGAAGCCGCCCGCGCCGGAGAAGCAGGAAAAGGCTTCGCCGTCGTCGCAAGCGAAGTCAAAGAACTCGCTCACGAAACCTCCGGCGCCACAGACGAAGTCAACCTCAAAGTCGGCCGCATCCAATCAGACGCCGCCAACGTCAGCAGCACCCTCGACGAGGTATCCGCCGCCGTGGAACGCATCAACACCGCACAACAAGCCATCGCCGCCCTCTTACACAACCAAACCGACGTCACCCGCGCCGTACTCGGCGGATAAACCCCACACCACCGCGCCCCAACACCAAGATCCACCCCACCAGCCTAGGGTGGATCCCGTGCGTATCGCTTTCTGGAACATCAACTCCATCCGCGCCCGCATGGACCGACTCGTCGCCATGCTCGAACGCAACGACATCGACGTCTTGGCCGTGCAAGAAACCAAAGTCAAAGACGAAGCCTTCCCCGCCGACCCCATCCGGGCAGCCGGGTACGACGTCGCCCACCACGGGATCAACCAATGGAACGGCGTGGCCATCCTCTCCCGCGTCGGCCTCGAAGACATACAAATCGGATTCGACGGCATGCCCACCTGGGGCGAACCCGACCCCGTCGCTGAAGCCCGCGCCATCGGGGCCACCTGCTGCGGAATCCGCGTCTGGTCCCTCTACATACCCAACGGCCGCGAAATCGACCACCCCCACTACACATACAAACTCGACTGGATGCGCGCCCTACGCAACAACGGCGAAAACTGGCTCACCAACGACCCCAACGCCCAGATCCTCCTTACCGGAGACTGGAACGTCGCCCCCACCGACGAAGACGTCTGGGACATGTCTTTCTTCGAAGGAAAAACCCACGTCACCATCCCCGAACGCGAAGCATTCCAAGCAATGATCGACACCGGCTTCACCGACGTCGTCCGCCCCCACACCCCCGGTCCCGGTATCTACACCTACTGGGACTACACATCACTACGCTTCCCCAAACGCCAAGGCATGCGCATCGACTTCGGACTCGCCTCCCCCGCCCTAGCCAACCGCGTCACCCACGCCTACATCGACCGCGACGAACGCAAAGGCAAAGGCGCAAGCGACCACGCACCCGTCATCATCGAACTCACCTAACCAACATCACCGGCGGCGGAGGTCACGCAACGCTGCCTCCGCCGCGTAAAACCCACACATACCGTGCACCCCACCACCCGGCGGGGTCGACGACGAACACAAATACACACCAGGAACACCCACCTCATAAGGCCGCAACGTCACCCGCGGCCGAAACACCGCCTGCAACCCCGACGCAGCACCACCAACAATGTCACCCCCCACCACATTGAGATTCGCCGCCGACAACGCACTAGGCCCCGACTCCACCCTCGTCACCACCCGATCCCGAAACCCCGGCGCAAACCGCTCTATCTGCGCATCAATCAACTGCCCAACACCAGGCCCATCAGCCCCCGAAGGCACATGCGCATACGCATACACGACCTGTCTGCCCTCCGGTGCACGCAAACCATCCGCAACACCCTGCTGACACACCACCACAAACGGACGCTGCGGCACCCGACCCGCCGCCACCTGATCCTCAGCCCACGCAATCTCCTCCAACGTCCCACCAACATGCACCGTCCCAGCCCCACCAACCCGCGAATCAGCCCACGGAACAGCACCGTCCAACAAATAATCCACCTTGTACGCCGCAGCCCCATACCGCCACCGCAACAACGCCCGCCGCACCCGCGAAGGCATCCGATCCCCCAGCAAACGCACCGCAGCCCACGGCCCCACATCCAACATCACCACATCCGCATCCCCCACCTGCCGCACATCCACCACCTGACACCCCGTCACCACCTGACCACCTAAAGACTCCAACTCAGCAACCAACGCCGCCGTAATCGCACCCGAACCACCCTCAGCCACCGGCCACCCCACCGCATGCCCCGCCGCCGACAACACCACCCCAAACGCCGACGTACACGCCCTATGCAACGGCACAAACGCATGAGCCGCACTGCCAGCAAACAACGCCCGAGCCTGCACACCAGAAAACAGCGAGCGCCCCAACAACGTCGCCGGCCACACCCCCCGAACCCCAAACCCAGCCATAGTTACCGGATACCTCGGCACCCGCGCTACCGGCCCCAAAAACGACTCCACCACCTGATCCCATCCACGCACCGACGGCCCTAAAAGCCGCCGCCACGCCACCCCATCACGGCCCAACTCATCGGCCGTCTGCCCCAACGAACGCTGCAACACCACCGCTGGACGACCCACCAACGGATGCGCCAACGGAACCGGCGCATGCAACCACCTCAACCCATGCTTATCCAAACCACACCCCCGAAAAAAGGGGCTAGATACACCAAACGGATGCGCCGCAGCTCCCACATCCACCACCGACCCCTGCCCAAACAACGGCACCGAACGCACCGAACCCCCCGGCACCGATGCGGCCTCAAACACCCTCACCTCCAAACCACTGCGCGCCAAATGCACCGCAGCAGCCAACCCATTAGGCCCCGACCCCACCACCACAGCAACACCAGCAACCACAACACCCCTCCTGTGCACAACCCGATCCACCGACCGTACGGCCATCACCTGAGAACGCCCCAGACAAACACCCGCCTCTACCCGATGCCTCCACGCACACCAACCCCCACCCCTGACGGCGATATGCTGCCCACGACGCGGGGTGCCGACCACAACGGCTGAGAGACACCCGTGGAACCTGCTCTAGCTCGCACTAGCGAAGGGACGTCACC